>OZ244963.1:0-3402849 GCA_965222675.1 Wenzhouxiangellaceae bacterium | reverse complement strand
CGGGCGCCGGCCGCCGGTGTTGTTGGCGTCCGTGTCTTCCTGCGCGCGGACGTTGTTGCCGCGGGTGTCGGTGTAGGTCTGGCTGCCGTCGTCGTGCCACGCCAGCGGCGAGGCATCCGGGTCGTGCGGGTCCACGACCACCTGGTCCGGTCCCTCACCGGGGTGCTCGAGCGGCTCGGGGAAGACCCGGTAGCTTGCTTCCTGGGTCCAGTTGACGGCGAACAGGATCTCGCCGCTGTGGGCATCGACGAACGCGTTGTGCCAGTCGGGATGGCCCCGGTGGTCGACGGCGATGTCCCAGACCAGGCGCAATTCGCCCTTGTGCTCGTACCAGGAAAGGCGTGCCGGGATTTCCCCGTCGGCCAGCGATCCGCCGGACAGGCGCAGGTCCTCGTCGCTGGCGCGCGCGACGACCTGCGGCGGGACCGACGGATCGAGCCCGCGTTCGCGTCCGTAGCGCTGCGCTGCAGCGACCGCGTCCAGCGTCGGCGCTCTCTGAACGGTCCGCGCGATCGCGTTCGCGCTCATCCGGCTGTGCAGGCTGAGGACGTTGCCGTCTCGGCCGACATTGGCGTTGGCCACGCCCAGTGCCACGGGGAGCCCGTCGACGTACTGCTGCATCCAGACATGGGTGATGCCGTTGTGGCGGCTGGTGTAGGCATCGCGGACGCGGACGTCGGCGATATCGCCGGCGCGCAGATCCAGTCCATCGGCGCCTTCGGCCAGCGCGGTCAGCGCCAGTTGTTCGGGTGAGTTCGCTGCGGCGTCCGACACGCAGACGCTCAGCGCGGCCAGCAGCAGGCCGGTTCGGATCGAAATCATGACGGTGGTATCCCTCGAGTGGTGATCGGTGCGTCCCCCGCCGGACATTCTGGCACGAAGCGACGGCCGGCGCGACACCCGGCGCGACACCCGGGGCGGCCGGACCGTCCTGGCGGGCCTGGAGTGAATCGGGATTCGTGCAGAATGGCGTAGACTTTCCGTCTCTTGCGGTCGAAGTCCGGAGGCCCGATGCCATGACAGAAATCATCCGCCGGATCGACTGGTCGCGCGTGCGAAGGCAGTTCCGCGAGGACTACCAGTTCGCGATGATCGTGCTGTTCGGTCTCCTGGCCTCGGTCGTGGTCACGGGCTTCGTCATCTACCGCTACGCGTTCGGGTTCTACTTCGGCGGCACGGTCAATCTCATGATCGTCACCAGCATGTTGCTGGTCCTGGTCTACGCGTTGAAGTCCGGCCGGACCCGCCGCGCGGGCATCTTCTTCTGCGCGGCCACGGTGGTGGCCTGCATCGCGTCGACCGCCATGTTCGGCCGGACCGGCATCCTGTGGGGCTATGTCGTGCTCTGGGTCAACTTCCTGTTGACCTCCCGCCGCTTCGCGCTGGTCGCCAACCTGATCCTGACCACGGTGCTGATCATCGAGACCAGCCTGTTCGAGTCGATCCTCGAAGGCGTGACCTATATCGTCACCGCGCTGCTGGTCACGACCTTCGCCTGGATCTTCGCGCACCGCCTTGCCAGCTACCAGGACCAGCTCGAATTGCTGGCCTTGCAGGACCCGCTGACCTTTGCCGGCAACCGGCGGATGATGCGTCGCGACCTCAACGCCGCGATTGCACGGTTTCGGCGCACGGCGCGTCCGTTCACGCTGGTCCTGCTCGACCTGGATTTCTTCAAGCGGATCAACGACGAGCAGGGTCACGAAGCCGGCGACGAGGCGCTGCAGGGCTTCGCCGATGCGATCCGTGGCGCGCTCCGGGCCGAGGACGGGTTCTACCGCTTCGGCGGCGAGGAGTTCGTGCTGCTGCTCGAAGGCGACGACCCCGACTCGGCGCGGAGGATCGTCGAGCGGCTGCACCGCAAGGTCTCCGGTCGCCTGGCCTTCGGCGGTGAGGTGCTCCGGTTTTCCGCCGGCGTGGCCATGCTGCAGCCGGACGAGGACTGGCCGGCGTGGGTGTCCCGCGCCGACCGTGCCCTGTACCGCGCCAAACAGGCCGGTCGCGACCGGGTCGAGATCGCCGCCCCCGGTGACGGCGCCGGCTCCGTGCCGATCTCGCCGAAGACCGATCGGCTCAGCATGGACCGGGAGTAGGCGCGCACCGGGCGAGGGATCGGGAAACGCGTGCCCGGCCCCGGTCCGTCACACGGGCCACAATCCCCAGACCCAACCGAACACGCCGACGCTGATCGATGCCGACGCGGTGAGCACGAGGCCGATCATCGTGCCTCGCGGCAACGCCTGGCGATACAGGAACGCCGCAACCAGGGCCCAGAGGCCGATCAGCGCGGCCAGGGGGCCGAACCACGCCGTCCACGGCGCCGGTCCGGCGATGCCGAACAGCAGCATGGCCGGGGTCACCTTCGCGGTCAGCGCGCCGCCGATTCCCAGGCCCGCTACGTAGAGCACCGCGGCCAGTGCGGCCAGTCCGGTCCACATGCGGGCGCGGCCGGCCCGCGCGACCGTTCTCCGGTCCATTCGCCGCGAGGCCCAGGCGAGGGGGAGCACCAGCAGCCCGATCAGGGAGCCGGCCAGGGAAGCGCCGATCCAGCCGACGTGCGCGGCCAGGCGCTCCTCGTCGGTTTCGGCCAGGATCAGCGCGTGCTGAGCGGCGTCCGTGGCCAGGTAGGCGGTGATGTACTCGGCGGCTTCCTCGCCGCTGTCGACGCAGTCCATGTCCAGTTCCGCGCCCGGGTCGTCGAAGAATGCGTTCATGAAACCGCCGGCGCATTCGATCGAGCGGGTCGGGCCGTGACCGGCATGGGGAAACTCGACGTAGCGCGCCGAGGGAATCTTCTCGGCCACGTAGCGAGCCAGCGGCGGCGGGGTGATCGGGTCCCAGGCGCCGTTGGCGATCACCAGCGGTACGTCCGTGTCGCGGATCGCATACTGCGAGGCTTCCCGCGGCGCCAGGCCGAGTTCACGACACAGCTCCGCGGCCTCCCGGCTGAGTTCGGCCCCGCCGAAGGCCGCGGTCAGCAGCGGATAGTCCGCTTCGTCGCGGGGCGCCTCGACGGCGTTCTTTTCGAAGTAGCCGTCCAGGCAGCGCACGCCGGCGGCCATGCCCATGCTCACGGAGATGCCCATGCCGTCGTCGGAGGCCAGGGCGATGGCGCGGAAGAAGGCCCGGTTGTCCTGTTCGACCTGGCGGGCCAGTCCGTCCATGATCGCCGGGATCGCCGCGTGGGTCTTCTGCTCGTAGGCCACGCCGAACGGCAGGCCTGCGATCAGGTCCTGGAAGATCCAGGCGCGGCCGCCGGGATAGAGCTCGCCGGCCGGGACTTCGACCTCGACCGGCTGCTCGAGCATCGTCGCGATCGCGTCGCGGTAGCGGGCCTCGAGGTCCGGATAGGCGGCGGCACAATCGTCCTGGTCGGCACAGGCGGTGAAGAACCGATCGAGCAGCCGAGCGTACCAGTGCGGCAAGCGCATCAGTGCTTCGAGATCCAGCGGTACGATCGCGTCGATGACCATGGCCTCCACGCCGTCCGGGTCCACCTGCAGCACGGCCTGACCGAGCACGGAGCCGTAGGAGATGCCCCAGACGTTCCACGAGTCGAGAGCCAGCGCGAGCCGCAGCGCGCGCACGTCGCGGGCGTTCTCGAACGTGTGGTATCCGGATACATCGACGCCGGCGCCGCGCGCTCGCTCGATGCAGTCCCGGGCGTCGTCCAGCGCTGCGCGCTGGGCGTCCTCGTAGTCGGGCCGAATCCGCTCGGCGCGATTGCGAGCGCCCCAGAACGGGCAGAACCCGCCCGAGTTGGCGATGCCGCGCTGTTCGAGCACGATCAGGTCGCGCTGCTGGATGACCGTATGGTCCTTGAATCGCTCGACGTAGGTCCGGATCGGCACGCCGGGGCCGCCGGTCAGGTAGACGATGGGGTCGTCGCGGGTCTCGACCGGCTCGCCTTCCTTGTCCTCGCCGGTGGCCTTGATGCGAGCGAACAGGAGTTCGATCGTCCGGCTGCCCTCGACTTCGCGGTTCTCCGGAACCCGGATCAGGCCGCACTCGATCCGGCCGGGCTCGTAGTCGACCGCCCCACGGAACGGGCACAGGACAGTATCGAAGCCGGGTTCGCGCAGCCATTCGAACGCATCCGCAGCCGCTGGATCGTTCGCGAGCGCCTCGGACTCGACTGTCTGCTCGGTCGTCTGCTCAATCGTCTGCTCGGTCGTCTGCTCAATCGTCTGCTCGGTCGTCTGCTCGGTCGTCTGCTCGGTCGTCGGCGTCGTATCTTCGAGCGTGTATTGGGCGATTGCAGTCGACGCCACCGACAGCGCGGCGATCGTGAGAATCAAGATTGTCGTAGTGAGCGGGCCGAGCCTGATGAAGCGCATGCGAGTGTCCTTCCGGGGAACAAGTGCTTCGGAGTATGCCCCTGATCGACATGATCGGCATGTGCCGGTGGTCCCGGCGTGCTGATCGGGGCTTGACGTCGGGCGCCTAGGATTGCCGCATGAATCCGACCCCACCGCTTCCCGATTCCGAATCCGTCTGGGACTACCCCCGCCCTCCGCGCATCGAGCCGATCGACTGGCCGATCCGGGTCGAACACGGCGATCACGTGATCGCGACTACGCGCGATGCGGTGCGCGTGCTCGAGACCTCCCATCCGCCGTGCTTCTACATCCCGCCCGACGACGTGGACTTCGACACCTTGGTGCCGAGCGAGACCCGCACGTTCTGCGAGTGGAAGGGCCGGGCGCGTTACTGGCATCTGGAAAGTTCGGCGGGAAGGATCGAAGACGCGTGCTGGGCCTATCCCGAGCCGACCGATGGCCGCATCCGGGGCCATGTCTCGTTCTATGCGCGCAGGGTCGGCGCATGCTTCGTGGCCGGGGAACGCGTCCAGCCCCAGGAAGGCGATTTCTACGGAGGCTGGATCCTGAGCTGGGTCAAGGGCCCGTTCAAGGGCGGCCCCGGTACGCGGGGATGGTGACTGGAGGGCAGGGGACAGGGACCAGCAGGAAAAGCAGGAAAAGCAGGAAAAGCAGGGGCCAGGGGAAAGGGGTCAGGGACTGGTAAAACCCGCGCTTGCGACGCTGGGGTTGTTTTTCACCAGTCCCTGAGCCCTTTCCCCTGGCCCCTGAAAAAGTTCAGTTCTCGATCTTCCAGCTACCGTCGGCCTGGCGGCAGGCGGTGCCGTAGACGGTTTCGGGCCGTCCGCCGATTTCGGCTTCCATGACGTATTCGCGACACGGTCCGGTTTCGCCGTAGTAGGTGTCGGTCGGCGTCATCGAATAATCGTAGCCCGTGTCGGGGTTGTGCCAGCTGGTCGGCTGGCCGGTGCGCGAATGCTCCATCGCGTAGCTGGCGTAGGCATAGTCGCGCTCGTCCATGCTGCGGCCGATCGCGCCGCCGATGGCGGCACCGGCGATGGCGCCGATCACGATCGCAGCCGTGCTGAAACCGTCGCCGCCGTGGTAGTAGTCGTTGTGACGCGAATAGCTGGCCGCAGCGCCGAACAGGCCGCCGAGGGCCGCACCCAGCACCATGCCGTTCTGCTCGCGCGGACCCTGCGTGGTCGCGCAGCCGCTGACGAACAGCAGCGCGGCCAGCGGTATCGAGATCAGCAATCGGCGCATCATGGCGGTACTCCGGTTCTTTGCAGGCGCCCATCGTGCACCGGGGAGACTGAATGCATTCTGAACCGGAGCAGGGGAGAGGGGAAAGGGGACAGGGACTGATAAAACCCGCGCTTACGGCGCTGGGGTTGCTTTTCACCAGTCCCTGACCCTTGCTCCCTCGCCCCTTTTCCTGGTTCCTCGCCCCCTTTTCCTGATTTCTTTTCCTATGATTTCTTTTCCTGGCCCGTCTCCACCAGCCGATCGTGGCGCGGCAGGTAGAGCGCGGCGCGGATGTCGGTTTCGCCGAGCTGCTCGAACAGCCGTCGATAGAGACCGAGCTGGACGTCGTAGCGGGCGGCCTCTTCACCGAGAAATCCTTCCAGGTCGCCGCCGGCGTGGTAGCCGGACTTGTAGTCGATGATCCAGCGGACCCCGTCGGCGTCGATGAAGGTGCGATCGATCACGGCATTGACGAGGCGGCCGTCGATGATGCCGCTCAGCGGCAGCTCGCAGGCATGCTCGCGGTGGCCGCCGCTGAGGATCCAGCGGCCGGTTTCGCTTTCCAGCGTGCGTTCGAACGCTTCGCGGACCAGGGCGTGACTCGCCGGCAGCGTCTCCGGACCGGTTCCGATCGCCCGCAGCAGCGCCGGGATGCGGGCTTTCAGCGCGTCACGATGGTCGTCGTCGAGCGCCTCGACACCGTTCCGGCCGACGTGTTCGAGCAGCCGGTGCAGGACCTGGCCGGTCCTGCGCGCTTCGGCGCCGGCCCAGTTGAATTCGATCTCGGTCTCGCGCTCCCGCGGCGGCAGCTCCGGCGACCAGGCCAGCGCCTCGTCCGGTCGGGGTCGCCAGCCCTCGGGGGCGCGTTTCAGGTCCGGGGCCTCGGGGGCCGTGACCTCGTTCGCGCCGGAGCCCGGCTTTTCGGCTTCGGCGACCAGGGCGTCGACAAAGTCCGATCCGCAACCCGGCCACAGCCGCTCGAGCAGGGTGCCGCGGCCGGGCTTCGGCCCGCCCGCGCGATCGGGGTCCAGCGCCGTGGTCAGGATCAGCCGCTCGCGGGCGCGGGTTGCCGCCACGTAGAGCAGGCGCTGGCTCTCGTAGTCCTCGCGCAGTCGCCGCTCGTCGCGGATCAGGTCGATCAGCGGGCTGTTGGACGGCTGGTCGGCCGCGCGCAGCGGCGCCATCAGCACCGCCTCGTCGCCATCGGGCCGCGTGAAGGGCAGCCAGTAGAGCAGGTCGCGCTGGCCGCCGCCGGTGCCGCGATCGAGCTGCGGCAGCACGACCAGGTCCCATTCCAGGCCCTTCGCCCCGTGCATGGTCAGGATCTCCAGGCGGACCTCGTCGGACGCCGGGTCGCGGACCGTGCTGCCTGCGGTGTAGCCGGCGGCCAGCCGCTCTTCGAACGCGCCGAGGTCGTCGAGCAGTCCGTCGGCCTCGGCGCTCTCGAGCAGGTCCAGGTACTGCGCGGCATCGGCGCGATCACCTTCGGGATCTTCGAGCAGCTGCGGACCGCCGAGGCGGCGCCAGGCGCCCTCGACGAGCGCGCGCAACGGGCGCCGGCCGATCCGTGTCCGCGCCCGGTCCAGGGCCGCGTAGACCCGCTCCGAGCGCGCCCGCGCCTCGTCGTCCAGGCGCAACGGCGCATCGGCGGCGTGCGGGTCGGCTCCGTCGCCGGCCAGCCGGTGCAGGTCCGCAAGGCGCAGCCCGCACCACGGTGCGCGGAGCGTGGCCAGCAATGCGGCCGTGTCGGCCGGCAGGCGGATAGCCCGGGTCAGCGCCAGCAGGTCCTGGACCACGGGTCGGGCGATCAGCGGGTCGAGCTTGACCGCGCGGAACGGCAGGCCGCGACGCTTCAGGGCCGGCAGGATCGCCTGCAGGTGACTGCGCGAGCGCACGATGATCGCGGCCCGCCAGTCCGCATCGTCGCGGTGCTCGTCGATCGCATCGTCAAGCAGCCGGGCGATCCGCTCGGCCTCTGCCGCGTCGTCGGGCAGGGCGTGCAGCTCGACCCGGCCGCCTGCGCCCCGGCCGGCCTCCGAAGGCGCATAGGCCACCGCGCCGGCGGCGATGTCCTCGTGGTCGGGGAATACCGGACCCAGGCGATCGTTCACCCAGTCCACGACTTCGGCGCGCGAGCGGAAGTTGCGGGTCAGCCGCACGTCGTCGAGGACCAGGTCGCCGATGCCTCGGTCGCGGGTGCGCATGAACAGCCCGACCTCGGCTTCGCGAAAGCGGTAGATCGACTGCATCGGGTCGCCGACGACGAACAGCGTGCGGCCATCGTCGGGCTCCCAGCCGTGGGTCAGCTTTTCGAGCAGGTGGAACTGGGCCCAGTTCGTGTCCTGGTACTCGTCGACGAGGATGTGCCGGATGCGCCGGTCCAGGTACAGCCCCAGGTCCGTGTAGCCGGCTTCGTCGTCGCCCAGCGCGGTCAGCGCCGCGCCGGACAGGCCGGTGAAGTCGGTCTGCGCGCGCTCGGCGAACACCACGGCCAGCTCTGCGGCGGCCTGGCGCAGGACCCGGATCAAGGCCTCCAGCACCGCCCACTCGCGATCGTCGTAGCGGGGAGCGGGCAGGGCGCGCGCCGCATCGAGGCGTTCGGCCACGACGTCGAACTCGCGCAGGTTCTCGAGCAGTGCGGTCATCCGCTCCTTCTCCGTGGTCTTCGGCGGAAAGCCGGCGCGCTTGTCGACGCTCTTGCGCCAGGTGCCGGCCTGGGTGAGCAGCGCATCGCCCAATGCCTTCCAGTCCGGCAGGGCATCCGGTTCGGGGGGCGGAAGACCGTCGCCGGCCCATTCGCGCAACGCGCCCGTTCCGTCGGCGGCGCGCAGCTGCCCGGCGGCGAAGTCCAGCAACGCGGCCAGCTCCTGCGGCGGGCAGCCGACGGCGGCCAGGGCGTCGTCCAGGGCATCACGGGCCGATTCCAGGCGCTCGCGGACCAGGCCATCGAGCACGGCCTCGAGCGCTTCGCGTTCCGGGGCGGTCACGGTCAGCGCGCGCAGCCACTGCTCCCGGCGCTTGAGCAGGTCGACCAGCAGGTCCTCCAGGTCCTGGGTGCGATGGTCGCGCCAGAGCAGCACTCGTTCCAGCGCGGCGGCCAGCGATTCGTCGTTTCCTCCGTCGTTTCCTGCGTCGTTTCCTCCGTCGTTTCCTGCGTCGTCTTCGCCGACCCGGTCGAGCACGCGGCGGGCCGCCTCCCGGTACAGCGGCTGGGTGTCTTCGGCCGGTGCCGGTACCGGGCCGAGCCGGCTGGCCACCGGCATGCTGCGCGCCAGGTAATGGCTGAACGAGTCGATCGTGCGGATCATCAGCCGCTGCGGGTTGGCCAGCAGGTCCCACTCGGCGACCCGGGTGCGCAAGCGCTGCGCGCCGGCCACCAGGCCCTGCTCGTGCGGTGCTTCGCTGGCGAACGCGGGCTCGAGCACACGCAGGATGCGCTGCTTCATCTCGGCGGCCGCCTTGCGGGTGAAGGTGATGGCCAGGATTTCCTCGGGCGCATCGACGGTCTCGAGCAAGGCCAGGAAGCGCTCGACCAGCAGCGTGGTCTTGCCCGAGCCGGCCGGCGCCTGGACGATCACCGACCGGTCTGGCCGGACCGCGTGGCGGCGTTGTTCGGTATCGCTCATTCCGCGCCCTCCGGCTCGGCGCTCCCGGCCATCGGGTCGCGCTCGTGGATGCGGCACAGGGCGTGCAGGTGGCAATAGGCGCAGACCTTCGGCTCGCGCGGGTCCACGGCGGCCGCGCCGGCGGCAAAGTCCTCGGCCAGTGCGTCGAGCGCGGCCCTCCAGTCGTCGAGCAGCGCATCGAAATCGTCGATGCCCTTCCACGCCCCACCGAGACCGGCAAGCTCGGCGACGCCCCGGGTGCCCGAAGCCTCGCGCGCCAGGCCGTCGAAGCCCAGGTCGTCCGGACGCAGGCGGGCGAAGGCGAGTCCGGCAGGAGGCTCGGTCATGCTCAGGGCGTAGGCGGGCAGCTGCGGGTCGTCGATCCGCGTGCCCGGACGCCACGCGTTGCGGCCGCTGGAGCCGGTCTTGTAGTCGATCAGCAGCGAACCGGCCGGGGTCCGGTCGATGCGGTCGATGGTGCCCGACAGGGTCAGCGGCCCGAAACGCATGGCGATCTTCTGCTCGCGGGCGATGACTTCGAACGGTCCGCGATCGCGTTCCAGGTCCAGCCACCGGTCCAGGAGCCGCTCGGTGCAGCGCTGCTCCAGCGCGCGGCCGGCGCGGCCGAGGGTCAGCCGATGCTTCTCCAGCACGCCTTCCAGCGCGGTGGCCGCCGCGTTTTCGATCCGCGCCGCGCGCTCGGCGGCGTCGAGGGCGATCAGCGCGTCCCGGTCGGCGAGCTCCCGCCAGAAGGCTTCGAGTGCCCGGTGCAGCAGCGTGCCGCGCAGTCGGGCGTCCAGGCCGGGCCGGGGCGGCGACAGTTCGCGGGCGCCCCAGCGATGGATGGCCTGGGCGCGGAACGGGCAGGCGGACTGGTCGCGCAGCACCGCGGTGCCGCCGCGGATCTCGTGCCGCACCAGCGCCGGCGCCGTGCGGTCCTCGGCGACGATCTCGAGCTCGACGCGTGCCGGCGGTTCGGCGGTCTCTTGCGCCTCGAGCGGTTCGACGTCCAGCAGCGGTGTACAGCGACGGGGAATCTCGTCGTCGCCGCGGGCGAAGCTGCCGTGGAGTTCGGGCGCGATCCGTCCCAGGCCGGCCAGCTCCTCGAGGGCGCGGGCACGGCAGCCGTCGGCCGTACTGGACGGGACGGCCTGCTGCAGCGGGCCCGGAATCAGCGGGTCGCGCCGCGCTGCCGCGGGCCAGGCGTCACGGTCCAGCGTGGTCAACCAGGCCGCATCGAAGCGGGCGCCGAGGGCTTCCTGCACGCCGAGAATCTCGATCGCGCTGCCGGGGTCGGCCTCCCGGAACGTCACGCCGCGGGCTCGCTCGGCCAGCCGCATCAGCGCCTGGGGGCGTGAGAGCGGACCGGCCACGGTGCCGTCGAGCGCGGCAAAGGCTTCGAGCAGGTCGTGCCAGCGCCGCAGCACCTGGAACTCGCGGCTGTTCAGGGCGCGACCGCGCCCGAAGCCCAGCGCGCTGAGTTCGGTCTGGAACCGCTCGGTCCAGGTCGACGGCCAGGCCGCGTCGCGGTGGGCGATCGTTGTTGCCCGCCAGCGCTCCAGCGCTTCGGCCAGGCGGGCGGCGCCGGCCGCCTTCAGTTCGAAGGCCAGTTCATTCACCGTCAGGGCGTAGGGCGCCCATTGCATGAGGCGCGCTTCGGCCTCGGCCCGGGCGCGCTGCTCGGCGTCGTGATCGACCAGCCACGGCGAGCGCAGCAGTCGGCCGGCGCGCGGCTGCTCGACCCGGTTCGGACCCAGACCGAGCAGCAACAGTGCATCGGCAACCAGCGGCCAGTCGGCCAGCGCCGGCCCCATCGACACGTGCCAGGCCGCATCGCCCCGGTCCTCGCGGGAGTCGTCCAGGGCGAAGCCGGGCGGGTCGAACACCGCGGAAAAGATCCGCTCGACGGAGCCCAGGCGAGCGGCGAGATCGGGCACGACGATGCCGATCCGGGCCTTCGGCTGCTCGGCCAGGCGGGACCGGGCCCAGGCGGCCGCGGCACGAAGCTCGCCGTCGTCGTCGGCATAGCTCCGGACGGTCGGCGTCGCGGACCGGGGTGGCTCGATGCGGTCATCCCCGTCTTCGTTCAGGAGCGCGACGCCGGCTTCGTTCAGGGCGTCGAACAGGGCCCGGACCAGGGGCGCCGGTTCGAGTTCGAAGCCGACCCGGCGAACCGCGTCCGGCAGCGGCAGCGAGCGGCGGCGGATCAGGTCGGGCAGGGCGGCGGCGAAGGTCCACTCGTCGACCACGCCGCGCTCCCGGGCGAGCGAACGGAATCGCCGCGCCCAGCGCTGGAATGCGCGACTGTCTTCGGACAGCAGCACCTCCGGCCAGTCCTCCGGTCCCTCCAGCCGATGCTCATGCACGGTGCGCCAGGCGCGCTGGGCCAGCTCGACGACGCGGGGTTCGCCGATGAACACTTCGCTGTCGATGGCCTCGCGCCAGAGCTCGCGCGCCGCGTCGTCGGTGATCACGACGCCGTCGACCGCGCCGACCAGCAGTGCATCGCTGCGAAGCGTGCCCAGCCATGCAGCGATGCTCAGCACCGACGGAGTCCGCCACGCGGTCTCTCCGCAGGCCGCGGTCTCGGCGGCCAGGCGCTGGCGCTCGGCCCGGGCCAGCCGGGAGGTCGGTGTGAGGGCCAATGTGTTCAAGGGCTGTCCGGCTCGGGCGTCCATGAGCCCCGATTATGCCGAAGGGATTCTCAGAACCCGAGAGCTTCGAGCCGGGTTTCGTGCCGAGGACGACCTCGAGTCGGTCGGGGGTCCGGTCGGCGTCCGGCCGCCGCCTGGCGGTCCGGGAAGGCGCGCGGCGCGTGGTCAAGCCGCGGCGCGTGGTCAAGCCGCGGCGCTTGGGGTAGCCACGGCGCTTGGGGTAGCCACGGCTCTTGGGGTAGCCACGGCGCTTGGGGTAGCCGCAGCGCTTGGGGTAGGATCGCAGCGGGTACGGGGACGAGACCAGACCGATGGACAGCATGAGGAAATGGCCGCGCGCGGTGGCGCTGTTGCTACTGGCCGGAAGCGCGGCGCTCCCGGCCCGGGCCGCCGACGGCCTGCTTCTGATCGGCGACAGCTGGGCCGAGCAGCAATGGACCGACCAGGCCCATGCACTGGCCTTCGATGTGCTCGGCTTCGGCGCGGTGCAGGTCTACGGGGCGGCAACGACCGAATCCGGCACCACTGCGGCGGACTGGGTCCAGCCGGGTCGCTTGCAGACGATCGCCGACGAGCTGGCGCTGCGCGTCGACGTCGACGTGGTCCAGGTCACGCTCGGCGGCAACGATTTCCTGAATGCCTGGAGCACCGACCTGACGCCGGGCCAGGTGCAGGCCCTGACCGAATCGGTCCACGCCGATCTCGAGCAGCTGACCGCGTTCATTCTCGACGCACGCCCCGATGTCGAGGTTCTGCTGAGCTTCTACGACTACCCCAATTTCGTCGACACGCTCGGCGGCATCGTCGGCCTGTTCGTCTGCCAGCCGTTGTGGAACGACCTGGGCCAGCCGAGCCCGCTGGAGTTGAACTCCGCGTCCGCGGCCTTCGAGGAATCGATGGCGCGGCTCGCCCGGGCGCATCCCCGCGTCCACCACGTCAGCCACCTCGGCCAGATGCAGTGGCTGTTCGGCTTTCCGGGCGACGGCATTCCCCCGGGCCAGCTGGCGCCGCCCGGAGACCCCGCGCTGCCGAGCCCGCCCGAGGCGCTCCGGCTCGGCGGCGACGATTGCTTCCACCTCAGCGCCGAGGGCTACGACGGGATCGTCCTGAACCAGTTCGAGGGCTATTTCGAGGAACGTTTCGACGTGATCTTCCGGAGCCGCTTCCGCTAGCCGCGGACCCGAGCGATGCACCGAGCCCGGACCGACCGCGTCCCGCTACACGTCGCAGGCTGGCTGGTCGTCGCGCTGACCCTGGCCGGCCTGGCCACCGGTGCCGACTGGCTGAATCGATCGCTGCCCGGGTTCGACCTGCCGCTCGGCACCCTGGCGACCGCGGCGAGCTTCGTGATCCTGCCGGCGCTGGCCTTCGACGTCCTGTCGCCCGGGATGCTGCGGGCCGTCGCGGGCCTGCTGGTGCTGGTCAACCTGTGCTGGCTGCCGGTGTCCGCGCTGCTTGCCGGAAACCTCCGCCTGAACTTTTCCGATGCACCGGAGGCCTGGTGGCCGATCACGCTGGGCCTGCCGCTGCTGTCGGCGATGCTGTGGCTGGCGGTCGGCCTGCTTGCGCTGCTGCGGCGCGCCGGCTCGTCGCGCGGTCGTGACCCGGACGGCGGATAATCGGACGCTCCCCCACCGTCGTTCCGACCAGACCATGAATCGTTTATTGCTTGCCGCCGCGGTCCTCGGGTTCCTGTCCGTCGCCGTCGGCGCGGCCGCCGAGCACGCGCTCCGTCCCGGCCTCGACGAGGAAACCTGGCGCTGGGTCACGACCGCGATCCGCTACCACCAGGTCGGCGCGCTCGCGGCCCTGGCCGTCGCGCTCGCCGCGCAGCTCGGCGCCGGCACGGCAGGCAAACGCCGACTGCGAATCGCGGGCTGGCTGTTCGTGGCCGGCACCCTGTTGTTCAGCTTCAGCATCTACGCCGCAGCGATGACGGGAATCGAAACTCTGACCTACCTGACCCCCCTGGGCGGCATCACCCTGATGCTGGCCTGGCTGGCGGTCGCCTGGGCGGCCCTGGCGCGCGGTCACGACTGACTTCGCTATTCGGCGCCGGAGCCGACCGGAAGCCAGCGGATCGGGCCGTAGAACGCCGTGGCCGATTGGCCGGCGTTGTCGCAATCGGTCATGATCGCCAGCACGTCGATGGTCTCCGGGTCGAAACCGTGCAGGCGTCGGAAATCGTCGCGCACGTCTCGCTGCTGGGTGACCCAATCGCCGACTCGCTCCTCGCCGGTCTGGGCGGCGACCATCACGAAGGCATCGGCAAACGCGTTCGGCCAGCTCGCGTCGACCGGCTCGCTGCTGCTCCACACGTAGTTGATCGCCCGCGACCGGAACGCCGGCCAGCGCTGGGCGATCACGTAGATGCGCGCCGGGTAGTCATCGCCTTCCCGCGTGCGCTCGTCCAGGCCCTCGTAGATCGACTCCACACGCCATCGCCATTCCAGGATCGGGGTCCGGTCCAGGTCCACTTCGCGTTCCAGCAAGCGTCCCGAAGCGGTGCCGCCGGAGCAGTCCGCGCGCAGTGCACCGTGGTCGGTGCCGGCCGCCCGGGCAGAGACCCGGGAATAGGTGGTCTCGCCGGCGAAGCTGCGCTCGGCCCAGGTCTCGAGATCGACCGGCGCGAACTCGATCGAATCGGCCGACAGTGCCTCGCCGGCGTGGACCGCCATGGCGCAAGCGAGGGCGGTAGCGAGGCCGGCCCGGAGAGGATTGACGATTCGACGCATGCCGGCAGGCTAGCATCCGCGTTCCCTTGAACCCGTTCACCCGATGCCCGAAGGACCGGAAATGTATCGCACGGCCCGGCGGATCCAGCGCGCCCTGGGCCGCACGCCCTTGACCGAAGCCTCCTGCGCGTTCGACCACGTCGACCGGGCCCTGGCGGCTCGCGTCGGCGGACCGCCGCCGGAAGTGACCACGCTCGGCAAGGCGCTGCTTCTCGTGTTCGACGACGGCGCGCGGGTCTATACGCACAACCAGCTCTACGGTCGTTGGATGGTCTCCGGTCCCGACCGCCGGCCGGACACGGGTCGTCAGCTGCGCCTTGCGCTCTCGACCGAAGCGAAGTCGGCGCTGCTCTACAGCGCGTCCGAGATCGACTGGATCCCGCCCGGCGAGACGCACCCCTTCCTCGAGCGCGCCGGCCTCGACGTGCTGTCCAGCAAGGCCGGAATCGGCGAGATCGTCGACTGGATCGGACGCGACGCATTCCGCCGCCGACAGCTCGGCCACCTGCTCCTGGACCAGGCTTTCCTGGCCGGCGTCGGCAACTACCTGCGGTCGGAGATCCTGTTCGAGGCCTGCCTGTCGCCGAAGCACCGTCCGATGGATCTTGACGACCGTCAGCGGAGGGCGCTGGCCGAGGCTGCGCACACGATGATGTGGCGGTCTGTCGAAACCGGCGGAATCACCAACGATCCCGAGCGGGCCGGGCAACTGAAGAATGCCGGCTGGAGGCGCCGCGACTATCGGCATTACGTGTTTTCGCGCTCTGGCCAGGCCTGTCTTGCCTGCGACGGTGAGATCGAGAAGGTCGCGGTCAGCGGTCGCCGGCTGTATCGCTGCCCGGCGTGTCAGCCGCACCCATGAGCGAGATCCGGCGGACCACGAGGTCGGCCTCGAATTCTTCGCCGTAGGCCACCAGCGCCACCGAGAGCAGGCGGGAGAGGTCCAGCGGCTCGTCGATCGCCACGCCGTCGAACGCGCTCAGGGGGATTTCGATGCGCTGCCAGTCCTCGCCGATGTCGAGCGCGGCGCGGTAGTACGCCCACGGTCGGCGGGTCCGGGGAGTGCGCAGGTGCAGGTAGTACGGGCCCGGCCTGCCGCGCGCCTCGACCACGAAGCGGTCGAAGGCCGACGCGTCGAGAGGCTGACGATCGACCACCAGCGGCAGCCTCACCTGGACGAAGCCGCCGTTGTTGTCCAGGCGGACCGTGCCGCGCATCCGCAGGGCCGGACCCTGGCCGGTTTCCAGGTAGCCGACTTCGAGGTCGGAGAGGCCGCCCATGACGCGGTCGGTGAATCCGGTCCAGTCCGTTCCGAACGCGGAGCGGCCGTCGCTGCGGTTGAAGTCGTCGAGCAGGCGTTCCTCGGCGTTGGCCATGCCGGCGACTCCGATGATGAACAGGATGCGGATCAGGGAATTCATCGTCGAATCATGCCTTCGGTCCGTCAACGGCATGTCCGTCAACGGGGGGCTGGAGCGCTCGCCGCACGAGGCACCTTGCGCGCAGGCCCGGCCGCACCGTAGGCTGATGCGCAGGAAGAGCGGTCGGCGGGACTGAAGCGGGCTCGACGGCGCGGTGCGCCGGAGGGAGACATGCACGCGATTCGTATCCTGAAGATCTTGCTGGTCCTGGCCGTTGGCCTGCAGGCCGGTTTCTACGCGATCAGCAACCTGGTCAACATCGACGGAGCATTCAATGCTGTGGCCTACGTGCTGTCGATGGCCGACCAGGCGATCTACGACGAGCCCGTGCTGCCGCCGGTCACGGCGCCGGTGCTGGTCGGCTTCGCGCTGGCGCTGGTCATTGCCACGGAAAGCGCGATCGGCGTGCTCTGCATCGCCGGCGCGGTGAAGATGTGGAATGCCCGTGCCGGCGGTGTTGCCGAGTTCGCCCGGGCGCGCACGCTGGCGGTGTTCGGCTGCGGCCTGGCGCTGCTGCTCTGGGTCGGCCTGTTCATGGCCTTCGGCGGTGCGCTCTACCAGATGTGGCAGACCGAGATCGGCCTGGCCTCGCTCGAGGGGGCGTTCATGTACGCGGTGTCCTCGGCGATGGTGCTGCTGTTCGTCAATCAGCCCGAGGCCGATCCGCGCAGCTGAGCGCCCTCCGGGGGCTCAGTCGAGGCCCCGTGCGCGCTTCCACGCCTCGATCGTGGCCCGCGGCAGCGGAAAGTAGCCGTTGGTGACCTCCGGAGCGGCCGCGTTCGGGTCGGGCTCAACGACGACGTGCCAGCCCTCGACACGATCGATCGCCAGCAGGTCGTCGATGGCGTAGAGGTCGTCGCGGTGGACCGAGTCCCGGCCGGTCAGCAGTTCGGCCTTCGCCCTGGCCTTGACCTCGCTGACCGAGTCGCCGGCATACAGCGCGTAGGCGTGGCGTTCGAGCAGTTCGCCGGGCGCGTAGCCGCCGATGTTGACGAAGTAGAGGCCAGGTCCGCCGTCGGCGGGCTCGCGCTGCAGGCGCACCCGGTGCCCCGGCACGGTCTCGACGCGGGCCCAGGCGTCGACGTGCACCCGGCCGGGTTCGCCGAACCAGCGATCGAGCAGTTGCGTGTGGATGTCGTCGAGGGAGTCGCCGACCGCGAACACCACGTCGTGGAGTTCGATGTTGCATCCCGGGGCTCGGCCCCCGAGGCAGACGGCGTACAGGGCGGGTTCGGTCATGGGGGCTCTCCGGCGCGGATTCGAGGGCGCGGCCGGCGAAGCTGCGGCCGGTCCGACCGGGAAGTCTAGCGGTCCCGGCCGCCGTGCGCGCCGGGTTCGCATTTCCGCGGCTTTTCAGGGAAGATTCAGGCTCTTTCCATGGTTCTCACCAGCGCGTTCGGCACAATGGTGGACGGACGACCCGGCGAGGCACGAGGCAATGGCGCAGATCCGGTTTTCAGGGCTCGAATTCGATCCTTCCGACGGCTCCCTGCGGGGCGCCGGAGGCGCTACGCAGACCCTGCGGCCCCAGGTGGCGACCTTGCTAGAGACCTTTCTTGCCCATGCGGGGGAGGTTGTCGATAGAGAGCGCCTGTGCCTGGCCGTCTGGGGCGAAGACCGGGTGGTCGACTTCGAGTCCGGGCTGTCCGCGCTGGTCAAGGAACTGCGCCACGCGTTGCGCGCGACCGGCGCGCCGGAGTCCATGCTCGAAACGGTGCCGCGCCGCGGCTACCGGTTTCATGCCGAACTGCAGACCGAGCCGGCCAGCGGAATGCCGGCCGCCACCGGTTCGGCCGGGCCGGGTCCGGGCGCCGGGCAGGCAGTGCGCCGCCGCGGTCCGTGGGGCCGGGTCGCGGGTCTGGTGCTGGTACTGGGCGTGGCTGCGCTGATTGCGTGGTGGGTGATCGACATCGACGGGGCCGGCGACCGCCCCCCGCGGCTGGCCGTGGTGCCCTTCGAGATGCTCGGCGACCCGATGGTCGGCTTCTTGGTCGACCCGGCGGTCGACCCGGCGGGCCATGCGACCAATCTCGACCTGGTGCTGGCCGATACGCTGCTGGCCGCCCTGTGGCAGGCCGAACTCGAGGGGCTGGTGCTGATCGGCCGCACATCGATGGGCGAGACGCTCACCGGCAGCGCCCGAGCCGAGTTCGTCGCCGCCGAGCTCGGCGCATCGCTGGTGCTCGAAGGCAGCCTGATTCCGGATCGGCTGAACGACCGGGACGGCTGGCGAATCGAGGCCCGCCTGCTGCGCCTGCCGCGCGGCGAAGTGGTCTGGACCGGAACCGCAGTGGGCGAACCCGGTGAGCCGGTTTCGGCCAGCGAGGTGGCCGGCGCCCTGGCCGGCGACCTGGCCGAGCACTGGCCCGGAATCCGCGCCGGGGGACTCTGAGAGCCCCGGTCCCGGCCTGTTTCAGGTCGATTTCCGGCAGATTTCAGGTCCTTCCCATCGATTCTTCGCCACGGACCGCGCATTCTGGATCCACGTCACAGTACGTTCATCCACGCAACGGAGGTTTGCCATGAACACCCGCATCCGCACACTGTTTTCCGCGACCCTTCTGGGTACCTTGTCCGCGGCATTGATGATGATCGCCGCAGCACCGGCCCAGGCGCTGCCGCTGACCCGGCCCGGCCCCGATGCCGCCCAGATCGTCGGCTTCCCCGGCTACCCGGCCAACGAGCTCTACGAGGTCACGTTCATCATGATCGACGGCCGGAACATCGTCGGCGATCGGGACGTGCTGTGGCTCGAGCCCGGCCGCTACGAGATCACGGTGCGCTCGAAGGTCCGCCGCCCCCCGGGCCTGGACTGGAGAAATCCGCGCTCGCGCCGGGACACGGACTACAACACGATCGAACTGGTGGTCGAGGCCGGCAAGAGTTACCACATCCTTCAGCAGTACGTCGACGATCGCGAACCGACCAAGTTCCTGACCGTGCTGCACCGGGTGTACGACACGCCGTAAGCCGTCGCGGCAGCAGCAACCCCTTCGACGCCGGCGCCCCGCGCCGGCGTTTTCATTTTCCGGCCGACGACTCGCCTGGCGCGTACCGCTCGAAGGCCGCGGGACGGAAGCGGCGGAGCCGCCGGCGATAGGTCCAGGTAAAGCCCGGCCAGAGCGTGGCGTTGCGCCCGGACACGGGGTGACGGTACCAGCTGCTGCAGCCCCCCGAGTTCCAGACCGTGCCGGCGAGCCGCTGCTGCAGCCAGGCGTTGTCCTTGCGTTGGGCGTCCGCCCGAACTTCGAGAACCTTGCCACGACGCGCCTCCAGCGCTTTCATCACGAAGCCGATCTGGGCCTCGATCATCAACACGACCGAGTTGTGGCCCAGCGCGGTATTCGGCCCCATCAGCAGGAACAGGTTCGGAAAGCCGTGAACGGCAACCCCGCGCCAGGCCTCCGGCCCCTCGGCCCAGGCTTCGGCAAGGTCGATGCCCCCGCGACCGATGAACATGCCCTTCGGTACCGGGGCGGTGGCGCGAAAACCGGTGGCGAGGACCAGCGTGTCGGCCGGTCGCAACCGGCCGTGGATGTCGCGGATTCCGTTGGCCTCGACCTGCCGGATCGGCGCGGTCACCAGGCCGACGTTGTCTCGCATCAGCGCCGGATAGTAGTCACTGGAGCGCAGCACGCGCTTGCAGCCGATCGCATAGTCGGGCGTCAGATCACGGCGCAGATCCGGGTCGCGCACCTGCCGGCGCAGGTGCCGGAGCGCCAGCATACGATGACCGGCGGCCAGGCGGTTGGACCAGGCAAGGCCCGGAACGCGCAGTTCCGAGCCGAGCCAGATCGAGAACCTGACCAGCTTCTGGGCCAGCGGGAAGCGCCGATACATGCGGCGCTGCCAGCGCCGGATCGGACGATCGGGGCGGGGCAGGATCCAGTTCGGCGTGCGCTGGTAGACGTCCAGGCGTTCGACCTCGGGGGCGATCTCGGGCACGACCTGGGCCGCAGTGGCGCCGGTGCCGATCACGGCTACCCGCCGCCCGGCCAGGTCGAGCCGGTCCGGCCAGGCCTGGGTGTGCAGGATGCGCCCGGCGAAATCGTCCAGGCCCGGCAGGTCGGGTCGCAACGGCCGCGACAGGCCACCCAGCGCCGAGACCACGACGTCGGCGGTCCAGCGACGGCCGTGCGCGTCGTCCAGCCGCCAGAGATTCCGTTCCTCGTCCCAGCGTGCGCGCTCGATCCTGCAGCCCAGTTCGAGGTGCGGGGCCAGGTCATGGTCGCGTGCGACCCGCTCGAGGTAGGCCTGGATCTCCGCCCGAGGCGCGAATCGACGGGTCCAGTCGGGGTTCGGCGCAAAGGAAAACGAATACAGGTGCGCCGGCACGTCGCAGGCACAGCCGGGATAGCGATTGACCCACCAGGTGCCGCCAACGCCTGCGGCCGCATCGAAAACGCGAAAGGTCCGACAGCCCGCGGCACGCAGCCGGCAAGCCATGCCGAGGCCGCCGAATCCGGCGCCGAGGACGGCGACATCGAGGTGCGTGGTGTTCGTTCGAGGCATCGTGGTTCATGACAGGGACTGGCGAGCAGTCTAGAGTGTGACTCAGAGCGTGGTTTGCCTTTTGCCCCCGCTTCCCCTAGCCTTGACCCCGGGGTTGACTGGGAAGGCTTGATTCGCGCGGACTACCCCGCGCGATGGCTCCGTTCTGTTCGATGCAGGGGACCGACGTTGGTGGAGCAGCAGACGGATTGCAGGCACTCACTGTCCCACCGGATCCGGGTGGAGCAGGTCCGAGCGCTGTTCAGCGGTGTGCCGCTGTCGGTGATCATCGGCGCTGCGGTCGTCGCCCTGCTCGCTGCGGTCCATTTCCCGATCCGGCCCGAAGGCCCGCTGCTGGCCTGGATCGGTCTGTTCCTTGTGGTCTCGGCGGTGCGCATCGGTCTGCTGCTTGCGTTGCGCCGGTCCCGCGATCACTACCTTCATCCGAACCGCTGGCTCGTGCTGTTCGCGATCGCCACCGTGCTCGGCGGCCTGGTCTGGGGCAGTACGGCCTGGGTCCTGTATCGCCCGGAAGCCGGGCCGGAGCAGGGCCTGCTGCTGTTCGTGATCGCCGGCATGGTGGCCGGCGGCGTGGTCAACCTCGCCGGCAGCTGGCCGATTGCCGTCGGCTTCCTGGCCGGCGCGATCCTGCCGTTCATGCACCGCCTGCTGATCTCGGAGACCCCGTCGGACGACTGGATCCTGACCGCGCTCGGCCTGTACAGCCTGGCCCTGGTCGCGGTCAGTATCCGCCTGGCGCGCGGCACTCAACGCCTGATCAGCGGGCGCATCCAGCTCAAGGACGAGGCCGAGGAGCGGACTCGATCGCAGGCGATCTACCGCACGCTGGTCGAGTCGACGGCTGCCGTCCTCTGGGAGGCCGACGCCGATACGCTGAAGTTCGATTTCGTCAGTTCCGAGATCGAGGGAGTACTGGGCTTCAACGCAGAGGACTGGCTGTCCGATCCGGATTTCTGGCCCGACCATATCCACCCGGAGGATCGTGAGTGGGTGGTGTCGTATTGCAAACGCGAAGCCCGGGCCCGGCGCTCGCACACCATGGAGTACCGGATGCTGGCCCGCGACGGGTCGGAGGTCTGGCTGCGCGACAACGTCAACGTGGTCCTCGACGAGGAGGGCCGGGCCCGCCTGGTCGGCGCCCTGCTCGACGTCACCGAACAGCACCTGTCCAACCAGCGCCTCGAGTACGCGATCGGCCTGCAGCGCCTGATGGTCGATGCGTCCAGGGAGTTCATCCAGTCGAGCCAGTCGACCCTCGACCAGGTGATGTCGGAGACGCTGGAACGGATCGGTCGATGGTGCGACGTCGATCGGGCCTACCTGATCCGCTTCAGCGACGATCTCGCGCGCTACACCAACACCCACGAATGGGTCGCCGATGGCATCTCTCCGGAGATCACCAACCTGCAGGACATGCCCTCGACCACCATCCCGTGCCTGCTCCGGCAGCTCAAGCGCCACGAGGCGGTGGTGATCTCCAGCGTGGCCGACCTGGGCCCCGAGTGGCACGAAGAGAAGGCCATCTTCGACGATGAGGACATTCGTTCGCTGATCACGCTGCCGGTCGTGTCGGGCGAGCGCCTGATCGGCCTGGTGGGCTTCGACTCGGTGCGCCGCGAGCGGGTATGGAGCGACCGCGAAGCGTCGCTACTGCAGGTCCTGGGCGACCTGGTCGGGGCCGCGATCGATCGCAACGAAGTCGAGGCCCGGTTGCGGGCCAGCGAGGCGCTGCGCCGCCACGCCGAGGCCCTGGCCGGGCTGGGCAGCTGGCAGTGGGAAGTCGGCTCGGAGCGCTTCCAGGCCTCGGACGAATGGCGCAAGGTCTTCGGCGTCGGCGATCGTGCGCTGACCCGCTCCAGCGTGCTGGCCCTGACGCCGGCGGGCGAGAGGGACCGGGTCGAGGCCACGCTGGGCGAGACGGTCGAGACCGGTCAGCCCTACAGCATCGAGCACCGCATCATCCGGCCGGACAACGGCGAGCTGCGCTGGATCAAGGTTCACGCCGACCTGTACGAGGGCGACGATTCGGTGCCCCGGCTGCGGGGCTTCGCCCAGGACATCACCGAGCGCAAGCGCGATGCCGAGGCGCTGTTTCGCCTGGCTCATTACGACAGCCTGACCGGGCTGCCCAATCGCGTGCTGGCGCTCGATCGACTGAACCAGAGCCTGCGTCACGCCCGGCGCATCAACGCGCCGGTGGCCGTGCTGTTCCTGGATCTCGATCATTTCAAGAAGGTCAACGACACGCTCGGCCACGCGGTCGGCGACCGGATTCTCAAGCAGGCCGCGATGCGGCTGGTCGGCGAACTTCGCGAGGAGGACACGGTGGCGCGGATCGGCGGCGACGAGTTCCTGATCCTGGTCGACGATCACGTCGACGAGCGCAACGTCGCTGCGGTGGCCCAGAAACTGCTCCAGGCCTTCCGCAATCCGTTTTCCCTGGAAGGCCGGGAGATCATGCTGACTGCGAGCATCGGCGTGGCGGTTTCCCCGCAGGACGGCGATTCGGCCGACGACCTGATGCGCAATGCCGATACGGCCATGTACCACGCCAAGAACGAAGGTCGTAACGGCTTCCAGTTCTTCACCGCGGCGATGAACGAAGACGTATCTCGCCAGCTGGAGATCGAAGAAGCGCTGCGCTCGGCACTCGGCCGGGGCGAACTCTCGCTGGTCTACCAGCCGGTGGTCCGGGTCAGCGATCGGCGCGTGGTCGGGGCCGAGGCGTTGCTGCGATGGGAGCACCCGGAACTCGGCGCCGTCTCGCCGGCCGAGTTCATTCCGCTGGCCGAGCACGTCGGCCTGATCGACCGGATCGGTGCCTTCGTGATCGAAACCGGCCTGCGCCAGCTCGCGGGCTGGCATGCCGAGGGCCACACGGACCTGCGCCTGTCGATCAATGTGTCGCCGCGCCAGTTCCGCGACGAGGCGCTGGCCGACGACCTGCTGTCGGCCATTCGCGAGCACGGCCTCGCACCCTCGTCGATCAGCCTCGAGATCACGGAGGGCGTGTTGCTCAGTGGTGCCGATTCCGTGCTGAGCACCATGCGCACGTTGCGCGAGAGCGGGGTGGGCATGGTGATGGACGATTTCGGCACCGGGTTCTCGTCGCTGGGCTACCTGCGGGACTATCCGTTCGATGCCCTCAAGATCGATCGGCGCTTTCTCCACGGTCTCGAGAAGAACCCGGCGGACCTGCAGCTCGTGGTCTCGGCCATCCGCCTCGGCCATGCGCTCGGCATGGACGTCATCGCCGAGGGCATCGAGGCCGAGTCGCAGATGGCCGTGCTCGCCGAAGAAGACTGCCCGCTGGCCCAGGGGTTCCACCTCGGGCGCCCGGGGTCGGCCGACGACTTCAGCCGTCTGATCGAAGCGCAGGCCGAGCGCGGCTGAGTTCCTGGCAGGAGTGGGGTGCGCCCGGGCACATCCTCGGCACCGCTTCAGACCGCTTGCAGGCGCAGGAAGTCGTCGACCAGCCGGCTGACCCGCGTTTCGGTCGCTCGTGCATCGCGGACCAGGGGCACGTGGTACAGCGTTCGCACCAGGTCCAGCCCCATCAGCATGCCGAGAAACTGCTCGGCCGCATGGACCGGATCGCGGCAGTCGAGCAGGCCGCGCCGATGGGCCGTGGCCAGCCAGCCGGCGAGCCGCTCGTGGGTGCCGCGCGGGCCGTGGGTGTAGATCGAGTCCCGGGTCGATTGGGCCATCCGGTCCGAGGCGCCCAGCGCATGGATGAAGCGTAGATGCTCGGCGCTGAGCAGGAACCCGGTCAGCGTGCAGCCGAAGTCGACCAGCGCCGACCGCAGGTCGTCGATGCTGCCCGGGACCACCCCGAAGCGGCCGGCCATCCGCTCGGCCTCGGCTTCGGCGACCGCAGCGATCAATTCGTCGCGGTTGGCATAGCGCCGATACAGTGTCGGTTTGGCCACGCCGGCCTCGCGCGCCACCGCTTCCATCGTTACGGCCTCGGGGCCGACGCCGAACAGCAGTCGGCGGCCGGCGGCGAGAATTTCGCGGTCCTTGGCCGGGTCGACCGGCCGACCGACGCTGCGCGCACGCGCGGGGTTTGCCGGGCCGGTGTCACCCACGGCACCGCTTCCGGCGGATCGAAGTCTTGCGCGTGCAGGGGGAAGTCATGCGGTCGGGTTTCCTCGTGGGTGGTGGCCCGCGTGGTCGTCGGACGAGGAGGTCGAGTCTACACATCGCGGGCCGATTCAATTACGATACGCCTCCGTTCACAAATAGTCTGGGTGGTTGCGGTGCGTCTGTCAATGCAACGGAGTACGGGTGCGCTTGCCGCGGCGGCGCTGGGCGCGCTGCTGTTGAGCGGCTGTGGTGAGCCGAGCTCCGTACCGGGCGCATCCGGACCGCGCTGGGTGCTCACCGCACCCATCGAATCGGCTGATCGCCGCGGTGCACAGCTGTCCGGCGTGGTCCGCGCCCGTCACGAGCTGCCGCTGGCGTTCCAGGTCGGCGGGCGGATCGACCGGCGCCGGATCGACGCCGGACAGCGCGTGAGTGCCGGTGACGTGCTGTTCGAACTCGATCCCCGGGACCTGGCCCAGGCCGTCGAGGTGGCCCGGGCCGATCTCGAGGCCGCCGAGGCCGAAGTGGCGACCGCCGCCGGGGAGACGCGCAGAAACCGCGACCTGCTGGAGCGGGAGTTCATCAGCGCGCAGGCGTTCGAACGCTTCGAGCTGGCCGAGGCCTCGGCGCGTGAGCGGGCCGAGGCGGCCCGGGCCCGCCTGGAGCAGGCCACCAATGCGCTGGACTACGCCACGCTCGCGGCGCGCGAAGGCGGCGTGGTGATCGACGTGCTGGCCGAAGCTGGCCAGGTCGTCGCGGCCGGCGAACCGGTGGCTCGGCTGGCACTGGACGGCGCGCGCGAGATTTCCGTGGACCTGCCGGAAGCGGTCGGCGAGCCGGAAACGGGGCGGCTCCTCACGGGGCCGGACGCCGGCGCGACGTTGCGCCTGCGGGAGATCGCCGGGTCGGCAGATCCGGTCACCCGGACCTGGTCGGCACGCTACGCCCTGGACGACGCGGCTGCAGCGCCGCGGCTCGGCTCGGTCGTTCGGCTCGAGCTGGACATCGACGGCACCACACCGCTGCTCCAGGTGCCGATCGGCGCCATCAACGAACGGGGCCTCGGGCCGCAGGTCTGGCGCATCGTCGACGGCCGCGCCCAGCCGCTTCCGGTCACGCTGGTCGATATCGACACGGAGCACGCCCGCATCCTGGCCGACCTGCCGCGCGGCGACCTGGCCCCCGGTGACGAGGTGATCGCCCTGGGCACCCACCTGCTCGAGACGGGCATGCCGGTGCGGGCGCTGGAACGCGACGAACCGGCGCCGTGAAGATTCCGAACCTGTCGCGGATCGCGGTCGAACAGCGCTCGGTCACGCTGTTCTTCCTGCTCCTGTCGATCCTCGGCGGCGCGTACGCGTTCGTGAGCCTGGGCCGGGCCGAGGATCCCGCGTTTACCGTGCGCGTGCTGGTCGTTTCGGCCGAGTGGCCGGGCGCGACGGTCGAAGAACTCCAGGACCAGGTCGTCGATCGGCTCGAAAAGCGCATCCAGGAAGTCGAGAACCTGTACCGGATCGAGACTTCGATCCGCCCCGGGCGGGCCGACCTGCAGGTCGAGTTCCACGACTACACGCCCAGCGAAGCGCTGCCGCAGCTGTTCTACGAGGTCCGCAAGCGCATGCGCGACGAGCAGCCGAGGCTTCCGGCCGGGGTCATCGGCCCGATCGTCAACGACGATTTCGCCGATGTCTACTTCCAGCTTCTCGCGTTGACCGCGCCGGGCCTGCCGATGCGCGACCTGACCCGGGTCGCCGAGGACGTTCGAGACCGGCTCGCCCGGGTCGAGGGCGTCAACAAGGCGCTGCTGATCGGCGAACGCCCGCAGCGAGTGTTCGTCGAGTTCGACAACGCCGCCCTGGTCAACCTCGGCCTGTCGCCGGCGCAGATCTTCGACGCGATGAATGCATGGAACGCGTTGAGCCCGGCCGGCCAGGTCGAGACCGACGGGCCGCGGGTTCACCTGCGGCTGGACAACCGGATCGACGACCTGGACGAGCTGCGATCGATTCCGATCGCATCGCCGGACGCCGGTCCCGGCGGCGACCGGCTGGTCACGCTCGGCGACCTGGCCACGGTGCGCCACGGCTACGAAGACCCGCCGGGTTTCCTGGTGCGCGCCGACGGCGAAGATGCGCTGGTCCTCGGCGTGGTCATGGCAGAAGGGGCCAACGGGCTGGAGCTCGGCGATCGGCTCGCCGGTTTCGTCGAGCGCGAGCGCGAGCGCTTGCCCCTGGGAATGGAGCTCTCGATCCTGACCAACCAGGCCGATGCGATCGCTCAGGCCGTCGACCTGTTCCAGATCAAGTTCCTGATCGCCGTGCTGGTGGTCATGGCGGTCAGCTTTCTCGCCATCGGTTTCCGCGCCGGCCTGATCGTCGGTATCGCGATCCCGGTGACCCTGGGCCTGACCTTCCTGCTGATGAACGCCGCCGGCATGAACCTGGACCGGATCACCCTGGGCGCGCTGATCATCGGGCTGGGCCTGCTGGTCGACGACGCGATCATCGCGATCGAGATGATGCTGGTCAAGATCGCCGAAGGGCTGGAGCGGATCGACGCCGCAGCCTTCGCCTGGCGGGCCACGGCCGCACCGATGCTGTTCGGCACGCTGGTCACGGTCGCCGGCTTCGTGCCGATCGGCTTCGCCCGGTCCGGGGTCGGCGAGTACGCCGGCAACATCTTCTGGGTGCTGGCCTTCGCGCTGTTGATCTCGTGGCTGGTGGCGGTCACCTTCACCCCGTACCTGGGCGCAGCACTGCTGTCGCGCGGCCAGGCGGCGGGGCACGACCGGGACCCCTACGACGCGCCGGCCTACCGGCGGCTGCGCGCACTGGTCGAAACCTGCGTACGCCACCGCGTGGTCGTGATGCTGGTTACGGTCGGCCTTCTGGTCGCCGCGGTCGCGGGCATGGCCGGTCCCGTGGCCAAGCAGTTCTTTCCCGGCTCCGATCGTCCCGAGGTGCTGGTCAGCGTGTTCCTGCCGCCCGGCTCGGCCATCGGCAACACCGACGCCACCGCGCGCCGGGTCGAGGCGCTGCTCGAGGACATGGACGAGGTCCGGTCCCTGTCGGCCTGGATCGGTGCCGGTGCGCCCCGCTTCTTCATCTCGGCCAACCCCGAGCAGCCCGATCCCGCGTTTGCCAAGATCGTCGCCGTGACCGACGACGACGAAGCGCGCGACCGTGTCATGGCCGAACTGAACCGGCACATCGCCGACGGCGAGTTTCCGGAGGCCCGCGTGCGGGTCTCGCAGCTGCTGTTCGGGCCGCCGGTCATCTGGCCGGTGGTTTTCCGCGTGGTCGGCGACGACCCGGATCGGCTGCGCGAGATCGCCTACCGGGTGCGCGACATCGTCGAGGCACACCCGAACACGCTCGACCCGCACCTGGAGTGGAACGAGCGCGTACCCGTGGCGTTCCTGGAAATGGATGCCGAGCGCCTGCGCAGGATCGGCCTGACGCCCCGCGAGGTTGCCGAGCAGCTCGAGTTCCAGAGCCACGGTTTGGCCGTCGGCGCGATCCGCCAGGACCTCCGCACCGTGCAGTTGCGGGTCCGGGGCAAGGTCGACGGCGGTCCGGTCGATCCGATGGGCCTCGAGCTGAAGACCGAGGATGGCCGGAAGGTGCCGCTGGCCCAGCTGGGGCAGCTGGCGGTGCGCTTCGAGCCGCCGGTGATCAAGCGCTACAACCGCCAGCCGTTCGTCGCGGTGCAGTCCGACATCGCCGGCGCGCAGCCGAACGACGTGACCAACGAGATCTGGGCTGAACTCGAGGACCTGCGAGCCTCGCTACCGACCGGCTACCGCCTCGACATCGGCGGCGCCGTGGAGCAGTCGGGCAAGGCCGACGCGTCGATCAACAAGCTGATGCCGCTGATGGTCGCGCTGATGCTGATCTTCATCATGCTGCAGATGCGTTCGTTCTCGGGCACCTTCGTGGTCGTGGCCACCGCGCCGCTGGGCCTGATCGGAGCCGTCCTGGCGCTGCTGGTCTTCGGCCAGCCGTTCGGGTTCGTCGCCTTGCTGGGCCTGATCGGCCTGGCCGGCATCCTGATGCGCAACACCCTGATCCTGACCCAGCAGGTCAGCGACAACCTCGCCGAAGGCATGCCGCCCTTCGAGGCGATCGTCGAGGCGGCGGTGCGCCGGGCGCGGCCGGTGGTGCTGACCGCGCTGGCGGCGGCGCTGGCCTTCGTGCCGCTGACCTTCGACAGCTTCTGGGGGCCGCTGGCCTACGTGCTGATCGGCGGGGTCGTGGTCGGTACGGCGATCACGCTGCTGTTCGTCCCCGCGCTCTACGCCCTGTGGATGCGCCCCGAACGCGGCGCCTGACCCACACTCCGCCCGGTCGAGCGATCGACCGGGCCTCGTTCAGCCGGCGTCGTTGCCGTTCCTGTCCGCGCGCTCGTCCCTGCCGTCGTCACTGCCGTCGTCACTGGCCTCGTCCGAGACCTCGTCCGAGACCTCGTCCGAGACCTCGTCCGAGACCTCGTCCAGGGCGTCGCCCCGGTTCGCCATGACGGTGTGGGGCAGCTCCAGGCCCATCTTCCTCGCCCTGCGCACCCAGCGTTCGCGGGCCAGCTTGCGCAGGTTCTCGGTGGTGTCGCTCTCGTCGACGATCTCCATGCCGAGCAGGGTTTCGAGCACGTCCTCCATCGTCACCAGGCCGGTGAAGCCGCCGTACTCGTCGACCACGACCGCGAAATGCTCCTGGTCGGTCAGCAGCTGGCTGAACGCTACGCGCAGGGAGAGGAACTCCGGCAGGAACAGCACGTCGCGCTTGAGTTCTGCCAGCGCTCGCGAACCCTGCCCGTCGGCCAGTGCCTGCATGATGTCGGCCTTCAGCACGTAGCCGGTGATGTCCTCGTCGTCGGTGCCGAATACCGGGTAGCGGGAGAACGTCAGCCCGCCGTCCCGCGCGCGGGCGTCGTCCAGGGTGACATCCTGCTGGAAGCGCGCGACCACCACGCGCGGGGTCATGATGTCCTCGACCCGGATCGCGCCGAAGCGGATCAGATTGGCGAAGATGCCGGCTTCTTCGTCGTCCAGCTCGCCTTCGTCGCGGCTGACCTGGGCCAGCGTGCTGAGCTCCTCGCGGGAAATCGTCGGCCCCTTCTTGCCCTTGCCCAGCCAGCGGGTGATGTACTGCGAAAGCTTCACCAGGGGCCAGGTCAGCAGGATCAGCCAGCGGCAGGTGTGAGCAGTGAACGGCGCGAGCCGCTTCCAGTGCGTCGCGCCCAGGGTCTTCGGGATGATCTCCGAGAAGATCAGGATCGCCAGCGTCACCACCGCCGAAATCACGCTCAACCACGCCTGGCCGAAGACCACCTGCGCCTGCGCCCCGACCCCGGCGGCGCCGAAGGTGTGGGCGAAGGTGTTCACGGTCAGGATCGCCGAAAGCGGCCGGTCGATTTCGCGCTTCAGCGAGCGCAATAGTCTGCCCGTGCCATGGCCGCGCTCGTTCATCACCGCGATGTGCGACGGCGTGATCGACAGCAGCACCGCCTCGAGGATCGAACAGAGGAACGACACGCCGATGGCGAGGAAGAGGTAGAAGACGAGCAGGGTCATGGCGCGGCCGGGCGAGAGTTCCAGCCCTGATTATAGAAAGGGCGGGAGACGATCGAGCAGGCGTTCTCCGGCCCGTTGGAGACCGGGGAGAGCGGTCAGTTCTGGTCGAGGTAGGCGCGGCAGGCAGCGCCGACGCCATCGACGGCATTGCCGACCACCAAACCGGTACCGATGTCCGCCGCCGTCCAGCCCAGCGCCGCCTTGAGCGAACCCGAGGCTGCATACAGCGCGTTTCCGGTCGTCGTGGCCGCCTGACCCACCGCGCTGCCTGCAGAGGTCGCGTAGGTCAGGCCGAGATTGCCGACGATGCAGCAGTCGGCCATGTCCTGATTGTCTGCGTACTGCTCGTCGCAGCTTTGGACGCTATAGGCGAACAGCGCGACCGAGATTGCCACGCCTGCCGTTGCGATCAAGTACTCGGCGAACTCCGATCCGCCGTGCGTGCTCATGCCCAACGTTTCGCCGCTGGTCGGATCCACTCGCCACCAGTGATTCTCGGCGTCATCGACCAGAGCCAGGAGATAGCCGGCTTCCAGGTCCGCCCTGGCCGCTTCGACGGCCTGCTTCGGCCAGTCTTCGAATCGCGAACCGGTCAACCCAGTCGTGCCCTGGATCAGCGCGGTCGGCCGACGCTCACTCCATCCGGCCGGCTGACCGGCGAGCATCGATTCGACCAGGGTCTCACGTGCGCCTTGCCGAATGCTGCCAGCGATGTCGATCTCGATCGTGCCATCGGTGCCCCGTTTCAAGGTCGTGGATGGGTTGGAGAAGATGTCGATCAGGGTCCGCAGCCGCCCATCCGGCATCGTTCGTGTTCGGCGGCTGGCCAGCATGGGGCCCGTACGGAACGTCGACGAGTTTTCCGTTTGCTCCGCCACCAAGGCTCCGGCCGCGATCCGAAAATCGAACCATCGAGGTTGACCGAGATCCCGGTAGGCCCTGGAGCTTTCCATTTCGGGCACTGAGATCGCGTTTCGCGCCAACGCCATCATTGGAGGGACCGCCCGAATCAGCGGCGGGAAGTACGCCAGCATTTCGTGATAGACCGATTGCGGCGATTCGGCACCGACATGGACATCCACAACCATCTGGAACATTCCGGAGATCGGGAACGACTCCATTGGTGTCCCGCGCAGGTCGGCGACCCGGCGGTCGATGGTCCGAACGCCATCGGGCGATTTCAGCACCACCCGAAGAACGACACCAAGGAGCTTTCGTTCTTCCGCCGGACCGTCGCCCGTGAGCCCGCCCAGTGCACTGGTGGCCGTACTGCCGCGAGAGGAAACCGTGGCGAAGAGTCGCCCGGCATTAGTGCTGATATCGGCCGAATCGGCAGTCAGACCGAGCCGGGTGACCGCCTGGCTGCCGGGTGCTGCACCGCCGTTCAGCACAGGCACCAGAACCGCCGATTCGGCCGCATCGTCGATGCTCTTGGGGGCCATCCCTATGTAGACCTGGTTCTTGAAGAGGTTGGCCGTCGGCCGATCCCATTCAGACATCACCGGCACGAGCTCGGGACCTGCGCTCCCGCTTTCGGTTCCCCGCTCTATGAACAACTGCAGTGAAACTCGGTGCTGGAACTCGGCCGGCACCTCGGCATCGAAATACCGTTCGGCTTCGACCTCCGGCTCCTGTTGTCTGCCGAACGCCGGATGCAGCATCGACCACTCATCTCCCTGCCCCAATCGCCAGCGAACCCACACGTAGTCTTGGGCGATGCGCTCGACAAGCGGCCGTACCGAAATCGTCGGAGAAAATCCGTCCTGCGACCGATCGATCAGTCGAACGAGCTCACCGGAAATCCTGCCCGCGCCTGTTTCCAGCAAGCCAGACGCAGCGGTCGAGTCAAGGCCCTCGATGGTTTCTCGATAGCCAGCGGCGTACTGCGGACCGAGCTCGCCGAGCAACTCGGCAATCGCTTCGTGGTCTACTTCGATCTCGCTGGTACTCGGCACTGATCGCAACGCTTCTTCCAGCAAGCGCTCGGCGTCTTCAAGACTCAGCGTGCCACCCACGATCTGTGCGTCTGCACCGACGGTCTTGATCAGTGCTGCCAAGAGCAAGGCCTGGTCCCAGGCGTTTCCGGCACCTAACGATGCTGTTCCGTCGGGGCCTCGGAGCACACCCGAGTAGGGTTCGTATCGAATATCGTTCGTGACATGGTGTGCGACAGCTTCGATGTCGAACTCGAATTCGAACGCTTGCGCGTTCAGGTCCCCTATCGGTTTCGGAACCAGTTCTTCGAGCTTCGCGATCAGCTGGACGGCGTCTTCAACGCGCTGCTGGACAGGTTCCGGAGGTGGCCAGTGAATCTTCGCATGCACTTCAGGGGGCAGCGTTGCAAGACCGATCGCCGTAGCGCAAGCGGCTGCACTAACGACGAGTAGGCGCAGAAGAGCAGGGCTTGAATTCGACAGGGTGTTCGGCAGCATGGCACGGCCCTCCATAGGTTGAGCGAACGCTGTACGCCTCCGTGGAGATGGATGTCGAACATCCTGCGGTCGCGTTCATCTGAATCTGGCGATCTTTCGCCCAGCTTCGCGTAAATAGTCGGGAGTCGACCAGAATCGTCGGCTCGCGTTCAAATCATTCATGACCATGGATACGGATTAACCGCACGATCTGCGCCACAGGGACCGCGGAGGCCGAGCCAGAGAGTCGAATCATGGAGACTGGACCTGATGACCCATTCCGATTGCTTTGGTGATTTCCGTGCTCGTTGGTTTCTGGTCGCGCTGATCCTGATAGCGGCTGCCCCGGTGCAGTCTGCGATAGTACTGCTCTACGACGCCGAACCCAACGACAGCCCCCAGCAGGCCGTCAAGATCTCCCTGCCGGACGGGTCGGACGTGCTGCGCATCATGGGCGAGCTCGACGGCCAGGACCAGGACGCTTACCGGCTGGTGGTCGACGAGGACCATGCCGGCCGACGCTTCAATCTCCGCCTGACCGGCCGGGCCGGGGCGCTGACCCAGCTCGACGTGTTCGATTTCACCGCCGCGGCCGACGGGCGCGGACGCATTCCCGAAACGTTGACGGAACGCCCGGGCAATCCGCTGACGCTCAAGGCGCTCGACGGCGGGCGCGCCGTGCAGGCCGAGGCGGTGTTGCTGCCGCCCGGGGTCTACGTGCTCGGCGTGTCGCAGTCGAGCGGGCAGGGTGCCTACACGGTCGAGCTCGAACAGAACGACTATGGATCGGTGCGCGTGGTCGACGAGGACAACAGCGTCGAGGACCCGGTCGCGCTTTCGCCGAACGGCAAACAGGTGGTCTGGACCCAGGGCGAGACCTGGATCGGCTTCGACCTCGACGAGGACGAGGCCGCGCGGGCCTGGGGGCTGACCTTCCAGGGCGCGCTGGGCCATAGCGCGACCGCTGAACTGCAGGACGCCGACGGCGAGGTGCTGCTGTCGCTGACCTCGGACGGAACCGGCCCGGTGCTGCGTCCCGGCCTGAGCCTGCCGGCCGGCGACTACCGCATCCGCACCGAGCAGGCCGAGGCCGGGGTCCAGTGGATCGCGTTACCGCGCGGGACACCGGTCAGCTCCGACGGTCGCGAAGCCGAGCCGAATGATCGCGAGCCGACCACGATTGCCTTCGGTGAGACGATCCGGGGCCGCTTCGACGAGAGCGACACGGACATGCTGCGCTTCGAAGTCGACGAGGAGGCTGCCGCGAAGCGTTGGAATCTGGCCGTCGAAGGTGGTCTCGAGTCGAAGATCGAGCTGTGCCTGCAGCGCATCGCGATGAAGCGGCTGCAGCACTGCAATCGGGGTGAGCAGCACACGGAGAAGTTCGCCCTGGGTTTCGCCCCCGGTGAGTACACCCTGCGGTTGTCCGACAGCGGGCCGGACGGTGTCGACTGGCAGTTGACCTGGACCGACCTGGGCCCGATCCGGCCCGGCGAGGAGGTCGAGCCGAACGACCACCACGAGCACGCAGCCCCGCTCCATGACCGGGGCTTCGGGCGCGGTCGCTTCGACGGGCGCGAGACCGACCATTGGCGCTTCAACGTGACCGGCGATCCGCAGCTCTGGCGCGTGCAGGTCCAGGGCGACGACCTGCACGAGCTTTACCTGAAGCAGATCGGCGGGGCGACGATCGCCAGCGAGCGCGCGGCTCAGGGCCAGACCCGCGTGCGGCTCGAAAACCAGTTCCTGCTGCCCGGCGAATACCTGATCGCCGCCAGCGGCACCGATGCCGACTACACGCTCCGCGTGCAGCCCCTGGGTCCGCCGCCGGAAGGCATGGAGCTGGAGCCGAACAACGAGCTTTCCGACGGTCGGCGCATGCGCTTCGGCCAGGAGTACTTCGGACTGATGGCCGAGGACGGCGACACGGACGTGTATCGCTTCACGTTGCTCGGTGATGAACAGGTCCGCCTCCGGGTCATGCCGCCGGCCGACGGCACGATCCGCACCCGGCTGACGGCCGGCGACGACGCGACCACCATCGTCGAGCTGCGCCGCAATCGCGAACCCGGCGTGGCCTCGGAATGGACCGGCTATCTGCCGCCCGGCGAATACGGCGTGTTCCTGTCTCCGAACGATCCGTCGGATGCCGAATACCGGGTGGTCCTGGAGCGCCGCGATTGGCTCGAGCCTGTCTCCGACCGCGAGCCCAACGACTGGAGGGCCCTGGCCGCTCCGTTCCCCCCCGACGGCCGCTTGATCGGCCGGGTCGGCAACTCCCGGGCCAGCGCCGACTGGTACCGGCTGCCGCCGGTCGATGCACCGACGCCGATCGCGCTTCCGCGCGTCAGCGGCCTGCGCCTGCGGATCTACGAAGGCGACCGGGTGGGCGACAACCTGTTCGATTACGATCACGAAGCCGGCCTCGAGCGCGCCGAACTGCAGCCCGGCGGTGACTACCGGCTGGAAATCAGCGGCAACCTCGACTACGACATCGATCTGACGTCGCTGGCGAGCACCGAACCGGGCGTTGCTCCGGAGGTCGAACTGGCGGTCGACGACGTCGCGGTCCAGGCCTTCTCGCCCTGGTCCCAGCGCATCGGAGGAACGGTCACCGTGCGCAATCCGGCCGATGTCGCCGAGACCTTCCGCCTGACCGCCCACCTGACCGCACGGCAATGGACGCTCTCGGGGTTGCCCGAGTCGATCCGCCTCGACCCGGGCGAGTCGAGCTCGATTCCGGTCACCCTAGAAATTGCACCTGACGCGGTCGAACGCCCCGATGTGCAGCTGTCCGTGCGCGCGTCCGACGGCGCCGCGTCCGCCGGCGCAGTTGCGACCGTGCGTACCGACATCGACGCGGCGGCCGTGGAGCCGGCGTTCCACTGGGACCTGGACCAGCCGCTGCGTGGCGGCTTCAACGCCGCGGCGCTCCGCTTCGGGGCCGAGGTCGTGGCCAGCCCGAACATCGACGACGACGATCTCGATGATTTCCACCCGCTGTTCGACGGCCTGACCCGCTACGGCCGCTGGGTCGAGTCGTCGATTCGCACCGGCGCCGATGGCCCGGACTCGTACCAGCAGCCCACGGTGCGCCTGGCCGGTGATGCCCTGGTGCCGGTGCAGGGCTTCCTGCTCGATCCGACCTCGACGATCCATCCGAACCGGATCCTGCGCGAGTTCGCCGTCGCGCTCTCGCTCGACGGGCAGACCTTCGACACGGTTCTGCGCGGCGAGTTGGCCGCCCAGAACGCCGAGCAGGCCTTCGTCCTGGATGCGCCGGTGCCGGCCCGCTACGCGCGCCTGATGCCGATCACCGGCAGCCTGGGCGACACTCGGCAGCTGCAGGTGCTCAAGCTCGGCGAGTTCAAGGTCATTGCCGCCGAGGACTGGCAACCGCCGGGCGCGCCCTACGACCTGGCCGACCCGGTCAACGGCGGCCACCTGGTCTGGGCCGAACCCTGGATCCGGGCCAGCGGCGGCGAGCGCAGCCTGTTCGCCTCCGACGACGAGTCGCCTTCGCCGCCGATGCGAAATGCGGAAGCCGCTACGGTCGTTATGGGCTTCGAGCACGCGCGCATCGCGCGGATCGACGGGGTCGCCATCGAGCCGATGGCCGCGGAGGTCTCGGGCGGGACCAACCCGGTCGCGGTGCGGGTGGCCGTTGCCACGCGTTCGCCGCTGGGTCCGTGGACGTCCGTCGACGGGGCCGGGACCGAGCTGACCGACCAGCCGGTCGAGCTTGCCTTCGATGCGCCGCTCTGGGCGCGCTATGTGAAACTCGAATTCGAGGTGCCCGAAGGGATCCGCTCGGTCAAGTATCCGGACCGGATCCGGGTGTTCGAGGCGCCGGGCGACAGTGTCCTGGGCGAGTGGGGACACTACGCGCACGTCGGTCCCTACGAGGCCGTGGATCCGCCGGTGCCGCCGGCCGTGGCCACGCGGCCCGACAACGATTCGCGGGCCGCGGCCCGTCCCGTGCGGCCGGGAGCGCCCGAACCCGGGCGCGCGCTGCTCGACGACTACGCGTCGTGGTACCGCCTGTCCTCGACCGGCACCGAGAACCGCCTCGAACTGACCCTGACCGGCCGGCCCACGATCGAGGGCGCCCCGCGCCTGGTCGACGCGGCCGGCGAAGAGGTCGCGCTCTACCCGCTGGAAAACGATGGCGTCGAGGCGCGCTGGGAGGCCTGGATCGAGCCGGGTGCGGAGTATTTTCTCGAAGTCCACGAGCCGCCGCGCTCGGTGATCTTCAGCTGGGATACGTCCGGCAGCGTTGCCGCATGGTTGCCGACGATCACCAACGCCCTGCTGACCTACGCCGAGACCATCAAGCCCGGACGTGACGAGGTCAACCTGCTGCCCTTCGGCCGCTCGGAGCCGCTGCTGGCCAACTGGCAGGGCCACCCCTATCCGCTGATGCGCATGCTGGCCGCCGATCCGCAGGAAACCAGCTCCAGCGACGCCGAGCGTACGCTGGCGGTGGCGGCGCGCGCGATGGTCGGTCGTCCAGGCAAGAAGGCGGTGCTGCTGCTCACCGATGCGGCGACCAGTACTTCGGCCGAGCTCTGGCCGGCACTGCGCGAAGGCCGCCCGCAGGTGTTCGCGATGAAGCTGACCTCCGAGGGCGCGTTCAGCAGCAATCCGGATATCGAGCTGGACCTGATGCAGGACTGGGCCATGGTCCGCGGCGGACACTTCGAATACATCACCGGACTCGGCGCGCTGGCCCGCGGCTTCGACCGCGCGGTGGCGTGGCTGAAGCGGCCGGTCGATTTCGAGGTCGAGGTCGCGTTCGAAACCGTCGAGGACCCGTCGCCGGCGACGATCGCGGTCGAAGCCGGTGACGCTGGCGTCGCGCCCGAGGCGCGCGGCGCGGTCGAGATCATCCTCGATGCGTCCGGCAGCATGCTCAAGCGAATGAACGGCACGCGCCGGATCGAGATCGCCAAGGCGGCGATCCGCGACACGGTGCAGAGCGCCTTGCCCGATGGCATTCCCCTGGCGCTGCGAGTCTACGGCCATCGCGAGGCCGGCAGTTGCCGGACCGATCTCGAGGTTCCCCTCGCGCCGCTCGACAAGGCCGCGTTCCTGGCCACCGTTTCCGAAATCCAGGCGATCAACCTGGCGCGTACTCCGATCGCCGACTCGCTGGCGGCCGTGGCCTCCGACCTGGGCGATGCCGAGGGTCGAAGGCTGGTCATCCTGCTCACCGACGGCGAAGAAACCTGCGAAGGGGACCCGGCCGCGGCGATCGAGGCGCTGGCCGCACAGGGCGTCGACCTGCGCGTCAACATCGTCGGCTTCGCGATCGACGACGAGGCGCTGAAGGACGAGTTCCGGTCCTGGGCCGAGCTCGGCGGTGGGGACTACCTCGATGCCGGTGAAGCGGAGGCCCTGGGCGAGGCCCTGGAGCAGTCGCTGCGGATTCCCTTCGACGTGATCGATGGCTCCGGTGAAGTGGTTGCCGGCGGGTTCGTCGGCGAAGCGCCGGTCGAGGTTCCGGCCGGGGACTACAGCGTGCGCATCCGCGCGGCGACCGATCGCTGGATCCGCGACCTTCAGCTGGCGCCGGGCGATGAACGCGTGGTCTCGCTGGACGACTGATCGCGGGACGCGCGACCGGCGTCACATCCCTGCAACAAAAGGCCCGGTGCAGGTCGCGAACCCCCGTCGTCAGGGCTTCGCAGCGCCGGTTCGTTCTGGTACTGTCACGCTCGATACGACCTTCCCATCGCGACTGGATGCTGACCGCCGAACCTCGATCGACCCCCTGCTGGGTGCTGCCTGCCGGCTGGAGGCGGCTGTGGGCTGCGTGCCTGCTGGCGGTCGTCGGCGGGGTCGTCCAGGCCCAGTACGACAAGCCGTTCAGGTTCTGGGAGACGCGCGGCTGGTCGATCCAGGAGGGTCTGCCGCAGAGTCATGTCAGCGCCCTGGAGCAGGGTCCGGAAGGCTACCTCTGGATCGGAACGCAGGTCGGCCTCGCCCGCTTCGACGGCGTGCGCTACGAAACCTTCGTCACCGGTTCCACGCCGGGCCTGGCCGGCAACTACATCCACGCGCTGTTCCGGGACTCGCAGGACCGCTTGTGGGTCGGGACGCACAACGGCGTGAGCCTGATCGAAGCTTCCGCATTCTCCGACCTCGGTGAGGAATTCGACGGTCCGGTGCACGGCTTCGCCGAGCGCCTCGACGGCAGCGTCGCGGCCGCCGCGCCAGGCTTGCCGGTGCTGGAGCCGGACGGCCGCGCGCGCCAACTGCTGCCCCGCGTCCAGGTGCGCAGCGTCGCCGTTGCCGGCAACGACCTCTACGCGGGCAGCCAGGGCCTGCTGGTCAGGATCGCTGACGGGAACGAGGTCGAGACCTGGCCGCTGCCTGCGGCGTATGTCGATCAACCGGTCGAAGCGCTGGCCTGGCATGACGGCCGCCTCTGGGTGATGACCGATCAGGCGACGCTGACCTTCGCGGCCGGCCGATTCGAGGTCGCGACCGGTCCGGACGGCAATCCACTGCCGGGCGGATCGAGGCTCTACGTCGACCGCCACGGCACGCTGTGGATCAGCACCTACGGCCGAATGTTCCGGCGCTTCGCGCAAGACCGTTGGGACGTGATCGGCGAGGCCGAACTGGGCTGGTTCCCCTGGATCCTGGCGCTGACCGAGGACCACGAGGGCAATGTCTGGCTGGGGAGCGCGACGAACGGCCTGTATCGGGCGTGGCCGGGCTGGTACAACCAGTGGAGCCAGGACGAGGGGTTGAGCGACACCTTCGTCTGGTCCATGCATCCGGCCCGCGAAGGGGGCCTCTGGATCGGCATGAAGACGGGCGTCGACCGGTTCGACGAGGGACGCTTCCGAACCGTCGTCGACGCTGCGGACCTCCCGAACCCGTCGGCCTACACGCTGCTGGAGACCGCGAGCGGCGACCTGCTGCTCGGCACCGAGGCTGGCCTGGCCGTGCGAACGCCGGACGGGGCGATCCCGATCGACGGCTTCCCGGCCGTCGGAACGGTCTACAGCCTGCGCGAGCCGACGCCGGGTCGCGTCTGGGTCGGCACGGAACAGGGCCTTTTCCATCTCCGCGACCTGCGTCCCCACGCCCTCCCGTCGATCGAGCCGCTGGACCGGCTCAGCGTTCGTTACACGCTGGCCGAGGGTGACGGCCTGTGGGTGGCCACGGAACGCGGGCTCTACTGGCTCGACGACGAAGGCGCACGCCCGGTCGACGGTCCTGCGGTCGCCGGGAGCGCGTTCTTCACGGTTCTCGCCGACCTCGGCGGTGGCCGGCTCGTCGCCGGGACGCTGAAGCAGGGCCTGCTGGTCCGCGGAAGCGACCGGACCTGGCGCCATGTGCCGCCGTCGCGCGGTCTGCCCTCGGATACCGCGTTCTACCTGGTCGTGGACGAGGGCTGGCTGTGGGGCACGAGTCACGAGGGCCTGTTCCGCATCCGCGTGGACGAACTGTTCGAGGCCGGCGACCTACCGTTCACAACCGGAGCGATGCTCCTGTCCAATGGAAGCCGTCACGCCGGCGCGCAGAACTCGCGCTGCTGCAACGGTGCGGGAACCGCCAAGGGCGTGCTGAGCGACGATCGTCTCTGGCTGCCCACGCTGGACGGCATGATCGAAGTCCCGCTCGGCCGGATCGAACCCAACGAGACGCCGCCCAACGTCCTCGTGACGGGCATCGAGACGCGCAGCCAGCGCCATGAAGCGGTCGCGGCATCGGTCAGCCTGCCGCTCGGCGAGCGTGACGTCCGGTTCCGTTTCACGGCGCTGAGTTTCCGCGACCCGGACAGCATGCGCTTCCGGGTCCGTCTCGTCGGCTTCGATGACGACTGGCGCGAGGTCACCGAGACGCGGTCGGCCAACTACACCAACCTGCCGGCCGGCGCCTACACCTTCGAAGTGATCGCGACCAACAATGCCGGCGCCTGGAGCCCCGAGCCTGCCTCGGTCGAACTGGTCGTTCCGCCGTACGTTCATGAACAAGCCTGGTTCCGCGGGCTCATCGCGCTGATTGTCCTCGTCGCGCTCTGGGCAGCGTACTGGACCCGGACCCGGCTGCTGCGTCGGCGGCAGCGGCAACTCGAACAGATCGTGGCCTCGCGCACCGACGAACTCAGACGGGCCAACGAGCAGCTCGATGCCAGCAATCGCAGGCTGGAGGAACTCAGCGAATCCGACGCCTTGACGGGCCTGAAGAACAGGCGTTTCATCGCCCATCAGCTGCCCCGCCACATCGCCTACCTGCAGCGCCGGATGCACGAGGACGGTCGATCCCGCGCCGCCGGCGTCGCATTGCTCGACCTCGATCGCTTCAAGCACGTCAACGACGAGCACGGGCACTCGGTCGGCGACGCGATGCTCGTGGAATTTGCCGATCTGCTGCAGGCGGTGGTGCGCAGCTCGGACTACTGCATCCGATGGGGCGGTGAGGAGTTTCTCGTGGTCTCGCCGATGGCAACGCTGGACAGTCAGCAGCAGCTGGCAACGCGCCTGCTGGACGCGCTGCACGATCACCCGTTCAAGTTGACCGACGGTTCGACGATCCAGCTGACCTGTTCGATCGGACTGTCCACGCTGCCGGTGGGTGGCGAGGCCACGGCGCACTGGGAGGCTGCGCTGGAAATCGCCGATGCCTGCCTCTACAGGATGAAGCGGTCGGGGCGGGACGGCTGGATCAGCCTGGTGTCCGAAGAAGTCCAGCGCCAGGTGCTCGATGCCGGCAGCGTCGAGGCGACCCGGGAAGTGCTCGCCGGACTCGAGGACGAACACTGGCGCGTGGTTCGCTGGGGCGAGTCGTAGCCGTCGCAGGATGGGCGTTGCGCCGCAATGCTCTGCTATGCTCGAACCGGTCTGGAATGAATTGGCCTGGCGGCCACCGGTTCGCGATAACCACCACGGAGTGACCATGTCCCGACGCAAGGAAACGCTGTTGGAGATCCTCCGCGCGCTCGGCTTCGCGCTGGCCGTGGTGGTCGGAGGCATTGTCATCGCCGGCGTCATCGAAAGCTACATCGGGCCGCGTGACCAGTCCGGGAATTTCGAAGAGGCCGGCGAAGAAAGCGAGCTGCCCCGGCCCGATTGAACGCCCGCTGCGCACGCGCCGTGCATAATGGCGCCCGAACCCGCGTGCAGGAGATCGCTCGATGAACATGAGCAAGGTCGTCTTCGGTTTCTTCGTGTTGCTGGCCCTGACCCTGAACTTCGGGTTCTTCCTCGGCGACATCGACAATCCCGCCCACCACAACGTCTACGAGCTCTTCGCCGCGCTGATCGTCGGCGTGATCGCCACGGTGCTGAAGTTCGGTGAACGGTCGCACATGGGGGCGGTGCTGCTGGCATCGAGCCTGGTCGCCACCCTGCAGCTGATCGTCGCGGCGCTGGTCTGGGCGATTGCGGCCCACATGACCGCCGACGGGCTGACCCCGGCCATCATGGCGTCGATCGTTTCCCTGTCGGGCGGGGCGCTGCTGGCCAACCTGCTTTCGGTCGTCCTGCTGACCCTCGAGACCGCGGGCATGGCGCGCTGAAGCGGCCGCGCCGTTCGCCATGAACGAGTCCTTCCTGTTCCTGTTCCTGCGGCGCATGCGGGTGCCGCTGATCGTGCTGATCTCGGCCTACTCGCTGGCCACCGTCGGGTTCACCCTGATCCCGGGGGTGGACGATCAGGGCAATCCGTGGCGGATGTCGCTGTTCGAGGCCTTCTACGTGGTCAGTTACACGGGCAGCACGATCGGCTTCGGCGAGGTGCCCTACGAGTTCTCGCCGGCGCAGCGCATGTGGACGATCGTCAGCATCTACGTGACCGTGATCGCGTGGCTGTTCTCGATCGGCTCGATCGTGTCGCTGCTCCAGGACCCGGCCTATTCCCGGGCGCTCAAGCACTCCCAGCGCAAGCGCTCCGTGCGCGGCCTGGACGAGCCGTTCTACCTGGTCTGCGGCTACGGGGACACCGGCCGGATGCTGACCCGCGCCCTGACCGACCAGGGCCATCCGGTCGTCGTTATCGAGCACGACGCATCAAAGGTCGAGCGCCTATCGATCGAGGAATTCGTCGCCGAAGTCATTCCCTTCCATTCGGACGCACGGCAGCCGGACCACCTGGTGGAAGCCGGCATACGCAGCCGCTGGTGCGTCGGGGTCCTGGCAGTGACCGGCGACGACGGCGCCAACCTCCGGGTCGCGATCTCCTCGAAGCTGCTCAATCACAAGGCCGCGGTACATGCCCGCGCCGACCTGGAGGACACGGCGAACAACATGCGGTCGTTCGAAACCGACCACGTGATCAAGCCGGTGGCCGAATTCGTCAGGCGCATGAAGCTGGCCATCGAGCGGCCCCACGCGTTCCGCTTGTATCACTGGCTTGCGTCGGGGCCGTGGGCGAACATCCCGGAGTCGCGTCATCCGCCGGCCGGTCGATGGATCCTGTGCGGCTATGGCCGGGCGGGCCGGGCGATGCATGCCGCGCTTCGGGAGCTGGAAATGGACGTCACGGTGATCGCGCCCGACGCCCAGGATCCGCCGCCGGGCTTCGTCGACGCGGTCGGCACCCAGGCCGAGGATCTGCAGGACGCGGGTATCGAGGATGCGGTCGGCATCCTGGCGACCACGACGGACGACACGGACAACCTGTCGATCCTCGTGACCGCGCGTGCGCTGAACGAGGACCTGTTCCTCGGCGCGCTCGAGAACGGGCTTTCGACCCATGAGCTGTTCCGCGCCGCCGCACCGGACTTTGTCGGCCAGCCCAGTACGGTGGTGGCCGGCACGATCCTGAGCCGTATCCGGTCGTCGCTGATGGCCGAATTCCTGGATCACCTGATGGATGCCGACGACGGCTTCGCTCGGGCGGTTCTGGAAACCCTGAGCGGCCACGGGACCGAGACGCCGCCCGAAATCTCCGCCGGGCGGATCAGCCCCCGTCGTGCACCGGCCGTGGCGCGGGTACTGGCCGAAGAGCGGACGATTCCCGTGGGCGCGCTGCTGCGCGACCCGGGCAACCGCGACCGTCGGCTCCCGCTGTCGGTGCTGATGATCGCCCGTGATGACGAGCAGCTGGTCTTTCCGGACGAATCCACACCGCTGCGATCCGGCGACCGCTTGCTGCTGGCCGGCCGGCCCGGGGTCTCGAGGCGGGTGACCAACCTGATGGAAAACGACCAGGCGCTGGCCTATGCCCTGACCGGCGAGGAAATCCTGCAGGGCTGGTTCTGGGACTGGCTGCAGCGGCGCCGGCAGCGACGGGCAGCGCGCGGCGAGCGCGTCGGATAGAACCCGGACTAGCTCGAGGGCTCGAGCGCCGCGTCCAGCGCCCGCGCTTCCTGGAGGCGAACGAACTCCGGGTCGGCACCGGACCATTGGGCCAGCAGCACGTCCAGGTCCTTGCGCGCATCGTCGGCCCGCCCGTCGGCATGCGCAAGCTGCATGCGCTCCCAGCGGGCGTCGGCGTAGGCGGGGTGTCGGTCCAGCAGGTCGTCGAGCAGGCGTCGCGCCTCGGACGCCTGGCCGTCGGCGATCAGGATCCGGGCCAGCTCCATGTCGAACTGTTCCATGGCGTCCATGTTCAGCGACAGGCCCGATGCACGGAATTCTTCGCGCGCGTCGCGCATGATCAGCACGGCCCCCTCGGTGTCGCCGGCGTAGGCCGTGGCCAGCGCCTCGCCCCACTGGACGATGGCCAGCACCCCGCCGAAGGAGAACTGCTGTTCGAAGAATTTCAAACGATCGAGCTGCGCTTCGACCTCGTCGTAGGGCCGCTCCTGCGTGATCAACAGGTGCATCCGGTCCAGCGCCAGAAAGCGATTGAACGGTTCGCCCAGTCCGTCCTCGGCGCGGGCCAGCGCCTCCGACGCCGCGTCGTACTCCTCGAATGCGTACCGGCTCTTCAGGGCCAGTTCCGCCCAGATGTTCCAGAACTCGTTCGGGGCCGTGACCCGGCGGATGCGCTCCTCGTGCTCGGCCAGTTCGTCCAGCAGGATCCGGTAGCGGCCCGTGGCGGCCAGCATGCGGAACCGGAACCTCAGCACCTCGACCTCCAGCGCCGTTCCTTCCGTGGCGCGCTGCAGCGAATCGAGAATCCGTCGGGCGTCGGCGAATCGACCTTCCCGCAGCAGGACAACAGCACCGTTGAGCCGTGCCGTCGACGGATCATCGGCCAGCAGGCCGGCGGTCTCGAAGACCTCCATTGCCGCATCCGCCTGCCCGGAACGGGCCAGGATCTGCCCCAGTTCGATGCGTGCCGACACGTCGTCCGGGGCCTCTTCGATGTAGCTTCGCAGACGATCGGCCGCGGCTCGATAATCGCCCGCCAGCTGCTCGACCATCGCCATCTGCCGGAGGACCTGCACGCTTTCCGGGTCCAGCTCTCGGGCCCGGCGCAACGATTCGGCCGCCCCGTCGACCTGGCCCATCACGATCTGGTTCTGAGCCAGCGTGGTCCAGGCGGTGAAGCTGTCGGGATGAACCTCGGTCCACATCGACAGCACCCGCATGGCGGTGGCGTAGTCGCCGCTCAGCGCGTGGAGGTTCGCCTTCATCGCGAACCGGGTCTGGGTGTCGAGCTTGTATTCCAGGTCCAGCGCGCGATTGGCCGCCTCGATCGAGGCCGGCAGCTTGTTGTTCGCCCGGTGTACATGGTGGAGCCAGACCGCGGCAAGCGCGAAGGTCGGGTCGATTTCCAGCGCGGTGTCGAGGCCGGTCTGCGCCACGGCATAGTCGTTGCGAAGATGCAGCGCGTTGAACCCTTCGATCGCCGCCTTCAGGGCGTCGATCGACGCCGTGGTTGCCTCGGCCAGCGGGATCCGGGTGAACCGTTGCTGGCCGTCTTCGGTCGGGGGTGTGATCAGCGGAGCAATCCGTCCGGCCAGCCGAGCGGTGGCTTCGATGACGTCCGCGCCGCGTACCTCGACCTCCTCCGTGACCACGCCCGATGAGGCGTCGATGACCCGGGCGGTCAGGCGGATGCCGTCGGTTCCGTCGGTCAGCGATCCCCGAACGAGATACCGGGCGCCGACCCGTTGGGCCTGGCGAACCGCGAGCGCCCGGGGCTCGCCGACTGCGTCCGGGTACCCGGCCTCGACGTATTCGCGGCCGATGCTGCCGGAATAGGGCGTGAACATCGAGATCAGGGGGTCACGATTGAGCTCGACGGCCAGCAACCACGCCACCGCGTACTGGCGCCAATCCGAAGACGCATCGCCCCCCTCGATGGTCCAGAACGATGTGAGCGCCTTGCGGTGGAATCCCTCGCGGGCGACCGTGAAGGTGCGTTGCTCGCCGGATTCGTCGATCACGGTGCGCTCGACGGTCGCGCTTTCGGCCGGACCGATCGCCGATCCCGGTGCGCCGGGCGGCGCGTAGCCGAAGAAGGCGACCACGGCAACCACCGCGAACACGAGGTTGACCGGCACGAAGAATTTTTCGAAGCGGGGCGACCGGTCCCGCCCGGGGGCACCGTGGTTCCAGGCCAGGACGCCGACGCTGGGCAGCAGCGCGATCATCAGCACGAACAGGTAGGCGATCAGGCTCGGCGCGAACCCCAGTTGCTCGGCGACCCAGCCGCCCATTTCCACGGCCAACCAGCAGGCGCCGATGTATACGCCGACGATCTGCGGCACCCGGCGCGCGAACAATTCGGAGATCAGGCCCTTGCTTTCGGCCGCCATTGGCCCTTCCCGTTCGGTTGGTGGCGAGAATTATACGGGCGCGGCCGCCGTCGGCCCACGGCCATTCGTCACTCGGTCGATTGTCCTGGCCCTCAGGCGTGCAGGTGGCGCTGGAGCCGGCCGACCAGGTGGCCGAAGCCCAGGCTCCAGACGCTGACCAGCCAGACGGCCAGGGGGGCGCCGATGAACAGCAGCGCCCAGCCCGCGATGCCGCCGTTGAAGGTGCTCGTGCCCAGCGCGAAGGCGATCCACATCAGTCCGGAGCAGCCGGCCGCGATGTACAGAGCGATCCTGAGCTTCGGCCAGAGTCGGTCGGGCTGGCGCGGGCCGAACAGCATCGAGCGCAGGACGCCGAACAGCCAGCCCACCAGGGCCAGCAGTGCCCAGGCCCGAAGCACGACCGGCATGATGTCCTCGTCGGTGAAGGTCGTCGCCGGCACGGCGCCAGCTACGGCATCGGCGTCGGCATCGGCGTCGGCATCGGGTCCGGACGACGATGCGCCCTCCGCTCCCCCATCGGCGTGCGTTGCGCCGGGCGGGCCGAGGTCGAGCGGGCCGACCACGCGCTCGTAGATCCCGATGCCTCGCTCGAGCAGGGCGAAGGACGCGTCCTGGAAATTGGTCAGCAGCAGCGCGGCCACCATCAGCAGCAGAACGGTCCAGGCAAACAGCATCGGCACCAGCTGGGTCCAGCGCAGGTAGTCGAGCACCAGGCTGGCCAGGGCGCGAACCAGGTGGACGTGCTCGGGAACGGATTTCGACGACGGGTCGGGCGCGGCCGACGCATCCGGTCGAGAGCGGCGAGGGGAAACGTCCATCCGGCGATGATGCAGTCAAGCCTCCCGGCGTGCAACATCGCATCCGCAAGGGCAGGCGCACTTCGGCGATGAGGGGCGTCCCGGGCAGCGCAATCCGGGCCGGAGAAGAGACTTCAGCGGGCGTGCTGCCTTCGAGGGCTCTGCACCGATGCCTGCCGGTGACGGTGCACTCAAGGGTCAAGGTCGCATGTACGGCTTGCGGGTACCATCGAGGCTGGATGCTTCAAGCCCGCAGGCCAGACATGATGCGCCGATTCCCCTACGAGACCTGGGACGTGTTCACCGAACGCCGGTTCGCCGGCAATCCGCTCGCGGTCATATTCGGCGCCGACGCTCTCTCGACCGAGGACCTGCAGCTCATCGCACGCGAGTTCGACTATTCGGAGAGCGTGTTCGTCCTCGAGTCGGACGACGACGAAGTCGATGCGCGAATCCGCATCTTCACCCCGACCGGGGAGCTTCCCTTTGCGGGCCATCCGACCGTGGGGGCGGCCTGCGCGCTGGCGCGTTCGCGCGGCGGCGGCAGCGCGCTCCAGCTCGAACTTGCCGCCGGTCGATTTCCGATTCGACTGAGTCGGAACGGCATGCCGTACGCCGAGTTCCAGAACCCGAATCGGCCTCGCCTGCTGGAACGCGACGCCGATCCGGTCGCGATCGAGTGTGCGCTGGGCCTTCCGAAGGGCAGCGTCGCGAACGATACGTATCGCCCGCGATTCGCCGGGGCGGGCATCGATTTCCTGTACGCCCGGGTCGACCGTGCAGCGCTGGACGGGGCGCGGTTGAACACTGCAGCGTGGGATGCGCTGGGCCTGGGCAACGCCTGCGGCGTGTTCGCCTGGAGCAGCGACGACCCGGCACATGGTGCGTTCTCGGCGAGAATGTTCGCGCCGCACATCGGCGTGGCCGAGGATCCGGCGACCGGGTCGGCCGCCGCCGGCCTGCCGGCGCACCTGGTTTCGGCCGGAGCGCTGGACGACGGACGCCACGAATGGTCGATCGAGCAGGGCAGAGTGATGGGTCGGCCCAGCCGGATCTTCGTACGGTTGACTGTCAACGGCGGGGTGCCCCGGGCCCTTCGGGTCGGAGGTCACGCGGTGCCGGTCATGACCGGAACGATCGAAGTCTGATGGAGCGCGGTTCGCGCCGCATCACGACCGGTCCGGTCGCTCCGAAGCCCGTGAACAAAGAGCCTTTGGGAGCCTGCCTGCAGGCGAACGGGTATTCCGGGCATAACTTCGCGGGCAAGGCCCGCTCCCACAGGCACTATGCCCGGTCCAAGAGCCTGGCCCAGCACCGTAGCCCCGGTAAGCGAATCGCACCCGGGAGATCTCCGAAGCTCGAAAGGAACCCGGCCGCTCCAAGCGCCCTCCCGGCCCCCTCATTCCGTCGCCCCGCACTTGATGCGGGGCCCAGCGACTTCAAGCTCCGAACCGGAAAAGACACTGGATGTCTCGACCAGAAGGCGTCTCGATCAGAAGGCGTGCCTGCAGGCGAACGGGCAAACCAGGCCCAAGTTCGCGGGCAAGGCCCGCTCCCACAGGCCTTTCTCCCGGGCATGCGGCAGAATCGAGCGACTTCACAGCGAGGGTCGGTTCCCGGTGGGAATGGCGCGGGACCCCGCAGTACTGAACCGGGCGCACTCGATGCGAACTCGCTGAGCTGCTCCGCAGCGATGCCATCGAGTTCAGCACAGGCTACGTGCGGGACGACGGAAGACGAGCTGATTCAGGCCTCGGCGGCAACCGCACGCAGGCGGGCGGTGAACGCCTCGGGCGGCATCGGACGATCGAACAGGAAGCCCTGGGCGAGTTCGCAGCTGCGCGCGATCAGCATCGTGCACTGGTCTTCGGTTTCCACGCCCTCGGCGACGACCTGCAGACCCAGGTCCTCGGCCATGCTGACCACCGCCGAGACGATCGCTGCATCGTCCGGATCGTGGCCGAGATCCTGGACGAAGGACTGGTCGATCTTCAGCTTGCTGATCGAGAACTTCTTCAGGTAGCTCAGGCTGGAATACCCGGTGCCGAAATCGTCGATCGACAGGCCGACTCCGAGCCCGTTGAGCTGGGAGATCACGCGGCTGGCGGTGTCGGCGTCGCGCATGATCACGCTCTCGGTCAGTTCCAGCTCCAGCCATTCGGCGTCGAGGGCATTGGCGTCCAGCGCCGAACGCACCTGGTCGACCAGGCCGCCGCGCCAGAACTGCAGGGCCGATACGTTGACCGCCACCGGCAGCGGCTCGAAGCCCTCCTTCATCCAGACCGCCAGCTGGCGGCACGCCTCGGCGATCGCCCAGTCGCCGATCTCGATGATCAGGCCGCTTTGCTCGGCGATCGGAATGAAACGCGACGGCGGGATGTCGCCGTGCTCGGGATGCTTCCAGCGCAGCAGCGCCTCGGCACCGACGATCCGGCGATCGGCCAGCCGCACGACCGGCTGGTAGTGCATCGACAGTTGGCCGGTCTTCAGGGCCTGGCGCAGGTCGCTTTCCAGGGTCAGCCGTTCACGCGCGCGGTCATTCATCTCCGGCGTGAAGAACTGATAGTTCGCCCGGCCCTTCTCCTTGGCGGCATACATCGCGGCATCCGCGTTCCGGATCAGCGTCTCGGCGTCGATGGCGTCGTTGGGGAACATCGAGATGCCGATGCTCGGCGTGACCCGGAGCTCATGGCCTTCGAGGTCGAAGGGCTCGGTGAACAAGCCGAGGATGCGTTGCGCGCCTCGTGCAGCACCTTCGCTCTTGACGTCGGACAGCAGGATCAGGAACTCGTCGCCGCCGAGCCGGCTGACCGAGTCGTCACTGCGAAGACCTGCGCCGAGCCGCTTGGCGACCTGGACGAGCAATTGGTCGCCGAGGCTGTGGCCCAGCGAGTCGTTGATCGTCTTGAAGTGGTCGAGATCCATGAACAGCATGGCCAGCGACTGGTTCGAAGTGCGCGCGTGGGTGATGGCCTGGCGAAGCCGTCGGTCGAGCATGGCCCGGTTGGGCAGGCCGGTCAGAGCGTCGTAATGGGCCAGCCGGTGGACCTGCTCTTCGGCCCGCTTGCGCGCCGTGATGTCGTAGATCGCGCCGTCGAAGTGCTCGATGTTGCCCTCGTCGTCGCGCGTGGCCACGGCGTTGTTCACGCCGATGAAGCGCGTTCCGTCGGAGCGAACGAACTCGACTTCGACGTCGCGGTAGTAGCCGTCGCGCTTCAGCATCTCGAGCAGTTCGTCGCGCTGCTCGCTGCGCGCATAAAGGATGGGTCCGGCGTGCTGGATCATCTCGGCAGGCGACTCGTAGTTGAACATTCTGGCCAGCGACTCGTTGGCATAGACCAGGCCGTCCTCGGCACGTCCGCGGTAGATGCCCTCGAAGATGTTGTCGGTGATCGAGGCCAGCAACTGCTCGCTTTCGCTGAGCTTCTCGGTCATCCGCCTGGCCAGGTGCTCGGCCCGCCCGCGGGTCTGGAACAGGGCGAGCAGGTAGGCGACCAGAAGCCCCGTCATTGCAAGCCCGGCGATCAGGACCAGGGCGGCAGCGCCGATGTCCATGCCGGGCTCCACCAGTTCCAGGCGCCAGGTCCGGCCGGCGACGGGCAGTTCACGTTCCACGCGGGTCTGGCGGTGCAGCCAGCCGCCGGACTGCGTCGATCTCTCTCCGTAAATGACCTGCGCCCGATCCGTCACGTCGGTGGCCGCGAAGCGTGACCCGGACAGGGACGATGTCGGCGCGCCGAAGAGGTCCTCGTTGGCGATCGACGCCGCGATCCAGCCGGTATGGCTGGTCGACTGGTCGGAGACCCAGATCAGCAGCACGTAGCCGTCGAGCACGGTCTGGCCGTCCCCGCCCCGGAAATCGAGCGGTGAGGAGAGCAGCGCCGCGCCCGATTCCCGAGTCAGCCGAAGCGCGTCGTGCAGCGGTTGGACCTCGCAGATATCGCGTCCGATCGAGGAGGCGTTGTCATCGAGGGGTTCGTTGTAGATGATCGGACAGTAGAAGGATCGCTCACCCGGCGGCCGGATCGATAGCGGAGCCAATCCCTCCTCGGTGCGCTGGCCGGACAGTAGCTCCAGTCCGAGCGGGTCGTCGACATAGGGGGCCCAGGCCAGGCCGAGCAGGCCCGGCAGGCTCTGGCCAGACATCACCTCCCCGGTAAACAGGGCCCATTCCGGTCGGGTCACGAAATCGGAGCCGGCGAACAGCGCGCGGCCGGCGTGCAGAAGCGTTTCGTACTTGGCGAACTGGCTGCCGACCGTGCCGGCGATCTGCTCCATCTGCTCCGACAGTTCGGCCCGGTTGCGACGGTGCTCCGACTCGTGGACCCACAGGGCCGCCCACGTGCTGGCCGTCACGCCGACAAGCGCAATCAGCGTCAGGGCCAGGGACGAACGGCGCGGCAGTTTCATGAACGGAACGAGGACCCCCGAAAAACGGCCGAGGCCGCAAACCGCCAAGCATGCCACGGAATTCGGGACATATGCCAGCGGCACGAGCCCGGGACTGCCAGCCGACTGCGGATTCGCTAGGGTTTTCGTGACCGGTATCGCACAAGCAACGGGACGGTCGTTTGTATGGGAACCCCATACATTGACGTACCGGCCGGTGCGCGCTATGCTTTGTACACGATGACCATACAAAGAATATCGCCGACCCTGGCCATCGATATCGACGGTCCCGTGCCGGTGGTCCAGCAGATCGCCGGTGGACTGCGCCGCTGCCTGCTCGACGGGGAGCTCGTACCCGGTGACGCGCTGCCGTCGTCGCGCGCGCTCGCCCGCGACCTCGGCGTGCATTTCAATACCGTCGTGCAGGCCTATCGGGAGCTCGAGGCCGAGGGCTGGCTGGAGCTGCGGCGTCGCGCCGGCACGGTCGTTGTCGAGCGGCGCGCCCCTCGACCCGGGGCCGACGAGCGCGAGAAGCTCGCTCGCCGCTTCGATGCCGCGTTCGACGACCTGCTGGCCCGCTACGAGGCCGGTGGCCTGGAGCGCGCCGATCTCGAAGCCCGGATTGCCCGGGCCCTGGACCACGAAGGAGACGAGGAATGAACGCCTGGATCATCGGTTTTGCCTACCTGCTGCCCGCCGCCATCGGCGGTTTGATGCTGGCCATGCCCCGCTTGGGTCGAGGCAGTACCTTCTTCGCGGTCACGGTGCCGCCGGGGTTCGCGGAGTCACCGGCAGGCCGGGCAATCCGGCGCACCTACAGCTTCGGCACGCTGGCCGCCATGCTCGTCAGCCTGGCGGCCATCACCCCCCTGTGGTGGTGGCTTGAGCCCGAGGCGGCGCTGGCGGCGGCCTGCACGATCGCTTCCCTGGGCGTGAGCTTCGGTGCGATCGCGGTGTTCGTGCTGTGTCGACAGCGCGCAATGGCCTACAGCCAGGATCGTTCCGCCGAGCGGAGGATCGAACTGCTGCCGCCGGATCGCCTGCGCGATATCGTGCCCCGGCCGCTCTGGCTGCACGCCGTGCCCTACGTGCCGGTGCTGGCGGCGATGGCGTGGCTGGCCGTCCAGGCCGCACCGCGGGGCGACGCGGAATCCTCGTCGTCACCGATCGGCCCCGCCGTGATCTACGGCCTGCCGCTGCTGATGCTGGCGACGCTGGTCCTGATGCACCTGGTCATGCCCTTGGGCCTGCTGATTCGCCGCCTGCCGGGTCATCGTTCGCGGGTCGGGGCGATCAACCGGATGCTGCTGTGGATGATGCTGTTCCTCGGCCTGCTCGGCGGGTGGAACTCGCTGGCCGTGCTGTACGGCGAGGCCTGGATCGGCGGCGTGCTCGGCATGGCCATCAACCTCGGCTGCACGCTTGCGATGCTGATGGTGCCGGTCGCGATGTGGCGAGCCGGCAGCTTCACGCGGCCCGGGCAGCCCGATGAAGGCGATCGCTCTCCCGATGCGGCATGGAAGCTGGGGTTGATCTACTACAACCCCGACGACCCGGCCCTGTGGCTGGAAAAGCGCTTCGGCGTCGGCTACACGCTCAACTTCGGCCGGCCGGCCGCGTGGTGGATCATCGGCGCAACGCTGGCCGCGACCGTTGCGCTGCTCTGGGTGGCGCTGCCGTAGGCCGACGTGCGGAATGCCGCAAGAGAACCTGTGGCAGCGAGCCTGCGGGCGATTCGCCGGTCCGGCCAAGCGTTCGCGCGCAAGCACGCTGCAACAGACCCAGGGCCTCGATCCATGGCTTTCCTGTGGGAGCCTGCCTTGCAGGCGACGGGGCAACCCAGGTCGATATTCGCGGGCAAGGCCCGCTCCCACAGGTAACTCTCCCGGGCATGCTGCACAACCCAGCGGGTTCATGGCCCGGGCTGAACAAGTCACTGGATCCCGCATCAAGTGCGGGACGACAGAAGGGGGCCTGTGGGAGCGAGCTTGCGAGCGAACGTTTCGGGTTCCCATCAAAGTCACTGGATCCCGGCTCAAGGCCGGGACGACAGGAAAAAGCACACCCCTACACCGTCGCCCCGGCCAAGCGTTCGCGCGCAAGCACGCTGCAACGGACCCAAGGCCTCGATCCATGGCTTTCCTGTGGGAGTCCGCCTTGCAGGCGACGGGGCAACCCAGGTCGATATTCGCGGGCAAGGCCCGCTTCCACAGGTAACTCTTCCGGGCATGCTGCGCAACCCAGCGGGTTCATGGCCCGGGCTGAACAAGTCACTGGATCCCGCATCAAGTGCGGGACGACAGAAGGGGGCCTGTGGGAGCCTGCCTGCAGGCGAAGGGGCAGCGGCCCCGATCGGGAACCGGATCAGGTCCGCGAACGCTCCGGCTGGCGAACCGTCCGGTAGCGGACCTGGCGGCCGCTGGGGGTGCGGGCGGCGTCGCCCGGAGCGGAGCCCAGCGCGCGGTCGCGTCCGGCGTTCTTGGCCCGGTACAGCGCGAGGTCGGCACTGGTCAGCAGCTCGTCGAAGCGCAGTCGCGGACCGGAGCAGGTCCCGATACTGGTCGTGATCAGCGTGTTCAGGCCGGACCTCGGGCCGAGCTTCTGGGCGATGGCCACACGGATGCGTTCGGCGGTCTCCAGGGTTTCCGTATGGTCCGCGTCGGGGACGACCATCAGGAACTCTTCGCCGCCCATCCGCGCGATCAGGCAGTCGGGTGCCTCTTCCTGCAGCAGCTTGGCCAGCTGCATCAGTACCCGGTCGCCGACGTCGTGGCCGTGGTTGTCGTTGACCCGCTTGAAGTGGTCGAGGTCGATCAGGCACACGCCGATCAGCTGGGTCCGATCGAAATCACGGATCGACCGGAACAGGCCCCGTCGGTTCATCAGGCCGGTCAGCGCATCGGTCTCGGAGGCGCTTTCGGCGGCTTCGCGAGCCAGGTGGAGCTGCTGCAGCGTTCGCGCGTTGTTCAGCACCACCAGCACGAACGGCAGCCCAACGCTGGCCACGGCGATGGTCAGGAACAGCGACGAATTGATCAGACCGGGTTGGAACAGCGGATAGTCGCTCCTGGTCGAGAACACCGCGACCACTGCGCGAACCAGCATCAGGAAACCCACAAGCACCAGGCCGCGCTGGGTGAACCGGCCGATCGGCCGCATCAGCCCGGTCAGTCCGTGCAGTGCGCTGGCGCAGCGCAGCGAAAGCAGGCTCAGCGTGGCGCCGACCAGCGCCGTCCGGGTCTCGATGAGTCCGCCGCTAGTGGCGTTGATGATGATGGCGACCACGATCAGCGCGGCGATCGACGCGTCGGGCCAGATCGGCATCGCTCGGTCGCGAAAGCGGCCGATGCCCATGCGCACCAGGATCAGGGTCACGAAGAACAGGCCGTTACCGAAGCCCGCGGAGACCGGCAGCGCAACGAATCCTCGCGCGAACAGCATCACCAGCCCGGCCGACAGCGACCACTGCGCCGCCACCCAATAGCCGAACCCGGGCTCCGTTCGGCCGATCTGCCAGAACGCGGTCATCCCGACCGCCAGGGTGACCGAGATCAGGAAGATGGAGGCGGCGACCGATGGAGTGTCGATACTGGCCAGGAAGTCCAAACGTGCTCCGGCCCGGGGCCATTGAAAACCGCCCCCCAGTATAGAGAGCGATCCACCGCGCCGCAATTCGCTACCGCGCCGTTGCTCTCGGCTTCCAGGGCATTACCGAAGAGCGTTTTCGAAGGATGGCGTCAGATGGCGTATTCGATGATCAGGTCGGCCAGCTCGTCGCGCGAGATGACGTTGTCGTGGTTGGCGTCGAACTCGTCGAAGATCTCGTTGCGGGTCTTTACCCCGTGCTTGCCGAGCAGGCAGTCGATCAGGTCGACGAACTCTGCGCGCGAGATCACCCCGTCGTTGTTCGTGTCGAACTCCTCGAACAGGGCCTGAACCAGTTCCCGACGATCCATCGCTGCACTCCCTTGCTGTGGTGGCCCAATCATACCCATCCTCCCGAGGGGGAAGGCAACCCGTCCGCCCGCTCGTGGACTGCAACCGATGATATCGGCGATGGCATCGGCGATGACACCGGCGGTGACATCTGCGATCGCCGACGACAAACCGACATGGGCGCGAAATTCTTCTGGTCGTATACTTGTTCATTGGAGTCAATGACCGGGAGCAACCCATGAACCGAATTTCCTTCTCATCGCTGGCCGCGGCCGGCCTGCTGGTGTCCGCCAGCGCACTGGCGCAGACCGAGATCATGAGCGTCGACGGCACCTTCGAGGCCGGTGCACCGAACGAGCCCAACCGTCACGCCTTCGACGTTGAGGCCGGCCAGACCATCGAGGTCATCGTCCGCGGCGACGGCGTGGACACGGCGCTCAACGCCCAGTTGCCGAACGGCGAGAACTACTACAACGACGACTACGACGGCCTGGATGCCGGCTTCGTCCGCACCTTCGCCAGCGCCGGCACCGTCGTGGTCGAAGCCCGCCCCCTGTCGTCGGGCGAGACCGGCAGCTACACCCTGGTGGTGCGCGAACTGCCGCCGGCCGCCGAAGTGGCCATCGGTGATGCGGTCACGGGCCGGCTCACCGGCGGTTCCGGCGACCGCTACCAGATTACGGGCGAGGCCGGCCAGCGCGTGATCATCGACCTGAAGTCCTACGACTTCGACGCCTACCTCACCCTGGTCGATGCCGACGGCAACGAGATCAGCGACGACGACGGCGGCGACGAGGGTTTCAACAGTCGCCTCCAGTACCACTTCCGCGAAGCCGGTACCGTGACCGTCACCGCCGGCAGCCTCGGCGGCGGCTCCGAAGGCCGCTACGAGTTCAGCGTCGAAGGCCTGGACAGCGAACAGGTCGCCCAGCACGACGGCACCCTGGGCGCCGGCGACGAGCGCGCCTACGACGGCAAGCTGTTCGACGTCTACGAGATCGGCGGCGAGGCCGGCGAAACGCTCTCGGTAACGCTGGAGTCCGACGACTTCGACACCGTGGTGTACGTCTCCAACCCCGACGGAACCAACCTCGGCCGGAACGACGACGGCAACGACGGCACCAACAGCGAACTGATCGTGCGCCTGTTCGAGACGGGCACCCACAAGATCTACGTCACCGCACTGTCCGACGACAGCGGTGACTACACGCTGACGATCTTCAAGTAAGCACGCCCGATCTCCGGTGCAGGCCTTCCTGCGCCGGATCGGCCGGCGCGTCGCCTGGCCGGCCCTTGAATCGGTGCACCTGTGGGAGCCTGCCTGCAGGCGAAGGACGATTCGAGCGGAAGTTCGCGGGCAAGGCCCGCTCCCACAGGGGCTCTGTCACGGCGCCCTCGCCGAACCCCCGGCCCCCTCACTCCGTCGCCCCGGCCCCAGAGCCGGGGCCCAGCGACTTCATGCGCTGAATCGATCAAAGACACTGGGTCCCGCATCATGTGCGGGATGACAGAAGGAAGCCTGTGGGAGCCTGCCTGCAAGCGAAGGAGCAACCCGGGCCGATCTTCGCGGGCAAGGCCCGCTCCCACAGGGATTGCTCCCGGGCCTGCTGTGCAACCCGGCGGGTTCATGGCCCGGGCTGGAAAAGTCACTGGGTCCCGCATCATGTGCGGGATGACAGAAGGACGCCTGTGGGAGCCTGCCTGCAGGCGAAGGAGCAACCCGGGCCGATCTTCGCGGGCAAGGCCCGCTCCCACAGGTATTTCTCCCGCGCATGCTGCGCAACCCAGCGGGTTCAGGGCCCGGGCTGGAAAAGTCAGTGGGTCCCGCATCATGTGCGGGATGACAGAAGGAAGCCTGTGGGAGCCTGCCTGCAGGCGAAGGATTCCCCGATGTTCTCGATCGAAGCCTCTGTGGGAGCGAGCTTGCGAGCGAATGTGCGCCGAAGATCGAGGGCGCGGCCCACGCCCGGTGGGCCGTTGCCCGCTCAGTCCGGCGCTTCGAGCCGGACCGAGCGTCGCACCGGTTCGCTGCTGCGGTAGTTGCTGAGCACCGGGCCCTCGCCGAAATCGAGCGTACCGTTGGTGAACTGCTGGATCAGCACGCCGAGCACCGGTTCCCCGATGTAGCGCGTGCCGTCCGTTGCAGTCAGGAAGGTCGCGCCCGCGTCGAGCGCGTCGTACTCGACCTCGAAGGTGCCGGTGAGATGGCGGTTGTCCATCGGGTTGTCCGGGTTGCCGTAGAAATTCGCCGTCAGACGGATGGTGATCGGATGGCCGAGGATGGGCGTGACGTAGTCGTCGAGATAGGTCGGTGGCGCGCCCAAGGCGAAGCCCTGGAACAACGGTGCAGGTGAGCCGAACGGTTGGATCGCCTCGAATGGTGGCGTGCCCGGGGTCGGGGTAATGACCGGCCCCGGAAATATGATCCGCCGTCCGCGTCGGTCGCGAAGCGAAATCTGGCCCAGGGGTTCGATCTCCAGGCCGTCCGGTTGCGCTTCGTAGGCCTTCAGCGGCCGGTACAGGATCAGTTCGGTCTGCCCGTTCGATGCTTCGGCCACGGAGAAACTGCCGCGAAGCTTTGACACGCTCAGCGCCGCGGCAACGGCTTCGGAAGCCAGGTTCCATTCGTGAACCGTGCATTCGCCGCCGATACAGACCCGGCTGCGCGTTCCGTCCGCGCCCTGGTCCACGGCACCGAGCAGGTCGGGCTGCACGTCGTTCGGTCCGCTGTGCAATGGCACGTCGGAGAACCCGCGCAGCGCCACGCCCGGAATCGCCTGCATGCCGCCGCCCTCGACGTCGATCAGTGAAACCGAAGCGCTGATCGCGTCGGTCGGGGCATCGAGGCCGGCCTGCGCATCGCTGCTCCAGGGCCCGGTCTCGAAGCGCTCGACCAGCGCATCGCAATCGATCCAGGTGCCGTCGTCGGTCAGCAGGTCCGAAGCGACGGCCGGGTGGCCCATGGCGATGATCTCCATGGCGCCGAAGAACGCGGGCACCGGTGGCGGGGGCGACAGCTTCCCACCTCTCGTGGCAGCCTCCGCGGCGGTCGTGGTCGTCGAGAACCCGTCGATGTAGCAGCTGGCGTCGTTGTTGATGAAGTCGACCAGTTCGACGCCGAACGGAAAGATCTTCGTATACGCACCCACCCAGGTGTCCATCGGATCGAGGTACAGCGAGAACACCCGCTCGATTTCGCCGTTCTCCCCCAGCGTTCGGACCTTGACCGCCACCGGTCGCAGGCCTTCGTTGTGGATCGAGATCAGCGAATCGTTGCCGGCATTGACCGTCCAGTACGGCACGATCAGCGCGCCGCCGACGCCTGTGTTGCTGCGCTCGACGACCGCGAATGCAGGCGCGGATGCAAGTGCGGAAGCAAGCGCCAGCAGCGCAACGGCGGCCAGCCTCGTCAAGGATCGGCAGGTATGCATGGTTCGTCTCCGGGTTGGAACACGGTCGAGCGAGAACGACTCATGCGATCGCGCGCTGCCTCCCGCTCCCCGGCTACAGTCTAGGCCGGCGGACGGGGTCGATCAAACCGCGCCGTTCGCCGCGGTTTCGTGGGAGTGTGCCGGCCGAGCGAGCTGCTCGGCCGAGCAGAATCAGATCAGGCCCTCGGTCTCGACTTCATCCACCTCGTCGGTCTCGCCCGGAATGTAGATCAGCTCCCAGGTCCGGCCGCCGTCGGTACTCAGCTTCAGCCGGCCGTCGAGGCAGCTGACGTAGATGGCGTCGTCGGTCGACAACCGGGGCTCGAGCCGGGTGCATTCCGGCGCCATCTCACCGAGCCAGACCGGGTCGCGCGAGTCCGGTGGAAGACGGCGCAGGCGCGGTACGTCCTCGTATTCCACGCGCTTGGAATAGGGGTCGATGTGCCCGCGACGTACGACGGCAAGTTCCGAGCCGTCGGACAGGATGACGCTGACATCCGACATCCCGCCGGTGCGGGTTTCCTCCGACCCGGCGTGGCGCGTGCGCGTCCAGTCGTCGCCCCAGTCGCGGCTGAAGTCGCTGCGCGGTGAGGAAATGACGCCGAACGACGGGCTGGTCACCAGCGTGCCGTCGGGCTGCTTGAAGATGCCGTAGTCGGGCCGCTTGCCCTTCATCGTGGCGGTCTCGACCAGGTCGCCGGTCTTCATGTCGAAGGTATGGCGCGACTTGTCGTGGAACACCAGCAGCGTGTCGTCATCGCGCACGATCGGGCTCGGCGTGGTCCGGGTGAAGCTACGAATCGACGCCCAGCGGCCGCCCGACGGCTGGCGGTACAGGTTGACCCACGGCTCGCCGCCCCGGCCCAGGGCGTAGCGCGTGCCGTCGGCGGTCTCGTGGATCCAGATCAGCGCCTTCTGCAGGCTCGGTCCCTCGACTCGCCGCCACGGGCCGTCCAGCGTAGCCGCCTCGACCAGCACACCGCGCTCACCGGAGGCCAGCCAGCCGTGCGCCGTGCGGGACACGTCCAGCATCTGCACCGTCTCCCCGGTGTCGGAGCGAACCCAGTCGTCGGAGCCGCTGCTGCGGAAGAACACCTGGCCCATCCGCGCCGGAGCGGCCACGCCGTCTTCGACCGGCACGAAGCTCGAAGGCACGGCCATTGCGCGGAACGAGGTCGCGACATCCTCGCTCACGCCGTTGACCGGTTCGCCCAGCCAGCCGAGGTAGGCCGAGTGGTCCAACGCGTCGTAGCGTTCGGGAAAGGCCTCGGCGACGAAGGGCCGCAGATCCTCGTCGTCGTTGAAACGAACGACCAGGTAGGGCTGATCCTCGATCTCCGAGCTGGAGGGCAGTGATTCGCCCAGCGGTTGGTAGACCAGCGTGCCCAGGTTGGTGATGCGGTCGTCGTCGACCCGGAACGACCCCAGCGAAAGCGGCACCGGCGCGGACAGGGAATAAGTGGCATCCGGGTAGCGCTGGATGGCATAGAGGCCGAAGAACCGATATTCGCCGGGCGGCAGCGCGCCGACGAAGACCGAACTGCGGTCCAGGCCGGAGCCGCTGCGCTCGAGGGCGTGCTGGATCTCCGTATCCTCGAGGTCCACGGCCAGGATCGCCGACCAGTTCCAGAGCATCGGCGCCAGTCGATAGGTGTTCGACACCACCTGGACGGCCACCACGCCCCATTCCTCGGGCAATCGTTCGTCCTCCGCGTCGAGCCGGGTGGTGGGGCCGGTGGCTTCGCAGCCGGCCAGCAGCAGGGATGCCAGCAGCAATGCAGGCACGAGAGTTCCGGCCAGCAGCCGCCGGTGGATTCGATCGGACATTGAGATACCTGTACTGAAAATGAAGTGCCTTGGAGCGCCCCCCGTTCGATTCCAGTTTCGCGTAGCCGCCGCAACGTTGCAACCCGAATTCGATCGGCAGTGCATCACCGGTCCCGCATCAAGTGCGGGACGACAGAAAGAACGCCTCTACACCGTCGCCCCGGCCCCAGAGCCGGGGCCCAGCGACTTCAAGGGTTGATGGGACAAAGACACTGGATCCCGCATCAAGTGCGGAACGACAGGTAAAAGCGCCCACAACACCGTCGCCCCGGCCTCCGAGCCGGGGCCCAGCGACTTCATGGCCTGAACCGGCGAAGACCCTGGTTCCCGCATCAAGTGCGGGACGACAGAAGGGGGCCTGTGGGAGCCTGCCTGCAGGCGAAGGAGCAACCCAGGCCGATGTTCGCGGGCAAGGCCCGCCCCCACAGGAATCTCTCCCGGGCATGCTGCGCAACCCAGCGGGTTCATGGACCGGGCTGAAAAAGTCACTGGTTCCCGCATCAAGTGCGGGACGACAGAAAGAACGCCTCTACACCGTCGCCCCGGCCCCAGAGCCGGGGCCCGGCGACTTTTCCCTTCATCCCCAGCCCCGGCATTGCCGTCCGAACCCCGGTGCTATATTCCGAGCACGCGTCGGCGCTCATGGCGGCGTTCGATTCGGGTCGAGGAGCGCCTGATGCCTGTAGATGCCAACCACGCCAATGCCGCCGGCCCGATTCCGCTGACCCTGGGCGTGACCGCCCACCGTGATCTAGCGGACGACGAAATCCCTGCCATCGAGGCACAGGTCCAGGCCCTGTTCCAGGCCCTCGAAGAACGGTACCCGGATACCCCTCTGCGGCTGATCAGCCCGCTCGCCGACGGCGGCGATCGCATCGCTGCACGCGTCGCCCGGGCCCGGGGCATCGAACTGGTGGTGCCGCTGCCCTTGCCGGTCGAGGAGTACGAACAGGACTTCGAGGACCCGGAATCGCGCCGGGAATTCCGCGACCTGCTCGAGACCGCGCGGGTGGTCGATCTGCCGGCGCTGGCCGGCGATGAAGAAGGGGAGCACGACCGCGACGAAGGCCACGACGACGACCGGGTCCGCGCCTACGCCCGCGTTGGCGTCTATACCTCGGACCACTGCCAGATCCTCATCGCCATCTGGGACGGCAAGCCATCGACGTCCCGGGGCGGAACCGCCGACGTGGTCGACTACCACCAGTACGGCCAGATGACCCCGCGCCCCTACGGCGAGGACGATGGTCATGACGATGGTCTCGACAATCGTCGCGGCCTGGCCCCGGACGACACCGACCTGGTGTTCCACATCGTCTGCTCCCGCGATCGCCCGGACGGCGCGCCCGCTGACGGCCTCGAGCCCGGCGCCGCCCGCTGGCTGGTGACCGACCCCGATCGCAAGGAAATTCCCGACATCCCGATCGCCCAGGACCTGATGCTGAAGCGCACCGGCGCCTTCAATCGCGACCAGCTCGCCCTGCCGCCGGACGACGCGCTGGCCGATCGACTGCCAGGCTGGCGCGACGACCTGGTCGGCGAGACGGACCTGGTCCGCACTGCGACCTACTTCTCGCGCGCCGACCGGCTGGCGGCACGGTTCCGCCGCCGCTACCGCGCCGCGCTCCGGCTGCTCTACCTGTTCGCCGCGCTGATGGGCGTGGCCTTCATCGCCTATGCCGACCTCGACCGCGCGGAGATGATCGCCGCCTACCTCGGCCTGTTCTTCCTCGGCTGGGTGGTCTACCGCATCGCCGCGCGGCGTGAATGGCACCGCAAGTTCCTCGACTACCGTGCGCTGGCCGAGGGCCTGCGCGTCCAGTTCTACTGGCGCCTGGCCGGCGTGTCGGGCCAGCTGCGCAACGACTTCGCCTACGACAACTTCCTGCACAAGCAGGATGTGGAGATCGGCTGGATCCGCAACGTGATGCGCTTTGCCGGCGCGCCGGACGCGCCCGCGTCGAGCCGCGAGCGCGAAGTCGATGCGGTAATCGAACACTGGATCGGCGAGCCGGGCGGGCAGGGCCAGCTCGGCTACTTCGAGGCCCGCTGCCAAAGCCACCGCCGCCACGTCCAGCGCACCGAGCGCCTGGTCGCCATCACGCTGTGGGTCGGCATCGCCATCACCATCGTCCTCGCCCTGTTCCAGCAGCGGTTGGAAGACACCCTGGTCACCGCCATGGTCGCGGCCATGGGCATCCTGCCGCTGGCCGCGGCCGTGCGCGAGGCCTACGCTCACAAGGTGGCCGAGAAGGAGCTGCTCAAGCAGTATCGCTTCATGCTCGGCACCTACCGCACGGCCCGCTTTCGCCTGGCCCGGTGCGAGAGCGTCGAAGACAAGCGGGCCCTGCTCCGCGCCTTGGGCGAGGCGGCCCTCGACGAACACGCCGAGTGGATCCTCATCCACCGCGAACGCCCGCTGGAACCCGGCAAGCTCTGACCACCGGTCCAGGGCCTTGCAAGCATCCCATTGGTCCGGCACTCGGTTCTAGGTGCTGAAACCAAAAAGGCGAAAAGCGTTCTCTCGCAGAGGCCCGAAGACGCGGAGAAAAAGCAGAAGCGAGAAAGAGCCTGCTTCCCCCGTCGTCCCGCATTACTGAACCGAGCGCACTCAACGCGAGCTCGCTGAGCTGCTCCGCAGCGATGCCATCAAGTTCAGCACAGGCTACGTGCGGGACGACAGCAGTGAGCCTGTGGGAGCCTGCCTGCAGGCGAAGGAGCAACCCCGGCCGATATTCGCGGGCAAGGCCCGCTCCCACAGGTGTTTCTCCCGGGCGTGGTGTGCATCCCAGCAACTTCAAGGCCTGAACCGATCAAAGTCACTGGATCCCGGCTCAAGGCCGGGAAGACAGAAAAAGCGCTACTACACCGTCGCCCCGGCCCCAGAGCCGGGGCCCAGCGACTTCGACTGTCCCGAACCCTGAACCTTCCATCCCCGGTCAAGCCGTCTGCGCCAGGTACCGCTCCACACACCGCTCCAACTGGTGCCGGTTCGCCCGCTGCATGTGTTCCAGCAACCCGCAGTCGCAGCGCTCCAGCGCGAACACGCGCTGGATCTCCTGCTGCAGCCGGATGAACAGGTGCGCCGTGCACTCGGCGTCGGCCAGGGCGCGGTGATAGCGGCCGGCGGACGGTAGGCGCAGCGCGGACACCAGCGTGGCCAGCTTGTGGTTGGGCGCGCTCGGGAACAGTCGCCGGGCCAGCAGCAGCGAACAGAGGAAGGAACCAGGCGCGGCGTGGGGCAGGGCGGCCGCCTCGCTCTCCCAGAACTTCCGGTCGAACGACGCGTTGTGCGCAACGATCGGCTGTCCATCGGAAAAACGGACCGCCTCGGCCATCACCTCGCGCACCGGCGGCGCCCGCCGCACCATCGCGTCGGTAATCCCGGTGAAGGCCTGGATGTCGTAGGGAATCGGCACGCCCGGGTTCATCAGGCTCTGGAACCGGTCCACGATCTCCCCGTTGCGAACCATCACCACCGCGATCTCCGTCGGCCGCGCGCCGTGCGCTGGCGAAAGCCCGGTGGTCTCGAAATCGATGACCGCGTAGCGCTGTGAATCCATGCCTGCCTGTGATCCGGACCTCCAGGCTCAGAGTCTATCCGCAACGCACGCCGCCGACTTCGGATTTCCTGTTGCAGGCCGCTTGCTGGCGAAGAACCCTCCCCAGCTCCAACCGAGAAGTCTGTGGGAGCCTGCCTGCAGGCGAAGGAGCAACCCAGGCCGATCTTCGCGGGCAAGGCCCGCTCCCACAGGTGTTTCTCCCGGGCGTGGTGTGCATTCCAGCGGGTTCATGGCCCGGGCTGGAAGCGTCGCTGGATCCCGCATCAAGTGCGGGACAACAGAAGGAAGCCTGTGGGAGCCTGCCTGCAGGCGAAGGATTCCCCGATGTTGTCCATCGAAGCAACTGTGGGAGCGAGCTTGCCAGCGGAGGTTTCGGGTTTCGATCGGAGTCATTGGATCCCGTATCAAGTGCAGTGCAACGGAAGTGGAGGGCGCCTTGCCGGACTTGCGTTCCCACTCAGGCCGGTGCCAGAATGGTTCCATTCCGGAACCGGGATTTCTCCATGCCGAACCTTTCGATCAAGAACGTTCCCGAGCACGTCGTCGAGCTCCTCCGGGCCCGCGCCCGGGCGAACCATCGCTCGCTCCAGGGCGAGCTGCTGGAGCTGGCATGTCGAGCGGCAGACATGAGCCAGCCGGCTCCGGCGGCGGATCGGCACCTGCGCCGGGAAGCAGGCGGGCAGAAGACGATCGAGCAGATCGCCGCGGAGCACAAGGCCCGCCAGGAAGCACCACGCCAGAACGCGCCGCGCGCAGTGGACCTCATCCGCAAGGAACGCGATGCCCGGTGACGCGCCCCTGGTCGCCGAGCCGGCCGGCCGCTACGCCCGCAAACCGCCGCTCGTGATCGACTGCAGCGTGCTGGCCGCCGTGCTGTTCGACGAACCCGAGCGCGACGCCGCGGCCCTCGCGATGGCCGGTAAGGAACTCTTCGCGCCGGACCTGCTCGACCATGAAATCGTCAGCGTCGCCCTGAAGATATCCGCTGCCGGCAATGCCGAGATCGCAGAACGGGCACTCGCTGACCTCGACGCAATTCAGCTCACCCGCTGTTCCGTCGACGGCGAGGCGCAGTTTCGTCTGGCCGAGCAAACAGGCCTGACCGCCTATGATGCCGCCTACCTGCGGCTCGCCCTCGAACTCCGCGCACCCCTGGTGACCTTCGATCGAAAGCTGGGCAAGGCTGCAAAGGAGATTCTCGCCGCCGAACCCGACTAGACTGATTCGACAACCCGAACACCTGCAAGGCCATGATCTACGACCCATCCTCACCCCCCGACCCGGAGCAATGGCTCGCTTCCGACGAGTCCGAGCGTCTCGACGCGATGCAGGCATGGGCCACGGAGTTCTATGGCGAGTCCGACGACGATCGCATCCTGACGGTCGTCCCGTTGCTGGTCGTCGAGAACCAGCTGGCGTCCGGAGAGCCGGCCGAAGCGAGGGCGACGATGGAGCGGCTGCACTCCGCCGGCATCCCGCGATTCCTGGCCCTGCTGGCGATGGCCGACGTCGTATCGGTCGTCACCGAGGCCGCGTTCGGCGGCGAAGAGGGCACCGATCTCGAGGCCGACCTCGTGGCCGGCTATGCGGCCATCGACCCGGACAACCTCTCGGGCCTTGACGATGACGACGTCACCGGCCCGTACGGTACGGAAGAGGAATCCCTGGAGGACTTCGAGCAGCGCATGTTCGCGAGCGTGCCGGCGTTCGACGAGAGGCAGCGTCGTATCCTCGACGACTTCGCCGATAAGACCGACGACAAGACTGCCGACAAGAGCGCGCAGGAGCATGCCGGGAAAGGCGCCATGGGCTTCGCCGAGTCGGCCGGCTTCTTCTTCGGCATTCACGCCTGCCCGGACCTGGTCAAGCCCTCCGAGTGGAGCGAGATGGTCCAGCGCGACGCGATGTTCGAGGACGAACACGAGGCGCGAACGGTGCTCGAGGCGCGCATGGCGCTTTACAACTGGGTCGCCCAAGCCTTTCCCTCCGACGCACCGGCGCTACCGGCCGAATGCCGCCCGAGTCCGGGCCCGATGGACGACGTCGACAACGACACCGAATTCTCGAAGTGGTGCCGGGGCGCGGTCATTGCTCACGGCTGGCTCGAGGAAAGCTGGGACGAAGCGGTTCGAACCGGAAGCGAGAACGAGAAGGACATATCCGCGGCCCTGCTGCTGCTCTCGTTCTTCGCGAGCCGCGAGCTTGCCGAATCGGCCCTGAAGGAACTCGATCTCGATCCGGAGAGCATCGACTCCGTTGCCAGGACCTTTCGATTCGATCTGCTCGATCGGATTCAGGCCTACCAGGAGATCGGCCTGATGCTGCGTCGATTCGGCGCGCCGCCCGACCGCACGCCGGCGCGCAGCGAAAAGACCGGCCGCAATGAACCCTGCCCCTGCGGCAGCGGAAAAAAGTTCAAGAAATGCTGCGGCGGCCCCCACTCGGTGCACTGAACCGAAGAAAGTCACTGGATGTCTCGACCAGAAAGCGGTCTCGGGGTAGCCAGAACAGGCCGCTTACGCGACCTTGGCTGCTCCGGCTCAAGGCCGGGACGACAAGAGTGAGCCTGTGGGAGCCTGCCTGCAGGCGAGGGATCCCCCGATGTTCTTAATCGAAGCGCCCGTGGGAATCTGCCTGCAGGCGAAGGAGCAACCCAGGCCGATCTTCGCGGGCAAGGCCCGCTCCCACAGGTAGTTCTCCCGGGCGTGGTGTGCATCCCAGCGGGTTCATGGCCCGGGCTGGAAGCGTCGCTGGATCCCGCATCAAGTCCGGGACGACAGAAGGGAGCCTGTGGGAGCCTGCCTGCAGGCGAAGGAGCAACCCGGGCTGAAAAAGTCACTGGATGTCTCGACCAGAAAGCGGTCTCGGGGTAGCCAGAACAGGCCGCTTACGCGACCTTGGCTGCTCCGGCTCAAGGCCGGGACGACAGGAAAAACACTCCTACACCGTCGCCCCGGCCCCAGAGCCGGGGCCCAGCGACGTTGACGTTCCCGGACCCCCGATTCCCGCCTACCCGCCGGCCGCTCCCTCGTGCCGCAGCAACCATCGCTTGCGCTCCAGGCCGCCGCCGTAGCCGGTCAGGGAGCCGTCCTTGCCGATCACCCGGTGGCAGGGGATGACGATGGCGATGCGGTTCATGCCGTTGGCGCGGGCCACCGCGCGCACGGCGTTCGGCTTGCCGATGCGCTGGGCCTGCTCGGCGTAGCTGGCCGTGTCGCCGAAGGGGATGGCGAGGAGAGCGTTCCACACCTGCTGCTGGAAGTCGGTGCCCGGCGCATCCAGGGTCACATCGAAGCTCGTTCGCGAACCGGCGAAGTACTCGGCCAGTTCGCGCCGGGCCTGCTCGGTGTGCGCATTGCTTCCGTAGTCGATGGTGGTCTGCAGCCGCTTCTGCAGGTCGCGCAGCTCGGTTTCGAGCATTCGCCGGTCGGTGAATTCCAGCAGGCACAGCCCGCGCTCGGTGGCCGCCGCGAACATCGGCCCCAGCGGTGTATCGAAGCGCTCCATGACGATCGGCGCCGGGGCGCAATCGCGCGAGGGCGCCGCGCCGCGGTGCTTCAGGTAGGCGTAGCCGAAGCCGCTGAGGGAATCGTAGCCGTGCTCGAGCGCCGCATCGGTGGCCGCCTTGCCGGACTGCAGCTCCTGGGCGGCGAGGTTGATCCGCAGCATCCGGTGATAGGCCTGGAAGGTCATTCCGTAGTGCTTCTTGAACCACGACCGGAGCACCGGCGGGCGCACGCCCATCGCGCGCAGGTCGGCGTCGGTCAGCCGCCGTTTCGGCTCGGCGCGCACCGCTTCCAGCGCGATTCGCGCATCGTCGATCATCTCGCTGGCAGGCTCCGCCGGCCGGCAGACCTTGCACGGCCGGTAACCGGCGGCCAGCGCGTCCTTCAGCCCCGCGAAGAACTCCACGTTGTGCCGCTTCGGCTTGCGCGCCCGGCAGGTGGCCACGCAGCAGATGCCGGTGGTCTTCACCCCGACGACGAAGCTGCCGAGGTATGCCGCATCGCGCCGCAGGAGGGCGTCGTAGAACTCGTCGTCGCGGCAGGCGGCGGACGGGTGGGGCGCGGGGTGAGGTCGGGCGGCCATCGCCGAGTCTCCGGAGGAGTGCATGCGGTCAGGCTAGGTCGTTGGTGTCGTGGCGGCAACCGAAAACTGCCCGACCATGTCCGCGCGGCCTCCAGCGACGGCCGCGAACAGCCGCCGACGGGCGGCCATCACTGCGGATCGTAGCGAAACGTGATCCGGGTCGGTTCGGCCACCGGTTCGTCGCCGGCGATCGACGACAGCAGCCCGCCGGAGAAGTTGAAGATGCGCTGCACGGCGATCGACCCGACGATGCCGTCGGTGCTGGCCAGGCCGATCAGCGCGATGCCCTGGCCGACGTCCATGATCAGCTTGCCGTCGTCGCGGTTCGCGATCTGCAGGCGGTTGATCGGGTCGTTGCGAAAGCCCAGCGCGTAGACCCCGCGCGGAAAGCCGACGTCCTGTACCGGGATTGCCAGCCGGTCCGAGCGCGCGCCGCGCTCGGTCATCGCGTCGACCAGTGGGGTGACGTTGAGGATCAATTGAACGGTGGCCGGGAAAGCTCCTGCGCTGGTCGACGCGGTGCCGTCGGCGGTGATGTTGGCGATCAACCACTGTTCGTCTTCGCCGTCGCCGCGCCCGACGCCGGCGCGCGGGTTGCTGCTGTAGCTGCGGCTGGTCTCGCCGCCGACGAAGGAGTGGAAGCCGTCGCCCGGTGCCTCGATGGCCAGTGGGCCGACGCAGTCCCGGTAGTGCGACTCGTCGAGAAAGCCGAGCGTCCACAGGAAGCCGAGCTTGGTGAACACCGCCGCGTCGGCCGAACCGATCGACGGCCCGGACCGGCCGTTCATCGCGCGGCAGGCGTGGTCGTCCGCCGAGCCGGTCGCGTCGCGGATGATCGCCCAGCTGGTCATCTCGGCGATGTCCTCGATGGCCTGCTCGCCGCCGTAGGCCGACATCCAGCCGGCGCCGGCCAGGTACGCCGAGTTGGCGCCGTCGTTCGAGGCCCAGTCGTCGTCCAGGTAGGCCTTGGCCATGCCGGCGGCAACAAAGGCTTCGTGGATGCGCTGCCATTCGCGGATCACGCCCGTGTCGAGGCGGTTGCGCGCGATCACGTCGTCGGCAAGCTGCTGCACCTCGGCCGGCCACAACGCCGGGTCCGCGCGTTCCTGCCGGGAGCGGTAGGGCTCGGCCTTCTGCTGCGATTGAAGCAGGCGCACGGCGGCGTGCGTGGCCTCGTGGATGAAGCGCTGGATGCTGCGCGCCCGCTGTTCGCGCGACTGATTGACCACCGTCGCATTCCAGGGCAGGTAGCTCCAGGTGTTCAGGTAGACCAGGTCCTGGTTCTCGTTGCGGTTGGTCCAGGCATCCACCACGGTCCCGCCTTCGTCTTCCGGCGGTCGTTCGAGGAAGGCCACCCGGCGCACGGCCTGGCAGAGCACCTCGGGCATCAACTGCAGCGCGTTGCCCAGCGCATCCAGCTGGCGCGGATCGGCATCCTGCAGCACCGCCCCGTCGTAGTCGACGATCTCGTCCGTATCGCCCGCCCCGAGCACCCGCACATGGTCGCACCGCGAAGGCGGCCAGGTCGCCTCCGCCGCAAGAGGAGCCAGCAACAGGAAGATGGAAACGAGCGGTGAAGCGAACCTGAATGTCGGCATGGCGCAGTCTCCTTGAACGGGGCACCGCCCGACAAGGGCCGCCCGTGATCACCACTCTGAACGCCAAACGCCGAAAAATCCAGACAGCCCGAACCCGACGTGGGACCCCGCAAATCCCGCGTCGCCCCGCATCAAGTACGGGACGACAGAGGAGCCTGTGGGAGCCTGCCTGCAGGCGAACGGGCCCTCGACAACGAAGTTCGCGGGCAAGGTCCGCTCCCACAGGAGGGCATGATGGCGACGCCCAGCACCGTAGCCCGATGGAATGGACCCGCCCTCTCTTTTTAGCGGCGTCGCGATGCGCCAAACTGGTTGTGCAACCAATCAGTCCAAGGAGGACGGGCCCATGAACGAAGTTACCGTAGTCGGGATCGATTTGGCAAAGAACGTGTTCGAACTGGCGGGCCAGAACCGCGCCGGGCGCTTGGTCTATCGCAAGCGGGTGAGGCGCTCGAAGCTTCGCGAGACGGTGGCACAGTTGCCGCCGTGCCTGATTGCGATGGAGGCTTGCGGCGGTTCGCATTACTGGGCGCGGGAGTTCATGTCCCTGGGGTATCGGGTTCGCCTGCTACCGGCCCAGTACGTCAAGCCGTATCGGACCGGCCCCAAGAATGATCGCCGCGATGCCGAGGCGGTGTGTGAGGCGGCGACGCGTTCGAAGATCCCTGAAGTGGCGGTAAAGCGTCCGGATCAGCAGGCGATGCAGGGGCTGCACCGGGTGCGCTCTCAGTTGGTTGGGCAGCGCACGGCCTTGAGCAACTGTGCACGCGGACTTTTACAGGAGTTCGGCATCGTCATCCCGCGTGGGCATGCGGCACTGCGTCGCATGCTCGCCGAGGTGTTCTCGGAAGCGGCGCTGCCGGACGATCTGATCGTCGCACTCCAGGCGCTCGCCGACCAGCTCGGTGAACTGACGATCCGTATCGATCGGCTGACCGCTCGGATCGAGCATGAGGCCCGAGGCGACGCATTGCACCGGACCTTGCTGACGGCGCGCGGTGTGGGGCCGATCACGGTGACGGCCTTCACCGCGGCGATCGGCGATCCCTCGACCTATCGGAACGGAAGACAGGTCGCTGCCGCGCTCGGTCTGGTTCCGGCACAGGACTCCAGCGGGGATCACCAGCGCTTGCTGGGGATCTCGAAGTGCGGGGATCGTTACGTGCGATCGCTGTTGGTCCACGGGGCCCGCTCAGCGCTTCGGGCCGCCCGAGGCAAGTCGGATCCACTGAGTCGTTGGATGTGCCGCCTTGCGGATCGGCGAGGTCACAACCGAGCGATCGTCGCCATCGCCAACAAGATGGCTCGAATCCTGTGGGCGATGATGAAGTCGGGCGAAGCGTTCGTGGCTAATCGCGCGGTCGCTGCCTGAGAACAGACCCTGCCTACTGAGTTGCAGACCTGATGAAGCGGATGATGGGAAAGGACAACTCGCCACGCCCGAAGACGCAGGCTTACCCGAAGGCCGCTTGCAGGCCGCTAGCCCGATGTGCGCAGCGCGTGGAGCGAATCTCCATCAGGGCCCAGGGAGAAAACTCCCGGATACGAGGCCGGATATACGGATGCAGCCAACTTCCCACCGTCGACTTCGTCAGTGTTGCAATCGAGGGCGGGTCCATATACGGGTAAGCGAAGCGCACCCGGGATGTCTCCGAGCCTGGAAAGGAACCCGGCTGCTCCAACCGCACGCCCGGTCGACTCATTCCGTCGCCCCGCACGTAGCCTGTGCTGAACTTGATGGCATCGCTGCAGAGCAGCTCAGCGAGCTCGCGCTGAGTGCACTCGGTTCAGTAATGCGGGGCCCAGCGACTTTCCCCCTCCGCCTCCAGACAAGCCCTCTCCGTATACTGAGCCCCCAACCGCCCCTCCCCGAGGCCCCCGACGTGACCGCCCGCACCGTCCGCCCGTTGATCACCGCGCTCGCGCTCGCAACCCTTCTCACCGCCTGCGCCACCTACCGCATGGAAGAGGCCGAGCACCTCGCGGAAGAGGAACTGGCGGTGCTGAACATGTCCTTCCCGCGCCTGCTGCCGGAGATCTTCGTCACACACATCGACTGCGTATCGCCCGGCTTCACATCGCCGAAGAGCTTCCAGCTGCTGCCCGGCTGGCGCGCCATCACCCTGCAGGGCAACCCGGACCTCGGCATGGCCCCGGACCCCAAGACCTATATCGTGCGCGTCGAACCCGGCCGCTCCTACACCTACTACCCGGCCCCGGACAACTCCACCAACACCTGGCTGCTGGCCTTCGTCGACGACGCCGCCGACCGCCGCATCCAGGCCGGCGTCATGCCCGCCGACATGAACCTCCTGACCGGCGCGCGCCCCAACCCCGAAGCCTGCGAACTGGCCGCCGAACTCAACCGCACCGGTGCGCGGGAACTGCCCGACCACGTCCGGCGGTAGGCATATCGCTATTGCAACAGCATTTGGTGCCGGTGGCGATCAGCGACGCACTGTATTCCCGTCGTCCCGTACTTGATGCGGGACCCACTGACTTTTCATCCTAGGGGTTACTTCGCCCTTCGCCGCTCTTCCTCAACCCGAATAAACCGAGAGAGGTGATAGCTCGCGAGTTGGATCTGCTCTTTCGTCAGAACCACGTCCCGATTCTCGAGATACTTCGGCAGCGCCTTCGGATTCAACACCCAGATCGGCCGCTTCGGGCGACCCTTGGAACGGACGAACCATCCCGGATAGACGATCACCGGATGCACCGGAAAATCTCGACCGGTGGTCTCCTTCAATAGACTACTCAGCCATCCGACCTGCGCCCGAGCCTGGATGACTGGATTGCGTTCGGGTTCCCAATGTCCAAATTTGATTCGTTCGCCGTCAAACGTGAGCTCCGCTTTGCCCTTGGCGGGCTTGGAATACGTCTTCGTCTCGATCGTGAACACGCCCCCGGGGCCGATCAGCACATGGTCGAGGTTGAACCCGTCACCGACGAGGTCGTGAAATACCTGGTAGCCCTGTGGACGGAGTTTCTCAAGGAATTCTCCGACGACGCGCTCGCCGTCCCTTGCCATCCGGAGGCGTCTGAGTTCATTGCGGACCTGAACCGTACGGATACCGGCAAATACTGCGGCGATACCGAAAATGCCGGTGAACAGCCACGGATGGGGTGGTGACGGCTGCAAGTAGCGCATCCATTCTGTAATCGTTGCCGGGAACATGGCGGCTGCGAAGATCAGCGGCCAAAACAGCCGACTCTCTACAATTTCCCACTGCCGATCCGTGATCGACTGCCCGGCCGAGCGCAGTGGCGCGCCCGTAATCGGCGACTTCTTCTTCGATGCCATTCTGGGTTCTCTGCCTAGCCCGGGTGCAATCCTACCGGCAAATCGAGTTTCGACTCGTGCGATTTCCTAGGGTCTCCGCAGGCCAGAAGGTCGTCCGCTACGCAGAAGGGGCAACGCCCAGGCCCCCAAAGGCAGCCAGTACATCGCTCGTCCACTGGTCCTCCGACTTGCCCTGCGGATGATGCGCGACGACGAATGGAACGGGTACGCTTTCTTCGTCCAGCCGAATCTCACCGCATGCCTCCGCCAGGCCCTCGAGGGCCCTTAATCGACAGCCCAGGCCCTGCATGAATGGCCAGGCCCAGCTCATTCCAGTGAGAAACAGGACCAAATCTGGCTCGAAAACACGGATTTCCTCGCGTAGCAGCTTGATGCATCCCGCTTCCTGCAAAGCACAGAGCTTGTCCGACGGATTGCCGCCGGCGTGTGGCGCGATCTTGTAGAGATTGCTCCAGACTAAGCGAGAAGCCCAGCGATCTTCTGCGGTCTCCTGCCAGACTTCTAGCTCTTGGGAGATCCGCCGAATTGCTCGCCAGAACGCGGATCGATTCGTGTTGTAGCCATCACGCTTGCCTTCACCCTCGTTAACCCAGGCCATCTCACACTTGCCTTCCCCGAGGAAGAGCTGCTTTACAAACGAGTCCTGCTCCTCCGAAGCCGTCAGTTGCTCAGGCGTATATCCCTTTCCCCAGCTATTCACGGCCCGGCCCACGACCATCAGCTTGCACCCAGTCATGTAGCGCGATCCCTCCAGCGCCATGAATCCGCAAAGCTCCTCGGAACGATTCGAATATCCCTCAGCGACGGGCTGAAGAACTTCTTTCGTGAATATGACGCGCAATGTGGAGTTCATCGCTATTTGCTCCATTTCAGGTTTGCAGATACCGCTAGATTGGAGTCTTCCGGATCGCCGGTAGCCGTTGCTTGTCGGGTACTTCGCGATGCAGGCTATCCAGCTTTCTAAGCGAGATCGCTCGCTGCCCGTTGCTCTGAATTCGCCCCGCGTTTTCCCATGCCAAAGCGCCTGGCCCGTTATACACAACCCGAACTGGTCCCCCCTTTGGGCGGTGCAGGGCAATCAAGTGCTCGGGCTCGTGGCGGATCCCGACGCTGCTCCGCTGGGTCAGCTTGATCTCGACATTCCGTCCATCCTGGCTCTGGGCATCGTGGCCGATCGTTGAGGCGGTGAACAGGTCGAGATCGAAGATGTATGCCGCGACGACCTCACCGACGCTACCTACGAGATGCCCGTCCAGCGTGAACTTTCGTCCTGGAAACATCCGCTCCAGCCCCTCGGAGGCGTCGTACAGCTCGTCCAGGTAGCGCGCGACCTTCTTCCAATCGATCGAGTCGCTCATGTCAGCAGACATCCGGGTTTGATGGTGAAAGATCAATCGACCACGCATTTAGATCAGCAACGGCAATATCCGAGCGGTCCAGCAGCCGAAGCAGCTCCTCCTGCCTCGGCTGACCGAATACCACCCGGTACGCGGCGAGCTGGCGCTTCAGCCGCTTGAACGCTTCAACTTCTCGGGTGTAGGGCAGCATCGGAACTCGGCGCTCGACCTTGCAGTCGCCGGGCGCCAGCCAGTGAGGAACGAGATCATTCAGGCCCCGAGTGCGGGCATCGTCGTTTGCGATCTGGAACGTCAGGTCCCACAGGTTCTGCCCAGGCTGCCAGGCCTGGCGCGCCTGGCCCGCATAGGCGGAAGCCACGTTCCGGCGCACGGCGTGCCCCTTGTATCGGTGGACGCGGCCTTCGCGCTGCTCCATGTCCACCGGGTTGCCTGGCAAGTCCCAGTGCACGAGGCGGTGGCACCAGGGGTGGAAATCCAGTCCCTCCTGGCCCACCGAGGTGCTGGCCAGCAGGAACGGGCGAAACGGGCTGTTGAATGCCGCGCGGACGGCGTCCTGGCTGATCGCGCCTTCCTCGGAGCTCGTACGACCGAAGCGGAGCGCGAGTACTGTCCGCAAGCGCACCGTGGATTCGGTCACCTTCTTGCCGTTGATCTCGAACAAGCTGGCATGCACCCGAGACGGGCGCGGCTCGACGCAGTCGGCCATCTGTCGGACGCAGCGGTGACTGATTTCCGCCGCGTCGCGTCGTTCCGACCAGCCGTGCTGCTCCCAAGCCAGGTGCCAGTACTCGTCCAATACGGCCTGCAGATTGCCCTGGATGCAATAGCGGACGACGAGGTGCCAATACGGGGCAGTGTCACCTTCCGCTTCTGCGAGCTGGCGCAGCAGCTTGATCACCGCTGGGCGATTGAAAAGCTTCCAGAACGCGTTGGCCAGCTGTGCGGCCTGCTTTCGGCGCTCCATCGGTTCCACGTTGGCCGAACCGATGGTGCGTGCAGCAACCACCCCGGGTGCGCCCAGGGCCAGTTCGGTGACGAGGTCCGCGAGGCCCTCGGGCCGCCGGCCCAAATCCTTGATGTTCAGCTCAAGCAGGTCATCTACGTGGCCGGCGAAATTCGCGGCCTCGGGCCGCATCGGGTTGTCTGGGTCGAAGTCGGCGTCGCGCCAGTGCTTAAGAAACTCATCAATGCCTGGGTCGAGGAGACGGAGTACTGCAGCTTCCCAGCGGTCATCAGTAGGGCCTTCCTGCGGATTCGGGAGCTCGTCCAGCAAGCGCTCTACTCGCGACCGCACCCACTCTCGGACGTTCGTGCCGTTTGCCAGGAGAGGGTGCGTTGCATCGGCCAGTCGCAGGCAGGGCGTGAGCAGCAAGAGCATCCGGTGGCTGGACCGGTTCTCATTGGCCGAACCAAAGTCCAGCAGCTGGCTTTGCTGGTCAGAAAGGTTCTTGTACTGCTTCATGCTGCCGCCCAGCATCCGGCGCTCGGCCTCGTAGCTGAGCAGCCCGCTGACCACGTCCGGCACTACGTTCCATGCGCTGAAGAGAAGTGTCTTGGTTCGCCGATCCTGGCCCTGGTATGCACCATTCAGCGGCCAGTACGGCACCGTTGGCGGTATCCACAGCAGCTTCCAGAGCCCGGCATCCAGGATCTGGTGAACCATCTCGCGCAACTTGGCGTTGCCGGGATCGATCTGCTGCCACTGGTCGAGCTGCTCGGCGGATAGCATGGAGCTTGAATGTGCCTCCAGCACTCCGGCGATCTTGGCCGGAAACTCCGTTATTGAGTCCTTCAGCCGCTCGTTGAACTTGTATCCGTGCATGAAGTGGGGCAGGTAGGGTGCCGACTTCCAGAACACCAGCGGGTCGTACTCACCGACCGCCCGGAACAGCGCATCTGCCGCCACATACTGCTGCACGTCCGGCGCCTCGAGTCGCAACGCTTCACCCACTTCGCGCACCATCGCGTCGCGCTCGTCGCTGGCCATCACGCGCTCGGTGCGCGCCATCACGGTGCCCAATCGCTGCTCGACATCCCGCTTGGCAGCGGGGACGTCGTGGGCCAGGTTCTGCGACGCGCGTTTCAGCTCGCTGCCGAAGCGCCGCAGCGCTTGCTGCAGCCCAGAGACTCGATCTTCGTCGCCGCCGAACAAGAATCGAGTTGTATCGATGAAGTCCTGGTAGTGGTCTTCGTGCTCAATCTCGGCATCGGCGGTATAGAGCTTGTACGGCGTGGCCGATAGCAGCAGCGTGCGGGTGCGATGGCCTTCGGGCGTAGGGGCGTTGAACAATGCCTGCGCCAGCTCGGCCGCCGGGTCCGCGTGGCCGTCCCGGTTCTCCAGCAGTCCCTTGAATCGCTGGAACTCGTCCAGCACGATCAGGTCCGGCTCCAGGGCCTGAACGCAGATATCGGCAAGCATCCGGCGGAGGCGGCCGAGAATTCGGTTCCGAGCAAGACGAGCCTCGCGGGGATACGGATCCCTCATCTTGCGAAACCACTGCTCGATCACCTCGTCGGTCTCGGCGACAAGCGCGTCGTTGGACTGAAAATTGGCCTGGAATTGATCGCGAATCCCTGGATCCAGCGGCATAGGCTCGTTGTCGAGCTTGTCGCGCCACCACTGGGTGCGCGTCACTCCACCCTGGAGCAGGTTTTTCAGCCCGAGGCGTGGTTCGACCAGCCCGTCGAGCAACGCGAACAGCACCCGACGCTCCTTCGCCATGCCGCCCGAGTGGCCCATGTTGAACGATGTGCCTGGCGTGAAGCTGACGAAATTGACCTTGCTGTCACCCAGCGCAGGCTCGCCTTGTTCGCCGGCCAACTCAGTGGCCAGCATCGTCAGGCGAGTCGCAAGCGCGAAGGACTTTCCGTCGCCCCCGGAGACCTGCAGCTTGGGCAGGTTCGAATGGGCAATCGATTGGTTGGAGCAGATGTAGATCACATCGATGCGATCCACGCCGTCCCAGTAATGATCAATCGCCTTGGCGATGACCCCGCGCGCGACTAGCGTCTTGCCGAGCCCGACTTCGTCGGCGACCAGGAATCGCGCCGAAGCGCCTGGCGACTCGAACAACTGCCGGAAGGCATGATCGACCGTTCGCCGCTGGAACGGTTTCAGCGGCGCGAGGACCTGTTCGACGTCGGGGCGCTTCATGGCTTGGCCTTGGCCGAGACCACGGCGTTGACCACGTCCCAGATCGCCAGGAAGTCGTCCGGAACGATGGACCCGCCGTCCGGGGACGACTGCAGGTCGTCGATCAATCGGCGGATCGGCTCCAGTCGAGCCGGATCGCGCGCGGCGGCCCGCACCAGGTCTTCGAGAAGCGGGTCCGCGACCAGCGCACTGCCGAAATTGCCTTCCCAGCGCTCGCCGCCGTCGCCCTCGGCCCAGCCGACCATCCCCTCCAAGCCGCCAAGCAGGGCGCGCAGAAACTGCAGGAACCGCTCAGGCGTATTGATGAGTCCACGCAGCACCTGCGCGACCCGGCCCTCGGGCATGCCGCGCGTTGGCAGTTTCAGAACGAAGCGCACGTCGTCCACATCCTCGTCCACCCGTAGCCGAAACGCAATGAACGCTGTCAGCCGGCACAGCGGCATCTGCCAGGCCCGCTCGGCATCGATCCTTAGCGCCTGATCTTCTTTCAGCGAGACCGGCCAGACCCGTATGTCGACGCCCCCTGGCAGTGCGGTCTCGCCGTCCAGCGTCAATTGCCAGTGATCGTCGCCTGCCGTGCAGACCACCGACCAATCGGCAGCTGCCAGTGCTGTGCGCGCCCGTTCGAGCCGCTCCCGCGCCGTCTTCTTGGTTTCGTCAGGCGCGGGGACGTCGCCGCGCTCGTAAGGCTCGCAGAGTCTCAGGAAGCCGGCTTCCTTGAACTGCGGAATGCCATAGCCCTTGGTTCGAGGCCGTTCATCGCGGGGCCCCGTCATCGAGGCAATCACTTCGACATTGCGGCCAGTAAAAGCGGCCGCAGTGAAGTTCGCCGAGCCGAGAAACCACGTCACCCGCCGCCCGTGCTCCAGCGCGAACAGCTTGGCGTGCAGGTCGGAGCTCTGCGTCTGGCCGTCCTCCGCTTCGTCCAGGGCAGCCTCGGACATTACGAAGACTTCGTTCCAGGCCGTCAGTGCCGGTTCGGGCAGATCGTCCAGGGCCTCCCGCCGACTGATCAACGTCCGACTGCCCGACGCTGCGTTGGAGAGCGCGTCAAGCCCCGTCCGGTTTACGAACGGCGCGATTGCGAGCGTATCCTCGCCGGTCCGGCTCGGTGTCCACGGCGCAGTGGCGCCTTCGGTCAGGCCCAGCGCCGTAAAATGAATCGGGCTCTTGAAGTGGTCCGGCGCGGGAAACTGTACCCGTTCAACGTCTCGCGCAATCGCATCAAGCGTCGCCTGCTGATCAGGATCAAGCGACTGCAATGCCATCTCCGGGAGCGAGCGCAGCAGGTCGCCAATCGCGCGCGACGACTCAAAGGGATAGTCCTTGGTAACCTCCGCCTCGGACACCAATGCGGCATCCCAAGATCGGTCGTAAGTCAAATTGCGGGTCAGCACCGCGACTCGAATCAGCGGAGGGCCATCGTCTTGCGAAAAACGAACGACCCACAGCTTCGGGTGGAACGCGCCGCCGTTGCGCGCGCTGACGGGGTGCACGCAATCCTCGAGCATCGTGTACAGCGCCCGGTTGGTGTGCGGAACCGCAATGCTCGTGGCATCGACGAAGATATCCAGCTTGCTGCCGGCCTCGCGAAGTGATTCGAGGATGAGCATCGGATCGCCGAGTAGCTCGTCGATCCCGCGGTCCGATTGCGCCAGCACGGCTAGCGGCAGTGCTAGCAGCACGTCCAAGTCCAGCGAGTAAGTGGTGATTACTGCGTGGTCCAGCACGTATCCGGCTGGCGGGCGCAGGATATCGGTGGCGAGCGTGCGGGCTTCCGGCGAAAGCATCAGGTACCCAGGCCGGTGTGCAGGTCGATCAGAATCTGGCGAACGTTGGGCCAGCGGAAACGCATCCGCCCGGTGCCCGTGCGCCCGCTCCAGTCCAGCAGCCGGCCCTGGTTGGCCAGACGGGCGCGGGGACCTTTCAGCTGCATCTCTCGGCGCCTAATTAGTCGGCGAAGGTCGCCGAGATCGGCCACGCTCTTCGGCCCGTATTCCGTCAGGGCTCCTGACCATCCTTCGACGAATCGACGCTGCGGCTCGCGCACCCGGCCCCCGTGCCGGACCGACATTGCCCACAATGCCTCGGTCGGAAACGGCTCTTCCTCGGCCTCTTGGTCTGCCCATTCCCCGAGTTCCGCTCGGAACCCCTCGATTCTCTCCTCGTCGGCTTCGGTAGGCTGCACTTCGAGTCGCGCCTCGGCCAGCATAAGGTTGTAAAGCAGCGGGGCGCCCTCGGCGTGCAGGGAGAACCGGCGTGCCAGTTCGACCGTCTCTGCTACCTCAGCAGGCGCCTGCAGCGCTGCCGGCTCCTCCCACAGCTCGTCGGCCAGCTGGGTGCTCGCCACCTGCGCCAGATGGGCCAACAGTGACCCCTTGCAGCGGTCGAGCATCCGATCCTGCAGGAAATCCGCCTCGTCGAAGGTGAGCGCAAAGTCCGCAGTCTCCGGAAAATCCTCCGGCGCGGCTGGCAAGCGAGGGTGCCAGGTCGGCTCCTGCGTCCACACCACACCGGGGTCGTCGGCCTTCGGTTGGTGTAAACGGCGGCGGAGTAGGGCATCCAGGTTTGCGTGGTACCAGGACTGTGGGCGAGCGGGCAGGAACAGGCCGAGGTGGACAAGAAACGCCCAGTACGCGTTGCTGGCAAGCCGCGCCAGCGTGGCTCCGGCGGAGATGCCGATCACACCGTCGGTGTCCTCGCTCTCGGCCAGGGCGCCGATCAGCTCGATTTCCTTTTCCCGCGCATTGTGCGCCCAGTCGTAGCCCGGACCCCAAGACTCGAGCTCCTGGTAGATCCAGGGAATGAGTAGCGCATAGCGCAGCCGGGTGTGCAGCACCGAAGTGCCGGGGAACAGGGCGTTCGAGATCGTGTCTCGCAGACTGCCGAGGCCCAGTTCATCAACCGTGCCCTGTTCGTTGAACAGGTCGAGGACGCGCCGGACCTTGTCTCGATCCGACGCAGTGAGGTCAAGCCATTGAATCAAGGCAGTCATCGGATCTCTTCGGTGTTAGGAGGTGGTTTCGAGCGCTTTGGCGAATTTGTAGGCTGCATCGGACGGTGTGTGGCCGAAAATATCGGCCGCTTGCTCGACCACAAAATGATCATCCGAATGGGCAAGGCCGATCACGAAAAAGACAGCACGCTCCCTTCTCAACCGCTCGATTTCGCTCTTCGATTGGCTGTTGGAAAAAGGTCTGAACGATGGATTGGTGAGATCGCCGCCGCCTCGCACAATTGCGACCGCATCTCCTCTACGAAGCTGAGGTTCTGCAGACCTTAGAGCTTGGATCAGCGCCTGATCACCGAATCGAGTCGAATTGACCCGGAAGGTCTGGGCAATGGAGATTCCACGTTCGGAGAGAATAGAGATGAAATCGTGTTCACCTTTTCCCTTCGACCACGTGGTCACGAGAAAGATGCGACCGGAGAAGTCAAGCGCATGACCTTCCGGCTGCCCGGCGTTACCACCTACTAGACCTCTCAGTCTGGCGATTCGCTTGCGAACCAGACTGGAGTTCTCGCCGAACAGATCGGAAACAAAGTCAACAAAACTCATTGCTTGGAATCGCTGCGATTGATTCGCATGCCGACCACAAACCCCATATAGACCGTTAAAAGCTGTATCGCCATCAACCACGGCATGATGATGTGGAAGAGCGTCCAGACAACAGCAACGATGCTAGCAATCTTGCAGCCTCGTTCGCCTTTTATGACCGAGGCAGCGACGATGATGGAAAAAATTACAATCTGATAAATCAGTATTTCCATAGTGAACCCTCTAGCCGTTTATGCTCCTCGCGTTTGTGAATACTTCATAGCCTCATCAGCGGGAAGCGGGGTGGTGCTTACTCGAAGTCGGCGGCTATCGACTTGCAGAAGTCAAGATTCGGGAGCTTGCCTATTCTGAGGCCCCAGGCGTAGATCAGGGCCAAATCGCTGGTGCGAAGCTTGAAACTGATTATTTCCGCGAGACCGGGCTAGTTTCCTCATCAATCGCTTCATCATGGCTGTAGGCCGTCCAGCCAAGTCTTGAAGCGATTTCTCTCTGCTGTGCATCAATAACAATCGCAATTTGGTCCTTTGGCCAGCAAAGGTCGAGGTAGGCTACGATCGTTCCCGAGGAATCCTGGAGGTCTAATCCGATCTCCGGCTTCTCGTACCCACCCTTTCTCGCAAGATCGATGACTCCTCGAAGCCCAGGATCTGCTAAATCATAAACATCGTCCCACGTTGAAATCTCGGTCAAGCCCTGAGTTTGTCGAGCCTCGGTAATTGCACGACGGTCATGGTGGCGGATGAATAGGTGATCATGATGCGGCTGCTCAGCGTGGCATGCGGCGCAGAGAACTTGCAAATTTTGCCTTGTGTTATCGGACTTGACTCCGTTCTTGTGGTGGACATGAACAAGGTCCGGACGCTCCCGAAGCTCCACGCTGCAGTTCTCGCAGGTGTAGTTTTTAGCTCGACGGAGTTTCCTTGAAATTTCCCCCCATTCAGGCGAGTAACCGGAATCACCTTTGGCGTCTTGCGCCAGGCGTTTAGGAAGGTGCTTGAAAAACGAGCTGTAGACTTCAAAGAACTTGCCGATAGAGAAATCGGTCCAGATCTTCCTCTTTCCGGCTCCTCGTGCAGTCCTGAACCCTGAATAGTTGAGGTATTTCAGGCAGTTCTGGCAAACCAAAAGCTCAACGTTCGCTTCCCGGGGGATCTTTGCTGAAAAACTTGTTCCATGTACGGGGAAGATTCCGCTGAGATCATTCGTGACCACGTATCGGTCGAATCGGCCCTTCCGGCGCATGTCGTCCAATGTCCTGCATTCAGCAACGTGAAAGCGCCTGCCCCTTTCTGGATTCTCGATAGCGGCGTCGATATTCGGGCCGTGATCCGGAATGTAGAGTAGAACTTGACGCCCTTCGTAGGAGAGGAGGCCCTGTGTGCCTCCTACGTTCTGCAGCTTGATCGTCTTCCCGCGAACAAGTTCCTGATCGATCGGATCAATAGGTCTTGATCTGATTGAAACCGTGAATCCCGTATCCGTCGCGCCCATTCTCCGGGCGGCCTCCTTCAATGCAGAGAAGTCGACTTTTATCGCCATCAGCGGGCGGGCTCGAGAATTCGGCGGATCTGGATATCTGCATCCGTGATCACACGGAAGGAAACGCGCCGGGATCGACTCTCGTCCTCCTCGCCCAGCGCATTAAGGATCGGCCGCGAGGAGGAAAAGCCAACCGCAGAGAAACGCCGCTTCAGCCACAAATGGTCGGAACTTGGCACCGGAAGATCGAAAACGAACTGGAGAACTCGTCTGGTACGGCGCTGAGATAGATCCATATTCAGGAAATAGGCCTCTGCAGGTGATTCCGCACCCATCCAGACGCTGCTCGTGTGGCCTTCGATTCTTACTTCTTCTACGGAGTCTTTGAACTGGTCCAGAACTCCTACGTATCGAGGAAAAAAGTCAGAGAGGATGGCGACGAATCGCGGCTGAATCGTTGCCTCGCCGCTCTCGAATAGAACGTCGGGCGACTGGAAATTGAACGACAACGTTTCCTGGTCGATTTCTGCATCCCATCGAGGAAGATCATCCTCGAATTCCTCAACCAAAGCATCGTAGATCGCAACTAATGTGTCCTGATAAGCGACTGCGACATCCTTTATCCGGTCTCTTTCTAGAATTGCGGTCCGCATGAGGGTGATTGCGATAAAGAGGAACACCATCATCAAACCGGCCATCAGATCTGCCACCGACAACCAGTGTGACTCGTCGCCGCTTCCTCCCGCAGCAGATTTTCCGAACGTCTTCGAGAGCACCTTGTTCATCGTCGAGTTTCATTTGCTTGGACGATGCGCTGCATCTGCTGCGTGAGGCGACGGTAGTCCTCAGTGAATTTCTCGGAAATCTGCGCAAGCGCGTTGCCCATTGCAGACATGACTTGTTCAATTTCCTGCTCCATCGATTTGTTGAGCATGTTGATCTGGGCTTTCACCGATTCGCCAGTTTCGTTTACTGCTTCTTCCAGCTTCGCCTTCAAGGCTTCGGAAGTTCCTGCAGCCGAGCGCGTTATTTCGGCTTCGATGTCCTGATAGCCCCTTTCCATCAATTCCATAAGATTCCGCATGCGCTCGTTGATTTCCTGCACACTGTCTGTTAGTTGCTGGCTGATTTCATCACTCCTGTTTGCGAGCGCGTCGGATGCTCTGGTTAGGCCTTCATTGGTTCGTGACACGTTATTCTGGAAATCGTCGAAGCCTGTAATGAGCGTCTCCTGCATCTTCTCGGTTACCGAAGAGATTCGGTCACTGGAGTCTTTAGCCGCACTGGCAACATCAGTCACGATTGTGTCAATCTGATCCTTGATCTGAGGAACTGCCTCGACTGCTCTATCACGCATGTCCCGGAATGCTTCCAGGTGCCGTTCGAGTTCTTGCAGTTGGTGTTGCGTGGTCTCCAGCAGTTCGCGCAGAGAATTCATTGTGTCGGGGATCTTGGCGGTGTCTTCTTGAATCGCCGCTACGAGCTCCCGAGTATGTCCGATCGACTCGACGCCCAATGCGTACTGGTCCTGCATCTGTTTCAACTGTTCTTTGTACTGTTCTTGCCAGTCAACCAGTTTCTTGACCGAATCATCGAGACGTTTGAAATTATCGCCGAACTGCTCGGTAAGGTTGGTGTTGAAGTCTGTGATCACATCTTTCAGTGCGTTGATCACCTGTTCTGTAGCTGATTTAGAGAGGGTCTCGGACACGATTGCAAGCTCTTCCCAGAGCTTGGTCTGGAATTCTGCAAATTTGGTCGATTGGGTCTTTATCTGCTCAGCCAGTGCTTTTGCATTGTCGGAAGCGTCGGAACGCAACAACCGGATCTGGCTGATCAAGGTTGACTCTTCATCCCCTGCGATGCTGGTGACGAGTCGAGTGAGCGCCTGTTCCTGTCGGATCATTGACGCCATGATCTGCTCTGGTGTCGCTGCCTCCGGAACGCCATCAGCTTCTGGCCGTGTCACAAAGCCTGCGCTGTCAAGAATCTTGAAAAATACGGCCAGAAACATCCCGGCTAAGCTGGTGATGAATGCAGTTTTCAGGCCGTCGAGGAGTGGCCCAATGCTGGCGTCGATATCCGTCGAATCAAAACCGAGGAGGCCGATCACGATGCCGATAAACGTGCCAAGGATGCCGATGGAAGTCAGCAGATTAGGGGTGTGTTGAACAAGGAGCGGAAAGCGTCCTTGGCGCCCAGCGAAGCCTGCGAGCATGGCCCCGATCACCAGAATCCACAAGAAGAAATTGGTGACGCTCTGCGCCGTGAGATCCCGCAGGAATCCCTCAAGAAATCCAGCCAGATTCATGTAAATCCCCCGTTTGACAAACTCCCCGAGTTTAAATCAGGCTACGGGACTTTTGCCAACTCTGCGCTCATGTGTTGGTGCAAATAGTGGATAAATATACAGTCTAAGAGATGGCCCCTCACACCTCCTGATGCCGCTTGATCGTCGAGCAAAGCGGATTTCCTCGGGCAGGCACGAGGTCGTGCCTCTTAGACGAGCGCCTGGCCCCCTTGAGCAGTTCTGCCCGTCGTGCGCGGAGTCGTATTGAGGTCGTTCAGTTTTCGGCTGAATCGATGCCCGATAGAAAGCGGCTTTCCGGGCGGGTCGCACTTACCCAGAGGCGACGGATGGCTCGACTGGCCGCAACGTGAAACAGCGCTCGCTCATTCAGTTCGCTCGAGCGGCGTTCCGTTGGGTCTTCCGTATTGCTCAGCGCAGCGCCGAGTGGACAGACCCCGTCGTTGATGCAGGCAAGAAAAACGTAACGGAATTCCAGTCCCTTGACGCGATGCATGGTGGCAAGTCGGATGCCGATCTGATTTCGGTCGTCGCCGCTGTCGCGACTCAAAACGCGTGTGGCCAGCCCTCGGTGCTTCAGTCCCCGTTCCAGGTCCTTGACGAAACGATTCGTCCGAGCAACGACGCAGATGTCCGCGCCGGTAATGTCACGTTGCATCAACGTGTTGATCTGGTCAGCGATCCAATCCAGTTCTTCGTTCTGGCTGTTGAAGACACTGATCTCTGGAGGACGCCCATGCATGAGGGACCGGTAGTCCTTCCCGCTATCCGAGCCTTGGTCGAGGTCGTCGATCTCCTGCCCCTCGAGTACAGCCATCGCGAAGCGACGGGTTTCCTCGGTTGTCCGGTAATTGATCCGGAGTTTCCTGCTCCGACCTCGAATATTGATGCCGCAGTGACTCAGTGCAAATCGGTTGCGGTAGATGCGCTGATGCCCGTCACCGACGATAAAGAGATCGTGTGGGCGTTCTTCGGGAATCATTGCTCTGATCAGCTTCATTGCATCTGGACCCATGTCCTGTGCTTCATCGACAATGACCGATGAGTAGGGCCGGAATGTTTTTCCTTCCCCCATCAGTTCAATGGTGTCCTGCTTTGCCATCTCGGCGGGTCGCAATCCCTTCTGTTTCAGCTGTAGGTGCATTTCTTCGAAAACTGGCCAGATTTGCGCGCGCTGCTGTCTGTTGAGTGCGACACCCCGTCCGATCCGCCTAGCGTGGAAGTAGTCTTTCCGGGTCAATACGCGCTGCGGGACAATCGTGCGGTCCCACTCTTCAAAGTAGAAACTTTCTGGTAGATCCAGATCCGCAGGTGCGTTATCGATTGCGAGCTTCCACAAGTCCTGGATGACTGGCTGCCCGGAGTAGACGATGCGGTGGGGATACTTGTTGGATTTCAGAAACCTCGCAACCCAGGCATCGAGGTGGATGACCTCGATTCGCTCGAGCTCTTCGGGCTGACAGATTTTCTTCAGATTGGACTGAATATCGGTGGCCAGGTTGGCGGTGAACGTGGTGAAGAGAATTCGGTCATTCGAGCCAGTGAAAACCTCTCGGACCAGCCAGCGTGCTCGATGCATCGCAACAACCGTTTTGCCGGTTCCAGCGCCACCGAGCACTCGAATCGGTCCGTTGCACTCCCACTGGACGATGTTGCGCTGCGAGGGATGGAGAAATACCCGCCACTTGTCCAGCGGAGCGTCAAGAATCCGCTCCAGGTCGAGTTCGTCGTCCACAACGACAAACCTGCGTTTGGAGCTGTCGCGCTCGAGTGCGGCTGCAAAGTCCCCGGTATCGACCGGCCCGGCCGGCAGAGCGTAATCCCTCATCACTTCGTCGAGTGATGTTCCGGCTGCGAGCATATAGAGTGCTTCGAAGGCCTCTCGCGGTAGTCGACTCTCCAGCGCCTCGAGCTCTTCATCGCTCTTCACGCTCCGAACGGCTGCAAGTCGTTCTTCAGGAACGCCAAGTCGAATGAGTTCGCGATCTCTCTGTTGACCGAAAAGCGGTGGAACCGGCTTTTCTTCCTTTGGTGGCGGGGTGTTCGGATTTTCAGACTCTGCATGCGTCGTTTCGAGGAGTTGGATGGAGCCCGTTTCCGGATGAATCGAGCAGCGATGTTTGGCGGCCCAGTCGTAGGCGTCGTCATGTTTTGCGACCCAGAGAAGCAGGTAGGTGTTCCCCTGCTCCGGCTTCAGAACAATCCCGCGGTAATCGTCTCCGATTCGCACCGATCGATAATTTGGGTCCGAAGCGTCCTTGATCGTTTCGTAGTTGATTCCGGGGCTGAATGGATCATTACGGAATTTCGATATGAAGTTCCGTACGCGCTTCTGCTCGTGCTTTGGGAGATCCGCAAAGCAGTCGAGGAAATCAGATGAGAGGCCAATGGTTGGTTGCATATGTCTGTCAGCTCCTGATTTCATTTGCTCAGCCAGGCCGATAGCTGCTCGAGGCCTGTTTCATCAATCGTATTGATCACCTTCCATCCCTGCTTTTCAGCAGATTGGCAATCCTGGGATTCGATTGCCAGTCCAACTTTCTGCTCCAGCCAGGCGATTTCCAACTCCGCCGTGATTGCGCCGTTATCGTCGGTTAGCTCAAGGCCGAGCTGCGGGATGGGCAGGCCAGCAGCTTCCAGCGCTGCAATGGATTCGGGATCGAGTAGTGTAAGTTCCGCCAACTCCGCCCACGCCGAAGTTGTTTCTGCTTCACCTATTCGAATACCAAACGGGACGGTATACAGCCCTTTCGAAACTCCCTCTGCGCTCAAAAGGGAAAAATTAGGGCAGAATTGAAGGAGATTGGAGGCTCCCCAGAATGCTGCCCAGTCCTTCTCGAAATCCTTGTCCAGCGATGCCTTCGAGTCGTCCAGATGCAAGATTGTCCATAGGTGATTCCGAAGGCCGGAATCATTGCCCGAGATTGCATCACGTATTGCTTGCTGTGAAAGTGCCGCCATGGCTGTGACCCGTTTCGAGGCGGTTCCGATGCAGTCCATCAGGCCGCCGAGAATAAGTCCTGCGCCGTCGGATTCTGCGCCCACCGCTTCGACCAGGTGCCAGGGCGCGAGTGCTTGAATCTCGCTGCATGCTGCTTCGCGGAGGTCCGGCTGCTGCACCGTGTCTTGCCTCAACCATGTGAACGCCCGCGTGAACGCAGCCTGTTCAAGACGTCTCAGCGCATCCTCCGTGCCGGATAGATAAGTCTTCAGCCAGGAATAGGGTCCTTTGGCAACAAGTCCATTGAAGTGAGCGAACGGTTCCTGATTCCATTCTCGAGCCAGACGGTCGACTAGTGCCCGGGTAGCCTGGTCATGGCCTTTTTCCAGAATCTGTTCCGAAGGGTTCCTGATTCTCGAGCCATCGATTGGTAGATCATGCCAGTTTAGAGACCAGACTCGGAATCGCCCGCTGTCGAGTATGGCCTGTCGTTTTAGAACGTCGTCGGCGTTGCGATCGAAGTGATGGCGGAAGCCGTCGAGATAGACGGCGACTGGAAGCAAACCGGCTTTCTCGCGGGCGGGCCAGAGCACGAAGTCGGCGACGGTGTCCACGGAAACACCCTCGCTCTTTCCCAGCGGGACCTGGAGCTCCAAATTCCATCCCATCGTCGGCCCGTCTTCCTGTTCTCGAACACTGAGAAACGCGCCTGCCTTTCGGTTCACGCGTTGCCGCTGGAACCCGAAGCCACCTTCATGTGCCAGTACATCGTAAAAGCGCTGCTCCAATTCACTCTCGACCAAAGCATTGATCGGGACTTGGGCCAAATGCTCAATCGGCTGGAGGTGATCACGCGCGTCGATCACCCGTCTTAGCAGGTCTTCCGCCACGCCTCTCGAGATCTCCTGCATGTGCCGACTCTCCCGCCACGCCAGAATGCACTGGTAGCAGCCGTCGAGCGATGGATCATCGCGGCATTCGCAGTTCTGCAGGATCTCCAGAGCCCCCTGTAGCAGTGCGATCAGCTTTTCGCCGCTGCTCAGCAGCTCCTTGAGGTATCCCGTGCCGCCGGGAACACTGTCGTAGAGCACCAAATACTGTCTCCGCCCCGCACTGCCGGGATCGGGTTCGGCATAGCTCGTGACGCGAATGTGGTCGACCTGTCCACGGTAATAGCGCCTGAAACCGAGCTGAAGTGCAGCAATCAGTGAACGGCGACGGATATCCGAACTGCCGATCTCGCTCATCGGCAAGAGAATGCGTACGGCTTCGGATTTCAGCTCGCGATAGAGATAAAGCGCCTCGAAATAATCGTCCTCCGATTCGGTCGCGTCGGGACGTCGCAAGCGACAGTCGAAGGCATGTTCGAACTCCTGGCTATTTCGGCGTCCCGGTGCCCGTACTTTTCCACAATGCCGACAGACTCGGAAGCCTGGTCGGGACGACAGCTCGCCCGCGACGGAGATTTCTCGCTCCTGTCCTCGATATTCACCGAAATTGATCTCTCGAAGCGTTGCCTGTGGGACGTACTCGAATCCGAACGGCAAGTCGTCATCTTTGATGTGCCATGCCGGCCCGGTTCGGCCAGGATCAATATCGACCAGCATCTGCTGGTTGTAGAAACGGGGCGTTCGCTGATCGCTGTCGTCGCCGATCCGGCTCTTCCGGTCGTCGGCCGTAGCGTAGACCTGGCGAAGCTTCAGAAGGGACTGCTCCTGTGCAGTATCTGCCCACTGGGAGTTTCCGCACCGTTCGCAGGCTGCCTGATGGTCCGCTTCGGCATCGATGTTCTTCATGAAATGGCAGTTCGCGCACAAGCGCCATGTCTGCGGGCTGGAGTCACCCGACGAGAGATCGATCTGGTCGATCTGCACTGAGCGTCCCACCGCGTAGAAATGGTTCAGCGGTGCCAGCTCGGTCAGTGCGGAAGCAGCAGGCCGCTGGAGCTCATAGCTGATTTTGTCGTAGCCCCTGGTATTGCCTTCGGCCTCGCGCTCGGCCGGGCTGAGTCTTCGAATCACAACGGATTGGAGCGTTACGCCTTCCTCGGGAAAGGCGTAATTCGGCAACAAGCCTTCGTCGGTGAAGAAATTGAACGTGTTGCGCGCGTTGGTTTTGCGACGGAGCGCCATCAGGGCCATGCGTTCGGATCGGATCTGTTCCCTCTCCTCCACCACGCGCTCGTCTTCCGGCTCGGTCTCCAGCGCCTGTAGCCGGTTCTTGAGCGCGTCAATTCGGCGGGACCATTCCTTGCGTGTGCCGACCAGCTCCCGAAGCCTGTTCTGCAAGCGCCACCCCAACTCCGGGTTCTGGAGGCTGTCGTCGCCCTCCAGGCAGATTCTCAAGTGCTCTCGACCCGCATCGTCCAGCTCGGGGAACATCGCACAGAAATCGGTGAGAAGACGGTCTTTATTGCGGTCGATGAAGTCAAGGAAGTTCGTCGGGAACTCCTGGTTGCTGGCCGATTCGACGCGATTCAGAATCTGGCCGAGTTGCACGGGAATCGTGGCGGCATCGCCCTCGGTGCTGACCCAGCGGTCGAAGCACCAGGCCAGAAGCTGCCGTTCCAAGACGGCCGTAGCCCGCAGGAAAACTCCGGGAGGATCGACCTGGCCGGCAATCATCTTCTTTGGGTCGGCATGAAAGTACAGATCATGGGGCTGCCCATTGGCGACGGTCAGCGCCAGGCTGTTTCCGTCGCGCCGGCCCGAGCGGCCGATACGCTGCAGGTAGTTGGATTGGCTCGGCGGCACGGAGCACAGCAGCACGGTGGACAAGTCGCCGATGTCGATGCCCATTTCCAGCGTCGGCGTTGCCGAGAGCAGGTTAATGTTCCATGGGCGGTCGCCCTGCATGAACGACCACTCGGTCGCCAGTCGCGTATCGGCGTCGAGCAGCCCCGTGTGTTCCGCCGGCACCAAGCGGCGGGGCAGGGCCCGGCTCTCTCGCCGCTGGCTCGCGGTCTCGTCGGGTATCTCGTACTCTCCCTCGCATTCGTTGCGCAAGCAGGGGAGCCCCGTCCAGCGCGCCAGTTCACCGGCCGGCACTTCGACGCGATGCGCACAGGCGCTACACCGCAGGCTCTGCACCTGCCGGCTGATGACCCAGTGTTCGGCATTCAGGCCCCAGACGGCTTGATCGCTGGAGGATTTCTCGATCAGGAGGCCGGCGCGCGTCAGAGTGTTGACGAGAATGCTCATGGCCTGCCGGTATTCGGCGGTGGCCAGAACGGCGTCGCCGGTGGCGATCAAGCGAGAGAACCACTGCAGGAACCAATTCGCTTTTTCCTGATGCAGCGCGGTGAAGTATTGACTGATGGACTCAAGCGTGACCAGCGCCGGAGGCCTTACGCTCATTCCGTAGCTGGGCATGAACTGCGAAAAAGTCAGCACGAACGGCTTGCCTTTGTCGCGGATCATCGCATCCAGGAACGGATGATAGAAGGCACCCTGGGTTCTCAGGCGCCAGAAGAATCCGATCAGGAACCGGCGAACGGCTCCCTGGTCCAGTCCGCTGAGCTGTCCGATTTCCTCGCTCCAGACACGCTGCAGGTCGCCGGCTACCAAATCGAGGCGATCACTGTCCAGGCCCACCGTGGCCCGGCGCTGACGCTCCAACGTCCGTCCGACGCGCGCGCGCAAGCCGAAACTCTGGTAAATCTCCCATTCCAGCCGATTGCCGACCAGCTCGGGAAGCCTCGAGCCCGAGCGGAGCTTGCCGTCCTCCGAAACCTTCAGCGCTTCGTAATCGCGCAGCCAGGTCATGTTCGGCGCAATGAAGGTCCCGACGAAGTCCGCGTCGCTGCCCAGCCGCTCGCGCCAGTAGCGGGGCGCGCGCTCGGCCAGCAGACTGAGCGCCTGGCCGTCGCCTTCGGCCTCGATCAGTTCGGCCATGGCGGCCCGGACGGTGTCGTTGTAGGTGCGGGCGCCGAAGAAGCCGGCACGATGCGCCGCGTCCTGGACCGAATCCGAAAATGCAATCAGCTTGTGATGATCATTGAACCGCGATCCGTACAGCCGGCCGATCCAGACGCTGGCCAGCGAGGCGGCGCGGGAGCCCATTAGGCTGAGTCCGCCCTTGGCCGAGCAGGAAGGGCAGCGATTCTCGAACAAGACGGAGCGCGACTCCTGGTCGCCCGCTTCACGCGTCATCACCGGCGTCCAGACCTCGATCAGGGGCGAGTCGGGGCAATCCGGACAGTGCGTTTCGGAACTCGATCGCAGCTTGCGGCAGGCCGGGCACAGCTTGCGGACCGGCTCCCGGCGTTCGTGGGCACCAGTCGGCATCATCAGGCAGACATTCGGGTCTTGGCCAAACCACGCTCGGTAGATCTGCTGGAGATCGTGGCCGAGCTCGGCTTCATCCGGCTTTCGAGTGGCCACCCATCCGCTTGCATGGCACTCTCGGCAGTGCGCAACTGGCAGGTTTAGCGGGATGTCTTCACCGCTCAGATCGTCGCTGAAGACCAGATCGGGGCGTTCCTGAACCAGCGCCGTCAAGCGGCTGAGCTCCCGCAGCCAGAGCTGGAGCCGGACCTGGACCAACGGCAAGGGGCGTTCTTGCGTACTGTCGGGTGCGCGGGCCCAGGAGAGCAGGGCCAGAAGACTGTCCACCAGCATTCGTGCGCGTGCGGCATCCATGTGCCAGCGCTGCTGCCAGTGGGCGACCAGCTCATCCATTGATGCCAGGCGCTGGCACCGCTCGAGCAGATCGTGCACGGCCTGATGACGACGCAAGGCCTCGCCCAGCTGGATCCGGGAGGCGATATCTGCTTCGTCCTGAATCCGTGGCGCGTCCGACCCCAGCCAGAGCTGGGCCTGGCGCTGTAGAAAATCGAGTGGATCTGCGGCGTGCTCGCGCGAGAGACGGTGTAGCGGGCTCTCGATCGGCCAGTCCAGCAGGTCGGGTGCTGAATGACCGAGAAACTCGTCCGGCGTCTGACGGTTTTCAAGAATCAGGGCATCGGCGTCGAACTGATCGGAGAAGATCTGCTGTGCATACTCCAGCAGCGCTTGGGCATTCTCCTTGCCACCGATCGTCGCCGATGTGCCGACGCAGGCGAGCGAGTCCTTGGGCACGAGTCGCTTCTTCAGCCGTCGAATCAGGCAGGCGAGATCGGTGCCCTGCGCGCCATCGAAGGTATGGAGCTCGTCCACGACCAGAAACCGGAGCTGGTCGCCGTCGTTCTGGTGCCAGAGCCGCTGATCAGCTGGCCGCATCAGCAGGAAGTCGAGCATGCGGTAGTTCGTCAGCAGAATATCGGGTGGGTCATCCCGCAGGGTCTCCTTGCAGGTGATGACCCAGTCCTTGCTCATCTGCCGATGCGGCGAACTTTCGTTGTCCCCCGTGTAGAGCCCGACCCGGACTTTCCCCCGGGTCGCGGCCTGCGAAGAAATCTCTCGACCCAGACGGCGAGCCTGATCACCGGCCAGCGCATTCATCGGATAGATGATGATGGCTTTGATGCCTTTGCCTGCGGTTGCCGCACAGTGGTCCAGGATCGGCAGCGTGAAACACTCCGTCTTGCCGGATCCTGTCCCCGTGGCGACGAGTGTAGATTGCGGCGGATCGGCGCAGAGCCGGTCGAACGCGGCCGCCTGATGCAGATACGGCTTGAAACCAAGCTCGATATGCCGGAGCGGGACCCCGCCGCCGGCGTACTCGCGAAACGGCAGGCCAAGGCTGACAAAGGGCCCCTGGAACAGCTGATCAGTTTGGTCCAGAAATTCGTCGACCATCGAGCGTCCGTCATTGCGACGGAAGCCGGGCGTGGTCATCGGGAAGGTGGCCTGCAGAAAATCCCGAATGGCCTGCTGGAGCTCGCTGGCGACAATCGAAGGCAGCATCTACAGACTCCTCCAAGACATGCTTCCAAGAGCTTTCAATGCCGGCAGAGATCGGAGCGTCTCCTCAAGCGTGAACTGCGTCACTGGTGCGGCAGCAACAGCAGCTGCGAAAGCACTCATTCGTCGCCACCCTCTGGCCTGAAATGCGCCCAGGCGATTCGATAGTCCTTTTCGCGATCGGGACGGAAGAAGGGTGGTTGGTATTCGATGGTCTGGCGCCACGGGCCGGTGGGGTGTGTGTTGTTCCTGAAGGTCTTTGTGACTTTCCCTTCTTGCAGATGCTGGACGTCTTCCCAGCCTAGAGCCATGCCGGTCTCGACCCCGTCGGGGGTTTCGAGGGTATATTCGATCTCGTCGTCCAGGTCGGCCTTGCGGGCTTTTCGGGGTAACCCGACGCCGGTGAGGCCTTTGCTGGGGGTGAAGACGATGCGGCCGTTCTGGTCGTAGTGGGTTTCGGCTTCGTACTGGCGCATTACGGGGAACTGGACGCGATAGAGGGTAAGCAGTTCTTCCAGGGTCAGGCCCAGCGCCTGGGCGACGAGGACGTCGATTTCGAGCAGGGCCTGGCGGCGGGCGTAGTCGGTTCGGAGGGCGCAGTGGCGCTGCCAGTCGGGGGTGAGCTGAGCGAAGAAGTCCTGTGGCAGGGCGTTGGCGCCGGGGTGGTTGCTCTCTGGGATGATGGCCCAATGCTGCTGGCGGAAGTCGTCCTGCCAGGACTGTTGCCAAAGTTCGGCGTAGTAACTGGTAATACTCACGAGCGCCAGCCCGCGAGTGCGCATCTGAGGTGTTCCAACCAGGGGCAGCAAACGAAGCACGGACTCATAAAGATCGCCTTTCCCAGTGGTCTTGATCCAAAAATCGAAGACCAGCGACATGCAGGCCGTCGCAAAATCTAGCAGCTGGTTCGGGTCTCTGAAGGTCGTCGAGATTACTGGATGGATATGCGCGACACCTTTTGGGGCGATCGCAGCCAATAGTGTGCGTTCCCCGGACTGGCTCAATTGGCGGCGACAGAAAAGCCTGAAATGGTCGGCAACCCGAAAACCATCACCCGACGCATCACCCGCCCAGGGCACCTTCGGCGTGCGGCCGAGGTAGGTATCGCGGTCGCAGGCGGGGAGGTAGTTGCTGCGCGGCAGATAGTCGTCGGGCAGGGTTTCGAGGTCGAGGTTGTCGTAGTGGCTGTTCTGGGTGCATTCGGCGCGCGGGGTCTTGTAGAACGGCGTGCCGACGAAGAAGTGCGGGCCGGAGAGGATCCATTCGTCCGGGCTTTCGGGGAAGCGGGTTTCGCGGCGGATGGTGCCGTCTTTCTGCGCGTTGGTCTCGTGCCACATTTCCAGCGACAGGTATTCGCCCTTGAGATCGCCAAGGCGGCGCGGCTGGGCGGCGAATTTCTCGAGTACGCCGATCAATTGGCGGGCATGCAGGGCGGGCAGGCGGGCTTCGAGGGCATCCGTCCCTTCTTTGTCGTAGAGTCGGGCGAACAGGGCCAGTTCGTGGTCGCCTACCGGGATGATGCGGTCGCGGTGGCCGCGGGTGTTCCAGCTGCTCTTGACCGCGCCGCTGGCCTGAGTGACTTCTTCCTTGATGCCGGGCACGGGGCCATCACCGTTGTGGTTGAAGCTGGCGTCGATGGTCTGGGGCAAATAAACATTGGCCATGTTGAGAAAGCCAATGTTTGATTGGCCCGGCCCGTAGATGTTGATGCTGTACTTGGTGTGGTGATCAACCTCGGCGAACAGGGTCAGCTCATTGATGAACTGTAAATGCGCCCGCAGCCGTGGATACAGCTCGCGCCGGAATGCGCCGCCCTTGGGATCGTCGTAAATGCCTTCGGGATGCAGAAAACCGGCCACGCCTGTGGCACTGCCGATGGCCCAGGCGCGCGGCAGAAAGCATTTATACAGATTGGTCTGCACGCCCTTGAGTGCCGGATAGTTGACCTGGGCATTGAGAAAGGCCTGGGTGCCCTCGGCTTCTTCCAGCTCGGCCTGCCAGGCCGGGACCAGCTCGGGGTGTTCGTGGAAGGTCTGCTCGCGCAGTTCGTTGAGCTTGCTGGCGGAGAACTTGCGCAGCACGAACAGGGGCTGGTGGTCGCCCATAACGCCGGACTCCTGCCATTCGACCTTCAGCCAGGGCGGGTTGCCGAGGATGAGGTCGAAGCCGCCCTTGTCCATAAAGACATCGGCGAATTCCAGTTCCCAGTGAAAGAAGCGGCGCTGCTCGGCCAGCTCATGGGCCAGTTTCATTCTCGGGAAGGCGCGGAAGAGCTGGGCGAAGTCGACCACGCCGAAGCGGTCGATAAAGGATTTGCCGGCCTGCTCGTCCTGGGTGGGGGCGAACAGGTCCTGGATGCGGTTGGCCGGGCCGGTGGGGATGGTATCGCCGAGCAGCAGGGCCTCGAGCTCGAACAGGAAGACGTCGCGCTCGGGGAGTTGCTCGTGCTCGTCCATGGGCCAGAACCACAGCGCGCACCAGTAGTCCATGGCCAGCTTCAGGCGGCGGTAGGCCGGCGCGTTCTTCTGGTCGCGGGCGTGCAGCTCGCCGGAGAGCACCTGGTCCTTGTAGTTCAGGCTGGTGGCCTGGCCGTCGTCGTCGTGGCCGTAGACGGGGTAGGGGTCGGTGGTGCGCGCTCGCATGCGGGCCAGGTCGCGCGCGTGCTGCTGCCAGAGTTCATCAAGGCGGGCCGAGAGGCGTTCGAGGCGGTCGACCTCGTCCTGGTCGAAGGGCTTGATGAAGTCCTTGCGCCAAGTGTTGATCGCCTTGATCTGGTCTGGGTAGAGCTGTTTCGCCGTCTTGTCGCTGTAGCTGGCCATGCCCTTGTCGGGCAGGAGAAAGTGCCAGATGCGGCCGGCTGGGCGGTCCGTTCCGAGCGGGACGGACTTCGGCGCGCTGTTGAGCCAGCATTGGTCCTGGCTGGGTTTCAGCTTGAGCTGGCTGGCGGCGAAGGCTTCGCGCCGGGCGCCGATGAGCGAGTTGCCGTTTTTCAGCTGCAGGCCGAACCAGGGCACGTGGCGGTCGTCGGACAGGGCGTTGAGCCAGAGCGAGACCTCGGCCAGCTCGACGGCCACGGGGTTCAAGTCGACGCCGAAGACGTTGTGGTCGGCGATATACATCATCACCCGCTGCTTCTCAGCCGCGTAGTCGGCCTGGGGGATGCGCTCGTTTCGGGCCGACTGGGCCAGCTCCAGGTACTTGTCGGCCAGCTGGCTGATGGCCTCGTTCAGGAAGGCGGCCGAGCCCATGGCCGGCTCGCAGACGGTGATTTCAAGTAGGCGGCCGGCGCGGGCGGCATCGTCGGGCAGGTCTTCAATCTGTTCGGTAAACAGTTCTTTCAGCGCGTACTTGACCAGGGAGCGGGTCAGCACTTCTGGGGTGTAGTAGCTGGCTGATTTCTGACGGTCGCGGCCGGCCAGGCGATACAGAAAACTGCCCTTGGGGTGCTTGCGCAGGATTCTGCGACCGGCGTCGTCGCGGTCGTAGACGCGCTCGTTGTCCTTGTAGGCTTCGAGCTGTTCGGCAGTGACGAAGTAGCCGGTATCGAGCGGGTCTGGGTTGTTGCTGCCGGCGGGCTTGACCTCGTAGAGATCGGTGCGGGCGAAAAAGCCGCGGTAGGACAGGAGCGCCTCGTAGACGGCACCGAGCTGGTTGATGCCGAGCTGAGCGTAGGAGATTCGGCCGCGCCGGCGCTGCCCCTTGGCCGGGCGCGACAGCGACATCAGGCGGATGACTTTCTGCAGGGTGGCGTTGTTGAACACCACCTTGTTGAGGTTGGGCGTGCGCGCAGGGTCGAAGAGGTGCGACGGCAGCGGCGCCATCGAGAAGGCATCGGCGTCCGTGCGATTGGCGAGCAGATTGCCCTCGGATTCAACGCCTTCGAAAACCAGCGAAAACAGGCGCTGCAGGCTGTCGTGAAGGTAGCGGCCCTGCTGCTCGGCGGGCGTGGTCAGCTCGACCATTTCCAGCTCGCGCAGGTGCTCCAGGCTGTAGCTGGCCAGATAGGCGCGGTTGCCGACGGGGGCGTAGCGCAGTTCGGGCCGTGCCTCGATGTAGAACAGAAACAGCAGGCGGTACATGTAGCGCAGCGCTTCGAGCGAGATCCGCTGGCCGTCGAGCTGGCCGGAGAAGGCGCCTTCCTTGCGCTCGCGAGCGCGCTCGATCAGATACTGCGCGGCCTCGTTGCCGAGCAGTTCGATGCACTCGCGCAGCGCGTATTTCAGGTCTTCGGAGACTGCATAGGCGTGCTTGTGGGCGCTCTCGTCCAGCTGATCGAGGAAGCTGGTGCCTGCGGCATCCACCAGCGACTGCCGGTGCAGCAGGGCGCAGACGGCCTTCAAGGTGTCGATTTCGCGGCGGGAAAACAATTCGACCCAGTCGAACCGCAGGATCCGGCCCTGTGCGAATTTGGTCCGATCGATCAACAGCCACTGGCGCGTTGAAACCAGCAGCAGCCAGCGTGGGGGACGGGCCTGGGCAAAAATGAAGCGGCTGATAGCGGTCTGCCAGTCGATCAAGACGGATCCAGAGCCGGATTCCAGCGCTTTGGGCGGCGGTGCGGCGCTCAGACTGGTCAGCTGTTCGCGGAGAATGGGGGTAGCCAGTGGATCGCTCTTCGGCTCGTCGATGTTCACCGCTTGAACAACCCAGAGGAGCAGTTGATCGTCGGAACCACGATATTCCGCGAGCACCGGAAACTCGGCCGATTCGCCGGCGGGCAGCCGGCGTGGCTGGGCGTCGAGATCGAAGACCTGGAGAAGCTCGCGCACCAGTTCACGTTGGCCCGCAACGCGGGCTTCCGGGTCTCGCTGCCGTTCAACGATCGAAAGCTGCTGGTTGTAACCGTGCGCCAGGCGCTTGAGGCGGTTCCAGGGGGTCAGCTGGTCATCCGGTAGCGGCCCGTCGCTCGCTTCCCGCGCATCCGTCTCTGCCTTCTGCCACGCCTCTAGTGCATCACCGATATCGCGCTTGAAGATGTCGGCGAGGTAGTGCTCGGAGTAGAACTCGTTGTCATTGATGACGCCGGCAAAGCTCATGACCCACCCGCCTGGCCGCTAAAAGCCGCGGCAATCTGGATGTAGGGCTTATCGTCGAGCGAGTGCGTGTCTCGCAGCCAGTCGTCGTAGTCCTGGAAAATGCGTTCGATCTGCCCGAGACGGTCGTCGCGTCGACGCTGCTTGAAGGCCTCCGGCTGGTCGCTGCCTTCGAGCTCCATTTCGAGCTGCCGTTGGTGCCGGGTCTTGAGTTCGTCCATGGCCTGCAACTGCTCCAGCAGCTTCGCTTCGACCGCGTTCTCTTCCGATTTCCGGTACTCGGCTAGGCCTTCCTCCGCTCGACGGACAATCTGCTGCAATTGCTCCATTAGCGCCTTCGTGTTGCCGGCGCGCGCGGGATTGGGCACCTTGCCGGGCTGCAGGTCGAGACGTTCAATGAATTCGGCAAGCTCGAGTTCATCGACGATGTCCCCGTTTTTCAGCACAAAGCCGAACCAGGCCTGGATCAGCGTATGGCCGCGTCGATTGGGGTAGCCGCCGAGGACGAGGAATGCAGTCTCATCGTCGTCCAGACGACCAGGAATGCGAAAGAGAGGCGCCGTATGCCGGCCGAAGGTGCCCAGCGCTCGGTCGCCGAGCCAATCCATCACCGGATGCAGGGGCCACAGGTATTGGCGCTGCGCCCATGCGCTGTCTTCGTCCCTTCGTGTCGTGAGATCTTCTGCGATGAGGTCGCGATCGGGTGTCAGAATAAAGCGGTCATTCTCCGGGCGCGCTTCGCGGGGGAGAAATCGCAGCCGGCTCTGCAGGTCGGGCGGCGCGGTCAACACAAGCCGCTCCTTCTTGCGGTCAATTTCTTCCTGGATTTGCACGCCCTCGGCACGCAGCCACTGCAAGGCCGCCGCTGCGTAATCGAAATCCGATTCGAACAGGGTGGGTCGATCGTCGATGAGCCCTTCCAGCGTTGAGCTCGGTGCCTTTTCTGGCAGGAAGTAGTCGAGCGGCTCTTCGCTGCTTCCCACGTTTTCGTCGAGGAAGCCCGCGAACAGCGTTGCCAGGTCGTCCTCGTCTCGCTCCATGTAGTCCGCGACGAGATTCTCTTCCTCTTCCACCGAATGCAGACCCATGAACTCCGAAGGATCGCCAATGTTCTTTGACGCCTGCGTGTCCTTCTCGATGAGCACCTCGAGAACCCGCCGTTCATCGGTGATCCGGGGGTTATCCGATTCCGTGATCAGATAGCGGATCTGTGGCGGGCGGGTCTGTCCGTATCGATCGATGCGGCCATTTCGCTGCTGGAACGTCATCAAGGACCAGGGCACGTCGAAGTGAATGAGGCGGTGCGAGAGATGGTGCAGGTTGATGCCCTCGGCCGCAACGTCGGAGCAGATCAGAAGCCGAGTCTTGCTCTCGCGCTTGCCAAAATCCTCGACCGCGGCCATCAGCTCCTTGTCGGACATGCGGCCGGAGAGCGTGCTGACGTTGGCTTTGTTGATCCCCCGGAGATCAGCAGTCAGGTGCTCTTCAAGAAACTCGAGCGTCGGAATGGACTCGGTGAAGATGACAAGACGATCCTCCGGATCGGTCGCGTTCCAGCCGAGACCGTCTTCCCCCTTGCCCAGTAGCTTGAGCAGGTGTTGGTATTTGCTGAAATGTTCGGGCGTGATCTCGCCGATTGCCGCCTGCAATTCCCTGAGCGTGGCAATGTCGGTCTCGATTTCCTCGGTCGTCTTGCGGCGCTCCAATCGGGCGATTCGATTTGCGATCGTGGACAAGCAGGCCGCTGGGCTCGAGTAGAGCGCCTTCTTCAATGTGGTCCGGAACAGGTGCCCCCCGGCGCGCGAATTGGAATCCAGAGTGGAGAAGGTCATGTCTGCCAACTGATCGAGCACGACCTCTTCACGTGCGGAGGCGGGAGCCCTTTCAATGTCGATCTCCCGCTCCGGGAGATTGCCGCCGAGCTGGTCCTGGACATCTTTCTTGAGACGCCGGATGACTAGACCCTTGTCGCGGAAATCCTCATGGGCGTAGTCCGAGGGATTGGCGATCGCCGTCGGGTCCAGCATGTTCATGAGGCTGGCAAAGCTCTCGGGCTTGCCGTCATGGGGCGTGGCCGACAGCATGATCAGGGCATCGGAGCGGGTCGCCAGCCGACGGGCCAGACGAGCCCGCTGCGAGCTGCTGCCGCGTTCTGCCACGTTGTGAGCCTCGTCGATCACGATGATGTCCCACCAGGCTTCTTCGAGGTAGTGGCCGTATTCGATGTCCTGCTTCAGAGTGTCGATCGAGATGATCGCGCGGTCGAAGTAGTGAAACGGGTTGTGGTTCGCCGGCAGGCGATTTCGGACGCGCTGCAGTCCTGTCGAGTCGAGCCGGACCAGGGGAATGGTGAACCGATTCCAGAATTCCTGCTGGAACTGGGCCAGCATGGATTTGACCGCGAGCACCAGGATCCGCTTGCCGCGACCTCGAGCAATGAGTTCGGACACCAGGATGCCGGCTTCCAGCGTCTTGCCGAGTCCGACGGCATCGGCGATGAGAACGCGCGGGCGCGGCTGGGAGAGCGCTTGGCGCGCCGGATCCAGCTGGAAGGGGATCGGGTCGAGGGCTGCGCGGTGGCCAATTTGGATCGTGGTCCCGGTAGCGGGCGCTTTCCGGATCATGGTGTCCAAGTACAGGAATCCGGCACGAAAGCCTTCGGAATCGTCTTCGATGAGCTGCGTATGCTCCGGGCTCAGAATGCGGACGGAACGTTCGAGGTTGGTCAAAAATCGCCCTTCGCGCCCCCGCACAAGCTCCGACAGGCCTTCACAGACGAGTTGCTGGCCCCCATCTGAGCTGTGATCTACGCGGCGAACGCGCCACTCAGCGTCGCGAATTTCGACGCGCATTCCTGGTGCGATCACTTTCCGAGTTTCGCCGGGTGCCCCGCTTGCTTCACTCACAACTGCCCACTCGCTCTGAATTCGTTCATGTTGCGCGTCTTCCGAGCTGGAGAGCTAGGACGCATTGCTGCCGCTTGGGAGGTATCGGTGATACACCAATTTAAGGTCTGTCACGTTCCCTTCTCTACTGCCGCCTCCAGAACTCTATCGTGAATTTGGGTTCTAGGGCTAGGGGCGTGATTGCTCAGGATTGGGCAAGAAGCGATCAAAGTCGCTGGGCCCCGCATCAGGTGCGGGGTGACAGTGGTGGGCCTGTTGCTCGCAGAATGGCTGACAGGACTTCCCGCACACGCCGCCCCCGCGCCGCTTTGCTACATTGCTCGGCTACGCCCGCGAGGCGGGTCCTTGCCCCATCGACGAGAATCCAGCATGAATTCGACGTTCCTGCGCGCTAGTGCGCTGATTTGTATTTCCTTTCTGACTTCTGTGGTCGTTGCCCAGGTGCCGATCGTGCAGCCGGGGGCGCCGGGTGAGGCGTCGCGGGCGCTTTCGGCCGAGGAGGCCACGCAGATTGCCGGGACGCGCTATTCGGCCGCGGACGTGCAGTTCATGCAGGACATGATTCCGCATCATCACCAGGCGACGCAGATGGCGGCGCTGGTGGGGGATCGGACGAACTGGGCGCCGCTGGTGGATATCGCGGAGCGGATCGACGCCGCCCAGGCCGATGAAATCCAGTTCATGTCGGACTGGCTGCGGGCGCGGGGCGAGGCGGTGCCGGATCCTGCGGCGCACGACCACATGCACATGAGCCACGACATGGCGGGCATGGCCTCGCCGGCGCAGATGGAGGCGCTGGCGGCGGCGACGGGCACGGAGTTCGACCGGCTGTTCCTGGAGCTGATGATCGCCCACCACGCGGGCGCGCTGACCATGGTCGAGGAGCTGCTCGAGCAGGGCGGCTCGGCTTACGACCCGGTGCTCTACGAGTTCGTCAACGACGTGGCCAACGACCAGGCCGCCGAGATCGAGCGGATGAACCTGATGCTCAGCCAGATCTCGTCCGACCCGCGCGTGGGCCTGGCGGCCGGGTTCCGCGACGCCGAGGAGGCGATCTGGAACCTGCGCAAGGTGGCCGTGCTGCCGAAGCCGCCGGGCTTCTTCGACCCCGAAAACCCCGCCGGCCTGCCGCTGGAGCCGATCGACGACGAGCCGGAAACCCCGGAAGAGGAAGAACGCGATGCGCGCGACCGCGCCTTTGCCCGCTTCAAGGGCGAGGACGACCCCGGCGGCCGCAACCCGCTGCTCAGCTTCTCCAACACGGATATGGCGTTTGCCTCGCGCGGGGCGGACGACGCTGCCGGCGATGCGCGGGCGGGCGAGGTGCTGGTGGTCGGCAGCTACCACGGTTTCAACACCTACAAGCTCGCCGAGGACGGCTATCCGGACCTGGTCAGCTCCGTGGTCTGCCCGGGCGGGCAGGGTGACGTGTCCATCGTGGGTGATCTGCTGATCATGTCCGCCCAGGAAAACCGCGGCCGGCTGGATTGTGGCCTGCAGGGTGTCACCGAGGACGTCTCGCCGGAGCGCTTCCGCGGCATTCGCATCTTCGATATCAGCGATCTCGAGGCCCCGCGCCAGGTCGGCGCGGTGCAGACCTGCCGCGGCTCGCACACCCACTCGGTGGTATCAAGCGACGACGAGCGCATCGTGGTCTACAACTCGGGCACCAGCTCCGTGCGCGAGCAGGACGAGCTGGAGATCTGCGTCGACGAGCTGCCGGGCGACGAGCGTACGGCGCTGTTCCGCATCGACGTCATCGAGATCCCCGTCGACGACCCGGCCGCCGCGCGCATCGTGGATAGCCCCGCGGTGTTCGCCGACGACGAGACCGGCGCGCTGGCCGGCCTGTGGCGCGGCGGCGACCACGGCGAGGCCACCCAGGAAACCAACGAGACGGACCACTGCCACGACATCACCGTGTTCCCGGAAGCGAACCTCGCCGCCGGTGCCTGCTCGGGCAACGGCGTGCTGTTCGACATCACGGACCCGATGGCGCCGAAGCGCATCGACGCTGTCGTCGACCCGGGCTTTGCCTACTGGCACTCGGCTACCTTCAACAACGACGGCACCAAGGTGCTGTTCACGGACGAGTGGGGCGGCGGCGGCCGGCCGCGCTGCCGCGTGTCCGACCCGATGACCTGGGGCGCGAACGCCATCTACGACATCGTCGACGGCCAGCTCGAGTTCCAGGGCTACTACAAGCTGCCGGCGCCGCAGTCGGTGACGGAAAACTGCGTGGCGCACAACGGCTCGGTGGTGCCGGTGCCGGGCCGCGACATCTTCCTCCAGGCCTGGTACCAGGGCGGGCTGTCGATCCTGGACTTCACGGACTCGGCCAACGCCTTCGAAATCGCCTACTTCGACCGCGGCCCGATCAGCGAGAAATACCTGACCACGGGCGGCTACTGGTCGGCCTACTTCTACGAAGGCCGGGTGTATGCCTCGGAAATCACTCGCGGGCTGGACGTGTTCGCGCTCGAGCCCAGCGAGTTTCTGACCGAAAACGAAATCGCCGCCGCCGCGCTTGCCGACCCGGGCCGCGAGTTCAACCCGCAGCAGCAGTTCCCGGTCAAGTGGCCGGACGTGCCGGTGGTGGCCATGGCCTACGTCGACCAGCTGAAGCGCGAGGACGCGATCGAGAAGCGGATGATCGTCGACCTGGAGCGCGCGCTGGAGCGTGCCACCGTGGCCATGGAGAGCAAGCGCCTGGATACCGGCATCGCCGGCCAGCTCGAGTCGCTGGCCGTGGCGCTGGATAGCGAGCCCGTGGAAGGTGAGCGCAACCAGCAGCGGGTCGAGGCGCTGCGGGGCGTGCTGAGAGGGGTGGCGGCGGAGTTGCGGGAGGCTGTGGTGCAGCGCTGAGCTGAAAAGTCGCTGGGCCCCGGGTCAAGCCCGGGGCGACGGCAAAAATCGGTGGCGTCCGGTCTTTTCCTGTCGTCCCGGCCTCCGAGCCGGGATCCAGCGACGTTGCAGTTCGACACCTGGAAGTCGCTGGGCCCCGCATCAAGTGCGGGGTGACGGTGAAGGGGTCGAAATTCCTGTCGTCCCGGCCTTGAGCCGGGATCCAGCGACGTTGAAAGACTAGTCGATTTCCTACCGATCTCCGGGTCGATCGTCCGATGACGCGCGGGCGCATCCAGATCATCCTGCGCCCATGGACTCCGGGCGCTTTGCGGTTTACATCCTGACCAATCGACGTAACGGCACGCTGTATGTCGGTGTGACGCGGAATCTGTTCGCGCGGCTCGACGCGCATCGAACCGGTGTGGTGGATGGGTTTACGCGGAAGCACGGGCTGCATCGCGAGGTGCACGTCGAGTGGTATCCGACCGCCATCGAGGCCATTGCACGCGAAAAGCAACTGAAGAGGTGGCGGCGGCGGTGGAAGACCGAGTTGATCCAGGAGCGGAATCCCTATTGGCGGGATCTGGCATCGGAGCTTTGAGACGTGGTTCTTCAAGTCGCTGGGCCCCGGATCAAGTCCGGGGTGACGGCAATAAGCGGAAGCGTCCAGTCTTTTCCTGTCGTCCCGGCCCCCGAGCCGGGACTCAGTGACTTTCTTCATCACGGCAACGTCGCTGGGCCCCGGGTCGAGCTCGGGGCGAGGGTGAACGGGGCGAATGTCCTATCGTCCCGGCCTTGCTCGAGGCCAGGAATCGCAACCTGCGTATGCAATTTGCATATCGCATACGTTGACCGAATCGAAGCCATATGGTATATGCATATGGCATATGAATACTCGATCCCGACAGACCGTGGCGATGCGCCGCGTTTCGGCCAAGCAGTGGTCCTTGAAGCCGCAGGACCTCGCGGTGGCGATGAAGCTGCTGCTTCTGCGCGACAAGCCGCTTTCCTACGCGGCGCTGGCTGAGGCGATGCATCTTTCACCCTACGAAGCCCATGCCGCAGTCCAGCGCCTGGTCGCGGCGCGCTTGATCGTGGAAACCCCGGAGCGCTACCAGCTGGCGAAGGAGGCGCTGCGCGAGTTCCTGATGCACGGGGCGCGCTACGCGTTTCCGCCGGTGGTCGGTGAGCCGACGGTGGGGGTGCCGACGGCGCATGCGATGGAGCCGCTGGCGAAGCATTTTCGCGGCGGTAACGACCTGCCGCCGGTCTGGCCGCATCCGCAGGGCGAGGTGCGGGGCGTCGGCTTGCTGCCGCTGTACCCGCGGCTGTCCGAAGCCGCCCTCGACGACCCCGAGCTGCACCAGTTCCTGGCCCTGTTCGATGCGCTGCGCATCGGGCGGGCACGCGAACGCAAATTGGCCGCGGACCTGATCGAAAAGCGCTTCGAATGAGGTCGGTCGGCACGCCCGACGACCCGAACCTGGGCGCGGTGCAGGCCGCGTTCGAGGCGATGGGGGATCTCGGGCAGCGCATGGTGCTGGTCGGCGGCAGCGCGTCGGGGCTCCTGGTCACTGCGACGCGCTCGCAGATGATCCGCCCGACCCGCGACGTGGACCTGGTGGTCGAGGCCGTGACGCCGGCGGACTATCGGCGCGTGGAGCGCGCATTGCGCGAGCGCGGGTTCGTCAACGACCAATCCGACGATGCGCCGATCTGCCGTTGGCGGAACGACGAGGTGATCGTGGACCTGATGCCGATGACGCCCGAGGTCCTGGGCTTCGGCAACCCCTGGTATCCGCACGCGGTGGAAACGGCCGAGACGGTCCGGCTGCCCGACGGCCAGGCTCTGCGCCTGGTCGCAGCGCCGGTCTTCCTGCTGACCAAGTACGAGGCGTTCCGGTCCCGCGGTATCGACGACCTGATGCTCAGCCACGACCTCGAGGACATCGTTGCCGTGCTCGACGGTCGACCGGAACTGGAAGACGAAATCGCCGCCGCGCCGGAGGACGTGCAGCGCGCGATCGCGACGATGTGTGCGGCGCTGCTGAGCGACGATCGACTGGCCGAGGCCATGGCGGGGTTCCTGCCCGGCGACGCGGCGAGCCAGGCCCGGGCGCCAGATGTGTTCGCGCGGATGCGGCGCTTGGCGGCTGACTGAAAAGCAGGGACAAGGGGATAGGGGACAGGGGCTAGTGGGATCCCGGGGCGACGGACCAAGGGAGCCAGGATGCACAATGAGTGCCCGGATTTTTCTTTGGCTGGGTCCCCGGGTGCGCTGCGCTTTCCCGGGCTACGCACATGGATTTCAATCCTGGGTTTTCCTGTGGGAGCGGGCCTTGCCCGCGAAAGAAGTCGGGTGAAGCGGTTCGCTTGCCAGGCAAGCTCCCACAGTCTGCTCGAGAGTCGCCCGGCGGAGCCGGCCTCCCACAGGGCTTCGGTCGGGCGGCGCGGCAGCATCGTTCGCCCGCAAGCGTCCTCCAACAGGAAGAGCATTGGCCGAGGCCTCAGGTCGATTGAAGGGCGCTTGCGCGCGAAGGGTTGTTCCTGTGGGAGGCCGGCTGTGCCGGGCGATGAATGGAGCAAAAGGCCCCGGGTGCGCTGCGCTTACCCGGGCTACGAACTGAAAAGCAGGGACCAGGGGATAGGGGACAGGGGCTGGTGGGAGGCTCCGGGTCGAGCCCGGGGAGACGGAGCAAGGGCGCCCGGGCTGGACGGGGGGCGGTGCCTTTCGAGGGTGCGACGGCACTGCCCAGCCTCGACGCTCGCCTGAGTAGGATAGGCGGCTGGTTTTTCCGGGAACGTCCCATGCGCCTGAATCGAATCTGCATTTCCGTTCTGCTGCTCGCCCTGGCCGCGCCGCTGCTGGCGCAGGACGGCGAGCTTCGTCCCGTGACCCACGAAGAGGTCTGGTTGATGAAGCGCCTGGACTCGCCGGTGGTCAGCCCCGACGGGCGCCACGCGGTGGTGTCGGTGACGGAGCCTTCGTACGAGGAAGACGGCGATGTCTCCGACCTGTGGTTGATCACGGTCGACGGCAGCGCCGAGCCGCGGCGGTTGACGGCCACGCCCGGCGGCGAGAGCGGGGTGGCGTGGAAGCCGGACGGATCGGCGATCGCGTTTTCGGCCAAGCGGGGCACGGACGAGGATGCGCAGGCGCAGATCCACGTGCTGGACATGACCGGGCCGGGCGAGGCCATGGCCATTACCGATCTTTCGACCGGCGCGTCGAACCCGGTCTGGAGCCCGGACGGGTCGAGGATCGCGTTCGAGAGTTCGGTCTGGCCCGACGCCGAGGGTGACGAGGCCAACAAGGAGCGGACCAAGGCCGAGGAAGACGACGGCATCAATGTGTCGCGCTACGAGATCTTCCCGATCCGCTCGTGGGACTCGTGGATCGATCCAAAGCAGACGCACCTGTTCGTGCAGGCGGCTGAAGCCGGTGCGGAGGCGACCAACCTGCTGTTCGGCACCGACCTGGTCTCGCAGCCGGGCTACTCCGGTGGATTGAATGCGGCGTGGACGCCGGGCGGCGAAGCGCTGGTGATCACGGCGACGGACCACCTGGACGAGGCGGCGCATTCGGTGGTCCATCAGCACCTGTATCGGGTGCCGGTGGCTGGCGGCGAGCCGGTTCAGCTGACTTCGGGCGACTTCAGCTGCTCGAGCGCGGTGTTCTCGCCCGACGGCGAGCACGTCTACTGCGAGTACGAGCCGGAGAACGAGCACCTGTACAACCACAACGAAATCGCGCGGGCGGACTGGACCGGTGAGGCCATCGAGAACCTCGAAGTGCTGACCGGCGACTTCGATCGCTCGGTCAACGGCTTCGACCTGTCGCTGGACGGCCAGACGATCTACCTCAACGCCCACGAGCACGGCCGCACGCGGCTGTTCGCCATGCCTTCGGGCGGGGGCGAGGTGCGCTCGCTGGATGCCGACTCGCGCGGCGTGTACGGCACGCCGCGGGCCGCCGGCGATCAGCTGGTGACGAACTGGGAAAGCTCGGCGGTGCCGGTGGAGGTGGTACGGGTCGACCCGATGACCGGTGAGCGCACGGCGCTGACGCAGTTCAACGCCGAGCGCGCGGCCGGCCTTGATCGTCCGCCGTTCCGCGAGTTCTGGTTCACCAGTTCGAAGGGCCGCGAGATCCATAACTGGCTGGCCCTGCCGCCGGACTTCGACGAGTCCAGGCAGTACCCGCTGGTCCTGTTCATCCACGGCGGGCCGTTCAGTTCGTCCCTGGATGCCGACCACGTGCGCTGGAGCCCTCACCTGCTGGCCTCGGAAGGCTACGTGGTGCTGCTGACCGACTACACCGGTTCGGTCGGTTACGGCGCGGAGTTCTCGCGCAACATCGAGGGCGATCCGCTGAAGACCCCGGGCGAGGAGCTGATCGAGGCCGCCGACGTGGCCACGGAACGCTTCGACTTCATCGACCCGGAGCGCCAGGCCGCCACCGGTGCGAGCTACGGGGGCCACCTGGTCAACTGGCTGCTGGCCACGTCGAATCGCTTCGACGTGCTGGTCGGCCATGCCGGGCTGGTGGACCTCGAAGGCCAGTACTCGACCAGCGACGGCATCTACCACCGCGAGCGCATGAACGCCGGCCCGCCCTGGGGCGACAGCCCGGTCTGGGAAGAACAGAGCCCGTCGACCTACGCCGACCAGTTCTCCACCCCGACCATGCTGACGATCGGCGAGCTCGACTACCGCGTGCCGATCAACCAGACGATTGCCGCCTGGAGCTACCTGCAGCGCATGCAGGTGCCGTCGCGCCTGCTGGTGTTTCACGACGCCAACCACTGGATCATGAAGGGCCCGGAAGCGAAGTACTTCTGGAACGAAGTCCACGACTGGTTGGCCGAGTATTTGAAAAGCGGGGACCAGGGGGTGGGGATCGGGGACTAGAGGGAGGCCCTCGGGCAAGCCCGGGGCGACGGTGGAAGTGCAAAGTCGCCAGGCCCGCACCAGGTGCGGGGCGGCTCGAACACGCGGGCCGTTTGCGGGCTGCGGCGTCGCTCGGTTAGGGTGATGGCTGACCCGAGACCGTTCCAGGAGCAGCGCCATGAGAACCCCATTGATCCTCTTGATCCCACTGGCCGTGCTGATCGTCGGCTGCGGTTCGGACGATGCCTCGAACGATGCATCCGCAGAGGCTTCGGATGCTTCCCGTGTCGACAATGCGCCGGAAGCGACGCCGTCGTCGAACGTCGACAACAGCGAGGGCGACGGTACCGAGTGGCGGGTCGAGTACTCGGGCGCGCATGAAGGCACGGTCAGCGGAACGATTCTCAGCGTGACCGGCATCGGCCCGAACACCGTTCTGGCCGGTGCGGACATCAACGATGAGATCACCGGCGCGGCGGACCACAGCTTTCGGGCGCAGATCTCCGAATACGGAGACACGCCCGCAGTGCGCTTCACGCTGACCCTGGGCGACGGCACCAAGTGCCAGGACGGGGCCGTTGCCGGTGGAGAGCCGTCGTCGATCGAGATCGACGACGCCGAGCGTCGCACCTTTCGCGCTCGCATGAGCGGCACGCTCGTCTGCGGTCCGGAGCGGGACCAGCGCATCGACTACACCGCGATGGTCAACGCCGATCCCTGAGGAACAGTTGCGCAGCTCGGGCAAGGCTGGAGGCCGCACCCCGGGGATTCTTCTCGCGTCCTGCACAACTCCGGGGTCCGTTCGATTCTGCGGCTTGAGAGGCCCCGGGTGCGCTTCGCTTACCCGGACTACGGACTGCGGAGACACCGGGCCCGACATCAGGTGCGGGGCGACGGTCGGGGTTCAGTCGGCCTGGCCGTGCTCGGTCATCGCCGCGTCGTCCAGCGCGTTGGCTTCGCGGTGCGCGTCGCGAGCGGTGGCGCGCTGCACATAGGCTTCGAACGCCGGTCGCTTCTCGAGGGTGCCGAACTGCAGGCCGAAGCCGATCTGCGAGGCGATGTAGACGTCAGCGGCGGTGAAGGTCGATCCGCAGATGTAGTCGGACTTCGATACCGCGCCTTCGAGCGTGTCGAGCACGCGGTTCATGTTGCCGTAGCCGACGAAGGCTTCCTGTTCGGGCTTCAGTTCGACGCCGAGCGCGGCATCGATGATCGCCGACTCGACCGGGCCGGCGGCATAGAAGAGCCAGCGGTAGTAGTCGGCGCGCTGCTCCAGGGGCGGCGCCAGGCCGGCGTCGGGGAATGCGTCGGCCAGGTAGGCGCAGATCGCCGCGCACTCGGTGACCACGGCATCGCCGCGCCGGACTGCCGGGACCTTGCCCATCGGGTTGATCGTCCGGTAGGCCTCCTGGTTCATGGATCCGCCGTACTTGACGTACTCGACGTCGTAGTCGGCGCTGACCTCGTGCAGCATCCAGCGCACGATGCGGCCGCGCGAGCGGGGGTGGGTGTAGAAGGTCAGGTCGGACATGGGTCGGCTCCCGGAGTGATTGCCACCACTCTAGGCCCGGCGACGGTGTGGCGGCAAGCAGAGTCGTCGCCCAGCACAGCCGGCCTCCCACAGGCCCTGAATTTTCAATCCTGGGTTTTCCTGTGGGAGCGGGCCTCGCCCGCGAAAGGAGTCGGTTGAAGCAGTTCGCTTGCCAGGCAAGCTCCCACAGGCCCTAGCTTTCGCTCCCGGGTTTTCCTGTGGGAGCGGGCCTCGCCCGCGAAAGGAGTCGGGTGAAGCGGTTCGCTTGCCAGGCAAGCTCCCACAGGCCCCGGCTTTCGCTCCCGGGTTCTTCCTTTGGAAGCGAGCTTGCGAGCGAAGGGTTCCGGGGAGCAGTGATCATCCGCGAATCAATCGAATGAACCTTTCGGCACGGTTTTCCGACTACCTTGATCGAGACCCAGGGAAATGAACCCATGACCGACGCCAAGGACGAACTGCTCGCGATCCGCTGCCAGCTCGGTGAGCGCGAGGCGTTCGATGCATTGATCGAGCGCTATGCCGAACGCCTGCGAGGCTATGCGCGGCGCGTTGCGGCCCAGGAGGCGGAGGTCGACGACCTGGTGCAGGACACCTGGTTGCGGGTGCTGCGCGGCCTGCCCGGGCTGCGCGATCCGGCGCGCTTCCGCAGCTGGTTGTTCGGCATTGCGCACCGCGTGCTGGTCGACCGGCTCCGGTCGCGCTACGCCGCGCCGGTCGAAGACTCGACCGAGGACGCCGCCCGCCCGCTGGCCGACGAGGCCGACCTGCAGCAGGAGCACGTCGACCGGGACCAGGTCGAGCGCGGGATGGCCGTGCTGACCCCGCCCGATCGAGAGGCGGTCTGGCTGTTCCACTTCGAGCAATTGACGCTTGACGAGATCGCGCTGGCGACCTCGGTGCCGGTCGGCACCGTTAAGTCGCGGCTGCACCGGGCGCGCAAGCAGATGCGCCTGGCGCTGGGAACGAACCCGAACGACGCCACGGCGAACGATGCCGTGCACCCCACCACCTCGACCCACGAAGAAGGAGGCCGATGATGACGACCACGCACCCGAACGACCTGCAGGCCCGTCTGCAGGAACTGACCGACCGCACCCTGTCCCCGGCCGCGCGCTACGGCCATGTCGGCGTACTGCTGGCGGCATCCGGCATGGCGGCGCTGGTCTCCGCGCTGCTGTTGACCGAGTCCGGCCTGCCTCCCCGGACGATGCTTGCCTTCGGCGGCCTGTTGGTCGTGGCGGCCTGCTGGATCGCCTATTCCAGCTGGGTGCTGAGCCGGCGTCGACCGATGCTGCAGCGCCACCGGGTCGTGGCCGGCACGATGGCGACCGTGTTCAGCGGCGTGTTCACGGCGGTCGCCGCAGGCGCCGGCCTGGTCACCGGCTCGATGCTGGCCTGGACCGCCGCGCTGATGGGCGGCGGGATGTTGGTCGGCGCCGCATTGCTGCTCACCCACGCCCGCCGCCGTCACGCCGCGCTGGTGGCGCGCAGGGATGCCCTGCTGCAGGAGCAGGCCGGCGCGAAGCGTTCCGAGTAGGGCCGGAGCGGTGCCGATTCGCTTGCCAGGCAAGCTCCCACAGGCCCTGGATCTGAATCCTGGGGTTTCCTGTGGGAGCGGGCCGTGCCCGCGAAAGAAGCGGGTGAAGCGGTTCGCTTGCAGGGCAAGCTCCCACAGGCCTTGGAGTTCGATCCTGGGTTTTTCCTGTAGGAGCGGGCCTTGCCCGCGAAAGAAGTCGGGTGAAGCGGTTCGCTTGCCAGGCAAGCTCCCACAGGCTGATCGAGCGCCGCCCGGCTTGCTCGCGAAGTGCATGGAAGGGATACTCCGGGTTCCTTCGACGCCGAGGTGGCCTGCCCATGATCGACGAGGGCTATACCAAGTATTCCGTGAACTGGCAGCGCGCCGAGCCGCTGCCGGCCGCGCGGATCGAGGTGCTGGACCGGTGCCGGCGAAGGCTGTGGCGTGCCGGCCTGGTCGGGCACGACGAGGTGCATGACGTGGGCTACGGCAACGTCAGCGTGCGCGACGTGGACCTCGGCGGCTTCGTGATCAGCGGTACCCAGACCGGCGACATCCAGGCCACCGGCCCGCGTCACTACAGCCTGGTCACCGACTACTCGATCGAGGGCAACCGGGTGTCCTGCCGAGGACCGGTGCAGGCCTCGAGCGAGGCGCTGACCCACGCGGCAATCTACGAATTGAGCCCCGGCATCGGCGCGGTGGTGCACGTGCATTCGGAACCGCTGTGGGAATCGCTGAAGGGCGAGCTGCCGACCACCGGTGAGGACGTGCCCTACGGCACGCCGGAGATGGCGCGGGAGTTCCAGCGGCTGTATCGAGAAACCGATTTCCGCACCGACGGGATTGCGGTAATGGCCGGCCACGACGATGGTCTGATTGCCTACGGACACGATGTCGAGCAGGCGACGCGCAGGATCATGCAGTTGTTCGATTGAACCGGGCCGGCGCTTCGCGTCGAGTCCTGCGCCTGTGGGAGCGGGTCCTGCCCGCGAAAGAAGTCGGGTGAAGCCATTCGCTTGCAAGGCAAGCTCCCACAGGCCCTGGATTTCAATCCTGGGTATTTCCTGTGGGAGCGGGCCCTGCCCGCGAAAGAAGTCGGGTGAAGCCATTCGCTTGCAAGGCAAGCTCCCACAGGCCCTGGATTTCAATCCTGGGTATTTCCTGTGGGAGCGGGCCCTGCCCGCGAAAGGAGTCGGGTGAAGCCATTCGCTTGCAAGGCAAGCTCCCACAGGCCCTGGATTTCAATCCTTGGTATCTCCTGTGGGAGCGGGCCCTGCCCGCGAAAGAAGCCGGGTGAAGCAGTTCGCTTGCAAGGCAAGCTCCCACAGGCCTGGGATTTCAATCCTGGGCTTTTCCTGTGGGAGCGGGCCTTGCCCGCGAATGAAGTTGGCTGAAGCAGTTCGCTTGCCAGGCAAGCTCCCACAGGCTGATCGAGAGTCGCCCGGCACAGCCGGCCTCCCACAGACTTTCGGTCCGGCGGTGAGGCAGGTTCATTCGCCCGCACCCGGATCCCTTTCCGGTCACTTCGTCTTCGCCGCTCGGCATTACCGTGTCGGCATGACCGATACCCGGCACCCCGACCCCCTCGACCTGTTTCCTCCGACCCGAGCGGACGGCCTTGCGCGTCTGAAGGACTTCGCGCCGCGTTCCGGACGGAAGTACGCGTCCAATCGCAACGCCGACCCCGGCCCGGGCCGCAAGGACAACGTCTCGCAGCTCTCGCCGTACATCCGACATCGGCTGCTCACCGAGCGCGAGGTGGTCGCCGCGGTGCTCGACGAGTTCGCGCCGTCGACGGCGGAGAAGTTCATCCAGGAAGTGCTGTGGCGGACCTACTGGAAGGGCTGGCTGCAGATGCGGCCGCAGGTCTGGCACGATTTCCTCGACGAGCGTGATCGGCTGCGCGAGCCGAAGGAACTGAACAACGGCTGGACGAAGGTCTGGCAGGAGGCCGAGGCCGGCCGGACCGGAATCGCCTGTTTCGACGATTGGGTCGAGGAATTGAAGGCGACCGGCTACCTGCACAACCACGCTCGGATGTGGTTCGCCTCGATCTGGATCTTTACCCTGAAGCTGCCGTGGGCGCTGGGCGCGGATTTCTTTCTGCGCCATCTCGTCGATGCCGATCCTGCGTCGAACACCCTGGGCTGGCGCTGGGTAGCCGGCATCCAGACGCGGGGCAAGACCTACAAGGCGCGTGCGAGCAACATCGTCAAGTACACCGGCGACCGCTACGATGCCGAGGAGCTCGGCCGGCAGCTGGCCGACGAAACGCCGCCGGTGCGCGACGAACCGCCGCCGGAGCGCGACGAACCGCCGCCGGAGCGCCAGGAGATTGCGCCGGCCGATGCGGTGGAATCCGGAACGCGTGTCCTGGTCCTGTTGCACGGTGACGACTTGCGTGGCTTCGAGGCGCTGCCGCACGGCCTGGATATCGCCGGGGTGACAGTCGCCCGGGCCGGGCATGCCGACGCGCCCTGGCCGTTCGGCGACAAGGCGCGAGCCTTCGTCGACGCTGCCGCAGAGGATGCCGCGAAGTTCAGCGGCGAGGCGCTCGACGCCGACTCCGGGACGATCGATGCACTGCATGCCGAGACCCTGGCCGAGCGCGCGGACGCGGTCGGGGCCGACGTGATCGTGACCGCCGATGCGCCGGTGGGCCCCATCGACGACGGGCTTCGACGGCTTGTCGACGAGCTGGCCGGGACCGGGGTCGATCTCAAGCGCGTTCGACGCAGTTGGGATGCCAACGCCTGGCCGCACGCTACCAAGGGCTTCTTTCCATTCAAGAAGAAGATTCCCGACCTTCTCGAACAGGCGGGACTGACATGAGCCGGCGCCGGGACGACGAGCGCGAGGCCAACGACACCCGGGTCACGGTCTGGTACGACGGCGGCTGCCCGCTGTGCGTCCGGGAGCGGCTCTACCGCGTATTCCTGGTCTTCCGCCCGGCCTTCCAATGGGTGACCGCCGTGCTGCTCGGTAAACGCGACCCGGCAGTGCCGACGGCGAAGTAGCGCATCTTCGCTTGCAAGGCAAGCTCCCACAGGACTCAGATTTCAATTCTGGGTTTTTCCTGTGGGAGCGGGCTTTGCCCGCGAAAGAAGTCGGGTGAAGCGGTTCGCTTGCCAGGCAAGCTCCCACAGGCCTGGGATTTCAATCCTGGGTTTTTCCTGTGGGAGCGGGCCCTGCCCGCGAAAGAAGCGGGTGAAGCGGTTCGCTTGCCAGGCAAGCTCCCACAGGCCTGGGATTTCAATCCTGGGTTTTTCCTGTGGGAGCGGGCCTTGCCCGCGAAAGAAGTCGGGTGAAGCGGTTCGCTTGCCAGGCAAGCTCCCACAGGCCTGGGATTTCAATCCTGGGTTTTTCCTGTGGGAGCGGGCCTTGCCCGCGAAAGAAGTCGGGTGAAGCGGTTCGCTTGCCAGGCAAGCTCCCACAGGCCCTGGATTTCAATCCTGGGCTTTTCCTGTAGGAGCGGGCCTTGCCCGCGAAAGAAGTTGGGTGAAGCAGTTCGCTTGCCAGGCAAGCTCCCACAGGCCTGGGATTTCAATCCTGGGTTTTTCCTGTGGGAGCGGGCCTTGCCCGCGAAAGAAGTCGGGTGAAGCCATTCGCTTGCCAGGCAAGCTCCCACAGGCCTGGGATTTCAATCCTGGGTTTTTCCTGTGGGAGCGGGCCTTGCCCGCGAAAGAAGTTGGCTGAAGCAGTTCGCTTGCCAGGCAAGCTCCCACAGGCTGATCGAGAGTCGCCCGGCGGAGCCGGCCTCCCACAGGCCTTCGGTCGGGCGGTGTGGCGGGTTCGTTCGCCCGCAAGCGGCCTCCACCAGGCCTGTAGCCAAGCATTGAATCAGTTGGGGGCGCTTGCGCATGCATGGGTTCTCCTGTGGGAGGCCCACTCTGTCGGGCGACCAGGCGGGTTTTCCTGTGGGAGGCCGACTCTGTCGGGCGACCGGGCGGGTTTTCCTGTGGGAGGCCGACTCCGTCGGGCGACCGGGCGGCGACTCAGTCGTCCAGCAGGTCCGCGACGTGATCCAGTACTTGGGAGTGAGTCATCAGTTCGAGGTGGCCGCAGCCCGGAATCCGACGCCGGGTGATCCAGTCGGCGTCGCCGGCTTCGGCCAGCAGCGCACTGTCGACCGGCACCAGGCCGTCGCCGGCGGGGTGTCTGACATCCGGCCCCGAGCGGCTGGCGGCCACGAGGTGCAGGCGCGTGCCGTCGGGAAGCCTGGGGTGCTCGTCGGTGGCCAGCAGGCGTCCGTGACGGAGGTCGACGATTCCCGCGCTGCGCGCGCCGCCGAGCCGGACGAACGGCAGGCTGTAGCGCCAGGCGCCGAGGGCGCGGTCCACGACGTGCCCGCTCCGTTCAAGCGGCGAACCCTGGTGCGGTGAGCCCAGCGCGATGATCCGGCGCAGCGGTGCCGTCCACCGGTGGTTCGATTCCAGCCCCTGGTGCGCTGCGCTTCGCGCGAGCAGGCCGCCCATGCTGTGGCCGACCAGGGTGATTTCGCGAAGCTCGCCCGGCCAGCGGGTCACCAGCGATTCCAGCGCGTCGGCCAGCGCACGACCATTTGCGTGAATGGCCCGGCCCGAGTTGTAGTGGAAATGGAGCACCGCCCGTTCGGATCGCCGGCCGACGTGGGCCGGCAGCGATCGAGGCGCCGACGGACCCGTTCCTTCCCTGCTCGCCGAGGCCTCCGATGCACGATCCCAGTGCCCCGGATGCAGGCACAGGCCGTGGATGAATACGACCAGCGACGAGTGCCGTTCGGCGAGCGGCAGTGCGTCTTCGAGCAGCAGCGGTCGACCTTCGAGCATCAGCCCGGGCCGGATCGCCAGGGGGTTCGTACGGGCTTGGAGATGATCGCCGAACACGCCGTTGATCGCCGCGCGGAGGTCGTCGCGGGCCGGCGAGTTTCCGGCCGGAGTGAATCGCGAGATCGGGCCGAGGACGAGATCCAGGCCGCCGCCGACCAGCCGCGTGACGCCGCGGACCGACGCGTAGACACCGCGCGTGATGCCCACGGTCCGGCTGCTGGCCGCCGGGCGAAGCGGCAGGGCGATCGCTGCGTGCAGGTGTTCGGTCAGGTCGGTGACGCCGATCACGCCGTCGATGACCAGCTGGCTCAGGCCACGCAGGTCGGTGGGGTGGAGCGGGAGAGTGCGAATCCTGGCGATCGGGCGGCTCCCGAAGAGTCTCGGTTCAGTATCCCATGGGGGGGGCAGGGGAAAGGGGCGGGGCGGGGTAGGGACCAGGGGAAAGGGACCAGGAAAAAGGGACCAGGGGCTAGTAGACCCCCATTCCCGGTCGCAGGGGATGCCGAGCCGGCCCCGATGACCGCGAAGCGCTGGTGTACCTGGTCCCTGCCCCCTGGTCCCTGCCCCCCTGGTCCCTGCCCCCTTAGTCCCCTGCCTCACTGATTCTTCGTCCGCAGGGCGCCTCGGCCGCCGTCGACGGCGAAGATCTGGCCGGTGATCCAGTCGGCGTCGCCACCGAGCAGCATGGCCGCCATCGCGGCGACGTCCTCGGGCTGGCCGTAGCGGCCGCGCGGGTGCATGTTGGCCAGGCCCTTGGCCATCTGGTCGCTGGACAGGAGCTTGCTCGCGATGCCGGTCTCGGTGATGCTCGGGGCGATCGCGTTGACCCGGACCTCGGGCGCCAGTTCTGCCGCCAGCGACCGGGTGAGTCCCTCGACGCCGGCCTTGGCGGTGCTGATCACCGTGTGGTTCGAGAAACCCTGCTGGACGGCGACGGTGGAGAACAGCACCACGCTGCCGCCGGCCTTCTTCAGCCCGCTTTCCAGCGCCTTGACCGACAGCACGGCGCCCAGGGTGTTGAGGCGGAAGGTGTCGAGGTAGTCGTCGGCGGTGGCCGACTTGACCGGCTTGAGCACGATCGAGCCCACGCAGTAGGCCAGCCCGGCGATGCCGTCGCCGGTGTCGGCCTGGCCGAGAACCTCGACGATCGCGTCGGGGTCGGTGACGTCCAGCGAAGCCGTTCGCGCGCCGGTGGTTTCGGCCAGATCGGCCAGCGAGTCGGCATTGCGTGCGGTCAGGAACAGCTCGACGCCGCGCTCGGCCATGCGGCGGGCCAGCGCCTCGCCGATGCCGCCATTGGCGCCCAGGATCACAACAGGTGCAGTCATTTCGAATGCTCCGATCTAATAAGCGCCAACGAGCGTACCGGGCTGCGATGAGGATTCCGTAAGTTGCGTCCCCGCGCCCCGGAACGTGGGCCGGAAGTGACGTCTTCGGGCCATCCTCCCGACTGCGGCACATTGTGGTAAACACCAATAAAAAATATTTAAAACAACAAGTTGCAATATATCGATGGGTTCTTGGCGCAGTAGTTGCATCTGGAGCCCTGCAACGTCGGTCGCGTTGCGGCTCGGCCGGGAATTCCGGCGCGAACGGCGACCCGGCCGACTCGAGATTCGAGCGAGGAGACGGTCATGCGCGACATCGAGCCGGAATCGACTACCGACCCCGACCCCGTCCAGCGGCCGCATGCCGGCGCCGGACGCGGCAATGTCTTCGACCTGAGAGAGGGTCGCGCGGCGCGGCGCGAACGGGTGCTGTTCGTCGACGACTCCCGCCTCGTGCGGTTTGCCGCCAGTCGAGGCCTGAGTCCGCGCTTCGAGGTGGAAACGGCTGACGACGGCGTCGAGGCGTGGCAGGCCCTGCACGCGACCCCGGGCATCCGGGCGGTCATCACCGACATCAACATGCCGCGCCTGGACGGCGTGGGCCTGATCGAGCGCATTCGAGCCTCCACTGTGGACCTGATCCGAGACCTGCCGATCCTGGTGGTGACCAGCGTGGAAGAATCCCACGATCGGCAGCGAGCGCTGGAAGCCGGCGCGAACGATCTCGTGCCCAAGCCTTTTACCGACCGTGACCTGGCCGACCCGATCGGGCGCTACCTGGCCGCGGATCGGCCCGACATCGAACTGCAGCGCGGTGCGACCGAGCACGGCAACGTCGAGCGCCGCCGTCCCGGCCTGCTGCTGCGCGCCGAGCAGGCGCTGATGCTCCATGCGCGGCACGATCTCCCCCTGTCGCTCGTTCATGTCCGGCTGATGAACCACGCGCGAATCGCCGAGCGCTGGGGCAATGCATGGGCCGAGGCGACCATGCGGCACGTCGAGCGGCTGCTGGCCGACCGAATCCGGGTCGAGGACACGGTGGGCCGGAGCGCGCCGGACACGTTCACGCTGATTCTGCCGGCCACGTCCGAGCCCGGCGCCGAGCAACTGCGCGAGCGCCTGGACCGGGTGCTGCGGCAATCGCCGGCGCGCTTCCCGTCGGGATCGGTCGGGCTGGAGCTGCGCACGCAGGTGCAGCAGCCCGGCGCGGTCCGCGACGCCGAACGGCTACTGGCGATCGGCATGGTCCGGCTCGACGCGCCGAAGGTCACGCATCTTGCCGACCGTATGGCCTTGGCTGCGAACACCCCATCGAGGTGACCGAAATGACCCCATCGACGACGACCCGTGACACGGTCCTGTTCATCGACGATTCGCGCCTGATGCGCTTCACCGCGCGCAAGAGCCTGGCCGGCGACTACGAGGTGGTGCTGGCCGAAGGTGGCGATGCCGCCATCCAGGCGCTGGCGGAGAATCCCGCAATCACCGCGGTGGTGACCGACCTGATGATGCCGGAGACCGACGGATTCGACGTGATCCGCCACATCCGCGGCTCCGACGACGACCGGATCCGAGGGATGCCGATCATGGCGGTGACCGGGTCCACGGTCGAAGGCGACCGGCTGCGCGCGCTGGAGCTCGGGGCCGACGACCTGATGACCAAGCCGTTCCGTCCGGCCGTGCTGCGCGATCGCGTGGCTCGGTTGATGGCCGGCGCCCGGGACGCAGAAGCCGATGCATCTGTCGTCGGTCCGGTCGTCGGTCCGGTCGGCGATTCGATGGACAACGCCAAAGTTGGCGCAGACCCGGTCGGTCGGCCGTCGCAGCGACCCGCGCGCCCGCCTGCCGACCGATCCGTTGACCGATCCGTTGACCGATCCGTTGACCGATCCGTCGACCGGTCTGCGGACCGGCGCATCGACGTGCCGGCCGCTGCGAACGTCGAGCGGTCCCGGGTGGGCTTCGTCGAGCGCCTGCGCCAGGCGCTGGCGCTCCACGTGCGTCACGACCTGGACCTTGCACTGCTGCACCTGCGGCTGCAGAACGCTTCGGCCATCGAAGCCGACATGGGCGGTGCCATGCTCAATGCGCTCATGCGCCACCTCGAGGCCGAGCTGGTCGAGGCGGTGCGCGCCGAGGACACCGTCGGTCGCACCGGCCGCGACCATTACACGGTGCTGCTGCCGGCCACGCCACTCGACGGCGCGCGGCGCCTGCGACAGCGGGTGACCGACGCGCTGGGCAGCCACCCGCGCCAGGTGCGAGGGCGGTCCGTGCGCCCCGAAATCCTCGCGATGGTCCACGTGCCCAAGCGCGATCTCGATGCCTCCGCCCTGCTGGTCCGTCCGCCCGCGGACGCATCCTCGAGCCAACGGCCGGCGGACAGGGGCGAGGCCCAGCGTCTTCGCGCAGTGACTGACGGGGACGCCGGCGCCTGAACGCGGGTCGAGCCTGAGGCGCGCCGCGCAGACGGGTCGGCAATGGACGAACTGCGCCGATCCGCGCCGGGCGAGCAGCGCGGCCCGGTCGACCGATTCCGCGACGGCCTATCGAATCCACCCCCCGATTCCGTGCATGGCGCACGTTTCAGCGCCGGTTGGCACGCGGATTGGATAAATAGCGTGAGGGCGCCGACCCGTCGCGCGTCCGCTTCGACCTCAATCGCAGGGATGGTGGAACACGATGGCGAATGCAAGCAACCCGGGCGGCAAGATCCTGTTCGTCGACGACTCCCGCTTGATGCGGTTCTCCGCGCAGAAGTGCCTGGCCGATCGGTTCGACGTGGTGCTGGCCGAGGACGGAGAATCAGCGATCCGCGCGCTCGCCGACGATCCCGGGATTCGTTGCGTCGTGACCGATCTGATGATGCCCGGGGTCGACGGCTTCGGCGTGATCGAACACATCCGGGGTTCCGACGACCAGAGGCTGCGCGAGGTGCCGGTGATGGCGCTGACCGGGTCGGAGTCGGCCGAGGATCGACGCCGCGCGATCGACCTCGGGGCCAACGAGATGATGACCAAGCCCTTCCGGCCGCCGGCCCTGCTCGATCGCGTCAGCCAGTTGCTGAGCGTGGAGCCGGCACCGAAGCCGCGCACGTCGACGATCGAGGTGCCGAGCGCAATCAACGTCGAGCGCGACCGATCCGGCTTCCTGGGCCGTCTGCTCCAGGCCATGGCCCTGCATCTGCGCCAGGACCTGCCGATTTCCCTGCTGCAGGTTCGCCTCAACGCCGTGCGGGTCGAGAACGGGTCCCGGGTCAAGCTGGGAGAATCGGTCCTCAAGGCCATCATGCGGCAGATCGAGAAGGTCCTGATCACCACCGTGCGCATCGAGGACACGGTCGGGCGCACCGGCAGCGACCACCGCACGCTGCTGCTTCCGGGCACATCGGCCCAGGGCGCCCGCGCGCTCCGCGAGCGCATCCACAAGGCGGTGGCCGACTATGCCTTCGAACTCCAGGGCCACCGCCTCGACGTCAAGCTCGATATCTACCTCCACGTTCCGGACAAGAGCATCGACCCGGAGCAGTTGATCGCCTACGTGCCGTCCGATGGCGACGACGACAGCGTTTTCGGGCAGCAGATGCGCCAGGTCAACGAGTAACCGGCGCACTGCGCCGCCGGCATGACGCCGGCGAATCGCTGTTTGAACCCCCCCCTTCGCTCGCAAGCTCGCTCCCACAAAAGCCCGGGCTCTGGAGCTGAGGCCTGTGGGAGCTTGCCTTGCAAGGGAACTGCTTCACCCGGCCTCTATCGCGGGCAAGGCCCGCTCCCACAGACTTCATCGGCTGGTAAGGAGTCTCGCTGTTGGGGGCCGCTTTCAGCCAACGAATCTGCCGCGCCGCCCGACCGAAGGCCTGTGGGAGGCCGGCTCCGCCGGGCGACTCTCGAGCAGACTGTGGGAGCCTGCCTGCAGGCGAACTGCTTCACCCCAGCTATTTCTCGGGCAAGGTCCGCTTCCCCAGAAAGTGCTTCCCGGGTCCTGGACGCTCGAACCGGTGCCTGTGGGAGCTTGCCTTGCAAGCGAACTGCTTCACCCTAGTTGTTTCGCGGGAAAGGCCCGCTCCCACAGAAAGTGCTTCCCGGATCCTGGACGCTCATGGGGCCTGTGGGAGCTTGCCTTGCAAGCGAAGATTCGACGGCCGATCCGGTTCGTGCGCAAGCGTCGCTCCAGACAGGTGATGACGATTGGCGGTAACGATTGCCGATAACGATCGTCGATAACGACCGACGATAACGCTTGTCGACAATGACGGGCCGGGCGAACCCATCGCCTTCCCCCGACGACGTGCCGGTTCAGTTCCGGATGACCATCGTTTATGATCATGGGCAGTGGCCTTCGAGAGAAGGCGCACCGTGCGGCCGCCGTTCCGGGCCGAAGGCTGGAGAGGACCATGCTGGATATGCAGGAGCGTCGAGACGACACCCGGACCCGGAGCCGCTCACGCGTGCTGTTCGTGGACGACTCGCGCTTGATGCGGTTCGCCGCGAAGCGCTGGCTCGAGCAGCGCTATGACGTGGTCCTGGCCGAGGACGGCGAAGAAGGCTGGGACCGGCTGTGCAACGACACCCAGATTCGCGCGGTGATCACCGACCTGATGATGCCGGGCATCGACGGCGTGGAGCTGATCCGGCGCATCCGCAGCGCGCCGATGACCCGGGTCCGCGAGCTCCCGGTGCTGGTGGTGACCAGCATGGAAGAGCGCGCCGGTCGCGACCAGGCGATGGACGCCGGGGCCAATCGCCTGGTGCCGAAGCCCTTTACCGCCGAGGACCTGATCGACCCGCTGCGGATTTTCCTGCGCGACGACGAGGAGCAGGAGACCGGCGCCTATGCACCGCCGAACATCGAGCGCAATCGTCTCGGTCTGCTTTCGCGCATGCGTCAGGCAACCAGCCTGCACGAGCGCCTGGGGCTGCCCTGGTGCATGCTCCACGTTCGCCTCGAAAACCGCAAGGAAGTCGCCGACCGGATCGGTGCGCGCTGGGGCGAGTCGTTGATGCGCCACCTGGAGCGTGCACTGCTCCGTGAAGTGCGGATCGAGGACTCGGTGGGGCGCAGCGCGACCGATACCTATTCGCTGCTGCTGCCGGCCACGCCGGAAGAGGGTGCGCGCCTGCTGCGCAACCGGCTGCGTCGATCGATCGGCCGCCAGCCGGCCCGCTTTCCGGGTCGCTCGCTGGACCTGGCGGTGAGCTTCTGCATCCAGATCCCGCAGTTCGGCGACGAGGCCGAGGCCTTGCTGCAGGAAGGGCTTGCACGCCTCGACGCCCCGGCCAATGTGACCCCGCTGCGATCGCCCGGCACGTTCTGAGCCCGCCCGGATCGCCTCGGCGACGGTTGTCCTGACAAGCGTTGCGCTCGAGTTCGCGCGGACGTGACGCAACTCGCGACCCGGCCTCGGCACCCGACTCCTTTGTGAATCTTCCATGATCAAACTGGATTGCCGGTACGCCCGCCTGCCCGCACCCGCCTGGGTGGCCCAGCGCCCGACCCCGGTCCGGGCCCCGGAGCTGCGCGCGTTCAACCGGGGGCTGGCCGCCGAGCTCGGCATCGACGAGCAGCGCCGCAGCACCCTGGCCGAGATTTTCGGGGGCAATCGCGTGCCGGAATCCGCGCAGCCTCTGGCCATGGCCTACGCAGGCCACCAGTTCGGCCACTTCGTTCCGCAACTCGGCGACGGTCGGGCCCTGCTGCTCGGCGAGCTGGCGGATCGAAAGGAACGCTGGTACGACCTGCAGCTGAAAGGCTCCGGCCCGACCCGCTTTTCCCGCGGCGGGGACGGCCGCGCGGCGCTGGGTCCGGTGCTTCGCGAGTACCTGGTCAGCGAAGCGATGCATGCGCTGGGTGTGCCGACCACCCGTGCGCTCGCCGCGGTCACTTCCGGCGAATACGTTCAGCGCGAGCAGCCGCGGCCCGGCGCGGTGCTGACCCGTATTGCGCGCAGCCATGTCCGGGTCGGCACGTTCCAGTACTTCGCCGCACGCGGCGACCAGGCAACGATCGAAGCGCTGATCGAGTTCACGCTCGCCCGGCTCGAACTGGACGCCGGCACGAATGCAGCGCTGGCCTTGTTCGACCATGCGGTCGAATCCCAGGCGGCACTGGTTGCAGCCTGGATGAGCTTCGGGTTCATCCACGGCGTGATGAATACCGACAATTGCGCGCTGTCCGGCGAGACGATCGACTACGGACCCTGCGCGTTCATGGACGAATTCGATCCGCAGCAGGTCTTCAGCTCGATCGACCGCCACGGTCGCTACGCTTACGGCAACCAGCCGGTGATCGCGAACTGGAACCTGGCTCGCCTGGCCGAGTGCCTGCTGCCGCGGGTCGACGACGATGAGGCCGTTGCGCTGACCGCATTGAACGAGCGGCTGGAAGCCTTCCCCGGTCGCTTCGAGCACCACTGGCGCGGCCGCTTCGGTGTGAAGCTCGGCCTGGTCGAAGCGACGGGCGACGACGAGGTGCTGATCCGCGGATTTCTGGATGCCCTGCACGCGGGCCGTGCGGACTTCACCTTGGCATTCCGGCACCTGGCCGATGCGATCGGCGGCGAGAGTGCGGCACTGCGCGCCTGCTTCGACGACGCCGGCGCGCTGGACGACTGGCTGCCGCGCTGGCGCGCGCGCCTGGCCGAGGACGGGCGCGGTCCGGAAGCGGTCCGGGCCGCCATGAACGCCGTCAACCCCGACCGCATCCCTCGTAACCACCTCGTCGAACGCGCCATCCGCGCCGCCGAGGACGAGAGCGACTTCAGCGTGTTCGAGCGCCTGCAGCGGGCGTGGGCGAATCCCTTCGAATTCGACGAGGAGTTCGCCGACCTGCGCGACCCGCCCGCGAATCACGAGCGGGTGACGCAGACCTTCTGCGGGACCTGAGTCGGGTCGCCTGCAGGCAGGCTCCCACAGACCGTCGATCCAGGCGATTGGATTCTCCTGTGAGCGTAAGCCTTGCTCGCGACCTGCATCGACTTCAAAACCTCGCCTGCAGGCAGGCTCCCACAGACCTTTGATCCTGGCCCCTCGACGTTACCGCGGGCGGGCGCCCTGCGCGCGACGGTACTGCCTCCCGAAAAGGTTGCCTCAGCCGCCCAGCGCGCCGGTCACCAGCAGCGTGATCACGGTGCCGACTCCGGCGCCGCCCGCTGCGGCGACTGCTGTGAGCCAGACCAGCCGGCGCTCGGAGGCCTGGCGCTGCGGCGTGGTCGGAGGTGCCTGGACCAGCAGGTCCTCGCGCGGCAGTTCGAGCACGGCCGAGAGCGCCGAGACGCTTTCGTTCGAGGCCGCGCCCTGGTTCTCGATGCGCTGCACGGTGCGCAGGCTCAGGTCGGCGACTTCGGCCAGCTGCTGCTGGGTCCAGCCACGCTTGACGCGGTGGTCCCGGACAAGTTCGGCATTGATCATCATCGGTGTCCCCTCACAGCGCGAGGCTGCCGATGAAGTAACCGAGCCCGCTGCCGACAGCGCCGTGCAGCAGCATCAGCCACAGAGTCAAGCCGGTGAGTGCGTCGAGCGCGCCCCGTTCGGCCGGCTGGCGAATGATCCATCCCATCCGACGCCGACGGACGCGCGGTTCGAATCCCGTGTGTGAGTTCATGGACGGCCGCCATCACTTCAGCAGGCTGGCGACGGTGTAGCCGAATGCCATCCCGGCCAGGCCGCTGACCAGGAACACCGGCGCGAGCTTGCGGACCAGCTTGCCCCACAGGATCCGGTTGTCCTCGTCGAACATGTCGCGGCCCATCGCGCTTCCGGTGTCGGAATCGACCTCGGTGCCGTCGCGGAACAACGTGATCTGGAACGTGCCGGTTCCGAACGCCAGGCAGGCGACCGTCACCTTGTAGTCGTGGCCATCGTGGGTGAACCGGTGGACGCTCTTGCGCCGCAGGCTGCGCAGACTGGAAATGACCCGACCTTCGATGCGGACTTCTTCCTTTCCGGACCAGCTCGAGGCCCAGACTTCGATCGTGATGCCGTCGATGTCGAACCAGGACTGGATGCCGTTCTTCCAGTGAATCGCGAGCGCTTCGTCTTCGGGCGTGTTCGGGTTCGGGTTCGGGTGTTCGGTGTTCATGCTCGGGCTCCTGGGCCGTCGGGTTCGTCGCCATTGAAGCGTGCGGGGCGGCATCCGTGAACGCCAATTCTGCGCCATGGCGCGCCACTGGCGTACGCCAGCGGTGCGACAGACGTGTTGTCAGGCGCTTCGGAATGCCCGGCGTATCCTAGTTTGCGGGCGATGGGGATGCAAAGCGGAGGGGGGAGCGGAAGACCGAAAACGCTTTCCGGGTTCAGGGGAAGCAACAGCAAGGGAACAGGGAGCAGAAAGGCCGCGATGTCGAATCCGTGCGCGCCATGATGAACGGCGCCAATCCCGACCGCATCCCGCGCAACCACATCGTCGAACGCGCCATCCGCGCGGCCGAGGACGACGGCGAATTCAGCGTGTTCGAGCGGCTGCAGAAAGCGTTCGCGGAACCGTTCGAATCGGATCCGGCGTTTGCAGACCTGCGCGACCCGCCCGAAGACCACGAGCGGGTGACTCAGACCTTCTGCGGTACCTGAGTCGGGTTGCAGGGCATGGGGTCCTGCGGGAGGCTGCCTACAGGTGCACGAATTCGAGCGGACAGTTCGCGAGCAGGGCTCCCTCCCACAGGGGGATCGCCCTGCGACAGGCAGCCCGTCGATCGAAGCCGCGTGTCTGTGGGAGGCTGCCTTGCAGGCGACGGGTTCGACTCGACAGTTCGCGAGCAGGGCTGCCTCCCACAGGGGGGTCGGCCTCCGACAGGCAGCCCGGCGATCGAAGCCGCGTCTCTGTGGGAGGCTGCATTGCAGGCGACGGGGCCGAGCGGGCAGGTCGCGAGCAGGACTCCCTCCCACAGGGGGATCGGCCTCCGACAGGCAGCCCCTCGATCGAAGCCGCGCTTCTGTGGGAGGCTGCCCTGCAGGCGACGGGTTCGACTGGACAGTTCGCGGGCAAGCCCGCTCCCACAGGCAGCCCTCGCCATTCGCCCGCAAGCGGCCTCCAACAGGAATGTCCTTGATCGAAGCCCCCGCTTTCCCAGGGCCGGGTGCGTCTGCTAAGGTCTATCCGGGCTCAAGGGGCACGAGAAGGGAGTTGGCATGAAGGTTCTGATTTCACTCGCGGCGGCGATGCTGCTGATGTCGGCATCTCCCGCTCAATCCGTGATGCGAAGCCACGACGGCACCGGCCAGGTGGCGATCGTGCCGGTGTTCAGTACCGTCGACGGGGTCGACACCCTGCTGAAGGTGAACGCGGCTCAGGTACTGGATGGCGCCGCGAACAACGACGTGACCGCGGTCCGGATCCAGTTCCGGGACTCCGATGGCGTGGCGCTCGAGGCGTTCAACGTCTATCTCGCCGGCAGTGAATCGTGGGCGGCCGCGGTGACCGAGGGTCCGGGCGGCCCGGAGCTGGTGATTCTCGACCAGACCTGCATTCTCGGCAGCGGCGCCGGCGGGCAGCCGGCGGTCGTCGAGTCGGGCGCTTCGATTTCGGCGGCCTGGGGCTACGTGGAAGCGCTCGAAATGGGCCAGCTCCGCGGCGAGGTCCCCGACCTCGAGCCGCGGATCTACGGTCGCGAATGCGATGCGCTGGTCGACGCGTTCGCAGGCGGGGTCTGGTCACCGGACGGGAATGCCTGGATGAATCCCCCCTCGGGGCGTCTTCGCGTCTCGGCGTCGTTGATCAACGTCGAGCGCGGCACGCAGTATTCGACCGATCCGGTGCACCTGCGCGGCTTCCGGGACGTGCCGTTCCACGTGGCTCCGGCCGATCCGTTCGGCCTCGCCGACGTGCGTGATTCCGGGACGCCGACCGGCGCCACGCGAAGCACGGTATGCACCGATGCGTGCACGGTCGAGGAATGGGCCGACCCGCTGGACGCGGTAGCCTCGACCCTGATGACGACCTCGTCGGAGGCCGACTTCGTGGTCGACCAGGCCGTCCGCGGCAGTTCGGTCGGCGTGATTCTCAACCCGATGCTGGCGTACTACGACGCCGAACACCCCGCCCATGAAGCGGTCTTCGGCCTGCTGCCGAGGGACTCGGAGCGTCGCCACATTTCTCAACCGTGCATCGGTGTTCCCCCGCCGGGCAGCATCTGTCCCTGGCTGCCGATCGGCGGTTCCGAGGTGCTGAACCCGGTCGCCGTCAATGTCAGGGAAAACGCCGCGCCGCCGCTGGGCCTCGTGCCGATCCTGGGCGTCCCGGGCCGATTTCCCATCTCCGATGAGTTCATCCAGTTCAATTCCTCGCTCGACACGCTGACCTCCGGCGCAGTCATGGTCGACCACGGCTTCGGGCCCCAGTGGCTGACCAGCAACGACGGTACCGAATACTTCGGCCACCCTTCGCTGATGATCATGCTCGTCGAACTGGTCAACGGGCAGCTGGTCGATGACCAGGGCGAGTCGATCCGCTCGAACTACGGCGAGAGCTCGGTGGCATCGCGGAGGCTGCGCTTCGAGGGCGCCGAGTAGGAGCGCGGCGCCGGCGCGCTGGTCCTTCGCTCGCAAGCTCACTCCCCCAGGCGGCGTTCTCCATTCGATCGTCAAAGGCTTCCAACAGGAAAGCCCTCGATCGAAGCTCCCGGGCCTGTCGGAGGGCGCTTGCGCGCGAAAGAGAGATCTCGAACGGCGATTCGCCCGCAAGCGGCCTCCAACAGAAATGCCGGTGGCCTGAACTGTTCCTGTCGGAGCCTGCCTGCAGGCGATCTGCCGCGGTGCCTTCGCGGGCGAGGCCCGCTCCCACAGGAGGTGGATTCGCTCGGCCTTCGTCTGTGGGAGCCTGCCATGCAGGCGAACGATTCCGGGGCGACAGGTCGCGAGCGGGGCTCCCTCCCACAGTGATTCTGCTCGTTGCCGAGGGGCTGCTGCTTCGAACGCAAGCGGCCTCGATGGCAGTGCCGGTGGCCTGAATTATTCTTGTGGGAGGCTGCCCTGCAGGCGACGGATACGACCGGAGAGGTCGCGCGCACGGCGCCGCGTCCGCGTCCGCGTCCGCGTCAATTCAGCGCCGGGGCGGACAGATAGGAAAGGGATGGTGGCTACGGGTGGACTTGAACCACCGACCTCAGCATTATGAGTGCCGCGCTCTAACCAGCTGAGCTACGTAGCCACGGGGAAGCCGCGTATTGTTGCGTGCGGTCCGGGGCTTGTCAATAGGGTGGGCCGGTCGGCGGCTCAGGCGAACACGCGCTCGGCGTCCAGCCCTTCGGTGGAGATCTTCGGCGGGTTGCCGAGCAATCGATCGGCCAGCACGTCGGCCGAGCCGGCGGCCATGGTCCAGCCCATGGCGCCGTGCCCGGTGTTCAGCCACAGGCCCTCGATCGGCGTCGGGCCGATCAGCGGCGGGCCGTCGGGGGTCATCGGCCGCAGGCCGGTCCAGTCCTCGCCGCCGGCCTGGATCGCGTCGGCGAGCTTCGGCAGCAGCGCCGAGGCGGATTGCTTCAGGACGGCCAGCCGCTCGGGGCGGAGCGTGGTGTCGCCGCCGGTGAAATCGGACAGGCCGGCGATCCGCAGGCGGTTCGGTCCGAGCCGGGCGGTGACGAAGCGGCGCTCGAGGTCGAGGATCGGCAGCCTCGGGGCCGGCCCGTCCCCGTCCACGACGATCGTCATCGAATAGCCCTGGACCGGGTAGATCGGCACGCTCAGGCCGAGCGGGTCGAGCAGCGATCCGGTATCGGTTCCGGTGCAGAGAATCACTCGATCGGCGTCGATCGTGCCGTGATCGGTTTCGATTCCCTTCAAACGTCCGTCAACGAGTTTCAGTCCCGTCACTCGATGGCCGAGCCGGAGCGCGGCGCCGAGTTCGCCGGCGCGGCGCGCGGCTTCGCGGCTGAAGCTGCGCGCGTCGCCGGACTCGTGGGCCGGAAACCGCAGGCCGGCGTGGAACTGGCTTGCCACCGGCGCCAGCGCGGGTTCGAGGCGGACCAGGGCGTCGGGGTCGAGCGTGTCGAACTCGACGTCGGCGTTGCCGATCCGCCGCCGAAGTTCGATCGCGTCGTTGAGGTCGCCCGGGCTGCGGTAGAGCTCGAGCGAGCCCTCGACGACCTGGTCGTAGGACAGCTCGTGACGCTCGCGCAGGTCGGCCAGGCATCGGCGAGAGTGCACGGCCAGCCGGATGCAGTGCGATGCATTGGCGTAGTAGCGTCCGGGCGTGGACTCGCGCAGGAACGCCGTGCCCCAGCGCAGCAGGCCGGGCAGGGCGCGGAGGCGAACCTGGTAGGGCAGGTTCCGATGACGAACGGCGCCGAGCAGGCGCTGCGCGGTGCCGGGCGGGTTCCAGGGCTCGGCGTGGCCCGGCGTGATGCCGCTGCCGTTGGCGAAACTGGTGCCGAGGCCGGGTTCGGGCGCGGCGTCGATCAGGGTGACGTCCGCGCCGCGCTCGGCCAGCACCAGCGCGCTGGTTGCGCCGACCACGCCGGCCCCGATGACGACGATTCTCATGCTGCGAAGGATACCGCCCGGGAGGCCGCCGCGGTGTCGACGGCCGGCCGAATCCGGGTCCGGGTCATGGCGCGGAAAAGCCCCGAACGCGTCGTGATTATCGGCTCAACAGCGCGCAAAAGCGCCGATCAGGACGGCATCGCGCTGCCGAACTCGGTCTTGTAGCGGGCCTTCAGCTCGCCCATGTCCAGCGCGTAGCCCTGGGGCGCGTTGTGGGCGATCTTGATCGAGCCCATCAGCGAGCCGAGGCGGGCGGCGTCGACCGGGTCCCAGGCGCGCTCGAGGCCGAACAGCAGGCCGGCGCGGTAGGCGTCGCCGCAACCGGTGGGGTCGGCGATGCGCTCCGGCCGGACCGCCGGGATCTCGGCCTCACCGTCGGCGGTCAGCAGCTGCGAACCTTCGCCGCCGTGGGTCACGATCAGGCCACCCTTGAGGCCGGCGAGCGCTTCGCCGCGGGTCCAGCCGGTCTTCTTCGCGATCATTTCCCACTCGTAGGAGTTGACCGTCAGCCAGTCGGCATTGGCCACCAGCCCGCGCAGCTCGTCGCCGTTGAACATCGGCAGCGCCTGGCCGGGATCGAAGATGTGCGGAATGCCGGCCTTCTTGAACTGCTCGGAGTGGTCGAGCATGGCCTGCTTGCCGTCCGGCGAGATGATGCCCCAGGCGACCGAGCCGTCGGCCGGCACTTCGTTGCGGTGGTTCTCGTTCATCGCGCCCGGGTGGAAGGCGGTGATCTGGTTGTCGTCCAGGTCGGTGGTGATGTAGGCCTGGGCGGTGAAATGGTCGTCGTCGCGCAGGACGAAACGCTGGCTGATTCCGAGTTCGTCGAGCCGGTCGGCGTAGCGATCGAAATCGGCGCCGACCGCGGCCATCGGCAGCGGCGTGCTGCCGAGCCGGCAGAGCCCGTAGGCGATGTTGCCTGCGCAGCCGCCGAAATTGCGATGCATCTCGGGGACCAGGAACGCCACGTTGAGCATGTGGGTCTTGTCCGGGAGGATGTGGTCCTTGAAGCGCTCGGGGAAGACCATGATGTTGTCGTAGGCCAGCGAGCCGCAGATCAGGATGGACATGGAGGGGACGTCCTGGAGTCGAGTCAGCGAGACAGTATAACGAAGGCTTAACGCTCGACCGGCGACGCTGGTTCCGTCGAATGTGACGCGGTTCGCGCAACCGGCCCCGGACGAACGCCGATCCGGGGCTGAACTGCTGGACGATTGGCGTACACTACGGCGCATGCACGCGCGACCACTGCCCGCCCCAGGCGATGCTCGCGTCGGTTCCACTCCCCAGTTGCCGGTATTCCATGTTCAAACGTCTGCGCGGTCTCTTTTCCAACGATCTTTCCATCGACCTCGGCACTGCCAATACGCTGATCTTCGTGCGTGGCCAGGGCATCGTCCTCAATGAGCCCTCGGTGGTCGCGGTCCGGATGGATCGCGGACCCGGCGGTCCCCAGAACGTCGCGTCGGTCGGTATCGAGGCCAAGCAGATGCTCGGCCGAACGCCGGGCAACATCCGCACGGTCCGGCCGATGAAGGACGGCGTGATCGCCGACTTCGACATGACCGAGCAGATGCTGCAGCACTTCATCAAGAAGGTGCATTCGTCGCGCTTCCTGCGGCCGAGCCCCCGGGTGCTGGTCTGCGTGCCGTGTTCGTCGACCCAGGTCGAGCGGCGCGCCATCAAGGAATCGGCCGAGGGTGCCGGCGCGCGCGAGGTGTTCCTGATCGAGGAGCCGATGGCCGCCGCGATCGGCGCCGGGATTCCGATCCACGAAGCGCGCGGCTCGATGGTGCTCGACATCGGCGGCGGTACGTCCGAGGTCGCGGTGCTTTCGCTCAACGGCATCGTCTACTCCAACTCGGTGCGGGTCGGCGGCGATCACTTCGACGAGGCCATCATCAACTACGTGCGTCGCTCCTACGGCACGCTGATCGGCGAGGCCACGGCCGAGCGGATCAAGCTCGAGATCGGTTGCGCCTACCCGCTGAACGAGACCCGCGAAATGGAGGTCTCCGGCCGGAACCTGGCCGAGGGCGTGCCGAAGATGATCACGATGAATTCCAACGAAGTGCTCGAGGCGCTGAGCGAACCGCTGTCTTCGATCACCAGCGCGGTCAAGAACGCGCTGGAGCAGACCCCGCCGGAACTCTGCGCCGACGTCGCCGAGACCGGCATCGTGCTGACCGGCGGCGGCGCGCTGCTCAAGCAGCTCGACAAGCTGCTGATGGAAGAGACCGGCCTGCCGGTGATCATCGCCGAGGACCCGTTGACCTGCGTCGCGCGCGGCGGCGGGCGGGCGATCGAGATGATGGACGAGAACCGCGGCGACTTCTTCTTTCCCAGTTGAGCCGTGAAGCGGTGATCCGGGACCGCAGTGAATAGCCCCTATTCGCGCCGCGCGCTGCTGGGAGCAGCCGGAGGCACCGCTCGGCTGATGGCCTACGCGCTGCTCGCGATTACCCTGATGGCGCTCGATTTTCGCGGCCGCTATGTCGACCGCATCCGCTCCCTGGCCGGCCAGCTGGTCGAGCCGCTGGTGCTGCTGGTCGACCTGCCGTTCCAGGGCGCTGAACGCTTCGAGGAATTCTGGTCGCGTCGCGGCGAGCTGGTCGATCGCGTGCGCCTCCTGGAACGCGAAGCCGTCGAACGCGAGGCTGCACTCGGCGAGCTGGCCGACCTGGCGATCGAGAACCGGACCCTGCGCGCGCTGCTCGATGCAGGCCGTCGGATCGAGCGCGCCTACCTGGCCGCCGAGCTGGTCAATATCGACCTCGATCCCTTCGCTCATCGCATCCTGGTCAAGCGCGGGCGCGCCGACGGCGTCGTGGCGGGCATGCCGGTGGTCGACGACCGCGGCGTCCTCGGCCAGGTCGAGGACGTGTTCGCCACCACCGCACGCGTGATCCTGCTGACCGACCCCGATCACGCCCTGCCGGTCCAGGCGCTGCCGGCGGGCGAACGCACCATTGCCTACGGCACCGGGCGGGTCGACCGGATGCGGCTCAACGACCTGCCGATGAACACCGAACTGGAAGTCGGCGACCTGGTCGTGACCTCCGGCCTCGGCGGGCGGTTTCCGGCGGGGCTGCCGGTCGGCCGCGTGGTGGAGCTCGAGCGGCCCAGCGGCGAGCCGTTCGCCCGCGCCGACGTCGAGCCGCTGTCGGCGATGGACCGCAATCGGCTGGTGCTGATCCTCGATGCCGAACCTGCGCCGTCCGCTCTCGACGAGAGCGATCCGGACATGCCGGACGCCGACCCGGCCGGCGAGCGTCCCTCGCCCGATTCCGCAGGCGCCGCAGCCGGCGATGGCCTCGATGCGCCGGCCGCGGATGCCGCTCCACCGGACGAAGACGGCGCGAACAGGGCAGACGCCGCCGACGGCGCTGGCGATGACGAAGACAACGGCGACGGAGGTGGAGCGTGAGCCGCCGCGAAGAGCGCGACGGCCCGCTCGTGTTCGCCGGCTCGCTGCTGGCCGCGCTGGTGCTCACGGTGGTACCGCTGCCCGACCTGCTCGAGCCCTTGCGGCCGTACTGGGTGGCGCTCGTGCTGATCTACTGGCATCTCGAGTCCGGCCGTCTGCACGGCCTCGGCGCAGCCTTCGGCCTGGGCCTGCTGCTCGACGTGCTGACCGGCACCCTGTTGGGCCGGCATGCGTTGAGCCTGGTCGTGCTGAATTTCCTGGTCGGTCGGTTCCGCAACCGGATCCGCTTCTTCCCGCCCTGGCAGCAGGCGCTGGCGGTCGGGGCGCTGCTGCTCAATGACCGCATCGTGCACCTGTGGATCGTCGGCCTGCTCGAGCGGACCTGGCCCGGCTGGGCGTTCTGGCTGCCGCCGCTGGTCGGCGTCGCGCTCTGGCCGTGGCTGTTCCTGCTGCTCGACGCGCTGCGCTCGCGCCGCAGGGGAGCGAGGGCGTGAAGCGCTGGTCGACCGGTGCGATCGATCCCCTGGACGCGCGCCGGGTCGATCGTCGGCTGCTGATCGTTACGCTGCTGATGCTGCTGTCGCTGCTTGCGATCCTCGGCCGCTTCGCCCAGCTGCAGCTGGCCGGCCATGATGCGTTCGCCGCGCGCGCCGAAAACAACCGGGTGCGGCTCCAGGCCGTGGCGCCCAATCGCGGGTTGATTCTCGATCGGCACGGTCGGGTGCTGGCCGAAAACCGGGCGGCCTACCGGCTGGTGATGGTGCCCGAGCGGGTCGACGACCGGGCCGACGCGCTCGACCGCGTCGATGCGCTGGTCGGCCTGAGCGACGACGAGCGCGAGCGGTTCGCCCTGGACCTGACCCGCAGCCGGCCGTTCCAGCCGGTCACGCTGAAGACCAATCTCAGCGAGGACCAGGTCGCCACGCTTGCGCTGGAACGCCACCAGCTCGACGGGCTGGAGATCGAGCCTTACCTGACCCGCCACTATCCCCACGGCGAACTGCTGGCCCACGTGGTCGGCTACGTCGCCCGGCTCGACGCCAGCGACCTGGCCCGCCTCGACCCGGACGAATACCGCGCCACGACCCATACGGGCAAGACCGGCATCGAACGCCAGTTCGAGCAGCGCCTGCACGGGCGTTCCGGCATCGAGCGGGTCGAGACCAATGCCCAGGGCCGGGTGGTGCGCGTGCTGGATCGCACCGACCCCGTGCCCGGCCAGGACCTGCGCTTGAGCATCGACCTCGACCTGCAGCGCGCTGCGATGCAGGCCCTGGATACGTCCTCCGGGGCGGTGGTGGCCCTGGACGTGGCCAGCGGTGACGTGCTCGCGCTGGTCAGCAAGCCCGGCTACGACCCCAACCTGTTCGTCAACGGAATATCGTCGGCGGACTACCGCGCGCTGCTCGACAACCCCTACCGGCCGTTGTTCAATCGCTTCCTGTCCGGCGGCTACGAGCCGGGGTCGACGATCAAGCCGTTCATCGCGCTGGCCGGTCTCGAAGCGGGGTTGATCACCCCGGACACGCGGGTGTTCTCCAGCGGGGTATTCCGGCTGCCGGGCCATTCTCGCGAGTACCGCGACTGGCGCCGCGGCGGCCACGGCTGGGTCGATCTCGAGGCGGCGCTGGAGCAATCGGTCAACGTCTACTTCTACCAGCTGGCAAGCGACCTGGGCATCGACACCATTTCGCGCGAACTGGCGCTGTTCGGCCTCGGCCAGCCCACCGGGATCGACCTTCCGGGGGAATACGCCGGCGTGCTGCCCGGACGAAGCTGGAAGCGCCGGACGCTGAACGAGCCCTGGTTTCCCGGCGAGACCGTGATCACCGGCATCGGCCAGGGCTTTACCGTGGTCACGCCGCTGCAGCTGGCCGCGATGACCGCGGCCCTGGCCGGACGAGGCCGCACGGCGCCGCCGCGCCTGGTCGATCCGGCCGAGCCTGTCCAGGTCATCGAGCACGATCCGGCCGACTGGCAGACCGTGTTCGATGGGATGCAGGCGGTCATCTACGGCAGTCGCGGTACGGCGCGCGCGGTCGCCGACCGCGTACCGGTGCCGATGGCCGGCAAGACGGGAACGGCCCAGGTCTTCGGCCGGCCGCAGGACGGCGAGGCGGAGGAACGCGAGGACCTGCCCGAGTTCCTGCGCAACCACGCGCTGTTCATCGCCTTCGCCCCGGTCGATGCACCCAGGATCGCCGTTGCCGTGGTCGCCGAGCACGGCGGCGGCGGAGCCGCGGTGGCCGCGCCGATCGCGGCCGAAGTGCTGGCCCGTGCGCTGGGCGGCGAGGCTCCGGACCGCGCTCGGGATGATGCGGCGGGCGGTGCTTCGGACGATGCGTCGGACGATGCGTCGGACGATGCGTCGGACAGCGGGGTCGAGGTCGCTTCGGACGACCGGCCGGCGGAAGCCGGGGGAGGCGGGCGATGAGCACCGGACCGATCGATCTGCGACCGGGGCTGCTGCGCTTCGACGGCTGGTTGCTCGGTCTGCTGGTGGCGTTGATGGCCTTCGGCCTGCTGGTCCTCTACAGCGCCAGCGACGGAAACATGGCGCTGGTGGTCCGGCAGGCGGTCCGGCTGGGCATCGGCGGCGTGCTGATGCTGATCGCCGCGCAGATTCCGGCCAGCGCATACCGTCGCTGGGCGCCGTGGCTGTACGCGGCCGGCATCGCGCTGCTGATCGGCGTGCTGCTGTTCGGCGTAGGTCGCGGCGCGCAGCGCTGGCTGGACCTGGGCCTGTTGCGCTTCCAGCCCTCGGAGATCATGAAGATCGCGGTGCCGTTGATGGTCGCCACCTGGATGCACCAGAAGCCGCTGCCACCGACGCTGAAGGATTTCGCCGCCTGCGCGGTGCTGATCGGCGTGCCGACCGGCCTGATCGTCGTCCAGCCCGACCTGGGTACGTCGGTGCTGGTCGCCGCCGGCGGCGTGATGGTGCTGTTCCTGGCCGGCGTGCGCTGGCGCTGGATCCTGCTCGGCCTGGCCGGGCTCGTGGCCGCGATGCCGCTGATCTGGAGCAAGCTGCACGACTACCAGAAGAACCGCGTGCTGACCTTCCTGAACCCCGAATCGGATCCCCTGGGGGAAGGCTGGAACATCATCCAGAGCAAGATCGCGGTCGGTACCGGCGGCCTGACCGGACGCGGCTGGATGGAAGGCAGCCAGTCGCGGCTGGAGTTCCTCCCCGAGCCGCATACGGATTTCATCCTGGCGGTGCTTTCCGAGGAGTTCGGCTTCCTCGGCGTGGCCGCGGTGATGCTGCTCTACGTGGCCATCCTGCTGCGCGCGATGCACCTGGTCGGGCAGACCCGCGGGGTATTCGGGCGCATGCTCGGGGGCAGCCTGGTGTTCCTGTTCTTCGTCTACCTGCTGGTCAATGCCGGCATGGTTTCCGGCGTGCTGCCGGTGGTCGGCGTACCGCTGCCGTTGATCAGCTACGGCGGGACGTCGGCGGCGACGCTGCTGACCGGCTTCGGTATCATCATGGGCCTGTACAGTCGCCGGAAGCTGATGCGATGACGGGCGTCGTGCGGGTCGGGCTGGGTCGTCGAGGTGACGGTCGGTCCTGCAGTGCCCGGAATGCGGGCGAGTTCTTCGACGGAGTGACGATGCGAATCCTTGTTTCTCATGCGATGGGGCCGGTGCTGCTGGCCGGCGGGCTGCTGCTCGGCTGGATGACGGCGGGGCCCCTGGCCGCGCAACCGGCCGACGGCGCGAGCGGCGAGCCGCACCCGGGCGCCGAGGCGTTCGTCGGCCGCGTGGTCGCCGAGCACGACCTCGACGCCGACTACGTCCGCGCCGTGCTCGGGCGGGCGCAGTACCAGCAGGCGATCATCGATGCGATCACCCGGCCGGCCGAGGGCAAGCCCTGGTACCAGTACCGGCCGATCTTCCTCGGCGAGACGCGCATCCGCGCCGGCGCCGAGTACTGGAACGAGCACCGCGAGCTGGTCGACCGTGTCGCCGAGCGCTTCGGTGTGCCGGCGCCCTTCGTGCTGGCGATCATCGGGGTCGAAACCAACTACGGCACGATCACGGGCAGCTACCGGGTGGTCGACGCGCTGGCCACGCTGGGCTTCTACTACCCGCGGCGCGGCGAGTTCTTCGCCCGCGAACTCGGCGAGTACTTCCGCCTGGCCGAGGAAGAAGGCCTGCCGCTGGAGGAGGTCCGCGGGTCCTACGCCGGGGCGATGGGCCTGGGCCAGTTCATTCCGTCGAGCTACCGGGCCTACGCGGTCGACTTCGACGACTCCGGCTCGCGCGACCTGTGGCAGTCGCTGCCCGACGCGCTGGGTTCGGTGGCCAACTACCTGCACGTGCACGGCTGGCGGCCCGACGAACCGACCGCGCTGCCGGTCGAATCGGTTCCGACCTCGCTGGAGCGCGAGTTTCCGATCAAGCCGGCCGACACGCTCGATGACCTGGCCGAGCTGGGGATCGAGTTCGACGCCGGCGACCTGCCCGGCGACACGCCGGCGACCCTGATCGAACTGGAAGGCGAGAACGGCCCGGAGTACTGGGTCGGCCTGACCAATTTCTACGTGATCACCCGCTACAACCGCTCGCCGCTGTACGCCATGGCCGTATCGCAGCTGGCCGCCGCGATCGCCCGCGAAGGCGGGGTCGAGCAGGGGCCGAGCCTGGCCACCTACGCCGGGGCCGCCGGTCGATGACCGCGAGGCCTGTCGGGGTGCCGGGAAGGTCGCTGCGCAGGGCCGGGGTGGTGGTCGCGGTGCTGCTTCTGGCCGGCTGCGGCGGGCGCGAACTGCGCGAGCCCGCCGACGGTGCCGGGCGGCCGCTGGATCCGAGCCGGATCGAAGTGCCCCAGCCCCGCCCCGAGCCGCGTGCGCGCTACGGCAACCACTCGCCGTACACGGTGCTGGGCCGGACCTACCAGGTGCTGCCGACCGCCGCCGGGTACCGCGAGCGCGGCATCGCGTCCTGGTACGGCAGCAAGTTCCACGGCCGGCCGACTTCGTCGGGGGAGCCGTTCGACATGTACCAGGTCTCGGCCGCGCACAAGACCCTTCCGCTGCCGACCTGGGTCGAGGTCACGAACCTCGACAACGACCGCACGCTGGTGGTCCGGGTCAACGATCGCGGCCCCTTCAAGGAAGGCCGCATCATCGACCTGTCGTACGCCGCCGCCGTGCTGCTCGGGGTGTACGAGACCGGGACGGCGCGGGTCGAGGTGCGGGCCATCGCGCAGCAGGAGGTGCCGGCCGATGCGGTCAGCGCGCCGCGCGAGCTGCCCGTGGTGCTCCAGGCCGGCGCGTTCTCGCGCGAGCGCACCGCCGAGGACGTGGCCCGCAAGCTGCGTCGGGCCGATATCGACGACGTACGGATCGAGCGCGGCCGGGCGGCCGGACGCCGGGTCTGGCGGGTCCGGGTCGGCCCGGTCTGGGAGGCCGCGCATGCCCAGGCGCTGGCCCGGCGGATCATCGCCCTGGGCCTCGAGGTGCCGGTGTTCGTCTACCCTTGAGACCCTGGCTCCAGGCCGCACCGGCCCCGGCCCCGGCGACTTGAAGCCGGCGCCCCGCGCCCCGACTGCAAGGTTCGACGCGGACGCGATCGAACCGACGGGCCGGTCCACGTTCCAACCCCACAAGAAACCGACCGACAAAGGCGACATGACCCACATCAAGACACTTCTGCTCTGCTTCGGGCTGCTGCTGGCGCTCACCGATCGCGCGCCGGCCCAGGTGCCGATTCCCGCAGCCCCCGACCTGGCTGCAACCAGCTTCGTGCTGCAGGACTTCCACTCCGGCGAGATCATCGCTTCGCGCGACCCCGGAATGCGGGTCGAGCCGGCCAGCATCACCAAGCTGATGACCAGCTACGTGGTGTTCCGCGAGCTCGCCAACGGCAACCTGTCGCTCGACGAGCAGGTCCGGATCAGTGAGAAGGCCTGGCGCACGGAAGGTTCGCGGATGTTCGTCGAGGTCGATACGGAGGTCAGCGTCGAGGACCTGCTCAAGGGCGTGATCATCCAGTCGGGCAACGACGCCAGCGTCGCGCTGGCCGAGCACGTCGCCGGCTCCGAGGCGGTGTTCGCGCAGATGATGAACGCCGAAGCGCAGCGCCTCGGCATGACCGGGACCCACTACGAGAACGCGACGGGCCTGCCGTCGGAGGCTCATTACACGACGGCGGCCGACGTGGCCACCCTGTCGCGGGCGCTGATCGCCGAGTTCCCGGAGTACTACGGCTGGTACTCGCAGGCCGACTTCACCTACAACGACATCCGCCAGCCCAACCGCAACCTGCTGCTCCGCCGCGACAGTTCGGTCGACGGCCTGAAGACCGGCCACACGGAGGCGGCCGGCTATTGCCTCGCGACCTCTGCGGTGCGCGAGGGCATGCGCCTGATCAGCGTCGTGATGGGCACGGCCAGCGAGAACGCGCGCGCCGAGGCGAGCCAGTCGCTGCTCAACTACGGCTTCCGGTTCTTCGAGACCTTCAAGCTGTACTCGGCCGGCGAGGAGCTGACCCGGGCCGAAGTCTGGAAGGGCCGGGTCGACGACATGGCGCTGGGCGTGGCCTCCGATGTCTACGTGACCGTTCCGCGCGGCCGCCAGGATCGGCTGGGGGCCGAGCTGGTCGTGCCCAGCCGCCCGGTGGCGCCCTTCGAGGTCGGCCAGACCTTCGGATCGCTGCAGATCACCTTCGACGGCGAGATCGAGCACGAACAGTCGCTGGTGGTCCAGACGGATGTCCCGCAGGCCGGCTGGTGGGGACGGACCACCGACGGCATCGGCATGTGGTTCGGCGGGCTGTTCGGCGGCGATGACTGACGACGACCTGTCCCTCGATGCCGAAGGCGCGCTCGAGTTTCCGTGCCGCTATCCGGTCAAGATCATGACCCGCACCCGCGAACGGGCGCTGGACCAGGTCCTGACCGCGATCGCCTCGGTCGAGGTCGACTTCGACCGCGAGCAGGTCAAGGTGCGCCCGAGCCGCAACGGGCGCTTCCAGAGCCTCACGGTCGAAGTCGACGTGGCCTCGCGACGCGAGCTGGAGGCGGTCTATGCCAGCGTGCGCGCGCTCGACATCGTGGTCATGACGCTGTGAGCCTACGGCCGTGAACGACCGTCGGACGGTTCTCGTTCGCTGGCTGGGCCGCGTACCCTACGAGGCGACCTGGCAGGCGATGCGCGACTACACGGACGCGCGCGGGCCCGAGAGCTCCGACGAGCTCTGGCTGCTCGAGCACCCGCCCGTGTTCACCCAGGGCCTGGCCGGCAAGGCCGAGCACGTGATCGCTCCGGGCGACATCCCGGTCGTCCAGACCGACCGCGGCGGCCAGGTGACCTATCACGGCCCGGGCCAGCTGGTCGCCTACCCCTTGCTGGACCTCGAGCGGATGGGCCTGGGCGTGCGCTGCCTGGTCCGCGACCTGGAGGAGACCGTGATCCGCCAGCTGGCCGCCTACGGGCTGGACGGGGTGCGCAAGGACGGCGCCCCGGGCGTCTACGTCGACGGCGCCAAGATCGCGTCGATCGGCCTGAAGGTGCGGCGCGGCTGCACGTATCACGGGCTGGCCTTCAACATCGACATGGACCTGGCGCCCTTCGATCGGATCAACCCCTGCGGCTACGCGGGGCAGCCGATGACCCGGCTGGGCGACCGCGTCGACGGCATCGACTTCGCCCGGGCGCGCGCGGATTTCGTCGCGGAACTGGCTCGGGTGCTGGGGCTTGACTGCCGCGAAGCGCCGGCTGATGATGGTTCTCACAAGGTCTTGTCCGACGTCCGCTAGCTTGTGGCGGTGGTCGATCCGGCCCCTGCCTCCAGGTCCTGCGGTTTTCTCGCAGGAAATAATTGAAACTCGAACCGCCCCGCACCGGTCCCAGAATCCATGAAGATCTTCAACGCAGCCTCCGCTTTCGCACTCGCCGCCGGCCTGGCCGGGCTTTCGGTCGCCAGCATCGAACCGATGCCCGACCCGCTTTCGCCGGCGGTGGAACACCGGTTCGCGACCCAGTTGACGACCCGGTTCATGGGCAACTTCCACTACCGCCGGATGGCGCTGGACAACGAGCTGTCCGAGCGCATGTTCGAGCAGTACATCGAGTCGCTGGACCCGAACCGGATGTACTTCACGGCCGCCGACATCGAAGAGTTCGAGGCCTACCGGAACGGCCTGGACGAGGCGCTGAAGATGCGCGATCTCGATCCGGCCTACGCGATCTTCAATCGCTATCGGGAGCGCGCGCTCGAGCGGATCGACTACGCCCGCCAGCTGCTTGAGGGCGAGTTCGACTTCACCGTCGAGGAACGCTACGAGTACGACCGCGAAGACGCGCCCTGGATCGAGTCGCAGGCCGAAATGAACGACCTGTGGCGCAAGCGGGTGAAGAACGACTGGCTGGGCCTGATGCTGGCCGAGCGTGAAGTCGACGATATCCGCGAAACGCTCGGCGAGCGCTACGGCAACATCGAACGCCGCGTGCGCGACTTCAATGCGCAGGACGTGTTCCAGTTCTTCATGAACGCCTATGCGATGGCCATCGAGCCGCATTCGTCGTACATGTCGCCGCGCCTGGCGGAGAACTTCGAGATCTCCATGAAGCTGTCGCTGGACGGCATCGGCGCGCTGCTCAGCGTGAGCAACGAGTACGTCGAAATCCAGGAAATCGTGCCCGGGGGTCCGGCCGATCTCGACGGCCGCCTGCAGCCGGGCGACCGCATCGTCGGCGTGGCCCAAGGCGACGAGGAGTTCCAGGACGTGGTCGGCTGGCGCCTGGACGACGTGGTCGACCTGATCCGCGGCGAACGCGAGACGGAAGTCCGGCTGGAAGTGCTGCCGGGCGATACGGGCCTGAAGGGGCCGACCAAGATCATCGACATCGTCCGCAACGAAGTGAAGCTCGAGGAGCAGGCGGCGTCCTCGTCGATCGAGGACGTCGAGATCGACGGCGAGACCCGTCGCATCGGCGTGATCGACGTGCCCGTGTTCTACGTCGACTTCCGCGGCCGCGCCCGCAACGAACCGAACTACCGCTCGTCGACCCGCGACGTGCGGCGGCTGATCCAGGAACTGCGCGCCGAAGGCATCGACGGCCTGGTCGTCGACCTGCGCAACAACGGCGGCGGTGCGCTGATCGAAGCGACCACCATGACCGGCCTGTTCATCGACGAGGGCCCGGTCGTGCAGGTGCGCGACAGCCGCGGCAGCGTCCAGGTGGAGCAGGACCGTGAGCCGGGCATGGCGTGGGACGGTCCCCTGGCGGTGCTGGTCAACCGGGCCAGCGCTTCGGCGTCGGAGATCTTCGCCGCGGCGATCCAAGACTACGGCCGCGGCATCATCATCGGCGAACCGACCTACGGCAAGGGCACGGTGCAGAACCTGCTCAACCTCGACGACTATTCGAACAACCTCGATGAAATGCGCCTGGGCCAGGTCAAGCTGACCATGGCGCAGTACTTCCGCATCAACGGCGGTTCGACCCAGAACAAGGGCGTGCTGCCCGACATCCGTCTACCGACCTACGGCGACCCCGACGAATACGGCGAGTCGGCGCTGGACTACGCGCTGCCGTGGACCGAGATCACGGAGGCCGACTTCCGCCCGGTCGCCGACCTGGCACCGCTGGTGCCGCTGGCCGAGCAGCGTCACCTGGCGCGTCGCGAAAGCGATTCGGACCTGCGCGACCTGATCGGCGAGTTCAGCGAGTTCGAGGCCCTGGCCGATCGGACCTCCGTGTCGCTGCTCGAAGACGAGCGGCGCCGGGAGTACGAGGAAGCCGAAGCCCGCCGCAAGGCGCGCTATGGCGGCCTGCACTCGGGCGACGACGGCGATGCGGAGATCGACGGCTCGGACGACGGCTCCGCACCCGATCCGGATGCCGAGACCGTGGCCGACGAGGACGCCGAGGCGATCGACGAGCCCGACGTGCTGCTGCTGGAATCGGTGCGCATCCTCGCCGACCTGATCGAGCTCGATGCCGGACAGCATCGGCTGGTCCAGGCTACGGAACTGCAGCTGCCCGGCGACGGCAGCATGGACTGAACGCCGCGGTCCCTGCCGTGGCTGACCCCGACCTGCGCCGGTGTCCACCGGCCGGAATACCGCGACTCGCGCCGGGCAGCCCGTGAGCTCTCAGGTCCTGCGCGTGGCCGTGCCGGTTCCGCTGCACGGCCTGTTCGACTACCTCCCGCCGCTCGCCGGGCCCGTCCCGGAACGGGGCGATCGAGTGCTCGTGCCCTTCGGTCGTCGCCGGCTGGTCGGGGTGGTGATCGAGCGCCGGGACGACGCTTCGGTGGCCGAGAGCCGGCTCAAGCCGGTCTTCGAGCGCCTCGACGGGGGGCGGGTCGACGATGAGCTGATCGCACTGCTGACCTGGGCGACCCGGTACTACGCCGCCCCGCCCGGCGAACTGGTGACCCATGCACTGCCGGCGGCCCTGCGGCGCGCCGAGCCGTTCCGACCGCCGCAGCCGGCGTTCCTGCGTCTGACCGAAGCCGGCAGGACCGCCGACCTGGCCCGCGCGCCGCGCCAGGCCACCCTGGCCGACGCCCTGCGCGACGGTCCGCGCCGGCGTGACGCCTTGATCCAGGCCGGGCACCCGGCCGATGCGATGCGGCGCATGCTCGATGCGGGCCTGGTCGAGGCCTGCGACGCACCCGCGCCGGATCCCGAACCCGGCCCGGACCTGAACGCCGAACAGCGCACTGCGGTTGCCGCGGTGCTGGCCGCCCGCCATCGCTTCGCCGGCCTGCTGCTGGCCGGCGTCACCGGCAGCGGCAAGACCGAGGTCTACCTGCAGGCCGCGCGGGCAGTGCTGCGCCGCGGAAGGCAGGTCCTGCTCCTGCTGCCCGAGATCGGCCTGACCCCGCAGCTGGTGCGCCGGGTGGAGCGCCGCCTCGGCTGTGCCGCCCACGTCTACCACTCGGGCCTGTCGGACGGCGAGCGCCTGGCCACCTGGGAAGCCGCGAAGAGCGGGGAGGCGAAGGTGCTGATCGGCACCCGGTCGGCCGTGTTCCTGCCCCTGGCCGATGCCGGCCTGATCGTGGTCGACGAAGAACACGACGGGTCGTTCAAGCAGTTCGACGGCATGCGCTATCACGGTCGCGACGTGGCCGTGCTGCGCGCCAGCCGGCTTCGGATTCCGATCGTGCTCGGCTCGGCCACGCCGTCGCTGGAGAGCCTGCACAACGCGCACCAGGGTCGCTACACGCTACTGGAACTGCCCCGGCGCGCCGGCAAGGCGGAGCTGCCGCGCTGGCGAATCGAGGACCTGCGCGGGGCGACGCGTCGCGAAGGCCTGACCGAGAACCTGGTCGACCGGATCCGGCGCAGGCTCGAGGGCGGCGAACAGGTGCTGGTCTATCGGAACCGGCGCGGCTTCGCGCCGGTGCTGATGTGCGACGAATGCGGCTGGCAGGCGGACTGTTCGCGCTGCAGCGCGCACCTGACCTGGCACCGCAAGGCCGGCCGGCTCAGCTGCCATCACTGCGGCCAGCAGCGCGCGGTGCCGCCGCGCTGCCCGGACTGCGAGGCGCCGCGTCTGTCGGCCGCCGGCAGCGGCACCGAGCGGATCGAGCACGCCCTGGCCGAGCACTTCCCGGACGTGCCCGTACGCCGGGTCGACCGCGACAGCATGCGCGGCCGCGACGAGTTCGAGGACCTCCTGGCCGAGGTGGCCAGGGGCGAGCCCTGCATCCTGGTCGGCACCCAGATGCTGGCCAAGGGCCACCACCTGCCCGGCATCGGCCTGGCCGTCGTGCTCGATGCGGATGCCTCGCTGTTCAGCGGCGATTTCCGCGCGCCCGAGCGCCTGGCCCAGACCGTGTTCCAGGTGTCCGGGCGCGCCGGGCGGGAGAACCCCGGCGAGTTCGTCCTGCAGACCCGCCACCCGGATCACCCGCTGGTGATCGCCATGGCCGCCGGCCACTACCTGAAGCTGGCCGAACTGCTGCGCGCCGAGCGGGCCGCGGCGGAGTTGCCACCGGCCTGGGCGCTGGCCATGGTGCGCGCCGAGGCCCAGCAACCGCCGGTAGCGCAGCGCTTCCTGGCTCGGGTCGCGGGGATGATCGGCGACGGGTCGATCCGCGTGGCCGGTCCGCTGCCGGCGCTGCTGCAGCGCCGCGCCGGGCACTGGCGCTACCAGCTCTGGCTGATGACCCCCGACCGAGGCCGGCTCCAGCGCGTGCTCGCCGAACTCCAGCCGCTGGTCCAGGAACTGCCGGAAGCGCAGAAGGTGCGCTGGCACATCGACGTCGATCCGCTGGAGCTGTAGGGGCAGGGCCTGTCTGTGGGAGCGGGCCTTGCCCGCGAAGGGGCGGCGCTGATCGCCTGCAGGCAGGCTCCCACAGGCCGGGTTTCGGGCGGTGAAAGGGTTCCTGTGGGAGCGGGCCTTGCCCGCGATGGGGCGGCGCTGATCGCCTGCAGGCAGGCTCCCACAGGCCCCGCTTTCGAGGGGCTGGGGAGGTGTTGCGAGGAGCCGGGCCATTTTTCCTGTGGGAGCGGGCCTTGCCCGCGAAGGGGGGCGGCGCCAGATCGCCTGCAGGCAGGCTCCCACAGGTCCCGCTTTCGAGGGGCTGGGGAGGTGTTGCGAGGAGCAGGGCCATTATTCCTGTGGGAGCGGGCCTTGCCCGCGAATGGGTGCGGCGCCTGTTCGCCTGCAGGCAGGCTCCCACAGGCCGGGTTTCGGGCGGTGGAATGGTTCCTGTGGGAGGCCGGCTTTGCCGGGCGACGGTCCGCCGGTTACCCAGAACTCTCCAAAGCCTGTGGGAGGCCGGCTTTGCCGGGCGACGGTCCGCCGGTTACCCAGAACCCTCCTGGTGGAGGCTGCTAGCGGATGAAACGGTTTGGCGCAGGCGGAGCCGCTCCTGCAACGCCACAAAAAAACCGCGCCGGGCGGGCCGGCGCGGTCGTGGTTCGTCGTTGGCGTGTCGAACGGGTGTAGAACCCGCTCGTCCAATGCTCAGCCGTCGCTGTCGCCTTCGTCGCCGACCGTGGCTTCGAGGGAATAGCCGAGCGAGACGGTTTCACCGCCCTTCGGCGGATGCACCCAGATCACGCGGACGCCGTTGCGTTCGGCGGCCCGATCGACCTGGTAGACATAGAGGTCCGAGCGGGTCGGCCCTTCGCTCGAGGCGGTGGCGCTGTGGCCTGCGGGGGTGGCGCAGCCGCCGAGGCTCAGCGCAGCGCACAGTCCGATCGATACCGCCGCAGCGGCCGAGGTCAGCTTCCGGTTGGGTCCAGTCATGTCGTGCTCCTGCCCGGGTCGGGCGAAACGGTCTGGAATTCCAATCCTACGCCTGCGCCGTGACCGCTGCAACGTGCGGCTCAGCGGGCCTCGAGGCTCCGCGCGCAGCCGCCGCGCCGTGGATCGGCCGCGGCGTCGTCGTCGGCGACCGCGTGGACGCCGCCGAAGTAGAGGCTGGGCTGCGGCCAGCGGCGGATCGATTCCGGGCGGCCGTCGAGCCAGGACGAGACCGCATCGGGCCAGCGTGCCTCGGGGTGTTCGATGGCCAGGCGCTCGCCTTCGAGGTGGACCCGCGGTGCCCGGATGGCGTCGCCCAGGTCCATGTCGAAGTGCATCAGGTTGGCCAGCACCTGGGCGATCGCGGTGCGGATGCGATTCGATCCGCCGCTGCCCAGCAGGATGCGCCGGCCGCGATAGCCGACCAGGGTCGGGGCCATCATCGAGGCCAGCCGTCGATTCTGCGGCCAGTTGTGGAAGCCGGGCCGGTTGAGGTCCTCCTCGCCGAGCATGTTGTTGAGCATGAAGCCGGCGCCCGGGACGACCCGGCCGCAGCCTTCGCCGTTCGACGCGGTCATCCCGGCGAAGGCGCCGTCGGCGTCGCGGATCGAAATGTGGGTGGTGCCCTTGCCGACCCGTAGTTCGCCGTCCAGGGCGCGCCAGGTCTGCATCAGTCTGCGGCTGCAGGCCAGCGCTTCGGGCTGTTCCAGGCGTCGGCGGTCGTCCTGGCTCGTTCTCATGGCGGCCAGCAGGGCGTCGAGATGGGTGGTCGAACCGAAGGCCGTGCCCGCCGGGAGGCCCTGCTCCAGCGCCGTGGTCATCAGGGCGACCATCAGGCCGCCGAAGGCCGGCGGTGGGTTGGACCAGATCGTCGCCCGGCCGACGGTCCATTTCATCGGACGGCGCCAGTGCACGCGGTACCCGGCCAGGTCCGCAAGCCGCAGGTGGCCGCCGTGCCGCCGCGAATCCTCGGCGATGGCCCGCGCCTGGTCTCCATGGTGCATCGCGTCCGGGCCGTCGGCGGCGAGGCGCTGCATCCAGTCGGCCAGGTTCCGGTTGCGGACCACCGTGCCGATGCCGGGCAGCGGGGCGTCCTGCGCGGCCAGGCCGAACATGTCCGCAGCCTCGGGTGTTGCACGGACGATCGGTTCAAGGATTTCCAGGGCGTGGGCCTGAGTGCCGGTCAGCGCACAACCGTTTTTCGCCAGCTCCACGGCGGGCTGGACCAGGACGGACATGGGCCGGGTGCCGAAGCGTTCGGCAAGCGCGAACAGCCCGGCGACCATCCCCGGCGTGGCCACCGCGCCCATGCCGACGTGGAACTCCTGCACGTCGGTGCCGAAATTGCCGTGGATCGGGTAGAACTCGAGGTCGTCCAGCCGGCGCCGCCGCGGCGTCTGGGCGAAGAAGTCGGCAATTACGGGCGCGCGTCCGGGCCTGCGGATCATCGCGTGTCCGCCGCCGCCCGGGGAGCAGAAGATCGGTTCGACCACGCACGCCGTCCAGGCCGCGGCGACCAGCGCATCGACGGCGTTGCCGCCGTCGCGCAGGATTTCCAGCGCAGCCGCTGTCGTCTCCGGATGGCCGCTGGCGACCCGGGCGGAGGAGTGTTTCGACATCGGCTCATTCTGCCGTGGACTTGGCAGGATGTGAACCGTGTCGCGTCGCCGGACGCGGCCGCCCGATATACTCGATGATCCACTCGAGCCAGGAGAGACGCGATGCAAAAAGGGGCTTTGCTGGCGATCCTGGCGATCGCCGTAGTTCATGCTGTGCCGGCTTCGGCGCAGATTCCTGCCGACGTCACGCTGGACCCGGTGCCGGGCCTGCCGTCGTTTTCGACACCTGTTGGTCTGAAGCACGCCGGTGACGGGAGCGGGCGCCTGTTCGTGGTCGAGCTGGGCGGAACGATCCGGGTCATCGACGCCGGGGGGACGGTGCTGGGCACCCCATTCGTCGACCTGGGTTCGCGGGTGACCTCCGGCGGTGAGCGCGGTCTCCTCGACCTGGCATTCCATCCCGACTACGAGGTGTTGGGCGCGGACGGCGAGGGCAAGTTCTATCTGCACTATTCGGCCGGAACGACACGGCCGGCCGGAACGCGGGCGGGCGATACGATCATCGCCGAGTTCAGCGTGACCGGCGATCCGAACGTCGGAAGCTCCGTGCCTGACCGGATCATCCTGACCGTATCGCAGGACTTTTCCAACCACAACGGCGGCCAGATGCGCTTCGGGCCTGACGGCTACCTCTGGATCGGACTCGGAGACGGAGGCAGCGGCGGCGACCCGTGCAACCGCGCCCAGACGCTGGACCCGGCCGATCTGGCCACGGGCTGCGGAAGCAGCGCACCGCTCAACGATTCCCTTGCGCTGCTGGGCAAGATGTTGCGAGTCGACGTCGACGCCACCACGCCGGCCGGCAGCAACAACCTGTGTGCCGCCAACGGCGATGGATCGGCCAACTACGCGGTTCCGGCCGACAATCCGTTCGCGGGCGCTGCGTCGAATTGTGGCGAGATCTTCTACTACGGTTTGAGAAACCCGTGGCGCTGGAGCTTCGATCGCCAGACCGGCGAGGTCTGGATCGGAGATGTCGGCCAGAACCAGTGGGAGGAGATCGACCTGGTGCCGGCGCCGGTCAGGAGTGCCTCCGCCGGCGGGCCTGCAGCGCGCAAGCCGCGCGGTCAGAACGCGGTCGATCTCGGGTGGCGATGCTACGAAGGCACATCCACCTACACCACGGCAGGGCCGTGCCCGACGTCGGGCACGCTGTTCCCGGTGATGGAATACAGTCATTCGGCCACCGGCGGCTGCTCGGTGACCGGTGGCTATCGATACCGCGGTCCGATCATCAGCCTGCGTGGCGAATACATCTTCGGCGACTACTGCACCGGCGAAATCTGGTTCGGCGACGACAACGACGGTCCGTGGGCGTTCGAGACCTTCGACACGATCGGCTTCGGCCTGCGTTCGTTCGGCGAGGACGAGGACGGCAACGTCTACGCCTTCGACGGCTCGACCCTGCTGCGCTTCAACGGCGACGTCTCCGATATCGTGTTCCTCGACGGTTTCGAGAGCTGAGACTTCTGGATTCACGGCAAGGGCCGGGACATCATCCCGGCCTTTTTCTGCTTCAGCAACTCCGGCAATGCCGGCCTCGCACAGGAGAGTCCCCGATCTGCCGGGGAGGATGAATCAGGCCCCCGGGTGTGGGAGTGAACTTGCGAGCGAAGGAATTCAGGCCAGGCCAGGATTCGCCCGGCGAAGCCGGCCTCCCACAGGCCCGGGTTCGGGCGGTGGCTGTATTGCTTTGGGAGCGGGGCTTGCCTGCCAAGAAGAATCTCGGACGCTTGATCGCCTGCAGGGCAGGCTCCCACAGGCATTGTTTCGATCGCCTGCAGGCAGGCTCCCACAGGGGGTAGCGATTGCTCGCTAGCTCGCTCCAACAGACCACTGACCAGGCAGCAATCGAGGGTTGCCTGTGGGAGTGAACTTGCGAGCGAAGGAATTCAGGCCAGGCCGGGGTTCGCCCGGCGAAGCCGGCCTCCCACAGGCCCGGGTTCGGGCGGTGGATGTTCTTCTGTGGGGCGGGTCTTGCCCGCGAAGGGGTGATCTCGGGGCTCGATCGCCTGCAGGCAGGCTCCCACAGGCACTGTTGCGGTGGGGCCGGGGGATTTCCTGTGGGAGCGGGCCTTGCCTGACAAGAAGAATCTCGGACGCTTGATCGCCTGCAGGGCAGGCTCCCACAGGCGCCCGGGCAGGGGCGGTTCAGTCCGCCGCCTCGAATCGATTCTCGTCGCGGTTCTTGCGCACCTTCTTCGGGTCCCAGACGCGGCCGTTCATCGCGATCCACACGCCGGGCTCCATGGCCTGCACGGCGCCGACGGCGCAGCCGATGTTGAACACGGCATCGGAGCCGATGAAGCGGGCCGGGTTCAGGGCGCCGGTCAGCACGATGACCTTGTCCTTGACCCCTTCGAGCACCTTTGCGGTGTCGGTCATGGTGTCCGTGCCATGGGTGATCAGGATGTGCTTCGCCTCCGAGCCTTCGACCGCGCGGCGGATCAGTTCGCGGTCGTCGTCGTTGAGCTGGAGCGAATCCTTTCTGAGCAACGGCTGGACCTGGACGCGGAAGGCCACCTTCATGTCGCTGAGGATGCGCGCGATCTCCGGCTCGCCGATCTGGTAGTCGGACTTCTCGTCGTAGTAGATCTTGTCGATCGTGCCGCCGGTGGTGATGACCTGCAGAAGCTTCACGGGCGCGTTCCATGTAGGAAGAGTAGCCCGCTATTTTCCCCGATCCGGGCCTTCCGCGTGAGCTTGTTCACCGGCGCCTGGTCCGCATCGTGGCCTCGGCGCCGAGCGGGTCGTCGGGCCAGGGGTGCTTCGGGTAGCGCCCGCGCATGTCCTTGACCACGTCCGGGTAGGCGTTGGCCCAGAAGCTGGCCAGGTCCGAGGTCACCGCGACCGGGCGCTGGGCCGGCGAGAGCAGGTGGAGCACGACCGGGGCGCGACCGTCGGCGACCCGGGGCGTCTCGTTCCAGCCGAACACGGCCTGCAGCTTGACCTTCAGCGCCGGGCCCGGCTCGGCGCCGTAGTCCAGTCGGATTCGCGAGCCCTCGGGGACCTCCATGGCGACCGGCGCCTCGCGGTCGAGTACGGTCTTGCTGGCATGGCCGAGGCGGTGCTCCAGTGCCGGGCGCAGGTCCAGCGCGGCCAGGTCCTTCCATCGGCTGATGCCGGGCAGGAACGGCGCCAGCCAGTCCTCGAGCTCGGCCAGCAGCGATTCGTCGTCGAACGCCGGCCAGTCGTCCCGGCCGTGACGGCGCAGCCACTCGATGCGCTGGCGGAATGGCGACGTCCTGCCGGCGCCATCGAGGGCATCGAGGCCCCGCTGCCGGACCGCCTCGAGCAAGCCGTGCAGGATCGCGTCGGGGTCGTCGGTCGCTTTGATCGATTCGTCGAGCACCAGCGCGCCGAGACGTCGTTGCCTGCGGACAACGACCGTGCCGCGCTGCTCGTCCCAGTCCGACCGTTCGACCCCTTCGATATGCAGCGCCGGTTCGCTCTCCAGTTCGCCGCGCGTAATCCGTGCGGCAAGGAAGATCCTTGCCTCGCGCTCGCGGCCGTCGAGTTCGGCGGCGACCAGGAACTCGCACCCGGCCAGCGGGTCGTCGTCGGGCAGCAAGGCGCCGCGGCCGTTGGCCAGCTGGAACCGCGCCGGTCCGCCGGGGCGGCGCATCGCGATCCGGTCCGGCCAGGCCAGCGCCAGCAGGCGTCCGGCGGCGTGCGGGTCGATCCGGTCCTCGTCCTGCCTGCGCGCCAGTCGCTTCATCAGCTGCCGGGCCTGGTGCAGTCGGCCGCGATGCGCGCCGCCGGCGCCGGAGCCCTCGAAGGCATCGAGGCGAAGCTCGAGGTCGCTGCCGGTGCCACGCGGCATCGGGTCGCGGTCGGACAGGAGTGCGGCCAGCGCGGCAGCGGTTCGGCCCAGGTTCCGCTCACGGCCGCCGACCAGCAGCTGGGCGAGCCGCGGATCCAGGCCGGGCTCCAGCAGGGCGCGTCCGTGCGCGGTGATGCGCCGAGCCTCGTCCAGCGCGCCGAAGGCACGGAGCAGATCGACCGCCTGGTCCCAGTGGGCCTGCGGCGGCGGGTCGAGCCAGTCGAGTTCGCTCGGGTCGGTCGCGCCCCATTGCGCAAGCTGCAGCACCGTTGGCGCGAGGTCGGCCTCAAGGATTTCCGGCGGAGAATGAGTTCGCAGGCGCGCCTGCTCGCCCTCGCTCCACAGGCGGATGCAGTGGCCGGGTTCGATCCGGCCCGCGCGCCCGCGTCGCTGCTCGGCCGAGGACTTCGACGCCCGCTCGGTGACCAGGCGAGTCATGCCCGAGCCGGGGTCGAAGCGGGGCCGGCGCTCCAGCCCGGCATCGACCACGATCCGAACGCCCTCGATGGTCAGGCTGGTCTCGGCGATTGCGGTGGCCAGCACGACCTTGCGCCGGCCCTCGGTCGCCGGCGAGATCGCGGCGTCCTGCCGCTGGGGATCCAGTGCGCCGTACAGGGGGCAGAGTTCGGTGTCGTCCGGCAGCGTGCCGGCGAGCCGGTCCTCGACGCGCTTGATCTCGCCGACGCCGGGCAGGAACACCAGCGCCGAGCCCGGTTCTGCGTCCAGGGCTTCGCGGACCGCCGCCGCGGCCGCGTCCTCGATGCGCTGGTCCCGGCGCGGAGGGCGATAGGAGACCCGAACCGGAAAGCTGCGGCCCTCGCTGGTCAGCACGGGGGCGTCGTCGAGGAGGCGGGCCAGCGGTGCCGTATCCAGCGTGGCCGACATCACCACGACGCGCAGATCGGGCCGTAGCGCGCTCTGGGACTCGCTCACCAGGGCCAGGCCGAGGTCGGCGTTCAGCGACCGCTCGTGGAACTCGTCGAACAGCACGCAGGCCACGTCGGCCAGTTCCGGGTCGGCCTGGAGCCGGCGCAGCAGGATGCCCTCGGTGACGACTTCGATCGTGGTGTGGCTGGAAACCTTCGACTCGAAGCGGGTCCGGAAGCCGACCGTCCGCCCCACGGCCTCGCCGAGCTGCCGGGCCATGAAACGCGCGGCGGACCGGGCCGCCAACCGGCGCGGCTCGAGCATCACGATGGACCGACCGCTTCGCCAGGCCGCATCGAGCAGCGCGGGCGGCACCCGGGTCGTCTTGCCGGCCCCCGGCGGCGCCTGCAGCAGCACGCAGTTCGAGCGCTCGAGCGATCGCGCCAGTTCGGGAAGCAGGGGATCGATCGGCAGGGTGCCGGACACGGTGTCGGAAGCCATTCGGGCAGGATATCCGACCGACCGGCGTCGAGCGCTGGTCGTAGGGCGCTCGGCGCACTACCATGTGCGAATGCGAGCAGATTCCTCGACCCACTTCCCGTCCCGGCTGCCGGCCGTCCTGGCCGGGGTGCTCGTGCTCGTCGCAACGCTCCTGGTCATGGGCCGCTTCCTGCAGGTCGAAGAAGAGCGGCAGACGCAGATCGAACGCGGGCTGACACTGCAGCAGTCGGCTGCGATGCGGGCACGCATCGAGCGCGAGCTCAACGCCACGCTGTACCTGATGAACGGCCTGTCGGCCTACGTGTCCGTTCACGAGGACCTGCTCGAGGGCGAGCGCGTCGAGGGCGTGCTTCGAGCCATCTATCGCAACAGCCAGCACCTGCGCAATGTCGGACTGGCGCCGGACAACGAGCTGCGCTATGTCTACCCCTACGAGGGCAACGAGGCCGCGATCGGCCTGCGCTACGAGAACGTCCCCGAGCAATGGGCGGCGGTGCGGCGGGCCATGGAGGAACGGCGCACGGTGATGGTCGGCCCGATCGAGCTGGTCCAGGGCGGGCGCGGCCTGATCGTGCGCACGCCGGTGTATCTCGAGGACGACCGCTACTGGGGCGTGCTTACGCTGGTCATCGACAGCGAATCGCTGTTCGAAGCCGCCGGATTCTCGGAGTCGGCCGACGGGACGCTGCATGCCCTGCGCTGGGCGCCGACGACGAACCGGCAGGTGCCGATCATCCGCGGCGATCCGGACGTGTTCGATCGGTCGCCGGTCATCCAGCAGATCGTCGTGCCGGGCGGCCACTGGGAACTGGCCTCGCTGAACGTCGAGGCGGCCGACGAACTCGCCGCCGGCTCCCCCCTGCTTCAGGCGACGGGCTGGATTACCGCGCTGCTGCTCGCGGTGCTGGCGTTCCTGCTGGTCGACCGGCGCATCCGCGCGGCCTGGCAGGCGCTGCATGATCCGCTGACCCGGCTGCCGAATCGCCGGATGTTCCGGGCCCGGATCGAGAAGATCCTGCGCGGGCGTCCGTCCAACGGGAGCCGGCTTGCGGTCGCCTACATCGACCTGAACGGCTTCAAGGCCGTCAACGACACCCACGGACACTCGGTCGGTGACCGGGTGCTGGCCGAAGTGGGCCGCAGGCTGTCCGCTCGCGCCGAGGACGGCGAGATGGTCGCCCGACTGGGCGGCGACGAATTCGCGATGCTGATCGAGCGCGCGGATTCCGACGATGCGGTGCGAGCACGCGTGGACGAGTTGCTCGACGGCATCGGTACGGCCGGGGCGGAACTGGCGCCGGACTGCCCGCTGGGTGCGGCGGCCGGGGTGGCCTTCCATCCCGACGACGGCGACCGGGTCGAAGTGCTGCTCGCCGTTGCCGACCAGCGCATGTATGCCGAAAAACGCACGGCGCCGGAGCCCGGTAAAGATTGATCGGCCGCCGTACTCTCGGCGACGATTCCAGGCTTCGAGCGCGTGAGATTCCCGCAGGCGGCCAGTACAATTCGGCCATTGGGAGCCAGGGAGTCCGCATGAGCCAGTCTCGTGCCCGTCAGCTGAACCGCGCCGAGGTCGTCGATCGGCAGTTTCTCGACCACCTCGACGCGCTCGAGCGCGATCCGCCGAGGCGTGAGCAGCCGGGCGCCGATGATCGTGATCAGGATCGGCATCACAATCGCGACCTGCTCGAGCTGTTCGACAGCCAGCTGGCTTCGCGCCAGCTCGACCTGATGGCGCGCGTCAAGCGGCAGGAGAACAAGGTCTTCTACACCATCGGTTCCTCGGGCCATGAGGGCAACGCGATGGTCGGGCGGGCCACCCGGACGACCGATCCGGCGTTCCTGCACTACCGCTCCGGCGCCTTCGTCGCCGAGCGCTACCGCAAATTGCCCGGTGCAGATTTCATCGGAGATACCTGCCTGTCGTTCGCCGCGGCCGTCGACGACGTGGCCTCCGGCGGCCGGCACAAGGTGTGGGGTCATCGGGGCCTGTGGATCGTGCCGCAGACCTCGACGATCGCCAGCCACCTGCCGAAAGCGGTCGGGACCGCCCTGGCGATCAGCCACGGACAGCGCATCGAACACGAGCTCCCGGTTCCCGACGACGCGATCGTCGTCTGCAGCTTCGGCGATGCCAGCGCGAATCACGCGACCGCGCAGTCGGCCTTCAACACCGCTGCATGGACCGCGCACCAGAGCCTGCCGCTGCCGATCCTGTTCGTCTGCGAAGACAATCGGGTCGGTATCTCGGTACCGACGCCGGCCCAGTGGATCGCGAAGTCCATGGCCGCGCGCTACGGCATGGAGTATCGCTATGCCGACGGGCTGGACCTGGCCGCCGGCTGGCAAGCGGTGCAGGATGCTGTGACGTTCTGCCGCGGGCGGCGGCGCCCGGTGTTCCTGCACCTCAACACGACCCGGTTGATGGGGCATGCGGGCACCGATTTCGAGATCGAGTACCGGCCGCCGGACGAGCTGGAACGCGAGGAGCGGCTCGATCCGCTGCTGACTTCGGTCACGCGGCTGGTCGCCCGCGGCCTCACTACCCCGAACCGGATCCGCGAGCGCTACGAGGGGCTGCGCCGGCAGTGCCTCGACGAGGCCGACCGGGCCGATGCGCGGCCCCGCCTGACCGAGGTCGGCGACGTGGTCCGGCCGCTGGCGCCGTTTTCTCCCGACGAGGTGGCCAACGAGGCCGGCCGGGTCGCGTCCCAGTCCGAGCGCCTGGACAGTTTCGGCGGTCGGCTGCCCGAGGACGACGCGCCGCGCCACATGGCGATCCAGATCAATCGCGCGCTGCACGACCTGCTGCTGAAGTGTCCGGAAGCGCTGGTGTTCGGCGAGGACGTGGCGCGCAAGGGCGGGGTCTACACGATCACCAAGGGCCTGTGGAAGAGGTTCGGCCGGTCGCGCGTGTTCAACACGCTTCTCGACGAAACCACGATCCTGGGCCTGGCCCAGGGCTACGGCACCATGGACTACCTGCCGATCCCCGAGATCCAGTACCTGGCCTATTTCCACAATGCCTGCGACCAGATTCGCGGCGAGGCCTGCTCGCTGCAGTATTTCTCCAACGACCGGTTCCGCAACCCCATGGTCGCGCGGATCGCCGGGCTGGGCTACCAACGCGGCTTCGGCGGCCACTTCCACAACGACAACTCGGTCGCCGCGCTTCGCGACATTCCCGGCCTGGTGGTCGGCTGCCCGTCGCGCGGCGACGACGCGGCCCGGATGCTGCGCACGATGGCTGCGCTGGCCACCGTCGACGGACGAGTGACCGCCATCATCGAGCCGATCGCGCTGTACATGGCCAAGGACCTCTACGAGAAGGACGACGGCCAATGGTCCTTCGCCTACCCGGATCCCAGTGACTACCTCGTGCCGTTCGAGCCGCGCGTATACGACGAGGATGCGAGCGATCTGCTGATCGTGACCTTCGGCAACGGCGTGCCGATGGCATTGCGCGTGGCAAGGACGCTCGCCGAGGCGCGCGGTACTGCCGTCCGGGTCCTGGACCTGCGCTGGCTCAAGCCGCTGAACGTCGAGGCGGTCGCCGAACACGCGAAAGCCTGTGCGGCGGTGCTGGTGCTCGACGAGGGCCGCCCGGACGGCGGTATCGGCGAGGGTCTGGTCACGGGCCTGGTCGAGCACGGCGCGGCCGACCGGCCGATCCGCCGCGTAACCGGCGTGGACTGCTACATCCCCCTGGGCGACGCCGCGAACCTGGTCCTGCCGGACGAGCAGCGCGTCCGGGCCGCGGCCGAGTCGTTGCTTGGCTGACCGGCCTCAGCGCAGGTTGAAGTCGATCAGCTGCAATCCGGTGGCGGGCAGGTCGTCGAAGGCCTCCGTGTCGAATCGCCACTTCCTGACTGCCCGCGCCGCGGCGCGCCCGAAGCGGGGATGGGAGGCAGCGAGCGCCAGGGTGTCTCCGACGCTGCCGTCCCGGTTGATCGCGAAGTGCACGTAGGCCCACCCGGGCCGGCCGTTCTCCCACATCGAACGGGGGAAGATCGGGCGGCGGCGCTTCACCACGTCTTCGCCTTCCAGGCCCCTGTCGTCGTCTCCTGCGAGATCTTCGGCCACGAGCGGGTCGAGGTACTCGGCCAGGTAGTCGCGGGCCCGCCGGTCCGCTTCGGCGTGACGGTCCGCGTCCAGCGACTCGGCGGCCTGCACGGCCAGGTACAGCGACCATCCCCCCTGCAGGTCGGCCATCTCCAGGTCCCCGAGCGCGGCGTCGACTTCCATCGAGACGCGGGCCCAGGCGTAGGCGTCCAACCACTGATTGCGCTCGTAGTGGTGCAGCGCAAGCACGCGCGGCGCAAGATTGTGGCCGGACCGCGCTGCGCCCTCCAGGGCCACCACCGCCTCCCGGTCGCGGCCCGCCGCACCGAGGGCCAGGCCTCGAACGAGCTGCGCCCACCGGCCGGTGTCCTCGTCGCCCTGCAGCGCATCCAGTTCCTCGAGGTCGCCGTTCAAGGCGCGGCCCATCCGCTCGATCTGCTCCGAGGGCGGAAGCGGCTCGGATTCGGCATCGATCTCGCTCGCCATCGCCGGCGCCCCGATGGCCATGCCCATCACCAGCACCGATGCCGGAAGGAATCGCATGGTCATCTACTCAGCCCGAATTCGACCAGCTGGACGAAGCTTCCGGGGAGATCACCTTCGTCCATGCTCGTTGGGTCGATGACCCAGTCTTCCAACGCCGCCTCGGCGCGTTCCGAGAACGCGCGGTGGGTTTCGGCGATGGGCAGGACCCGTGATGCCTTGCCGTCGGCGGTGAATTCTGCCAACAGCAGCGACCAGCCGGTCTCCCGCGCGTAGGCCTCGTCGCGCGGGAAGGTCGGCGCGCGTCGCTTCTCGAACACCGGGCTGGCGTACTCGCGATCCGCCCGTTCGGCGGTCAGGTCGGCGTACCAGCGCCCCACGACGTCCTCCGTGCGGCGATCGGCCTGCGGGAACTGATCTTCGCGAAGGTTTCTGGCGGCCTGTTGCGTGAACTGCCAGGTCCATTCCATCGGCCACGCGTCCTCGTCGATCTCGTCCTCGGCTTCGTGCTTCCTGACCAGCATCGCGAGTCGACCCCAGGCGTAGGCGTCGATCCATTCGTGGCGCTCGACGCGATGAACGACGCGAAGCCACAGCGCCGGCAGGTAGCCGTTCTCCATCGCCGCCTCGATCAGTTCCAGCGCGCGTGCATCGTCGCGGGCCGTTCGGTGGGCGACCGCCGCGACCAGCCGCATCGGATCGCTGCCGCCGCGAAGTTCCAGCAGGCGGGCCGCCGAATCGAGGTCGCCGTCGAGCGCCCGCTCGGCCAGGTCGAAGGTGGAGTCGCCGGCGATCGACGGGAGCGGAATCCCGATCGCCGAGACCAGCGAAAGGACGAGCAGGGCGGAGAATATGATTGATTTCATGCGGATTTCCCTTCGATCGCCGTTTCGGAGGTGAACCCACGCACGGTCCGCCCGGCAGGCTTTCACCGGGACTTCGTGCGGTTTCATGTTCACCAACGCCGACCCAAGGGTACCCAAAAGGCTGCGCCGGTCTCAATAGGAAATCGACTCGACCTGCAATGGCCGGGTCATTGGGGAGAATGGGGTGCCGGACCGGATTTCCTGCCGGCCGAACCGGGTCCGGGAAGTCGGTTTCAGTCGAGCGTGCCGCCGATCTCGACGTGGAACCAGGCGCCGACGGTCAGCAACAGCGTCCACCACGCCGCGATGACCAGGAGCGCGCCGCCGAGGGCGCCGGCGGTCTGCCGGCCCGGCGACTGGTGACGCAGCACGATGTACTGGAGGAACAGGGCGGCGATCGGCAGGGCCCAGGCCAGGATGCCGTTGGCCTTGATCATGTCTTCTGGCATCCAGAAATCGGTGACGTAACGCCAGTCGATCCAGGCCCAGACGGCGAAGCCGAGGATGATCAGGATGATGTTGGTCACCGCCCAGTTGCGCCAGGGAAAGCGGGGGGCGTTGGTCGTATCGGATTCGTTCATGCGCGAATGATCGCAGATTCCCGGGCACGAGGTGCGCCGGGGTGCGCTGCACGACCAGCCCGAAAAAGCACGTCGGACGTCGAGGTGGGTCGGTCCCGATCCGTGGACCGGTTGACCTAGGTTAATGACGACCGGACGTGGCTGGTTGATCCTGTAGTCCGACTACTGAACGGAGTGCTCGAAGTGGACATTCTTCGCATCATCCTCGCGATTCTCCTGCCGCCGCTCGGCGTGTTCCTGCAGGTGGGAATCGGTCCGCAGTTCTGGATCAATATCCTGCTTACCCTGCTCGGATACATCCCGGGCATCATCCACGCGGTGTGGATCATCGCCAAGCGCTGACGTCCTCCGCATGCGCTGAATCGCTCGCCCGGACCGGCTTCTTGCCGGGTCCGGAAGCGAGCCCGATGGCTCGAGCGCCATCGCGAGCGCAGGGTTTCGCGACAGCCGTCCGTTACGCAGCTCTTCCACGAACCCCTCCGACGAAATCAACGACACTCGAACCCCCGAGGTTGAATGCAATGAACATCTATCAGAAATTGAAAGCCGATCACGACCGTCATCGAGAACTGATGCGCCGGATCGCGGATACGTCCGGTGACAGCGACGAGCGCAAGCGCCTGTTCGACGTGTTGCTGAAGGAAGTCGAATCGCATGCGGCGGCCGAGGAGCAGACGCTGTACTCGGAGCTGATCGAATCGGTCGAAGCACAGCCGCAGACGCGACACAGCGTCTCGGAACACAAGGAGGCCAGCGACTATCTCGAGGAGTTGCAGGCGACCGATATGAGCAACCCGGCCTGGCTGATGACCTTCAAGAAGTTCCAGGACGCGCTCGAACATCACATGAAGGAAGAGGAAAACGACGTGTTCGAGCTGTCCGAAGACGTCATCGACGACGACCGCGCGGTGGCCCTGGGCGCCAAGTTCGAAGGCCGCAAGGAAGTCGAGAAGCGGCGCGTCGAGGGCTGATTCGAAGCCCTTCGTCTTCCATCGACGAACTCGTCGAACGGGCCGGCCGCTGTGCCGGCCCTTTCTTTTCGTAGGGATCGGCGTCGCCCCGGGCCGGCTTCGGGTCGATGTGTCCGCGACCCGATGACTTCCGGCTCAGGCGCGGTTCAGCTTCGCCGCGGATAATCGATCGCTCGTGATCCATGAGAAATCGACCGACGGTCGATCGGCCATGGATCCACATCCGATCGACAGCCAAACGGAACAACCATCGAGGGAGAGTTCGAATGATGAAATCTGCAAGCCGGCTTCTGGTGCTGCTGACGGCGGCGACGATCCTGTCGGGCTGTGTCGTGGCCATCGGCAACGACAGCGACCGACGCGACGACTGGGCCAAGCTCGAGCGCGAGAATCGCGATGCGATCTCGATGCTCGAGATCGGCATGCCGCGCGCCGAGGTGGAATCGCGGATGCCGCACCCGCCGGCGATGAGCGAAGCGTTTCCGATCGAGGGCGATAGCTACACGGTCCTGTTCTACCGGACGCAGCGGGTCGAGGGCGACGGACGGACCACCCGCGACGAGACGACCCCGGTGATCTTCGTCGACGGCTTTCTCGAGGCCTGGGGCGAATCGGCCTACGTTCGATTGACCGGAGGGTCGCTCTCCCCGGTCCGGTGAACGCCGAATCGGTCACGCTCGGCCTGTCGGGCATCGCCCCGACGCTCGGCGCGCTGGCCGACAACGGTGGACCGACCGAGGCGCGAGGCCTGACCCCCTTCGACCGAACGCGATCGCATCATTCAGCGGCCGGGGTCTTCCCCGGCCGATTTCGTTCCCGATTCCGGTTTTCTCAGCCTTTGGGCGGGATCGCCGATTCGGGCGTGCTCGAACCAGCGGAGCCGACGCTCCAGCCCCCGGGCAGTGCGCCCGATGAACACGAATTCCAGCCCCCGTCGCGGCCAGACCGCCTGGCGCAGGTGGCGGGCGAAGGACGGATTCTCGAGCTCGAGGTAGACGCCCTTGGCACTTGTCTCCATATGGTGCCGGGCGTGCTCCTCCAACGCTTGCACGGCCAGGAACAGCAAACGACGGACCACGAAGCCCGTGCGGAACGGGCGTGCGACGAAGGTGCGGTAGTAGTACAGCCGTTCGCCGATATCCGGGACGACGAGGTCGACCGCGGTACAGACTCCGGCGATCTCGTCGTTTTCGTTGCGGGCCAGGGCCACGACCTGGTCCACCCGCGCTCGGGCGGCATGCTCGTCGCGAATTGCGCCGTGGGTCTGCCAGAAGGCGACGATGCGATCGCGGGTCGCGTCGTCGAGCTTCTGCCAGACGATGTCGTATTCGAACGATGGCACGGCGTATTGGCCCGGTCTCCGGAAACCGGTATGGTAGCGCCCCAGTCATTGCATGGACGTCTGCGGTGAGCGAAGCGATGGACGACGAAGAGCTTTCGCCGGAACAGCAGGCGAAACGCGCGAAAGCCGATGCCGAGCAGAAGCGGCGTGAGGCGCTGGCGCAACGCATCCGGGAGAACCCCGGCGAGGCGCTGAAGAGCGAGTTCTCGGCCAGTTTCCTCACCTTGCTGGACAAGGGCCGATTGAGCATCGCCGTGTCGACCTACCAGGCCGGCCAGGTCGTGCTGCTGCGCGCCGACCAGGGCAAGCTCAACACCCATTTCTGCTCGTTCAATCGCCCGATGGGCATCGCGGCGAAGGACAACCGTCTGGTCATCGGCACCAACAACGAGGTCCACGAGTTCCGCAACACGCCGGCGGTCGCACCGAAGGTCGAGCCCAAGGGGCGCCACGACGCCTGCTTCATCCCGCGCTCGATCCACTACACGGGCAACATCGACATCCACGAGCTGGATTTCGCCGGCGACGAGCTGTGGATCGTCAACACGCGCTTTTCCTGCCTGTCGACGCTGGACCTCGATCACAGTTTCGTGCCGCGCTGGCGTCCGCCGTGGGTCTCGGCCTACGCGATCGAGGACCGCTGTCACCTGAACGGCCTGTGCGTCGTCGACGACCGGCCGCGCTACGTGACCGCGCTGGGCCGCACGGACACGGCCGGCGGCTGGCGCGCCGACAAGAACGCCGGCGGGCTGCTCTACGACATTGTCCGCGACAAGGTGCTGGTCGAGGGCCTGTCGATGCCCCATTCGCCTCGCTGGTACCGCGACCGCGTGTGGTTCCTCGAATCCGGCTACGGTGCGCTGTCCTGGTACGACCCGAAGACCGCGAAGACCGAGCGCCTGGCGCAGATGCCCGGATTCACCCGGGGGCTGGATTTCGTCGACAAGTACGCGATCGTCGGCCTTTCCCAGGTGCGCGAAACCAATACCTTCGAAGGCATTCCGATCACCGCCGACGGCTCGGAGCGGCGCAGCGGGGTCTGGATCATCGACCTCGATAGCGGCGAGACGGTCGGGCTGCTGCGCTTCAGCGACGCGGTCGAGGAGATCTTCGCCGTCAAGGTGCTGCCGGGGCTCAGGTTCCCCAGCCTGCTCGAGCCGGGCCATCCGTTGATCGGCAGTTCCTACGTGCTGCCCGATGAGGCGCTGAAGGAAGTCGCCCAGCCCAGCGCGTAGCCGCGTGCAGGCAGTTCCGTACCCACGGACGTTGGGTGCGAGGCCCGGGAGGGTCGGGGCCGCGTACCGGTGTGACCTCGAAACGCGGCTCGACAGCACCCGTTCTGCTCGTGACCATCGGCACAAGCGCGATTCACGGCGATGGAGTACGTTCCCAGCCCTCTGCGGCGTCTCGCCGCGATCCGACCGAGTTCAGGAGATATCCATGAAGAATCAAACGATTGCGGCCCTGCCGGCTGCGGGTCTGGCTGCAGTCCTGGCGGCGCTGGCCCTGGCCGGTTGCTCCGGCGACGACGATGCGCAGCCCCACAGTCCTTCGGAATCGACCGCGGCGGTCGCCGACTCGGGTGACGGCTCGGCGGCGGTCGCGTCCGGGGATGGCAACGACACCGGGACCGCAGAGGCTTCGGCCCGCATCGGCGACTGGGGGATCGATGTCGACGGCATCAGCGATACGGTGGCCCCGGGCGATGACTTCTTCGCCTACGTCAACGCGGCCTGGCTGGAGAACAACGATATCCCGGCCGGGTTTTCCCGCTACGGCGCGTTCGCCGAGCTCTCGCTGGAATCCGAGGAGCGGGTAGCGGAAATCATCGCCGACGCGGCCGAGGCCGATGCCGATCCCGGTTCGCCGCTGCAGCAGATCGGCGCCATGCACGCCGCCTACATGAACACCGACCGGATCGAAGCGCGCGGCCTTGAGCCGATTCGCGAGGAGCTCGACCAATTGCTGTCGCTGGACGACCACGAAGCCGTCGCGCGCTGGATGGGGCGGCTCGGCACCGGCTCGATCATCGGCGCCTACGTCACACTGGATTCGGGCAACCCGGAGCGCTACCTGGTCCACCTCGGCCAGAGCGGTCTCGGTCTGCCCGACAAGGACTATTACGAGCGCGACGACGAGCCGTTTCCGGGTCACCGGGAGGCCTACGTCGATTACATCGCCGGGACCTTCGAACGCGCCGGCGTCGACCGGCCGCGCGAACGCGCCCAGGCGGTGATGGCGCTGGAGACTTCCATCGCCGCTGCGCACTGGACCCGCACCCAGCGACGCGACCGCGAGGCCAACTACAACCTGATGAACATCGACGAACTGAAGGCCTTCGCCCCGGGCTTCGCCTGGGACGCGTTCCTGGCCGCGCAGGGCTTCGACGACATCGCCGAGGTCGTGGTCGGTACCGACACGGCGATCCAGGCGCTGGCCGCGCTGTTCGCGGTCACGCCCGCCGAAACCTGGGCGTCGTGGCACACGTTCCATTTCCTGAACAACACCGCCTCGCTGCTCGGTGACGACTTCGCCGACGCTTCCTTCGAGCTCTACCAGAAGCGGCTCAACGGGGTCGAGGAGCAGCGCCCGCGCGAGAAACGGGCGATCCAGTTCGTCAGCGGCCGGATGGGCGAGCAGGTCGGCGAGGTCTACGTCGCCCGCCACTTTCCCCCGGCCTCGCGTGACCAGATGCTGGAGCTGGTCGGCTACCTGCGCCGGGCCTTCGACGAGCGGCTGAACGCACTGGACTGGATGGACGGCGAGACGCGCGATGAGGCGCTGGCCAAGCTGGCCGCGTTCACACCGAAGATCGGCTACCCGGACCGTTGGCACGACTACAGCTCGGTCGAGATCCGGCCCGACGACCTGGTCGGCAACGCGCGCAGGCTCGGCGAGTGGTACCGAGAGGACGCCGTGGAAAAGCTCGACGAGCCGACCCGGCACTGGGAGTGGTTCATGAGCCCGCAGACGGTCAACGCGTACTACTCCTCGTCGCGCAACGAGATCGTCTTCCCGGCCGGCATCCTGCAGCCGCCGTTCTTCGACCCGAACGCGGATCCGGCCGTCAACTTCGGCGGCATCGGCGCGGTGATCGGCCACGAGATGGGTCACGGCTTCGATGACCAGGGCTCGAAGTCCGACGCCGACGGCGTGCTGCGCAACTGGTGGACCGGCGAATCGCGCGAGCGCTTCGAGCGGCTGGCCGATCAGCTGGTCGCGCAGTACGAACGGTACGAGCCGGTCGAGGGCATGACCATCAACGGCCGCTTGACGCTGGGCGAGAACATCGGCGACCTGGGCGGCCTGGCGATCGCCTACCACGCCTATCGGATGTACGTCGACGAGCACCAGGGCGGTGCCGCGCCGGTGCTGGACGGCTACACCGGCGATCAGCGCTTCTTCATGGCCTGGGCCCAGGTCTGGCGAAACCTGCAGACCGACGAGTCGCGCCGCTCGCGGCTGATCAGCGATTCGCACAGCCCGCCGGAATATCGCGTCAACGGCATCGTCCGCAACATGGATGCCTGGTACGACGCGTTCGAGATCGGCGAGGACGCCGACCTCTACCTCCCGCCGGAGGAACGCCTGAGCATCTGGTAGCTCCGGGCATCGAGCACCCCAAGGCCGCGGCCCCGCCCGCGGCCTTTTTTTTTGGCTCCGTTCGGGAGGGAGACTGTCAGGAAAGCGTTTTCTCGCAGAGACGCGGAGACGCAGAGAAATCCACTGCTGGAGAAAGCACGTTCTTGCTTCCGAGAAACCAGAGATGCAGTGGGTACTTGAGAATCAGCGACCTGAATTCGCTGTCAGGGCCGGAGGAACAGGGCCTGCGACGAATGCCGATCCATCGGAATCCGTTTTCATCGGGTTTCTCTGCGTCTCCGCGTCTCTGCGAGAAAACGCTTTTCCGGCTTGATGGACTCGCGCTTGAGCGTGCGTTCAGAAGCCGTAGACGCTGAAGCCGCCGTCGACGGGCAGGACCTGACCGGTGATGTAGCCGGCGCCGGGCATGCACAGGAAGGCGATGGCGGCGGCGACCTCCTCGGCCCGGCCGATTCGCTTCAGCGGAGTGCGGGCGAGCACCTCGGCCAGGTAGTCCGCGTCGGCGAGTACCTGGCCGGCCAGGGGGGTCTCGATGTACCACGGCGCGACCGCGTTGACCCGGATGCCGTCGGCGGCCCATTCGCAGGCCAGGTTGCGCGTCAGCTGATTGATCGCGGCCTTGCTCATGGCGTAGGCCGCGCCGGTGCGCAGGTGGGTGAGGCCGGCGACCGACGAGACGTTGACCACGCAGCCGGCATCGGCGTGGCGCAGCGGACCGTACAGCGCGCGGGTCAGCTCGAAGGCGCCGAGCAGGTTGGTGTTCAGCACCGAAGCCGTTTCGTCGGGGGCCAGTTCCACCGCCGGCTTGCGGATGTTGAACCCGGCGTTGTTGACCAGGATGTCGAGCGTTTCGGTGACGTCGAGCAGGCGGTCCACGGCATGGCGGCGGCCGGCGAGGTCGGACACGTCGGCGGGGAGCGCATGGGCCCGGGCGCCGTGCGATCGCAAATCGTCGACCCGTTCGTCGAGTTCCGCCTCGCTGCGAGCCATCAACCAGACTTCCGCGCCGCGCTCGGCCAGCGTCCGCGCCGTCGCCCAGCCGATGCCGCGGCTTGCGCCGGTGATCAGGGCCCGGCAGCCGTCCAGTCGCCATCCGGTCGCTTGAATCGTCATCGCATCCTCGTCGCGGGTGACCCGGCCGCTTCGGGCGCGGCATGGACTGCGAACCCGTACAATGTGCAGTCCGAACCAGAACCGGGCAGGGTAGACACAGCATCATGGTAGACCAGTATTCCGATCCGAAGGACCAGTACCCGGAAGAAACCCGCGAGTGGCTGGAATCGCTGGAAGCGGTGATCGACCGCGAGGGCGCCGAGCGCGCCCATTTCCTGCTCGACAAGCTGGTCGAACTGGCGCGTCGCTCCGGCGCCCACCTGCCGTTCGACCTGACCACGGCCTACATCAACACGATTCCCCCGGCCCGCGAGCCGAACATGCCCGGCGATGGGGCGCTGGAGCGGAGAATCCGTTCGATCATCCGCTGGAACGCGATGGCCATGGTGGTGCGCGCGGCGCGCCGCGGCGGCGAACTGGGCGGGCACATCGCCAGCTTCGCGTCGGCGGCGACGCTGTACGACGTTGGCTTCAATCATTTCTTCAAGGGCCCGGACCACCCGGACGGTTCCGACCTGGTCTACATCCAGGGTCATTCCTCGCCCGGTATCTACGCCCGCGCGTTCCTCGAGGGGCGCCTGAGCAAGGACCAGCTCGACGGCTTCCGGCAGGAGGTCGACGGGGAGGGCCTGAGTTCCTATCCGCATCCCTGGCTGATGCCCGATTTCTGGCAGCTGCCGACCGTCTCGATGGGTCTCGGGCCGATCATGGCGATCTACCAGGCGCGGTTCCTGAAGTACCTGACCAACCGGGAGCTGACCGATGCGAGCAAGCGCAAGGTCTGGTGCTTCATGGGCGACGGCGAGTGCGACGAGCCCGAGTCGCTGGGCGCGATTTCGCTGGCCGGTCGGGAGAAGCTCGACAACCTGGTGTTCGTGGTCAACTGCAACCTGCAGCGCCTCGACGGACCCGTGCGCGGGAACGGCAAGATCATCCAGGAACTCGAGGGCGTGTTCCGCGGTGCGGGCTGGAACGTCATCAAGGTCATCTGGGGCTCGTACTGGGACCCGCTGCTGGCCCGCGATACCAAGGGTCTGCTGCGCAAGCGCATGGAAGAGGCCATCGACGGCGAGTACCAGAAGTACAAGGCCATGGACGGAGGCTACGTCCGGGACCACTTCTTCGGCGCCTACGACGAGCTGAAGGAAATGGTCGCCGACATGAGCGACGAGGACATCTGGCGCCTGAACCGCGGCGGCCACGACCCGTACAAGATCCACGCCGCCTATCACGCCGCGACTCATCACGAGGGTGCGCCGACGGTGATCCTGGCCAAGACCATCAAGGGCTACGGCCTGGGCCAGTCGGGCGAGGGCATGAACATCTCGCACCAGCAGAAGAAGCTCGACGACGAGGGCGTGAAGTACTTCCGCGACCGCTTCAACGTGCCGGTGCGCGACGAGGACCTGGCCGAGGTGCCGTACTACCACCCGGGCGCGGACTCCGACGAAGTGCGCTACATGAAGGAGCGCAGGAGCAAGCTCGGGGGGTTCCTGCCGCAGCGTTCCAGCGAGGCGCCGAAGCTGGAGATTCCGGAGCTCGAGGCCTTCGAGACCGTGCTCAAGGGCTCCGGCGACCGCGAAATCTCCACCACGATGGCCTTCGTCCGGGTCCTGGCCGTGCTGTTGCGCGACAAGAACCTCAAGGACAACGTCGTGCCGATCATCTGCGACGAGGGCCGGACCTTCGGCATGGAGGGCCTGTTCCGCCAGATCGGCATCTACGCGCCCTTTGGCCAGCTCTACGAGCCGGTCGATTCGGACCAGCTCGCGTTCTACAAGGAAGACAAGGCCGGCCAGGTGCTGCAGGAAGGCATCACCGAGGCCGGCTCGATGAGTTCCTGGATCGCAGCGGCGACCAGCTACGCGTCGAACGGCCTGCCGATGATCCCGTTCTATGCCTTCTATTCCATGTTCGGGTTCCAGCGGGTCGGCGACCTGGCCTGGGCTGCCGGCGACATGCGGGCCCGCGGGTTCCTGATCGGCGGCACTTCGGGCCGGACCACGCTCAACGGCGAAGGCCTGCAGCACGAGGACGGGCACAGTCACGTGCTGGCCGGCACCATTCCGAACTGCGTGACCTACGACCCGACCTTCGGCTACGAGCTGGCGGTGATCCTGCATGACGGTCTGCGGCGCATGTACGTGGACCAGGAAGACGTCTACTACTACATCACCACGCTGAACGAGAACTACAAGCACCCGCCGATGCCGGAAGGCTGCGAGGAAGGCATCCGCAAGGGCATGTACCTGCTCCGGGACGCCGGCTGGGAAAAGGGCGACCGCGAGCGCCGCGCGGTGGTCCAGCTGATGGGCTCGGGTGCGATCCTCAACGAAGTGATCGCCGCGGCCGGGATTCTCGAAGAGCAGTTCAAGATCGCCAGCGACATCTGGTCGGTTACCAGCTTCAACGAGCTGCGCAAGCAGGCCGTGGCGGTCAACCGGTCGAATCGCCTGCGTCCCGAGGAACAGGGCGAGTTGCCGTACATCAGCCAGTTGCTGATGGACCGCGAGGGCCCGGTGATCGCGGCCACCGACTACATCCGCGGCTACGCCGACCAGGTCCGCGCGTTCATCCCGCACCGCGACTACCTGGTTCTGGGCACCGACGGCTTCGGCCGCTCGGACACGCGGGAGAACCTGAGAAAGTTCTTCGAGGTCGATCGATACCACATCGCCTACGCAGCGCTTGCAGGCCTCTACCAGCGCGAGGAACTCAGCCGCTCCGAACTCTTCGCCGCCCGCGACAAGCTAGGCATCGACCCCGAAAAGCCGCTGCCGACCTCGGTGTGATCTCAGGATTTTTTACCGCAGATGAACGCAGATGAACGCGGATGAAGGGCAAGTGCAGCATCGGGCTCGATGAAGGAAGAATCCGAAGTTCAAGTGGCGAGAAATGGATCGAAGAATTGTTTTTGGTTTCCTATCTGCGTCCATCCGCGTTCATCTGCGGTCAATTCAGCTTTTGACTTTGAGTAGACCATGAGTAAACGAACCGAAATCCGCGTTCCCGATATCGGCGACTTCGACAAGGTGCCGGTGATCGAGGTGCTGGTCGCCGAGGGCGATTCGATCGAGGCCGAGCAGTCGCTGGTCACGCTGGAGTCGGACAAGGCGACGATGGAGGTGCCGTCGCCGGCGGCCGGCAAGCTGGTCAGGCTGGCGGTCTCCGAAGGCGACGAAGTGTCCGAGGGCGATGTGATCGGCGAGATGGAGCTCGCAGACGATTCGGGCAGCGAATCGGCCGACGAAGCGGAACAGGACGCTGAAGGCGCCGGCAACGAAGCGAACGGGGGCTCCTCGGATCGCTCCGGGAATGAGGCCGGCGATGCATCGGCGGAAGAATCCGGCAACGGTTCCGGCAACGATTCCGGCCACGATTCCGCCAACGATTCGGCTGAAGGTTCGACGGACGAGGTGTCGGAGACGATCGATATCCGCGTCCCCGATATCGGCGACTTCGACAAGGTGCCGGTCATCGAGGTGCTGGTCGAGAAGGGCGACACGGTCGAGGCCGAGCAGTCGCTGCTGACGCTGGAATCCGACAAGGCGACGATGGACATCCCGGCGCCGAAGGCCGGCACGCTGGTCGAACTGGACGTCGGCGTCGGCGATGAGGTCTCGGAAGGCGACGTGATCGGCAGGATGAAGGTTTCCAGGTCGAGCGGCGGCGAGGAAGGCTCCGGATCCGAGCGCGAGGAAGCGTCGGATGATTCAACGAAGTCGGAAGCGTCGAGATCGGACGAATCGAAGTCGAAGGAGTCGAACGGATCGAAGTCGTCCGGTTCCGGCGCTTCGAGCGAAGCCTCGGCGACCGGGTCTTCCGGCGACGACGAACTGAAGCCGCCGCCGGTGCCGTTCGCGGAGATGAATCGCGACCCGTCGTCGATTCCGCACGCCTCGCCGGCGGTCCGCAAGCTGGCCCGCGAACTCGGGGTCGAGCTCGCCGGCGTCAAGGGCAGCGGCGCCCACGGCCGGATCACCGAGTCGGACCTGAAGCAGCACGTAAAGTCGGCGATGCAGGGCGACGGCGGCCGGGCAGCGGCATCGTCCGGCGGCGGCCTGGCGGTGGCCGATGCGCCGAAGGTCGATTTCGCGAAGTTCGGCGAGGTCGAGGAAAAGCCGCTGTCGCGGATCCAGAAGATCTCCGGTCCCAACCTCCACCGCAACTGGGTGTCGATTCCGCACGTCACGCAGTTCGACGAGGCCGATATCACCGAGATGGACGCGTTCCGCAAGGCGAGCAAGGCCGACGCGGAAGAAGCGGGCACGAAGATGACCCCGCTGGTCTTCCTGATCAAGGCCGTGGTGGCCGGCCTGCAGAAGTATCCGAAGTTCAACACCTCGCTGTCGGCCGACGGCCAGTCTCTGGTCTGGAAGAAGTACTTCCATGTCGGCGTTGCCGTCGATACGCCCAACGGCTTGATGGTGCCGGTGATCCGCGACGCGGACAGGAAATCCCTGCTGGACCTGGCGCACGACCTGACCGATCTCTCCGGCAAGGCGCGCGACGGCAAGCTGTCGCGGGACGAGATGACCGGCGGCTGTTTCTCGATCTCCAGCCTCGGAGGCATCGGCGGAACGGCCTTCACGCCGATCATCAACGCGCCGGAAGTCGCGATCCTGGGCGTGTCGAAGGCCGAGACGAAGCCGGTCTGGAACGGCGAGAGTTTCGAGCCGCGGCTGATGCTGCCCCTGTCGCTGTCCTACGACCACCGCGTCATCGACGGCGCCGACGCCGCCCGCTTCACCCGGTACCTGGCCCACGTCCTCGGCGACATCCGCCGATTGATGCTTTGAACTGGATTTTTTACCGCAGATGAACGCAGATGAACGCGGATGAAAGGCAAGAGCTGAACAGCAGGCTCGGCTGCAATGAATGAAGCTGCGTCGTGCAATGGACTGGGCTGGGCAGTTCGTTTCTGGGTTTCTATCTGCGTGCATCTGCGTTCATCTGCGGTAGAACCAGCTTTTGAATTTGAGTGAATCATGAGCAAACGAACTGAAATCCGTGTCCCCGATATCGGCGACTTCGACAAGGTGCCGGTGATCGAGGTGCTGGTCGCCGAGGGCGATGCGATCGAGGCCGAGCAGTCGCTGCTGACGATGGAGTCGGACAAGGCGACGATGGACCTGCCTTCGCCGGCCGCGGGGAAGCTGGTCGAGCTGAAGGTCGGGGAAGGCGACGAGGTCTCGGAAGGCGATGTGATCGGGGTCCTCGAGGTCGACGACGAGTCCGGTGATGGAGCCGGCAGTGGTGCTGACGACAGCGAGGACGGTAGCGAGGTCGATGAATCCGACCCTGCATCCGGTGAGTCCTCCGGCGGAGACTCCCGCGAAGCGTCCGAATCGAGCGATGTCGACGCTGGAACCACCAACGGTTCGTCGCGGCCGGCTCCGGCGACCAACGCGCCCTCCGACGCCGACTTCGACCTGGTCGTACTCGGTGCCGGGCCCGGCGGCTACACGGCCGCGTTCCGCGCCGCCGACCTGGGCCTGAAAGTCGCGCTGATCGAGCGCTACGAATCGCTGGGGGGCGTGTGCCTGAACGTCGGCTGCATTCCGTCCAAGGCGCTGCTCCACGTCGGCCAGGTCATCGATTCGGCCGCCCACCTGGCCGAGCACGGAGTGACCTTCAGCGAGCCCGAGATCGAAATCGGCAAGCTGCGCGAATTCAAGCAGTCCACGGTCGACAAGCTGACCGGTGGCCTGGCCGGCATGGCGAAGAAGCGCAATGTCGAGGTCCTTACGGGCCGCGGCGAGTTCAGCGGCAGTCACGAGCTCACCGTCGAGCACGGCGGCGATGCGAGGACCGTCTCGTTCGCGCAGTGCATCATCGCGGCGGGCTCGCGCGTGATGCAGATTCCCGGCATTCCCTGGGACGACGAGCGCGTGATGGATTCGACCGGCGCACTCGAACTCGAGGAGGTGCCGGAACGTCTGCTGATCATCGGCGGCGGCATCATCGGGCTCGAGATGGCCTGCGTGTATCGCGCGCTCGGCTCGAAGATTACCGTGGTCGAAATGATGGACCAACTGATGCCCGGCGCCGATGCCGACCTGGTCAAGCCGTTGAAGAAGCACCTCGAAGGCCAGGGGGTGTCGTTCCACCTGGAAACGAAGGTCGAAGGGGTCGAGGCCGGCGAATCCGCGCTGACCGCGAAGTTCGACGGCGACGGTGCGCCGGACTCGGCCGACTTCGATCGCGTGCTGGTCTGCGTCGGCCGGCGCCCGAACGGGGACGGCATCGGGGCGGACAAGGCCGGTGTCGAGGTCACCGACCGTGGCTTCGTCGAGGTCGACGGCCAGATGCGGACCAACCAGCGACACATCTTCGCGATCGGCGACCTGGTCGGCCAGCCGATGCTGGCCCACAAGGCCAGCTACGAGGGCAAGGTCGCCGCCGAAGTCGCCGCCGGCCACAAGCGCGCCGCCGATGCGCGGACGATTCCGTCGGTGGCCTACACCGACCCGGAAGTGGCATGGGTCGGGCTGACCGAGAACCAGGCGAAGGAGCAGGGGCTGGATTACGGTGTCGGCAAGTTCCCGTGGGCCGCCAGCGGCCGTGCGCTGGGCATGGATCGATCCGAGGGCTTCACCAAGCTGCTGTTCGACGAGAAGAGCGGCCGGGTGATCGGCGGGGGAGTGGTCGGGCTCCATGCCGGGGACCTGATCGCCGAAATCGGCCTGGCGATCGAGATGGGCGCCACGGCCGAGGACATCGGCCTGACGATCCACCCGCATCCGACGCTGAGCGAGTCGGTGATGATGGCCGCCGAGATGTTCGAGGGTACGATCACCGACCTGTACGCGCCGAAGAAGCGCAGTCGGGAATAGACTCGAAGCATCGATCCAACCGGCGGGGAGGCCGGGACGATGACGGACGACAGCAAGCCGGCACGCAAACCCTGGCATCGGCACTTCGAGACCGTCGGGTCCATCTCCGCGATCATCGTGGGTGTTGCCGCGCTGTACGTCAGTTGGGACCAGGGCCGGGTGATGCGCGAGGAAGTCCGGGCGTCGGTCTGGCCCGCGGTGCAGGTCGAAGGCTACGTGGACCGGCCGGAGGGGCTCCTGACGATCGGGCTGCGGCTGCAGAACGCGGGCGTGGGGCCGGCTCGGCTGGAGCGGATCACGATTCGCGAGAACGGCGAGCTGATCGAGGACTTCGATGCGCTGGTCGACCGCATGCCGCCGGGCGCCCAGCGTTCGGTCCAGACGGTGTCGGGCCGGATTCTCGCTGCCGGCGATTCTGCCCATCCGTTCGAGCTGCGCTACGACGATGAGCGACTGGCAGACGTCGATGCGGTCGACCTGCTGGCCGACCTCGACGAACGCTGGTCGATCGAGGTCTGCTACTGCTCGGTGCTCGACCAGTGCTGGGTCGGCGGCGACGGCGAGGTGGGGCAGCGCGAAGTCGACTCCTGCGACGGCGCTCCGGCCTCGTCGTTCTGATCCGATTCGGTTCGTTCCAACCCGGGTCGCGGGATCCGGTTCGTTCCAGTAGACTTCCATCGGTCCGGACGATCGAGATGCATGGTCGACCCGAACGGCTGGCCCGAGCGGCCGGAACGCAGGGCGGTCGTCGCCCGGACACCGACCCTGGAGGGAGAGCCGAGATCTTGAGGCACGGAGCGTTCGACTGCAGGAGGGTGCTGTTTGCCTTCCTGCTGGTGGCGGCCGGGAGCGTGCTGGCGCAGTCCCCCGTCACCCTGCCCATGGACGGGAAAACGCTGCGGCTGCAGGACGCGGCGCTGGTTCGTGTCGATGACGGAACGTTGCGGTCCACGGCCGACGTGCTTGCCGCCGACGGGTTTCGTCCGATCGGCGAGTTCGAGACACCGCCCGAGGGTCGGGTCTGGCTGCGGATTCCGCTGCAAGCGGCCGCCTCGGAAGGCGGGTCGTGGGTGCTCGAGGTCAAGCGGCGGTATTTCCGCGTTCTGGAGCTGTACGTGCCCACACCCGGCGGCGGCCATGAACCCTACAGCAACGGCCTGGCCGACTATCGCCCGACGGAGATCCTCGCCTGGCACCTGATCTATCCACTCGAGCTCGCGCCGGGGCAGAGGGCCGAACTGCTGATCCGCGCCGAGACGCTGCAGGGCTCGCTGACTCCGCTCGACGTCTCGGTGCAGAGCGAGGCCGACTACCTGGCCGATCGATCGACCGCGATGTGGGCCTTCGGCCTGTACTTCGGCGCGATGTTCGCGCTGGTCTTCTACAACCTCGTGCTGTATTTGAACCTCCGCACGCCCGGACATCGGCTGTACGTGCTCGCGATGACCGCCGTGCTGCTGTTCATGGGCATGGACGCCGGCCTGCTCCAGCCGCTTCTGCCGGATTGGCTCCGCGAGCGGGAGCTGCTGGTCATCGTCGTCCTGAGCTGTCTGATGATGGCAGCGACCATCCGGTTCTTCCAGGTCTTCTCGGGCGCCCAGGACCGGATTCCGAAATACAGCAGGCTTCTGACGGCGATCGCACTTCTGTTCCTCGCTCTCGCGGTCGTGTCCGCGGTCGTGCCGCTGCCGGCGGCCGCCGTTCTCGGCCCGTCGACCCAGTTGCTGAGCTCGGTGACCGTGTTCGCCTTGATCGGCGCAGCCTTGCTGGCGGGGCGACGCGGCTCGAGTGCCGCGTGGATCTTCCTGGCCGCCTGGGGGGCGTTCCTCGGCGGCGGTTTCATTCGTTCCTTGATCGGCGTAGAGGCCATCCCTCGCACACCGATTGCCGAGTACGCGCTCTACGTGGGCAGCGTGCTCGAGGCCATGATCCTTGCGCTCGGGCTCTCCTACCGGGTCGGCCAGTTGAGAGAGCAGCGCATTCGCGCCGAGCACGAACAGCACCGGGCGATGACGCTGGCCAACCAGGATGCTTTGACCGGCGCCTACAACCGGCGCTTCTTCGAGAGTTATCTGACTGCGATGATGGACGACACCAGACGCGCGGACATCGAGGGCGCTCTGCTTCTGATGGATATCGATCGCTTCAAGCAGGTCAACGATAGCTACGGGCACGAAGCCGGTGACATGATGCTGCGGTCGCTGACCCGTCGATGCCTGCGCGAACTGCGCGACGGTGACGTGCTGTGCAGGCTGGGCGGCGATGAATTCGCGATCGTGCTGCGCTCGCTGAGTGGCTCGGCTGCCGTCGAGGTGGCACGGCGGATTCATCGAGCGGCGACGGATCGCCCGGTCGTCTACGATGGAACACGGATCGAGCTGGCGGTCTCGATCGGCGTGCTGGCCGAGCTGGAGCGCGGCCTCGACCGGTCCGAAGCGCTTCGGCGTGCCGATCGCGCGCTCTATCGCGCCAAGGAGCGGGGCCGCAACCGGGTGGTTCGGCACGGGGACGAGTAGCGCGCCATTACGCACCGCGGCGCATCGCAAAACCAGGGGAGACCTCATGAAGGGACAGGAAGACGCCGTGCTCGACACGGCCATCATCGGCGGCGGCGTCAGCGGCCTGTACAGTGCATGGCGGCTTTCGGAAAGCGGCATGGACGGCGCCGGAATCTCCGTGTTCGAAGGCAGCGACCGCACCGGCGGGCGCTTGTACTCGGTCTGCCTGAAGGACGAACACTCGATTCCGGCGGAGCTCGGCGGCATGTTCTTCAGCGACGCCCAGGACCTGGTCTTCCGCCTGTGCAAGGACGAACTCGGCTTCGAGATCCAGGCCGTGACACCCGAGGCCGATTTCGCCTGGCTGCGTGCGACGCGCTTCCGGATGGCGGACTTCGCCGAATCGGGCCGGATTCCGTATCGCCTGGCCGACGATGAGAAGGGCCTGCAGCCGCATGAGCTGCTGCTCCTCATCGTCCGCCGGATCGCTCCGGAAATCGACACCGTGTGGCCCTTCGACAAGAAGGCCTCGATGGCCGATACGGTGGCCTACCTGCGGACCGTGGAGTATGACGGTCGGCCGCTGCATGCCTGGGGGTTCTGGAACCTGGTCGCGCGCGTGGTCAGCAACGAGGCGCGCCTCGCCCTGGCCGATGTCGAGGGTACCTATGCGTTGTTCTCCAACTGGAATGCGCTGGATGCGGTGTTTTCCACCCTGGCCGACCTCGTCGGCAACTGGTACCGCCTTGCCGACGGCTACGAGCGGCTGCCCGAGCATCTGCGTGCTCGCGCGGAGGCCGCCGGGGTCCGGGTCGAGACCGGGGCGTTCGCAACGAAGGTCTGCAATGACGCGGACGGGTTGAAGCGCATCGAATTCGCCGACGGTCGCGACGCGGTTCGCGCCCGGCGGGTGATCCTCGCGCTACCGACCGGCGCGCTCGAACGCCTGGAGTTCGACGCGGAGCCGGCCATGCACAGGGCCCTGGACTCGTCCTTCGGCACGCCGGCGTGCAAGATCTTCATGGTGTTCGACGAGCCGTGGTGGGAGCAGGTGCCCGACGGGCCGGGCCATATCGAGCTGGGTCATTTCTCGGCCTCGCACACGGATCTGCCGCTGCGCCAGTGTTTCTACCTCGGCCAGGACCCGACCACCGGGGACGGCCTGCTGCTCGGCGCCTTCGGCGACGAGCGTGCCGTGTCGTTCTGGCCGCCGCTGATGCGCGAGGACGGACGCGGTGTCGAACTGACGACGCGCTTGCCCGAGCGCGCTGCCACGGAGTTGTGCCGACAGCTTTCCGAAATGCACGGCGTCGACGTGCCCGAGCCGGTCGACGGAATCTTCGTCGATTGGGCCGCCGCGCCGTACTACGCCGGCTGGCATGCATGGTCCCCCGGCTGGAAGAGCTGGGAGGCTGCCGCCACGCTGCGCGGCAACGCCGGGATCCACATCTGCGGCGAGGCCTACAGCGCCTACCAGGGCTGGGTCCAGGGTGCCTTGACCTCGGCCGAGGTCATGTTGCAACGGGCCTTCGGCCTCGATGCACCCCAGTGGCTCGGGCGGACAGACTGCCTGGCCCCCTATTCCGATTGACCCCGAATCGATCGATTCGGTTCCAACCCCCCCCACCGAGAGGAGAACCACGATGTCGAAGGAAAACCTGAACAAGTTCATCCGCACGATGGCCGAAGACCCGGAAACGCGCAAGCAGTTCCAGGACGACCCCGAGGCGGTCATGGACAAGCACGACCTGGCCGAAGAGCACCGCAGGATGGTGCGCGACGGCGACAAGGACGCCCTGCAGAAGGAAGCCGGTGCCGAAGACGCGCACATGAACTTCATCGTCCTCTAGCCGACGATGTCGGGTTCCGGCGGTCGACTCAGCGTGGTCGGTACGGGCATTCGCCTGGCCGGCCAGCTGACCGTCGAGACCCGCCACCTGGTGCGCCAGGCGCACCGGGTGTTCGCGGTGATGGCCGATCCGTTTTCGCTCGGTGTGCTGCGGGAACTGAATGCGAACGTCGTTTCACTGCAGGTCCACTACTCGAAAGGTCGGCAGCGCGACGACAGCTACGAACGCATGGTCGGAACGGTGCTCGAACCGGTTCGGAACGGTGAGCACGTCTGCGCCGCCTTCTACGGCCACCCGGGCGTGTTCGTCTGGCCTTCCCACGAGGCCATTCGCCGGGCCCGGGCCGAAGGATTCGAGGCCACGATGTATCCGGGCGTGTCGGCCGAGGACTGTCTGGTCGCCGACCTGGGGCTCGACCCGGGCGTGGCCGGGCTGCAGTCCTACGAAGCCGCCGACTTCCTGGTCCACCCGAGGGTGTTCGACCCGCGAACGCCGCTGGTACTGTGGCAGCTGGCCGTTCTCGGCGACCTGACCCGGTCGTCCTTCGTAACCGATCCGGCGTGGGTCCGCGCCCTGGCCAGGGTGCTGGCCGAGGCCTATCCGACCGATCACCGGGTCATCGTCTACGAGGCCGCAGTCGGTCCCTTCGATGCAACGCGCGTGGACGAAGTGCCGCTCGATCGCCTGCACGAGCTCGCGTTCACCCAGGCCTCCACCTTGTTCGTGCCGCCGCTCGGCGTCCCCTCACCGGACGAAGACCGCCTGCGCCGCCTCGGCCTCGACCCGACCGGCCGCGCCGAAGCCGCTTTCCAGAAACACCGCCGGCGCGGTTGACGGACCTGCACAGGCGCACGCGCGCTTACCAGGGAGAAGCGAACTTCAGGAAGTCAAGAGCGGTTCTCGCAGAGACGCAAAGACGCAGAGAAAGGCAACACGGCGAGAGTGAAAACCGCTCCGCCCGCCGTTCGAGCCGGCCAGTGCGATCGATTTCCTTTTCTGTCGTTTTTCTCCGCGTCTCCGCGTCTCTGCGAGAGAACGCTCTTGAGGTTTTCCCAGAACGGGCCCGGAAATTCAGCGCGGGTGCCGGAGTTGGCCGTGGCCCTGGTAGCGGCGATCCAGCCCGAGGTCCCGGCTGTGTTCGACCAGCACGGCCCGGGCGCGGGCGCTTCGGTTGGCATCGGCGGCCAGGGCGAGGTAATCGGGGTCGTCGGCGAGCAGGGCGGCGAGCGCGCCGGTGACCTGGGGCGCGGCCATCGACGTGCCGCCGTAGGCCGCCCAGCCGCCGCCGGGGACCGTGGAGATGATGCCGACGCCGGGTCCGGCGACATCGACACTTTCGCCCCGGCAGCTGAAATTGGCGATGAAGACCGGGTCGGCGCGCAGCCGGGTGTCCTCCGGAATGCGGTGTGCCGACAGGGTGCCGACCGGTGCATGGTCGAGCCGGCCCATGGCGGTTACCGCGACGGCCTCTTCGAGCGCGGCGGGGAATTCCACCGGTCCTGCGGTGTTGCCGGCCGCGCAGATCACCAGCGTGCCCGTTTCGACCGCGTCGAGCAGCGCATCGGCAACGACCTCCGAGCGAGCCACCGTTCCCAGGCTCAGATTGACCAGGTGACAGCCGCGGTCGTGGACCAGCACGTCCAGTGCCCGTGCGATATCACCCTGGTGTGCACTGCCGTCGGGTCCGAAGACCCGGAACGAATCGAGCCGGGCCCCGGGGGCCAGCCCCGCATAGTCGCTTTCCGCCGTCGGCCGAGCGCCGATCGCGCCGGCCACGTGCGTGCCGTGGCCGCGGTCATCGCCCCCGTCGACGAGATGGGCGCCGTCGAGGAAGGCTCCCAGGTTGTTCACGTGCGCCAGCGCGGGGTGGTGGCCCAGCCCCGAGTCGACCACCCCGACCGCGATTCCCTTGCCCCGCTGCAGATCGACGGCATCGAGACCGACTTCCCGGTGCCACCAGCCCAGGCCGCGCTCCGACGGCGGCAGCGGCTCGAGCCGGACTTCGATCCGGGTCTCGCGGCTTTCCCCGGCGCGGTGATCGACGACCTGCGGCCACCAGCGCGAGGCGGGTGCAACGGCGAGTTCCAGCAGCGGCCGATCGGGGTCGTGATCGAGCCTTGCGAGTCCATCGTCGTCGGTTCGCGTCGCGGCCTGCACGCGCTTCGATGCCGTGCCGAAATAGGCGAAGACGTCCACGTCGGCAACCGGCAGTCCGGCGTCGTCGACGACACGGACCTCGAGACGGCCGGAGCCATCGCGCCGAAGGGGAATCGTCAACTCGTGCGGCAACGCCCGCCCGGTGTCGCTGGCGTGGCGGGAGCGGATAAAGTGGGGCACCAACGGTTCGCAGATCAACTCCGGATGCCAGTCGATCGCCCGGACCTCGTCGTGGTCGGCCTCGAAGCGGGCAACGTGGCGAGCGGTGTCGTGGTGCGGTTCGTGCGTGCGGATGCCTTCGGCGATGCGTTCGACGTGCCGATCCATCGCGTCGACCATTGCCGAGCGCGCCGCATGGTGCTCATGGTCGCCGCGCTTGCCCGCGCGCCGGTGGGTCAGGATGAAATGCGTCATCCGTGCATCATCGCTCGCCCCGGCAGATGCGTAAAGTCCGGGTTTCGATTGCGATCGCTGGACGATGGGCGCAAGGACGCGAAGGCGCGAAGAGAAAGGCTTCTCCTGGATTGAACTGCGCCTTGCAAGGATTGCCAGGTCGATCTGATTTCGAGATGACCCAGTCAGTTCAGCGTCGAATCACTCCATAGCTCGCTGAGGGGCTTTCTCGGCAGTTGCTTTTCACTTTGCGACTTCGCGTCTTCGCGCGCATCATTCAATCCAACGAGGTCCTGCCCCGATCGACAGGGGCGCCATCGTCCTTATCGAGTGGATCGCGAGTCGACTAGAATGCGCGTTGTTGCGATTTCCCGAGACCGACCATCGCTTCTTCCGATGAATCGAATCTGTTCCTGCGCGTTGCGAAGTCCTCGAGTTCGCGCGCGACCTTCGTGCGCTTCGCCTGCGTGGGCGGAACGATCGCGATTCTCGATGCCGGCTTGCTGTACCTGCTCAAGGACCTGCCGCCGTTCAACGTCTATACGGCGCGGCTGGTCTCCTACTTCGCCGCGATGTGCGCCGGCTACATCCTCAATCGCTATTTCACGTTCCATCACCTGGAGCGTGCCCGGGTCCTGTGGGACGAGCTCCTTCGCTTCTTCAGCGTCCACGCGTTCGGCGGCGCGCTCAACCTGGCCGTCTACGCATTGATCGTCACCCTGGCCGACCGGCTGGAGCTTCGCGGCTGGGCCTCGGCGCTTGCGCCGCTGTTCGGCGTGTGGGTAGGCGGCGTGGTCGGCATGTGCTTCAACTTCTGGATGTCGAAGAAGCATGTCTTCGGTGCGGGCAGCGATTGAGCGGTCAGTGCGCGTCGCAGCAAGAACGACTTCTACCGCAGATGAATGCAGATGGACGCAGTCTCAAGTTACAAGCACGGTCGGTTCCGCCCGCCGGTTCCAAGGTCTCGGGGTTTCTTTTCTTGATCCGCGTTCATCTGCGGTCAATCGGGTTTTCGTTCTACCCCAATGTTGCGTCGAGGAACATCATCACCGCGAAGCCGCCGAGCAGGGAGAAGGTGGCGATGGTCTCGTAGCCCCGGCGGTGCGTTTCGGGAATGATCTCGTCGGAGATGATGAACAGCATCGCACCGGCGGCGAAGCCGAGGGTGAACGGCATCATCGGGCCGGCCAGGGAGACGGCGGCCGCGCCGAACAGGCCGCCGATGGGTTCGGCCAGGCCGGTCAGCGCACCGACCGCGAAGGCCGCGGATCGCGAATAGCCCACGGCCAGGAGCGAAACGGCAACCGCCAGCCCCTCGGGAATGTTCTGCAGCCCGATGCCGGTGGCCAGCGAAATGCCGTTGGCGATGTCGTTGCCGGCAAAGCCGACGCCCACCGCCATTCCCTCGGGGAAATTGTGCAGGGTGATGGCGATGATGAACAGCCAGATTCGGCTCAGCGTATCGACGTCCGGGCCCTCGCGACCCATGACGAAATGCTCGTGCGGCACGAAGCGGTGGACCAGGTGCAGAGCGATCGCACCCGAAAGGAGTCCGGCGATGACCACCAGCACGGCGCGCTGGGTCCCACCGAAGTAGGCCTCGCCGTAGCCGATGGCCGGCAGCAGCAAGGAGAAGAACGACGCGGCCAGCATGATGCCGGCGGCCGCGCTGAGCAGCGCGTCCTCGAGCTTCGGCGACAGTCGCCGGATCGCGAACACGCCAACGGCACCCACGGCCGTACCAAGTCCGGCGAGCAGGCTGGCGACGAAGCCCAGCCAGATCAGTTGGCTGTTAGCCATGACGGGGTCTCCGTTGCCCGAAGAGGGCTCTGTGAAGAGCATGCCGCGTGAAGGTGGGCGTGCCCAACGGCAGGGTCGAGGTCGTCGATCCGACGTCCGGGCGCCGACGCATCAGCGCCCCGGGGCGCTTTCGGATGCAGTTCGATTGCCCGGTGAAGAGTTCGACGAGAGCAAGGCGTCGATCGGCACCGGGCGGGCGATGCCGAATCCCTGGCCGAAATGGACGCCGAGGGAACGCAACATGGCCAGGATCTCGTCGCTCTCGACGAATTCGGCGATGGTCCACATGCCTGCTTCGCTGGCGATGTCGTGAATGGCCCGGACGATGGCGCGGTCCACCGGATCACTGACGATATCCCGAACGAACATGCCGTCGATCTTGATCATGTCCACGGGCAGTCGCTTGATGTACTCGAACGACGACAGGCCGGTACCGAAATCATCGAGTGCGAACCGACAACCGATCCTCCGCATGCGCGCAATGAATCCGTTGGCCTGGTCCAGGTTGCGGATGGCCGCAGTTTCGGTGACTTCGAAGCACAGGATGGACGGATCGATCCGGGGATGCCGGGCGAGGCGATTGGCGACCTCCGACAACAGGCCGGGGTCGGCAAGGCTGAGCCCGGACAGGTTGATCGAACAGGTCGCGACGTGCGTCAGCGCGTCGTGATTCCGGTCGAGCCACTCGAGCGTTTCGGCGATGACCCACCGGTCGATTCTCCCGACCAGGTTGTAGCGTTCGGCTGCACCGAGAAACTGGCCCGGAGCGATCAACGAACCGTCGCGGTCGCGCATTCGTACCAGCACTTCGAAATGCATCGAGCCATCTCCATCGCCGATGGGTTCGATGCGCTGCGCGTGAAGCTCCAGGCGATTCTCGTCGAGCGCTTCATGGATCCGGCTGACCCAGCGCATGCTCCCCTCCATGAGGTCGCTGCGCATGGCATCTGCGGAGCCGATGTGGATGCTCCCCCGCTGGGTTTCCTTGGCCCGGTAGCAGGCGGCATCGGCGGCGCTCAGGGCCTCCCCGGAATCTCGGATATCTCGGGTCAAGGCGATGATCCCGGTCGATGCCTGGATGCCGAATCGTTCTCCGCGGCGCTCGAAGCGGAACGCGCGAATGTGCTCGGCGATGTGACGCCCGATGGTATCCAGCGGTTCGCCATGGTCGATGTCGATCAGCGCCGCGAACTCGTCTCCCCCGACCCGGGCGATGGCCAGCGCATCCGGTAGTGCGTCTTCCAGCAGTCCGGCGAAGTCGCGTAGCAGTTCATCGCCGGCCAGGTGGCCCTGGGTGTCGTTGATCACCCGGAGACTGTCGATATCGAGCAGGCAGATGGCGAAGTGGGTGCGGCGCGTACGTGCATCGGCGAGCGCTACTTCGGTCGCCGCTTCGAATCCGACGCGGTTCAGCAATCCCGTCACCGCGTCGTGGTCAGCCAGGTAGTTCAGATGCTCGGCCTGGTCGCGGAGTCCGGCGGTCATCCGGTCGAGCTCGCGGGCCAGGTCGCTCAGTTCGTCACGTCCCTTGTCGTCGAACTTGGCGTCGAATCTCCCCTGGGCCACTTCGCGAGTCGTGCTGATGAGCCGGTCGATGCGTGTCAGCAAGAGCCGACGCAGCAGGAGCCAGAATCCGATTGCGATGGTGACCAGCAGGACCGTTCGTCGGACCATCCGAAGATTCAGCGCAGCCCGGTGCTCGGCCAGCATGCTCGAAAGGTCATGAACGAGAAACAGTGCGCCGGAGCGTACGGGCATCAGCTCGCCCGGCTCGGCGCGCATCTGCACCGGGAAGCGCCCGGTCAGCCTTGCGCGGCCCGGCTCGGTGTGCACGGCCACGTTGAGGTCGTCGCCGAAAGGAACATCGCGATGGAGCAAGCGGGTGGCCGGTTCCTCGACGAAATTCTTCCCGGCCAGACTCCGTGTCGAGGAGAAGCGAATCGTGCCGTCGGGATCGACAAGATGGATCGACCGCAAGGTGGGAATCGCGATCGCTCGTTCGAGCGCCGCCCGCGCTTCTCCGAAGTTCCGGTTGCGAACCGCCGCCTCCACTTCAGCGGCGACGAATGACGCATTCGATCGGAGCTGCTGCTCGGAGATGGCCAGCAGGCTCTGCTTCATCGCTCGCAGTTCGAAGGTCCATGCCGAGGCCAGAATCATCGTGCCGAATGCCAGAATCAGCAGTGGAACGACGAAGCGGAGAGGCAAGCGAATCGTCATCTCGCAAGGGCTCGGTCGATGACGCGCCGGTCCAGGAGTCGCTCGGTCGAGGGCTCGGCGGCCAGCAGGCCCTCGCGCAGCATGACCCGGCACTGTTCGGTCAGGCCTCGCATCACCGACCCGTCCGGTGCGGCGAAGATCTTCCGGTTCTCCGAAAGGTCGTACAGGACGACCGAGTCCAGGCCGGCGCGGATCTGCTCGGGGTGCAGCGCGTGTCGCTTCGCGAGCTCGCCGGCCGTGAACTCCGGGCGCTCGCGCCAGCTGGCCAGCCCGCGGTCGAACGCTCGAACCAGTTCGGTCAGCGCGTCGAGCCGCTCATCGACGACCGAAGTCCGCGTGACCATGACATCGATGATTTCGAAGGGAATCTGCCTGCTGTCGAACAACTCGTTCGCGCCTTCCGCGAGCAGAGCCGACCGAGTCGGTTCGTAGGTCACGACGGCGTCGACTTCGGCGGCCAGGAATGCCTGCGCCTGGTCCGGCGTGTCGATCTGGACGATATCCACCTCATTGCGGTCGATTTCCAGGTGATCCAGCGCCCGGATCAACGTATATGTTCCGAGCGGTGCGGCCTCGACGCCGATCCGGCCACCCCGGAGACCGTTCCCGGTTTCGATTCCGGGCCGGGCAAGCAGTGCATCGCCGCCGAGGCTGACGTCGATGAAGTAGATGATTCGACTGTCCGGCCGCTCCGCCACCATGCTCAGGGCGAAATGGCTGGTGATCAACATGACGTCGACGAGATCGTAGCGAAAAGCGCGGACGGCTTCGGCAGGGGTCTGGAACTCGACCAGTTCGACCTGCTGCCGATCGAGCTGGTCGATCGATTCGGCAAGATGGATCAGGTCGTACGGCGGCCACGGCAGCGTGGCGACTCGAATCGGAGGCTCGGGCGCTCGACAGGCCACCAGCAACCCGGCCAGGATCACCGCAGCGGCAAGCATGGCGAAGAGGCGCCGGGTGTTCCTGGACGGTCCAATCATCTGCTGCTCCCCTGCGTGCCGAGCGCCTTCCACCAGTCGCCATCCTGGCCCCGGTTCAGCGTATCAGAACGTGGGCGCGGCTTCGATGACTGCGGCGCCGGCGCCTGGCGCGGGCCGCGTCATCCCTGCTCGAGCAGTCGCCGCAGGTCGATGACCGCTGCGTTGGCCCGGGCGATGTAGTTGGCCATGACCAGCGAGTGATTGGCGAACATGCCGAAGCCCCCGCCGTTGAGGATCACCGGGCTCCAGACCGGGCGCTGGCTGGCCTCGAGTTCGCGGATGATCTGGTCGAGGCTGGCTTCGGCGTTCTTGTCGCGCAGCACGGCGGCGAAGTCGTGGTCCAGTGCCTTGAGGAAATGGATCAACGCCCAGGTCGTGCCGCGAGCCTCGTAGAACACGTTGTCGAGTCGCAGCCACGGCGTCTTGACCCGCACCTCGCGGCCGAGGTCGCTGGACGGTCGCGCCGCTGCATCCCCGGACAGATCCGTGTTGCGACGCCGATCACCGACGCTCGCCGACAGCTGCTGCCCCATGTTGCCCAGCCGCTTCTCGACCAGGGCCAGGTATTCGCGCAGATTGTCGGCGCGATCGTAGAAGCGCGCCTCGCCGCCGGGGGAGCCCAGGCGGCCCAGGTAGTCTTCCAGCTGGTCGATGCCCTCGCGGTATTCGCCTTCGGTCGAAGGCAGCCACCAGGATCCGTAGTCGAAGCTGAACTGTGGATCGGCGATCGCAAGCGCCCGGTCCTCGGCCGATTGGGTCTGGGATCGGCTGAAATCGTTGCGCAGCGTGCGGGCCAGGTCGCGGGCCTGGAAGATCACGCCGACCTCCCAGGACGGCATGTTGTCGAGGATGACCCAGGGCGGCAGCACATCATTGTTCAGATAGCCGCCGCGCTTGTTCAGCAGCGTGTCCATGACGTCGATCAACGCACTGGTCGTGACGTAGCCGGTGACCAGGTCGTGACCTTCACGTTCGGCTCGCGCCTCGGCGCGCACCAGCGGATCGAACGGGTCCGGTTCATGATCAAGCCAGACGAGATACGCAGTGCACAGCGCCAGCACGGCAAACGCGGCAAGAGTGATCCAGCGCCGCCGGCCGGTTCCGATCAGGGTCTGCATCAGGCGCATGGAAAGCCTCCCGGTCGATAGCCGGTCACTTTGCGGGAGTCGAAGGCAGGGCGCAAGTGCCGGAAGTCCCGACGTCCATTCCTGCATCGCCGAGTCGGTGCCGCGCGCAACATTGGCGAAGCGGCCCGACCGGTGCTAACGTTGCGCGTCCGGGGGAAGAGTTGGCGACGGTAACCGCGCCCGCCGCCGCGAGCACGCCCGGAAGGCTTCTTTCCGGACGCTAGCGTGGAGTCGAATGCGTGGAGTCGAACAGGAGAAACGAATCATGGGAGCCAGAAACCGTTCCAGAAAGGTGAGTCGTCCTGCCCGTCTCGGGTTCGGGACGCTCCTTGCAGCATTGCAGGCGCCGGCGTTCGCCGCGATTGCAGTCTTCACCGTGCCGAACGGACTCGAGACGACCGAAGGCGATTCGAGCAGCGCGCTGCCGTTCGGCGACGCCGCAGCCTGCGCCAACGGATTCCGCTATCAGCAGATCTTCAACGGCGACCAGGGCCTCTTCGGCAGCATCGGTTCGATCGCGTTCCGCCTCGACGGGGCTGAGTCCCCGGTCGGACCGCTGACCCTTCAGAATGCGGTCATTACCCTGTCGTCCACGAATCGCACGGCAGCGACGATGAGCGCGGACTTCGACGCCAACGTCGGCCTCGACCGGCGAGTGGTGTGGGATGACGACCTGGAACTGATTGCCGGGACCGACGCCATGGGCACCAACCCCTTCGACCTGGTGATCGTCGACGGCGGAGGCTTCGACTTCGGCGACGAGGGCGACAACCTGCTGCTGGACATCACGGTGGAAGGCTGTCCGCTGGGCGCTTCGTTCCAGACCGACGCGGTTGCCGGCGACGCCGACACGAAGGGCCTGTTCGCCGGTGACCGCGATGCGGCCAGCGGCATGTTCGCCGACGGCCTGGTCGCCGAGATCGTCGCCTCGACGCCGCCGCCGGTGCCGCCGCTTTACGACTGTCCTGCCGGTGGCGGGGGCGATGCCGTCGACCGGGGCATCATCCTCGAGAATTTCCCGACCGACGGGTTGGGCCGTGTCACCCTGACCTATTCGGCCAGCACTCCGGGCTTCTACGTGGTCGAGTTGATCGCCCGCCAGGACCAGTACGACGGCGCGATCATCGGTGCCGAGGCAGCGGCCTTCACGATCGAGGACGCTTCCGACGACGTGCCGCAGACCTTCGATTTCCGCAACGCCCCGGTCGGCATGGGCACCGATGTGACCTTCACCCACCGGATCCGTGAACAGCCGGACGGAAGCACGCTGTTCTACGACACCGGGACCGGCAGCTGCTCGGACATCACGCAGACCGACGGCACGTCCCCACCGGTCGACACTTTCCGCCGTGATCGCGTGGGCATCCTGGTCACTCCATCGGACGGCAACGTCCGGCGCCGGGGCCTCGGCGGCAACTGGACGGTCGTGGACCGCGCTGCGGAAGGTTTCATGATCGACGTCACGGACCGGAACCAGCTGGTCGTGATCTGGTTCACCTACGACGACGACGGCACCCAGCAGTGGATGATCGGAACGGCGCAGGACTTCCCGGACAGCGACGTCGGCATGGACCTGTTCAGGACCGACGGCCCGACCTTCGAGGAGATTCGCCAGGCCGCGTTCAACAACGGAACGATCAATATCGAACCCTGGGGCCGCATGTATATCCGCTTCAATTCGTGCAACGAAGCAACGGTGGCCTTCGAGTCGACCACAGGGTTCGGCTCGGGCGAGTTCCAGATCGAGCGGATCTACGAAACCGAGGACGATTTCTGCCGCTAGGTCCGGTCGTCGGACGCGTTTCCTTCTCTCACCTGCGGGCGCCCGGCCGACCGGGCGCCCGCAGGCTCTTCCATCTTCGCCGGACATCGGCGCTGGAGCGTTCCCGATGGCCTTGAGTTCGACCCCTTACCGCGTCCGGATTTCGCTGAGCGATACGGACCGCGGTCTCTACGGCGAGCATTCGTTCACGATCGCGCGCCATCCCTCCGAAACGGAGCTTCGGATGACGGCCCGGTTGCTGGCCTGGGGGCTGTGGTGGGACGAGCGCCTTGCGTTCGGACGGGGCTTGTCGGACGTTGACGAGCCGGCGCTGTGGCGCCACTCCCTCGACGGCCAGATCGAGCACTGGATCGACGTTGGCCGCCCCGATGCCGATCGGATGACGCGCGCCGCCCGACACCAATCGCGCGCCTCGGTGCTGGCCTACGGCCCGGTCGAGGTCTGGCGCGACACGGTGGTGCCGCGGGTGATGCAGCAGCCCGGACTGGAGATCGCCGTGCTGCCGCCGGAAGCCGAATCGCTGGCCGACGACCTGCCGCGCAAGATCGACTGGTCCCTGATGATCTCCGATGACGTGCTGTACGTCGGCGACAGCGCCGGTCAGCACGACCTTCCGCTCGAATGGCTGAAGCGAATCGAGGGCGCCTGAACGGCGTCGTTTCGTTTCCTTTCGGTCGGCACCGGATCAGATCCCGTCGATCTCCTTCTGAATGCGATCGACCGGTTCCGAGACCAGGTTCTTGTCGACGCTGGCGATCACGCAATCCAGCGTTACGTCGTCGAGGTGGTCGCGAAGCATGCCGAGGAAACGGGGATCGGCGATCAGCACGAGCTGCTCGAACTCATTGCGGCCGCGCGCCGTCTGCAGATGGTCGGCCAACCGTCGTGCGAAGGTATCGGCCTCGATGCGTTGCCCGGCGCCTTTCTCGCGCGAGTCCGACAACGCGTGACCGTGCGATTGGTCAACGCCTCCGCTGCGATCGGTCTCCAGTTCGTGGCCCTTCTTTCGCGAATCGGGGTGGTCGAAGCGCTCGATTTCCCGAACATCGCCGCGTGGGGCTGCGCGCACGAACAGGCGCGCGCATGCCGATTCCGCGACCAGGATCCATTGTGTTTCCATTCTTGTGCCTCCTCCTACGATGGTGGCCTGAACAAAGCCTAACAAATGCGCCTGAAGGACCGGGCCTCCATTCCTCTCCGGCGGCCCTCTCCGCATGGCAACGGGTAAGGTATGCTCCCGCCGGTGGCTCGATGAAATGCAGCTCGGAAGGGGCGCATCGAACGGCATGACCGAACCGGACCGAAGGATCACGCGCCTGCTCAGGGCATGGGGGCAGGGGGAATCGTCGGCAGGCGAGCAGCTGCTGCCGCTGGTCTACGAACACCTGCAGACGATCGCGCGGAACCAGTTCGCCGGCGAGAGTGCGGGCCACACGCTGCGCCCCACGGCGCTGGTCCATGAAGCCTTTCTGAAGCTCGACGCGCACGAGATCGATTTCAGCGATCGTCGCCATTTCTTTGCCCTGGCCGCGCGTACGATGCGACACATCCTGGTCGATCATGCCCGGGCCCGGAATCGGGCCAAGCGCGGCGGGGATCGGGTTCGTGTCACGCTTCAGGACGCCAGCGCGTCCATCCATGGCCCGGATGTCGACCTGCTTGACCTGGACGACGCGCTCACGGCGCTGGAGCAGGAAAACGATCGGGTTGCGCGGACGATCGAACTGGTCTACTTCGGAGGGTTGTCGCGGGACGAGGCGTCGAGCCAGCTCGAGATTTCGCCCCGCACCCTGGACCGCGATCTGCGCCTTGGTCGCGCCTGGCTGCGGGCGCAGCTGTCGTGAGCTCGATGAGCTGGGACCGGATCGAAGCGCTGTTCCACGGTGCGCTGGAGCAGCCCGAGACCGACCGTCTCGAATGGCTTCGGCGCGAGTGCGGCGAGGACGAAGCGCTGTTCGACCAGGTGCGCGCGCTGCTCGAGGCCGACGCCGAGACCGACTCGACACTGCGGGAGGGCATCGACAGCTCGATCCGGGGGCTGGCCGATCCGGTACGGGCCTGGCGCGGGCGAAGCCTGGGCGCTTGGCGCATCGTCGAGTCGCTCGGCGAAGGCGGCATGGGCAGCGTCTTCCTCGCCGAGCGTGACGACGACGAATACGATCGCCGGGTGGCGATCAAGCTGATTCGCGGATTTCCGGACCCGGCCAGCCTGCAGCGCCTGCGCGACGAACGACAGATCCTGGCCCAGTTGAATCATCCGAACGTGGCGTCCTTGATCGACGGCGGGACGACCGACGACGGTCAGCCGTACCTGGTGATGGAATACGTCGAGGGGCAAGCGATCGATGCCTGGTGCCGGGCGCAGTCGATCGGGCTCGAAGGGCGGATCGATCTGATCCGGAGCCTGTGCGATGCCGTCCACCATGCGCACCAACGCCTGGTGATCCACCGCGACCTCAAGCCCGAGAACGCGCTCGTGACCGCCGACGGACGTCCCGTGCTGCTGGACTTCGGCATCGCGAAGCTGCTCGATCAGGACGCCGACCCGGACGGCGATGCGTCGCTGACGCGAGCGGGACGCTACTACACGCCCGGCTTTGCTTCGCCCGAGCAGATGCACGGACAGCCCGTGTCGACCGCATCGGACCTGTACAGCATGGGCCGCATGCTGGAGCTCCTGCTGGATCAATCCGGCCGGCGCCTGCCCGGCGACCTGCGGGCAATCGTCGAAAAGGCCACCGCCGAGAACCCGGAGGACCGCTATGCCAGCATGGCCGCGCTCGACGACGATCTCGGGCGATTCCTCGGCGGCCTGCCCGTGGCCGCCGCGGCCGGTCGCTGGCGCTATCGGGCCCGAAAGTTCATCGTCCGCCATCGCTGGCCCCTGGCCGCCTCGCTCGTGGTCGCTCTCGTGGCGGCCGGCCTGGTGCGCCAGCTCGTGCTGGAGAGCGAGCGCTCGCGGACGGCCGAGCAGCAGGCACTGGTCGAGGCCGCCAACGCCAACCAGGTGCTCGAGTTCCTGGTCGAACTGATCGAGGCCGCCGGGCCGGGTGCGGCGCGTGGCGAAGACGTCACCGTCCAGCAGGTCCTGGCCGAGGGCCGCGACCGGATCAGCGCCGAGGCGATCGAGGACCCGGCGCTTCGGGCCCGCACGCTGTTTGCCCTGGGCAGCGTCTATCGAGCGCTGGAGAACCATGCGGCGGCGCAGCAGTTGCTGGACGAGTCCGCGCGCCTGGCCCGGTCGCTCGGCGACGTGACCGGTGAGGTCCGCGCCCTGAACGTGCTGGGCATGAGCGCTGTATTGAGCCACGATCGCGAGATCGGGGAACCGGCGCTGGAGCGCGCGGTGGCGCTGTCCCGGGCGCACCCCGATATCGACCCCGGCGAGCGGGCCAGCGCGCTCAACAACTACGGGCTGTTCAAGCTCGATTTCGACGAACTGCAGACGGGGCGCGACCTGATCGCCGAAGCGCTGACGATTCGACAGGAAGCCGGCCTGGCCGAACAGAGGATCGCGACTTCGTACCACAACCTCGGCGAGGCCGACGACCTGCTGGGCAATCACCGGGAAGCCATGGAGTGGTACCGCCGAGCGCTGGAGATCAAGGCGCGGACGATCGGGCGCATGCACCCGTCGTACGCGAACAGCCTGAACGGGCTGCAGCTTTCGGCCGGCAACGTCGGCGAGCATGACGTCCGCCGCCAGGCAGTGGAGGAACAGCTCGAAATCCGGACCCGGATCTACGGCGCCGACGCGCCGGTCCTGTACCGGGACTACAACGAACTGGCCGGCCTGCACCACGACATGGGCCGCTTCGAACTCGCGATCGAGAACTACCAGCGCGCGATGGCGCTCGACGCCTCGGCGGAAGGCGGCGGCACCAACGCCTGGCTGTTGACCAACAACATTAGCGCGGCCTACAAGGACCTGGGCCTGTACCCGGAGGCCGAAGCGCTGGTCCGCGAATCGATCCCGCTGCGCAGCCAGCGCTTTGGGCCCGACAGCACGACCACGGCACGCGCTCGCCACAACCTGGCCCGGATCCTGCTGCTCCAGGGTCGATACGACGAGGCGCGCGGGGAGGTCGAGTTTGCGCTCGATGTCCGCCGCCGTGAACTCGGCGACGACCATCCGGATACGGTGAGCAGTGCAATTCTGGTTCTGCGCATCGAGCAGGCGGTCGACCCGACGGCCGAGCGCCTGGAGCGCATGCTGGCCTTGATCGACCGATTGGCCGAAGCCCGCAGCGAGAACAATGTAGGCGTGCTGGCCGCACGAGCCACCTATGCGCGTCTCCTGGTCGACCAGGGCCGCCTGGACGAGGCCGACGCGCTGCTCGAGGCTCTGATCGAGCGCTACCGCAAGCAACTGATCGAGGGCCACCCGATGGCCGATACGCTGCGCCTCGACCGGATCCGCATCGACCTCCTGCGCGGACGTAGCGAGGTTGCCGAGACGGAACTGGCCGCCGTTCGCGAGCCCATCGTGCGCACCTTCCCGCCGGAATCGGTCTACCGCGATCGCCTGCGCTGTCTCGAGCAGGGCCGGGCAGACGGGGACTGCAGCCGCTAGCGCCGACCAACAAGGCGAGCGCTTCCGCGTCGCGGGCGCGCTGATCGATGCATCCAACGCATCTCTCCGGACTCCAACGAATCCGATGGCGAAGTCGGCGCCCGTTCGACGCGTGGTGACCTGAAGGGCTCCTTAAGGACGAACGTGGGGCGAGAGTGGACCGCGTCTTCGCCCGCATCGAATCGCCGTTCGCGCGCTTTCCGGACCCATCCGGCAAGGGGCCGTGCATCGACTCGTCTGTCCACGGGCCACGCCCCATCAACGTTTCCTGGCGCCGCCCGCGCATTGCCCATTGCCCTGGCGCAGCATCGCTTGCGGATTCTCGGTCCTGCCTCGAAGCGGCCGTGGATTCGGGTAGAAGGCTGCCGTTCGAGATGCCTCCGGGGCGTGGCCCCTGCTTCGGATTCGGGCCGGAGCGGTGAATCGGCGCGGCAATGGCGAACCTGAGCCGCATTTGACGCTTTTCACAATGACGCCCTCTCGAGCCCGGTGCAGGAGTCGGCCGTGCAGGGCGCGGGTGGCTCACCCGCAGTTCGCGGAGCGCGTTTATCGATTCATTTATGGCGTTGTCTGTAATGGATAAATCTCGATTCATCATTTGCACAGGACTTTCCCAGGCCCGCGGCCCATCGTGTCCCATGCACGTTCGATCCGGGCGGCCGTCGCCGCCGCACATCCCTCGAGGAGGGTACGAAGATGAGCACTAGATCCCTAGCCACCCTGCTGGTCGGGCTTGTCGCGATGGCCGCGATGGCCACGACCGCCGAATCCGTGGCCGCCAGGTCCACGCCGCCCGTGTCGCTCGATTTCAGCGAGCCGTTGACCGGCGACTGCGCGATCGCCGCGCGCGCCCAGGACCGGGTCGGCCGGTTCTCGGACGATGTCGTCGAGCTGATTCCTCGCCTGCCGGGGGTTTCGCCGGAAATGGCCGCCCTCGGCGTCGAAGCCGCCGCCCGAATCCGCGAATTGCCCGGACCGGGTGCCACCGCGCTGTGCTCCGTGCTCGACAGCCCCGCCGGACGATCCCTCGGCCTGGCGGCTCTCAGCGAATCGCTGGGTGCTCGCAGGGCTGCAGACAACTGCCTGAGCACGGCCTCCTACAGCGCCCTCCTGGGGCTCAAGACCATCGTCGATATCGCGGCCGAGCTCGCGCAGGCTTATTGCGACGGAAGCGCCTGCCCGCTGCCGCTCGAGCCGCCGTCCTGCAGCATTTCCTGCGCGGCGCCCCTGGTGCTGAACGTGGTCGCGGAGTTCTTCCAGTTGCCGATGGACCTTTCCAACAAGTGTTCACTCGCCAAGCACGAAGACGAGATGGGCGACATGCGGGAGGATTCCGGAGAAAAACTTCTGCGGGCGCGTAGTTCGGCGCTGGAGTCGGACGCGCTGGCCCGCGCGACTCGCACCGGCTCCGCAGACGAGGCCTCGCTCGTCGAAACCGCGGACCGGGTCGCGGAGGCCTTCGATGGTTCGACGCGCGGCACGGGAGGCGAGGGGATCGGCCCCGGCCTCGACCGCCTCGAGGAAACAGTTGCCCTGTCGTCGGCCCAGCAGGTCGAATTCGAGCGGTTGGCGATCCGGAGCCGGCTGGAGAACGCGCTTTCGAGCGGCGTGACCTACAGCCGCATGCAGCGACCGCGTCAGTACGACGGCCTTCTCGAAGAGGTCAGGGAGCTGGTGGCTGACCGGATCCAGGCGGTGGAGACCTCCGGGCAGGACGTCACGGCCGCGGTCGCGGCGTTCCGGTCCGGCGATCTCGCCTTCAACGCCGGAGATTTCCGGGACGCCTTGAACGGCTATCGGGACGCCTACGCGGCGCTTGGCACGGTTCAGCGAGGAGATGCGAAATGATGCCCTTCGAAACCAGCGCGGCGGCGTTCCGTCGTGCCTTCCTGATCTTTGCCCTGGCGGCACCGGTCTTCGCGCAGGCCCAGGTCTGCGCCGACTTCTCCGAACAGCGCCTCGAATCATTGATGGTCCACGTGGCCCTGGTCGCTGAGCAGGTCGACACGCGCTTCTATGGCCGGACCGAGGCACTGGCCCGCCAGACCGCTTCGCTGCGCGACTTGACGGCTTCTCGCGATGAGGCGGCCCTGCAAGCGGCCTGCCGGATGCTTACGCAGTACCCCTCGTTGGAATCGGTGCTGGCCGAGGCGAGTCTCACCCTCGACGATCCGGAAATCCAGCGCTGGTTCGCCGAGCAGCGCTCGAGTCCGGGTGAAGGGAACAACACGGCCGGATGTCTTTCGGTGTCCGCCTACAACGGGCTCCGGACCGTGCTGCTCGCACTTCGATTGCTCGACGTCGCGGTGCAGGCCGTGTGCGACAGCATGGCGTGCTTCTCGGGCACCTGCAGGATCTGCTCGATCGCCGCGGCGGTCTCGGGCGTGGTCCTTCCCACCTTCGACGCGGCGCTCGCGGGCGATTCGTTGAACTGCGAGACCGCGCACACCGACGAGATGACCGACCACTGCGAGGACGTCAACGGGGCGTGCAGCAACGGGCGGGGGAGCGTCAACTCCTTCTTCGAGCTCGAGGAGCTGATCAGCGATTCGTTGGTCGTGTCGCTGCGCGAGCTGTCCGTCGACGTCGCGACCGAAGCCACGCTGGTCCAGACCCGTGGGCTGATCGACGACCGCCTTGACCGGACGCTGGACCAGATCTCGACGGTTCGACAGGGCGTGGCCGACGACGCGGAGCGGCGGGCCCGCTTCCAGGCCGACCTTCGCGTCCTGGAGATCGAGGCCGCCCTGTCCGGCGCGCTGGCGGCCACGCCCATCCAGCTCCAGCTTCCCCGGGTCTTCGGCGGTCGGCTGGAGGAGGTTCGCGAAGTCGTGGCCGACGCGATCGTGACCTCGGACGAGGCGGGAATCGCGATCGGTGACGCGCTCACATTCCTCGTCGAGGGCGATGCGTTCTTCAACAGCGGCAAATACGGCCCGGCGTTCTCGAGCTATCGGCAGGCCTACGGGGAGTTGGTGCAATGAACACGAAAGCGATTCTTCTGATGTTGATCGGCCTGCTGGCGGCAAGCCTGGATGCAGCGGCGCAAATCGTTCCCCGGCTGGGCGAAAATGTCGTCCGGCCGACGCCCCCACCGGTCGGCGAGGACGCTCCCGACTTCCTGCGCGGCAGCATCCCCGCGATCGTCGATCTCAACCTGGTGAATCCCGACAATCTCGCCGATCGTCGATTCGCCGTGGCCTGGCTCGAGCGGCGCACGGACTCCGGCAGCGGTGTCGCGCTGATCTCCCTCTACGTCGCCGTCATCGATGGCTTCGGCGATTACGAAGTCGTCCCGACGAGAATCGCGCGGCACGACCCGCGCGACGGTTTGCCGAGCAACCCGGCGATCGTGGCGCACGGCAACGAGTTCTTCAGCGTGCTCTGGAGCGTCTACGAGCGTGAAGCCGTCGGATCGAGCGATTTCGAGCAGCGGGTCATCGCGCGAACCTTCTACACCTTCGGTCGGGAAGGGACGACGGACCTGTGCCCGGCCGATGCCCTCGCCGCGTTCGATCCGTGGCCCTTCGATCCGTCGACCGTGATCGTGGATACCTCGACCGTTCCCGCGCTCTCGGGGGTCGAGGGAGGCTACGCTGCGCACGCGAGTATCAATTTGGTTCCTTCATCGATCGACGCCGACGCCAGCGCCTCGGGCCGGACGATCCTGGTCTTTCCCGACGTGCGCTCGGCGCCGAACTGGGGCGTCTGGAGCGCGCTGACCGAGCTGGTCGTGACCGAATCGCAGGGGCCCGACCCGACCTGCACTCTGCCGATCGCCGCCCTGGCGTCGAACGTACCGCCCTTCCTGATCACCGGCGACGCTGAAGCCCGGGTGAAGCCCCGGGTGGCGATCAACGCCAACAACGACATCTCGGTCGCGACCTGGCGGGCGCGGAACGGCTCGATCCAGGCCCAGAGGATCGGACCCACGGGCGTGCTGCAGGGCGATCGGATCACCGTCGCGCAGCGGCCCGAAAGCGTCCAGCAGAGCGTCCACGACCCGGACGTGGCCTACGGCTCGGACGGTTTCTTCCGGGTCGTCTGGGAACGCAACCGCTACTTCGATCTCGACGACGGCAGCGCCGCCAGCGCCGACATCCTCATGTCGCGCTTCGACGCCCAGGGCAATGCAGCCGAGCAGGGCTTGACGATCAACACGCAGAACGATCCCGACAGCGAGACCCTGCTGCCCAAGCGGACGCCTCGCGTGGAGGCCGGCGATCGGGACGGCGACATCGCGATCGCCTGGCGACGCGGCCGCGCGGTCTGCCCGCAACCGGGCGGAGGCGACTGGATCCTGGAGGTCTCCAACCCGGACTTCAACGACTGCACGGCCGTGGCGGATGGCGCGACGGAAGCCGACCGGTTGGGCGGCAGCTGCATTTTTCGTCTCCGGCCTGCGGCGCCCGGGCTCGAAGGCCAGTGTCGTGCCGGTTTTCGTCTTTCACCCCACCCGGCCACGCCGGATCTATCGTGGGTGCGCCTCGCCCCGGACCAGACGGTCGATTTTCCGGCATTCGAGCCGGCCTCGGCCGTTGATCTCGAGTTCGACCTCAGTCTCAGTCTCGATAATCGATGCGTATACGTCGAGGCGACGGGCAGCGATGCGCCGCTACGAGTCCAGCTCGAACAGACGTGCGCCTCCTTCGATAGCTCGGATTGCGTGACATGTGCAGAACAGCTCCAGCAGCGCGGGCTCGCGGATTCGCTCCTGCCCCTCAGGCAGTCCTCCGGGCCGGCGAGTCCGACGCCGACCGGGCGCGGCCTCGCCGCGGGCGAGGACATCGTGCTTCGCTGGCTTCACCGCGACTTCCAGGATGATGCGGCGACGCGGGTCGAAGAGACCATCGTCAGCGGCCCGGACAGCGTGACCACTCGGCCCGGGTTGGGCCTGGGGCGCGACGGCGAGATGCTGGTCGGCTGGATCGATCGCTCCGAGGATCCCGTATCGCTGGTCACCCAGAGCCTGGCCGGACCGGTCGAGCTCCAGATCAACGACGTCGGCATCCTCGAGGGCCCGCTGACTCGGGCCACCGCCAACTTCACGCTGACGGCCAACAAGTCCTACCCCGTCCTGCCCGGCGGCTGCGGCACGGCGCCGGTCCCGTCGGTCACGCTGCTGACCGCCGATGGTTCGGCGTCCTTCGAGGAGCCGGCCGACTACGTCCGCACGACGACGACCCTCGACTTCGGCGCCGATTGCGGGCAGACGGGCGCCTTTTCGCGGGCCTTTCCCGTCGAGGTGCTGGAGGACTCGATCTTCGAGGGCACCGAGAGCTTCTTCGTCGACCTGTTCGACGAGGCCAACGCCATCGTGGTCCGGCGCCAGGGGATCGGGGCCATCGTCGACAACGATCCGCCGGAGCCGGTCGAGTTCGTCGAGCCGGTCGAGATCGAGATCTGCGAGAACGGCGCGACCCCCGCGGATCTGCCGCCGCGCTGCCCGGAAGGCGGCGACCCGACCGGCCTGGTCACCGTCGAGCTGCGCTTGCCGAATCCCCAGGCCGTGGAAGGCAGCGTGGAATTCCAGACCTTCGACGGCGTGCCGACCGGCGGCATCGGGGCCGCGCTTCGGGACCTGGACTACGAGCCCGTCATCGGCGAGGTCGTGTTCCTGCCCGGGGTCCAGAGCGGCTTTCTCTCGCTGGAGCTCGTCAACGACGGCCTCGCCGAACTGGATGAGCAGTTCTTCCTCGAGCTGGTCGACGTCGAGAACCTGACGCTTCCCGACGATCGGCAGGTCGCGATCACGATCATCGACAACGACCGCTGCGACGTTCCCGCGGAGTGGTTCGTCGCCGACGGCACCGACCCCTCCGACATGCCGTCGCTCGGCACCGAAGCGGAGCGGACGGGCTACTTCTGCATCACGAACCCGTCCGGCTTCTCCGACTGTCCGTGGGAATCCCGCCTGGTTCTCGAAGCCGGCGAGGCGCCTTGGATCACGCTGACCGACCTGCAGTTCCCCGGAACGCCGCCGGCGCCCGGGGGCGGCACGGAAATCGACGACGCCCAGCGGGCCTGCGGCGACACGGGGGCTTTCGGTGCGGGCGCGATCAAGTTCGTGGTCTCGGAGAATTCCCCGTCGGGTACGCCGCCGGTCGTGGAAGGCCGGACCCAGACCGTCGGCTTCGCCAACGGTGCGCCGACGCTCGAGACCCGCGACGTCAGCCAGCCGGTCGGCGACTGCAGCGCGGTCGTGGATCCCGCGTCCCTGTTCTTCTTCTCTGCCGGTGGCGAAACCGACGTGCAGATCGGTTTCGGCGGAGAAGCGATCTGCGAGTTCACCCAGTGGAAGGCCTCCATCGAGAATGCGGCCGCCACGCCGTGGTTGACGCTCGACGGCGCCAATGCGAACGGCGAGGTCATTGCCAACGGGCCCGGTGAACTGCGGGTCATCGTCGACCCCCACCGCGTGCCGCAGGACTTCGGCAATCCGCTCGACCCGCGGATCGGCGCGATACTGGTCAACGGCCAGGGGATTGTCGTGACGCAGGAAGCCCCGCTCTACGACCACTTCGACGATGCAACGCCCCCGGATTCGAGTTCCTGGACCTACACGGAGATCGATGCCTGGAGCGAAGCCGGCACGCGGCTGACCGCCGACACACCCGGGCGCGCCGAGGTGATCGCGACCGGCGCCTTCCCCGGCTGCTCGACGTGTGAAGTCGATGCCCGACTCCGCTTCGATACCTTTGCCCTGGGCCGCGCGTCCGTGTACCTGTGGTGGCGGGACGAGGACAACTTCCTCGAGCTCTCGGTCGATGAATTCCGCGACGAGTGGACCCTGACGCAGCGAGTCGATTCGGTCGATTACCTGATCCGAACGCTGGACCGTGACGTACTGGTGGGTGTGGACTACGACATCACCGTCGAGACGCTCGAAAGCCTCGGCGGGCCCCTGATCCGCATCGACGTCGACGGCACGGCCATGTGTCCCCTGCCGGGACCGGGCCTGACGCCCTGCCAGCCTGCACAGCCGGACCCGAACGGCGATCCCGTCGTCGGTTCGGGGGTGGTCGGCGTTGCCGTCGAGGACGCCGTGGTCAGCTTCGACCTGCTCCGCGCGGTCCGTTCCGACGCGCTGCAGATTCCGCTGGGCACGCTGTTCCTGGACGGCTTCGAGTCGCCCTGAGAACCCGGTACACTCGGTCTCCGGCCCCCGGAGATCGAGTGCATGTCCGACGACCCCAGCCAGTTCCGTTCCGTCCGCATCGAGCGGTCCGCCGAGCACGTCGCCGAAATCGTCCTCCAGGGACCGGGCCACGGCAACGCGATGGGGCCCGACTTCTGGCGCGAATTCCCGCACGTGGTCGCCGAACTCGAGGCCGACCGGGACATTCGCTGCCTGCTGCTGACCGGCAACGGCAAGAACTTCTGCTACGGCCTGGACCTGCAGGGCATGGCGGCGGAGGTCGGCGAAATGCTGAACAACGGCGCGGCCGGTCGCTCGGCGATCATCCAGCAGGCCGCCGAGATGGTGCGCGGCTTCGACGCGCTGGCCGCCGGCCGGCTGCCGGTGGTCGCCGCGATCGACGGCTGGTGCATCGGCGCAGGCATCGAATTGCTGTGCGCCTGCGACATCCGTCTGGCGACCAACGACGCGCGCTTCGCGCTGCGCGAGGTCCAGGTCGGCATGGTGGCCGACCTCGGCGGACTGGGCCGCCTGCCGTTCCTGATCGGCGAAGGCTGGACGCGTGAACTGGCGCTGACCGGCGAGCCCATCGATGCCGGCACGGCACGCGAGATCGGCCTGGTCAACCACGTGGTCGGTGAGGCGGGCACGCTGCGTGCCGAGGCGCTGGCTCGCGCCGAGCGGATCGCCGCGAACCCGCCGCTGGTCGTCGCCGGCATCCGCCAGGTGCTCGACGGGCGCATTTCAGGAGCAGTGCGGGCGGCGAACCGCGAGGCGGCCACGCTCAACGGCATGCTGATGCAGTCCGAGGACTTTGCCGAGGCGATGAAGGCCTTCATGGAAAAACGCGCTCCGGAGTTCAAGGGGCGATGAGCCGCGACCGCAGCCAGGAGCCGGGCGGCGACAAGGAGCCGGTCGACCGCGATGAGGGCCCCAGCAAGAGCCGGCTGAAGGCCGAGGCGCTCGAATTGCGCGACCTGGGCCGGGCCCTGGCCGGGTTGCCGGAAGCCGACCGCGCGGCGCTGGACCTGCCCGAAACGCTGCGTGAATCGATCGACCGCTACAACGCCATCCGCAAGCATGGGGCGAAGAAGCGCGAGCTGCAGTTTCTGGGCAAGCAGATGCGTCGGATCGACCCGGCACCGATCCGGGCCGCGGTCGAGGCCCGCGAGGCCGGGTCCAAGGCCGACGCGGCAGCGCTGCACCGCGTCGAGCGCTGGCGAGAGCGCCTGATCGAGGACGACGCGGCGGTCACCGCGTTCATCGAAGAGCACCCCGATTGCGACGTCCAGCAGCTGCGCAGCCTGGTCCGCGCCGTGCGTCGGGAAAGTGGGGCGGAGGACCCGGAAAAGCGGCACGGAAAGAACTACCGGACCCTGTTCAAGTTCCTTCGCCGGCACCTCGACTGAGGCTCTCCGAACGCCGACTTCGCGGTGCTATCCTTCGACGGCTGGATTTCCGATTCCCACCGTCCATCCCCGGATCGATTCGTGTACTACGCAGCTGCCTGCCAGACCGATTTTCCGGCGCCGCGGCACCGCGACGAGATCGCGGTGCGAACGCGTCGCATGTGCGAGATCGCCGAACAGACGATCGTCGGTTACGAGCCGTTCTTCGACGTGCGCCTGCTGGCGTTTCCGGAGTTCGCCCATGCCGTGCCGATCCACGACGACCCGGCGAAGCTGCACGAAGACCTGGCCGTCGAGGTACCGAACGAACACACCGAGGCCTACGCGAAGCTGGCGGCGAAGTACGGCTGCTGGATCCAGACCGGCTCGTTCCTCGAGCGCGACGAGCGTTTTCCCGGCGCGGTGTTCAATACCACCGCGCTGGTCGGGCCGGGCGGCGTGCTGGCGAAGTACCGCAAGCTCAATACCTGGATCCCGTGGGAAGTCCACACCAGCCCGCACGACCTGCCGGACTATCCCGACGACATCTTCCCGGTGGTCGACACGGAGCTCGGCAAGCTGGGCGTGGCGATCTGCTACGACTGGCTGTTCCCGGAGACGATCCGCGAGCTGGCGTTCCGCGGCGCCGAAGTGCTGATCCGGGTCTCGGCCTACATGGATCCCTGGGGCACGCAGCAGCCCATGGACTGGTGGACGATGGTCAACCGGACCCGCGCGCTCGAGAACACCGCGTTCGTGATTGCCGCCAACCAGGGCGCGCGGATGGAGCACTACCCGCCGTTTTCCTGGCCCGGCGGCAGCATGGCGGTCGACTACGACGGTCGCATCCTGGCCCAGGCCGATCCCGGGCCGGGTGAAAAGGTGGTCGTCGCCCCGATCGATATCGACGCGCTGCGCGCCGAGCGCGAGCGCCGTCGCGGCCACGACATGCGCAGCCATCTGCGCAGCTCGGTGCACGGGTACATGAAGCGCGACTACCTGCCGCCGGCAGGCCACGATCCGATCTCGATCGACTCGCTGAACGAGCGGATCGTCGAAGGAAGGAAACGGCTCGGGGGCGACGCCGAGTGATCCGCACACATCGCGCCGGGCTGTTCCTGCTTCTGTCCGCCCTGGTCCTCGCCGGCTGTGGGCGGGACACGGGCCCGACCGACGCCGAGATCGCCCGCAACAACCAGGGCGTGGCGCTGATGGGGCAGTACCGCAACGAGGAAGCGCGTGCGATCTTCGCCGAGCTGGCCGAGGCCCGGTCCGACTGGTTCCAGGTGCGCGTCAACGAGGCCATTGCCACGCTCAACCGCCAGAACGAAGGCGACGAGCAGCGCGCGCTGGCGATGGCCGAAGCGGTGCTGGCCGATGATCCGGGCAACCCCTCGGCGGCCTACGTGGCCGGGCTGATGCATTTCTACGTCGGCGACGCGCAGACGGCTCTTGAGCGGTTCTCGACGGTTCGCGAGTCGCGACCGGACGACCCTCATGTGGCCTACTTCGCCGCCCAGGCGCTGGCCCAGCTCGAGCGGCACGACGACGCCCTGGCGCTGTACCGCACCGCGATCGACCTGGATCCGTATCTGCGCAGCGCCTACTACGGGGCCGCGCTCAGCCTGCGCCAGCTCGGCGATTCCGACGGCGCGCGCGCGATGCTGGCCGACTACCAGCGCTTCGCCGACAACCCGCGCGCTCACCTGGCCGAGTTCCGCTACACGCGCATGGGCCCGTTGGCCGAGGCACAGGCCTTCGGCCGACCGGCTCGGGCGGAGCCCGCGGCCGCCCCGTCCGGTCCGCTGTTCGCCGAGCCGGTCCGGCAGGTCCGTATCGAGGGCTCCGGGCGACCGGCCAGTCTGACGACCGCCGATATCGACGGCGACGGTGCCCAGGACCTGCTGCTGGCCGCAGGAAGCGGCAACGAGACCGTGGTCTGGCTGCAGCGCGACGGCCGGTTCGAACGCGCCGAAGAACACCCGCTGGCCGGCATCGGCGATGTCGACGCCGCGGCCTGGGGCATCCCCGACGTATCGGACGACCTCGCCGTCTACCTGTGCCGCGCCGGCACCAATCGAATGTTCCAGCGAAGCGACGAAGGCTGGCGGGAGATCGAAGGTGCCTCCGTGGATGATGCCGGCGCCTGCGCCGACGTGGCCGCTCTGGACGCCGACCACGACGGCGACCTGGACTGGTGGCTGGCCAACGCAGACGGACCCAACGAGCTCCTGTCGAACAACCTCGACGGAAGCTGGCGCCGGCTGGCCGACGAGGCCGAGCCGCTGCTGGCCGGCCGGGCCCGGCCCTCGTCGCAGCTGCTGGCCACCGACCTCGACGGCGACGGCGACGCGGACCTGGTCACGATCCAGGCCCAGCCGCCGCACCAGGTGCTGGTCAACGATCGCCTCTGGCAGTACCGCGAGGCCGACGGGTTCGACGCCTTCGAGTCGCATCCGGTGACCGCGGTGGTCGCGGGGGATCTCGATGCCCGCGGGCGGAATCACCTGTTCACGGTCGACTCGGCCGGCGACCTGCTGGAGTGGCGGCCCGACGAACAGGGCGACTGGTCGTCCCGGGTGCTGGTCGAAGACGCCACCCGCGACCCGGCCCATGCGGGTCTTGCTGTACAGGACTTCGACGGCGACGGCCGGCCGGACCTGCTGCTCCACGATGGAGACGGGTTCCGCGTCCATGCCGTCGCCGACGGCGAGGTCGAGGTGCTGGCCGAGGAAGCGGTCGCGCTTAGTACGCTGGTGCCGGTGCTGATCGACCCGGCGCGCGGTCCCGCGCTGGTCGGCCTGGTCGCCGACGGGAGCGGCAGCGTGCTCACGCATTGGCCGGACGGGACGGGCCGACACGAGTTTCTCGCGATCTCGCCGAGCGGACGATCCGATGCCGCCGACGGCATGCGGTCGAACCCGTCCGGCATCGGAACGGAAATCCTTCTGCGGGTCGGCGACCGGTGGACCCGGGTGGATGCCTACGGCAACCACTCGGCGCGTGGTCAGAGCCTGCAGCCGATCGCCCTCGGCCTGGGCGGGGCGGAACGGGCCGATTTCGTCCGCCTGCAGTGGACCGACGGCGTGCTCCAGACCGAGATGGCGCTGGCCGGCGGCGAGCTGCACGCCATCGCCGAGTACCAGCGTCAATTGTCCAGCTGCCCGGTGCTGTTCGCCTTCGACGGTGAGGGGTTCCAGTTCGTCAGCGACGTGCTCGGGGTCGGCGGCATCGGCTTCCTGATCGAGCCCGGACGCTACGCCGAGCCGCGGCCGTGGGAGTTCTTCCGCTTCCCCGACGGCAGCATGATGCCGGACGGCGAGGTCTATCGGTTGAAGATTGCCGAGCCGATGCAGGAGATCGCCTACATCGACACCGCCCGGCTCGCGCTCTACGACCTGGCCGAGGGCTGGAACCTGGTCCTCAACGAGCGCATGGCCACCGGCGCGCCCGCCGTCGACGGTCGGCCGCTGTTCTTCCGCGATGACCGGACGATCGTGCCAGTGCAGGCCTGGAACGATCGCGGCGACGACGTCCGGTCCTCGCTCCTGGGGGCCGATTTCGAGGCCGCGCCGCCGGGCCCGCGAGACCCGCGCTTCCTCGGTCGCCTGATCCGTGATCACGAACTCACGCTGGAGTTCGGGCGGGTGATCAACCCGGCCGGCACGAAGCCCGTGCTGAAGGCCTTCGGCTGGGTCGAGTATCCCTATTCGCAGACGGTGTTCGCCGCCTGGCAGGCCGGCGCCGACTACAGCCCGCCGACGCTGGAAGCACGGACCGAAGCGGGCTGGCAGGTCGTCCACGAGCACTTCGGCTATCCGGCTGGAATGCCGCGCGAGATGGCCCTGCCGCTCGACGCATTGCCGCCCGGCACCACTGCGCTTCGCCTGCGCTCCAACCTCGAGATCTACTGGGACCAGCTGAGCGTCGTCTACGCCGAGCCGCCGGGTGATGCGCTGATCGCTGCGCATCGCGTGGCGCCCGAGCGGGCCCGGCTGGCCAAGACCGGCTTCGCCCGGCGCGACACGCTGGCCCAGCGGCGGCCCTGGTACGACTACCAGCGCCGCTCGGCCTTCTGGGACACGGAGTATCCGGACGGTTACTACACGCGTCTGGGCCCGGTCGATCCACTGGTCGACGAGGCCGACGATGCGCTGGCGCTGATCGGGCCGGGCGAGGAGCTCGACCTGGCCTTCGCCGCGCCGCCGCCGGTCGACGGCGCGCGCCGGGTGGTCGTGCTCGACATCCGCGGCTTCGCCAAGGACATGGACCTCTACACCGACACCGGTGGCCGGGTCGGCCCGCTGCCGTCCACACCCGGCCTCGGCGATCCGGACCGGCGCGAGCGGCTGCACGCGGAATTCATGACCCGCTACAAGGGCGGCTTCTGATGGCTGCCGCGCCGCGTCGCCCCCGCCCGCGCAAGGCCGTCGGACCGCGCCTGCGCATTCTGCTGGTCGCGGTGCTGATTGCCTTCGCACTGCTCGGCGTCAATTCCGGCTACCTGGCCTCGGTCACGCTGACCGAGTGGTGGACCGGCTCGACCTTCCAGGGCTACGCCTACCAGGTGATGTTCCTGTTCCACCTGGCGGTCGGCCTGGCGATCATCGTGCCGCTGCTGGTGTTCATGGGCCTCCACGCCGGGCGGGCCTGGAAACGCCCCAACCGGCGCGCGGTCTACGCCGGACTGGGGCTGATGGGCATCTTGCTCGTGCTGCTGCTCTCCGGCCTGATGCTGGTCCGCTTCGACTTCTTCCAGCTGCGCGATCCGCTCGTGCGCAACGCCGCCTACTGGGCGCACGTGGTCACGCCGCTGCTGGCGATCTGGGCCTTCGTGCTGCACCGCCTGGCCGGGCCGCGCATCCGCTGGCGCATGGGTCTGAAGGTCGCCGCGGCCGGCGCTGTTTTCGTCATTGCGATCGTCGTGCTCCAGGCCCAGGACCCGCGCCAGTGGAACCGGCCGGGTGAGTTCGGCGAGGCCGATTTCACGCCGGCGCTGACCCGCTCGGCGACCGGCCAGTTCATCCCGCCGGACACGCTGATGATGGACGGCTACTGCCAGGGCTGCCATGCCGATGTCCATGCGCAGTGGAGCCAGAGCGTCCACAAGTTCGCGTCCTTCAACAACCCGGTCTACCTGTTCGCGGTGCGCAACACGCGCCAGCACTCGATGGAGATCGACGGGACCATGGACGCCGCGCGCTTCTGCGCCGGATGCCACGACCTGGTGCCGCTGCTGTCGGGGGCGTTCGACGACCCCGATTACGATGACGTCAACGACCCGACCGCGCAGGCCGGCATCACCTGTACCGGCTGCCACGCGATCACCCACGTCAATAGCCCGAAGGGCAACGGCGACTTCACGATCGAGGAGCCCATCCACTACCCGTTCGCGCAGTCCGACAACGCCTTCCTGCGCTGGGTCAATGCCCAGCTGATCAAGGCCAATCCCGGTTTCCACCAACGCACCTTCCTGAAGCCGCTGCACGAGACGCCGGAATTCTGCGGGACCTGCCACAAGGTGCACCTGCCCGAACAGCTGAACCGGTACAAGTGGCTGCGCGGCCAGAACCACTACGATTCGTTTCTGCTCAGCGGCGTATCGGGCCACGGCGTGACGAGCTTCTATTATCCGAACGAGGCCGAGCCGAACTGCAATGGCTGCCACATGCCGCTGATCGAATCCGACGACTTCGGCGCCGACCGCAACGACGACAGCGGGCGGCTGACGGTGCACGATCACCTGTTCCCGAGCGCCAATACGGCGATTCCATACCTGCTCGGGCTCGAGCCTTCGACGATCGAGGCCCACCGCGATTTCCTTCGTGGCTCGGTCCGCGTCGACCTGGTCGCCCTGCGCGCCGACGGCGAGATCGACGGCGAGCTGATCGGTCCGCTGCGCCCGCAGGTGCCGGTGCTCGAGCCCGGCCGCAGCTACCTGCTCGAGGCGGTGCTGCGCACGTTGACGCTGGGCCATGTGTTCACCCAGGGCACGGCCGACTCCAACCAGGTATGGGTCGAGGTCGAAGTGCGCCACGAGGGTCGCCTGATCGGCCAGTCGGGCGGCCTGGACCGGGAGCGCCACGGCGTCGATCCGTGGAGCCATTTCGTCAACGTCTACATGCTCGACCGCGAGGGGAATCGCATCGACCGGCGCAACGCCGAAGACATCTTCACGCCGCTGTACAACCATCAGATTCCGCCCGGTGCGGCCGACGTCGTCCACTACCGGCTCGACGTGCCGGAAGGCCTGGAGGGCGAGCTCGAGGTGCGCGTCCGCCTGAACTACCGCAAGTTCGACAGCACGCTGATGGCCTACGTGCAGGGCGAGGACTTCGGCGCCAACCACCTGCCGATCACGGTGATCGCCGAGGACGCGGTGACCTTCCCGGTCGGTGACGGCGGGCCCGCTCGGACGGCGCCGGTCGGGATTCCCGAGTGGCAGCGCTGGAATGACTACGGCATCGCGCTGCTGCGCAAGCCCGAGCGCCGGCAGCTGCGCCAGGCCGAGGAAGTGTTCCGCAAGGTCGAAGCGCTCGGCAGCGCCCATGGTCCGATGAACCTGGCCCGGGTCTACCTGGCCGAAGGCCGCCTCGACGAGGCCGGTAACGCGCTGGCGCGCGCGGCCGCGCACGACGAGCCGCCGGTGCCCTGGTCCCTGGCCTGGTTCTCCGGCCAGCTGCTGTTCGAGCGCGGACGCTTCGCCGACGCGCTGGAGCAGTTCACGGCCCTGGCCGAGACACGATTCAACGAGGCCCGGCAGCGCGGCTTCGACTTCTCGCGCGACTACCGGCTTCTCAACCAGGTCGGCGTGACCTGGCTGGAGGTTGCAGGACAACAGGGCGACGATGCCGATCGCCAGGCGGCGCTCGAGGAAGCCGGCCGCTGGTTCGAACGCGCCCTGGTGCAGGACCCGGAAAACGCCGAGGCGCACTACAACCTGGCCCGCGTCCACCGTGAAGTCGGTGACCCGGAGCGGGCGGAGTCACACGCCGCGGACTACCAGAAATACCGGGTCGACGACAACGCGCGGGACCGCGCGATCGCCGCGGCGCGGCGGGCGAATCCGGCCGCGGATCACCTGGCCGATCCGGTCGTTGTGCTGGATCTCGATCGACCGGGCCGCGAGACCTATCCGCTGACCGCCCCCGAAGTCGAAGACCGGCGGGAGCCGATGAATGACTGAACGCGTCGAACGGGTAGAGCACGACAAGGAGCTGCAGGACAGCGAAGTTCAGGACGGCGAGCTTCAGGACGACCGCGTCATCGGCGTGGCCTTTCGCGTCTCGCTGATCGCCTTGCTGGTCGTGGCCATCCTTGCTGCGGCGATCTGGGGCGTGCAGGCCTGGCGCTCGGGCGGCGAGGCGGCACCGGTGGTCGAGCCCGAGGCCGACCTCGATCGCCTGCTGCGCACCGCGCCGGTCCAGCAGACCCCGCCGGCCGAGTATCGCGACATCGCCGCGGCGGTCGGCATCGACTTCGTCCACGTCAACGGTGCGACCGGCGACCGCCTGCTGCCTGAGACCATGGGCGGTGGCGTCGCGGTGATCGACTTCGATCTCGACGGCGATCCCGACCTGCTGTTCGTCAACTCCGGCCACTGGCCCGACGCGCCCTCCGCCACCGAGCCGGTCGATACGCTGCGGCTCTATCGCAACGACGGCGGACGCTTCGTCGAGGTGACCAACGAGACCGGCCTGGCCGGTGCATACGGCTACGGCATGGGCGCGGCGATCGGCGACGTCGACGGCGACGGGCGCGATGACGTGTTCCTGACAACGGTCGGACCCAACCGCTTGTTCCTGAACCGTTCCGAAGGCTTCATCGACGGCACGGAGATGGCGGGGGTGGCCGGCGGCGAGGCGGCCTGGAGCACCAGCGCGGGTTTCTTCGACGCCGACGCAGACGGCGATCTCGACCTGATGGCGCTCAACTACGTCGAGTGGTCGCGCGAGATCGACTTCGAGGTCGACTATCGCTTGACGGGAATCGGTCGCGCCTACGGACCGCCGAGCAACTTCGCCGGCAGCCAGCCGTACTTCTATCGGAATCTCGGCGATGGACGCTTCGAGGAGGTCGGTCTCGAGGCCGGACTGCACGTGACCAACCCGGCGACCGGCGAAGCGGTCGGCAAGGGCCTGGCGCTGATGCCCGCCGATCTCGACCGCGACGGCCATATCGACGTGATGGTCGCCAACGACACGGTACGCAACTTCGCCTACCTGAACAACGGTGACGGCACGTTCACCGAGGCCGGCACGCTGCTCGGCCTGGGCTTCGACCGCAACGGCCTGGCCACCGGCGCGATGGGCATCGATGCGGAGTTCCTCGACGAGGAGGCGCTGGCCATCGGCATCGGCAATTTTGCCAACGAGATGAGCTCGATGTACGTCAGCCGCGACGGCGTCTCCTTCGCCGACGAGGCGATCGGTCGAGGCATCGGCGCGCCGTCGCGCGCGGCCCTGACCTTCGGCCTGTTCTTCATCGACTACGACCTCGATGGACGGCTGGATTTCCTCCAGGTCAATGGGCACGTCGAGAACGAGATCAACCGGGTCCAGGCCTCGCAGCGCTATGCCCAGCCGGCGCAGCTGTTCTGGAACTGCGGGTCCGACTGCGCGCCGCCGTTCGTGCTGGTGCCTGCACAGGCCACCGGCGACCTGGCGCGGCCCATGGTCGGCCGGGGAGCGGTCTACCTCGACTTCGATGGCGACGGGGTGATCGAGCCGCTGATCACCCAGATCGCCGGGCCGCCGATGCTGCTCGATCGCGATCCACCGCCCGCAGGCCGCTGGCTGCGGGTCGCCCTGGACGGTCCGCCCGGCAATCCGCGCGGCATCGGCGCGCGGGTCGAGATCGAGGCCGGCGGCCGGCGCCAGGTCCGCACCATCATGCCGACCCGCAGCTACCTTTCCCAAGTCGAGCCGGTGGCCACCTTCGGCCTCGCCGGTGCCGCGCACGTCGAGCGCGTCACCGTGACCTGGCCGAGCGGCGAGACCACCGAACTTGCCGATATTTCCCCTGGTCAAGTGCTCCGGATCCGCATCGACTGAAGTCGCGCTTTGCCAAGTCGTGAACCTTTCGCGGCAGACCGACGTCGTCTGTACAGGAACCGCCGAAGGGACCGCGATGCGCGATGCCGAACATGATCTGCTGGTGCTGAACGCCCAGGCCGGGCGCCGACAGTCGATGGAGGCGCTGGTCACGCTGCACCATGCGGACGTGGTTCGCTACGCGTCCAGCCTGTGCGGCGACGTCGCCCTGGCCCGGGATGCGGTTCAGGACGCGTGGATCACGGTCACGCGTCGGCTGCGCCGGCTGGACGATCCCCGGGCGTTCCGCAGCTGGCTGTACCACGCGGTTCGCTGGCGCACGCTGGACGCCGTGCGACGGCGCTCGCGTCGGGCCGAGACTTCGATCGACGATGTCGGCGAAGCCCTCCTGCCGGTCGAGGAATCCAGCGGCCGGGAGCGGCAGCTGAGCCTCGACGCGGCGCTGGATGCGCTGCCCGCCATCGAGCGCGAAACCCTTCAGCTGTTCTACCGCCGCGGACTCGCGATGCGCGAGATCGCCCATGTCCAGAACGTGCCGGTCGGCACGGTCAAGTCGCGCCTGCACCGGGCGCGGCTGCAACTGCACGACGCCATCGAAGGAGATGCGACATGAACATCGACAGGAAGATTGCCGAAGAACTCGAACGCCGGGACAAGGATCTCGGTGACGTGACCCTGGCCGAACGCAGCCTGTTCGGCGCCATGTACCGCGTATTCACCGGGGGATGGCGTGCCTGGGCCGCCTACGGGATGGTCCTGACCCTGGTCCTGACGGTCATCTCGATCTGGTGCGGCTACCACTTCTTCACGGCCGAGAACGTCGACGACCGGTTGTTCTGGGGCGTGATCGCGGTCGTGACGCTCAACGGCGTCGGCATGCTCAAGATCTGGTTCTTCCTGGAGATGAACCTGGAGCGCGACCGCAGCTGGACCGCCCGTGAACTGAAGCGACTCGAAATCGCGCTGAAGAACGATCGGCCGGGCGCCGGCTGAGTCAGAGCGCGGCGCGAAGCGCTTCGCAGACCCGGTCCTGGTCGCCCTCGGCCAGGCCCGGATACAGCGGCAGCGCCAGTCCGCGCGAGCCGATCGCCTCGGTGGCCGGCAGTGGGTGCCTCAGCGGTGATGTCGCGTACGGGGGAAAATGGTGAGCCGGCTCGAAGTAGACGCCGGTCTCGATGCCCCGATCGGCCAACTCGGAGCGCACGCGATTCCGCCTCGTCTCCTTGCCCACGCGCATGGGAAAGGTGAACCAGCTGATCGTGTCGCCCTCGGCGGCCGGCGCCGGCAGCTCCAGTCCCTCGATTCCAGCCAACCGTTCCAGGTAACGCTCCGCCACCTGCGCGCGCTCGATCAGGGAATCGGCCAGGCGTATCGCCTGGACCCGTCCGACTGCGGCCTGCAGCTCCGAGAGCCGCGCGCTGAGACCGGCCCGGGCCGGATGTCGTGTGCCGGTTGCGGGATCCAGGCCCTGGTTGCGTAACTGGCGGCAGGCCGTGAGCAGACCCTCGTCGTCGATCGTGATCATGCCGCCTTCGCCGGTCGCGATCGGCTTGTTGGGGTAGAAACCGAAGGTCCCCGCCTGGCCCAGTCCGCCGACCGGACGCCCCTGCCAGCGAGCACCGATCGCCTCGCAGGCGTCCTCGACGATCGCGATATCCCGGTCTTCGACCACGCCACGGATCGCGTCCATCGGCGCCGGCCGGCCGAACAGGTGGACCACCAGGATCGCCCGGGTGCGCTCCGTGATCGCAGCTTCGATCTGCGCCGGATCGATGTTGCTCGTCATCGGGTCGATATCGACCAGCACCGGCGTCGCGCCGCTGCGAACGACGGCGTTGAGCGTGCCGATGAACGTATAGCTGACCGTGATCACCTCGTCGCCGGCGCCGATGCCGAGCGCCTCCAGCGCGATCTGCAGCGCGCTGGTGCCGGAGTTGACACCGACTCCGAAGCGCGTGCCGGCCAGCGCGGCGAGATCGGCTTCGAAGCCGGTCAACGCCTCGCCGCGGCTCAACACGCCCGAGTCGAGCACCCCTCGGAGCGCCTCGCACTCGTCGCGACCGACCCGCGGTCGCGCCAGCGGAATGCGTGCTTCGCTCACGGGCGAAACGCGGGCGGGTCGCCGTCGACGAGTTCGGCGGCGCGCTTGATCCGCAGCCGCTCGTCGATCGGGGTTTCGGCCAGCACGCGGGCGATGGTTTCGCCGGCGTTGCCGTCGCCGTAGGGGTTGGTCATTCCGTCCAGCGAGGCGCGGAAGGCGGGATCCAGCGCCGTCTCGATCGCCTCGCGGATCGCGGCGAGCTCGCCGGTGCAGTCGATGATGTTGGCGGCGCGCTCGCGCTTGTCCTGGCGCATGCCGACGTTGACGCAGGGCAGGGCGAGCGACGGGGTTTCCATGATGCCGCTGGACGAGTTGCCGACCAGCGCCGCGGCATGGCTCAGCAAGGCCCAGTAGTCCAGGTGGGCCAGGTTGGTGAAGTAGCGGGCGCGGGGACGGCCGGTGCAGAACGCCCGGATCGCGTCCAGGATCTTCGCGTGTCCCGTGTCGGCGTTCGGATGGCAGAACACGATCGGGCGGTCGACCCGCCGGTCAATCGAGCCCAGCGCGTCGAACAGGGCGCGCGCATCGGCGACGGGATCATCGGCCAGCGTTACCGGGTGCATGGCCACGACCAGCGGCGCCGGGTCGAGGACCAGTTCCAGCCGGCGCTCCAGGTCCGAGCGGTCCGGCAGCTTGCTGCGCACCAGGTGGTCCAGCGACGGCGCCCCCGAATGGTGCACGCGCCACGCGGCTTCACCCATCGCCAGCACGCGGCGCCGCGCGGTGGCCGTCGGCACGAAGTGCAGGTGGGCCATCTTGGTCAGCGCGTTGCGCACCGCGTCGTCGATGGCCCCCTCGCTGACGTCGCCGCCCTCGATGTGAGCGATCGGAATGCGCAGGGCCAGGGCCACCGAGGCCGGCGCCAGCATCTCGTAGCGGTCGGCGATCAGCAACAGCAGGTCGGGGCGCAGGCGGCCGAGGACGTCGGCCAGCGAGAGCGTGGCCAGGCCGATCGACTTCGCCATGCCGACGTCGCTGTCGGAGTCGAGCAGGCATTCCGGCGCGGCCTCGACCTCGAACCCGTCGTCGGCGAAGGCCGACACGGTCTCGCCGAAACCCGGCGCCAGGTGGGCGCCCGTGGCGATGATCCGCAGGTCGATCCCCGGCCGCTCGCGGAGGGCGCACAGGACCCAGTACAGGTGGCCGTAGTCCGCGCGCGAAGTGCTGATCACGGCGATACGGCGCCGCGTGGCGGGGTCGATGGTCGAGTCGGTCGGTTCGGCGGCGGTCACGGTCGGGGAGGGCATCCATGCGCGGTCTTCGTCAGACCCGATTGTCCGGTATCCTGACCGGCTTCTGGTGAACGATCCCGCACCGCACGTCAAAGCCCATGCATCTTCCTTCTCGCAGTCCGGTTCCGGCCGTGATCGCCGCACTTTCGTTCGGCACGTTGTTGTTCGGCGCATTGTCCTTCGGTGCTTCGTCGAGCGCGGCGGCCGCGTGGTTCGTCGACGTGTCGTCGGAGGCCGGTCTGGACTTCGAATACGTCAACGGTGCCGAGGGCCGGTTCTGGTTCCCCGAGATCATGGGCGGCGGCGCGGCGCTGTTCGATTACGACGGCGACGGCCGCCTGGACCTCTACCTCGTCCAGGGCGGTCGCTTCGACCCGGACACGGCACCGGGCGACCGGATCCACGGCGACCGGCTGTACCGCAACGTCACCGAGCCCGGCGGCCGGATCCGCCTGGTCGACGTCACCGACAAGGCCGGAATCGACGCGCGCGGCTACGGCCAGGGTGTGGCGGCAGCGGACTACGACGGCGACGGCGACACGGATCTGTACCTGCTCAACGTCGGCCCCAACCAGCTCTGGCGCAACAACGGCGACGGAACGTTCTCGGACGTTACCGAAGCGGCCGGCGTCGGCGATCCACGCTGGAGCGTCAGCGCGAGCTTCGCCGATGTCACCCGGGACGGCCGCCTGGACCTGCTGGTCGTCAATTACGTCGATTGGTCCTTCGAGGACCATCGCGATTGCCGGGCCGCCGGCAGCAGCCGGCTCGACTACTGCTCGCCCTCGGCCTATCCGCCGGCGCCGGACGCGCTGTTCGTCAACGAAGGCGACGGGCGCTTTCGCGATGCTTCCGGTGCGGTCGGTCTGAGCGCGGCGCCCCAGCCCGGACTCGGCGCGATCGCCGCGGACTTCGACGGCAACGGCCGGGTCGATCTCTACGTCGCCAACGACGGCAAGCCCAACCAGTACTGGCTCAACCCGGGCGACGAGCCCTGGGTCGACGAGGCGTTCCTGGCCGGAAACGCGGTCAACGCCTCGGGCGCCGCCGAAGCGGGCATGGGGGTCGACGCCGGCGACTTCGACAGCGACGGCGACCTCGACCTGTTCATCACCCACCTGGTGCGCGAGACCAACACCCTGTACCGCAACGACAGCCAGGGCTGGTTCACCGATGCCACGGCGAGCAGCGGCCTGGGCCCGCCGAGCCTGGCGAAGACCGGCTTCGGCACGGCCTTCGTCGATTTCGATCGCGATGGCCGGCTCGACCTGTACGTCGCCAACGGCGGCGTTGTCAGCGACGTCGTCAGTGACTCCGTCGGTCAGAGTGACCCGGTCGAAGGCGACGCGTCTTGGCCGTACCACCAGACCGACCAACTGTTCGCCGGCGCGGAGGACCGCTTCCGCGATGCCACCGCCGAGGCCGGTCCGGCGCTGCAGGTCGATCGGACCGGGCGCGGGGCGGCCTTCGGCGACCTCGACAACGACGGCCGCGTCGACGTGGTCGTCGCCAGCAACCGCGGCCCGGCGCAGGTCCTGCGCAACGTGACCGAGCCAGGCTCGCACTGGGTCGGCGTCGATCTGCGCGCCGCCAACGGCGCCCGCGACCCGCTGCCGGCCAGCGTGCGAGTCGTTTCGCCGGATGGCCCCGCTGGCACGGTGAGGGCTCGCAGCGATGGTTCCTACGCGTCGGCCAACGACCCGCGCGCGGTGATCGGGCTCGGTGAGCGCGCCGGTCCGGTCGACGTGGAAGTGCGCTGGCCCGGCGGTCAGCGGGAACGCTTCCTCGGTCTCGAGGTCGATCACTACCATGAACTCGTGCGGGGCCGGGGTGCCCCGTCCCCATCCGTAGAAGAGTGACTCCATGAAACGATTTCCCGATGACCGGTCGTCCCTGTTGGCCGGCGCTCTCGCCCTGGTCCTGCCGACCCTCCTCGCTACCGTCTTCGCGACCGGTGCCCTGGCGCAGGACGATCCGCTGTCCGACCGGCTGGCCGAGGTGCCCGCGCCCGACCTGAGCGACGCCGCCGGCCCGGTGCGCGACGCCCTGACCGAAGCGCGCAACGCGATGGCCGACCTGCTGGAAAACACCGATGAGCCCATCCCGCGGGCCAATGCATGGCTGGCCCTGGGCGACGCGTACTTCGCCCACGACTACCTGCCCCAGGCCGATGCGGCGTGGCGCCAGGTCGAGGCCCTGCAGCCCGGCCGGTCGGATCTGGCGTACCGATTCGGGGTGCTGGCCACGCTCGAAGGCGATTCCGAGCGGGCCGTGGAGCGCTTCAGCCAGGCGCTGGACCAGGCGTTTCCCGATGTCCTGGTGCCGGCCCGGATTCGCCGCGGTCGGGCACTGCTGGAGCAGGGCGACGTGCTGGCCGCCCAGGCCGATTTCGAGGCCGCGCTGCGGCTGGCGCCGGACGCTACCGCCGCCCTCGGCGGGCTGGGGCGGGCCGCGCTGGCCGATGGACGGGCTGGGGACGCGGTGGACCTGTTGAGCCGCTCGCTGTCGATCGATCCGGCCGGTACGCGGCTGTATTTCTCGCTCGGCCAGGCGTTGCGCGATCTCGGCCGGGTCGACGAGGCGCGCGTTGCGCTGGACCGCGCCGGTGAAGGCGAGCCGACCATCGACGATCCGATCATGCTGCGCATCCAGCAGCTGTCGCGCAGCCCCCAGTTCTACCTCGAGGCCGGCCTGGCCCAGGCCGATCGCGGCGATTTCGACGCCGCGGTCCAGATGCTCAGCCGGGGCGTGACGCTGGCGCCGGACAATTCCGACGTGGTCGCCGCCTACGGCAAGGTGCTGGCCCGGGCCGGTCAGTACGAGCTGGCGCGCAATGCGCTGCGCCAGCTCCGCGAGCTCGGCAGCATGAGCGCCGAGGACTGGGTCGTGCTCGGTCAGGTCGAGGCGCTGACCGGTTCGATCGAGCAGGCCCTGGGGGCCTATGCCGGAGCGCTGACCCTGCAGCCCGGCATGCCCCAGGCGCTGGAAGGACGCGCCCGGATCTGGCTCCACCAGGGCGAGTACGATCGCGCAGCCGACCAGTTCGCCGAGCTGGCCGAGCAGGCCGCGGAGCCGACCGAACAGGCCCGGCTGCTGTACTGGCAGGGCATGACCCGCCTGGCCAGCGGCGCCTGCGAGGCGGCGTTGCCGCCGCTCCAGGCGGCCTTCGACGCGGCGACCCCGCGGGACTCGGCGCTACTCTCGGCGCTCGCTCGGATGCGGGCCAGCTGCCTCGACGTCGACGTCGACGACGAGACGCTCGCCGAAGCCCTGGCCTGGAGCGAGCAGATCTACGATGCGCGTCCCGGCCTGGCCTCGTCGGAAACCCTGGCCATGGTCCACGCCGCGCTGGGGCAGTTCACCGATGCGGTCGATCTCCAGGCCGCCGCCATTTTCGAGGCGCTCAAGGTCGGCGAGCTGGAACGGCGTTCCGACCTGCAGGCCAACCTGGCCCGCTACGAAGCCGAGCAGACCGCCGAACGCCCCTTCGCCCCCGACGATCCGCGCTTCCGGCTCGACTGAACGCGTCGCCTGAAACGAAACGCGGCCGGGAAGGCCCGGCCGCGTGCATACGAAGACTGTCCTGGGGGGGGGTCAGCTTGTGCCGCGCCGCCGCAGGCCGAGCCAGCCGAGCAGGCCCATCACGCCGCCGAACAGCACCAGCCCCCAGCGTCCCAGGGCGGGAATCGCGATCGCTTCCCCGGCGCTGCCCTCCAGGTTCACCGTGTCCGGTGAGCTCGGCGCATTGCTGAGGATGTCGAAGCTGGAGAAGTAGGCACCGCTGGCGGCCGGGGCGAAGCCGACCTGGATGTCGCAGCTGGTCGATGCAGCAAGCGTGAACGGCGGGTTGGAGCACAGCGCCGCGCCGCGCGCCCCGAAGGTCAGGGAGAACGGCGGCGCCGGATCGGTGATGGACGACACGTCCAGCGCAACCGAGCCGGTGTTGGTCAGCGTGACCAGGGCGGTGCCGCCCGCGCCCAGCGAGATCGTGCCGAAGTTGACGTCGTTGGTGCTCAGGCCGATCGTCGGCGTGCCGACGCCCGTCCCCGAGAGATTGATCGGGTCCGGCGAGGTGCTGCCGTCACTGGTGACGTCCAGCGCCTGCGTGGCCGGGCCGACCGCTGCGGGAGTGAAGGTGTAGTCGACCGTGCAGGTCGCGGTCGGGGCCAGCGTGAACGGCGGCGCGCCGCAGCTTCCTCCGGCCGCGGTGAACGGAACCGAGGCCGCGTCGATCGCGCTGACCACCACATCGACCACGCCGATGTTCTCCAGCGTGGCCGATTGCGGCCCGCCGGTGGATCCGACGGTCACATTGCCGAAATCAACCGGATCGGGCGTGATGTCCAGTTCGCCGAGCGCACCCTCGCCGGTCAGCAGGAACGTGTCGGGCCCGTCGCTGTCGTTGGTCGTCAGCGTGATGCCCAGGCTGTCGACGCCGACGGCGATCGGCGTGAAGGTGAAGTCCAGCGTGCAGCTTTCCCCGTCGGCCAGGCTGAACGGCGTCCCGCCGCAGGTGCCGCCCGCTGCGGCGAATGAACCGCCTGCGGCACTGACCGCGCTGACGTCCAGCAGGCCACCGGTATTGGAGATCGTCACCGACTGCGGAGCAGTGGTCTCGCCGACCTTCTGGATGCCGAAGTCCAGCGGATCCGGTGCGATCGCGATGTTCGGCGGCAGCTCGCCCTCGACCGCTCCCATGTCCGGTGCCGTTGCAGTCACGCGCGGGAAACCGGTGCCTCGCTGGTCGAAGTCCGGCGGCGGCGTGAAGGCCGGGTCGCCGGCATCGATCACCGGGCTGGTCGGGTCGGGCAGGTGGGTCAGGGTCGGTCCGCCGTTGTCCTGCAGCGGTCCGAGCACCGGATCCGAGCCGACCAGGTTGTTCGCGCCGGTGATGGTCGCCTGGCTTGCATCCTCGATCAGCGTGAAATCGGCATTGGCGTCGCCGGAGATGTCATAGCCGTTGTCGGCCACGATGCTGTTGCGGAAGGTCGCGCTGGCATAGGCGTTGATGGCTACTCCTCCAGCGCCCGCACCGCGCGCGCCCCCGCTGGCGCTGTTGTCGGCGATGGTCGCGAAGGACGCGTCCAGCTCGAGCAGATAGCCTCCGCGGCCTGCCGCCTGCGGGTCCCGGTCAGCCTCGTTGCCGTTGATCGTGAAGCCGACACCGCGCAGGTCGATGCCGCCGCCGTCGTAGGACGCGGTGTTGCCGCTGACGGTGCTGTTGACCAGTGCCAGGCCGCGCGACCCGAGAGCGGCCGCGCCCAGTCCGCCACCGAATCCGGCCTGGTTGCCGCTGATCGTGGTGTTCTCGATCGTGACCTCGCTGATCAGTCGGTTGTAGTAGTAGCCACCGCGATCGGCCGTGCGTTCGGGCGCATGGTCCTGTCCGGCCTTGCCGCGATGATCCCGATGGGCCTTTCTGCCCCCCGAGCGCGTCAGGCCGCCGGTCGTCTCGCCGGAGCGCTGCGGGCCGCCGTACAGACCGTCCGGCGTGAACGCCGCCACGCCGCCGCCGGTGCGGTCGGCGCTGTTGCCGCTGATCGTGCTGTCGCGAATCGTCAGCGAACCGTACGGCCCGCCATTGATGCTTTCTTCGTTCAGCAGCGCAAGGCCGCCGCCGAAGCCGCCCTGGCCACCGCGCATCGGCATCGGCGGGGCCGCATCGTTGCCGCTGATCGTACTGCGCTCGATCAGCACGTCGGAGCCGTAGCTTTCGAAGATCACCAGCGCTCCGGCACCGACCCGGGCGGAATTGCCGCTGATCGTGGTGTCCTGAATGGTCAGGCCGCCGAGTCCGTAATCGTTTGCGAACAGCAGTCCGCCGCCGCCGCCGTTGTTGCCGCCGCCGCGAACGGGCGGCCCCTGGTTCTCGACCTGGTTGTCGAGAATCTGGCTGTCGGTGATCAGAATCTCGTTGATGTCTTCCTCGCCGTAGAGGAACAGTCCGCCGCCGGCGTTGCGCGCGGTGTTGTTCTGCACCGTCGAATTCGAGATGGTCAGCGTGCCGAGGACCGCCGCCCCGTAGCTCTGGCTGCTCAGCGCATCGGCGTAGAGCGAAAGGCCGCCGCCGGAGTTCGCCGTATTCGACGCGATCGTGGTGTTCGAGATCGTCAGCGTACCGCCGTAGTCGCCTCGCTCGATGGCAATGCCGCCGCCGAAGCCGGAGCCGCCGTAGTAGACGCCGCCGAATGCGCCGGCCGTGTTGCCGGTGATGGTCGACAGGTCGATCTGCAGCATCTCGTCGCTGTCGCTGCCGATGAACCGGATACCGCCGCCGTCGTACTTGGCCGAGTTGTTCGAGACGGTGGTGCCGGTGATGACCAGTTCGCCGCCGAACTGCGCCACGCCGCCGCCGTTTCCGCCGCCGTAACCGCCGCCTCCGCGCGAAGCGTCGTCGCTGCCTCGAAAACCGTAATAGCTGTAGGCCTGGTTGCCAGTGATCACGGAGTCGGTGATCGTCAGCCGGCTGGACGCCAGGCTGTGGATCGCGCCGCCGTCTTCGTTGTAGGCAAAGCCTTCGGTCAGCGTCAGCGCCGAGATCGTCACTTCGGAGGCCGACGACGAGATATCGAAGATCCGGTCGTTGTCGTTGCCACTGATCGTCAGGTCTGCCGCGCCCGGACCAGTGATCTGGAGGTCGTCGGTGATGTCGATCTCGCCGCTGGTCAGCGTGATCGTGCTGCCGCTGAGACCGGGATCGAAATCGATCGCGTCCGGGCCGGGTGCTGCGTTGGCGTCCAGAACCGCCTGGCGAAGCGTGCCGGGGCCGCTGTCGCCGGCATCGGTGACCGTGATGCTGCCCAGCAGACCGGTGAATTCGGCGCGCGCTGCATCGCCGAAGATCGGTGCGCGGCTCGCAAGCGCGGTCGTACGCTCAAGCGTCCAGTCGCCGCCGCGAGCGGTGTTGCCGGTCGGATCGTCCGAGGCCCAGACCGGGACGCCGGTCAGGCGGCCGAGGGTTTCGATGAACTCGCCGCCGGAGGCGCCGGAGGCCACGTCGCAGCCGTACAGCACGATGCCGCCGCGGCCGTTGCCGAACCAGGACTCGAGGCGCGCGGCATAGCGGTCCAGTTCGCTACGCGTGACCGCGCCGCCGGCAAACTGCAGTTCGCCCGGCGCGCCGTGCGTGACCAGGTGCAGCTCGCGGGTACCGGGGTGGGCGGCCATCAATGCCGTCAACGCGCCGAGCGGGTCGGCGTGGTCGGAAAGGCGTGCGACCCGCGCGCCGGCGGGCAACCCGGCCAGCAGCGCATCGCCGTCGACGATACCGGCGTCGATGACAACCAGTGCGGCCGGGCTTCGATGCGTATCGCTGACCGTAGCGGTCGCCGCGGCGCCGTCGTCCAGCGCCAGCGCCGGCAGCGCCGGCAGGCCGCCGGCGGCCAGTCCCAGGGAGGCCCAGGCCGCGGGACGGCGCAGGGTCGAAAGGGCCTCACGCATGGCGGCGTGGAGGCGGGACGGTCGAATCGTTCCGGACATCGTTGGAATCTCCCTCGGGTAGGCGCCAGCCCGCGACGGGTTCGAGCCGTTCGCGTCAGGGCGCTGATTATTTGATGTGTATCACAACTTCCCCGGGTGGATAATAGGCGCAACGTCTCCGCGAATCAATTCTCCCGATGAAGTTACCCGCCGAGTTCCTGCAGCTGCCGCTGCGCTTCGATGCCGCGCGGCTGCAGGCCGAGATCGATGCCGTGCCCGCTTCGGCGTGGCGCCCCCATCCGCAGGGGTTCGCCGACAACGACGCACTGTTGCTGGTCACCGCCGGCGGCGGGCAGAACGACGACCTGTCCGGCACGATGGCGCCGACGCCGGTGCTCCAGCGATGCCCGTACCTGCAGCAGGTGATGGCATCGTTCGCCACCGTGATCGGCCGCTCGCGCCTGATGCGCATCGGCGGCTCGGCGGAGGCCCAGCCCCATTTCGACGAGAACTATTACTGGCACCAGCGAATGCGCATTCATGTGCCGATCCGCACTTCGCCCGGCGTGCGCTTTCACTGCGGCGAACGATCGGTGCACATGCGGGCCGGCGAATGCTGGGTCTTCGACACCTGGAAGATCCACAAGGTGACCAACCCCGACAGCGCGCCGCGCGTGCACCTGGTCTGCGACACGGTGGGGTCGGGGCCGCTCTGGGACCTGCTGGCCGGTTCGAGCAACCCGTTCCAGCCGCGCGACGGCTTCAGTCCCAGAGATGTTCCGTTCTCATCGGGCGACTCGGCGCGGCTGCATTTCGAGACGACGAACGCACCGAGCGTCATGACCCCCTGGGAACAGGAAAGCCTGATCGCGGCCATGCTCGACGACCTGCGCGCGGCCGATCCGCCGGCCGAGGTCGAGCGCCAGCTGCAGGCCGTCCTCGAGCGATTCCGTTTCCAGTGGCGGGGGCTGTGGGCACGCTTCGGGGCGGGTCCGGAAGGGCGGGCGGCGTATCGCCGTGCGCTGGTCGGGCTCGGCGAGCAGCTCGAAGCCTTTGCCGGCCAGCTGCAGTTCCCGAATGGGGCGGACGTCGTCGACGTACTGGAGAAGGTGCTGATCGGAAGCGCGTTGCGCCTCGCGGCGCCGGCAACGAAGCCGTCGACGGGCACGTCCGGTCATCACCGAGGGGCTCCCGCCAGCGTGAGAATGGGCCGCCCCATCGTGATCGCTGCAGCACCCCGCTCCGGCAGCACGCTGCTGTTCGAGACCATGGCCCGCTCGCCGGCCGTGGTCACGGTCGGCGGTGAAAGTCATGGCGTGATCGAAGGCCTGCCTGCGCTGAACCCGGCGCAGCGCGATTTCGCGTCGAACGCGCTGACGGCCGCAGACGCCGATGCGGCGACGATCGAGGCCCTGCGCCAGCGATTCGTTCAGGCGGTACGAGCGCACGAGGGCGAACAGGGCCTGGTCGAGAAGGGGCCGGAAGTGCGGCTGCTCGAGAAGACGCCCAAGAACGCGCTCCGTCTGCCGTTCCTAAAGCAGGTCTTTCCCGGCATGCAGCTGGTCTACCTGGTCCGGCATCCGCGCGAGAACATCAGCAGCATCATCGACGCATGGCGGTCGGGCCGCTTCGTGACCTATCCGGAGCTGCCCGGCTGGGGTGGGGCGCCCTGGTCGCTGCTGCTGATCCCGGGCTGGCGGGACCTGCCGGCCGACGACGTGGCGACGATCGCGGCGCGCCAGTGGCAGGCCGCGCACGAGGCGATTCTCGACGCGCTGGAAGGCGATGCCTGCCCTCGGGTCGTGGCGGTTCGCTACGAAGCGCTGGTCGACGACCCGCAAGGCGCGCTCAAGACCCTCTGTTCGCAGCTTGACCTGGCGCCGCCGACCGTCGACGGCGAACTGCCGTTGTCGCGCCACACGCTGACTCGACCCGATCCCGAAAAATGGAAGCGCAACGCCGACGCGCTCGAGCGGGTATTGCCCATGGTCGAGCCCACCTGGCAACGCATCCAGCGGTGGCTGGAGGCGGGTAACTGATCAGCCGGCCAGGCGCCAGCCTGCCCAGAGCACCGAGAACGCCACCAGGAAGATCAGTCCGACCCAGGACAACCCGCGCAGGGCCGGTCCCGGCCGTGCATGCTCGGGCGTCCAGCGGCCGGTCAGCAACCGCAGGTTGAGCCACGCCACCACCGGGGCGGCCAGGAAGGACACGGTGGTGATGAAGTCGATCAGCGCCGTGAACTGCGCGCCGAACACGGCAATGACGCCGAGGGCACCGACCACGATCAATGCCAGGCCGGACAGGTACAGCGCGCGGTGGCGGGCCGGGTCGGGTTGGTCGCTGTCTTCGTCCGCGGCCGCGGCCTGCTCGATGAGTGCGCGGAGCACGCGCGGAAACGCGTCGATCACGGTCAGGGTGGTCGAAAGCATGGTCGCCAGCGCGGCGGTCGCGATCAACGGACGCGACCAGTCGCCGAGACTGCGGGCGTACAGGTCGACGAACTCTCCGGCGAAGGCCACGGCCCCGCCTGCGAACTCCGATCCGGTGCCGTACATGGTCAACGCGCCGAGTAGCAGGAAGGCCAGGGCCAGCAGCGTGGCCCCGGCGTAGCCGATGTGGAAGTCGACGGCCGCCTCGCGGAGACTCGGCCGGTGTCCCGTCTGCCGCGCTCGTTCCACCGTCCACAGCGAATGCCACGCCGCCGCGTCCAGCGGGATCGGCATCCAGCCCAGCAGCGCCAGCACGAAGCCCAGCGTGGCGCCGGTCCGCAGGCGATCGTCGCTCAGGCTTGCGGCGAGGCGCTCGAAGCCGGCGCCATCGGCGGCCGCGCCAAGCGCCAGCACGACCGCGATGAGCGTGACCAGGGCCAGCCCGGCCATGATGACCTTCATGATCCGGTCGAGCGCGCGGTAGTGGCCGAACACCAGCAGCGCCGTGCATGCGGTCAGCACCAGCAGGGAAAGCGCGGTGGCCGACAGGTCGAGCCCGAACAGCAACCCGGCCAGTCCGGCGGTCACCAGCGTTACGGCGGCGCTGACGATGAACATCGTGCTCACGGTGATCAGTGCGAACAGCCCGAGCGCCCATCGCCCCATGCGACGGTAGCCGGCCACCAGGCTCTCGCCCGTGGCCGCCGCGTACCGCGGTCCGAACTCGAGGAAAGGGAACTTGAGTACGCAGCCGATGACGACCAGCACCGCCAACGCAAGGCCGTATTCGGCACCGGCGCGGGTCGACTGGACCAGGTGGGACACGCCGACCGCCGCGCCAGCCATCAGCAGGCCCGGGCCGATCGCGGCGCGAAGGGTAGAGGCGGTGCGGGGTGCGGTCATTGGCTCGGCCGGTCGGGAAAGCGCGTACCTTGCCCGAATTCGGTCCCGCTGCGCAAATCTGCTGGATCGTCGAATGTCGCATCGAGACGCGACCGGTGACCCGCGGCAGCGCCGATTCGGGTAGGCTCTGCATTCGAACGGGGGAAGCCTTGTGCCGCTTGCATTCGCGCGGAGCCTGTTCATATCATACGAGGGCGAATCCGAGCCGCTGCCCGTTTCCGGCCGGAGCCCTACATAAATAACGACCGACAAGCTCAAGCTTCGGGGAGAAAATCTGATGAAGTATCGTCTGATCCCGGCGTTCGCGCTGGCGCTGACCATCCTTGCGGGTTGCGGCGGCAGTTCGAGCACCGACCGCTCGGTGCCGACCCAGCCGTCGACCAATCCGGATGGCGGACCGACCACCGCAGTCATTACCGCCAACTTCGATCCGTCCAACGGCGTGCTGCCGTTCCCCATCAACCTTCTGCTTCTCGGTACGACCGATCTGACGCTGAACATCCCGGTCGCCGATCCGGACGACTTCAGTGATCCGCAGGTCGCGCTCAACGCGCTCGACGGCTTCAGCACCGTTTCGCCCTGGTCGTTCACGATGTCGGCGCCGGTCGATCCCAGCACCATCGTGCCCGGCTCGACCGTTCGCCTGTTCGAAGTCCAGCTCGTTCAGGGCAGTGTTGCCGTCCAGCAGGTCAATCGTGAGCTGACGCCGGGCGCCGAATACGTCGCTGCGGTGTCCTCGGTCGATCCGACCGGGCGTACGATCGCGATCGTGCCACTCGTGCCGCTGCAGGAGCTGACGGCCTACATGGCGGTCGTGACCGACGGTGTCCAGGATCCGGAAGGAAACGTGGCGACCCCGTCGCAGACCTACTTCCTGACCAAGCGCACCTCGCCACTGGTCACAGCCGGTGGCGTGAGCACCGAGCCGCTGCTGGACAACGCTACGGCCCAGGCACTCGAGCCGCTGCGCCAGATCACCAACTCGCAGGAGAACGCAACGATCGCCGCGACCGGTCTGAACCGCGAAGACATCGTGCTTTCCTGGACCGCGACGACCCAGTCGATCACTCCGGTGTTGAGCGTGATCCGTTCGACGCTGTCGCCGACCTCGGCGCAGGTCGGGCCGACCGGTCTGACGACCGCCGACGTGCTGCCGCCGGGCGCCTCGCCGGGCATCGCCGACGTACTGATCGGCGTCGTCGAACTGCCGTACTTCCTCGGCGTGCCTTCGGCGGAGAACCCGACCGCGCCGCTGAACCAGTTCTGGGAAGCCGCGCCGGGCAACTACATCCCGCCGTTCGATTCCCTGGGGCTGGATCCGACCTCGACAAACGTCACGGTCGCCAACCCGCTGCCGGTCGAACGTGCGCGCCAGGTCGCGCCGATCCTCGTGACCGTGCCGAACGAGTTTTCCGGCCAGGTCAAGCCGGCCGGCGGTTGGCCGGTGGTGATCTTCCAGCACGGCATCACGGGCAATCGTTCGCAGGCGCTGGCCATTGCCGACACCATGGCCTCGATCGGCTTCGCGGTGGTCTCGATGGACCTGCCGCTGCACGGCATCACCCAGACCGACCCTACGGACCCGAGCCAGCCGCTGGCCGCGCTGTATATCGGCAACACGCCGTTTGCCGCGATTCCAGGGGCGACCGAACGCACCTTCGACCTCGACCTGCAGGACAACGCGACCGGCGCACCCGGCCCCGACGGCAACATCGACAGCTCCGGTGCGTACTTCATCAACCTGCAGAGCCTGCTGACCGCGCGCGACAACAACCGCCAGGCACAGGTCGACCTGTCGACGCTGGCGTTGAACATCCCGAACATCGACGTCGACGGCGATTCGCTGCCGGACTTCGATGGCTCGAACATCAACTTCACGGGTCTGTCGCTGGGTTCGATCGTCGGCACCGCGTTCCTCGGCGTCGAGCCGACCGTCAGCAACGCGGTCCTCTCGGTCCCGGGTGGCGGCATCGCCAACCTCCTCGCTGGTTCGCAGACCTTCGGTCCGGTGATTCGCGCGGGCCTGCAGCAGGCCGGAGTCGAGCCGGACTCGCCGGACTTCTTCCAGTTCCTGGGCGCAGCCCAGACGGTGGTCGATTCCGCCGATCCGATCAACTGGGCCCGGGTCGCCGTGCAGAACAACTCGATCCTGCTCCACCAGGTCGCCGGCGACACGGTCGTTCCGAACACCGTGCCGGGTGCGCCGCTTTCGGGCACCGAGCCGCTGATCCGCGTGATGGGGCTGGACCCGATCACCGGCACCACCCAGGATCCGATGGGCATTCGCGGCGCGACGCGCTTTACCGCCGGTAGCCACGGCTCGCTGCTCGATCCGTCGGCGAACCCCGCGGTCACCGTCGAGATGCAGGGCCAGGCGGCCAGCATGATCCTGTCCGGCGGCACGACGGTGGTCGTCACCGACACGTCCGTCATCCAGACCGACTGAGCAAGGGAGATCGATTCATGAAGAACCTCAAAACCACGACAGGGCTGCCGCGTCGTTCGCTGCTCGCCTCTGCCATTGCTCTCGGCCTGGTTGCCGGACCGGCGGCTGCGGTCGACCTCAGCACCGGCGAGGTCAGCATCAACCTGGACACCACGGTGTCGTACTCGATGGGCATGCGCGTCGAAGAGCGCGACGAGGACCTGGTCGCCAAGTCGGTGTTCAATCCGGCGATCTCGTTCCTGCCGATCGAGCAGCAGATCGCGGCGCCGGGCCGTTTCTCGGCGAACTCCGACGACGGCAACCTGAACTTCGATCAGTGCGACCTGATCTTCAACCAGGCCCGGATCACGTCGGAACTGGAGATCGGCTACAAGAACTACGGCGCCTTCGTTCGCGGCAACTATTTCTACGATTTCACGCTGAACGACAAGAACCGTCTCAGCGAGGACGCGAAGAACTTCGTCGGCGAGCGTGCCCGTCTTCTGGACGCCTACGTCTACGGCGACTTCACGGTTGCCGACAAGCTGCTGACGGTGCGCGTCGGCCGTCAGGTGGTCAGCTGGGGTGAGTCGACCTTCCTGCCGGGGGGCATCAACGTGATCAACCCGGTCGACGTCTCGGCGATCCGCACCGCCGGTGCCGAGCTGCGCGATGCGTTCGTGCCGCTGGGCATGGTCTATTCCTCGCTGGAGCTGACGCCGAACCTGTCGGTCGAAGGCATCTACATGTACGAGTGGGACCGGGTCGAACCGGAGCCGGCCGGCTCGTACTTCTCGACCAACGACTTCGCCACCGACGGCGGCCAGTACGCCATGCTCGGATTCGGCCTGCTGCCGGACGACCCGCTGCCGCTTCCCGGCTGCGGCGTTGACCCGCTGCCGCAGACCTGCTTCCCGCCCGGCAACCTGCCGCGCGGGCTCGATGATCGTCCCAGCGACACGGGCCAGTACGGGATCGCCTTCCGCTACTTCGCCCCGTGGCTGAACGACACCGAGTTCGGGCTGTACTACCTGCGCTATCACAGCCGCCTGCCGGTGCTCAACGGCCAGGCCGTGACCAGCAGCGACACGTCCACCGGCCGGGTCAACGTGGTCTACCCCGAGGACATCGATTCGTTCGGGGTGAGCTTCAACACCACGGTGTTCGAAACCTGGGCCCTGCAGGGTGAGGTCAGCTACCGACCGAACCTGCCGCTGCAGATCGACGACGTCGAACTGCTGTTCGCCGGCCTGTCGCCGCTCAACGCGGTGATTCCGGAGCCGGCGCTGCGTTTCAACAGCCAGCTCGGCCAGTACGCGCCCGGCGAAGTGATCCAGGGCTACCTGGAGCGCGAAGTCTCGCAGGCGCAGTTCACGCTGACCAAGCTGTTCGGTCCGAACAACCCGATCGGCGCCAACCAGATCGCGTTCGTCACCGAGTTCGGGGCCACCCACGTCTGGGACCTGCCGAGCAACAGCGAACTGCGCTTCGAAGGGCCCGGCACGGACACCGGCGGCGGCTCGGGCAACCAGCTCACCGGCGGCGACCTGCGTAACCCGGTCACCACCACCGACGGCTTCGCAACGCCGTTCAGCTGGGGCTACCGCCTGGTCGTCGCACCGACCTACAACGCGGTGTTCGGATCGGCCTGGAACATGACGCCGCGACTGGCCTTCAACCACGACGTGACCGGCACCTCGCCGGGGCCGGGCGGCAACTTCATCGAGGGCCGCAAGTCCGTTTCGCTCGGGTTGGGTTTCTCCTACCTGTCGAACTGGCGAGTCGATTTCGGTTACACGAATTTCTTCGGCGCCGGCACCAACAACCTGATCGGCGACCGGGACTTCGTCTCGGGCTCCATCAGCTACTCGTTCTGACGCGGAGGACTAACGGATGACGAACCTGACAAAGAAAACGATCGCCCTGCTGCTTGCAGCGGGACTCGCCATCGCGCTGGCCGCGTGCAGCACTACTCCGGACGAGTCGATGGACGCCGAACAGGCTGCCGCCGAGCAGGCAGCCGCCGAGCGCGCTGAAGCCGAGGCCGAACGCGCCGAAGCCGAGCGCCGCGCTGCCGAGCAGGCTGCCGCCCGCGCCGAGGCCGAAGCCGAACGTGCAGCGGCCGAGGAAGCCGCTCGCGCTGAAGCCGAGCGTCGCGCCGCCGAGGAAGCCGCGGCTGCCGAGGTCGCCGCTGCGGAAGCTGCCGCGCGTGCCGAACGCGAAGCCGCCGAGGCCGAGGCGCGCGCCGAAGCCGAACGCCGTGCTGCCGAAGAGGCTGCCGCCGCAGAAGCGGCCGGCCGCGCCGAGGCCGCCGCCGAAGCCGACGCCGAAGCGGAAATGATGGCTGCCGAGCAGGCCGCCGCGGAAGCGGAAGCCGAGCGACGTGCCGCCGAGGAGGCCGCCGCCGCCGAAGCTGCCGCCGAAGCCGAGCGGATGGCCGCCGAGCAGGCTGCTGCCGAGGAAGCCGAACGCATGGCCGCCGAGCAGGCCGCTGCCGAGGCCGAGGCGCGTCGCCAGGCCGAGGCCCGGGCCAGCGCGTCGGCGTCGGCATCGTCCGGCAGTGCCGATTCCGGCGCTGCCGAAGGCATCATTGCCGACAGCCCGCAGAACATTGCGCGCCTCGGCAACGATCTGACGCCGATGGGTTCGCCGCGCGCCGGCAACGCCGCCGGCACGATTCCGGCCTGGACCGGGGGACTGACGCGCGACGACTGGCCGGCAGGCTTCCAGCCCGGCGACCGGCATCCGGATCCGTTCCCGAACGACCGGCCGGAGTTCGTGATCACCGGTGAGAACTACCAGGACTACGCCGACCAGCTGTCGGCGGGTCAGATCGCGACCTTCGAGCGGTACCCGGACACCTACTACATGCGCGTCTTTCCGACGCGCCGCAGCGCGTCGTTCCCGGAACGCACCTACGAGATGACGATCCAGAATGCGTCGACGGCGCAGCTGGTCTCCGACGGCGAAGGTGTGACCAACGCGGCCGAGGGCTTCCCGTTCCCGATCCCGCAGAACGCCTACGAGCTGATGTGGAACCACAAGCTCAAGTACAAGGGCACGGGCGGTACGCGCTACAACAACCAGGTCGCTCCGACCGCCGGCGGCAACTTCCAGCTCGTGAAGCTGCGCGAGGAAATCCTCGGCCTGTACTACAAGGAAGGCGTCACGATCGCCGACACCAACAACATCCTGCTGTACTTCTTCCAGGAAGTGGAATCGCCGGCACGCCTGGCGGGCAACATCCTGCTGGTGCACGAGACGCTGGACCAGATCCAGCAGCCGCGCCAGGCCTGGATCTACAACCCGGGCCAGCGCCGCGTCCGCCGCGCGCCGAACGTTGCCTACGACAACCCGGGTACGGCCTCCGATGGCCTGCGCACCAACGACATGACCGACATGTTCAACGGAGCGATGGACCGCTTCGACTGGGAGGTCGTCGGCAAGGAGGAGATGTACGTGCCGTACAACTCCTATGGCGCCCACGGCTCGGACGTCACGCCGGAAGACCTCGTCATGCCCGGCCACCTGAACCCGGAATACATGCGCTACGAGCTGCACCGCGTGTGGATCGTGGAAGCCACCGTGAAGGAAGGCACCCGCCATATCAATTCGCGGCGTACGTTCTACATGGACGAGGATTCCTACCAGATCCTGCTGATCGACCACTACGACCAGCAGGGTGATCTGTGGCGGGCATCCGAAGCGCATTCGATCAACTACTACGATGTGCCGACGTTCTGGACCACGATCGAAACCCACATGGACCTGCTGTCCGGCCGCTACGTGGCCGTGGGCCTGGACAACCAGGATCCGGTCAATACCTTCAACGTCGAACTTGCGCCGAGCAACTACACGCCGCAGGCGTTGCGCACACGCGGGCGCCGCTAGGCCCGCTTCCCGCTCCGCGGGTACGCACCTCGCGGCCGGTCCTCCGGGCCGGCCGCTTTCGTCACGCAGTTCCGCCCGGAGTTGTCGATGAATCACCTTTCAAGATCCGCGATCGGGGGAGCGGTCCTGCTCCTGGCCGTCCCCGGACTTCTGTCCGCCCAGTCCGACTCGTCCGGCGATGCCGCTGGAGGCAATAGCCCCGAACCTGCGCTGGAGGCGCGGCTGGCCGACCAGAGTCTGCTGCTCGACGTCATTCGCTACGACGATGGGTTCGTCGCGGTCGGTCAGCGAGGTCACGTGCTGCTGTCCGACGACGGTCGGAGCTGGGCACAGGCCGACCGGGTTCCGGTCCAGTCGACGCTGACCAGGATCGAGCGCGAAGGCCGGCGCTTATGGGCGGTGGGGCACGATAGCGCGATCCTGTCCAGCGCCGACGGTGGACGTACCTGGTTCATCCAGAACTGGGACGAAGAGGCGGAGGAGCCGCTGCTCGATGTCGAATTCCTGACCCCGCTGAAAGGATTCGCGGTCGGCGCCTACGGTCGGTTCATGGTGACCTCCGACGGCGGGGTGACCTGGGAAACGGAGCGGATCGAGGATCGACTGGTCTCCGAGGCGATCGATTGGGGCGACGTCGCCGAAGACGAAGGCGGCCTGGAAACCATGCCGGACGATTTCGAGCGCGACCCCAACGTGGAAACCGATGGCGGGGAGGACGTCTTCGTCGACAAGGGCTGCTACGAATTCTACGAATGTCACCTGAACGACCTGGTGGTGCTCGAAGACGGTCGACTGATGATGGCGGCCGAACGCGGTTTCGGCTATCGCTCCGAAGACGGGGGTGAGACCTGGGAGAGCTTCCGCTTTCCGTATACGGGTTCGATGTTCGGACTGATCGAACTCGATGACTGCATCATCGCCTTCGGTCTTCGCGGAAACATCCAGAAGAGCTGCGACTTCGGCGACCGCTGGGAGATCCTCGAGTACGGCGGCGATCAGACCCTGATGGGGGCGACCCACCTGCCGGACGACCGTGTCCTCATCGTAGGCGCCGCGGCGAGCCGCGTGACGATCGACGAACAAGGCACGATCGAGCAGCAGGTCGACCGGCTCGGCAGCGACTACGCGGCCGTTCTGGTCCAGGGCGACCACCTGATCCTGGTCGGCGAAGACGGAGTGCGCCATGAATAAGCCCAGAGGATTCAATCTCCGCGTTGCCGACGGAATCTTTGCCCTGCGGCCGCTGATCCTGCTGCTGTTCATCGTCGGCACGGCGGTGATGGCCTACTCCATGCTGCAGCTGCGGGTCGATGCCGGCTTCAAGAAGCAGCTGCCGCTCGATCACGAGTACATGCAGACCTTTCTCGACTACGAGCGGGAGTTCGGCGGCGCGAACCGCATCATGGTCGCGTTGATGGCGCGCGACGGCGAGATGTTCACGCCGGAGTTCTTCGAGGCCTTCGAGCAGGTCAGCAACCGCGTGATGCTGTTGCCGGGCGTCGAGCGGGCCAGCGTCCGGTCGATCTTCACGCCCAACGTCCGCTTCGTCGAGGTCGTCGAGGACGGTTTTGCCGGCGGCAATGTCATTCCCGCCGATTTCGCGCCGTCGCCGGAGATGTTCGAACGGGTCCGTTCCAACATCATCAAGTCGGGCGAAGTCGGCCGGCTCGTGGCCGAGGACTTTTCCGGTGCGATGGTCTGGGCCAATCTCGTCGAGGGGGATGTCCAGGCCCCGGACTACGATCCGGACAATCCCTGCACCGACCCCGACACCTATCCGCAGCCCGCCGACGGCAGCCTGAACTACCAGCAGGTGGCCTGCTACCTCGACAGTCTGCAGGACGAGTTCGAGAACGAGGCCCACAGCGTCCATATCATCGGTTTCGCCAAGATCGTCGGCGATGTGGCCGATGGCGCACGCGGCGTCGTGACCTATTTCGGGGTCGCCTTCGCGATCACCGCGCTGCTTCTGCTGCTGTATTCGAAGTCGATCTGGCTGACCGTGCTGCCGCTGGTCTGCTCGACGACCGCCGTGATCTGGCAACTGGGCTCGCTCAGCCTGCTGGGCTTCGGCATCGATCCGATGAACATCCTGACGCCGTTCCTGGTGTTCGCGATCGGGGTCAGTCATGGCGTACAGATGATCTCGGGATGGACCGCCGAGAAATACTTCGGCGGTCGCTCGCCATCCGGCCTGCACCAGGACGGAATCACCCTGGAGTCGATCGACATCGTGTCGAGCATCGACGCGGCCAAGGCGACTTTCGCGCGCCTGCTCGCGCCGGGTGCGATCGCGTTGCTGTCCGACACGATCGGGTTCCTGACCATCCTCCTGATCAATATCCGGATCATCCAGGAACTGGCGATCACCGCATCGATCGGTGTGGCGATCATCATCTTCACCAACCTGATCCTGCTTCCCCTGCTGCTGTCCTACGTCCGGATGCGCAACGGCGAGAAGTTCCGCGAGCGCCAGTTCGCCAAGGCGGCGCGCACGTCCGTGGTCTGGCGCTTCGTGGCGTCGTTCACCCGACCGGGCGTGGCCGCCGTGACGCTGGTCATCGGCGTTGCGCTGTTTGCCGGGGCCCTGTACAAGTCGCAGGACATGCAGATCGGCGATTCCGAGGCCGGTGTGCCCGAACTCCGCCAGGATGCCCGCTACAACCAGGATGCCCGCCTGATCTCGGAGCGGTTCTCGCTGGGCACCGATCTGATCTCGGTCATTGCCGAGACGGTGCCTCAGGCCTGCACCGAGAACCCCGAGATCATGGATGCGATCGACGATTTCTCATGGCAGATGCGCCAGGTCGAGGGGGTGCAGCAGGTGATCTCGCTGCCGATGGTCGCCAAGGTCATCAATGCCGGCTGGAACGAAGGCAACCTGCGCTGGCGGGTGCTGCCACGCAACGTGTTCATCATGCGCCAGAACCTGCAGAACATCGAGACCTCCTCGGGCCTGCTCAACCGGGACTGCAGCGCCATGCCGGTGATGATCTTCACCGAAGACCACAAGGCCGAGACCATCTCGCGCGTGGTCGATCGCGTCAAGGAACTCCGTGGCCAGCTGATGAACGAGTCCCTGGACTTCGCCGAGCCGGACGCCGTGCCGGCCGGCGCCGAGGCGGGCGCGACCGCGGACTGCAGCGGTGACCTGTGCTTCCGCCTTGCGACCGGAAACGTCGGCGTGATGGCGGCGACCAACGAGGAGGTCCGTGCCGCTCAGACCCCGATGCTGCTGTACGTCTACGGTGCGATCATCCTGCTGTGCCTGATCACGTTCCGCTCGGTGCGCGGCACGCTCTGCATCGTGCTGCCGCTGGTGCTGGTCAGCTACCTGGCCTATTCGCTGATGGCATTCATGGGTATCGGCCTCAAGGTCAACACGCTTCCGGTCGTTGCGCTCGGTGTCGGGATCGGGGTCGACTACGGCATCTACATCTACAGCCGACTGTCAAGCCATCTGAAGGAAGGCATGGCGCTCGACGAGGCCTACATGCACACGCTGCGGCTGACCGGCAAGGCGGTGTTCTTCACCGCGATCACGCTGGCCGTCGGTGTGGGAACCTGGCTGTTCTCGGAACTGAAGTTCCAGGCCGACATGGGTGTACTGCTGGCGTTCATGTTCATCTTCAACATGATCGGCGCCATGCTGCTGCTGCCGGCCCTGGCCCGCTGGCTGCTTCGACCCCGCGAAGCCGTCTGATCGTGGATCGGTCCGGGCCGTCCAACGGCCCGGACCGGAACCGCCGTCCAGCTGCATGACCCGGAACGACGATCTTGCCCTGATGTTCAGCGGCGGCAAGGACTCGGTCGCGGCGTTCATGAGTCTCGGCCCCGCCGATCGACCGCGCTGGCTGGTCACGACCTGCAACGAGGGCAACGCGCGGGTCGCCCTGCACGGCACCTCGATCGACCTGCTTCGTCTTCAGTCCGACCGCCTCGGCGTTCCGCTCGTGGCCATCCCGCTGCCCGAACCCTGTGACAACGCCACCTACCTGCGCCGCGTGGCCGACGGACTCTCGCCGCTGAAACGCGAAGGGCTCGGCCGGATCGCGTTCGGCGACCTGTTCCTGGGCGATATCCGCGCCTTCCGCGAGTCGCAGTGCCGCGATCTCGACCTCGCCCCGATCTTTCCGATCTGGGGCGAGGACACTGTTTCGATGGCCGAGCGTCTTCCTCGGGAGGGGCTGGATGCTCGGGTGTGCTGCGTGGATACGGACAAGATCGACTCGGCCGCGCTGGGTCGCCGCTGGACGCCGCGCTGGCTGGCCACCTACGCGCCCGAGGCCGATCCCTGCGGAGAGAACGGCGAATTCCACACGTTCGTGGTCGATGCCCCCGTGTTCCGCGCCCCGATCGCGGTTCGACCGGGTCGGACCGAACTCAGCGGCGGCCGATTCCGCATGCTGGATCTTCAACCTGCCTGAGCCTGTCCAGGCGCTCGCACAGGGCCGAGGCGCCGTCGAGCAGGCGCGTGGTCGGGCGGACCAGCGAATCGGCGTCCACTTCCAGCACGCGTCCACACCGTACCGCGGGAATCTCGGTCCGCGCGTCCCAGGCCGCGGAGGCATCAGCGGGGCGTCGGTCGGCGCCGACCAGGATGACGTCCGGTGCGGCGTCGACGACCGCCTCGATACCCACCGCTGCTGCTTCCACGTCGAGGCCGGCGAATACGTTCCGGGCTCCGCACAGGGCCAGCACTTCGTTGAACACGTGGCGCCCTCCGAGGGTGAACAGCGGCCGCTGGCTGACCTGGTAGAACACCGTGATCGGCTCCCCCTGCCGAGGAGCCGCCCGAAGCTGTTCGAGCCGCTCGCGGAAGCGATTCGCCGCAGCATCCGCCTGCGCGGAGGTTCCGGCCAGGCGGCCCAGCGAGCGGAGCGCCTGGCCGATCTGATCCAGCGTTCGGGTCTCGATCGCGTGGACCGTCAGGCCGAGCGCCTCGAGCTGGCGGCGACTGGCCGGCGGCGTTCCGCCTTGCCACGCGATCGCGTCGGTCGCGCCTAGCGAGAGAATGGTCTCGGCGTCGAAGCGGAACGCGTCGCCGATCCGGGGCAGTTCGCGTGCCTGGCGTGGATGGTCGCTCCATTCGACCACCCCCACCAGCCGGTCGGCGGCGCCTGCATCGAAGGCCAGTTCGGTCAGGTGCGGCGCGAGGCTGACGATGCGCGGCGCTGGCGCGTCCTCGGCGCGCAGATGGTCGGCCGCCAGCGAAGCGGCAGCGGCGAGGAGCACGGGGACGAAAAGGCCGGCTGCGGCGATCTGCCGGGCCTGCCGAATGGCGCGCGTCATGCGGTCGCCCCCCTCACGCCGGTCCTGCCGCCGAGGTTTCCCGGTCGAGCACAGCATCGACCGCGTCCAGGTCGTCCAGCGGGGCCAGGCACCGCCTGCCGAGACAGATCCAAGCGCGAGGCCGCTCGGCGGTCGTCGCGGCCTGCAGCGTCGCCGGGAGGTCATCGAGCCCGGGCGGTACGCGTAGCACGTCCCGGTCGACCCGGCGAACCAGGCGGCGCACCCAGTCCTCCGGTTCGGTCCCGGGACCGCCGACCACGATCAGGGGGCGCTCGCCGTCGAGCCGTCGCTGTGCCCGCAGCCACGTCGCGTGGGCCGTCGGCGATTCGCGCACGGCAGCGCGGACCGCGTCGACCGCCTGCCGGGCCCGGGCAAGGCGGTCGCTATTGCCCGTGCGATGGGCCAGTGCAATCCAGCCGAGCACGGCGGTGGCCGCACCGGAAGGTATCGCCTCGTCGACGTCGGCCCGCGGCCGCATCAGAACCGTCGGCCGGTCGTGCGCGATCAGGCCGAAGCGGCCCGTATGGGGCTCGAAGTGATCGCGTTCGATCCACTCGGCCAGCCGTTCGGCCAGGTCGAGGCGCTCGGGCTCGAAGCGCGCGTCGAGCAGGGCGATGGACGCATCGAGCAGCGCGGCCAGGTCGTCGAGCAGCAGCGGGTGTTCGGCGCGGCCGGCGGCGAGAACGGCAGCCGGTGGCTCGGCCTCGAGCAGTTCGTCGACCACGCGCGAGAGCGTCCGGTCGGCGTCTTCGATCCAGTCCTCGCGCTCCAGGCACCGTCCGGCACGGGCCAGCGCCCCGGCGGCGAGCCCGTTCGAACCCGCCCGGAGCTGGTCGTCGCGCTCCGGCATGGGCCGGCGACAGCGCGCCTCCAGCATGGCCGCGCGTGCCTGTTCCAGCCGGGCGAGTGTCGTGGCCCTGGCGCGGTCCGCCTCGGCGAGTTCGGCGATAGCGCGGGCCTGGACCAGGTGCCAGAAGTCGCCCGGCAGGTTGCTCGGGCCGTCGAGCCCGAAGCGCGCTTCGGCCAGCTCGCGGACCGGCCCGTCGACTACCCCGTCGAGGTCCGCCGGCCGCCAGCGGTAATGCGCGCCTTCTTCCATTCGGGCCTCGCCGGGCTCGAGCGGCGACTCGGGGTCGAGGTGGGATTCCGGCACCGCGCTGTCGGCGTCCAGCGCGGTGGCGAAGCCGCCGCCGTCCAGTGCCAGGTCACGCTGCAGGAACGCGACCGTCCGCTTGGCTGCTTCGCTCAGTTCCGGGTCGCTCCAGCGCGCCGCCGCGGCGGCCAGCAGGTCGAGCAGCTGCGCGTTGTCGGTCAGCATCTTCTCGAAGTGCGGAATCTCCCAGGCGGCGTCCACGCAGTAACGGAAGAAGCCGCCGCCCAGTTGGTCGGCCAGGCCGTTGCGAACGATGGCGTGCAGCGCGTCGAGCAGCATGCGTTCGGCGCTCGGATCGTCGATGCCGCGTTCGGCGAGCCAGGCCAGGAGTGGCGGCTGCGGAAACTTCGGCGCACTGCCGAAGCCGCCGTGACGGGTGTCCTCGCGGGCTTCGAGCTGGCCGATCAGCTGGTCGTCGGGAGCCGGCGCATCGGCCTCGCCGTCGCTCGATCGGGCGACCAGGAGGCCGAGCGCATCGACCACCCGGCGATTCTGTGCCTTGAGCGTGTCCCGCTGTTCCAGCCAGGCGTGGTGGACGCGTTCCAGCAGTTCGCCGAAGCCGATCAGGCCGTGCCGCGCTTCGGGCGGGAAATAGGTGCCGGCGACGAACGGCGCCAGGTCGCCTGGATCGAGGAACGCGGTCAGCGGCCAGCCGCCGCCCCGGCCGCTGAGCAGCTGGTGGGCCAGCTGGTAAGTCCGGTCGAGGTCCGGTCGCGCTTCGCGGTCGACCTTGATGTTGACGAACCAGGCATTCATCCGCTCGGCGATCTCCGGATCGTCGAAGCTCTCGTGCGCCATCACGTGACACCAGTGGCAGGCGGCGTAGCCGATCGACAGCAGGATCGGACGGTCGCTGTCGCGCGCCTCGCGCAGCGCTTCATCGGCCCATGGGTACCAGTCCACCGGCTGCTCGGCGTGCTGGCGGAGGTACGGGCTGGACGCGCCGCGAAGTCGGTTGGGCATGGTGGATTCGCGTTGCGGGACGGCCGACGAGGATACCGCAGGGGCCCGGCGACCGCCGGCCCGGTCGGACGGCGGAGCCTATACAATCCAGTCTGTTCTTCGCCCCCGCGGACGCGCGCCTCAGCATGTCTTCTCCCGCGATTCTCGTCGACATCGACCCGATCGCCCTGGACCTGGGGCCGGTCCAGGTCCACTGGTACGGCGTGACCTACCTGCTGGCCTTCGCGGCCGGCTGGTGGCTCCTGCGTCGCCGGGCCGCCAAGCCGCACTGGCCGATCGACCCGGTCCAGGTCGGCGACTATCTGTTCTGGATCATCGTCGGCGTGATCGCCGGCGGCCGGCTCGGCTACGTGCTGTTCTACGGTCTCGATCGCTGGGCCGACGACTGGCTGTTCCCGCTCAAGATCCAGGACGGCGGCATGTCGTTCCACGGTGGCCTGATCGGCGTACTGGTGGCCATGGCGCTGTATGCGCGGCACCTGGGCATCGGCTTCCTCAAGCTCGGCGACTTCACCGCCCAGGTGGTGCCCCTGGGCCTGGCCTTCGGCCGGATCGGCAACTTCATCGGCGGGGAGCTGTGGGGCCGCCTCAGCGATGCGCCCTGGGCGATGATCTTCCCGGCGACGATCGAGCGAAGCTTCGCCAGCCAGGCGGCGCTCGAAGCCGCGTGGCGCGCCGGCGACCTGGACGTCTACGCCCGTCATCCATCGCAGCTCTACCAGGCGGCGCTGGAGGGCCTGCTGCTGTTCGTCATCGTCTGGGTGTTCGCGCGCCGCCCGCGGCCGGCCGGGGCGGTCGGCGGCCTGTTCCTCGCCGGCTACGCGGTGTTCCGCTGCATCGCCGAGCTGTTCCGCGAGCCCGACGCGCACCTGGGCTTTGTTGCATTCGATGGGCTGACCATGGGCCAGCTGCTGTCGATTCCGATGTTCTTCGCCGGCGTCGCGCTGATGCTGCATGCCTACCGCCGCCCGGATCCTCACGGTCCGGATCGACGACCTCCGAACCAGGGGACACCGCCATGAAGGCCTATCACGACCTCCTGTCCCACGTCCGCGACCACGGGGTGGAGAAGAACGATCGCACCGGCACGGGCACGCTCAGCGTGTTCGGCTACCAGATGCGCTTCGATCTCGGCGAAGGCTTTCCGATGGTCACGACCAAGAAGCTGCACCTGCGCTCGATCGTCCACGAGCTGCTGTGGTTCCTGAAGGGCGATACCAACGTCGGCTACCTGAACGCACAGGGCGTGACGATCTGGGACGAGTGGGCGGACGAACGCGGCGACCTGGGTCCGGTCTACGGCAAGCAGTGGCGAGCCTGGCCGCTGCCCGACGGCGGCTCGCTGGACCAGATCGAGCGGGTCGTCGAGCGCATCCGCAACCGGCCCGACTCGCGCCGTCACGTCGTCTCGGCGTGGAACCCGGCCGAACTTCCGGACGAACGTCTCGCGCCGCACGAAAACCCGGCGCAGGGGCGGATGGCCCTGGCGCCGTGCCACACGATGTTCCAGTTCTGGGTAGCCGACGGCCGGATCAGCCTGCAGCTGTACCAGCGCAGCGCCGACTGCTTCCTGGGCGTGCCGTTCAACATCGCCTCCTACGCGCTGCTGCTGATGATGGTCGGCCGGGTTACCGGCCTGGAACCCTGGGAATTCATCCACACGCTCGGCGACGCCCACCTGTACCGCAATCACCTCGACCAGGTCGACGAGCAGCTCTCGCGCGAACCGTACCCGCTGCCGACCATGACGCTGAACCCGGCGCGGACCCGGCTCGAGGACTTCGTGTTCGAGGACTTCGAGCTGACCGGGTACCGCTGCCACCCGGCGATCAAGGCGCCGATTGCCGTATGACGCCGCCCGGCGATCGCACTGGCGCCGACGACTCTTCCCGGCCCGGGATCGTGCTGGTCGCCGCCCTGGCGCGCAATCGCGTCATCGGCGTCGACGGCGAAATGCCGTGGCACCTGCCGGCCGACCTGGCCCATTTCAAGCAGGTCACCATGGGGCATCCGGTGATCATGGGGCGGGCGACCTTCGAATCGATCGGGCGTCCCTTGCCGGGGCGGCGCAACCTGGTGCTCAGCCGTTCCTGGACCGAGGCACCCAGCGGGGTCGAGTGCGCCCGCTCGCTGGACGAGGCGCTGAGCCGGCTGGACGCCGAGGTGCCGGCCATGGTGATCGGCGGCGGCCAGCTGTACGCGGAGGCGCTGCCGCGCGCCGCGACGATGGAGCTGACCCTGGTCGATGCCCGGCCCGAGGGCGATACGCATTTTCCGGAGTGGCGCCGGGTCGACTGGCGTCTCCGGGCCATGCAGGCGCACCCGGCCGACGGCGCGAACCCGCACCGCATGATCTTCCTGTCGCTGACCCGGAACGCTCCGGTGGAGATGGCCGATGACGATTGAAAGAACGATCGAGAGGACGATCGAGAGGACGCCCAGGTCGCCGGCGCCTCCGCGGTCCCGGGGCACGGTCTCGGCCTGGCTTGCGCTGATGCTCACCGCGCTGATGCTGACCAGCGGCTGCCAGGCCTCGGGGCCGTGGGTCGAGGTCGGCGGTCAGCGCTACTCGGTCGAGATCGCCGACGACGACGCGGAACGCGCACGCGGACTGATGTTCCGCGACGAACTCGGCGCCGAGGCCGGGATGCTGTTCCTGTTCCCGCGCGAAGCGCCGCGCGCGTTCTGGATGCGCAACACGCGAATTCCGCTGGATATCGTCTACATCGACGGGGAACGGCGGATCGTGGCCTGGTCGCTGGATACACCGCCTTGCCGGACCCGGCGCTGTCCGAATTATCCGAGCGCCGTGCCGGCGCGCTACGTGCTCGAAGTCAATGCCGGGGAGATGGAGCGGCTGGGCGTGGAGATCGGCGACCCGGTCGTCTTCGGGCGGGTGCCCGGCGAGGAAAATGGCTGATGCGCCCCCGGTCCGGGGAGGGCATCGACCGGTCGATCAGGATTCTGCGTCGCCCGCGTCCCGATCGCCGTCTGCTCGGCGCTCCGTGCGCCAGTCCCTGAAGCTGCCGATCAGCAGCGTGGCGACCAACAGCAGGATCTCGTCGACGAACGGCAACGGATCGGGAATGATCACGTTGAGCCCGAACAGCGCCGCCCCGATCAGCATCAGCGTGGGGAAGCGACGGCGTTCGAGGAAGCGGCGTAGTCGGGACTTGATCATGGCCCCTGGCATGCTAGCACCGGCGGCCATCGGCACGGACCCGTCTCGCGGCATGGAAGCCTGGTCCGAATCCCGGACGGGGCCATCGAACCACTGCTCACATGGTGGAGCAGAACGAAGGAAGGAGCGGTATGCGTGAAGCGGATTCGACGATGATGCGGCGGTCGAGAATCGTCTGCGTGGCCGGGCTGCTGGCCCTGTTCACGCTGGGCGTGGCCGGCTGCGGCGGGCCGGCCGAGCTCGACGCCGACGAGCGCGCGACCGCGCAGGAAACGCTCTATCCCGGGTTCGAGCGGGTCCATGGGCGAGCGATGCCGGTGCCCCCGGAAGGACTCGCCGCGCGACTCGCCGCGCTGCTCGACCGCCTGCGCCAGGCCGGCGCGGACCTGCCGTCGACCGCGGACGTGCGATTGACGACCGAGGCCGACCCGGACGCCCTGTGCCTGGCCGGCGGCCGGATCGTGATCGGCCGCGGTCTGCTCGCCTGGCTGCACAGCGACGACGAGGCCGCTGCCGTGCTGGCCGCGGCGGGCAGCATGTGCCGCGCGGCCGACAGGGCATGGCGTGCGGGTGCGGAGGCCGGACTGCCGGTCGACGAACCGGACACGTTGCGCAAACTCCGCTATATCGACGTTCGCCTGGACGACAACGCTTCGCTCTATCGCCAGGCCGTGGCCGATGCCTGCCGCGGCGAGTGCGCGGAGGTGCTGCCGCCGCTGCTGGACAGGGCGGGCTTCGACGGCGAGGCCTTCCGCAGGCTGGTTCACCGGCTCAGCGTCGAGCGACCCGAGGCCCTGTGGCTGGAGCGGGTCGGTGGCGCGGCAGCCAGTCCGGATGTTGATGACGCCGGTGCTGCCGACTGGGGCGGCTTGTCCGGTCTGCGCGAGGGGCTGGAGCACCTGGCCGTCGTGCGGCGCGAGATCGGGCGCGGCCGGCTCGATCGCGCCTACCGGGCCGTTCTGGCCGCCGGTCGGACCTTGCCCGACGACGTGGACGGACGCTACCTGCACGCCGAGCTGGACCTGCGCAACAACCACGCCTACTACGCTCGCGATCGCCTCGACGCGCTGGTCTCCAAAGGTCACCGCCTGGCGAACGCCGACTACCTGCGCGGCTGGATCCTGGCCCATCTGCGAGAGATCGAGGAAGCCGACGCGCTGCTCGGCCCCGAGATGGCGTTCCTGCCGCGCGCGCCCGGCCTGTACGAGCTGGCCGTGCTTCGGGTCCGGAAGGGCCGCGACGACGAAGCCCAGGCGCTGCTGCAGCGCGCCGACGCAGCCGGTCCGACCAGCCCCTACGCCGATGCGATCGATACGATCGAGCAGTTGATCGAGCGCCGGAGGCGCTGAAGCGATGCGACTGCTGCAGGTCACCGATTGCCACCTGGCCTCCGACCCCGACGCCGATTACCGCGGCCAGTCGGCGCAGCGCAACCTGGAACGCCTGACGGCGGCCGTCGAGGCCTTCGGGCCGGACCGGCTGGTGCTCACCGGCGACCTGTCGGAGGATGCCAGTCCGGCCAGCTACGAGCGCATCGTCGACTGGGCTTCCCGGTTCGGCTGCCCGGTGGCCTGGCTTCCTGGCAACCACGACGACCGGTCCCGGATGCAGGCGCCGTTCGACGCGGCCGGCTGGGACGCCGGACCGGTGGTCGAGGCGGGGGCGTGGCAGCTGGTGCTGCTCGATTCGGCGTGGGTGGACGAGCCCGCAGGACGGCTGACGTCGGAACGGCTCGAGCCCGTGTCGCGCCTCGACGCCACGCGGCCGGCCGGGGTCTTCGTCCACCACCAACCGGTGCCGGTCGGAGCCGCGTGGATCGACAAGGTGCCGCTGCTCGAGCCGGAAGGGTTCTGGCAGGCCGTCGAGTCTGCAGGCGCGGCCCGTTTCGTCGCCTTCGGCCATGTCCACCAGCGGTATCGTGGACGCCATCGGGGAATCGAGTGCCTGGCCGCTCCTTCCTCGGCGGCCAACAGCCTTCCGGGTATGCCGCGCTTCACGCCCGGCGAGGCCGCGCCGATGGCGCGCTGGTTCGTGCTGGAGGACCGGGAGCGCTGGTCCAGCGGCCTGATCGCCGCCTGAAACGCAGGCAGGAACGGACGGTCGGCCGGTCGTGCGAGGGATGATGCGGTCGGTCGGGCGGGCCCGACCGGTCGATCAGAATTCGACCATCTCGAAGTCTTCCTTGCCCGCGGCACAATCCGGGCAGACCCAGGACTCGGGCACGTCGTCCCAGCGCGTTCCCGGGGCCAGGCCCGAATCGGGGTCGCCGAGTTCTTCGTCGTAGATCCAGCCGCAGACCACGCACATCCACTTCTTGAACGGTTCAGCTTCGCTCACGGGTATCCTTCCAGACTTCGATCAGCGCGACATTCTAAAGAAAAGGCATCGCCGATGCGCTCACGTTCGTCCGCCCTGTACCTGTTGACGCCCGACGGTCTGGCCCGCGCCGATCTGCTCCGCCGCTGCCGGATCGCGCTGGACGCCGGCGTCGACTGGCTGCAATACCGCGCCAAGCGCGGGGCGGACTCCGAGACTGCGCGCCGGCTGCGCGCGCTGACCCTCGAGACTGGTGCGCGCCTGATCATCAACGACGACCCGGCGCTTGCTCAGGCCGTGGGTGCCGACGGGGTCCACCTCGGGCGCGACGACGGGTCGCTCGCCGAGGCACGCGACCGGCTGGGCCCGGATGCGCTGATCGGCGTGTCCTGCTACGACGACCTGGAACGGGCCGAGCGGCTTGCGGCGGCCGGCGCCGACTACCTGGCCTTCGGAGCCGTGTTCCCGTCACCGACCAAGCCCGACGCCGTGCGCTGCCCGCTGGGCGTGCTCGGTCGGGCGCGCCGCTTCGGCCGGCCGGTGGTCGCGATCGGCGGCATCACGGCAATAAATGCCGCCGAGGCGCTGGCCGCCGGCGCCGATCGGGTCGCCGTGCTGTCGGACGTGTTCGACGCGTCCGATATCGCCGCGCGGGTCCGCGCGTATCCGCAGGCGGGCTGAGACGGGAGCCCGCTCGGCCCGGCACCCTCGTCCTGCCACCGACGACCGACTACCGACCACCGATCGTCGCATCGGTGCAGTACCCTTGGGCGCCTGTCCCGAAGCCCTTCGAGCAAAGCGATCCTGCGATGAACCACACCCAGAGTCACGAACTGTTCCTCCGCGCCCGGGCCCGCATTCCCGGCGGCGTCAATTCACCGGTCCGGGCCTTCGCCGGGGTGGGCGGCGATCCGGTGTTCTTCGAACGCGCCGAGGGCGCCTGCCTGTTCGATGTCGACGGCCAGCGCTACATCGACTACATCGGGTCCTGGGGGCCGATGATCTGCGGTCACGCCCACCCGGCGATCATCGAGGCGGTGCAGCGGGCTGCGGCCAATGGTCTCAGCTTCGGAACGCCCAGCCCGAAGGAAGTGACCATGGCCGAGCGCCTGTGCGACCTGGTCCCCGGCCTGGAGCGGGTGCGGATGGTCAACTCCGGCACCGAGGCGGCAATGAGCGCGCTTCGCCTCGCCCGCGCGGCCACGGGCCGCAATCGGTTCATCAAGTTCGAGGGCAATTACCACGGTCACGCCGACAGCTTCCTGGTCAAGGCCGGCAGCGGCGCGCAGACGCTGGGCGTGCCGACTTCGCCCGGCGTGCCTGCGGCGCTGGCCGAACTGACTCTCAACGCGACCTTCAACGACCTCGACTCGGTCCGCGCGCTGTTCGAGCAGTACCCGGACGAAATCGCCTGCGTCGCGGTCGAGCCGGTGGCCGGCAACATGAACTGCGTCCCGCCGAAGCCCGGTTTCCTCGAAGGCCTGCGCGAGCTTTGCGACGAGTTCGGGAGCGCGCTGCTGTTCGACGAAGTGATGACCGGCTTCCGGGTCGCGCTCGGCGGCGCCCAGCAGCTCTACGGCGTCACCCCGGACCTCAGCTGCTTCGGCAAGGTCATCGGTGCCGGCATGCCGGTCGGGGCATTCGGCGGCAAGGAGAAGTACATGCGGATGATCGCTCCCGAGGGCCCGGTCTACCAGGCGGGCACGCTTTCGGGCAACCCGGTCGCCATGGCCGCCGGGCTGGCCAACCTGGACCTGATCACGGCGCCCGGCTTCTACGATGGGCTGACCGCGACCACGCTGCGCCTGACCGAAGGCATTGCCGGTGCGGCGCGCGATGCCGGCGTGCCGCTGGCCACCGTCGCCGTCGGCGGCATGTTCGGCCTGTTCTTCACCGAGCTGGAACGCGTCGAGAACTTCGAGCAGGCCGCGGCCTGCGACCTCGACATGTTCAAGCGCTTCTTCCACGGCATGCTCGAAGAAGGGGTCTACCTCGCGCCTTCGGCGTTCGAGGCAGGCTTCGTGTCCAGCGCCCACGGAGATCGCGAGATCGAGGACACGATCGCCGCGGCGAGAACCGTGCTGACGGCGCTGACCGCGGGCGGCGGCTGAATCGGCAAGGGCGTCGGCAGGTGGGCGCCCCCAGGCCCGTCCGGCCGGCTCAGTCGAGGAAGAGGTCCGGCGCCAGCGGCTGGCCGGGCTCGATCGCGTAGCATTCGAAGTCCGTTACTCCTTGCGCACGGAGCAGGTCCTCGTCGATCAGGAATTCGCCGCTGCGTTCGCTCGGGCTTGCCGACAGGACAGCATGGGCGGCGTCGGCCATGATCGCGGGACTGCGGCAGTTCTTCGGGTCGACCGCATCGCCCAGCATCCGCAGCGCGGCGGTGGCGATCACCGTGCGCGGCCACAGGGCGTTGACGGCGATGCCGCGATCCTCGAACTCGCGCGCCATGCCCAGCACGCACAGGCTCATGCCGTACTTGGCCATGGTGTAGGCGACATGCGGCGCGAACCACTTGGCGTCCATGTTCAGCGGTGGGGAGAGATTTAGAATGTGGGCGTGGTCGGAGCGCTCGAGAAACGGCAGCGCGGCCTGGGAACACGCGAAGGTGCCGCGGACGTTGACTCCGAACATCAGGTCGAAACGCTTCATCGGCACCGCCTCGGTCGGCGCGAGGTAGATCGCCGAGGCGTTGTTGACCAGGATGTCGATGCCGCCGAAGGCGTCGGCGGTGCGCTGCATCGCGTCGGCCACGGCCTGCTCGTCGCGGATGTCGACCTTGAGCGGCAGGGCGTTCCCGCCGGCCTGCGTCACCGCTTCGGCCACGCTGTGGATGGTGCCCGGCAGCCTGGGATGCTTGCGGTCGGACTTCGCCGCGATCGCGACATTGGCGCCGTCGGCAGCCGCGCGCAGCGCGATCGCCTCGCCGATGCCGCGAGACGCGCCGGTGATGAACAGGGTCTTTCCGGACAGGGTGCTCATGATGTTTCACCGAAATGCATGCGGACCAGGAGGGCAGTGTAGCCGCTGGCCGTGCGTGCCCGGAGACGCCCGTGCGTGATGCCCTGCAGGCGCTGACCGAGCAGTTGGCCGCGTCTCCGGGCCTGTTGCTGACCGCCGGTTTCCTGGTCGCGTTTCTCGAGGCCGCCGCGATCGTCGGCCTGCTCGTTCCGGGCATCTTCCTGCTGTTCCTGATCGCCGCGCTGGTCGGCTGGGACCCGCCGATGATGGTCGCGATGAGCGCCGCGTTCGCGCTCGGCGCGATGGCCGGCGACGGCTTGAGCTTCGCCCTGGGTCGGCGCTACCGGGCTCGCCTGGCCGCGCTGCCGCCGACTTCGCGCAGCGGCCGCTGGCTGGACACGGGCCGGGCCTTCTTCCGTCGCCACGGCGGGCGCAGCGTGTTCATCGCCCGGTTCGTCGGGCCGGTCCGACCGATCGTCCCGGTGGTCGCCGGATCGCTGGGCATGCCGGCGGCATCCTTCGTGCCGCGCATGATCGTGGCCTCCCTGGTCTGGGCACCGGCCATGGTCATCCCGGGCGCGCTGTTCGGCCAGTCGCTGGAGGTGGCGGCCGAGTTCGGCACCCGGGTCGTCGTACTGGTGCTGCTGGTCGTACTCGGCGGCTGGTTGCTGGTCGCGCTGGTGCGCGGGGCCTACGCCTGGGGATCGCGGCGAAGCACCTGGTGGTTCAAGCGGCTGGGGGGCTGGTTGCGCCGTCATCCGCGCTTCGGGCGCCTGGCCGGGCCGCTGCTGGTGCCCGGCCAGCGCGAGGTGATCCCGGTGCTCGGTCTTGCCGCGGTATTGCTGCTGTCGTTCGCGGCCCTGCTCACGGTGCTGACGCTGGCGATCGTCAACGCACCGCCGGCGCTGTCCGAAGCGGTCAGCACGGTGACCGCTTCGGCGACCCTGTCGGGCAGCCTGAGGACCCCGCTTGCCGATCCGGTGTTCGTGGTTCTCGGCCTGGCCGGCTCGGCGCCGGTGGCGATCGCGCTGGCGCTCGGCGTGGTCCTGTTCCTGGCCGCTGCACGGCGACCGGTAGCGCTGGTCCACTGGCTGCTCGCGGTCGTGCTGGGGACAGCACTGGCGCAGGGCCTGGACGGCCTGCTCGGTCTGCTGCCGATGCAGGTCGCCCGGCCCGACGTGGCGTTCGCCTCGCTGGTCCTGATGCACGGATTCCTGGCGGTGATCGCGGCCAAGGACCTGGCTGCGACCCAGCGCAAGTGGCTGTACCTGGCCGCGATCTCGGCGCTGGTCCTGATCGGTTTTGCCCGGCTGTACCTCGGCCGGGCCGACCTCTATGCGCTCGGCGTCGCCGCCGCGCTGGCGGTGACCTGGCTCACGCTGGTCGGAATCGCCTACCGGGTCCGGGCACGTCCGGCCCGGACGCGCTCGGCCTGGGCGCTGGTTGCGGTGTTCGTGCTGCTGGCCGCCGGTGGCTCGGTCGTGGCCAACGGCATGGGCTATTCGCGCGTGCTCCAGGGCCAGCAGCAGGGTCCGCCGATCCGGTCGGTGGCCGAAGAGTGCTGGTGGGCCCGGGGGCGGGACTGCGACGGCACCGAGCTGCCGCGTCGGCGCACCGTGTTCGGCGACCCGGCCGGGCAGGTGTTCGACGCCCAGGTCGCGGCCGACGCCGAGGTGCTGCGATCCGCGCTGGACGACGCCGGCTGGCAGACCCTTCCTTCGCTCGATGCGCGCGCGGCTCGCGCCGTGCTGGCCCGGCGAATCGACCCGGATCGCCTGCCGCACCTGGCGCGCGACTTCAACGGTCGCACCCAGGAGATCGCCCGACGCCTGCCCTTGGGCAACGAGCGCTGGGCGGTGTTGCGGGCGTGGCGCTCGGGTTGGCAGCTGACGCCCGACGGGCGCCCGGTGTGGCTGATCCAGGTGCGGGTCGCCGCGCCGACCACGGTGGCCGGCCTGTTCGCGACCTGGCGGCGCGACGAATCGCGCAGCGGCGAGGGCGTCGCCGCCCTGCGGCGCGCGGGCTCGGCCTGGCGCTGGCGGCGTGACGGGGAAGACGGAATCCTGCGGGCCGATGCCCGGCGCGACGCTTCCGCGTCGGACAGCCCGGTCTCGACGGATCTGACCGTCGACTGATCGCTCATTGAGCGCTCATTGAGCGACCATTGCTCGCAGACTGGTTGCCGACCGGGCGCGCGGACGATGCGCCGGTCGAGGACGGCTCAGTCCGGGACCGTGTCGCCGTTGTCGTCCGGGCCGAGCAACCAGCACAGCGCGCGCAGTCGCTCCTCCGGGTCGGAGACGGCCAGCAGTTCCTGGGCCTGAGACGGTTCCAGCGGCAGGACGCCGGCCAGGGCCATGCCCAGCTGGCTGGCGTTGTCCGGCTCGACCTCGGGCAGTTCCGCGGCGGGCAGCCGGGCGACGATTTCGCGATACAGGCTTTCCAGCGCGGCGAACTCCGGCCCGATCGAGCGCGCCGGTTCCGGCGCGATCCACTCCACGTGGCCGACCAGCAGGCCGTTGTCGCGAGCCGAGGTGTGGTGGATGCGGAATCGTCGCGTTCCCCGGGCCCGGATGCCCAGCAGCCCGTCCTCGAGCGTCGAGAAATCCTCGATCACGGCCTCCGTGCCGATCGAGGCGTGGCGGGCTGTCCGCTCGTCGGTGGCGGGCTCGAGCATGACCACGCCGAAGCCATTGCCGCTGCGCGAGCAATCGCGGACCAGTTCCAGGTAGCGGGTCTCGAAGATTCTCAGCGGAAGCGGCGCGCCGGGGAACAGCACCAGCTGCAGCGGGAACAGCGCCAGCTCGTCGGGCGCGTCAGTCACCGCTATCGCCAGCCAGGAATCGGTGCTGTACGTTGCCGAACCCGCGGTTGCTCATGAACACCACGTGGTCGCCGGGCCGCGCGTTCTCGCGCAGGTCGGAGATCACGTTGCCGAGCTGGCGGCGGAATCGCCCACCGGCCTGGAGCTTTTCGAAGACTTCGCCGGGGTCCCAGTCCAGCGTGTCGGCCGAGTGCATCACGACGTAGTCGGCCGCGGCCAGGGCCGGCGCCAGCTGGTCGAGGTGATGGCCGCCGCGCATCGTGTTGCTGGCCGGTTCCAGCGCGACCAGCAGACGGGCGGCGCCGATCGAGCGGCGCAGACCCTCCAGGGTCAGCCGGATCGCGGTGGGGTGGTGGGCAAAATCGTCGTAGACGTGCACGCCCCCGACATCGCCGAGGTACTCCATGCGCCGCTTGACGCCGCGGAACTCGCGCAGCGCCGCCACTGCGGCGGCCGGGTCGACGCCCGCGGCGGCCGCTGCTGCGATCGCGGCCACAGCATTCAGCGCGTTGTGGCGTCCGCTCTGGGCCCACTCGAGCGTGCCGATCTCCTCGTTGCCGCGGAAGAAGGTCAGCTGGCGGCAGGACGGATCGTCGAGGCGGACCCGCCAGTCGGCCTCCACGTCGTCGTCGATGCCGAACGACGCACGCTCGCTCCAGCAGCCTTTCTCGAAGACCCGCTTGAGGTTGGCATCGTGCTGGTTGTGGATGATGCTGCCGTTGCCGGGCACGGTTCGCAGCAAGTGGTTGAACTGGGTCTCGATCGCGGCCAGGTCCGGATAGATATCGGCGTGGTCGAACTCCAGGTTGTTCAGGATCGCGATCGAGGGCCGGTAATGTACGAACTTGGCGCGCTTGTCGAAGAAGGCCGTGTCGTATTCGTCGGCCTCGACCACGAACCAGTCTCCGCCGGCGCGGGCGGAGATGTCGAAATTGCTCGGAATGCCGCCGATCAGGAAGCCCGGGTCGAGGCCGGCATGCTCGAGAATCCACGCAGCCAGGCTGGCGGTGGTGGTCTTGCCATGGGTGCCGGCGACCGCCAGCACCTTGCGCCGCGCGAGATAGTTCTCGCCGAGCCAGCGCGGTCCGGAGACGTAGTCCATCCGATGGTTCAGCACGTGCTCGATCGCCGGGTTGCCGCGGCTCAGCGCATTGCCGATCACGACCTGGTCGACGTCGTTCGGGACCGCGTCGGCCGAGTAGCCCTCGTGCAGCTCGATGCCCAGGTTCTCGAGCTGGGTGCTCATCGGCGGATAGACGTTGGCGTCCTGGCCGGAGACTTCGTGGCCGTCGGCGCGCGCCAGCGCCGCGATGCCGCCCATGAACGTGCCGCAGATGCCGAGGATGTGGAGTTTCATAAGGTCTGAGGGTGTCCTGGAGGTATTGGCGTCGGCGGTCGGTTCGCGTCGATCCGTCGACGTGGAGCCGTGCGGGGCGTCAGGAGCCGAGGCCGATCGCTTCGAGGGCGATGATCTGGAGCAGGAAAACTAGCACAGCTACCGCGATTCCGCCGGCATACGGCAGCTCGAGCGCATGCCGCCAGACGTGGCCGTCGACGGCCAGGCTCCAGAACAGGCCGATCAGTGCCAGCACGACCAGCGGACCGGGGATCGTCGCCGTCGCTCCGGCCGGCCCGGCGGCCAGCCACAGGGGCAGGTTGAGCAGCCCGATCAGCGCGCCGGTCGCGAACAGGGCCTGGGCGGCCTGGCCGAAGCGGGCAGGTCGTCGCGCGATCGTCAACACCGCCTGGATCGAGGCCAGCTGCAGGACGAAGGTCAGCAGCACGTCGAGCAACGGCGGCGGTTCCGGGGCGAACAGGAGCATCGCGCCGGTCAGGCTCCACCACAGCATCATCGCCAGCAGCAGGGCCGCCGAGGAGGCCGGCAGCTCTTGCGGCCCCGCGCGCAGCAGCGCGATTCGACCGACCAGCGTCAGCCAGGCGCTCATTGCCGGACCGCCGGGCAGGGCAGAATAGGGGGATGGAGTCCGAACGGCGCGGCAACGAGGAAAGCGACGACGTCGGCCAGTCCGGCGTCGATCGACGCGTGGACGCGGTCGGCCTGATCTGCCCCGAACCCGCCCTGCGCGCGCGCAGGGCGCTGGATCGGATGCGGCCCGGACAGGTGCTGGAACTCCTCACCGACGATCCGCTGGCCGAGGTCGACCTGCGGATCCTGTGCGATCGGGGCGGTCACGAGTGGGTCGGAAGCGCCGAGACGGACGGCGTGCGCCGAACCCGGATACGCCGGGCGGGCGGCTGAGCGTTCAGCCGGCCTGCAGGGCATCCAGCAGGCGCTGCTGGACGTCCTCGACCGAACCCATCCCGTCGATCTCCCGCAGCTGGCCGCGGGCGGCGTAGTGGCCGGCCACCGGGGCGGTCTGCTCGGCGTAGACCCGCAGACGGTTGCGAATGACGTCCTCGGTGTCGTCGGAACGGCCTTCCTCGACGGCGCGCTTGCTCAGGCGGTCGACGATTTCCTGCTCGTTGACGGTCACCGAAACGGCCACATCGACCGGCTGGCCGATGCGATTCAGCACCGCGTCCAGCGCTTCGGCCTGGGCCAGGTTGCGCGGGTAGCCGTCGAGAATGAAACCGTTGGCGACATCGGGCTGGCGAAGGCGCTCCTCGATCAGGCCCAGCATCAGGTCGTCCGGGACCAGGTTGCCGGCGTCCATGTAGCGCTGGGCTTCCTGGCCCAGCTCGGTCTGCTGCTCCACGGCATCGCGCAGCAGCGCACCGGTCGAGATGTGGGCGAGGTCGAGACGGTCGCGGAGGAGAGCGGCCTGGGTTCCCTTTCCGGAGCCCGGGGGGCCGAGAAGTACGATGCGCATCGGTAGAGGGTTCGGGTGCGGCTGGACAAGCGGCTAAAGGTAGCCCGACCCTGCCGGCAAGTCAAATCGAGGGCCTCGCCACGGTTCCCCGTCGCGGAATCGCCCTCGAATTGCTTTATCCTTGACCGGGAAGCGAATCCACCACCGGATCGAAATGCCTGGGACCAACATCCTCTACGCCCAGTCCGGCGGCGTCACGCCGGTCATCAATGCCACCGCGGCGTCGGTGATCGAGACCGCGCGCGAGTATCCGGACGATTTCGGCACCGTGTACGGCGCGGCCGACGGCATCATCGGGGCGCTGGAGGAGCGGCTGATCGATACGTCGTCGTTTTCCGCCGACGACCTGGTCGCGCTGGCGCAGACCCCCGGCGGCGTGTTCGGGTCCTGCCGCTACAAGCTGAAGTCCCTGGACGACAACCGGCGCGAGTACGAGCGTCTCGTTGCCGTACTCGACGCGCACGACATCGGCACCTTCCTCTACAACGGGGGCAACGACTCGGCCGATACCGCCTTCAAGATCTCGCGGATGGCCGAGGAACTCGGCTACCCGCTGCGCGCCCTGGGCGTGCCGAAGACCATCGACAACGACCTCGTGGTCACGGACAACTGCCCCGGCTTCGGCTCGGTGGCCAAGTACGTGAATGTATCCATTCTCGAAGCCAGTCTCGACGTGATGTCGATGTCGTCGAGCTCGACGAAGGTCTTCATCATGGAAGTGATGGGTCGGCACGCCGGCTGGATCGCGGCAGCGGCCGGTCTGGCCCGGCGGGGCGAGGGTGACCCGCCGCAGATCATCCTGTTCCCGGAGGTGCCGTTCGACCGCGAGGCCTTCTGCGCGGCGATCGAGCGCTCGGTGACGACCCACGGTTATTGCTCCGTGGTCGTCTCCGAAGGCGCGCGCGATGCCGAGGGCGCGTTCCTGGCCGACGCCGGGAACACGGACGCGTTCGGTCACAAGCAGCTCGGCGGTGTCGCCCCGGTGGTCGCCGACATCGTCGGCCACGAGCTCGGCCACAAGGTCCACTGGGCGGTCTGCGACTACCTGCAGCGGTCGGCCCGGCATATCGCGTCGGCCACCGACGTTGCGCATGCCCGCGCGGTCGGTCGGGCCGCGGTCGAGTTCGCCCGGGCCGGCCAGACCGGCGTGATGCCCGTGATCCAACGGACCTCCGACGAGCCCTATGCGTGGACGATCGCCAGCGCGCCGCTCGGCGATATCGCAAATCGCGAGAAGACCCTGCCCGCGGACTACATTTCCGCCGACGGGTTCGGGATCACCGACAAGGCCCGGCGCTATCTCGAGCCGCTGATCCGGGGGGAGGATTATCCGCCCTACGACGAGCACGGCCTGCCGGAATATTTCCGCCCGACACTCGAACCGGTGCCGGCCCGACTGGATCCGTTCACTCCGGCCTGAGCGCGCCGACGAGCCCGGCCACCCGAACGTTCCTTCGAGCTGCATCGAGCCACCCCAACCCACATCCACCTGGAAGATCGAATGACCACCAAGCTCAACGCCCTTTCCGAATGGGTCGACTCCGTCGAACGTCTCACGCGCCCCGACGAGGTGTACTGGTGCACCGGCAGTTCGGAAGAGAACGCGGCGATGATCAACGGCATGCTCGACAGCGGCGACCTGATCGAACTGAACCAGGCCACCCACCCCGAGTGCTACCTGCACCGTTCGGATCCCGACGATGTCGCGCGCGTCGAGCACCTGACCTTCGTGTGCACCACCGACAAGGACGACGCCGGCCCGAACAACCACTGGATGTCGCCCGACGAGGCCCACCGGAAGATGGACAGCCTGTTCGCCGGCTGCATGGAAGGACGGACGATGTACGTCATCCCTTATTGCATGGGGCCGATCGAGTCACCGTTCTCGCGGCTTGGCGTCGAGATCACCGACAGCCCCTATGTCGTTGCCAACATGCGCAAGATGACTCGCATGGGCGACGACGCGCTGGCCCGGATCGAGCGCGAAGGGACCTTCGTCCGCGGCCTGCACTCCACCGGCGAGCTGGATCCGGACCGTCGGTTCATCATGCATTTCCCGGAGGAGCTCACCATCCAGAGCTACGGCTCGGGCTACGGCGGCAACGCGCTTCTCGGCAAGAAATGCCACGCGCTGCGCATCGCCAGCTACCAGGCCCGCAGCGAAGGCTGGCTGGCCGAGCACATGCTCATCGTCGGCATCGAGAGCCCGGAAGGAGAGACCCGCTACGTGGCCGCTGCGTTTCCGTCGGCGTGCGGCAAGACCAACCTGGCGATGCTCATTCCGCCGGAGCCGTACAGATCGGCCGGTTGGAAGGTCCACACGGTCGGCGACGACATCTGCTGGTTGCATCCGGGCGACGACGGACGCCTGTACGCGATCAACCCGGAGGCGGGCTATTTCGGCGTCGCGCCGGGCACCTCTGCGAAGACCAACCCCAACGCCCTGGCCATGCTCGATCACGACGCGATCTTCACCAACGTGGCGGTGACCGACACCAACGAGCCGTGGTGGGAGGACCTGGACGATCGCATCCCGAAGTTCGACTGGAAGGGAAACAAGTACGACCCCGGTTCCGGCAAGAAGGCAGCGCACCCGAACTCGCGGTTCACGGTGTCGATGGAGCAGTGCCCCAGCTACACCGACGCGGCCGAGAGCCCGAAGGGCGTGCCGATCGACGCCATCATCTTCGGCGGCCGTCGCGCGACCCTGGCCCCCCTGGTGATGGAGGCGCGCGACTGGACCCACGGCACCTTCCTCGGCGCCAGCATGGCCTCGGAAACCACCGCTGCAGCGACCGGCAAGGTCGGCGTCGTGCGGCGCGACCCGATGGCCATGAAGCCGTTCTGCGGCTACCACTTCGGCGACTACTGGGGCCACTGGCTGAAGGTCGGCGAGAAGCTCGAACACCCGCCGAAGATCTTCCAGGTCAACTGGTTCCGCCGCGACGAGGACGGCAAGTTCATCTGGCCCGGCTTCGGCGAGAACCTGCGCGTGCTCGAGTGGGTGCTCAAGCGCTGCAGCGGCGATGCCGACGCGGTCGAGACCCCGGTTGGCTTCCTGCCGGAAGCCGGGGCGATCTCCACCGAGGGCCTGGACGCGACCCCCGACATGGAAACGCTGCTGGCCGTCAAAACCGCCGGTTGGGTCAAGGAACTCGACGAGGTCGAAGCCCACCTGGCCAGGTTCGACCCGCGTGTGCCCAGGGCGCTGGTCGACGAGCTGGAGGTCATGCGGGAGAAGCTGGGCTGAGGGCGGCCTCGGCCGGCATCGCGCCGGATGGGGGCTCTACCTGTGGGAGGCCGGCTCCGCCGGGCGAATTCCCGGCATGCTTGTTCGCGCGCTGAAGCGCCCTCCCACAGTTGGGGCTTCGTAGCGCAGTCCGGCGCCGGGTCCCCACGGGACTGCGCTATTCTCGACGGCTGTCCCGAACTTGCGGTGAACCATGTTCCGTAGCGCAGCCGACGCCGATCGCGTCATACCGATTTCCATCGTCGATCCCGACTCGCTCGCCGCGGTCGGCGAAGCCCGGACGCAGGCCTGGATCGGGTCCACCGGCTACACCGGCAAGCCCGGTACCGTCCTGCAGGTGCCCGACGGCGACGGCAGGCTGGCACGCGTGCTGGTCGGCCGCCCGCAGCAGGGACGGGTCTGGACCCTGGCCGGTCTGCCGGCGCAGCTGCCCGAGGGTGCGTACGAGATCGACGGCGCGAGCGACAACGAGCTGGACGACCTGGCCGTCGGCTGGGCCCTGGGCCACTATCGCTTCGACCGGTACAAGAAGGGCGATCGCTCCAGGGCCGAGCTGGTCGTCCCCGGCGACCGGATCGAACGTCTCGAAATCGTCCGCGACGCGCTGTTCCGGGTGCGCGACCTGGTCAATACCCCGGCGGCCGATCTCGGCCCGGGCGAGCTGGCCAGGGAGGCCGAGGCCCTGGCCCGCGCCCACGGTGCGAACTGTCGCGTTGTTCACGGCGACGACCTGGAACGCGAGTTTCCGGCCATCCACGCCGTCGGTCAGGCGGCGTCGCGCGGTCCGCGCCTGATCAAGCTGGCCTGGGGCGACGAGTCGCACCCGTCGTTGGCGCTGGTCGGCAAGGGCGTGATCTTCGATTCCGGCGGCCTGAACATCAAGCCGGGCTCCGGCATGGTGCTGATGAAGAAGGACATGGGCGGCGCGGCCCACGTGCTCGGCCTGGCCGAGTTGATCATGCGGCTCGGCATCAAGGTTCACCTGCGGGTCTACATCCCGGCGGTGGAGAACGCGATCGCCGGCAATGCCTATCGGCCCTCCGACATCGTGACCACCCGCAACGGCACCACCATCGAGATCGGCAACACCGACGCCGAGGGCCGGGTCGTGCTGTCCGATGCGCTGACCCTGGCCGGCGAGGACGGCGCGGCGCGCATCATCGACTTCGCCACGCTCACCGGTGCGGCCCGGGTCGCGCTCGGCGAGGACCTGCCGCCGCTGTACGCCAGGAACGACGCCCAGGCGCGAGCCATCCAGGACCTCGCGTTCGAGGTGGAAGACCCGCTCTGGCACATGCCCCTGTACAAGCCGTACAAGGAGCAGATCCAGCCGAAGATCGCCGACCTGTCGAACACCGGCACGACCAGTTACGGCGGCAGCCTCACCGCAGCGTTGTTCCTCGATCATTTCGTGCCCGAGGGCATCGACTGGATGCACCTGGATATCTACGCCTGGAACCTGTCCGATCGCCCCGGTCGCCCGGCCGGTGGCGAAGTGCAGACGCTCCGGGCGATGATCGCCTGGCTCGAACGAACCTACGGACGGTGATCGCCCGATGAGCGATGCGGGCCTGAAGGTCGGCGCGGACGGCTTCGGCGTCGTTGCGCTCGAGGTCACCGCCCCGGCGGTGTTCGATGTCGATGCGCACCTGCGCATCACCCGGCCGAACGGCACCGTCGAGGATCGCCACCTCGGCGCGGCCGGCATCGACCCGGCGTGGCTGCCGCGCGGTCGCTTCCGGCTGGAAGCCCCGACCGATCCCGACTGGCCGGCCGGCACCCGGCTTGACGTCATCGCGTCGACCGGCGGCCCGGAAGGCCGCAGCCATGCCGAGCCGGTCACCTTCGAAGTGGACACCCCGGTCGACCATGCCTCGGGCTGGCGCCTGGGCAGCTACTCGGGCACTGTGCCGATCGAACAGCTCAGCTGGTCGCAGGGCATGAGCAACTGGTTCTACCGCCACTTCGACCACGCCGCGCGCGTGGTCATCGACCTGATGTTCGCCGACCACCCGAAGCTGACCGGCGACGTGCTCGACGTCGGCTGCGGCGACGGCATCACCGACCTGGGCATTGCGCTGCGCAAGCATCCAAAGCGCTTCGTTGCCGTCGACCCGTTCAAGGGCTACGAGCGCCTGCCCGGGATCTGCCGCGATCACCACCTGCCACCCGAGATCATCGAGGCCTCGGGCATCGAGTTTCGTCCCGACGACGGCAACGACCTGCAGCTCGACGACGACAGCTTCGACGCGGTCCTCTCGTGGGGCTCGCTGGAGCACATCGCCGGCGGCTACGCGCAGACCCTGGCCGAGATCAAGCGGGTGCTCCGCCCCGGCGGCCTGTTCTTTGCCCACCCGGGCTTGTTCTACGGCTCGGCCGGCAACCATCTCGGCGAGTTCTTCGACGACCCGTGGATCCACCTGAAGCTCGACCGCGACGAACTCCGGAAACGCGTCCTGGCCGGCACGCCTCGCTACATGGACCGCGCCGGCGAGAAGTCCCCGCCCGAGCAGTACTGGCAGTGGTACACGGAGCTCAACCCGATCAAGCTGCCCGACTTCGAGCAGGAATTGCGAGGCATGGGCTTCGAACCCTGGCGCTTCGCCCTGCGCACGGACCCGGTCGTCGAATACAGCCCCGAACTCCAGCAGCACGACATGGTCACGCTGGGAATCGCGGAGTTGTACGGGGTGTTCCGGCTGAAGACCGACAGCGCTTAGCTTCCGCCTGCAGGGTTCGAGCCGCAAGTACGGCCCCGCCCTGAACCGCCCGGTTTCGAGCGGCTACACTGCCCGATTGGATCGCGAAGGCCCTTCCGTTGGACACCCGCACGCCGACACCCCCCGCCCCCCAAGGCACGGGCCTCCGCTACGAGGTCTACCGCACGCTGTTGCTGGCCACGCCGCTGATCATCGGCCAGGTCACGTCCTTCGGCATGAACTTCGTCGACACGGTGATGGCCGGGCGGCTGGGGACCGTGGCGCTGGGGGCAATTGCTGTTGGCTCGTCGGTCTGGGCCGCCGGGTTCCTGCTGTCGCTGGGCGTACTGATGTCCGTGTCGCCGGCCGTCTCGCAGCTCGACGGGGCGGGGCGGCGGGGGCAGGCCGGGGAGATGACGCGCCAGGCGGGCTGGATCGCCCTTGTGCTGGGCGTGTTCGTGTTCCTCGCCATGCGCGAGATGGACTGGGTGATCGCCCTGCTCGACGTCGACGACGCGGTGGCGGAGACGGCGCTGGGGTACCTGGACGCGATCAGCTGGGGCGCGCTTGCGCTCACCGGGCAGCTGGTGCTGCGCTTCTTCGCCGAGGGCACGGGCGATACCAAGCCGACGATGTACATCGGCGTGATGGGCATCGCCCTGAACGTGCCGCTGAACTATGTCCTGATGTTCGGCAAGCTGGGCTTCGAGCCGATGGGCGCGGTCGGCTGCGGCTGGGCCACGGCGATCGTGTTCTGGGTCCAGTTCGTCGCGCTGGGGCTCTACATCGCCTGGCGGCCGCGCTTCAAGCCCTTCGCCCTGTTCGATCGCTTCAGCCCGCCGTCCTGGCGCGAGATCCGGGGGCTGCTGGCGGTGGGTCTTCCGATCGGCATCATGGTGTCCTTCGAGGGCAGCCTGTTCATTGCCACCGCGCTTCTGATCGCCACGCTCGGCGCGCTGCCGATCGCCGCGCACCAGGTCGCGATCAATATCGCGTCGATGGCCTTCATGGTGCCGCTGGGCATGTCGGGGGCGATCACCGTGCGCGTCGGCAACGCGGTCGGTCGCCGGGACCGCGAGGGCGCGCGGCGGGCCGGGCTGGTCGGCATCGGCATCGCCGGGACCTACGGGGCGATCTCGGCGACGCTGATGCTGCTGCTGGCCGAGCCGATCGCGCGGATGTACACCGCCGATGCCGAGGTGATCGCGCTGGCCTCCAGCCTGCTGCTCTGGGCGGCGATCTTCCAGGTCTCCGACGGCCTTCAGGTGGCCTCGGCCGGAGCGCTGAGGGGCTTGAAGGACACCCGCTGGCCGATGGTCTACAGCCTGGTCTCGTACTGGGGCGTGGGCATGACGCTGGGCTGCTGGCTGACCTTCTGGCGCGACTGGGGGCCGCACGGCATGTGGGTCGGCCTGGTCGCCGGGCTGAGCGTGGCCGCGGTGCTGCTCGGCACCCGCTTCTGGCGTGCCTCGGGCGCCTACATCCGGCACGGACGGAAGGTGCTGGCCGATGCGCCGGAGCCATCGCCGGTGCCGAATCCACCTCCGCCGCCGGGGCCGCCCGATCCGCCGACCGTGGCCTGAGCCTGGCCACCGCGACCGTCGGTTCCACGTCGTTCCCCTGACTTCTGGCCCTTGCGGCCATCGGCCCCGGTTGAAACAATCCGAGCACGATTTTTTCCATGACCGGGCCGTGCGATCCTTGCGCGGCTCGTTTTCCATCCGACCGGGAAAGGTTTCAATGACGACCGAACGACGACCGAATTTCCTCGTGCGTATCTGGACCGGATTCTGGGGCGGCGTGACCGCGCTCCGGATGTTCGTGTTCAACGTGCTGTTCCTGCTGATTCTCGCGCTGCTGATCCGCGGCCTGGTGTCCGGCGATCGCATCGTGGTCGAGGACGACACCACGCTGGTGATCGCACCGGTCGGGGCGATCGTCGAGGAGTACACCGGCACGCCGGCCGAACGTGCGCTGAACGAGGCACTGGGCCAGCAACTGCCCGAGACTCGCCTGCGCGATCTGGTCCGCGCGCTGGAACTGGCCGCGGACGACGATCGCATTGTCCAGGTGCTGCTGCGCACCGATCGGCTGCTGGGCGTGTCGCCCGGGACCCTGACCGAGCTGGATGCCGTGGTGAAGCGGTTCCGCCGCTCGGGCAAGCCGATCATCGCCTACGCCGGGGCGATGGCCCAGGCCCAGTACGGCTTCGCGTCGATGGCCGACGAGGTCTGGCTGGACCCGGACGGCGTGGTCATCATCGAAGGCATGGCGTACTTCCGCAACTACTTCGCCGATGCGCTGGAGCTGGCCAAGGTCGACATCAACCTGTTCCGGGTCGGTGAGTTCAAGTCGGCGATGGAGCCCTACATCCGCAACGACATGTCGGAGGCCGACCGTGAGGCGGCGCAGTACTGGATCGGCGGGCTCTGGCAGCAGATGCTGGAGATGATCGCAGCCAATCGCGGCATGCCGATCGAGCGGCTGGTGGAGCAGACCCAGAACCCGGTCGAAATGATGCAGGCGGCCAATGGCGATGCAGCGGCCGCAGCGCTGGACGCCGGCTGGGTCGATCGCCTGGTCACCCGTCCCGAGGCGCGCCTGGCCCTGGCCGAGCGCGGCGCGGCCGACGAAGACAAGGGGTTCCGCCAGATCGAGATGGACGCCTTCCTGGCCCTTCCGAGGACGCCGGAACTGGCCAGCGATCGGGTCGCCGTGGTCGTGGCCTCCGGCTCGATCGTCGAGGGCAGTCAGTCACCGGGCATGATCGGCGGCGACTCCACCGCCCGGCTGCTGCGCGACGCGGCACGGAACGACGCGGTCAAGGCCGTGGTATTCCGCATCGATTCCGGCGGCGGCAGCGCGTTCGCCTCCGAGATCATCCGCCAGGAAATGATGGCCCTCCGCGAGACCGGCAAGCCGGTGATCGTCAGCATGGGCGACGTGGCGGCCTCGGGCGGATACTGGATCGCCATGGGCGCCGACGAGATCTGGGCCTACCCGAACACGATCACCGGGTCGATCGGCATCTTCGGCTTCTTCCCGACCTTTCAGGACACGCTGGCTATCGTCGGCATCAACACCGACGGTTTCGGTACCACGCCGATCGCTGGCGGCTTCCGCGCGGATCGCGAACTGCCCGAGCCGGTGGGTTCCTTGATCCAGTCGATCATCGAGCACGGCTACCGCGAGTTCATCGGGCTGGTCGCCGAGCACCGCGACATGACCATGGACCAGGTCGACGACATCGCCCAGGGACGGGTCTGGACCGGCGCCCAGGCGCGGGACCGTGGGCTGGTGGACCAGCTCGGAACGCTGGAAGAGGCGATCGAGGCGGCAGCCCGCATGGCCGGGCTATCCGACGATTACGACCGTGTCTACATCCAGCCGAAGATGAGCCCCTTCGAGGAGTTTCTGGCCCAGATGGGCGCCGAGGCGATGGTCAAGGCCGGCCTGGAACTGCCGGCCAATCCCCTGTCCCGGCTGATCGGCACCAACCTCTACGGCCGATTGATCGACGATCTGAACCGCATCGCCGAGGCGCGCACGGGCCGCCCGAACCTGCCGGAGGTCGTCGCGCACTGCCTGTGCGAAGCTCCGTACTGACCCTCCGGTCGCGAGTTCACGAACAAGGGCCGGGCGTTCGCGTCCGGCCTTTTTCATGGCGGCGTTTGTCGAGATCGAAGGCGGTCGATGTCGCTGGGAGATGGGTCAGGGACGCGGCGCGTCCGGAAGTTCGGCCGGCGGTAGCCAGCCCTCGAGCCGGGCCAGCGCCTCGAGCTCGGGCAGGTCGCGTTCGGCGCGGATGAGCTGCTGGCGCAGCCGGACCGCGGCGCGCTCGGAATCCGGCGGCAGGCGGCGCAGTTGCGCTCGTGCCTGGCGGATCGCCTCCCGGTTCTCGCGGATCATCGCGCCCAGGCCGTAGGCTTCGTCCGGTGCCGGCACCGCGCAGGCCGGCGGAACCGGCTCGCCGGCCAGGGCGAGATCGAAGCGGGCCTGGTCGCTGCAGTCCGGGCCCGAAGGCAGGTCCGGTCCCGACGAGGTCGCGCAGCCGGTCACGAGGACGATCGCCAGCAGCGCCGGCAGGAGAGGGCTCGATTTCGGAGCGCGAGGATTCATGCGAGGCTTCCCGTACACTGCGTGGATTCGAGCGAAGGATAGCAGCGCATGGATCCAGTCACGCAGGGCCTGTTAGGCGGGCTTTGGGCGCAGGCAGGCTCGCGCCGCCGCGACATGCGCCCGGCCGCCTTCGCCGGCGTGGTCGCCGGCATGGCGCCCGACCTCGATGTCCTGATCCGGTCACCGGCGGACTCGCTGCTGGCCATCGAGTACCACCGTCATTTCACGCACGGCCTGGCGTTCGTGCCCGTCGGCGCGCTGGTCGTCTCGCTGGTCCTGTGGCCGCTGCTGTCCAGGTGGTCCGAGAAGATCAGCTTCGCCCGGGTCTACCTGTGGTGCCTGCTGGGCTACGGCTCGCACGGCCTGCTCGATGCGATGACCTCCTACGGAACGCGATTGTTCTGGCCCTTTTCCGACGAGCGCGTGGCCTGGAACGCCGTCAGCGTGATCGACCCGCTGTTTTCCGTACCGCTGGCCGTGCTGCTGGCGATCGGGGTCTGGAGGCGCAGCCGGCTGGTCGTGCGCATTGCCGCGCTCTGGGCCATCCTTTACCTGGCCGTCGGCTTCATCCAGCAGCATCGGGCTGAAAGCATCGTTCGCCACTGGGCCGAGCAGAGCGGCATCCATGCCGAGCGGGTGATCGCCAAGCCGTCGTTCGCCAACCTGATCCTGTGGCGAGGCCTGGTCGACGACGGGCGGGACTTCCACGCCGTGGCGGTGCGCATCGTGCCCATGCGACCGGCCATGCTGTGGGTAGGCTCCCGCGTCGAGCACTTCCAGCCGCGCGACGTTTCGGACGACGTGCCGGACGACAGCCGCCTGGCGCGCGACCTTGCCCGCTTCGAGCACTTTTCCGACGGCTGGACCTTCCGCTATTTCCGCTACGACCACGAAGGGAGGGCCTTCGTCGGCGACTTCCGCTACGCCATCGACCCGGCGGCACAGCGGCCGCTCTGGGGCATCCTCTACGACCCGGACGATCCGTCGGAAGGCGTGGTGTTCGAACGCCCGGCGGAAATCGACGAGGCCGAGCGGGCAGCGTTCTTGGCGCGATTGCAGGGCAAGGACCCGGAGTAGGTCTTCATTACGTCTCGTAGATCGCCGAGAGCCGATGCGCCTTGAAGATCGCCGAGATCCAACGCCTGTGGGAGTGAGCTTGCGAGCGAATAGACTTGAGTTCGTTGCGGACAATGGCAATCGCGCGCGAACTCACTTCTGCAATCGATCGGCATTGTCGATTCATTCCGGCATCGACCGCTTCGGTGCCGTAGTCGTCAACCAGGTCGCGTGCTTGCAATGATTTCCGTCGCCTGAGGTCAGTCGTGCGCTTTCTTGAATCGCCGCGCCAACCGGCGGAGTCGACCGCTCCATCGACCCTGTTGCTTCATGTATTTCGAGTTATAGGCTTGCAGCCACCAGTCGTCGCCGAAGGGATCGAAGGTGGGCTGATCGGTCCGGCGAAAGAACGCCGTATCTTCGACAACCTCGAGCCGGTCGAACATCGCATCCTCTTCGAGAAAGCGGTACAACCAGTGCACGGTCGGAATGTGGATGTCATCGACGATCAGCAAGGCGTCTCGATTCAGGTGCGGATACAGGAAGTAGTACTCGAGCATCGGGAATGGAAATCCATGGGGACCATCGATCAGCGCAAGGTCCAGCGGCGATCCGAAAGGGTGTTTCGGCACCGTCTTCTGTGACGGTCCGAGGATGAACTGCACGGTTTCCTGGCGGAGCAGGTTGCTGTCGCGGACGTTCACGAAGCTCTCGGAGGGCATGTCTCCGTAGGCTTCGAGTGTGAACACGGTGTGGCAATCGCTGAGCCAGGAAAGCAGAAGGGTCGATTTCCCGCAACCCGTTTCGACGGAATTCCGAATACTCATCATTGAGGCGTGATGGTGGATCGCTTTGAGCACCGGCGCGGTCATCACGCCGGCCTCGTGGAAGTCCTTGGGAAGCCTGCAGATGGCCTCGAGCCTGGATCGAACGTCGCTCATGGCTTGATCCGGGTGCGGGCGGACCGAGGGAAACGCCAACCGGTGGTCCGAAATCGACCGAGCTGCCCGACGTGGTCCATGCCTACGCGGAAACCGCCCGCTCGGCCGCCCAGGCCCGGAGCTGCTGGATCGGTTCGGCCATCATCACCGACAGCGGTCGGGTGTCGCGGATGGCCTCCAGGATGTCGTCGTTCTCCAGCACGCGCTCCCCGGCATGGGCGCTGTACATGCCCGCGACCACGGCATGTTCGAGTTCGGCACCGGAGAAGCCTTCCGCCGCCTCGGCCAGGGCCTGGATGTCGTAGAGCATGGGCTTGAGGTCGCGGCGCGCGAGGTGGATGGCGAGGATTTCGCGGCGGGTCGCCAGGTCCGGCAGGTCGACGAAGAACACTTCGTCGAAGCGGCCCTTGCGCACCAGCTCCGGCGGCAGCGCGGTGATGTCGTTGGCGGTGGCGACGAGGAACACGCGGCTCTTGCGCTCGGCCATCCAGGTCAGCAGCGTGGCCAGCATCCGCTTGGAGGTGCCGCCGTCGTTATCGCCGGTGGCCATGCCCTTCTCGATCTCGTCGATCCACAGCACGCAGGGTTCCATCCGGTCCGCGCCGGCCAGCGCGCGGCGGAGGTTGCGCTCGCTCTCGCCGTGGAAGCGATTGAACAGGGCGCCGGCATCGAGGTGAAGGAGCGGCACGCCGAACTGGCCGGCGACCGCGCGCGCGGCCAGCGACTTGCCGCAGCCCTGCACGCCGAGCAGCAGCACGCCCCTGGGTGTATCCAGGCCCTTCGGCGGTGCGGCTGCCGTGAAGACCGGTTTGCGCCGTTCCAGCCACTGTTTCAGCTTCTGCATGCCGGCGACGCGGCTGAAGCGTTCCGTGTCGAGCTCGAAGGTCAGCGCGCCGGAACGGTCGAGCAGGTCGAAGCGCGTCTTCATCAGCTCGGGCAGGTCGGTTTCGTCGAGTACGCCGTCGTCGTGGATGGCGTTCTTCACCAGGCGGCGCGCGTCCTTCATCGTCAAGCCGTTCAGGTTCAGGATCAGGCGGTCGACGATGGCATCGTCGACGCGGGCCTGGACCTTCCCCTTGCCGTCCTTCCAGGCAACCGCCTCCTCGTGGATCATGGCCTCCAGCTCGGACCGGCTCGGCGTGGTCATCTCGAAGCGCACGGCGCGGGGCTTCAGCGAATCGGGCAGTTCGATGTTGTGCCCGACCAGCACCAGCGTGGCGCCCGGACGATCGTGGCCGCGGCTGATCTCGCGCACCAGGCGGGCGATCATCGGGTCGTCGAGATAGGGATGGAAGTCAGCCAGCAGGAAGATCGCGCCGTCGCGGCGCTGGTCGATATGGCGCAGCAGTTCGGCCGGCTGGTCGAAGGTGCCGTCGAGGCCGCTTTCCCTGCCCAGCCGGCTCAGGCCACGGGCCGCCGACCAGAAGAACGCCGGACGACCGATCTCGCGACCGACGTGCTGGATGAGTTCGGCCGCGCGCGGCTCGTCGTGGCAGTCGATGACGATCGGGCCGGCGCCGGCGCGCATGTGCACGGCCAGCTCGTGCTTGTCGGTGCTCAGCGCGCAGTCGGACTGGGACATGGGTCGACCCGAGGGGAGAACGAGCCGGGGATTATGGCCGAAGGCGGGTGGTCGGTGGTTGCGGCACGGCCGGCCCGCGGGGCCCGGACGGCACTGGAGAGGGCCAGGGCCAGGATCAGTCCGGTCCGTCGGAGCCCGGACCTGCCATGCGCAGGAGCACCTGCGCCAACAGGTCCGTCACGCTTTTCCCCGGGATTTCCGGCTGGTGACCCAGTTCGTGACCGTTTCCCACTCCTCCCAATCCTGCTCGGCCATGTAGGCCGGCAGGTCGTTGACCGACAGCCCGCGCTCGAAGGCGCGCACGTAGTTCATCGAATCGCGCAGGTGGCCGATGACCGGGGCCTTGAAGCCCTCGAGGAAGCCGGTCAGTTCGCGATAGATGATCGTGTGCGGTTTGACCCGGTTCGCCACCAGGCCGACCTTCGCATCGCCTTCGGCGATCGGCTTGAGCGAGAACAGGTGACCGAGGAAGCGATAGGCGGCGTTCATGTCGATGTACGACGGCAGCACCGGGATCAGGATGGTCTGGGCGCGTCGCACCAGGTTGCCCATTTCCGGGCCGTGGATGCCGGCGGCGGAATCCAGGATCAGGAAGTCGGTGCCGGACGGCGCGCGAATCGGGCCGTCGGCGGCGTTCAGGGCGATGATCTCGGGATATTCCTCCGGTCGCGCCGCGCTCCAGTCGGCCGACGACTGCTGAGGATCGAGATCGCCGAGCGCGACCTGGTAGCCCTCCCAGGCCAGGGCCGCGGCCAGGTTGGTCGCGATCGTGGTCTTGCCGCAGCCTCCCTTGGCGTTGAGCACTGCAATCGTTCGCATGTCGGCTCCTTATCGATTCCCGGTCGATGTCGATTCCCAGTCGATCCCCGTCGATCCCCAGTCGATCCCCCGTCGATCCCCCGTCGATCCCCCGTCGATCCCCCGTCGATGCATCCCCTGACCGCTAGTGGTGCTCCGCTGCGTGATCCCCGCTGGGGTCCGGTCCGCGGGGACCGCCTCGATCATGGCAAATCAGCGGCCCTGTGTCACGTCCGGCAGGCCCGAGTGCAGCATCCAGCGCTCGCGCTCTTCGTCCCAGCGCCAGGACTCGACGTACTGGATCGTGCGTTCCCTGGCCGTGTGGACGTGGTACATGCGCAGTTCGACCAGCCGGTCGACCCCGGAGCCGTCCTCCAGCGCGACGATCTGGCGCACGCGGTACTGGCTGACCTGGAATTGCTTGAGCCGATCGACGTCGAGCTGGGTGATCGGGTTCTCGGCCAGCCATTCCGGGTGCATGAAATCGACCAGCGCATCGGGCTGGTTCCAGCGGACCAGGGCCTCGAAGCGGTCGAAGGTTTCGGTCTGCTTCTGGTTCTTCTGCTGGGTCGCCGGGCAGCCGGCCAGCAGCAGCGCGGCCAGCAGCACGAGCGCAAGGCGGGCGAGGCCGGCCTCGATGGAACTGGGGGTCGTAAGGTTCACGAAACGGGGTCTTCCTGTGCGACGGCGAGACCAGCATACCGGGCCTCGAGCCGGGCCGCCACCGCCGTGCCCTGGGCGGTTTCGACGCGGATCTCGGGGGCCATGTCCAGCCGTCCCTTGCCGCGCTCCCGCACGCCCCTCAGGAACGCCTCGACGGCCGGCTCGCCCGGGAAGGCGCAGACCGCGCGGAACTCGCCCGCCACCGGGGCGAGAAAGCGCACCTCGCAGCGACCGATGACCAGCTCGGCGCGGACGCCGGCGCGCCGGAGAATCAGCCGGGGCAGCGACCAGCCGGCCAGGATCATCAGCGAGACCAGCGCACCGCCGAATGCGGTGCCCTTGTCGTTCACGTTGGGGGCCAGCGGTGCGGCCAGTTCGATGCCATCGCCGTCGAGCCGGTCGACGGTCAGCGCCATCGCGCCGCCCAGGGGGATCTGCCGGGTCAGCGTATCGTGCAGCCAGCGCCGTTCGTCGAGGTCAGTCATGCAAGGGCCTTCCTGGGCGTCAAGGGTAGGGGCGGTCACCGGATTCGCGCGCCGATATCCGCGGGTCGCCGGTGGTGGCGTCGGTCGCGCATTCGCTCTGCACACGGATCGACAGGCAGCATACCGATGCGCGGTGCTCGTGGTGGCGTTCAAGCGGGTTCGGTGGGTTCCTGTTCGGGTCGTGAGCCCGACGCGGATTCCGATTCGGTCTCGACCCGGTTCCGGCCCAGACCCTTGGCCCGGTAGAGTGCGCGGTCGGCCGCGGCAATGAGCTGGGTCGAGTCGGAGCCGGGCTGGGTGGCGTCCGGCACGATCGAGGTCACCCCGAAACTCACCGTGACGCGGCCGAAGGGAGAGCTTCGGTGCTCGATGCCGAGATTCTCGATGTCCTGACGGGCGCGCTCGGACAGCGCCTGGGCGGCCTCGAGATCGACGTCGGGCAGCAGGAAGACGAACTCCTCGCCGCCGATCCGGGCGACCAGGTCGCCGCTTCGGCGAGCGCGCCCTTTCAGCGCGGCGCCCACATCGACCAGCGCGCGATCGCCGGCCGGGTGGCCGTAGTCGTCGTTGAAGGCCTTGAACCAGTCGATATCGCACATCACCAGGCTCAGCGGATGCCCCCTGCGCGAGGCTCGCTGCCATTCACGGGCCAGCTCGCGGGCGAAGCGCCGGCGATTGGCCAAGCCGGTGAGTTCATCGGTGCGGCTCTGCTGCTGCAGTTGCCGATTGGCGGCCTCCAGCGCGCCCGTCCGCTCGGCCACGCGCTGCTCGAGCGTGGCCATCACGGCGCCGAGCCGGTTGCTCATCGTCGAGAAGGAGCGGGCCAGCGTGTCGATTTCGCGAATGCTGGAATCCGGCACGTAGTTCGGAAATCGATCGGCCCCGGTGTCGGAGATTGCCTCGGTCAGTTCGCGCACTGGCCGGGTGATCGCGCGCGCCAGGATCGCCAGCAGGGCCAGGCCGACCAGCCCGACGACGATGGCGATGAACAGGCCGCGACGAATCTCCGTGGCCAGCGCATTGCCGTAGGACGAACGCGGGACGCTGACGCCGATGATCAGCTCCAGCCCGCCGTCGCGCGCGTAGCGACCGGCATGGACGATGTCGGCATCGGCGGCCCCGTCGATGGCGCCCCGGAATTCCCCGCCGGCTTCGCGGACGGGTCCTTCGATGCGTCGCACGGCTTCGAGGCGGCTCCGGCTGGCCGGGACCAGCCGCGAGGCCACCGGGTCGGTGGCCGTGGATTCGAGCTCGGCAGGGGTTTCACGATCGTCGACTTCGGCCTCCGGCGCTTCGGCCCCGGCGAGGCCAGGCGGCTCGATCGGGGTCCGACCGCTCGAGTCCGCGATCATCCGGCCGTCCGGGGTCATCACGAAGGCCACGCCGCCGTCGGCAAGGGCCAGGGAAGCCAGGAAGGCGGAGATTTCGTCCAGCGAGATCTCGATCGCGACCACGCCGCGCGATCCGTCGGGCGTAAGCACGGCGCGCGACAAGCCGAGTGCCACGCCGGTCCCGGAAAACAGGCCGTAAGGTTCGTACCAGGCCGGACCGGACCGGACCGTGGCGGCGGCATACCAGGGTCGCTCGGTCACTTCGAACCCCTCGCGCGCGGTGGGCAGGCCCGCGCGAGCGCCGTCGGGATCGACGTCGTAGCTGTAGATGACGCCGTCGCCGTCGGCGACCGAGATCATCACCTGCGTCGCGTCGTCCCAGGGCCGATAGGCGCAGGCGTAGCGGCCGTCGTCCAGGCCCAGGGCGAGATTGGTGACCCGGGGGTGGGCGCGTACCTCGTTGACCAGCGACCGCTCGAGGCGGGCCCGGTCGCCGAAACCGACCAGGCCCAGTTCGACCGCGCCGGCGGTCGCGTCGAGCAGCTGGCCGGGCGCGTCGAACAGCGCATCGAGCCGTGCCTCGACCCGGGCCGCGACCTGCTGGTTGACTTCGAGCGCCGATGCATTGGCTACGCGATGCAGCGTCTGCTGGCCCCAGATCGTGTGAATCGTCAGGATGGCAGTGACCACCGCCGCGAACGGCAGCAGGATCATCGTCAGCAGAGAAACTCCTCGTCGCGGCATACGGTCGGGTTGTGGTCTCGGGCTTGGGTGGGCCATCAGGAACGAGCAAAGCCCTCGAGGGCCTCGAAGCTGCGGTGTGATCGGGCCGGCCGACGGCTCGAGAACGAAGCGAGCCGCTTGCGGCTGTTTGGTTTCCTGAAAATAGTATCTGTTTCAGCAGTATGCGATGTTTCACGGTATGACGGCAAGCGAAACGGGGGATAGCGGTAGACCGGTGCCGACGCCGGGCCGAGCGAGCAAGGCCGCCGATTCATCATGCCGGGCCTGGCTACAATGTGGTCATGACCGTCCCCACGCTGCACATCGGCCCGCACGCGATCGCCCCGGCCCTGGGCCTGGCGCCGATGGCCGGCGTGACCGACAAGCCGTTCCGGTTGCTGTGCCGGCGGATGGGGGCGGGGCTGGCGACCACCGAGATGACCTCGGCCAATCCCCGCCTGAGGGGGTCGCGCAAGTCCGCCGAGCGGCTGGATCACGCGGGCGAGCCGGGGCCGATCAGCGTGCAGATCGCCGGCACCGAGCCGGCGCAGATGGCGGAGTTCGCGCGCTACAACGTCGCCCACGGCGCAGAGATCATCGACATCAACATGGGCTGCCCGGCCAAGAAGGTCTGCAAGGCCTGGGCCGGGTCGGCACTGATGCGCGACGAGGCCCTGGTCCGCGCGATCCTGGAGGCGGTGGTCGACGCCGTCGACGTGCCGGTGACGCTGAAGATCCGCACCGGGTGGGCCGCGGACCGGAAGAACGCGCCGACGATCGCACGGATTGCCGAAGACGCCGGCATCGCCGCCCTGGCCGTCCACGGTCGAACGCGCGACCAGAAGTACCGGGGCGAGGCTGAATACGACACCATCGCCGCGATCAAGCGGAGCCTGTCGATCCCGGTCTGGGCCAACGGCGATGTGGATCACCCGGCCAAGGCTCGCGACGTGCTCGACCACACCGGCGCCGACGGTCTGCTGATCGGCCGGGCGGCGCAGGGTCGGCCGTGGATCTTTGCCGAGATCCGCCATTTTCTCGACACCGGAGAGCGGCTTCCGGAAAAATCCCCGGAGCAGGTCGGCGCCGTGCTGGTCGAACACCTCGAGGCGTTGCACGCGTTCTACGGCGCCGAGCGCGGCGTGCGCATCGCGCGCAAGCACCTGGGGTGGTACGTGAAGGCGCACCCGGGGCGCGAGGCCTTCCTCGCCTCGGTTCAGCGGGTGGTCGATGCCTCGGAGCAGATCGACAGGACCCGCGCGTATTTCGAGCGCCTGCCGCCGGAACTGGAGTCCGCCGCCTAGATCGGGTTCCCCGGTCGGAAAGCTCGAAACCACCCTGCGCGTAGCACGGTCCGGTCGGCGACGCCGCAGGACGAGCGAGGGGGGAAAATCAGTCCTGCTCGCCCGCGTCGTCCCCGGCGTCGGCATCGTCGGCGTTCTCGTCGGCGCTCTCGTCGTTCTTTCGACCCTTGCCGTCGCGTTGGCTGTCGCTCTCGTCCGTGTCTTCGCGCGTGTTGCGCCCGGTCGTCCGCTCATCGGTGTCTTCGACCTGCTGGAGCTGGAGCGACTCGCCGAAGGTCAGCGTGCGATACGGGAACGGAATCTCGATGCCGGCCTCGTCGAGCGCGCGCTTGATCGCTGCCACCACGACATCGGTGCTCTCGTGGCCGTCGCGGGGGGTGGAGGCGGACCACCAACGCACGCGGAAGTCGATGCTGGAATCGTTGAACTCGCAGGCGAACACATCGATGCCGCGTTCGTTGTCCACCGCGTCGAGGCCGCCGAGGGCGTCGCGGATGACTTCGCGAGCCTCGTCGACGTCGGTGTCGTAGGAAACGCCGGCGATGATCTCGAAGCGGCGCTGGCGCCTGTCAGTCAGGACATAGACCGGATTCTTGTACAGCATCGAGTTCGGCAGGATGACCAGCTGGCCGTCGTTCTTGCGAATGTAGGTGTCGCGGATCATGATGTTCTCGACCTCGCCTTCGACGTCCTCGCACTCGATGTAGTCGCCGATGCGCATCGGTTTGCGCAGCATGATCATGGCGCCGGCCATGAAGTTCTCGAAGATGTCCTTGAAGGCGAAGCCGATCGCGATGCCGCCGATTCCCATCGCGGTCAGTACGCTGGCCGGCTCCACCGATGGAAAGAGGACCGCCATCGCCACCAGCAGGCCGATGACCCAGACCGCGACACCGGTCAGCGTCCGGGTCAGGCTGATCAGCGCCCGTCGGATGTTCGCCCGGCGCATGGCCTTTTCGACCAGCGCGCGCGCGACCAGGGCGACGACGAAGGTCAGGACCAGGATGACGAGCGCTGCGATCATGTTCGGCAGCGACTCGATGAACGACGTGGCGTAGTTCTTCACCTGTTCGACCAGCGTGCCGACAACATCGAGATCGATCTCGTCGACCGCTTCGTTCATCGAGGCAGGGGATTCGGAGCCTTCGCCAGGGCCTTGCGACTCCGGACCGGAGGAAGGTTCGGAGGAGGGATTGGATGAGGGGTCGGATGACGGGTCGGATGACGGGTCGGATGACGAATCCGGCGATGCATCGGACGACGAGTCCTGTGAAGAGTCCGGTGATGCATCCTCGAGCAGGGACGATGCACTGTCCGGTAACGCTTCCTGTACGTTCTGCACCTGCAACTCTCCGCTGACCTTGGCCGCAGCCATCATTACCGCTTCGCACCGCACGGGTCAACCGAGCCTTCGGAATTCGAGCACGGAATTCGAGCACGGAATTCGAGCACGGAATTCGAGCACGCAACGGTGTCGCCCTGCGGTCTAGGGTGATCGCTCTAGAAATGGTCGCTAGCGTCGATGGCTCGGCATATCGCGTTGGTGGAGTACGACCATGATTCGATCGATCAAGGCCTTGTCCCTCATAGCCGTTGTCTGCTGGTGTTCGCATTCGAACGCCCAGGCCGACACGGAGCCGATGACCGATGGGGTCCGGATCGCCGACCTCGGGCTCGACGCGCAGATTCCTTCCGCCATCGACCTGGTCGGACCGGAGCGAAGCCCCGCGGGCCGCAATCGCGCCGCGCTCGTGCATCGCCTCCAGTGCTGGATCGACGGCATCGAGCGCTGCTCGGCAGCAGACCGCAACGATCCGCGGGTGCTGGCCATCCGCCGCTTCCTGGGCCGCGGTGCCGATGGTCCCGACGGTGCGGTGATCGTCCACTTTCCGGACCGGACCCGGGTGGAAGTCCGCCTGGTGCGTGCGCAGGATCCCGGCCCCGACGCCATGACCGAGAGCGCCTACGCGCCGGTCGTGCTCCCCGACACGGCCCATGGACCCGGCCTGCCGGCCGTGCCCTCGCTTCCGGGTCAGTTCGAAGGCTTCGCCTACGAAGGCAGTGCCGAAATCCGGGCCGCGCTGAAACGGCTGGAGCAGCGGCTCGATCGGCGCAGCAATCCGTAAGTCGGTTCAGCCGCCGTGAATCCTCGCGCGCGGCCGGTTTCCTCGACGGAGGGACTGAAAGGCGCGAGGGCGGAGAAACGCGAAGAACCCACCCCATTGAAAAGCGACTTCCTGTGGGAGTGAGCTCGCGAGCGAACTGCATCACTCGAAATGCTGATTCGCTCGCGAGCTCGCTCCCATAGTCCGCTTCTCTTCGGCTGGTCTCCTGGCAGCGCACGAGCGCCGTTGCTCGGGCGCCCCCATTTGCGCCCAGCCCCGGCTTCTGCTCCAATCGGAACCTCTCCACCGGCAGGAGCCGACCGATGAGCGACGACCGCAACCGCCACGACCCCGACGGCACGCGTCTGCCGATCAAGCTCGATTCCACGTCCAACGGCGAGTTCGAGCCCATTCCGCTCGGCAAGCCGGAACTCCTGGCCAACGAAATGGCGCACGAAGCAGCGACGAGTAACGCGAAGCGTCTGGGCAAGACACGCCGGAGCTTCCTGGTCTCGAGCTGCGGCGCGGCCTCGACGCTGCTGGCCTTCAACGCCGCGCAGGCGGCAATGGGACGGACCGGCGGGCTGTTTGCGCTGGCCGACGAGGCCGCCATGGAAGAAGAGGCGGCGAACGCGGTCCTGACCGGCGACGAGTTCATCTTCGATGTGCAGGGCCACTTCGTGAACCCGACCGGGGCGTGGCTGGACACGGTGCCGGAAGACGCAAGGCCGCTTTCGGGAATGCCGGCGGCCGGCTGCGCGCGTGGGGTGGGGGACGAAGCGCGGTCGTACCTGAAATGCCTGGGCCCGGATGCCTTCGTCCAGGACGTGTTCATGGATTCCGACACCGACGTGATGGTGCTGTCCTTCGTGCCGTCGACCCGCGAGGGCGAGCCGCTGACGATCGAGGAAGCGGCCGCGGCGCGCGAGATCGTGGGCCAGCTGGAAGGCACGCACCGACTGATCCTCCACGGACGCGTCAACCCGAACCAGGACGGCGACGTCGAGGACATGCAGCGTCTGCGTGACGACTTCGGCATCCAGGCCTGGAAGACCTACACCCAGTGGGGCCCGGACGGCGAGGGCTTCTTCCTGACCGACGAGGACACCGGCATCAAGTTCATGGACGAGGCGAAGCGCCTCGACGTGCCGGTGATCGCGATCCACAAGGGCATTCCGTTCGGCCAGCAGAGCTACGAACATTCCCTGTGCACCGACGTCGGCCCGGCGGCCAAGGCCTATCCCGACGTCAGCCTGCTGATCTACCACTCGGGACTGATTCCCGGGCAGGCGGAAGGGCCGTACGATCCCGAACGCGGCGAGGGCATCGATTCGCTGGTCCAGACCGTGATCGAACATGATCTCAAGGGCCAGAACGTCTATGCCGAACTGGGTTCGACCTGGCGCTTCCTGATGCGCGACCCGGACTCGGCCGCGCACGCGCTCGGCAAGCTGCTGCTGCACGTCGGCGAGGACAACATTCTGTGGGGCACCGACTCGATCTGGTACGGGTCGCCGCAGGACCAGATCCAGGCCTTACGCGCGTTCCAGATCAGCGAGGAGTTCCAGGACCGCTACGGCTACCCGGCGCTCACGCCCGCCATCAAGCGCAAGATTCTCGGCCTGAACGCGTTGAAGCCTTATCGCCTGGAGGCCGACGTGTTGCGCCATCACCTGGGCTCCGACGAAGTCGAGATCGCGCGTGCGAACTACCGGCCCGAGGCCGATCCGCACTTCCTGACCAATGGGCCGAAGACGCGCAGGGACTTCCTGAACCTGATGCGCTGGACCGGGGGTGAGCGGGCGTGATCCGGATCGGACCGTTCGATTGATGTGGATCGAGCTGCCGTGGATCGAAACGCTGCAGTGGGTTCGCTGCCCGGCGTGCCGTGACCGAATCGGAGTGCACCGGATTCGCCAGCGGTTCGTCTGTCCACATTGCAGGGCGTCCCTGCACGCATCGCCGGTTCGGGCGTTGCTTGCCGCGATGTCGGTCGGGGGCGCGCTCGCTCTGGTCGCCACGCTGTGGATTGCGTCGCAGACTTCTTCCGTCGGCACGATGGTCGTGACGCTTCTGGTCGGCATCGGCACGAGCCTGGTGATGGCCTGCGTCGTCTGGCGAACGACTCTTCGATTGCAGAACCACCCGTAGCTCGGGTAAGCGAAGCGCACCCGGGGGTGTTCTAAAGGCGGTGTTCGTGCGAGAACATCGAATCTCGGCCGCCAGCCTCATCCCATCCTCGATCTTCTCGTACCCCAGGCCGGTCAGCATCTTCACGCCGTGGATCTTCAGCGCGGTCCGGAGGATCCAGCCGGTGGTCTTGCCGAGCTACCGCCAGGTCATCCGGATCTGTCGTGCAGTCCCATTCGGCGAACATGTCCTCGGTCTATGGGATTTCGTGATTCGGCGATTCCGAATCAGGGGAACAGCTTTTTCCGATGCGCCTTGCCGATCGACTCCGCGACGTTCTCCTCCACACCCGCTTCCCCGGCGAATTCGGGCCAGCGGCCGACGGCAGCCGAGACGTCCTCGAGCGTTGCGCGGGCGCGTGCAGGGCTCTGCTCGGCGGCGTCGGCCAGGCTCCGCAGGTCGCCGGGCGTGAAGCCTTCGAGCTTGCCGGCGAGCGACATCTGGTGGCGCGAAGTCCATCGGCCGTCGGGGTTGAAGGCATAGGTGAGGTCGTAGGCCGGCGACAGGCGCCAGCGGCCCTGCTGGTCCATCAGGAACGACACCTGCTTGACGTGATCGTCCTGGTTCCGGGCCAGGACGTTGAAGTACGCCCGTCGAAGGAACTCGTGCTGGTCGGCGGCCGGACACTTGAGCCGGCGGATCACCCCGAGTGCCTGCTCGTAGCTGAACAGGCCCGGCTCGTTGTAGTCGACGTGGACCAGGGCGCCTAGCGTCTGCATGTGGAGCCGCCGGCTTCCCCCGGGCCGGTCGAAGCGCCGGACCATGAAGTGGCGACGGGGGCCGTCCTCGAGCAGCGCGGTTTCCGGCAGGTCGATGCCGGCCGCGCGCGCCATCAGGCTGTAGGCGTACTCGATCCGGCCGTATCCCTGCGGATCGGGGATGCCGTGGTCGCCGCTGCGCTGCACGCCGTCGAGCTTCAGCAGCCAGTGGCTGAAGCCGTCGGGCAGGTCGACCTGGCCGGACCGCAGTTCGCGGCGCTCGGAGTCGAACCCGACCAGCGCCTTGGCCCGGGCGCCGCCGGCCGAGACGCCGACCGAGATCAGGTCCTCGTAGTTCCGGTCCCGGGTGATCGTGCGCACGGCGTCGGCGCGGGCGCTGAGCACGGCATTGGCCAATTCGACCAGGTCGTCGATCTCGATCGACCTGTCGTCGTCGTCGACTTCGCGGCTCGGCGGAGAGAACGACAGCGCGCCCATCGCGCGGCGGCCGATGTAGAGCAGTTTCTCGACCGGGTTCATCGAGTTGGCGGGCCGTCCGTGCGCTTCGAGCCAGCGGTTGATCACGGCATGGCCGTAGCGGTCGGGCAGGGCGTCGGCCAGCATTCCGGGCAGGCCCTGGAAGGGGTCCTCGGGCAGGCGATCGAAGCGGTAGATGCCCGGTCGCTTGGCGAGGTGGATCGGGGAAGGCTCGATCGGGTTGTCGATGAACGAATCGAGGTAGCGGAAATCGGCCACCTTCCGCTTCGGGTCCCAGGCGACTTCGCCGACCGGCGTGTCCCAGAGTTCGACGTCAGCTTTCGTCATTCCACTGCCAGTCGGTCTCCGCGCGCCCGGCGGGTCGTACGCGCTCGGGAAGCTCGTCGGCGTCGACCAGGGGAGAGTCGGTGGGGTCGGGCACCAGCCGCTCCAAGGCGTCGAGCAGGTCGAATTCGCGCAGCAGGCGCACGAGGACATCGAAGCGCAGGTCCGAGCGGCCGTCTTCGATGCGGCGGATGGTCGCCACGCCGATGCCGGTCCGATCGGCCAGGTCCTGCTGCCGCAGGTCGCGGACGACGCGCTGAAGGCGAAGCCGTCGACCCAGTTCCTTGCGGATCGAGGCGATGCCGAACTCTGGCGAATAAACGCTCATGAATAATAGTTTATCAGCCAAGAATGGCATTTGTCGATCATTGGTGATCGATTCAGTGCCGATCCCAGCCTTAATGCGTTGTTCTGGAGGAGAAGATGGGAAATAGGCGATCAAAAACGACCGTTAAAAGCGCTAAATCGCGCTCAAGCAATCATTCTTGATCGATAAATTCGCCCGGAAGAGGCTGCCGAGCGGTGCAGCGGGCCGTCCGGATCAGAGCTCGGCGGCCAGTCGCACACCGTCCTCGATCGCCCGCTTGGCATCGAGTTCGGCGGCCAGCTTGGCGCCGCCGATGATGTGGACGGACTGCCCGATGTCCTTCAGCGCCTCATAGAGCTTGTTTTCCGAGACCTGGCCGGTACACAGGACGATGTTGTCGACCTCGAGCACTTGGCTTGTCTCGTTGCCCTTCTTGTCCTTGATCGTGATGTGCAGGCCGGCGTCGTCGATCTTTTCGTAATTGACGCCGACAAGCATCTTCACGCCGTGGTTCTTCAGCGTGGTCCGGTGGATCCAGCCCGTGGTCTTGCCGAGACCCGCGCCGGGCTTGCTGGTCTTGCGCTGGGTCATCCAGATGCTGCGCGCCGGCGCCTTGCGTTCGGGCTCGACGCCTTCGACGCCGCCGCGGCTCTCGAAATCCATGTCCACGCCCCATTCGGCGAAGAACTCCTCGACCGAGACGTTCTCGGGGTCGGGTTTCAGCGGGACGTCGTCGTGCAGCAGGTACTCCGAGACGTCGAAGCCGATGCCGCCGGCGCCGATCACGGCGACCTTGTCGCCCACCGGCGCGTTGCCGGCCAGGACCTCGGCGTAGCTGAGCACCTTCTCGTGGTCTTCGCCGGGAATGCCGGGGATGCGCGGCGTGACGCCGGTGGCGACGATGACTTCGTCGAAGCGCTGTCGGGCCAGTTCGCCGGCGCTTGGCTTCGTGTTCAGCTTCAACTCGACGCCGGTCAGCTCGATCTTCCGATTGAAGTAACGAATCGTCTCGACGAACTCTTCCTTGCCGGGAATGCGGACCGCCATGTTGAACTGACCGCCGATCCGGTCCGAGGCTTCGTAGAGGGTGACCTCGTGGCCGCGCTCGGCCGCGGTGGTGGCTGCCGACAGGCCGGCCATGCCGGCGCCGATGACGGCTACGCGCTTCTTCTCGGCGGCCTTCTCGATAACGATCTCGGTCTCGCGTGCCGCACGCGGGTTGACCAGGCAGCTGGCCTTCTTGTTCTCGAACACGTGGTCCAGGCAGGCCTGGTTGCAGCCGATGCAGGTATTGATCTCGTCTGCGCGGCCCTCGGTCGCCTTGGTCGCCCAGTCGGCGTCGGCGAGGAACGGGCGGGCCATCGAGATCATGTCTGCGTCACCCCGGGCCAGCACGGCCTCGGCCGTTTCCGGCATGTTGATCCGGTTGGTGGTGACCAGCGGAATCTTGATGGCGTCGCGCATCATCCGCGTGACCCAGGTGAAGGCTGCACGCGGCACCGAGGTGGCAATCGTGGGGATGCGGGTCTCGTGCCAGCCGATGCCCGTATTGATGATCGTCGCACCCGCCGCCTCGATCGCCCGGCCGAGCTGGACGACCTCTTCGCGGCTGTTGCCGTCGGCCAGCATGTCGAGCATCGACAGCCGGTAGATGATGATGAAGTCGGGGCCGACTTCTTCGCGGATGCGCTTGACGATCTGCACCGGCAGCTTCATCCGGTTCTCGAACGGACCGCCCCATTCATCGTCGCGCTTGTTCGTGCGCGGGACCAGGAACTGGTTGATGAAGTAGCCCTCCGAACCCATCACCTCGACACCGTCGTAGCCCGCCGACTGCGCCAGCTTCGCGCAGCTAACGAAGTCGTCGATCTGCTTCTCGACGCCCTTGCCTGACAGGGCCTTTGGCTTGAACGGGTTGATCGGCGCCTTGATCGCGCTGGGCGCGACCGAGAACGGGTGGTAGGCGTAGCGGCCGGCGTGCAGGATCTGCATGCAGATGCGGCTGTCGTACTCGTGGACCGCGTCGGTGACCTTGCGGTGCCGTTGCACTTCCCACCGGTTGGTCAGCTTCGAGGCCAGCGGGGCCAGGCTTCCGCGCCGATTCGGTGCGATGCCTCCGGTGACCATCAGGCCGACCCCGCCCTTTGCGCGTTCAGCGAAATAGGCCGCCAGCTTGTCGTAGTTCCAGACCCGGTCTTCGAGGCCGGTGTGCATCGACCCCATCAACAGGCGGTTCTTCAGCGTGGTGAAACCCAGGTCGAGCGGTTCGAAAATGTGCGGGTAGCGCGTCTTGTCGGTCAAGGCCGGTCCTCGGTCTGGAGTCGGTGTTCGGATGATCGATGGGGCGCGCAGCATGAACGCTGGCCGACCGCATCACGCGGCGCAGGTCCGGCCCGGCCGAACCCCCGCCCTTCGATCGGGCGGGTGCGGAGGGGATCGGCGGGTGTGGGCGTGCTGGCGATTGTGCTGGCGATTGTGATGGCGGTTGTGATGGCAATTGTGCCTGCAACCATGCTCAGCGGCGACGTCGGCGGCGGCGCCGCAGCGTTGCCCCCACCTTGGACGAGTCGCCGTTGCCCGACGCGTTCGGTTCGCGTGGTGCCGATCGATCGGGCTCGTCCTCGCTTGCGTCGTTCTCGCTCTCGTCGCGGTCGGCGTCGCTGGAATCCGCCCCGAATTCGGCGCCTTCTCGCTTGTCGGACCCGGCCTCGGCATCGTCGGACGACCGGTCGATCGGCTCCTTCTCCTTCTCCTTCTCCTTCTCCTTCTCCTTCTCCTGCTTCTCCTCGTCGGTCGACGGCTCGTCCGAAGGGGCGGGCTCGTCGGCCGGGACTTCCGTGCTACGGACTTCGGGCTCCTGCGCGTCCTCGAGGGTCCTGGATTCGGTCCCGGGCTCGGTACCGGGCTCGGTCCCGAGCAGGATCTCCAGCTCCTCTTCGGGTGCCGGGTCGGCCAGGCCGGATTGCCACTCCGCTTCGGCTTCCTTGCCCCAGCCGCTTTCGGTCAATTGTTCTTCATCGCTGGAATCCGCCCGGTCGGTCTGCGCCTCCGGCTCGGAGGGTTCATCGGCCGAGCGCTCGCTCGAGTGCTGGTTCGATTCCCGCGCCCTGCGTTCCCCTGGGCCCTGGTTCTCGCTCCGGTCCTCGTCGGAATCCTCGGCGCTCGCCTCGGTGCCGGACTCGTCATCGACTCGAGCCTCGCCGCGCTCGTCGCTGCGGCCGAGCATCGGCGAGGAATCCTCTTCGTCGGTTTCGCGTGCTGCGGGATGCACCGCGGAAGGACCAGCGGCGTCGGGATCCTCTTCGAGCCAGTCGTCCTGGCGGTCGGAGATTTCGTGTTCCGCTTCGCCATCGCCCGCCGCCCTGTCAGGCTCGAGGAACCGGTCGACCTCGGCGTCGATGGATTCATCGCTCGCAGGCTCAGGCAGCACCTCCGGTTCGGGCTCGATGACCTCACCGTCGGCAAACACCAGTTCACCGTCGCGTTCGATCGTCACCACGTGATCGACCCCGCGTGCGGCTGCCATCTGCTCGGCGAACTCGGCGATGTCGCCGGCATCGCCCTCGGCAACGATATCCAGTGAACCGCCGCGGCCCTCGGCCGCGCGCGTCAATTTCTGGGTTTTCAGTTCCACGCCCTGTCGGGCCAGTTGCGCCACGATACTGGCCAGTACGCCCGAGGCGCGGTCCAGCTCGAGCTTCAGACGAAATTCCGCCACTGCGGACCCTCCCTTGGACTCGGTTCGTCGGGTTGACTCGCACGACCCGCAAATATAGCAACAACGGGCGTCGGTTCGCCATAGCGGGCCCGCCGGTTTCGCGGTCGACTCGACGTGGCCGGGAACGGTTCGAGACCCCGGTCACAGGCCGCGTTCGATCTCCTCGTACGCCTCGGGCCGGAATCTCGGTGTACAGACGGCCAGGAACACCAGGTCAACGTCGCCGGCGTGAACGCGCTGGGGCACGCCCGGCGGGATCCGGACCACGTCGCCGGGTGCGATGGGCCGGGCAAGGACCGACGCCGACCCGGCCGCGCCGAGTTCGACGCGACCCTTGCCTTCCAGAACGACATAGCGCTCGGCGATGCCGTGCAGGCGGTGCCAACGTGTGCTGGATCGCGCCGGGACCCGCGCCCGTGCGATCGAGCAATCGGCATCGCCACCGTCGTTCGACCACTCCTGGATATAGCAACCTTCCTCGAACCAGGTCTCTTCGACGTCGCTGCCGCGCATGCATTCGGGCTTCATGTTCATTCAGTTGCGGTTCGGATAGCGCTGGTAGTATTGCATTCGACCGGGTTGAGGGCGTCGCTTGCAAGCCGTCACCGGGCACGATTCAAGGGACCACCGAAGCCACGAGCCACGGCACGCCTCGGGACAGGGAGCAGGGATGAGCAAGTCCGCGATCAACGCGAGCGAGAAGCGCAACGGGGAGGCGTCCGGCGATGCTTCCGGCGACCCGTTCGAACCACTGCCCGAGCACGAGGTCACCCAGCTTCTGCAGCAGATCCGCAGCGCGCCGGACCTGTTCGACCAGGTCGTGCCGCTGGTCTATGACGACCTGAAGCGAATCGGCCACAACCAGCGCCGGCAGTACGCGTCGAGCATGACCATGCAGACCACGGCGCTGGTTCACGAGGCCTTCATCAAGCTCAAGGAGCACTCCTCCGGCGATATCGAGAATCGGGCGCACCTGCGGCGTCTGGCCGCGATGGTGATGCGCCAGTTGATCTTCGACTACGCCCGGCGGGCCAATTCGCAGAAGCGCGGCAGCGGCCAGGTGCCGGTCGAACTCGAGGACGATCGGGTGGCCGATCACGACGTGGCCGATCGAGACCTGGTGCTGGCGATGGAACGCATCCTGGATCAGATGCAACAGAGCAATCCCCGCATGGCCGAAATCGTTTCGGCTCGCTATTTTGCCGGGTTCGCGATCGACGAGATCGCCGAGATGCTTGACCTGTCGGGGCGGACCGTGAGCCGCGACCTGACGCGTGCCCGGGCGTGGTTGAAGACCGAACTCGAGGATTTCCAGGCCGACGTCTGAAATCCGCCGGTCGATCGCGGCCTCACCGCTGATCGAGCCGATCGATGGCCCGGGTCAGTGCCGTGCCGCAATCTTCCCGGACATTGAACTCCAGCAGCCCGTCGGCGCGAGTGCGGCCCTGGGTGACCGCCGCCACGGGCAGCCCCTGGCGCACGGCTTCGCGCACGATACGGAATCCCGAGCCGACGACCAGCGATGACCCGGCCACCAGCAGGCCGCCGGCCGAAGCCAGGCCCGTCCGGACCGCTGCGAAGCGCGCCGGGGGCACGGTCTCGCCGAAGAACACCACGTCGGGCTTCAAGCGTCCGCCGCAGGCTTCGCAGTCGATCACGCGAAAGCCCGGGTAGGCGGCGTCGTCGAGTTCCGCGTCGCCGTCGGGCCGGATTTCCAGCACGTCGGGCGCCCAGTCGGGATTGGCGGTCAGCAGCCGCTCCTGCAGAACGTTCCGCTCGATCGCGGCGCCGCAGTCCAGGCACAGGACCCGCTGCAGCCCTCCGTGGAGTTCCAGAACCTCCCGGTGGCCGGCCGCCTGGTGCAGTCCGTCGACGTTCTGGGTCACGAGGCCGGCCAGCAGTCCGCGAGAAGCGAGTCGGGCCAGAGCGCGGTGCGCGGTCCCTGCCTGGGCACGATGCATCACCGGCCAGCCCAGAAAACTTCGCGCCCAGTAGCGGCGCCGGGTGATCGCCGAGCCAATGAACTCCTGGAAGAAGATGGGCTGGCGCCGATTCCAGCGACCGTCGGGGTCGCGATACGCCGGGATGCCCGAGCCCGTCGAGCAGCCCGCGCCCGTCAGCACCAGCACCGGGGCGCGACGCTCGAGGAAATCGGCCAGGTCGTCGGCGGTTCCTGCGCGCGCCGGCGGCGCGCCGTCATCTCGGAATTCGGGAATGCGGATGCCCGGCGTACGGCGTGATCGAGAAGTTGCCATGTCGGCGCATGCTAGCCGGTCGGAATGAAGCCCGGGCGGAGGGCCGCCCGGGCAGGCCCCGCCGAACGGGGCCGGGCCGTCGAAACGGGTGCTGCGATCAGAACCGGGCGCGCAGACCGGCCGTGACGTTCAGTCCGGGCAGCGGGGCATCGTCCTTCAGGAACGACGTGTGCACGCGCTGCGTCTCGTCCAGCAGGTTCGCGCCCTTCAGGAAGACCTCGACGTCCGCCGCACCCATCGTCCAACCGTAGACCAGGTTCGCGGTCAGCATGTTGTAGCCGTCGGTCTCGGCCTCGAACTCGGCCACGTCGTCGACCTCGAACACGCGGGTGTAGGCGACGTTCGCGCGCCAGCCGCCGCGATGCCAGTCGAAACCGGTGCCGAGGCGGGTCGGCGACAGGCGCGGCACGTTGCCGTTACCGGCGTCGATGTCGGCCTCGACCGTGTCGCCGAAGACGCGCAGTTCGAACTGCCCGGCCGACGATTCCGGCAGTTTCAGGCTGGCCTCGGCTTCCAGCCCCCAGAACTCGGCATCGGCCTGGCTCCAGACCTGGACCGGCAGTCCGTCCTCGACATCCTGCGTATTGGCCAGGTAGACGAAGTCCTCGATGTCGTTGTAGAACAGGTCGGCGCGAAAATGGAACGGCCCGGCGTACTTGTGGAGGCCGATGTCGAAGTTGTTCGATGTTTCCTCGTTCAGCGACGCATCGCCGATCTCGAACGCCTGGGTGGCGACATGGGGGCCGTTGGCGAACAGTTCTTCCTGGGTCGGTGCCCGCTCCGACATCTGCCAGTTGGCGCTGGCCTGCCAGGTCGGTGCAAAACGCCACACGGCGCCGGCCGAGAGGGTCAGCAGGTCGAACTCGCGCTCCCGGGTGCCGTCGGCCAGCACGCCGTCGGTAAGCTTGATCTCGTCGGTCTGCAGGCGGATACCGCCCGACAGGGTGATCGCGTCGAGGTCGAACTCCTCGATGAGAAATACTCCCTTGGACTGAGTGTCGCTGGCAGGAATGAAGGCCTCCTCGCCGACCGCAAGCAGCTCCGAGTCCTCGAACTGGAAGCCGATCACGCCGGTCAGGCGCCCGATCGGTGCGTGGCGGGCTTCGACCCGGAACTCGGAGGCTTCGACGTCGAAGGTCGTACCGATTTCGTCGCCTTCCAGCTCGATATGCCGGTAGTCGGTCCGCGCGAACTTGAAGCGCACCTCGTCGAGCAGGTCGACGGGCTGCCATAGCCCGCCGCGGAATTCGTAGCGCGACTGGTCCAGATCGATCGAGATCGATTCTTCCTCTTCGTCGCCATGGTCGTCGTCGCCGTGCTCGTCATCGCCATGGTCATCGCCATGGTCGTCCTCATGCGCATGTTCGTGGCCGCCCGGGATTCCGTACAGCGTTTCGAAGTCCTTCCAGGCCACACCGACAAAGCCCCAGTCGCCGGCCAGGGAGACGCCGAGCGTGCCGCCTTCGCTTTCCTGGGCGCTGTTTTCCAGAATGCCCGGCTCGAGTTCGGCGAGTTCGTCGGCATCGAGTTCCGCGCGCTCGTCGGCCGAAAGCGCGAAGCCGGGGATCTCGTAGTCGTCGGTCTCGCGCTGGAAGCCGTCGACGTGGAACTGGAAGGCGCCGACGCCGCCGTCGATCCGGAAGACCCCGGCACGCTCGTCGGCGGCCGTGTTGCCGCGCACTTCGGCCGCAGCGCTGAACCCCTGACGCTGCTCGGGAATACGGTTGTCGATCAGGTTCACCACGCCGCCGGATGCGGTCGAGCCGTAGAGCAGGGTGGCCGGACCGCGCAGGATCTCGATGCGGTCGACCAGCAGCGGCTCGGCCGAGACGGCGTGGTCGGGGCTCAGCGCCGAGGCGTCCTGCGCGTTGAGGCCGTCCTCCGTCACGCGCACCCGGTTGCCGCCGAGGCCGCGGATGATCGGTCGGCCGGCGCCGGGGCCGAAGTAGGTCGAGTGCACGCCGAGTTCGCCGTCCAGGGTTTCGCCGAGCGTGGATTCCTTCTGGTCGTCGAGTTCTTCGCCGACGATCACGTCGACCGGCTGGGTCGCGTCCAGTGCGGTACCGCCCTGCGGCAGTACACGAACTTCCAGAGTGTCCAGTTCGACCGCTTCCGGTTCCGGCGCGGACTCCTGGGCCTGGGCGGTGACGGTGGCGGCGGCCAGGGACAGGGCGATGGCGTGGGCAAGTGTGCGGCGTTCAAGGCGCATGGTGACGATTCCTGTGGGCGTCTGGAAATGAAGAAGGGGGCAAAGTATCGAATGTGTAATGTTATAACATCCAACGAGACGGTTTCAATAGCCCACGCTTCGAATCGATTGGCTCGATCCTCACGCGCGATGGACGGAATCCCTGCAAGCTGGATGCAGTTTTTCCGGTCCCCTGATCCATGAAACGACGAAACCTGATCTCCGGCGCCCTGGCAGGCGCCATCGGCGGCGGCCTGGCACTCCGCCTGTTCGCCCAGGATGAATCCGAAGGCGCGGGTGCCGCCCCTTCGGCTCCCGATACGGGCAGCAACGCGGTGCAGTTCACGCTGGAAGACTGGCGGCGCATCCTGCCCGAGGAACGCTACGACATCCTGTTCCGCGAGCAGACCGAGCGCGCGGGAACGAGCCCGCTGAACGACGAGAAGCGCGACGGCACCTATATCTGCGCCGCCTGCTTCCAGCCGCTGTTCTCCAGCGCCCACAAGTACGAGTCCGGGACGGGCTGGCCCAGCTTCTGGCGGCCGATCGACGACGACGCGGTCGACACGAAGCGCGATTTCAAGTTGCTCTGGCCGCGGACCGAATACCACTGCAGCCGCTGCGGCGGCCACCAGGGCCACGTGTTCGACGACGGCCCCGAGCCGACCGGCCAGCGCTGGTGCAACAACGGACTGGCGCTCCGGTTCGTGGCACAGGGCGAAGACCTGCCGGAGCTGCGCGGATGAGGCTGCGAACATTCATCCTGCTGATGATGATGGCGGCCGCCAGCGCGACCGGGGTTTCGGCCAGCGAGCGCGTGGCAACCTTCGGCGGCGGCTGTTTCTGGTGCATGGAACCGCCCTTCGACGAGCTCGAGGGCGTGATCTCGACCACCTCGGGGTACATGGGCGGCAGCGTCGAACAGCCCACCTACGAGCAGGTCACGCGCGGCGGAACGGGCCACGTGGAGGTCGTCCAGGTCCGTTACGACGACAATGTGGTGGCCTACGAGGAACTGCTTCACGTCTACTGGCGCAATGTGGACCCGCTGACCGACAACCGCCAGTTCTGCGATGCCGGCGAAAGCTACCGCCCGGTGATCTTCGCGCACACGCCGCGCCAGCGGGAAGCGGCCGAGGCGTCGAAGCAGGCCCTGACCGAGTCCGGCCGGTTCGATGCACCGATCATCGTCCCGATCGAGGACGCCGACACCTTCTGGCCCGCCGAGGGCTACCACCAGGACTACTACCGGAAGAATCCGGTGCGCTACAAGTTCTACCGTTGGAACTGCGGCCGCCAGGCACGGCTCGATGAGCTCTGGGGTGACGAGGCCGGCGGCTGATACGGTCCGGCCGTTCCGCCGGAGGTCTTCAGGGCCGGTTGCTCCAGCCCAGCTCGACGAACACGCTTCTCCCGGGCCCCGGGAAGTAACGGTAGTTGCCGAACGCGAAGTCGGCCCGTTCCGCATATCGCTCGCCGCCGAGATTGCGCAACTTGACCTCCACCGACCAGCCCGACGGATCGCGGTAGCCGGCGAATCCGTGCACGAGCAGGTGGCCGCCGTAGCGGCGGGAGTTCGCTTCGTCGAGATAGTAGCGGCCGGTCGATTCCGCGGCCAGTTGCAGGGACCAGCGGGAATCCGGCCGCCAGGTCAGGTCGGCGCTGGCCAGACGTTCCGGTGCCGAGGCGATCGTGTTGCCGGATTCGATGACCTCGCCGCCGAGGTCGCGGTCGAAATCCCAGCGGTGCCGCGCCCAGGTGCCTCGAACCCCGGCGATCAGACCCGGCGCCAGCCGTTTCTCGATATCGAACTCCACCCCGATAGCGCGGGTCCGGCCTTCCGAGACGTTGAACCCCTGGCCGTCGCGGAAGATGAAGTTGCGCTTGCGCTGCGCGAACCCGATCAGCTGCCAGTCGGCCCAGCCGCTGCCCGCGGCGCCCAGCTCGACGGCGTCGAGGGTTTCGGAGTCGAGGTCGGCGACCTGTTGGCCGCGCTGCAGGCGATACAGCTCGGTGGCCTGGGGCGCCCGATAGCCCCGCGCCAGGCGAAGCCACGCGCGCGCGTCCTGAAGCAGGCCGCGGACGCTGTCGAAGCGACGGGTCACGGTGAATTCCGGGGCGATTTCCGTAAAGGTATCGGTACGGTCGGCGGGCCGGGTGAACAGGCATCCACCGAAGCCGCAGGGCTCGCCTCGGTCGTCGAGATTGCCCGGCGCCAGCGAGGTTTCGTAGTCGTAGCGAATTCTATCGGCGTGGAGGCCGGCTCGCGCTGACCACCGCGGGCCGAAGCTGCGCTCGATCGCCAGGTAGCCGCCGGCTCGCAGGCCGAACACGTCGTAGTCGTAGTGGACGCCGACCGGACGGGTTTCGACCAGGAAGGCCGAGCCCTCGGCGGGTCGGGCCTGCACTTCGAACAGGAACCCGTCGAACACCTCCGCGTCCAGCCCCCATTCCAGGGTGTAGTCGCCCACCGGACGCGAGCGGTCGTATTGCATGCCGATCGAGACCTGTCCGTTCTTCTCCAGCGGCTTGCCCGGCAGGAAATGCTGCAGGAAATTCATGCGCGAACGCCGGACGAAGGCAGTCATGCGGTGCTCGCCGCCGGCGGCATCGAGCCAGCTCAGCCGGCTGACCAGACGGGCCGCACTGGCGCGGCGGAAGGCCTCCGGATTGTCGTTGTCGTCGCGGCGCTCCGCGTCCCGATAGGCCTCGAAGCCGGTGATGAAACCGGCCGTGTCCTGGTCGAGCTGGGCCAGGCTCAGCAGGGTGGAGCCGTCGGCATCCCCGAGCCGGAAGCGATGGTGGGCGGACAGGAACCCGTGTTCGTAGCCTTCGTCGACCCGGAAGCTGCCGGCGCGGGTGTAGCGCGCATCGATGCCGAGCGCCGCGCGCTCGCCGGTGCCCGTCAGCCGTGCGCCTGCCTCGCGGTAATCGTCGCTGCCGTACTCGATCCACGCCGCGTCGACCGGGTCCAGCCACGGGTCGCGCGGGCGCACGTCGATCACGCCGTGCAGACCGCCGGAGGCGTGGCCGAGCCCACCCGGACCGCGCTGCACGCGCACGCTCGAGGCGAGGGCCAGGTCGACCTCGAACAGGTTGTTGACGTTGCAGAAGCCGGGGGGGCGAATCGGCACACCGGCTTCGAGGTAGAGCAGGGCGCCGCAGCCGCCGGCGCCGGTCAGCAACGGCGATCGGATCGCGGTGAGATGTTCCTGGCCGCTGCCGCGCGTGACCCAGGCGCCCGGAATTCGGGCGAACAGTTCCGAGGGATGGGTCACGGCGATCGGCCCGAGGCGTTCGCGGTCGAGTTCGGTAACCGCACGGGGATCCTCGGCGCGCAGGTCGCGCCCGGTGACTTCCAGGGGGTCGAGTTCGGCGCTTCCTTCGGTCGCCGGGGTGGTGCTCGCCGCGGCCGCAGCCAGCGCCAGTGGAATCCAGGCCAGGGTAAAGCTCATGCAATCGGTTCCTGTGGTGAGTTCTGTTCGATTCTTCGTTTGCGCGCCAGCACGACGAAGGTGATGGCTCCGGCCAGCGTAAGCAGGGCCGGGAAGATCAGCACGAACCGGCCGTTGCCGGGGCCGAGGCGCTCCAGGGCCTGGTAGATGGCTACCCCGACGATCGGTGCGATCAGCCCGCGCACGCCGGTCAGGCTGACGTGGATTCCCATGTACAGCGTGGACCGCCCGTCGCTGGCGAAATCGTTGTGGCCCAGGTTCCAGCCCAGCTTTCCGCCTGCAAACGCGGCGCCGAGGACCAGGGCCCCGAGCCAGAAGAACTCGATCCGTCCGAGGATCGCACCGGGGACGAACAGGGTGAGCGCGGCGACGAACATCCAGGAGTGCCGGGCCCGGTAATCGAGGATATGGACCCGGTCCAGTCGCCGCGCCCAGAACGGCGTCATCAACGCCACGGCCAGCAGCGGCAGGGTAGTGGTGATCAGCACCTGCACGAAGCGAGGTGCGCCGATCTGTTCGGTGAGGATCACCACGAGCAGGGCGATCACCATCAGGTTGCCCGAGCCGAACAGGAACATCGTCATCATGTAGCGGCGATACCAGGTGTCGGTCTTCAGGACATCGACCACGTCGGCCAGGCGTACGCCGCTGCTCGCGCCGTGCCGGGCCGCGGCTTCTTCGCGCAGCAGCCGGCCGTGGCCGCGGACGGTGAACGATCGGTAGCGCCACGCGGCGGCGAAACCGAGTACGGCGCTGGCCGGTACAAGCGCCCGCCAGGCTTCCGGCCAGGCTTCCATGGACAGCCCGATCACGGCGGCGGTCAGCGCCATCAGGATCGAATAGGTGACGGCGATGCGGCCGGTGATCGTCGCGCGGACGTGGCGCGGGAAATTGGCCCGCCAGATCGCCGCGCGCAGCGTGATCACTCCGCAATAGGCCAGCCGGGCGACGATCATCCAGGCGGTCAGCCAGACCAGACCGAAGGCCGAAACCGGGGTCAGCGCGATCATCAGCGCACCCAGTGCCGTGATCGCCATCAGGCTCGCGACCCAGGCGGTCTTGCTCCGGCCGTGGGCGAGCCTGGCGAACGCGAGGCTGGCCACGTTGGCCAGCGCCGGGGCGCCGGTGACGAGGGCAACCGCGAAGTTGACCCAGGCCGAGTCGGCCACCCCGTCGAACCCGGTCTTGACGATCACACCGAGCAGGCCGCCCTCGAGCGCGCCGAGCGTGACCGCGAGCAGGGCGTTGACCTGCACTTCGCGCGGCATCAGCGTGCGCGCGACGAACGGAATGTCCTGTTTCGTGTCCACGGGGAACGAGCCGGCCGGTACGAACCCCGATTATGGGGGATGGACCGGCTCCGCGCCGTGGTGACGGTCCGTGACCACGGCGAGCGACGGCGATGTCGAAGCCGAAATGCAGAAGCCGATCTGGGTCGCGCCCGGCGCGGCCGGCCCGTTGTGACCCCCCTCGATCGGCTACGCTGGGCGCCCACCCCGATTCCGACGCGCGACCGACGAGAGATGAACTTCAAGAGCGACAACGAAGCCCCGGCGCACCCGCGCATCCTGGACGCGCTGATCGAGGCCAATCGCGATTTCGCGACCGCCTATGCCGACGATCGCTGGAGCAGCCGGCTGGACGGCGCGTTTTCCGACCTGTTCGAAACGCGCTGCCGGGTGCTGCCGCTGGCCACCGGAACCGCCGCGAATTCCGTGACCCTGGCTGCGCTGACGCCGGTCTGGGGTGCGGTGCTGTGCCACCGGCAGGCGCATATCCACTGCGACGAGGGCGGCGCGCCGGAGTTCTACACCCACGGGGCCAAGCTGATGCCGCTCGATGGGGACGGCGGCAAGCTCGCTCCCGAAGCGCTCGCCGCGGCGATCGACGGCGCCGGCAGCCACGGCGTGCACAACGTCGCGCCGGCGGCGATTTCGATCACCCAGGCCACCGAATGCGGCACGGCGTATCGACCCGACGAGATCGAAGCGCTGTCCGAGGTCGCACGCTCGCGCGGTCTTCCGCTGCACATGGACGGGGCACGCTTCGCCAATGCGGTGGCGCATCTCGGCGCCGCACCGGCCGACGTGACCTGGCGGGCCGGGGTCGACGTCCTGTCGTTCGGCGCGACCAAGAACGGTGCGCTGACGGCCGAGGCGATCGTCGTGTTCGAGGAACGTTTCGTGGACGGATTCGGCGAGGCGAGGCGCGACCGGGTGCTCGAAGCGATGGCGCGGATGCGCAAGCGCGGCGGGCATCTGCTGTCGAAGATGCGCTACGTCTCGGTCCAGCTCCTGGCGATGCTCGACGATGGTCTGTGGCTGGACCTGGCGCGTACGGCCAACGCCCGGGCCGCGCGGCTGGCCGAGGCGATCGAGCGTCATCCCCAGGCCCGGCTGGCGTGGCCGGTCGAGGCCAACGAAGTGTTCATGCGCTGGACACCCGAGGCCCTGGCCGACCTGAAGAAGCAGGGCTTCGAGTTCCACCTCTGGCCCGGCCACGACGACCTGGCGCGCCTGGTCTGCGCGTTCTCGACCACCAACGAGGCGGTCGACGGGCTGATCGCGGCGCTGAACAAGGCCATACCCTGACGGGTGTGGAACGCGTTAAGCTATTCGGCCACCTCAGCATGTTGCAGGGAGTACCCAACAAATGAAGATCTGGTTGATTGCATTGATGAGCGCGGGCCTGGTGCTGGCCGGTTGCCAGTCCGATGAGCCCGAAGACAGCATGGAAGAAGCCGGTCAGGCGATCGAGGAGGCTGCCGAGGAAACCGGCGACGCGGTCGAGACCATCTACGAAGACACGATGGAAGAGGCCGACGAGGCCGGCGACGAGATGGGAGACGCCGCCGACGAGACCGGTGACCGGATGCGCGAGATGGCCGACGATGCCGGCGATGCGATGAACGACATGGCCGACGACGTCGCCGAGGGCGCCGAAGCGGCCTGGGCACGTGCCGTCGAGCTGGCCCGGACCGCCAACGAGAAGACCCGTGCGGCGCTGGACTCGGGCCTGGAAGAAGGTTCCGACGCCTGGAAGGAACTGAAGGAAGAAGCCGCCGAGGCGCGTGAAGCAGCCGCCGAAGCGCTGGAAGACGCCCGCGAGTACAGCGGCGATCGCTGGGACGACCTCCGCGATAGTGCTTCCGAGGCAATGGAGAACCTCGAAGAGAACTGGAACGAGCTGACCGACGGCGACGACAGCTGATCTAGCTGATTCATTCGATCGGTTCGATCCTCGACCCGTCGCGGCCCGTCCGCGGCGGGTTTTTTCTTGTCCGGGCGACGGCCGGTGGCCGGTCCGTCGGCAGCGTCGGATCCCGGCCCGTTCGGGCCGCTTCGGTTATGCTTCGGGACCACACTTTCCAGACTGCGTTTTCCTGACCGTGACCGAAGCCTACAACCCGGCCACCCTCGAACCGGCCGCCCGCGAGCGCTGGCATCGAGAGGGCACGTTCCGATCGCCGGACAACCCCGGCGAACAGGCGTTCTACTGCCTGAGCATGTTCCCGTATCCGTCGGGCAAGCTGCACATGGGCCACATGCGGAACTACACCATTTCCGATGTGATCACCCGCTTCCACCGGATGAACGGCCGGCCCGTGCTGCAGCCGATGGGCTGGGACGCGTTCGGCCTGCCGGCCGAGAACGCGGCGATCGCGCGCGGCGTGCCGCCGGCGAAGTGGACTCGCGACAACATCGCCCACATGCGCGGGCAGCTCCAGCAGCTCGGCTTTGCGATCGACTGGGACCGCGAGCTGGCCACCTGCGATCCGGACTACTACCGGTGGAACCAGTGGCTGTTCCTGAAGATGCTGGAAAAGGGCATTGCCTACAAGAAGACCGGCACCGTGAACTGGGACCCGGTCGACCACACCGTGCTGGCCAACGAGCAGGTCATCGACGGGCGCGGATGGCGCACCGGCGCGCTGGTCGAGAAGCGCGAGATCCCGATGTACTACCTGCGGATCACCGACTACGCCGATGAACTGCTCGACGCGCTCGATGGCCTGGACGGCTGGCCGGACCGGGTCCGCGCCATGCAGGCCAACTGGATCGGCAAGAGCTACGGGATGGAAATCGAGTTCCCGTACGACGGCGGACGCCTGAAGGTGTTCACCACGCGCCCCGACACGCTGATGGGAGCGACCTACATGGCGGTCGCTCCGGAGCATCCGCTGGCGGTGCGAGCCGCCGAGCGCAACGAGGCGGTGGCCGACTTCATCCGGTCGTGCTCGACCGGCGGGGTGTCCGAGGCCGAGCTGGCCACGCAGGAAAAGCGCGGCATCGATACGGGCTTTACCGTCGAGCACCCGTTGACCGGCGAGGCGCTGCCGGTCTGGATCGCAAACTACGTGCTGATCGGTTACGGCGAGGGCGCGGTGATGGCCGTGCCGGGCCATGACGAGCGCGATTTCGAGTTCGCCAACAAGTACGAGCTGCCGATCGTCCAGGTCATCGATTCCGATGTGTTCGACGACTACGACCCGACCACCTGGCACGACGGGTACGTGGCCAAGGACAAGGTGCGGCTGGTCAACTCCGGCGAATTCGACGGCCTGGACTACGAGGCCGGCTTCGACGAGATCGCGTCCGCCGTCGAGGCGAAGGACCTGGGTCAACGGCGGGTGCAGTACCGATTGCGCGACTGGGGCATCAGTCGCCAACGCTACTGGGGCTGTCCCATTCCGATCATCCACTGCCCCGACTGCGGCGACGTGCCGGTCCCGGAATCCGACCTGCCGGTGGTGCTGCCCGAGGACCTGGTGCCGGACGGTTCGGGCAGCCCGCTGACCAGGCACGAAGAGTTCCTGGCCTGCCGGTGCCCGAAGTGCGGCGGTGAGGCACGGCGCGAGACCGACACGATGGACACGTTCGTCGACTCGTCCTGGTACTTCATGCGCTATCCCTGCGTCGACAACGACGAGGCCATGGTCGATGAGCGCACCCGCGCCTGGATGCCGGTCGACCAGTACATCGGCGGCATCGAACATGCAATCCTGCACCTGCTCTACGCGCGCTTCTGGACCCGAGTGATGCGCGACCTGGACCTGGTCGACGTGTCCGAACCGTTTGCCAACCTGCTTACCCAGGGCATGGTGCTGGCCGAGACCTGGTATCGCGAGGACGAAGCCGGCCGCAAGGAGTGGTACAACCCGGCCGATGTCGACGTGAAGCGCGACGGCAAGGGTCAGATCGAGTCGGCAGTACTGGCCGAGGACGGTCAACCGGTGCGCTTCGGCGGGATCGAGAAAATGGCCAAGTCGAAGAACAACGGCGTCGATCCGGCCGCGCTGGTCGAACACTACGGGGCCGATACGGTGCGGCTGTTCTCGATGTTCGCCTCGCCGCCGGAGCAGTCGCTGGAATGGTCCGATGCCGGCGTCGAAGGTGCCTGGCGATTCATCAAGCGGCTGTGGCAGCAGGTCGAGGAGCACTGCAGCGCCGAGCCGCCGGGCACGCTGGATGCCGATGCGCTGGACGAGGCTGGCCGCGAGGCCCGCAGGCGCGTGCACGAGACCATCGCGAAGGTGACCGACGATTTCGCGCGGCGCTACACCTTCAATACCGCGATCGCGGCGGTCATGGAATGCAGCAATCACCTGGCCCGCTTCGAGCCGGCCGACGGCAACGGCCGCGCGGTCGCCCGGGAGGGCTGGGAAGCGCTGGTCCGGTTGGTCGCGCCCGTGACACCGCACGTCGCGCAGGCCCTGTGGGAGTGCCTGGGCCACGAGGAGTCGATCCTGGACGCGGGCTGGCCGACGGTCGACGAACAGGCCCTGGTCCAGGACCGCATCACCGTGGTCGTGCAGGTCAACGGCAAGGTCCGCGGACGGATCGAGTGCGAGCCCGGAGCCGATCGCAGGACCGTCGAAGCCATGGCGATCGAGGAGGAGAACGTGCAGCGATTCATGGAAGGCAAGCAGATCCGGAAGGTGATCGTGGTGCCCGACAAGCTCGTCAACGTGGTCGTTTCCGGATGAGCCTGCTACGGATCAGCGGATCGATCGTACTGGCGCTGTGCCTGGCCGGCTGCGGGTTCGAGCTGCGCGGGTCGGCCAGCTTGCCGACCGAGATGGATCGAACGCGCCTCGAGCTCAGCGACCGGGACAGCCGCTTTGCGCGCGAGCTTCGGTTGCTGCTCGAGGCCAATGGCGTGACCCTGGTCGATGCCGCGGCGGACGACGCGGCGGTCCTGCGGGTCTCGCGCGAGCGGATTTCCCGCCGTGCGCTGACGGTCTCCGGCAACGCCCGCGTTCGCGAATACGAACTGGTGTTCGACCTCGGCTTCAGCCTGACCGGCCCGGACGGGTCGCGCCTGCTGTCGAACGAGACGCTGCGCCTGGTGCGCGACTTCCAGTTCGACGAGCAGGAGATTCTCGGGGCAAGCAATGAGGAAGACCTGTTGCGCGAAGACCTGCGGCGTTCCATGGCCGCGGCCGTGATTCGCCGGCTGGAAGCCGTTCGCACGCCGTGAAGTCGTTTCCCGAACGGCTGCCGGAAGCGCTTCAGCGCGGGCTGGCGCCGGTCTACCTGGTGGCCGGATCGGAGCGCCTGCTGGTCGAAGAAGCCTGTGACGCGATTCGCGATGCCGCGCGCACGGCCGGCATTGGCGAGCGCATCCGCTTGAGCGCCGACGCTCGTTTCGACTGGAACGAGCTGGCGCGCGCCACCGAGACGGGATCCCTGTTCGCGAGCCAGCGGCTGGTCGAGCTGCGCTTGCCGACCGGAAAGCCGGGCGCTGAAGGCGGCAAGACCCTGCGCGGCTGGGTCGACGAGGCGCGCGATGATGTCCTGCTGGTGATCTGCGATGCGTGGGAACTGAACCAGGAAAAGGCGGCCTGGGTCAAGGCGATCGACGGCGCCGGCGTCTACGTCCCGTGCTGGGCGGTCAAGCCCGATCGTCTGCCGCAGTGGATCGACCAGCGGGTCCGCAGCCGCGGCCTGGCACTGGACAGCGAGGCTGCGCGTTTCCTCGCCGCGCGGCTGGAGGGCAACCTGCTCGCCGCAGCACAGGAAGTCGACCGCCTCGCGCTGCTGTTTCCGGGGGGCACGCTGACCCTCGATACGGTGCAGGAGGCGGTCGCCGACAACGCTCGATTCGACGGATTCAGGCTGACCGACCTGGTGCTCAGTGGCCAGCCGGGGCCTGCGCTGCGCTGCATCCGCGGCTTGCGTGAGACCGACGCACCGCCGCCGGCGGTGCTGTGGGCGCTGGGCCGCGAGCTGGAGATCGCGCGCGAGGTCGCACATCGCAGCGCACACGAACCGATGGCACGGGTGTTCGGCGCCCTGCGGGTCTGGAAGGCCCGGCAGGGGCCGATCCAGGCCTGCATCCGGCGCCTGGGTCCGGCCCGCCTGGACCGCGCGATCGGCACGCTCGCCCGCCTGGATTCGATCTCCAAGGGCCGGGCGTTCGGCGACTTCTGGGTCGAGCTCGAGCGCCTGTGCGTGTCGCTGGCCGCGTCGCCGTCGCGCCCGGGGCGAGCGGCGTGAGTCCCGACGCAGAGCGAGCCGTGAACCGCGCGATCGCGATCTTCGGCGGTACCTTCGATCCGGTGCACTATGGGCATCTGCGCGCCGCAGCGGAGGTTTCCGAGCGCCTCGGGGTGTCGGATTTCAGACTGCTCCCGGCCGGCGTTCCCCCGCACCGCGATGCAACCTGGGCTGCGCCGCGCCATCGGCTGGCCATGCTGGAGCTTGCGCTCGCCCCCCATGCCGATCTGTCCGTCGATGATCGCGAGGTTCAGCGCGCGGGTCCGTCGTACATGGTCGATACGCTGGCCAGCGTGCGCGACCAGGCCGGCGATCTGCCGGTCGTGCTGTGCCTCGGCCAGGATGCGGCCAACCAGTTCGACGGTTGGCACCGCTGGCGATCCCTGCTCGACCTGGCTCACCTGCTGGTCATGACGCGGCCGGAATCCGAACCGAAGTATTCCGATGCGGTCCTCGACGCCTTCGACGGGCGCTGGGTGCCCACGCCGCAGGACCTGATGGGCGCGCCGGCCGGCCGTCTGTGCAGGGTCGACGTCACCTGTCTGGCGATCTCGTCGACCGATATCCGGGCCCAGCTCGCCGGGGGGCGCGATCCGAGATTCCTGCTGCCTTCGACCGTGCTGGCTTATATCCGCAAGCACGGCCTGTATCGGGACGCGCCCGTTCCGGGGTGAATCGCGACCCGGGGATCAGACCGCGTCCTCGGCCGGCAGACTCCGTTGTCGGCGGATCAGCCGCCGTCGAAACAGCCAGCCGGCGAGGAGCAGCGCAAGCAATCCGGCCAGCGGGCCGATCACGCGAGGCTGGCGCAGCAACGACCAGCCGTCGAGCTGCTGGGCGTCGACCAGGGTTTCCACCCCGGCGCCGACGCCTGCGTAGATCGACATCAGCGGCACCAGGCCAAGCCCTGTGGCCAGGGCGAAGCGGCCCGGGCTGATCCGCAGCATCGCGCCGGCTGCATTGATGGCGAAGAACGGCGCGATCGGCACGACGCGAAGGGCAAGCAGGTAGAAGAACGCATCGCGCTCGATCAGGTCGATCAGGTGGGCGCCGCGCCCCCGCAGCAGGAACCGCCGCACTCGATCGCCGGCAATCAGACGAATCGACAGGAAGGTCAGCAGCGCCCCGGCCAGCGCGCCCGACCACGCGAGCACGGCACCGGCGGACGCGCCGAACAGGTAGCCGCCCGAGAGGCAGAGCACCGTCGCGGTCGGCAGGGTCAGGCAGGTCGTCACGGTCATCAGGACCACGAACGCCGCCATGGCCCGCAGCGGGGCCTCGAGGACCTGCGCTTCGAGCGCGGCCAGCAGCTCGAGCAGGACCCGCCCGTCGTCGCGCATCAGCAGGAACAGGCCGGCGGCGCTGGCCAGCAGGATCGCCGACCCGGTGCCCCAGGCCAGTCCGGTTCGGCCGCGGGTCACCCGGCGTCTTTGATCAGCAGCTCGATCAGGCGATCGACGTCCTCGATCGAGTTGTACAGCGGGTTCGGCGAGATGCGGATGATGTCGGGCTCGCGCCAGTCGCCGACCACGCCCGCCTCCTGGAGGCGATCGAACAGCGCCCGCCCGGCGTCACGGCCTGCACGTACGGCGATCGAGACCTGGCAGCCCCGGCGCGGCCGCTCGCGCGGTGTGACGATCTCGAGCGGCTGACCGGGCAGGGTGTCGATGGCGGCCATCAGGTGGGCGGTCAGGTCGGTCTCGGCGTCCTGCAGGCTGTCGATGTCGGCCTCGCGATAGATGTCCAGCGCGCCGCGCAACGCCGCCAGGTTGAGCACCGGAGCGCCGGAGACCTGCCAGCCTTCGGCCCCGCGGATCGGCTCGAAATCGGGGCCCATCACGAAGCGGGTCGATTCGTCGTGGCCCCACCAGCCGGCCAGGCGGGGCCCGTTGAACTCGGCGTGACGCGGATGGACGAACAGGCCGGCGACCGCACCGGGGCCGGCATTCAGGTACTTGTAGCTGCACCAGGCCGCAAAGTCGACCTGCCAGTCTTCGAGCGCAAGCGGCACGTTGCCCATCGCGTGGGCCAGATCCAGCCCGATCGGAACACCGGCCTCGTGGGCGGTCCGGCCGATCAGACCGCAGTCGAAGCGCTGGCCCGTGGCGTACTGGACCCCGGGCCACAGGACCAGTGCGATCTCGTCGGCCCGCGCCCGGATGATCTCGGCCACCCGCGCGTCCTCGATCAGTCCGTCCTCGCCCGGATCGACCTCGATCAGGTCACCCTCGCCGTGGCCGTGGAGCAGCAGCTGCGAGACCACGGCATAGCGGTCCGACGGGAATGCGCCGCGCTCGATCAGGATCTTGCGCTTGCGCCCCTCGGGCCGGTAGAAGCTGGTCATCAACAGGTGCAGGTTGACGGTCAACGCACCCATTGCCACGACGTCGCGCGCTCGAGCGCCGGCGAGGCGGGCAAGCACGTCGGTGCACTGGCGGTGGTACCCGAGCCACGCGGGGTCGCCATCGAAGTGGCCATCCACGCCGAGGTCGGCCCAGCGCTGGAGTTCCTTCTCGACCGCGGCGCGCGCGCTATCGGGCATCAGGCCAAGCGAATTGCCGCAGAAATAGGTCTTCCGGCCGTCCCGGCCATGGCGAGGAAACGCGAAACGATCGCGGAATGCAGCGGTCTGCATGGGGCGAGATCCGTACCTGGACAAGCCGACAGGATGCCAGATTCGAGCGAACGCCGCGGGACCGGGGCGCGGTGCTCGGTACAATCCGGTGCGGACCGACGGAGCCCCTCATGGACGTAGCCGATTTCGACTTCGAACTGCCCGACGAACTGATCGCGCAGCAACCGTTGCCGGGCCGATCGGACAGCCGATTGCTGGTCCTCGACCGGCAGACCGGCGCAATCCGCGATCGGGCGTTTCGCGATCTGCTGGAGCTGCTCGATCCGGGCGATCTTCTGGTGTTCAACGACACGCGGGTGATTCCGGCGCGTCTGCATGCCCGCAAGAGCACCGGGGGCCGCGTCGAACTGCTGGTCGAGCGCGTGTTGGACGCAACGACCGCACTGGCCCAGCTCGGCGCCAACCGGAAGCCCGCTGCGGGCGGGCGGATGATCATCGAGGGCACCGAGCACGAGGTGGAGGTCGAGGGTCGGGTCGACGAGTTCTGGCGGGTGCGCCTGATGAATCCGGCCGCGGACTGGCTCGAACTGCTTCATGCCCACGGCCACATGCCGCTGCCGCCCTACATCGTTCGCGCCGACGACGCATCGGACCGCGAGCGGTACCAGACCGTGTACGGCCGAAAGCCGGGTGCGGTGGCCGCGCCGACCGCCGGACTGCACTTCGACGATGCGCTCCTCGAAGCGCTGGAGGCACGCGGGATCCAGCGCGGGTTCTGCACGCTGCACGTCGGTGCAGGCACGTTCCAGCCGGTCCGCGTGGACCGGGTCGAGGACCACCGGATGCATCCGGAATGGCTGGACGTATCGCAGGACCTGGTCGACCGGATCGGTGCCACCCGGGCTGCCGGCGGACGGGTGATCGCGGTCGGCACGACCGCGGTGCGTTCGCTGGAGACGGCGGCATCGGACGGCGAGTTGAAGCCGTTCACCGGCGACAGCCGGCTGTTCATCTATCCGGGGTATCGGTTCCGTGCGATCGACGGGATGATCACCAACTTCCACCTGCCCGGATCGACGCTGGTGATGTTGGTCTCGGCCTTTGCGGGTCGCGAATCGATCCTGCGCGCGTACGCTCACGCGGTCGACGAGCGCTATCGCTTCTTCAGCTACGGCGACGCGATGCTGATCGCCTGACCATTGCCCGACGGTTGCCTGGCGGTTGCCTTGCGATCGCCTGGCGGTTGCCTTACGGCAGGGGAGAACCGCCCGGGAAGGCCCGGGCGGCTGCGGAGGTCTACTCGAAGCCGTCGACGCTGATTTCGTCATTGGGGCCGTAGTTCGGCAGCTGGTCGGCGCCGCTGACCACGCCCATCGGCTGGTAGTTGTAGTAGTAGGGGAAGATCATCCCGAGGTTCGGGTTGCCCTGGCGCCGGATCAGTACTTCGCTCAGAATGCGGCGGAAGTCGGTCGTCGTCCTCAGGTCGTTGCCCTGGTAGAGATCGTCCGGCGCCATGCCCGGCCAGGTGCCGTGGAACTGGCCGCCGTTGACGTTGCCGCCGAGCAGCATCATCGGGTTGCCCGAGCCATGGTCCGTGCCGTTGTCGTTGTTGTTGTAGGCGCGCCGGCCGAACTCGCTGTGGAACACCACCGTGACCTTGTTCCGGCGATCGGGGCTGGCGTCGAACTGGCCGGCCATGTCGGCCCAGAAGGCGTTGACCGCTCGCGACAGCCGGTCCAGGCGGTCATGGTAGCGGCCGCTCGATCCGCCGGTGCCCAGCGGGACCGAGCCCTGGTCCGTGTGGTCGTCCCAGCCGCCGTAGTCGACCTGGGCGATGCGCAGGTCCAGGCCGGCCTTGATCAGGCGCGCCAGCGTGATCAGCTTGTCGCTGATGCTCTCGAGATTGTTGCTACCGTCGTCGCGGACCGGGTAGGGCAGGCCGAGGGCGATGTTGTAGTCCTTGTTGCTGGTATCGAACACGTTCTCGATCAGGGCCTGGGCGATCATGGCCTGCTCGCCGGCGATGCCGATGTCGCTGCCGTCGGCGGCGTAGATGCTGGCCAGCCTGTCCTCGACCTGCTCTTCGAACTGGGAAAACGTCGACAGGTCGAAGTCGCTCGGGTAGCGCAGTGTCACGGCAGCCGGTTCGTTGGTCAGCGACAGCGTGGTCTGGCTCTCGGTCGCGACGACCGGCATGGTCATCGTCGGCGGCAGGTTGTCGGCGGAGGCCAGGTGACGGGTCAGCCAGCCGGTCGAGGTGGTCCGAACGCCGTCGATCGGCCCCTGGCCCGGGGGTAGGCCTTCCGTGGCACCCGGCGTGCCGAGTTCGATGAAGCGTTCGGCTTCGAAATGGCTGCGGTTGACGATCGGAAGCCCGGTGGCGTGGACGATGGCCAGGTCGCCGTCGTCCCACAGATCGCGCAGGGGACCCGCCGCGCTGTTCATGGCGAAGCCGTCGCCGTTGTTCAGCGAGAGCATTGCGCCGGCGCCGCCGGTCGGCAGACGGACGCTGCTGCTGGGACGCAGGCTCTCGTAGAAGCCGCGATCCGGGTGACCGGCGCCGGGAGCGTACAGGCTCAGGCCGTCGATACCGCCGCGCAGGAATACGTAGATCAGCACCTCGTCATTGGTGCCGCCCTTGGAAGCGGCGAAGCTCAGCCCCGGGGTCATGGTGGCCGCCGCCGCAGCCGCGCTGCCGGTCAGGAAGGTACGTCGATTGATTCGATTCATCATGGGTCTCCGCCTATCGGCTCATCCGCTCGGGCAACAGGGCGATCAGAAGGAACAGGCCGTTGAGCATCTGCTGGTAGGTGCTGAACTGCCCCGTATCCGAGGTGTTGATGCCCAGCGGTTGGTCATCGCCGGCCGCATTGCCCTGCGTCCGAACGAAGGCCACCATCTCGTCGCGCTTGCCGGCGGCCGTGGCGTGGCCCACGCCCTGGATGCGATCGAGCCAGTAGTCGACGATCGCGTTCGGGGTCATCGAGATGCCGGCGCCGTTGGTGTGCGAGGCGAAGTCGATGTAGTTCGACGCGCTGCCCGAGTCGGTGTCGCGAATCATCAGCGATGCCGTGCGCCACGACATCACCAGCGGTCCGGAGCCCTTCCAGAACGCGGCGTCCTCGGCGTAGCCCGTCGGCGGTTCGCAGTTGAAGGGGAGCTGGCCGGTCAGGCGCCAGGTCCAGTAGAAGCCGTAGAACCCGGCGCCGTCGCCGGCGCTGTTGAGTTCGAAATCGTAGGGCGCATTGGCCGCACGCAGCGTGGCGGCGACGATTTCGTTCGGCCGCTTGACCTTGTCGGCCCAGGTGGTCCGGAACTCGTTCGACAGGATCAGGACGCTGTAGACCTGCTGGAGCTGGTCCGGCTGGTCCCAGTTCGACTGGAAGACGTCGGCCGCGGCCTGGACGATCGGCGACTGGGCCGTGAAGCCATCGCCGATCAGTCGCACGGCCAGTTTCCAGCACAGGTATTCGGCCGTGCCGCGATGCTGGCAGAGATAGTCGAGAAGATCGGTCAGTTCCCGTTCTTCGTTCGCGCCCGGGCCGGCGTAGCTATAGGTCTGGCCGAGGATGGTCTTGGAACCGTCGTCGTGCCAGGCATCGCGGAACAGGAAGTCGCCCGTGTCGGGCGCGCCGTCGTCGCCGTCGGCGATGCCGAAGCCGGTCAGCAGGCGGGCGGTTTCGAGAACGTCCGCCTCGACGTAGCCGGCGGGTTCGCCGTCGACATTGGTCGGCACCTGGCCGGGCGGGATGTAGCCGTAGTAGTTCTCGACCGCGCCCAGCGTGTGCAGCTCTAGAAGCTCGCGGGCGTAGTTCTCGTTGGGGTTCGGCGTGCTGTTGCGGGCGTTGTCGAGGTAGAACATCATCGCCGCGTGCTTGACCACGCCTTCGAGCATGGTCCGGAAGTTGCCGAAGATGCCCGGCCGGATGACGTCGCGGTCGTAGCTGGTCAGCACGCTGCGGACCACGTCTTCGCTGCCGTCGACGTTGAAATGGTTGTGCCAGAAATCGGCCAGGGCCTCGCGCAGCTGCCAGCGGGAATGGACCGACCGGGTCAGGGTCAGCATCTGCATTTCCCAGTACGGGCGGTTGCGCATCGGCCAGCTGTCGGGGCCGTCGTAGCGATAGTGCTGCGCCCACATCTGGTTCAGGGAGAGCGACGGCGTCCGATAGACGGGGTTGCCGCTGACGCGGTTGTCGACCTCCGGGTCGACACCCGGCGACATCTGCTCGGTCAGCCAGGCCTGCAGGCGCGACGTGTCGTCGCCGCCGAGATTGTTGAAGTACTGGAGGTCGCCGACGTTGCCGGGGTTGGCCGGGTTATCGGGTCGCGCGCCGTAGCCGAGCTTCGCGCAGACCCGGAACGCCAGCGAGGGCAGCGCGCCGCCGCGCTGTTCGTCGGGGACGCGGGCCGGCCACAGCGAGGTCAGTCGGACCTGTTGCGCGAGCGTGGTGATCGGAATCAGCCCGGCACCGATGCCCGCCGCAGCGAGGCCCAGTGCACCGGACTGGTGGAGAAAGCGTCGTCGCGACGACGGAAGGTTCTTGTCCATGGCGTTCCTGGTCCATGCTGAATTTCCCCCCTTCCGTGATCGATTCGTCATGCGGATCGATCGCTGATCGGACTAACATACCCTGCGGCCGGAACCCGTTCAATCTTGAAACCTTCGAAATTTCACGGGTTTGCGGGGAAATTCCGCGTTATTGATCACGAATCTTGAGGTGCGTCACATGTTTCGATCGTCCGGCTTCCGATCTCCGCTCCGACGTTTCGGGCTTCTTGCGCTCGCGGCGGCGGTCCCGCTGGCCGTGCCGAGCGCATTCGCCGACACGCTGGCCGTGGCCCCCGATCGCGACAACACCCTCTACGAACGCGCGGCCGGCGACCTGTCGAACGGCGCCGGTCCGAGCCTCTTCTTCGGCCGAACCGGGGGCAATGCCGGCAATGTCCGCCGTCGCGCCCTGATGCGCTTCGACCTGTCGTCGATTCCTCCGGGGTCCGTGGTCAACAGCGTGCAACTCACGCTGGAGGTTGACCTCGTGCCGCCGGGCGCGACCGGGTTCGACGTGGCACTGCATCGCTTACAGGCCGATTGGGGCGAAGGGGCATCGGTAGCGCAGGGGGCGGGCGGTGCGGGTGCTCCCGCAGTCGCGCCGGACGCCACCTGGCTGCACCGCGAATTCGATAGCGTGTTCTGGGCCACACCGGGCGGCGACTTCGCGGTGGCCCCGACCGCGACCGCGCCGGTCGGCTCCGGAACCGGCCCCGTCACCTTCGTCACTGCACCCGGCCTGGTCGGCGACGTTCAGGCGTGGCTCAGCGATCCCGGCCAGAACTTCGGCTGGATCCTGATCGGCGAAGAGAGCAATCCGCAGAATGCACGCAGGATCGGGAGCCGGGAGAACGTGGCGCTGGCGCCGCAGCTGGTCGTCGACTTCGAGCCCCTGGTGCTGCCCGAGGCCGAGCCGGTGCCCGCCATGCGCGGATGGGGAATCGCGCTGCTCGTGCTCGCGGTCGCGATCCTCGCGCTGCGGCTGCGGCGGAGCTGATCCGGGAGAGTCGCGAGCAGGGCTCGCTCCAACCGGTTGGCTGGCCTGGCTTCGGAATCCCCGTTTGTGGGGGCCTGCCTTGCAGGCGAGGTTTCGGGCGTTGGTGAATGCCGGAGCAGGATCAGTGGAATCCCGTCGCGAGCAGGCTCGCTCCCACAGGCTGCCTGGCCTGGCTTCGGAACCCCCGTCTGTGGGAGCCTGCCTTGCAGGCGAGGTTTCGGGCGTGGGTGAATGCCGGAGCAGGATAAGTCGAACCCGTTCGCGAGCAGGCTCGCTCCCACAGGCCGCCTGGCCCGGCTTCGGAGGCTCCGGCTGCGGGAGCCTGCCTTGCAGGCGAGGTTTCGGGCGTGGGTGAATGCCGCAGCAGGATCAGTCGAACCCCGTCGCGAGCAGGCTCGCTCCCACAGGCCCCCTGGCCCGGCTTCGGAGACTCCGGCTGTGGGAGCCTGCCTTGCAGGCGAAGGATCAGCGCGCTCCGCGCTTGCATCCATCCCTCTCCCCCAGCGTGGCCTCTCCACCGACTCGTTGCTTCACGGGTGGGATGGACTGCGCCGCTGCGCGGCTTGCCTTCGCGTACGCTCAGGTAGCTGCGGTCGCTTCGCTCCCTTGCATCGATCCCTCTCCCCCAGCCCGATTGTCACGACAAGAAAAGCCCGGCCTGCGGCCCGGAAGGTGGCCCCTCGACCCAAGCATTTCGTCACGGGTGGGATGGACTGCGCCGCTGCTTCGCCGCGGCTTGCCTTCGCTTACACTCAGGTAGCTGCGGTCGCTTCGCTCGCTTGCATCGATCCCTCTCCCCCAGCGTGGCCTCTCCATCGACTCGTTGCTTCACGGGTGGGATGGACTGCGCCGCTGCTTCGCCGCGGCTTGCCCTCGCTGACGCTCGGGTAGCAGCGCTCGCTTCGCTCGCTTGCATCGATCCCTCTCCCCCAGCCAACGCGCATAAAAAATGCCCGGCAGTGCCGGGCATTTGCGCGTTGGCTGGGGGAGAGGGATTCGAACCCCCGCTGACGGAGTCAGAGTCCGTAGTCCTACCGCTAGACGATCCCCCATTTGGATCGTTGTTGCTGGAAGCGCTCGGGTCTGGCGAGCGATTCGCCGGTCCGGTCGGTGGCGCGCGGAGCGCAGGATCCGCAATGGGCTTGAAGGCCCATGAGGAATCCGAGCACCGCACGACGCCGAGCGGATCGGCGAAGTGCCGCCAGAATCAGCGCTTGGAGTACTGGGTGGCCTTACGGGCCTTGTGCAGACCGATCTTCTTCCGCTCCACCGCACGGGCGTCGCGAGTCAGGAAGCCGGCCTTGCGCAGGTCGCTACGCAGGCTTTCGTCGTACTCGGTCAGCGCACGGGACACGCCCAGGCGCAGAGCGCCGGCCTGGCCCGTGGTGCCGCCGCCGGTTACGGTGGCGTAGATGTCGAACTTGTCGGCCAGTTCGACCAGTTCCAGCGGCTGCCGCGCGATCATGCGTGCGGTTTCGCGGCCGAAGAACTCGTCGAGCGGCTTCTGGTTGACCATGATCTGGCCGGTGCCGCGACGCAGGAACACTCGAGCGGTCGAGGTCTTGCGGCGGCCGGTTCCGTAAAACTGTTCGGTTGCCATGTCGTCTTTATTCCGTTGCTTACAGTTCCAGCGCGCGCGGCTGCTGGGCGGCGTGCGGGTGCTCGGAGCCGGCGTAGATCTTGAGCTTCTTGATCATCGCCCGGCCCAGCGGGTTCTTCGGCAGCATGCCCTTGACCGCGTTCTGGATGACGCGCTCCGGGGCCTTGTCCAGCAGCTTCTCCAGCGTGATGGACTTCAGGTTGCCGATGTATCCGGTGTGGTGGTAGTACACCTTGTCCGACATCTTGCGACCGGTCACCGCGACCTTGTCGGCGTTGATGACGACCACGTAGTCGCCGGTGTCGACGTGCGGCGTGAATTCCGGCTTGTGCTTGCCGCGCAGGCGGCGCGCGATTTCGCTGGACAGTCGGCCGAGGGTCTTGCCTTCGGCGTCGACCAGCAGCCACTCGCGGCGCACTTCGTGCGACTTGGCGCTGAACGTTTTCATGAGAGCAATGGGCTCCAAGGTTGGAACGCGATTCAGTAAAGAGCGGGGATGTTACTAGAATTCTCGAGCCGGGGCAAGACCCCGGAGCTTCGGAATCGAGGGGCGTTCGGCGAATCAGCCCGGGGGGATCACCAGCACGGCGCCGGGGTGGATCACGTCCCCGTCCAGCCGGTTGGCGCGGCGCAGTTGGCTCAGGCTGACCGAGTAGCGCTGAGCGATGGTGCCGAGCGTGTCGCCGCGCTGCACGATGTACTCCGAAGTGTCGCGATTGGCGGCGAACCAGGTGCCCCGCGGGGCGGTCTGGCGGAAGTGATTCTCGATGCCGCGCAGCAGCGCCGTGGCCAGTCGCTCGCGATAGCGCGGCGAGCCGAGGTTCTTTTCGTCGTCCGGATTGCTGATGAAGCCGGTCTCGACCAGCACGCTGGGAACATCGTGGGAGCGGAGAACCACGAAGTTCGCGCGCTCGACGTGACGGCGGTGCGTCTTGCCGACCCGGCCCAGTTCGCCGAGTAGCGATTCCGCAGCGGTGTTGCTGTATTCCATCGAGGCGTTCTGCGACAGGTCGAGGAGCACGGATCGCAGCATGTCATCGCCCTGATCCAGGCTCACGCCGCCGACCCGGTCGGACGCGTTTTCGCTTGCGGCAAGCAGCCGGGCGGCTTCCGAGGACGCGCCCCGTCGCGACAGGACATAGACCGAACTGCCGTGGACGCTGCGGTCCCGGAATGCGTCGGCGTGGATCGAGACGAACAGGTCGGCCCGGGCCTCCCGGGCGCGCTGGTAGCGCTCCTTCAGAGGCACGTAGTAGTCGCCGGTGCGGATCAGCACCGCGCTCATGCCCGGGGCGGCTTCGACCTGACGTGCCAGCTCGCGGGCGATGGCCATGACGATGTTCTTTTCGTAGGATCCGGCCGGCCCGATGGCGCCCGGGTCCTCGCCGCCGTGGCCGGCGTCGATTGCGACGATCATGTCGCGGTTGTCCTCGGGCAGCGTGCGCGCGACCTGGCGGACCCGCTCCGTTGCGGTTTCGGCCCCGTCGGGATACAGGTCGAGGACCAGCCGGTGACCGTACTGACCGGTGGGTTCGAGCAGGAAGCTCTTGGTTCGCGCCGCATCGGCCAGGTCGAGCACCACCCGCAGGTCGTCGCCCTCGCGAACTCCGTGACGCACGCCCTGGACGACGCCGGAATGGTCCGGGTCCAGCGTCGGCGTTGCGTTCATGCGGGCTGCGTCGATATCGACGACCAGGCGGTGCGGCGCGTCGAGCGTGAACAGGCGATAGTCGACCTGGGCGTCCAGATCCAGCACTACGCGGGTCTTGTCCGGGCCGGCCCAGACGCGCACGTTCTCGACCTCGCCGGCGCCCGCGGGGGCGGCCAGCCAGGTCAAGAGCAGCGCGATGATCAGGACTCTAGGCATGCCGAGGCTTCTCCCAATTCGGTGATCGGACCGGTCGATTCAGCTTCCCAGCGTCGATGATGCACCCGATCGCCGGGAAATTCAAGGCCCCTTTTCGTTCACGATCAGCGACCTAGGGCGACTTCGTGAGTTTCCGCCTTCAAAGCGCCGACGAATCGCGACGCCTCCGAGCGCAGATCGCCGGAATTCCGTATTCTCTGGATCGAGGATCGCCCCTTGGCCCTGAACCGGGGCTGAAGCGGTCGAATCCCACGATCACTCCAGCAATCACGGCCCGAAATCGAAGGAGGACAGGGTTCATGTCGAGCGAAGGACTGCATGCACCGCGCGAGCGGTTGAGCAAGAAGACACTGGCCATGCATCACGCGATCGTTTCGCTGATGGAGGAACTGGAAGCGGCCGACTGGTACCGTCAGCGTGCCGACGATTGCGAGGACGACGAGCTGCGCGGGATCCTGCTGCACAACATGCGCGAGGAAATCGAGCATGCGGCGATGGTGCTGGAGTGGCTGCGCCGCAACGACGGTGATTTCGACGAGCAGCTCCGTGCCTTCCTGTTCAAGGACGGCGAGGTCATGGATCACCACTGACCCGCGCCGTTCACAGATTCAGGGTCGCAGGATCCTCATCCACCACCAGAAGTTCAGCAGGCCCATCAGCGAGGCCGCGACGTAGGTGAACGCCGCTGCGGTCAGGATGCGGCGGGCTGGCTTGTGGTCTTCGGGCTTGAGGTAACCGCCCTTGTCGAGCAGCGGCAGGGCGCGGCGGAACGACGCGTCCAGTTCCGTCGGCAGCGTGACCAGGTGGACCACGATCCCCGAGGCCAGCGCCGCCAGGCCGAACACCAGCAGCAGGAGCCCGGCCCTCGGCAATCGCAGCGCAAGCAGGACAAGCGGCATGGCCACCATCAGCACGACGCCGGCCCGCTGTACGCGCTGCGCCGCCTTGACCAGTCGGGTGCGCCAGACCAGCGGCGCGTAGCCCAGCGCATGCTGGACGGCGTGCCCGACTTCGTGGGCGGCCACGGTCACGGCCGTCAGGGAACGCCGGTCGTGATTCTCCGGGCTCAGCCGGACCACGCGCGCGTCCGGGTCGTAGTGATCGCCCTGGTCGGTCCGTTCGACAGGTACCTGGTCCAGGCCGAGCCGGTCGAGCAGGTTGCGCGCCAGTTCCGCGCCGGTGCCGTCGTAGCGGTCGGCCGGCTCGTGGTAACGACGCATCACGCGCTTGACCCACCAGCCCGGGAGCACCACCACGGCGGCGATCAGGGCCAGTCCGATCAGCACCAGCGGCACGCTCAGCGCCCCTCGTTGTCGTTACCGCGCCGGGCTTCGGCCAGCGCGAACGCCTCCGCCCGCGGCAGGCCGGTCAGCGTACGGATGACTTTCGCCGCGCGGGCCGGGGCCAGCTCACCGGCCAGCGCGTCGGCCACGGCTTCGGGCGAGATCGTGGCCGCGGGCCGCGACGGGGCGCCGGAGACCAGCACCACGGCCTCGCCGCGCTGACGATCGGGGTCTGCGGCGGTCCAGCTCGACAGCGCATCGAGGCAGTCGCGGCGTACGGACTCGAACTGCTTGGTCAGTTCGCGCGCGATGCATCCGACGCGCTCGGGGCCGAAGGCGGCGGCGAGGTCGTCGATGACCGGGCACAGGTCCCGCGCCGGCACGTAGAAGATCATGGTTTGCTCGACACCGGCCAGTTCGGCGAGCCGCCTGCGACGGGCCGCGCGCTTCGGCGGCAGGAAGCCCTCGAAGCGGAACCGATCGCTGGCAAGTCCCGACGCGCTGAGCGCGGCGATCGCCGCACACGGCCCGGGCACCGCCAGTACCGGCACGCCGGCGTCGTGCGCTGCGGCAACCAGTCGGTATCCCGGGTCGGAAATCAACGGCGTGCCGGCGTCGGACACCAGCGCGACGTCGTCGCCCTGGAGCAGGTGATGGACCACGCGCTCGGCCGACCGCGCTTCGTTGTGATCGTGCAGCGCGATCCAGCGTGGCGGCTCGCGTCGGGCCTGGACCAGCTTCTGGCTGGTTCGCGTGTCCTCTGCGGCGATGACCGGAACCTGCTCGAGCAGGGCCCTCGCTCGCGGCGACAGATCGCCGAGATGGCCGATCGGTGTGGCGACCACGTAGAGCGTTCCTGCGGACGGGGCGGCGTCGGGTCGTTGGTCGGGCACGGCGGCAGCATTGCGGCGCGGATCGGCGGGTATTATTGCACCCATGAATGCACGCCCTGCCGCTGGATCCACGGTCACCTTCTTCCGCCTCGCCTCGGCCCTTGCTCTGGCCCTGCTCCTTGTTGCGTGTGCGGCGCCGTCGCCGACGTCTCGCGATCGCGCCGACACCGACGACCCGGCCGAGCTGGTTCGGGCCGGGCGGCCGGCCGAAGCCGCCGAGGCCTGGCTGGCGTTGGCCGAGCGTGAGCCCGGGCGCGCCGATGCAGCACGGTTGCGCGCCGCCGAGGCCTGGCTGAGCGCTGGCCGGCCGGCCCAGGCGAACGCCACGGTCGAGGCGATCGACCTGGTCGGCCTGGATCGCGAGGACCGGCTGCGCTTCGACCTGCTGCGCGCCGAACTGGCGCTCAATCGTGGCGAGTTCGACCGCGCGGAGCGATTGCTGGCGATGCCCATCGAGCCCCTCCCGGCGATCCTTCGCGATCGGCTCGTCGGGCTTCGCGATCGCCTCGCCGTCGCCGACCCCGATTCCCCGCGAGCCCGCCTCGAGGCACTGCGCGCGGCGGTGGACGAGCCCGGGTTCGAGCCGACGCTGGCCTTGGCACTGCTGATCGATGTGCGCCTGGCCGATCTCGACGCATTGGTCGAGGCTCACGGGACGGACCCGGAGATCGGTCATTGGCTGGTCCTGGGTCGAACGGTTCGCGCCAACCTGCTGGATCGACCGGGCCTGGAACAGGCGGTCGAGGCGTGGCGGATTGGGCGGGTCGACGAGGGCGACCGGACCGGCGACCGGACCGGCATCGAGTCCAACGGCCGGAACGACGCTCGTGCGAATCCTCGAGACGAGGCGCTGCCGACGACCGAGGCCATCGTCGAATGGGTCGATGCATGGCGGAGCCGGCAGCCGCTGCCGGAGCGCGTCGCGGTGTTGTTGCCGGGCGAGGGGCCGTTGGTGGCGGCCGGCAGCGCGGTGCGCGACGGCATCTTGGCCGCCTGGTTGACGCTGCCTCCCGAGCGGCGGCCCGAGCTCGATTTCATCTATCTCGATTCGATGCCGGACGCGGCGGTCGGCGGCTGGTTTGCCGCGCGCGAGAACGGGGCGGACTTCATCGTCGGGCCGCTGGATCGCCGCCAGATTCCGGCCCTGCTCGCGCTGCCCGATGTCGGCGTTCCGATGCTTCTGCTCAATCGACCGCCGCCCGACGCAGCCTGGCCGACGCCGGCCCAGCCGCTGGCGATGCTGGCGCTTCCGCCCGAGGAAGAGGCCGAGCTGGCTGCGGTGCGCGCACTGGTCGAAGGCTCGAGCCGCGCGCTGGTGATCGCCCAGGACTCCGACTACGGCGAGCGGCTGGCCGGCCGTTTCATCGAGACCTTCGAGCTCGGCGGCGGACGCGTAGTCCATCGGGTCGACTATCCGCCGCGCGAGTTCGATGTGACCGATCGTCTCGAAGAGGCCTTGCGGCTTCGCGCGTCGGAACAGCGCATCGACCGGATCGAAGCGCTGGTCGACGCGCCCTTCGCGGCCGAGCCGCAGCGCCGGACCGACCTGGATGTCGTGTTCCTGGCCGCCCGCGAGGAGGCCCGCCAGGTCCAGCCACAGCTGCGCTTCGTCGACCTCGGTGAGCTGCCGGTCCTGGCCACGTCGGCCGTGCTGACCGACCGCCGCGACCGGGACCTGGACGGCATTCGCATGCCCCTTGCGCCGTGGTTGTTCGCCCACGGCGGCCCGGCCGAGGAGCGGCGCGCGGCGGAGCAGGCGTTTCCGGAGGTCGCCGATTCGGTGACCCTGAGCCTGCTCCACGCGCTGGGTCGCGATGCGGTCGCGCTGCTGCCGTGGCTGGATTCCATGAAGCGGGATTCGCTGCTGTCGCTTGCGGCCGGCATCGGACGACTGCGGCTGGCTGACGGGGTGGCGCTGGAGCGCGACCTGCCCTGGGCCGTGATCCGCAACGGCGTGCCCGAGCGGCCCTGACGTGCTGCGGCGCTGGCGCGGAATGCGCGGCGAGCGCCGCGCTCAGCGTCACCTGCAGGGCGCCGGACTGCGCCTCGTCGCTCGCAACTGGCGATGCCGGTTCGGCGAGATCGACCTGATCATGGCCGACGGCGAGACGCTGGTCTTCGTCGAAGTTCGCGTGCGTGCCGCGAGCGGTTTCGGCGGTGCCGCCGACAGCGTGCATCCAGGCAAGCAGTCGCGCCTGGTCCGCTCGGCCTTGATGTTCCTGGCCGCGCACGGCGAATGGCAGCAGCGCGCCTGCCGCTTCGACGTGGTCGCGATCGATGGGTCTGCCGGCGCCGACGACCTGCGCTGGATTCGCGCGGCGTTCGACGCGGGTGGGTGAGGCGAACAGGGCGAGAGGGGCCGGGAAAAAGGGGAAAAGGGGGAAAGGGGTCAGGGGCTAGTGAAGAACCAGTGGCCGAAATCGCCGCATCGCGGGTCGTCCGAGGTAGAAGGAGATTCCGGGTTCGCCTGCGGCGCGCCGGAATGACGGCGGTTCTGCCCTGAAGCTTGAACCCTGGAACCGGCCGATTCCTAACCGATTCCTAACCGATTCGTTCCAGCCCGAGCCGAAGCAACGCGAGGACGGCGATGGCGTAGCCGGCGGCGACGACGTCGTCGATCATGATGCCGAGCCCGCCTCGTACGCGCCGGTCCAGCCAGCCGATCGGCCACGGTTTGGCGATGTCGAAGACCCGGAAGACGATGAACGCGGCCAGCCACCAGGCGGGGTGCGCAGGCAGGGTCAGCAGGACCATCCAGACCCCGACGAACTCGTCCCAGACGATTCCGCCGTGGTCGTGCACGCCCATGGCGCGCGAGGCACGCTCGCAGATCGGGATCCCGATCAGGAAGGTCAGCACCACGAGTCCGGCCCCGATCCAGGCTGGCAGACCCAGCAGCGGCAAGCCGAGCAGCAGTGCCATCGCGCTGCCCGCGGTGCCGGGAGCGCGCGGACTCAGGCCGCTGCAGAAGCCGAACGCGAGAAAACCGACCGGTCCACCCAGCGCGACCTCGCGCGGACTCTGAAAGCGCGCGTCTCGATCGTCGGCGGAGGCGCTCATCGGCTCGGCTCCTGGCTCGAGCCGGAGAAATGGTCCCAGCCGCGCACCGAGGGCGTGACGTCTTCTCCGTCGGCGTCGGTGCAGCGCAGTCCGGGCTCGCCGGTCACGGTGCCGATCGCGGTCAGCGGTACGCCTCCGATGGCCTTCGGGATGCCGGCATGCTCGGGAACCACGGCCAGCAGTTCGTAGTCGCCGCCGCCGCCCAGCTGCAGGGCGATACGCTCGTCTGCATCGGGGACGGCCTCGACCAGCTCAGCGGAGGCCGGGAGCCGGTCGATCTCGATCTCCGCGCCGCGCGTCTCGCCCAGCAGGTGGGCGAGATCGGCGGCCAGTCCGTCTGAAATGTCGATCATGCCGCGCGCCACACCGGCCAGCTTGCGGCCGTGCTCGACCCGCGGCGTCGGGTTGACCAGGCGGTCGCACAGCGGGTGCGAGCGCGGACAGTCCAGGGCCAGCGCGGCCGCGGCGTCGCCGGGCCAGCCGGAGACCAGGATCCGGTCGCCCGGCTGTGCGCCGCTGCGGCGGGCGAACTGGCCTGCGGCGATCTCGCCGAACGCGGTGACCGAGATGTTCAGCGGACCGCGGGTCAGGTTGCCGCCGACCAGTTCGGCGTCGAAGCGACCGGCCAGGTCGAGCGCGCCGTCGAGGAAGCCGTCCAGCCAGTCGGGGTCGGCCTCGGGCAGGGTCAGCGCCAGCAACAGCCAGCGCGGTGTCGCGCCCATGGCCGCCAGGTCGCTGAGATTGACCGCCACGGCAAGATGGCCGATGTCGGCGGGCGTGGCGCGACCGTCGAAGTGCCGCCCGTCGACCAGCTGGTCAACGGTGGCCACCAGCTGCATGCCGCGCCTGGGCTGGAGCACGGCAGCATCGTCGCCGATGCCGAGCACGATGCCGTTGTCGTCGCGGTCGTCGCCGGGCGCGACACGGCGGCGGATTCGCTCGATCAGGTCGAATTCGTTCACGGCGCCGGCTCGACCCAGCGCCCGCCGGCCAGGGTCCGGATCACCGGGTTGCCGCCAAACTCGAACGCCAGCGCACGCGGGTCGTCGGCGTCCAGCACCACGAGGTCGGCACGAAGTCCCGGTTCGAGCCGCCCCCGGTCGCTGAGACCCAGCAGGCTCGCGCCCTGCTTCGTGGCCGCGGCGATGGCTTCGTCCACGGTCAGCCCCAGCTTGCGCACGGCCAGCTGGATGACGAAGGGCATGGAGTAGCACGGCGCCGAGCCGGGGTTGTAGTTGCTGCCCAGGGCGAGACGTCCGCCGGCATCGAGGAAGGCCCGGCCGTCGCCGTAGCGGTCGTCGAGATGGAAGCCCGAGGCCGGCAGCATCACCCCGAAGGTGTCCGACCCGGCCAGGATCCGAAGCCCTCGATCGTCGGTGGCCTCGAGATGATCGACGCTGGTGAATCCGCGTTGCACTGCGGCTTCGATCATTCCCAGTGCGTTGAACTGATCGGCGTGGACGCGGATCGGGTGGCCAGCCTCGGCGCCGGCTTCGAACAGCGCGATGCAGTGGTCGCGGCTCCACGCGCCCGTTTCGCAGTAGGCGTCGAGCGCGATACCCGGAAACTCCTCGCCGACCGCCGGCAGGGTCTGCTCGATGGTGGTGCGCACGACGGCGTCGACCTCGATCTCCGGATCGATCGCGTGGCCGATGCACGCCGTCGGCACGACCGTTCCGGCAAAGGCCTCGGCCGCGCGGCGGATCGCTCGCAGCATCTTCAGTTCGGTCTCCGTATTCAGGCCGTAGCCGGACTTCACCTCGATCGTGGTGGAGCCGTGGCGGAGCATGCGATCCAGACGCGCGAGCAACGTCGCCGAGAGTTCGTCTTCATCGGCCGCTCGGGTCGCCCGCACGGTCGCCATGATTCCACCACCTTCTTCGAGCAGCTGCAGGTAAGGCACGCCGGCGAGCTTGCGCTGCCACTCGTCGAGTCGCGAGCCGGCGAAGCAGGCATGGGTGTGGACATCGATAAAGCCGGGCAGCACGAACCGGCCGGCCGCGTCGAAGGTCGATCGGGCGCGCGGCGGCGCCGCATCGCCGGGTTCGACTACCGCCTCGATGAGACCGTCGTCGATCAGCAGCGCGACCGGTTCGTCGCGGCCGAGGATTCGTGCGCGGTCGATGCGAAGGTCGGCGGTCACGACGCACCGCCGCGGTGCCGGGCGCGATCCTTGAGCCCGGAGAGGAAGCGCAGGAAGAGGTAGGCCGCGAGGCGGGCGGTGCGGCCGGATTCGTCGTGCGGCGGGCTGAGCTCCATCAGGTCGAAGCAGCACACGGCCGGATTTCGGCCGGCGGCCTCGGCGTAGTCGGCGACACGTTGCGCCATCCATCCGGCCGGGGCCGGCGCGCTGACGCCCGGTGCCTGCGCCATGTCGATCACGTCGAGGCAGATCGACACGAACTGGGCCGGCGATCGCGGCCAGTCGTCGGCCGGAAAGTCGGCGAATTCGCCGCCGTGGGCGAAGAACCAGTCCAGGTGCGCCGGTGTGTTGCTGAGCGGGTCGAAGCCGAACAGGGACAGGCGTTCGACACCGCCGTAGTCCAGCAAGCGCCGGAACGGCATCCCGGACCCTTCGTCCTCGCGCACGTCGAGATGAGCGTCGAAGTAGATTCCGTGCAGGCTGCGGCCGGAGGGACGCATCAGCGTGTCGATCACCGCGCGGACTTCGGGATAGGTCAGGTCGTGGCCGCCGCCGATGCCGATCGGCATCAGGCCGTGGCGGATCGTCGACGCGACCGTGGCCGAGACGCGCTCGTGGGTCTCACCGAGTGACCGGCCGGGTTCGACGTTGCCCAGGTCGAGGACCGGCACCGGCAGGCCATGCAGACCGACCGAGTGGGCGCCGCCGTACGCGGCCAGTGCTGCCCGGAACCCGTCCGGCCCCTGGCGCGCGCCGGGACGGCCGCCGTTGAGGCGTACACCTTCGTCGTCGGCGAGACCGACCAGGCCGACGCCCCGGAAGGCGTGGCCGGCGCCGTCGAGCAGCGGGTCGCGCAGCGTCGCCAGCGGGTCCGGGTCGCGATGCGTGTCGACCAGCCGCGAGGCGAAGCGGCCGGGGCGGCGCTCCGGCCAGGTGCCCGGTCGGGTGAACTCGAGCAGTTCGTCGAGTGCCTCGCTCATGGCTCAGTCCGCAAGGCTGCGTCGATCGAACGGCAGGTCCAGCGCCTGGTCCTCGGCGCACCGCCGGGCCTCGTCGTAGCCCGCCGACACGTGCCGGAACACGCCCATCGCGGGATCGTTGGTCAGGACCCGCTCCAGCCGCCGCTCGGCCGCCTCGGTTCCATCGGCGACGATCACCTGGCCGGCGTGCTGCGAATAGCCGATGCCGACGCCGCCGCCGTGATGGAAGCTCACCCAGGAGGCACCGGACGCGGTGTTTACAAGTGCGTTGAGGATGGCCCAGTCCGAGATCGCGTCCGACCCGTCCTTCATGCCCTCGGTTTCGCGGTTCGGCGAGGCGACCGAGCCGCAGTCGAGGTGGTCGCGACCGATCACGATCGGCGCGTCGACCTCGCCGTTGCGAACCAGGTCGTTGAAGATGCGGCCGGCCTTCGCCCGCTCGCCCTGGCCCAGCCAGCAGATGCGCGCCGGCAGGCCTTCGAACTCGACCCGTTCGCGCGCCATGGTCAGCCAGCGGATCAGGCCCTCGTGCTCGGGAAAGGCCTCGAGCAGGGCCCGATCGGTCCGGTAGATGTCGTCCGGGTTGCCGGACAGCGCGCACCAGCGGAAGGGCCCGCGGCCGACGCAGAACTGCGGCCGGATGAACGCGGGCACGAAGCCCGGAAAGTCGAAGGCCCGCTCGAAGCCCTCGTCGAAGGCACGCTGGCGGATGTTGTTGCCGTAGTCGAAGGTGATGCTGCCGGCGTCCTGGAGCTTCACCATGGCTTCGACGTGCCGTTTCATCGTTGCCAGCGAGTCCTGCATGTAGCCCTCGGGGTCGCGCTCGCGGTAGGCGTTGGCTTCATCGAAGCCGTAGCCGATCGGTACGTAGCCCTTCAGCGCGTCGTGCGCGCTGGTCTGGTCGGTCAGCGTATCGGGGACGATGCCGCGCTCGATCAGTCGTTCGAGCAGATCGACGGCGTTGGCCACGACCCCGACGCTGATGCCCTTGCGTTGCTGCTTGAGTTCGACGGCCCGGTCGATGGCCGCGTCGACGTCGACGAGCACCTCGTCGAGGTAACGCTTGCCCTTTCTCCGCTCGAGCCGCGATTCGTCGACGTCGGCGATCAGGCAGGTCCCGCCGTTCATGGTGATCGCCAGCGGCTGCGCGCCGCCCATGCCGCCGCAGCCACCGGTGACGTTGAGCGTGCCTTCGAGGCTGCCGCCGAAGTGCTGGCGAGCACACTCGGCGAAGGTCTCGTAGGTGCCCTGCAGGATGCCCTGGGTCGAGATGTAGATCCACGAACCCGCGGTCATCTGCCCGTACATGATCAGGCCCTTCTTCGCCAGGTCGTCGAAATGCTGCTGGGTGGCCCAGGCCGGGACCAGGTTGGAATTGGCGATCAGCACGCGGGGCGCGTCCTCATGGGTCCGCACGATGCCCACCGGTTCGCCGGACTGGACCAGCAGCGTCTCGTCGGCCTCCAGGCGCTTCAGCGCTTCGACGATGGCGTCGAAGGCCGGCCACGAGCGCGCTGCCTGGCCGCGCCCGCCGTAGACGATCAGGTGGTCGGGATCCTCGGCCACTTCCGGGTCGAGGTTGTTCATCAGCATGCGCATGGCCGCCTCGGCCTGCCAGGTTCGGCAGGTCTTCGCGGCGCCTCGCGGTGCACGTACGGTGCGGGGGGAATTCATTGTTTGGCGGCTCGTTCTCGGCTCCAGCGGAGCATTCTAGTCGGTCGGCGAAACGGCCGCTCCGGGGCGAGGGGAACGACTGTTGCCGGACATGGTCGGAGTTCCTGTCATTGCATTCTTCAAAGGAGGAGACCGAGCATGCCTCATGACCAATCGATCGTCCGTGTCGCCGTGGCCCTGTGCATGGCCCTCCTCGGATCGCTTGCATCGATCGAGACCGCGCTCGCTGAGGACAGGCCCGCGGACGAGAACACCGGCAAGGCCATGCTGTCCGGCACGCCCGGCTACGCGAACCGCGACCTGTTTGCGGTCGAATTCTTCGCCATCGACGGCCGGAACATCTCGCCGCGCGACATCCTCTGGGTCGAACCCGGCGTGCGCGTCATCACCGTACGGGTGCCGGAGCGCTTCACCGAGTCGCTGATCAACCAGCGGCGGCAGAAGTGGCCGGACTACATCGATATCGAACTCGAACTCGAGCCGGAGCACGCCTACGAGATCCGCGGTCGCTACAACCGCACCGACCGTGACACGCCGTACGAGATCGTGGTCGACCGGGTGCAGGATCTGGGCGATGACTGACCGCTGGCCGCGACGCGCGCTGATGGCACTGGCCCTGTTCACGGCGCCCTGGGCCGCCGCGGTGGCCCAGGGCTTCGAGCCGCAGCGCCTGGAACTCGAGGACCCGGCGCGTGAGGTGGTCTTCATGGCTGTGGACCTGGAAACGGGTGCGCAGTGGGCAGTGGCTCCCGAGGGCCTCGACGAGCGGAGGGCGCCGTTCTCGACCTTCAAGATTCCGAACCTTCTGATCGCGCTGGACAGTGGCGCGGCGACGTCGCTGGAGCACCGGATCGACTGGGATCCTGATCGTCGACCGGTCGGCGAACACTGGCCGGCCGGATGGGCCCAGTCGCAGACGCTGGCCAGCGCCTTCCGGCGCTCAGCGGTCTGGTACTTCCGCGACCTGGCCCTGGCGATCGGCGGTCCGATCTACCGGGATCGCCTGGCCGCCTTTGAGTACGGCAATGCCGCCGCACCCGACGGGTCGGACCTTTTCTGGCTCGACGGTACGCTGGCGATCAGCGTTCGCGAGCAGGTCGAGTTCCTGGCCCGCCTGGTTCGTGGCGAGTTGCCGGTCGAACCCGCGTCGACCGCTGCATTGCGCGAGGTTGCCCGGCTCGACGAGCGATCGGGGCACGTGCTCTACGGAAAGACTGGCGCCGGGCCGGCCGCGCCCGGCGACTTCGACGGGCCGTTTCTCGGTTGGCTGGTGGGCTGGGTCGAGCGGCCCGAGCGTGCCCCGGTGGCGTACGCGCTGTTCGCGACCGCGCCGGACTGGGCGTCGATCGCCCGGTTCCGCCGCGAGGCCGCCGAGCGGTTGCTCGGCGACGCCGGTCTCTGGCCCGAGGCGCCCTGACGACGACCGACGGACGGAGCGCTGGACCGATCGCCGGGCCAATCGTCGGACCAATCGCCGGACCAATCGCCGGACCAATCGCCGGACCAATCGCCGGCGGCCGGGACGCTTCGACCGGCGCCGTCGATTCCGCTCAGTCGGTCAATGCCGCGATGATCGCCCGGCAGAACGCGGGCAGATCGGGCGGGGTGCGGCTGCTGATCAGGTGCCCATCGACGACGACCTCCTCGTCGACCCAGTCGGCGCCGGCGTTGACCATGTCGTCGCGGATCGATTCGAAGGACGTTGCGCGCCTGCCGCGAAGGATGTCGGCCGATACGGCCATCCAGCCGGCATGGCAGATCCAGGCGACCGGCTTTTCCTGCGCACCCATCCGGCGGACGAAGTCGACCATGGCCGCATCGCGCCGCATCCTGTCCGGCGCCATGCCTCCCGGGATCACGACGGCGTCGAAGGCGTCGGGGTCAGCGTCGCCGGCGGCCAGGTCGGCATCCACGCCGTAGCCCTTTTCGCTGGTGTAGCGGTCCTTGCCGGTGCCGACGACCCGGACCGTGGCACCGGCTTCGATCAGCCGCAGCCGCGGATAGTGGAGTTCCAGTTCCTGGTAGCCGTCTTCGGCGAGGACGGCCACGGTCTTTCCGGTCAGTTGCATTGCGTTGTCGGTCATTTTCACGTTCGGATTCGAGCGTGGGAAGAGTATTCCAGCCGACCGGCATGATGACGTGATCGCCGGTCGTCTCGGACGGTCGGCGGCGATGAAACGGACACCGCGGACCGGGGTCAGCCGCAGTCGATCCGTTCGATCCGCCGCCGGTCCTCCTCGACGATCCACGCGGTCAGGCTGCCGCCCCAGACACACCCGGAGTCCAGGCACAGCACCTGGCCGTTGTCGTAGTGGCCGAGCATCGACCAATGACCGAACACCACGGTCCAGTCCGACCAGTCGGGGTGGATGAGTTCGAACCACGGCTGGTAGCCCTTCGGTCGACGGTTCAGGTCGCCGGAGGACTCGAGCTCGAGCTTGCCGTCGGAGCGGGCGAAGCGCATTCGCGTGAACACATTGGTCAGGGTTCGGGCTCGCACGAGGCGCTTCTGGTCCGGTTTCCAGCGGACCGGCCGGTTGCCGTACATGTTGTCGATGAAGCGATCGAAGTGCGGCCCGCGGATCAGGGACTGGAGTTCTTCCGCGCAGTCGCGAGCCCGGGCGCGATCCCAGCGGGGGTCGATCCCGGCGTGGACCAGCGCGATCTTCAATGCATCGTCGGTCCACAGCACCGGCTGCTGTCGCAACCACTCCAGCACGAGCGGCCCCTCGGCGTGATCGAGGATCTTCTCGAATTCGGGATTCTTCTTTCGCACCCGAGGATGATTCTGCCAGTACGCCAGCAGGTGCAGGTCGTGGTTGCCGAGGACGGTGAAGTGAGGGTCGCCGAGGCCGCGGACCTGGCGCAGGACCTTCAGCGACTTGCCGCCGCGGTTGACCAGGTCACCGGCCAGGCACAGCCGGTCGGCGGCCGGGTCGAAGGCGATCCTGTCCAGCAGCCGCTGGAAGGCGTCCCAGCAGCCCTGCAGATCGCCGATGAAGATATGGCGTCTCATCGGTTCGGCAGTGTACGCAGGCCGGCACGGCGGCGCAGGGTTCAATCGCCGATGGCCCGATCGGCCAGCCTGCGGAACTCCTCGATGGTCAGGGTTTCGGCCCGCCGCGCCGGGTCGATGCCGGCGGATTCGAAGCCAGCGGCGTCGATTCGACCCTTGAGCGTGTTGCGCAAGGTCTTGCGGCGCTGCGCGAATGCCGCGCGCACCACCGCTTCCAGACTTCGAAGGGCAGCGCGCTGGTCGGCGTCGAGGCGGCGCGGCACCAGCCGGACGATCGCGGATTCGACCTTCGGCGGCGGCCGGAAGGCGCCGGGCGGTACTGTGAACAAGCGGGTTGCCTCGGCGCGGACCTGGGTCATCACGCTGAGCCGGCCCCAGGCCTTGGTGCCCGGCTCGGCGCAGATCCGGTCGACGACCTCCCTCTGCAGCATGAAGTGCATGTCGCGGATGCCGTTGTGCGAACGGTCGGCCTGCTCGAGCAGGTGGAACATCAGCGGTGTCGAGATGTTGTAGGGCAGGTTGCCGACGATACGCAGCGGGGCGTCGACGGCCAGTTCGGCGAAGTCGAAGCGCAGCGCATCGGCTTCGTGGATCCACAGGCCGGCGGGCCGTCCCAGCCGTTCGGCCAGCGTACCGGCCAGGTCACGGTCGAGTTCGATCACGTCGAGTCGATCGACGCGCTCGAGCAGCGGCCTCGTCAATGCGCCCAGCCCGGGACCGATCTCGACGATCCGGTCCCCACGATCCGGAGCGATCGCACCGACGATCCGCCGGATCACCGACTCGCTCTCGAGGAAGTTCTGGCCGAAGCGCTTGCGGGGGTGGTGGGTGGTCATGGGTGGGCTGCAGAGGTGCGTCGAGAAAAAAATCCAGACGAAGCTAACCGCAGATGAACGCAGATGAACGCAGACAAGGAAAGAACTGCGTCAGTCGGCCGGTGATCGATCGAATCAGCGATTCGAAGGTGCGTGGCCGACCTCACGATGCCAGAAGTTCGAAGTCCTCGGGCGGCGCGACTACTGCGAGGGCGGCGATATTGGCAGGAAGTGAAGACACGGCGAGGTCCGCTCGCCGGCGACTGCATCAAGCCCACGCCGAGTCCAGAAGAACGGAGCATGCCTTGGCTTTGCCGTTCATCCGCGTTCATCTGCGTTCATCTGCGGTTTCTCTTGTCTTTCGGTTCTTCGAGAAACCAATTCGCGAGCGAGGTCGATGGCAGCGTTGAAACTGCCGGGGTCGGCGGTGCCGGTGCCGGCGCGGTCCAGGGCCGTGCCGTGGTCGACCGAGGTGCGGATGAAGGGCAGGCCGAGCGTGAGGTTCACGGCGCGGCCGAAGCCGGCGTACTTGAGCACCGGCAGGCCCTGGTCGTGGTACATCGCAAGCACGGCGTCGACGCCGTCGAGCCGATCCGGCACGAAGGCGGTGTCGGCCGGCAGCGGGCCGACCAGGTTCAGGCCTTCCCTGCGCAGGCGCTCGATCAGCGGTTCGATGATCTCGATCTCTTCGCGCCCCATGTGGCCGGATTCGCCGGCGTGCGGATTCAGGCCGAGCACCAGGATCTTCGGCCGCGCCAGGCCGAACCGTTCGACCAGGTCCGTATGCAGGATGCGGAGGGTGCGTGTCAGCGATTCGTCGGTCAACGCATCGGGCACATCCCGCAGCGGCAGGTGGGTGGTCGCCAGCGCGACGCGCAGCGATCCGGCGGCGAGCATCATCACGACCCGATCCACCCCGGCTCGTTCGGCCAGGAACTCCGTATGTCCGGTGAAGGGGATGCCGGCGTCGTTGATCACGCCCTTGTGGACGGGGCCGGTCACGAGGGCCGCAGCCCGGCTGTCGGCGACCCGGTCGACTGCAACCTTCAGGGTTTCGAGGACGTAGTGCGCATTGCCGGGGTCGAGCCGGCCGGCGGTGACCGGTTCGGCCAGCGGAACGGGAATGCAGTACAGCGCGGGGCGTTCGTCCGTCGCCTCGCCGATCTGCGGGTTCCTGGCCGGGTCCGTGTCGTCGTGCTCGACGACGGCGCAGTCCAGGCCCAGCGATCGCGCGGTCGCAGCCAGCAGTCCGGGGTCGGCGACCAGCACCAGGCGATCCCCGGGCCGCTCGAGCGCCGCCCGGACAGCCAGCTCCGGACCGATCCCGGCCGGCTCGCCGGGGGTGACCAGGACCGGGCCGACCGACACGGGGTCAGAGCCGGACGTCGACGTAGGCTTCGTTTCGCATCCGCCGTAGCACGCGATCGATCTCGTCGTCGGCCTTCTGCCGGATGATCATCTCGCGGGCCTCGGCGCGCAGCGATTCGGTCGTGCGGTCGGCCTGGCGTTCGCCGACCAGGCGAACGACATGCCAGCCCTGGGGACTCTGGAACGGCTGACTCAGTTCGCCGACCTCCAGCGAATCGATGACCGACTGGAAGCCCGAGCCGTAGGCGCCTTCGGGGAACCAGTCGATCATGCCGCCGAGGTTGGCCGAACCCTGGTCGTCGGAGAATTCGCGTGCGATGGCCGCGAAGTCTTCGCCGTCGGCGATCCGGGCGTGCAGCGATTCGATCAGGCGCCGCGCTTCCTCGGGGCTGAGCAGCTCCGACGGGCGGATCATCAGGTGCTCCATCCGGTACTCGTCGACGATGACCTCCCGCTGCGCGCGCCGGTCCGTGACGTTGACGATCACGAACCCGCTCTGGATGCGCATCGGCTCGCTGTACCGTCCTGGCTCCATGCCGCGAATCCGGTCGGCGATCTGACGCGGCAGCGCGTTCAGGTTGCGCCAGCCCACGTCGCCGCCGTCGAGAGCGTCGGGTGCATCGGAGTAGGCGATCGCCGCCGACGCGAAGTCCAGCCCGTCTTCGAGCGCCTGCCAGGCTTCGTTGGCGCGGGCCGTGGCAGCGTCGATCTCGGCCGGCGTGGCCGATTCGGGCACCGTGATCATGATCTGGGCCAGCTTGTACTCGTCGCCTTCGAAGTTCTCCGAGGCCAGCATGATGTCGATCTCGGTCTCGGTGATTTCGTCCATGCCGTCGACGATCCGACGACGCAGGGCCTGGGTGGTGAGCTCGGAGCGGATTTCCTGGCGGAACTCGTCGAAGCTCAGGCCGTCGGCCTCGATCGCACCACGCAGTTCGCCGAGGGTCAGGCCGTTCTGGCGAGCCAGGTCGGTCAAGGCGCGGTCGACATCCTGGTCGGACACGCGGATGCCGGTCTGTTCGGCGCGCTGGATCTGGATGCGGTTCATGATCAGGCGCTCCAGCACCTGCTCCTCGAGCACGCCTCGCGGCGGCAGGCGCTCGCCGCGGCTTTCGACCTGCTGGACGATGCCGGCCAGTGCGGAGTCGAGTTCGGAACGCAGGATGACGTCCTCGTCGACCACGGCGACGATTTCGTCGATGGGCTGGCGCTCCTGGGCGAGAGCGGCCAGCGGGCCGAGCGCCAGCAACAGAGTGAGCAGAGCGATCGATCGGATTGGGGTCATGGTGGAGTCCTGGGTGATTCCTAGTTCGTGAACAGGTCATAGGGGCGGCGGCCGAGGCTGCCGAGACCCTTGAGGTGCAGTTCGAGAAAGAAGGCGGTGCGCTGGTCGGCCTGGCGATCGCTGACGTAACGCCGGATCGAGGCCCGCACGGCCCAGCAGCAGCTTTCGTATTCGAGACCGCCGAGCAGTTCCAGCGGTTCGTCGTCCTTCAGTGAGTAATTGACACGGCTGATCAGGTTGAGTTCAGCCGTCAGGGGATAGCGCCAGCGGATATCGAACTGGTCGACGCGGTCGCGTCGGAACCGATAGCCGAGCTGGATCTGGCGCGCATCCTTGCCCTTCCAGCGCAGGCCGAAGGCCGCGACATCGATCCGGTTGTCGTCGGGATCCCATTGCAGCCCCGTGTTGAGCAGGAAGCGGTCGGTCGGGCGCCAGTTGACCTCGCCGACCGTCGCCGAGAGCTCGCGGTCGTCCTCGGGTTCGCCCGGCAAGCGGACGCTTGGATCATCGAAGAACAGGATCTGACCGATGCTGGCGTCGAGCAGGCTGCGGCCGTCGCTGCGCGACAGCAAGCGGCTGGTCAGCGCCAGCGTGAGCTGGTTGGCGTCGGTCTGACGGTCGGCCCCGGCGTAGCGATTGGTCTGGAACAGCTGGGCGAAACCGAAGGTCAGTTCGCGGGTGTCGAACACCGGGAAATCGTTCTGGGATCGACCGGGAACGTATAGGTAGAAGGCCCGAGGCTCGAGCGTCTGCAGGTGACCGGCCGGCGTTTCGCGTTCGAACACCAGGCCGCCGTCGATGCTGAAGATCGGCTGGACCCGCGCCGGGCTGTCGTCGGCCGCTGCATCCTCCAGGCTGTAGGCGGTTGCGCGCAAACCCACCGCCGGCTCCAGGAAGCCGCCGGGGCGAACCAGCCGCCACGACAGTTCGGGCAACACGTCGAGTCGCGCGCCGGTGGTGCCCTCGGAGCGGTCGAAATACACCGCCTCGCTGTCCAGGCTCATCGTGAAGCCGTCGCGAAGGGGCCACTCCCCGTTGAATTCGATGCGCGGCAGGCGGTCGAAGGGCTCGCGGTCGTCCGGCACGTCGCGATCCAGGACCTGGAACGTATCGAACGTGGTGCGCATCGTCCAGAACCGCCCCTGGCCGAGCAGGGTGAGGTCGGAGCGCAGGTACTGGATGGTGCTCGACTCCAGGTCGTTGCCCAGGTCGAAGAAGTAGTCCTCGTCGCTGACCCGGTTCAAAGTGACGCGGGTGGTCCAGTCCTCGGCAAGTCGGGCGCGGTAGCGCAGGCGCGCCAGCCACCGGTCGCGGTCGGCTTCGTCGTCGTCGGGCAGGTAATCCAGCCGCACGGTGCCCGCCTGGCGGCGGGTCAGGAACCGGAATTCGTTGCCCAGCGACAGTCCGCGGTCGCCGATCAGGCGTGGAGTGAAGGTCGCATCCATGTTGGGCGCGATATTCCAGTACCAGGGTGCGGCCAGGTCGACGCCGTTGTCGCTGGAGAAACCGAGCTGCGGGTACAGGAAGCCGCTCTTGCGCCGGTTGTCCAGCGGAAAACTGAGCCAGGGCGAGTACAGCAGGGGCACGCCCTTGAACTCCAGCCGGGCATTGCGCGCCGTGCCGATGCCGCGATCGAAGTCGAGGTCGACCTTGCCGGCTTTCAACTGCCAGTCCGGGTCCTCGATGTCGCAGGTCGTGAAATCGAAGGTCTCGACGCGCGCGTGCTCCGGTCCGAGCATCCGGACCTGGCCGGCATGACCGGCGCCCTCGGCCCCGGCGATGTAGTAATTCACGCCGACGAAGCGCCCTTCGGAGGTTTCCGTGTTGTAGGCGGCCGAGTCGGCCCGCATCCGGATCACGGCATCGGTGTACTCGAGCCAGCCGGGGAGCTCGACCCGCCCGGTCTCCGGGTCGTAGATCAGGTCGTCGGTGCGCAGGCGCTGGTCGCCGTAGACCAGCAGGACGTTGTCGCGGAATCGCATCGGTGCGTCGGCCGGTGCCTGCATGTCGCGGGCCCGGATATCCATCGGCAATGGACCGGCGCGAAGTGTTTCGCCACGCGGTGGAATGCTGCCGGGGGCTCGGCATTGCGACGCCGAGACCTGGCTCGATCCGCTGCTCGGCTCGTCCTGGGCGAACGCAGCGCCGACGGTCAGGATCGATGCGGCGATCCAGACCGCCGGTCGGCAGGCGCTCGGGGCCGGGTTCGCGCGTCCGCGCGCCTGGCGAGTCGGTTTCGGCATCACGGGCAAGCGGTCGTCCGGCATGAATTCAGGAAAGCTTCGCGCGTTTCGGCCGTCTGCCGGGAAAGCCGCTGTGCAGCCTGCAGAAAGCGCCCGAAATCGCCGTCGTATTCTGCCAGAAGCGCGGCGAATGCGCGCGTTCCCTCCTCGTAGGTCGCCACCAGCGCCAGGTCGGCGTTGTTGAATCCGCTGTCCAGCCAGCGGTCGAAGCGGTCGGTGGCGTGCCGCTTCGCGAGCTGGACGCCGTCTTCGCGCAACGCGCCCAGCCGCTGCCGCTTCGCCGCGCGCATCGTGGCTTCGTCCATCGGGCCGGCGTACAGCGCGGCCAGGTCTCGCTTCGCCTCGAGCAGGAGCGCGACGAACTTCGCGGCCACCTGCCGCTCACGGGCAAGGCGTAGACGGGCTTCGCCCAGGCCGCGTGCGGTGAGCCAGCGGTCCAGGCCGGCCCGCTCGACGGCCGTCGCGAACGCCTCGCTGAACCGGGTATCGCCCGGTACGAACAGCTGTTGGTGGGCCAGTTCGTGCAGGACCAGGCCTGCCAGGCCGATGGGGTCGTGGGCCAGCATCGGCGAGGTGACCGGGTCGGCGAAGCGTCCAAGGGTGGAGTACGCCGCGACCGGCATGACCCGTACATCCATGCCGCGCTCGGTCAGCCGGCGTGCGCTGCGCTCCGCGCTGGCGCGCCGGAACCAGCCGCGGTAGGCCAGGCAGCCGACCAGCGGATAGCACCAGGTCCGTGGCTGGACGGCGAACTCGGGTGCCGCGATCACGTTCCAGAGCACATACGGGCGATCGAGCTCGACCAGGGTTCGGTAGCTGTCGTTGTCGGGCAGGCCGAGTTCACGGCTGGCAAACTCGCGAACGTCGAGCACCGTCTCGAGCTTGCGCCTCCGGTCCGGCGGCAGCCGGTCGTCGGCCAGCAGCTGTTCGATGTCCTGGCGTTGCGTGAGCAGTTCCATCTGACCGCGGGCGGCCTGGCCGTACCATTGCAGGGTCGCGCAGCCGCCGAGCGCCGGCGCTGCGATCAACAGGAGAAGAATCTTGACCGACTGGTACATGGACGACGAATTCTGGCAGCGGTTCGGTCCGCTGATGTTTTCCGAGTCGCAGTTTAGCGAGGCCGCCGAGCAGGTGTCCCTGATTCGCCAGCGCCTGGGGCTGGACCGGGGCGCCGTGCTCGACCTCGGCTGCGGACCGGGTCGTCACGCGCTACCGCTGGCCCGGGCAGGGCTGGCGGTCACGGCGGTGGACACCAGCGGCCATCTCCTTTCTCAGCTGGCGGCGCGGGCCGAATCCGAACGCCTGGACCTCGAGACGCTGCAGGCCGACATGCGCACGTTCCAGCGCAGCGAGGCGTATGAGGCGGTGTTGCTGATGTGGACGTCCTTCGGCTATTTCGATGACGAGCAGGACCACGCCCGCGTCCTGGATTGCGCCCATGCCTCGCTCAAGCCCGGGGGGCGCCTGTTGATCGACGTGGTCGGTCTCGAGACCCTGTGCCGTGACCTCGAGCCGGTGCATTGCACGGAGTACGACGACGGGCGCCTGCTGATCGAGCGGCCGGTGCTGGTCGATGCCGGTGCCCGGCTCGAAAACGAATGGCTTCTGATCGACGGCGATCGGGTGGATCGAAGGACCTGGTCGCACCGAGTCTGGTCGGCTTCCGAGCTGACCCGGCTGATCGAGGCCAACGGCTTCGAAGTCGCTTCCGTCGACGGCGACTTCGACGGTTCGCCCTACGACCTGGAATCCGACCGACTGATCGTGATCGCACGCCGACTCGAGCGCGGCTGACGCTCGGCCTGACCCCACCGGGTGCGGTCGCCGCATCGCGTCACGCCCGGTCCTGCCTTCTGGTCCCCGGCCGACCTTTCGGCGGCCACCATGCACGACTGATCCCGACAACCGCCCGGTTGCGCCTGCTGCGCCGGGCGTTCCGTCATGCCCGGGTTGCCCGGAACGTCGGCAAGAACCCCTTGGCAAATCGGCAGGAAAAAAAGTTTGACATTTATGGCAATTGCGGCTAATGTCAATTCCCAGTTCCGCCGAGGCCGCTTCGTGATCAGCTACGCGCCCAATTCCATCGTCGACATCGAATACCCGCCCCTGCCGGCCTTCCGGCTCGCGGCGCAGGAGATCGTGCCGACCGGTTCGACCGAGCGCATGCGCTGGGTCGAATTCCTGCTGCGGCCCGAGGCGATGCGGTCCGGTCCCTCGGTCGAGCAGTACATTCGCCGGGCCTACCGGCGCGACGGCAACGAGTTCGACCACCGGGTCATCGAGAAGGCGTTCGCCGAGGCGCGCGCCCTGCCGGTCGACACCCGGTTCAGCGTCAACATCCTGCCGACGACGCTGGAAGATCCGAGCCTGCTCGAGACCGTCTGGAGCAGCGCCGAAGAACACCGCATCGACCTGAATCGGCTCATCCTCGAGGTGATCGAGTTCGGCGGCGCCGTCGAGTTGAATTCCTCCTTCGAGACCATCGTCGAGCTGCGCCGAGCCGGCGTCGGCGTGGCGCTGGACGACTACGGCCAGGGCTTTTCCAACCTCGACATGGTTTCGGCCGGCCTCGTCGACTTCATCAAGCTGGATCGCTCCATCGTGCAGGGCGGTCCGCGAACACCGAACAGTCGCGGGGTGATCGAGGGTCTGCAGGCCTTCGCGGAGGCGACGGGACTGAGCCTGGTCGCCGAAGGCGTGGAAACCGCCGAACAGGTCAGCGCCATCGAGCAGTTCGGCGTGTCCTGGATCCAGGGCTTCCTGTTCAGCCGCCCCCAGTTCCTGAAGTGAGGTAGACGCAATGCAAGCCGCCACGCTACAGAACAATTCACAGGTCGCCGAACTGTTCGCGACGGCGATCGACCGCATGTTCCGCCCGATCATCCGGATGTTCGTCGGTCGCGTCTCGTGCCACTACATGCTGCAGATGCTTCGTCGGATCTATATCGAAGAAGCACGGCGCTGGATCGAGAAGAACGCGGACAACGCGAAGGTCACCAAGTCCAAGCTTGCGCTGCTGACGGGCCTGGACACGCGGACGATCGATGCGGTCGAATCCGCGTCCAGGACCGAGGAACCGCTCTCGGCTTCGGCGTTCTCGGCGGAAGCCGCGGTCCTCGAGCGCTGGGTCCAGGACAGGGACTACCACGACGATCAGGGAAAGCCCGATCGTCTCGCGGTGTTCGGCCGGCCTCGGACCTTCGAAACGCTTTCGAAACCGTTGATCGGCCGCGCCGTCACCTGCAACACGGTGCTCGACCGGCTGCTCGAAGCCGGCAACGTGCAGGTGATCGACGAGGACTACGTCGAACTGGTCAACCCGTACTGCCAACCGGTGGGTTCTTCCGAGGCGCTGCTGTTCGACGTCGGCTCCAAGTCGATCTCCCGCCACGCCAGGACGGTCCACTACAACATCCATACGCCGGAATTCCAGAAGCGTCGGCTGCAGCGAGATCGCTGGAGCTTCCAGGTGCCGGCAGATCAATTCGATACGGCTCGAGCCGAACTGCGATCGGTGATCGAGCAGCACATTCTCGAAGTCGAGGGAATCCTCGAGCGATACGAAAACCCCGAACTACCCAGTGGAGGCACCCTGGGCGTCGGCTGGTTCTTTTTCGAATGACCCACGGGTCTTCGGCCCCCACCCCACAGATTCAGGAGAGAACGACATGAATGCTTTGACCATCGAGCGCAACGGAACCGGAATCGAACGCACCGGAACGGGAATCGAACGCACGGGAACCGGCATCGAACGCACGGGAACCGGCATCGAACGCACGGGAACCGGAATCGAGCGCACCGGCACCGGCATTGGACGAGTCTCGGTGTTGCTGTGCGCCATGGCGGCAGCCGGCATGACCGGCAGCGTGCTGGCATCGTCCGGCCCGTTGTCGAACAACGCTCCCCTGGTCCAGGGCCTGGGCGCCGAGCTCGACGTTCGCGACGACGCCGTGGCCTTTCAGGTCGGGGACCGGTCCTGCGAGCTGGGCGGTGCGGGCTGGTCGGTCAGCGGCTACGTGACGCTGCCGCTGAGCTACCGGCTCGATGCCCAGGGTACGCAGGCGCTGGTCCAATGGGAAGCCAATGGCGGAAGCCGTGTCCAGGGCGACGGCTCCGGTGCCAAGACGCCGGCCAGCCCCGCTTGCGAACAGGTCTTCGATCACTTCGTGCCCGACGTCAAGTGGGCCACGAACGGCGGTTCGGCGCACGTCTGGGGCGAGGCCGAGATCACGCTCGACGGCAGCAGCTCGGCGGCGGTCATCCTGTACCGCTGGGGCGCGAACGGTTCTCGCCAGGCGGTCGGCGTCATGGACATTCCGGTGCGTAACCAGTAGGTCGTTCAGCATCGATCGGTTCGCCTGTCGGACCGACCGGACCACTCGCCGCCCCGGCGAGCGGTCCGACCAAATCCCCGGCGTCTCCGACGCTATGGCAGTGGGGTCGTGCCGCCTTCGTGGCGGCACGTTTTATTTCGGAGGTCTTGAAAGCCCGCGGTCCTCGAACCGGATTTCGTACAGGGCCACCGGCTTTTCGTCGCGCTCGGTACGCGTCGCTCGCGCCGGAAGAACGTGCCTGAATCGCATGCCGAGCTTTTCCGCGACGCGAATCGACGCCGCGTTCGGCGGGTCGATGACGGCCAGCAGTCGATCGAGGCGAAGCACGTCCCGGGCGTGCTCGAGCACCGCGCGCGAAGCTTCGCTTGCATGGCCGCGACCCCAGTGATCCCGCCAGATCCACCAGCCCAGCTCGAAGTGTCCGTCCAGGCTGCCCGCATCCAGCGGCTGGATACCGCACAAGCCGATCACCTCACCGTCGGATATCCGTTCCACGGCACCGAAGGCCAGGCCGTTGCGCGCCAGGAAAGCGGTCTGACGTGCCAGGAACCCGTCGATCCGATCCGGCGACCACGGTCTGCCGCCGGTGACGTAGCGCATCATCTCGCTATCGGTGGCCATGCGGACAAGGGCGGCACGATCGCGAGCCGCGAGCGGGTCGTCGTCGGGTCGGATACAACAAGCGCCTGCGCCGACGTGCCACGGTCGGATGCGAAGGCGCTCGGTGGTCAGGATCGTCATCGCGCCTCGTCGCGGAGGCGGCCGTAGGCGGTTCGGGTCAACGCCTCCAGCGGCTTTCGTTCGGCCCTTCCGGCAGGAATCGGATCGAGGATTGCGAGCTGGACCCGCGAGAAGAAGCCGCGGTCGCGGCGTCGCCAGCGACCGGGCCCGCGGCTGAACACGCCTCCCCAGAGACCCTCGAGGACCATCGGCACGACTGGAACCGGCCGGCGTTCGAGAATTTCGGAGATGCCAGAGCGGAACGCCTGTACCTCCCCGTCCGGACTGAGGCCGCCTTCGGGGAAGATCCCGACCAGTTCTCCCCGTGCCAGCGCCTGGTCGACGGCCATGAACGCCCGTTGCAGGAGAACCGGATCCTCTCGCGCAGGGGCTACCGGGATCGCCCCGGCAAGCCGGAACAGCCAGGTCAGTCCACGGACCTTGTAGATGCGGTGGGTCATCACGAAGCGGATGGGCCGCTGGATCGTGCCGCCGATGACCAGCGGGTCCATGAAGCTCAGGTGGTTGCAGGTGATCAGGGCCGGACCGGACACGGGCACGCGTGCAGCGCCGTGTCCGACGACGCGAACCCGGTAGATCAGGCGCGAAACCACCCACATCAGGAAGCGAAGGGCGAAGGCGGGGACCAGGGTGAAGATGTAGACGGCCACCGCGAGGTTCATCAGCGCGACCACGCCGAACAGTTCCGGAATGGTCATGCCGAAGATGCTGAGCAGCGCGATGGCCAGTGCGCTGGCCAGCACCATGAACAGCGCGTTGATGATGTTCATTCCGGCGATCACCCGTGCGCGCTCGTCGTCGCCAGACTGGGACTGGACCAGCGCATAGAGCGGCACGATGAACAGGCCGCCGGACATGCCGATCAACAGCAGGTCGGCGATGATTCGAACGCTGCCGTCCCGCGCCAGGAGGTCCGCGATCGACGCGTCGAGAAGCGGCGTGGCCGGGCTCGCGAACATCAGGTCGAGGCCGAAGATCGTCATGCCGGCCGCGCCGATCGGAACCAGGCCGATCTCGATTCCGCCCCGCGACAGGCGATCGCACAGCAGGGCGCCGGTGCTGATGCCGATGATGAACAGCGCCAGCAACGCAGCCAGGGCACGCTCGTCGCCGCCGAGAACGCCCTGCGTCCACGCCGGGATCTGGACCAGGAAAACCGTACCGTAGAACCAGAACCAGGACACACCGAGCACGCTGTTGAGCCGATTACGATCCACGGCCAGTCGGCGCACTGCAGTCCAGGATGCGGTCACGGGGTTGAGGTTCAGCGGCAGTTCGGGGGCGCCGACCGGCACCGCCGGAATGCCCAGCGACGCCACCCAACCGACCAGGGCGATGCTCAGGGTCCCGACCAGCACCGCCCAGGGCCAGGCCAGGTCGATGCTGGCCAGCAGGGGGCCCAGGATCGTGCCGGCGAGGATTGCGACGTAGGTGCCCGCCGCGACCAGGCCGTTGCCGGCCGTGAGCCGTTCGCGATCGAGCAACTGCGGCAGGATCGCGTACTTGATCGGGCCGAACAGCGTCGACTGGAAACCGAGCAGGAAGACCACGCTCATCAGCAATGTCACATCGCCCGTGTAGAGCGCGATGCCGGCGAACAGGCAGATCGCCAGCTCCAGGACCTTGATCCAGACGATCATGCGCGACTTCTCGTAGCGATCGGCCAGCTGGCCGAACACGGCGGAGAACAGGAAATAGGGCAGGATGAACAGCAGCGCGGCCAGGTTGACCAGCCCGGCTGCGTCCCAGCCGGCCTCGACGCCGATCCCGAAGACCAGCAGCGTGGCCAGCGAATTGCGATAGACGTTGTCGTTGAGCGCGCCCAGCGCCTGGACCGCGAAGAACGCTCCGAAGCGGTGGTGGAGGATCAGCTTCAGCAGTCTCATGCGCGGGCCGGGCCGGGGTCGGCCCCGCACTCTAGCGGCTTGCGGCGGCGCACGCCACCGTTCAGGAAAGGGAGATCAGCGCGGGCAGCCAGCGGGCACTCGGCCCGACCAGGTGCCAGTCGGCCATCCGCGAGATGGCCGTGCTCTCCGGATTGATGTCGATAATGCGTGCGCCCTGATCGCGAGCGATGAACGGCAGGCTGGCCGCCGGATGGACTTCGCCCGATGTGCCCGCGACAAGCATCAGGTCGCAGCCGGATGCCGCATCGAAGGCCGCGTCGATGACCGCGGCCGGAAGCGCTTCGCCGAACCAGACCACGTCGGGCCGAGCCAGGCCGTCGGCGTGGTGCGGCGAGGGTGGCGGTGCGGCGTCGGCGTGCCGCTCGAGCCATTCCGCATCGATGACTTCACGCGTGACCGAGCAGATCGTCCGCTGCAGGTTGCCGTGCAGTTCGAGCACGTCGCGGGCGCCGGCGCGCTGGTGGAAGCCGTCGACGTTCTGGGTGATCAGCGTGACCCCCGGCCGGCTTCGCTGCAGCGCGGCCAGGGCGTCGTGGCCGACATTCGGTCGGCTGCGTGCGACGAGTTCGCGCCGCCATCGATACCAGTTCCAGACCCGTCCGGGGTCGTCGGCGAAACCTTCCGGCGAGGCCAGCTGCCGTGGATCGAAGCTGGCCCACATGCCGGTCTGCGCATCGCGAAACGTCGGGATGTCCGACTCGGCCGACACGCCTGCGCCGGTCAGCACCGCGATGCGTTCGGCGTCCCGGAGCGCATCCCGAGCCTCGGTCAGCAGAGTCTCGTCGTGCGTCATGCGGGGCATTGTGGCATGCCCTCGCGCATCACTCCGGCTATGATCGGGCGCGATCCCCGAAGACAAGGGCTGACGGAACGGATGAGCTCCTGGATGGAACTGTTGCTGGCGGCCCTGTTCGTCGGTCTGCTGCTCGGGTCGGTCGATATCGGCCGCTGGCTGGCCGGGCACCACCTCGAACGCGGCTCGGCGCACACGATCGACGCCGGGGCGATCCAGGGCGCGATGCTGGGCCTGCTCGCCCTGCTTCTGGGCTTCAGCTTCGGCGGTGCGTCGAGCCGCTTCGTCGAGCGCCAGGACCTGGTCGTTGCGGATGCCTCGGCGATCCAGTCGGCCTGGCTCGATGCCGACCTCCTCGCATCGTCCGGCGCCGACGCGCTCAAGCGCGAACTCGGAACCTACCTGGCCCATCGCCTGACCTACGCTGCCGATGACGTCGAGGCGCGTAGCGCCGAACTGAGCGATTCCGAGCGGCGCCTCGACCGGCTATGGAGGATCACGGTCGAGGCGGAGGCCGAGGCCCCGGAACTGAAGGCCGAGGCGCTGCGGTCCGTGCAGGCGCTGTTCGACGTCCTCGACCGGCGCGTGGCCGCGGCGCACAAGCACCTGCCGGTGGCCATCCTCGCGCTGCTGGTGATCTGCTCGCTGCTGACGCTGATGGTGATCGGCTACTCCGGTCGCCTGGACGGCCATCGTCGCGTACTGCTCACCCGCGTTCTCGCGGTGCTGATCGCCTCGGCCCTGCTGGCCACGGTCGACATGGATCATGGCCGAATCGGGTTGATCCAGGTCTCCGACGCACCGCTTGCGCGTCTGGCCGAACAGCGTCTGCAGCGCTAGGCGGCCCGGCATGGAACTGACCGAGAAACTCCTGCTGGCCGTGGTCCTTCCGCCCGGCGGTCCGATTCTTCTTGCCCTGATCGGTCTGTGGTTGGCCTGGCGCGACTGGCGCGGCGGCAGGACGCTGGTCGTCGTTGCGCTCCTCGCGCTGTGGCTGCTGGCGACCCCGGTCGTCTCGGATCTGCTCCGCGGACGCCTCGAATCGATGCATCCGCCGAAGCCCATCGCGGAAGTGCCGGCAGCCGACATCATCGTTGTCCTCGGTGGCGGAATCGATCCGCCGACGTCACGGAGCCCGTATCCGAACCTTGGCGCCGCGGCCGACCGGTACTGGCACGCCTTCCGGCTGTGGCGCGCCGGAAAGGCGCCCGAAATTCTCCTATCCGGAGGGGCGCTGCCGTGGCGCGATGCGGACAGCACGGAAGCGGAGGCCGCGGTGGCGTTCCTGACCGACCTCGGCGTGCCGGCCAATCGGATCGTGCTCGAGCCGGCCAGCCTGGATACGCGCCAGAACGCGCAGCTCAGCGCCGACCTGCTCCGCGGTCGGGGGGCGGATCGGGTGCTGCTGGTTACCTCGGCCCTGCATATGCGTCGCGCCCTGAAGCATTTCGACGCCGCCGGCGTCGCGGTCTTTACCGCACCGACCGATCACGAAGTCCGGGACGACCCGCCCGGCCTGCTGCGCTGGCTGCCCGATACGTCCGCCCTGGACGGCAGCCGCCGCGCGCTGAAGGAGATGCTGGGGTACTGGCTGGGGCGTTGATTCGCGGCTTGTCGCGGACGTCCGGGCTTCAGTGCCAGACGAGCAGGCCGGCCCAGGCCGCGTTCAGGAGGCTGACGATGGTGCCGCCGAGGATCGCCTTCAGGCCCAGCTGGGCCAGGTCGGCGCGCCGCGAGGGGGCAATGCCGCCGATGCCGCCGAGCTGGATCGCGATCGACGAGAAGTTGGCAAAGCCGCACAGCGCATAGGTCGCGATCAGCACCGACCGTTCGGACAGCTGGCCCTGGATGTCGGTCAGCGCGACGTAGGCGACGAACTCGTTGGCGACGATCTTCTGGCCGATCAATCCACCGACGGTCACCGCCTCGTCCAGCGGCACCCCGACCAGGAACGCCACCGGGGCGAAGATCCAGCCGAGCAGCAGCGCCAGATCGATCGGCTGGCCGACCAGCGCCTCGAGGCCGCTCACGCTGCCGAGCCAGGTCAGCGGCCCGTTGATCAGCGCGATCAGCGCGAGGAAGGCGAGCAGCATCGCGCCGACGTTGAGCGCCAGCTTCAGGCCCTCGCCGGCCCCGCCGGCGGCGGCTTCGATCAGGTTGGTGTGTTCTCTCTCCACGGTCGTCTTGACCAGGCCCATGGTGTCGGACGCCTCGCGCTCGGGCAGGATCAGCTTGGCCACGAGCAGCGCGGCCGGTGCGGCCATGATGGACGCGGAGATCAGATGCTTGGCGTAGAAGGCCTGCTCGGCCGGGTCGCTGCCGCCGAGCAGCAGCACGTAGGCGGCCAGCACGCCGCCGGCAATCGTGGCCATGCCGCCGGTCATCAACGCGAACAGCTCCGAGCGCGTCATGCCGGCGATGAATGGCCGGACCACCAGCGGCGCCTCGGTCTGGCCGACGAACACGTTCGCCGCCGTGGCCAGCGACTCCGAGCCCGACACCTTCATGAACCGGGTCATGATCACGGCCATCCATTCGACGATCTTCTGCATCACGCCCAGGTGGTAGAGGCAGGCCATCAGCGAGGCGAAGAAGATAATCGTCGGCAGCACCTGGAAGGCGAAGATGAAGCCGAACTCCTCGGCGTTGGCCAGGTCGCCGAAGATGAAGGCCGAGCCGGCCTGGGTGTAACCGATCAGCGTCACGAAGCCCGAGCCGAGCGTTTCGAACACGGTGCGGCCGAACGGCACCCACAGAACGAAAATCGCCAGGCTGAGCTGCAGGAGCAGCCCGATGACAATGGTCTGCCACTGGATGTGTCGGCGGTGCTCGGAAACGGCCCAGGCGACACCGAGCAGCAGCGCGATGCCGAGCAATCCGATCAGGTTGGACATGGGGGAATCCGGACGAAGGCGACGCGGTGCAGTTTAGCCGCTTGTCCCGGCTGGCGCGCCCCGACTGCGGGAGTTAGCTGGCGAGTGAAGGATTCGGGAAGGAAATCGCCCGGCGAAGCCGGCCTCCCACAGGTCCATTCGCCGGCTCTGGCCGCTCCCCCTACAACTTGATGTGCTGCCACCGTCCTTGCCTCCAGGCCGCGGCGAACCACAAGGTCTGACCCGAGCGGTACAGGCCCTGCAGCAGCCAGACCAGCAGCAGGCCGCCGCCGAGCACCGGCCCGGCCAGCGCGGCGATCGGCAGGAATACCACCCACTGCGCGATCAGCGAGATCTTCATCACGCGGCCGGTGTCGCCGGCGCCGAGCAGCGCGTGCAGCAGCACCAGGCCGGCGGCGTCGATGCCGATGACCGCGCACGAGATCAGCAGGGGAGGCCAGGCCAGCGCGACGACCGCCGGGTCGGTCAGGAAGACGCCGAGGATCGGTTTGCCGAAGACCGCTACCGCGAGACCCAGCGTTGCTCCGACCAGCCCGGTGAACAGCGCCGCGTCCCAGCCCCAGGCGCGGGCATCGGCGACGTCCTTGCGGCCCAGCGCGTTGCCGACCAGCGTGGCCGTTGCGATGCCGAGGGCGATCGACGGCAGGATGATCACCAATCCCAGCGTCATCAACACGTTGGCTGCGGCCAGCTCGGCGGTGCCGATCAGGCCGATGATCACGATCAGGGTCAGCATGCCGGCGGAGAAGAACAGCTGCTGCAGGCTGGCCGGCAGGCTGAGCCGGAACTGCTTCGCCAGCATCGTGGCCGATGGTCGGTGATGCAGGAAACCTTCCGACCAGGCGTGGCGAATGCCGAAGGCGAAGTAGATCAGTGTGCCGACCATGATTGAAATCGTGGTCGAAAGCCCGGCGCCGGTGACGCCCAGCGCCGGTGCGCCGAGCTTGCCGAAGATCAGCACCCAGTTCAGGAAGATGTTCAAGGCGTGCATGATCAGCAGCGTGGTCAGGTAGATGCCCGTGCGGTGGACCGCCGACCAGTAGCCGCGGAAGCTGAAATTCATGCCCACGAAGACCAGCGCCAGAAGCCGGACCTGCAGGTAGGGCACGGTCTCCTCGACCACGGCAGGATCGCCGTTGATCAACGCCAGCAGCTCGGGTGCGAACAGGATCAGCACCGCGGCCAGCGGCGTGCCGAGGATCAGCGCCAGCATCAGCCCGCCGTTCAGGGGCACGGCGATCTCGCCGTGGGCGCCTTCGCCGACGCGCCGCGCACAGATCGCCTGCACGCCGGTCGACAGGCCGAGGATGAAGGCCATCGACAGCCAGTTGGCGAACGAACCCAGTCCCGTCGCGGCCAGTGCTGTGGTGCCGAGCCGGCCGACCATCGCGATATCGACCAGGTTCAGGATGTTCTGCGAAGCCATCCCGCCGATGATCGGCAGCGCCAGCGCCAGCAGCGCGCGGCGGCGGTCGCGATCCGGAAAATGCGCCCGGGCGGCGGCCAGCGCGTTCATCGAGCGGGGGGCGGGTCGAGGCGGGTGAACTGCGGCATGCAGGCATTGTGCCCGGAGTCGTGTGGGCCTGCTTGCAGTCCGGGGCGGATTTCGCGTCCGGCGACCCGGCATGGCAGAAGTGGTTCCCGCGCAACGAACGCCTTATGGCCCGACCGCACGCGGTTTCGGCACGGCTTGTCGGGCCCGAGGCGGCGGGGGCGTGTAGGAAATCTACCGATTGCGCCGCTCGAGTCGATTGATTAGCTTGATACCGGGCAGATCACTCAAGGGTATGTGGGAATGAAACGCTGGAAACCGATCGCCGCCGGGGTGTTCGCGGCCGGCGCGGCATGGAGCGCGGGGGTGCACGCCCAGGTGCAGTTCGAGATCGGCCAGGGATTTCCGTGGCAGGGCCTTACGGTCTTCACGATCGTCATGGCGCTGCTCTACGCGGGCCACCTGGCCCAGGACCGGACCAGCCTCGGCTGGCGGGTGCTGCTGTTCGTCCTCGGCTTTCCACTGACCTTCGTGGTGAGCTTCCTCGTGTATCCGGGCTCGCAGCGCGTCCTCGGCGTCGACCTGCCGCGGCACGATCTGCAGCCGGCTCCCGACTCGGACGAAGCCTCCGACGGCGGCGCAGGGGATGGTCGAGGAAGCGAGCGGCGCGCGGCCTGGGAAGCCACGATCTCCCTGATCATCGGCGTCTCCTTCGTGCTGCTGCTCGCTCCGAGCACCGAGTACAGGACCGAGCCGATCGACGGAGGACGATACGCCGTGGAGAAGCGGACCTACTGGGGCTGGGGCCAGGAATCGTGGCTGGCGTTCCGGAGCGAGGGCGTTCGGAACGTGACCGCAGCCGGGGAGGTCGGCGAAACCGAATGGACGTCGCGTCGGTGGCAGTTCGATGCTTCGCTCGAAGCCGTGCTGACGGCAATGGCGCTGCTCGCGCTACTCGCGCTGTGCGTTGCCGACGAGCTGCGGCGCGGCCGAAGCTCCGGTGCCGACGGGGCGGATCCGACCGGCTGAGAGGAAGTTCCGCTCAGGCCCCGTCGTCGGTCTTGACGTAGACGCTGACTTCGCGCGTGGCCCGGAAGGTGATCTCCGGGTGGCGCTCCTCGGCCAGCTGCAGGTTGACGCGGGTGGGCGCCAGGTAGACCAGGCGCCCGCCGCCGTCCTCGGCCAGGTGCTGGATGTTCTTGTCGCGGAACTTCTCGAGGTCGCGCTCCTTGTCGGCCGAGACCCAGCGGCAGGTGGCGACGTTGACCTGCTCGAAGATCGCCTCGCAGTTGTATTCGTCCTGCAGACGGTAGGCGACGACGTCGAACTGCAGCATGCCCACGGCGCCGACGACCAGGTCGTTGCCCATCAGCGGCTTGAAGAACTGGGTCGCGCCTTCCTCCGAGAGCTGGGTCAGGCCCTTGGTCAGGGCCTTGAGCTTGAGCGGGTCCTTGAGCCGCACGCGGCGGAACAGCTCCGGGGCGAAGCTCGGGATGCCGGCGAACTGGAGCTCCTCGCCCTCCGTGAAGGTGTCGCCGATGCCGATGGTGCCGTGGTTGTGCAGACCGACGATATCGCCCGGAAAGGCCTGTTCGGCCTCGGCGCGTTCATCGGCCATGAAGGTCAGCGCGCCGTGGGTGCGCTGTTCCTTGCCGATCCGCACGTGGTGCAGTTTCATACCCTTGGTGAAGGTGCCCGAGCAGACCCGCATGAAGGCCATGCGATCGCGGTGGGCCGGGTCCATGTTGGCCTGGACCTTGAACACGAAGCCGGTGATCTTCGGCTCGCCGGGCTCGACGGTGCGGCCCAGCGTGGCGCGCGGCTGCGGCGTTGGCGCGTATTCGACGAACTCGTCGAGCAGCGGGATGATGCCGAAGTTGTTCAAGGCCGAGCCGAAGAATACGGGTGTCTGCCTGCCGGCAAGATAGGCCTCGGCGTCGAAGTCGTGGCTGGCGCCCTTGACCAGCTCGATTTCGTCCCTGAGCTCCTGCGCCATGTCGCCCAGCGTGGCGTCGGCCTCCTCGCTGTCGATGCCGGCGATGATCTTCGGTTCCTGGCGGAGGTAGTTCTTGCCGGACTCGTAGATCTGGATCTCGTCGCGGAGCAGGTGATAGATGCCCTTGAGCCGCCGCCCCATGCCGATCGGCCAGGTGATCGGGGCGCACTCGATGCCGAGCACCTCCTCGACCTCGTCGAGCAGCTCGATCGGCTCGCGGCCCTCGCGGTCGAGCTTGTTGATGAAGGTGAAGATCGGCGTGTCGCGCAGCCGGCAGACCTCCATGAGCTTGATCGTGCGCTCCTCGACGCCCTTGGCACAGTCGATGACCATCAGCGCCGAGTCCACCGCGGTAAGAACGCGATAGGTGTCCTCGGAGAAGTCGGCGTGGCCGGGGGTGTCGAGCAGGTTGACGATGTTGTCGTGATACGGGAACTGCATCACCGACGAGGTGATCGAGATGCCGCGCTCCTTTTCCATCTCCATCCAGTCCGATGTCGCATGGCGCGAGGCCTTGCGCGACTTCACCGAGCCGGCCAGCTGGATCGCTCCGCCGAACAGCAGGAACTTTTCCGTCAGCGTGGTCTTGCCCGCATCCGGGTGCGAAATGATCGCGAAGGTGCGGCGGCGGGCGATTTCGTCGGCAAGTTTCATGAGAAAGGACCGGGCGGTGAGTGCGGGCGTGGATCAGCCGGCCATTGTACCGGCGCGAACGGTCGCACGCGGTCCCCTTGAATGCTCGCCAAGCGGCCCGGCGCGGCGAGACGGTGGTGCGAGGCCGGAGCCGATCGTCGACCAGGCCCGGCGTGCGCCGTCGGGCGGGGGACCGGGCTGCCCCGATCCTGATCGGCGGCGTTCGGCGGGCCTCTACGGGCCGTCCAGGTCCAGAAGACGGCCCTTCGTGTCGGTCATCCGGAACGGGATGGTGGCCAGCTGCATGTCGTGGTTGACCTGGATCGAGAAATGCAGGTGGGGTCCGGTGGAGTAGCCGGTGTTGCCGGAGCGTCCGATCAGCTGGCCGGCCTGGACCCGCTGGCCGTCGCGCACGGCGACGCCGCCGTAGTCGAGATGGGCGTAGACGGCCATGGTGCCGTCGTCGTGCAGGATGCGCACGTAGTTCGCTCTCGGTCCGTCACGGTCCTCGTCGGTGCCGGCACGGTGGAAGTTGCGGGCCGTGTCCATGACCGTGCCGCCGCGAGCGGCGACCACCGGCGTTCCCACGGGCAGCGAGAAATCGACCGCGTAGAAGCTGCCCGGCGTGTCGTGGCTGAAGCGGCCGCCGAAGCCCTGGCCGATGTGGATCGGGGTGTCGGCGCGCAGCGGAACCCGATAGACCGGCGCGCCGTCCTTGCCGGCGTCCAGCGAGCCGGGCACGGCCTGCATCTCGATCCGGTATTTCCAGCCGCTTCGCCGATCGAGCGGGCCGATCAGAACGGATTGCTGTCCGCGGGCGGGGATTTCGAGCAGCGTCGGCAGGAGCGGGTCGCTCACCACGTTTTCGGCCTTCGCGAACACCACGGCCACGGTCACCGGCCCGTGCAGATGGTTGTCGAAGCGATATTCCGGCTCGCGCTCGGTACCGACGTTGCGCATGGTCACCGGGTCCTTGGGCACGGCCACGGCGCGCTGTTCGGTAACCTCGTAGTCGGCGCTCGGCCGTCGGTCGGACAGGTGCTGGATGCCGTTCTCGTCGGTCCAGACGTAGATCGATTGGGCGTGTGCCGGCATCGGCGGGCCGACCAGGGTCAATCCGCCGATGAGGAGCAGCGAGATGAGGTTCGGCGAAGGGTGGAACGTGGTTCGGGTCGGCATCGGGCTTCCGGTCTCCGGTCGTGGACGGGGCGAAGAAAGGGGCACGGAACGGACTGCACCGGGGGGGGGGCGCGTCGCGGCGCCGGCGACCGCTGCGCGATTCCGTGGCCTTCGCGGGTCGGACCCCGTCGCCGCGCAGGCGTTCGCGAGTCGTGCAGTCATCGGCACATTTTGACAAAATACGCGGTTCTCGACTCAACCTGGAATTGCCCGTGAATCGACCCACCCGATGGATTGCCCTTCTTGCCCTGCTCGTGGGCGCCTGGGCGCTGCCGCTCAGCGCCGACACCCTCCCTGCCGAGCAGATCTTCGGCAAGTCGCTGGTCAAGAACATGAAACTCTCGCCCGACGGCGACCACGTTGCCCTGACCTACGAAGAAGGGTCCGAGGTAAAGCTCGCGGTCATGGAGCTGGCCAGCCAGGACATCGTCAGCGGCTTCGAATTCGGCGACAACATGCACGTGCTGAACTTCTGGTGGGGCAGCGATACCCGTGTGGTGATGTCGGTCGGGGAAGTCACCGGCAACCTCGACAACCTCGGGCGTCCCGGTGCCCTGTACGCCGCCAACATCGACGGCACCCGCCGCCAGCAGATCTTCGGCTCCAACCTGTCGGGCTATCAGGTCCTGCATCCGCTTCCGGACGACGATGAGAACATCCTGATCGCCCGCTACCACTTCGCCGACGACGGCGAGCCCAAGGGCAACCTGTTGAACATGTTCGACGGAGAGCTGGACTTCCTCGGCGACCAGCCGGTGGACCCGGACATGCGCGGCCTGGTCGCCGATAACGACGGCGAGTTGCGCGGTGCGGTGGCCGTTAAGATGGGCGACACGCTCGACGACGTCGAACTGCGGCTCTACGCCAAGATCAACGGCGAATGGGAGACCCTGGATCTCGACAGCGATCGCCGCCGTCCGAATGTGAATTTCCTCGGCTTTTCGGCCGACAACGAGCAGGTCTACTTCGCGTCGAACCACGACATGCCCACCGGCGACCGGATGGGTGTGTTCCGCTTCGACTTCAACACTCGCCAGATCGAGCTTCTGTACCGTCACGACATCGTCGACGTGCAGAACCTCCTGCGCACGCCCAGCGACAAGGTGATGGGGGCCTGGGCCAGTTTCGGGCCGGCCGACTACTCGCTGTTCGATGATCAGGTCGAGGCCCTCCCCGAGGATGCCAGAATGCTGGCCGGGCTCCTCAACGCCTTTCCCGACGACAACGTGTTCGTGACCTCGTCGACCGAGGACGGTTCGCTGGCCACGATCTACGTGACCGGGGACCGAAACCCCGGCGAGTTCTACCTGTTCAACACCGAGGACATGGAGCTGGCCTTCCTGTCGGCGTCGTTCCCGAACATCGACAAGGGCGCCCTGGTGCCGATGGAGCCGGTTCGCATCGAGGCTCGAGACGGCCTCATGCTCAACGCCTATCTCACGCGACCGACCGGGAAGAAGGAAGACCTGCCGTTGATTCTCAACGTGCATGGCGGCCCCTTCGGACCCTACGACCGCTGGGGGTTCAATCCCGAAGCCCAGTTCTTCGCCCAGCATGGCTACGCGACGCTCCAGGTCAACTTCCGGGGCTCGGGAAACCGGGGTTCCGATTTCCAGCGGGCCGGCTGGCGCGAGTGGGGCGGCAAGATGCAGGACGACCTGACCGACGCCGTGCAGTGGGCGATCGACGAAGGCATCGTCGACCCCGACCGTGTCTGCATCTACGGCGGCAGCTACGGCGGCTACGCAACGCTGATGGGCGTGGTCAAGACCCCGGATCTCTACCAGTGTGCGGTCGGCTACGTCGGCGTCTACGACCTGGTGTGGTTCCGCGAGGGCGACGGGTCGGACTTCTCGATGAACCGCAGCAGCCATGAAGGGCGCCGCAATTTCGAGCGCTTCATGGGCTCCGCCGTGGGCGAGGACGCCGAATCGCTGCGTCCGGTCTCACCGGTCCACCACGTCGACAGGATCAAGGCCGACCTGTTCATCGTCCACGGTGCTTCGGACGTCCGCGTTCCGGTCGGCCATGCACATCGCCTCCGCGACGCGCTCGACGAGATCGGCAAGGACTACGAGTGGATGATCAAGGAAGAGGAAGGCCACGGCTTCTACGACGTGGGCAACCGGGTCGACCTGTACACCGCGATGCTCGAATTCTTCGATCGCCATATCGGCCCGGACGCCGGGGACGAGGTCGCCTCGAGCGAAGCACCGTAACTTCGTACGAAGCACGGTACGTTCGAAGGGCTCTTCGCGGCTTCGAACAACGCCTGGCAGCTTCGAACAGCACCCGGGCCGGCCGCCGGCCCGGGCGCCTCAGCACTCGATGACGTTGACGGCGAGCCCGCCGCGCGAGGTTTCCTTGTACTGCGACTTCATGTCGCGCCCGGTGTCGCGCATGGTCTTGATGACCTTGTCCAGCGATACGCGGTGCTTGCCGTCACCAGCCATTGCCATGCGCGTTGCGTTGACGGCCTTGACCGCGCCCATGGCGTTGCGCTCGATGCACGGAATCTGGACCAGGCCGCCGACCGGATCGCAGGTCAGGCCGAGGTTGTGTTCCATGCCGATCTCGGCGGCGTTCTCGACCTGTTCCATGGTGCCCCCGAGTGCGGCCGTCAGGCCGCCGGCGGCCATCGAGCAGGCCACGCCGACCTCGCCCTGGCAGCCGACTTCGGCCCCCGAGATGGATGCGTTTTCCTTGTACAGGATGCCGATGGCGCCGGCAGTGAGGAGGAACTCGATCACGCCTTCCTCGCTGGCCGAATCGACGAACCGGCGGTAGTAGTGCAGCACGGCGGGAATGATGCCCGCCGCACCGTTGGTCGGCGCCGTGACGACCCGCCCGCCGGCGGCGTTTTCCTCGTTGACCGCGAGTGCGTAGAGGTTGATCCAGTCCAGGCTGTCGAGGTCTTCGCGCTTCGCGCGTTCCTTGAGCCTGGCGAACAGGCGCGGCGCTCGGCGACCGACCTTGAGGCCGCCCGGCAGCACGCCTTCGCTCTCGCAGCCGCGTTGCACGCAGTCCTTCATCGCCTGCCAGATCGTCAGCAGGCCCTCGCGGATTTCCTGCTCGCTCCGCCATGCCTGCTCGTTGGCCATCAGCACGTCGGCGATCCTCAATTCATTGCGGTGGCAGATCTCGAGCAGGTCGTCGCCGGTACTGAACGGATAGCGCACGTCGGTCGTGTCTGCGACGATGCGATCGGCGGCGGCCTCGTCGGGGTTGACCACGAAGCCGCCCCCGACCGAGTAGTACTCGCGCTTGATCAGCGACTCGCCCTCGGCGTCGAAGGCCTGGAAGCGCATTCCGTTGGAGTGGAAGGGCAGGGTCTGGCGCTTGTGGAAAACAAGGTGCCGCCGGAGATCGATGGCAACCGCGTGCCGATCGAGCAGCCGGACTTCGCCGGTCTCCTGGATTTCCTGCATGCGGCGGGGGATATGGTCCGGATCGATCTCGTCGGGCAGGTGACCCTCCAGGCCCATCAGCACGGCCAGGTCGGTGCCGTGGCCGCGGCCGGTGTGGCCCAGCGAGCCGAACAACTCCAGCTTCAGCGCCGAGACGCGGTCGAGCAGCTCATGGCGCTCGATCGAGCGTGCGAACAGGCAGGCGGCGCGCATCGGGCCCACGGTGTGCGAACTCGACGGCCCGATGCCGATCTTGAAGAGGTCGAACACGCTGACGGCCATGCGGGCCTCCGGAGCGAGACAGGACCCACGATTATGCACCGGGCCGGCGGCTCTTGCCGGCGAGTCGGGCCTCGCCGGTTCATCGAGGCCGGCCTAGAGTGGATGGACGCGAGGGCGCCTCGGGGTCAGGAACATCGGCGAGTGCCAGGGCCGAGTACGACAAGGAAACGACGCAGGAACGGCTCGGGCCGGCGTTGCTGGCCGCCTTACGTGGTCGGATTGCCATTCGGCGTGGGCCGTCGAATGCGCCGGAGACCGATCGCGATCGTCAGGCCCATCGCGGCGTAGGTGCCGACCAGGAGGGCGGCGGCCGTTTCGTCGGTGGACGGAACCAGCAACCAGGTCACGGCCTGGATGCATCCGCCGACCACGAAGGTCCAGCCGATCAGCCGTTGCGTAGCCAGTCCGCGGCCTGGTGAGCACCCGGGTTCGGCCTTCTTCGGCAATCCATTGCCGATGATGACCAGCACCAGTGCGTTGGTGACCATGGCGTAGCGCGTGATCCAGTCCTCCGGGATCGCGCCCGCCGTACCCAGCGCGCAGGCGCCGAGCGCACCGGCGATCATCAGGCCGGCGCCGATCAGGCTGTTGAGGATGGTCTTGCGCTTCTCCGGGGCTTCCTTCGGCGGCATCTTCCCGAACAGGTGGAGCCCCAGCCAGGCGACCGGAAGGGTGGCCATCCCGACCAGCCAGACCAGCGCACCTTCGGGGCGGGCGATCCAGGCCAGGGTGCCGAAGGCCAGTGCCAGCAGGACAAGGACCTGGAAGGCGATCATGCGACGAGTGAGAGGGTTCATCGTTCGGTCTCCTGTGGTTTCCTGTCGGAATCGTCGGGCGGCGCCGGCTCCAGTCCGAAGGCCTGGGCAAAGCCCATCAAGGCCTCCTCGAGCACGGACATGCGCAGCGAATACTCGATCGACTTGCCCTGGCGTTCGGCGCGCACGAGCCCGGCATCCTTGAGAACCCGGAAGTGCACCGACATGGTCGGCTTGGACACCTCGAAATTGGATGCCAGGTCACCGGCACTCATCGGTCCCTTGCGCAGGAGCTTGAGCACCTCGCGGCGGGTCGGATCGGACAGGGCCTTGAATACGCTGCTCATGATTAGAAGATTAGCTAAATATCTAAATGAAGTCAAGGCCGGCGTGGGCGCTCGTTGCGACGGCAGGTCTCTATACTTGCGGCTCTTTCACGTACTGACCTGCCCATGCACCGAATTCTCCTGATGCTGACGCTGCTCGGATCCGCCGGGGCGACCAGCGCCCAGTTGCAGCCCGGCACACCGACGATCCCGGCCGTTGCGTCGACCGCGGAGGCCCGTGCGGGCACGCCGGCGCGCGGCCCGGCCGCGTTCGACTGCGGTGACCTGGCCTACGACGACGGCGTTGCGGAGGACAGCATCTTCTTCGGCGGCGGGCAGGCCGGTGAGCCCGATCATTTTCTCGGTGTGCGCTTCGAGCTCGACGACTTCGACCTCGAAGCCGGTCGGGTGCTGTTGACCGGTTTCTGCATTTCCAATTCGCTGGACTTCAGCGCGGTCGGCGGACCCTGGCCCAACGAGGTCTATGTTTATCGCGATATCGACGGTGAGCCGGATCTGGGCGATCCCCAGCGCAACGCGACCGTGATCACCGGCGACGGCACCGGCCAGGTCGAAGTCGTGTTCGACTCACCGTGGATCGTCGACGATCCGGTGTTCTGGATCATGGTCCAGGGCGACCCGCGCCATGCCGGCGAGGATTTCAATGTCGAGTCGGACCAGTCGCTGAAGCCCGCGGGACGGAGCTGGATCGCCGATCGAGGCGTGGCCTTCATGATTCCCACCCGCCAGGACTTCATGCTTCGCGCGACGGTCGAGGTGCTGCCGGGTTCGGCGGCGATCATCCCGGCCCTCGGTGCGCCGGGCCTGGCGGTGCTGGCCGGCATGATACTGCTGATGGGGCTTGCGGCCCGGCGCCGGCTGGACGCGCGCGGCAGGTAGTGGAATACTTGCCGTTTTGCCGAGCGGAACATCGCCCATGACCCTGGTCTTCTACACCCGTGAGTCCTGCGAGCTGTGCGAGAAGGCACACGCGCTGATCAACCTGGCCGGCCTGTCCGACCGGGTCACCCAGGTCGACATCGATACGGATCTCGACCTGATCCAGCGCTACGGTGACCAGGTGCCGGTGATCCTGAACGAAGACACGGGGGAGAAGATCACCTGGCCCTTCACGGCTTCCCAGGTCCGCGAGCTGGCCGGTTCGACCGACTGACCCGCCGGCCGGCCCGGGCGCGGCCCCGCGGACCTGTCATCCGTGCAATGCGGTCCGCGGCTCGACTGGAGCCGCCGGGCTCGCCGCCACGCGACGTCCACGACTTACCCATCGACACAGCCAATGGTTCAAAAGGGGACATGAGCTCGAATTCCACGCTGCTGCACATCGACGTCGAGCACCTGCGCAACGCGCTGATGGCCGGCATCGCCCACGTCCAGGCCCGCCGCGATCTACTCAACCGGATCAATGTGTTTCCGGTGCCCGACGGCGATACGGGCACCAACCTCCTGTTCACCCTGCAGAGCGTTCGCAGGCGACTGGCCGAAGGTCGCCGGTCGACCGTGCCCTTGCTGCTCGACGATGTGGCCGACGCGGCCCTCGACGGAGCTCGCGGCAATTCCGGGGCCATCCTCGCCCAGTTCTTCCACGGCGTCAGCGAGAGCAGCCGCGGCAATCATCGCTTCGACGCCCACCAGCTGGCCCACGCGGTCAAGGCCGGGGCGGTGTCGGCCTGGTCGGCGATGTCGAAGCCGGTCGCCGGCACCATGCCGACCGTCCTGGAGGATTTCGGCGACGCGCTGGCCCAGGGCGTGGAGGCCGGAATCGAGGATATCCGGGAGCTGCTCGGACGGGCGCGGAAATCGGCCCACCGTTCGCTCAAGGCCACCCCCGACCAGCTGCAGGTGCTCAAGGACGCCGGTGTCGTCGACGCCGGGGCCCAGGGCTTCGTCGACCTCGTCGACGGGATCTGGCGCTACGTGCGAAGCGGCCGCGTTCCCGACGTCGAAGCGCCTGCGGTGGTCGAGGCCGAGTCGGAAGTTTCGGCCGGTGGGCACGATGCCGGCCCGCTCGATCATCGCTATTGCACCGAGTGCCTGATCGACGGCGACGACGTCGAGGTCGGCGCGTTGCGCGAACGGCTGGATGCGCTGGACGCCAGCAGCCTGGTCGTGGCCGGCGGGGGGCGCCGCGCTCGGGTCCACATCCACACGAACAAGCCCGGCGAGGTGTTCCGGGTCTGCGCGGAGTTCGGCGATATCCGCCAGCAGAAGGCCGACGACATGAGCCGGCAGCACGGCCTGCTCAACCAGCGCGGAACGATTGCGGTCGTCACCGACTCGGCCGCCGACCTTCCGGCCGGGGAGATCGATCGCCTCGGCATCCATACGGTCCCGCTGCGCCTGTTCTTCGGCGACACCGAGTACCTCGACAAGCTGTCGATCCAGCCCGGCGCGTTCTACGCGAAGGTAAAGACGGGGGAGGTCCACCCGCAGACCTCGCAGCCGCCGCCGCGCGACTTCCGGCGCCAGTTCGAACTCCTGACCAGTCACGGCCACGAAGTGGTCTCGATCCACGTCTCGGGCCAGCTCAGCGGCACCTGGCAGGCCGCCGACCAGACCGCGAAGCGACTCGGCGACGATGCGCCGATCACCGTCCACGATTCGAAGAACGCGGCCTGCGGCCAGGCCCTGCTCGTCCTGTGGGCAGCCGAGGCGGCGGCGGCCGGCTGGAGCCGGCGCGAGATCGTCTCGGGGCTCGACGAGCTCGGGCCGAAGACCCGCACCTTCGCGCTGGCCCGCGACCTGTCCTGGGGCGTGCGCGGTGGCCGGGTCAAGCCCTGGATGGACTGGCTGGCGCGCAACCTGCGCCTGAACCCGGTGCTGGCCAACACGCTGGACGGGCAGTTGACGGCCCGCGGCATCGTGCGCGGTCGCGGCGGACCGGCGGTTCGGCGCTTCGCCAAATTCCTCGCCCGGAAGATGGATTCCGGTACCGTGTATCGCATCCTCATCAGCCAGGCCGACTGCCCCGACGACGCCCGACTGCTGCGCGACCTGCTGCTGACCGCCCACCCCGAGGTCGACGCCTGCTGGATCGAGGAGGCCAGCCCGGCCGTCGGTGTGCATGCCGGCCCCGGCAGCCTGATCGTCGGTCTGCAGCCCTGGGCCGCACCGAGCTGATTCGGGGACCGATGACTGATCACCGTGCCTGCGATACTCGGGGCTCGACTGCGGAAACGACCATGCCCGACCTGATCCGGATGCCCGAAGCCCATGCCTGACCTCGTCGACCTGCAGATCGCGCTGTTCGCCCTGGTCGCCTACCTGATCGGTTCGATCTCGGGTTCGCTGGTGCTCGGCCGCCTGCGCGACGTCGACATTCGGACCATGGGTTCGGGCAACGCGGGCGGCACCAACGCGCTGCGTACGGTCGGCTGGGCCTTCGCGCTGGGCGTGGTGCTGATCGACCTGGGCAAGGGCGTGGTGTCGGCCTGGCCGTTGCCGCTGCTAGGTCCGGTCGTGGCCGCGTTGTTCGGCACGATGCCGCCGGATCCGCTGGTGCTGGCCTGCACGTGCGGGTTCGCCGCCGTGCTCGGCCACGTCTGGCCGGTCTGGTTCGGATTTCGCGGCGGCAAGGGTGCGGGCACCGCCGTCGGCGCGGTGCTGGTCCTGGCCCCGTGGTGCGTGCTGCCGCTGCTGGTGGTCTGGCTGGTCACGCTGATCGGCACCGGCTATGTCGGCCTGGCGACCATCCTGGCCGGGCTGAGCCTGGTGCCCTCGATGTACCTGGCCGGACCCGAGCCGCTGCCGACCGTGCTCGGCGTGCTTTCCGTCGCGCTGGCGGTGCTGCTGGTGTTCACCCATCGCAGCAACCTCGTGCGCCTGGTCAGCGGCACCGAGAACCGCTTCGAGAAAGCTCGCGTTCTCAAGCGAAGAAAGTGAGCCGCCGGCTCTCCGCTCGAGCCGCAGCTTCCCCGCCGCCATGACCGACACCGCACTGGACCTCCTCGAACGACTCGGCGACGCCGACTGGCATACGGGCCCGTCGCTGTCGGCGGCCCTCGGCGTGAGCCGAACGGCGGTGTGGAAGCAGGTCGAGACGCTGCGCGACGCCGGCTTGCCGATCGAGTCCGACTCGCACCGTGGTTATCGGCTCGAACGGCGGATCGAGCGCCTCGATGCACCCGCGATACGGAGCGGACTGGACCCGGCGATCGGTGTGCAGGTGCTCGGGCGCTGCGACTCGACCAATGCCGAGCTGGCCGGCGACGGCTTCGCGCACCGTTGCGCCGTGCTGGCCGAGTGGCAGGGCGCGGGACGCGGTCGCCGAGGGCGGTCGTGGACCGCGCCGCCGGGCACGTCGATCGCACTGAGCTTCGCGTACCGCTTCGATGTCGGGCTTCCGCGCCTCGGCGCGCTGAGCCTCGTGGCCGGCGTGGCGGCCGCCCGTGCGCTTGCCGGCCTCGGCGTGCCGGGCATCGGACTGAAGTGGCCCAACGACCTGGTCGCCGAGGGCCGCAAGCTCGGCGGGCTGCTGGTCGAGCTGCAGGGTGTCGTCGACGGCCCCTGTGACGTGGTCATCGGCCTCGGCGTCAACGTCTGGATGCCGCCCGGCGCGGCCCGGACGATCGACCAGCCGTGGATCGACCTGTGCGCGCTCGGAACGGGTCCGGAGCGTCGCAACCGGGTCGCCTCGGCGCTGATCGGATCGCTCGATGGCGCCTGCGCGCGTCTGCAGGCTGAAGGCTTCGGGGCGCTGAAGGGCGAATGGAGCGACCTCGACGTGCTCCAGGGCAGGGCGGTCCGGATCGAGCGCGGCGACGGCACGTCGATCGACGGCGTTGCCGACGGAATCAGCGAGCGCGGCGGACTCTGGGTCCGCGTCGCCGACGGGAGCGGGACGCAGCGGCAGGAATTCAGCGCCGGGGAGGTCAGCCTGCGTGGCCGCGAGTGATCCCGGACTGTGGCTGGTCGAGGTCGGGCATACGCGGCTGAAGCGTGCGCAGCTGGGCGCCGACGGCAGCCTCGCCATGGCCGTGGCCGAGTCGCTGCCCGCCTTCGACGGCTGGGCCGAGGCGCACGCCGGCGCTCGCGTGATCCTGACCGACGTGCGCGACGAGCCGTCGAGCCGGGAACTGGTCTCGATCCTGCAGCGACGCGGGGTCCGGTGGACCGGGGTCGGTCTCGGCGATGTCGACCTGCCCGTCGCGCCGGCCTACGGTTCCCTGGGCACGGATCGCTGGCTGGCCGTGAATGCCGCCTGGGAGATGCACGAGCAGGCCCTGGTGGTCGTCGACATCGGCACCGCCACGACGCTGGACGTGGTCGACCAGGCCGGCGTCCATCGCGGCGGCTGGATCCTGCCCGGGCCGGACGCGGCGCGAACGGGCCTGCTGGCCCGGGCGCCGGGACTTGAGCGGGCGCGCGAGCAGGCCGACCTGCCCCTGTCGCCGGCCACCGATACGGCCCAGGCGCTGGAGCGCGGCCTGGTGCTGCAGCAGGTCGGAGCGATCCGTCTCGGCGTGGAGCGAGCGGGCATCGCACTGGGTTGTTCGCCACTGTTCGTGCTGACCGGCGGCGGGGCCTCGACGGTACAATCCGCGCTGAACCCCGACGACCGGCAGCCTGACCTGGTGCTGCTGGGCCTGGCGCTCGCCGCGAGCCGAATGACGTGAACCGCATGGAGGCCGAACGATGATGGGCTGGCGCATCGCCGCGGTCCTGCTGGTGCTGGTCAACGTGGCGCTGCTGGTGCTCGGCCAGCTGCAGCCGCCGCCGGCGCCGCGGCCTCCGCCGCCAACCCCTGACCCGGAAATCCCGCAGCTGGAGCTGATCGCGCTGGACTGGCGAGAATCGCAGTCCAACGTCCCGCGCTGCTACACGATCGGACCGTTCGCGACCCTGGTCCAGCAGAGCCGCGCCGAGGACCGGCTACGCCCCTTCGCCTCACTGATCCGGCCGCGCCGGACCGAGGCCGATCGCGACCGCGGCTGGTGGGTGTTCGTCGCCGCACCGAGTCGGCAGTCGGCGATCGACCTGGCCCAGGAGCTGGCCGCCCGCGGGGTCGAGGACTATTTCGTGGTCGCCGACGACGACTTGCCGGATGCGGTGTCGCTCGGGCTGTTCGAGAATCGGGAGAACGCCCGCGCACGCCTGAACCGGATTCGCCGCATGGGCTTCGACGCCCAGCTCGCCGTGCGCCGCGAAGACGCCCCGCAGTTCTGGATCGATTACCGCATCGACCCCGGCGAACGATCCCCCTGGCGCTTCATCCTCCGCTCCAGCCCCGGCGCCACGCACTTCGAGATTCCGTGCTTCTAGCGAGCGTCGATGGTCGAATCGCGGCTTCTTCGATAAAATGATGCGGATTGGCCAAGAAATGCCGGCTTAGCTCAGTTGGTAGAGCATCTGATTTGTAATCAGGGGGTCGGGGGTTCGAATCCTCCAGCCGGCACCATTTTAAACCTCTGAAAATCAATTATTTACTGATTCTGTCGAGTAACCCAAAAGCGGCGAGCCTCCACTCTGGGGGCAATTTAGGGGCGCTTTTTCTCAATAATCCCCAGCGATCCTCAGCATTCCGCTGCCCAATTTCTTGGGGTGGTCAAGCGATCTGTCTGGACTGTACCGGTTTGTACCTTCTGCTTCTCGCTAGCGAAATACGCTCAGGCGCTTAAAAGCAAATTATCTGCCGGAACGCATATTGACAGTTTATTCGCCGAAGCCTATATTGTGTATATATACGCTATAGCGCATAAATAAACTAGGGAGTCGCCAGAATGGAACTTGTCAGATCACCCAAGCACCTCGGGGCCGCGTTGCGCCGATTCCGGCGCGAACAAAAAATGACCCAGACCGAACTCGCCAGCCGGGCAGGCTTGTGGCAGGGGACCGTGTCTCAAGTGGAAAATGGCCTCGAGACCGTCAAGCTTAATACTGTGATGGATCTGCTGCGCGCCCTTGAACTTGAGATCGTCCTCCAGCCGCGCACCAAGGGCTCACACAAGGACATTGAGGATCTGTTCTGATGGGGCGGAAAAGAAGGAGCCTGCGCCTCTCAGTCGCTCTCAACGGACGGATTGTAGGTACTTTGGACCGTGCATCCAACGGCGCCGTTTCCTTTGCCTACGCCCCGGACTGGCTCGATGACGAGCGCCGGGCCATCCCCGTGTCTCTGTCACTACCGTTGCGAGAGGACCGGTACACAGGTGCAGTGGTGTCGGCGTACTTCGACAACCTTCTTCCAGACAACGACCAGATTCGCAGAAAGGTCGCCGAAAAAGTCGGCGCTGAAGGGACGGATGCCTTCAACCTTCTCGCCAGAATTGGCCGGGACTGCGTTGGCGCACTGCAATTCCTGCCAGATGGAGCCGATATTCCGCACCCGGGTCCACCCCAGTCTGTACCACTGGACGAGGCTGAGCTTGCCGACATCATCCGCAATCTGGCCTCAGCCCCTCTCGGCATCCAGCCCGACGGTGAGCGGGAATTCCGCATCTCCATTGCTGGGGCGCAGGAGAAAACCGCATTCTTGTGGAACGATGGCTGGTGCCTGCCGCAGGGTGCAACGCCTACGACGCATATCTTCAAGCCGCAGCTGGGCGAACTTCCCAATGGGCTGGATATGACGCGCAGCGTTGAAAACGAGCACTTCTGCCTGACCTTCTGCCGTGAGCTTGGTCTGGAAGTGCCCGAGAGCCAGATCCTCGATTTCGAGGATGTCCGAGTGCTAGCAATTAAGCGATTCGATCGCACCGAAACCCTCGATGGCCGCCTTCTCAGGCTGCCTCAGGAGGATTTCTGCCAGGCGCTGTCCGTTCCCTCAACCCTGAAATACAACAGCGAGGGCGGCCCCGGCATCCCTGAATGTCTCTCTCTGCTCACGGGGAGTGATGAACCGGAACGCGATCGCTTTGATTTCCTCAAGGCGCAACTGGCGTTTTGGCTGATTGCCGCGACCGACGGCCACGCGAAGAACTTCAGCGTCTTTTTGTTTCCCGGTGGCCGCTTCAAGATGACCCCAATCTACGACGTGATGTCTGCGCAACCCAACTTTGCACAGGGTCGTCTTCGCCGTAACCAGATCAAGCTGGCCATGGCCGTCGGTGACAGCCGGCACTACGTCGTGAACGAAGCCCTCCCGAGGCACTTCGCGCAAAGCGCCAAGGCGGCTGGAGTATCCGCGCAGCAGTTTCAGGAACTGCTCCACGACTTGCAGGGAGGCGCTGCCGGAGCTTTTGAGCGTGCAGCAGCGTCCATGCCCGCTGAGGTCACTGACGGCATCAGGCAGCCGATAGAAGATCAACTGGTCAGAAAGCTGAGGGAGCTTAGGGCTTTTCTGGATCTCTGAAGTCCTCAGAATCAAGCGCTGTCAATCTGCCTCTGTTGGGGCAGGTCTCCCTGATTGAACCTCTACTGACTTGCGATTCTTGCCCGAGCCGGCGTCCCGGCAAGGGCCGACCGGGCCCGTGGCTTCGCTTCGCTGCAGGCCGCACCAGCCCGGTACTTTCGCTGCGCTCACCCCTGACGGGCCGCCTCTGTTCTCGGGCCTTCGTGGAACCGCAATAGGTTCAATCAATCACGGAGACCTGAAAATGTACGAACAGAAGCAGAATCTCGACGGCGAAGCAATCGTTCGCGAAGCCATCAGCTACCTGGACAGCAAACTCCGGAAGCCCGGTGAAGCGCTCACCAGTCCTGATATGACGCGGAAATACCTTCGAATGCGCCTCCTGAACCGTCGCTATGAGCACTTTGCGGCACTGCTTCTAGACACCCGGCACAGGGTCATCGCCTACCGCGAGCTTTTCCACGGCACCATCGATGCCGCACACGTCCACCCAAGGGTTGTTGTAAAGCAGGCGCTTGACGATCACGCTGCTGCCGTCATTGTCGCCCACAATCACCCGTCAGGCGTGGCTGAGCCCAGCCAGGCGGATCTCGCAATTACGCGCCGTCTCAGGCACGCACTGGGGCTTATGGACGTGCGCCTTCTCGATCACTTCATCGTCGGTGACGAAGAGGTTGTTTCTCTCGCGGAGCGCGGTCTTGTGTGAGTAGCTGATTAATGAATACTACCCGTAAACAGGAACAAACTTAATCAATACCAACACCGCATGTCGGGTTTGGTTGCAATAGGAACCACGCCTTCTTACTCAAGTTATTTAGAGTCCCCGATAGGGGATCCGTAAACCCCTCGCCTTCAGGCGACGGATGATATTTTGTCCAAATGCTGGACTACAAGCGCGGAGCTCATTCGGTTTGGGACCTCAAGTACCACTTGGTCTGGACCACCAAGTACCGTTATCAGGTGCTGGCGTAAGCTTCCCCCCAGCTGACACATTCCCGAAGTAGAGATTTCTGGCACCATTCCCTTGGAGGAGAACGCCATGAAGAAGTCTCGATTCACCGAACACCAGATCGTTTCCATCCTGAACGAAGCCGAGTCTGGGGTACCCGTCAAGGACGTTTGCCGGAAGCATGAGATCAGCTCGGCGACCTACTACAAGTGGAAGTCGAAGTACGGCGGGTTGGACGCCTCGGAACTCAAGCGTCTGAAGGAGCTGGAAGCGGAGCTGTCGCAGTACAAGCGCATGTATGCCGAACTGGCCCACGAGAACTACGCACTGAAGGACGTCATCGCAAAAAAGCTCTGACGGCCGCCGAGAAGCGCGAGGTTGCGCGCACACTGGTGGTCGAGCACGAGCTATCGATCCAGCGGTCCTGCCAGGCGGTGGGCCAGAGCCGGTCGGCCTGGTACCGCCCGCTGCCCGATCCGCTGTCCCGAGATCAGGAGATCGTGGACGCAATGACGGCTTACTTCGAGGCGTTCCCGCGTCGGGGCTTCTGGAAGTGCCGGAAGCACTTGCGAGCCGAGGGGCGGCCCTGGAACCACAAGCGCGTGTGGCGCGTGTACTGTGCGCTCGGGCTGAACCTCCGGCGCAAGACCAAGCGCCGGCTGCCAAACCGGGAACGCATCCCGCTGACAGTGCCGCTGGGGCCGGACCAGGTCTGGTCGGCCGACTTCATGGCCGATGCACTCTACTGCGGCGTTCGATTCCGGACATTCAACGTGCTGGATGACTTCAACCGCGAGGGCGTTGCGATCGAGATCGATACGTCGATTACAGGAGAGCGGTTGATCCGGCTGTTCAGCCAGATCGAAGCCGAACGGGATCTGGCGGCAACGCTGCGCACCGACAACGGTCCTGAGTTCATCGGTCAGGCCTTTCTGGACTGGGCTGATGACCACGGTATGACGGTGCAGCACATCCAACCGGGCAAGCCCAATCAGAATGCGTTCATCGAGCGCTTCAATCGAACCTACCGCGAGGAGGTGCTGGACCTGTACCTGTTCGAAGATCTTGATCAGGTCCGCGAAGAAACGCATCGCTGGCTACGGCGCTACAACGAGTCCTGGCCTCACGACTCGCTGGGCGATCTGAGCCCGCTGGAGTATGCCAAACGAGCCAGAGTCTCTACTTCTGAACTGTCGCCTTGACGGGGAAGCTTACGCTTGCTCCCAGCGATCGACAATGTACCGCTCGCCTTTCTGGGTTTTCTGGCTCTTGAAAGCCAGGACTTCGGCACGGTACTTCTCGATCAGGTCCTCGAATTTCTTGGTTCTGGCCGTCTTGTGTACGTCGCGGAATTGACCGCTGCGGATAGATGCCTCAGCCTGCTGGGCCCAGATCTTGGCATCCGTGAGACGTTTGAAGGTCTTTTTTTGCCTTGGAAAACCGCGAATTCGCACATCGGCTTGATATACAGTACCTGTCTTGCGTTCGCGCTTCTCAATTGTTGCCACGGGTCATGCTCCAAAGCGAGACGGTTAGGCCAGGATGGTTGCTAGGGGCAATATAGGGGCACGTTATACTAAGAATTGCAAACTGCCGTCAATAGACCCCAACAAGGCGATTCTGTTCAAGCGCTGGAAAAACAGAGGTTTATGTGTTGTAGAGTGTTGAGGATTGTTGCCGCCGGTATAGCTCAGTTGGTAGAGCATCTGATTTGTAATCAGAGGGTCGGGGGTTCGAATCCCTCAGCCGGCACCATCTTCCATTCGAATCCGTTGTTCCGGTTCGCCGCGACCTTCGGCATGGACACGATTCGAACCTCCGACCGATTCATCGGTTCGAACCGAGCCGCATCGCGGCGAGCTCGCTGGAGCGCAGCGACAGCGATCCTGGTGCCGGCACCAACCTTCAATATCTCCTTCCGCAGGTCCCGGGTTCGAACCGAGCGGCCCCGCCGCGAGTTCGCTGGAGCGTGAGCGAGAGCCATCCTGGTGCCGGCACCGCCTCCCGCGTACGAACCGAGTCCTCGTTGCGGCGCCGCCGCTGAACTGAGTCGCCCTCCGCTACAGCCATCGGTTTCCCCCACGTGCCGCAACCCGAACCCGGCCGTGAACTCGCCGCGCTCGAAAATGTTATATCATCACATTTCGATACCGGAACCTCACTCATGGTCGCCGTCCTGAACAAGCAGCGCAACGCAGCGAGCGCCGACCTGCCCGTGTCCTGGCTGGACCGGCTGGGGATCGGTGTGTCCGCGTTCTGCCTGCTGCAGTGCCTGGCGCTGCCGCTGGTGCTGGTGCTGGCGCCGTCCCTGACCGCCGGCTTCCTTTCGCACGAGGCGTTCCACTTCGTGCTGCTGGCGATCATCGTGCCGATCAGCGGGCTGGCCTTCACCCTGGGGTTCCTCAAGCACCGGACGCCGGCCATGTGGGTTCCGGCCGGCGCCGGAATCGGTTTCCTGGTGCTGGCCGCGTGGCTGGAGCAGCGCCACGCACTGCCGCCGCTGGGCATCGCCGCGGTCACGTCGGCCGGCGGTATCTGCCTGATTGTCGGGCACTCTCTGAACCTCCGGGCGCGCGACCGCCTGCGCCGCTGACGCCCGGCGTCGTCGCGATCGAGACGAGGATCGTGGTATCGTTTTTCCGTTGATTGCCGCGCCGGCCTGCGAGCCGGCGCCTCGAATCGGAGGCTCGATGCCATGACTGCTTTCGCCCGCTCGCTGATTCCCCCTTCGTTGGTTCCGCGCCTTGCGACCGCCCTCGCAGGCTCCGTCGTGCTGGCCGTCGCGCTGGTCGCCGGCCCGGCTTCCGCCCGCTCGGTGGAGCCGATCGGTGCGGCCCCGCAGGAGCGCAGCGGGCCGAGCACGATCGACGACCGGGCCCTGGTCGATCTGATCGACGAGGTCCAGGCCCTGGCCGACGAGTTCAACCTGACCCCGGCCCAGCGCGCACTGATCGGCATGATCCTGATGACGGCCGCACCCGATGCGATCGAAATCGCCTCCGGCCTGGCCGACGGCCGCCGTGCGATGAACGATGCGCTGCTCGCCGACCCGGTCGATGCATCAGCGATCGAGGCACTGGCCGCGGCGCAGGGTCGCGGCATGGCCGACCTCTCGGCCCTGGGCATCGACACGCTGATCGACGTGCGCCGGGTCCTGACCGAAGAGCAGCGCCTGCTGCTGGTCGAATTGCGTGCCCTGCTGGAGGACCGGTTCGGCGGCCTGGCCGACGGAATGAAAGCGAGCGCGGATCGCCAGGGCCTGAGCCGGATGGCGATGCGCCGTGCCGGCCCGGTCAGCGGTGACGGCATGGAGCACGCCGGCGATGCGCTGGGGCTCACGCCCTCGCAGCGCGCGGCCATTCAGGCCATCGTGGATCAGGCTGCACCCACCGTGCTTTCGATCGCCGCCGATCTTGCCGCCAACCGCAACGAACTGCTGGACCTGGCGCGGAACGCACCGGGCGAGGCGGACGCGATCGGGGCGCTGATCGACGAGCAGGCCGCGTTGTTCGAGACGCTGGCGCTGGTGCGCGCCGATGTCGTGCTGCAGGTTCGCGATGTCCTGACCCCCGACCAGCTCGCGCTGATCGCCCACCTGCGCAACGCGCTCCGCGATCGTCTGGCCGCGCTGGTCGGCGACGGCCTGGGCGGAATCTGAACGGGAACCCGGGCATGGCCGAATCGTTCGACAGCTTCCGCGAGTTCTATCCGTACTACCTCGACGAGCATGCCGACGTGCGCTGCCGAAGGCTGCACTTCGTCGGCACCTGGCTGGTGCTTGCCGCTGCGGTCGCGGGTGTCGTCGTTTCGCCGTGGTGGTTCCTGGCCATGCCGCTGGCCGGCTACGGCTTCGCGTGGGTCGGGCACTTCGCGTTCGAGAAGAACCGGCCGGCGACCTTCAAGCACCCCCTCTACAGCCTCGCCGGCGACTGGGTCATGTTCTTCGACATCCTGCGAGGCCGCGTCCGGATCTGATTGTCTGTTCGTATGTAACTGCAACGGCGAAAGGCGTTTTCTCGCAGAGACGCAAAGACGCAAAGACGGAGAGAAAAGCGGGAAAAAAATCGGATAAAACCGCTTTCGTGACCCCCGGCCATTACCCGCTCTGGACTGTTTCGAGCGCCTGGATCTCCATAGCGTTTCTCAAGCGAGAGGGGGGCAAGCGGGGCCATTGCTTCAAGAGTGCTGGCCTCTTCTTTCCTTGTTTTCTCTGCGACTTTGCGTCTCTGCGAGAAAACGCTTTTGACCCGAACTCGCAGAATACGAGTGCGCGACTACGACCCCATCACCGCCATGACTTCGTCTGCTTCAAGAGTGCTGGCCTCTTCTTTCCTTGTTTTCTCTGCGGCTTTGCGTCTCTGCGAGAAAACGCTTTTGACCCGAACTCGCAGAATACGAGTGCGCGACTACGACCCCATCACCGCCATGACTTCGTCGCGGGCGGCCATGCCGTCGGCGTAGCCGAGGTCGATCATTTCCTGGCAGTACTCGGCTTCGAACAGCAGGTAGCTGGGCAGGCGGCCGGGGCCCCAGGCGCCGATGCCGCGAAGCAGGGTCTTGACGCTGCCCGGGATGCGGTGCATGTGGCGTGTGGCAATCTCGCGGACGTCGCGGCTGGGTTGGATCAGCACGGTCTCGACCGGGCGCAGCTCGGTCCGGCGACGCTGCTCGTCGGTCATCAGCGAGAGGGTCCGGTTGATGCGTCTCAGCCGCGCCAGATCGTTGGTCAGGTAGTCCATGAAGATCACGTCGAGCAGGTAGCCGCCGATCTCGCCCAGCGACGGATAGTCGGGGCAGGCCGGTGGCTCCGGGTCCTGAGCGGCGTCGCGGGTGCCGATGATCACCAGCCGGTCCGCGCCCATGTGGATCGGCGGGCTCAACGGTGTGGTATGGCGCATGCCGCCGTCGCCGAAGTACTCATGACCGATGCGCCGGGCCGGAAACAGCAGCGGCAGGGCGGCGCTGGCCAGGAGATGGTCGGGGCCGATCCGCGTGCGCCGGCCGGCGCGACGGTACAGTGCCCACTCGCGAATGTCCTCGCGGCCCTGGAAGAAGGTCACGGCCTGCGAGGTCGAGTAACCCGAGGCCGTGATCAGCAAGGCCTCGAGTCGACCCGATTCGATATTCTCGCGGATGCCCTCGGTGCGCAGCTCACGCGCCAGCAGTTCGCCGAGCGGCGCGTTGTCGAGCAGGGACTTCGGGTTGTCCACGCCGAGCCCGCCCAGGGTCATGGCCGCCAGCCAGTGCAGACCCGTGCCTAGGTTGTGGAGCCAGCCGGTGCGGTAGATGTGATGGCAGCGGAAGTTGCCCCAGAAGCCCTCCAGCCGCGCCGCGCCCTTTGCCAGGTCCGCAGCGTGGCTGGCCAGCACCGCGGCGTTGATGCCGCCGGCCGAAATGCCGGCGATGATCGGAAACGGCGATGCGGGGCCGGGCAGGAATTCGGCCAGCGCCTTGACCACGCCGACCTGGTAAGCGCCGCGCGCGCCGCCCCCGGGCAGGATCAGCGCGGTCCTGGGCGTCGAGGATGTCATCGCAGTACCGGGCGGGCGGCCGCGCCTACTGGCCGCCGCTCATGACCAAGGCATTGAAGCCGTTGTCCTGCAGCTGGCGCCGCGCCTGGTCGGCGGCCCGGGCCGTATCGAAGGGGCCGAGGCGGACCCGGTACCAGGTCGCGTCGTCCACCGAGACCTCCTGGACGCGAGCGATCAGGCCGAGCAGGGCGAGCTGGGCCTTCAACGCCTCGGCGTCGTCGGAGGCGCGGAACGCGCCTGCCTGGATCACGTAGCGCCCGCCGGAAGGCGTGGCCGGCTGTTCCGGGTTCTCGCGTGCGCGCTGTTCGATTTCGTCGCGTGGTACGACCACCTCCATCTCCGGCAGCACGGTGAAGAAGTCGTACTGGCGATCGCGGTTGCCGCTGCCATCGCCGGGGGCGTCGATGATCGGCGGCTCGTTGCGGCCGTCCGGCTGCCCCGTGGGCGCTTCATCGCCACGCGGCAGATAGCCGCCGACCCAGGCCAGCAGGGCCAGGCCCAGCCCGCAGGCCAGGCCGGCGACGAAGCTCAGCAGGCTGCCGCCGGCCGACGATCCTCGACGCGCCTGCTTGCGCGCCATTACATCTGCTCCGGAGCGGAGACGCCGATCAGCTTCAGGCCTCCGGCGAGTACCCGGGCCACGGCCTGGGCCAGGTTCAGGCGCGCGTTGCGCAGGTCCTCGTCGTCGACCAGCACGGGCACTGCGTTGTAGCAGGTGTGGAACGTCGAGGCCAGTTCGTGCAGGGCGTGGGCCAGGTCGTGCGGGGCGCGGCGGCGGGCGGCCGAGTCGATCACTTCCGGCCAGCGCCCGATGGCCTGCATCACCGCGCGTTCCTGTGGCTCGGTCAGACGCTTGAGCGCGGCATCGCCGATGGCCGGGTTGTGCTTCATGCCCTTGCCCTCCATCTGGCGGAAGATGCTGTGGATGCGCGCGTGGGCGTACTGGATGTAGTACACGGGGTTTTCGTTGGCGCGCGACTTGGCCAGGTCGAGGTCGAAGTCCAGGTGCTGGTCGTGCGAGCGCATCACATAGAAGTACCGGGCCGCATCGCTGCCCACTTCGGCGCGCAGGTCCCTGAGCGTCGTGAACTCGCCCGACCGGGTCGACATCTGGATCTTCTCGCCGCCTCGATAGAGCACCGCGAACTGGACGAGCTGGAACTCGAGGCGGTCCGGGTCCTCGCCGAGGCCCCGGGCGGCGGCCTTCAGGCGCGGCACGTAGCCGTGGTGATCGGCGCCGAAGATGTAGAGCAGCTGGCCCGAGCAGCGGTCGAACTTGTCGAGCATGTAGGCGACATCCGAGGCGAAATACGTCGTTCGGCCGTTCTCGCGCACGACGACCCGGTCCTTGTCGTCGCCGAGCTCGGAGGACTTGAACCACTTCGCGCCCGACTCCTCGTACAGCCAGCCGCCGCGTTCGAGCCGGGCGATCGCGCGTTCCAGCGCGCCGGAGCGCTCCAGCTCGCGCTCCGAGAACCACCGGTCGAAGGTCACGCCGAACTCGCCGAGATCGCCCCGGATGTCTTCGAGCATCGTCTCCAGTGCGGTCCGGAAGCAGGCCTCGTAGCCGTCTCCGAGCAGGTCTCGCGCCCGCTGCACCAGCGCATCGATGTGGCGTTCCTTGTCGCCGGACTCGTCCTCGCTGGCGTCGGGCGGAAGTCCTTCGGCCACGGTGTTGCCGGAGTAGCGCAGGTCGTCGCCGTGGCGGTTGCGGACCTGGCGGGCGATATCGTAGATGTACTCGCCCCGGTAGCCGTTGTCGGGGAATCGAGGCTTCTCGCCGCAGAGTTCGAGGTAGCGCAGCCAGACCGAAACCGCCAGGATGTCCATCTGGCGTCCATAGTCGTTGACGTAGTATTCGCGCACGACCGAGTGGCCGGCCGCCTCGAGCACCGCGGAGACCGAGGCGCCGTAGGCCGCCCCCCGGCCGTGGCCGACGTGCAGAGGCCCGGTCGGGTTGGCGCTGACGAATTCGGCCAGGACCTCGCCCTTGCGTCCCGCCGGCTGATGCCCGTAGGTCGAGCCGTCGGCCAGCGCTTCGCGTACCACGCAGCGCAGGTGGTGGCCGCTGGCGTGGAAGTTCAGGAAGCCCGGGCGCGCCGTTTCGACCCGGGAGATCCGCTTCGAGCCGGGCAGACGGGCGGCGATCGCCTCGGCGATCTCCATGGGGTTCTTCTTCGCGGCCTTGGCCAGGACCAGGGCCACGTTGCAGGCATAGTCGCCGTGGGACGCATCGCGCGGCCGGTCGATCTGGAACGCGGGGTCGACGTCGCGCGGCAGGTCGCCGTCGCGCTTCAGATAGCCGAGCGCCTGGTGGATGAGTTCTTCGATGTGGGCGCGCATGAGCGGCCGGACCCGGGTGATGGACAGTGCGCTATTGTAGCCATCCGACCCGGCCCCATGGGTGCGCGCGGGTTGTCCACAGATCGTGTGGATAACATTGTGGGCAACTCTTCGCCAAGCACCGCCATGGCCGGGACGACCGCCTGGCCTGCGCTTTGAGCAAGAATGAGCCATTGCGTTCAAGTTCAATTGAAACAGCATGTTGCGAGCATGTCAGAAGGGAAAGTTTCCATTGCGCTGGGCAAGCCGCTGTTTCTTGAACATTGCGTGACACTGTGAATAACCGGCCCGCCGGTCGCTTGTCCGATTGCCGATCCGATTGCCGATCCGATTGCCGATCCGATTGCCGATCCGATTGCCGATCCGATTGCCGATCCGGTTGCCGATCCCATTGCCGATCCCATTGCCGATCCAATTGCCGATTCGAACGAGGAACTTCGATGAGCGACGACCTGAACGACACGATCCGACCGTTTCGCGACGAACGGCCCGCGCTGGGCGAGCGGGTCTGGGTGGACCCGAGGGCCACGGTGATCGGCCGCGTCCGACTGGCCGACGATGTCTCCGTGTGGCCCGGCGTGGTGCTTCGCGGCGACGTGCACCGGATCGACATCGGTGCGCGATCGAATCTGCAGGACAACACCGTCTGCCACGTGACCCACGACGGTCCCCAGGTGCCCGGCGGCTTTCCGCTGATCGTCGGGGAGGACGTAACGGTCGGGCACGCCGCGGTCCTGCACGCCTGCACGATCGGTGACCGTTGCCTGGTCGGCATGGGTTCGCTGGTCCTCGACGGCGCCGAGGTCGAGTCCGACGTGATGATCGGCGCGGGTAGCCTGGTCGCCCCCGGAAAGCGCCTGCAGAGCGGCTGGCTCTACCGGGGGCGCCCGGCCCGACCCGCCCGCGAGCTGACCGCCGGGGAGCTGGACATGCTGCGCTACTCCGCCGCGCATTACGTGCGACTGAAGGACGAATACCTGGACGGCGCCGGCGGTTGACGCCCGAGGCTGGAATCGGAGATACTATGCGGCTCGCCGGGGTGTAGCGCAGCCTGGTAGCGCAACTGCTTTGGGAGCAGTAGGTCGCAGGTTCGAATCCTGCCGCCCCGACCAGTTTCGCGGACTCCGGCGGTAGACCGCAGGACCGTTCCGCAGCCGTTTCGCCGCTGTTCTGCCGATTCCCGGCAGACGATGCTTCAAACGCGGCTGATGACCTAGGAACCGTTCGAGAGCTCGCGACAGGGTCGACCCGAGATGCGCCTGTAGCTCAACCGGATAGAGCATCGGCCTTCTAAGCCGGCGGTTGCAGGTTCGAGTCCTGCCAGGCGCGCCAACGTCTTTCCGGGCCACGACGGACAAGGCGGTGTCGCGCCGCAGCGCGGGGCAATGCGGTTAGAATAGGGCCGCTTCGTTCGCCGCCCCCTCGGGCGGTGGCGGACAAGGCCGACAAGCAGGTGACCCGGACGCCGGGTCCGAGCGCGAACGATGGTGGGCGTAGCTCAGGGGTAGAGCACTGGATTGTGGCTCCAGCGGTCGTGGGTTCAAATCCCATCGTCCACCCCATTTTTCGCTCGGTTGCGGCCGGGCATCGCGCGAACCGGGCTTCCGCCGGAACCGGGCCGGAGACATCCGGTCTCGGCCTCGGCGACCGGTACACAATCTGACGGGCCGTTAGCTCAATTGGTAGAGCAGTGGACTCTTAATCCATTGGTTGTAGGTTCAAGTCCTACACGGCCCACCATTTCCGGAACCGGAGCGCCTCGTTGTCGCGGCCTGCAAGGGTCGTCGTCCGCAGGGCTCCGGGTTTCGCATTTCGATAGCAACCTTTCCAACGTCTAGAGAACGCAATCCCATGCAGGTATCCGTAGAAAAGACCGGTGATCTGGGCCGCAAGCTGGTGGTGGAAGTTCCGGCCGACTCGATCGACGGCCTGATTTCCGGCCGACTCAACGAACTGCGCCGCCAGGTTCGCCTGAAGGGCTTCCGGCCCGGCAAGGTGCCGATGAACGTGGTCAAGCAGCGCTACGGCCAGCAGGTGCGCGACGAAGTGCTGCAGCAGGTCATGCAGAACAGTCTGCAGGAAGCCATCCAGCAGCAGGAGCTGCGCGTTGCCGGCGTCTCCAGCCTGCAGCCGGACGACGAGGGCGAATCGACCTTCACCTTCACCGCCGAGCTCGAAGTCTTTCCCGAGCTGCCGGAGATCGACGTATCCGGACTGGAAATCGACCGTCCGGTCGTGGAGATCGAGGGTACCGACGTCGACGACATGATCCAGACGCTGCGCGAGCAGCGCCGGGAGTGGAGTGACGCCGAACGGCCGGCCGAACAGGGCGATCGCGTCAGGATCGAGTTCCACGCCGAAGTCGACGGCGAGCGCGTCCCGGAGTCGGGCAGCAGCAAGGCGCAACCCGTGCTCGGTGGCGGCGCGATGTTCGAGGCATTCGAGCAGGCCCTGATCGGCGTCGAAGCGGGCACCGAGAAGACCGTGGAACTGACCTTCCCGGACGATTTCCGCGACGACTCGCTGGCCGGCAAGACGGCCGACGTGACCTTCAAGGTGCTCGCCGTCCAGGCGTCCGACCTGCCCGAGCCCGATGACGACTTCGCCAGGAGCTTCGGTGTCGACGGCGGCATGGAGCAGATGCGCAGCGACGTTCGCCGCAACCTGGAGCGCGAACTGCGCCAGGCGCGGACCAACCGGCTGAAGAAGGCCGTGACCGACGGGCTGGCCGAGGAATACAAGGATTTCAGCCTGCCCGAAGCCGCGGTCCAGCAGGAGCTGGGTCAGATGAAGGCGCAGCTCAAGCAGCAGTACGGCGAGCAGGTCGACGTGCCGGACGAGCAGCTGCGTCCCGGTGCGGAACGCCGGGTCCGGCTCGGGTTCCTGCTGGCCGAGATCGCCCGCCAGCATGACCTGAAGATCGACGACGGGCGGGTCGAGCAGCAGATCGCAGAAATCGCCGAAACCTACGAGAATCCCGGGCAGGTCGTGGAACTGTACCGGTCCAACCCCCAGCTGACCGACCAGGTCCGGAACATGGTCCTGGAAGAGCAGGTCGTCGACTGGGTGCTGGACAACGCGAAGGTCGCCGACCGGTCGATGTCCTTCAAGGAGCTGATGGAATCGTGAACGAGAAAGCCCTCAACCTGGTACCGATGGTCGTCGAGCAGTCCGCTCGGGGCGAACGCGCCTACGACATCTATTCCCGCCTGCTCAAGGAGCGGGTGATCTTCATCGTCGGACCGATCGAGGACTACTCGGCCAACCTGATCGTCGCCCAGCTGCTGTACCTGGAGAGCGAGAACCCGGAGAAGGACATCAACGTCTACATCAACTCGCCGGGCGGATCCGTGACCGCCGGCATGGCGATCTACGACACCATGCAGTTCGTCAAGCCCGATGTCTCGACCATGTGCGTCGGCCAGGCGGCCAGCATGGGTGCCCTGCTGCTGGCGGCCGGCGCGAAGGACAAGCGCTACGCGTTGCCGCATTCGCGCGTGATGATCCACCAGCCGCTCGGCGGGTTCTCGGGCCAGGCCTCGGATATCGACATCCACGCGAAGGAAATCCTGAAGATGAAGGACCAACTGAACCGGATCCTGCAGCAGCACACCGGTCAGCCCCTGGAAACCATCGAGCGTGATACGGACCGGGACAAGTTCATGAGCGCCGCCGAGGCATCCGAGTACGGTCTGATCGATCACGTGCTCGAGCGCCGCGATCAGGATGCACCGGACGCCTGAATCCGGGCCGGGTCGGCGTCCGCGCCGGCCGGCAGGCATTGACTTCGTGCCCGGTCTTTTCGGGTACCATGTCGGGCAACGGTTGGGAAGGACGCCATGAGCGAAACGTCGAGCGACAACAAGGTCCTGTACTGCTCCTTCTGCGGCAAGAGCCAGCATGAGGTGCGCAAGCTGATCGCGGGACCCAGCGTCTACATCTGCGACGAATGCGTGGAGTTGTGCAACGACATCATCCGCGAAGAGCTCGAGGAAGCCAGCCTGAGCGAGCGCGAGCAGCTTCCGACCCCGAAGGAAATCCACGAATTCCTCGATGAGTACGTCATCGGCCAGCCGCAGGCCAAGCGCGTGCTGTCGGTCGCCGTGTACAACCACTACAAGCGTCTCGAATCGCACAAGCATCGCGACGACGTCGAACTGGCCAAGAGCAATATCCTCCTGATCGGCCCGACCGGGTCCGGCAAGACGCTGCTGGCCGAAACGCTCGCGCGGATGCTCAACGTGCCGTTCACGATCGCCGACGCGACCACGCTGACGGAAGCGGGCTACGTCGGCGAAGACGTCGAGAACATCATCCAGAAACTGCTCCAGAAGTGCGACTACGACGTCGACAAGGCGCAGACCGGCATCGTCTACATCGACGAGATCGACAAGATTTCGCGCAAGGCGGAGAATCCGTCGATCACCCGCGACGTGTCCGGCGAGGGCGTGCAGCAGGCGCTCCTGAAGCTGATCGAGGGCACGCTGGCCTCCGTGCCGCCCCAGGGTGGCCGCAAGCACCCGCAGCAGGAATTCCTGCAGGTCGACACGCGCAACATCCTGTTCGTCTGCGGCGGTGCATTCGCCGGTCTCGACAAGGTAATCCAGGATCGCTCCGAAGCCGCCGGCATCGGGTTCCGCGCCCAGGTCAAGGGCAAGAGCGAGTTCAACCTGTCCGAACTGGTCGCCACGGTGGAGCCGGAGGATCTGATCCGCTATGGACTGATCCCGGAATTCGTCGGCCGACTGCCGGTCGTGGCCACCCTGCGCGAACTCGACGAAGAGGCGCTGGTGCGGATCCTGGTCGAGCCGAAGAACGCGGTAATCAAGCAGTTCCGCAAGCTGTTCGACATGGAAGGCTGCGAGCTCGAGGTCCGCGACGATGCGCTGCACGCCATCGCGCAGAAGGCGATGGATCGCAAGACCGGCGCACGCGGCCTGCGCACGATCATGGAAAACGTGCTGCTCGACAGCATGTACGAACTCCCCTCGATGGAAAACGTCGCCAAGATCGTGATCGACGAGGCGGTCATCAACGGCGAGTCCGAGCCGTACATCATCTACGAGAGCAGCAAGCGCGCCTCGGGCGATTCCTGATCCTACCGTCCGCAGCCCGGACCGACGACCCACCTTCTCCGTTTCGGCCGGCCCCGGCTGCCGTTCGTGCACGGTCCGTGCTTGAATCGGCACGTCGCTGTGCCAATATAGCTTCACTATTCGACGCATAACGGCGCGCCCGCGCCCAGAGGTCCCGATGGCAACGTCCAACACCCCGGATTCCGCACCGCTGGAGTCCACCCGACAGCCGACGCCGGTGCTCAGCCTGCGCGATGTCGTGGTCTATCCACACATGGTGATTCCGCTGTTCGTCGGGCGCGAGCGCTCGGTCAAGGCGCTGGACGAGGCGATGAACGTCGACAAGCGCATCCTGCTCATCACCCAGAAGAGCCCGGAAACCGAGGAGCCGGGTGCCGAGGACCTGTTCGATTTCGGCACGGTCGCGACCATCCTTCAGATGCTGCGCCTGCCCGACGGTACGACCAAGGTCCTCGTCGAAGGCGTCGAGCGCGTCCATGTCGACACGCTCGACGAGGATCCCGGCTACCTGGCGGGTACCTGGACGGCCATGCCGGCCAGCAGCGAGGATGACGAGGCGACGATCGACGTGGCCGCGCGCAGCCTGATCTCCCTGTTCGAGCAGTACGTCAAGCTGAGCCGCAAGATTCCGGCCGAATTGCTGACCACCCTGTCGGGGATCAACGACGTCAGTCGCCAGGCCGACACGATCGCGGCCCATCTCGGCATCCGGATCGAGGACAAGCAGCGCGTCCTGGAAACCGCCGATCTGCGCGAGCGCATCGAGCAGCTGATGGCGTTGATCGAAGGCGAGATCGACGTGCTCAAGCTCGAGAAGCGCATCCGCGGGCGGGTCAAGACGCAGATGGAAAAGAGTCAGCGGGAGTACTACCTCAACGAGCAGATGAAGGCCATCCAGAAGGAGCTGGGCGATCTCGACGAGTCGGGCAACGACCTGGGCGACCTGGAGGCGAAGATCGAACAGGCCGGCATGCCGAAGGAAGCGCTGGAGAAATCGCAGAGCGAGTTCAACAAGCTCAAGATGATGTCGCCGATGTCCGCCGAGGCCACCGTTGTCCGGAACTACCTGGACTGGATGCTGGCCGTGCCGTGGAAGAAGCGCAGCAAGGTCCGCCACGACCTCGCGAAGGCCGAGCAGATTCTCGAGGATGACCATTACGGACTCGAGCGGGTCAAGGAACGGATTCTCGAATACCTCGCGGTGCAGCAGCGGGTCAAGAAGCTACGGGGGCCGATCCTGTGCCTGGTCGGTCCGCCGGGGGTAGGCAAGACGTCGCTTGGTCGTTCGATCTCGCGGGCCACCGGACGCGAGTTCATCCGCATGAGCCTGGGTGGCGTGCGCGACGAGGCCGAGATCCGGGGCCACCGCCGCACCTACATCGGCTCGATGCCGGGTCGCGTGGTCCAGAACATGTCGAAGGTCGGCACCCGCAACCCGCTGTTCATGCTCGACGAGCTCGACAAGATGAGCATGGACTTCCGTGGCGATCCGTCCTCGGCGCTGCTCGAGGTGCTGGACCCCGAACAGAACAGCACGTTCTCGGACCACTACCTGGAGGTCGACTACGACCTGTCGGAGGTGATGTTCCTGGCCACGGCCAACTCGCTGAACATCCCCGCGCCCCTGCTCGATCGGATGGAGATCATCCGGATTCCCGGCTATACCGAGGACGAGAAGCTCAACATCGCGCGCAAGTACCTGCTGCCGAAGCAGATGGAACAGCATGGTCTGGAAGACGACGAACTCAGCGTCAGCGATACCGCCATCACGGACATCATCCGCTACTACACCCGCGAGGCGGGCGTGCGCAACGTCGAACGGGAGCTGGCCAAGATCTGTCGCAAGGTCGTCAAGGAACTCAGCCTGGACAAGAAGCTGGACAAGCGCCAGGTCACTACCCGCAACCTCGACAAGTACCTGGGCGTACGTCGACACCGCTTCGGCCGGGCCGAGGAAAGCAACGAGATCGGCCAGGTCACCGGCCTGGCGTGGACCGAAGTCGGCGGCGAATTGCTGCAGATCGAAGCCAGCGCGGTGCCCGGAAAGGGCAAGCTGACCCAGACCGGTCAGCTCGGCGAGGTGATGCAGGAGTCGGTGCAGGCGGCGCTTTCCGTGGTCCGGTCGCGGACCGAGCCGCTGGGTCTGGATCCCGAGTTCCACCAGAAGAAGGACCTCCACGTGCACGTTCCCGAAGGCGCGACGCCCAAGGATGGGCCGAGCGCGGGTATCGCGATGGTCACGGCGCTGGTCTCGGTGCTCACCGGTGTGCCGGTGCGAGCCGATGTTGCGATGACCGGTGAGATCACTCTTCGCGGCCGCGTCCTGCCGATCGGTGGCCTGAAGGAAAAGCTCCTGGCCGCGCTCCGCGGCGGAATCCGTATCGTCATGATTCCGAAGGAAAACGAGAAGGACCTGGCCGAAATCCCGGACCGGATCAAGAAGGACCTGGATATCCGGCCCGTGGAGTGGATCGACCAGGTGCTGGACATCGCGCTGGTCGAGCAGCCCGCCGGCGAGGCGCTCGCAGCGCCGTCCGGCGGCGGCGAGGACACCGGAAAAACCGTGCGTCCGCACTGATTGCTCTTCACCCCTGCGCGGAATTTCGATATACTTCCGGTTTGGGCACCGTCTCGGTGTCCAGGCGCGCGGGCTGGAGTCGTCCGGGCGTGGATCGAATCGACGAAACACCTTGGTTGATGCGGTCTCCAGCGTGATATACCATCAACGCGAGGGACGACCGGTACGGAGTTGATGGGGGCCATTGGTAGCACCGATCGGTCGCCAGCCGGATCAAGGGGCAGACACGCTGGATAACGATAAACCTGGAGTACGAATCACTATGAACAAATCGGAACTGGTTGACGCGATCGCTGACAAGGCCGAACTCTCGAAGGCAGACGCAGGTCGCGCACTCGACGGCATGATTGCCGCTGTTACCAAGGCCCTCAAGAAGGGCGACACCGTATCCCTGGTCGGTTTCGGCACCTTCTCCGTGAAGAAGCGCGCCGCACGCACCGGCCGTAACCCGGCCACCGGCGAAACGATCAAGATCAAGGCCTCGAAGACCCCGTCCTTCAAGGCTGGTAAAGGCTTCAAGGACGCGATAAAATAAATCGCTTACGCGTCCCGGGTGCTTAGCTCAGCTGGAAGAGCATCGCCCTTACAAGGCGAGGGTCGGCGGTTCGAGCCCGTCAGCACCCACCAGCAGTTCAAGGAGTGGTAGTTCAGTTGGTTAGAATACCGGCCTGTCACGCCGGGGGTCGCGGGTTCGAGTCCCGTCCACTCCGCCAAGCCTGAACGGGGCGCCGATTTCGGCGCCCCGTTTTTTTTAGACCGTGTGTTGAGTCGAATCAACGACAAGCAGCCGCTGCACAGGATTCCCCCTCCATGCTTCAAGCAATTCGTGACCGGGTGACCGGCGTTGTCGCCTTCTTCATCCTCGGCCTCCTGGCCGTCCCGTTTCTGTTCTTCGGTGTCGACAGCTATATCCGCGACGTTCCGCAGGACACGATCGCGGAGGTCGGTGACCAGGAAATTTCGATCACCGAGTTCCAGACCGAGTTCGCGCGCTATCGCCAGCAGCTGCGCGCCCAGCAGGGCGAGAACTACAACGATCTCGAGGTCAACCGGCCCGAGCGTCGCCGTGAGTTCCTCGAGCAGATGATCGATCAGCGCTTGCTCAGCGGCTATGCGCAGGAGCAGGGCCTGGCCATCAGCCCGGCCGCATTGGTCGAGGTCATCCGGGGGGTTCCGGCCTTCCAGATCAACGGGCAGTTCGATCCGCAGATCTATCGTCAGCGCCTGCAGGCCATCGGCCAGACCGTTCAGCAGTTCGAGCGGGAGCTGACCCGGGACCTGCTGCTGCAGGAAGTGCCTGCGGCGGTGTCCAGCTCGGCATTCGTCACCGAGGACGCGATCGACGATTGGTTGCGGGTCCAGCAGCAGCAGCGCGACGTGGCCCTGCTGGCCATCGACAGCGCGCCCTATCGTGACGCCGACGCGGTTACCGACGAGGCCATCCGGGAGTATTACGAGGCCAATACCGATCGATTCATGCGGCCCGAGCAGATCAGCGTCGAATACGTCGAACTCGATACGGCCGAGCAGGTGGCGGATGCGGAGATCGAGGAAGAGACGTTGCGGGACCGCTACGAGGCGGTCAAGGCCCGGTTCATCACCCCGGAGGAGCGCAGAGCGTCCCATATCCTGGTCACCGCCGGCGAAGATCGCACGGCCGACGAGGCCGAGGTGCTGGCCGAATCGCTGCGCGAGCGCATCGAGAACGGTGAAGCCTTCGCCGAGCTGGCCACCGAATTCTCCGATGACCCGGTCTCGGCCGAAGACGGCGGCGACCTGGGTTGGCTGGAGCCCGGCATTATCGATCCGGCCTTCGACGACGCGTTGTTCGCACTCCGGATCGACGAGGTGTCCGAACCGGTCGAGTCGGACTTCGGCTGGCACATCATCCGCCTCGACGACATCCGCGAGCCGCGCGGGCAGAGCTTCGAGGAGGCGCGCGCCGAGGTGCTCGAAGAAGTCCGGGCCGAGCGTGCAGAGGAACTGTACTTCGAGCTCAGCGAGCGACTGGTCGACCTGGTCTATGCCGATCCGACCGGGCTGGCCGCGATTTCCGAAGACCTGGAACTGGAGCTCCAGACCGCCGGGCCCTATTCGCGGTTCTCGGCCCCGGGCGTGCTGGCCGATCCCGCTGTTCTCGAAGCGGCATTCTCCGACCTGGTGCTGATCGACCGCCAGGCCAGCGAGCCGATCGAGGTCGGCGAGAACCGAGCCATCGTGCTTCGGGTCACCGACTACCAGCCCGCCCAGCCGCGCCCGCTGGACGCGGTCGAAAACGAGATTCGAGACCAGTTGGCGCGCGAGGCCGCCCAGGAGCGGGCGCGCGAATTCGGCGAGGAGTTGATCGCCCGGGTCCGTGGTGGCGAGACGTTGACGGAGGTGGCCGAGGCCGAATCGCTCGACGTCGAGGAGCGCAGCGTGACCCGTCGTGATTTCGACCTCGGCGGTGCCGTCCTCGAAGGCGTGTTCCAGATGGCCGAGCCGGCCGAAGGCGAGACCCGGTACGAACTGGTCGACCGCGGCCAGGGCTGGACGCTGGTGGCGCTTCGGGGCGTGACGCCGGGCGATCCGTCCGAGGCCGACGAAGCGCAGCGCAACGGTGCGAGGCAGCAGCTGCAGTTCGCCGCAGTCGGCCGGGAAGTCCAGGGCCTGCTGGCCTGGCTTCGGGCCAACACCGAGATCAACGTCGCCGACGAGCGACTCGAATAGGCTGGGTCCCGGGAGGCGCCGCGGCCCGTGACGGCCCGGCGATCACCGGCTCGTGTGACCCGGAATCACGACGCGGCGCGGTCTTCGGACGGCGCCGTGTTCGTGTTCAGGAACGCGTATTCGTTCTCCATCCGGTCCGTGCCCATCCACTTGTCCCACCATCGGAAATAGAGCCCGTAGTTGGTTCGCGGGTTCCTGTGGTGCAGGTCGTGATGCGCGGCCGTAATCAGGTTCCTTCCGGGCCACGCCTTCAGCCACCACCGGGGCAGGATTTCCCAGCCCGAGTGGTTGAGCACCGCGGCCAGGGTCATCAGGGTCAGGATGAACAGCGCCGCGCCGACGTGAATCGGCAGCACCAGGGCGAGCAGCGGCAGGAAGATCGCGCCGACCACCGACTCCCAGGGATGGAACGAGAAGGCAGCCCACGGCGTCGGCGGCCGCGACTCGTGGTGGACCCGGTGAACGATCGGAAACAGCCGGCGGTGATGCATCGCGCGGTGGGTCCAGTAGAAGTAGGTGTCGTGCACGAACAGGTAGAGGAACACGCTGACCGGGACGTACCAGAGCGGGTAGGCGTCCAGGTCGGTATATACGGCGGTGCCGCCGAGCTTCCAGAGTTCGATGACGATCGCCGCCGGTGCGGCATAGATGAACGAAGACCACAGGGACCATCGAATCTCGCGGCCCACCGCACCCGGGGCCGGGTGCCCGTGCATCAGCTTGATCGCTCCGACCCGTTCGACCGGCCGGCCCCATAGCAGCCAGTAGAAGAGACCGGAGATCATCGCGTAGCGGATGGCGATGATCGCGCTCAGGCCGATGAAGGTGACCAGCAACGCGGTCGGCGGAATGTCGTGGAGCATGGTCGGCGACTCCTGGATTTCGACCAGTGTATTGGAAGCGATGGATCATCGCGATGCACGGCGCTCCGGAACGGGCCGAGCGGTTCAGCCCGGATCGCGGCCGGGTGGACTCGACGTCGTCTCGATCAAGCGGCCGTCGGGCGCGTCGGCCCAGACCCGCTCGATCCGGCCGCCGACCAGGCGCACGCCGCCGGCGCGCCGCTGGCCGCCGTCGGTGCTGAACTCGAACCGGTATCGCCGGTCGCCGGCCAGGCCCCGTTCGGTTCGCACGGGCCGGAAGCGCTCCATGGCGACCGTCTGGTCGAGCAGCTGCCAGCCTTCGCGCCGGCAGAGGCGGCGAGCCGCGGCGATCGCTCGGTCCCTGGCCGCAACCGCGGCGGCCCACCACAGAGCGACCGCGCCGAGGCCCAGCAGCAGCGGAATGACCGCCTGCGACGAGCCGCTCACGAGCGCTGCTTGAGAAGCACGTAGGTGGCGCCGCTCCCTCCGTCGCCTGGCCGGGCGGCGGTAAAGGCGAGGACGCGCGGGTGCCGGCTGAGCACGCGGCCGGTCGCGGCACGCAGGCGCGGACCTGCAGGGCCGGAGCGCAGCCCCTTGCCGTGGATGATCTTCACGCAGGAGAAGCCTGCCGCAAGGGACTCGTCGAGGAAAATCCGGATCGAACGGGTCGCGGCGTCGACGTTCATCTGGTGCAGGTCGATTTCGTCCTGGATTCTCCAGTGACCGCGCCGCAGGCGCACCAGCACCCGGTTCTGCAGACCGGGGCGCAGCCATTGCAGCTCTTCACCGGTCTCGAGCGCCTCGGCCCCGGGCGTCGCGACGGCGAGTTCGTCGAGCACGCGCGCCTCGTCGGCCCTGCGCATCCTGGGCGAAGGACGGGCGCGCTTCGGTCGGGTTTCCGCGCGCTCGGAGCGGATCCGGCGCACCGCCCCGACGGCTTCGCGAAACGCGCTGAAGTCGTCGCTGGCGCCGTCGCCGCGCCGCGCGACGTCTCCGTCGCGCTGACGGTCGTCGCAACCGTCGTCGCGCGGCTCGTCGCCGGCACCGGCCTGCTCGTTCCAATCGTCGCTCATCGAGTCTCCCGAAAAGCCGGTTTCGCGCCCTAGAACCCGCGTACCGGCCGAAATGCGGATCGCCTGATCCATTATAGTTACCGGGCTTCGATTCCATCCATGCGGCCGTTCACATGGGGGCGATGACCTCAGTCATCCTGATCCTTCGAGCGGACGCCGGCAACCCGGGGGTAGTCTTCCTTTCATGCATATTCTGATCAGCAACGATGACGGTCTCGACGCGACCGGCATTCGCGTGCTCGCCGAGCAGATTCAGCGCCACGTCGACCGGGTGACCCTGGTCGCGCCCGATCGCGACCGGTCCGGCGCCAGCAATTCCCTGACGCTCGATCGGCCGATCCGGGTCGATCGGCGCGGCGAGGGCATCTACAGAATCTCCGGGACTCCGACCGACTGCGTGCACATCGGTATCACGGGCCTGCTCGAGGACGAGCCGGACATGGTCATCTCGGGCATCAACAACGGCGGCAACCTCGGCGACGACGTGCTGTACTCCGGCACGGTCGCCGCCGCGATGGAAGGGCGGTTCCTGGGGCTGCCGGCGATGGCGGTTTCGCTGGTCTACGAAGGCGGCCGGGCCAGGAACTATGCCAGCGGCGCGCGGGCCGCTCAGATCCTGATGCGGCAGCTGATCGACGAGCCCCTGCCGGCCGACACGATCCTCAACGTCAACGTGCCCGACCTGCCCTGGAGCGAGATCAAGGGCTTCGAGACGACCCGCCTGGGCCACCGGCACCGGTCCGAAGACGTGATTCCCATCGAGGACCCGCGCGGCCGCCAGTTCTTCTGGATCGGTGCCGCCGGCGAGGAAGAGGACAACGGGCCGGGGACGGATTTCAACGCCATCCGGCGCGGGTACGTCTCGGTCACGCCGATCCATGTCGACCTCACCCGCTATCAGGCGCTCGAACAGGTGGCGCAGTGGGTCGCTGCCATCGACCCGCACGCCGACGAAGGCGCAGGGGGCGACGAGGGAGACGGCCAGGGATGAACGCCGAGTCGCTGACCCGCGGGATCGGCATGACGTCGGAGCGCACGCGCCGCCGCCTGATCGAGCAGCTTCGGCGCCAGGGCATCTCCAGCGAGGCGGTGCTGGAAGTCATCGCACGGACGCCGCGCCACCTGTTCGTGGACGAAGCGCTTTCGTCGCGGGCCTACGAGAACAGCGCCCTGCCGATCGGCCGCGGCCAGACGATCTCGCAGCCGCTGGTCGTGGCCAAGATGACCCAGGCCGTGCTGACCGGGAACAGGCTCGGCAAGGTGCTGGAGATCGGCACCGGCTCCGGGTACCAGGCCGCGATTCTCGCCCAGCTGGCCGACCAGGTCTTCACCACCGAGCGGATCGGCGAACTGGCCCGCCAGGCCAAGCAGCGCCTGCATCGCCTGAAGCTCCACACGGTGTTCGTCCGCCACCTCGACGGGCGCGCCGGCTGGCCCAGCCAGGCGCCCTTCGACGCGATCGTGGTCACCGCCGGCGGGCAGGTGCCCGATGCGCTGTTCGACCAGCTGGCCGAAGGCGGTGTGCTGATCGCGCCGATCGGCGAGCAGGGGGGTGTGCAGCAGCTCGAGCGCTTCGTGCGTACGCCCGATGGGCTGGAGCGCGAGACGCTGGCACCGGTCAGTTTCGTGCCGCTGCTGGACGGGTTGGACTGACCCGCCGTGCGCCTGTTCCGACCCATCTACGATCGGGTCCTGGAGTGGTCTCGCCACCGACATGCGCGCCGGTACCTGGCCGGCCTGAGCTTCGCCGAGGCCACGTTCTTTCCGGTACCGCCCGATGTGATGCTGGCGCCGATGGTGCTGGCCGAACGCGATCGAGCCTGGCGACTTGCCGCTCTGACCACGGTCGCTTCGGTGATCGGCGGCCTGGCCGGCTACCTGATCGGCTGGCTGGCGCTGGATCTCGTTCTGCCGCTGGTCGAGCGCTTCGGCTATCTCGACGCCTATGCCTCGGCGACCCGCCTGTTCGAACGCTGGGGAATCGCCTTCGTGATCGTCGCCGGATTCACCCCGATCCCGTTCAAGATCATCACCATCGCCGGCGGCGCGCTGCTGATGCCGCTGCCCGGATTCATCGTCGGCAGCCTGATCGGGCGGGGCGCCCGGTTCTTCCTGGTCGCGGCCCTGATCCGCGCCGGGGGCGTGCGGATGGCCGACCGCCTGCGCGAGCGGATCGATCTGATCGGATGGATCGTGGTCGTACTCGCGCTGGTCGCGGCCATTGCCGTGGTAGTCGCCGGTGGAGCCGACCGGTGACCGCCGGTCCGGTTTCGTTCCGCGGGCGAGCCACACGAGCCGGTGTCGCAGCCCTCGCCCTGCTGGTCTTGATGGCGCTGGCCGGCTGCGGAGCACCGGGCCCGCTGATGCCCGAACAGCGACCGCAGAGCCGAAGCGCGCCACCGCCTGCGCCGGCCCCATCGGTCTATCGCGTGCGCGAGGGCGACACGCTCTATTCGATCGCGTTCCGGTTCGGCCTGGACTGGCGCGAGATGGCGCGCTGGAATCGCATCGATCCGCCGTACACGATCCGGGTCGGCCAGCGGCTGGACCTGCGCCGGCCGCAGGCGATGGAGCCGACGGTGCGACCGACGCCTCCACCGGTCGCGCAGCGCCCGGCCGGATCGACCGGGGGCGCCGCGGAGCCGGAGCCATCGTCGAACCCGGTGACCCGGCCGTCGAGCGATTCGTCGAGAGACACGCCCGCCGACCCTGCAGCCGCGCCCCGCAGCGAACGCGCCGATCCCGCAGCAGCAGCTTCGCAACCCGTGCCCCGGGCGCCGTCTCCGGCAACGTCGACGTCGGGCAGCACTGCACCGGTGCCGACGGCGGCGACGCGTCGGGTCGGAGGGGTCGACTGGCGCTGGCCGACCGCGGGAAGCGTCGCGCGCGGATTCAATCCCGGCGACACGCGGAAGGGCATTCTGATTACCGGTACGCCCGGCCAGCCGGTTCGAGCGGCGGCCGACGGCGCGGTGGTCTACAGCGGAAACGGACTGATCGGCTATGGCGAGCTGATCATCGTCAAGCACAACGACCGGATGCTTTCGGCCTACGCGCACAATCGGGATCGCCGCGTTGCGGAGGGGGACACGGTCCGCGGCGGCCAGGTGATTGCCACGCTCGGTCGTAACGAGCGCGACGAGCCGGTGCTGCACTTCGAGATCCGTCGCGACGGCCAGCCCGTCGATCCGACGGGCTTCCTGCCGCAGCGCTAGCGGGCCGGATTCACGACCCCGGCTGCCAGATCAGCGCAGCGAGGACCCGTCGTTCCTCGCTGGCCAGCACGTTGAAGGTCCGGGCCGCAGACTCCAGCGTCATGACCTCCAGGCCCACGTGCCGGGCGAGGAAGAGCCGCTGCACGTCGCTGCTCGGAAACCGCAGGCTGCGACCCGTGGCCAGCAGCACGACGTCCGGGCCGTAGTCGAACACCGGCGCAAGCGTCTCCTCGGTCAGTCCTTCGATCGAGCCCACCGGCCAGGGCTGCGGCGCGCGGTCCGGGGTGAGCAGCAGGCTTTCGCTCCACGGGCGGTCGACGATGCGGATCGCGTCGTCGTGAAGCGAGTGGACGAAATAGCTGTGATCGGGGCGGTGTTCGGTCAGCTGCATGGCGGTTCGTGGACGTCGTGGAGATGTCGGGCGCTTGTGTTCAGCGCGGAAGCTGGATGCGCGGGTTTTCCGGATGGCGGCGATACAGGCAGACGACCTGCCCGATCTGCTGGACGACTTCGGCCCGGGTGCTGTCGGCCAGGTCCTCGACCCAGGCCTTGCGCTGCTCGCGATCGGCGCGCAGCTTTACCTTGATGAGTTCGTGGCTGTCGAGCGCCAGCTCGACTTCGGAGCGGACGTTGGCGGTCAGGCCCTTGTCGGCCACGATCACCACCGGTGACAGGTCGTGACAGAGGCCGCGGAGAAAGCGGATCTGGGTGCGATTCAGGGCCATGACGGGACGGAGACCTGGAAAATGGATGAGGCCCGAGAGGATACCAGCCGACCGTCGCCGCGCGTGGCGCCTACAATACGCCGTTGACCGAACCCCCGCCGACGGAGTCCGATCTTGACCCAGCCGAACCGAGACGAACTGCTCGAAGCCCTGCGTGCGCTCGACGACCCCGAATCCGGCGCTCCGTTCGGCGAAGCGATTCGCGCCGTCGCCGTGCGCGATGGCAAGGTGGCCGTCGAGGTCGAGCTGGGGTACCCCGCAGGTGGGGCCGCCGACGCGCTGGTCCGGCGGATCGAGTCGCTGGTCCGTGATTTCGACGGGGTCGACGCGGTGACCGTCGACCTCGCCAGTCGCGTTCGAGCCCACGCCGTGCAGGGCGGGCTGAAGCCGCTGGACGGGGTGCGCAACGTGATCGCGGTCGCCTCCGGCAAGGGTGGGGTCGGAAAATCAACCGTCGCGGCCAACCTGGCGCTGGCGCTGGCCGCCGAAGGTGCCCGGGTCGGAATACTCGACGCCGATATCTACGGCCCCAGCCAGCCGCGCATGCTCGGCCTGTCGGGAAAGCCCGAGACCACCGAGAACCGGCGCATCCTGCCGATGCAGGCGCACGGCATCCAGGCGATGAGCATCGGTGTCCTGGTCTCGGTCGACCAGGCAATGATCTGGCGCGGGCCGATGGCGACCCAGGCGCTCCAGCAGATGCTTTCGGAAACCCTGTGGGACGATCTGGACTACCTGGTCATCGACCTGCCGCCCGGAACCGGCGACGTCCAGCTGACCCTGGCCCAGCGCATTCCGGTGGCCGGCAGCTTGATCGTCACCACGCCGCAGGACGTCGCGCTGGACGATGTCCGGCGTGCGGTGGCGATGTTCCGCAAGGTCAAGGTGCCGGTGCTCGGCGTGGTCGAGAACATGAGCACGCACGTCTGCTCGAACTGCGGCACGGAAGAGCCGATCTTCGGCCGCGGCGGCGGCGCGAGAATCGCCGAGGAAACCGGTCTCGCCCTGCTCGGCGAATTGCCGCTGGACGCCGCGCTGGGGAGGTCCACGGATGTCGGCCGGCCCTCCGTCGCCGCCGACCCGGAGGGCGAGGCCGCGCTGCGGTTCCGCGAGATTGCACGCCGCGCCGCCGCCCGCCTGGCCCGGCAGGACCTGAACACCGCGATCCGAATGCCGAAGATCTCGATCACCGATTGACCCGGGCCGCCCCAGGCGCTCCCGGGTTGCCGGCATGGACCGAACCCGAACCGACCGTACCCGACGAGGAACCTCGAATGAGCATCAAGTCCGACCGCTGGATTCGCGCCATGGCTGCCGAACACGGCATGATCGAACCGTTCGAACCGGGCCAGGTGCGCGAAGCCGACGGCCGCAAGCTGGTCTCCTACGGCACCTCCAGCTACGGTTACGACGTGCGCTGCGCGGACGAATTCAAGATCTTCACGAACATCAATTCCGCGGTGGTCGATCCCAAGCACTTCGATCCCGACAGTTTCGTCGATGTCCAGGGCGATTCCTGCATCATTCCGCCGAACTCCTTCGCCCTGGCGCGCACGGTCGAATATTTCCGGATTCCGCGCAACGTGCTGACGATCTGTCTCGGCAAGTCGACCTATGCCCGCTGCGGCATCATCGTCAACGTCACCCCGCTGGAGCCGGAATGGGAGGGCCATGTCACGCTGGAATTCTCCAATACCACGCCGTTGCCGGCCCGGATCTACGCCAACGAGGGCGTGGCCCAGTTCCTGTTCCTGGAATCCGACGAGGAGTGCGAGACCAGCTACAAGGACCGCGGCGGCAAGTACCAGGCCCAGCGCGGCGTCACCCTGCCGCGGACCTGAGCGCTCGTTGACGTGCCTGCAAAGCAAGATCGCCCACAGATGCACACGGATGGACACGGATGCTGACGGCTGAGGACGCCTTCGTCGTGGACCGGCAGACGGTCGGCTTTTCGGCGTAGCCGGTCGGACAACTGGTCGAAGGGGTGAGGGTGTCGCGGCAAACACGCTGCCGGCTGTGCCGATTCGGATCTGTCGAGTGCACCGATGCGGCAGCGGGTCGGTCCGGAAGCAGGTGGGTCGACCTCACGCCTCTGGAGTTCCATCCGTGTTCATCCGTGTGCATCTGTGGACGAATCGGGTTTTCTCTCCCAGCTGTGCGGTTCGGTTTTCAGCCCTGCAGGGGTGGGTGCTGGATCAGGGTGATCGAGGTGGTGAAGGTCTGGCCGCTGCGCATGGCGACCACTTCGATGTCGTCGCCCGGGGCGCGATCGGCGATGCCGAGGGTGAATTCGCGGGCCGTGCCGACGGGTTGGCCGTCGGCTGAAATCAGGATGTCGCCCGGTCGCAGGCCGGCCCGCCACGCCGGACCGTCGCGGTAGATCTGGCTGATCTGGACGCCCTCGGGCTGGGCTTCGCCTTCCAGGGCGACGATCTGCGGGTCGGACACGTTGGCGCCGATCCAGCCGCGCTCGACCTGGCCGTAGAGCAGGATCTGCTCCAGTACGTCGGTGGCCAGCCGGGCCGAAATCGCGAAACTGATGCCCTGGGCGCCCATGTCCTGGCTCAGCGAGGCGGAGTTGATGCCGATCACTTCGCCGTCCGGGTTGATCAGGGCGCCGCCGCTGTTGCCGGAGTTGATCGCGGCATCGGTCTGGATGAAATCCTCGAATGCGGTCAGGTTGAGGTCGCCGCGCCCCGTGGCGCTGATGATCCCGGCGGTGACCGTATGATTCAGGCCGAATGCATTGCCGATGGCCAGCACGATGTCGCCGGGCCGGTGGCGCGTGCCGGTGTCGAACACGGCCGCCGGCAGGCCTTCGAGCTCGACCTTCAGCACCGCCAGGTCCGTGCCCGGGTCCGTGCCGATGATGCGGGCCTCGGCGACGCGGCCGTCGAACAGGGAAACGAAGATGTTGTCGACCCCGTCGATCACGTGCGCGGTGGTCAGGATCACGCCGTTCGGCGACACGATCACGCCCGATCCGAGACCGCTGCGCGGTCGCATGACGCGTCGATTGCCGAACAGCTGGCGAAACAGGACGTCGCCGTCCTCGCGGATCATCGGCTCGCTGACCATGGTCCGCGTGTAGATGCTCACGACCGATGGCGCCGTCCGGTTCACCGCATCGGCGTAGGACCTCACCGCGCCGCCTGCCGCGGCGACCTGGCCTGCGGTGCCGGTGGACGTGAGCAGCTCCGGCTTGACCCAGACCAGGACGAAAGCGGCGGCGAGGCCGACCAGGACGGTCTGGAGCAGGAACAGGACGAGGCGTTTCATCGATGGCGTCCAGGATTCACGGAATGCTCATCATTCTACGTCGTCGAGCGCCGGAGGGCCCGTGGAACCGGCGGGCGGAATCGGCCCTCCGGGGTGCCGACGGCGGGCAAAAAGGTGAAAATTTCGGTAAAATATCGGATTGATCCCATGGAAGTCGTCCCTGGGGTGTCGGCGCAGCGGATGCGTGCGGTCGGCCGGCGAGACCGGCGCCATGCAGATGCCGTCGTCGTGCTCCGAGCCGACGTCCGCCTGCCTGATTCAGGAGTTCGTTCATGTCAGACAAGGATTCGATGGCCTCGGTCGAGCCCGCCCCGAACAAGGGGCGACGCATGCTGCTGCTGGCCGGTACGGGTGCCGTGGGCGCGGTCGGCGCTGGCTTCGTGGCCTGGCCGTTCTTCGCCTCGTGGAAGCCCAGCGCCAAGGCGCGGGTGATCGGTGCGCCGGTCGAGGCCTATATCGGCGATCTGGAGCCGGGACAGTTGATGCGCCTGCAGTGGCGCGGTCAGACGATCGGCATCATGCGGCGGTCCGAGCAGATGCTCGAGAACCTGCCCGAGATCAACGATCAGCTGCGCGATCCGATGAGCTCCGAGAACCCGGACCAGCAGCCCGAATACGCGCAGAACCTGTATCGCTCGATCCGGCCGGAAATCCTGATCCTGAACCTGCATTGCACGCACCTCGGCTGCGTTCCGGAATTCATTCCAGAGGTCGGCGCGCAACCGTTCGAGGAGAACTGGAAGGGTGGCTTCTTCTGCCCTTGCCACAAGTCGAAGTTCGACCTCGCCGGCCGGGTCTACCAGGGGGTTCCCGCACCGACCAACCTGGCCGTGCCGCCCTACAGTTTCGTTGACGCCGACAATGTGATGATCGGTGTCGAATCCGAAGGAGCAGCCTGATCATGGCAAAGCCTGCAAGCAACATGACGCGGCAGCTCGAGTCGCTCGGCAACTGGGTCGATCGCCGCATTCCGGTCTCGAAATTCTGGAAGGAGCACATCAGCGAGTACTACGCTCCGAAGAACTTCAACTTCTTCTACTTCTTCGGTTCGCTGGCGCTGCTGGCCCTGGTCAACCAGATCGTCACGGGCATCTTCCTGACGATGCAGTACAAGCCCGATGCGGCCAGCGCGTTCGCCTCGGTCGAATACATCATGCGCGACGTGGAGTGGGGCTGGCTGATCCGGTACATGCACTCCACGGGTGCGTCGTTCTTCTTCATCGTGGTCTACCTGCACATGTTCCGCGGCCTGATGTACGGCTCGTACAAGTCGCCGCGCGAGTTGGTCTGGATTCTGGGGGTATTCATCTATCTGGTGCTGATGGCCGAAGCCTTCATGGGCTATGTGCTTCCGTGGGGCCAGATGTCCTACTGGGGTGCGCAGGTGATCATCTCGCTGTTCGGGGCGGTGCCGTACATCGGAGAGGCCCTCACGGAGTGGATCCGCGGCGATTTCTTCGTCTCCGACGCCACCCTGAACCGCTTCTTCGCGCTGCACGTCATCGCGCTGCCGCTCGCACTGCTGCTGCTCGTGGTGCTCCACCTGAGCGCGCTGCACGAGGTCGGCTCGAACAACCCCGACGGGGTGGAGATCAAGAAGCACAAGGACGAGCAGGGACGCCCGCTGGACGGCATCCCCTTCCACCCCTACTACACGGTCAAGGACATCTTCGGTGTGGGCGTGTTCCTGACGCTGTTCGCGTTCGTGATCTTCTACGCGCCTGAGTTCGGCGGCCTGTTCCTGGAGCCGGACAACTTCAACCCGGCCGATCCGCTGGTCACGCCGGAGCACATCGTACCGGTGTGGTACTTCACGCCGTACTACGCCATCCTGCGCGCGGTGCCGGACAAGCTGCTGGGCGTTGTCCTGATGGGGCTGGCGATCATGGTGCTGTTCCTGCTGCCGTGGCTGGACCGATCGAAGGTCCGCTCGATCCGCTACAAGGGATGGGGCAGCAAGATTCTGCTGGCCGTGTTCGCGGTCACTTTCGTGCGCCTCGGAATGCTCGGCATGGCCGAGGGCACCCCGGCCGAGACCATCGAGTCTCGGGTCTGGACCTTCCTGTACTTCGCTTTCTTCGGCTTGCTGCCGTTCGTGACCAAGTACGAACGCACCAAGCCGGTTCCGGAACGGGTGACGAAATGATGCGACCCTGGATCACGATTCTCTCTGCTCTCGTCGCCGGTGCGCTGGCCGCGCCGGCTTTCGCGGCCGGCGGCGGTGAAGACCTCGAACACGCCAGTGCCAACGTGCATGACATGGCGTCGGTACAGCGCGGCGCGCAGACCTTCTTCAATTACTGCCACAGCTGCCACTCCGCCCAGTACATGCGGTACCAGCGGCTCGCTCAGGACATCGAGGGCCTCGACGAGCAGATGGTCGAGGAGAACTTCATCTTCGGCGACCGCGACCTGACCGACTACATGATCGCGGCCATGCCGGAAGAGCAGTCCGAGAACTGGTTCGGCACGACGCCGCCGGACCTGACCCTGATCACCCGCTCTCGCGGCGAGGACTGGGTCTACAGCTTCCTGAAGGGCTTCTACCTGACCGACGAGGGCTGGAACAACACGGTGCTGGCCAACGCATCGATGCCTCATGTACTGTGGGAGCTTCAGGGCATCCAGCGGCCGATCTACGAAACCTATACGGACGAGTCGGGGCAGGAGCAATCGCGGATCAAGGAGCTCGAACTGGACGAGCCGGGGCTGTTGACCCCGGAAGAGTACGATCGCACGATCCGCGACCTCAGCGCCTTCCTGATCTACCTCGGGGAACCGGCGATCCTGGTCCGCGAAGGGCTGGGCGTGTGGGTGCTGCTGTTCCTCGTCGCATTCACCTTCCTGGCCTGGCTGCTTTACCACGAGTACTGGAAGGACGTGAAGAAATGAGCGGCGATCCTGCCGCTGGCGACGGGAGACGCCAACCATGATGACGCTGTATTCCTCGGAGAACTGCCTCGACTGCCATCGCGTGCGGGTCGTACTGGCCGAAAAGGGCCTGAACGTGGAGATCATCCACATCGAGCAGGACCGCTCGGCCGTGGCCGATCTCGCGGAGCTCAGCCCATACGGCGAGCCGCCCACGCTGGTCGATCGCGATCTCGTGGTTTACGGCACCTGGGTCGTCAGCGAGTATCTCGACGAACGCTATCCGCACCCACCGTTGATGCCGGTCGATCCGGTGTCCCGGTCCCGGCTGCGCCTGGCCCTGTATCGAATCCACCGCGACTGGATCGAGAATGGCCGGATCATCGAGACCTCCAGCGGTCCGAAGCGCATCGCCACCGCGCGCCAGCAGCTTCGCGACAGCATCATCGAGTCGGATCCGCTGTTCGGTCTGTCCCCGTTCCTGCTCAACGACGAATTGAGCCTCGTCGACTGCGCACTGCTGCCGCTGCTGTGGCGCCTGCCATCCTACGAAGTCGACCTGCCGGCCAAGTCCACGCGCAACATCCACCGGTACATGGATCGGATGTTCGCCCGCGACGCGTTCCAGCGCAGCTTGACCGAAGCGGAGCGGGCGTTTCGCGAAGAAGAGCCGGTCTGACCCGGCAGCGATGTCCTCCGGCACCGAAAGGCCGATGACGTCCAGTCGCCCGTACCTGCTGCGGGCGCTGTACGAGTGGATCGTGGATAACGGCGCGACGCCGCAGATCCTGGTCGACGCCACGGCGGACGACCTCGAGATTCCTGCCTCGGTTCGCTCCGGCGACAAGGTGGTCCTGAACATCGCGCCGGAGGCCGTCCGTGACCTCGAGATCGATGATGGTTTCGTCAGTTTCGTTGCGCGATTCTCCGGCGTATCGCACGGCGTGATCGTGCCGATCGACGCGGTGCTCGCCGTCTACACTCGCGAGAATGGCCAGGGCATGATGTTCCCGGAATCGGGGCCGGCCGGGCCGGCGGCCGAATCGGACGACCCGTCCGGCGACGCGACCTCGACCGGGCCCCGTCCCGTGCGGGGAGCAGCTCGGGACGCAGGCGAATCCAGTGCAGACGACGAGCAGAATGACGGCCCGGACGACGGCCCGGACTCGCCCGGCGGGTCCGGCCGCGGGAAGCCGAACCTGAAGGTCGTGAAGTAGCCCGAAGGGGACCTCGTCACGAATCCTCCGCCCCCGGGGTCGGGTTGACAGCCGCGCCCGATTCCGCGATAAGAGGCGGAAATCACCAAAGGGGACATCGATGCTGCGCTCACGAATTCCTGCCCGGGCGTTGCTGCTCACCGGGTTGATCGCTCCTGTCGCCGTGGCCGACGTCCAGTTCCTCGACGTGTCCGCGGCCGCCGGGTTCGAACCCGGCCTGGACGCCACGATCCCTGCCGGCGGAATCGCGGTGGCGGACTTCGACCGCAACGGTTATCCGGACATCTTCGTAACCGGATACAACGAACCCAATCGGCTGTTCTTCAACGACGGCGCCGGCGCCTTCATCGAAGATTCCGCGATCAACAGCCAGCTCCAGGGCAGCCAGTGCAGCACGACCGCCGCGGCCGACTACGACAACGACGGCTGGATCGACCTGTATTTCGGCTGCCGTGGAGGATCCAACCGCCTGCTTCGCAACACCGGAACCGGATTCGTGGACGTCACCACCGCAGCCGTCGACCACGATCCGCTGTCGACCAGCGGACCGAGGACCGATGCGGTCGCGTGGGGCGACCTCGACCGCAACGGCCTGGCCGACCTGTTCGTCGGCATCTACCCGGCCTCGTCGCCGGCGGACCCGAACGAACCCCTGAACCGCGACCGGATGCTGCTTCAGACATCCCCCGGTGTGTGGACCGACGCGGCGCTGGATTTCGACTTCCCGGCCCTGGCCCGACCGGCCCTCGCGGCCATGATCGCGGACATCGATCGCGACGGCGCCAGCGACCTGTACGTGGTCAACGACAAGGAGGTGGGCAATTCGCTGTGGCGCAATACCGGGCCCGGATGTGGCGGGGTCTGCATGGTCGATGTGGCGCCGGCCAGCGGTGCCGATCGCCCGGTCTTCGGCATGGGCATCGCCGCCGGTGACATCGACCGCGACGGCCTGGTCGACCTGTACTTCTCGAGCATCGGCGAGCAGGTCCTGCTGCGCGGCACGGCCGACGACCCGCTGGCGTTCGAGGAGCACCAGGACGTGGCTGGCGTCAACCATCCGGGCATCGGCTGGGCAACGATCTTCTCCGACTTCGATCACGACGGCTACGAGGATGCCTACCTGGCGGTGATGCCCACCCCGGGCGGCACCCCCGACGGCGCCGACCAGTGCAGCCGGAACCTCGGAAACGGAACCTTCGAGGATGTCACTGCACAGTCCGGACTCGGCAACGACATCGTGACCATCTCGGCGGCGCGCATCGACTACGACCGCGACGGACGGATGGACCTGGTGCTCGGGCATTCCACCCAGGGGTATCGCCTGTATCGAAACCAGAGCACGGCCGGGAACTGGATCGGCTTCCGACTCGAAGGCGGCGGGCCGGGCGTGACGCGCGATGCGCTCGGCGCCTGGGTGGAGATCGAGACGGCCGACGGCATCCAGGTCCGCGAGATGCGCGCCGGCGAATCCCGCGGCTCCAGTCACGACCCCGTCCTGCATTTCGGGCTCGCCGATGCGTCCGAAGCCGACGTCACGATCATCTGGCCGGATGGCACGACCGAACCGGTCGGACCGCTGGCCGCCGGTCGCTATCATCACCGTGCCCATCCGCAGTTCGACCCGCTGTTCGAGGGCTCCTTCGAGTCCGCGATCCCGTGAGAACGAGGGTCCGGGCACCGGTCGCGTTGATTGCCGTACTACTCGCGCCGGCCGTGGTCGGCGGCACGCCCCGCTTCGAAGATGCCACCGTGCAGGCCGGGATCGTCGCTGGCCTGCTGCACGACAAGCCGGCCGGCGGCGTGGGTATCGCGGACTTCGACCGGAACGGCTATCCGGATCTGTTGCTCACCGGTTACTTCGAGCCCAATCGACTGTTCTTCAACAATGGAGACGGGACATTCTCGGAGCGTGACCCGCACGAGACCCAGCTGGGGCTGCTGGGACCGCAGTGCACGGCCGTGGCCGCAGCGGACTACGACAACGACGGTTGGACGGACGCCTACCTGGTCTGCAACGGCGATAACCTGCTGCTGCGAAACGCCGGTGTATCGGGCTTCGAGGACGCCACCACGCCAGCAGTCAACCATCCGGAGCGCAGCGAGAACGCCGTCTGGGCGGACCTGAACAACGACGGTTTCCTCGACCTGGTCGTGTCGGCGCATCCACGCAGTTCACCCCCCGACCCGAACGACCCCACGAACTACGACCGGATCCTGCTCGGTGACGGCACGGGGCAGTTCTCGGATATCGCCGACGGCTTCGATTGGTCGGTGCCGATGGGCACGACCCTGGGACTGATCGCGACCGATATCGACCTCGACGGCTGGACCGACCTGTACTTCGTCAACGACCGTCACGACGGAAACGTCCTGCTCAGGAATGCCGGCCCCGGCTGCGACGGCTGGTGCTTCGAGGACGTGTCCATCGCCACCGGTGCCGACCGTGCGGCCTATTCGATGGGCGTGACGGTGGCGGATTTCGACCGGGATGGCGACTGGGACATCTACTACTCGAGCATGGACGAGCAGGTCTTCCTGCGCAACGATCGCGGTGGACCGGGCCTGCCGATCTTCACCGAGGCCCAGGGTCCGCTCGGCGTCGATTCGCCCTGGATCGGCTGGGGTGTCCAGTTCCTCGACGCCGACAGTGACGGTCGCGAGGATCTTTTCCTGGCCCTGGCCGGACCGACGGGGAACAACCAGGACCAGCTGTTCCATCAGCAGCCCGACGCGACCTTCCTGCCGGTCGGCCCGGACTCCGGGCTGCACCAGATACGCGCCACCGAGGCCGCCGGTTGGGTCGATTACGACCGGGACGGGCGGCCGGACCTGGTGCTCGGCCACTCGAGTGACGCCTACGGCCTGTACCGAAACACAAGCGTCGACAGCGGCCACTGGATCGCCTTCGATCTCGAGGGCGGGGGGGGCGATCAACCGGGACGCCATCGGAACCCGGGTCGTCGTCGAGACCGCCGACGGCGAGCGCCAGATCCGGGAGCGACGGGCCGGCGAATCCCGCAATGCGACGAACGACGGAGTCCTGCTGTTCGGGTTGGGCCCGCACGCGAGCGCGGAGGCCACGATCCGCTGGTCGGACGGCACGGTCGAAACGCTGGCCGGGCTTGCCGTCGACCGCCTCTACCACCGGGCGCACCCGGCGGTCGACATGCTGTTTGAAGACGCGTTCGGGTCGGCTCCGGGTCCCCGGTAGGCGGCCGCGCCGTCAGCGGGCGCGGAGAATCCGCACCGGCGGCGTCTTCAGCACGCTGCGATTGCCCAGCCAGCCGGCGCCGACGATCAAGGTGACGGCAACCGAGAATCCGAGCGCGAACAGTCCGAAACCCGGCCGATAGGCGAAGCCGAACAGTTCATCGGCGAGCAGCGCGCCGACGATCGCCGCGCCGCAGCAGGCCAGGGAGGCCGCGATCGCCGCCATGATCCCGTACTCGATCAGCAACCCGCCCCGGACCATGCGCTGGTCCGCACCGAGCGCGCGGACCAGCGCGGCTTCGCCGCGGCGCTGATCTCGAGTGGCTTCCAGCGCGGCCAGCAGCACGACCAGGCCGGCGATCAGGGTGAACAGGAAGACCACCTGGGCGGCGCGGCTGACCTGGTCGATGATCTCGAAGATCCGGTCGACCAGGGCACCGACGTCGAGCAGGGTGGTATTGGGCAGCTCACGGGCGAGGTCGTCAAGGTCGTCCAGCGCGTCGCCGGGCATGCGAAAGCTGGCCACGAACTGGTGGGGCAGGGCATCCGCTGCCTCGGGCGTCAGCAGCAGGAAGAAGTTGACGTTGAACGAGCCCCAGTCGACGTCGCGGATGCTCGTCACCTCGGCGGTGATGGTCCGCCCACCGGCGTCGAAGGTCATTCGGTCGCCGAGACGGACCCCGACCCGTTCCGACCAGCGCCGGGCAACCGAGATCTGGCCGCGCTCGCCGGGCGCCCAGAAGCGTCCTTCCGTGACCTCGTTGGCCGGCGGAAGACGGTCGATCCATGACAGGTTGACCTGGCCGGTGAACGGGTCGTCGCGCGGCGTGTCGCCGTCGATCGAGACCAGGTTGGCGTTGGCCATCGGGCGGACCTGCAGCCCGGTGGCGCCGAGTCCCGCCAGCCGCTGCCGGACTTCTTCGGCCTGCCCGGGTTGCACGTTGACCAGGAAATGGTTCGGGGTGTCGACCGGCAGGCTGGCCCGCCATTGCTCGATCAGTTCGGTTCGCACCACGACCAGCAGCAGCAGGGCCATCAGGCCCAGACCCAGGGCCACGGTCTGGACGATGCTCATGGCCTGGCGCCGCCCCAGCCCGGCCAGCCCGAAGCGATACGTGCCCCGGACCCGTCGGGCCGCGGCGCGGGTGATCCTCACCGACGCCCAGGCGGCCGCCGCCAGCGCCAGCGCCAGCACGGCGCAACCGCCGAGCACCAGCATCGCCAGTCGCGCCTCGCCGAGTTGCAGCACCGGAATCATCAGGGCGACGGCGACGGCCAGCAGCCAGCCCGACGCGCCGGCGCGGGAACCCCGGTCGAGCGATCGGTTCAGGATGCGCATCGGCGGCACGCGGCGCAGGGCGGCCAGCGGGGGCAGGGCGAAGCCGATCGCCAGCAGGGCGGTGAACAGGGCAATGCCGGGCATGGGCGCGAGCGACACCGGCGGGAGCGGCTCCTGCAGCCCGCGGCCGAGGATGTCGGCGATCGCCTGCTGGCCGATCGCGCCGGCGACGCCGCCGACGAGAACCGCGGCCAGGACCAGCCACAGCAACAGCAGGACCAGCGATCGCTGTACGTCGCGACCGTGCGCTCCGAAGGCCTTCAGTACCGCCACCAGGTCGCGCTGGGCGTCGGCGAAGCGCAGCGCGGCCAGGAGCACCGCGACCGCGGCCAGAACCACGGCGGTCAGGGCGGCTACTGCGAGAAAGCGGCGCGCCTGTTCCAGCGCGCCGGCTGTGCGGGCATCGGCCTCGTCGACGGTCGTCACCCGGCTGCGGTCGTCGAGCATCGGTTCGATCGCCTCGGCGTAGGATTCGACGTCGTCGCCGTCTCCGGCCACCAGCAGACGGTGTCGGGCGCGCGACCCGGGCCCGAGCAGGCCGGCCGAGGCCAGGTCGTCGAACGTGACGAGCACTCGCGGTGCCAGCGCGAACGGGCCGTCGCCGCGATCGGGTTCGTAGGTCAGCAGGCGGGTCACCTGCAGCGGACGTTCGCCGATCCAGATCGAATCGCCGAGACCGATGTCGAGAGCGCGCAGGCCGCGCGGTTCGATCCACGCCTCGCCTTCGGCCGGCAGGCCGTCGGCCACGAAATCGGGCCGACCCACGCCGTCGCTGGTTCTCAGCCGACCGCGCAACGGGTAGCCGCTGCCTGCGCCCTTGACCTCGAACAAGGCCGACTCGGATTCGGCGAACACCACCGTGTTGAGCTCGAGGAACCGCGCGCTGTCGAGCCCGAACCGTTCGGCTTCGTCGATCCAGGCCGGATCGACCTCATCGCGACTGCTGATGCGCAGGTCGGCGGCGAGTACTTCGCCGGCCTGACGGTCGAGCGCCCGCCCGACCCGGTCGGTGAACAGCGTGACGGCAGTCAATGCCGCGGTGGCGACGGCCAGCCCCAGGATCAGCATCCACAGGGCGCCGGATCGGCCCTGGCGCATCAGGAGGCGAAAGGACAGGCGAAGCGGGTTCATGCCGCCCGGGTCGCGTTGCTTTCGTTGCGCACCAGGCGACCGGCGTCGATTTCCGCGATCCTCTGGCAGCGTTCCGCCAGGCTCGGGTCGTGGGTGACCAGGACCAGCGCCGTGCCGTGGTCCCGGTTGAGCCGGAACAGCAGATCGGCGACCTGCTCGCCGGTCCGCCGGTCGAGGTTGCCGGTGGGCTCGTCGGCAAACAGCAGGCGCGGTTCCGGCGCGAAGGCCCGGGCGATTGCCACGCGCTGTTGCTCCCCCCCCGAAAGCTGGCGGGGGTAATGCTCGAGCCGGTGCGAGAGGCCGACCTCGGCGAGTGCCGAGTCGGCTGCGGCGCGCGGCTGCCGCTCGCCTGCGATCTCGAGGGCCAGCATCACGTTTTCCCGGGCGGTCAGCGTCGGCATCAGGTGGAACGACTGGAACACGAAGCCGATCCGGGCACGCCGCAGCTCGGCCCGTCGATCCTCGTCCAGGCTCTCCAGCGCGTGCCCGTCCAGTTCGATCCGACCCCGCGTCGGCCGCTCCAGACCGGCCAGCAGGCCGAGCAGCGAGGTCTTGCCCGACCCGGAGGCGCCGACGATGGCCAGCGACTCGCCGGGCATCAACGCGAGGCTGATATCGTCGAGAATCTCGAGACGCCCGCCCGGAGCGTCGACGTCGAATCCGACGCCGCTCGCGCGAAGCAGCGCATCATCCGATGTGTGGGTCGCCCGGGCCGAGCGAGCCGGGCTCTCGGGCTCTGGATCATTCGAAGGAGAAGTGCGTGACACGGTTCGGAATCTTCCTGCTTGGAGTCGGGATGTCGGTCGGGCTGGTCCTGCTGCCGGCGACATCGGTCGGCGCCACGGCAGTCGTTCTCGGCGACAGTCTGTCCGATGCCTACGGGATGCCGCGTGAAGCCGGTTGGGTGGCTCGACTCGATCGTCGCGTCGGGCCGGCGCATCGCGTGATCGACGGCAGCATATCGGGCGATACGTCGGCCGGTGCGCTCGATCGCGTCGGCGACCTGCTGACCGATCACTCGCCCGATGTGCTGGTGGTCATTATCGGCGGAAACGACGGCCTGCGCGGCCTGTCGCCGGAGCGGCTGCGCGAGAACCTCTCGGCGATCGTCGAAGCCGCCGCGAACGGCGGCGCGCAGGTGCTGCTGATGCAGATTCGCCTGCCTCCCAACCTCGGACCGCGCTACGTCGACGCGTTCGAGGCGGTCTACCCGGCGCTGGCCGAGGCGCATGGCCTCGAGTTGCTGCCCTTCTTCATCGAGCCGCTGCTCGGCCAGTCCGGCATGCTGATGGACGACGGAATCCACCCGACCGAACAGGCCCAGGCCGCGCTGGCGACGTTCATCGAGCCGTACCTGGTCGACGCCCTGGAGCGCGCCGAATCGCGGCCCGGATCGCCGTCGCCCAAGTAAGGCATGCGCGGGGTTGTCGGAAGGCCGGGTGGAGAGGTTGATCGGATGATCTCATTGGGCGCGGACTCGGCTTCCGTGCGCCGGCTCCCGGTCCGTCGTACCATAGGCTCTGCGCCTTCCGGCCCTGCCAAGCGATCGCTCCGACCCGACCGTGAATCCGTCGCCGAACCTCTTCGACATCGATCCCGCTCCGATCCACGACGTGGGCGAAGCCCCGACGGCGCGCCCGGCTCGCCGCTGGCCGTACCTGGTCGCGATCGGCGTGGTCCTCGCGTTCGAGATCGGGCTGCACCTGGCGCTGCTTCCGGCGCTGCCGACGTCCCGGCTGCTGAGCTTCGGGGCCGCGGCCGAAGCGATGATCGCGCTGCTTCTTTCGACGATCCTGGTCACGGTGCAGTCGCGCGAGCTGCCGATGCGGATCCACGTGTTCCTGACCGTCGGCCTGGGTCTCTGGCTCGTGTCGGCCACCGCCGACGTGATGGACGAGATCGTCCGCCAGCCGATCTGGGTCTCGGCGTTCATCGAGGACGTGCCGCGGATCGCGGGCATGGGCCTGGCCAGTCTCGGCCTGCTGGCGCTGATCGGCCATTCTGGCCGGATGGTGCACGAGCTGCGCCTGCTCAGTCTGCGCGAAGCGCTGACCGGACTGGGCAATCGTCGGCGATTCAAGCAGGTCGTCGCACAACGCCAGTCCCTCGGGTACGCGCTGCTGCTCATGGACCTGGACCATTTCAAGGCGGTCAACGACCGCTTCGGCCACGCGGTCGGCGATGAAGTGCTGAGCCGCGTCGCCGACGTGCTGCGCGACCTTGCGCCGGCCGGCAGTGAGTCGTTCCGCCTCGGCGGCGAGGAGTTCGCCGTGGTGGCCGAACCTCTGACCGATGGCGAGCTCGAGGCGCTGGCCCGGCGCCTGTGCCGCAGCGTGGCGGCGCTTCGACCGCGTGAGGACCTGAGCGTGACCATGAGCGTCGGCGCTGGCCGTTCGCGTCCCGACGAGCCGCCGCTGGAATTGATGCAGCGGGTCGATCGTGCGCTCTATCGGGCCAAGGCCGAGGGGCGCAACCGCGTCGCGCTGGCTGCCGCTTGAGGCGGCTTGTCGACCCGGCGCACATTTGCCGGCCGGCGTCGTACGCGTTCTTCGTGTGCAATATCGTTCGTACTCGGACATCCGTGATCGACACGCCCCAGATTCTCGACCCCCGAATCCACATGAGGAGTACCCGAATGATCGTTCGCTTTCTGCTGGCCGCGTCCCTGCTGGCCTCGACGTCCGCGTGGGCCCAGGTCCGCACCGTCTGGATGGAGACCACCTACGGCCCGATGCAGCTGGAACTCGACCAGGCCGCCGCTCCGATCACGGTGGCCAATTTCCTTTCCTACGTCGAGGACGGGTTCTTCGACGGACTGATCTTCCAGCGGGTGATCGAGGACTTCATCATCCAGTCCGGCGCCTACGACGAGCGGCTTGCGTTCCGGGAGCCGACCGATCCGCCGATCGCCAGCGAGACCGACAACGGCCTGCTGAACGTGCCGGGGTCGATCGCGATGGCCCTGTCCGGCAACCCGCCGAACCGAGCCAGCGCGACCAGCCAGTTCTACATCAACACCGGGGTCAACGATTTCCTGGATGCCGATTTCACCGTGTTCGGCGAGGTAGTGGGCGGTCTCGGCGTGCTGGACCGGATCCAGAGCGCCCGGACCGGCACGCTCACGGTGTTTCCGATCCAGTTCAGCGACTTCCCGGCCGTCCCCGCGCGCATCGTGCGGGTGTTCGAGGCCGACGGGTTTCCGCTGGTGCCGCTGCACACCGGCAGCTGGTTCGACCCGGCAAATCCCGGACGCGGGCTCAATGTGGAAGTCGCCAACCCGGGCCAGGCCGATGCCGATGCCACGCTGGTCATTTATCTCTACGATTTCTTCGGCGGCGAGCAGTTCTGGCTGGCCGGCAATGTCAATTTCGACTTCGGCCCGAGCGAGGTGACCGTTCCGATGTTCATCCTCGACGGGCCGCAGTTCGGTGATGACTTCGATCCCGACGATCGCAACATCGAAGAATGGGGCACGATCACCTTCCGGGTGACCGGGTGCAGTACGGCCGTGATGACCTACGACTCCCCCGGATTCGGCAGCGGTGAGCGGCCGCTGACCCGCCTGACGAGGCCGAACGATCTCGACAGCTGCGATGACTTCTGATCCGTAGCGCCCGACCGGGCACCCGGCAGGACGACTGCCAGGACGACTGCTAGGACGACTGCCAGGACGACTGTCGCGACGCCGGTCTTGACGCTTGTCGTAACGAGCTGCTGACCTGTCAGTCGAGCGAGTCGGTCGCCTCCTTCGCGGCCGCGGGTCGGGCAATCGATCGGCGGCCGTCCGGGTCGGTCAGCACCAGCCGGCCGCTGGCGTCGATCGTCAGCGTGAGGGCCGACCGCAACGCATCCAGGAAGCGCGCTTCGGCCGCCATCGCCGGGGGAGGGCAGGCGCGCTTGGTCGACGCCGGCGCGCCGACGCGGAGCGCCGCGCCGTCGAGCGAGAAGTCCGCGGTGTAGCGGTTGCAGGCCGCCAGGCCGGCCAGCCGGCCGTTGGCGCGATTGCTCTCCAGGGCGATTTCCAGCGTGATCTCCAGGCCCTCCGGTACCGGCTCGCCGCTGACCCGGTCGAAGCGCCACATCCGGCCCTCCAGCATCGATCGGTCGAAGCTACCCTGGGATCCGTTGCTCGACGCCGCGCCATCGGCGCGATCCTTGTCCTGCCCCTTGTCGTCGGGGTCGCAGGCCGCGAGCAGAAGCGCGGTCGTGGCCGCGAGCGCCAGGGTCGCCATGCTGCGCTGGAATCGGTTCATCGGTCTCTCCGGGCTGGAGTCAGTTCGAATCGTCGGCATCGTCGCTCCGGTCGCTTCCAGGCGCGGATCGGGTCGATCGTGATGGCGATGGTGATGGCGATCGTGATGGCGATGGTGATGGCGATGACGATTGTGGTGACGCTTGTGGTGCCAGTCGTGTGGCAGGCCCCGACGCGGGCTCTCCGTTCGAGGCGTCGCGCTGCGAGTGGTCGGGATGCTCCGGGTGTCCCTGGTTGAACTCGCGACCGAAGATCTGCCAGAACGCGATGAACAGCACCGCGATCAACGGCCCGACCACGAAGCCGTTGATCCCGAACATGGCCAGGCCGCCGAGCGTGGACAGCAGGACCAGCCAGTCGGGCAGCTTCGTGTCGCGGCCGACCAGGATCGGCCGGAGAATGTTGTCGGCCAGGCCGATGATCAGCACGCCGTAGAGCAGCAGCACGGTCGCCGAGACCCACGAGCCGATCGCGTACAGATAGATCGCCGCCGGCAGCCAGATCAGGCCCGCGCCGATCGCCGGGATCAGGCTGAGCACTGCCATGACCACGCCCCACAGGAGCGCGGCGGGAATGCCCAGGATCCAGAAAATGATCCCGCCCAGCGCACCCTGGACCATCGCCACGACCAGGTTGCCCTTGACGGTGGCCCGGGTGACCTCGGCGAACTTCTGGAACAGCATCCGCTCCCGCTCGTCACCCAGCGGCAGGGCCTGGACCAGCAGCTCGACCAGGCGACGACCGTCGCGCAGGAGGAAGAAAGTCACGTAGAGCATCAGGCCGAGCTTGAGCATGAACGAGAACGTGCCCTGGGTCAGCGCCAGCGCGTTCTGGGCCAGGAAGCGACTCGTGGCGACCGCAGCCCCGGTCAGGCTGTCGCGCAGCGAGGACAGGTCGATGTCGAACCGCTCCAGCAGCCCCTGCACGGCCGGAAACGCGTTGCGGACCTGGTCGATGTACTGGGCGGGCTGGATCTCGCCGGTGTCGATCTGGCGATACAGCGCGATCCCCTGCTGCGCAAAGGAAGCCAGCAGCAGCAGGACCGGCAGCACCACCAGCACCACGCAGGCCAGCAGCGTGGTCAGCGCCGTCAGATTGGGGCGTTCACCCCATGCGCGCTCGAGGCGAACCTGCACCGGCTGGAACAGCACCGCGACGATGCAGGCCCAGAGGATCGGCGCGAAGAACGGCTTGAGCAGGAACAGGAACAGCGCGGTGACGATCGCCAGCAGCAGCAGGAACATCCGCTGTTCGAGTTTGTCGACCATGGTCTCGTTCCCGATCCGGCACCCGCGACGACTATAGGCAATGCCGGGGTCCACGACAAGCACCCCGGCCACGTCGCAGGCGATCGACCGGATGACTTATCCTGTCGACCCCTTGTCGACGGACACCTTCGTGGCCCAGCTCCGCGTCCTGCTGCTCAGCGAACATCCGCCCTGCGATCCGGCGCACCCGGCCGACGGCCTCGCGGTGCGCCATACGCGGATCGCCGAGGCCCTGGCCGGCTCCGGCGCGGAGGTGACCTTCGCCTACCCGGACCCGGAATCCGGCGGCGAGGCGGGTCCGTCGGATCGACCCTTCGCGGTACTGCCGGTGACCTCCCCGGCCGCCCTTGCGCTCTGGCTCCGTCGCCGTCGACCCGACGTGGTGATCCTCGGCTACTGGGAACTCGAGAGCTGGATTCCCGCCGGCCTGGACCGCGCGCTGGTGCTCGACTACATCGCCCCGCGCATGCTCGAGCGCATGTTCGAGGACCGATCGCAGATGTCCGACGACGCGCGCCGGCTGATCGCGCTGCTGTCGCGGTGCCGGGAGGTGTGGGTCGGCAACGACCGTCAGGCCGATCTGATGCTGCCCTGGCTGCTGCTGGCCGGCCACGACTGCCGGTTCCGCGTGCCGACTCGGGTCGTTCCCATTGCCGGGCCGGTGCGGTCGGCGAGCGAGGGCGAGCCCGGGCCGATGGACGATGCGCCGCGAACGGCGTTCGCGGGCGGCCACGACTGGCCGTGGCGCGCGTCCAGGCGCTGGCTCGAACCGCTGCGGGACGGCCTGCGCGGATGGTCGCTGATCGAGGCCGGCGGCGGGACCATGGCGGGGTTCGATGACTACCTCGACCAGCTTGCGAACTGCGACGTCCTGCTCGAGCTCTGCGACGAGAACACCGAGCGGCGGTACAGCCAGTCGTTCCGGATGACCGATGCCCTGTGCCTCGGCGTGCCCGTGATCGCGAACCGCTTCCTGCCGATGGCACCCGCCATCGAAGCCCGCGGCGCCGGCTGGCTGATCGATGAGCCCGCCGAACTCGCACCGCTCTTGCGGCGGCTCGCCGACCGGCCGGACGAGCTTGTCCGGGCTGCGGCAGGCGCGCGTGCCCTGGCCGCCGACCGGCTCGACGCCGACACCTGCTACGGCGCGCTCCACGAGCACCTCGTCGAGCTGGCCGGGGCCGAGTCCGCAAGCCGGCCGCAACCGCTGGAACTGGCCGGGCCCGAAGCCTCGTCGGCCGGCTGGCGCCTGGCCCTGCGTAGCTATATCGGCCAGTGGATTCACCATCGCATTCGCGTGCCGTTCCATCGCCGGCTTCGTCGCCGGGCCGCCGATCGCCCGCAGCCTTCGGAGGCGAACGGCCGGACCTGGATCGTGACCAGTCGCAGCGACCTGTTTCCGACCGACCACGGCGCGGCGGTCAAGATCGAGCGGACCGCGTGGGGCCTGTCCTTCCACGTCGACCGGGTCGTGGTGCTGACCGACCGCCGCGACCGCTACTGGGTCTACGAGCGCGGCGAGCGCACGGAGCACCGCTTTCCCTGGTGGCCGCGGATCGCCGGCTGGCCGAGGCCGGTCAACCTGCTGCGCTTGATGGTCAAGGGCCTGCCGTACTCCAATGCGTTCCTGTACCTGCCGCTGGTCGATCGCGGCCTGCACGCTCGCCTGCTGTGGCTGGTCAACCGATTTCCCGTCGAGGCGGTCCAGGCCGAGTTCCCCGCCTACGCCCATCCGGCGGTCTGGGCCGGTCGGCTGTTCGGCACCCGCTCGCTGATGGTCGAGCACAACGTCGAGTTCCAGCGCATTGCCGACCAGGTTCCGGAGCTCGGCGCGCGCGGCGCGCGCCTGCTGCGGCGGACCGAGGTCGACCTGGCCAATGCCTGCGATCACGTGATCACGGTCTCCGATCGCGACCGCGACGACCTGGTCGCCGCCGGCGTCCGCGAAGCGCGGGTCGTGACCATCCCGCACGGGGTCGACCTGCAGCGCTTCGAGCGTGCCGAACCGGTCGATCTGCACAAGGCCTTCCAGCTGCCGGCCGGCAACGCGGTGCTGGTCTATCACGGCATCTATTCCTATCCGCCCAACCTGGAGGCGGTCGAGGAACTGTCGTCGCAGCTGCTGCCGCGGCTGGCCAGGCGCGGGATCCGGGCCTCGGTGGTCGCCCTCGGGCCCCAGCCCCCGGAGCAGGGTCTGCCGGGCGTCACGTTCGCCGGTTCCGTCGACGACCTCGCCGGCCACCTGATGGGGGCCGATCTGGCGGTCATCCCGCTGCGCGCCGGCGGCGGCACCCGGATGAAGATCCTCGACGACTTCGCCGCCCGGGTGCCGGTGGTCACCACCTCGAAGGGCATGGAGGGCCTGCCGGTGTCCGACGGCGAACAGCTGCGCGTGGTCGACGACCCCGACGCGATGGCCGACGTGGTGGAGGGCCTGCTCGGCGACCCGGAAGCACGCTCGGCCCTCGCCGACCGCGCCGCGCGCTGGGTCTCGGACCTGGACTGGCGTGCGATCGCCGGGCGCTATGTGGCCCGCGTCCGCTCCATGGACTGACGGGCTCGCTCGAATGAGTCGGTATACTGGACACTGATCCGAAACGCGGTATTCGAGCATGTCCGAAGGCCAGTCTTCCGCAGTCGAATCGCAGCCTCGCGAAGTGATGGAGTACGACGTCGTCGTGGTCGGGGCAGGGCCGGCCGGCCTGTCCTGCGCGATGCGCCTGAAACAGCTCGACGAGTCGCTCGATGTCTGTGTCATCGAGAAGGCGGCCGAGATCGGCGGACATATCCTGTCCGGCGCGGTGATCGAGCCCGGGCCGCTGGACGACCTGGTCGAGGGCTGGCGCGACGATCCGCCGCCGATCTGCGTGGCAGCGGAGAGCGACGAGTTCCGGATGCTTTCGAAGACCGGCTCGCGCAAGCTGCCGACCCCGCCGCAGCAGAACAACCACGGCAACGTCATCGTATCGCTTGGTGCCATGTGCGCCTGGCTCGCGCCGAAGGCCGAGGCGCTGGGCGTCGACCTGTTCCCGGGCTTTTCCGCCGCCGACCTGAGCTACGACGACAACGACGGGGTCCGTGGCGTGATCATCGGCGACATGGGCGTCGATCGCGACGGCGAGCCGAAGGACAGCTACGTGCAGGGCATCGAGATCCGCGCACCGATCACGGTGCTCGGCGAAGGCTGTCGCGGGCACCTGACCAAGCGTGCGATCCGTAAGTACGGCCTGGATGCCGAGTGCGATCCGCAGACCTACGGCATCGGCATGAAGGAGCTCTGGAAGCTGCCCGAGGGCCGCGTCCGTCCGGGCCATATCCAGCACACGATCGGCTGGCCGCTGCCGCCGGAAATCTACGGCGGCAGCTTCGTCTACCACCTCGACAAGGATCGCCTGGCGATCGGCTTCGTCTGCGCACTGGACTACAAGGACCCGGACTTCTCGCCCTTCGAGGCGTTCCAGCAGTTCAAGCATCACCCGGCCATCCGCGAGCTCCTCGACGGCGGCGAAATCCTGTCGGCCGGCGCACGCGCGCTGGTCGAGGGCGGCTACCAGAGCCTGCCGCGGGTGGAGATGCCCGGGGCCATGCTGATCGGCGATTCGGCCGGGCTGCTCAACGTGCCGAAGATCAAGGGCACCCATCAGGCCATGAGGTCCGGGATGCTGGCCGCAGAGCACATTGCCGAGCACCGGAGCACGACGGGATTCGACGAGCGTCTCCGGAATTCGGGAATCGTTGCCGAACTCAAGAAGGTCCGCAATATCCGGCCGGGCTTCCACAAGGGCATGTGGCGCGGCCTGGTGACCGCGGCGGTCGAGACGGTGACGGCCGGCAAGCTGCCGCGGACCCTGTCGAACCACGCCGATCACACACAGTTCCGCAAGCGCAACGGGCAGGTGTTCGATTACGAATTCGTCGAACGCGACCTCCCCCCGCGCGACCGCCTGGCCTCGGTCTATTTCGCCTCGACCGAACACGACGAGGACCAGCCGGTCCACCTGAAGATCCTCGATCCGGACGTGTGCTTCGAGAAGTGCGAGGAGGAGTACGGCAACCCCTGCACGCGCTTCTGCCCGGCCAGCGTCTACGAGGTCGTCGAGGACGAGGGCGGCAAGCGCATCCAGGTCAATGCAGCCAACTGCGTCCACTGCAAGACCTGCGACATCGCCGATCCCTACCAGGTGATCGACTGGGTCACGCCGGAAGGCGGGGCCGGCCCGAACTACACCAACCTCTGAGCGTACGGCCGGCGACGCCGGACCGCAGGCTGGAAGCGCGTGAACGGGGGCGGAACCCCCGGGCGTCGCGCTTCGTTACAATAACCGGCTGACTTTCGAGCCATTCCGCGAGGCTGCCCAACCCATGAAGATTCTCGTTCCGATCAAGCGGGTCGTGGACTACAACGTCCGCGTTCGCGTCAAGTCCGACGGCTCCGGCGTGGAGACCGAGGGCGTCAAGATGTCGATCAACCCGTTCGACGAGATCGCGCTGGAAGAAGCGCTGCGCATCAAGGAGGCCGGCAAGGCCGACGAGGTCATCGTCTGCACGATCGGCGGCAAGGACGCGCAGCAGCAGCTGCGCACCGGCCTGGCCATGGGCGCCGACCGCGCGCTGCACGTCCTGACCGAGAACGCGATCCAGCCGCTGACCGCGGCCCGCGCGTTGCTGAAGCTGGTCGAGAAGGAGGACCCGAAGATCGTGTTCCTCGGCAAGCAGGCGATCGACGACGACAACAACCAGACCGGGCAGATGCTCGCCGCCCTGTGGGATCGCCCGCAGGCGACGTTCGCCTCGAAGGTCGAACTCGACGGCGAGACCGCGGCCGTGACCCGCGAAGTCGATGCGGGGCTGGAGACCATCGAGGTCGATCTCCCTGCAGTGCTGACCTCCGACCTGCGCCTGAACGAGCCCCGCTTCGTCAAGCTGCCGGACATCATGAAGGCCAAGCGCAAGCCGCTGGACGAGGTCTCGCTGGACGACCTGGGCGTGGAGCGCGGCGCGGGCTTCGAACTGACGTCCTTCGAGCCGCCGCCGAAGCGTGGCGGAGGCCGCGTCCTGGAATCGGCCCAGGAGCTCGTCGACGAACTCAAGAACAAGGGACTGCTCTGATGACCACCCTCCTGATCATTGCCCAGCACGAGGACGGCCGGCTGAACCCGGCGACTGCCAAGACCCTGTCGGGGGCGCTGGAAATCGGCGCCGATGCGATCGACGTGGCGGTCTTCTGCGAGCCCGGAAGCGCCGTGGCGGCCGAGGCGGCAAAACTCGGCGGGATCCGCCGCGTGATCGCGATCGAAAGCGACGAATTCAAGCATCCCATGGCCGCGCGCCTGGCCCCCGAGATTGCCGCGCTGGCCGACGACTACAGCCACGTGTTCGGTCCGTCGACCACCTTCGGCAAGGACGTGATGCCGCGCGCTGCGGCGCTGATCGGCGTCAACCAGGTCTCCGACATCCAGGAAGTCGTCGACGCCCATACGTTCAAGCGGCCGATCTACGCCGGCAACGCCATCGTGACGGTCAAGGTGCCGACCGGGTCCACCGTGGTCGCGACCGTGCGCAGTGCCTCCTATTCGGCGGCCGCGGACGGCGACGCTGCGGTCGAGGTGGAGACGCGCGCGGCAGCCGCGTCGGATCCCGGCCATACGCGCTTCGTCCGGGTCGAGACGGGCGGCGGCGACGGTCCCGACCTGCAGACCGCCGACCGGGTCGTGTCGGGCGGCCGCGCGATGGGATCGTCGGAGGGTTTCGACGTGATCTACAGCTTCGCGAAGAAGATCGGGGCCGCGGTCGGCGCGTCGCGCGCGGCAGTGGATGCCGGCTACGTGCCGAACGAACTGCAGGTCGGTCAGACCGGCAAGATCATCGCCCCGGAGCTGTACTTCGCGGTCGGAATCTCCGGCGCCATCCAGCACCTGACCGGCATCAAGGACGCCGGCACGATCGTGGCCATCAACAAGGATCCCGAAGCGCCGATCTTCGAAATCGCCGACTTCGGCCTGGTCGGCGACCTGTTCGAGATCGTCCCGGAGCTCGAAAAGCTCGTCTGATCCCGATTCCGACGATCGGCAACGTGAAACGCCCCGGCTTGTCCGGGGCGTTTTCGTGTTCGAGGGAGAAGCAATTGGAACCGCAGATGAACGCAGATGAACGCAGATTGAAGCCCGTCAATGCAGCGCCGGGTGCCATCCAACTGCCGGCGACCGGATGACCGAGGGGCAGAGCTTCGAACGATCGATCATTCCGGGACGTCGCAGACCGAAATCGAAAGTTCTGGTCTCAAGGCCCGGTGTCCATCCGTTTGCAGTATCGAAGATTCGGTTTTCGGTTCTATCTGCGCTTATCTGCGTTCATCTGCGGTATAGAGCTCGCGTTTTCCGCAATCCGCTTCTCGACGCTCAGTCCAGGCCGGCCATGCCGACGATGTTGTAGCCGGCGTCGACGTAGGTGATCTCGCCGGTGATGCCGCCGGCCAGGTCCGAGCACAGGAACGCCGCGGTGTTGCCGACGTCCTCGATGGTCACGCTCCGGCGCAGCGGTGCGGTGGTCTCGACGTGGTCCAGCATGGCCCGGAACTTGGAAATGCCGGCGGCGGCCAGGGTCTTGATCGGGCCGGCGGAAATGCCGTTGACCCGGATGCCGTCCGGTCCCAGGCCGTGGGCGAGGTAGCGGACCCCGGCTTCCAGCGAGGCCTTGGCCAGGCCCATCACGTTGTAGCTGGGCATCGCGCGGACCGCGCCGAGGTAGCTCAGTGTCAGCAGGGCTCCCTTGCGGCCCTCCATCAGCGGCCGGCCCGCCCGCGCCAGGGCCGCGAAGGAGTAGCTGGAGATGTCGTGGGCGATCCGGAAGCCTTCGCGCGAGACGACGTCGGCGAACTCGCCCTCGATCTGGTCGCGCGGCGCGAACCCGACCGCGTGGACGATGATGTCCAGGCCGTCCCATTCGGACTTCAGCGTTTCGAACACCGCATCGATCTGGTCGTCCTCGGCCACGTCCAGCGGCAGGACGATCGACGAGCCGGTCTGTGCGGCGATCTTGTCGACCCGGCTCCTGAGTTTTTCGTTCTGGTAGGTAAACGCCAGTTCCGCTCCTTCGCGATGCATCGCCTCGGCGATGCCCCAGGCGATGGAGCGGGGACTGGCCACGCCGACGATCAGTGCCTTCTTGCCCTTCAGCATGCCCATGACGGAGTTCCTCCCGGTCGACTTCGGTGGGGTTCTGGTGTGAGTTTCGTGTGGCGCAGAGTGTACCCGCTCGATCCGCGCGGCGCCGGGCTTCGGTCGCGCATCGGCTGCGAACCGGGTCGGAACCGGGTCGGAGTCGGGAGAGCGTGTGACCGCCTTTCAGGCAAGAAAAAAGGCGGCCCGGGGCCGCCTTTCTTCACTCGGCCCGGTTGGGGGCCGAAGTCAGGTCCGTCGATCAGGCGAAGCGACGAACGGCCACGAAGCCGAGGCCGGCCAGGACCAGGACCAGCAGGCCCAGGGCCCACGGGTTGTTGACCGGAACCGGCTGGCTCTGCGGCAGGCCGGTGACCGCGCCATTGCAGGCGGCCTGGTCGGTGCAGACCAACGCCAGGCCGGCGCACAGCGCCGGCATTGCGGCGTTGCGCATGTTGGCGTCGATGGCATCGGCGTTGTCGTCGAAGCTCTCGAAGATCTGCAGACGCAGGATGCCGTCGGCACCGGCGACGATGTCGGGCAGGCCGTTGTCGGAGAAGTCGACGATGGTGCCGCCGGAGGTGTAGTCCTGGTCGCCGGACGTGTCATCGCCGACGCCGACATTCAGGTTGATCGCGTTCGGGTCGGCCGAACCGTTGGAATCCGAATGCTGGATCGTGGCTTCGCTCAGCCAGCTGCCGCCGACGGTCGCGATGCCGATGTCCCAACCCACACCGGTCAGCGTGTTGCCGGCGCCGATGTTCAGGTCGATGACGATGTTGTCGGTGTCGTCGAGACCATCCCAGCTGTCGATGCCGTCGAAGCTCTGGCAGCTGATCGAAGCCGCGCCGCGCGGCGAGAAGGTCGGCTCGGACACGGCGATGGAGCCGTCGGCGGAGGTCATCAGGGCGCTTGCGCCGGTCTTGCCGTCCTGGGCCCAGCTTGCACCAGCGGCCAGCGACAGGGCGGCTGCTGCGGCGATCAGGGTCGCGTTCTTCTTCAAATTCATCTTGTACTACTCCCTTTCTCTTGAATTGAGGTCGTGACGGGGCGGGACCTGCAACAGGTCCAGCGACGCACTATACGGCATTGCCCTCAAGTGCCGCAAGGGCCTCCAGGGATTGTGCGGTGTCCTGCATTCACCGCTCGCGTGCACAATGAGCAGAGCGAGCATCGGGTCCGAGCGCCGCCGGTCAGGCAGGCGCACGACGCGGGGTCGGGTGTGGTCCACCCCACCGGCCACGATTCCCGATCCCTGTAGTCCGCTGTTCGATTCCGACGACCGACCTCGTCCCAAGGAGACGTTCACCATGAAGCTGATCGCCATCAGCGGCAGCCTGCGCCGCGCATCGTTCAATACCCGCCTCACTCGCGCGCTGGCCGCACGGGCGCCCGACGGCGTGGCCGTGGACTGCGCCACGCTGCACGGCATTCCGCTCTACGACGGCGACCTGGAAGACGAGCAGGGCGTGCCCGAATCGGTTGAAGCCCTGCGCGAGCGCATCGACGCCGCGCACGGGCTGATTCTCTCGACGCCGGAGTACAACGGCACCATGCCGGGGGTGTTCAAGAACGCGCTGGACTGGCTGACCCGGCCGCCCGAGAAGATGGCGCCGACCTTCTCCGGCAAACCCACCGCCCTGTGCGGCGCGACGCCGGGCGGACTCGGCACCACGCTTGCCCAGGCCGGCAGCCTGGTGATGCTGCGCCAGTTCAAGGCGGACCTTTTCCCGGAGCACCTGCGCGTTTCCGGCGCCGCCGAAGCGCTCGGTGAGGCTGGTCCGGACGAACGCACGGCCAGGCAGATCGATCGCTGGCTGAAGGGCTTCGTCGAATTCGTCGGCGATCGCTGAGGCCGGGCCGGGCGCCGGCCGTCTGATCAGTCCTGCGTCGCGAGCGCGCAGTCGATCGAGTCGAGCCGCGTCAGCCGGACCGGCTGCAGTTGTCCGCTCGAGAAGGCCGGATCCCCGGTCGTCCACTCGATCGTCGAGCGGGAGCAGGTCTCGAAGGTCCAGGTGGCATCTCCCCAGGGCAGCAGGTCGACCTCGGCGGAATCGAAATCGTCGCCGAAGCGCGTGCCGCGGGTGATCAGCAGCTCGTCGAAGGTCGCGATGCGGTCGTCGAGCGTACCGCTGCCGACGATCCATGCCGGCGTGCCATCGCGATCGTAGGTGAACCAGGCCAGGAACAGCTCGCCAGGACGGACTTCCTGCAGCAGCCAGCCCTGGCCGTCCTGGGCCGGGTCGTACCACTGGCCGCTGAGACCGGGTCGATTGGCTGCAGCCGGGCGCGGAACCTGCTCGCACGGCAGGCCCTCGATTCCGGCCAGGCGCTGCATGTCGCGCGCTCCGGTTCCGTAGTCGCCGGGCCCGGACCATTCCGCCCGGCCGCTTCGGCAATCGTCGAAGCGCAGCGTCAGGGTCCCCCAGCTCGATAACTCGATGTCGTCCGGGTCGAAGCCCGGGCCGAACCGTCCGCCGCGCGCCCGGAGCAGTTCCGGGATCACGATGGCATCGTCTTCGATCGTGCCGGCGCCGGTCAGCCAGAGCTGCTCGTCGCTTTCGCCCTCGGCCGGGTAGGTGAACCACAGCACCGCCGCGCGGCCGCCGGGCAGCACCTCGACCAGCCAGCCTTCGCCGGAGCGGTCCGGATCGAACCAGTGGCCCGAATGGCCCGGTCGGACGGCGCGCAGCTTCGGTGCGATCGCGATCGCTTCGCCCGCCTCGAGCCCGCCCGGGGCGACCGCGTCGCCGAGATACCCGCCGGTCGCGGCATCGAAGCGCACTACGCCGCCGCGCACGCGGTCGACCACGAAGAGGTCGCCGGCGGGTCCGAAGGCCAGCGCCCGTGCGCTCATCAGTCCGCCGCGGCCCGGCGGAACGAGGATTTCCGGCTGGCCGGGCAGGTTCGGATCGAAGCGGACCACGCGCGTTCCGTCGGCGACGTAGAGGAGACCGTCGGGTCCGAAGGCCATGTCGCGTGGATCGCGCAGCTGCCCACCGAAGGCCAGGCTCTGCAGGCGCGCGCCGTTCGACGTATCGAACACGAGAATCCGGCCCTGGCCGCCCTCGGCCAGGTAGAAACGCTCGTCCGAGCCGAACGCGAAGGCGCGCAGGGGCAGGTTCGTCAACGTGTTCCAGTCGGCCGGATTGTCCGGGTCGCCCGACTGCGGCTCGGCGCGCCGCCGGCCGGCCTCGTCGTAGCGCTCGACCGCGTTGTCGCCGAGCACGACCAGGCCGCCGTCCGGGTCGAAGCCGAGGGCCCGCGGAAAGGCGCTGAGCAGCTCGCGCGGTTCGGGCCGCTCGGAATCGAGGAATACATCGACCAGCGCACCGGTTGCCCGGTCGTAGCGACGGACGTCGGCCGAGGCGAGCAGCCAGACCAGGCCGTTGCCGTCGACGGCCAGGTCGCTGAACTCGGTCAGTACCGGCAGGTCGTCGACCGCCTGCGGGGCCGCGGCCGTGCCCCGCGCGCTGCCGTCGCTATTGAATGCGAGCACCTGGTCGCGCGCGCTGTCGACGACCAGGATCTCGAAGTCGTCGATGGCGCCGGTCGCGCGCAGCGCGCGCCCGGTGAACGTCGGGGGTGGCGGCGGGGTCGGGGCCTGTCCGTCGAATGGGTCGAGCGGGTAGGAATCGATCGAATCGGGCACGCCGTCGCCGTCGCTGTCGGCGTCGACCGGGTCCGGCGCGGCCACCGTCGAGGTGCCGCCCCGGTACGCCGCGACCTGGCCGATCCGGCGCCGCAGTTCGGCGGCATTGTCGGCCCGGTCGCCGTCGATTACGGAACCGCAGGGTCCGCCTCCGCACTGGAGATCGGGGGAGGAAAAGCGGTCGAGCCGGAGAAAGCGGTTGGGGTCGCCGGTGCCAAAGGAACCCATCACGGTATTGAAGCGGCCGAGCTGCACGTAGGCATAGTTCGACAGGGCCGGATCGTCGCCCGGGAACTGCTGGTGGCGTGCGTTCAGGTTGTGGCCCAGTTCGTGGGTGAACACGGCGTCGGAGCAGATCGACCAGTTGCTGACCCCGTCGTTGGTGATGTGGACGCCGTAGCGCGGATCGGGCTCTTCGGCCGGCCGGGGAAAGAACGCGATGCCGCAGGAGCCGCGGGTTTCGATGTCGTGCGGCCAGGTCAAGACGACCAGGTCGGCGCCGACCTGGTCCCGGATCGCGGCCAGGTTGCTCAGGCCCGGCACGAAGGTCCCGTCGACCGCGTCGGACAGCAGGCCGAGCATCTCGCTGTTGTTGTCGGTCGGTAGCGGGCCGACGGGTCGTTGCAGCACCTTGCGGACGACCGCCGGCACGCCGGAATCGGCCAGCGTCTGGTTGGCGATCGCCACGAGGTGGTTGATCCGCGTCTCGAGCAGGCCACCGGGATAGCGCGCCTGCATGGTGTCGGGGTAGATGAACATCACGTCGATGACGGTCGCCTGCGTGGACCTGCCGGCCGACTTGCCGACCGACCTGTCGACCGCGCCGTGCAGGTCCGCCGCGGCGTCCCGGTCCCCGCTCGCCGTCGCCCTGGAAGCCGGGGTCACCGCGTCGGCGCCGAACGCGTCGACGACCAGCTCGGGACGGGAAGCGTCGATCAACCAGGCCCCGGAGACGTCGCTGTGGACGAGCATCAGCCGGCCGTCGACCCGGAGCCGCCCGAACAGGCCGGACGCACCGGCAGTGAACAGGCCGGCCGCCGGAACCGGCGACTTGGCGTCGCTGCGCACGCGGACGCTGAGGTCGCCGTTGTCGTGGCGCTGTGCGGGTCCCGTACGCACCGTGACGGTGCGGCCGTCGGCGAGCCGCAGCGCGACCGGCGCCGCTTCGGCCAGGCCGTCGGGGTCGACCAGGATCGGGTGACGGGCCGATGTCGGCAACGCGGCCACCGGTCCGTCGCCTCGGGCGGCCTTGGCGTCGAGCTGCCAGAGCGAAACCGGTTCGGCGGCGACGAGGCCGCAGACCAGGAGCAGGGTGCTGGCCAGGAGCCGGGCCACGGCCTTCGAGCGGCCGCCGGGCGGGCGCGGGTCGAGTGCGCTCGCGCGTCGGCGAGGGTGATCGGAGTGGATGTCGAGGGTCGGGAGTCGGTTCATCGCAGGTCCGGAGTTGGTCAAGCCGGTCGGAGTCGACCCGGAGTTGTCGGTTCAGGATCGTCGCTTCAGGATCGTCGGCCCGGGGTCGTCGGCCCGGGGTCGTCGGTCCGGGTCGTCGGTCCGGGTCGTCGGTCCGGGTCGTCGGTCCGGGGTCGTCGGTCCGGGTCGTCGGTCCGGGGTCGTCAGCCGACACTCGCCGAGCCGGGGATGGTGGTGCCCCGGGCAGGAGTCGAACCTGCGACCTGCCGCTTAGGAGGCGGCTGCTCTATCCGCTGAGCTACCGGGGCGACGCCGGGCTCAAGAGTACCAGAGCAGCCCGCGGGTGGGCGCCGGGACCGGCCGTGCGGGCCGGCCGACGGCGGGGCGGGAATCAGGGGTCGAGATCGGTCCCGAACAGTTCGCCGCGCCATCCGTCCAGCCAGTCCGGCCGCTCGCCGCGCACGATGCGGGTCAGTTCGCGCTTGCTGGCCAGCAGCGCGGGGTCGACGCCGAGTTCTTCGGCACGGGCACGCACCGTCTTCTGCAGATCGGCCACCGCATCGCGGTCGTCCCGGGTCAGCGGTTCCAGCTCCGGCGGGCGGACGAAGCCCGGGGTGGGCGTGCGGCAGCACTCGATCAGCGCCGGACCGAACCGACGGGCCGCGCCGGGCTTGAGCTTGTCGATGCCATCCAGGCCCGATGGGTCGCCGGGATTGCGCCGGGCGATCTCCAGCAGGGCCGGGTCGGCGGCGATAAAGGTCCGCGGCAGGTCGCGCCGACGCGCTTCGTCGTCGCGCCAGCGCGCCATGCGGTCCAGTCGGGCCAGCGCGTCGTCGTCGAGGCGGTCCGCGCCGCGAACCCGGGTCAGCGGATCGATTTCCCGGCGCGCCCGCTCGACTAACCGCGCGCAGTCCTCGCGGTGCCAGTCCAGCCGTCCGGTCCGGACCAGACCCTCGCTCAGCCGTTCCATCAGCTCCGGAAGCCCGATGACGTCGTGCGCCGCGTAGGCCATCCAGGCCTCCGGCAGCGGGCGCCGTAGCCAGTTGTTCCGGCCCAGGCCGCCGGGGAAGGTCACGCCGAGCCGTTCTTCGGCCAGCGTTTCGTATTTCAACTGGAGCGGGAGGCCGAGCATGGCCGCTGCGATCTGCGTATCGAACAGTGGATCGGGCAGCGCGCCGCAGACCCGTTCGATGACCTCGAAATCCTCGCCGACGCTGTGCAGGATCTTGACCCGGCCCGGATTCCGCATCCATTCGGCCAGTCGGCTGACGAATTCTTCCGCTCCGGCCAGGGCGACCGGATCGATCAGCCAGACTTCGTTTCCGTCGCTGAACTGCAGCAGGCCAGGCTGCGGGAAGAATGTGCGCTCGCGCACGAATTCAGTGTCGATACCGAAGGCATGGCACGCTTCCGCGGTCGGAGCGTGAGCCTCTAGCGCGTCGATTCGATCGATGAAATGGCGGGGCGCGTCCAGCATGTCGCCGGGTGCGAGTCGTTGGTGTGTGCAGCTCATGGTTCGGGTTCCCGTCCGGATCGTCCGGTCTGCTTGTCGCGTCCAACCAGTTGCGCTATGTTTACGCGGAAAGGGCTTGGCCCGCGAGCGCCCAGAAGAAGGTTGCCGCGCGCTACTTGAAACACTCGCAGCAGGAAATTTCCAGATGAAATGTTCGTATGCCTTGATGGGACTGTTCGTGGTGCTCGCGCTGCATGGTAGCGCATGGGCACAGGACGAACAGGAGGGCGCGCAGGCCGATCCGGCCGCCGCCGAAGAAGCAGAGGAGCAGGGAGAGGATCGACGGGTCCGACGATTGGGGGACGTGATCGGCGAAGGTTCCCAGGAATGGTCGATGGACATTCCGGCGATCGAAACGCCGGCCACGCCGGTCGAGGCGCAGCCGCAGGTCTCGCTGCCCGACGCGGACCAGGATGCGCAGCTGCAGAACCTGCTGACCCGTCGGGCCTTCGTGCCGGACGACCCGGAGATCGCCGCCGAACTTTCGGACCTGCTCGACGATGTCGAAGCCCAGGCCCGCGCGGCGCTGGACGACGGCGACCTGGCCCTGGCCACGCGCCTGGCCAACGTGATCGGAACCCTGGATCCGGACCGTTCGGTGGTCGGTGAAGTGGCCCAGGCGCGGACGCAGGCCGAGACCGTGGCCCGGCTGCTGGCCCAGGCCGATGAAGCGCTGGAAGAGGGCAACCTGCTCGAGCCGGCCGATGCCTCGGCCTGGACGCTGTACCAGCGCGTACTGGAACAGGACGAAGGCAACGCGGAGGCCGAAGCAGGCCTGGACGCGGTGCGGGTGGCGCTGCTGGACAGCGCCGAGGCCGCGATCGCGGAGAACGATTTCGAAACCGCCGCGGCGCTGATGATCGCCGCTGGTGAGCGCGATGCGGACGCTGATCGGATCGCCGCGCTGGAAGCCGATCTGGCCGCGGGCCGTGCCGACCAGGTCCGCGCTCTGGCCGCCGACGTGCGCTCGTCGATCGATGACGAGGCCTACGACCGGGCCGAGACCCAGATCAACCAGCTGGTCGCACTCGGTGCACCGACCGACCAGGTCGAATCGCTGCGCACGCTGCTCGACGACGCGATTCGCTACGGCGGCTTCGAGCCCGGCCAGGTCTTCCAGGACGGTCTCGGTGAAGACGACGGTTTCGGACCGGTCATGGTCGTGATTCCCGCTGGTGATTTCCTGATGGGCTCGCCGGAAGACGAGGACAATCGGGTCGATAACGAGGGTCCCCAGTTCCGCGTCGAATTCGACCATGGCTTCGCGCTTTCGCAGACCGAGATCACCGTCGGCCAGTTTGCACGCTTCGTCGACGAGACCGGATACGTGACCGACGCCGAACGCGCGCGCCGTTCGAAGGTGTACCGGGCCGGCAGCGGCCGGGTCGACGAACAGCGCGGAGTGACCTGGCGCATGAACTACGTCGGCGACGAGGCCGATCCGGACCTGCCGGTGATCCACGTCTCGTGGAACGACGCCAACGCCTACGTGACCTGGCTGGCGCGTCGGACCGATCGGCCCTATCGACTGCCGTCGGAAGCCGAATTCGAGTACGCCCTGCGCGCCGGTACCCAGACGACGTACTGGTGGGGCGAGGGCAGCCCGGACGATGTGGTCGAGAACGTGACCGGCAGCGGCGACCAGTTCACCGACTCGCGCACCTGGACCGTGGCCTTCGATCGCTACACCGATGGCTATTGGGGTCCGGCCCCGGTCGGCAGTCTGCAGACCAATCCCTTCGGACTCTACGACATGGGCGGCAACGTCATGGAGTGGCTCGAGGACTGCTGGCACGACAGCTACGTCCGTGCGCCGAGCGACGGTACGGCCTGGGTCAACCCCGGCTGCGAACGCCGGATGATTCGTGGCGCTTCGTGGTCCTCGACCCCGGCGATGAGCCGCTCGGCGTTCCGGCTTTCGAGCCGCGAGGACAGCACCGACGCACGCGTCGGCTTCCGGGTCGCTCGCGACCTGTAGGCCGCCGCCGGCCGGGCGGGTGAACGGTCGACGGTCGAGCTGGGGTATTCTTTCGACTCGTCAAGAACCACGGCGGTCCGTTCACGCGGACCGGCGACCCGCCTGGAGGAGGCGCTTTGGGGAGCAGCCCGTCACTCCACGTCCGGCCGGAGCCCGGCCGACCTGAACCTGCCGGGCTCACGGGCCCGGCGCTCGGGGCATGCGCCTGATCGATATCGACCAGGCCGGGCGACTGCGCGGCCCGTCCGCGATGCTCCTGCTGGCCATGTTGATGACCAGCGGAGCGCTGGCCGCCGGGTACTGGGCGGACCGCCAGCGCCAGCTGGAACTCGAGTCCAACCTGCGCGACGCGACCGAAGCGGCGGTCGAACGCCTGTCCCGCGCGCTCGGGGAGTTCCGGTCGCTGGCTGTCCGGGTTCCGTCCGCCGGTGCACCCGATTGCTCGCCCGAGGCCCTCGAACGACTGCGCCGGGAGCTGTTCGGCCTGGACTACCTGCGTGATATCGGCATCGTCCGCGACCGTACCCTGCATTGCTCGACGACCCTTGGTGAGATTGCCAACCCCGTGCGCAGCAGCCTTCCCGACCTGATCGTCGACAACGGCCGGATCTCGCTCTACGCCTATCGCAGCGTGCGTCTGTCGCTGAGCCGCCCCACCATGGTGCTGCAGCTGCGCCACATGAATGCGCTGGTCGATCCGGTCGTGGTCGAAGGCCTGAGCGCATCGCCGTGGTTGGACGGCCTCCAGGTGTCCGATCGGGCCCGTGCCGATTGGTACGCGCTGTACGGCGAACCCGGCACGGAGCCGGTCGAGCCGGTTTCACCGGGGACGCTGGTTGCCGAAGTCTGCAGCGAGCAGGACGGCTTCTGCCTGCGCGGCGTGCTCGGCAGCCCCGGGACCGTACCTTCGGCATCCGTCGCGTGGGCCGGATTCGCAGGGCTCGGTGCGATCGCCGGCCTTGCGGCCTACCTGTTCATCCAGCTCATCTGCCTGAAGTACTGCACGCCGGCGATGCGTATTCGGCGCGCGATCGCCAGCGGCGCCATCAAGGCCCGCTACCAACCGCTGTTCGATGCCCGAAGCGGACGCCTGATCGGCGTCGAGGCACTGGCTCGATGGCCCTCGGCGCCCTCGAACCTGCGCGCGCCGGACGACTTCGTGGCCGCGGCCGAAGCCGGCGGAGAGTCCAGCGGGCTGACCCGCGCGATGATCGAAAACGTCGCTGCCGACCTCGGCAGCTGGCTGGCGGCACGAAGTCACCTGAGCGTCGCCATCAACGTTTCGGCGCAGGACCTGGAGGGCGAGGCGCTGGAGTCGTCGCTGGAGGACTGCCTGCTGTCGATCGGCATCGAGCCGGGCCAGATCGTGCTCGAGATCACCGAGCGCAGCCTGCTCGGGGTCCATCGGCCGATCCAGCGCCTGGCCGAGCGCGGCTACCTCGTGCACGTCGACGATTTCGGGGAGGGCTACAGCAGCCTGGCCTACCTGCACGAACTGACCCTGGATGGGGTCAAGATCAGCCGGACCTTCGTGTCGAGCCTGGGCACCGACTCGCCGAAGGCCACCCTGGTCGCGAGCATGGTGCAGATGGCCGACCAGCTCGGCCTGGACGTCGTTCTGGAAGGTATCGAGACCGAGCGCCAGCGCGAGGCGGCCCGGGCGCTCGGCAAGGTGCGCTGGCAGGGCTTCCTGTTCGCCCGCCCGATGGCCGGCGACGCGCTGCAGGCCTTCGAGGCCGCGCTCGAAGGCGACCCGGGCGACGAGGGGGATGCGAATGGTGCCGGGGGAGGGACTTGAACCCTCACTCTGTTTCCAGAAACGGATTTGCACTCGAGTTCGTCCGCGATGCCCTGGGCCGGATCACCGACATTGTCTCGCCTGACGGCACGATGGTGTCGTACCAGTACGACGCGGCCGGCAACCTGGTCGGCAGCGTCGACCCGATCGGTGACCTGACCCAGTACACCTACGTCGACGGCCAGCCGCACCTTCTGGAGGATATCCTCGATCCGAGGGGCGTGCGCGTCAGCCGCAACGAGTACGACGAGGACGGTCGACTGGTCGCCACGATCGACGCCGACGGCAACCGGATCGAGTTGACCCACGACATCGACGGGCGCAGCCAGGTCATCCGCGATCGCCGCGGCAACAGCCGCGTGCTGATCTACGACGACGAAGGCAACGTGCTCAGCGACACCAACGCGCTCGGCGAGACCACGTTGTACGAGTACGACGAGGACCGCAACGAGACCGCCCAGATCGACGCGCTCGGCCATCGAACGGAGTGGACCTACGACGACCGCGGGAACCCGCTGACCCAGACCGACCCGCTGGGCCGGACTACCTCCAGCACCTACGATGACCGCAACGGCCTGCTGACGCAGACCGATGCCAGCGGCACCGTCATCCTGGCCAATTCCTACTTCTCGCAGAACGGCAACCTGCGGACCAGCACGGACGCGCTCGGGAACCTGACCGAGTTCCACTGGGACGCCGGCTTCGGGTCCTGCGGCACCGGCACGTCCGAGGGTGTGACCGACGCGCTTGGGTTCCGGACCACGATCCAGGCGAAGTGCGACGGGTCGGCCTTCAGCGGGCTGCCGGCCTGGCGCGAGGACGCAAACGGCACCCGGACGACCTTCACCTACGACGCGATGGGCCGGACGCTGACCGAAACCACCACGCGCACCGACGCGAACGGCGTCGTCCGCGACCTGGTCACCAGCTACGCCTACGACGACGCCGGCCGGATCATCGCCACCACCGACCCGCTCGGCCACGTGACGCGCACCGAGTACAACCCGATCGGCAAGCAGAGCGCCACCGTCGACGCGCTGGGCCGACGCACCGAGTACGAATACGATGCGCGCGGCAATCTGGTCCTGACGCGCTACCCGGACGGGACGATCGAGACCAGCGAGTACGACCCGGAAGGCAATGTCGTCGCACAAACCGATCGCGCCGGGCGGATCACGCGCATGGTGTACGACGCCGCCAATCGCCTGATCGAGACGATCCTGCCCGACGAGACGCCGCTGGACGACAGCGACAACCCGCGCGCGCGAAGCGAGTACGACGCCGCCGGCCGGATGATCGCGAGCATCGACGAGCGCGGCAACCGCACCGAGTACGAGTACGACGCCGCCGGCCAGCGCACGGCCACCATCGATGCCCTGGGCCACCGCACCGAGTTCGAGTACGACCTCCGCGGCAACCGGGTCGCGATGGTCGACGCCAGGGGCCACCGCACCGAGTACGAGTACGACGCCGCCGGGCGCCAGACCGCGGTGGTCTTCCCGGACGGCACGCGCAGCGAGACCGCGTATGACGCTTTGGGCCGGAGGATCAGCCAGACCGATCCGGCCGGGCAGGCCACCACGTACGAGTACGACGCGCTCGGCAACCTGGCCGCCGTGGTCGACGCGCTCGGCCAACGCACCGAGTACGGCTACGACGAACAGTCCAGCGGGATCCTGCAGCGCGATGCGCTGGGCCGGGAGACCCGCTGGGCGCACGACGACCTGGGCCGGGTGGTCTCGCGCACGCTGCCGCTGGGGCAGACCGAGACCTACGGCTACGATGCGGTGGGCAACCGGACCGAGCGGGTCGACTTCAACGGTGCACCGAGCGCCTTCCAGTTCGACGTCACCGATCGCCTCGTGCGCGCGGAGTACGCCGACGGGCAGGTCGAGACCATGACCTACACGCCGACCGGCCAGGTCGACACGGTCCTGGACGAGCGCGGGGTCACCGACTACGACTACGACGTTCGCGACCGCCTGGTCCGCGTCACGCATCCGACGGGGCAGGTCATCGAGTACGCCTACGACGCGGCCGGCAACCGCGTGGGTCTCGTCACCGCCAAACAGGCCGTCACCTACGACTTCGATGCGCTGAACCGGCTGGCGACCGTCGACGACGGCAGCGTCATCACCACCTACCAGTACGACGAGGTCGGCAACCGCCAGGCCGTCGAGCACGCCAACGGGACGCGAACCGACTACGCCTACGACGACCTGAACCGCCTGCTCGAGGTCACGCACCGCGATCCCCTGGGCACTCCGTTCAGCCGCCAGACCTACACGCTGGGCCTGGCCGGGCACCGGCTGCAGATGTCCGAACTCGACGGACGGGTGGTCGACTACACCTACGACGATCTGTATCGGTTGACCGAAGAGCGGGTCACCGACCCGGTCCGCGGCAACCGGACGACCGCCTGGACCTTCGACGACGTTGGCAACCGCCTGACCGAGACCGAGAACGGACAGGTCACGCAGTACGCCTACGACGCCAACGACCGGCTGCAACAGGAGATCGGCCCCGACGGAACGATCGACTACCTATACGACGCCAACGGCAACACGCTCGAGAAGCGGGTCGACGGCGTGTTGGATACGTCCTACGTCTACGACAGCCGGGACCGACTGGTTCGTGCCGATGCGGGTTCGGCCACGCTGGAGTTCGCCTACGACGTCAACGGGATTCGGCAGAGGCGGACCCAGAACGGCCAGCGTACGGACTTCCTGGTCGATGCGAACCGGGATTACGCGCAGGTGATCGAGGAGTCAGGAGCCGGGGCCGACATTCTTTACCTTCGGGGCGACGACCTGATCGCCCACACACGGGAGGGGGCGGTGCATACCTACCACGCGGACGGACTGGGCAGCACGCGGGCGCTGTCGGATGCGGGTGGGGCCGCGACGGACGGGTTTATTTACACCGCGTACGGGGAGCTGGAGCACCGGGAGGGGCTGACGGACAGTGGGTTCCTGTACACCGGGGAGCAGTATGAGGCGGGGCTTGGGTTTTACTATCTTCGTGCGAGGTATTATAGCCCGACAACTGGCCGGTTCCCGACGATGGATGCTTTCCCGGGCATGATCTGGGTGCCGCAAACATTGCACAAGTACAAATTTAACCACGGAGATCCGGTAAACCGAGTTGATCCGTCAGGCAATATCAGTCTTGTCCAGCTTGGCCTTGGAGTTTCGCTTGGTACAACCATTGGATTGGGTGCTCAGACGACGGTCGGTGGGGTTTATAACTCTTACTTGAGTTCTAGCGGCAGGCCCACCCACTACTATGAGACCGACCAGATTCTAATATGCACTCCCTCGCCAACTTGCTCTCCAGAACTGGTGTTCGAGATGATGCTGATGTTTCCAGCGCCTCGCCATGGCTTTCCCAACTTGGGTGAACCGGTCAGGGATGGAGATGGCGGCTATGCGGGATGGTTGATCTTTCCGGGCGGTCCGGTAACGTTTAGTCGATTTGATTCGCAGCTCCGCTTGGTTAATAAAACGAAGTGGTACCACGTTCTTCACAACGGGACCATTGATCGAAGAGCGCATTTCGGAGCTGGCGGTGTAACAATTAGTACAATTGGCGAAGGCGACAACCATACGGCCTTCATAGCTTGGGCTAATGAACTCGTCGGCAAGAGGGCCTTTGAGTCACTTGACCGTCAGATAAAAGCTTCAATGCAGTAGAAACGTAACTATGAAAAACTTTACCGAGTCAAAGCCTGCGACTATTTGGACTTTCCTCTTTGGGCTTGGCTTGATCATCTGGGTGTTCGTAGGAGCTGTGATTTTCATAGTTTCCGAATGGCCCGACGTTTCAGCTGCGGATGTGATTTCCGTTGTTGGTTTTGCCTTCATTTCTCTCATCTGGTGGGGTGTTCCTGTTTACCTCCTCGTCCTGATGATCTTATTTGGTGCTCATTACGTAGTGAGCCGCCGAGGTCAACCTGATGAGGATTAATTGGACGAGCACAATTTAAAAGGTGCCTCCAAGCTGTGAAGTCGAACCGCTTCATGCTCCCAAAGCACTCCCAGGTAAGCATCTTAGCGAAATGGAAAATGCATCTCTAGACAGACGAGTCGCCTTCCAAGTTAACGGCGAGAATGTGATTTGTCCTCTGAGTCAATTGCGCCGCGAACGTTATGTTGTCTTGCTCGGAGAGCCCGGTGCGGGGAAATCTACTGCTCTGGAGCACGAAGCTCGTGCCGAGCGCGGTGAAGTCGTAACGTGTAGAGAAGTCATGAATGGCTTTCTGATCAGCGCATCTGAAACCGCTTATATTGATGCTCTTGATGAATATCGTTCTGGTGACGTTAAAGACAAACTTCTGGCCCTCACGAATGCGATTTCGAAAAGCCGCATTCGCAGATGGCGTCTTACGTGCCGTGCAGAGGACTGGCGCGCAGAAGCCGACATCCAAGCAATGCGGCGGGCGGCGGGTGATGAGTCCATTGTTGTCGCGCATCTGCTGCCACTTAACCAGAAAGAAGCACAGCGGATCTTGGCGTCTATGGGAGAACCCGACCCTGAGCGCTTCTTCGTCGATGCGCGCACTCAAAATGCTGGTGCATTTCTCGAGAACCCGCTTAGTCTAAAGCTTCTTCACTCCGTTGTCGTAGCTAACGGTCAGTGGCCAACATCTCGTTTTGAGTTGTTCGCGAAAGCCACTTTGGCACTCGCCCATGAACATGACCCACAGCGCGAAACAGATCCGCGACCGAGCGCGGAAGAGATCGTCGGCGAGGCCGCCGCAATTTGCTTCTACCTTCTCGCTTCTGGTTCGAAAGCGCTTTGGCGATCAAATGCGCTGATTCCGAAGTCCAAACAAAAAGAGTGTGTTGCGCAGCATATCCTGGGGCTTGAGCCGCAAGTTCTAAGAGCCGTCCTGGATACGGCTTTGTTCCACGGAGAAGGAAATGAATTCGCACCATTTCACCGAGCTGTCGCTGAGTTTTTGGCAGGGAATTTTCTGGCAAACAGAGTGACTGGAGCTGGGGCAGCGCCCGCAATACCGTTGCGGCGGGCCATTGCTCTAATCACGGGAAGCGATCAAAAGGCTCCGAGCGAGCTCAGGGGGCTATTTGCGTGGTTTGCCGCCCACCTTCAATCAGCGGGAGACCCCGCTGGTGCGAGACGGCTCATAAGGAACGATGCAGCAACAGTGCTAGCGTATGGCGACGCCGCAGCGCTTGACATCGCTGGACGACTAGAGATCCTTAACCACCTAGATCGAGACGATCCGTTCTTTCTCGCTTCCCGGGATGACGCAACTGTTTTTGGGGGGCTTGTAGACAATGATCTTGCGGATGACTTCAAAGCCATTCTCGATGCCGAAATCCGCAGCCATCTGCAGGTTACTGTCCTTCAGGCGCTTGCCGACGGCCCTCCTATGGAGAGCATGTCGGAAAAGCTGCAGGAGATCGCACTCGACCGAGCCCGACCTCTTTGGATGCGGGAGCGAGCAGCTGAAGTGCTCGTATTAAAAGCTGATGACCTAGATGGAATGCGACGTGATCTATTGGACAGTCTAGCCGTTATGCCGATTGACTCGGACCAATTGGCAATCCGCGCTTGTGTCCTTTCGACCGGGTCAGCAAAGAATGTTAGCTTTTCCGATCTGTACGCGCTGCTTGAGGATTCCGACCGCTTTCCTGCGAATCCCGGCGATGGGGAGGGCAACTTTGATGTTGGTTCGCTTTATTCACTGAGCACAGCGATCGCGCAGTATCCACGGCCGGATTTCTTCGACAACGGTATAGGAAGACGTGATCCTAAGGTACGGCACAAGTCGGAGGTCCAGTCGCTCCTCAACCGCGCGTTCGTTGCCACACTTGAAGCTAACCCCGGGATAACCGCCTCCCGGCTTCTGGCTTGGATCGGCAACCTCCGAGAAAATCGTTGGGACATGCTCGAAAGCGACGTGGTTAAGGCCATTGGGCGTTGGATTGATTACGATTCCGATCGTCGTGAATTGGAGCTGCTCGTTGCGATTAATAAAGAAAAAAGCTGTGACAAAAATTCTTGGATTATCCTGCATGAGTATAACTCTATAGCGAGAAAGCTGCCTTCAGACTCATTGATTCAAGGAATACTGAGCCTTGCTCAGGCGACGACTGAGCGCAAGGCTAGAAAGAAATTGTTCCAGATTGCTGCCTGTGCGGCCAGTAACGATACGCACTGGCCGAAATGGAAAGAGCTGATTATTTCGGTGCTAGAACAAGAAGGTGGGCATGAGGGCTTTATCAAGTCTCTCCTCTCCGATCCGAACGCGGATTGGAAAAGAAAGGAGGCGAGGCGAAAGGCTAAGCTAGAAGCGGAAACCGCAACTCATAGGGAAGAGAACGTCGTTGCGCTCACGCCATCCATAGAGCGAATCTATAGAGGCGAATCGGATCAATATCATGTTTTGAACTGGGCAGCCAAGTTATACCTCGATGCCCAAGTCAGAAAAGATAAATCGCCTTTAGACGGCATCCTCAAGTATACAAATGAACAGATCGTTGCCGCAATCGCGGAGGGCTTCGTCCAATTTGCGATCCATACCGATATCGGCATTTCAGTTGAAGATCTGGGCAAGGCCCATGCTGGTCATCGAGCATACGGCAAGGAGCATGTCGTGGGAGCGGGACTGCATCAGGCGCTTTTGCACGGCCGTGAAGACGATATTGAGGCCTCTCCTTTGATCTCCGCCTTGGTCGGGCTTCGTACAGCCTATTTCAGCGCTGACGATGATCCGTCGATTGCCGTTTGGGCGGTCGAGCGCTTGGCCGGTGACCCTGAGAAAGGCGCTGACATGATGCTGCGATACTGGAAAGCTGCTCTTGATGCTGGCGATGTTTACCTTGATGCAATCCATCACCTTACGAATGCAGGTCAGCCGGCACTAGTCTCTCAGTGCATGCTCGGCCTGCTTGGCGAGAGGCCAGATCTTCCGAAACCCGCGCTGATGCAGGCGATCGAGGCATGCGCAGAAAGCTCGACTATTGATGAACTCGTTGGGCTCGCACGCGGCGCGTTGGAGCGTGATGACCTCGACCAGGAACAACGAAATATTTGGTCGTTCGTGTGTCTGGCGCTACTGCCTGAAGAATTTAGCGAACGGTTGCCGGACGAAGAACTTGAGGCAGCTCTTTTGTCTTCAAATCGGGACCTCGCGAATACTCTCTCCGGGCTGTGTCCGAACGCCGATCTATTGGACCGCGTCAGAATCGGTGTTCTCGGAAAAAAGCACTCGGCGATCGATGGCGATTGGTTGCATGCCACAAGTGCAAGCGCGATTGTCCGTGGTGCGATCCAACGTCTCGAGGCGTCAGATTCAGCGGAAGTTTGTGAGCAGCTTAAGGCGCTCGCAGAAGCGGTCGATGCAAGCTGGAAGCCCCATATAGCCCACGCAGCCGAAAACCACGCCCGCAAACTGCGCGACGAGCAGTTCGCTTCTCCTTCAGTGAGCCAACTCATTGACGCGCTTGCGGGTGGCCCTCCGGCGACTTCCGCGGACCTTGCGGCTGTCGTTCTTGAAGAAGTTGAGAGGTACAAGAGCACGCTAAGGTCTGGCAGCGAGATGCCTTGGAAGAGGTTCTGGAATACGGACAGATACGGAGCGGCTACCGAGCCGCAAGTCGAGAACGATGATAGAGACCGTCTTTTGGAACTACTTCGTCTGAGATTCCAAAGGTATGGCGTTGCAGCTAGCGTGCCCGAGGCTCGTCGTGGCGAAGACACAAGAGCCGATATTCTACTGTTGAGTCACGCGGGTAAGAATCTTCCAATTGAGGCCAAGCGGCACAACAACAGCGAACTTTGGACGGCCGCGTCGACTCAGCTTTCAGGATATGCCGCAGATCCAGACGCCTGCGGTTTCGGGATCTATCTCGTCTTTTGGTTCGGTAACGAGTTTAAGGCTCCGAAAAGAAGCGATGGCACTGAAAGCCCCGAGAGTGCTGAGGCGCTTGAAGCAATGCTTGCTGATGATCTTCCACTTAATTTGAGGGATAAGATTTCGGTTGTGGTTCTTGACGTATCTCGACCTGACTCTATGATTGATGCAGTGGATAAACGACAGGGCAACGCTTGAAAGCCAAAAGGCCACTTGAATGCTCTGAGAAGGACTAACTTACAGTCGGCCTGCTTCCGGGTGCTAATAGATCGCGGTGCGCTCGTGTCGGGTGAGAGCATGACGGGTGTCTCCCTGGCCTGAAGGCGGCAGGACCGCGCAGGCGGCCGGGTTGCGTTAGTCGGTTCACGGAGCTGCACCAGCAGGGACAAACCCGGCTGACGCGGTCTCGCTCGTCAGGTGCCTGGACGGTCCCAACCGCGCGGCTTCAATGCGAACACGTTAGGGCGGGGGTGTCTGTAGGAAATCAGCTCGGCGTGGGGTAGGAAATTGCCCGACGCCGAATAGGGCGGTCAGCGGGCCGAGAAAGTCACCCCACAGTTACCCGACCCCCGAGAAAGAAAAGGCCTCGAGGCAGTGAAATACGCTCGAGGCCTTCTCTTTTTTGGCTCCCCGGGTCGGATTCGAACCATCGACCTAGTGATTAACATTCCCAAGGTGAGAAGGTTTGGTTGGTGGGTACTCTGAGGCGCGCGCTAGATTTTGGTGCCAGATGGCTTACAGATAGCTTACACGCGGCTATCTCTGCAGGCCCGATGACAGTCGGTTGATAGCATAAGCCCTTGAATATAAATGGTGCCGGGGGAGGGACTTGAACCCTCACTCTGTTTCCAGAAACGGATTTTGAGTCCGTCGTGTCTACCAATTCCACCACCCCGGCACGGGGCGAGACGCTGGATTGTACTTCGGGTCCGGTCGCGTCGGGGCAGGCTGCTGCGGGTCAGGCGGCGTCGAGATGGAGTTCGGTCCTGGAGCGCTCGTACCAGTCGCCCTCGATCGGGCGGAACACGCAACACTCGGTCATCTCGCCGGAATAGATATGGATCGTCACCGCGGTGGAGTGCGGCGAGGGGTTGGCGATCGTGTGGTACTCGTGCGGCGGGATCAGGCTGCCGGCGCTGCCGACGCCGGCGCGCATCGTGGTCCGGGGTTCGAGGCAGAACCGGTCGCCTCGGGTCTCGGTCAGTTCGTACTGGACGACCTCGATCTCGCCCTGCCAGACCGCCTCGACGCACCACATGCCGCTGTGGTCGTGGATCGGGGTGGCCTGGCCGGGTCCCCAGGTCATCGCCATGACGGTATAGCCGCGCTGCTGGTCCTTGTGGATCAGGCGGCGGCCGTAGTGATCGCCGGGGCACTCGTGGACGCAGGCCGGTAGCGCCAGCACCTGGTTGTCGACCAGGTCGCAGAGCACGTTGCGTACGCAGGCGGTGATGGTGCGCGCGCAATCGCCGTCCATGACCGCGTCGAGGCGCTTGACAAGTTCCTGTTTTCCTTCGAATTCGAGCGTCATCCCTGACATGGTGACTCCGGCTCCTCCGCTCGGGTCTGGATCAGTCCAGCCACTGCGAAATCGGTGGCCCGAATCGTTCGAAGTCTACCAGAAAGGCATCGTGGCCCTGGGCCGAGGGCAGCGCGTGGAACTCGACCTCGGCGTCCTCGGCTTCCAGCGCGGCGGCCAGGTCGCGCTGCTGCCAGAGCGGGAACAGCAGGTCCGTTTCCACGCCGATGACCAGCGCCTTGCCGGAGAAGCTGCGCCGGAACAGCGCACGCAGGCCCTTGTCGGTGTCGCAGGAGTCGAACAGGTCCATCGCGCGCGACAGGTACAGGTAGCAGCAGGGGTCGAAGCTGCCGACGAACTTGCGCGCATGGGTCTCGAGATAGGACTCGACCTCGAAGCGCATGCCGAAGGGCGTGGTCGGGAAATAGTCCTGGGGCCGCCGGCCGAAGCGGTCCTGCCATTCGCTGGCCGAGCGGTAGGAGATCATGCCGAGCTTGCGCGCGATGCGCATGCCGACCTCGGGCCAGTCGTCCTCCGTGTAGCGCCCGTCGCGGAAGTTGCGGTCGGTGACGATGGCCTCGCGCTGCAGCGAGCGGATCGCGATCGCCATCGGCGTGGCGGAGCAGGCCGTGGAGATCAGCGCCATGCGGTCGGCCGAATCGGGGAAATGCTTGATCCAGGCCAGTGCCGTCAGGCCGCCCATCGACGGGCCGACGATGGCGGCCAGTCGCTCGATGCCGAGGTGATCGACGACCAGCCGGGTCGCACGGGCGACGTCGTCGATCGCCAGTTCCGGAAAGCTCAGGCGCCACGGCCGGCCGGTCTCCGGGTTGATGCTGGCCGGTCCGGTCGAGCCCTTGCACGAGCCCAGGGAGTTGACGCACAGGGCGAACCAGCGGTCCGTATCGATCGGCTTGCCGGGGCCGACCATGTCCTCCCACCAGCCCGGCTCCGGGTCGCGCTCGCTCGACGCGGCGTGGGCGCCGGGCGACAGGCCCGTGAACAGCAGCACCGCGTTGCTGCGCTCGGCGTTCAGCGTGCCCCAGCTCTCCCAGGCCAGCTGCAGGCTGGAAAGCGCGCCGCCGCGGTAGAGCGGAAACGCCTGGCGATGGACGTAGTAGTTGGTGGCCGGTCCCATAAGCGCAAGGATACCGCCGCGGACGCCCGCTTGGTCTGCGGCGTGGCGCCGGGAGCAGCCGGTGGTCCGGCACGTGCGCCGCTGCCCGCTGCGATCAGTGCTTCCAGTAGGTCGGTGTCAGCAGCACGAGCACGGTGAAGATCTCCAGCCGGCCGAGGAGCATGGCGAAGCTCATCAGCCACTTGGTCGTGTTCGAAAGACCGCCCCAGTTGGCGCCGGCCTCGCCGAGCGCCGGACCGAGGTTGTTCATCGCCGAGAACACCACCGACACCGAGGTCACGAGGTCGGTCTCGAGGCTGGACACGATCAGCGTCAGGAACACGATGCAGACGATGTACAGGGAGACGAAGCCCCACACGGCATTGGCGACCTCGGGGTTCAGGGTGCGCCCGCCGAGCTTCAGGGGCACGACCGAGCGCGGATGGATCAGCCGCTTGAGCTCGCGCAGGCCCTGCTTGGACACCAGGTACACGCGCACGATCTTGAAGCCCCCGGTGGTCGAACCGGCGCAGCCGCCGAGGCCCGAGATCAGGATCATCAGCAGCGGCAGCGTGCCCGGCCAGAGGTAGACATCGGCGGCGGTGAAGCCGGTGGTCGTGGTGTAGGACACGGCGTGGAAGGCCGCATAGCGCAGCGATTCCCAGAAGGTCTCGTAGACGCCCTGCTGCCACAGGAGCGCCGTGATCAGCAGCGAGATGCCGAGCAGGAGGATCGCGAACAGCTTCAGCTCGGGATCGTGCAGGTAGACCTGTGCGGTGGCCCGGCGCAGGGCTAGGAAGTGCAGGGCGAAATTCATCGATGCGACGAACATGAACAGGACCAGCAGCCAGTCGATCAGCGCACTGTCGAACTGCGCCACCGATGCGTCGTAGGTGGAGAATCCGGCCGTGGAAATCGTGGTGAAGGCATGGGTGACCGCATCGAACACGTTCATGCCCGCGGCCCACAGGGCCAGCGAGCAGATCACGGTCAGGCCGATGTAGATCAGCCACAGGGCCTTGGCGGTCTCGGCGATGCGCGGCGTGAGCCGGTTCTCCTTGACCGGGCCGGTGACCTCGGCCTTGTAGATTTCCATGCCGCCGATCCGCAGCATCGGCAGGATCGCCACGGCCAGGACGATGATGCCGAGCCCGCCATCCACTGCAGTTGCTGGCGGTACCAGCGGATCGAGATCGGCATGTCGTCGATGCCGGCCAGTACCGTCGCACCGGTGGTGGTGATGCCGGAAGTCGATTCGAACACCGCGTCGGCCAGGCCGATGTCCAGGACCAGGTACAGCGGCAGGGCGCCGGCCAGCGCCACGGCGCCCCAGCACGCGACCACGACCAGGAAGCCATCGGCCACACGCAGTTCGCGGCGGTTGTTGCGTACCGGCAGGTACAGGGCCGCCCCGATCAACGCGACGGTGACCAGGCTGGCCAGGAACGGCCCGGTCGCCCCGTCGCCATTGACCAGCGCGAACAGGAGCGGCGGCACGAAGCCCACCGACAGGAACACCAGCAACAGGCCGACGACGCGTTGGACCGGCGCGTAGGCGCGCATCAGACGAACACGGCTTCGACCGCGAACAGGCGTTCGACTTCGGCGATCCTGCGCTTGTCGGCGACGAACAGGATCACGTGGTCCTCCGGCTCGATGACCACGTCGTGGTGGGCGATGACCACCTCGTCGCCGCGGACGATGGCGCCGATCGTGGTCGAAGCGGGCAGGGGGATGCTGCCGATCTCGCGGCCGACGATGCGCGATCGACCCGGATCACCGTGGGCGACCACCTCGATGGCCTCGGCGGCGCCGCGCCGGAGCGAGTGCACGCGGACCATGTGGCCCTTGCGCATCAGCGTCAGCAGCGCACCGATCGTGATCTGCTGGGGGCTGACCGCGACGTCGATGCGGTCGGACTCGACCAGGTCGACGTAGGCCGGCCGGTTGATCAGCGTGATCACCTTCTTCGCGCCCATCCGCTTGGCCAGCATCGACGACAGGATGTTGGCCTCGTCGTCGTTGGTCAGCGCGCAGTAGACGTCCATCTCGTCGATGCCTTCCTCGCGCAGCAGGTCCTCGTTGGCCGCATCGCCGACCAGCACGATCGCCGTATCGACGTTCTCGGCGATCCGCTCGGCGCGCTTGGGGTCGCGTTCGATCAGCTTGACGTGATGGTCGCGTTCGAGCCGGCGAGCCAGCCCGGCGCCGATGTTGCCGCCCCCGGCCAGCAGCACGCGCCGCGCCGGCCCGGAGGTCGCGCCGAAGGTGCCCATCACCGCCCGGATCTCGTGGGTCGGGGCCAGGAAGAACACCATGTCGTCGACCTCGATGACCGTGTCGCCTTCCGGGATGATCGCCTGGTCGCGACGGAAGATCGCGGCGACCCGCGCATCGACCCCGGGCGGCAGTTCGTCGGGCAGGCTCTTCAGCGCGCGGCCCACCAGCTTGCCTTCTCGGATCGCCCGGGTCGCCACGAGCTGGGCGCGGCCGTCGGCGAAGTCCAGCACCTGGAGCGCGCCGGGGTAGTCGATCAGTCGCTGGATGTGGTCCGTGACCAGTTTCTCGGGGCTGATCAGCACGTCGATCGGGGTGTGCTCGCGGTTGAACAGCTCGGGGTGGGACAGGTAGTCCGTCGCCCGGACCCGCGCCACCTTGGTCGGCGTATTGAACAGGGAATAGGCGACCTGGCAGGCGACCATGTTGGTCTCGTCGGAGTTGGTCAGCGCGATCAGCAGCTCCGCGTCCTCGATGCCGGCGCGAATCAGCGTCTCGGGATGGGCGGCGTGGCCGAGCACGGTCCGGATGTCGAGTTTTTCCTGCAGTTCGCGCAGGCGCTCGGGGTCCGTATCGACCACCGAGATATCGTTTTCCTCGCGCGACAGCGAGTAGGCCATGCCCGACCCGACCTGACCGGCACCGAGAATGATGATCCGCATCAGGCGCGGACCGGGGTTCGGGTCGGACTGGGAATCATGCGTCGTCCTCCTGGATCTGCTTGGGGTCGATGCCGAGCTGCTTGAGCTTGCGATACAGGTGGGTGCGTTCCATCTCCACGCCTTCGGCCAGCTGTCCGACGCTGCCGCCGACCTCGCGCAGGCGGACGATCAGGTACTGCCGCTCGAAGGCTTCCCGGGCCTCGCGCAGGGGCAGGGCGAACAAGGGCGAATCGGTCAGCGTAGCGCCGGCCCGGGCCGCCTCGCGCAGTCGCTCGTCGATCTCCTCGACCGTGACCGCGCTATCCCGGCCGTCGAGCAGGCTGCGAACGACATCGACCAGCTCGGCGAGGTTGCCGGGCCAGTCGTGCTGGCGCAGCCGGTTCTGGGCCGGCAGGGGAATCGGGCGGTAGGTCAGACCCTCGCGCGCTGGCAGCCGCTCGGCGAGCGCGCGGACCAGGTCGGGAATGTCTTCGGCCCGCTGGCGCAGCGCCGGCACCTCGGCGCGGAACGGGCCCAGCTTGGCCGCGGCGGCGGTCGCCTGGGCGCTGTCCGGGGCCACGCCGTCGGCAGCCAGGGTCGAGGCGATCAGGCGAATCGCTTCGCCGCTACGGCCTTCCAGCGTGGCGAGCAGCTCGGCCAGCCGACGCCAGCCCTCGTCGCCGAGCTGGTGCAGGCGGTCGAGATAGAGCGTACGCGGTGGATGGCCCTCGGCCCGGCCCAGCCGTTCGATCCACTCGGCCAGGCGGTCGCCGCTACGGTCGCAGACCAGGTGGACGAAGCCGCCCCCGCCGGCCTGGGCGTGAACCCAGCGGGCCACCGTGGTGCTGCCGCTGCCCGGTTCGCCGCAGAGCAGCAGGTGGCCTTCGGCACCGGCGCAGGGCTCGGCCAGTGCTTCGCGCATGCGCTCGATGGCCGGGCTGCGGCCGATCGGTTCGAGCACGTCGCTCTCGCCCTCGGAGGACCCGATCGGTTCGTGCTTGCGGCTTTCGGCCAGCGCGCGCCGGATCGTGGCCAGCAGGCGGGCCATGGAGACCGGTTTCTCGATGAAGTCGAACGCGCCCTGGCGGGTGGCCTCGACCGCCGCTTCGACCGAGCCGTGTCCGGAGATCATGACCACCGGGCAATGCAGCTCGCCGCGCTCGCGCCACTCCTTGAGCAGGGTGACGCCGTCGCAGCCGGGCATCCAGACGTCGAGCAGCACCAGGTCCGGAGAGGCCGCGGACAGCAGGCTGCGCGCCTGCTCGGCGTCGCCGGCCAGCTCCACTTCGAAGCCCTCGTCGGCGAGGATTTCGCCGATCAGTTCGCGGATGTCCGGCTCGTCGTCGACGATCAGTACGCGTTCGGCCATCGTGAGGGCAGTCCGGAGCAGGCGGGAAACGCGCCAAGGATAGCGCACATCATCGCGGCGGTTGCGCGGGTACCGGGAGTTCCAGGGTCAGCAGCGCGCCGCCGCCGGGGGCGTTCGCGGCGCGGATCCGGCCGCCCATGGCGTCGACGATCCGGTGGACGATCGCCAGCCCCAAGCCGGTGCCGCGCGGCTTGGTCGTGGCATACGGCTCGAACACCCGGGCCAGCAGCGCGGGGTCGAACCCCGGCCCGTCATCGGCGAGCTCGAGGGCCAGCCAGTCGCGGCCGTCGCGATGCAGCGGCCTGGACGTGATCACCAGGTGCGGCGTGCCTTCGGGGTGCGCTTCGCGGGCGTTCTGGACCAGATTGTTGAGGATCTGCCGGAACTGGCCCGGGTCGCCGAGCGGCCGCGCTTCGCTCTCCGGCACATCGATCGTCACGGTTACGCCGCTGTCGCCGGTGGTCCACAGTTCGACCACGTCGCGGACCAGCGCCTCGATGTCCAGCGGTTCGCGTCGGGCCACGCCGGGCCGGGTGTAGTCGCCGAACGCGTCGACCAGCTCGCGCAGTGCGTCGACCTGGTGGATGATGGTCCGGGTCGCGCGGTCGAGGAGCTGCCGGTGATCGCCCTCCAGCGCCGGCTCCAGCTTCAGGCTCAGTCGTTCGGCGGCCAGGCGGATCGGCGTCAGCGGGTTCTTGACCTCGTGGGCGAGACGTTGCGCCAGCTCGGCCCAGGCGGCCTGGCGCTGGGCCTGGTCGAGCTGGGTCACGTCGTCGAACACCACGACGTGACCGGCCGGACGACGGTCCTGATGATCGTCCGAAGGCTCGCCGTCGCCGGGCAGCGTGGACCCGCGGCAGACCAGCGCCAGGGCCGTGTCGGGTCGCTCCAGCTTGATTTCCTCGCGCCAGTCGTCGCCGGCGCGCTCGATGCGGCGATCGATGCCGTCGAACAGCGCGGCCAGCGCCGGGTGGCGCTCGGCCAGCTCCGCCGGCGTTCGGCCGCGGACGCTCGCCGGGTCCAGGCCCAGGATCGCGCCCGCGCTGTCGTTCATCGCTTCGAGGCGGCGCGCGCCGTCGAAGGCCAGCACGCCGGCCGACAGCCGTGCCAGAACCGTCTGGAGGTAGCGACGCTCGTTGCTCAGCTCGCGCTGCGCGGCCTCCAGGCCGGTGGCCATGTCGTTGAAGGACTCCACCAGAAAGCCCAGTTCGTCGCGGCTGGGTACGTCGAGCATTTCGGGGAAGCGGCCCTGGCGCATCAGCTCGGTGGCGTCGGCGAGGTCGCGGATCGGCCGGACCAGGCGCCCGGCGGCGTTGAACGCAAGCAGCATTGCCAGCAGTGCCGTCATCGCCAGGACCAGCGACAGGATCAACACGAAGCTCTGCTGCAGCCGCTGGCGCAGGTAGGCCACGTTCTCCTGGCGAAAGTACGCCTGCTCGATGGACCCGGCCAGGGCGGAGAAATCGTCGGGCAGCGGGAAGATGCCCTGCAGGGTCCGGGCCTCGCCGGGGACCGTGTCGATCGGCATCAGTACGCGAATCTGCAGCCCCTCCCGGGTCGGCTCCGCGGCGGCGTAGGGCTGGCCGCGAGCGGCCTGCGACAGGGCGAAGGACGAGGGCAGGTCGGCGACCATGCGCGCCGGGTCCAGGTGGACCAGCACCTGGACCTGGCCCGAGGCGTCGAACAGGGTGAGTTCGGCCGGGCCGGCCGAGGAGACCTGGCCGAACAGGTAGTCGAGCTGGCGCTCCTCGTCGATGCCGCGCGCGCCCGAGGGCAGCCCGTCGGCGATCCGCGCAAGGCGATTGCGCGATTCGCGCGTGCGCAGGTCCAGGAACAGCTGGCCGAGTTCGATCGAGTCGGCCAGCGCCGCCTCGGTGCCGGCGTCGAGCCAGCCGGAGATGGTCTCGGTCAGGAACTCGGTCGAGAACAGCCACACGATGACCACCGGCGGCAGGGCCAGGGCGGTGAAGATCGTGACCAGGCGTGCGCGCAGCCGTGCGCCGGGCCGGCCGCCGCGGACGTCCCGCACCAGGCGCACCAGGCGGGTCGCGATCGCGATCAGCAGGACCAGCAGCGCGATGCCGGTGACCAGGAAGATCCACAGGCTCATTCGGCCGAGCTGGCCCGACTCCTGCTCGACGTTGGCCACGAGGAACAGCGCCGTGAGCAGCAGCCCGGCGAACGCGGCCAGGGGCAGGATGCGCCCGACCCGCTTCAGGACGGCCCGAAGTGCCACGCGTGCCAGCCATCGCCCAGGTGCCACTGGGCGGAAAAGAGGGTGGGGAGGTGCATCGGCGCCGGAAGCGCGTCGCGGTCGATCCGGGCCCGGACCTGCACCTGTAGCGGGCGCTGCTCGGCCGCACTCCGGTCCAGGCCGGTTTCGAAGACCCGGGGCTCGGCCAGCGCTTCACGCAGCATCCAGAAACGCGGAAAGGTCTGCACGCCTTCCGCATCCTCGAGCTGCCAGTGTTCGAGCAGCGGCAGGTAGCGGATCCTGAAGGGCCGGGCGATGAGACGAAGTTCGCGGGCGATCGGGCCGTGCCGACGCGCCACGCGCAGTTCGACGACGAGCTGCAGGTCCACGCCGTGATCGAGGGCTTCGCGGATCGCCGGGCTGGGCTGGAACTCGATGCCGCTCTCGATCACCAGCCGTTCGTCGATCCAGCGCGCGGCAGGATCCAGAGCCAGCTGGCCGAGTCCCGGGTCAGTCGGCTGGCAGGCGGCGCACAGCCAGATAGTAGAAGCCATCGCGATCCAGCGAGCCGGGCAGGATCTGGACGCCCGGGTCCACGTCCCGGCTGGCCGGGATCGCGACGTCGACGGCCTCGGCATCGGGATGGCGTTCAAGGAACTCTCGGCCCTGGTCTCGATTCTCGGCGTGCAGTATCGAACAGGTCGCGTAGACAAGCAAACCGCCGGGTGCCAGCAGCGGCCACAGCGCATCGAGCATCCGGGCCTGGAGCGCGACGTTGGCGTCGATGTCCGAGGCCCGGCGCAGCCAGCGGATGTCGGGGTGTCGTCGCAGCACGCCGGTCGCGGAACAGGGAGCGTCGATGAGGATCCGGTCGAAGGCGCGGCCGTCCCACCAGTCGTCGGGCTGTCCGGCGTCGCCGGTGACGACGTCGGCTTCGAGGCCGAGGCGGCGCAGCGACTCACCGATCCGGCTCGCGCGGGCGGGATCGAGCTCGACCGCGGTCAGTTCGACCTCGGCGCGTTCGATGATGTGGGCGGCCTTTCCGCCGGGCGCCGCGCACGCGTCGAGCACGCGCTGGCCGTCGGCCAGGTCGAGCAGATCGGCGGCCGATTGCGCACCGGCGTCCTGCACCGAAAGTTCGCCGGCCGCCAGGCCGGGAAGATCGCCGATGGCGACCGGGTGGGCGAGCCGGAGGGCGTCCGGAAACGCCGGGTCGAAGATGCTCTCGATGCCGTCGGTATGCAGTCGCCCGGCCAGTTCCGACGGGTCGGACCGCCGTCGGTTGGCGCGCAGCCAGGTTGACGGTGGCCGATTGCCTGCCGCCAGCACCTCGTCGGCCTCGTCGGGCCAGTCGGCGCGGATTCGCGCGGCCATCCAGCCGGGCAGACCGAAGCGGTGGACGTCGTCGCCCGGACGCGGGTCGGCGCCGTCGCGCAAGCGCCCGCGCAGCACGGCGTTGACCAGGCCGGCCAGCGGCACGGCGCGACCGATCCGGGCCGCTTCGACCGCGGCGTGGACTACCGCGGGCGCCGGCTCGCGGCCCTCGTTGAGTTCGTCGATCGCGATGGCCAGGAGGAAGTGGATCCAGCGGTTGCGGCGGTCCAGCGGCTTGTTCAGCCGCCCGCGAACCGCCGCGTCGAGCATCGGCCAGTCGCGCAGGACGCGATTGCACAGGCGGCGAACCTGGGCCCGGTCGCGACGGTCGGGGAGGGTGTCGCCAAGGCCGTCCAGCGCGTCGGTCAGCGCCCGGCCGCGGTCGAGCACGTCGCGCAGGGCGAGGGCGGCCGCGACCCGGGGTCGGGCACCGGTCGCCGGCGCAGGCGGGGCGGAGGGCATCGGGGTCAGCCGCGCCAGTCGGGACGGGCGTTGAGCCAGTCGGCGGCCGACATGCGCCGCTTGCCGGGTGCCTGCAGCTCGTCGATGACCAGTACGCCGGTTCCGCAGGCCACGCGAATCGCGTCGGGATGTCCGGCAGCGGTCAGCAAGCGGCCGGGCGCGGCGCCCGGGGCCCCGGTCTGTTCTGCGCGGGCACGGAAGATGCGCAGCGCCTGCCCGTTCAGTTCCGTGAAGGCAACCGGCCAGGGGTTGTAGGCCCGGACCTGGCGGGCGATCGCCGCTGCGTCTCCAGTCCAGTCGATCCGGGCGTCGTCCTTGGCGATCCGGGGGGCATGGGTCGCTTCCCGGTCGTTCTGCGCTACCGGCTCCGGCAGCGTTCCTTCGACCAGGGCGGCCAGGCCCTCGGCCAGCAGGTCGGCGGCCAGTCCGGCCAGGCGATCGTGCAGCTCGGCCGCGGTCTCGTCGGTGCCGATGTCGAGCGCGCGCTGCAGCCGCACCGGGCCCGTGTCGAGGCCGGCATCCATCTGCATCAGGGAGATGCCGGTCTGCCCATCGCCCGCGCGGATCGCCTGCTGGATCGGACTGGCGCCCCGCCACCGAGGCAGCAGCGAGGCGTGCAGGTTCCAGCAGCCGTGGGTCGGCCAGTCGAGCACCGACTGCGGCAGCAGCAGGCCGTAGGCTGCAGTGATCAACAGGTCCGGCTCGAGGGCGAACAGCCCGGCCCGGTCTTCCTCGCGTTTCAGGCGCGTCGGCTGGAGCACCGGCACCCCCGCGTCGACGGCGCACTGCTTGACGGGGCTGGGCCGCAGGCTGCGACCCCGGCCGGCTGGGCGATCGGGCTGGGTCAGCACGGCCAGCACCTCGGCGCGCTCCAGAGCCACGCGAAGCGCCGGCACGGCGAACTCCGGCGTGCCGGCGAAGACCAGGCGGGGATGAGGCACGGGCTACAGGGTCTGGACGGCAGGATCGCGACGCGCCTGGCGCGCCTGCTTCTTCATGCGTTTCTCGATCATCCGTCGCTTCATCGGCTTGAGATAATCGATGAACACCTTGCCGTCGAGGTGATCGATCTCGTGCTGGATGCAGACCGCCAGCAGGCCGTCGGCCTCGAGCTCGAACGGTTCGCCGTCGCGGCCCAGGGCGCGGACCCGGATGGCTTCTGCCCGTTCGACTTCGGCATACTCGCCGGGCACGGAAAGGCAGCCCTCCTCGCAGATCTGGGCACCCTCGCGATCGACGATCTCCGGGTTGATCAGCACGTGCGGATCGTCGCGGTTCTCGCTGACGTCGAGGACCAGCATGCGGACGTGCCGATCGACCTGGGTGGCGGCCAGGCCGATGCCGCGCGCTTCGTACATCGTCTCGAGCATGTCGTCGGCCAGCGAGCGCAGATTTTCGTCGACGCGATCGACCGGACGGGCCACCGTGCGCAGGCGCGGATCGGGGAACTGGAGGATACTCAACTGGCTCATGACATGAACAATGTGACTTAACACTCAGAAATTCAATGATTCGGAGGGTGGAAAATCCCCCGCTTATGAGTATGATAGCGCAGGTAGGTGACAATGAACCGCAACCGAAGCGGGGCTGATCGCGCATCGGCGTGCCTGGGAGGAACTCAATGAAGAAGCTGTGTCTGACGATGATCGCGTTGCTGGTGGCCCTGCCGCTGTTGGCCCAGGATGTTGAAATCCGGGAAGATCATCCGGGCGAATACGTCGTCCAGGAGGGGGATACGTTGTGGGATATCGCCGGCCGGTTCCTCACCCGGCCCTGGCAATGGCCGGCCATCTGGCAGGCCAACCCGCAGATCGACAACCCGCACCTGATCTATCCGGGTGACCGCCTGACGCTGATCTACGTCGACGGCCAGCCCCGCCTGGTGATGGACGGCACCGACCGCCGCGGACCGGAAATCCGGCGCGAGGACATCTCGGGCCCGATCACCTCGGTGGCTCTGGATGCGATCGAACCGTTCCTGACTCGACCGCGCGTGGTCGATCTCGAAACCCTGCGGACCATGCCCTACGTGGTGGCCAACCAGGACGAGCGCTACGTCGCCGCCGAACCGGACTACGCCTTCGTGCGCGGTCTCGAAGACGGCCGAGTGAACCAGGACTACATGATCGCGCGGCTGACCTCCCAGTTCGAGAAGGTCGAAACCGACGACGGCTCGATGCTCCGCCAGAACCAGCTTCGCGCCAATCGCGGCGCGGTGCCCTCCGACGAGCGTCCGATCGACCCGGACCGGCGCCGCGGCTGGAACCCGTTCGACCGCGGCGGCGAAGTCGTCGGTTACGGGCTCTGGGAAGTCGCGACCGCGCGGCTGGTCAAGCAGGGCGAGATCGCCACGCTGGAAGTGCTCGATGCGGAGCTGGAAGTCCGCGCCGGCGACTACGTGCTGCCGGTGGACCCCTACCTGTACGACCTGACCTTCTATCCGCGTCCGCCGGAACAGGCCATCCCGGCCAACGCCAGCGTGATCGGCGTCAACGGCGGCGAATACGGTGTGGGCCACTGGCAGATCGTCACCCTGGGCATCGGCAGCGACGACGGCGTTGCACCCGGCCATACGTTCTCGGCATTCCGCCCCGGTGCGACCGTGCGCGACGACTTCAGCCGCGGCCTTCCGGGACGGCCGGCGCCGCAGGGCGTCGACGGTCGCCAGGTCGAGCTGCCCGAGCAGTACGTCGGCGTCATGATGGTGTTCCGCGCGTTCGACGATGTCAGCTACGCCCTGGTCATGGACGGCAAGCGGGCGATCCGGGTCGGCGACCACATCGACCACCCCGACCGCCGGCTCTGACCGGCGCGGGGGCGGTACGGCACGACCGAGCTGCATCACGAAGCATGGATTCGCAGGAGCGTTTGCGCGCCTGGCTGATCCTGCTCCAGGCCCCCGGCGTCGGGGGCGGAGCGCTCGGCGCGCTGATCGAACGCGACATCGACCCGGCCACGCTGCCGGGTCGTTCGCTTTCCGAACTCGGTGAACTCGGCCTGGGCGATGCCGCGGCCCGGGCGCTGCGTCGCCCGGACGAACAGCGCCTGGCCACATCCCTGGCCTGGCTGGAGGATCCCGCCCACCACCTGGTCACGCTCGACGACGATCTCTATCCCCCGCTGCTCAAGACCACCGGTGACGCGCCCGCCGCGCTGTTCGTCAATGGCGACGCGGAGGCGCTGCTGGCGCCGCAGGTCGCGGTCGTCGGCAGCCGCAAGGCCACCCACGGCGGGCTGGACTCGGCCGCGGAGTTCGGCGCCGCGCTGGCCGCTGCCGGCCTCGTGGTCACCAGCGGTCTGGCGGTCGGGGTGGACGGCCGGGCACACCGGGCGGCGCTGGACGCCGGGGGCCGGACGATCGCAGTCGCGGGCACGGGCCCGGACCGGGTCTATCCGGCACACCATCGGGACCTCGCCCATCAAATCGTGGATAATGGCGCCGTGGTCACCCCCTTTGCACCCGGTGTCGGTCCCCGACCCGGTCACTTCCCGGCGCGCAATCGCATCATCAGCGGAATGTCGCTGGGCGTGGTCGTGATCGAAGCCGGGCTGCGCTCCGGCTCCCTGATCACGGCGCGGCTGGCCGGCGAACAGGGTCGCGAGGTGTTCGCGGTGCCCGGATCGATCCGCAATCCGCAGGCCCGGGGCTGTCACCGGCTGATCCGCGACGGCGCCCGCCTGGTCGAGACACCGGCCGACGTGATCGAGGACCTGGCGCCGCTGGCCGGCGAACTGGCCGGCCGTCTCCGGGCCATGCTCGACGAGGAGTCCGAGCCGGTCGACGAGGCCGTTGCCGAAGATGATCCGGAGGTGCGGGCGGTGCTCGAGGCGCTGGGCTTCGATCCGACCCCGGTGGAGGCGGTGATCGACCGCACCGAATTGACGACGTCGGCGGTATCGTCCATCCTGTTGACGCTGGAACTCGATGGCAGGGTTGCAGCGCATGCAGGTGGCCGGTACAGCCGGACCGGAACGAACACGGAAAGGAACTCATGAAGGAAAACGTGCTCGACCTGCTGATGTACCTGTTCGAGAACTACATCTACGACGAGCCCGAAGCCGAGCCCGACCGGGATTCGCTCAGCGAATCGCTTGAGCAGGCCGGGTTCTCGCACGGCGAGATCGATCGCGCCTTCGGCTGGCTGGACGGCCTGGCCGAGCAGCGCAAGCTGGCCGACGTAGACCCGACCCCGGCCGGATCGGTCCGGGTGTTCTGCGCCGACGAGCTTCGTCGCATCGACGTCGACGCGCACGGTTTCCTGATCGACCTGGAAAATGTCGGCGTGCTCGATCCGGCGCGACGCGAGCTGGTGCTGGACCGCCTGATGGCCCTGGACGCCGACGAGATCGGACTCGAGGACCTCAAGTGGGTCGTCCTGATGGTGCTGTTCAACCAGCCGGGCCAGGAAGCCAACTACGCCTGGATGGAAGACCTGATGTTCGACGAGGACGGCCAGTACCGGCACTGATCGACACCGCGACGCGGAACCGTTCCGCGTCGCCTGAAAGCGTTAAGGAATCCATGGCGAAGAACCTGCTCATCGTAGAGTCGCCGGCCAAGGCCACGACCATCAACAAGTACCTCGGCAAGGACTTCGAGGTGCTTGCATCCTACGGCCACGTGCGCGACCTCGTACCGAAGGAAGGCGCGGTCGATCCCGAGCATGACTTCGCGATGAAGTACGACATCATCGACCGCAACAAGAAGCACGTCGACAGGATCGTCAAGGCCGCGAAGTCGGCCGAGAACATCTATCTCGCGACCGACCTCGATCGCGAAGGCGAGGCCATTTCCTGGCACATCGCCGAAATCCTCAAGGATCGCGGCGTCAACAGCGGCAAGCCGGTCCATCGCGTTGTTTTCAGCGAGATAACCCCGAAGGCGATCAAGCACGCGATGGACAACCCTCGCGAACTCGCCGACTCGCTGGTCGACGCCCAGCAGGCTCGTCGCGCCCTGGATTACCTGGTCGGGTTCAACCTTTCCCCGCTCCTGTGGAAGAAGGTTCGCCGCGGCCTGTCCGCCGGCCGCGTCCAGTCTCCCGCGTTGTGCATGATCGTCGAGCGCGAGGAAGAGATCGAGAAGTTCGAGGCCCGCGAGTACTGGACGATCGAAGCCGACCTGGGGCAAGGAGAGGAGCAGGCGTTCCAGGCCAACCTGGTCAAGCTCGACGGTGAGAAGCTCGAGCAGTTCGACATCACCGACGAGACGCGCGCCGAGGCGGTACGCAAGCAGATCGAATCGGCCGCCGACGGTCGCTTCGAGGTGGCCCGGATCAACAAGCGGCAACGCCGTCGCCGGGCCCAGCCGCCGTTCATCACCTCGACGCTGCAGCAGGAGGCCGCACGCCGGCTCCGGTTCACGACCCGCCGCACGATGCAGATCGCCCAGCAACTCTACGAGGGCATCGACACCGGCCAGGGCACCGAGGGCCTGATCACCTACATGCGAACCGATTCGGTCGCGCTGGCCGGCGACGCGATCAACGAGATCCGCCAGGTGATCGAGCGCGAGTACGGTGCCGAAACCCTGCCGGAGAAGCCCAACTTCTACCAGTCGAAGAGCAAGAACGCGCAGGAGGCTCACGAAGCGATCCGGCCGACCTCCGCGGCGCTGACGCCGATCAAGCTCAAGTCGCACTTGAGCGACGATCAGTACCGCCTGTACCAGCTGATCTGGAACCGGGCCGTGGCTAGCCAGATGGTGCCGGCCGTCTACGACACGGTGGCCGCCGAATTCGACGTCGGCGACGCGACGTTCCGCGCCAACGGCTCGACGCTGGTCGCGCCGGGTTTCCTCAAGGTCTACGCCGACGCCCAGGCCGACAAGGACAATCGCCTGCCGGAACTGAACGAGGGAGACGCGGTGCCGCTGGTCGCGGTCCGGCCCGAGCAGCATTTCACCGAGCCACCGCCGCGCTATTCCGAGGCCAGCCTGGTCAAGGCGCTGGAGGATTACGGCATCGGTCGTCCGTCGACCTACGCATCGATCATCCAGACGCTCAAGGACCGCGAATACGTCGAGCTGGAGAGCCGGCGATTCACGCCGACCGCCACCGGCCGGGTGGTCGCGAAGTTCCTGTCCCAGCATTTCGACCGCTATGTCGACTACGACTTCACCGCGCGCCTGGAAGACGAGCTCGACGCGATCTCGCGCGGCGAGCACGACTGGGTGCCCTTGCTGAAGGAGTTCTGGCAGCCGTTCATCGACCGGGTCAACGAAAAGGAAGAGTCGGTCAGCCGCCAGGAAGCCCAGCAGGCTCGCGAGCTCGGCACGGACCCCAAGTCCGGCAAGCCGGTGATCGTTCGCCTGGGCCGCTACGGGCCCTTCGCCCAGATCGGCCAGGCCGAGGACGAGGAGAAGCCGGAATTCGCCGGCCTCCGCCAGGGCCAGAAGATGGAAACGATCACGCTCGAGGAAGCGCTTGAGCTGTTCAAGCTGCCGCGCGACCTCGGGGAGACGCCGGAAGGCGAGCCGGTCCAGGCCAACATCGGCCGGTTCGGTCCGTACATCCGCTACGGCGCGCGCAACTTCGTGTCGCTGAAGGAAGTCGATCCGCACGACGTCACGCTGGAGCAGGCCCTCGAGCTGGTCGCCGAGCACAAGCAGATGCTCAAGGACCGCATCATCAAGACCTTCGAGGCCGAGGGCATCGAGATCCTGAAGGGCCGCTACGGCCCCTTCGTTACCGACGGCAAGCGCAATGCCAGCGTACCGAAGGACGTCGAACCGGCCGATCTGACGCTCGAGGAATGCCAGAAGATGCTGGCGGAGGCCCCGCCGAAGGGCCGCCGCGGAAAGTTCGGCAAGAAGAAGTCGGGCAAGAAGAAGGCCTCGAAGAAGAAGGCGTCGAAGAAGAAGGCGTCGAAGAAGAAGGCCTCGAAGAAGAAGGCCTCGAAGAAGAAGGCCTCGAAGAAGAAGGCTTGAATGCGGGGGCGAGGAGCCAGGGACCAGGGACTGGTGATCCCCACGACTCGGCGTACCAGTCCCTGACCCCCGACCCCTGACCCCCAGTCCCTTCCCCCAGTCCCTCACCCGACCGAGTTCCCATGCCCACGCCCTCCGAAATGGTCCGCGCCGTCGAATCCGAGCTCATCGAGCTGCAGGACCGTCTGTGTCGCGATTTCGAGGCCTGCGACGGCGAGGCGAGATTCCGCGAGGACCGATGGACCCGTGCCGAGGGCGGCGGCGGGCGCACGCGGGTGATCGAGGACGGCGCCGTGTTCGCCAAGGGCGGGGTGAATTTCTCGTACGTCACCGGCGCTTCGCTGCCGGCTGCGGCCAGCGCCCGGCGGCCCGAGCTGGCCGGCCGCGGCTTTCGCGCGCTGGGCGTATCGGTCGTGATGCACCCGGTCAATCCGTTCGTGCCGACCAGCCACGCCAACGTGCGCTTCTTCATCGCCGAAAAGCCAGGCGCCGAGCCGGTCTGGTGGTTCGGCGGCGGCTTCGACCTGACCCCGGTCTATCCCTTCGATGAGGACTGCGTAGCCTGGCACCGGACCGCGCGCGACCTGTGTGCTCCCTTCGGCGAGAACGTATATCCAGCGCACAAGGAATGGTGCGATGAGTATTTCCATCTGAAGCACCGCGGCGAGACCCGCGGTATCGGCGGGCTGTTCTTCGACGACCTCAACGAGTGGGGCTTCGAGCGCTGCTTCGACTACTTCAAGGCGGTCGGTCACGGGTACGGCGACGCCTACGTGCCGATCGTCGAGCGACGCAGGGCCACCCCCTACGGCGAGCGCCAGCTGGACTTCCAGCGCTATCGTCGCGGCCGCTACGTGGAGTTCAACCTGGTCTACGACCGCGGCACCCTGTTCGGCCTGCAGTCCGACGGTCGGACCGAGTCGATCCTGATGTCGCTGCCGCCGATCGCCCACTGGCGCTACGACTGGCATCCCGAGCCGGGCACGCCCGAGGCCGCCCTGGCCGACTACCTCACTCCCCGGGACTGGCTCGCCGACGAGCGCTGATCGGTCCGCGCCCGACACGGCGGATCGCGCCGCGTCCCGCTTTTCAGTAAATCCAGTTCCAACCTTCCGCCGTCCCGGCGCATCCTTGTAGGCATGGATGTGTCGATCGACGACTCGCTGGACCTGTCGGGAACCGTTCGTGCCGCTGCGCGCGGCGACACCGCAGCGTTCGAGCGGCTCTACCGTCGCTATGCACCGGGCCTGATGCCGGCGCTCTGGCGTCTGTCCGGCGGCGACGATGCGCGGGCCCAGGACTGGATGCAGGATGCCTTCGTGCGGGCCTGGAAGCAGCTGGATCAACTGCGCGAACCGAACGCGTTTCCGGGCTGGTTGAAGCGTCTGGCGGTCAACGTGGCCCTGTCCGACCGCCGCCGGGCCGGCTTTCGCGTCGTCGAGGAGACCCGCGACCGTCCGGCGCCGGAGCCGCCCTGGCCGGGCGCGGACCTGGACCTGGAGCGGGCCATCGCGCGCTTGCCGGACCGGGCTCGCCAGGTGCTCGTGCTGTTCCACCTCTGCGATCTCAGCCACGCCGAAATCGCCGTTCTGATGACCATCGAGACCGGGACGTCCAAGGCGCAGCTGAGCCGCGCTCGATCGCTCCTCAAGGAGATGCTCGCATGACTCACGAATTCGACAGGGACGCGGGCTCCACGAAGGAAGGCGCCGTGCACGATCGGGACCTGGACCGGCGCCTTGCGCAACTGACTCGCGAAGCCGCACCGCCGCCCGCCGCCTGGGCCGGCATTTCGAAGCGGATTCATCGGCCTCGACGGGTGGCCGTGCCGCTGGCATCGGCCGCCGCCGCCGTGGTGGCCTTCGCCGCGCTGCTGCAGCTGCTGCCCGGCGACGATTCCGCGCGCACCGGGCCGATCCAGGACCCGGGGCGCGTGCTTGTCCAGGCCGAGGCCGAAGCGATGCGTCGCGCTGCGCCGGTCGCGACCGGTGGCCTGGTCGACGCGCTGCCGCTGGCCGAGGCCTGGGCCGAGAACCAGACCGCCATCGACGAGCTCGAGGCCGCCCTGACCCGCGACCCCGACAACCGCATGCTGCTCGATTTTCTTGCCGAGGCCCGCTTGCGGCAGGTCCGCCTGCTGAACTCCGGCCTCGTCCTTACCCCCCGAACGGAAGCCTGAACGGCTTCGAACCCCGAGAGGATGTTGCGATGAACACGAGGAACTTGAACACCAACCCATGGATCAATGGCGCCATCCTGGCTGCGTTGCTGCCGCTGGCGGCCTCCGCCTGGGCCGACGACGTCGACGAGACGCGCGCTGCCGAGCCCGATGCAACGATCGAATTCTCCGGTGTCTCCGGCGAGTTCCGGGTGGTCGGCGGCGACGTCGACCAGCTACGCGTGGCCGGAAAGCTCGGCGACGAAGTCGAGGAACTGGTCATCGAAGGCGATCCCTCCCACTGGCGGATCCGGCTGGAGATGAGCAACGGCGATCGAGACAACTGGAGCTGGAACCGCGGCCCCTCGACCGCACTGGAGATCACCGTGCCCCACGGCAGCGACATGAGCGCCTCGTCGGTCAGCGGCGACCTGGCCATCGAAGGCTTGCGCGGTGCGCGGCTCGACGTTCGGACCGTCAGCGGCGACCTGATCGTGTCCGGCAGTTCGCCGCGACAGCTGTCGGCCGAAAGCGTCAGCGGCGATATCGAGGTCGACGGCGGTGGCGTCGAGAGCAGTTCGGTCAAGGCCGTCAGTGGTGATGTCGAGGCGCTGGGTCTGGCCGGGCGAATCCGCGCCGCGACCGTCAGCGGCGACCTGGACATCGATGCCGTCGAGGTCTCGGAGTTCAACGCCGAGACCGTCTCGGGCGATCTCGAGGCGGCGCTGCAGCCGACCGCGACCGCGCGGATCGACGTCCAGAGCCATTCCGGCAGCATCGATCTGACCCTGCCGGCCGGCAGCGCGATCGACGTCGATGCGCAGACGTTCTCGGGCGACCTGGAGAACCAGTTCGAGTCGGACACGGAAGACTTCCGGGAAAAGGGCATGACGGTCCGCTCCGGCGACGGCAGCGTGCGGGTTCGCGCCCAGACCTTCTCGGGCGAATTCGTGCTGCGCCAGTCGGGAGGCTGACCCGGTCGCCGGTCGATTCGGCGTTCCACGCTGGATCGGCCGATGATCTGAACCTTGATTTGCCCCGGGCCGGTTCCGCCCGGACCTGCGCCCGCCGAGCGATCGGCGGGCGTTCTTTTGCGGCTGGCGGGGCTGCTGCGGTTACCGCGAACGCCGTCGGTAGTCCTGCCGGCCCCAGTACAGGATCAGGGCGAGGCCGAACAGCATTCCGCCGAGGTGGGCGAAATGGGCCACGCCGGACATCGTGCCGGTCACGCCGAAGAACAGGGTCAGCAGCCCGTAGCCGATCACGAACCACTTCGCCTTGATCGGGATCGGCGGGATGATCAGCAGGATGCGCTGGTTCGGGTACATCATGCCGAAGGCCAGCAGTACGCCGAACACGCCGCCGGAGGCGCCGATGGTCGGATAGATTCCGCCGGTGACCGCCGCGGTCAGCAGCTGGACCAGCCCGGCGCCGATGATGCAGACCAGGTAGTAGATCACGAAGCGCTTCGTGCCCCAGGCGCGTTCGATCGGCAGGCCGAACATGTACAGCGCGAACATGTTGAAGAACAGGTGGCCCAGGCCGCCGTGCAGGAAACCGTAGGACAGCAGCTGCCAGGGTCCGAACCCGGTCTCGAGGATGCCGACGTCGGAGAACCGGATCATCTCCGGCGTGGCCAGCGGCCACAGCGCCAGCAGGCGCATCGATTCGATCGGGTTCATCTGCTGCAGGAACCAGGCGACCACGGTGATGCCCAGCAGGACCAGGCTGGCCGGCGGATTGGAAACGCGCTGCCGGATCATCGTGCCGGCACCCGTTCCAGCAGGGCCTCGAGGCCTGCGCGGCCGGAAGTCGCGCGGCGGTCGTCGGTCAGCGGTCGCAGCTCGGCGATCCGGCCTGCATCGGGCAGGTGCTCCCAGTCGGCCCACTCGCGGCCGATGTAGCCGACCAGTCCGGCGATGTCTTCGTCGGACAGCTGGCGCATCGGCGGCATGTAGCCGCGATAGGTCCGGCCGGCAACCTCGATCTCGCCGCTCATGCCGCCGAGGACGACCAGCGCGATCGCGTCCGGGCCCATCGCCAGCCACTCGGAGCCGGCGATCGGCGGAAACGCCGGCGCCTTGCCGCCGCCGTCGTTGCCGTGGCACGACGCGCAGAATCTCAGGTAGGGTTCCTGGCCCTCGGCCAGTTCATCGGGGGAGGGTGCGCATGCGGTCAGCAGCAGCACCGTCCCGGCCAGCAACGCGCCGCGTCTACAATACCGGGCCAGATTTCGAATCGTCATTGCAGGGGAATCCATACGGTGTCGGGTGAATTGAGCAACAAGCGGGTCACAGTCTACGCGGCCTCCAGCCACGCGCTGTCGCCGAATTACTTCGATGTCGCCGCCCGGCTGGGCCGGGCCCTGGCCTCGGCCGGCCACCCGATCGTCTACGGCGGCGGCGGCACGGGCCTGATGGGCGCGATGGCCGATGCCGCGCTGGACGCGGGAGGCGAGGTCCACGGGGTGATCCCCGAATTCCTGACCACGCTCGAGAAGGGCCATCAGCGCCTGACCTCCATGGAGGTGGTGCCCAGCATGCGGATTCGCAAGGAGAAGATGCTGATCGACAGCGCGGCGGTGGTCACGCTGCCGGGCGGCTGCGGCACCTTCGAGGAAGTGTTCGAGGCGATGACCCTGAAGCGCCTTGGCCAGTACTTCGGCCCGATCCTGCTGGTCAACACCGCCGGCTACTACGACAAGCTGATCGAGTTTCTCCAGCACAGCGTGCGCGAGCGATTCATGGGCCAGGCCCACCTCGATCTCTGGCACACCGTCGACGAGCCCGAGGACGTACCCGAGGCGCTGCGGACCGTCGAACCCTGGAGCGCCGACGCGCTGAGCTTCGCCTCGATCGATGCGGGCAATGACCGCGCTCGCGACTGACGCTCGCGCACTGCTCGGCTTTTTCGAGCGCTTGCCCGGGCCGCTGTCGATCGGCTGGTTGATGCTCGGGCTGGTCGTCGGATGGTGGCTGTACGTGCCGATCCATGAGCTGCTCCACGTCGCCGGCTGTGTTCTGGCCGGAGGGACCGTTTCCCGCCTGGAGATCGACGCGATCTACGGCGGCGCGCTGCTCGCCGAGGTGTTTCCGTTCGTGGTCAGCGGGTCCGCCTACGCCGGCCGCCTGACCGGCTTCGATACCGGCGGCTCCGACCTCGTCTACCAGGCCTGCGTGCTGATGCCCTACCTGCTGACGATCTTCCCCGGCTACTGGCTATGGCAGAAGGCGCTGGCCACCGAGCACCCCGGTCTTCCCTCGATGCTGGCCGCCGGCGGGCTGCTGCCCGTGGTGGCCGCGCCGCTGATCTCGTTGACCGGCGATTACTACGAGTCGGCATCGATCATCGTTTCGAGCCTGTTCGCCGCTCCTGCCGGTCGCCCGCTGGAGGCCTGGCGAAGCGATGACGTGTTCCGTCTGGTCGGCGACTGGTCCCAGGCCTGGACCGCCGCGGACGTCGCCGCGATCGCCGGCGGCCTCGCGCTGTCGCTGCTGCTGGCGCTGGCCACGATGCAGCTCGGGTCGATGCTCGGGCACCGGCTGAACCGCACCAGGCGCGGCCCCGGAGCGGCCGCTGAACCCGTTAACGCCCAGGAGGACGCTGCATGAGTTCCGACCCTCGAATCGTTCGCGCCTCGTTCACGGACGGCGCCCGCTGGTTGACCGACGGCGCCAACCTGGTCGGCCGCGGCGGCGGTGCCCTGGTGCGCGTGGCGGCCTGGCTGGTCGTGCTGTCGCTGCTCCAGGCCGTGCCCCTGATCGGCCTGCCCCTGATGATCGTCATCTCGCCGGTGCTGACCGGCGGCCTGCTCGGCATCTTCTCGCGCCTGGACGGCGATGGGGCGTCGCCGGAGGCCGTTGCCTATCCGAGCACGGCGCTGTTCGACGGGTTCCGGGAGGCGTCGGTCCGCAGCCGTCTGCTGGGCCTCGGCGGCCTGCTGCTGCTCGGCCTGTTCGCCTCGCTGCTGGTGCTGGGTGCCTGGCTGTCGCCGCAGATGGACCTGGAGGCGCTCAACGCGCTGATGGCCGATCCGCAGCGCATGGAGCAGGAGCCCGATGCGCTGTTTTCGCTGTTCGAAGGCGTGAACCTGCTCGGTGGCATCGCGCTGGCCGCCGGTGTGCTCGCCCTGGTGCTCGGCGCGCTCTACTTCGCCGTGCCGCTGGTGTTCTTCTGGCGCTGGCCGCTGTTCGCCGCGCTGCTGTGGAGCCTGCGCGCGGCCCTGGTCAACTGGGCCGCGTTCCTCGCCTACGGCCTGGTCCTGGTCGGCGTGCTGTTCCTGGCCGGGCTGCTGTTCGTCATGCTCGGCGGCCTGCTGACGCTGGCCCTGGGCACGTTCGGTCAGATGATGGCGCAGCTGCTCTCGGTGCTGATCTCGCTGTTCGTCCAGCTGCTGTTCGCCGCGGCCCAGTGGCGGGCCTTCCGCCAGGTGTTTCCGGCCGGCGGCGGTCCAGGCGGTTCACGCGGTTTCGGCGCGGCCGACGACGCTGCCGACCGTCCGGCCGGTGGTCCGCCGGGTGGGTCGTCGGACGATTCGCCGAATGGTTCGTCGAACGGCCCGCCGGACCGGCCGACCGACCTGCGCGCCTGAACCCGTCCGGGCCGCTCAGCCGGCCTTGCGTCGATTCCGAACCAGGTCGTCGACCACCTCCGGTTCGGCCAGCGTCGACGTGTCGCCGAGCTGATCGGCCTCGTCGGCGGCGATCTTGCGCAGGATCCGCCGCATGATCTTGCCCGATCGGGTCTTCGGCAGGCCCGGCGCCCACTGCAGGTGATCGATGGTGGCGATGGGGCCGATTTCCCTGCGCACCCAGGCGACCAGCTCCTTCGCCAGGTCATCGTCGCCTCGGCGGCCCTCCATCAGCGTGACGTAGGCGTATACGCCCTGGCCCTTGATGTCGTGCGGAAAGCCGACCACGGCGGCCTCGGCCACGGCCTCGTGCCCGACCAGCGCCGATTCGACCTCGGCGGTTCCCAGGCGGTGGCCCGAGACGTTGATCACGTCGTCGACCCGGCCGGTGATCCAGTAGTACCCGTCGGCGTCGCGCCGCGCGCCGTCGCCGGTGAAGTAGTAGCCCTTGTAGGTCGAGAAATAGGTCTCGCCGAAGCGCTCGTGGTCGCCGTACACGGTGCGCATCTGGCCGGGCCAGCTGTCGGTGATGACCAGGTTGCCCGAGGCCTCGCCGTCGAGGACCCTGCCGTCGGAATCGAGCAGGGCCGGGTGGATGCCGGGCAGGGGGTTCGTCGCCGAACCGGGCTTGAGCGCGGTCGCGCCCGGCAGCGGGCTGATCAGGATGCCGCCGGTCTCGGTCTGCCACCAGGTATCGACGATCGGGCAGCGACCGTCGCCGACCACCGAGTGGTACCAGTGCCAGGCCTCGGGATTGATCGGCTCGCCGACGGTCCCGAGGATGCGAAGCGATTCGCGCGAGGTCGCCCGGACCGGCTCGTCGCCCTCGCGCATCAGCGCCCGGATCGCGGTCGGCGCGGTGTAGAACAGGTTTACCCGGTGCTTGTCACAGACCTGCCAGAAGCGGCTGTGGTCCGGGTAGTTCGGCACGCCCTCGAACATCAGCGTGGTTGCGCCGTTGGCCAGGGGCCCGTAGACGATGTAGCTGTGGCCGGTCACCCAGCCGACGTCGGCGGTGCACCAGTAGATGTCGCCGTCGTGGTAATCGAACACCAGCTCGTGGCTGTAGCTGGCGTAGACCAGGTAGCCGCCCGAGGTGTGCAGCACCCCTTTCGGCTTGCCCGTGGAACCCGACGTGTAGAGGATGAACAGCGGGTCCTCGGCGTTCATTTCCTCGGCCGCGCAGTCGGCGTCGACGTGCTCGAGTTCCTCGTCCAGCCAGCGGTCGCGCTCGCCGTTCCAGGCCACGTTGTCGCCGGTGTTGCGGACCACCAGCACCGTTTCGACGCGCGCGGCCGCCTCGTCGTTCTCAAGCGCCGCGTCGACATTGGCCTTCAGCGGCGTGGTGCGTCCGCCGCGGCGGCCGAAGTCGGCGGTGACCACTACGCTCGAATCGCAGTCGACGATGCGGCCGGCCAGCGCATCCGGTGAAAAGCCGCCGAAGACGACCGAGTGGACCGCGCCGATCCGGGCGCAGGCCAGCATCGCGATCGCCGCTTCCGGGATCATCGGCAGGTACAGCGTGACCCGGTCGCCCTTCTCCACTCCGATTCGCTTGAGCACGTTGGCGAATCGACAGACGCGGTCATGCAGTTCGCGATAGGTGATCCTCGCATCGCGCTCCGGGTCGTCGCCTTCCCACAGGATCGCGACCTGGTCGGCCCGCGTGTCGAGGTGCCGGTCGACGCAGTTCTCGCAGACGTTCAGCGTCCCGTCCTCATACCATCGGATGTGCAGGTCGTCGAGGTCGAAGGAGACATCCTTGACTCGGGTGAACGGACGGATCCAGTCGATGCGCCGACCGACTTCGGCCCAGAAGCCCTCGGGATCCCGACGAGCCCGCTCGCTCATCGCTCGATGGCCTTGGGCGTCGACAAGCGCGCGCTCGGCCCGTTCGTCGGGGACCGGGTAGAGATCCCGGTGGGTTGCGGGGTCGGTCATGATTCGGCTCCTTGCGGTCGCGGGCGGATGGGCCTTGCAGTCGTCATGATCCAGTTTCCGGTATGCCGCTGGGCAAGTAAAGCCGGAGCGGCGGGGTCGGCTCGTGCCGTGGTGGCGGTCCCGGTCGGCGTACACGCACTGGTAAACCGCGAAGGGTGCCCCCATTGCAGATCGCGTGGGCCGGTACATCGGCCCGCCGGCAAATGCGGGTCGGTTGTGGGATAATCCGGCGTTTGTCGCCGTCCGGACCCGGGCGGGCAATTGCAAGTAACTGAAAGAATTGAAATTCTTACTCGAGGAGAGCCGCGGCCATGCTGCAGACCCTGTCCGATTTCCTGATTTCCCCCGCGATGGCCCAGGCCGCCGGCGACGCGCCGAGCCTGCTCGGTTCGCTGCTGCCGCTGGCGTTCATCGTGCTGATCTTCTGGCTGCTGATCATCCGACCGCAGATGAAGCGCAACAAGCAGCATCGCGAACTGGTGTCCGGTCTCTCGGTCGGCGACGAGATCGTCACCGCCGGGGGCATGCTCGGCAAGATCGTCGAAGTCGGCGACAGCTTCATCGGCGTCGATCTCGGTAGCGGCACCACGGTCAAGCTGCAGAAGCAGTCCGTGACCCAGGTCGTGCCGAAGGGCACGTTCGACGCGGCGCCCTGACGCCGTCGCCGTGAGCGGAGCGCCGGAGTCCCGGCGTTCCCGAACGGCACTTGCCCCGGGATTCGCACCTCCGGGACCCGATTCACCAGGACTTCTTCAACGATGAACCGTTATCCCGCTTGGAAATACCTGCTGCTGATCGTCGTGCTGACGATGGGTGCGCTCTACGCCGCGCCCAACCTGTTCGGTGACGACCCGGCCGTCCAGGTCTCGTCGGCCCGCGGCTTCGAGCTCGACCCGTCGCTGACCGGTGTGGCCACCGATGCGATCGCGGCCGAGGGTCTCGAGCCCAATGATGTCGAGTTCGATCCGGAGCGGCTGCTGATGCGCTTCGACGACAGCGACCTGCAGCTACGCGCCGCCGACGCGCTGCGCGAGGACCTCGGCGACGGCTACGTGGTCGCGCTGAACCTGGCCCCGGCCACGCCCGACTGGCTCCAGGCCATTGGCGCCGAGCCGATGGTGCTGGGCCTGGACCTCCAGGGCGGCGTCCACTTCCTGATGGAAGTCGACATGGACGCCGCTCGGGAAGGACGTCTGGACAACTTCGTGACGTTGATCCGAAACACTCTTCGCGACGAAAGGATCCGATATCGCTCGGTGCGTCGCGACGGGGGGGCGCTGGTAGTTGAACTCCGTACCGAAGAGGATCGCCAGTCAGCCTTCACCAGGATTTCGCAAGAAATTCCGGAGCTCGAAATCACCGAGTTCGAAGGTTCCGAGACGTTCAACCTTCGAGCAACGATTGTCCCCGAAGCGTTGCTTGAGATTCAGCAGAACGCGCTGCAGCAGAACATCACCACGCTGCGCAACCGCGTCAACGAACTCGGCGTGGCCGAGCCGATCATCCAGCAGCAGGGCGCGAATCGCATCGTGGTCCAGCTGCCCGGCGTGCAGGACACGGCCGAGGCCAAGCGAATCCTTGGCGCCACCGCCACCCTCGAGTACCGGGCCGTGGACGAGGACAACGACCCGTTCGAGGCCCAGCGCACCGGCCGGGTACCGCCCCAGTCGCAGTTGTACTTCGATCGCCAGGGCAACCCGATCCTGCTGTCGCGCGATCGAATCGCGGCCGGCGATGAGTTGTTGACAGCAGCAGCAGGTTTCGATCAGACGACCGGTTCTCCGATGGTCAGGACCACACTCGACGGACAGGCGGCGCGACGGATGCTCGACTTCACGACCGAGAACGTGGGGCGGCGAATGGCCGTCGTCTTCATCGAGCAGCGTCCGGTCACTCGAATTGTCGACGGCGAAGAAGTCAGCGACATGCGCCGAGTCGAAGAGGTCATCAATGTTGCAGTCGTACGAGAGCCTTTCGGAACGACTTTCCAGACCACTGGGCTGGATTCTGCCCGCGAGGCCAGCCAGCTCGCGCTGCTGCTGCGAGCCGGCGCGCTGGCCGCGCCGGTCGAAATCATCGAGGAGCGCACGGTCGGCCCGAGCCTGGGTCGCGACAATATCGACCAGGGCTTCCGCTCCGTGATCATCGGCTTCGTCCTGGTGCTGGTGCTCATGGCCATCTACTACCGGGTCTTCGGCCTGGTCGCCAACCTGGCGCTGACCGCCAACCTGGTGCTGATCGTGGCCGGGCTGTCGATGCTCGGCGCGACGCTGACCCTGCCCGGCATCGCCGGCATCGTGCTGACGGTGGGCATGGCGGTCGACGCCAACGTGCTGATCTTCGAACGCATCAAGGAAGAGCTGCATCTCGGCAATACGCCGCAGTCCTCGATCCGTGCCGGTTACGAAAAGGCCTTCTCGACGATTGCCGATGCCAACGTCACCACGCTGATCGCCGCGCTGGTGCTGTTCATGTTCGGCACCGGCCCGGTCAAGGGCTTCGCGGTCACGCTGTCGATCGGCATCGTGACGTCGATGTTCACCGCGATCGTCGGAACGCGCGCAGTCATCAACCTGATCTACGGCCGCAAGCAGAAGCTGGCCGGGGTCGCGATCTGAGGATTCGATGATGGATATCATTCGCCAAGACACCAGGATCGACTTCATGGCGCGCCGCAGGATCGCGCTGATGTTCTCCGCCGTGCTGCTGCTGATCAGCATCGGCGCGCTGGCCACCCGCGGTCTCGAGTTCGGCCTTGACTTCACGGGCGGTACGCTGATCGAGGTCAGCTATCCGACCGCGCCCGAGCTCGGCCTGGTCCGCGATGCGCTAGACGCCGCCGGCTACGAGGACTTCACCGTCCAGACCTTCGGCACCGCGCGCGACATCGTGGTTCGGCTGCCGGCCGAGCAGGCCGCCGAAGAGGGGGCGGACATCTCGACCGAAGTGCTCGACGCGCTGGGGTCGACCGCGAGCGGCATCGAGATGCGCAGGGTCGAATTCGTCGGCCCGCAGGTCGGAGAGGAACTGGCCGAGCAGGGCGGCCTGGCCATGCTGTATGCACTGGCCGGCATCCTGCTCTACGTCTCGTTCCGGTTCCAGTGGCGCTTTGCCGTCGGCGCGGTGCTGGCCCTGATCCACGACGTGGTCGTCGTGCTGGGCCTGATCTCCCTGTTCCGGATCAATTTCGACCTGACCGTGGTTGCGGCGCTGCTCGCGGTGATCGGCTATTCGCTGAACGACACGATCGTCGTCTACGATCGATTGCGCGAGAATTTCCGGGTCAAGCGCAAGGGCACGGCCGTCGAGCTGACCAACCTGTCGATCAACCAGATGCTCTCGCGCACGGTCATGACCTCGCTGACCACGCTGCTGGTGCTCATGGCACTGTTCTACTTCGGCGGCGAGATCATCCATGCCTTTGCCTACACGCTGATCGTCGGCGTGATCGTCGGGACGTACTCGTCGATCTTCGTGGCCAGCAATGCGGCGATCCTCCTCGGCGTGTCCAAGCAGGACCTCATGCCGGTGGTTCCCGAGGGCGCCGATCAGCCCGATACGGAAGTGCTGCCGGCCCGGTTCCGCAACCAGTGAAACGGGGACGAGCAATGAAGACGAATCTGTTCATCGGAGCGCTGATCGCGCTGCTTTCGGCCGGCCTGGCTTCGGCAACCGACTACGTGGTCGAATCCAGCGTCTGGATCGACGGCGAACTGCGCGGCACGCCTTCGGTGGTGGTCGAGTCCGACAAGGAAGCGACGATCGAAATGGCCCAGGGCGAGACCGGCTGGCGGATGACGCTGCTGGTCGAGCCGCCGATGGAACACGAGGGCGCTGCCCGGGACGCGATCTGGATCCGCGTCGGCATTTCCGAACGCATCGACGACGAATGGGAATTCCTGACCGACTCGATGCTGGGCGTGCGCACCGGCACCACCGGCAGCTTCTCGGTCGTCGACCCGGGCGTGGATGACGCGTCGCCGGAAACCGCGCGCCTCTACGTCGAACTCAATGCACGGCCCGCCGACGACTGAGTCGCATCGTTCCGGCCCGCGGCCTGCCGCGGGCCTCGGCGGCTTCGCTCGTCGCTAGCGCTAGTCCAGCTCCACTTCACCGGCCAAGGCGCGGATCAGCGTGCGCTCGCGCAGCAGTTGGGCACAAGTCTCGATATCCGCTCCGACCTCGTAGTCGTGGTCGGCGTGGCCCACCGCGTCGCGCACGGCCCGGTGCGCGAGCTGCACACCGCGCCCCGGCTTCAGCGGCGAGCGGAAATCCAGGGCCTGGGCGCTGGTCAGCAGTTCCACGGCCAGCACGCGCTCGACGTTTTCGAGCACGGACAGCAGTTTCAGCGCGCCGATCGATCCCATCGAAACATGATCTTCCTGGCCCAGGCTGGTCGGGATGGAATCGACGCTGGCCGGGTGGGCCAGCACCTTGTTCTCGCTGACCAGGGCGGCGGCCGTGTACTGCGGGATCATGAAGCCGGAATTGATCCCGGTGTCCTTCATCAGCAGGGTCGGCAGGCCGTCATGGCCGGCCAGCAGGAGGTAGGTACGGCGCTCGGAGATCGAGGCCAGTTCGGCCAGGGCGATCGCTGCATGGTCGAGGACCAGCGCCAGCGGCTGACCGTGGAAGTTTCCGCCGGAAACGATATCGCCGTCATCGAACACCAGCGGATTGTCCGTGACCGAATTGAGTTCGCGCTCGACGACATCGTTGCAGTGGGCCAGCGCGTCGCGGCTGGCGCCGTGGACCTGCGGAATGCAGCGCAGGGAGTACGGATCCTGCACCTTGCCGCAGTCGCGGTGCGATTCGAGAATCTCGCTGTCGGCCAGCAGACGCCGGATGTTGGCCGCGACCGCGACCTGACCGGGATGCGGCCGGATGGCGTGGATGCGCGCGTCGAACGGCCGCGACGACCCCTGCAGTGCCTCCAGGCTCATCGCGCCGAGGATGTCCGCGTTGCGCAGCAGCGCGATCGCGCGATAGAGCACTTCGGCGCCGCAGGCGGCCATCATCTGGGTGCCGTTGATCAGTGCCAGGCCGTCCTTGGCGGCCAGCTCCACCGGTTCCAGGCCGGCGCGTGCCAGCGCGTCGGCCGCCGGTTCGGCCCCGGTGCCGTCCGGATTCCAGCAGCGGCCGGCGCCGATCAGCGGAAGCGCCATGTGGGCCAGCGGCGCAAGGTCGCCGGACGCGCCGACGCTGCCGCGGCTCGGCACGAAGGGCACGATGCCGTGCCGGTCGAGGGCCAGCAGTTGCTCGAACACGGGGATCGAGATGCCGGACTGGCCCTGGCCCAGGGCGTGGATCTTCAGCCGCAGCATCAGGCGCGTGATGTCGCGCGGCAGCGGGTCGCCGGTGCCGCAGGCATGGGAGAGCAGCAGGTTCTTCTGCAGCTGCGCCAGCTGGTCGGACGCGATTCGCTTCGACGCCAGCGCGCCGAAGCCCGTGTTGATGCCGTAGATGCTTGCCTCCCCGTCGAGCACCGCATCGACGTGGGCCCGTGAACGGCGCACCGCCCCGGCGTTCCCGGCCAGGGCGTGCATGCGCTGGTCCAGGTCCTCGTACAGGTGGCGAAGACGGATGCGGTCGATTCCGGGGTCGGGTTCGGGGTGATTCATGCGCTTGGCTCGCTCGAGATGGCTGGACTCGGACCGCAGATGATCGCATGGACGGCCGGAATCCGCCGCGCGATGGCGCCGTTGCCCATTGCAGCATGGCAGACTATGGGGATGAAGATTCTCCACCACCCCCGCACCGGATTCGCCGTCGTGCTGGCCGCCTGCCTCGGCCTGCTCGCATACGCCTATTTCGCCCAGTACCGAATGATGCTGGACCCATGCCCGCTGTGCATTCTGCAGCGCATCGCGTTCATGATCATGGCTGCGTTCGCGCTGATCGGGGTGCTGCACGGCCCGCGCGGCGCATGGCGCTGGTTGTGGACCGCCGGCGTCGCCGCCGGCGGCGCCTGGGGCGTGATCACGGCCGGAAGGCATATCTGGATCCAGAACCTGCCGCCGGACCAGGTGCCCGATTGCGGCCCCGGCTTCGACTACAACATGGAGATGTTCGGGTTCGGCGAGGCCCTGCGCTCGGCCTTCGCCGGTTCCGGCGATTGCGCGTTGGTCGACTGGTCGTTCCTCGGCCTGTCGATGCCGTGGTGGACCCTCATCTGGTATGTTGGATTGGTGTGTTTCATGGTTGCCGCGGCGATCATGGTCGGCAAGCATCGGAAGAACACGGTATGAGCGAGACCTTGAAGTCCATCACGACGCCTGAGGACTGGGCGATCGATTCCTGGACGAAGCGCGAGGCGCTGCAGCAGGCCAGGTACGAGGACCCGCAGCAGCTGGCCGCGGCCCAGGCACGCCTGGCGAAGCTTCCGCCGCTGGTCACGTCCTGGGAAATCCTGTCGCTGAAGGAACAGATCGCCCAGGCCCAGGCCGGCAAGCGCTTCTTCCTGCAGGGTGGCGATTGCGCCGAGGTGTTCGACGAATGCTCGCCGGCGATCATCACCAATCGGCTGAAGGTCCTGCTGCAGATGTCGCTGGTGCTGGTCCACGGCATGGAAACCCCGGTGGTCCGGGTCGGCCGCTTCGCCGGCCAGTACGCGAAGCCGCGCTCGGATGATTTCGAGACCCGCGGCGACGAAAAGCTGCCGAGTTATCGCGGCGACATCGTCAACGCACCGGACTTCACCGCCGAGTCGCGGCGCCCCGATCCGGAGCGCATGCTGCAAGCCTACGCGCGCTCGGCGATGTCGATGAACTTCGTCCGTTCGCTGGTCGATGGCGGCTTCGCCGACCTGCACCACCCGGAATACTGGGACCTGGGCTGGGTCGAACACTCCCCGCTGGCCGAGCAGTTCCACCGGATTTCCGACTCGATCGGCCATTCCGTACGCTTCATGGAAACCGTGACCGGCCAGACGCCGGGCAGCGTGCGACGCGTCGACTTCTTCACCTCGCACGAGGCCCTGCACCTCAATTACGAACAGGCGCTGACCCGGCAGGTGCCGCGCCAGTGGGGCTGGTTCAATCTGTCGACCCACTTCCCCTGGATCGGCATGCGCACGGCGGCGCTGGAAGGGGCCCATGTCGAGATGTTCCGTGGCATCCGCAACCCGATCGGCATCAAGGTCGGTCCGGGCATGACGGCCGACTGGCTCAAGGGCCTGATCCGCACGCTGAACCCCGACGACGAGGCCGGACGGATCGTGCTGATCCATCGCATGGGCGCCGGCAAGGTCGGCGACACGCTGCCGGGCCTGATCGAGGCGGTCAAGGCGACCGGCTCTCCGGTGCTTTGGATTGCCGACCCGATGCACGGCAACACCGAAAAGACCGCCTCGGGCTACAAGACGCGCCGCTTCGACAATATCCAGGCGGAACTCGAGCAGGCCTTCGACATCCATGCCGCGTGCGGTTCGCGGCTCGGTGGCGTGCACCTGGAGCTGACCGGCGAGAACGTTACCGAGTGCATTGGCGGTGCCCGTGAACTGGGCGAGGACGACCTGAAGCGAGCCTACAAGACCACGGTCGATCCGCGGCTGAACTACGAGCAGGCGCTGGAGCTGTCGATGTTGATCGTCGGCAAGCACCGCAGCTTGCAGCAGCGCTGAGCGCAGTGCCCGTCCCGCCGTCCGGCGGGACAGGCTTCCCGGTGACCGGCCCGGCATGAACGCCCCCGTCCGCTTCCGCAACATCGTGTTCGTGCTGGCCTTTGCGATGGCCACCTGGAGCCTCTGGGCGTTCTTCAATCAGCCGAACCCGGAGCCGGCGTGGCCGGCCACCATCCAGGGCTTCGCGTTCTCGCCGTTCGGTCCGGAGGACGATCCGGCCGAAGGGCGGTTTCCGACCGAGGCGCAGATCGAGCGCGACCTCGTGCTGCTCTCCGGCCGCACCCACGCGGTGCGCAGCTATTCGGTGGAAGGGTCGCTGGCCTCGATCCCGGAACTGGCCGACCGCCACGACATCAACGTCGCGCTGGGAGCGTGGCTGGACGATCGGCGCGAAAGCAACGAGAGCCAGGTCGACCGGGCGATCCAGCTGGCCTGGCGCAACCCGAACGTAGTCCGGCTGATCGTCGGCAACGAGGTCCTGCTGCGCGGAGACCTTTCGCCGCAGGCTCTGGCCGGCCACATCGACCGGGTTCGCGAGGCCGTCCACCAGCCGGTCAGCACCGCCGAACCCTGGGATCTGTGGCTGAAGTTTCCCGAGCTGGCCGACCACGTCGACTACCTGGCCGTCCACGTGCTGCCGTACTGGGAGGGCATCGACGTCGACGAAGCGGTCGGCCATGTCATCTCGCGGATCGAAATGCTCGAGGCCCGCTTCCCCGACAAGCCGATCGTCATCGCCGAGGTCGGTTGGCCGTCCAATGGGCGCACCCGGCGCGGCGCGGTCGCGTCGCCGGGCAACGAGGCGATCTTCCTGCGCCGCTTTCTCGAGGAAGCCGAGCGACGCGAGTACGTGTACTACCTGATGGAGGCCTTCGACCAGCCCTGGAAGGCGCGCGAAGAAGGCGCAGTGGGCGCGTACTGGGGCGTCTGGTCGGTCGAGCGCGAGCCGAAGTTCGAGTTCAGCGCGCCGCTGGTGCGCATTCCGCACTGGCCGATCCTGGCCGGCATCTCCGCGCTGATCGCAAGCATCGTGCTGGCCGTGCTGCTCCTCGACAGCCGGACGCTCGGCGTTCGAGGGCGCGGTTTCCTCGCCCTGATCGCGTTCACGGCCGCCAGCCTGTCGGTCTGGGTGGTCAACGATTACACCCGTCAGTACCTCGATCTCGAAAGCGCGGTGGTCGGCGTTGTGCTGCTGGTCGGCATGATCGGGGTCATTCTGATCCTGTTCACCGAGGCCCACGAGTGGGTCGAAGCGCGCTGGACGCGGCGCTGGCGTCGGCAATTCGTCGAGGCCGTCGGCTCGGCCGGTGACGCCGAACTGCCGATGGTCTCCGTGCACGTGCCGGCCTACAACGAACCGCCGGCGATGGTGATCGAGACCCTGGACGCGCTCGCACGGCTGGACTATCCGCGCTACGAAGTCGTGGTGATCGACAACAATACGCCAGACGAGGCGACCTGGCGGCCGGTCGAGGCGCATTGCGAGAAGCTCGGCGCGCGGTTCAGGTTCTTCCACCAGCGGCCGCTGGCCGGCTTCAAGGGCGGGGCGCTGAACTACGCGCTGGCCCGGACCGCTCCCGAGGCCGGGATCATCGCGGCGATCGACAGCGACTACGTGGTCGATCCCGCCTGGCTGCGCGACCTGGTGCCGCTCTTCCGGGAGCCCGACATGGCCATCGTCCAGGCGCCGCAGGACTATCGCGACGCCGGTGAGAGCCTGTTCAAGGCCATGTGCCACGCGGAGTACCGGGGCTTCTTCCACATCGGCATGGTCACACGCAACGAGCGCAACGCGATCATCCAGCACGGCACGATGACGCTGGTTCGCAAGCAGGCGCTGGTCGATGCCGGCGGCTGGTCCGAGAACTGCATCACCGAGGACGCGGAGCTGGGCCTGCGCCTGTTCGAACGCGGGGGACAGGCTGCCTACATGCCGGTCAGCTACGGCCGCGGACTGATGCCCGACACCTTCATCGACTACAAGAAGCAGCGCTTCCGCTGGGCCTTCGGTGCGGTGCAGATCCTGCGGATGCACGCGCGCAAGCTGTTCGGGCTGGATTCGAGCCGTCTGACGGCCGGCCAGCGGTACCACTTCCTGGCCGGCTGGCTGCCGTGGCTGGCCGACGGCTTCAACCTGGTGTTCAACTTCGCCGCGCTGGCCTGGTCGGCGGCGATGATCTGGGCGCCGGGACGCTTCGACTCGCCGTTGCTGACCTTCACCGTACTGCCCCTGTTCCTGTTCGGGTTCAAGCTGGCCAAGCTGCTGCACCTGTACCTGACCCGGGTCGGCGCCGGCCTGCGCCAGGCCCTGGGCGCGGTGTTCACCGGACTGGCCCTGACCCACACGATCGGCGTGGCGATGATGGCCGGGCTGTTCCAGCGCGAGCGCGGGTTCTTCCGGACGCCGAAGCAGGCGCGCCGCGCCGGCCCGGTCCGGGCGTTCCTGGAGGCGCGGGAAGAAACGCTGATGACCGTTGCCCTGTGGGCCGCGGCGATGGCCGTGGCCCGGGTCCACGACCTGGAGACGCCGGACACGATGGTCTGGATCGCCGTGCTGCTGCTCCAGTCCGTGCCGTACCTGATCGCCCTGCTGGTCGCCCTGGTCAGCAGCCTGCCCGTTTCCGGCCGCTGGCTGGGGGACGTCGACGAGATGGAGCGGGAGACCTCGCACCTGCGGCTCGGCCGGGACGGAGGGGGCGCCGGGCGCCGGGACTAGGCGGGCCTCACGGAAGCCCGGAATCGTGCAAGCGAACCGGCGCGATGCCGGTCCAGTTCGAAATCCCCCAGATTCCCGTTCCGGAGACCGAAATGATCCGAATGTTTCCCCTTCTCCTGTTGCTGCTCACCGCGTCGCTGCACGCCGAAATCCACCCGGACCCCGAGTCGGTCCGACCGCTGCTGCCCGGCATGACGGCCCCGCATGTGATCCTGACGACCCTCGACGGCGAACGCCGGGAGTACGCGCCCGGCGAGCACGAACGTCCCGTCGTGCTGACTTTCTACCGGGGCGGTTGGTGCCCGTACTGCAACCTGCACCTGGCGGAACTGCGCACGGCCGAAGCGGAACTCGGGTCCCTGGGCTTCGAGGTCTGGTTCATCTCCCCCGATCGCCCGGACCTGCTGGCCAAGGGCGAGTCCACGGGCTTCGACTACACGCTCCTGTCCGATGCGGACATGAGCGCCGCGGAGGCCTTCGGCATCGCGTTCCGGCTCGATGAGGAAACGCTGCAGCGCTACCGGGGCGTGGGCATCGACCTGGCCGACCGCAGCGGCGAGGCGCACGGCGCGCTGCCGGCGCCAGCGACATTCCTGATCGGCACCGACGGCACGATCCAGTTCGCGTTCGTCAACCCGGACTACACCGTGCGGCTGGCGCCGGAGGTGCTGCTGGCGGCCGCCCGCGCCTACAGGGACGAGGCGCACAAGCGCCTTGAGCGGGCACGCTAGTCGAATCGGCCAGGCCGGGTACGCAGCGGAGGCTCGGGCCGTTCGATCCCCGTGCCATGGGCTTGCTGCCCGGTCTGTTAGCCTCGTGTGCGTTGCAATACAGGAGGAAGCTCATGATGATCGATGGTTCGAAGGAATTCCTGAGCGTGGCCGCGGGCGCGCTCCTGCTCGGCGCCGGCACGGCGCTGGCCAACGGTTCAGGCGGCGAAACCACCACCCCTCCGACCGTTGAAAGCCGCTTCATCGACAACGAGGGAAACGTCACGGGCCGCGCCACGCTGCGCCAGGGCCCGCATGGCGTGCTGGTCCGGATCGAACTCGAAGGCCTCGCGCCGGGGCCGAAGGCCATCCACCTCCACCGGACCGGCACCTGTGGCGATCACTCGGAGGGATTCAAGGCCTCCGGCAGCCACGTCAATCCCGAGCAGCGGGAGCACGGCCTGCTGAATCCGGACGGGCCCGGTGCAGGGGACTTCCCGAATTTCCACGTCCATGAATCCGGCTACGCCTGGGCCGAGTTCTTCAACGCCCGCGTCAGTCTAGACGGCTCGACCGGCGAGCACCTGCTGGACCGGGACGGTTCGGCGCTGGTCATCCACGAAGGTCCGGACGACCACATGACCCAGCCGATCGGCGGTGCCGGCGCCAGGATTGCCTGCGCCGTGTTCGGCGACGACTGAACTCGTCCTCCCTGCCCCGAAACGCAGGAAACCCCGCTGCGAGGCGGGGTTTCCTGTTTCCGACCGGTCGTCTGGGAAGCGCCGGTCCGCGCTCGTGACGAGCGTCAGGACGTTACAGCAGGCTCTCGACCGCCCTGCGTTCCTCGCGCAGTTCGGCGTCCGACGCGTCCATCCGTCCCCGCGAGAACTCGTTGACTTCCAGGTCCTTGACGATCGACCAGCGGCCTGCTTCGCAGGTGCAGGGGAACGAGTAGATCACACCCGGATCGATGCCGTAGCTGCCGTCCGACGGCACCGCCATCGAGACCCAGGAGTCGCCGGTGCCCAGGGCCCAGTCGCGAATGTGGTCGATCGCCGACGAGGCCGCCGAGGCCGCGCTCGACGCGCCGCGCGCCTTGATGATCGCCGCGCCGCGCTGCTGCACGGTCGGGATGAAGTCGTTCTCGTACCAGTCCTGGTCGACCTGGTCCATCGCCGCCTTGCCGTCGACCAGCACGTGGTGCAGGTCCGGGTACTGGGTCGAGCTGTGGTTGCCCCAGATCGTCATGTTGCGGATCCGCGTGTGGTGCGTGCCGGTCTTGCCGGCCAGCTGCGCCAGCGCGCGGTTGTGGTCCAGCCGGGTCATCGCCGTGAAGTTCTCCGGCGGCAGGTCCGGCGCATTGGCCTGGGCGATCAGCGCGTTGGTGTTGGCCGGGTTGCCGACCACCAGGACCTTTACGTCACGGGAGGCGTGATCGTTCAGCGCCTTGCCCTGCGGCCCGAAGATCCTGCCGTTCTCGGCCAGCAGGTCGGCGCGCTCCATGCCCGGACCGCGCGGCTTGGCGCCGACCAGCAGCGCGTAGTCAGTGTCCTTGAAGCCCTCGTTGACGTCCGTGGTCGTCTCGATGCCGGCCAGCAGCGGCAGGGCGGCGTCCTCGAGCTCCATGGCCACGCCCTTCAGCGCGTCGATGGCCGGCGGAATCTCGATCAGCTGGAGGATGACCGGCTGGTTCGGGCCGAGCATGTCGCCGGCGGCGATGCGGAAGCAGAGCTGGTAACCGATCTGGCCGGCGGCGCCGGTAATGGCCACGCGAACGGGACGTTTCATGGAATTCTCCGAAGATGTGGAAAGCAGCCCACTATTTTAACGCCCCGGTATGTCTTCGGGGCCGGATCGACCACTGGGCCGCATCGAAAAGCTGTTTTCGCGCAGAGACGCAAAGCCGCAGAGGATTGCGCAGTGGTCCCCATTTGCTGAGCTCGTCGAGGTTGAGGCCGCGTGAATCCTTTCGGATTTCTTGCTTTTGCGCATCCACTGCAGTTCTCTGCGTCTTTGCGTCTCTGCGAGAAAACGCCTTTCGAACCGAGGCCGCCTCGACATCCGACGCGATAGACCGCTGGTATGCTTCGTCTATGCCCCAACCACGATTCGATCGGAGCTTCGCCCATGTTGATTCGAGTTCTCTGTGTTGCCGTGCTGGCCACGCTGTCCGGCTGGACGTCGCCGGTGGCTAGTTTCGATCGGGTCACGGGCGCGACGCACGCGTCTCGGCCCGACGTGATCGCGGCCAACGGGATGGTGGCGACTTCGCAGCCGCTGGCCACGCAGGTCGGGCTGCAGATTCTCAAGGACGGCGGCAACGCGATCGACGCCGCGATTGCCGCGAACGCGGCGATCGGCCTGATGGAGCCGACCGGAAACGGCATCGGCGGCGATCTGTTCGCGATCGTGTGGGACGCCGAGAGCGAGCGGCTCTACGGCTACAACGGCTCGGGCCGCTCGCCGCAGTCGCTGACCCTGGAATGGTTCGTCGACAACGGCTACGAGGAGATTCCGGCCTATGGTCCGCTGCCGGTCTCCGTGCCGGGCACCGTCGACGGCTGGTTCGCGCTCCACGAGCGCTTCGGAAGCATGGACATGGACAAGGTGCTGGCGCCTGCGATCGACTATGCCCGGCAAGGCTTCCCGGTCAGCGAGATCATCGCCTACTACTGGGACCTGTCGGTGCCCAGTCGCGCCGAGTATCCCGGGTTTCTCGAGCAGTTCACGATCGACGGCCGCGCCCCGCGAGAGGGCGAGATCTGGCGCAACCCGAACCTGGGCGATACGCTCGAGGCCATCGCCGATGGCGGACGCGACGCGTTCTACAAGGGCGACATCGCCCGCACGATCGGCGAGTACATGGCCGGGAACGGCGGGTTCCTGAGCTACCAGGACATGGCCGCGCACGAGGGCGAGTGGGTCGAGCCGGTCAGCGCCGACTACCGGGGATACGACGTATGGGAACTGCCGCCGAACGGGCAGGGCATCGCCGCGCTGCAGATTCTGAATATCCTCGAGGGCTACGACATGGCCGGCTACGGCTTCGGCTCGCCGGAGCACGTCCACCTGTTCACCGAGGCCAAGAAGCTGGCCTTCGAAGACCGCGCGCGCTTCTATGCCGACCCGGACTTCGCCGATATCGACGTCGACTGGCTGATCAGCGAGGACTACGCTGCCCAGCGCCGCGACCAGATCGACATGGACCGCGCCGCGCGCGCCGTCGAGCCCGGCACCCGAGTTCTGGACAACGGCGACACGATCTACCTGACCACCGCGGACCGTCACGGCAACATGGTTTCGCTGATCCAGTCGAACTACCGCGGCATGGGCTCGGGCATGGCGCCGCCGGGCCTGGGCTTCATCCTGCAGGACCGCGGCGAGATGTTCGTGCTCGAGGAAGGCCACCCTAACACCTTCGAGCCGGGCAAGCGACCGTTCCACACGATCATCCCGGCCTTCATCACGAAGGACGGCGAACCCTACGTCAGCTTCGGTCTGATGGGCGGCGGCATGCAGCCCCAGGGCCACGCCCAGATCGTCATGAACCTGGTCGATTTCGGCATGGGCCTGCAGGAAGCCGGCGACGCTCCGCGAATCCATCACAACGGCTCCACCGAGCCGGTGGGCCAGAACGTGCAGATGACCGACGGCGGGGTGCTGAACCTCGAGTCCGGCTTCTCCTACGACACCGTCCGCGCACTGATGGGCAAGGGCCACCGCATCCAGTTCGCCCGAGGCCCGTACGGCGGCTACCAGGCGATCATGGTCGACCCCGAGTTCGGCACCTACCGCGGCGCCACCGAAGTCCGCAAGGACGGCCAGGCGGCCGGGTACTGAGGCGGCGCGGTCCTGCTCCCCGGGCCTTCCTGTGGGAGCGGGCTCGCGGGCGAAGATCGAAGGCGAATTCGCCTCGTGATGTGCGACGATGGCGCCAACTCTGGTCAACCGGATTCATCGCCATGATTCGTTCTGCCTCGCTCGCGATCGCCGCATTTCTTTCAGCACCGGCTGCCGCCACGCCCCTCGATACCTTCTGGACCCACCTCCAGGGCCTCTGCGGCAATGCCTTCGCCGGCGAACTTGTCACCGAGCCCGCAGGCGACGCCGGTTTCGCCGGGCAGGCCCTGGTCATGCACGTGCGCGAATGCAGCGACGAGCGCATCCGCATCCCGTTCCATGTCGGCAAGGACCGCTCGCGGACCTGGGTGCTGACCCGCGTCGAAGTCGACGGCGAGCCGCGGCTGGAGCTGAAGCACGACCACCGCCACGAGGACGGAACCGAGGATGAAGTCTCGATGTACGGGGGCACCACGACGAATCCTGGATTGACCACGCAGCAGGTATTCCCGGCCGACCAGCACACGCGCGAGATCATCGAAGCGGCGCATGCGAACGTGTGGCGGATCGAAGTGATCCGGGGCGAGCGGTTCAGCTACCACCTTCGGCGCTTGGGCACGGAGCGGGTGTTCCGGGTCGACTTCGATCTGACCGACCCGGTCGACACGCCGGAAGCGCCGTGGGGGTGGAGCGACTCGACGGAGTAAGGGACGGCATGAACCATTTCATCTTCGAACACTATGTCAATGTGGCGCAGATCGCGATCGTCGGTGCGCTGCCGGTCATGCTCGTGGCGATCCTGGTGAAGAAGAAGGCCGGCAGGCTCAGGGCCGCCGCGGTGGCGTTGCTGGCCTATGTCGCCATCGTCTCGTTGGGGATGTCCGGCGACATCAAGAACCTGAGCCTGGTCGGCATTGCCCACGCGCTGATTGCCTTTTTCGTCGCGGGGCTGGCCGTCAGACACCTGGCCGTACGTGCAGGCTGGCTTCTTTGGCTTCCGTGCTTCTTCATCGTGATTGTCTTGCTCTTCAACATGGCAAACGAGAACGTCGGGCTCGAATTGATGGGGCGCTGGAATCGCGGGAGCGTCGGTCCTTGAGAATCGGGCCGGCGACGAGGCGATATCGAGGTTGTCCATTCTGCTAGCCCACAAGCCGAAGCCACTGGACACCGCGCCGTTCGTGGGGCGACGGGGAGGGCGGTTATCCGGTGCAAGGCACGGGCGGCGCACTTGATGGGGCGTTCGGCAGCAACAGGGCGGGGCCAGTGAAATAGGCGCCGAACCGGCGTCATCGCGCATGACGGCCGGCTGCCCATTTCCCAATGATCGGCTAACGATCGACTAACGGTCGGCTAACGATAGGCTAACCATAGGCTAACGATAGGCTAACGGTCGGCTGGCCACCCAGCAGGTCTTCCCGGCCGGTCAGCACCCGCGCGAGATCATCGAAGCGGCGCACGCGAACGTGTGGCGGATCGAGCTCGTGCCGGGCGAGCGGTTCAGCTACCAGCTTCGGCGATTGGGCACGGCGCGGGAGTTCCGGGTCGACTTCGACCTCCCCCGAATGATCGAGGCGCCACCAGCACACTGGGGGATGGGTCGACGTGCCCCGATTGACGTCCGCGGCCGGATCCCTCGGACTTGCCATCGACAACCCGATTGATCAGGATGGGCGCGTCGGCGGCGCGTGCACGGATGGATGGATTCACTGTCTGCTCGACGGATCGAACCGCAACCCTGGAGGTATCTTTCGATGATCAAGCGAACCCTCGTCATCGGCGCGCTCTGCGCCGCACCGGCCATGGCCGATGCCCAATCGCTTCCGGACGGGCCTGCGCGGGCCATCGTCGAGGCGGAATGCACCTCGTGCCACGGCATCGCCACGATCACGCGGTCCGCGGGCTTCGACAGCGCCGAGGAGTGGCATGCGCTGATGGACTCCATGGTCGAACTCGCCGACCCGCAGGCCCGCACCGTGGCGGCCTACCTGGCCGAGCATTTTCCGAAGAACCCCGACAGTGCACCCACGCTGGTCGACGGCGACTTCGAGATCGAGATCCACGAGTGGATGGTGCCGACCCTGGGCCAGCGCTCGCGCGATCCCATCGAAGCCCCGGACGGCAGCATCTGGTGGACCGGAATGTGGGCCTCGATCGCCGGCCGGATCGACCCGGAAACCGGCGAGATGCAGGAGTACCGCCTGCCCGCGACATCGCGCCCGCACTCCATCGTGCCGGATGAAGAAGGGAAGATCTGGTATACGGGCAACAGCAACGGCACCATCGGCAGGCTCGACCCGGACACCGGCCTGGTCACGGAATACGAGACCCGCGCCAACGATCCGCACACGGCCGTGTTCCACCCCAATGGCAAGCTGTACTTCACCGCGCAGCGCTCGGCCATGCTGGGTCGGCTCGATCCGGAAACCGGCGAGCTCGACGAGATCGAAACGCGGGCACGACCGTACGGGATCAAGGTCGGTGCCGACGGAACGCTATGGATCGCCTACAACGGGACCAACGCGCTTGCTGCAATGGACCCGGAGAGCATGGAGCTTCGCTACTACGAAGTGCCGCACGAAGACTCGCGCATCCGCCGCCTGGACCTGGCCAGCGACGGCCGGGTCTGGTACGTCAATTCCTCGCGCGGCCGGATCGGTCGACTGGACCCGGAAACCGGCGAGATCCGCGAGTGGGATTCGCCGAGCGGCCCGACTTCGCACCCCTATGCCATAGCGGTCATCGACGACGTGGTCTGGTACAACGAGTCGGGCATGCGCCCCGACGCCCTGGTGCGCTTCGATCCCGAGAGCGAGCAGTTCCAGAGCTGGGCCATACCGTCCGGCGTGGGCATCGTTCGCCACGTCTGGGTCACCGAGGCCGGCAACCTGCTGATCCACCAGAGCAGCAGCAACCGAGTGGGGCGGGTAAGCATCCTCGGATCTTGAGGGCCCGGGGCCCTTGAGGCACAACGGAGCGAGGCCGACGACCAGCCGGCGGTGGGCGCCGAGCCGATCATCGGTTCGGCGCTGGCGCGTGGTCAGCGATCCAGCCCCCGGTCCGCAAGGGCCTTCTTCAGCGCCCGATTGCGCTCGGGTTTGTGGAAGACCTTGAAAATCAGGAAGAGCGGGATCAGCGTGAACAGCCCGACCGCGCTTACGGCGATGCTGAAAACGATGATGCCGACACTGAAACCGATCAGGACGGCATGCACGATCTCGGACGATTTCATCTCCTTCGCCCTGACCCGCAGTTCTTCGTCCGAAAGCTGCAGGAGTTCCCGTTCATCCATGTTCTGATTCCGGTCGGTGGCCGATCGCCAACCTTCGGAAGTATAGGGGCAGTGTCGAGAAGCGGCGAACGTCGAAAACCGTGGGGGCCGCCCGCGTCGCGGCCCGACACGCTGGCCGGCGACGGTGGCGGATGGACCGGGTAGCGGCGCGGAAATCGAGCGAAGCGATCTAGGTTAATGCGCGATCGCTGCAATCCTCGATACTACCGGTCCACTCCGATCCAAAGCGATCCAATGACGCAGTTCTGCACGATCAACCCGGCCACGCGACAGGAAATCGCCCGCTATCGATACATGAACCCGGACGAGGCGTTCGGAAAGGTGGAGGCCGGTCACGAGGCCTTCCTGGAGTGGAAAGCCAGGAGTCTCGATGAACGGGCCGACTATCTGCGCAGGATCGCGAACGCTCTTCGCGGCCACGCCGAACCGCTCGCGAGGCTCATGACCGAAGAGACCGGCAAACTGTTGCGGGACGGGAAGACCGAGGTCGAATTGTGCGCCGCGATCTTCGAATACACCGCAGAGACGGGGCCGGATGTCCTGGCCGACGAGAAGCGGATGCATTCGGGAGGTGACCGGGAAGGTATCGTCAGCTACTGCCCGATCGGCGTGATCTACAGCATCCAGCCGTGGAACTTTCCGGTCTACCAACCCGCGCGGGTACTGGCTTCCAATCTGATGGCCGGCAACGCCGTGCTGCTCAAGCACGCGTCGATCTGCACGGGAAGCGGCCTGATGTTCCGGGACATCTGTCTCGAAGCCGGCCTCCCGGCCGGCTTGTTCGACGTGGTGATCGTCGATCACGAAGTTTCCGACGACATCATCGAACACGACCGGGTTCGCGGGGTCACCATGACGGGGAGCGACGCGGCCGGTCGGCACATCGGTGAGGTGGCCGCCGGAGCATTGAAGAAGACGGTGCTGGAACTCGGATCAAACGATGCCTATATCGTTCTCGAGGATGCCGACGTGGATCTGGCGGTGAAGACCTGCGTGCAGGGTCGGCTCTACAACAACGGCGAAACCTGCGTGTCGGCCAAGCGCTTCGTCGTGGCCGATTCGGTCCACGACGCGTTCACTCGAGGCTTCGTCGAGCAGATGAAGCAGGTCGAAATGGGCGACCCGACCCGCGATGATGTCGGTCTCGGTCCCGTCGCGAGCGAGGAACAGTTCGACACCCTCTGCGAGCAAGTCAAAAAAAGCGTCGATGGCGGGGCGGAACTCCTCTGCGGAGGCACGCCCTCCTCGGACCCCGGATTCTTCTATCCGCCCACGGTCCTGGCGAACTGCCCGCCGGGCACTCCGGCCTACGACGATGAGCTTTTCGGTCCCGTAGCGTCGATCATCCGCGCCCGGGACGATGCCGATGCCATGCGCATCGCCAACGACAGTCGCTACGGCCTGGGCGGCGGTATCTTCTCGGAACGAATCGACCGTGCCGTCGAACTGGCGCGCGAGCATTTCGACACCGGAATGGTCCGGATCAATTCCTTCGGCGCGGCCGATCCCAACATGCCGTTCGGCGGCGTGAAGGATTCCGGTTATGGGCGCGAACACGGCGGCTTCGGCATGAAGGAATTCGTCAACGTCAAGTCGATTTTCCTTCCCTGATCGATACGTCCCGCGATGCGCCCCGCGATACGCCCCGCGTCAGGCCGGGCTCTGCGGAGCGTTCACCAGGGAGCGTCCGCAAAGTGCCCGAGCATGGGCCTGGCTCGCCGGAAAATGCACCGCGAATCGCAGCCTTCGGATAGCGCCAGACCAGATTGAATGGATCGGGAACGCGAAGACCAGAATCGCACCGACCCACGCTCCACGAATTCACCCTCAACAGGAGAAATCATGAAAGTACTTGTCTCAGGAGCCACCGGAAAAACAGGAATCCGCATCGTGAACCAGCTCAGGGCCCGTGCCCACGAACCCGTGGCGCTGGTGCGCGAGAGTTCCGACACCAGTGACCTGCCCGGTGACGTCGAACTGCGAACGGGCGATCTGACCGACCTGCCGTCCGACATCTGCAAGGACTGCGACGCGGTGATCTTCGCGGCGGGTTCCGGCGGCGATACGGACCAAGAGATGACCGACAAGGTCGATCGCGACGGCGCAAAGGCGCTCGTGGATCGGGCGAAGTCGGCCGGCGTGCAGCGCTTCGTGATGTTGAGCAGTATCGGCGCCGGGGATCCGGATCTGGACTCGGAGATGGGTCACTACCTGAAGGCGAAGCACGACGCGGACGAGTACCTGAAGGCAGCCGGTCTGAGCTACGCCATCGTCCGACCCGTCGCCCTGACCGAGGACGACGGCGAGCGTCGGATTCGCTATGGCGACGATGTCGCTGCGGATGGAAAGGCGGCTCGAGGCGACGTTGCATCCGTGCTCATCGACGCGCTGGCGAGCGAAAGATGGAAGAACCGGACCAGCCGCATGGAATCGGTGGCCTGAGGCACGGTCGGCGGCCGGGCCTGGCCCGACCGATTCGCCTGCGGGGCAGGCTCCCACAGGAACATCCTGGGTCTGGCCGCGCTTTGCCTGCGGGGCAAGCTCCCACGGGAACATCCTGGGTCCGGTCCGGCCGCGCTTTGCCTGCGGGGCAAGCTCCCACGGGAACATCCTGGGTCCGGTCCGGCCGCGCTTTGCCTGCGGGGCAAGCTCCCACGGGAACATCCTGGGTCCGGTCCGGCCGCGCTTTGCCTGCGGGGCAGGCTCCCACGGGCTTGCGGGTTTGGCGGATCGACCTTCGATCCCGGAAGCGAGGCCCGCTCGCGACCGGGTTCACCGCTAACGGCTCGAAAATGCGCCGACCCGGCGTCCCCGCGTATAATGGCCGGCTGCCCATTTCCCAATGATCGGCCGGTCCGGTCAAGAGTCCACAGAACATGAACCTCCGCAATGTCGCCATCATCGCGCACGTCGACCACGGCAAGACCACCCTCGTCGACCAGCTTCTGCGCCAGTCCGGCGAGTTCGCCGCCCACGAGAAGGTCGGCGAACGGGTCATGGACTCGAACGACCAGGAACGGGAGCGCGGAATCACGATCCTGTCGAAGAACACCGCGGTGACCTGGCAGGGAACTCGCATCAACATCGTCGACACTCCGGGCCACGCCGACTTCGGTGGTGAGGTCGAGCGCGTCCTGTCCATGGTCGATTCGGTGCTGCTGCTGGTCGATGCGGTCGACGGGCCGATGCCGCAGACGCGTTTCGTGACCCAGAAGGCCTTCGCGATGGGCTTCCGTCCGCTGGTCGTGGTCAACAAGATCGACCGGCCGGGCGCCCGGCCGGACTGGGTCGTGGACCAGACCTTCGAGCTGTTCGACAAGCTCGGAGCGACCGATGAACAGCTCGACTTCCCGGTGATCTTCGCCTCGGCGCTGAACGGATATGCCAGCGATGACGCGACCGCCACGGAGGGCGACATGGCGCCGCTGTTCGAGGCCCTGATCGAGCACGTGCCGGCGCCCGATGTCGAGCCCGAGGCGCCGTTCCAGATGCAGATTTCCAGCCTCGACTACTCCAGCTACGTCGGCCTGATCGGCGTCGGCCGGATCAAGCGCGGCAAGGTCGCGACCGGCCAATCCGTCAAGGTCGTCGACCGCGAGGGCAAGGTCCGCTCCGGCAAGGTCATGCAGGTGCTGGGGTATTCCGGGCTGAAGCGCGAGGAAGTGCCGTCGGCCGAGGCCGGCGACATCGTCGCGATCTCCGGAATCGAGAACATCGGCATTTCCGACACGCTGTGCGACCCGACCGAGGTCGAGGCACTGCCGGCGCTGACCGTCGACGAGCCGACGATCCACATGACCTTCCAGGTCAACGACTCGCCGTTTGCCGGCCAGGACGGCAAGTTCCTGACCAGCCGCCAGATCCGGGCGCGTCTCTATCAAGAGGCCAGCCACAACGTGGCGCTGCAGGTCAGCGATACCTCCGATCCCGACCAGTTCGACGTGGCCGGCCGCGGTGAGCTGCATCTCTCGGTGCTGATCGAGACGATGCGCCGCGAAGGCTACGAACTTGCCGTGTCGCGGCCGCGCGTGCGCAAGCGCGAGATCGACGGCGAGACCCGTGAGCCCTGGGAGCAGGTGGTGCTGGACCTGGACGAAAAGTACCAGGGCGCGGTGATGCAGGCGATGGGCGAACGAAAGGCGCAGCTCGAGAACATGGCGCCGGACGGCAAGGGACGCGTGCGGCTGGACTACATGGCCCCGGCGCGCGGCCTGATCGGCTTCCAGAGCGCCTACCGCACGATGACCTCGGGCACGGGCCTGTTCTTCCGCGTATTCGACCACTGGGGTCCGGCCACCGATCGCATCGGCAAGCGGATCAACGGCACGCTGATCAGCATGGATCAGGGCACGACGAATGCCTACGCCCTGTTCAACCTGCAGGACCGCGGCAAGCTGTTTGTCGGGCCGGGCGAAGAGCTCTACGAAGGCCAGGTCATCGGGCTGCACAGCCGCGACAACGACCTGGTCGTCAACCCGCTGAAGACCAAGAAGCTGTCCAACGTGCGCGCTGCCGGCAAGGACGACGCGCTGCTGCTCACCCCGCCGATCCGGATGAGCCTCGAGCAGGCGCTGGAATTCCTGGCCGACGACGAGCTGATGGAAGTCACCCCCGAGCACATCCGCATCCGCAAGCGCCTGCTGAAGGAAAACGAGCGCAAGCGCGCCGATCGCGCCGCCGGCTGAAAGCTACTGGCGGAAAGGCGTTCATCTACCGCAGATGAACGCAGATGAACGCGGATGAAAAGGGAGAGGGGTTCGACTCCGGGCCGGCCGACGCGATTCGCGCGGCCGGTTGGGGCCCTCCTGAACAGCGTCTGTCTACCGGGTGGGCGCAGACGTGTGCGGACGAAAGCTGCTGTAGCCGCTAACAAGGATTTCGGCCGCTTTGGCCGCAACGGTCGGGTATCGATCGAGAGAAGGGGAAGAGGACGCTCCGATCGCTCGACCGAGAGACGTCCGGCCCCGGGCGTTCACCTTTCAAGACTCGCTTTCGCTTCAGCTCAAGCAGCTCTTGTCTGCGTTCATCCGCGTTCATCTGCGGTAAATCCTGTTTCTCCCGAACGATGTGGCCTGTTCAGCCAGCCGGGCGATGTCAGTCGCCGCCGGGGTCGGCGGTCGGGGGCAGGTCGTCTTCCCAGGGGTCTTCCTCGAGGAGCACGTCGTAATCCGGCGTGGTCGATTCGCCGCTGATCTTGTAGGCGCGCTGCTGCAGCCAGGCATCGCGGACCAGCAGGTACTCGTCGAATGCCGCCTCCAGGTCCTCCTCGCGGTCGAGCAGGTCGGCGCGCTGCTGGACGACATCCACGCCGATGATGTACCAGCGACCGTCGATGACCTCGCGCCACGGCACGTCCGCGGCGGTGTCGGCCGGTCGCGAGAGCGCGTCGCGGAGCGTCGACGGGCCCAGCAAAGGCAACACCAGGAAGCGCGAATCCTCCCAGCCCCACACGGCCAGCGTCTGGCCGAAATCCTCGTCGAAATCGGGGATGCCGGCGTCGCTTGCCACGTCCAGGATTCCGCCGAGCCCGAATACCGAATTGACGAAGAAGCGTTCGAACATTCGTCCCGCGTTGGCCGGGCGTCCCTGCAGCAAGAGGTTGAGCATGACCGGCACGGAACGGAGATTGTCGAGCGCATTGGCGATGCCGCGTTCGACCGGCTCGGGGGTGATGGTGTTGTAGCCTCGCGCCAGCGGCTGGAGAACAGCCTTGTCGACCCCGCGGTTGAACGCATACATGTTGCGGTTGAACGGCTCCCAGGGATCGGCTGCGATGCGTTCTTCCGGCGGCGGGGCCTCGATCGTGGCGCAGGCGCTCAACAGCGACGCGGCCAGCAGCACGGTCAGCCTGCGGGTCCATCCTGCGGTGCGGCGGTTGTCGTTCATTGCTCGGTCTCCTTCCAGCCCAGCAGGCCGTCGACCTGGCTGAGCGATGCGATGGTACGCAGACTGTCCGGTGCGTTGTCGAACCGCAGCGATCGCTGCTGGCGGCGGGCCCAGGCCAGCCACTCGAGCAGCAGCGCGACGCCGGAGGAATCAGCGAGGCCGACCCCCGAAAGATCGATGACCCCGGGCATGCCGGACTCCTTCCAGCTCCGGTGCCGGGCCCACACGGCGGGCACTTCGTCGCAGGTCAGGTCGCCCTCGATCCGATGGCACGTGTCCCCCGTCGGTTTTTCGGTCACTTCGGTCATTCGCCGTCGACGTCCAGCTGCAGGTTACCCGACTGCAGTTGTGCCAGCGTCGCGTCGAAGCCCCGGCGGCGAATCTGCTCGCCGATCTGGTTGCGGAAGGTCGCAACGTAGGAGATGCCTTCGACGATGACGTCGAAGATCTGCCAGCCGGCGTCGGAGCGGCGGAAGACATAGTCCACGGGCGCGGTCTTGCCGTTGTTCATGGTCACCCGGGTGCGGACCTTGGTGACGCGTTCGTCGTTCTCGCCTTCCAGCGGCAGCACCTCGATCTGGTCGCGAGTACGGAATTCCAGCAGCCCGGTCGCGTAGCGATCGATCAGGAGCTCGCTCATGGCCTCGGCGAAGGCGACGACCTTGTCGCGCTCCACCCCGCGGCTGGCCCGGCCGAGCACCAGGCGGCCGGAGTAGACCACGTCGATATGCGGCAGGAGCAGCTCGCGAACCACGGTTCGCAGCGCGTCCGGGTTGTCCTCGAAGTGCTCCCGGCTCAGTTCGATCCGGTCGAAGATTTCGTTGCTGGTCGTGCGCACGATCTCGACCGGTGCGTCCTCCGCGTTGGAGGACTGGGCCGGGAGCGGATCGGCGCCGAGCGTCAGGGCGAGGGCGGCCAGCAGGGGTCGGAGCATGTCAGTCGTTTCCGGATTCGTTGTTGTTGCCGTCTGAACTCAGCAGATACTTCGAAATCAGTTGCTCGAGAACCAGCGCCGAGTTGGTCAGGAGGATCCGATCGCCGTCGATCAGCGGGTCCGGCGAGCCGCCCGGCTCCAGCCCGACGTACTGGTCGCCGAGCAGGCCGCTGGTCAGGATCGACGCAGAGGTGTCGTTCGGCAGATCGTCGTAGGTCGAATCGATCGCCAGCACCACCCGCGCTTCCAGGGTGTCCCGGTCCAGCTCGATCGACTCGACCGTGCCGATCCGCACTCCGCCCATGCTCACCGTCGCGCGAGGCTTCAGCCCGCCGATGTTGGTGAACATGGCCGTGACCCGGTAGCGGTCATCGCTGCCCAGCGCGCCGCCGTCGGTGGCCTGTACGGCCAGGAACACCAGCGCCGCGATCCCGAGCAGCAGGAAAACCCCGGCAGCGAATTCGATCTGATTGGAGGATTTCATCGTGAATAGGTTCCTGTGATTCTCTCAGCGGCGTTCGAAAAGCGACAAATACCGCAGATGAACGCAGATGAACGCGGATGAAAACCGGAAGCGAAATTCGAGCACATGATTCGACGAGTGCTCTGGTTTGCCACTTCGGGCTTTCCGATTCTTTCGTTGTCCCTATCTGCGTTCATCTGCGTTCATCTGCGGTAAGAGATCTGTTTCGTGGTCTCGGGCCGGCTCATGACGGTCAAAGCATCAGCGCCGAGAGGACGAAGTCGAGCAGCAAAACGGAGATCGCGGTGGCGATGACGGTCTGGGTCGTGGCCAGGGCCACGCCCTCGCCGGTCGGTTTGCAGGTCCAGCCGAAGTACACCGCCAGCCAGGCGGCGAGCATGCCGAAGGCGGCCGACTTGGCCACGCCGGCACCGAAGTCGCGGCCCAGCGCCACGCTGTTCTGCATGCTGCCCCAGAACACGTTCGGATCGATACCCATCAGGAACACGCCGTACAGCACGCCGCCGGCCAGGGCCATGAAATTGAAGATCAGCGTCAGTATCGGTACCGCGATCAGGCCGGCCAGCAGCCTGGGCTGGACGATCCTCTCCATCGGGTCGATCGCCATCAGCTCGAGCGCATCGAGCTGTTCGGTGGCCTTCATCAGGCCGATCTCCGCGGTCACCGAGGTGCCGGCGCGACCGGCGAACAGGATGGCGGTCAGCACCGGGCCCAGCTCGCGGAACAGCGACAGTGCCAGTACCGTACCGACCGCGTCGCCGGCGCCGAAGCGGGTCAGCGTGTCGTAGGTCTGCAGCGTGAGCACCAGGCCGACGAAGAAGCCGCAGGTGATGATGATCACCAGCGAGCGGACGCCGATGAAGTAGGTCTGGCGCAGGGATTCGCCGATCTGCAATCGGCTCAAGCGCATGCGGGCAAGGGCCTGGCCGAGAAACACCAGGGCCCGGCCGATCGAGCGAACGGCGTCCAGCGGCGAGCGGCGGCGCGCGGCGAAAGGCTCGCTCATCGCACGCTCTCCTCGGCCAGCAGCTCCTCATCGAGGTCGGTGGCCGGGTAGTGGAACGGCACCGGGCCGTCGGGCAGGCCCTCGAGGAACTGGCGGACCAGGGGGTCGTCGCTGTCGTGCAGCGAGCGCGGTTCGCCCTGGGCCACGACCCGGCCGCCGGAAATGATGCAGGCATGATCGGCAAAGTGCTCTACCACGTCGACATCGTGGGTGATGACCACGCTGGTGATGCCCAGCACTCGGTTGATCTGGCGGATCAGACGCCCGCCGGCGGCCAGCGAGATCGGATCCAGGCCGGCGAAGGGTTCGTCGTAGAGCATCAGGTCCGGGTCCAGGGCAAGCGCTCGGGCCATGGCGATTCGCCGGTTCATGCCGCCGGAGAGCTGGCCCGGGTACAGGTCGGCCGCGCCGCGCAGGCCGACCGCCTGCAGCTTGAGCAACACCACCCGGCGGATCAGCGATTCGGGCAGGTCCGTGTGCTCGCGCAGCGGCAGGGCCACGTTGTCGAAGCTGGTCAGGTCGGTCAGCAACGCTCCGTTCTGCAGCAGCACGCCGATGTGCTTGCGCAGATCGTTCAGCGCGCTCCGGCCCAGGGCGTGGACTTCCGTATCGCCGATCCGCACGGTGCCGGTCGCCGGCGCCAGCTGGCCGGTGATCAGCCGCAGCACCGTGGTCTTGCCCGATCCGCTCGGCCCCATGATGGCGGTTACCCGGCCGGCCGGGATATCCAGGGTGAAATTCTCGAGCACCGTTCGCCCGCCGCGCGCGACGGTCACCTCGTCGATGCGGACGGCAGGCCGGTCGGGATCGATGATCGAACTGGGCATGGCGGATTCCCTGGCGAATTCCGGAGCGGATCGGCGACCGTCGCCTGCAACCATCGAAGGGCGGGCACAGGAGCGTGGCCTGCGGACAGGGACTGCGTCGAACGAACGCCGGCGGGAGCGCCTCCCGTACCGTCGCCTCGCCTTCCCCATCCCCTGCTGCGCATTCTACGGCACGCACCGTGATGCGCGAACCTGCCGAGCGTCACGGAAGCGGACCGGAATTCGCGCCTCGGGCTTGCAGCCGCCTGCCGGGCGGCAGGCGAACTCCGGAAAGACGCAGGCCCCCGGCGGTGCGGGCCTGGAGGTCCGGCTACAGGATGTAGCGGCTCAGGTCCTGGTCTTCGGCCAGGTCGCCGAGGTGCTCGTCGACGTAGGCCGCGTCGATGGTCAGCGATTCGCCGGAGCGATCCGGCGCGGCGTAGGACACTTCGTCGAGCAGGCGCTCCATGACCGTGTGGAGACGACGGGCACCGATATTTTCCGTGCCCTCGTTGACCGAGAAGCTGATCTCGGCGATCCGCCGGATCGCATCGTCGGCGAAGTCCAGGTCCACCCCCTCGGTCTTCATCAGGGCGCGGTACTGCTCGGTCAGCGAAGCGTCGGGCTCGGTCAGGATGCGCTCGAAGTCCGGCGCGGTCAGCGCGCGAAGCTCGACGCGGATCGGCAGCCGGCCCTGCAGCTCGGGGACGAGGTCCGACGGCTTGGCCAGGTGGAACGCGCCGGAGGCGATGAACAGCACGTGGTCGGTCTCGATGGGCCCGTACTTGGTGTTGACCGTGCAGCCCTCGACCAGCGGCAGCAGGTCGCGCTGCACGCCTTCGCGGGACACCTCGCCGGAGGCGCCGCCCTCGGCGCGTCGGCATACCTTGTCGATCTCGTCGAGAAACACGATGCCGTTGTGCTGCGCGTTGGCCAGGCCGGTCTGCTTGACCTCCTCGTCGTTGATCAACGCGGCGGCCTCCTGCTCGATCAACAGCGGCAGGGCGTCGCGCACCTTCATCCGCCGCTTCTGGCGCTTGTCGCCGGACAGGTTGGAGAACATCTGCTGCAGCTGCTGGGTCATTTCTTCCATGCCCGGCGGCGTCATGATGTCCACGCCGACGTTCATCTGGATCTCGATCTCCACCTCGCGATCGTTGAGCTCGCCGGCCAGCAGCTTCCGCATCATCTTGCGGCGGGTTTCGGATCCGCTGTCGCTGCCCGCATCGACCGGCTCGGCCGGGGCGTTGGCGAATCCGGTCGACGCGCGCTTGGGTAGCAGCAGGTCGACCACGCGCTCGCAGGCAGCGTCCTCGGCACGCGATCGAACCGAGCGCATCGCGTCGTCGCGGGCCATCTTGACGGCCACCTCGACCAGATCGCGCACGATCGACTCGACGTCCTTGCCCACGTAGCCCACCTCCGTGAACTTGGTGGCCTCGACCTTGACGAACGGTGCCCGGGCAAGTGCTGCCAGGCGGCGGGCGATCTCGGTCTTGCCGACGCCGGTCGGGCCGATCATCAGGATGTTCTTCGGCGTGATCTCCGGACGCAGCTTCTCGTCGACCTGCATCCGGCGCCAGCGATTGCGCAGGGCGATGGCCACGGCGCGCTTGGCGGCCGCCTGGCCGATGATGTAGCGGTCCAGTTCCTGGACGATCTCGCGCGGGGTCATGTAGGACATCAGGAGCGCTCCTTGTCGCCGGCATCTTCGCCGGGGTTGTCGATCTCGAGCTTTTCGATGAGGTGATTGCCGTTGGTGTAGATGCAGATCTCCGCGGCCACGCCCAGCGCCTCGCGGCAGATGGTCTCGGCATCGGCCTCGGAGTGGCGGAGCAGGGCGGTCGCGGCCGCCTGCGCAAACGGCCCGCCGGACCCGATCGCGATCAGGCCCTGCTCGGGCTCGATCACGTCACCGTTGCCCGAGATGATCAGCGAGGCTTCTTCGTCGGCCACGGCCAGCAGAGCTTCCAGCCGCCTGAGCAGTCGATCGGTGCGCCAGTCCTTGGCCAGCTCGACGGCTGCCCGGGTGAGGTGGCCCGAGTGCTGCTCGAGCTTGGCCTCGAAGCGCTCGAACAGGGTGAACGCATCGGCCGTGGCGCCGGCGAAGCCGGCAAGGACCCGGTTCTTGTACAGCCGGCGTACCTTGCGCGCATTGGACTTCATGATCGTGTTGCCGAGAGTGACCTGGCCGTCGCCGCCGATGACGACCTGGTTGCCGCGGCGGACCGAGACGATGGTGGTCCCGTGAAAGTTCGCCGTGCCGTGAGAATTCGTGGTGCCGTGAGAATCGACCATTCCGCTGACCTGCGTTGCGTGAACCGACGACATGGGGCCGCGTCGGACGTGGCTCAAGCGGAAGGGGCGGAATGGGCGGAATGGGCGGCTCGGGTCGGGCCGGTTGGCCGGGTCGATTGCCGACCCGGCCTTCCGCAACGACCTGTCGCCCGACTAGCGCCGCTTCAGCGCGCCGAGCAGCCCGCGCGACAGTTCCCGGCCCAGCGTCGAGCCGATCGACCTCAGCGTCGATTTCCAGAACGCCTCGCCGCTGCTCTGGCGGTTCGAGCGCCGTCCCGAGGACCGGCGGGTCTTCCTTTCGGCCTCGCGAGCCGCTTTATCGGCCGCCTTCTCGGCCTCGTCCCGCTCGCGCGCGGCCTGCTCCTCCTGCCGCGCCTTCTCGGCGGATTCGGCCGCGGCCTCGGCCTGGGCGGCGAGTCGTTCGAACGCCGACTCGCGGTCGATGGTCCGGTCGTATTTCGGCCCGATCGGACTTCGCGCGCGGACGGCGGCGCGCTCTTCCGGCGAGAGAACGCCCATCCGGCAGCGCGGCGGGGCGATCAGGGCTCGGTCGACCGGCTGCGGTATGCCCTTGCCGGCCAGGGTCGACACCAGGGCCTCGCCGACGCCGAGCTGGGTGATGGCTTCCTCGACGTCGATCTCGGGGTTCTGGACGAAGGTCTCGGCCGCGGCGCGGATCGCCTTCTGGTCCCGGGGCGTGAATGCCCTCAACGCGTGCTGGACCCTGTTGCCGAGCTGGCCGAGGATCTCATCGGGTACGTCGTCGGGGTTCTGGCTGCAGAAGTACACGCCGACGCCCTTGGAGCGGATCAGGCGCACGACCTGCTCGACGCGCTGCTGCAGCGCTCTCGGGCAGTCGTCGAACAGCAGGTGCGCCTCGTCGAAGAAGAACACCATGCGCGGCTGCTCGGCGTCGCCGACCTCGGGCAGCTGCTCGAACAGTTCCGACAGCAACCACAGCAGGAAGCTGGAATAGAGCTTCGGCTTGAGAATCAGCTGGTCGGCGGCCAGCACGTTGATCACGCCGCGACCGGACAGGTCCTGGCGCATCAGGTCCTCGAGCACCAGCGCCGGTTCGCCGAAGAAGCGCTCGGCACCGTCGGCCTCCAGCCTGAGCAGCGAGCGCTGGATCGCCCCGATGCTCGAACTGTTGACCAGGCCGAACTCCGCGCTGATCTCCTTGCGATTCTCGGCAACGTGGTTGAGCAGCGCGCGCAGGTCCTTCAGGTCCAGGAGCAACAAGCCGCTCTCGTCGGCGACCCGGAACACCACGTTGAGCACGCCTTCCTGCGTGTCGTTCAGTTCCAGCATCCGGGCCAGCAGCACCGGGCCGATCTCCGTGATCGTGGTTCGAACGGGATGACCCTGCTCGGCGTATAGGTCCCACAGGACCACCGGGTTCGGTTCCTGTACGTAGCCCTCGATGCCGATGAAGTCCAGGCGCTCGTCGATCTTCGGATGCGGCGTTCCGGCAGCAGCCAGACCGGCGATGTCACCCTTGGCATCGGCCATGAACACCGGCACACCCATCCGGGAGAAGCCCTCGGCCATGACCATCAACGTGACTGTCTTTCCCGTGCCCGTGGCCCCGGCGACCAGGCCGTGGCGGTTCGCGTAGCGGCCTTCGAGCCGGACCTGGCCTGCGCCCTTGCCGAGAAGAATGGTGGGGTGGGTCACCTTGCGGCTCCAGTGGATAGGATCGGTCCGATGGTAGCCCAGCCGCAACGACGCGGCACGCGCCGCGATGAAGGTAAGCTAGACCGGAATCGCCACCCGCGTTCCGGACTGGAAGGAGAGCCCCGATGGCCCTGGTCACGATCGAGAAACTCAACGACGCCGCGCTGGCCCAGGTGGTGCGGATGAAGCTGGATGCCGAGGGCATTCCGGTCCATCTCGGCTCGGCCGGGCACGCCTCGCTGTTCGGCGCCGCCGACGGCTACAGCGCGATTCGCATCCAGGTGCCGGAAACCTTCGAGGCCCGCGCCCGCACCATCGTGGAGGACCTCCTGGCCACGCTGCAGACCCTGCAGGCCGACGACGCCGTCGACGAGTGAAGGTCCGGTTGATTTCGAGGGCTGTTCAAACTGCTTTTTCAACCGCAGATGAACGCAGATGGACGCAGATGAAAAGCGTTCGTGAGCGCAGCCGGGTGGGGTGATCGAAGGGTGGCGGCGTAGCGGGGTTCGGTATTGTTCTCTGATCACCCGGTTTTCAGGTTTCAAGTTTCAGCTTTCAGGCTCAGTGTCCAGTTTCTCGGTCCCGCAGTTTGCAGCGCTTCAGCGCCCGCTCCTGAATCTGCGTTCATCCGCGTTCATCTGCGGTTTCTTGTGCTTTTCAGGGGTTCGAGCAACAGTGGTGCATTCAGTCGGACCGACCGCGGGCCCTCGGGTGGGTCTTGTCGTAGACCTCGGCGAGGTGCTGGAAGTCGAGGTGGGTGTAGATCTGGGTGGTCGACAGGTTGGCGTGGCCGAGCAGTTCCTGCACGGCGCGCAGGTCGCCCGATGACTCGAGGATGTGCGAGGCGAACGAGTGCCGGAGCTGGTGCGGGTGGACGTGCTGGCCCAGGCCCTGCTCGCGCGCCCGTCGGGCCATGCGCTGCTGGATCGCCCGCACGCTCAGCGGCTTGCCCTTCAGCGTGGTGAAGATCACGTCCTCGTTGCCGTGGGTGGCGTCGTACTGGTGCGGCCGCCAGGCGGCCAGGGCGGCCAGCGCGTGGCGCCCGACCGGCACGATCCGCTCCTTGTCGCCCTTGCCGATTACCCGCAGCAGGCCCTCGCGCTCGTCCAGACGCGACCAGCGGGCATCGGCGAGCTCGCTGACGCGCAGGCCGGAGGAGTAGCAGAGCTCCATCAGCGCCCGGTCGCGTACGTCCAGCACGCCGTCGCCGGGCAGTTCGAGCAGCTTCAGGACCTGGTCCGGATCCAGCGTGACCGGTAGCTTGCGACGGGTACGCGGGGCCTTGAGGTCGGCCGCCGGATTGCCGCTCACGCGTCCGCCTCGCTGCAGCCAGTCGAACCACTTGCGGATCGCCGACAGCCGGCGCTGGATCGTGCGCGGGTCCAGGCCGGCCCGCATCTCGGCCGCGGCGAAGCCGCGCAGCGTGGGCAGGTCGAGGTCCTCGATCCTGTCCAGGTCGCGCTTCCGGGTCCAGTTCAGCAGCCGGCGGAGATCGCGCCGGTAGGCATCGAGGGTGCGGGGGCTGAGTCGGCCGGCGCGTTCGGCGTCGGCCAGGAAACGGTCGATCGCCCCGGCCAGCTCGCTGGCCGCGGCGCCGGCGTCAGGCGCTGCGGCGTCGCCCATCTTCGGCGGCCAGGGCGGCCAGGCGGCGCGCCAGCGTTTCGCCGAGCAGTTCGAGGAACAGCGTGCCCATGCCCGGCTGGAAGCGATCGTCGGCGCGTGCGCCGATGGCCAGCAGACCGGCGTCACCGATCGGAACCAGGGCCGCCGAGCCGATCTCCGCGGCCTCGTCGCCGAACAGCCAGTCGCGTTTCCGGCGGGTCAGGCGGCCGCACTCCGGCCGGCGTTCGTCGACCACGGGCTCGAGCCAGTCCGGAACCTCGCCGTCCCAGGGCTCGACCAGCACGCCTTCGGCCGCCACGTCGGAGGCGACCCGCAGCTTGATCCGCAGCGTGTCGGCGCGGAAGTCGGCGCTAAGCCGGCGAGCCAGCTCGTCGAACAGCTCGGCCGGGCTCGTGGTGGCGGTCAGCGCCAGGGTCAGCGTGTGCAGGCGGCGCATCAGCTGCTCGTTCTCGCCGGCAATCGCACCGAGTTCGGCCAGTTGCCGGCGCAGTCGCTCGTTCTCGTCGACCAGCCGCCGGCTGCGGAACTCGGTCAGCGAGACGGCATCGTCGCCGACCGGCACCTGCAACCGCTCGGCCAGCTCGGGCCGTTCGGTGAGGAAATCGGGATGATCCAGCAGCCACGCCGCCACGCGTTCGGGGGCGAAGTCGTCGGCCGGTGCAGCTCCGTCGGACGGTGAGCGAGCGTCGCCGGACGCTTCGGCGTCCGCGTCGGAATTCACGGGGTCGGGTCGGGGTTCGTTGCGGCGGTCGGCCATGCGATCGTTCCTTCGAAGACAACGCGAGCCGGGCCGGTGAGTCGGACCCGGGACTCTCCGGGAATCCAATCTACCACAACGATTCCGCCCGGCTGCTCGACCCGGACCGGCGAGTCCACGGCGCCGGCGTCGATCAATGCCGCGGCCGCCGCGCAGGCACCGCTTCCGCAGGCCGGCGTGGGACCGGCCCCGCGCTCGTGAACACGCAGTTCGATCCGCGTGCGATCACTGACGTGAGCGATGCCCAGATTCAGCTCGGCGGCGTCGGCCTGCGCGCGTCGCGCGTCTTCGAGGCGTTCCGGATCCGGCGGCTGGTCGATCCGCAGCACGCGGTGCGGGTTGCCGAGACGGACGTCGCGGCGCGTCGCATCGCCGGGGCCGAGCTCCAGTCCCGGCAGTTCGGCCGACCACGCGGGGGCGCCGTCCAGGGCGTCGGCGCGGGCCAGGCGAACGCGGCCCGCCGGCGTGCCGATGTCCAGGCCGTCGGACGGCAGTTCGCCGCGCGCGTCCAGCCACGCGGCGAGCGCGCGCACTCCATTGCCGCACTGTTCGGCCGGGCCGCCGTCGGCGTTGTGGATGGCCACGTCGAAGGCGTAGTCGGCGCGCGGCGGCTGGATACAGAGCAACTGGTCGAAGCCCACGCCGAGGCGACGGTCGCCGAGCCGGCGAATCGCGTCGGGCGAAAGCTCCGGTGCCCCATGACGGCCATCGATGAGCATGAAATCGTTGCCCAGCCCTTCGAGCTTGAAGAAGGCCAGGGGGCAAGACCCGTTCATCGCTTCGGTCGGCTCGGCCGGTGTCATTCCGGCAGTCGGCCGTGGACCATCCAGTGTCGGTCGGAGACCCGGTCGACCTGCAGGGCGAGGCCGGCATCGTCGAGTTGCTTGCCGACCTCTTCGGCGGTCCAGGCCGCGCGCAGGCTGTTGAAGAAGTCCTCCCGCAACAACTCGGGCTCGTCGGCGGCGTAGCGATCGACCAGCGCGCGCGCCTCGTCCTCGCTGTCCGGCCGGTCGAGATCCATGACCTGGACATAGGCGCCGGGCGCACCGAGCTGGCGCACGGTGATCCACAGCGCCGAGGGTTCGGGCAGGTGGTGGAGCAGGCTGTTGGAGACCACGGCCTGGAAATCGGCCTCGGGCAGGTCGCGGTCCGGCAGGCGGGCGAGCTTGAATTCGATCCGCTCGGCGAAGGGCACGCCGCGCACGGCACGTCGAGCGGCCTCGAGCATGTTCCGGCCCGCATCCAGGCCGACGATGTGCCAGCCCGGCAGGCCGGCGGCGATCCGCAGGCAGATGTCGCCGGGGCCGCAACCGAGATCGACCAGCCGGCCCGGCGGGGCATCGGCCAGCGCGCTGCAGGCCCGATCGGCGAAGGCCTGGTTGCCCTCGGTGAAATCGGCCGCGGCGTAGGCCTCGACCTGGTCCGCGGTGTCCATCAGTTCGGGTTCGGGGATGCGCTTCATCGGGCTGCCGCCGAATCGAGTGCAGCTCGCGCCCCGTCCTCCGATCCTTTGCCGGGATCGTCGTCGCGCCCATCGTCGGGCGCGCCGGGCTCGGTCGCCGCCGGCGGGTCGGCCGGCAGGAAGAGGTCGCCCTTCAGCCCGCAGCCGGCAAGCAGCACCAGCGCGAGTCCGGTCAGCGCGATCCTGGCCAGCGCAACCGGCGCGGCGCGTCGAACGGGCACCGACCGGGGCTGGCCTGGGTCCAGCCGTCCATGTGCAGCGGTTAGAATCCGTCGCATGAGCAACCTCGATTCGAATCGTCTTGAGTGCGTCGTGACCGAAACCGGCCCGGACCCCGACGCCTGCGTGATCTGGCTGCACGGCCTGGGCGCGGACGGCCACGATTTCGAGCCGATTGTACCGCAGCTCCAGCGTTCCTCCTCCCGGCCGATCCGCTTCGTGTTTCCGCATGCGCCGGTCCGCCCGGTCACCGTCAACGGCGGCATGGAAATGCGCGCCTGGTACGACATTGCCGGCATGGATATCGCCCGCGACCAGGACCGCGAAGGCATTGCCGATTCCGTGGCCCGGGTGGATCGCCTGATCGACGACCAGGTCGAGCGCGGCATCCCGGCCGAGCGGATCGTGCTGGCCGGCTTCTCGCAGGGCGGCGCGATCGCGCTGCGCTGCGGCCTGGCCCGTTCCGAACGACTGGCCGGGGTGATCGCCTTGTCGTGCTACCTGCTCGAGGCCGACGAGATCGACGCGTGGTCGACCGGCCCGGGGCGCGCCGCGCCGGTCTTCATGGGCCACGGCAGCATGGACCCGGTCGTGCCGATGGCGCTCGGACGCCAGGCGGCCGAACGGCTCGCTGCCGCCGATAGCGACGTGCAGTGGCAGGCCTGGGTCATGGCGCACGGCGTGCACCCCGACGAAATCGCCGCCATCGATCGCTGGCTGGCCGAGCGGCTCGGAGTGCCGGCGTGAGTGCACCGGTCGCCTGCCGGATCATGGTGGTCGACGACGAGCCCCCGGCCGTGGAGCGGATGGTCTCGCTGCTCGGCGCGGAGCCCGGCGTGCAGGTGGTCGGCTGCGAGTCGCGCGCATCGCGGGTCGTCGAGCGCTGCCGGTCGCTGGCGCCCGACCTGGTGCTGCTGGACATCGAGATGCCCGGCGCGAACGGATTGGAACTTGCGCGCGAACTTCGCGGGCTCGAGCGCGCTCCGGCGATCGTGTTCGTTACCGCTCACGACGACTATGCGGTCGACGCCTTCGATATTCCGGCGCTGGACTATCTGGTCAAGCCGGTTCGCGCCGAGCGGCTGCGAACGGCACTGGCCCGTCTGCGTCGACGCGGACCGGAAGCCGGCGATGGCGCGTTGTCGGCCCGGATCGGCGATCGCCTGCTGCGGATTCCCCTCGACCAGGTCCGTGCCCTGGTGTCCGAAGACAAGTGCACCGTGGTGCACGCCACCGGCGGGCAGGCCCTGTGCGACGCCACGCTGAAGGAGCTCGAAGCTCGACACGCCGATCGCTTCGTCCGGGTGCATCGGTCGGCGCTGATCAGCCGGCCCCACCTTCGCTCGCTGTTCCGCGACGCGGAAGGCATCGAGCGCGTTGCGGTCGACGGGATCGCGCTCGAGCCTGAGGTCTCGAGACGAAACCATTCGGCCGTCAAACGGTGGCTGACCGGCGGTTCGGCCGGCGATTCGGCAGGCCGGCAGCCCGCGGACCGGAACACCCCCAAGGAATCTCCATGAAACCGCGCATCATCGCCACCCGCAAGAGTCGGTTGGCCCTGTGGCAGACCGAGCACGTCCGCGACGAACTGCTGGCCGCTCACCCGGAGCTTGCGCTGGACCTGCTGCCGTTGAGCACCCGCGGCGACGAGGTGCTGGACCGATCGCTGGCCGAAATCGGCGGCAAGGGCCTGTTCCTGAAGGAGCTCGAGCAGGCCATCGTCGACGGCCGCGCCGATCTCGCCGTGCACTCGCTGAAGGACGTTCCGGCGCGCATGCCCGACGGGTTGGTGCTGGCGGCCTGGCTGCCCCGGGCCAATCCGGCCGATGTCTGGATCACCCGCGACGGCACGTCGATCGAGAAGCTGCCGGCCGGCAGCCGGGTCGGCAGTTCCAGCCTGCGGCGAATCCGCCAGCTTCAGTCGGTGCGGCCGGATCTCGAGATCGTGCCGCTGCGCGGAAATGTCGAGACCCGCATGAAGGCGGTGTTCGAAGGGCGGATCGACGCGACGATCCTCGCCGCGGCCGGCGTTCGCCGGCTGGGCGTGGAGCCCAGCCAGGCGCTGGCACTGCCGCTTGCGACCTGGCTGCCCGCACCGGGCCAGGGCGTGATCGCCATCGAGTGCCGCAGGGACGACCGGGACCTGCACGGACTGCTAGCGGCGGTCACCTGTGATCGAACTCGTACGGCGGTCGAAGCCGAGCGGGCCGTGGTCGACCGTCTCGGCGCGGATTGCCGGATGCCGCTGGCGGCGATGGCCCTCGTCGCCGACGGCCGGGTCCATCTCCGGGCTCGCCTGGGCGGCCCGGCCGGGGTGCTGGTCGATGTCGAGCTGGAGGGCGCGGCCGAGAACGCCGATGCGCTGGGACGGGAGGCTGCCGAGCGCTTGCTGGCCTCCGGCGGGGCGGACATCCTGGCCGAACTGGGTGTCGAAACCGGGTAGACGGCGGTCGATCTGCCGTTCCGGACCGCGGCAGGGGCTGCAGCGCGGGGCAGGGTACGGGGGCTGGACAGCGGCCACACGGCTATGCCACAATCGTTCCCACGTTCGGGGGAAATGATTCACGCAGGCACCCCGAGCGGGACCGACCAGGCCCAAACGCAAGACCACGATTCGCTTTTCCGGGTGTCGCCCACGACGTTGCTGATTGATGTGCGTCCCCCTACTGCCAACGCCAACACGCAAGCCCCCTGCACGTTGGTCGGCAATGTCAGACACCCGGAATCTACTGCCGAGGCCCGCTGCGCGCAGCGGGCCTCGTCTTTTTTGCCCGGAACAGGTTTCTTGCCCGTTCCAGGCCACCTCCTCCCCCGAGGGCCAGCCGGCCCGGACCGGTCGCGTCCTTGACCGCCGCCTCTAGCGTGGGCCGGACCGAGCGCCCGGACTCGCGGCCGCTGGTCGTCGTGACCCGCACCGCGCCGGATGACAGCGGTCTGATCGAGCGCTTGCACGCCGATGGATTCGACGCCCTGGCCTGCCCGATGCAGCGGCGCGTGCCGGTCGACGAAAACGAGCTGGCCGCCGACTTCGACGCGCTGGGGCAGGTCGATGTGCTGGTCCTGACCAGCCCGCACGCCGCCGAAGTCGCGTCCAGCGCGCTCGGCGCGACGCGACTCGGCGGCGCGCTGCTGATCGCGCCCGGCGCGGGCACGGCGGCGCGGCTGACCGATCGGCGAAAGAGCGACTTCGAAGTGCGTTTCCCGCGCTCCGGCGGAACCAGCGAGGACGTGCTGGACCTGCCGGAGCTGGCGGCCGAACGCGTCGCGGGGCGGCAGGTGGTGATCCTCGCGGCCCCCGGCGGACGACGCCTGATTGCCGACACCCTGCGTCGCCGCGGCGCCGAAGTGGTGCGTCTCGCGCCCTATCTGCGAGAAGCCGTGATGCCGGCCGATGAGCTGCTCGAAGCGCTGGAGCGGAACCGGCCGTTGATCACGCTGCTGTCGAGCACCGCCGCGCTGACAGGCCTCGATCGCGGGCTGGACGACCGCTTGCGGACCCGGTGGCTGGCCGGCGGTTTCGTGGTTTCGTCGGCAAGGCTCGCCGATGCGCTGCGAGCGCTGGGTGCCGATCGCATCGAGCTCGCCGAAGGCGCCTCCGCGGACGCGATGTACCGAGCGCTCGCGGCCCACGCCGCTCGCTGACCCCGCCACCGCTGCAGTTCCGGTAGCATCGGGGGTCGGTCGAACCTCGAATCTTCCCGATGAGCGAACGCAAGTCCAGCGAAAGCGACCCGGATGCCGTGTCGGAAGCTTCCGACACTGCCGCTGATCCGGTTTCCGAGGCATCCGCAGACGCCCCGGCCCGGGGCCCCGACGAGGAGCGGGCCGGCGGCCGCGGCGACGAGTCGGATGGCAAGTCGGATGGCAAGTCGGATGGCAAGTCGGATGGCAAGTCGGGTGGCAAGTCGGCACAGCCCGCACGCGGTGGCGGCAAGGGGCTGGCCGTGCTGGCCCTGCTGGTCGCGATCGGCGCGCTGGTCCTGGCGACTCGCCCGTTCTGGCACGAGAGCGGCGTGGGCGATTCCGCGCCGGCATTCTCCGCGACCGATGCGCGGCAACTGGACGAACGGCTTGCCGACCGGCTCGAGCAGGGTCTCGGCGATCGCATCGACGACCTGCAGGCGAGACTCGATGAGTTCGAGACGCTGCAGGAGTCACTTCAGGACTCGGTCCAGGCCTCGGTCCGGGACCTGCAGTCGGGCGACCGGGCCGAACGTGTGGAGGCGCTTGGGGACCGGCTCGACGAGCTCGCCGGGCGAATCGAGTCGGTGGACGAGAACGCCGCCCAGGTCGAAGCCCTGACTCGGCGCGTGGGTCGACTGGAGGGTACCCAGTCCAGCGCAGAGGCCAGCCTGGAAGCGCGGATGGCCGCGCTCGAACAGCGGATCGAACAGCGAGTCGAGGGCCTGCAGCAGCGGCTCGGTACGCTTGGCGACGACCTCGAGCAGGCCGGTCGGGAAAGTGCACGAAGGCTGGCGCTGGTTCATGCCCGGGCGCTTCTGCTCCAGGGCCGCGACCGGCTCGAACTCAACGGCGACGTGGATGCAGCGCGGGCAGCATGGGCGCGCGCTGGCCGGCGCTTGAGCGAAGTCGGCGCGGATACGGGGGGGGACTCGCGGGCGGTCGATGCGCTCGATCGCCTGGTCGACGCGGCCGGCTCGCTCGAGGCTGCGGATACCGCTGGCCGGGTGGAGCGGCTGGATGCGCTGGCCGCCGAAGCCGACGCCTGGCCCGCACGGGGCGCGGCGGATACGACCGACGATTCGGCGGGCCCCGGCGCGGCACCGGTCGGCGAGAACCAGGACGAGCCGGGCTGGCGAGACCGGGTCGGTTCGGCGTTCGGCCGCCTGGTCCGGGTCGAGAGCCTCGATGCCGCGGCGCCGAACCCGGCCGAGGTCGATCGAGCCCGCGAGCGGATCCGCGGGGCCCTGGCCGCCGCCGCCGTGGCCGCTGCACGCTCCGACGACGCCACCGCATCGGTGCTGGTCGAGCGAGCCGCCCGCGACATACGCGCCTATCTCGACGACGATGCAGGCATCGTTCGGCAGGCCCTGCAGCAGCTTGCCGAACTGGCTCGCATACCGGCACAGCCGGCTATTCCGGAAGCCTTCGATGCCGCCGTGTCGGCGGTCGAGGAAGGCCTGGAGTCGGCCCGATGAAACGGTTCGCTGTGATCCTCACGGCGCTCGTGCTGCTGGCCGTTGCCGTGATCGGCGGCGCCTGGCTGGCGCCACGCCTGATGGAGGACCCGGGCCTGGTGCTGATCGAAGTCGGCGGACTCAGGCTGCAGATGTCGTTGCTGGTGCTCGTCGGCGCGGTCCTGCTGTCGTGGCTCGTGCTGGCGCTGGTCGTTGCCCTGCTGCGGGCGCCGGGACGGGCGGCCCGTCGCCTGCGCGAGGCCAGCGATCGGCGCAACCTCGATCGTGGCCTGATGGCGCTGACCGAGGGTCGCTGGGCGGACGCCGAGCGTTCGCTCGGTCGGGCCCTGAAGCATCGGGATTCGACCGCGGGCTATCTGGCCGCTGCGCGGGCCGCCCAGGGCCAGTCGGCCGACCAGCGACGCGACCTGTATCTCGAGCAGGCCGACCGGAAGTTCGGCCAGAAGCACTTCATCACCATGCTCACGCGGGCTCGGCTCCTGCTGGCCGACGGCCAGGCCGAGGATGCGGTGCCGGTGCTCGAGGACCTGCATCTGAAGAAGAAGAAGCACGAGGGCGTTCTGCGCCTCCTGCTCCAGGCCTACCAGCAGACCGAACGCTGGCACGAGGTGCGATTGCTTGTGCCAGCGATGCGCAAGGCCGGCCTGGTCGATGCCGAGCGCGCCGACGGGCTGGTCCGGCTGGCCGCGGCGCGTGAACTGGCCGAGGCCGTCGACGTCGGCCAGCTGCAGGGTACGTGGCGCTCCCTGAAGTCGCCGCTGAAGCAGCACCCGGAAGTGGTGGCCGCGTTCGCGCGCCGTGCACTGGAGTTCGACCGCGCCGAGCTGGCCGAGCCGGAGTTGCGTCGCTTGCTCACTGTGGAACTCGACGACGATCTCCTCGACCTCTACGCCGAGGCCGATGAGTCGGACCGTGCGGCCCGGATCAGGTCATGCCGGGAGTGGCTGAAGCAATCGCCGGAATCGCCGGCCCTGCATCGTGCGCTGGGCCGCCTGTACCTCGATCACCGCGACGACGAGCGGGCGCGCGAGCATCTGGAGCAGGCCGTGCGCGCACGGCCCGATGCCCGCGGCTTTGCGGCCCTGGCGCGCGTCTACGATCGAGCCGGCCAGCTCGACGCGGCCACCCGCTGCTACCGCAATGCGCTGCGTCTCGAGCAGGGCAGGGCGCCGGAGCCCTTGCCACCGCCGGGCGTGGCCGAGACCGGAACGCGCTGAGCCCCGGGGCGGACGTTCGTAGCGGCTGATCGGAAGGGGTCGTCGAGCCGGGTCAGCGAGGCGGCCCTCAGGCCGCTTCGAGGTAGTGCATGCTGAACAGTCCGTCGGGGTCGGTCCAGGTCCGGAGCGATGTCAGCCCGGCCGATGCGGCCAGCGCCCGGAAGCTCTCGATCGAGTACTTGTGGCTGTTTTCCGTGTGGATCGACCGGCCGGCGGCGAAGTCGAAGCGCTGGCCGTCGAGTTCGATCGCGGTTGCGCGTCGAGCGACGAGGTGCATCTCGATGCGTTCCTCGGCATTGTTCCAGCGCGCTTCGTGTTCGAACGCATCGGGATCGAGTTCAGCGCCCAGTTCGTCGCGCAATCGGAGCAGCAAATTGCGATTGAAGGCAGCGGTCACGCCGTCGGCGTCGTCGTAGGCCGCCCGAAGGATCGAGGCATCCTTGACCAGGTCCACGCCGATCAGGACGCCACCATCGGCACCCGCGATGCGCCGCATCCGGACCAGGAACTCGGCCGCTTCGGTGTGCGTGAAGTTGCTGATCGTCGAGCCCGGGAAGTAGACCACGCGACGCCGCGCCGGCGGGTCGAGCTGCAGCACCTCATCGGGGACCGGCCGGGTGTAGTCGGCCTGCAGCGGGAGGATCTCGATGTGCGGAAATCGGCGGGTCAACGCCTCGACCGACGCATCCAGCGCTTCGCCGGAGATTTCGATCGGGGTGTAGGCCCGCGGCCGGTCGCAGGCATCGAGGATGCTGCGGATCTTGATGCCGGCACCCGATCCGAACTCGACGATGTGTGCCTCGGGCCCGATCCGCTCCACGATGTCGTGAAGGTGGGCCTCGTGCAAGGCGAGGTCGGCACGAGTGACGTAGTAGTCCCCGGTCCTGCAGATCGCCTCGAACAGGGCCGAGCCGCGCTCGTCGTAGAGATACTTGCAGGGCAGTTCGGGCTGGGAACGACCCAGCCCTTCGACGGCGTCCCGCAGGAACGCCGCGCTCGGGTTTTCGGAATCCATCATTCGCTCCGGGCCAGGCGCAAACCGGTGAATTGCCAACGATCGACAGGATAGAAGAAGTTTCGGTAGCTCGGGCGAACGTGGCCCGGCGGCGTGGCGCAACTTCCGCCGCGCAGCACCATCTGGTTGGCCATGAACTTGCCGTTGTATTCCCCGACCGCACCCGGCGCGGCCTCGAAGCCCGGGTACGGCAGGTACGCCGACTGGGTCCACTCCCAGACCGAACCGAACAGCTGGCGCAGGGCGCCGCTGTCGACCGCCGGCTCCGGATGGTAACGGCCGGAATCGGCGAAGTGCCCGGCGGTCGGAGCTTCGCTCGCGGCGAATTCCCATTCGGCCTCGGTCGGCAGCCGGACTCCGGCCCATTCGGCGTAGGCCATGGCCTCGTAGAAGCCGATGTGCGTCACCGGTTCATCGGCGCGCCGTTCGCGCCGGCCAGCCAGCGTCTGCAGCGTGCCGTCGTCGTGCCAGTACAGCGGAGCACGCACGTCGTTTTCCTGCAGCCAGGCCCAGCCGTCGGCCAACCACAGCAGGGGCTGCTTGTATCCACCGTCGTCGATGAACTCCGCCCATTCGCCGCAGGTCACCGTCCGGGTCGCCAGGGCGAACGGTCGTTGGATCAGCACGCGATGGCGCGGGGTCTCGTTGTCGAACGAGAACCCGGGACCCGTGTGTCCGATTTCGGTTTCGCCGGCGTCGAAGGATTGCCAGCCCGCTTCGGCGGCCCGGCCTGCCGAGACCGGGTCGGGGTGCTGGCCCAGCGTACGGGCCAGGGGGTTGTCCGGCATCGACGCCTTGTAGTCGGTGAGGACCAGTTCCTGGTGCTGCTGCTCGTGGTTCAGGCCGAGAATCACCCGGTCGGCGACCCGTTCGACCCGCTCTTCGTCCAGCCCCGCCAGCAAGTCGATCATCGCTTCATCGATCCGCGCTCGGTAGGCCGTGACCTCGGCATGATCGGGTCGGGCGATCAGGTGCCGTCGGGCCCGCGGGTGCTGACGCCCGATGCCGTTGTAGTAGCTGTTGAACAGTTCGCAGTAGGCCGGGTGCTGCGGCTGCCAGTCGTCGACCTCGCGTTCGAGCAGGAACGTCTCGAAGAACCAGGTCGTATGCGCCCGGTGCCATTTGATCGGGCTGGCCTGCGGCATCGGCTGAAGGTTCTGGTCTTCCGGCCCGAGGTCGGCGACCAGGCGCTCGGTCGCGGTTCGCACGGCCCGGTAGGCGTCGACCAGCGTGGATGCGTCGAGCGACGCGGTGCCGATGGTGTTGAAATCGGGTCCGGCAGTCGATGCCGGGGAGTCGAAGGCGGCCTGTGCGGTCATTCGTCGTCGTGATCCGGTCCGGGAACCAATTGGGGCGAAATCGTGTCAATCATAGGATAACGAGGGTGCGGGAAACCGGATCGTGCCGCCCGAGCCACCGAATTGTGTGGCCGATCTCGAATCGTCCCGGGCCAAGCGTGACGTTCAGCCCAGAATGCGGACGGGCAGATGGGCCCGGATTTCGCAGTGCCTGAATGAGGTTTTAACAGGCGTCTGTGAGATAATAGCACCCGTTATGCAACCCCTTGATTACATTTAGCGAACTGAATTTATGAATCGATTTATTCTCCACGGTGTCGCGCTGGTCGGACTGCTGGCCGGACAGGCCGTTGCCCAGGTGCAGGTGAGCATCGACGGCCAGCCTCCGCTCTCGATCGACAGCGACATCGCCGAGATCAGCTATCAGCCCACGGCGAAGCGGCTCGAAGTGCGCACCAACTGGGACGATCTGCGCTGCGTGATCAACCCGGCCGGCCCGCCGCTCACGCTGCCGGTGCCGCAACCCGGCGACTTCGTTCTTGCGCTCGACAGCTACGATGGCGACGTACTCGGTGAGTACGTGATCGAATCCGACGGATCCATCAACCAGCTCCTCGCGGCCATCCAGGGCGACCCCGCCGTTCTCGAGATCGTGACCAGCGCATCGCGGGTGGCCAACTGCGTCGGCGGCGAGTGCGCCAACCTGGTCTGTGCACCGGGCGGAACGCCGGTATTCGGCGCCGGCTTCGAACCGATCGTGGCCGACCTGGGCGTGGTCTGGGAAACGGTACCGGGCGGTGAGGCGCTGGAAATCGTCGGCGGTGGAGCGTCCCGTTCGATGGTGCTCACGGCCAGCAACAGCGGCCAGCTCGATGCGGACTCGGTGTTCGTCGACGTCGACGTGCTCGTGCCGGGCGACGGAAGCATCCCGTGTCCGACCGTGGTCTCGGGCGGCAACGGCTTCAGCTTCGACGCCAACTGCAGCGGCACGTGGAACATCGGCAACCTGCCGGCCGATTCCCAGGTCCAGATGGAACTGTCCTACGCGGCCGCCTCCAACGCGCCGCTCGGCGCGCTGGCGGTTTCCGACGCCGTGATCGATGCGCCCTCGGTGGCCGACATCAACCTCGGCAACAACACCGACAGCGTCGACCTCGAAGTCGTCCGCGAAGCCGAGCTGATCGTCGACGCCGTGTCCATTCCAGCCGCAGTGGTCGACCTGACCAGCGGCCCAGAGCAGGTCAATTTCTCGCTGGCCGTCGACCCGGCACGCGGGCCGTCCGACCTCAACAACGAAGTCGAATTCCAGGTCGTGCTGCCCCAGTCCGGCGACATCGTGTTCGATATCCCGGACGCCGACTACGATCCGGTCGGCGGCGTCTGGACCCCGGTCGTGGCGGGCCTGCCCGTCGAGCTGACCGGCACGATGACGGTCAACTCCTACGAACCGGGCATGCAGAATTTCTGCTTCGGAATCCAGTCCGCGACGCCGGTTGATGCCGGCGTCGACGTTTTTATCGCTGCCGATTCCGACCCGATCCGGTGCCTCGACGTGACCGGCCCCGAGACGGTTGCCCTGACGCTCGATTCCGCAGCCCCGGCCACCGTCATCGCCGGCAGTTCGGCGCCCGGTCCGGGCAACCTCCTGCACACCTTCACGCTGACCAACGACAACGTCACCTTCGACGGCGAGAACATCGGTGCCGACCTGACCATCGTGCTGCCGCAGGCGGGGACGACCATCGAGTCGATCGTTGCCTCGGCCGGCTCGATCACCCAGACCGCACCGGACACCTGGAGCTGGTCGCTGGCGCTGCTGCCGGCGGGCCAGGCCGAGACCGTCGACGTGGTGTACCTGGTCGATGCCTCGACGGCTGCGCTCGACGTCGTCGCAGCCGGCGTCGGCAACCTGTCGGTCGACCCCAGCCAGGTGCTGTCCGATCCGTCGGAGACGGCTTCGGTCACGACCACGGTGGACCGCGAGATCGACCTCGTGATCACGTCCGGTGAGTCGGCCGATCCGGTCGCGCCGGGCGAAACGCTGGTCTACATCTTCCAGGCCAGCAACGTCGGCCCGTCGGATGGATCCGACGTGACCGTCGACCTGGCGACCGTTCTGCCGGCGGACGTGAGCGTGGCCAACGTCAGCTCGAACTTCCTCGGCAGCTACTCGAACGGCGTCTGGACCATCCCGCAGCTCGATGCGGGCGGCGCGATCGATGCATCGCTGACCGTCGAAATCGCCGTCGGCGGCGCCGCCCAGCCGGCCGCGAACGCCATTTCCGGAACGGCTACGGTGACCGGCAGCAACGAAACCCGGATCAATACCGGAGACGACAGCGCGACGGAAACGACCTCGATATCGGCCATCTGACGGTGTAGCTGCCCGCCAGCCCGGCCCGGCCGGGTTGCTGGCCCGAGAGAACAACGCCGCCCGGTTTCGACCGGGCGGCGTTTTTCGTGATGGGAGGAACGATTCGCGGATCGACGCGCCGTACTTGCTGCGCCGTCGGTAGCCGGCGTTCAGTCGATGCCGTACTTGTCGAGCTTGTAGCGTAGCGAGCGGAAGGTGATGCCCAGCCGCCGCGCGGCCTCGGTCTTGTTGTAGCGCGCATCCTTCAGGGCGTTTTCGAGGATCCGCTTCTCGATGTTTTCCATGTAGTCGTCGAGGCTGCGGTCGCCCGGATCGGTGGGCAGGTCGTCGCTGGTGTCCAGCCGGGCCCGCTCCAGCTGCAGGTCCTCGACCTGGATCTCGTCGCCCTCGCACAGGGTGACCGCTCGCTGCAGGATGTTGAACAGCTCGCGCACGTTGCCCGAGTAGGAGTGCTTGCACAGGTCGTCGAGCGCGTCCTTGGACAGGGTTTTCGGGGCATCGCCCCATTGTTCGGCGATGACTTCGAGAAAGTGCTCGATGAGCAGGGGAATGTCGGAACTGCGCTGCTCGAGAGCCGGCAGCACAAGCTCGATGACGTTCAGTCGGAAATACAGGTCGCTGCGGAAGTCGCCCGATTCGACCAGGGGCTTGAGCGCCTTGTGCGACGCCGACAGGAGGCGCACGTCGATCGGCACTTCGCCCTTGCCGCCGATCGGCCGCACCCGCTTTTCCTGGATCACCCGCAGCAGCTTGACCTGCATGTTCAGCGGCAGGTCGGCGACTTCGTCGAGAAACAGCGTGCCGCCGTTGGCCGCAACGAACAGGCCGTCCTTGTCGCTGTCGGCCCCGGTGAAGCTGCCCTTCTTGTGGCCGAAGAACTCGCTTTCCATCAGCTCCGACGGGATCGCCCCGCAGTTGACCGCGACAAAGGGCTCCTCGGAGCGAGGACTCAGGTCGTGGATCAGGCGCGCAGCCAGTTCCTTGCCGGTGCCCGATTCACCGCTGATCATCACCGGCGCCTGGCTGCGGGCGAGCTTGACGATGGTCTGGCGCACCCGCTTGATGGTGTCGGAACGGCCGATCATCCGATCGAGAATCGCCGCCTGCTGGTTGGACTCGCCGGCCGGCGGCGTGTCCTCGGCACCCGCTTCCTTGCCCTTGCCCGTGCCCTCGGTCGCGGCCGCGTCCTTGTTCCTGGCAGGTGCTACCGGTTTCTCGTCCGTGGGCCCGGTCTTCTCGGCGTCGTCCTGTCTCAGCTTGATCGCGGTCCGGACCAGGTTGCGCAGCGCTTCCAGGTCGACCGGCTTGGACACGAAGTCGAAGGCGCCGTACTTCAGCGCGGTCACCGCATCCTCGACCTTGCCGTAGGCCGTGATCATGGCCACCGGCAGGTTCGGCCGATCGCGGTTGATCTCCTTGACGAGGCTCAGGCCGTTTCCGTCGGGCAGGCGCATGTCGGTCAGGCAGAAATCGAATTCCCCTGCGCCGAGCTTGCGGCGTGCATCGGACAGATCTTCGGCGGTCACGACCTCGACGCCCATCCGGGTCAGGGTCAGGTCCAGCAATTCGCGAAGGTCCGGCTCGTCGTCGACGACCAGTGCGCGGGGTTGAGTCATGGCGATACCGATATCTCGTTTGGGCACAGATCAGACGTTGGCCAGCTTCGGATGAACCCGGGCATCCGCGTCCTGGCCGCTTCGTTTCAGCAGGATACGGAAACAGGCGCCGGCATTGGGGATTTGAACATACTCCAGCGGTGCGGCGTTGGCGTCGCACAGCTGGCGGGCCAGGAACAGGCCGAGCCCCGATCCCTGCTTGTGGGTGGTGAAGAACGGCTCGAAGATCTGGCTGCGCTTCTCGAGCGGAATGCCGGGTCCGTCGTCGATGATGTCCAGCGCCATCTCGCGGTGCCCGCGGATCGGGCTGAGCCGCAGCGTCAGCGTCGGTTCGTGATTTTCGCTGCCGGCGTGACGCAGCGCGTTCTCGAGAAGGTTGGAGACCGCCTGGTGCATCTGGCCGGGGTCGACCAGTACCGTGATCGCGTTGCGCGGCGCTTCCACCCGGACCCGGCTTGGCGGCAGGCCGGCCTGGTCACGGAATTCATCGGCCAGCGTGCGCAGCCAGTCGGTGATGTTGACCTGCTCGATCTGGGCTCGTTCGCGCCGTGACAGCTTCAGCACGTTCTCGACGATGTCGTTCATGCGCGCCGTGTGGTCGCGGATGATCTGGATCAGGCGCAGGTCCTGCTTCGGCAGGTCCGGCGATTCGCCGAGCAGCTGCGCGGCGTGGCTGAGTGCGCCGAGCGGGTTGCGGATCTCGTGAGCGATCGATGCCGACAGCCGGGCGAGCGAGGCCTGGGCCAGGTCGCGCGCGCGCCGCGCGACGACCGAGGTGTCTTCCAGGAAGATCAGCGTGGCCTCGCCGAGCACGCCGGGCAGCCGCACGAATTGGGGCACCACGGCGGCCTGGGTGGCCTTCAGCAACAGGCCCTCTTCCTCGGAACGACCGGTCTTGCGCCAGTGGGTCAGGCGGTCGACCAGCGCCGGCGCGATCACGTTGAGGCGGTCTTCGCTGACCGACGGGTTGCCGAGCAGGTACCAGGCCGATTCGTTCATCTGCCGGACCTTCAGTTCCGCATCGACCACCAGCACCCCGGAGCGCATGCGGCGAATGATCAGGTCGTTGACCTGCTCCAGGCCGACCAGGTCGTTGCGGCGACGCTCGGCCAGCAGCTGGTATTCGCGGCCCCAGCGGCCGAGCAGGGAGCAGCCCAGCGCGGTGGCGAAGGAGGCGATGCCGTAGATCGCGGCCTGCAGCACCAGCGCATCGCCGGAGCCCTGGCTCATGGCCAGCCAGGCCTCGCCGATCACGCCCAGCGAGATCAGCGCGGCGAAGAACAGCGCGGTTCGGATCGGCAGCAGCAGGCCGGCAATGCCGACGGTGAAGATCAGCAGGATGGCCAGACCGCTGCCCAGGCCGCCGAAACAGTGCAGCACGAGCAGCAGCAGAACGATGTCCGTGGCCAGCGAGAACCGGGCCAGTTCCTGGAACGGGAAGGTCGGACGCCACTGGTAATAGGCGAAGGAAAGCGCCGCCAGGATGTAGGTCAGTCCGGTGGCGCGGGCCAGGAATACCTTGTACTCGGCTTCAACGGCCGTGTTGAACCCGCCGAAGGCCACCGCGACGATCACGCCGGCGAGCCCGATGCGGAACAAGGCGAGGTAATTCAGCGAGCGACGGGTCAGGTCGCGGTCGGCAGCGGTCTTCTGGAACAGGTCGCTCAAACGTGCCTCCCCGGGCCGTGGAAATGCCGGTCGCGGGTGGTGCCCGCGAACCTCGCCACTATAGCTGATCGATCGGTTTCGGCAAACGCCCCGGCACGGCCCGGATCGACGGGGAACGGCCCGCAGGCCCGCGCCGCGGCGGTGGTTTTGTTATATTTCGTCGGTTGCCGGGCAATGCGCTGTCCGGCCCGGCCGCTCGACCACCCGTTCGACCGGTCGCTCGACCCGAATCTTCTCCGAACCGAACAGGAAATCGTCATGAATTTTCATGAGTATCAGGCCAAGGCCCTGTTCGCCGAGTACGGCATTCCGGTGCCGCGCGGCGAACTGGCGACCACGGCCGACGAAGCAGTCAAGGCCGCCGAAGCGGTCGGCGGCAACCAGTGGGTGGTCAAGGCCCAGGTCCACGCCGGCGGTCGCGGCAAGGCCGGCGGCGTCAAGCTGGCCTCGAGCCTCGACGAGGTTCGCGAGTACGCCGACAAGATGCTCGGCATGTCCATCGAGACCTACCAGACCGGTGGCCGTGCGCTGCCCGTCGGCTCGGTGCTGATCGCCGAGGCCACCGACATCGAGCAGGAGCTGTACCTTTCGGCCCTGGTGGATCGGGGCCAGCGCGCCGTGGTCTTCATGGGTTCGGCTGCCGGCGGCGTCGATATCGAACAGGTTGCCGAGGAATCACCGGAGAAGATCATCCGGGTCGCGGTCGACAACGCGGCCGGCTTCATGCCCTACCAGGCCCGCCAGATCGGCTTCGGCATGGGCCTGAACTCCAGGCAGGTCCGCCAGCTGACCAAGATCATGGACGGCCTTTACAAGCTGTTCATCGACAAGGACCTCGCCATCGTCGAGGTCAATCCGCTGATCATCGACGGCGAGGGCAACCTCAGCGCTCTGGACGCCAAGATCAATGCCGACGGCAGCGCGCTGTTCCGTCATCCGGACCTGGTCGACATGCGGGACGAGTCGCAGGAAGATCCGGTCGAACTGGCCGCCAGCAAGCACGACCTGAACTACGTCACGCTCGACGGCAACATCGCCTGCATGGTCAACGGTGCCGGACTGGCCATGGCCACGATGGACGTCATCAAGCTGGCCGGCGGCGAGCCCGCCAACTTCCTCGACGTCGGCGGCGGGGCGACCAAGGAGCGCGTGACCGAAGCCTTCAAGCTGATCCTGTCCTCCGACAGCGTGGAGGCCATCCTGGTCAACATCTTCGGCGGCATCGTGCGCTGCGACCTGATCGCCGAGGGCATCATCGGCGCGGTCAAGGAGATCGGCGTCGAAGTGCCCGTGGTCGTGCGACTGGAAGGCACCAATGTCGAGCAGGGCAAGCAGCTGCTGGCCGACAGCGGCATGAAGATCATCACCGCCGACGATCTCAACGACGGCGCCCGCAAGGCCGTCGAAGCGGCGGCCTGAAAGAACGGATAACGAGCAAGGCTGCCCGAGCGGTGGCCTGAAGGGAAACGAAATGAGCGTACTGGTCAACAAGAAAACCCGCGTGATCTGCCAGGGCTTCACCGGCTCGCAGGGCACGTTCCACTCGGAACAGGCGATCGAATACGGCACCCGCCTGGTCGGCGGCGTCACTCCCGGCAAGGGTGGCCAGGAACACCTGGGTCTGCCGGTGTTCGACACGGTCGAGACCGCCGTCGAGGAAACCGGTGCCGATGCATCGATGATCTTCGTGCCTCCGCCGTTCGCGGCCGACGCCATCCTCGAGGCCGCCGACGCCGGCATCCGGATCATCGTCGCGATCACCGAGGGCATCCCGGTGCTGGACATGATGCGCGTCAAGGCTGCGCTGGCCGACTACGAAGACGTCACGCTGATCGGGCCGAACTGCCCGGGCATCATCACGCCGGGCGAGTGCAAGATCGGCATCATGCCGGGTCGCATCCACAAGCCGGGCAAGGTCGGCATCGTGTCGCGGTCCGGAACGCTGACCTACGAGGCCGTGTTCCAGACCACCAACGCCGGCCTGGGCCAGACCACCTGCATCGGCATCGGCGGCGACCCGATCAACGGCATGAGCTTCATCGACTGCCTCGACCTGTTCCAGGAAGATCCGGAGACCGAAGGCATCATCATGGTCGGCGAGATCGGCGGCACGGCCGAGGAGCAGGCAGCCGAGTTCATCGCCGATCACGTGACCAAGCCGGTCGTCGGCTACATTGCCGGTGTCACGGCGCCGCCGGGCAAGCGCATGGGTCATGCCGGAGCGATCATCGCCGGCGGCAAGGGCACGGCCGACGCCAAGTACGCCGCGCTGGAAGAAGCCGGAGTGACCACGGTCCGTTCCCCGGTCGAACTGGGTACCGCCATCGCGGATCGCCTGAAGGGCTGACCGTGCTGGTCCCGGGTTCGACCCGGGACCGTCTCTGGTCCGTCGAGCGCCGCCCGGTGATCCTCCGGGCACGAGTCCCGTTCGCGCCGGCCGCCGGCGCGAGCGACCGCCCGTCCAACGCGGAACCGCCCCGATGCTCAACATCGCACTGGCCCAGGACGATTTCCTCGTCGGCCACATCACCGCCAACCGCGACCGGATCGTGGCATCGATCGAACGCGCCCGAGACGAGCTCGGCGCCGACCTGATCCTGTTTCCCGAGCTGGCCCTGACCGGCTATCCGCCCGAGGACCTGGTCCTGCGGCCGGGCTTCATGCGGCGCACGGACACGATGTTCCGCGAGATCGTCGAGCGCGTGCGCGGCATCGACGTCGTGCTCGGCTACCCGCGCGCCGACGGGGACCGCCGCTTCAACTCCGCGGCCTGGATCCGCGACGGCGAAGTGCTGGGCACCTACGACAAGTGGGACCTGCCGAACTATGCCGTGTTCGACGAGCGCCGCTATTTCGTCCAGGGCGAAACGCCGCTGGTCGTGGAGGTCAAGGGCGTGCGAGTCGGCGTGCTGATCTGCGAGGACACCTGGGCGCCGGAGGCGGCCCGCGCGGCCGCGGACGCCGGCGCCCAGCTGCTGCTGTCGGCGAACGCGTCGCCGTACTACCACGACAAGTACATCGACCGTGGCGAGGTGCTGAAAGCCCGCCATGCCGAGACCGGTCTTCCGATGCTGTACCTGAACTGCGTCGGCGGCCAGGACGAGCTGGTCTTCGACGGGCATTCGCTGTGCATCGACGGCAGCGGCGAACTGTCGGCGCCGGCCAGCCTGTGCGAAGAGATTCTGCTGAACGTCGGCTTCGATCCCGAATCGGGCCGGATCGACTACCGGCACTGGCCCGTCGGCGAGACCGATGCGCTGCCCGTGACCTGGCGCGTGCTGCAGCGCGGCCTGGCCGACTACGTGTTGAAGAACGGCTTCCGGTCGGTGGTGCTGGGCCTGTCCGGCGGCATCGACTCGGCGGTCTGCGCCGCGCTGGCCGCCGATGCCCTGGGCGGAGACAAGGTCCACGGCATCCTGATGCCGTCGCGCCACACCAGCGAGCTGTCGCTGATCCTGGCCACGGAGCAGGTCGACCAACTGGGCCTGCAGACCGACACGATCTCGATCGAGCCGATCTTCCAGGCCAGCCTGCAGCAGCTCGAAGCGGCGTTCGCGGATCGGCCGGAAAACATCGCCGAGGAAAACCTCCAGGCGCGAGCCCGCGGCATGTTGCTGATGGCGCTGTCGAACAAGTTCGGCCACCTTGTCCTGGCGACCAGCAACAAGAGCGAGCTGGCGGTCGGCTACAGCACCCTGTACGGCGACATGTGCGGCGGCTACAGTCCGATTCGCGACTGCCTGAAGGGCATGGTCTACGACCTGGCCAACTGGCGCAACGAGCAGTCCCCGGCCATCCCCCAGGGGGTGATCGATCGGCCGCCGTCGGCTGAACTCCGGCCCGACCAGCTCGACGAACACAGCCTTCCGCCGTACCCGCAGCTGGACCGTGTGATCGAACTCTACGTCGAGGAAGACCGGCCGATTTCCGACATCGTCGACGCCACGGGGCTTGACGAGGTCATGGTGCGCCGCGTCGCCGGGCTGGTGCTGATGGCGGAGTTCAAGCGTCGCCAGGGCGCGCCAGGTCCGCGCGTGACGCGCAAGGCCTTCGGCCGCGATCGTCGCTATCCGATCACCTCCGGCTGGCACGACAGCGGCATCAAGCGCTGAGCAAAGGGCCGGTCTCCGACTTCCGGCACACGACATTGCGCCGAGCCTGGGCCACAATGCCCGTGGGGACTCATTGCCACGACCTGCGATGGAACGATCTGGATGAACGACATCACTTCGGCGCCCGAGCCATCAACGGACCACGAATTCCGCAACGCGCAGCGCCATTTCGAAGGCCTGCCGGACTACCGCGTGCTCGAGTTCGAGCCGATCTCCGCGAGCTTTCGCGGCTACACCGTACTCACCACCCTGATCTGGTGGCTGCCGGTTGCGGTCGCCGTCTCGGCGGTGAACTTCATTCCCGGCGTCACCCTGCTGCCCGGCCTGCTGGCGCCCGCTGGCGTCGGCCTGCTAGCCCTGCTGATCGGCGTCTATCGCTGGGTCGACGCGGGCCGTCGCGGCTGGGCGCTGCGGGACCACGACATCGCCGCGCGCGAGGGCATCTTCTGGCGCAAGGTCACGATGCTGCCGTTCGCGCGCATCCAGCACGTCGAGACCTCCAGCGGGCCGATCGAGCGCTGGAAGGGCCTGGCCCGGTTGAAGCTGTTCACCGCAGGCGGCATGACCTCGGACCTCGACATCATCGGCCTGGAGGCGGGCACTGCCGACACGCTGCGCGAACACCTCGCCGAGCAGATCCGCCTTCGTGACGCCCTGAGCGAAGGACAGGGCCGGCAGGATTCCGGTCCGTCCGAGCCGGGAGACGAGCCCGAGTGAGCGACGCTGAGACGCAGGACGACGCGCCGGCCGACACCATGGGTCCGGCCTGGCAACGCCTGCCCAACTCGGCGGTTGCCGCGCTCTATATCAGCGGTGTGCAGAAGGCAGTCCGTGAAAATCTGTTCGTGTTCTTCGGCGCCGGCACCGGCGCGTTCCTGTCCGACTCCTTCGGCCTGCGCGAAGCCGGCCTGATCGCCGGCGGCCTGCTGCTGCTCGGCCTGCTGGTCACGCTCGTGTACCACCGGCGGTTCCGTTTCCATTTGGGCGACGATGCCATCCGCGTTCGCAAGGGCCTGTTCGAGCAGAAGGAACTGAAGGTCCGCTTCGAGCGGGTCCAGAACGTGGCGTTCAGCCAGCCGCTGTACCTCAAGCCGCTGGGGCTGACGAGGTTGAATCTCGAAACGCCCGGGGCGGCGCAGACGGAAGTCGAATTGCCCGGTATCCCGACCGAGGACGCGCTCGCACTGCGCGACCTGATCTCCGGTGCGCACGCTCGTGCGCGCGCTCCTGGCGCCGAGGCAGCTGCGGTTCCGTCGAGCGATCCGCATTCGGGCGAGGACGCGGACCGGAGCGACAGCGCGATGTACACGCCGAGCGTCGGCGACCTGTTCCGTTACGGCATGACCTCGAACCAGATCTGGATCGTGCTCGGCGTGGTTGCGGGCCCGCTGGCCGAGCGGATCGGCGACCGCGTCGATGACGCTGTCGAGTGGGCCAAGCAGTCCGGGCTGGTCGACGTCGATGCACTGTCTTCGGCCCCGCTGCTTGCCGTGGCCGCGGTGCTGGGTCTGATCGCGGCGTTCATCGCGCTCGGCCTGGGCGTCTCCGGCCTGATCGCGGTGATCCGCTTCCACGGCTATCGGCTGACCGGCGACGCCGAGCGCCTGCACGCCGAGTACGGCCTGCTGGATCGGCGCGAGACGTCGCTGAAACGAAGCAAGCTGCACAGCCTGGAACTGGTCCAGACCGCCTTCGGCCGCCTGTTGCGCCGCTGGCACGCGGTCGGCCACCAGGCGGCCCTGGACGCGCTGAACCCGATGAACCGGGACAAGCGCTTCCTGGTGCCGGGTATCTCGCCCGAGCGACTTCCTGCCGTAGCCTCGGAGATGGCCGCCCGCGACTGGCGCGAACCGGAGTTCCAGGCCATCGACAGCCGCTTCCGCCGTGTCTACTGGCAGCGCGTGGTGCTGTTGCCGCTGCTGATCCTGCTGGTCTTCGACTGGATCTCGCCGGGCAATCCGGACTGGATCCCTTTCGCGCTGGTCGGGCTGGCCGGCTTCGTCGCCCTGCTGGTCCACCTGCGCTGGAAGCGGTGGGGCGTCCACATCGGACCCGACGGACTGCAGGTGCGTGAAGGCCTGGTCGGGACGAAGATCATCCTGTTCGAGGACGCGCGTTGCCAGCAGGTCAAGGTCACCACCAGTCCGTACCAGCGCCGCCATGCCCTGGCCTCGCTGACCGTCCGTCTGCCGCACGGCGAGCGGACCGTTCCGTACCTGCCCGAGCGTCTTGCCGCCGACCTGGCCAACCGGATGATGTATCGGATCGAGACCAGCACCGAGCACGCGCTCTAGGCCTGAATCTGCCCGACAATCGCCACCTTTCGGCCGCTCCGGCGTCGGATCGTGATGGCATATTGAAGGCCTGCTCGAAACCGACCCGATCCAGGAGCCAGCCATGAACGCCGAAGCCGATCCGCTTTCCAGCCCGCCGTCCCGCCTTCGAAAAGGCATGGTCAACGCCTGCCTGTGGGGCCTGATCTTCGGGCTGATCGGCGCCGGACTCGTATTGATGGTCGTCGCCGAAGCGCCCGACGGGACGTCGTCGCGCTGGCTGCCCGCGCTTTCGCTGATCGCGAGATTCGCGATGTTCGGTGTGCTGAGCGGCGCGCTGTTCTGGTGGGCAATCGGCCTGGTGTTCCAGCGCACCCGCTTCGCGCGCTTCGGGAGACTACCGGTCTTCCTCGGCGGTGCGGTCGGCACCGCGGTGTTCGTGCCGCTGTTCATGCAGACCATGAACCTGCTGTCCGGCGACGGACTGGTCGCCTGGGGCCTGGTGCTCGACGACTCGGTCTGGGCGTTCTTCTTCGGCGGTGTCGCGGCGCTTGCGTCGTTGGAGTTCATCCGACGAAGCCGGCTCCCGGAGCTGAATCGAGACACCGATGGCTGAAACGGAAACGGCCCGTGGTCCGGCCCGGGGGTGGATCGAGGCCTGGATCGAGTCCTGGATCGAGTCCTGGATCCGCCTGGACATGCGCTGGCTGCGCAAGCACCTGGCCGGAGACCTTATCCACGTCAATCCATTTCGGGCGCATGGTGGGCCGCGATCACTAGCTGGCCACGAACGAGCCGGTGGCGCGCAAGGGCGTCTCGAAGTTGGAGATCGAAGACGTCCTGGCCGACGGCGGTCGAGCCGCGGTGCAGTTCGTCGACCACTAGGCCGGTGGTCCGATTTCCTCCTGCGACTGGCTCCGGGTACGGAACGGCCGGATCGTTGCGCTTCGCAGCTTCTACGACACCGCGGCGCTGAAGGACGTGCTTTCCGACGAAGACCGGCGTAATCTTGACGAAGCTTGAGCCGGGAGACGGGATGTGGCCACGGACCCTTCGTTCATCGAGCACGTGCTCGGTACGGTCGAGCTCGAGGGGCAATTGACCGCCCGCAGGATGTTCGGCGAGTACGGCTTCCACTTCGACGGCAAGTTCATCGCGCTGGCCTGCGAAGACAGCTTCTTCATCAAGCAGACTTCGGCAATCGACAGGTACGGCCTCGACCTGCCGATGCGACCCCCGTATCCGGGCGCGAAGCCGTACCCGGTGGCCGATGAACTCCTCGATGAGCCCGAGCGGCTACGACGCCTTCTGATCGATACCGCCGCCGAACTGCCGCCGCCGAAGCCGAAAAGGAAGTCGAAAAGGAAGTCGAAAACGAAGTCGAAAACGAAACCGAAGAAGAGTGGAGGGTCTTCGCGTGGATAAGCCGGGCAACGGATTCGGAAGGACGGCAACGGGGAAATCTCTGCACTGGTTGATCGTCGTCTGCCTGCTGTCGGTCGGCGCGACCGGGGCTGCGGATGACGACTCGGCTCCGGAAGCGGATCCGATGGTGGCGCTGCGGTTCCTGGTCGGCAACTGGTCCGGCGCTGGATGGCACGACCACGGAGGGGGGAAGGTCAACGAGTTCGACCAGACGCTGGTCGTCGAATCGTGGTTGGGCGGAGACGTATTGGTCAGTGAGCAGAAAGCGATCCTGAGCTCGGATGCAACCCGCGTCCTGCACCATTCCGCGACGATCTATCGATTCGACGCCGAATCGGGTCAGGTCGTTGCCGAGAACCTGCGCGACGGCCGGCGTCGAGTTACGCCGATCGAACCGGGGGAGGGCCGGATCGAATGGCCGGCGCGTGGCGATTCGCAGCGCTGGTCGCTCGAGAGGACCGAACACGGGCTCCTGCAGCGTGGACGTTTCGCCGAAAGCGGAGCGTTGTTCTTCGAGCTGTCGCTGCAGCCCGCCGGGATCGTCGAATGAACCGCACGGTTGGAAAGCCACCGAGGAACCCCGTCGCAAAGCCGCTGGCGATCATGGCGCTCACAACGCTGGCCATCGTCGGCATCGCCGCGTTGTTCGGTCTCGATGCGTTCATGAAGCGGATGGTCGAACCGCTGCTGCTGGCCAGCGCGCTGACGGTCATCGTTTATACGGCGTTCGCGCTGCAGCTGGGTTGGATCGCGACGGTCGGCCACGTCGGGCAGATTCATCACTTCCAGCGCGACAAGGAGCCGATCGTGTTCTGGCTGCTGGCGGTGCTCTACCTCGGGCTGGCGGGCCCAACGGCCTGGTACATGGCGACGCGGCTGCCGGGCTGATCGACGACCTGTGCGCGCGATTTGACTATGGGTTGCTTACGTGTCATTATGTAACCTCCAGGTATCAATGCGATACCTTCTGTTTCCAAATTGCTGCCCCGGAGTCCGTCATGACGCCCCAAACCAAAAGCTCACCGGCTGAACTGGCCGATCGGACCACGCTCGCCGTTGCACTGGTGATGTTCATCGTCGCGCTGCTGTTCGCGATCAGCGTCGCCGAGCACTTTGCCGCCGACGGCCTGGCGAATGTGCTGGACCTGGCGGGCAAGGGTCTTGCCGCGCTTGTCATACTGCTCGTGATCGCCGCTTATGCTTGGAAATTCCGTCGAATGAGTGCGTCGGACCAGCGCGCGTACCTGGCCGAGGACGGGTTCCTGCAGACCAGCTTCCGGCGCGCGTTGTCGAAATCCTGGATGCTGGTATTCGTCGTCCTGGCCTTTCTGCAGGCTCTGGACAACCTCTTGCTGAGTCGTCTTCCGGCGATTCCGATCGACGTTGTCCTGCAGTCCGTGCTGGCGCTGATGCTGGTCGCGTTCAGTGTCGCGTTTGCAGTGATCGTCGGGCTCGACAATGCCGAGTCCGATGACGACCTCCCGGCCGACGCCCGGTGAACGGCGAGCTCGACAACCGGATCCGCGTCTACCGCGCGGAGCATCGACTCAGCCAGGCCGAGCTGGCCGAGCGGATCGGCGTTTCGCGCAAGACGATCAGCACCATCGAGGTCGGGCGCTTCGTGCCGTCGACCGTGATCGCGCTGAAGATCGCGAAGTTCTTCGGCGTGCCGGTCGAGGAAATCTTCTCGTTGAGGGAGCGCTGAAGGGGTGGGCCGACAGGGCGGCGCCTTCATCGGATCGAACGAAGACCAGGGACGAAGCGCGTGGAATTGATCAAGCCGGACCCGAGGTTCGAGGCGAGCTACCGGGCCTACATCGAAGAGCTGGGCGGTGAGGAGCGCTATCCGTTTCCGATGGATTTCGACCACCGCGACTTTCCCGCGATGCTCGACCGGATCGACGCCTTCGAACGGGGTGTCGGCCTGCCTGCGGGGTACGTGCCGAGCTCGACGTACTGGCTGGTCGACGGCGACGACCTGGTCGGGGTGTCGAACCTGCGCCATCGATTGAACCGGACCCTGCGCGAATGCGGCGGCCACATCGGCCTCGGCATCCGGCCCTCGCGCCGCAGCGAGGGGCTGGGCGTGGAGTTGCTGTCGGGGACCATTGCCATGGCCCGGGCCCGCGGCATCGAGGACCTTCATATCCACTGCTTCGCGCACAACCCGGCTTCGGCGGCCATGATCCGTCGAGTGGGTGGGCGGCTCGCATCCACGGACGACTCCGGCGGCACATGCCCCGGCCTGTTGCGCTTCATCGTGGCCGGTTGCCTAGCCGGCCGTACAGGGGCAGACTGACCCTCGACCGTCCTCGAGAACGATCCGAAACCTTCATGCCGCCGCCCCCCGACGAACTCCCGAAACGCGAATCCGCACAGGAGTGCGAGCAGGAGTTCGAACGCTGGCTGACGCGTTACGGCGCCGCCTGGTCGTCGCGCCAGCCCGACGCCGCAGCTGCGCTGTTCACCGAGAATGCGGAGTACTACTGGACGCCGCTGCAGGCACCCATGTGCGGTCGCGAGGAGATCGTGGCGGCGTGGCGAGCGGCCATCGACCGGCAGAAGGAGGTCCGATTCCGCTTCGATGTACTGGCCGTTTGCGGTTCGCGCGGCATCGCCCACTGGCGCACGTCCATGGTTCGCCGTGCGAGCGGCGAGGCCATCGAGGTCGACGGCGTGCTGCTGGCGGAATTCGACGAGACCGGCCTGTGCCGCTGCTTTCGCGAGTGGTGGCATAGTTCGGAAGCATCGCCCGCCGGCCCGAACAGCGAGAGATCGAAGGGTCGATCGACCGGGAAGTCCCGGAGATCATGAAAACGCTTGTCATCTTCTCGCTCCTGCTGTTCGGGTTTCTCTACTACGCCGAAGGTACGTGGATCAATCCCTTCGCGTTATGGAACGCGATGCCGCTGGCCCTTGCCGTGCTCTTGTACTGGATCGGGCGGCGCAGCGAGAATCGGGCCGCACGCTGGGGCGCGATCGGTTTCCTGGTCGTCAGCATGGCTCTGTCGCTCCCGGCCCACCTCGCCTGGATGTTCGACTGGGACGGAACGAGGACCGCCTCGTCGACCTCGGCGCTGCTCTTGTTGTTCCTGCCCGTCTACGCCTCCGGGCTGGGTTTGATCGGCTTCGCGTTCGGCTGGGGGCTGTCGCGGGTGGTCCAGCGACGCGCTGGCCCGACGGACCACCCCTGATCGCGAGATCGCTCTGGTAGCATTTCGGCGGGTTTTCGAAGCCGGAGCGGAACATCGGTGGCGGCATAGCCAACGAGTGGTACGCGGGCTGGGGCACGCTGTGCCTGATCAACGCCGGCCTTGCACAGGGCAAGGGTCGCGGCGGCTTGAACTGGTTCCTGATCTCGCTGCTGCTGGGGCCGATCGCAACGTTTCTCATCGTGGTGCTCGGGCCGCCGGAACCGAACGACGATGCGCCCCCGGGCTGAACCCGGACAGGCGCCCCCGGCTCTCCATGGGCTGGAGGCCGAGCGCCAAGAGCGCTAGCATGACGGGTCAACTCACGTTTCCAGAATCGACGAATTGAAATGGACTCCGTCAGCAAACCGCTCCGCGTCATCATCCAGGACTACAGCTGGATCCACATGACCATCGGCCTGGTCGGCAACCTGAGTTTCTTCATCGGCAGCATTCTGTTCTTCGAACGGTTCAAGGACTACAAGACCCTCGCCGTCTGGCTGTTCGTGGTCGGCTCGCTGTTCATGCTGGTCGGCTCGGTGGGCAACTTCTTCGTGAACCTGTGGGAAAAGCGATCGAACAGCGACGACTGAAGCGCAGGCTGAGCGCCAGCGGACGTTGAAGGTCAGCGCATGCAGCGGACAACCACGACTGCGAACCATCGGCCCCGGTCGGGGTCGGACCCTCATCGAGCATGCGCTTTCGGCGCCAGGAGTTCGCAATGACCGCTCCGCGTTCCGACACTCGAACGGATTCCCTGGTCCGGGCCATCGCAGCACTCGGGTTCGTGCTCGCCTCGGTCTCGGCGCTCGCGCAGCCTGACGATCGCGAATTGCGGCTCGACGGCCTTTCCGTTCCCGGCGAGATTCGCGCTCACGGGGTCTATGGCGCGGTCGGCGTCGAAGGGGTACTGTCGTTCGCCAACGGCTCGCTGTGCTGGAGCGTCGACGACGAACGCGACTGCGCGCCGGTCGAGGTCCTCCGGGGCGACGGCTATCTGCGCTTCGCCAGCGAACACCTGGGCGAGCGCGACGAGCGAGTTCAATGGTCGGGCCGCTACGATGGCCAGCGGTTTTCCGATGTAACGGTGCTCTGGACCCGGGTCGAAGGCGATGCCGTGCACGACCTGCTGCTGCCCGAACGACTGGTGCTGGGCTTCGAGCCGAGCGGCGCCGACGATGCCGCGCACGAGAACTGACCCGGGCCAGTTGCCGCTTCCGCCTGCGTTGACCGTCGAGCGCGTGCGCTCGTGATTGCCACGCACGCCGGCGGCCCGGCCGGAACAACATCACGGCGCGAAGCCGTGCTCTGGCTGCTGGCGCTGTCGGTGCTTGCGGTGATCTACGCCACGCTGGGCCCGGCCGCGAGCCTGGTCGGCGAACTGGGGGCGCGCGGGGTGCTCGACGAAGCGTTCATCCTGGCGTTCGTGCTGATCGGCCTGGCGATCGTGCTGCAGGGCCTGGCCGTGGGTCGGCGGGGGCTGGAATGGGGCGTGCTGGCCGGCGTGTTCGCCGTCTACCTGATGCTGTTCGTGCGCATGGGCATTCCGGAGCGCTCGCACCTGATGGAGTACGGGGTGCTGGCGCTGCTGGTCCAGGAAGCGTTGCTGGAACGGCGGCTGAATGGAAAGCGGGTATGGGCCCCGCGCCTGCTGGCGGTGGTCGCGACCGGCCTGGCCGGCCTGGGTGACGAGATGATCCAGCTCGCATTGCCGGAGCGCGTGTTCGACCCGCAGGACGTGGTCGTGAACGTGGCGGCGGCCGTCATCGCCGTATCGGGAGCCTGGGCGGTCTCGGCGGCACGAGCCGCGGCAAGAGGCCAACGGCGAAGCGGACGGTCGGGCGAGTACCGGGAATGAACACGGTTCAGAAGGCAACCCGACTCAGCAATCAACAAGGCTCGGAAATGAACAAGGCTCGGAAATGAAGAAGCGGGCAATCATCCTCGGCGCCGTGCTGGCGCTCCTGGCCACGAGCCTGGTGCTGGGTATGCAGCATCCAGGCATGGCGTGCGAATTGCTGCCGGTGCTGGACGGACGGCGACTCGGCGAGCACGATCTCGAGCGCCAGGTCTACGTCGATCCGAGCCTTTCGACGAGCGTCGATCGCGAACTGCAGGAGCTGATCGCCGACGCCGCCGCCCGGATCGCCGGCCGCTACGGCGCGCCGCAATCTCGTCCGAGAATCCTGGCGGTGGCCGACGCCGATTCCGCGGCGAAGTGGGGCGCCAACGCCACCGCGTCGCTGCACCGCACGCCCTGGCGGTCCTGTATCGTCATCGGCCCGAACGGTCGCAACGTCGACGTGATCGCGCACGAGTGGCTGCACGCCGAGATCCAGCATCGAGTCGGGTTCTGGCGATTCCTGCGCGAAATCCCGACGTGGTTCGACGAGGGCGCCGCGCTGACAGTGGACGATCGGGCGCCGTTCCGACCCGAGAACATCGAGCTGCCGGACGAGGCCGTTCGTGCCGTCCGTACGCTAGACCGTGGGCCGGCATTCTTCCAGGGGGATGTCAGGACCCACTACCAGGCTGCTCGGCTGGCTGTCGCGCCGCTGATCCAGTACGAGACGTTCTTCGACGACTTGGCAAAGATCGACCAGGGTCAGCCGTTCGAAAGCGTGTTTTCGCTCGAGCGAGGACTGGCGCGGCACCCGGTTGAAGCCAGTACGATCGACGCTACCGAATCTCGATGACGGCACGCTTGATGAACCGCATCCACCCCCGCAAACTGTTGAACAGCAAGTGGACCGCCGTCTCGCCGACGAACCGCGAGAAGCATTTCCGGGTTTCCGAGGTGGAGTTGGACGGCGACGAACGCGTGGAGTCCTGTCGGCTGGAGGCCGTGATTTCGAAACGCGACTTCGCGATCGACTGGCGTGACTTGAAGGATAGGGCTCGCTGCGTGTAGGGCTGGACCTGACCGTAGCGATACGTTCTGAACGGAGGAAGCGGAATGACTCGACGAACCTTGATTGCGGTTGTGACCGGACTGGCCCTGGCGCTGACAGCAGGCACCATGCAAAGCGCGTTTGCGCAAATGCCGACGTTCCCGGACCCCGAGCCCGGTCTCGTCATTCCATACGGCCCGGGCGAACTGCAGTACGGCGAGCTGAGGCTGCCCGAGGGCGACGGCCCGTTCCCGGTCGCGGTCACGATTCATGGCGGGTGCTTCCTGGACCGGCTCGGGCAGGGGACGTTGCGCGGCGCCTCGGCCGCGCTTGCCGAGGCCGGTTTCGCGGCCTGGGACGTGAACTACCGGCGCCTGGGGCACGAGGGCGGCGGCTGGCCGGGTTCCTACCTCGACGTCGGGTCGGCCATCGATCACCTCCGCAAGCTGGCCGGGGAGTACCCGCTCGACCTCGACCGGGTCGTGGTGATCGGGCATTCGGCCGGTGCCCCGCTTGCGGTCTGGGCGGCGGGACGATCCGCGTTGCCGCAGGAGAGCGAAATCCGCGGTGCTTCGCCGCTGCGCGTGAAGGCCGCGGTTGCGCTGGACGGGCCGATGGACTTGGCGGCGTGGAGCCGGACCGGACGCGACGCCGCCGCCTGCGGCGGAGAGGCCACGATCGAGCGCTTCATGGGTGGCACGCCGGACGAGGTGCCCGATCACTACCGCACCGGGTCGCCGGCCCAGATGCCGCCGAACCGGTCCGCGATCTATCTGCTCAACGCGGGAATGATGATCGAGCTCGGGGATTCCGAACGCATGACGCGCCGCGTCGAGTCCGGGGACGAAGACATCACTGTGATCCCGGTGCCCGAATCGGACCACTTCCAGCTCGTCATCCCGGACGAACCGACCTGGTCGGTCGTGCTGGAGACGATCATCACGGCCGCGCGGACCGAGCCGGGCGCGATCCGAACGTGGCTCGAGGAGCATCGCGGCACCGACTGGTCCGGCCCGGCCGAATTGTGGCTCGATCCGACCGGCTATGAAGCGTTGAACAGCGACGCCACGCTGACGGTCGAGGGCGACGCCCTGACCTACACCTGGGCCTACGAGGGCGAGGAGCAGCAGGGCGAACTGCGCTGGGACGAGCAGGGCGTTTCCTGGCACGACAGCTGGCACCAGGGCGAAGCCGTCGAGCTCGTCCCGATCCCGAGCCACGGCAGCCTGTTTGCCGGCGCCTACAGCTACCCGGCCGGCACGGGGCCCGACTGGCACTGGCGGATCAAGCTCTCCCAGCGCCCAGACGACGCGCTGGTGCTGCAGATGACCAACGTCGCGCCGTGGGGAGAAGAGGCCCGGGCGGTGCGGATGGTGTTCTCGTCTGCCGGGGATGCGCCGTGAAACCGAGCGGCAAGCAGCTTCTCGAGACTATCGGTCTGCTGGCGGTCGTCTTTTCCCTTCTGCTCGTCGCCTACGAGGTTCGGCAGGCCAACCGGATCGCCGTCGTCAATAGCGAGTTCGAACTGCGCAACAGCTACCAGGCGACCAACCTGGCGCTGCTGACCGACCCCGCAATGGTCGATTTCCTGTTGCGAACGAACACGCCAGGCCAGTCGTTGGACGGCCCGGACGGGGTCCGGGCCAGGGCCTGGGTGTACATCAATCTGAATGCATGGCTGGCGGCCGTGCTGGCCCACGAGAACGGGGTCACGACCGAGCAGACCTTCAACAACATCCTCGACCACATCGACAACGCGATCGCGCGGGGCAGCCCCGAAATGCGCGAGGTCTGGCGCACGGCGATCGATAGCTTCCCGTCTCTGGAGTCTTCACCCGTCATTCAACGTGCGCTGCAGGTCCTTGCGCGCGAAGAGCAACGTGTACAGGAATAGCTCGCGACGTTGGCCGATCGAGGAACCGCCAGCAGGCCGAAGGGGGGCAGTAGCCCGCGACCAGCGGGCAGGGTGATCGGCATGGATCGACAAAACAGAGCGACGATGGACGCGCCCGACGAATTCCCGGTGCCCGGCGCTGGCTTGTACCCGGGTAAACGCGATCGAACGGGAGACACGGAACGATGCAGGTAGATAGCATGCAATGGATTGCGCTGACCGGGGGCGTCGCCCTCCTGTTCGCGTTGGTCCACATCTACATCGGCAGACTGACGTTCCTGGATGTGCTGCCGCGCAGCCGATGGTTGTCGTTCGCCGGGGGTGTTGCGGTTGCCTATGTGTTTCTGCACATCCTCCCCGAGCTGAGCGCTCACCAGGGGGTGTTCGCAGAGGCACTGGCTACGAGCGAAAACTCCGCCGAACACTGGGTATATCTGGTCGCCTTCGGAGGACTGGCCGTGTTCTATGGCCTCGAGCGGGCGGTCAAGACGTCGCGCAAGGCCAGCCGGAACGACCGGGTCGCCACCGAAATCCTCTGGCTGCATGTCGCGGCCTTCGGGCTCTACAACATGTTGATCGGGTACCTGCTGCTGCATCGCGAGGAGCCTGGACTCGGATCGCTGTTCGTCTACGCGATCGCAATGGCGCTGCATTTCATGACCAATGACTACGGGCTGCGGAAGGACCAGAAAGATCAGTACGATGCAGCCGGACGCTGGGTCATCGCCGGCGCGGTTCTGCTGGGGTGGGTCCTCGGGCTTGCGGTCGCGGTGCCGGAGATCATCATCGGCGTGCTGTTTTCCTTCCTTGCCGGGGGTGTGGTGCTGAACGTGCTCAAGGAAGAACTGCCCGAGGAGCGAGAAAGCCGCTTCGTGCCGTTTCTGGCAGGCGGAATCGTCTGCGCCGCCTTGCTGCTGATGGTCTGAACCCGCGACGGTTTCCTCGGCCGGTCGTGGAAATGCAGCTTCGGCCTTCCCGCTATCCTCGGGCAGGTTCGTTATGCTTGGGCCCATGTCTGCTACCCAATCCACTCCCGATCCGGAATCCGATCGTCAGGCCAACGGCCTGCGCGGCTTCATCGACCACTGGGCCACGGTGTTCAAGGCCGCCGGCAAGAACTGGCTGGACAGCCAGGCGTTCATCTATGCCGCGGCTCTTGCGTTCTTTACGGTGTTCTCGATCGCGCCGGTGGTCATCCTCATCGTGGCCGTGGTCGGGCTGCTGCTTGGCGAGGATGCGGCGCGCGCCGAGTTGATGGCCCAGTTGGAAATGGCCCTCGGGCCGCAGGCGATGGCGGCGGTGGAAACCGCCATCGAGAATTCCCGGGTCAAGGACAGCGGCATCTGGCCGACCCTGGCCGGCCTGGGTGCCACCATTCTCGGCGCAACGACGGTATTTGCCCAGATGCAGAAGTCCCTGAACCAGATCTGGGACGTCGCGCCGCGGCCGTCGCGCAATTCGGTCTGGCTGTTCGTCAAGGCCCGGCTGCTGTCGTTGACCATGGTCCTCTCGATCGGCTTCATCCTGCTGGTCTCGCTGCTGCTCGGCGTGGCCGTGCGCGCGGTCATCACCCATGCCGAGCAGTGGCTGCCGGTGCCGGGCTGGCTGCTGCTGGGCGTCGAGCCGGTCCTGTCGCTGGTCGTCGTCACGCTGCTGTTCGCGGCCATCTTCCGCATTCTCCCGGACGTGATGCTGCGCTGGAAGGACGTGCTGGCCGGCGCGTTCATCACCGCGCTGCTGTTCACGCTGGGCCGGTCGCTGATCGCCTGGTACCTGGCCAGTACCGCCGCCGGTTCGGCCTACGGCGCGGCCGGTTCGCTGGTCCTGCTGCTCCTGTGGGTCAACTACTCGTCGCTGATCCTGCTGATCGGCGCGTCGATCTGCCGGGCGCACCTCGAGGCGAGGGGACGGACCATCCGGCCGCGCAACACGGCGGTGCGGGTGCAGCGGGAGCTGGTCGAGGACGTCTAGCCGGTGCAGGGCCCGGTCGCACCAGGACAAATGGCCCGGGCGGCGGGTGCCGATGGCGGGCATCCTGTGTCTTTGGTCGCACGGGCAAGTTCGTCATGAAGAGGGTCGCGCTCGCTTCGAGCATCCTGTTCGGCATGCTGGCGGTGGCCATCGTCGCCGTCCTTCTCGGCCGCGCGATGGCGCCGACCGTGGAGGTCCGCAACCTCTCCGACCGCTCGATCGAGGCGTTCGTCGTCGAACTTCCGACCAGCCGGGTCTCGATCGGTCCGATCGCGCCGGGCGGCGCGGGCCGGGTGTTCTTCGCCCCGCAGGCCGAGGGCGGGTCGTTTCTCTACCGCGTGACCTTCAACGACGGCGGGACCGCGTCCGGCGGCGCGGACTACGCGAAGGACGGGCAGTGGTTCCGGACCCTGCGCTTCGACGTAGGCACGGACGGATCGATCGACCATGAGAGCGACGGCTAGCGGGCCGCGCGCCGAGGCGGTGGAGCGGTTCCATGACCGACAATGAGCCTTCGGCTACGATGACCGTTCGACCGGAGGCACCAGCCTTTCCGGCCTGCGAACCAGGGAGACGGCCCATGACCGAGCAAGAAGTTTTCGAGCTGCTCGAAGCGGAACGCGACGAGCGCGGCATTCAGCACTGGCAGAAACTCGGTGACCGCACGGGCGGCATGCGCACTTTCGGCATCGGTCTGACCCGGCTTCGCAAGCTCGCGAAGGAAGTCGGGCGCGACCACGAACTGGCCATGGCGCTCTGGGCCAGCGACGTATACGACGCCCGGGTCATCGCCCTGCTGATCGACGAACCGAAGAAGATCACCCGCGAACAGGCCGAACGCCAGGTCGAGGAACTCGCCGGCGGCATGCTGGCGCACGTGTTCGCCTCCTGCGACGCCACGCTGGCCAAGGCGCCGTTCGCCCTCGAACTGGCCGACGACTGGGTCCAAAGCGACGATCCGATCCGGCGCGACTGTGGCTACGGCCTGCTGTACGAAGCCTCGAAATGGAAGGGAAAGAAGGCGCCCGACGAGGCCTACTTCCTGGACCACATCGAGCGCGTCGACGCGGCCATCGACGACGAGCCCGAGAACGTGCGCATGGCCATGGGCACCGCGCTGATGGGCATCGGCAAGCGCAGCAAGGCGTTGAACACCGCGGCGCTGAACGTCGCACGCCGCGCCGGCCCGATCGAGTTCACCAGCGCCAGCGGCAACTGCGACCCCTTCGACGTGGCCAAGCACCTGTCCGCCGAGCCGCTGCAGAAGAAGCTGGCCAAGCAGGGCTAGCCGCCGGCCTTCGTGCCGAGTCGAACGCTGGCAAACGACGAGGAAAGCCGATGAACACGACTGCCGAGCACGACGCACGCATCGCGACCATGACCTTCGCCGCGGTCTACCCGCATTACGTCACCAAGGTCGAGAAGAAGGGCCGCACGGTCGACGAGCTGCACCGGGTCATCGAATGGCTGACGGGCTTCGACGAACGCGATCTGAAGCGGCTGATCGATGAAGGCGTGACCTTCGAGCAGTTCTTCGATCGGGCCGACCTCAACCCGAACGCGAAGCTCATCAAGGGAACCATCTGCGGCTATCGGATCGAGGACATCGAAACGCCGCTGACGAAGCAGGTCCGCTATCTGGACAAGCTGGTCGATGAACTGGCCAGGGGCCGGCCGATCGAGAAGATCCTGCGCAGCGCCTGAACCGGCGCGCGGGAAAAAACCTTCAGCCAGTCATCGGGTCCCGCGCAGCGGACGCGGTGGCTTGATGCCGCCGCGTTCTCACTCGAGGAACGGGTTTGTGCTCAGGCATTGGGGCCCGATGGCGGAAGCGCTTCGGCGTCGTGCGCGCAGTCCGCTCGCCGGCACAGGATGAAGTTGCGCGTATGAGCAACGGCAATCGCCAGCGCGCCCGTCACGGTCACGATTCGCTCCCCCGTCTCGCCCAGGACATCGTGGCCGATCGTTGCCGTGAGCGTCAGCAGCCCCAAGCCCGCAAGGCCGAACAGCGCCACGGCGGGGTTCTTGTGCCTCCGGCAGCCCAGGGTCAGGGAGACCAGGCTCAGCGGAATCACCAGCCAGAGCAAGAGCCAGTGGAACTGCTCCTGGCCGAAGAACGACGCGCCCAGCGCCGGGAACACGCCGAGCAGCAGGGGCAGGGCGAGGCAGTGGATCGCGCAGATGGCCGATGCGGCCACGGCGATTCGATCCATGGCCGGGCCGGCGCTTGCTATCCGGATCACAGCAGACCCTCCGCTTGTTTTGAAACATTATAACATTTCTCGCTGCCCTCGGCATTTCGACCGGCATCTGCAGTTCCTGCTCGGCGGATTTCGCGCTCATGAATCGAGCGGGCTCCGCGCCCCCAGCGCGCCGCGCTGCATCACGTGCGTGTAGATCATCGTCGTGCGCACGTCCGAATGCCCCAGCAATTGTTGAATGGTCCGGATATCCGCCCCGGACTCCAGCAGGTGGGTGGCGAAGGAATGGCGGAACACGTGGCTGGTTACCGGCTTGCGAATGCCGGCCTGCCGTGATGCCTTCTTGACGGCCCGCTGGATCGAGCTGGGGAACAGGTGGTAGCGCGCGATCCGACCGCTGCGCGGCTCCCGGCTCAGCTTCCGGGCCGGAAACACGAACATCCAGGCGTCCTCGAACTGCGCATCCGGGTACTTCCGCGCGAGCGCATGGGGCAGGATCACGCCACCTTTGCCTCGAGCGCGATCCCGCTGCGCGATGGCCGCCGCGCGCTCGATCTGGCGGGTCAACGGCTCGACGCAGCGGTCGGCCAGCACCGTGATCCGATCGTTCGCTCCCTTGCCGTCGCGGACCGTGATCGAGCGGCGATCCAGGTCCACGTCCTTGATGCGCAGCGCCGCGGCTTCGCCGACCCGTAGGCCGGAGCCATACAGGAGCTGCACGGCCAGGTCGTGCGGGGCCTGGAGTTGGGCCAGCACGGCGCGGATCTCCGCCACCGTCAGCACCACGGGCACCCGCTGCGGCCGCTTCGCCCGGACCACTTCGTCCAGCCAGGGCAGGTCGGTCTCCAGTACCCGGCGATAGAGAAACAGGATCGCGTTCAGCGCCTGGTTCTGCGTGGATGCCGCGCAGTCCCGCTCCGTGGCCAGGTGGCTGAGAAACGCCGTGACCTCCTCGGCCCCCATCGTTTCCGGATGGCGCTTTCCGTGGAACAGGATGAATCGGCGAGCCCAGTGCAGGTAGGCCTTCTCGGTCCTGACGCTGTAGTGCCGCACTCGGATGATCCGGCGCATGCGGTCGAGAAGCTTTTCGGCCATCGGAGGTCGTCGGGTTGGCGTTGTCCTCCATTCGGCCCCGCAGCTTCGCCGCGCACCATAGGAAAATCACCACCATTCGCGTAGGAAACTTGCGCGCTAAGCAACATTCGTGCACGATATCTGCACACGAACTGTGGGGCAGGGCGTTGAAAATCAAAGGCTTGGTAAATCCAAACCGCGAAAACACGCGTGCTAACGCGCATTTTTGCGCGCCTACTCGCTACACACCCCTTTCGCCACATATTTCATAGTTAGCGCTTATGCACCGGGTTTTGATCTTTCTTGTTCTCTTGATTGCCGGATGCGCAACTCAGGTCGAGCTCTCTTCGCTTTTGTCAAGCCAGGATCTAGCCGGTTCAATCGTCAGTGTTGAGGGTTATGTGAGTCTAGATTTCGAGGGAAACGCCATCTATGAGTCCGAAGCTGGATGCTTAAGCTCCGATGGGGCGCATTTGGCGCTTGAACTCCAGGCGAGCACCGAAGCACGGATGTGGAGTCGGTGCCAATTCAGCGAAGTTTCCGGAATTTTCGATCCGTCCTACACCGGGCACTTCGGTATGTCGCCGTTAGGAGGAATTGTTAATGTTTCTCGCGTTCGAGGTGTTCGTGCGCGCTAACAAGTCGCTCAAATTTGTTCCGGCCCTGCGGGCCTCCACCGGACGCAGCAAAGCTGCGCCGCTTAGCTAAGACGTTAGGCATAGATTGAAGACACTTTTCGGCATGCTGGTTGGGTTGGTCGCAATCGTGACCTCTCCAATCTGGATAATCGGGGCGATCGTGGGGGGCTTCTTTGATTCTCCCGTAAATTGGAGCCCCTCTGAAGTTGAGGAATGGCTTCAGCGAATGGCTGCTGGTGAACCTGCTCACTACTGGTGGGACGACTTTCTATCCCGTCAGATCAAGGATGAACCATTGGACGCTATCAGACTGCGATGTGAAACGATTTGTGATCACCAGTCAGGGTACTTGGTCAAGGATTCTGAAAATAATTTTGTTCTTTCGGCCGAAGGAAAAGCGGAGATTGAAAAATTGATAATCAAGTGTCGCGAAATCAAAGTCAGTGATGTGGCGAACCATGCCTAACAAAGCGCTCAAATTCGTTCCGGGCCTGCAGCCCTCCACCGGACGCGCTGCGCGCGCCGCTTAGCTAAGACGTTAGGTGCTACAAATGATCGCTCGTTTAGTGTCTCTGGCGATTCTTGCTCTCCAAACTCATGCCTGGGCTAACGAGACGGTTTACACATACCATTCGATGGTGGGTCAACCGATGCAGATTCTAGCTGAGGGAGGAAATATTTCATTCCGCAAAGCAGATGTGGTTGAGTCTTCAACAGAATGCTCAGAACCCGACTATGTTCTTTGTTTCTTTTCTTCAGTTGTTGACGCCGCGATACCCGCACAGCCGCCATCTTTAAATGATTCTTGGGAGCTCTATGAATCGCCCCGGATTTCCTAGACACCTCTGAGCCATCTTATGATGGCCGAAATGGAGGTGCCAGATGAGCGGAAAGCGGTACACGGAAGAGTTCAAGATCGAGGCGGTTCGGCAGGTCACGGACCGGGGTCATTCGGTCGGCGAGGTTGCGGGACGACTGGGGATCACCACGCACAGTCTCTACGCCTGGATCAAGAAGTTCGGATCGAAGAACCGTGAACCGCCCCGGGTTTGCCGGAGACTCTCTTGTTTGAGAGGATACGGCAATGAGCAAACAACACAGATTTTCCCCAGAAGTTCGTCAGCGTGCGGTCCGGATGGTCTTCGACCAGACCGATTCGCACCATTCCCAGTGGTCCGCGATCCTGTCGATCGCTCCCAAGATCGGCTGTACGCCGGAGACGCTCCGCCGCTGGGTGCGGCAGGAAGAGCGCGATACCGGCCGACGTGCGGGCCTGACCACATCGGACCGTGAGCGACTCAAGGAACTCGAGCGCGAGAATCGTGAGCTGAAGCGCACCAACGAGATCCTGCGCAAGGCCTCGGCTTTTTTCGCCCAGGCGGAGCTCGACCGCACTCGGAAGTGATGGTGACGTTCATCGACGATTATCGCGACACGTTCGGGGTCGAGCCGATCTGCAGGGTGCTGCCGATCGCCCCGGCGACGTACTACGAGCACAAGGCGCGGGAGGCCGACCCGGACCGCCGTTCGGGCCGGGCCAAGCGCGACGCCTGGTTAATGGAGCAGATCCAGCGGGTCTGGGACGAGCACTTCCAGGTCTACGGAGTGCGCAAGGTCTGGAAGCAGCTGCTGCGCGAGTCGATCGACGTGCCGCGCTGCACCGTCGAGCGCCTGATGCGCGAGATGGGACTGAAAGGCGCGGTGCGGGGCCGTAAGCGACCGAAGTCGAACCCGACGCCGATCGACCTCTGCCCGGAGGATCGGGTCAAGCGCCAGTTCAACGCCGAGCGGCCGAACCAGCTGTGGGTGGCCGACTTCACCTACGTGGCGACCTGGGCGGGGTTCGTCTACACCGCCTTCGTCATCGACGTGTTCGCCAACCGGATCGTTGGCTGGCGCTGCTCGAGGCGACAGACCAGCGATCTGGTCCTGGACGCGCTGGAGCAAGCGCTGTACGCGCGAGGCGACCACGACGGGCTGATCCACCACAGCGACCGGGGCAGTCAGTATCTGGCCATCGGTTACACCGAGCGTCTGAAGGATGCCGGTATCGATCCATCGGTCGGCACCACGGGGTGCTCCTACGACAATGCTCTGGCCGAGACGCAGATCGGCCTGTACAAGACCGAACTGATCCGCCGACGCGGTCCGTGGAAAGGCCTGGACGACGTCGAGTACGCCACGCTGGAGTGGGTCGATTGGTTCAATCACCGCCGCTTGCTCGAGCCGATCGGCCATGTGCCGCCGGCGGAATACGAGGAAGCGTACTATGCAAACCTGAACGAGCAGGCCATGGCGGCCTGACTCACACTTCGAGCTCTCCGGAGAACCCGGGGCGGTTCAATCCACTGCCTCCAGGTGCTTGCCAGAACCATAGGGTCGCATTAGGTGAGTTTTCAGCGGGCACCTATGAAGTGGTAGCCGTTGGCCTCGGGCGTCGTAGGGTCGCCCGTTTCACCGTCGGCACACTGCCTGTGCCAGCGTTTTCTTCGGCAGGAATCCTGGCAATGGCTTTGTTGGTTCTAGCGCTTGGAGTTGGCGCGCATTGGCTGACAGGTCGTTCAAAGCGACGAGAGCCAGCTGGCGCGCCTTAACTCAGACGTTAGGCCCCATCGCTATATTCAACCAATGGAGATAAACCAAATGTCGATCGATCAACTCACGCAATTTTTTGGCTGGTGTTCGATTATCAACATCAGCGTTATGATCGCCACATCAGTCGCCATCGTACTGCTCCGAGGGCCTATTTCAAGCCTCCATAGCCGGCTGATGGGGGTATCGGAGTCTGGGCTGCCTCGCTTGTATTTTCAGTACTTGGGCATTTACAAGATTGCCATCTTCATATTCAATCTCGTACCGTACATCGCTTTGAAAATCATCGCCTGATGCCTCAGCCACCAGCGTGGCCTAACAAATCTCTGCAGGTGACGTCCAAAGCGATGCCGCGCTTTGATTTCCCTCTGGCCTTCGGCCTCTGGCGCAACTGAGCTAAGGCGTTATATTTCCATGAAGCTTCCAGTTTTTCTAATATTCTTGCCGGTACTTTCGATTGCTGATTGCCAAGTCGAGCTCCAAGAAATCAAACCAACCGTCGCGGAGTCTCTCCACGCTTTGTTCGAAAAGGAAAACTCCAAGATCACTGAGGAAGAATTCGTGCAAGCCGAAGCTGCAGTTTCCTCGATTATCGAGGCAATCCAGCTGTGCGCGGACTATCATCAAGAATATGAATATGAGCACCAGGACTAAACTCGGTGGGGCGAAAAAAGCGATCGATATCGCAGCTATGCGTTGTGGCTTGGTAGTGTAGAGATGCAGCTGGAAGCTGCCGTCGAGTCGTTTGATTTCGGGATATTTCGATCATTGTTTTTCGATATCGATATGTGGGAAAAAGTGGCGGTTGATTTCATTGAAAGAGAAATATAACAGGGCGCTCAAGGCCTTCCGGCCCTGGCGGGTCTCCTTCGGCCGTGCTGCGCGCGCCGCTTAGCTAAGACCTCAGCAACTCCAACCGACAAGAGAAGCAAAAATGAAAAAAATCTGGATTCTGATCGTTGCGGTAAGCCACTCAGGAATTTGTCTTGCAGAAGACAGCAATCAATGGTTCGTTGGGTTTGGGATAGGCAGTGCCGAGTATGAAAGATCAGCCTTCAGTCAGTTTGAGCGACCCTCCTCTTTCAGCGATAGTGATGCTTTGATATCTCTCTCGGGAGGCTATGTTTTCAATGAAGTGTTTTCCGTTGAAGCGGGCTATATCGATCTAGGGAGTGTAGAAGATCGACTCCTTTCCGACGATGAAGTGTCGGTTGGGCCGGACACTCTGTTCCTGGAAGCTCACGGGATCACGGTGTCCTCGAAATTCAGTTGGCAATTGACGGCCCCACTGGCTTTGTCGGCCAAGTTGGGGGTATCGGTTTTCGATGTAGACAAGCAATGGTCCGGCGGCTTCGTTTTCGATCCTGATCTGGCAAGCGACACCGGGGGTACAGAGACAAATGTCTTTTTCGGTGTCCAACTCCAGTACAAGTTGAGTGACTCATGGTCGCTCGGTTTGAATTGGGACCGCTACGACGTCGAAGAGATTGACGTGGATGGAATCTACGTGAATGCCGGCTTCCATTTTTGATCCTCGTGCGCCTTGCAGGCACGCAATTCATGACAATTGCAAGTTCGTTCCGGGTGCGTGAAGCTAGGACAATCCCCGAAGCTTGCAATCACCCCAATGATGATCCGGACGTTGAGCAGAAGGCTGCCGCGCGCACAGTCGATGAGAATCATTGCTGCTGCCTGGCTGATCGCCGCCGGCGTCCGTTCCGGGGCAATCGAAGCCCGGCTGCGACGTAGGGCCCTCCGTTTCCCATGAGCACGACCAGCCTCTTTGTCGAACTGATCGTGATCGGCGTGGGCGTCCTGCTCTGGCTCCTGCTGCTTGCCGCCTCGATCTTCGGGTTCTCCTGGTCGGCGGAATTCGATGCGGTGATTCTAGTGGCCGCGGTTCCTGTTCTTGCGGTGGTCTACGTGCTCGGAATCATCTGGGACCGGATCTCGGACTGGATCTTCCAGCGTTTGTGGGCCGACGATCTCAGGAGCGCCTACTTCGATGACCTTTCGGCGTACTACAACGCTCGGCGCACGATCATCACCGGCTCGGAGCCCCTGTCGAACCTGCTGGAATATGGTCGGAGTCGCCTTCGCATCTGCCGAGGTTGGACCCTCAATGCCCTGGCCGGCGCGGTCGCGCTCAATGTGCTCGTCTGGACCGGTGCTCCGGACGACTTCGCGATCAGCCGAGGGCTGCTCTCGGCCCTTGGAACGGGCTTCCTGCTCGCGCTGTCATGTGGAGCGTGGTTTGCCTGGCGAAGCCTTGCAGCGGCCGAATATCGGAAGATCTCCCAGCAGTCCGTCTACCTGCGGGCGGACAACACGGTTGGCGACCGACCCTGACGCGTGATGGGCTGAATGCGCCCTGCCGCACCGATTGCTCGATCGATTGCTCGGGCGATTGTTCGGCCGATTGCTCGGTCGATAGCTCGGTCGGCCCTCAATCGTTCGCCCGCACCTCAACCCGATCGCGACCCCTGCGCTTGGCCTCGAGCAGGGCTGAGTCGGCCCGCTCGAACCAGCGGGCGAAGTCGTCGTCCGGGCCCGCTTCGGTCAGCCCGATGCTGACGGTGACGGCGTCACCCGCAACGGTCAGTTCGGAGCGGACGGCATCGCACAGCGCGTCCAGCCTGACCTGCGCATCGGCGAGCGTGGTGTCGGGCAGCAGCAGCACGAACTCGTCGCCTCCGTAGCGGGCCACGACATCGGTGCCGCGCGTCTCGCGGCGCATCAGGTCGGCCAGCCCGACCAGGGCGCGGTCGCCGGCGGGGTGGCCGTGCTCGTCGTTGATGCGCTTGAACCGGTCGAGGTCGACCACGGCCAGGCAGCTGGGGGTGCCGCGCTGGGCCAGGGCAAGCTCGCGGCCGGCCTGGAAGATCAGCAGGTCGCGCGTGGTCGCGCCGGTCAGGCCGTCGAACATCAGCCGTTCGCGCAGCTGCTGGTTGTCCGAGACCAGCAGCGGCAGCGCGAGGCCGAACCACGCGGTGGTCGCGATCACGGCGATCGCGAACTGGTAGACGAACACGAATTCGGCCAGGCCCAGCGCGCCGATCAGGACGACGATCAGCAAGCTGACGACGCCCAGGCCGAGGGCCGTTCGCAGCGGCGACTCCGAGTGGGTCAGCCACATCTGTGGAATCAGCAGGAAGAAGATCAGGAACGCGCTCTCCACCGTGCCGAGGCGCTGGGCGGCGAGCATGGCCGCGGCGACCACGGCCGCGCTGACCGTGAGCTTGAACGCGAAGGAGCCGGTCAGGCCGTCCTTGCGCACGCCGTCCAGCGGTTCGATCCAGAACGCCGGTGCGCGGACCAGCTTGATCAGCAGTGCGCCGCAGAGCGGACCGAGCACGACGAGGGCGACGAAGTCGCCGATCCAGAACGCCAGCAGGGTCCCGGCAATGGCCTCGGCATCGAGGAGGCCGAAGACCACCAGGCTGGTGATGACGCCCGCTGTGGTCGCCATCGATGCCGCGATCGCAATACCCAGGAACGCGATGACGATGCGCGGCAGGCTGTGCTGCTGGCGGTCGGCGACGCGCTTGAGGGCGGCCGCGCCGAGGCCGTAGACGCCGATGTGGGCAATCGCGTTGGCCACGCCGCCGCCGAGGATGTCGGGCCAGCCGGCGTCGATGTCGTAGAGCCAGATCGACCAGAGAGTGGCCAGGAAGTTGGCCACGAACAGGGGCGGAACGGCGCGCAGGCCGATCACCAGCAGCGCGGCGAAGGTCAGCGCGGACGGCGGATACCAGACGCTGGCGTGGGCGGTGAACTCGGCCAGGTGGCCGAGTCCCCAGACGCCCAGCCAGGCCGCGCAGAGTGCGGCGCCCCCGAGCCAGCGCGATGCCGTGGAATCGCTCATCGAGCCGGCGAACCGTCGCCGGGAACCGTCTCGATCTGCCAGTAGTAGAGGCTGCCGTCGTCGCTGCCGCCGACGATCGCGCGGCCGTTGGCCGAGATGGCCATGGGCCAGTTCATGGTCCGGGTCTCCCTGGACCAGGCCGGGGTTCCGGAGGCGTTATCGAACAGATAGAAATGCCCGGCGCTCTCGTTCACGCCATGGCCGTGGTCGGCGGGCTTGCCGTCGGTGGCGGTGACGAAGGCGCCGGCCAGGTCGAGGCTCACGCCCGGGTTGACCCCGAACGCGGTCGGTTTGCTCCACAGGAAAGAGGAACCGTATCCGTTGCCGGAGGCCGTCGAGATCAGCGAAATAACGATGCCTCCGGGGGGCGGCTCGGCCGGGGCGTGGCGGGGCTCTGCAGGTTGGCGCCGACCGCCAAGTGCACGGTGCCGGTGCTTGAGCCCGTAATGGCGAAGCCATAGGCCAGGGAAATCGCCTGGCCGGTTGGCAGCTGGTCGCTCGTCGGCGCGAAGCGCCAGGCCGGTTCCTCGGTCGCGTTGTCCTGGAAGCACACGCAGCTGCCGTCGTGCAGGCTGCCGCCCCAGGCGCTGCCGTCGGCGGTGATGGCCACGCGCATCACGCCGCTGTCGAAGGGGGTGATGTGGTGCGAGGTGAAGCCCTCGGCGCCGATCTCGAGCCGGACCAGCTTGCCGGTGGTGGCGTTGTTCGCCCCGTAGGTCCGGGAAGCGGCCACCGCTCGCCGGCCGGCCCCGTCGATCATCACGCTCTGGACATCGGCCTGGCCGCCGACATCGAAGGTGTCGAGCAGGTCGAACTCGAAGCGGCCGTTCGCGCCGTACAGCGCGACGGTGCTGCCGTAGCAGGCGACCAGGCGGTTGCCGTCCGTGCCGAGGCTGACTTCGTTGACGCGGCTCGGCGTCGACGTCGCGAGCAGGGGGACGAGGCGCATCGTGTTCGGTGGCGCGTCCGGATGGATGCCGTAGACGCGGAGGAAGCCCTCGTTTTCGGCGACTTCGCCGCCGGCGGCGAGGGTCGAACCGTCGTCGCTGATGGCGACCCAGTACACGCCGTGCTCGATCGCCGCTTCCGAAACCGGAATCGAAACCAGCAGCTCGCCCGAAGCGTCGTAGCAGTAGATGTGAAAGACCGCGCTGACGTCCGGCCCGCGCTCGACCCAGGTGCCGCACACCACGCGGCTGCCGTCGGGCGTGATGGCGCAGGTGTTGATCTGTTTGCCGCGGGCGGGCACGCGAGCCCACTTGGGCTCGGAGGGGATCGTGGCGTTCAAGGCGAATCCGGGTCGGTGGGCGCCCCGGGATTCTAGTGCATCGATCGGCCCCGGACGTTGCCTGCGGGCGCCCCGGCTGGACGCGGCCAGCGCCGCCGGACCCGGACCCCTGGCGCCGGTGGCCGCGGGCGCCGGACAAGGGCCGGCTTGCAATTCCGGGGCGGGCGCTTATTCTGGGGCGGGAGTCGGAGTTGGCCGCCGGTGGGACATCGGTGGCCGGCCTGCCGTTTTGCGAGGGGATGGACCCGCGCCTGCGAGACCCGGGGGCAAGGACGTCGTTCATGACCGAGAGGTATCACATCGCAGTCGTCGGCTCGGGACCGGGAGGCCTGAGCGCGGCCGGGCGGGCTGCGGAGTACGACGCGAAGGCCCGCGAAGCCGACCCCGGCCATGCCCCCACGCACATCCTGCTCGAAGCCTTCGACAGCCCGGCCAAGACCATCCATCGCTACCAGAAGGGCAAGCACGTGATGGCCGAGCCGAACTTCCTGGACCTGCGCAGCCCGATGCGCTTCCGGGCCGGCACGCGCGAGCAGATTCTCGACGGGTGGCAGAAGGGGCTGGCGGAGAAAGGCGTCAACGCCCGCTTCGGCACCGAGGTCACCGGCATCGAGGGACAGCGGGGCGACTTCCGCATCAACCTGAACAGCGGCGAGGTGGTCGAGGCCGAGCACGTGATCCTCGCGATCGGTACCCAGGGCAACCCGCGCAAGCTCGGCGTGCCCGGCGAGGACGCGTCGATCGTGCAGTACCAGCTCGACGACCCGGAGGCCTACCGCGACGAGACCATTGTCGTGGTCGGTGCCGGCGATGCGGCGATCGAGAATGCGCTGGGCCTGGCCGAGCAGAACCGGGTTCATATCGTGAACCGGCGGGCGGAGTTCGCGCGCGCCAAGCAGGGCAACCTCGATGCCGTGCTGAAGGCCATCAACGACCCCGGAGTGGAGTTCTCGTGCTTCTACGAAAGCAACGTCAAGCGCGTCGAGGAACCCGAAGCGGACGGTGAGCCGGGGGCGATCGTGCTCGACTCCCCGGAAGGCGAAAAGCGCGTGGCCTGCCACCGGATCATCGCGCGGCTGGGCTCGGTGCCGCCGCGAAGGTTCGTCGAGGCCTGCGGCGTGGAGTTTCCCGACCAACGGCCCACGGTCCTTCCCGAACTGAGCAAGACCTACGAGAGCAACGTGCCGGGCCTGTATGTCATCGGCGCGCTCGGCGGCTATCCGCTGATCAAGCAGGCCATGAACCAGGGCTTCGATGTCGTCGAGTACATCCGCGGCAACGAGGTCAAGCCGGTCGACTACGAACTGCTCCGGCTCCAGTTCGCGGGGCTCCCCTACGTGGCCGACCCGGAAGAGATCCTCGAGCTCTACCAGCAGCGGCTACCGATGTTCCGGCGCATGAATGCGCTGCAGTTCCGGGAGTTGATCCTGGAAAGCCGCGTGATCGCAAGCGTGCCCGACGAAGACGCACGGCGCGAAGCCGAGGCCGGGACCCGGGCCGTCGAGGAAGATCGCTGGCGGCAGCTGATGGAGCGCCACGAGGCGAGGCTGCGCGAACTCGAGGCTTCCGGTGAAGCCGTCACCGAAGCCGACCGGGCGCCGCCCGAGCGACCCCGTTCGACGCGCATCGTCGAGGAGGGTTCGGCGATCTATCGGGACGGCGACTACACCAGCACCTTCTACACGATTGCCGAAGGAGAAGCCCGCATCCAGTACGAAGCCGACGGGCCGGTCCACACGCTCAAGCCCGGCCAGTTCTTCGGCGAGATGAGCCTGATCTCGGGCCGGCCGCGCAGCGGCTTCGCCGAGATCGGTCCGGGGACCATCCTGCTGGAGACCCCGCGCCGCATGATGATCAAGGTCATGAACTCCAACGACGAGGTCCGCCAGGGCATCGACTGGATGTTCATCGTGCGCGCGCTGCAGAAGACCTTCGCGCCCGACCTGCCCCTCGATGAGCTGCGCAGGATCGCCGGCCGGGCCGAGCTGCGTGCGTTCGCCTCCGGCGAGGCGATCTACCGCGAGGGCGAGAGCGGCGACGCGCTCCACCTCATCCGCAGCGGCACCGTGGCCATGACGCGCGAGGTCGACGGACGACCGATCGCCATCGATCACCTGCAGAGCGGACGCATCTTCGGCCAGATGGCGCTGATGGGCGATCCGACCCGGCGCGAGACCGCGACCGCCGCCGTGCGCACGGAGACCATCGCGCTGAAGAGCCCGGAGTTCCTGGCGCTGCTGAACAAGGACCCGCAGCGCATCGAGGACATCCAGCGTGAGACGCAGCAGCAATTGAAGCTCGAGACCCTGCTCGGCTCGATGCCCGAGGGCGGCAGCATCGTTTCGTTCTTCATGGCCGAAGGGCTCGGCGAGGCGACCAATGCCATGCTCATCGACGAGGACCTGTGCGTGGGCTGCGACCACTGCGAAAAGGCCTGCGCCGAGACCCACGGCGGTATCAGCCGGCTGGACCGCAAGAGCGGGGCGGGCTTCGCGTCGGTGCAGGTGCCGATCTCCTGCCGCCACTGCGAGCACCCGCACTGCATGAAGGACTGCCCGGTCGACGCGATCCACCGCGCTCGCAGCGGCGAGGTATTCATCGACGACTCGTGCATCGGCTGCGGCAACTGCGAGACCAACTGCCCCTACGATGCCATCCACATGGCACCGCGCGGGAAGAAGAAAACCGGTCTGCTGTCCTGGCTGCTGCTGGGCCTCGGGCCGGCCCCGGGTGAGGCGCCCTCGGAACCGGCCGGCAAGGCCGCGAGCGAAGAATCGGCCAAGGTGGCGGTCAAGTGCGACGGCTGCATGGAGCTTGCCGGCGGCCCGGCCTGCGTGCGGGCCTGCCCGACCGGGGCGGCGATCCGGATCGGGCCTGACCGCTTCGCCGATGTCATCGTGAAGCGCTGAGGCCATGTTTCGGAACCTTCTCCAGTACCGGAATCGACGCTATTTCAAGATCGCGCTGGCGCTGGTGGCTGCCGGCATCGCGCTCTACCTGACGCAGGAGGGCGACCTGCCGCCGAACGGCGGAAGCTGGCAGGGCTACACCCTGGGCACGGTGGGTGCGGTGCTGATCGTCTGGCTGTCGCTGCTCGGCATCCGCAAGCGCAGCTATCGCTCGACCGCGGGCACGGTGGAAGGCTGGACCTCCGCCCACGTCTATCTCGGCACGGCGCTGCTGGTCATCGCCACGCTGCACTGTGCCTTCCAGTTCGGGCTGAACGTGCACACGCTGTTCTATGTGCTGATGGTGGGCGTGATCGTCAGCGGCTTCTACGGACTGTTTGCCTACATGAGCTATCCGCGGCGGCTGGCGCGGACCCGATCGGGTCGCCGGCGCAAGGACTGGCTGACCGAGTTCAACGAGCTCGACGAGCGGATTCACGGCCTGGCCCGGCGCTGCGACGGGCACACCTTTGCCGTCGTCGAGAGCGCACTGGACCGCACCCGTCTCGGCGGTGGCGTGCTTGCCCAGCTCGACGGGCGGGACCGATCGCGGGTGCTGGATCCGGGTGGGGCCGGGGGCGAGTCGAAGCTCGTGGCCAATCGAGACCAGGACGTCGTCATCGATTACCTGTCGGCCAGCGTTCCGAGGGCCGGCAAGCGCGAGGAAGCCCTGCTGCTGCAGGAGCTGCTGGCCCTGTTCGGACGTCGGCGCAGCGTCCTCGGCCGATTGCGCCACGACATTCGCCTGCAGGGCTGGCTGCGAATCTGGTTGTACGTCCACGTGCCACTGACGGTCGCCATGCTCGCGGCGCTCGTGGTCCACGTGCTCTCGGTCTTCCTGTACTGGTAGCGCGCATGCAGACCCTGCTCCGACATATCCACAAGGACCGCAAGGGTCGCGAGGCGCTCGACGAGCGCGTCCTCGACGAGCCGGTGATCACGGTCGGCCAAGGCAGCGACCAGACCCTGCAGCTGCGTGACCCGGCGGTGGCGCGGCGACACCTCGAGCTGCGTCCGGCCTCGAAGGGACGCTTCCGCTACCGGGTCGTCGGCGGCGCCGGGCCGGTCATGGGCGGGTCCGGGCGACGAGGCGTACTGGTACCCGGCGATCGCATCGAGCTCGGCGAGCAGGCGATCGAGATCGGCCAGCCCGAGGCCGATTTCGACGGTGTGCTGGAGCTCGTCACCCTCGAACGGCGCCAGGGCGTCGGGGACGCGACGCACTTCCGGCTCGATCTGAACCAGACGAAGCTGGCCATGCGCCGTCCGGCCTGGCTGCTGGCGCTTGCCGTGCTGGTGCTGTTTCTGGGTATCCCGTTGGCCGGCCATTTCTGGCCCGAGATCGGCACGGAGCTGCGCGAGAACCCGCTCCTGCCGTCCGATCACGTGTGGTCGTCGGGGCCGCTGGCCGGTGTGCACCACACGCCCGAGATCGGTCTCGACTGCCAGGCGTGTCACACGAAACTCTTCGAGCGTTCGCCGGACGGCGGGTGCCTGGACTGCCACGCCGACGTACCGGGCCACGTGGAGGTCGCGAAGGTTTCGGTGCCGACGCTCGACGCGATGCGCTGCGCCTCCTGCCACCGGGAACACCTCGAGCCGTCGCGCCTGGTACGCAACGATGCCGCGCTGTGCGTCGAATGCCACGAGGCGCCGGACGCGTTCGCCCAGGCGCTCGACGGGCATCCGCTGCCGGGTTCCGTCGCGGGCTTTTCCGAGACCGGCCATCCGCAGTTCCGGCTATCGCTGCTGCGCCTCGAGCCGGCCGGTGATTGGCGGATGGAGCGCCTCGTGCACTCCACGGCAGGCATGGTCGAGTCCTCGAACCTGAAGTTTCCGCACGACCTGCACCTCGACGGCTCCAAGGTCGAGTCGCTGACCACCGGCGAGGCGCTGGAATGCGCCAGTTGTCACCAGCTGGGCGCCGACGGAGAGCACTTCGACATCCTGAGCATGGAAGCGGCCTGCCAGGACTGCCACTCGCTGTCCTTCGACGACGATTTCCCGCGCAAGCAGTTGCCGCACGGTGACGTGGAATCGGTGCTGATCGCGCTGGAGGAACACTTCATCCGCAAGTACGCCGACCCCGAGCTGCGTGGCGGACCGGCCGAGCGTGGTCGGCGGCGGCCGGGGCGCTCCCGCAGCGAAGACTCCTGCGAGGGCACGGCGCTGGAGTGCGGTCGCCGCCTGGCACTGCAGGAAGCCGAGAACCAGTTTTCGCGCTCCGGCTGCGTGACCTGTCACGAGGTGGGCTCCGAGCCTGCGCGCCCGTACCTCGAGCGCTGGGACGTGCAACCGGTCCGGCTCGTCGACGACTGGTACCCCTTTGCCGGCTTCGATCACGAAGTGCATCTCACGCGCAGCCGCGCTAGGATGGGCGACGAAGCCGCCTGCAGTTCCTGCCACGCAGCCGGGACTTCGGCAAGCAGCGAGGACGTGCTGATTCCGGGCCTGGACAACTGTCTCGCCTGTCACGGTCCGAGTAGTGCGGGCGAGACCAGCGTGGCCCTGAGCTGCCGCGGCTGCCATGACTTCCACCTGCCGTTCCGCGACGCCATGCGGGGGCACGACGCCATCGAGGGCACCCGATCCGGCGGAACGGTCACCCACCTTCTTCGAGAGGGGGAGCGATGATGAACCGTGAAGCCTGCCCGATCCGACCCACCGTCACGCTGCTCGTACTCCTGCTGTGGGCGAGCGCCGCGGCCGACGAGCCGATCGGCGCAAGTCCGTTTTCCGAGGACGGTCACCTGCAGCGTCTCGAACTGCTCGAGCCCAGGCTTCTGCAGGCTGCTCCGCAGTCGTCCCGCGTGGCCCTGCGTGGGCCCCGGTCGCTCGGCCCGGTCTCCGGTCCGCGGCTCGTCGATGCCGATATCGAGGCGGTGATCGCCCGGGCCGTGCACCAGGCCGGTGCGCTCGGCACCGTGGCCACGGTCGCGGTGGTCGACCGGGTCGGCAACGTGCTGGCCGTGTATCGGATGAACGGCGCCAACCCCGACGTTCGGCTGGCAACCACCGACCCGGATGAAACACTCGTGGACGGCGGGCTCGAAGGCATCGTGCTGCCCGCCGCGGTCGGCGGCGACGCGCTGGCCGCGATCGCCAAGGCCGTCACCGGCGCCTATCTGTCGACCAGCGACGGCAATGCGTTCACCACGCGCACGGCCAACCAGATCGTCCAGGAACACTTCAACCCCGGCGAGTTCAACCAGCCCTCGGGGCCGCTGTTCGGGGTCCAGTTCAGCCAGCTGGCCTGCTCGGACTTCACCCTTGCGTTCACCGGCGGCGATGCCTCGCCCGGCCCGCAGCGCTCGCCGCTGGGGCTGTCGGCCGACCCCGGCGGGCTGCCGCTGTACAAGGACGGCGCGCTGGTCGGCGGTGTTGGCGTGATGGCCGACGGTGAATACGGTATCGATCGCAACATCCTTGATTTCGACCAGGACATCGACGAACAGATCGCGCTGGCCGCGACCTTCGGCTACGCACCGCCGGACGACATCCGCGCCGACCGGATCACGGTGGAGGGCAAGACCCTGCGGTTCACCGACGTGGACTTCGACGACCTGCCGGCCGACCCCGCAGGGGCGCCGGCCTTCTCGACCCTGGGCCCGTCCGACGGCAGCCTCATCCCCGTGCCCGGCTACAGCGACGGCAGCATTCGCGACGGCACCGTGTTCGGCACGGCGCCGTCGGGTGTGCGCAGTGCATCGGACGCAGCCTTCCCCGATCGCGATGCATTCGTGTTCGTCGATGCCGCAGACCAGGATCGCTTTCCGCCGCAGGCTGGCACCGATGCCTCGGCGCTGTCCGCCGAGGAGGTCCGGGTGATCCTCGACGAGGCGCTGGGCGTGGCCAACCAGGCGCGGGCCCAGATCCGCCGCCCGCTGGGCAGCCAGGCGCGCGTCACGGTGTCCGTCGTGGATTCCAGCGGCGTCGTGCTCGGCATGGCGCGCTCGCGCGATGCACCGGTGTTCGGTGCCGACGTCTCGCTGCAGAAGGCGCGCACCGCCGCGTTCTTTTCCTCGACCCAGGCCGGCGCGTTCCTCGGAGCCGTCACGGAACCGACGGTCTACCTGGACGCGGGGCTGGCACCGCGCAGCTTCGTCGATATTCCCGACTACGTCGCTGCGGTCCGCGACTTCGTCGGCGCCAGTGCGCTGGCCGACGGCACGGCCTTCTCGGACCGGTCCGGCGGCAATCTGTCGAGGCCGTTCTTCCCCGACGGCATCCTCGGCACCGAGGCCGGACCATTCAGCAAGCCCGAAGGCCAGTGGAGCGTGTTCTCGACCGGCCTTCAGCTCGATCTATCAATGAACGGCATCGTCCAGCACATCGGTTTCGTCGCCGGCCTGTTCCCGGCCGAGACGCCGGACAACTGCGTCGGCGTCGAGCTCGGTGCGGGCACGTCGACCGCGCCGGGCGGCAACATCGCCAACGGCATCCAGATCTTCCCGGGCAGCGTGCCGATCTACCGGAACGACACGCTGGTCGGGGCCATCGGCGTGTCGGGCGACGGCATCGACCAGGACGACATGATCGCGCTGCTCGGCGTCGAGCGGGCCGGTCAGCGACTCGGCGGCATGATCAACAACGCGCCGGACGCGATCCGGGCGGACCGTCTCACGCCGCGGGGCGTTCGCCTGCGCTACGTGCAGTGTCCGTTCGCGCCGTTTCTGGACTCGAACGTGCAGAACGCCTGCAGCGGGATCTAGCGGCGCGTACCGGGCACATCACGAGGCACGACGAAGCACCAAGGGCAGCGGAACAAGGAGCGGGAGGGAGCCATGCAATCACGCACCCAGGGAAGAGGGAGCGAGTCGACCGCGCTGATTGCGGCCGGTGGAGCTGCCGTTGCGCTGTGGCTGTCGCTTGCCGCGGCCCCGCTGCAGGCGCAGGAAGAGGCGGCGCAGCCAGCCGAGCCGGCCGCGCAGGACACTGCGGCTGGGCAGGCCCAGGAGCGCCGTCGTCCCACGCGGCGCCGTCGTCCGAGCGCGCCGCAGACGGAGCCGGCCGAAGCGGCCGAAGCCGAGAACGACGCAGATCGGCCCCCGGTCCGGCGCCGCCGGCCCGGCGAACGCGAGCGCGACGAAGTGCGGGGACGGGTGGAGATCGCCGAGCGGCCGACCCTGCCGATCTCGACCTCGCCGGTGCCGCGCCCCGGGGTCGACGCCTTCGTCGACCCGATCCCGGTGCCGGATCGCTGGCGCATCGTCGATGCGTTCTACGACGAGCGCTGGTGGGATCCGTACAACCGCAACCGCTACAAGGGCGACAAGCCGATCCACGGCGACGACTGGTTCTTCAACGTCACCGCCTTCTCCGACACGTTCGCGGAGTTCCGCAACGTGGCCACGCCGGTCGGCGTGCAGAGCTCCGACGGGCCGGGCTCGACCAACGTGCTCGGCGGCCAGGACCAGTTCGGCTTCGTCCAGAATATCGGCGCGGAGTTCGTCTACTACAAGGGTGATACGGTGTTCCGCCCGCCGGACTACGAGTTCCGCTTCACCCCGGTGGTCAACTACAACTACGCCCAGGCCGACGAGATTCTCAATCTCAACGTCGACCCGCGCGACGGCACGACCCGTCACGACCACCACGTGGGCATCCAGGCGGCGTTCTTCGACTACCACATCCGCGATGTGTCGAAGCAGTACGACTTCGACAGCATCCGCATCGGCATCCAGCCCTTCAACGCCGATTTCCGCGGTTTCCTGTTCCAGGACGACCAGCTCGGCGTGCGCCTGTTCGGTACGCGCAGGAACAACGTGTTCCAGTACAACCTGGCCTGGTTCCGCCGCCTCGAGAAGGACATCAATAGCGGGCTGAACGATGTCGGCACGGCACCGCGGAAGGACGACCTGGTCGTTGCCAACCTCTACTGGCAGGACATGCCGAAGCTCGGCTACTTCTCGTCCTTTCTTGTCGCTTACAACCGGAACCGCGAGGACGACGAGATCGTCTTCGACAGCAACGGCTTCATCGCCCGGCCGGCCTCGATCGGCATGGAGCGACCGAGGAAGTACGACGTCGGCTACCTCGGCTACAGCGCCGACGGTCACTTCGACCGGCTCAACATCACCGGCTCGGCGTACTACGCGTTCGGCACGGAAGAGAACAGCATCTTCACCAACGAAGAGAGCGACATCCGCGCCTGGTTCCTGGCCGCCGAGGCCTCGATGGACTTCGACTGGCAGCGGTACCGGGCGTCGTTCCTGTACGCGTCGGGGGATGACGACCCCTTCGACGGCAAGTCCGAGGGCTTCGACAGCGTGTTCGAGAACCCGCAGTTCGCCGGCGCCGACACGAGCTACTGGATTCGCCAGTCGGTTCCGCTCATCGGCGGCGGTCGCGTTGCCTTGTCCGGGCGTAACGGAATCCTGAATTCCCTGCGATCCAGCAAGGAACTGGGCCAGTCGAACTTCACCAACCCGGGCCTGATCCTGCTCGGCGTGGGCGGTGATTTCGACGTGCTGCCGGAGCTGCGCCTGTCGTTCAACGCCAACCAGCTGTGGTTCGACGAGACCGGCGTGCTGGAAGTGGCGCGCAACCAGGCCGACATCGACCGCAGCATCGGCACCGATGTGTCCGTGTCGGCGATCTGGCGGCCGCAGATGATCCAGAACGTGGTGTTCCGTCTGTCGTACGCCGCGCTGATTCCCGGCGACGGCTACGAAGACCTGTTTCCGGACGACGACACGCCGCACAGCCTGCTGTTCAACATGATCCTTACGTATTGAGCGAGGACGACGCAATGACCGCCATGCCAATGAAGATCGTTCGCTCGGCAATCCGCGCCTGCGCCGTTCCCGCTGCGTGTTTTCTCGCGACCGGCCTGTCCGTCGCCGCCTTCGCCGCCGGGGGCTATTCGAGCCCGGCCGAACGCGCCTACCTGTTCACGCCGCCGGCGCCGGCCTCGCAGTCCGCCGAGCAGGTTCAGGCCAAGAGCGAAGGCTGCATGAGCTGTCACGTCGAAACCGACCAGCCGAGCATGCACCGGAACCCGGCCGTCAAGCTCGGCTGCACCGATTGCCACGGCGGCGATGCAACGCGCATGCTCCCGGCCGGCAGCGAGATGGGCGACGAGGTCTATCGACGCACGATGGAGATCGCCCACGTGCTGCCGCTGTACCCCGAGGAATGGCATGTGCCGAGCAGCGCGAACCCGGAGCGCACCTACACCCTGCTCAACCACGAAAGCCCCGAGTTCATCCGCTTCATGAACCCGTCGGACTACCGCGTGGCGCGCGATGCCTGCGGTGCCTGCCACCTGGAGATCATCCACAAGGCCGAGCGCAGCCTGATGGCCACCAGCGCGATGCTGTGGGGCGGTGCGGCCTACAACAACGGCATCCTCGACCAGAAGAACTACATCCTCGGCGAGGCCTACACGCACGATGGCGAGGCTGCGCGCGTCACCGCGCCGATCGAGCCCGACGATGCGATGCGCGAGCGCGGCATCCTGCCGGGACTGCTGCCGCTACCGGCCTGGGAAACCGTCCATCCCGGCGACCCGTTCCGCGTGTTCGAGCGCGGCGGCCGCAACAAGTTGAGCCTGTTTCCGGAGACGGGTAATCCCAATGCCACCGGGCGCATCGTGCTGCTCGAGGAGCCGGGCCGCCCGGACATCCGGCAGTCGAATCGCGGTCCGGGCACCGGCGCGCGCATCTCGGTGCCGGTGCTGAACATCACCAAGACGCGCCTGAACGACCCGAACATGTGGTTCATGGGCACCAACGACCAGCCCGGGGACTACCGCAACTCCGGCTGCGCCTCCTGCCACGTGGTCTACGCCAACGACCGCGATCCACGCCACTCGGGCATGTACGCGGCCTTCGGCCACCGGGGCGAAACACAGACCGCGGACCCGACGATTCCTGACGAAGAGTCGGGCCACCCGATCAAGCATGCGTTCACCCGTTCGATTCCCACCAGCCAGTGCATGGTCTGCCACATGCACCAGCCGAACATGTTCATGAACAGTTTCATGGGCTACACGATGTGGGACTACGAGTCCGACGCCCCGCACATGTGGCCCGAGGAACAGCAGTACCCCGATGCGGACGCGATGCGCGAGGTCCTGGACCGGAACCCCGAGGGCGCGGCACCTCGCGGCAACTGGGGCGACCCGGACTTCCTGCGCCAGGTCTCCGAGATGAATCCGGAACTCAGCGATACGCAGTTCGCCGACTACCACGGGCACGGCTGGAACTTCCGGGCCGTGTTCAAGCGCGATCGCGAGGGCAATCTCCTCGACGAGGACGGCAATGTGGTGTCGAACGACGATCCAGAGAAGTTCGACAAGGCCGTGCACATGTCGTCGATCCACCTCGACCGCGGCATGCACTGCGTCGACTGCCACTTCGCCCAGGACTCGCACGGCAACGGTCACATCTACGGCGAGGTGGCGATGGCCGTGGAGATCGAGTGCGTGGACTGCCACGGCACGGCCGATGCGTATCCGAACTTGCGGACCTCCGGCCCGGCGGCGCTCGAAGGGGGAACGGACATGAGCCTGCTCAGAACACCGGACGGCCGCCGCCGCTTCGAGTGGGTCGGCAATGAACTGGTCCAGCGCTCGGTGATGGACCCGGACCTCGAATGGCCCCTGAGCCTGGTGCGGGACTCGGTTACGGAGGGCAGCGACCACTACAACGAGCGCGCGGCGCGGGCCAAGCTGATGAGCACCGACGTCACGAGCCAGACCTGGGGCATGGACGTTCCGAGCCACGCGCGTGCGCACACCTACGAGGAAATGGAGTGCTACGCCTGCCATACATCGTGGACGACCAGCTGCGGCGGATGCCACCTGCCCGTCGAAGCCAACTGGAAGACCGATCGGTTGCACTACGAGGGCGGCCCGTCGCGCAACTACTCGACCTACAACCCCCAGGTGGCGCGTGACCAGACCTTCATGCTGGCTCGCCAGGGCGAGCAGCAGGGCGGTCGTTACGCACCGGCGCGCTCGTCGTCGGCGCTGGTGCTGTCCTCGACCGATTCGTTCCGCCAGAAGATCTACGTCCAGCAGCCGCCGATCTCTGCGTCGGGTTACAGCTCGCAGGCCATGAATACGCACTTCCCGCACACGGTGCGCAAGGACGAAACCCGGGTCTGCAGCGATTGCCACCTGTCGGAAGACGGAGACAACAACGCCATCGTGGCGCAGACCTTGATGCTCGGCACCAATTTCCTCGACTTCGTCGGCTACCACGCCTGGGTCGGCGGCGACGGCGAGCTCTCCGCGGTGCAGGTCACAGAATGGGACGAGCCGCAGGCCGTGATCGGCAGCTACCTGCATCGCTACGCCTACCCCGACTGGCACGCTGCGCACGTCGAGCGAGACCGGCAGCTGGAGACCGCGCATCGGCATTCCGCCGGCCGCGTCGGCTGCATCCAGCAGCGCGGCGAGTATCTCTACACGGCCGGGGGGGACCAGGGCTTTCGCGTCTACGACATCGCCTCGGTTGCCAACAAGGGCTTTTCGCAGCGGATTGTTTCCGCACCCTTCAGCCCGCTCGGGCAGGACATGCACGTGGCCTCGGAGAACGCGACCTGTGTCGAGCTCGTCACCACCCAGCCGATCCACCCGGACCGCAACGAGGGCGATTTGATGCGCGAGGTCAACCAGGAGCAGCCGTTCGCGCCGATCTACGACTACGCGGTGATCACCGATTCGGTCGAGGGCCTGATCCTCGTCGACGTCAATACGCTGGCCGACGGCGAGCCGCGCAACAACGACCTCGAGCGGGCCCTGACCTGGAACGACGACGGCGTGCTCGACGGTGCGCGCCACGTGACCATGGCCGGCAACCACGCCTTTGTCGCCGCCGACCGCGGCGTGGTGGTGGTCGACCTGGCCGAGCCCATGTCCCCCGAGCTCGTCTCGACGATTCCGCTGACCGATGCACGGGCCACGACGCTGCAGTTCCGCTACCTGTTCGTCGTCGACGCGCGCGGCCTGTCGGTGGTCGACGTCACCGACCGGTCCCGGCCGCGCATTGTCGAGGACAACACGATTGCGCTGGCCGACGCCCACAATGTCTACGTCTCGCGAACCCATGCCTACGTGGCCGCCGGCGGCGACGGTCTGCTCATCGTCGACGTGACCCGGCCGGAAGCCATGCAGGTCGTCGAACGGTTCTCGGGGGAGGACGGGAGCAGAATCTCCGATGCCCGCGATGTCATCGTCGCATCGACGAACGCCTCGCTGTTCGCCTACGTCGCCGACGGCAGCGGCGGCCTGAAGGTCGTCCAGCTGACCTCGCCGGAGCTGCAGCCGAATTTCTACGGCTTCAGTCCGCGGCCGAACCCCGAACTGATCGCGGCCTATCCGACCGCGCGGCCCGCGCTGTCCCTGTCGAGGCCGCTGGAACGCGACCGCGGCGTGGACGAGTCGGGCGGCCAGGTCGCCGTGTTCGGACGCCTCGGCGCCCGACCGCTGACGCTGGAGGAAATGCAGGGCCTGTATCTCGACGGCGACGGGAACCCCTGGTACGTGAGCGACGAGGTCGAACGCAGCGAGGGCGATGGGCACGAGCGCGAGACGGGGGTGATCGAGCACGACGGGACGACGCGGAGCGGAACCGGCCATGAGTGAGCGACCGGCGACTGCGCTGGCTGCAGCGGCGATGACAGGGGCGATTGCAATGACGACAAGCGCGGCGCTCGCCCAGCCCCTGCCGTACGAAAGCGACGACATGCACCTCGGACCGGCGACCTGCGCGACGTCGGTCTGCCACGGCAAGGTCGCGCCCGACGAGACCTCGAACGTGCTGCTCAACGAGTACCGCACCTGGTCGAACGACGACTACCACTCGCGCGCCTACACGGTGCTGCGCAGCGAGGAGTCGCGACGCATGGCCGAGCGCCTGGGGTTGGGCAATGCCACCACCGCGCAGGTCTGCCTGGACTGCCACGCCGACAACGTGCCGGTCGAGCGCCGCGGCGAGAAGTTCCAGATCAGCGACGGCGTCGGCTGCGAAGCCTGCCACGGCGGGGCCGAGCGCTGGATCGAGTCGCACGCCGAGGAGGGAGCCACCCACGCGGACAATCTCGCGCGCGGCATGTACCCGACGGAGCAGCCCGCGGCGCGGGCGCGCCTGTGCCTGTCGTGCCACGTGGGCACGGAGCACAAGTTCGCCGACCACGACATCATGGCCGCCGGCCATCCGCGCATGAGCTTCGAGCTCGAGACCTTCACGGTCAACCAGCCGGCGCACTACGTGATCGACGACGATTATCGTGAACGCAAGGGCGAGATCGGCAGCGTGGAGATGTGGGTCACCGGGATGGTGATGAAGGGCGAGCGCCAGCTCGACCTGATCCGGTCCGACCGGTTCCGGGGCCACGGCCTGTTCCCCGAGCTTGCGTTCTTCGATTGCCACGCCTGCCACCACCCCATGGACGAGCTGCGGATGCACAGCACGCCGGTCACCCGCACCCTCCCACCCGGCATGGTGCGCCTGGACGACAGCAGCTTCCAGATACTGATCGCGATCGCCGATGTGCTCGACGATCCGACCGGCGAGCGTCTTCGCGCGCGGACCCGTAGCCTGCACGGCGCCACCGTGCAGGGACGCGATGCGCTGCGCGGAGCGGCCGGGGAGCTCGCCGGCGCGGTCGAAGACATGCGACGGCTCGTGGCGGCTCACGACTTCCGCGGTCAGCAGTTGCGGGAGATCCGCGAACTGCTGCTCGAGCGTGCCGCGAGCGGCCGCTACGGTGATTTCACCAGCGCCGAACAGGCCTTCCTGGCCGTGGAGACGCTCAGCATCGTGCTCGGCGATTCCGACGCGGTCGGTTCCGCCCTCGATGCCTGGTTCGAGACCCTGGCGGACGAGCACGACTTCGACCCGGTCCGCTATGCGTCCGTCGCGCGACGGGTCGACGCCGGGTTCCGGTGACCTGCTGGGAACCGGTTCAGCGCGGAGCGGCCGCTGCGGTAGAATCGTGACGGTCATCACGCTCGGACACCCGATCTGCAGGTTGCCATGATGAGTGCGCGCGATTCCCATCCCGAAGAAGCGTCGGACGATATGTCCGAAGAGACATCCGAGAGAAAGGCGGACACAGCGTCTGGTTCGGGTTCTGTCCGCTCGCCGCAGGCCCGCTACATTCTCGAGCACCAGGCCTCGCGCAGGACCACGCCGGTCCAGGGCACCATCACCGCCGGCCGGGGCGGGGAGCGCGAGCTCGTGCTCGATTGCGTCAAGTGCTCCCGTCTCCACGCCGAGTTCCGGCTCGAGGACGGGGGGCTCTGCGTCGAAGACCGGGGCTCGACCAACGGCACCTACGTCAACAGCCGGAAGATCAACGAACCGACGGCGCTGGAGCACGGCGACATGGTGCAATTCGGCGACGATCGCTTCCGCGTCGTCGATGTCGAGCAACAGAGCACCGAGCCTGACGAGAACAGGACCGTGGTCGCCAGCGCCGGCGACCTGAAGGCGATGCTGGATTCCGACGGGCCCGCCGGTGAAGACTGGCCCGCAGCGCGCGAAGAAGAGGTCTCGAAGAAGGTCGAGCCTGATCCGGGGAAACCGGCACCGGAGTCTGCCGGGACGGACAACGCGGAATCGTCCTCGCCACCGTCCGGTGGCGACGCCATGCGATCTCGACAGGGTGCGCTGGATGCATCGATCCCCGGCAGCTGGGCCGACGCCGACCAGCTCGAACAGGCTTCGCACACCTCGATGCTGGTCAAGGAGGAAATGCTGGCGCCCGAGCATGCGTCGCCATCTCTGGATGCGGACATCGCCGTCGCCCGAGCGAGGGAACATGCCGGCCCGGACAGCCCGATCCTGGTCGGGCTCAACGAGTCGGTCATGGGCGTGATGTTCGAACTTTCCGGCGGGAAGGACGTCACGGGCAAGGACCGGACGAAATGGGAGATCGGCCGGGGCAAGGGCGCCGACATCGCCATCGATGCCGACAGCGTCTCCGGTCGGCACTGCCAGCTGGTCCACTACAGCGGCCGCTGGAAGATCGTCAACATGATGTCGGCCAACGGCACCTACGTGAACGATCGAAAGGTGCTCAGCGCCTATCTGCAGCCCGGCGACGTCATCCGCATGGGCAGCGTCGAGCTGGTGTTCGACGCCCGGGTGAAGGGCGCGCGCCGCCGGAAACCGCCTGGCGGGTCGCCGGCCGATCGTCGATCCGGCGTGGGCCGGCTGATCACGGCGCCGTTCCGCTGGCTCGGCCGGTTATTTTCGCGTCGCCGGTCGTAGCGCCCGTTTCCGACCGCCTCGCACCGGGACTGCCATCGGTTGATTGCGAGGCCTCGCATCGTTATTCGGTGGTCTCCGAGGATCGAGGGGGCACGGGGGAATCGGCCTGTACCGCGCAGACGGTGGATGTGTTGGATGAGTCCCCGCCGTTCAGGGCCGAGGCGTTCGACGTCTCGAATGGATTGGTCTGCTTTCGCCGTGAGGAATCAACGCACGATTCCTCGTTCGGCGGCTCTCGCGGCTGCCCTGGCCCGGGTCCCGGCTCCACGTCGGGCGGAGTCGCCCGGGTCGATCGCTCGAGGGTCTTGTCCAGCAAGTCCACTTGCCTCTGCGGCGCTTGCCGCGCCCAGGCGTGCGGCCGGGACCTGGTTGGCAGTTGCGGGCGCCAGATCGACCCGGGGTGGGTGGGTCGGCAGCGCGGGAGGTTCAGGCATCTCCAGCGCGTTGGCCAGCAGGTCGTCCCAGATGCGGACCGTTCGTGATGCGGGAAGTTCGTCCAGCAAGCGACTCGTGATTTCGGAAAACACTTCCAGCGGATGGGCCACGTTCGACGGCAAGTGATCGACCGCTTTCTCGGAAAGCATCAAGTCAAGCGCTTGATGCATGGTCATGTCGTCGCGATAGCTGATCCGCAGCGCGTTCGCGCGGTTCGGCCCCGGTAGCTCGGGCACGAGATTGGAATTCGCCTCCATGAAAACGCGCCTCAGCGCATGGTAGGCGTTCTCGAAGGCTGACTCCGGCAGCTTGCCCTGGTGGACCAGTTCGAGAATCTCGCTTTCGACCAGAAATACGAACTTGTCGTAGACGACGACGTCAAGAACATGGCCGATGTCGATTTCGCTTCGGGCGTAGCGTCTAGGCGAATCATCGACACGGAACATCCATCGGGCTCCGTCTTCGGTGGTCTCGCGAATTGCCAGCGGTGAATCGAGAGCGGCCCAGTGCGCGTAGAGCTTCTGAATGTTCGACGTGTGCTTGTTGTAGCCTCGCAGCCGGCGCAGATCCCGTCGGCGAGTCGGCGCACCAAGAAAATCGAGGAAGATGTTGTACCAGTGCCGCAGTTCTTCGGTAGAAAAACCCAGTCCCTTGCGTGAGGAGTTGAACCAGTTCCAGACGTCTTTGCGCGCGACGGTCCCGGATCGTTCAGCCTGTGTGCGCAGAGCGGAAAACTGGACATCGTCGGCGCCGAAGCGGTACGGTCCGTAGCGAACCCCGGATGCCCCCGGTAGTTCGGGAGCTCCTGCCGTCGGCAGGGTTTCCAACGCTTCCGTCATCGTTGTGCGCAGGGCGCTGTCATTGCGCGCGATCTGCTCGGCGAGCGCGCGGCCGGGCGGAACCACGCTCAAAGCGCCTCGACCCGGCACGTTTTCGGCCAGTGATACGGCACCGCGAGACGCGTCGGTGCCGCTCGCTGCCGTACGCCAAGCGGTGGACCGAGGCGCGAACGCCGTCGGCGCATCCAGGGCTGGTAGGGCTGCGAAGACAATCTCAAGAAGAAGGAATCCACCCTCGCTCCAGGCACTCATCCCATTTTCGAAGGCCTGCAGTTTCGGGTCGAGCAAGCGGAACAGTTCTTCGCCCTTGCTGGCCTCGGAATAGCGGAGCGCGTCGAGAAACTCCTCGCTGCGCATCCCCACGCCGATCGCACCGATCGTGAGCTCAAGCACCAGCGCACCGGCTGCGAATGCCGGCCCGAGCGCCAGGGCGGCTCCAAGCACGACGAGCCCGGTCGCAATCAGCACCATGTCCACCGTGGCCCATCTGCCCGCCGGGGCATTGCGGCGCTGGACCCATTCGACCACGGCCCACAGCGGGTCACGCCCGGGTTCCGCCTGATGCTCAGGCGCGACGAACTGCTGGGCCGCAATCTGCAGATAGATCGGGGCGACGAACTCGTACGCCTGCGGCTCTGTGCGAATTTCATCGGGGGCCGCCGTCTGCTCGTCAAGGGCGTCGGCCAGGCAGCGGATCAGACCATCGGCGATGATCCGTCCGATACCGGATGTCACTTCCTCGTCCGGGTCGAGCCCGTCGCTGATGTCGGCGACCATCGCACTGGGAGTGGACCACGCTTCGGCGACAAGTCGGAGGATCGGGTGGGTCTCGAGGATGTCCGCGCGTAGGGCCTCCGCCGTGATCGGGCCTAGCAGTGCGACGATCGCCTCGTGCTCTTCGAGGCTCGTTGCCCAAGGCAACCAGTAGGCTCGGCGTCTTTGGAAGGACCGCAGCAGGGCGGCATTGACTGTGCCACTTCGCCCGTCGATATCCGGGCGGAGCCACATGGACGGATAGGCACCGGGCTCGACGACGCTTTCTTGGCTGGCGAGGATGAAGGGCGTGGTGGACCGGCAGGAAATGACCACGGCCGCAGCGAGGCCGAGGTCGGCGCGCTGATCGGCGTCGCTGTAGCGCAGGACCAGGGCCCCGACCAGGTCGGCACGCCGCTGCAGTGTCGCGCGGCTGGCCGTTACCGTCGCGTCGATCAGGTGACCGTGGAGGATGCCTGCATCTCGATCGAAGGCAGCGACGGCGGCTTGATGATCCGCAAGCTCCGGATAGGCAAGCGAAAGCGCTTCCTGGGCCTTTGCCCGAAGCTCGATCTCCAGGGGCGATTGTTCGAGATAGCTTCCTCCGGGGTCCATCGAGTGCGGCAGCTTCGGCGCGGCCCCGACGATCGCCTCGTACGTCCTGAGTCTGGCGTGGTTCGCTGCGATCCGCAGCCGAGCGGCGATGGCCTCGATGTGCTCTCCCGGAACCGGCAAGCGTGCCTCATTGGCCGAGTTGTCCGGGACGGCCTCGACGCTTTCCGCACTCGCCTCCGGTGCTTGATCGTCGCCCTCGATCGGAGTCTCGCCAAAACGGTCGGTCCCGGGACCGACGACCCTTTCGTCCAGTGCCTCCGGCGATCGCTCGGCCGGAGCCGAAGGCGCTACGCCCTGCTCGACTGGAGAGCTGCCGAGGCGGTCGGCGGTCGTGATGCCGCCCCCCGAGTTCGGCGCCGGATCGCTCACGAGCCCGGCTCGCTCATGAATCCGGATCGATCTCGATCGAGTCGACCTTGCCGCGAATCTCCACGCGCTTGTCGATTTCCGGATCGCTCACGTCGCCGGTGGCAAGGCGCTGGGCCCGGCGAACGACTTCCAGATCGGCCATCTTCGCTTCCGCTCCGGCCTTGTGCGCGTCGGCCGCACGGTGCATGAGCTTGAAGTCCTCGAGCACCGGATGGGCACCGGGCAGGGCCTCGATGAAGAGCTCGCCGGTGGGGATCGTGATCTCCTGCGAGACGCGGTTGGCTGCGTCCAGGGCAGAGACCAGCCAGGTGGCGATTTCCTCCTTGTCAGCGTCGGTCACATCCGGGCGTGTCCATGCACATTGCGCCAGAGCCAGCGCTTCCTCGGTGGTCAAGGTCTCGCCCTCCGGGTCGGGATCGCGCAGGCCGAATTCCTCGTCGAGAAAGTCCTGCAGCATGAAGGTGGTCAGTATGTTCGGCTCCTTCAGGCGGAACACCGCGTAATTTCCACGGAAGCCGAGGATCCGGTCCAGGTCGGCCACCTGGTGCAGTCGACGCGTCTCGGTGAGTTCGGCGGGCGCGATCTTGCCCGTTGCTTTCGGCGTACTCATCGGGTGGAGGGGGCCGGATCCGAAGGACGTGACGACCGGAGCATGCACAGTGAACTTGACGCGCTGATCCGCCGGCCAGTCGATCTCGAGATCGTACAGTCGAAGATACCGCTGATCGGGATGCTCACGCCGCCAGATCGCCTGCATGTAGTGAAGGATGTTGACCCGGATGTGCAGGATGAGCTGGTCGATCCGCGAACGCCGGTCCAGCCGGGCCCGGACCGCCTGCAGATAGCGCTCGGTCGCCCGTTCGAGCGCGCCGATGCCTTCGCGCAGGCTGGCTTCTGCCTGGCCATGGTCGAGATCGGCCCAGTCCAGCGCCTGGCGCGCCGACGCGCGCTCCTCGGCGAGTGCGTCGCCGCTCGGCGCCTGGCCGGTGCTGTCTTCTGCCTTGTCCTTCAGGTCGAACAGGGCCTTGGCCAGCACGCCGCCGACGCCGGTCGTAGTGGCCAGCGCGCTGTACTGCATGGCGTCCGAGGCCACGTCCCAGATGCTCGACCCTGTCCCACCGGGCGCGCCGGTTGCTGCGGCCACTTCCTGCCCCGCCGACTGGACCGCGGCACGAGCGGCATCCCGCAGGTCGTTGTGAGCGCCCATCTGGCGGCGCAGTTCGGCCACGATTGCCAGCTGCGTCTTCCACTGCGCTTCGAGAATCTCGACGGCTACTTCATCGCCGGTAAAGCTTGAGGACAACGCTTCGAGCGTTGGCCGGAACTTCCGGTCGAGCAGCTCATCGCGCAGAATCCATTCGTGACGCAACAACCAGGCTTCGTTGATTTCGTCGGGCGCGGGTACGCGAAACGCGACGAGGATCACCGGCTCGACCCGGTTGAGCCTGGTCGACACCTCGAATCGTCGCTGCAGCTCGTAGAACAGGTAGGTGACGGTGATCTCGTTGTTCGGATTGCTGATTTCCCGGGTCTCGCTGACCTCGCTCTTGCGAGTGGATTCCGAAGCGACTTCGACCTTGTTTTCGTTGCGGTAGGCCATCGCCATCCTGCGCGTGGTCTCGTTGATGTCGTTCTTGGTTCTCGAGCTGTCGCTGCCCAGGTCGCTGTCAACGGTACCGCCGAAGGTCAGGTCCGCCTTGGCCACGGCGACATCGCCACCGACCGACGTCGAATAATTGCTGCCGCGCTGAAGTGCCTGGCTGGTGTTGTGCACGATCTCGGCCTCGGCCCGCGCGAGCATCGACATTTCTTCATCGCTCGACTGGCTTGCCATGCGGGAGGAACCGGAGCTGGTCGTTCGCGAGCGGCTGCGAGTGATCGTAAAGCTGCGCTTCTCGTTCGGCGCCAGCGGGAGGGTGGCAGCGAGGTCGCCGGCCTGATAGCCCAGGGGAAGCCAGTTCTGGCGGTAAGTGCTCAGAATCCCGAAGTTGTACGAGTTGGTCGCGAAGACGTTGAACTGATAGGGCAGATCGGACTGGCGTTGAAGGTCGGAGATCAGCGACTCGGCGCGGCCCAGCGGAGACTGGAGGTCGCCGGTATCGATCTTGTCTGCGTAGGCGTTGACGAGCCCGATCGCGCGACTGCGAGCCAGAGCGCGCTTGTCGATCTCGCAGATCGGTTCCGGATAGAGCAGCATCAGACTTGCGTCGTAACCGTCGAATTCCTCGTAGTCCTCCAGACCATCGCCGTTTTCGATCCGCTTCTTGTACGTGACCGCATAGGAGGTGCCGGCGAACTCGACCCTAAGTACTTCGCCACCCCCCGATTCAATGTCCGCCGCAAAGTCGTCTGCTTGCTCTTCGGTGGAAAAGTTGTCCGTTTTGTTCGAAGTCAGCTTGGTCACGTTCGCCTCGGCGAACACGTGAACCGTGTAATGGAACAGCAGCACCTGCTGATCATGTGCCGACATCACGGGCCAGGCTGCATTGACGTCCACGTCCGGGCCATCCAGCCAGGCGGCGAGCGCTGAAGGGCCGACCATCTCGGCCTGAACGCTCGAGACGACCTCCGACAGTTCGGTCAACAGATCGGTCAGTTCGTCGACTTCCGCCGAATTCGGTCGAGGCGGTTCGTAATCGACGATTTCGACGATCTGCATGAAGAGTTCGGCAACCTTGCCTTGCACCTCGTGGTCGAGCGCGGCCACCCAGGTATCGCCCCAGGCCACGTGCAGGACCTGGTAGTCGTGCCAGGCCGGACGATCGGCGGGCCCGGACGCCAGCGTCATCTGCAGGTTCTTCTCGACCTCCGCGCCGTCGGGCCGGGCCGCCAGCGCGTCCTTGAACGCGGGGGTGGCGAGGATGTCGGACAGGATCGCTTCGACCGTGCGAGGCGACTCCCGGTCGACCTCGTCGGCCTGCACGGCATCCTGACCTTCCTGGTCGGCCTCGACGAGCGCGGCCTCGGCGGCAGCGGCCCGCTGCTGGTTGCGACAGCGCTCGAGCGGGGACCCGAACCGCTCGACCCGGGCAAGGCGCGCTGCGCCGCCCAGGGCCTCGACCAGCGTGGCGTGGTCGAGCTCGCCGGACTCGACATGGTCGACGAGCGCATCGCTGTGGAGCGTAAGCCCCTGCCTCATGTCGGAGCGTTCGGCGAGTCGGCCCAGCCCCTCCTTGCGGACCTTGCGTGCCGTGCGCTCCGGGTCCGTGCCGTGGGCGGCGAAGTGCTCGCCGATCCGACCGTCCAGAGGGCGCTGGCCCAGCGCCCTGTCGGCGAAGTCCCGGCCGGCTTTCAGGCGCTTGATTCGTTCGCCTACCCGTGCGCTGAGTGCGATGCGCATGTCGCCGACCAGTCCATCGGTGAGACGCTGGCGCTGGATCAGCATGTCGGACGGTGACTCGGGTAGCGTCACGCGTCGCGCCGGGCGCCTTTCCCGAACCGGTTCGACGGCCGGCGAGGGTCCGTCCCGCTGACCTTGCGTCGGCTTGTCCGTTGGGTCTGCATCCGGCCCTCGAGCCGGCTCGCGTCCGTCGTCCTTACCCTCGCCACGATCTCCCGTGTCGCCGGTCGTCGCGAACTCGATGTCCGAACGATCCGGAATGTCCGAGAGACTGTCGAAACGGGCGCGATGAACGATTCGAGGTCTCTTCCTGCCTGCAGGCAGCATGAGCACGAAGAGTTCTATCGGCCGATCCAGGGAGAGGTCGCCGGTTTCGAGCCGCGCTCGACCCTCGTCATCGAAGCGTCCTTTCGCCAATGCAGTAACGTCGAGTACGTCGCCGGCGCTCCGCCGCACATCGCGCGCCTCGAGAATGCGCGCTTCCAGTCGCACGCCAGCGTCCGGCAATGAGCCGGTGAGTCTGAGCAGTTTCATCGAACAAGCCTCCCTCAATGCCTCCGAGCCGATCGGAGGCCTCGATCGAGTATAGGCGGCACCTGCTTCGGTATCCAGTTGCCCCGGATCCCCTGGATTCCGGCGGTGGTCATTCGCATCGAAGTCGACGATCGATCAGGCGATCGAGCGATGAAAAGCTCCTACGTCAGCCCAGCCGAACGGAATTCCGGAATACGGAGACGCGTGGTCGAACCTCGATACGAGCCGGCTGCTATATTCGGGGCGATTCCACCACGCGGTCGCATCGTGTCCGAGTCCAGGAAGTACCAGATCTGGATGCTCATGCTCGTGCCTCCCGGCCGCTACGGGCGCTGGTGGGCCGCGCTGATCATTCTCGTCGCGGGCGCCGCCCTGTTCGGTGCCGCCGCCGTTCAGATCGTTCGACATCCGGCCTACGACGGGCAGTTTCCCTGGTCCATCCCGGTCTTCTTCACCTGCGCGGTCGCCTACATCGTGCCGATGTTCCACTTCATCACGACGCGCACGCTCCAGTGCCTGGATACGCTCGAGCCCTATGTGGTCTCGTCGCGGCGACGGGACGAACTGCGCACGGCCATCGACCGGCGCTCCCTGGCCTGGACGCTTCGCTCGGTAGGCGCGGCGGCGGCGCTCTGGCTCGTCCAGAGTCGACTGCTGTCCGGGAGCTGGGAAAACGTCTGGACCGGCCTGACCGCGAACTTCGCATCCAGCGTGTTCGCGTTCGGGCCGCTGTTCGTCTGGCTGACGATGTACGTCGCCATGAGCGCCCTGGTGCAGAATGCCTTGATGTTTCGTCGGCTGGTCCCCGACCTGGAAACGGACATCTTCGAACCGGCAAGCTACATGCCGGTCGGGAGCATGGCCGTGACGTCCACCCTGGTTTCGCTCGGGGGCATGGCGCTGATGTCGATCATGTGGCTCGGCGGTCCGATCGACTGGTGGACCACGCTGCCCGGGCTGGTGATCTTCGCGCCCTTCGTGGTGCTCCTGCTTCTGCTGCCCGTCTGGCCGCTGCATCGCAAGCTGCTTGCCCAGCGCAAGGCCGAGGTCGAGGAAGCGCAGCGGGAGCTGCGCAGGGCCCGCGAACCAAAGGTCCACGACGACGCCGCGCTGGCGCGCCAGTCGGCCGCGCTGTCCCTGCGCCGCGAAGTGGCGCGGCTGCCGGTCTGGCCCTTCGACGTGGGTGCGGTGTTCCGATTCATCGGCTACGCCGTGATCGTGCCCCTGACCTGGGCCGGAGCCGCGCTGATCGAGATGCTCGTCAACGCGGTGGTCGAGGCGGGCTAGGCGCTGCGAGGCGGTCAAGCGCGCTATCGAGTTCGACGGATTCAGGGGAGGTGGTCGGAGCAGGCCGGACGGCGTGAGCCGGCCGCGTCTGCGACAGCTGCGAAGGGACCCGCGAATGAGGCGATTTCCTACGGAACGTCGAGCAGATTTCCCGATGCCGGAAAGCGGTCCCATGGGCTATCGTTTCCAGCGCTTGCCGAAGGTCCTGAGGGGGCCGGGCAGCACGAATCCCGGTTTGGTCGACCCACGATCCGACCGTCTGCTTCGCCCTGGAGAGCCGCCATGTCCTTCCTTCGCCGTTTCCGCTCTGCAATGCTCTGGATATTCGCTCTCCTCCCGATTGCTTTCGTGGCCGCGAACTTTGCGCTGCCTTCAGAACGAACGCTGATCGTTTCGGGGCTGGACGACAAGACGATTGACGTCCTGGAAGCGAACCGAGGGGGGGTTGTGCGCGTGGAACCATCGAACGCCGCGAGCCTCGACAGAATCCAGAGTCCTCTCTCGCGCGTGAGCAGCCTGGCGCCCGATGAAACGCTCTGGCTGTTGCCGCCTCGTTCCTGGTCGGCGGGCCTGGCGATGGACAGCGATCTCGAAGCACGGGGGTTCGTACTGGGGAACGGATACACCTTCGAACGCCGACCCAATCGCTGGGCCGGTCCCGTGTTCGTCCTGATCCTGCTGGTGGGCGCGCTCGCCGGGCTGGTGCAGGAGGCCCGTCGATCGGCTACTCCACGCGCTCGTTGATGCGCAGCAAGATGTCGCCGTCCTCGGCGGTGATCGATTCACGCAGGCCCTGAAGATCGCCCGGCGTTGCCGTCGCGTTGCCGCTGGCGCTGATGCGCGCGGTCACGTTCCAGGTATCGAAGCTCGATAGCGCCATGTTGGGGGCCATCGCGTCGGCGTCGGTCAGGGTGACCGTGCGGGGGAGGGCGGCGGCCGGAAAGCGCCTGACGGCCAGCGGCATCGGCGGGCCGTTGACGGCGCTGGCGAACACGAACACGGTCTCGCCGCCGGTGACGGCGCCGGCCAGTTCGGGCGCGAGATCGACGGTGACCGTCAGCGAGACCTCGGCACCGGTACCGGGGTTCGACGATCGCGGATCGGCGTCGCGGCCCGGGTCGCCGGGGGGCGGTCCGCCGGTGTGTCCATTCGAAGCCGCACCGGACACCATCCCGGGCGCTATTCCGGCAGTGGAGTGTGCGTCGCTGGCCAGGGCCGCGCGGGCGCGGGCGATCTGCTCGTTGACCTGGTCCTTGACGCCGCCGGCCGGCAGCAGGGCGTCGAGGCGCTGCCAGTCGGCCAGCGCGTCGTCGAACCGGCCCTGCTGGAACGCACCCATGCCGGAAAGCCACAGGGCCTTCTGGTTGGTCGGGTCGAGTTTCACGGCTCGGTCGAGCAGCGCGAGCGCCTCGGGCGGCATTTCGGGGCGTCCGGAGGCGAACAGCAGCGTTTCGGCCAGTTCGACGTGGGCAAAGGAGTTGTCGGGCTCCAGGAACAGCACGCGGCGCCAGGCGGCGTCGGCGGCCGGCCACTGCTGCAGGTTCTTCCAGATCAGACCCATTCGCGACCAGGCCTCGACGTCCCGGGGATCGTCGTCGACCGCCGCGGCGAGGTCGCCGAGCACGTCGCGGACCTCGGTCGCGCGCGGGTCCATCGGCTGCAGGGCCTCGGGCGTGCCGGCGACCCGGTAGACCAGGATCACCAGCACCGGCACCAGTAGGACGACCAGGGCCGCGGTCACGCGGTGGTTGTTGCTGCCGGGAACCGAGTCGAGTTCTTCTTCCAGCGCGTCGTGCCGCCTGGACCATTCCTCGGCCGGCAGGTCGTCCTTCAGCGCGTCCAGCGCCTCGAGACGATGACGGATGCGGCGGGCTTCCGGGGCGCTGCGCAGCAGCGGCACCAGGACGAAGGCCAGCGCGATCAGGCAGGCGAGCGCACTCAGGAACAGGAACACGTCGGGCGGTCTCCGGGGTCAGGTACGAGGGTCAGGAAGGGGGTGCATCGTCGGGCGGCCCGCCCGTCGACTCGGCCAGCCGGCGGCGCTGGGCGCGAACGATCAGTGCCGCGAGGATGCCGCCGATGATCAACAGCAGCGGCGGCCCGGCCCAGAGCAGCAGGGTGTGGGCGGCCAGCGGCGGGTTGTACAGCACGAAATCCCCGTAGCGGTCGCGCATGAACTGGCGAATCTCGCTGTCGGCGCGACCTTCGCGGATCTGGCGATAGACCGCCTCGCGCAGGTCGGCGGCCAGCGGGGCGTCGGAGCTGGCCAGCGCCTGGTTCTGGCACACGGTGCAGCGCAGTTCGTCGATCAATGCGTGGTACCGCTCGCGCTGGGTTTCGCTGGCGAACTCCAGCGGCTGGATCGGATTCTGGGCCAGCGCGGACGCGGCCAGCAGCAACCCGCAGAGGGCGGCGAGGGCGCGGCGGCCGGGGATCGGCAGCGGGCTGTTCATCATCGGCCCTGCTCCGCGAGCTGTGCCAGGCCCTCGGCGCGCTGCATCAGGTCGGTGAAGCTTTCCGGGTCGATCGGGCCGGTGTGCTTGTGCCGGATCACACCGTTGTGGTCGACCAGGAAGGTCTCCGGGGCTGCCACCACGCCGAGGTCGATCGCCAGGCCGCCGTCGAAATCGACGATGTGCAGGTCCCAGGCATCGCCGAACTGGTCCAGCCAGCGCTGCGCGTTGTCGCGCTCGTCCTTCCAGTTCAGGCCGACCAGCGGAATCGGTGCTTCGCCACCCAGCCGGACGATGAACGGATGCTCGATGCGGCACGACGGGCACCAGCTGCCCCAGACGTTGAGCAGGTACGGCTCGCCGGCCAGGTCCACGTTGGTGATGACCCGGTTCGGCTCGGCCAGCGAGGGCAGCGCGAATTCCGGCACCGGCTTGCCGATCAGCGGGCTCCGGATGGTCTTGCGCTCATCGGCGGTCTGAAGCCCGGTGAACAACAGCAGGAGCAGCACGCCGAACAGCAGCAGCGGGACGATCAGCAGACGGGTCATGCCGGCTGCTCGAGCCGCGTGCCTGCGGCGGTCGATCGGGTCATCGCGTGCTTCGCCAGCCGGCGGTAGCGCGGGTCCGTCGCGGCCAGCAGGCCGCCGATCAGCATCAGCACCGCGCCGCCCCAGATCCAGCGGATGAACGGCTTGACGTGGACCCGGATCGACCAGGCCTGATCGTCCAGTGGCTGGCCCATGGCAATGTAGAGGTCGCGGAACACCCCGGGCCTCAGCGCGACCTGGGTCATGACCTGGCCGGAACGGTAGTAGCGGCGCTTCTGCGGGTTCATCGAGGTCCACGGCTCGCCGTCCTTCAGCACCGTGAACCGGGCTTCCTCGGCCGACCAGTTCGGGCCCTTGACGGTAGCGATCTCGTCGAGGCGGAAGGCCAGCCCGGCGGTCTCGATGGTCTCGCCGGGACTCATGGCGAAGTCACGTTCGTCCGTCGACGATTCGACCATGGCCACGCCGATGACGAACACGCCGACGCCGAGGTGGGCAGCGACCATGCCCCAGTGGCCGCGAAGCAGGCCCGAGGCCGAGCGTGCGGCCCGGGCGACGAAGGCCAGCGCGCCGAAGATCAGCCAGAGGCCGCCGATCCAGCCTGTGACCGCGCGCAGGTTGAACGCGTCCAGGGCTCCTGCGATGATCACGCCGCCGATAAGCGCGACGATCGCCGGCACGATCAGCGGCCGGAGCGCCGCGCCCACCGTGTCCTGCTTCCACCGGCTCATCGGCCCGAACGGCAGCAGCATCACCAGCGGAGTCATCAGCAGGATGAACATCGCGGCGAAGTAGGGCGGGCCCACTGAGACCTGGCCCCAGCCCATGAAGTCGTTGAGGATGGGGAACAGCGTGCCGAGCAGCACCATCGCCGCGGAGACCACGAACAGCAGGTTGTTGGCCAGCAGCAGGGTCTCGCGCGAGAACCAGTCGAAGCCCTCGCCGGCGGCCAGCCTCGGCGCGCGCAGCAGGAACAGCAGCAGCGCCCCGCCGGTGACGATGCCGAGGAAGGCCAGGATGAACAGGCCTCGCTCCGGATCGTTGGCGAAGGCGTGGACCGAGGTCAGGACGCCGGAGCGGACCAGGAAGGTGCCCAGCAGCGACAGCGAGAACGCCGCGATGGCCAGCAGCACGGTCCAGGCCGGGAACGCATTGCGCTTCTCGGTCACGGCCTGCGAGTGGATCAGTGCGGTGCCGACCAGCCAGGGCATGAACGAGGCGTTCTCGACCGGATCCCAGAACCACCAGCCGCCCCAGCCCAGCTCGTAGTAGGCCCACCACGAGCCCAGGGCGATTCCGCCCGTGAGGAACGACCAGGCGGCCAGCGTCCACGGGCGCGACCAGCGCACCCATTCGCGCTCGACGCGACCGCCGAGCAGGCCGGCCACGGCGAAGGCGAAGGCCACCGCAAAGCCGACGTAGCCCATGTAGAGCAGCGGCGGGTGGAAGATCATGCCCGGGTCCTGGAGCAGCGGGTTCAGGTCGGCCCCGTCGGGCGGGCCGGGCAGTAGCCGCTCGAAGGGATTGGAGGTCAGGATGGTGAACAGCAGGAAGCCGATGGTGATCATGCCCATCACCGCCAGGACGCGAGCCAGGAAGGGCCGCGACAGCGAGCGCGAGAACAGCACCACCGCGACCATCCAGCCCGAGAGCATCAGCACCCACAGCAGCAGGGAGCCCTCGTGGCCGCCCCACACCCCGGTCAGGCGGTAGTGCACCGGCAGCAGCAGGTTCGAATGATTGGCGACGTAGGCAATGGTGAAGTCGTTGGCGACGAACGCCGCGGCCAGAACGCCGAAGGCGATCGCGACGAACACGAACTGGCCGACGGCCAGCGACGGCGCCAGGCTCATCAGCCGGGCATCGTTGCGCCATGCGCCGATCAGCGGCAGCGTGGCGAGCAGGGTCGCCAGCACCAGCGAGACGATCAGCGCGATCTGGCCCAGCTCGCCCAGCAAGCCGGCGGTCATGAGCCGGGCTCCGTGGACGAGCCCGGGCCGGGGTGGCCGGCTTCTTCCAGCGCGCGGATCACTTCGGGCGGGGTGTAGGTCTCGTCGTGGCGGGCCAGCACTTCATCGGCCTCGAAGCGGCCGTCGCGCAGGTAGCCGTGGGCGATCACACCCTGGCCCTCCCGGAACAGGTCGGGCAGGATGCCGCTGTAGGTCACCGGCACGTTGTGTCGGCCGTCGGTGACCTGGAACTCGACGTCGAGGCTGCCCGGCGCCCGGACCACGGTGCCGTCGGCGACCAGGCCGCCGAGCCGGAAGCGGCGCTCGGCCGACAGCTCCTGCTCGGCCACGTCGGTCGGGCTGACGAAGAACATCACGTTCTGGTTCATCGCGGTGATGGCCACCGCGGTGGCAATGGACATGCCGGCGATGATCAGCACGACGATCAGCAGGCGGCGCTTGCGGGTGCGGGTCATGGTGCGTTGGTCTCCTTCAGTGCGTTCGCCGCGCGCTGTTCCTCGAGCTGCTCGCGAATCTGGCGGACAAGGCGTCGGCGCCGCATCCAGGGCGCGAGGAACTGCCATGCGCAGACCGCAGCGAAGACACCATAACTGGACCAGACGAACGGCGCGTAGTTCAGCTCCGGGATGATCGTGGACATCATCGTCGTGGACATCATCGGATCGTCGTACCTCGTTCGATCGGATCGGCGCCGCGCTCTTCGTCGAGGCCGGGTGACAGCTCGCGCTGGACCCAGCGCTTGTGCTGGTCCTGGGCGAGCAGCAGATTGCGGGCGCGGTCCAGCAGCGCAGCGCCGAACAGGAACTTCGTGCCCAGCGTCGTCCAGACAAGCGGCGGGATCATCGACGGGTGCATCGACGACTCGCCGAACACGCGGATGGTCTGGCCCTGGTGCAGCGTCGTCCACCACTCGACCGAGAAGTGGATGATCGGCAGGTTGACCAGCCCGGCGATGACCAGGATGGACGCCACCCGCGCGCCCTTGCGCGGATCGTCGTAGGCCGCGTACAGGGCCATGACGCCGACGTAGATGAACAGCAGCACCAGCATCGAGGTCAGGCGCGCGTCCCATTCCCACCACGTGCCCCACATCGGCTTGCCCCACAGGGAACCGGTAACCAGGCAGATCAGCGTCAGCCCGGCGCCGATCGGGGCGGCGGCCATGGCCATGATCTCGGCGGTGCGGATGCGCCAGATCAGCGCGATTGCGGCCAGCACGGCCATGATCAGGTAGCCCAGCAGCGCCTGCCACGCGGCCGGTACGTGAATGTAGAGGATGCGGGCGGAGTCGCCCTGCTGGTAGTCGGGCGGAGCGACGTACAGCGCCAGGTACACGCCGTAGAGCGTGCAGGCCAGGAACGCCGCCCACAGCCAGGGTGCGAGGCGACGCGCGAATACGCTGAACACGGGGGGCGACCCGAGCTTGTGGAACGCCAGTTTGATCGACTGCCAGATCATTCGAGATTCATCTTGAGAGCGGCCCGGATGCCGATCGGCGCCAGGGTCAGGGCCACTATTGTAAAGGCACCAAGAAAGCCGAGGTGAGCACCGGGGCTGAAACCGTCGGCGGCCAGCTGGACCGCGCCGGCGGCGAAGATCAGCAGCGGCACTACCAGCGGGAAGACCAGGATGGCCAGCAGTGCGCCGGCACCGCGGGTAGTCAGGGTCAGGGCGGCGGCCAGCGCCCCGATGAGGGTCAGGGCGGGCGTGCCCATGGCCAGGCTCACCACCAGCGCGCCCATCGCGCCGTCGGGCAGGTTCAGCATCAACGCGGCCAGCGGCGAGAACAGCACGACCGGCAGGCCGGTGACCAGCCAGTAGGCCAGCAGCCGGACGTAAACGGCCAGGTAGCCTTCGCGATTGCCGACGAACCACTGTTCCATCGAGCCGTCGTCGTAGTCGGGGCGGAACAGGTGTTCCAGCGCCAGCAGGCTGGCCAGCAACGCGGCGACCCAGATCATGCCGCTCGCCAGCCGGGCCAGCAGCTCGGGACCGGGGCCGACTCCGAGCGGAATCAGCACCACCACCGCGAACAGGAAGAACAGCGGCAGGAGGGTCTGGCCGAGCCGGCGGAATGCGAGCCGAAGGTCGCGGGCCAGCATCGCTTGCGCTTCGCGAAGACTGCTCATTCCCGTGTCTCCGCGGCCGTGACCGCCAGTCGTCGAAGTGCGGGGTGGGCGGGAAACCGCTGGTGCGTCGCCAGGACCACCGCGCCGTCGCTTGCGACCCGATCGGCGATCAGTCGGTCGACGATCGCGCAGCCCTCGTCGTCCAGGCTGGCGTAGGGCTCGTCGAGCAGCCAGACCGGAATCCGGCGAGCCAGCAGCCGGGCCAGGCCCAGGCGTCGTCGCTGGCCTGCGGAAAGCGCACGGGCCGGACGCCGGCCCAGGCCGGCCAGGCCGACCCGGGCCAGGGCCTCGGCCGGGCGCAGTCCGGGCGGGCCCATGGCGCGCTCGAACTCGAGGTTCTCGCGGCAGGTGAGGTCGTGCTTGATGGCCGGCAGGTGTCCGACCAGCGCGCAGTCGACGCGCGCGGTGCGGGTGCCGGTGGCCGGCCGGATCACGCCGGCCAGCGCGCGGAGCAGGGTGGTCTTGCCGGCGCCGTTGCGGCCGGTCAGGGCCAGCACGTCGCCGGCGTGGACGTCCAGCGAGACCGGCTCGAAGACCGGCTCGCCGGCGCGTTCGAAGACCAGGTCGACGGCACGGAGCAGCGCGGTCATCCGGCGCCGCTCGCGCTATCGCGTGGAAGCGGAACGAGCTCGGCCGGCCCGTTGCCGGTGCCGCAGACCACCGCGGCCTGGCCGAAGCGCCGGGCCAGGGCCAGGCCTTCCTCGAGCCGACGCACTTCGACCAGCCGGCCGTGCTCGTCGGGCCAGCGGCCGCGCGGGTCGATGTGGCGGGTGGTGCCGCGCACGGGGATGCGCGCCTCGGCCAGCGCGGCGTCGAGCTCGGCGCGCCGGCGACGGTTGGCGTCCTCGTCGCGCGACCGTGCCCCCGGGTTGTCGGGCGTGACGATCATCCAGTGACCGGCAGTCCAGTGACCAGCAGGGCCTCGACCGAGCTCGCCGGCAGGCCAGTCGACCCGTTCACCGATGCGCACGTCCACCTCGGCGCCGCCGGTCAGGCGGACGCGATAGGTCGTGGCCTTGAAGGCCTCGACCAGAGTCGTGGGCAGCGGGGCCGGGTCGGGCGGCATCGGTCGGGTCTCCGGGACGGTTCGAAGAGGTCGTTGCGGTATCATCCTGCGCGGCCGGATACTCGCGGCGGAGCGACGATGCGCTCGTCGACGCCAGCGCGCTTCCGGCCCCGGGGAGCGATCAACTGCAAGGCCCCCGGTTCGGGCTACGGATGGGTACTTCCGATCCGTACTGCCGATTCGTACGTTCGATTCTACCTGCCCCACACCACCGGATTCATCGATGCATCCTTATGACTACGACCTGTTTGTGATCGGCGGCGGCTCCGGCGGCGTGCGCGCCGCGCGGATCTCGGCCGGCCACGGCGCCCGCGTCGGCCTGTGCGAGGAGTCGCGCCTCGGCGGCACCTGCGTGATCCGCGGCTGCGTGCCGAAGAAACTGATGGTGTTCGCCAGCCAGTTCTCCGAGGCCTTCGAGGACGCGGCCGGCTACGGCTGGAGCGTCGGCGAGACCCGCTTCGACTGGTCGGCGCTGGTCGCGGCGAAGGAAAAGGAAATCACGCGGCTCGAAGGGGTCTACGGACGGCTGCTCGAGGGTGCCGGCGTGACAGTGCACGAGGGTCGAGGGCGGCTGGTCGACGCGCACACGGTCGAGGTCGGCGAGCGTCGGTTCACCGCAGAGACGATCCTGGTGGCGGTCGGCGGCCGGCCGACCCGGCTGGACATCCCCGGCGCCGAACTCGGCATCGTCTCCGACGACGCCTTCGACCTCGCGAAGCAGCCGACCGACCTGCTGATCGTCGGCGGCGGCTATATCGCGGTCGAGTTCGCCGGGATCTTCAATGGCCTGGGCACGAACGTCACCGTTGCCTATCGCCGCGACCGCGTCCTGCGAGGCTTCGACGAGGACGTGCGGCGACTGGTCGACTCCGGCATGCGCCAGCGCGGCGTCGACATCCGCACGCAGGTCGCTCCGGCACGCCTGGACCGGGCCGAGGACGGCAGGATCGAGGTGACCTACACGGACGATTCCACCGCCCGCTACGACGAGGTGTTCTTCGCTACCGGGCGCTCGCCGTACGTCGCCGAACTGGGCCTCGAGAACGCCGGCGTGAAGCTCGGCCGCGGCGGCCGCATCGAGGTCGACGACGACAGCCGGACCTCGGTCGAGAACATCTTCGCGGTCGGTGACGTGACCGACCGCATCCAGCTCACCCCCGTCGCGCTGGCCGAAGGGCACGCGTTCGCCGACACGCAGTTCGGCGGCATGTCCCGTCGGGCCAGCCACGAGAACGTGCCCTCGGCGGTGTTCAGCCAGCCGCCGGCGGCCAGCGTGGGCCTGGCCGAGCACGAGGCCAGGGAACGTTGCGAGCGGCTGGATGTCTATCGATCCGAGTTCACCCCGATGCGGTACACCCTTTCCGGGCGCAGGGAAAAGGCCCTGATGAAACTGCTGGTGGACCAGGGCAGCGATCGGGTGATCGGCCTGCACGTGGTCGGGCCCGATGCCGGCGAGATCGTTCAAGGCTTCGCCGTGGCGATTCGTGCCGGTTTGACCAAGGCCGATTTTGATCGCACCATTGGCATTCATCCGACCAGCGCGGAAGAGTTGGTCACGATGCGCGTGCCGGTCGACCCGGCGGCGTAGTCGCGGCCGCGAGGCGATCGGGACGACACTAGTTGGCAGGCAGAAAAACCCGGCGAGCACCCGGATTCGAAGCAAATCAAATGGAGACGGCAGTCCATGAAGCAGTTCTACGCAGGATTCGTATACGCGGCGGCGGCTGCGCTGCTGGTCGCGGTTGTCGGGGGACCCGCCGCGCTGGCGCGAAGCGAACTTCCGGTCGGCGGGGCCAAGAGTCTCGAGTCCGGGACCTTTATCGTTCGCCTGACATCGGCACCGACCCCGCAGTTTAGAGGTGGCACCATCGAGACCTTCGATTCAGACGGTCGCAAGGTCAGCAAACGGTTCGCACCGACCGCACTGGAAGTCACGGGTGCGCAGAAGCTGGACGTTGATGTGCCGGCGGTGGTCGAATACGCCGCTCACCTGGACGCCGAGCGCGGCGATGTGCTTGGCCGCGCTGAATTGGCGCTGGGCCGAGCATTGAAGCCGAAGCACGTCTACAGGCATGTACTCAATGGATTCGCGATCGAAATAACTGCTGCCGAGGCCGAAGCGCTGGCGGCCGTGCCCGGGGTGCGGTCGGTCGAACGGGAGTTCGTCCACTATCCAATGACCGATAACGGACCGGAGTGGATCGGCGCCGATCGTTACTGGGCCGGCCAGTCCGGAGTCGTAGCTCCGAATCGCGGCGAAGGGACCGTCATCGGCGTTGTCGATACCGGAATCAATTGGGATTCATTCTTCTTTGACCCTGCCCGCCCCGGGGCGCCGCAGATCGACAATCCCCGGGGCCAGTTCTACGGTCTATGCAGCCAACCCAGCGTGCTCTGCAGCGACAAGATCATCGGCGTCTACGACTTCACCGATGAAGGCACAAACGGCAAGGACCCCGATTCGCACGGTTCCCACGTAGCCAGTACGGCGGCCGGCTTCCCACTGTCGTTCTCGCTGAATATCGCGGGCCAGTCAATCTTCTTCTCCACCTCCGGGGTGGCGCCGAACGCCAGCATCATTTCCTACAAGGCCTGCGAGGACAACCCGGACCGCGGGACGTTTACTTGTTCCGGCTCCGACACCAGCGCGGCGCTTGAGCAGGCCATCGTGGACCAGGTCGATTCTTTGAATTACTCGATCGGTGGTGCCCCGTTCGATCCCTGGGCGGGAATACGCCAGGGGTTCTCGACCAGCGAAGAAATTTTTCTCAACATGCGCGCGGCAGGTATTGCTGCGGTCACGTCGGCCGGAAACTTCGGCAACCGAGGTGAAGGATGGGTTGGCTCCCCGGCCAATGCGCCGTGGGCCTTTTCCGTGGCCAATGTCACGCACGACCGGGTGCTGGCAAATCGGCTGTTCAACGTATCGGGCGGGGACTTTGTACTCGGTGCGCTGACGGGGCTCGGCCAGACCGGTGGCACCAACGTCGTGCCGATCGTCTACGCAGGCGATTTCGGTAATGCCCTGTGCGGTACCGGCGAGGCCGAGCTCGGCTCGTCCTGCGGTCAGAACACCGGCGCCACCAATCCGTTCCCGCCGGGCACCTTCAATGGCGAGATCGTGGTCTGCGACCGCGGCACCTACGGCCGCATCGAAAAGGGCCGCAACGTACTGGACGCAGGCGCCGGGGGGATGATTCTTGCCAATACCCAGGCTCAGGGTGAAAGCGTGAATGGCGATCAGCATTGCCTGCCGGCGATGCATATCGGGGCCGACGACGGTGATCGGATTCGCGACTGGTTGAGCTCCGGTTCCGGTCACCAGGGCCGCCTGACCGGCACGCAGCGCGTCGTCGACGATGATTTTGGCGGACGTCTCAACACCTCCAGCTCGCGCGGGCCGTCGGTCGGCGCGACCGACACGATGAAGCCCAACATAACGGCTCCGGGCACGGACATCATCGCTGCCGGCGCGGAGAACGCAAACTCGATTGCGTTCCTGACCGGGACATCGATGTCATCGCCTCACGTTGCCGGAGCAGTTCTGTTGCTGCGGCGGTCGCATCCGGACTGGGGTCCCGACCAGATTTTCTCTGCATTGGAAACCACCGCGAATCCGCAGCTGGTGACGCTGGACGATGGCACGCCCGCCAGCACCATCGAACGCGGTGCCGGTGGCATGCAGGTCGACCGCGCATCTCGAATCGGTTTGTTTCTTCCTGTTGGTATTCAAGCGTTTCTGGACGCCGACCCGGTCCAAGGGGGAGTTCCAGGTGATCTCAACCTTCCGGGCATCGTCAGTGATTTCTGCCTTAATACGGAAGCCTGCACGTTCACCCGGACTCTTCAAGCATTGGGCACAGGGGATTGGACCGTAACGACCGAGGGGCCGCTCGACGTCCAGGTATCCCCGAGCTCATTCAGCCTGGCGGAGGATCAGCAAATCACGCTGACCGTGTCAATTCGTCAAGGAACTGCAGCGTTAGGCGCGTGGGGCACCGGCAGCGTCTTGCTTACACCCGCCGGAAGCCAGTTCGTCGAACAGCGGCTGCCCGTTGGGGCCTACGTAGGCGCAGGGTCTTCGCCAGGTCCGAAGACACTTTCCGACGTGGATTCGAATCGTGGCCGCGATACGATCATGATCGACGAACTCGGCCAGATCGACGAAATGCTGTTCCGGACCAGTGCGTTGGTAGAACCGGAGCGCCGCACGCTTTCGCTTCGCAACGATCCTTCGCCGTTCAATCCTTTCGACAATGACACCGGTGTCGATGTCCGCTTCTTCGACGTTCCGGAGGGCACGTTGCTGCTCGACGTCCAGACGCTCGCCTCGGGCGCACAGGACGTTGACCTCTACGTCGGTCGAGACTTCGATTTCGACGGGGAGGCGTTTTTCGACGAGATCATCTGCGAGTCGACGACTCCCGACGACTTGGAATCCTGTCAGATCGAGACGCCGACACCCGGCCGCTGGTGGGTTCTGGTGCAGAACTGGGAGGGTTCGGCGCCTGGCGTCAACGACACGATTCCCTACGAATTCGCCATGCTTGAAGAATCGCTGGATCCCAGCCTCGTCGTCTCCGGTCCGGGCACCCACGCCGGCGGTCCGCTGAGCTTGCCGCTGTATTGGGACCAACCCGCAATGGAAGCTGGCGAGCGATGGGTGGGCGCTGTCGGCGTATCGTCATCGCCTGATCGGGTCGGCGACGCCGGAGTGATCCCCGTCAGCATTCGCCGGACCGGCCCGAACACGCCGCAGGTCACGCCGCTGTTCGAAGGCAAGGACTACACGCTGGTGATTCCCCCGCAGACCGAGCACGACCTGGCGTTCATCGACGTGCCGTCCAGCGCCGCCACCTTGACCGTGCAGGCCGACGGCCCGCTGACGGGCATGTCGCTCCGCCGGCTCGATTTCTCGATGGTCGGCACGCCGGTCCAGCCGCAGCCGGCGACCGAGGTCGCCGTGGGGTCGCAGGCGAGCGGTACCTGGACCGTGGCCGCGCCGCCCAGCATCCAGCCGGGGCGCTATTTCGTGGTCATGGACAACGCCACCAACGCCGAAGCCCAGGTCACGGTGACCGCCGAGGTCGGCGAGCTGAACAGCATCCAGCCGCAGCGCGGCCTGTGGAGCCCGCGCGACCGCCTGATCAACCAGGGCATCGAGTACCAGGTGGCCGGTAGCAACGCCTTCGTGACCTGGTACACCTACGACGAGGACGGCCTGGCGACGTTCTACATCTCCAACGGCGCGCCGGCGGAGCTGAACAGTTCGTACTTCAGCCAGCCGATCTACCGGGTGACCAGCAACGGCATCCGCCAGACGGTCGACGTGGTCGGCGAGATCCAGGTCACGGCGCTGGACGAGGAGGAGCTGATCTTCGCGTGGCGCCTGAACGGGTACCACGGTGCGGAAATCTACACTCCCGACCACAACAGCGACTGTCCGCTGGTCGACGGCGAGCGCCGGCAGCTGCTCGGCCATTGGTTCCCGGCCGAGTTCCGTGAAGGCGGGGTGACGCTGCTCTACACGGCAGTGGCCGAAGCCTGGGTGCGCTACTTCTTCGACGTCAGCGGCCAGCCGCGCTGGGTGTTCGCAGGCAACGAGGTCCAGGCCACGATCCCCGGCGCCAAGGCGCTGGACGTGCTGGAGTTCCGAGGCTGGTGCATCTACTGCGAGGAGACCGACATCACGAACAGCTCGGTCGGCGTGCTCGAACGGGTGTTCGACGGGCTGGAGAGCGTGCGCGAAGTGCTGTCGTTCGAGATCGGGGACCCGATCGACACCGACTACGCCACCGATCGCACGTTGTCTCGGCTGTCCAACATCGGCAGCTGCCCGAACTGACGCCGGATCGCATCCGGTCTCTCCTCGAACCCGGCGCCGGCCTTCGGCGTCGGGTTCGTTCGTTGCGGCAGGCAGATACACGAACGGGCCGCTGGGGCGGTTCGAACGGGCGGGTCGGTCGCGTCGACGGTGCAGGGGGCGTACAATGACCGCCACTCAAATCCAGCGAGACGGTTCCGCCTCTTGAAATCCGCCGACAACGCCGAATCCGTCCAGCGCCTGCGCGACCTCGCCGTCGCCGTGCTGGAAGATGCCAAGGCGCAGGATCTCCAGGTCTTCGACCTGCGCGAACGAAACACCTTTGCCGACTTCATGATCGTGGCCAGCGGCACGTCCAGCCGCCAGATCAAGGCCATGGCCGAGCGCATTTCGCTGAAGCTCAAGTCCCTGGAGCTGCCGCCGCCGCTGGGCGTCGAGGGCGAGGAGGGCGGCGAATGGGTGCTGGTCGACCTGGCCGATGTGGTCGTCCACCTGATGCTGCCCCAGACCCGGGCCTTCTACAACCTGGAAAAGCTCTGGGACGCCTCGATCCGCGAGCGCCCGGCCCAGACGCTGTAACGTCGCTCCGATGGACCTGGCGCTGATCGCCATCGGACGCCGGATGCCCGCCTGGGTCTCCGCGGGGTTCGAGGAATACCGCCGCCGCATGCCGCCCCACCTGTCGCTCCGGCTGATCGAGCTCGACGGCGGACGGGGCACGTCCGAGGTCGAGATCCGGCGCGACGAAGCCGCTCGGCTTACAACGAAGATTCCCGACGGCGCGCGCACGGTTGCGCTGGACGGGCGCGGCCAGCCCTGGTCCACCGCCGACCTCTCGACCCGGCTCGAGGGCTGGCAGATGGACGGCAGGCCGGTCGCGCTGCTGGTCGGCGGGTCGACCGGCCTGGACGATGCGGTGCTCGCCGCCGCCGACCAGCGCTGGTCGCTGGGGCCGCTGACCCTGCCGCACATGCTGGTCCGCGTGCTGCTGGCCGAGCAGCTCTATCGCGCATGGGCGCTGAGCAGCGGCCACCCGTATCACAAGTAGACGCAAGGCTTGCCGAATGCCCCCGACTTCGACCGACCGCTCGCCACGCCTGATCCTCGCCTCCGGTTCGCCGCGCCGGCGCGAACTGCTGGCCGTACTCCAGCCGCGCTTCAACGTGATTCCGGCCGATATCGACGAGGCCGTGCGCGGCGGCGAAGCGCCGTCGGACTACGTGCGGCGCATGGCGCGCGAGAAGGCCGCGGCCGGGGGCTTCCCCGACTGGACCCTGGGCGCGGACACCAGCGTGGTGCTCGACGGCGCGATTCTCGGCAAGCCGGGCGACGCCGGCGAGGCGGTCGCGATGCTCGAGCGCCTGTCCGGGGCCTGCCACCGGGTGCATTCGGCGGTCGCCCTCCGCAGTCCCGACGGCGAACTTTCGGAGCGCGAATCGATCACCGACGTCGAGTTCGCGGCGATCGACCCGGCATGGATCCGGCGCTACGTGGCCTCAGGCGACCCGATGGACAAGGCCGGCGCCTACGGCATCCAGGGCGCACCGGCGGCATGGATCCGCGAGCTTCGCGGCAGCTACTCGGGCGTGGTCGGCCTGCCGCTGTTCGAAACCGCCGATCTGTTGCGCGACGCGGGGTTCGACCCGGCCTGAGCCGGATCGGGCCTGCACCCGGTGGATGCTATGCTCGGAGCGTGCCGGCATCCGCCGACGGCGAGGGTCGTTACGGTGATTGTTGCGACGGTCGTGACGACGGTCGTGACGATGATTGTTACGAACATCGCGACGACGATTGCGACGACGATTGCGACGACAATTACGACGATGATTACGACGAGAGCCGCGACAATCGATCCCTCGTCGCGGCAACGGACGTGATGATCGGTCATCCGGTCGATCGACGGATCGATGCCTCGGTCGCCGGTGCAACCTTCGTTTCGATCGTCGACCGGTCCGGAACCCGACCCTCCAACAAGCGAAGCCACTGCCCGTGAGCAATGAACTGCTGATCAACGTGACGCCGTCGGAGAGCCGAGTGGCGCTGGTCGAGAACGGCCTGCTCCAGGAGCTGCACCTGGAGCGCGCCGACGATATCAGCTACGTCGGCAATATCTACTTCGGCCGCGTCGAGCGCGTGCTTCCGGGCATGCAGGCCGCATTCGTCAACATCGGGCTGAGCAGGACGGCGTTCCTGCATGCCGGCGAAATCGCGCGGCCGCGTCCGGAACTCTCCAACGCGCTCGACGACGAACTGGGCGAGCCGGCCGTGCCGCCGATCGGCGAGCTGATCCGTGAGGGCCAGGACGTGCTGGTCCAGGTGGTCAAGGATCCGATGGGCTCCAAGGGCGCGCGCCTGACGACCCAGCTCAGTCTGCCGTCGCGCTACCTGGTCTACCTGCCGGGGGTCCGCTCCGTAGGTGTATCGCTGCGGATCGACAACGAGGAGGAGCGCGCGCGCCTGCGCCGCCTGGTCGAGCAACTGATGGCCGAGAGCGGCGCGGACCACGAGGCGACACGATCCGGCGGAGGCGACGTGGACGCTGGCGACAGCGGCAACGGGCCCGATCGTGGGAACCGCCGAGCGAGCGGCGCGGAGAACGGTGGGGAGAATGGCGGGGAAAGCGCAGATGCGCGCGGTGAAGAAATCGGCCTGATCCTGCGCACCAACGCCGAGGGCGTGGAGCTCGAGGCGCTGCGTCGCGATCTCGACTACCTGCGCCGGCTGTGGCGCGACATCGAGCGTCGGATGGCCGGGTCGCCGAAGCCCGGCGATTGCATCTACGAAGATCTGTCGCTGCCGCTGCGCGCCATCCGCGACCTGATGCACGGCGGCATCGACCGGGTCCGCATCGACGACGCGAAGACTCTGCGCCAGGCCCAGGCCTTTGCCGGGACCTTCGTCGCCGAATGGGCCGACCGGATCGAGGCCCACGGCGGTTCCGGGCCCCTGTTCGACCTGTTCGGCGTGGAGGACGAGATCACCCGGGCGCTGAAACGCGACGTGTCGCTGAAATCCGGCGGTCACCTGACGATCGACCAGACCGAAGCGATGACTACCATCGACGTCAACACCGGGGGCTACGTCGGTGTGCGCAACTTTGCCGAGACGGTGTTCAAGACCAACCTGGAGGCGGGCCAGGCGCTGGCGCGTCAATTGCGCCTGCGCAACCTGGGCGGCATCATCATCATCGACTTCATCGACATGGACGACGACGAGCACAAGCGCCAGGTGCTGCGCACGCTCACGCAGGCGCTGGCGCGGGACCCGGCGCGCAGCACCGTGTCGGAAATCTCGCCGTTGGGCCTGGTCGAGATGACCCGCAAGCGCACCACCGAGAGCCTCGAGCATCGCTTGTGCGAGCCCTGTCCGCACTGCAACGGGCGTGGTTGGCAGAAATCCGTCGAAACGGTCTGCTCGGAGATCTTCCGCGAGATCCTGCGCGCGGTCCGCCAGTTCGAGACCGGCCAGCTGATGGTCATGGCACCGCCCCAGGTCGTCGACAAGATTCTCGAGGAACACACACGGACCATCGCCGAGCTGACCGAGCAGCTCGGCACGAACATCCGTTTCCAGCCCGAGGAGCAGTACGGGCAGGAACAGTTCGACGTCGTCCTGCTCTGACCCGGGTGCCGGATTGAGCTCGGGCACGACCTCCTCATCGCCGCCGTCCGCCGCGCGCCGTCCGCGACGGCGCATGCGCAGTCTGCGGCGGGGGTTCTGGAAGCTGGTCGCCGTGGTCATCATCGGCTCGGCGGCACTGGTCAGCATCGGCCGCCTGCTCGCGCCCTACGCCGACGCCGCCCGGCCGCTGGTCCAGGACGTGCTGTCCGGGGCCCTGCAACAACCCGTGCGGATCCGCGAAATTCGCGCGCGCTGGCCCCGGATGTCGCCGGAAATCCGCCTGCTCGGCCTGGAGGTGGGCCCCGACGACGCACCGCTGCTGCAGATCGACCAGGCCCGACTGCAACTGCGGCTCTACAACCTGGTCCGCCCGGCTCGCAATACGGTCGGCCTGGAGGCGCTGGGCCTGGACATCGCCGCCGTGCAGGATGCGCGCGGTCGCTGGAGCTGGCAACTGGAGCAGGGCGGTCGGGTCGGTCGCGGCTGGGAACGTGCGCTGACCGCCGGCGACCTGACGCTGCGCGACGTCGGCATCCGCATCGAATCGCGCGACCTGCCGCCGATCCGCCTGCGCGTCCCGGAAGCCGCCCTGGCCCGCGACGGGTCCCGCATCGCGGCCCACCTGCTGGCGATTCCCGAGGGGCTGGATGGCCCGGGTGGCAACCAGGGTGGCGGCCGTACGGTCGGCCAGCCCGCCGACCACCCGACCGCTGACGAGAGCGGCGATCCGGCGGTCGCTGCGAGCGACGGGTCGAGCGACGATCCTCTCCCCGGTCCGAGCGACGACGTCGGGGCCGGTTCGACCCGGGTCGCCACGACCGGGACACCGATCGAGATCGGGCTGCGGCTGGATCTGCCCGACTCGGGTCTGCGTGCCGTGCGCGCCCATGCGCGGATCGACGATCTGCGCGTGCCCCCGGTCGACGATGCTTCCGTGGGGTTGCGCGTGGCCGGCGGATTGTGGGTGGACTGGACCCGGGCTGCCGGTCTGGACGCGCGCGGCGACCTGGAGCTGGCGCGCCTGGACGATCTCCGGGTGGTCGAGCGACTTGCCCTTTCGCTCATCGCCGAGGGGCGCGACGAGTCGCTGACGATCGACGTCGAGGGACGCGATCCCGACCGGGCCGAGACGTGGATCGAGAACGCGGCGGTCGGCCGCAGCCCGGATCACTGGGCGCTGGCGGTCGGCGCCATCGACCTGGAGCGGCTGCACCGGTGGACGCTGCCGCTGCGTCAGCGAGGCGCGCTGCCGGCGTTCGAGCTGGCCGGAAGCGCCCGCGACCTGGCCATCGGCGGCGACACCCGCGGTCATCTCCACGCCACGACGGGGGTGATCGAAGACCTCGATCTGACGGTCGAGATGACCGCCCGCACCGCCGGCCCGCTGGACGTGCACGCCTCGCGCCTGGAGCTTGCACTGGCAGGCGACGCCCTGGTCGTCCACCCGTTCGGCATTCTGCGTCTCGACTGGCCGGGCCTGTTCGACGGACCCCTGCGCTTCGATGCCGCCGGGGGCTCGGTCCTCCTGCGGCCGTCGTCGGTCGACTTCCGCGATCTGGCGCTGCACCATCCCGATATCGCTCTGGCGATCGACGGTCGACTGTTCGACGCCGGCGAAGCGGCCTCCCATCCGCTGTTCATCGATCTCGTGGTCGAGACTCCACGAATCTCCACCGATGCGCCGGCCGGCTGGCTACCGCGGCGCGGCCTGCCGGCGAAGACCCGCGCCTGGCTGGTCGATGCGCTGGTCGCGATCGAGCGGGCCGAGGCCCTGACCACGCTGTTCGGCACCCCGCGGACCTGGAAGCAGGGCTTGCCCGACGGTGGACTCAACAGCCGGATCACCTTCGGCGGGCTCAGCCTGGCCTATGCCGACGGCTGGCCGGCCGCCACGGGCCTGGACGGTCGCATGGCGTTTCTCGGCGAGTCGATGACAGCCGCGATCGACGCCGGCCGGATCGCCGGCACCGAACTCCGCAGCCCGCGGATCGAGATTCCACGGCTGCGCGAGGCCGAGCTGACGCTGGACCTGGCGACCGCTCCGGGCAGCCGTGCGCGCCAGCTGGCCGACCTGGTCCGGGCCCTGCCGCTGGAAGCGGCGCGACCGACCCTGGAGCGGCTGGAGCTTCGCGGCGAGGCTGCCGCGAGCGCACGCGTGATGCTGCCGGTCAAGCGCATTGCGGACTGGCAGCTCGACGGCGAGGTCGTGTTCGACGAGTCCGTGCTGCGCTGGCCGGTGCCGGCCTACCGGATCGACGCGCTGAGCGGCCGGGTGCGCTTCGGTCGGGACGGGTTCGGGCCGGCCGTGCTGAGTGGGCTGCGTGCGGGTCGGCCGGTCGAGCTGGACGTCGCGGCCGACTTCGAGCCGAGCTTCGAGCTGCGGCTGGCCGGTGATTGGCCGCTGCCCGCGGCACTACCCGATGATCGTCCGTCCGGGCTGGCGCCCTTACTGGCCGATGCTTCGGGCGCACCGCACTTCCAAGTCACGATCCGGCCTGGGTCGGATTCGACCTCGGACCCGGGTCGGGACGCGGTGCCGAATCCTGTGCGGCTCGAACAGGCAGCGGACGGAGCCGGACCGGGCGCGACCGCGTCGGTGATCGTCGAGAGCGACCTGGTCGGCCTGGCCCTGGACTGGCCTGCCCCGCTGGACAAGCCGGCAGGCGCCCGCTGGCCGTTCCGACTCGAGGTGCCGGTCGGCGACGCGCCGGGTGTCGGACCGATCCGCTTCGACCTGGTCGACCGGGTCGAAGGCCTGGTCGGTGCGGGCGGCAGCGGCGCGGGCCAGCTCGGCCTGGGCCTGGGCGCGGCCGAGGCATCTCTGCCGACCGCCGAGGCCTTCCGGGTCGTCGGCGACCTTGCGGCCCTGGACCTGTCCGGCTGGGTCGGGCAACTGACCGGTGGCGGTAGCAACGAAACCGATCCGGACGGTCCGGCCCCGACGAGCGGTGCGCAGGCCGTGGATCTGTCCCTCGAGCGCGAATCCGGAGGCGTGCCCGATGCCTCGCCCGACGCCGGCGTCGAGCTCGAGCTGAACGGGACGGTCGACGGCTGGGTCGACGTGACGATCGGCGACCTTCGCTTCGACGCCGCGTCTCTCGGCATGGTCAACGCGTCGCTGGGCCGCGAAGCGGACTACTGGCGGCTGGTCCTGGACGGCGCGGCGCTGGCCGGCCGGTTCCGACTGCCTGCCGAGGGTGCAGGAGCGGTGGTCGCCGACCTGGATCGGCTCCACTGGCCGCGACTGCCCGAAGGCGACCGGACCCCGTCGCGACCGAGCCGGATCGATCCGCGCCGCCTGCCCGAGATCGACGTTCGGATCGACGACCTGCGCTACGGCGACCTGGCGCTGGGTCGCCTGTCGGTGAACACCCACGCGGCCGCGCGCGGCCTGGAGATCGAGCAGTTCTCGATCGAACATCCCACCCTGGGCCTGACCGGCGGCGGTCGCTGGTGGATGCCCGGCGACTCGGACCAGCCGAGAACGCGTGGTCGGTTCCGGCTGACCGCCGACAGCCTGGGCCAGGTCCTGGCCGACGCGGGCTACGACCTCGCGCTGCAGCGTGGCCGGGCGGTGGTGACGCTCAGCGGCGGCTGGCCGGGCAGTCCGCTGGACTTCACGCTCGAGCGCTTCGAGGGCGAGTTGGACCTGGCGATCGGCGACGGCGTGATTCCGGAAGCGCGGGTCGGCGCGGGTCGGCTGCTGGGCCTGGTCAGCCTCAATTCCATTCCCCGCCGGCTGCGTATGGACTTCACCGACGTGTTCGCCGAGGGCCTGACCTTCGACCGGGTCGCGGGTCATTTCGAGCTGGCACAAGGCCGGGCGGTGACCGACGACCTGGTGATCGAAGCACCGGCGGCCATCGTGCAGATCCGCGGCGAAACGGACCTGGCCGAACGAACCTACGACCAGACCCTGATCGTCCAGCCCGGCGTGGGTTCGACCCTGCCGATCATCGGCGCGCTGACCGGCGGCCCGATCGGTGCGGCGGCCGGCGCTGCGCTGCAGCAACTGCTCGACAAGCCGCTGCGCGGCATCTCCGAAGTGCAGTACACGGTGACCGGTCCGTGGGACGATCCGATCCTGGTGCCGGTCAGTGCGCGCGGCGTCGAAGACCTGCCGGGAACAGAGTCGCCGCCCGAGACCGACGGGGGTGGTTGAATCAGCGGCCATTGCCCGAATATCTGAGGTCTTCGCGATCGAGTGCCCGATCAACGATGTCCAGTCCACAGATGTCCAGTCCACAGATGAACACGGATCATCACGGATAATGAACGGATAATGCACGGGTCGCCGTCCGGATGATCGACTCCCGGTCCGGGAGTTGAACGGGCCTCGCAGGGAACCCGAAGATTTCGGCCTGTGGGGCCGGGTTTCCGGAGAGCATCGTATCCTTGCCGAGCCCTTGTTCCCGATTCGAGAGATCATCGATTCGTCGGTCGATTCGTCGTTCGATCTATTGGTCGATCTATTGGCCGATCTATCGATCGATTCATTGGTGTTCATCTGCGTTCAACCGTGGACACGCGAAGGATTTTTTTGGCTGGCGTCGACCAACGGCGCTGCGATTGCCCCGACACGAGTACCCTGACGACATGCTGCAACTGGCAACCGAACATCTCCTGACCCCGGCCGAACTCCAGCCGGACGACCTCGACCGCGTGCTGGGCCGCCTGGTGGCCGGCGCGGTGGATCTCGGCGATCTGTACTTCCAGCATCGCCAGACCGAGACCTGGAGCCTGGAGGACGGCATCGTCAAGGCCGGCGGATTCCACATCGACCAGGGCGTCGGAGTGCGAGCGATCGTCGGCACCGGGACGGGCTTTGCCTACGCCGACACGATCAATCTGCCGGCGCTGCTGGAAGCCGCCGGCAGCGCGCGTTCGATCGCTCGCAGCGGATCCTCCGGCAGCCTGCCCGTGGCGAGCCCGGTGCAGGCACCGGCGCTGTACTCCCCGGACAACCCGATCCGCGCTCGCGAGTCGGCCGACAAGGTCGACCTGCTGCGCACCATCGATGCCTATGCCCGGTCTCTGGATCCGCGCGTCAGCCAGGTCAACGTTTCGCTGGCCTGCCAGTACGAGTCGGTGTTGATCGCCGCCAGCGACGGCACCCGCGCCGGCGACGTCCGGCCGCTGGTCCGCCTCGACGTCCGGGTGATTGCCGAGGAGGGCGATCGGCGCGAGTCGGGCAATGCCGGCGGCGGCGGTCGCTACGCGCTGGACGAGCTGATGCAGCCCGACGCCTGGCAGCGCCTGGCCGGTGAGGCGGTGCGCCAGGCCACCCTGAACCTCGGTGCCGAGGCCGCGCCGGCCGGTCAGATGACGGTCGTGCTCGGACCGGGCTGGCCCGGCGTGCTGCTGCACGAGGCGATCGGTCACGGCCTCGAGGGCGACTTCCACCGCAAGGGAATCTCGGCCTTCAACGGACGGATCGGCGAAATGGTCGCGACCGAGCACTGCACCGTCGTCGACGACGGCACCCTGGCCGGTCGGCGAGGCTCCCTGTCGATCGACGACGAGGGCACGCCGACGTCGTGTACGACGCTGATCGAGAACGGCCGCCTGACCGGGTTGATGCAGGACAAGCTCAACGCCCGCGCGATGGGTATGGCGCCGACCGGCAACGGCCGTCGCGAGTCCTTCGCGCACGTGCCGATGCCGCGGATGACGAATACCTACATGCGGCCCGGTGATCACGATCCGGAAGAAATCCTGGCTTCCGTGGACGACGGTATCTACGCGGTGAACTTCAACGGCGGCCAGGTCGACATCACTTCGGGCAAGTTCGTGTTCGTGGCCTCCGAGGCCTATCGCGTGAAGAACGGCAAGGTCGGTGCCCCGTTGAAGGGCGCGACGCTGATCGGCAACGGCCCGGATGTGCTGACGAGGGTGTCGATGGTCGGCAACGACCTGGAGCTGGACGCCGGCGTCGGCGTCTGCGGCAAGGACGGCCAGGGCGTGCCGGTCGGCGTCGGCCAGCCGACCCTGAAGATCGACGGTCTGACCGTCGGAGGTACCGCATGAGCGCATCCAGCGACGTGATCCAGCGCGGTGCCCACGACCTGCTCGACGACCCGGACGGCGAACAGGCGCTCCTGGCCGACGTCGCCTCCGACGTGCTCCGGCGCGCGCGCGCCGGCGGGGCCGACCACGCCGAAGTCAGCGTCAATTCGTCGCTGTCGCGCGAAGTCAACGTCCGGCTCGGCGAGATCGACACGCTCGAAGAGGCCCGCGACCGCGGTGTTTCCATCACCGTCTACCGGGATCGTGCAACCGGCTCGGCGACGACCGGCGACCTGTCCGCCGGCGCGCTCGAGCAGGCCGTCGAGCAGGCGCTGGCGATCGCGCGCCACACCCAGGCCGACCCGGCCGGCGGTCTGGCCGATGCCGACCGCATGGCCACTTCGATCGAGGATTTCGATCTCTGGCATCCGGCGATGCCGGAAATGGCCGCGCTGATCGAGCGAGCGCGGGAGATCGAAGCCGCTGGACGAGCGGTCGACCGGAAGATCGGAAATTCCGAGGGTGCGGGTGTTTCGACCTCGGCCGCGGTCGGCCTCTATGCGAACTCGCATGGGTTCGTCGGCGCTCGCCGCTCGACCCGCTTCGGCCAGAGCTGCGTGCTGGTCGCCGCCGATGACGATGGCATGCAGCGCGACTGGGACTGGGACGACCAGGGCCGCTTCGACGCGCTCGCCGACCCCGAAGCGACCGGGCGAGGCGCCGCCGAGCGAGCCTTGCGGCGCCTGGGCGCTCGCCGGGCGCCGACCGGACCGACGCCCGTGCTGTTCACGCCCGATACGGCGCTCGGACTGGTCCGCCACCTGATCGGAGCGTCGTCCGGCGGCAACCTGTATCGGCGATCGAGTTTCCTGCTCGATCGGCAGGGCGAGGCCATCTTTCCCGACTTCGTCCAGATCGACGAGAACCCGCACCTGCGCGGCGCGGACCGATCCAGTTCCTTCGACGCCGAGGGCGTGGCCACGCGAGCCGCGCCGCTGATCGATGCGGGTCGGCTCGCACGCTACGTGCTCTCGAGCTATTCGGCGCGCAAGCTGGGGCTGGAATCCACCGGCAATGCGGGTGGGGTCCGCAACCTGCTGGTCCGACCGGGATCGGCTGACCAGCAGCAGCTGATCCGGGAAATGGGTCGCGGCCTGGTCGTCACCGAGGTGATGGGGCAGGGCGTCAATCTGGTGACCGGCGACTATTCACGCGGGGCGTCTGGCTTCTGGATCGAGGACGGCGAGGTGGCCTGGCCGGTCGAGGAAATCACGATCGCCGGCAATCTGCGCGACATGTTCTCCGGCATCCGGGCCCTGGGCGCGGACGTCGAGCGCCGGCGCAACGTGCAGACCCCGTCGATCCTGATCGACCGGATGACCGTGGGCGGGGACTAGCCCGCGGCGAAGCGCCGGGCGAGGCCGCCCGATCTTCGTGGGGGCGGTTCGGTGTTTCGTCGTGGAGCAGCGTCGCGGTAGCGCCTGTGCGCTGGAACATGCAGCGCGGATCGATCGTGTGGTCCCGGCATTCAACGGCGATCGGGCCGGGTCCCGCGTTGCACCGGAAGCGCAGCGCGCCTATCCTGTCGCCCGCCGCCGATCGAACGTCCGGATGACGTGTCCGGGCGCCCGGCGAACGACGCCCGTGCCGGCGCCGGCGGCCCAACCGGCCCATAGACCGAGGAGATCCGCATGCACCCCGATCGACGACCGCTGATCGCAGGGAACTGGAAGATGAACGGCTCGCAGGCCATGACCCGGGCGCTGATCGGAGACATGGTGGCAGCGTGCGACGGGCAGCCGATCGACGCGGACGTTGCCGTGATGCCGCCGTTTCCCTATCTGCTTGCCGCGCGCGACGCGCTCGGCGAGTCCGCGATCCGGCTCGGTGCGCAGGATCTCAGTGCCGAGGCGCCCGGCGCGCACACGGGCGATGTTGCCGCGGCCATGCTCGTGGATTGTGGCGTGTCGATGGTGCTGGTCGGCCACTCGGAGCGACGCGAGGATCACGGCGAGACCGATGCCCTGGTTGCTGCCCGATTCTCGGCAGCCGTCGAGGCGGGCCTGGTGCCGGTCCTGTGCGTCGGTGAAACCCTGGCCCAGCGCGATGCGGGCGAAGCCGAGGCGGTGATCGGCGCGCAGGTCGACGCGGTCGTGGAGCACGCCGGCATCGCGGCCTTCGAGCATGCGGTCATCGCCTACGAACCGGTCTGGGCGATCGGCACGGGCCGGACCGCGACGCCGGACCAGGCGCAGGAAATCCATGCATTCATCCGGGCCCGGCTGGCGAACGATGATGCTACAATTGCGGGCCGCATACGGATTGTCTACGGCGGCAGCATGAAGCCCGGCAACGCGCCGGAACTGCTTGCCTGCGAAGACATCGACGGCGGCCTGATCGGCGGCGCATCCCTGGATGCGGCGTTGTTCATGGGCATCGTCGGGGCTGCAGCGCGCTGAGGCGGCGGCAAAGCATCCGATCGCGACGCCGGCCGGCTCCGGGCCCGCCCGGCGACGACGGATGCGACGACCCGGCACCGAATTCGACGACGACGGAATCTGACGACGCATGTTTACTGTACTGATCGTGTTGCACGTCCTGCTGGCCGCTGGCCTGATCGCCATCGTGCTGGTCCAGCGCGGACCGGGTGCGACCATGGGTGCCGCGTTCGGATCCGGTGCATCGGGCACCGTGTTCGGCTCGCGCGGCGCCTCCAATTTCCTGACCCGTACGACCTCCTGGCTCGCGGTCGGCTTCTTCGGCATCAGCCTGACCATGGCGGTCCTCGCCGCCGGCGGCAATCGCGAAGCAAGCGACGATCTCGGCGTGGTCGGCGCACTGGAATCTCCGGCCGCCGAAGCGGCGGATGATTCCGACGCCGCGGTCGACGCGGTCATCGAGCAGCTCGATTCCGAGCCGCGCGAAGCCTCGGACGGAGGCGAGGCGCAAGGAGATCAGCCCGCGTCCGGCGAGGACGAGGCCTCCGAGGTCATCCCGGAGCCTCCGGTCGACTGACCGTAAGGGTCGGCCGAGTTCCGAGCAACGAGTTTTCACGTCGTGTTCCTGCCGAAGTGGTGGAATTGGTAGACACGCTGTCTTGAGGGGGCAGTGGCCTAACGGCCGTGCCGGTTCGAGTCCGGCCTTCGGCACCAGGTTCACGACGTAACGTTTCGACGTACCGTTTCACGAAACGATCGATTCACGACAAGACGAAGGCTGCATGCGATCCGCCCGGAGCCGCTGGGCGCGTCCTGTGCCATCCACCCCGGTCGAGTCGGGGCGAGCTGGAAGCGAGGCGAAATGCTGACCGAATACTTTCCGATCCTGATCTTTCTCGGCGTTGCGGGCGGCATGGGCGTGGCCCTGCTCGCGGTCGGCGGCATTCTCGGGCCGCGTCGCCCGGATGCCGAAAAGCTCTCGCCGTACGAGTGCGGTTTCGAGGCCTTCGAGGACTCGCGCATGAAGTTCGATGTGCGCTTCTACCTCGTCGCCATCCTGTTCATCATCTTCGATCTCGAGATCGCCTTCCTCTTTCCCTGGGCGGTCGCACTCGATTCCATCGGCATGACCGGGCTGATCGCGATGTCGGTGTTCCTGGCTGTGCTCGTGATCGGATTCATCTACGAGTGGAAGAAGGGCGCGTTGGAATGGGAGTAAGTGGCATGAAAACGATCGCCGAACTCAACCAGGTCGACGACATCCTGAGGCCCGACGCCGACGCGAACCCGCTGCTGTCGAAGGGCATGGTCACAACGTCGGTCGACGCGTTGGTCAACTGGGCGCGCACGGGCAGCATGTGGCCGATGACCTTCGGCCTGGCCTGCTGTGCCGTGGAGATGATGCACGCCGGCGCCTCGCGCTACGATCTCGACCGCTTCGGCGTCGTGTTCCGGCCCAGCCCCCGCCAGTCCGACGTGATGATCGTGGCCGGTACGCTGTGCAACAAGATGGCCCCGGCCCTGCGCAAGGTCTACGACCAGATGCCCGACCCGAAGTGGGTGATCTCCATGGGCTCCTGCGCCAACGGTGGAGGCTACTACCACTACTCCTACGCGGTGACCCGCGGCTGCGACCGCATCGTACCGGTCGACGTCTACGTTCCGGGCTGCCCGCCGTCGGCGGAGCAGCTGGTCTATGGAATCATCCAGCTGCAGAAGAAGATCCGACGGACGAACTCCTTCATGGCGCCGGCGGCATGAGTACATTCAGCGAACGCAACGAGAACATCGCCCGGCGCGTCGAGGAGCTGCTCGGCGATCGCGTCGTTTCCGTGCGGGAGGACGTCCGCCAGCTCATCGTCGAGGTGAAGCCGCGCGACTGGGTCGACAGCTGCACCCGCCTGCGCGATGACGAAGCGCTGGCCTTCGATATGCTGATGGACCTCTGCGGGGTCGACTTCCTCGGCTACGGCGACGACGAGTGGGAAACCGCGGAAGCCTCCTCTTCGGGCTTCTCGCGCGGCGTCGACCACCTCGGTCCGGGGCGTTTCGACTGGGCCAGCCGGCCCGAAGCCGAGCAGATCCCCAATCGCTTCGCAGTGGTCTGCCAGCTGCTGTCGACGACTCACAACCATCGAGTGCGCCTGCGCTGCCATCCCGAAGAAGCGGACTTTCCCGGCCTGCCGTCGCTGGTCGAGGTCTGGCCGTCGGCCAACTGGTACGAGCGCGAAGCCTTCGACCTCTACGGCATCGTGTTCGAGGGACATCCGGATCTGCGTCGCCTGCTGACCGACTACGGCTTCATCGGCCACCCGTTCCGCAAGGACTTCCCGCTGATCGGCAACGTCACCGTTCGCTACGACGAGGACCGCCGGCGCGTGGTCTACGAGCCGACCGAGATCGAGCCCCGGGTGCTCGTGCCGCGGGTGATCCGGCGCGATTCGCGATACGTCGGCGACCAGCTCGACCGGCGCGAAGGGGGACTGTGACATGGCCGAGATCCGCAACTACACGCTGAACTTCGGGCCGCAGCATCCGGCCGCGCACGGGGTGCTCCGGCTGATCCTGGAGATGGACGGTGAAGTCGTACAGCGCGCCGATCCGCACGTCGGCCTGCTCCACCGGGCCACGGAGAAGCTCGCCGAGTCCAAGCCGTTCAACCAGTCGATCGGTTACATGGACCGGCTCGACTACGTCTCGATGATGTGCAACGAGCATGCCTATGTGCGTGCCATCGAGCAGCTGCTCGGCATCGCTCCGCCTGAGCGCGCCCAATGGATCCGCACCTTGTTCGACGAGATCACGCGAATCCTGAACCACCTGATGTGGATCGGCGCCAATGGTCTCGACCTGGGCGCGATGACCCTGTTCCTGTACGCGTTCCGCGAGCGCGAGCAACTGATGGATGTCTACGAGGCGGTCAGCGGTGCGCGGATGCACGCCACCTACTACCGCCCGGGCGGCGTCTACCGCGATCTGCCGGCCGAGATGCCGAAGGTCCAGGAGACTCGCTTCCGCAAGGCCTCCGACGTCAAGCGCCTCAACGAGTGGCGTGAAGGGTCGATGCTGGACTTCCTCGACGCCTTCATGGCCGACTTCTTCGATCGCGTCGACGAGTACGAAACGCTTCTGACCGACAACCGCATCTGGAAGCAGCGCAATGTCGGAATCGGCGTGGTGTCGCCGGAGCGGGCGCGCCAGCTGGGCTTCAGCGGCCCGATGCTCAGAGGCTCGGGCGTGGCCTGGGACCTGCGCAAGAAGCAGCCCTATGCCCGCTACCGCGAGGTCGATTTCGACATTCCGGTCGGCGTCAACGGCGATTGCTACGATCGCTATCTGGTTCGCATTGAAGAAATGCGCCAGTCGGCGCGTATCGCCCAGCAGTGCATCCGCTGGCTGCGCGACAACCCCGGTCCGGTCATGGCCGGTAATTACAAGGTCGCGCCACCGTCTCGCGAAGAGATGAAGGACGACATGGAAGCGCTGATCCACCACTTCAAACTGTTCACCGAGGGCTACTGCGTGCCCGAGGGCGAGACCTACGCCGCGGTCGAGGCGCCGAAGGGCGAGTTCGGCTGCTACCTGATTTCCGACGGCGCCAACAAGCCGTTCCGCGTCCATCTGCGCGCGCCGGGCTTTGCCCACCTCTCGGCGATGGACGAAATGGCGCGCGGCCACATGCTGTCCGACGTGGTGGCGCTGATCGGCACCCAGGACATCGTATTCGGAGAGATCGACCGATGAGTTTCCAGGCCCACGAGAGCCCGGCGGCCGGCAAGGCCGAGCTGCTGAGCGACGCGACCCGGTCGACCATCGACCACTGGAAGACCAAGTTTCCCGACTCGCTGGAAGGCCGGCGTTCCGCGGTCATCCAGGCGTTGTACGCAGCCCAGGTCCAGAACGACGGCTACCTGACCAGCGACCTGATGGATGCGGTCGCCGATTACCTGGAGCTGCCGCCGGTCTGGGTCTACGAGGTCGCGACCTTCTACTCGATGCTGGAAACCAGGCCGGTCGGTCGGAACTCGATTTCGATCTGCACCAACATCTCCTGCATGCTCTGCGGCGCCGACAAGGTGGTCGACTACGTCCAGAACAAGCTGGGTGCGAAGCTGGGCGAGACGACGCCCGACGGCCGCATCTTTCTGAAGATCGAGGAAGAGTGCGTAGCCGCGTGCACCGGCGCGCCGATGATGATCGTCAACGGCCACTACCACGAGAACCTGACCGAGGAAAGGATCGACGAAATCCTCGACGGCCTCGAGTAGGAAAAGCTTACTTACCGCAGATGAACGCAGATCAACGCAGATGACTTCAAAGACACACAACAGTCCGGGACCTGGAAACTCGCGCGATCCACGCGCGATCTGCAGTTCTTGTGCTGTTCCATCCGGGTCCATCTGCGTCCATCCGCGGTTCAATTCGAATCAAGGTGTTTCGAGCCATGGCTGAACACAGCGTCTGTTTCACCCATCTCGACGAGCCGGAGTGCTGGTCGCTGGAGGCATACCGCAAGCACGGCGGCTACCAGGCGTGGGAGAAGATCCTGTCGGAAAAGACCGCGCAGGAGGACATCATCGAGGAAGTCAAGAAGTCCTCGCTGCGGGGTCGCGGTGGCGCCGGCTTCCCGACCGGCCTGAAATGGTCCTTCATGCCGCGCTCGGCCCCGGGCCAGAAGTACCTGCTGTGCAACTCCGACGAGTCCGAGCCCGGCACTTGCCACGACCGCGACATCCTGCGCTACAACCCGCACGCGGTGATCGAGGGCATGGCCATCGGCTGCTACGCCATGGGCGCGACGATCGGCTACAACTATCTTCGCGGCGAGTTCCACCACGAGCCCTTCGAGCGTTTCGAGGCGGCTCTGAAGGAAGCCTGCGAGGCCGGCCTGCTGGGCACCGACATCAAGGACTCGGGCATCGACGTGGACATCTACGGGGTGCTGGGCGCCGGCGCCTACATCTGCGGTGAGGAAACCGCGTTGATGGAATCGCTGGAAGGCAAGAAGGGCCAGCCGCGGTTCAAGCCGCCTTTCCCGGCCAATTTCGGCATCTACGGCAAACCGACGACGATCAACAACACAGAGACCCTGGCCTCGGTGCCGGCGATCCTGCGCAACGGCGCCGACTGGTTCCTGAACATCGGCAAGCCGAACAACGGCGGCCCGAAGATCTTCTCGGTCTCGGGCCACGTCGCCCGACCGGGCAACCACGAGATTCCTCTGGGTACGCCGTTCTCCGAGTTGCTCGAGATGTGCGGCGGTATGCGCGACGGAAACGCGCTGAAAGGCGTGATTCCGGGCGGTTCATCGATGCCGGTGCTGCCGGCCGACGTGATGGTGAACATCACCATGGACTACGACGCGCTGCAGAAGGCGGGTTCCGGCCTGGGCTCCGGCGCGGTCGTCGTGATGGACGAGACGACCTGCATGGTCAGCGCCTGCACGCGGATCGCGCGCTTCTACTACGCCGAGTCCTGCGGGCAGTGCACGCCGTGCCGGGAAGGAACGGGCTGGATGTACCGCGTGCTGAAGCGGATCAGCGAAGGGCAGGGGCGGCCCGAGGATATCGACCTGCTGGCCTCGGCGGCCGGCCAGATCGAGGGCCACACGATCTGCGCCTTCGGCGAAGCGGCCGCGTGGCCGGTGCAGGGATTCCTGCGCCACTTCCGGCACGAGTTCGAGTACTTCGTCGAGCACAAGCGCTCGATCGTCGCCGACAAGCTCGGCGCCGCAGCCTGAGCAACCCAATTTTTACCGCAGATGAACGCAGATCAACGCAGATGAGAACTTCGCGATGCGCAACCGGACATCTGAATCAGGCTCGACAGGGAGCCTGCGCTGTCAAGAGCGATGCGTCCGGGTTCCGTGCCTTTTATCCGCGTTCATCTGCGTTCATCTGCGGTAAGCAACCAAGGTTTTCACGAGTCTGACTATGGCAACTGTCGAAAACAAGCCGGTGGATACGGTGACGATCGAGGTCGACGGCCGCGAGCTTGAAGCGCGCAAGGGCCAGATGATCATCGAGGTGACTGATCGGGCGGGCATCGAGATTCCGCGCTTCTGCTATCACCGCAAGCTGTCGATCGCGGCCAACTGCCGGATGTGCCTGGTCGACGTGGAAAAGGCACCGAAGCCGTTGCCGGCGTGTGCCACCCCTGTTTCCGATGGAATGAAGGTGTTCACCCGGTCGCGCCGCGCGGTGGATGCGCAGCGCGGCGTGATGGAATTCCTGCTGATCAACCACCCGCTGGATTGCCCGATCTGCGACCAGGGAGGCGAGTGCGAGCTTCAGGACCTGGCCATGGGCTACGGCCGATCGATCTCGCGTTTCACCGAGCGCAAGCGCGTGGTCAAGGACAAGAATCTCGGTCCGCTGGTTGCCACCGACATGACCCGCTGCATCCACTGCACGCGCTGCGTACGGTTTCTCGAGGAGATCGCCGGGACCGCCGAACTCGGCGGCGTGGGGCGCGGCGAGAAGACCGAGATTTCGACCTTCATCGAACGGAATATCGATTCGGAGCTATCGGGCAACATCATCGACCTCTGCCCGGTCGGCGCCTTGACCAACAAGCCGTTCCGCTACTCCGCGCGCGCCTGGGAGATGTCGGCCCGGCCGTACATCGGTACGCACGACTGCGTCGGGTCCAAGTTGCACTACCACGTTCGTCGCGGCGAGATCATGCGGGCGGTGCCGCGCGACGACGAAGCGGTCAACGAGTGCTGGCTCGCCGACCGCGACCGCTACTCGCATTTCGGACTGGTCGCGGACGATCGTGTGACCCGGCCGATGATCAAGCGCGACGGCCAGTGGCAGGATGCCGACTGGGCTACCGCGCTCGACTTCGTTGCAGATCGACTGAACAGCACGATCGACCAGCACGGCGCCGACCAGCTCGGCATTCTTGCTTCGCCGCGCGCAACCAGCGAGGAATTCCGCCTGCTGCGCAGCCTCGCCGACGGACTGGGCACGCCGAACGTCGATCACCGCCTGCGCGTGATCGACGACCGCGACCCGAACCTCGGCCGGGCCCGCCTGGATCGGCCGTCTGAAGAGCTGTCCGATGCCGATGCGGTCTTCCTGGTCGGCAGCCATCTGCGTCACGACCAGCCGATCCTGAATCACCGGGTCCGCAGCGCCTGGCGCGCCAACGGCGCGAGGGTGATGGACCTGAACCCGATCGCCTGGGATTTTCCCTTCGACCTTGCCGCTCGTGTGATCGTGCCGCCGCAGCAGATGGTCGCCGGGCTAGCACGCGTGCTGCACGCGGCCTACCAGGCCGCCGAGACCTCCGTGCCGGAGAGCCCGCTCGGACGGTTCATCGGTGAGCATGTGCCGGACGAGGCCGCGCGTTCGGTCGCCGAGGCGCTGCGAGACGCGGACCACGGCTTCGTGCTCCTCGGCGATGCCGCGCTGGCCCACCCGAGGGCCGCAATCCTCCGGTGCCTGGCCGACGATCTCTGCCGAGTGCTCGAAACAGCGCGCATGTTTCTGCCCGGAACGGCCAACTCCGAAGGCGCCTGGCGCGCCGGGACCGTGCCCGGCGCGGGCGGGCTTTCCGCGGCCGCTCAGATCGCGTCACCGCGCAGGGCGTATCTCCTCCACGACCTGGAGCCGGAATTCGACCTGCCCGATCCGGGCGCGGCCCGCGCCGCGCTGGCGCAGGCCGACCTGGTCGTTGCCATTGCCGCGTTCGCCGGCACCGACCTGCTCGACGCCGCCGACGTGCTGCTGCCGCTGGCGGCCGCGCCGGAGACCGACGGCAGTTTCGTCAACCTCGACGGACTGCGCCAGATCGTGGATGCGGTGGGCAAGGGGCCCGAAGCCGCCCGGCCCGGCTGGAAGATCCTGAGAAGGCTGGGCGAACAACTCGGCCTCGATGGTTTCGGTTTCACTCACCTGGGGCAGGTTGCCCCGGTCTACGACGAGTCCGCCGTGGCGTCGCCGGAACTGGACGACCACGCGTTCGCGTCGGCCGACGACGGCGAGGATGCGCTCTGGCGCGTCGGCGTCGTTCCGATGTTCGGCGGCGACTCGCTGCAGCGTCGCTCCAGGGCGCTGCAGGAAACCCATCACGCGGAGAATGCCTACGTGGTCCTGCATCCGTCGGCGCGTGAATCGCTGGATCTCGGCCGGGCCGATCGGGTCCGGGTCATCCAGGGATCCGAGCGCGCGATCGCTCCGCTGCGCTACGACGACGGCGTGCCCCCGGGTGCGGCGTGGTTGCCGGCGACCAGCTGCCTGTCCAGCAGACTCGGCGCGGCCTGGGCGCCGCTGGAACTGGAAGCCGCGGACGCGGAGGACGACCGATGATCGAACAGTTGACGGTGCTGGCCTGGACGGTGGCCAAGATCATGATGATCATGGTGCCGCTGATCCTGGCCGTGGCCTACTACACCTATGCCGAGCGCAAGGTGATCGGCTACATGCAGTCGCGCGTGGGCCCGAACCGGGTCGGGCCGAAGGGCCTGTTCCAGCCGTTTGCCGACGTGTTCAAGCTGCTGCTGAAGGAAGTCATCGTCCCGGCCAACGCGAACCGGTATCTGTTCGTCCTTGCGCCGATGCTGACCCTAGTCCCGGCCTTTGCCGCCTGGGCGGTGGTGCCGTTCTCCGACCGCCTCGTGCTGGCCGATATCGACGCCGGACTGCTCTACATCCTGGCCATGACCTCGATGGGGGTCTATGGCGTGATCGTCGGCGGCTGGGCCTCGAATTCCAAGTACGCCTTCCTCGGCTGCCTGCGCTCGGCGGCCCAGATCGTGTCCTACGAGATCGCGATGGGCTTCGCGCTGGTCGGCGTGATCATTCTCGCCGGCAGCCTGAACCTGTCGGAGATCGTCAACGCGCAGGGCGGGGGCATCCTGAACTGGTTCTGGCTGCCGCTTTTCCCGCTGTTCGTGGTCTATTTCATCTCCGGCGTGGCCGAGACCAACCGTGCGCCGTTCGACGTGGCCGAGGGCGAGTCCGAGATCGTCGCCGGGTTCCACGTCGAGTATTCGGGCAGCGCCTTTGCGCTGTTCTTCCTGGCCGAGTACGCCAACATGATCCTGATCTCGGCGCTGGCCGCACTGCTGTTCTTCGGTGGCTGGATGAGTCCGGTCGCCGGGGTGCCGATCATCGGCGAGCCGGGTGCGCACTGGTTCCTGATCAAGACCTTCGGCTTCATGTTCCTGTTCCTGTGGTTCCGGGCGACCTTCCCCCGCTACCGCTACGACCAGATCATGCGCCTGGGCTGGAAGGTCTTCATTCCCATCACGATCGTCTGGATTCTGGTCGCCGCGCTGTTCCGGGTGTCCGGGTTCTACGGAGGTTGACGATGAAAGCCGTACGCCATTATTTCCAGTCGCTGATGCTGCTGGAGCTCTTCAAGGGCCTGAACCTGACCTTCCGCTACTTCACGCGGCCGAAGTTCACGCTCAGCTATCCGGAAGAGAAGACGCCGAAGTCACCGCGCTATCGCGGCCTGCATGCGCTGCGCCGCTACCCGAACGGCGAAGAGCGCTGCATCGCCTGCAAGCTCTGCGAAGCGGTCTGTCCGGCGCTGGCGATCACGATCGACTCGACCCAGCGCGAGGACGGCAGCCGCCGGACCACGCGCTACGACATCGACCTGTTCAAGTGCATCTACTGCGGCTTCTGTGAGGAAAGCTGCCCGGTGGACTCGATCGTCGAGACCGATTTTACCGAGTACCACTTCGAGAACCGCGGCGAGAACATCGTCGACAAGCAGCAGCTTCTGGCGCTGGGTGATCGGCTCGAGCCGCAGATTGCCGCGGCCAGGGCCCGGGACGCGGCGTATCGCTGACGCCGGACGAAGCGGGGTCAGGGCCCGCCCGGCGCTTCAATGAACCGAAACGAGAGGGAAACGAGTTCGAAGATCGAACGGTCGCCATCCATGAGCGGTAACGGCCGAATCGACTGAACCGGAACTGAAACCATGCCAATCATCGAAATCATCTTCTACCTGTTCGGTGGCGTGCTGACCCTGGCCGCGCTGAGCGTGATCACCTCGCGCAACCCGGTCTATTCCGTATTGTTCCTGGTGCTCTGCTTCTTTTCCGCAGCCTGCATCTGGCTGCTGCTGGAAGCGGAATTCCTGGCCATCACCCTGGTGCTCGTTTACGTGGGTGCCGTGATGGTGCTGTTCCTGTTCGTGGTGATGATGCTCGACATCAACCTGGCCGTGCTCAAGGCGGGCTTTGCCCGCTATCTGCCGGTGGGTATCCTGGTCGCCCTGGCCATGGCCGCACAGTTGTTCATCCTGATCTGGTCTCGCGGCCTCGAGACCGACGTGCTGATGCCGAGGTCGGACGACGACGGCAGCAACACCCGCGCCCTGGGCGAATGGCTGTTCACCGAGTACCTGTACCCCTTCGAGATCGCCGGCTTCGTATTGCTGGTCGCGATCGTGGCGGCGATCATGCTGACCCACCGTCGTCGCCCCCAGACCAAGTACCAGGATCCGTCGCAGCAGGTCCGGATCCGGCGCGAAGAGCGGGTCCGCCTGGTTCAGGTCGAATCGGAAGGCGAGGAGAACTGACATGCTCACCCTGGCTCACTTCCTGACCCTCGGCGCGATCCTGTTTTCGATCGGCGTGGCCGGCATCTTCCTGAATCGGAAGAACATCATCATCCTGCTGATGTCGATCGAGTTGATGCTGCTTGCGGTCAACATGAACTTCATCGCCTTCTCCAGATTTCTCGACAACATGGACGGGCAGGTCTTCGTGTTCTTCATCCTGACCGTCGCCGCTGCCGAAGCCGCCATCGGCCTGGCCATCCTGGTCGTGCTGTTCCGGAACCGGCAGACGATCAACGTCGAAGACATCGAGGAACTCCGGGGCTGAAGCGCCCGGCTGTCACGCGAAACGAACGGACGAACTGACGAGTGGATATCAAGACCGTATTGCTGCTGATCCCGCTACTGCCGCTGGCCGGCAGTGCAATCGCGGGGCTGCTGCGGCACCCGATCGGGCGCGCCGGCGCTCACACCGTGACCATCCTGGCCGTGGCCGGCTCGTTCGCGCTGTCTGCGTGGGTGGCCTGGCAGGTCTTCACCACCGACTGGCAGGTGCTGAACTACACGGTCTACAAGTGGGCCGTGGTCGATGGCATCGACCTCGAAGTCGGCTTCCTGATCGACTCGCTGACCGCCCTGATGATGGTCGTGGTGACCTTCGTATCGCTGATGGTCCACGTCTACACGATCGGCTACATGAAGGACGATCCGGGCTACCAGCGCTTCTTCGCCTACATCAACCTGTTCACGTTCGCGATGCTGATGCTGGTCATGGCGAACAACTTCCTGCAGCTGTTCTTCGGCTGGGAGGCCGTGGGCGTGGTGTCCTACCTGTTGATCGGCTTCTATTTCAAGAAGGAGTCGGCGGTGCGGGCCAACCTGAAGGCCTTCCTGGTCAACCGCGGCGGCGACTTCGGCCTGCTGCTCGGCGTGGCTGCCGTGTTGATGTACATGGGGTCGCTGGATTACGCCGAGGTGTTCGCTGCCGCACCGTCCGTAGCCGGTCAGACCTTCTCGCCGTTCGGCGGGGTGGAGTGGTCGGTGATGACCTTCATCTGCATCTGCCTGTTCATCGGAGCGATGGGCAAGTCGGCCCAGGTGCCGCTGCATGTCTGGCTGCCCGATTCCATGGAAGGCCCTACGCCGATCTCGGCGCTGATCCACGCCGCGACCATGGTCACGGCGGGCATCTTCATGGTCGCGCGACTGTCGCCGCTCTACGAATTGTCGTCCACCGCCCTGAGCTTCATCCTGATCATCGGTGCGACCACGGCGCTGTTCACGGGGCTGATCGGCATCGTCCAGAACGATATCAAGCGGGTCGTGGCCTATTCGACCCTGTCCCAGCTCGGGTACATGACCGTGGCCCTCGGCGCCTCGGCCTATTCGGTGGCGATCTTCCACCTGATGACCCATGCGTTCTTCAAGGCGCTGCTGTTCCTGGCCGCCGGCTCGGTGATCATTGCCATGCACCACAAGCAGGACATGCGCGAGATGGGCGGTCTGGGCCGGATCATGCCGATCACCGCCGCCACGGCCTGGATCGGCTCGCTGGCGCTGATCGGCTTCCCGTTCTTCTCGGGTTTCTTCTCGAAGGACCTGATCATCGAGTCGACCAAGCTGGTCGAGCGCACCGGCGGCTCCTACGCCGTATTCGCCGTCTATGCCGGTGTGGTGGTGACCGCCCTGTATACGTTCCGGATGCTGTACCTGACCTTCCACGGCAAGCCACGCGCCGACGAGGAAACGCTGTCGCACGCGCACGAATCGCCCTGGGTGGTCACCGTGCCGCTGGTTCTGCTGGCGATCCCGTCGCTGCTGATCGGCTACTTCACCGTCGAGCCGCTGCTCTTCGGCGGCGCGCTGTCGGATGCGATCTTCGTCGACCCTGCCAACGACCCGGTGGCCGAGCTCGGAAGCCACTTCCACGGTGCAGCCGCGTTCGCGATGCACGGGTTCGTCACTCCTGTGTTCTGGCTGGCGATGCTCGGTGTCGGCCTTGCCACGTGGATCTACCTGTTCCAGCCCTCGATCGCGGCGGCCATAAAGAACCGGTTCCACTGGCTCTGGAGCGTGCTGGACCGCAAGTACGGCTTCGACGAGTTCTACAAGAAGGTGATCGTCGGCGGCGGCATGGGGCTGGCCGGCTTCCTGTCGAAGCGGGGCGACCGGATGATCATCGATGGCTGGCTGGTCCACGGCTCGGCGCGCCTCGTCGGCGCGGCGGCCGATCGGGTGCGCAAGGTCCAGACCGGTTTCCTCTATCACTACGCGTTCGCGATGATCATCGGCCTGGTGGCCCTGGTCTTCGCCTTCGTGCTGCTGAAATGAACAATTCAAGGTTGATTCGCTGATGGGTGTCATGAACTGGCCGCTGCTGAGCCTCGTCGTCTGGCTTCCGATCCTGGTCGGGTCCGTCCTGCTGTTCGTGCCCGAGGCGCGGACCTCCCTGGGCCGCGGCCTGGCCCTGGTCGCCAGCCTTGCCGCGCTTGCGTTGTCGCTGGTCCTGCTCGGCGGCTTCGAGCTGGGCACCGCCGCCTACCAGTTCGAGGAGAAGACGACCTGGATCAAGGCCTTCGACATCCACTATCACCTCGGGGTCGACGGGTTCTCGCTGCCGCTGATCGCCCTGACCGCTCTGACGACTGTTCTCGTGGTGATCGCGGCCGGCTCTGTCCGCACCCGGGTCAACCAGTACCTCGGCGCGTTCCTGATCCTTTCCGGGTTGATGACCGGCATGTTCGCGGCGCTCGATGCGATGCTGTTCTACGTGTTCTTCGAGGCGATGCTGGTGCCGATGTTCCTGATCATCGGCATCTGGGGTGGGCCGAACAGGATCGTCGCGACCATCAAGTTCTTCCTGTTCACCTTCTTCGGGTCGGTGTTCATGCTGATCGCCCTGATCTGGCTCTACCTGCAGGCCGGGAGCTTCGCGATCGCCGACCTGCACGAGCTGCCGATCGGGCTGGAGGCCCAGATCTGGGTCTTCCTGGCCTTCCTGATCGCCTTCGCCGTCAAGATTCCCATGTGGCCGGTCCACACCTGGTTGCCGGACGCCCACGTCGAGGCGCCTACGGGCGGGTCCGTGGTGCTGGCAGCAGTGATGCTCAAGATCGGTGGCTACGGCCTGGTCCGCTTCTCGCTGCCGATCGCGCCCGACGGCTCGGCTGCCCTCGACTGGCTGGTGATCGGCCTGTCGCTGGTCGCGATCGTCTATATCGGTTTCGTCGCCCTGGCCCAGCAGGACATGAAGAAGCTGATTGCCTACAGCTCGATCTCGCATATGGGCTTCGTCACCCTGGGTCTGTTCCTGGCCTTCGCCATCGCGCGCAACACCGGTGAACTGACCGGCGCAGGTCTCGGCATTTCCGGGGCCATGGTCCAGATGATTTCGCACGGCTTCATCTCCGGCGCAATGTTCCTTGCCGTCGGCGTCCTCTACGACCGCATGCACAGTCGGCAGATCGCGGACTACGGTGGAGTCGCGAACACCATGCCGTGGTTCGCGATGTTCGCGGTCCTGTTCTTCATGGCCAACTCGGGCCTGCCGGGAACCAGCGGCTTCGTCGGCGAGTTCATGGTCATCCTGGCCGCTTTCAAGGCAAATGCCTGGTTCGCATTCTTCGCTGCGATGACCCTGATTCTGGGGGCGGGTTATTCGCTGTACCTGGTCAAGCGCGTGTTCTACGGTGAAGTGGCCAACAAGCAGGTCGCGGAACTGCGCGACCTGAATGGCCGCGAGTGGGTCGTGCTCACGGTGCTGGCCGTGTTCACGCTGGGGCTCGGCGTCTGGCCGTATCCGCTGATCGAGATGATGGAACCCTCCGTGGCCAACCTGGTTGACCACATCACGACAACGAAGGTCGATTGATGAGCGTTTCGGAACTGCAGCTCGCGCTGCCGGAAATCTTCATTGCCGCCATGGCCTGCGTAGTGCTGGTCGCGGACCTGTTCGTGACCGAGTCCCGGCGCGGCCTGACTCACACCCTGGCGCTGATGGTGCTGGCCTTCGCGGTGATCATCACGCTGCGCATGATGACGCCGGCGGGAGAGGCCGTCCTCGCGTTCAGCGACACCTTCGTGCGCGACCGGTTCGGCGATATCGTCAAGCTGTTCGCCTACCTGGTGCTGATGGGTGTATTCGTCTATTCCAAGCACTTTCTGCGCATGGCCGGCCTGTTCAAGGGCGAGTTCTATTCGCTGAGCCTGTTCGCGCTGCTGGGCGTGATGATCATGATCTCGGCCGGCAGCATGCTGACGGTCTACCTCGGTCTCGAGCTGCTGGCCCTTTCGAGCTATGCCCTGGTCGCGTTGAATCGCGATTCGGCCAGCGGAGCCGAAGCGGCGATGAAGTACTTCATCCTCGGCTCACTGGCCTCGGGCATCCTGCTGTTCGGGATGAGTCTGATCTACGGAGCAACCGGCACCCTGGCGTTGAACGAGATTTCCGCGGCGCTGGGTCAGGCGGCCTCCGGTGATGCGCTGCTGGCCTTCGGCCTGGTGTTCCTGGTCGTCGGCATCGCGTTCAAGCTCGGCGCCGTTCCGTTCCACATGTGGCTTCCGGACGTCTACCAGGGCGCGCCGGCAGCGGTCACGCTGTTGATCGCCTCGCTGCCGAAGCTGGGCTACCTGGCTCTGGCCATCCGGCTGCTTTCCGACGGCATGGGACCGCTGCACGCCGATTGGCAGATGATGCTGGCAGTGCTCGCCGCGCTTTCGATGATCCTCGGCAACGTGGTCGCGATCGCGCAGGCCAACATCAAGCGGATGCTGGCGTATTCGACGATCTCACACGTCGGCTTCATCCTGCTTGGCCTGCTGGCCGGAACCGCGGCCGGCTACGCCGCTGCGACCTTCTACACTATCGTCTACACGCTTATGTCGGCGGGGGCCTTCGCGATGATGATCCTGCTGTCCCACCAGGGCGTGGAGGCCGAGAACCTCGACGACTTCAAGGGCCTGGCCAAGCGTAGCCCCTGGTTCGCGCTGGTGATGCTGATGCTGATGTTCTCGCTGGCCGGTGTCCCGGTCTTCGTCGGCTTCTTCGCCAAGTGGCAGGTCATCGCCGCGGCCATCCAGGCAGGCTTCACCGGCCTGTCGATCCTGGCCGTGGTCACGGCCGTGATCGGCGCGTTCTACTACCTGCGCGTTGTCAAGCTGATGTACTTCGACGACCCGGAAAACAGCACGCCCGTCGATGCACCGTTCGACTTCAAGGCGGTGCTGTCGATCAATGGTGTGGCGATGCTGGCGCTGGGCATCTTCTCCAGCGGACTGATCAGTCTGTGTGTGAGTGCGTTTGCCTAGGCTCGCGTTTGCCCTGTTCTGAAACGCTGCCGTGACTCGGCAGCGCATTCCGAAGTCTCCCTAGCATTTCGCCCCCGCGCTGCGCACTTGCGTCCCGAGGGGTTGCCCACCGGGGCAGATCGTCTTGGATCGCTACCCGGGTAGCGGAAAGCTGGCGCGTGACAAGCTCCTCGTGTCTCGGCGCGCTAAGCGATTCATTGCGCCGCGCCCGCGTCTCACGAGCAATCCCGCTCCGTTCGCACGGTTGTAAAGGAGCGCTTTTGGGTACTTTTGAGGCGACTGTCAAAAGTACCTCGCCAGCAAGCGGGCGAAGCCCGCGTGGCGAAACGCCCTTGTTCTTGCTTTGCATTCGAAAAACAAACCCCCAAAGGCCTTTCGCCCCGCGCTGCGCGCTTGCGGGCGACCTTCTTTTGTCAGGCGCGACAAAAGAAGGCAAAAGCGCTTCTTACAAGCGGGGCGTATCGCGGGAAGAGTTTCTCGGACAACGCCGCGGCGCCAAGAATCGGTGGTCGACCTCGACTCAGGAGAAGCTGTAAAGCGCAACCTCGGGGGTTACCCACGGCGGGATCCGGTCGATGTTCGACGATAGAAAGCGCTTGCGTCCCGAGGGGTTGCCCACCAGGGCAGATCGTCTTCGATCGCTATCCGGGCAGAAGAAAGCTAGCGCGTGACAAGCTTTTCGCGTCTCAGCGCACTAAGCGATTTTCTGCGCCGCAGCGCGGCCTGACGGGCAACCCCGGCCCGTTCGCACAGCCTCTGGAAGCGCTTTTGGGTACTTTTGAGGCGACTGTCAAAAGTACCTCGCCAGAAAGCGGGCGCAGCCCGCGTGGCGAAACGCCTTTGTTCTTGCTTCGAAATCGAGAACCAAAACAAACCCCCAAAAGCCTTTCGCCCCGCGCTGCGCGCTTGCGGGCGACCTTCTTTTGTCAATCGCGACAAAAGAAGGCAAAAGCGCTTCTCACAAGCGGGGCGTATCGCGGGAAGAGTTTCTCGGACAACGCCGCGGCGCCAAGAATCGGTGGTCGACCTCGACTCAGGAGAAGTTGTAAAGCGCAACCTCCAGGCTACCGACGGTGATCGCGGAACGATATCCGCTCCGGTCCGCCAGCGACATCGAAGCGAATCGCTCACAAGGCCGCTCGGACTCCGATCCCTCATCCGGTAGCCGAAAGCTGGCGCGTGACAAGCTTCTCGTGTCTCAGCGCGATAAGCGATTTTCTGCGCCGCAGCGCGACCTGACGGGCAACCCCGCCCCGTTCGCACAGCTTCTGGAAGCGCTTTTGGGTACTTTTGAGGCGACTGTCAAAAGTACCTCGCCAGCAAGCGGGCGAAGCCCGCGTGGCGAAACGCCCTTGTTCTTGCTTTGCATTCGAAAAACAAACCCCCAAAGGCCTTTCGCCCCGCGCTACGCGCTTGCGGGCGACCTTCTTTTGTCAATCGCGACAAAAGAAGGCAAAAGCGCTTCTTACAAGCAGGGCGTATCGAGGGACGACTATCTCGGCTGATGCCGTGGCGCCAAGAATCGGTGGTCGACCCCGACTCAGGAGAAGCTGTCGAGCGCAATCTCGGGGGTTACCCGAGGCGGGATCCGGTCGATGGTCGAAGATAGGAAGCACGTGCGTCCCGAGGGGTTGCCCCACCGGGGCAGATCCGCCTTCGATCGCTACCCGGGTAGCGGAAAACTGGCGCGTGACAAACTTCTCGTGTCTCAGCGCGCTAAGCGATTTTCTGCGCCGCGGCGCCATCTCACAGGCAACCCCGCCCCGTTCGCACAGCTTCTGAAAGCGCTTTTGGCTACTTTTTGAGGCGACTGTCAAAAGTACCTCGCCAGCAAGCGGGCGAAGCCCGCGTGGCGAAACCGCCTTTCGAACGGCTCCGACCCCTGACGCGAAGCCCGCGTGGCGAAACGCATCTGGAGGTATCCGGCACGATAGCCGAAGCCGTGCGGCAAAGCCCGCGTGGCGAAACGCATCTGGAGGTATCCGGCACGATAGCCGAAGCCGTGCGGCAAAGCCCGCGTGGCGAAACGCATCTGGCGGTATCCGGCACGATAGCCGAAGCCGCGCCGCGAAGCCCGCAAGGCGAAACGCTGGCCAACTTCCCGGCGCAACGGCCGACAAGGCGTCGCGCAGCGCTGTGCTCGCGGTGCCGTCAGGCCGGCCGGCGCCCGCCGGCAATCCGCTCGATCCCGGCCAGGTCCGGCCGGCTTTCGACCGCAAGATATCCGGCGTCGTTCAGCAGGTGCCGGACCGCCGCGGCCTGATCGTGGCCGTGCTCCAGCCAGAGCCAGCCGCCCGGCGCGAGCCGGTCGAACGCCTGGGCGACCAGCGACCGGATCAGCGCCAGCCCGTCGGCGCCGTCGGTCAGGGCGGTGCGCGGTTCGAAGCGCAGGTCGCCCTGGTCCAGGTGCGGATCGTCGTCGGCCACGTAGGGCGGGTTGCTGACCACGGCGTCGAAGACACCGTCCACGCCGGACAGGAGGTCGGAATGAACCAGGGTCGCGTTGTCCGAACGGAGAACCGAGCGATTGGCTTCGGCGATCCCGAGCGCATCCTCGGAGACATCGGTCAGTACGATCGACCAATCGGGTCGTTCGGCCGCCAGGGTCAGGCCGATACAGCCCGACCCGGTGCCGACGTCGACGACGCGCGCGCCGGCGGGCAGGTCCAGTGCCAGCACGGCCTCGACCAGGTGCTCGGTTTCCGGGCGCGGGATGAGTACCTCCGGTCCGACACGGAACATGCGGCCGAAGAATTCGCGCTCACCGAGCAGGTAGTGGATCGGCTCCCCGCCTGCTCGACGCGCGAGCAGGTCGGTCAGTCGGTCGGCGTCGGTGCCCGTGAGACGGTGATCGCCGTGGGCGAAGACCCAGGCGGTACTGCGGTCGAGTGCCGCTGCGGCCAGTTGCCGTATTTCGTGCACTTCGATCCGATCGGTGTACGGATCGGTCAATGCATCCAGTGGCACCGGATCTGCGCTATTCGAGCCGGCCACATCAGGCCTTCGTCGGGTGGCCGTCCGCGCTGTCGCCTTGCTGCCGCCGGCCGAGGATTCGCCCGGCCAGGCCGGTCAGGTCGTCGCCGATCAGGTACAGGATCGGGATCAGCGCCAGCGTGATCAGCGTGGCAAAGATGATTCCGAAGGCCAGCGATACGGCCATCGGAACGACGCCCTGGGCCTGGAGGCTGCGCTCGAAGAACACGATCGGGGCCAGGCCGAGGAACGTCGTCGCCGAGGTCAGCAGGATCGGGCGGAAGCGGGCGCGTGCGGCTTTCAGCGCGGCGTCGACTCTCGACTCGCCGTTTTCCCGGTGCGTGTTCACGAAATCGACGAGGATCAGGCTGTCGTTGACCACAACGCCGGCCAGGGCGACGATGCCGAAGATGCTGATCATGCTCATCTGCATGCCAAGCAGCCAGTGGCCGAACACTGCGCCGATGAATCCGAAGGGAATCACCGACATGATCAGCAGCGGCTGGAGATAGGAGCGCAGCGGAATCGCGATCAGCGCATAGATCAGGAACAGCGTGAGCAGCGTGCCGGTGAACAACTGGCGCTGAATATCCTGCAGGGCCCGCGTCTGGCCCGAGAGCCGGACGTCGACGCCCGCGTGCCCGGCCAGGATCGAGGGCAGAACGTCCTGGCGCAGTTCGCCGATGATCCGGCCGGCTTCGGCGAGTTCGCTGTCGACCCGGCCGGTCACGCTGATCGCGCGCTCACCGTTGTAGCGGCGGATCGAAGATGGACTGGTGCCCTCGACGACCTCGGCGACCGCGCCGAATGGAACCTCGTCGCCGCTCGGCGTGCGGATTCTCATTTCCTCGAGGTAGCCCTCGGAGGTACGCTGCTCGAGCGGGTAGCGGACCATGACGCGGACGTCGTCCTCGCCCCTCTGGATGCGCTGGACTTCTTCGCCGAAGAAGGCCTGACGGACCTGGCGGCCAAGGGTCTGCTGGCTCAGGCCCAGCACTTCCGCCTCGGGCTTGATCTCGATCTGCAGCTCGCGCAGACCGACCTCGAAACTGTTGCGGACGTCGAAGGTGCCTTCGTACTCCAGGATGGCGCGCTCGAGCTCCGAGGCGGCCGACTCGAGCTGGCCGAGATCGCTGCCGACGAGCTGGAAGGAAATGTCCGGCCCGTCTCCGCCCGGCCCGCCCGGCCCGCCGATCTGCAGGGTCCGGGCGCCGACGATCTGTCCGACTTCCTCGCGCCAGCGTCGTTCGATCTCGGTCACGTTCAGACGTTCGTCGTCGGTGCGGTGCAGTTCGACGATCAGATTGCCGGCAGTCTCCGAGCCGGACCACATGTAGCGGGTCCGCACGACCGACTCCTCGAGCCCGAACTCCTCCTGCATCCTTTCGTCGACGCGCTCCAGCGACTCCGACAGGTGATCCATCGCCCGGAAGGTCACGGTCGACGGGGTGCCCTCGTTCATTTCCAGTTGGGCCCGCATGAAATCGCCGGCGACGTCGGGGAAGAAATCCCACTTCACGAACGGCCCGGCGACGAAGCCGACGGACACGATCAGTGCGGCGACGAAGCCGGCCAGGGCGACGTAGCGTGCGCGCAGCATCCGGCGCAGCACCGGGAGGTAGACGCTGTCCGCGAACCGGTACAAGCTGTCCGAGAATCGTCGCTGCAGCCGGATCAGCGGATTGCTGGTGTTCTCGGAGTAGGTCCGCACCTTCATGTGCGCGAGGTGGGCCGGGAGAATCAGCTTCGACTCGATCAACGACATGGCAAGAGCAATTACCACTACCCAGCCGATCGGTGCGAAGAACTGGCCGGAAACCCCGTCGATCATCAGGATCGGCGCGAAGGCCGCTATCGTGGTCAGTACGCCGAAGGTGGCGGGCACGGCGACCTTCATCGTTCCGTCGACCACATTGTCCGCCGAGTGGCCTCTCTCCCGGATTTCGGTAAACGCGGACTCGCCGATGACGATCGCGTCGTCGACCACGATACCGAGGACCACCAGGAAGCCGAACAGGCTGATCAGATTGATCGTGACGCCGGCCAGGGGCAGCGCCCACAGTGTGCCGGCAAACGCGACGAGCAGGCCGACCATGACCCAGAATGCGAGCTTCAGGCGCAGGAACAGGGTCAGGATCAGGAATACCAGGAACGCGCCGGCCAGCAGGTTCTTGGTCATCATGCCGAGCCGGTCCTGCAGGTAGTAGGCCGAATCGGCCCACCACGCGACATTGACGCCGTCGGGCAAGGCCTCCTGCCTGGCCTCGATGAAGGTCCGGGCCGCTTCGGATGCAGCCAGCGCGTCCTGCCCGCCGGTGCTGACGACCCGGATCGCGATCGCCGGCTGGTCGTTGTGGCGGGCGTAGAAATCCCGTTCGACGAAGCCGTCGTCGATCTCGGCGATGTCGTCGAGCAGCACGCGGGAGCCATCCGGGTTGGAGCGGACGACGATGTCGCGGAAATCCCGACCGACGTAGGCCTGGCCGACCGTGCGCACCAGGATGTCGCCGCCGGCGGCTTCGATCCGTCCGCCCGGCAGGTCCAGCGACGAGGCGCGCACCGCGCTGGCGACCTCGGCCAGGGTCAGGCCGTAGGCGCGGAGGGTTTCTTCGCGAACCTCGATGCCGATCTCGTAGGGGCGGTCGCCGAGCAGGTCGGCCTGCGCCACGTCGGGCAGGGCTACGAGCTCGGTCCTGAGCTGGCGGGCGACTTCCTTCAGCGTTCGCTCCGGCACTTCGCCGAACACGCTGACGTAAATGACTTCCTGGGTGAACTGGTTGCGCCGGTAGGTCGGCCGCTCGGTTTCGGCGGGAAAGGTCGAGATCGCGTCGACACGGCTCTTGACCTGGTCGAGCACCTCGATCACGTCGTACTCGGGAAGCACGTCGATCCGAACCGTACCGGAACCCTCGCGAGCGGTGGAAACGATCTCCTCGATGCCTTCGACGTCCTCGACGGCTTCCTCGATCTTGATCAGTACGCCCTGTTCGACGTCCTTCGGGGTGCCGCCGCGATAGGGCACGCTGACGCTGATGGAGTCCAGCACGATTCGGGGCTGGACTTCCTTGGTGATGGTGATTGCCGACCAGATGCCCCCGGCGACGAGCGCTGCCATCAGCAGGTTTGCCGCCACCGCGTTGTGGGCGAACCACGCGATGATGTTGCCGTACCAGCCCCGGTTCATTCGATCGGCTCCTCCGCGTCCGCGGCCGCCGAATCGTCAGCGGCCGTGGCGAATTCCTCGGCCGGTAGCAACCTCAGTTCGGGGTCGGCCGATTCCTCCTCGCGGATTCGCAGCCGTAGGCCCGGCACCGGTGCCGGGATGGCGGTGGTCACGATTCGATCGTCGGCGCCGATCGCGTTGTCGATGTAGACCCGGTCGGAGGTCTTGCGGACGATATCGACGGTGAGCACCTCGAGCTGGTCATCGGCATTGGCCACATAGACCTGGTTGCCGCCGTGCACGGCTTCGGCGGGCAGAACGATCAACCCCCCGGCTTCGCGGCCGGGAATGGCCGCCTCGACGTAGGTGCCGATCGGCAACGCACGCTCCGCTCCGTCGGCATCGAGCGCGTAGGGGTCCTTGATTTCCGCGACCAGGTAGGTCAGGCGGGTGTTCTCGTCGACCACGCCCTCGGTGCGGACCAGCGTCGCCGGCCAGCTGCCCGGGCGGCCGGAGACCGTCGCGGTGAGCGTGACCGGGCGGCGCAGCGTATCGCGTTGCGTGGCCGGCGGCAGATCCAGGAAGGACAGGTCGCGATCGGACATCGGCAGCCTCACTTCGGCGACGTCCGTGGCGAAGGTGACGCCGAGCGTGCTGCCGGCCTGGACGAACTGGCCGAGGTCGGCGTCCCGGCGCACCACCATGCCGTCGTAGGGCAGGCGGATCCGGGTGCGCTCCAGGTTGCGCCGGGCGCGCATCACGGCAGCCTCCTGGGCCTGGACGGCGGCTTCGGCCCGGGCGAGCTGGGGCAGGCGCAGGGTCAGGTCGCTGGGCTCGCGGTCGGTGCCGTAGAGACGCTCGAAGTCATCGCGGGCCGCGTCGGAACGGGCCTGCTCGTCGGCCAGGGTCGCGCGCGCCGCGGCCAGGTCGGCCTCCGCCGCCAGCAGGGCGGCCTCGTAGTCGCTCGGGTCGATGCGTGCCAGTTCCGTGCCCGCTTCGAAGAACCCTCCAGCGTTGAATTCCTCGGCCAGGGACACGATCCGTCCCGTCACTTCCGACACGACCGTGGTCTCGTTGCGCGGCTGGACGGTGCCCTGGCCGGAAACGATGAAGCGGTCATCGTTGACCGTCGGCCGGATGACTTCGACCAGCATCGAAGCCGGTTCGGCGGTGCGGCGTTCGGGGCGCTCGTTTCCGGCGATCATCAGCACGAACAAGGTGATCGCGGCTGCGACGATGACGAAGGGGAGCGCGATTCTGAGCGGTCTGGCCATGGAGTCGATTCCAGCAATCCGGAGGGTGGTGAAACGAAGCGCGAATTCTGTCATGCGCGAGTGAGCGCTCGATAGTGCCGGAAGGCATGGGCCGGTCGTCACGGCTCGCCCGCCGGAGCAAGGGCTTCGACCGGGTGCGCTAGAATACGGGCCGACGCTCGAACCGGATCGACCCATGCATTCGCGCCCGAAGCAAGACGGCATTCACCTGAAGAGCCGCGACGAGATCGAAGCGATGCGCGTGGCCGGCCAGCAGGCCGCCAGCGTGCTCGCAATGCTCCGCGAGCACGTCCGGCCGGGCGTGACCACGGGCGAGCTGGACTCGATCGCGCACGCCTATATCGTCGACGAGTTGAAGGGTGTTCCGGCCCCGCTGAACTATCGCGGTTTTCCGAAATCCATCTGCACCTCGGTCAATCACGTGGTCTGCCACGGCATCCCCGGGGACCGGGTGCTCAAGGACGGCGACATCGTCAACATCGACGTCACGGTCATCCAGGACGGCTGGCACGGCGACACCAGCAAGATGTTCCACGTCGGTGAACCGTCGATCAAGGCGCGCAGGATCTGCGACGTCGCTTACGAGGCCATGGTCACGGGCATCGAGATGGTCGAGCCCGGCGTGACGCTCGGCGACATCGGCGCGGCCATCCAGAAATACGCCGAGGGCCAGCGCTGTTCCGTGGTCCGCGAGTACTGCGGCCACGGCATCGGGCGCGGTTTCCACGAGCCGCCCCAGGTACTTCATTACGGGAGGCCCGGCGAAGGCGTCGTGCTCGAGCCCGGCATGACCTTCACGATCGAGCCGATGATCAATCTCGGCAAGCCCGGCACGAAGCTGCTGGCCGACGGCTGGACCGTGCTGACCAAGGACCGCAGCCTGTCGGCCCAGTGGGAGCACACCATGGCCGTGACCGACGACGGCGTCGACGTCCTGACCCGGTTGCCCGACGACCCGTTGTGATCGACCGCCTGCTGGCCCCGCCGGCATCCCGGAACTGCCTGGACCTCCGGGCATTGCAGGCCATCGAAGCGGTGCCCGATCGGCTGTCGCGCGAACTCGGCGCGGCGCGGCGTCACGCCGACGGCGTGCTGGCCGGTCAGTTCGAGGCCGGCAGCGATATCCGCGATCTCGTCCAGGCCCGCGCGTGGGTCATCGAGCAACTGGTGCTGACGGCCTGGCAGGCGCTGATTCCAGCCTCTGCCGCGCTGGAACTGATCGCCGTCGGCGGCTTCGGCCGCGGCGAAATGCATCCGCATTCCGACACCGATCTGCTGATCCTGAGGCCCGACGCGGAGCCCGGGCCCGAGCGTGCGCTGGAAGATTTCGTCCGCGTTCTCTGGGACGCTGACCTGCACCCGGGCCACGGCGTCCGCACCGTTACCGAGTGCATCCGTGCCGCGGCCGAAGACGTCGGCGTGGCTACCAATCTGATGGAGTCGCGGCTGATCCACGGCTCGGGCACGCTGTTCGAGGCCATGCGGACCGATACGGACGCACCCGCCCTGTGGCCGGCCAACGAATTCTTCGCGGCCAAGTTCGAGGAACAGCAGCAGCGGCACGACCAGCACGAGGACACGGTCTACAACCTCGAGCCGGACCTGAAGAACGGACCGGGCGGCCTGCGCGACGTGCAGATGATCGCCTGGGTCACGCGGCGGCATTTCGGCACATCGACCCTGCACGGCCTGGTCGAGCACGACTTCCTTTCCGAGCGCGAGCACGAGGAGCTGGTCGAATCGCGCAACCGACTGTGGGCGATCCGCTGGGCGCTGCACGAGATCGCCGGGCGGGCCGAAGAGCGACTGCTGTTCGACTACCAGCGCAAGCTGGCGGCGTGTTTCGGATTCGATGCGCCGGACGGCAACGCGGCGGTCGAAGCCTTCATGCAGCAGTACTACCGCACGGTGATGCGGATCGAGCGCCTGAACGAACAGCAGCTGCAGATCTTCGAAGAAGAGCTGCTGGCGGGCCGCAGGCACCTGCCTTCCTATGCGATCGACGACACGTTCCGGGTCACCCACGGCTACCTGGAGCTGGTCGACGAGCAGGCGTTCGTGCGGCAGCCCGATCTCCTGCTGAAGCTGTTCCTGGTGCTGGCCGACGATGAGGCGATCCGGGGCGTGCGCGCCTCCACGATCCGGCTGATCCGGGACCACCTCTACCTGATCGACGACGAGTTTCGCTCCGACCCCGCGAACCTGGATCTGTTCCTCCAGCTGCTGCGCCGCGAGCGCCGGGTGTATTCGCAGCTCGAACGGATGAACCGCTACGGCGTGCTGGCCGCGCTGCTGCCCGCGTTCGGGGCGATCACGGGCCGAATGCAATTCGATCTGTTCCATGTCTATACGGTCGACCAGCACATTCTGTTCGTGATCCGCAACCTGCGCCGGTTCGCGTATCGCAAGTACCCCGAGGCGTTCGCCCGGGCGATGGACGTGTTCGAGCGCCTCGAGTCTCCGGAGCTGCTCTATCTCGGTGCGCTGTTCCACGACATCGCCAAGGGAAGGGGCGGTGATCATTCGGAGCTCGGCGCCGAGGATGCACGCTCCTTTCTCGAACGGCTGGACCTTCGCCAGGAGGATCGCGACCTGGTCGTCTGGCTGGTCGAGCAGCACCTGCTGATGTCGATGACCGCTCAGCGCCAGGACATTTCCGACCCGGCCGTCATCGATCGCTTCGCGCGTGCGGTCGGAACGCAGCGCCGGCTCGAATACCTCTATGTGCTGACCGTCGCCGATATCGCTGCAACCCGGCCCAAGCTCTGGAATTCTTGGAAGGATTCCCTGCTCTGGGAGCTGTTCACGGCGGCCACCGATCGCCTGGTCGAGGGCGAGGCCGCGCTGCAGGACCGTGCCGAGCTGGCCGCGGAAATCCGATCCGAGGCCCTGGCCGAGCTGGACGCCGGGGGCATCGACCGCGATGCGGCCGAGCAGTTGTTCGACCGCCTGCCCGTCGACGGCCTGGTGCGGATCGATGCCGACCAGCTGGCCTGGTCGGCCGGGTGCGTGCTGGAGCGCTCGCCGCGTCCTCTCGTGGCGTGCCGCAACCTGGCCGAAAAGGGCATCACCGAAGTGTTCGTGCACGCCGACGACTTCGACGGCCTGTTCGCGATCACCGCCCGGGAATTCGACCGGATGGAGCTGAACGTGCTCGCCGCCCGGGTCGCGACCACGCGGGATGCGCGAAGCTGGAACGTGTTCCAGTTGATGGACGCCAACGGCGGCTGCATGAATGCCTCCGACACCCAGCGCCTCGAGCGCGCGCTGGCCGGGCAGCTGACCAGCCGGGATATCCGCGCACTGCCCGGTCGGCCGATCCCTCGGCGGCTGCGGCATTTCCTGACCCGATCGGAGATCGTGGTCGAAGCGCAGGACGGGCTGACCCGGCTCGACATCGCGACGACCGATCGTCCCGGCCTGCTCTCGGCGATCGCCGAGGCGCTCCTGGCCGCCGACCTGCGTCTACACGACGCTCGCATCGCGACCTTCGGCCAGCGGGTCGAGGACGTGTTCAAGATTTCGGACCGCGAAGGCCGACCGCTCGACGGCGAGCGCGCGGCGGACCTGGAACGACGACTCCGCGAGCGTCTCGATCCGGCCGAGGTGCGGCCGGCCTCAGAACCCACAGGAGAGTCATGATGAGCGAACTGGAATCGACGATTCGACCGGTCATCGAAGAGGCCTGGGAGCAGCGCGACACGCTCGGGCCCGGCCGCTACGAACCCGGACTGCGCGACGCGGTCGATCGCGCACTCTTCGGGCTGGAGCGCGGCGACCTCAGGGTGGCCACGCCCGGCGACGAAGGCTGGACGGTGCACGAGTGGCTGAAGCAGGCGATCCTGCTTCATTTCCGGATCACCCACAACCGCGTCATGCACGACGGCGGACGTCGCTATTTCGACAAGGTCGCGCTGCGCTTCGCCGGCGACGACGACCCGATCGACGACTGCGGTGCCCGCCTGGTGCCGGACGCGACCGTTCGACAGGGGGCGTTCATCGGCCGGGATGCGGTACTGATGCCCAGCTACGTCAATATCGGCGCGTGGGTCGGGCCGGGCAGCATGATCGACACCTGGGCGACGGTCGGCTCCTGTGCGCAGATCGGGGCCGGGGTCCACCTGTCCGGCGGGGCCGGCATCGGAGGGGTGCTCGAACCGCTCCAGGCCCAGCCGACCATCATCGAGGACGGTTGCTTCATCGGCGCGCGCAGCGAAGTGGTCGAAGGCGTGATTGTGGAGAAGGGCGCGGTGATCGGCATGGGCGTGTTCATCGGCAGCAGCACCCGTATCTACAACCGCGAATCCGGCGAGGTCACGACCGGCCGCGTGCCCGCCGGTTCCGTGGTGGTCGCCGGCAGCCTGCCGGCCGAGGACGGTAGCCATTCACTCAACGCCGCGATCATCGTCAAGCAGGTCGACGAGAAGACCCGTGCCAAGACGTCGGTCAATGACCTTCTTCGTGCGGCGCGCTGAGGGGTGGCCATGATCGTCTACGGAATCGGCAGCTGCGATACCTGCCGCAAGGCGCGCAGGTGGCTGGACGAGCAGGGCATCGACCACGACTGGGTCGACCTGCGCGAGACCGGCGTGACCACCGCCGACCTGCGTCGATGGCTGGACGCGGTCGGTCCGGACACGCTGGTCAACCGGCGTTCGACGACCTGGCGCCAACTCCCGGAGCAGGAGCGGCCGGCGATGGAACCGGTTGCCGTGCTGCCCGCATTGCAGGACCACCCGACCCTGGTCAAGCGACCGGTGTTCGAGCGCGGCGGCGAGGTGCGGGTGGGCTTCTCCGACGAGATCCGCGACTGGCTGGAGAACCCATGAGCGACGATGTCCTGGCCCTGACCCGCGAATTGATCCGGCGCCCATCGGTCACGCCCGACGATGCCGGATGCCAGCAGCTGCTGGCCGAGCGCCTGGGCAACGCCGGGATGCGGGTCGATCGCCTGCGCTTCGGCGAGGTGGACAACCTGCTTGCACAGCACGGAACGGGTGCGCCCCACCTGCTCCTGCTCGGACACACGGACGTGGTTCCGCCCGGACCGGAGGGCGACTGGACGTCGCCGCCGTTCGAGCCGACCGAGCGCGACGGCCAGCTCTACGGGCGCGGGGCGGCCGACATGAAAGGGTCGGTGGCGGCGTTCGTGGTCGCGATCGAGCGCTTTCTTGCCGAGCGCCCGGAGCACCGCGGCACGCTGTCGGTCCTGGTGACCTCCGACGAGGAGGGTCCGGCGACCGACGGCACGGTACGGGTCGTCGACTGGCTCGACCAGCGCGATGCGCTGCCCGATCACGTGCTGGTCGGCGAGCCGTCGAGCAGCCGCCGGCTGGGCGACGTGATGCGGATCGGCCGGCGCGGCAGCCTGCAGGGCGTGCTTCGGGTGCGCGGCAAGCAGGGCCACACCGCCTATGCCGATCCCGCCGACAACCCGGTCCACCGCGCCGCGCCTCTACTGGCGGCGCTGACGACGATGCGCTTCGACGACGGCGACGAGGCCTTCCCCGCGACCCGCCTGCAGGTCTCGAACGTGACTGCCGGTACCGGCGCGGAGAACGTCACTCCGGGCGAGATCGAGATCCGGTTCAATATCCGGCACAACCCGAACACCAGCGCCGCGACGCTGGAGTCCCGGGTGCGGACGATCATCGACGAGTCCGCGCCCGGCGAGTGGGTACTGGGTTGGCGCGTTTCCGGGGCGCCGTTCGGGCCCGCCGCGGGGCCGTTGGTCGACGCCGTCGATGCCGCCTGCCGGGACGTGCTCGGCCGGTCGCCGACGCCCGACACCGGCGGCGGAACATCGGACGGGCGCTTTTTCGGGCCGCTCGGCATCGAGGTCGTCGAGCTCGGACCGGTCAACGCGACGATCCACCAGGTCGACGAGTGCATCGCGTTGTCCGACCTCGAACGCCTGCCCGAGGTCTATTTCCACGTACTCGACGATCTGCTCGGCCCGGTCGGCTGACCGCATGGCGCGCTACACTCTGCCGCAAAAGACCTGCGCCAAGCTTCGGGGAGTCGAACGATGCGCGTCATGATGGGAGTGCTGATCCTGCTGCTGGTGGTGCTCCAGATCGGACTGTGGCGCCAGTACGGGCAGATCGGCGACCTGCGCCGCCAGGTCGACGAACAGCTCGAGCGCAACGGAGTGCTGCGCGAGCGCAATGACGCGCTGGCTGCCGAGGTCGCCGACCTGAAGAGCGGGCTCGAGGCGGTCGAGGAGCGCGCCCGCGCCGAGCTGGGCCTGGTGCGCGACGGCGAGCGCTTCTACCTCGTGGTCGATCCCGACGACCTGCCCGAAGGCCAGACCGAAGCCTTGCGCGAACTCGAGACCCTGCCGGAATCGAGCCAGCGACCACCGCCGGAAGGGACCGAAGCTTCCGACACCGGCACCGGGACGGTCGATAGCGACCGGGCCGATACCGACGGGCCGCCGGCGGGTGGCTGATTCACCTTCGAAGGACCCGTCATCCGGCGGGAGCGGACGCCCGGAGTCGCCGCGCGCCTGGGGCGACCCGGTCGGTCGCGGGTCGATCCGGACCCGGCCCGAGGACTTTCGCGTGGTCGAGGACGTGGGCTACGCTCCCAGCGGTTCCGGCGAACACCTGTGGCTCGAGGTGGAAAAGTGCGAAGCCAATACGATGGATATCGCACGCCGGCTCGCCGACCACGCCGGCGTCGCGCTCCGTTCCGTGGGCTTTGCCGGGCTGAAGGACCGCAACGCCGTGACCCGCCAGCCGTTCACGATCCAGCTGCCCGGACGGGACGATCCGGACGTCGCGGCCTGGTCGGACGACTCGCTGCAGGTGCTGTCGGTGACCCGCCACGCTCGCAAGATCCAGCGCGGTCGGCTGGCCGGCAACGCGTTCGAGATCGTCGTTCGTGACGTCGAAGGCGATCGCGACGCGATCGAGCAGAGGCTGGCGTCGATCCGCAACGGCGGGGTGCCGAACGGCTTCGGCGAGCAGCGCTTCGGCGGCAACAATATCGCCCGTGCCTATCGCCTGTTTCGTGGCGAATTGCGGCGCAAGCCGTCGCGCGCCAAGCGCGGGTTCTACCTGTCGGCCGCGCGCTCGCTGGTCTTCAACCGCGTGCTCGAGGCCCGGATTCTCGATTCCAGCTGGAACCGGGCCCGAGCCGGCGAGCTGCTGATGCTCGACGGCAGCCGGTCGGTCTTCGCCGCCGAAACCGTGGACGAGGAACTCCAGGCCCGGGTCGCCGGCCAGGACGTCCACCCGACCGGGCCGATGGCCGGCGAGGACGGTCCGGTCCCGACCGGCGAGGTCGCCGCGCTCGAGGGTGCGGTGCTCGAGGAGCATGCGGAGCTGGTCGTGGGTCTGCAGCGCTTCGGGTTGTCTGCCGAGCGCCGGCCGCTGAGGATGCGCGTGCTCGACCTTTCCTGGACCTGGCCGGCACCGGGCGCGCTTGCGCTTTCCTTCCGCCTCCGGCCCGGCTGCTATGCGACCGCCGTGCTGCGAGAAGTGCTTGAATATCGCGACGCCAGTCACGATCTCAGCCCATCATGAACGCTAGCCCCTTCATCCGACGCCTCGCCGCCGGGACGATTGCATGAACTATCGACTGAAAGGCGCGTCCGGCCCGCTGACCGGCCGGACCTTCGACATCGGAGGCGGACTGTCGCTCGGATCCGCACCCGACGCCGACATCCGCGATGCAGGCCTCCAGGCCAGGCATGCACGCATCCGGGTCGACGACGATGCGCTGATCCTCGAAGCGGACGGACCGGTCGAGGTCAACGGCGAGGCCGTGCGGCGGCGCGCGCTGGAGTCGGGCGACGAACTGCGGGTGGAAACCCTGCGGTTCGTGCTGCAGGCACCGGGACTGAAACCGGCCCGCGTGCTCGAGCCGGTCGAGCCCCCCGGGTCCGGTCGTCGCCTGGGCTGGTGGCTGGCGGCAGCGACCGCAGCGGCGGCCGGGGCATCGGCCTGGTGGTTTCTGCTAGGTCCCGGGAGCGGCGTCGGCGGATGACCACGGTGCCGTTGGACGTCGGCTGGCGCCTGTGCGTGGCGCCGATGATGGACTGGACCGATCGCCACTGCCGGTACTTCCATCGGCTGCTCGCGCCGTCGGCCCGCCTGTACACGGAGATGGTCACGACCGGCGCCGTGCTGCACGGCGATCGCGAACGCCTGCTGGGCTTCGACCCGGTGGAGCAACCGGTCGCGCTGCAGCTCGGGGGCTCCGACCCCGAGGACCTGGCCGCAGCCGCGAGGCTCGGCGCGGACCGGGGGTATGACGAAATCAACCTCAACTGCGGTTGTCCTTCCGACCGGGTCCAGAAGGGCCGCTTCGGCGCCTGCCTGATGCTCGAGCCCGAGCGCGTGCGCGACGGCCTGGCGGCGATGCGCGAGGCCGTCGATGTGCCGGTGACGGTCAAGACGCGCATCGGCGTCGACGACCACGACAGCGAAGCCTTTCTGCGCCGGTTCGTCGAGATCGTGGCCGAGAGCGGGGTCGACACCTTCATCGTCCACGCGCGCAAGGCGTGGCTGAGCGGCCTGAGCCCGAAACAGAACCGCGAAGTGCCACCGCTGGACTACGGCCGCGTGGCCCGGCTGCGTGCGGCGTTTCCTGATCTGAGAATCATTCTCAATGGCGGCGTGGTCGATGTCGACCACGCAATCGCGGCCATGGGGGACTTCGACGGCGTGATGCTGGGGCGTGCGGCCTACCAGAATCCCTGGATCCTGGCCGAACTGCAGCAATCGATCGATCCGGCGCGGGCGCCGGTCGACCGGGAGTCGGTGGTCGCGGCGATGGCCGCCTACGCCGAACGCGAGATGGCCGAGCGGGGTGTGCGCCTGCACTCCATCGGCCGCCACATGCTGGGCCTGTTCCACGGCCAGCCCGGCGCACGGGGGTGGCGCCGCGGCCTGAGCCAGCGGATGCACCTCGACGAGGCCGATCCGGCCCTGTTCGACCAGGTCCTGCCCCGCGTTTCGGGGCCCGAGAGAGCCTCCGGAGCCGCCCCGGCGGGCTGAGGCGGCGAGAACCCGCTTTCCGGCCCGAAACGCTATTGACACGGGCCGTCAAACCCTCTAACATTCTCGTTCTTCGGCAGACCGCAAATGCGCGGTCTGTCGTTTGTTTTCTAAAGGTTTGGAAAAATGGCGACGATCAATCAGCTGGTCCGCAAGCCGCGGCGCCCGAAGCAGTACAAGTCGAACGTGCCGGCCCTCGAGGCCTCGCCGCAGAAGCGCGGTGTGTGCACTCGCGTGTACACCACGACCCCGAAGAAGCCGAACTCGGCCCTTCGCAAGGTCGCTCGTGTGCGCCTGACCAACGGCTATGAAGTGACGAGCTACATCGGCGGTGAAGGTCACAACCTCCAGGAGCACTCGGTGGTGCTGATCCGCGGGGGTCGAGTCAAGGATCTTCCGGGTGTGCGCTATCACACGGTTCGCGGAAGCCTCGACACGGCCGGCGTGACCGATCGTCGTCAGGGCCGCTCGAAGTACGGCGCCAAGAAGCCCAAGAGCAAGTAACAAGGCTTACGACGGGCCGCTGGGAGCCGGAACGGCTGCTGGCCCGAAGAATCTGAATACGGAAACCATATATGTCCCGCAAGCACTCAAATTTCCAGCGCGACATCCTGCCGGACCCGAAGTTCGGTAGCGAGTTGCTGACCCGCTTCGTCAACATGGTGATGAAGGATGGCAAGAAGTCGGTCGCCGAGCGCATCGTCTACGGTGCCATCGACGAGATCGAGGCCAAGGGTCACGCCGAGCCGATCGAGTTGATCGAGAAGGCGCTGGAGGCCGTCGCGCCTGCCGTGGAGGTGAAGTCCCGCCGAGTCGGTGGTGCCACCTACCAGGTGCCGGTCGAAGTGCGTCCGCGCCGTCGTCAGACGCTGGCGATGCGCTGGATCATCGATTTCGCTCGCAAGCGCGGCGAGAAGTCGATGCCGAAGCGGCTTGCCGGCGAACTGCTGGATGCCGCCGAAGAGCGCGGCAACGCCGTGAAGAAGCGGGAAGACGTGCATCGCATGGCCGAAGCCAACAAGGCTTTCGCCCACTATCGCTGGTAAGGCCGGATAAGGCCTGGAGTTCATCGTGTCTCGCAAGACATCCATCGAGCGCTATCGGAACATCGGGATCATGGCCCATATCGACGCGGGCAAGACCACGACGACCGAGCGCATCCTGTTCTACACGGGCATCTCGCACAAGATCGGCGAGGTGCACGACGGTAATGCCGTGATGGACTGGATGGAGCAGGAGCAGGAGCGGGGCATCACGATCACTTCCGCGGCGACGACCTGTTTCTGGAACGGGATGGACAGCGACTGGCCGGACTACCGGATCAACATCATCGACACCCCGGGGCACGTCGACTTCACGATCGAAGTCGAGCGCTCGCTGCGCGTGCTCGATGGCGCCGTGGCGGTGTTCTGCGCGGTCGGCGGCGTCGAGCCGCAGTCCGAGACGGTCTGGCGCCAGGCCAACAAGTACGAAGTTCCGCGCATGGCGTTCGTCAACAAGATGGACCGTACCGGCGCGAACTTCACGCGCGTGGTGGGCCAGATCAAGGAACGCCTGGGTGCGCGCCCGGTGCCGATCCAGCTGCCGATCGGCGCCGAAGAGGAATTCGAGGGCGTGATCGACCTGGTCAGGATGCGCGCGATCTACTGGGACCCCGAGAACATGGGAACGACCTATGACGCTCGCGATATCCCGGCCGAGCTGGTCGACGAGGCCGCCAAGGCGCGCGAATTCATGGTCGAATCGGCCGCCGAGGGCTCGGAAGAGCTGATGGACAAGTACCTGAACGGCGGCGAGCTCAGCGAAGAAGAGGTCATCGCCGGCCTTCGTGCGGCGACGCTGGCGAACGAAATCGTCCCGGTCCTGTGCGGAACCGCGTTCAAGAACAAGGGCGTGCAGGCGCTCCTCGATGCGGTCGTGCAGTACATGCCGTCACCGACCGAGGTCAAGGCGATCCGCGGCCTGACCGAAGACGACGAAGAGGCGATCCGGAAGTCCGACGACGACGAGCCGTTCGCGGCCCTGGCGTTCAAGATCGCGACCGACCCGTTCGTCGGTTCGCTGACCTTCTTCCGCGTGTACTCCGGCGTGATCAGTGCCGGCGACACCGTGTTCAACCCGATCAAGGGCAAGAAGGAGCGCATCGGGCGCCTGCTGCAGATGCACTCGAATTCGCGCGAGGAGATCAAGGAAGTCCGCGCCGGCGATATCGCCGCGGCGGTCGGGCTCAAGGACGTGACGACCGGCGACACGCTGTGCGATCCGTCCGACGTGATCACGCTCGAGCGCATGGAGTTCCCGGAGCCGGTGATTGCCGTCGCCGTGGAGCCCAAGACCAAGAGCGACCAGGAAAAGATGGGCATCGCGCTGCAGAAGCTGGCGCAGGAAGATCCGTCGTTCCGGGTCCACACGGACGAGGAGTCCGGCCAGACCATCATCGCGGGCATGGGCGAGCTGCACCTCGACATCATCGTCGACCGCATGAAGCGCGAGTTCAAGGTCGAGGCCAACGTCGGCAAGCCGCAGGTTTCCTACCGCGAAACGATCCGCAAGGGCGTCGAAGCGGAAGGCAAGTTCGTGCGCCAGTCGGGTGGACGCGGCCAGTACGGCCACGTCAAGATCCGCCTGGAGCCGCAGGAAGAAGGCGCAGGCTTCGAGTTCGTCAACGAGATCGTCGGCGGCGTGGTTCCGAAGGACTACATCGGCTCCGTGGCCAAGGGCATCGAGGAGCAGCTGATGAACGGCGTGCTCGCCGGCTTCCCGATGGTCGACGTCAAGGCCGCGCTCTTCGATGGTTCCTACCACGAAGTCGACTCGTCGGAAATGGCGTTCAAGATCGCCGGGTCGATGGCCGTCAGGGATGGCGCGATGAAGGCCAACCCGGTCCTGCTCGAGCCGATCATGAAAGTCGAGGCGGTGACGCCGGAGGACTACATGGGCGATGTCATGGGCGACCTGAACCGTCGTCGTGGCCTGGTCCAGGGCATGGAAGATGCCGCGTCCGGCAAGATCATCCGCGCCCACGTGCCGCTTTCCGAGATGTTCGGCTACGCGACCGACCTGCGTTCGATGACGCAGGGTCGTGCGAACTACTCGATGGAGTTCCTGCACTACGCCGAGGCCCCGAATAGCGTGGCCGACGAAGTCATCAAGAAAACCGCATAAGAACGCGAGAGGAATCGTTCCATGTCCAAGGCTAAATTCGAACGTACGAAGCCGCACGTCAACGTCGGCACGATCGGTCACGTCGACCACGGCAAGACCACGCTGACGGCGGCCCTGACCAAGGTCTGCGCGGAAGCGCGCGGCGGTGAGTTCAAGGCGTACGACCAGATCGACAATGCGCCGGAAGAGCGGGCTCGTGGGATCACGATCGCGACCGCGCACGTCGAGTACGAGTCGGATTCGCGTCACTACGCGCACGTCGACTGCCCGGGGCACGCCGACTACGTGAAGAACATGATCACCGGTGCGGCGCAGATGGACGGCGCGATCCTGGTGTGTTCGGCGGCCGACGGCCCGATGCCGCAGACGCGCGAGCACATCCTGCTGGCGCGCCAGGTGGGCGTTCCGCAGATCCTGGTCTACCTGAACAAGGCCGACATGGTCGATGACGAGGAGCTGCTGGAGCTGGTGGAGATGGAAGTTCGCGAGCTGCTGTCGAGCTACGACTTCCCGGGCGACGACACCCCGATCATCACCGGCTCGGCGCTGAAGGCGCTGGAAGGCGACGACTCGGACATCGGCGTTCCGTCGATCCTGAAGCTGGTTTCGGCGCTGGACGAGTACATTCCGACGCCGGAGCGCGACACGGACAAGCCGTTCCTGATGCCGATCGAGGACGTGTTCTCGATTTCCGGCCGCGGTACGGTGGTGACGGGCCGCGTGGAGCGCGGGATCGTGACGGTGGGCGACGAGCTTGAAATCGTCGGCATCAAGGACACCACGAAGACCACCTGTACGGGTGTGGAGATGTTCCGCAAGCTGCTGGACCAGGGCGAAGCGGGCGACAACGTGGGCGTTCTGCTGCGCGGTACGAAGCGTGACGACGTCGAGCGCGGCCAGGTTCTGGCCAAGCCGGGCACGATCACGCCGCACACGCACTTCGAAGCCGAGGTGTACGTGCTGAGCAAGGAAGAGGGCGGCCGTCACACGCCGTTCTTCAAGGGCTACCGTCCGCAGTTCTACTTCCGCACGACCGATGTGACGGGTGCGGTGGAACTGCCGGAAGGAACCGAAATGGTAATGCCGGGCGACAACGTGAAGATCCAGGTCGAGCTGATCGCCCCGATTGCCATGGAAGAAGGTCTGCGTTTCGCCATCCGCGAGGGTGGCCGGACCGTGGGTGCCGGCGTGGTGGCGAAGATCCACAAGTAACCGCGCGGCACCGGCACGGCCCGCCGCTGGCGGGCCCTGCCTCGAGTGCTTTTCCGCGGCCGAGAGGGTCGTGGAAAACAAGTGTTCTTTGACAGACTAAAGGCGTAACGGCAATGGCCGAACAGAGAATTCGTATTCGTTTGAAGGGCTTCGACCACCGCTTGATCGATCGCTCGACGCAGGAAATCGTCGAGACGGCCAAGCGGACCGGTGCCCAGGTTCGCGGTCCGATTCCGCTCCCGACGCGGAAGGAACGCTACACGGTGCTGACCTCACCGCACGTCAACAAGGACGCGCGTGACCAGTATGAGATTCGCACCCACAAACGTCTGATGGACATCGTGGATCCGAACGACAAGACCGTGGATGCACTGATGAAACTCGATCTGGCCGCCGGTGTGGACGTCCAGATCAAGCTGTACTGACAAGGATAGGCAGTCATGGCAATTGGAATCGTAGGACGGAAGCGAGGCATGACCCGGGTCTTCACCGAAGACGGCACTGCCGTTCCGGTGACCGTGGTCGAGGTCGCCCCGAATCGCGTGACCCAGATTCGCGACAATGATCGCGACGGCTACGCGGCCATCCAGGTCACCACCGGCAACCGCCGTGCGTCTTTGGTCACCCAACCCCAGGCGGGTCATTTCCGCAAGGCCGGCGTCGAGCCGGGCGAGGGTCTCTGGGAATTCCGAATCGAAGCCGCGGACGGTGAACTGCCCGAAGTCGGCTCCGAGATCTCCGTGGACCGTTTCACCGACGGTCAGAAGGTCGACGTGACCGGCACCAGCAAGGGCAAGGGCTTTGCGGGTGTGATCAAGCGTCACAACTTCCGCATGCAGGACGCCACGCACGGCAACTCGCTGTCGCATCGTGCGCCGGGTTCGATCGGCCAGTGCCAGACGCCGGGTCGCGTCTTCAAGGGCAAGAAGATGGCCGGTCACATGGGCGCCGAGCGCGTCACGACCCAGAATCTCGTGGTCGTCCGAGTCGACAAGGAACGCAACCTGCTGCTGATCCGCGGCGCCGTACCGGGCGCGCCCGGCGGCCACGTCGTGGTCTGCCCGGCGGTGAAGGGCTAAAAGGAAGGAACGCAATCATGGAACTCGCACTCACAGGCGGCAGCAGCAAGATCACGGTGGACGAAGGCGTTTTCGATCGCCCGTTCTCCGAAGCGCTGGTGCACCAGGTCGTGACCGCGTACCTGGCCGGCGCTCGCGCCGGGACCAAGGCCCAGAAGAATCGCTCGGCCGTGGCCGGCGGCGGTCGCAAGCCGTGGCGCCAGAAGGGCACGGGCAATGCGCGCGCCGGCACCATTCGCAGCCCGCTGTGGCGCAGCGGTGGAGTCACCTTCGCCGCCCAGCCGCGCGACCACTCGCAGAAGGTCAACCGCAAGATGTATCGCGGTGCGATCAAGGCCATCCTGTCCGAACTGGTTCGCCAGGAACGGCTGGTGGTGGTCGAATCGCTCGGCATCAACGAGCCGAAGACCGCGGCGCTCGCCGAATCGCTGAAGTCGCTGGGCGTGGACAAGGGCCTGATCGTCGACGCGGAACTGGACACCAACCTGTTCCTGGCCAGCCGTAACATTCCCGGCGTGTACGTGGCCACGGTCGACCAGATGGATCCGGTCAGCCTCGTCGGCTCCGAGAAAGTGGTGTTGACCACCGCTGCGATCACCCGCATCCAGGAGTGGCTGGCATGAACAAGGAACGCATGTACCAGATCGTGCGCCTGCCGCACGTATCCGAGAAGACCGCGCGGCTGCAGGCCGACTCGAACCAGTACGTGTTCGAAGTCGCCAAGGACGCGGCAAAGGACGAAATCCGCCAGGCCGTCGAAGGATTGTTCGACGTCCGGGTCGAGAACGTCAGCGTGGTCAACGTGAAAGGAAAATCCAAGAGCTTCCGGATGCGTCCGGGTCGTCAGAAGAGCTGGAAGAAGGCGTACGTTCGCGTTCAGGCCGGTCAGACGATCGAACAGCTCAGTGCAGATTAACGAATAGCCGGGAAAGCAAGCATGGCAATCGTCAAGGCAAAACCAACTTCGCCGGGCCGTCGCGGCCTGGTACGCGTCCGCCACGATCACCTGTGGAAGGGCAAGCCGTACCAGTCGCTGACCGAAGCCAAGAAGTCGACCGGCGGCCGGAACAACAACGGCCGGATCACCACCCGTCATCAGGGCGGCGGTCACAAGCAGCGCTATCGCGTCGTCGACTTCAAGCGCGACAAGGACGGCATTCGCGGCATCGTCGAGCGGATCGAGTACGACCCGAATCGCAGTGCGCACATTGCGCTGATCAAGTATTCGGACGGCGAGCGCCGGTACATCATCGCGCCGCGCGATCTGCGTGCCGGCGACGAGGTGCAGAGCGGTTCGGAAGCGCCGATCAAGCCGGGCAACGCCATGGAGCTGCGCTCGATTCCGGTCGGCACGACGCTGCACAACATCGAAATGAAGCCGGGCAAGGGTGGCCAGATGGCGCGCTCCGCGGGAGCATCCGTCCAGCTGGTGGCGCGCGAAGGCCGCTACGCCACGCTGCTGCTGCGCTCCGGTGAAATGCGCAAGATCCTGACCCACTGCCGGGCCACGATCGGCCAGGTGTCGAACGCCGAGCACAACCTGGAAAAGCTGGGCAAGGCCGGTGCGAAGCGCTGGCGCGGTGTTCGTCCGACGGTTCGTGGTGTCGTGATGAACCCGGTCGATCACCCGCATGGTGGTGGTGAGGGCCGGACCTCCGGAGGCCGTCATCCGGTCACCCCGTGGGGCGTCCAGACCAAGGGCAAGCGCACGCGCACCAACAAGCGCACGAGCAAGTTCATCGTTCGCTCGCGTAAGAAACGCAAGTAACAGGAAATCGCAATGCCACGTTCACTCAAGAAAGGCCCGTTCATCGACCACCACCTTCACGCGAAGGTGCAGGTCGCGCTCGAGTCCAACAGCAAGCGCCCGATCAAGACCTGGTCGCGCCGCTCGATGATCATGCCGGACATGGTCGGACTGACGATCGCCGTTCACAACGGGCGCCAGCACGTGCCCGTGCTGATCAACGAGAACATGGTCGGCCACAAGCTGGGCGAATTCGCCCCGACCCGGACGTTCAAGGGTCACGTGGCTGACCGGAAGACGAAGTAAGGATGGGACTGTCCATGGAAGCGACTGCAAAACTGCGAGGCGCGCGGATCTCGGCTCAGAAAGCACGGTTGGTTGCGGACCAGGTCCGCGGGCTTCCGGTGGAAAAGGCCGATGAACTGCTCAGCTTCAGCAACAAGAAGGGCGCGCACATCGTGCGCAAGCTCCTGCTGAGTGCCGTGGCCAATGCCGAGCACAACCAGGGTGCGGATATCGACGAGCTGACCGTCAGCACCATCATGGTCGACGAAGGCCCGACGCTCAAGCGCGGCCGGGCTCGCGCCAAGGGCCGGTATACCCGGATCCTGAAGCGCACGAGCCATATCACGATCACGGTCGCGGAGAAATAAGGAACTGTTATGGGTCACAAGGTACATCCAACCGGTATTCGCCTGGGCATCTCCAAGGATTGGGCTGCTCGCTGGTACGCCGAACGTGAAGAGTTCGCCGCGAACCTGAACAGCGACCTTGCCGCGCGCAAGTTCATCGACAAGGAGCTCGCGCAAGCCGCGGTCAGCCATGTTCACATCGAGCGCCCGGCCAAGCAGGCCCAGGTCACGATCCACACGGCACGGCCGGGCATCGTCATCGGCAAGAAGGGCGAGGACATCGAGCGCCTGCGCCGCAAGCTGACCGACATCCTCGGCGTGCCGACGGCCGTCAGTGTGAGCGAAATCCGCAAGCCGGAGCTGGACGCCAAGCTGGTTGCCGACAGCATCGCGCAGCAGCTCGAGCGTCGCATCATGTTCCGGCGTGCAATGAAGCGCGCGGTCGGCAACGCGATGCGCCTCGGGGCCCAGGGCATCAAGGTCCAGGTCGGAGGCCGTCTGAACGGAGCGGACATCGCACGGTCCGAGTGGTACCGCGAAGGCCGTGTGCCGCTGCATACGCTGCGCGCGAACGTCGACTACGGCGTGTCGACGGCCAAGACCACCTATGGCGTCATCGGCGTCAAGTGCTGGGTCTACACCGGCGACGTGTTCGATCTGCACGCCGAGAAGCAGGAAGAGAAGAAGTCGTCCGGCAAGGGCGGTCGGGAGAACTGAAATGCTGCAGCCGAAACGAACCAAATTCCGTAAGACGCAGAAAGGCCGGAACCGCGGTCTCGCCCAGGTGGGCAACAAGGTCAGCTTCGGCGAGTATGCGCTGCAGGCCACGACCCGCGGTTTCATCACTGCGCGACAGATCGAGGCGGCCCGCCGTGCAATCACGCGTCACGTGAAGCGTGGCGGCAAGCTCTGGATCCGCGTGTTTCCCGACAAGCCGATCACGAAGAAGCCGGTCGAGGTGCGCATGGGTAAGGGCAAGGGCAACGTCGAATACTGGGTTGCTCCGATCCAGCCCGGCCGCGTGATCTATGAAATCCAGGGCGTCAGCGAAGATGTCGCACGCGAAGCGTTTCGTCGTGCCGCCGCGAAGCTGAGCGTCAAGACGACGATTGTTGCGAGGTCGCTGTAATGAAGGCGAAGGAAATCAAGGGCAAGTCCGAGCAGGAACTCAAGGACCTGCTGGTGGACCTGCGAAAGGAGCAGTTCGAACTGCGCATGGCGCTCGGCACCGGTCAGCTGACCGAGCCGCACAAACTGCGCCAGGTGCGCCGTGACATCGCGCGCGTCAAGACGGTATTGAATCAGCCGCAGGGTGAACAGGCATGAGCGAGAACAACGAAACCAAGCGCGTCGAGCACGTCCAGACCGGGAAGGTCGTCAGCAACAAGATGGACAAGACGGTCACCGTGCGCCTGGAGCGCATGCTCAAGCACCCGCTGTACGGCAAGTACATCCGCCGGTCCAGCAAGGTGCACGCGCACGACGAGAACAACGAGTGCAACGAAGGCGATACCGTGCGCATCGCGCCGGGCCGCCCGCTTTCCAAGACGAAGAGCTGGAAAGTGGTCGAGATCGTCGAGCGGGCGCAGTAAGCCGGAGCGGAGCAGACAATGATCCAGATGCAGAGCAGACTGTCGGCGGCGGACAACAGTGGAGCCCGTGAGCTGATGTGTATCAAGGTGCTGGGCGGTTCCAAGCGTCGTTACGCCAATATCGGCGACGTGATCAAGGTGACCGTCAAGGACGCGATTCCGCGCGGCAAGGTCAAGAAGGGCGAGGTGTACAACGCCGTCGTCGTTCGGACCCGCAAGGGTGTTCGTCGTCGCGACGGCTCGCTGATCCGTTTCGACGGAAATGCCGCCGTGATCCTGAACAACAAGCTGGAGCCGATCGGTACCCGAATCTTCGGGCCGGTGACGCGCGAACTGCGCGGCGAACGGTTCATGAAGATCATTTCGCTGGCACCGGAAGTGCTGTAAGGAGTTCGAGAGATGCAACGCATTCGCAAGGGTGACGAGGTCATCGTGATCGCCGGACGCAGCAAGGGCCAGCGCGGCCATGTGCTGAAGGTCCTGGCAGACGATCGGTACCTGGTCGAGAACGTCAACATGGTCAAGCGCCACATGAAACCGGATCCGCAGCGCCAGCAGCCCGGCGGTATCGTCGAGCGCGAAGCGCCGATCCACGGTTCCAACGTGATGCTGTACAACCCGGCCACCGATCGTGGTGATCGAGTCGGGTTCAAGATGCTGGACGACGGGCGCAAGGTTCGCGTGTTCCGTTCGACCGGCGAAGTCGTCGATATTTGAGGCCAATGAGATGAGCAGGTTGCAGGAATTCTATCGGGACACGGTCGCGGGCCAGCTGAAGGAAAAGTTCGGCTACGCCAACGTGATGCAGGTGCCCCGGATCGAGAAGATCACGATCAACATGGGTCTGGGCGAAGCCGTGGCCGACAAGAAGGTCATCGAGAAGGCTGTCGGCGATCTGTCCAAGCTGTCCGGCCAGAAGCCGATCGTGACCAAGGCACGGAAGTCGGTCGCGAGCTTCAAGATCCGCGACGACTACCCGATCGGGGCCAAGGTCACGCTGCGTCGTGAGCGCATGTACGAATTCCTGGATCGCCTGATCAGCATCGCGCTGCCGCGAGTCCGTGATTTCCGCGGAATCAGCCCGAAGGCGTTCGACGGTCGAGGCAATTTCAACCTCGGCATCAGGGAGCAGATCATCTTTCCCGAAATCAATTACGACGAGGTCGACGCGATTCGCGGAATGGATATCGCGATCACGACCAGCGCAGCCACCAACGAGGAAGGCAAGGCGCTGCTCGAGGCGTTCGGCTTCCCGTTCCGCGCACGCTAAGGAGTACTAGGAACCATGGCCAAGAAATCAATGATCGCGCGCGACGAGAAGCGGGCCGAACTGGCGGGCAAGTATGCCGCCAAGCGGGCCGAGCTGAAGCGCATCATCGCCGATCCGGGCGTCGACTTCGAAGAGAAGCAGGCGGCCATCTTCGCGCTGAGCAAGCTTCCGCGCGATTCCAGCCCGGCTCGCGGTCGCAACCGCTGCCAGCAGACCGGTCGTCCGCGCGGTTACTACCGCAAGTTCGGCCTGGCGCGCAACAAGCTGCGTGAAGCGGCGATGCGCGGCGATATCCCCGGCCTGCGCAAGGCCAGTTGGTAAAGAGGACGAACGAACATGAGTATGAGTGATCCGATTGCCGACATGCTCTCGCGCATCCGCAATGCGCAGGAAGTCAACAAGAAGAGCGTGTCGATGCCGGTGTCGAAGGTCAAGATCGCGATCGCCGAAGTGCTGAAGGACGAGGGCTACATCCTCGACTTCCGGACCAACGGCGAAGGCGTGCAGGCCGAGCTGGAAATCGACCTGAAATACATGAACGGCCGAGGCGTGATCGAAACGCTGCGCCGCGTGAGCAAGCCGGGTCGCCGGCTGTATTACGCCGCCAGCGATATTCCGCGCGTCCAGGACGGACTGGGCATCGCGATCATCAGCACGTCGAAGGGCGTGATGAGCGACGCTTCGGCTCGCCGTGACGGTCACGGCGGCGAAGTGCTCTGCACGGTCGCCTGACGGGAGTTTCGAAGATGTCGAGAATTGCCAATTATCCGATCGAGCTGCCGAAGGCGGTCCAGTTCAGCCAGGACGGCCAGACCGTCCGCGTCAAGGGCCCCAAGGGTGAGCTCGAGTTCGATCTCCATCCGACGGTGGAGATGTCCAACGACGACGGCATGCTGAAGTTCGCTCCGTCCTCCGACGGCACGTCCGCGATGGCCGGCACCATGCGTGCGCTGGTCAACAACATGGTCGTGGGTGTCACGGACGGCTTCGAGAAGAAGCTGAACCTGATCGGCGTCGGTTACCGCGCCCAGGCGCAGGGCGCCAAGCTGAACCTGCAGCTGGGGTTCAGCCATCCGGTGGAATTCGAAGTGCCGGAGGGTGTGACGGTCGAGACCCCGAGCCAGACCGAGATTGTGGTCAAGGGTGCCGACAAGCAGCTGGTCGGCCAGGTCGCGGCCAAGATCCGCGCCTACCGTCCGCCGGAGCCCTACAAGGGCAAGGGCGTGCGCTACGCCGACGAGCGTGTCGTCATGAAGGAAGCCAAGAAGGCCTGATGCAAGGACGCATTGACATGAGCCAGAAGAACGAATCCCGACTCCGCCGAGCCCGCAAGGCGCGCGCCCGAATCGCCCGCGGCGAGAAGCCGCGTCTTTCGGTGTTCCGCTCCGGCCGGCACATCTATGCCCAGGTCCTTACGGCCGAGGGCGATCGCACCATCGCGGCCGCCTCAACGGTCCAGGCCGACCTGCGCAAGGACCTGAAGTCGACCAGCGATCGCGGGGCGGCCGAGGCCGTCGGCAAGAGCATCGCGGCCAAGGCGCTGGCCGAAGGCATCGAAGAAGTCGCCTTCGACCGCTCCGGTTTCAAGTATCACGGTCGCGTGAAGTCGCTGGCCGACGCTGCCCGTGAAGCGGGTCTGAAGTTTTAATCGACACGATTTTGGACAACTGATATGGCGAGAGATTACGAACGGTCCGACGACTTCATCGAGAAGCTGGTCGCTGTCAACCGTGTGGCCAAGGTGGTCAAGGGTGGTCGTCAGTTCGGCTTCACGGCGCTGTCCGTGGTCGGCGACGGCAACGGGAAGGTCGGCTTCGGCTACGGCAAGGCGCGTGAAGTGCCGCTGGCGATCCAGAAGTCGATGGAAAAGGCCCGACGGGACATGAAGCGGATTCCGCTGAACAACGGCACCCTGTGGCACCCGGTGAAGTCGCGGCACAGCGGCTCGCGCATCTACATGCAGCCGGCGTCGGATGGTACCGGCGTGATCGCGGGTGGTCCGATGCGCGCGGTGTTCGAGGCCGTCGGTGTCCACAACGTCCTGGCCAAGAGCGTCGGTTCCAATAATCCGATCAACCTGGTTCGCGCGACCATCAAGGGCCTGGAGGCAATGGCGTCTCCCGAGTCCGTGGCGGCAAAGCGCGGCAAGAGCGTCGAGGAGATTCTGGAAAATCATGGCTAAGAAGAATCCCGGCCGCGTGCGCGTGACCCTGGTCCGCAGCCCGAACGGCACCATTGGAAAGCATCGCGAAACGGTGCGTGGGCTCGGTCTCCGACGCATGAATCACAGCGTCGAGCTCGAGGACACCCCGGCCGTTCGCGGCATGATCAACAAGGTCCATTACCTGGTGAACGTCGAGGACGTCTGACGTCCGCGACATCCACCGAACTCCGATTGCATTGACGGAAACGAACATGAAACTGAACAGCATTCAGCCAGCCGACGGCGCCAAGCAGAGCCGCAAGCGCGTGGGCCGCGGTATCGGTTCCGGTCTGGGCAAGACCGGCGGTCGCGGTCACAAGGGCCAGAAGTCCCGTTCCGGCGGTTTCCACAAGTCCGGTTTCGAGGGTGGCCAGATGCCGCTGCAGCGCCGTTTGCCGAAGGTCGGATTCAATTCCGCGGTAAACCGCTTCACGCGGGAGCTCCGGCTGTACCAGATCAACCAGCTCGATCTCGAGACGATCGACCTCGATGCGCTGAAGAATGCCGGCCTGGTGCCGCGTTCGACCCGTCGCGTCAAGGTCATCAACACCGGTGAACTGACCCGTGCGGTCACGCTGAAGGGCATCGAAGCCTCGGCCGGTGCGGCCAAGGCGATCGAAGCCGCCGGGGGCAAGGTCGAGTAATGGCCTCGGGTCCCTCGCAGATGGCGGGAATGCTCGGCGGCATGGGCCGGTTGACGGAACTCCGCAACCGCCTGCTGTTCGTGCTCGGTGCCCTGGCGGTCTACCGCCTGGGCACCTTCATTCCCGTGCCCGGCATCAATCCGGACGCGCTGGTCCAGCTCATGGATCAGCAGCGCGGAACCATCGTGGACGTGTTCAACATGTTCTCGGGCGGTGCGCTCGGCCGGTTCTCCATCTTCGCGCTGGGCATCATGCCGTACATCTCGGCCGCCATCATCATGCAGCTGATGAGCCACGCGATCCCGCAGCTCCAGCAGCTGCGCAAGGAAGGCGAGGCCGGTCGCCGCAAGATCACCCAGTACACGCGCTACTTCACCGTGGTTCTGGCCCTGTTCCAGTCCTTCGGTGTCGCCGCTGCCCTGCAGGCCCAGAGCGCCGGCCAGGGCCTGGCGGTAGTGACGACGCCGGGACCGAGCTTCATGTTCGCGGCCATCGTCACCCTGACCGCCGGAACGGTCTTCCTGATGTGGCTGGGTGAGCAGATCACCGAGCGAGGAATCGGCAACGGTATCTCGATCATCATCTTCGCGAGCATCGTCGCCGGCCTGCCGGCCGCCGTCGGCAATACGCTGGAGCTGGTCCGGACCGGCCAGTTGGGGCCGCTGCTGGTGCTGTTCCTGATCCTGCTCGCCTTCGCCGTGACCGCCTTCGTGGTCTTCGTCGAACGGGGTCAGCGCAGGATCACGGTCAACTATGCGCAGCGTCAGGGGCGCAAGGCCTACCAGAACCAGTCGACCCACCTGCCGCTGAAGGTGAACATGTCCGGCGTGATTCCGGCGATCTTCGCCTCTTCGCTGGTGCTGTTTCCTGCCACCATGAGCACCTGGTTCGGACAGGCCGGGCAGTCGACCTGGCTGCAGCGGATCGCCGATCAGCTCTCGCCCGGCCAGCCGGTGTACGTGCTGCTGTTCGGCGGCCTGATCGCGTTCTTCTGCTTCTTCTACACCGCCATCGTGTTCAATTCGCGCGAAACGGCGGACAATCTGAAGAAGTCGGGCGCGTTCATTCCCGGGATCCGGCCGGGTCGGCAGACGGCCGAATACATCGATTACGTGCTGACCCGCCTGACGGCCGTGGGCGCGGCGTACCTGGTGGCGGTCTGCCTGCTGCCCGAGTTCCTGATCATGCGCTGGAACGTGCCGTTCTACTTCGGCGGCACGTCCCTGCTGATCATCGTGGTGGTGACCATGGACTTCATTGCGCAGCTCCAGGCGCACCTGATGTCGCACCAGTACGACAGCCTGCTGAAGAAGGCGAATCTGAAAGGCTACGGACGCTCCGGTGGAGTCGTCCGCCGCTGATTGGCGATTGAATTGGGGGCCCGGTGTCGGGTCGCCGGAAACGACGTAGAGGAAAGGACAATGAAGGTTCAGGCATCGGTCAAGCGAATCTGCCGAAACTGCAAGATCGTGCGCCGCCGCGGTGTGGTGTTCGTGATCTGCACGGATCCGAAGCACAAGCAGCGCCAGGGCTGACCCTCGTTGGGTCGTTCAGGGCTTGGAAACCGCATAGAAAACTGCTAATATTGCCGGTTTGCGTCGAGCGGGTTCGCTCGATCAGGCCAGCAGCCGGAAATCACGAGGAACGCATTCATGGCTCGTATCGCAGGCGTCAATCTGCAGCCAAACAAGCACGTCTGGGTCGCACTGACCCAGATCTATGGCATCGGTCGTACCCGCGCGTACGAAATCTGCGACGCGACCGGTGTCGCGCCGACCACCCGGGTTCGTGAACTCACCGAAGGCGAGGAAGAGAAGCTTCGCCAGAAGGTCGGCGAATTCACCGTCGAGGGCGACCTGCGTCGCGAGGTGGGCATGAACATCAAGCGCCTGATGGACCTGGGCTGCTTCCGCGGCCTTCGTCACCGGCGTGGACTGCCCGTTCGCGGGCAGCGAACCCGTACCAACGCGCGCACCCGGAAGGGCCCGCGTCGTCCGATCCGCTGAGGACTGAAGAGTTATGGCAAAGCAGACCGCCAAGGGCAAGAAGAAGGTCAAGAAGACCGTGATCGACGGCATTGCCCACGTGCATGCGTCGTTCAACAACACGATCATCACGATCACCGACCGGCAGGGCAACGCGCTGTCCTGGGCGACGTCCGGGGGCTCCGGCTTCCGCGGTTCGCGCAAGTCGACGCCGTTCGCGGCCCAGGTGGCCGCAGAGAATGCCGGCCGCGCCGCGCAGGAATTCGGTCTGAAGAACCTGGAAGTCCGGGTCAACGGGCCGGGACCGGGTCGCGAGTCCTCCGTGCGTTCGCTGAATGCGTTGGGCTACAAGATCACCAACATCATCGACGTCACGCCGATTCCGCACAACGGCTGCCGTCCGCCGAAGAAGCGCCGAGTCTAAGCAGAACCACTACCGAACGAGCGACACCGAAATGGCACGATACACTGGACCGACCTGCAAGCTGGCTCGCCGCGAAGGCGTCGACCTGAGCCTGAAGAGCCCGGCACGCAGCCTGGATTCGAAATGCAAGCTCGAGCAGCCGCCGGGGCAGCATGGGGCAGGGCGCCGTCAGCGCCTGTCCGACTATGCGCTCCAGCTGCGTGAAAAGCAGAAGGTGCGCCGCATGTACGGCGTGCTCGAGAAGCAGTTCCGCAACTACTACAAGAAGGCCGCTCAGCAGAAGGGCGCGACGGGCGAGAACCTGCTTCGCCTGCTGGAAGGCCGGCTGGACAACGTTGTCTACCGCATGGGTTTCGCGGTCACCCGCGCCCAGGCCCGTCAGATGGTCAGCCACCGCCTGGTCGAGGTCAACGGCGGAATCCTGAACATCCCGTCCGCGCAGATCGCGCCGGGCGACAAGGTTGCCGTTCGCGAAAAGGCGCGCAAGCATCTTCGCGTCCAGGAAGCTGCGACCGTGGCCAAGGACCTGGACATGGTCGCGCCTTGGTGCGAGTCCGATCTGGACAAGTTCGAAGGCACGCTGAAGAGCCTTCCGGATCGTGACGACCTGCCGCCGGATATCAACGAGAACCTGATCGTGGAGCTCTACTCCAAGTAATCAGTGCCGACCGGCTCGCGCCGCGATCCGGTCTACGGGTTCCGCACCGGTGTCAACAATCAGCTAGACGAATTTGAGAGAGGCATTCATGTCGAGTGCGTATTCATTGATCGAAAAGATGCTCAAGCCCAAGGGCCTGATCGTCGAAGAACTTTCGCCGCGCCGCTCGAAGGTGACGCTGGAGCCGCTGGAACGCGGTTTCGGGCACACCCTCGGCAACGCGCTGCGTCGCGTGCTGCTGTCGTCCATCCCGGGCGCTGCGATCTCGGAAGCCGAGATCGACGGCGTGCTGCACGAATACACCTCGGTGGAGGGTCTTCAGGAAGACATCGTCGAAGTCCTGCTGAACCTGAAGGGCGTTGCGGTGCGCATGCACAACCGCGATGAAGCCACCCTGACGCTGACCGCCGACAAGGCGGGTGCGGTCACGGCCGGCGATATCCAGGTCAACGACGACGTCGAAATCGTGAACCCGGATCACGTGATCTGCACGCTGACCAAGAAGCAGAAGCTGCACATGCAGCTGAAGATCACGCGCGGCGTCGGTTACCAGCCGGCTGCGACCCTTCGCTTCAACGAGGAAGAGTCCCGTTCGATCGGTCGTCTCCAGCTCGATGCATCGTACTGCCCGGTCCATCGCGTGGCCTACAGCGTCGAGAGTGCTCGAGTGGCGCAGCGGACCGACCTCGACAAGCTGGTCTTCGACATCGAAACCAACGGAACCCTGTCGTGCGAGGACGCGGTGAAGCTGGCCGCGAGCATCCTGGTCGACCAGATGTCGGTCTTCGTGGACTTCATCGCCCGCGACAAGGACGAAGAAACCCGCGACGAACAGTCCTTCGATCCGGTGCTGCTGCGCCCGATCGATGACCTCGAGCTGACGGTCCGTTCGGCGAATTGCCTGAAAGCCGAGCACATCCAGTACGTCGGCGATCTCGTCCAGCGCAGCGAAACCGAACTGCTCAAGACGCCGAACCTCGGCAAGAAGTCGTTGACCGAAATCAAGACGGTCCTGGCCGCGCATGATCTTTCGCTGGGGACCCGGCTGGAAAACTGGCCGCCGTCCAACCTTGCGCGCGAATCTGTTTAAGGAGAATCACGATGCGCCATCGCAAATCGGGCCGCAAGCTCAACCGGAACTCGTCGCACCGCCAGGCGATGTTCAAGAACATGGCGTCGAGCCTGTTCAAACACGAATTGATCAAGACCACGCTGCCCAAGGCCAAGGAACTTCGCCGGGTCGCAGAGCCGCTGATCACCATGGCCGGTGAAGACACGGTCGCCAAGCGTCGCCTGGCGTTCGCTCGCCTTCGCGACAAGGAAGCGGTCGGCAAGCTGTTCAGCGAGCTGGGTCCGCGCTACCGCGAGCGTCCGGGCGGCTACGTTCGTATCCTCAAGTGCGGCTTCCGCGCCGGCGACAAGGCGCCGATGGCCTACGTCGAGCTGGTCGACCGGCCAGGTGCCCCGGGGTCGGAGGCGGCTGCCGAGTAACGATTTCCGGTTTTATTACCGGAGGTTCAGGAAGGCCCGGCGCTTGCGCCGGGCTTTTTCTTTGGGGCCAACCTTGCTCCCGTCGGCAGAAGCACGGCTGCGCGTTACAATTCGGCCATCCTCACCGGAGCCCGGCGATGCGCAAGTTCCTGATTTTCCTTTCCGCGTTCCTGATCCTGCTGCTGGGCCTGTGGGGCACGGCCGTGTTCATGCTCGACGAGGCGCGGCTCAAGCAGCTCGCGGTAGAACAGATCGAGCAACGTACCGGCCGCACGATGACGCTCGAGGGACCGCTAGATGTTCAGTTCTTCCCCAGGATCCAGCTCGTTGCGCGCGATGTCACGCTGGCCGGACCGCCCGGCTACGATGGACCTCCGCTGTTTACCGCTGACGCGTTCCGCATGTCGGTCGCGGTGTGGCCTCTCCTTCGAGGTCGCGTCGAGACCGGCGCGCTGGGCCTGGAAGACGCCGAGATCACCCTGCATACGGACCGCAGCGGCCGAAGTTCGATCGACGGCCTTCAGGACGTCGCAGCGTCGACCTCGACCGCTGAGTCGACAAGTTCAGACCCGAACGGGCAGCGGCCCGACCTCAGGATCGAGTCGATCGGTCTTTCCGATGTGCAGCTGGTGGTCAGCGACGAGCGCGACGGGTCGGTCCAGCGGTTCCTGCTGGAACGCTTCGAGCTGGGCGAGTTCCGCTTCGGAACCCCCGTTCCGTTTACCTTCCGCGGCGAGATCGGCGACCCTCCGATGCTCGAGGGCATTGTGCTCACAGGCACGGTGGACGTGCCGTCCGGTGATGGCCCGATCCGACTTTCCGGGCTGGAGCTCGCCGCGAGCAGCGGTGAGCTGAAGCTCGGCCTGGAAGGCTCGATCGTGATCGAGAGCGGCGACGTGCCTTCGGCGCGCCTCGACCAGGGCCGGGTTCGGGTCGGGGACCAGGCGTTGGAGGTTTCCGGTAGCTGGCGTGGCACTGCGCGGCCGTCGGTCCGCGCGCAAGTGCGCGGCGAGTTTCTGGACGTCGACGCGCTGCTGGCCACATTGCCGACAAGCAACGATGCGGAGCCCGAGGATTCGCCGTCGCCGCTGCTCGTGCTGCGCGACATGGACGCTGACGCCGACCTGGCGCTCGATCGCATGCGGCTTGGCGGTCTGCCGCTTACCGATGTGCGTGCGGCCCTGGTCGCGCGCAACGGCGTAGTCACGCTCGATCCGCTCGCCGCAGAGCTCGAAGGCGGCGTGGTGCGCGCTTTCGCGCGGCTGGACCTGAATGCAGAGCCGCCAGGGCTGGAGCTGCGCCCGGCGTTCGAGCTCGACAGCCTGTCGACGGCGCTCGCGCCGTGGGGACTCGACCGGTTCCTGGCCGGAGCCGGTTCGCTCGAACTCGAGCTGAGCGGTCGGGGGCTGAGCCCCGACTCCCTGCTGGCGTCGCTGGACGGTGTCGGGACCTATGCATTCCGCGATGGCGAGATCCGGGGCCTGGACCTCGACGGCATGGTCGATGCGCTGGCTGCTCGTGATGTGGCGGCGGCCGTGCGGAACGGGATCGGAGGAACGACGCCGTTCAGCGAGTTCTCCGGTCCGCTGGCGGTCGACAACGGCGTGATCGACCTCAGCGGTCTGACCATCGTGACCGAGCGACTGGGCATCGGCGGCACCGTGCGACTGGGTCTGGCAGATCTTTCGCTCGACGGCCAGCTCCGCCTCGCGGGCGAGCGGCTGCAGCGGGTACCGCTGTCCCTGGGCGGCACCCTGACTGCGCCGCAGCTAACCCCCGACATCGGTGGGGCGGTTCGCGACGAGGCCGAGCGCCGGGTCATGGACTTCCTGCAGCGACGCCTTGAGGGCGAGGACGAACAGAGCGGCGATGGCGACGACGACGGCGACGGTGCAGGGGCGAATGGCTCCGGCGGCTGAGGCGTCGGTCGCTCCGAACGCGCGCTCGTCCTCGACCGTCCCGCTCCTGGCCGGTCTCGGCGCGTACGGACTATGGGGCATCGTTCCTCTGTACTTCAAGCTGGTCGGACAGGCCGGGGCCGACGAAATCATCGCTCACCGGGTGATGTGGTCGGTCGTGTTCCTCGCCGTCGTGCTGGCGATTCGCTACCGGGGCCGGCTCCGTTCGTCGGTCCGTATCTCCCGGCGGGTCGCGCTGGCCCTGGCGGTTTCCGGCACGTTGGTCGCGGCCAACTGGCTGATCTTCGTCTACGCGGTCAATACCGACCGGGTGCTGCAGACCAGCCTGGGCTACTTCATCAATCCATTGGTCAGCGTGCTGCTGGGCACCCTGGTGCTTCGCGAGCGAATGCGCGCGGTACAGGGCATCGCGGTATTGCTGGCTGCGCTAGGTACGATCTACCTTGCCGTCCAGGTCGGTCGGCCGCCCTGGCTGGCGCTCGGGCTGGCCGCAAGTTTCGGCCTCTACGGCCTGGTCCGCAAGATCACCGATGTCGGGCCGATGGTCGGTCTGTTCTGGGAGACCCTGATGATGACGCCGGTCGTCGCGCTGTGGTTCCTGGTCGTCGCCGACGCCGATGCGCTGGTGTTTGCCGGTGAATCGCGTTCCCTGGACCTGCTGATGGCCGGAACCGGCCTGGTCACCGTCGTGCCGCTGGTGCTGTTCGCGACCGCGGCTCGCGGGCTGCCGCTGATCACCGTGGGCCTGATGCAGTACATTGCACCTTCGATCTCGTTCTGTCTGGCCGTGTTCCTTTTCCGCGAACCCTTCACCTCCGATCACGCCGTGGCCTTCGCCCTGATCTGGACGGCGCTGGCCCTGTACACCGCATCGGCGGTCCGCAACGTGCGGCTCCAGCGGCGGCTCGCCCGACGCCCTACGGCGCCTGCCGAGGCCCAGTCATGAGTGCTGTCGACCCGACACGCGACCGCTCGCCGAGCCGCAATGTCCGGTCGCTGCGGGCGCTGGGACCGTTCATCGGCCGCTACAAGCTGCAGATCGGCCTGGCCTGCCTGTTCCTGGTGCTGGCTGCGGCCGGCACCATGGCCATTCCGGCTGCGGTCGGGCAGGTCATCGACCGCGGTTTCCTGGCTGACGATCCGGCCACGATCGACCGGTGGTTCTGGCTCCTGTTCGGCGCCGCCACGGTAATGGCCGTGGCTGGGGGTCTCCGCTTCTACTGGGTGTCCTGGCTGGGCCAGCGGATCATTACCGACCTGCGCGAAGCGGTCTATCGGCGGGTGATCCGGCTCGGACCGGAGTTCTTCGCCTCGACCCGGACCGGCGAAGTGTTGTCGCGACTCAATACCGACACCACGCTGGTCGAGTCGCTGATCGGTTCCAGCGCCTCGGTGGCGATCCGCAATCTGCTGATGCTGGTCGGCAGCTCGGCGCTGCTGGCGATCACTGCGCCGTCGCTGGCTGTGGTCATCGGCGGCATGATCGCGCTGGTCTTCGTTCCGGTCGCGGTCCTCGGACGCTGGGTGCGCCGGCTGTCGCGGCGCGCGCAGGACGCGGTCGCGGAGTTCTCGGCCCACGGCGACGAGACCATCAACGCGGTCTCGACCGTCCAGGCCTTTGCCCAGGAAGCGCGCGAGGCCGATACGTTCCGCGATCAGGTCGAAGACGCCTTCGACGCGCAGCGCGAGCGGCTCCGGGCCACGACCGTGTTGATCGTGATGGTCATCATGATGACCTTCGGCTCCGTGACCTTCGTCCTCTGGCTCGGGGCTCGCGAAGTCCTCGACGGCACGCTCAGCCCGGGCCAACTCAGCCAGTTCGTGCTCTACGCGCTGCTGGCGGCCGGGTCGACCGCTTCGCTCAGCGAGGTCTGGGGAGGCGTGCAGCGGGCGGCCGGGGCGATGGAGCGCCTTGCCGAGTTGCTCGAGGCCGACGATGCGCTGGTCCGGAAGAGCTCGCCGCAGTCCCTGCCCGACGGGCCGCTCGGTCTGCGCTTCGACAAGGTGGACTTCGCCTATCCGTCACGGCCCGATCAGAAGGTCCTGCACGGTCTCTCGTTCCAGGTGCGCCCCGGCGAGACCGTGGCCCTGGTCGGTCCCTCCGGGGCCGGCAAGAGCACGATCTTCCAGCTGGCATTGCGTTTCTACGACCCGGTGGCCGGCACGATCCGTCTGCAGGGTTCCAGCGAGGCGGTCGACCTGCGCGACCTCGATCCGGTCGCACTGCGCAACGGCATCGGACTGGTCAGCCAGGACATCGCGCTGTTTTCGGGCTCGGCGGCGGACAACATCCGCTACGGGCGGCCCGACGCAGCGCTCGAGGCCGTGCAGGAGGCTGCTCGACTGGCCCACGCCCTGCCGTTCATCGATGCCTTGCCGGAACGCTTCGACGCATTTCTCGGCGAGCGGGGCGTGCGCCTGTCGGGCGGGCAGCGCCAGCGCATGGCCATCGCCCGGGCGCTGATCAAGACCCCGGACATGCTGCTGCTCGACGAAGCGACCGCCAGCCTCGATGCGGAGAGCGAACGCCTGGTCCAGCAGGCCATCGACGAGGCCAGCCGGGACCGCACCGTGCTGGTCATCGCTCACCGCCTTGCAACGGTGCGCCAGGCCGATCGAATCCTGGTGATCGAAGACGGCGAGGTCCGCGCCGAGGGCACCCACGACGAACTGCTGCAGCGCTCGCCGCTCTACGCGCGCCTGGCGCGGCTGCAGTTCGCCGACGCGGCGGCGGAACCGATGGCTGCTGCAGGAATCGAAGGCTGACAGATCTGTTTTTTTTTACTGAACCCTAGAACGTAACCGGAGACCCGACCGATGATTCACGTCCGCGCCGCGCTGTACTCGAAGTTCCCGTTGGCCCTGCTGCTTGCCGGGTTGGTGCTGCTGACCGCCGGCTGTGCCACGACCAAGTCGGATACGGTGTTGATCGCCGACGCGCGCGCCGCGATCGTGCGATTCGTCGACAGCGATCCGGGCCTGCGCGACTGGGTCGACCACGCGCACGGCTACGCCGTGTTTCCCGGCCTGGGCAAGGGCGGGCTCGGCGTCGGCGGCGCCTACGGCAACGGCATCGTGTTCGAGCGGGGCGACCCGATCGGCCGCTCGCGGCTGATCCAGGGCACCGTGGGCTTCCAGATCGGTGCCCAGAACTTCGCGATGGTCGTGTTCTTCCAGGACGAAGCCGCGCTGACCACGTTCCAGCGAGGCAACTTCGAGTTCTCCGCCCAGGCCACGGCCATCGCCGCATCGGCCGGCGTGGCGGCGACCACCAGCTACGAGAAGGGCGTGGCGGTGTTCATCCTCGGCCGCGGCGGCCTGATGGCCGAAGCGTCGGTGGGCGGGCTGAAGTTCGACTATTCACCTCTTTGAGTCGCCCGCTCTGAGCCGGGGGCGGCCGGCGGGCCGCTCGGTTCGCTGTTCGTGGTCTCGTGGCCGGGTAAGCGATCGCGCACCCGAGGTCTGCCTCTGGTGGTGTTTCTAAATCAAAAGCGTTTCGCCCGCTCGCTGCGCGAGCTTTCGGCGAGGTCCTTTTGTGGCGTCAAAAGGACCCAAAACCGCTGCGCGAACATCGCCGCCGGGCTGCGCCCGGTCCCCTGCGATGCTCGGTGCGGATGGGACGAAAAGAACTCGCTCCGCGCCTGCAGCGCTGCGCTCAGACACCTTTTCGTCGATTGTCATCACAAGCGCCATCCGCCCCTGCGCTTCTCGGCGGTGCTGACGGCGAGGAAGTCAAAAAGCCAACCAATGCCGGGTTCGGCGGTTTGCTTTTTCTGTCATCGCAGGCGTGACACGGGATCCAGCGTCTTCGATCGAAACCCAGAAAGCGGCTGGGCCCCGGATTCGGGTCGGGGATGACGGGCTTGGGGTCGGCGCCGGGTTCGGTCTGCCTGGAAGGCGCCGAGACTCGCAGGGTCGCGCGGAAGAAGGGATTCCGCATGTCTGAGCGACGGGAGTGAAGCGACCAGAGCGAGTTCGGAATCCCCCGCGCGGCCCGAGAATCGAGGGAACCCGCGAAGCGGGCGCCTTCCCGGCATGAGCATTTTTGGTTCCTTTTGTTGCGACGATTGTCGTGACAAGCGGGACTCGCATCAGCTCGCGCAGCGAGCGGCGAAACGTCTTTGATCTCGGTGACGCAGAGCGACAGGTCGGTGTGGAGCAGGCGGGCGAAACGCCTTTGACGTTGAAGCGAAACCAGAAACAACCCCACCTTGACGGCCACCCGTCAGACTGGATAAGTGGAAAGACGAAACCTCCTCACACCCTCCGCCGGCGGCCTTTACTGCGAGGCCGGCGACTTCTGGATCGATCCGCTGCGCCCGGTGCCGCGGGCGATCATCACGCACGCCCACGCCGACCACGCTCGCGGTGGGTCCGAGGAGTACCACACGGCCGCAACGAACCGCGCGATTCTCGCCGCGCGGATCGGGGCCGGAGCGGATTCCGAAGGCGACGACAGCGCGACCGACGACCGGCCGGATCACCACGGCCACGCCTGGGGCGAGCCGTTCGAGCTTGGCGACACGCGGGTGACCCTGTTTCCGGCCGGACACATCCTCGGCTCGTCGTGGGTGCGGATCGAGTCCGAAAACGGCACCTGGGGTGTATCCGGCGACTTCAAGCGTGCCCCGGATCCGACCTGCACCGCTTTCGAGCCGGCCGCCTGCGACGTGTGGGTCACCGAGTGCACGTTCGGGCTCCCGGTCTATCGCTGGCCGGCACCGTCGGCCGTCATCGACCAGGTCGAGGCGTGGTGGGACGAATGCCGGGCGGCATCGAGACCGGCGGTCCTGTTCTGTTACGCGCTCGGCAAGGCGCAGCGGGTGCTGGCCGAGCTCGGCGCGCGCCGGCCCGGCATGCGCGCCTGGCTGCACGGCGCGATGCGCCCGTTGACCGAGATCTATCGAGCGCAGGGCGTGCGGCTGCCGGAAACCCGGTTAGTCAGCGAGGCCGAGAGCGGAGAACGGTTCGCCGGCGAGCTGGTCCTGGCGCCTCCGTCGGCCGCCGGATCGACCTGGATGCGGCGGTTCCCGAAGCACTCCGCCGGCTTCGTTTCGGGCTGGATGCGGATCCGCGGCAACCGGCGTCGACGAGGTTACGACCGCGGCTTCGTGTTCTCCGACCACGCGGACTGGCCTGCGCTGATCGACACCGTGCGGGACCAGCAGGCCCGGCGGGTGATCACGATCCACGGCAACGGCGAAGCGCTGGCGGGCTACCTCGGCGAACGCGGCCTCGACGCCGAGGCCTGGAACCTGCGGGCCAGCCTGGCGGCCGCGCCATGAAGCGCTTTGTCGAACTGTTCACCGCACTGGACGGCACGACAAGGACCAACGCCAAGGTCGTCGCCTTGAGAACCTATTTCGAGGAAGCCGAGCCCGACGACGCCGCCTGGGCGGTCTACTTCCTGACCGGTCAACGGCTGAAGCGACTGGTGAAAACGCGCGAGCTGCGCGAATGGACCGCCGAACACTCCGGGACGCCGCTGTGGCTGGTCGAGGAAAGCTACGAGCACGTGGGTGATCTGGCCGAGACCATGACCCTGCTGACGCCCGAACCCGCTCCCTCGAATGCTTTACTTCCGCCGCTGGCCCGGCTGATCGAGCAGGTCGTACGTCCGCTCGGCGAACTGGACGACGAAGCGCGCAAGCGGTCGGTGTTCGCGCAGTGGGAAGCGCTGCCGGAAACCGCGCGTTTCCTGTTCAACAAGCTGATTACCGGCGCCTTGCGGGTCGGGGTGTCGAAGCGACTGGTCACGCGGGCGCTGGCCGAGGTCGCCGGCGTGGAGTCGGGGCTGGTCGCGCACCGACTGATGGGAAAGTGGCAACCGAGCGCCGAGAATTTCCGTGCGCTGATTTCGGGCGAGGACGCGGACGAACCTGCACCGGCCACGCCGTACCCGTTCTTCCTTGCCTCTCCGCTCGAGGACGAACCGGTGTCACTTGGCAAGGCTTCCGACTGGCGCGCGGAGTGGAAGTGGGACGGAATCCGGGCCCAGTTGATCAAGCGGCAGGGCGAGCATTTCCTGTGGTCCCGTGGGGAAGAGCTGCTCAATGGGCGGTTTCCCGAGATCGAGCGGATCGCAGCTTCGATTCCCGACGGCACGGTGCTGGACGGCGAGATCATGGCCTGGGACAAGGAGACTGATGCGCCGCTGCCGTTCGCGGTACTCCAGACTCGCATCGGACGCAAGAAGCCGGGCCCGAAGACCCTGGCGAACGCGCCGTGCGCGCTGCTGGTATTCGACCTGCTGGAATTCGACGGCAAGGACCTGCGCGACCGGCCGCTGGCCGATCGGATCACGCGGATGAACGGGGTGGTCGGAGGGCTGGATCGGGCCATCCGCTGTCCGGACCCGGTCGGGTTCGACGCCTGGGAAACGCTTCCCGAACTGCGCGCCTCGAGCCGGGAACGCGGCGTCGAGGGGCTGATGATCAAGCGCGTCGATTCACCGTATCGCGTGGGTCGCAAGCGAGGAGACTGGTGGAAATGGAAGGTCGATCCCTACACCTTCGACGGCGTGTTGCTCTACGCCCAGCCCGGTCACGGGCGGCGCTCCAACCTGTTCACCGACTACACCTTCGCGGTCCATGGACCGGACGGCCTGGTGCCGGTCGCGAAGGCCTATTCGGGGCTGACCCAGAAGGAGATCGACGAACTCGACCGCTGGATCCGACAGCATACGAAGGAACGTTTCGGCCCGGTGCGATCGGTCGAGCCGGTCCACGTCTTCGAACTGGCCTTCGAGGGAATCGCGCGCTCGGGCCGACACAAGTCGGGCCTGGCCTTGCGTTTCCCTCGCATCCACCGCTGGCGGCGCGACCTCGACATCGCCGGCGCCGACCGCCTGGAAGACCTTGAGCGACTCCTGCCCGGTTGAGGCCTTCCTGTCCGACCGCGGGCAGCAGGTCCAGGATTTCCAGCGCCGCGCCTGGGCAGCCTACGCAAACGGCGCCAGCGGGTTGGTGCATGCGCCGACCGGCAGCGGCAAGACGCTGGCCGCCTGGGGCGGGGCGGTTCGCGAACTGGTCGAAGCGCCGGGCAAGGGCTTGCAGTATCTGTGGATCACTCCGCTGCGCGCCCTGGCCGCGGACACTGCGCGCGCCCTGGAGATGCCGCTGAAGCATGCCGGTGTCGAAGAGGCCGTGGCGCTGCGTACGGGCGACACCTCGGCGTACCGGAAGAAGAAGCTGATGAGCCAGCCCCCGCCGGTGCTGGTGACCACGCCGGAGAGCCTGGCGGTGATGCTCAGCTACGCCGACGCGCCGGCCCGGATGAAAAACCTCAGAGCGGTCTTCGTGGACGAGTGGCACGACCTGCTCGATTCCAAGCGCGGCGTGCTGCTGCAGCTGGCGTTGGCCCGGCTTCGCGGCTGGAATCCCGGGCTCAGGACCTGGGGCCTGTCGGCAACGCTCGGGAACCTCGATGAGGCCGCCGCGGCGCTGGTCGGTGTCGGCGAGCCCGCCGCAATCGTGGCCGGCGAACTCCGCCGGCCGGTCGTGCTCGAATCCCTGCTGCCCGCGTCGGTCGATCGGTTTCCGTGGGCCGGACGCGTCGGGATCCGGCAGCTGAAGGCGGTCATCGATCGGATCGATTCTGCCGAGTCCACCTTGCTGTTCACGAACACCCGATCGCAGGCCGAGATCTGGTTCAATGCGATCAACGCGGTCTGCGAGTGGCCCGACCGAGTGGCGCTGCACCATGGATCGATCGCCCGCGAGTTGCGCGAGCGCGCCGAACGGGGCCTGGCCGACGGCTCCCTGAAGTGTGTGGTGGCCACGGCCAGCCTGGACCTCGGCGTCGACTTCTCACCGGTCGACCAGGTGATGCAGGTCGGCAGCCCGAAGGGGGTGGCGCGGCTGATTCAGCGCGCCGGTCGTTCGGGGCACCGTCCGGGCGGCACGGCGAAGATCGTCTGCGTGCCCACCCATGCGCTGGAGATCGCCGAGCTGGCAGCGGTCCGCGAGCGACTGAAGACCGGCCGGGTCGAACCCAGGTCGCCGCTGAAGCTCGCCCTCGACGTGCTGGCTCAGCACGTGGTCACCGCGGCGCTCGGTGGCGGTGCAGATCCCGACGCGCTGCTCGACGAGGTCCGCACCACCCATGCGTTCTCCGATCTGGATCGGCGGCAGTGGCAGTGGGTGCTCGATTTCGTGATTCGCGGCGGGCCGGCGCTGGAAGCCTACCCGGCGTTCCAGCGTGTGGTCGAGGATCAAGGGGTGCTGAAGGTGCCGAATCGGCGGATCGCGATGCTGCATCGACTGAACATCGGCACGATCACGGCCGACGGGGCGCTGAAGGTCCAGTTCCAGAAGGGCGGATCGCTGGGCCAGGTCGAGGAGCGCTTCCTCACGCGTCTGCGCCCCGGCGAACGCTTCGTGTTCGCCGGGCGAGTCCTGGAACTGGTCCGGATTCGCGACATGACCGCCTATGTTCGCGCCGCGAAGACCAACAAGGCTCAGGTGCCCGCCTGGCAGGGCGGTCGTCTGCCGCTTTCGACGCTGCTGGCTGATGGCCTGCTGGAGCTGTTCGAGGACTTCGCCGCCGACCGGCTGCCGGACTCGGAAGAAGCCGCAGCTGCCGCGCCGCTCCTCGCGCTTCAACGCGAGGTGTCGTCGCTTCCGTCGCGCGATCGCCTGGTGATCGAACAGGTGGCCAGTCGGGAGGGAAGCCACTGGTTCGTGTTCCCGTTCGCCGGCCGGCTGGCCCACGAGGGCCTGGCTGCGCTGCTGGCGTGGCGGATCGCGCGCCAGCGACCGGTGACCTTCTCGATCACCATCAACGACTACGGGCTGGAGCTGCTCAGCGCCGATCCGGTGACGCTGACCGAATCCGACTGGCGCGGCCTGCTCGACCCGGATGGCCTGGAGCGCGATATCGTCGAGAGCATGAATGCCGCCAATCTCGCCAAGTACCGTTTCCGCGACATCGCGCGGATCGCCGGCCTGGTCCAGCAGGGCTATCCGGGGAAGGGCAAGGCGGTGCGGCAGATCCAGGCATCGAGCGGGCTGATCTTCGACGTGTTGACCGAGCACGACGCCGGCAACCTGTTGCTCGACCAGGCTCGGCGCGAAGTGCTCGAAGCGCAGCTGGAGCTTCGCCGGATCCGCCGGGTGCTCGAGCGGAGCCGTGGCCAGGTGCTGGCGCTGGAAGACCCGGACCGATTGACGCCGCTGGCGTTTCCCTTGTGGGCCGACCGGCTCCGCGCCCACCTTTCCAGCGAGGATTGGCAGGCCCGGGTCGAGCGCATGCTCGGTCGCCTCGAGCAGGTCTCGCCGGAGGCCGCGTGAACATCGAACTGGCGGGAAACGAGCTGCAGATGCGACCGGACCGGTCTCTGTGGTGGCCTGGGCATCGGACCGCGCTGGTCGCGGACGTCCATCTCGGCAAGGACCAGGTGTTCCGTCGCTCGGGCGTGCCGATTCCCGGTGCGGTGCTGGACGCGGAACTGGCCGCGCTGGACGCGCTGCTGGAAGCGACCGACGCCGAGCGGCTCGTGGTGCTCGGCGATTGGATCCACGCCGCGCCGGCCGACGGCGAGGCGTGGCCGCAGGCGATCGCGGATTGGCGGAAGCGTCATGCGTCGCTGGATCTCGTGCTGGTCGCCGGCAATCACGACCGCGGCCTGGCGCCGTGGCTGGATGCCTGGGACATGACGGCCTGGCCCGACGGCACGGTCCTCGACGGGCTGGAACTGATGCACGAAGTGTCGCTCGATTGCCCGCCGCCGGGGCTCTCTGGGCATGTCCACCCGGTCGCTCGGATCGGTCGTCGCGGTGATCGGCTGCGCCTACCGGCGTTCGCCAGGAAGGGCGATCACCTTGTGCTGCCGGCCTTCGGACGATTTACCGGTGGCGGCGAAGGACTCGACCGGCTGGGCTGGTCCCTGTTCGGGCTTACCGAGGAGCGTGTGGTCGACCTGGCCGGTCTGGTCGATTCCGGTCGCGACGCCGGATGACTTCGGCGTCGACTTCGAGCACGACGTCGCCCCGCAGGTCGAGAAACTCGATCCGAAGCGATTGCCCCGGCGGCGGGACACGCACCGGCTGCATCAGCATGAGGTGCAGACCGCCGCGTTCGAGCGTGACCGCCTCGCCCGGCTCGATCACCAGGCCGTCCACGCGGCGCATCCGGGCCACCCCGCGGTCATCGAACGATCGGTGGATTTCGATCCGACCGATGCCCCTGGCCCGTGCGGAGGCGATGCGGACCGTGTCGGAGCCGTCGTTGAGCAGCGTCATGTAACCGGCCAGCATCGGCGCGCCGGGAGGGGCTGCGGGTATCCAGGCATCCAGTGCCCTCAGCCCGTCATCGGCGGAGGCATCGAGTACCATCAGGAGGAGAAGGGCTGTCAGTGCGCTTCGAATCATGTCGAACCTCGACGTTCGTGTCCCTTCGGAACGAGGACGGTAGACCGCCGGCGAATCGCGGATCGGATCCGCGCCGGCGATTCGGACCTTCATTTTACCGCGCCGGCGTGCGCCTACCGGGAGCCCACCATGGATTTCACGCCCTCCGATCGATCGAATGAACTGGCCCACCGCATCGAGGCCTTCATCGAACAGCGGGTGCTGCCGCTGGAGGCCGATCTGTTGGCGGCCGACCGGCCCGGCGACGAGCGCTGGAGCGAGCCGGACGCGGTCCGGGCGCTCAAGACCGAGGCCCGGGGCGAGGGGCTGTGGAACCTGTTCCTGCCCGACGCGGAGCTCGGCGCAGGCCTGTCCAATCTCGACTACGCCCCGCTCGCCGAGCGAATGGGCCGCTCGCTGCTGGCGCCGGAGGTCTTCAACTGCAATGCGCCGGATACGGGCAACATGGAGGTGCTGTACCACTATGGCTCAGACGACCAGAAGGCCCAGTGGTTGACCCCTTTGCTGGCCGGCGAGATTCGTTCGGCGTTCTGCATGACCGAACCGGACGTGGCTTCGTCGGATGCGACCAACATGGAGGCCACGGCCAGGGTCGATGGCGACTGCGTCGTGCTCGACGGCCGCAAATGGTGGTCGACCGGGATCGGCCACCCGCACTGTCGGTTGGTGATCTTCATGGGCCTGACCGATCCGGATGCCGATCGTCATCGTCGCCATTCGATGGTGCTGTGCCCGGTCGACGCCGCCGGCGTGAAGATCGAGCGCATGCTTCACGCCATGGGCTTCGACGATGCGCCTTATGGCCACGGTGAGGTGAGTTTCAACAACGTCCGCTTGCCGGTCTCGAACATCATCGCCGGACCCGGTCGAGGCTTCGAGATCGCTCAAGGTCGGCTCGGACCCGGCCGAATCCACCACTGCATGCGATTGATCGGACTGGCCGAACGCTCGCTGGAGCTGGCCTGCAAGCGCGCGCTTGGCCGAACGGCGTTCGGCAAGCCGATCGCGAAACTCGGGGGCAACGCCGAACGGATCGCCGATGCGCGCATTTCGATCGAGATGGCCCGTCTACTGGTCATGAAGGCGGCCTGGGCGCTCGACACCCATGGCATCAAGGGCGCGATGAGCGAGGTCTCCCAGATCAAGGTCGCCGTGCCGAAGATCGCGCAGGACGTCATCGACCTGGCCATCCAGCTGCATGGAGGCGGCGGCATGTGCAACGACTACCCGCTGGCCGCCGCATTCGCCGGGGCGAGAGCCCTGCGCCTCGCCGACGGCCCTGACGAAGTCCACCGCATGCAGGTCGCCCGCGCCGAGTTCAAGAAGTACCTCGCGTGAGGCTTCGATCGGCGGGCGGTGGCGAATTCCTCTAGAGGATGGACGCAAAGCCGCAGAGGGCAAGACAGGAAATTGTGACTATCGATGGAGCGGACGCGAAAAACAACCCGACGTAGTAGCCTTGGATCGAAAAACACCAATTGGGGTTCTCTGCGTCTCCGCGTCTCTGCGAGAAAACGCTTTTCACTTCCAGCATTTCGTCGCGTCCTTTGCTCCTTCGCGCCTTGGCGTCCGTCCTCCAAGTGCCGTTGGCACAATGCCTGAAACTGCCGACATGACGAGAACCGATCGATGAGTTCGAAGGAAGCAAGCATGATCGACCAGCCGCGCGAGGTGCGCGACGAGGATCGCTTCGACGAGGCCGCGCTGGATGCGTGGTTGAAGGAGCGTATCGAAGGTCTCGAAGGCGCGCCGGAGGTCGAGCAGTTCCCGAAGGGCGCGTCCAATCTGACGTATCGCCTGCGCTATGCGAACCGCGACCTGATCCTCAGGCGCCCGCCGGCCGGCACCAAGGCGAAGTCGGCGCACGACGTGCTGCGCGAGTACCGGATACAGAAAGCGCTCCAGCCCGTGTTCACCAAGGTCCCGGAGATGCTGGCCGCCTGCGACGATCACTCGGTCATCGGGTCGGACTTCTACGTGATGGAGCGTCTCGAAGGGATCATCCCGCGGGCGAACATGCCGCGAGGACTCGCTCTATCCGAAGAGGAGACCCATCAGCTTTGCCGCAATGCGATCGATACGCTGGTCGAGATGCATTCAGTCGACGTGGATTCCGCCGGCCTCGATCGCTTGGCCAAAGGCACCGGCTACAACCGGCGTCAGATCGACGGCTGGTCGGGCCGGTTCCGGAACGCCCGCACCTGGAACGTGATGAAGGGCGAGAAGGTCATGCGCTGGCTGGATCGCCACTGCCCCGACGAGATCGCGATCCGGCTCATTCACGGTGACTACCGCTTCGACAACCTGGTGCTGGACCCGGACCATCCGCTGACCATCGTCGGGGTGCTCGACTGGGAGATGGCCACGCTGGGCGATCCGCTGATGGACCTCGGCAATGCGCTGGCCTACTGGGTACAGGCCGACGACGACCGGATCTTCCGCGCCTTCCGCCGCCAGCCCACGCACCTGCCGGGCATGATGACCCGCCGCGAGGTCGTCGACTACTACTGCGACAAGATGGGCCTGTCGCCGGATCACTGGTCCTTCTACGAGGTCTACGGTCTGTTCCGGCTGGCTGTCATCGTCCAGCAGATCTACTACCGCTACCACCACAAGCAGACCCGCAACCCGGCGTTCAGGAACTTCTGGCTCGTCGCCAACTACCTCCTCTGGCGCTGCGGCCGCGTCATCCGCCATTCGGGCCTGAACTAGCTGGCCAGCATCGTCCCGGAAGGGCAAAGAACGTCAGGATGTGCTGCACTTGAACGGTAACAATCATCGGAACCGAAAAGCGTTTTCTCGCAGGGACGCAAAGACGCGGAGAAAATCGCTGAAGGGGAAAGGCGACAGGTCCTCGATGGATGAGTAACGACCGTGGTACCGCACAGTGGTTCGGCGGGCACCTTCCAGTTTTCTTTTCTCTGCGTCTTTGCGTCTCTGCGAGAAACGCTTTTGACGTTCCGGGAGACGCTATGGCCTTCTAGATCGATTCCGGCCCCGATCAGCCCTTGCCGCGGGTGCGGGTCTTGTCCTTCTTTGCGTTCTTCTCGAGGAAGCCGATGATCAGGCCGGCGACGTCCTTGCCGGTGGCCGATTCGATGCCTTCGAGGCCGGGGGAGGAATTGACTTCCATGACCAGCGGCCCGTGGTTGGAGCGCAGCAGGTCGACGCCGGCGACGTTCAGGCCCATGATGCGCGCCGCACGGACCGCAGTGGACCGCTCTTCGGGCGTGATCTTGATCAGGCTGGCGGTGCCGCCGCGGTGGAGGTTGGAGCGGAATTCGCCGGGCTTGGCCTGGCGCTTGATTGCGGCCACGACCTTGTCGCCGACCACGAAGCAGCGGATGTCGGCACCGCCGGCTTCCTTGATGTACTCCTGGACCATGATCGAGACGTTCAGGCCCATGAATGCTTCGAGCACGCTCTCGGCCGCCTTGCCGGTCTCGCACAGCACCACGCCGATGCCCTGGGTACCTTCGAGCAGCTTGACCACCAGCGGAGCGCCGCCGACCATTTCGATCAGGTCGCCGATGTCGTCGGCTGCGTTGGCGAAGCCCGTCACCGGCAGGCCGATGCCGCGACGCGACAGCAACTGCAGGGAGCGCAGCTTGTCGCGAGATCGGGTCACCGCGACCGACTCGTTGAGCGGGAACGTGCCCATCATCTCGAACTGCCGCAGCACGGCAGTGCCGTAGAAGGTGATCGACGCGCCGATCCGCGGGATGACGGCATCGAACTGGTCGAGCGTATCTCCGCGGTAATGGATGGACGGGCGGTGCGAGGCGATGCTCATGTAGCAACGCAGCGTATCGACCACACGCACCTCGTGGCCGCGCTCTTCGGCTGCCTCGACCAGACGCTTGGTCGAGTAGATGTTGCGGCTACGGGAAAGGATTGCGATGCGCATGGCGTCCTGGTGAGATCACTCAGTCGAGGCGGGGTTTGCCCTGCAGGAACGTTCGGGCCGGATACACCAGGGCATGGTGTTCCATGGCCGTCCGCCCGAGCAGCATTCGGTACCGCATTCTCTCACGGTCGGCCAGCGTGATGTCCACGTCCCAGCGCGCATGGCCGATCACGATGGGAGTGCGGATCGTGTAGCGCCGCTGCCGGTCACCGGAACTCGAGCGCACCCGCCGCGTGCCGACCAGCCGCGCGTCGCAGGCGTGCCAACCGCCGGGTTCCGGATGCCCGGTGAACACGCGGAAGCGGACCCGGTTCTCGCCATCGACCTCGAAGGCCTCGACGTCGATCGCGTGCAGCGCGCAGCTCTTCGCCCCGGTGTCGACCCGCGCCCGGAGGCGCCGGATGCCCAGTTCGGGCAGCGCCACCCATTCGCAGGCGCCGATGATCATGGTCGGCGAGTCATCGTGCCCGATCACGCGAAATGCTCGTCGAGGTAGCGGTGGACTTCCTTCTCGATCGTCGGTTTCAGGAACGAGACGAAGAAATCGAGCCGGGCGTTGACGTGGACACAGTGCTGGTCGACCCGGATCGAGCCGTTGCAGCCGGAGCGCTCGAACAGAAGCACATCGTCGTCCCAGCCGTAGTTGACCGAGAACTTCTCGGCCAGGTCGCGAGCCAGATCGTCGGCGATCTGCTGCGCCGTCTCCAGGTCATGGGAGTGCGTCTTGCGGATGTCGATCGTTGCCATGGATGAAGTGTAACGCCCGGCCGGGGGTTCTTCGGCATGATCTGAAAAGCGTTTTCGCGCAGAGGCGCGGAGTCGCAGAGGAACATCGGACCGGAGCGAGGTGAGCATTCGACGCGGAGCAAGTTGCTTCGGAGTCCCGTCAAGCGCGACCCGATCGCTTGTCGTCCGGAGTGGGTCAACCGGTTCTCTGTTCTTGCGTCCAGGTGCTTCTTCTCCCTGACTCTCTGCGTCTTTGCGAGAAACCGCTTATTTCCCCTTCGAACCAATGCTTGATAGCCGCTACAGGCTGATTCTCGGCGGGAGCAGGACGCTGGCGAGAATCATGCCGGCGGTCAGGGCGACGGCGATCATGCCGGCCAGGAAGGCGGTCTCCAGCCCGGAGAGGATGTCGTCGCCGACGATCGCGGCCAGGCTGCGCATGCCGATGCTGCCGGGCACCAGCAGGATCAGCCCCGGCAGGTGCATGACCGATCCCGGACGGCCGGTGATCCGCGCGAACAGGTTGCCGGCCAGGGCCACGGCCACGCCGCCGAGAAACGCGCCGAGGACCGGCGAGGTCTGGCCGCCGAGCGTAGATGCGCCCACGGAAACGGTGCAGGCCAGCAGGATCCAGATCCAGTCGCGCAGGAAGGCCTGAAAGAGTGCGACGAAACCGATCGCGGCCAGTGCCAGCCCGACGAAGATCATGCCCGGCGGGAGATCCGAAGGGTCGACAAGGGCGACCGGACCGACCAGATACTGGCCTGCGGCACCGCCCGCGGCCAGGCCGAAGCTCAAAAAGGCGAACACCATGATCGTGGCCATCATCCGCGACGATCCCGAGACCAGGTGACCGGTGGCCAGTTCGCGGGTCGAGACGGTCAGGCCCATCCCGGGGATCAGCGGGATCATGCCGGCGATCACCGCCGGCATCAGCGCGGTTCTCCCGTCGTAGCCGCACCACAATGTGCCGACGAAGGTCACCAGCAAGGCGGCGACCGGGGCCACGAGGCGCGGCAGATCCGGTCCGCGGCCCAGCAGGATCACACACAGGCCGGTCAGACCGCCGAGCGCCCCGGCCATCACCATTTCTCGCAATCCGCCGCCGATCAGCGTGCAGGCGCCGGCCGAAACGGCCACGAACGCGGCCAACAGCGAGAGCCCCTGGTAGGTGGGCGGTCGCTGATCGATTTCGCGGACTCGGCGGTCGGCCTCGATCGGGTCCAGTTCGCCCGACGCCAGCTGCTCCATGACTTCGGTCAGTTCGGAGAGCTTGCCGAGGTTCGATTCCCCGGACTCGACGCGAGCGAGATAGACCTGCGCACGATTTCCGTCGCCGAGCGAAACCATCAGCGCGGTCGGCGTCGAGAAGAATTCGGCGGTCAGCCCCAGCCGCTCGGCCATGACCTGCATCGCGGTTTCCAGTCGGTGCGCGGGGGATCCGGCACGGGTCAGCGCGCGGCCGAGGTTGAGCACCAGCGTGGCGTAGGGACTGGCCTCGAAGGACTGGGCGTCGTCCTCGGCCGGTGTGCGGATCGGGATCATGGCGTCGGTGAGCGCGGCAGGGCGCCCGCGCGGTGCAGATTCAGCCGCGATCATACGCCAGCCGACCCGCGCCGTCGCAGCGACCCGCACGCCGGGCGGCTACCATGAGCGTTGATTCCCCCGAGCGTCCCCCGGCCGATGAAACGCGAAGAGATCGATTTCCCCCCCGAGCACGAAGCGCTGCGCCAGGACGTGCGCACGCTTGGCGGCATGGTCGGCGAGCTGCTGCGCGAGCAGGGCGGCGAGCCGCTGTTCGAGCGCGTCGAGGCCGCGCGCGAAGCTGCGATCGCCCGGCGCGCCGGGGAGCCCGCGGCATCGCTGGAGCCGTTGTGCCGCTTCGAGGACGGTGGTGCCGCCGCGGAGTTCGTTCGCGCCTTCGCGGCGTGGTTCCGGGTCGTCAACCTGGCCGAGCAGGTCCATCGCATCCGTCGCCGGGACGACCGGGCCGAGGCGGGGGAGACCCAGCCCGACAGTCTCGAGGCGGTGCTCGCGGGGATGCGCGACGAGGGCCTCGAACCTTCGGAGCTGGCCGAGCTGCTCGACCGGGTTCGGATCGAACCGGTGCTGACCGCGCATCCCACCGAGGCGACGCGCCGTTCGATTCTCGAAAAGGAGCAGCGCATGGCCGGCTATCTGGTCGAACGCATGAACGAGCGGCTATCCACGCGGGCAGCGCAGCGGCTGGTCGACCGGGTGCGGATGGAGCTGGCGATCGCGTGGCAGACCGCGGAGCAGGCCGAGAAGCGGCCGACGGTCGCCGACGAGGCCGAACATGCCCACTACTACCTGGCCAACGTCCTGTACCGGATCGCGCCGGTGCTGCACGAAAACCTGGCCGAGGCGGCCGGCTCGGTCTGGGGGAGCGACATTTCGCCGGCGCGACTGCCGACGCTGCTGCGCTTCGGGTCCTGGGTGGGGGGCGACATGGACGGGAACCCCAACGTCGGTGCCGATACGGTGCTCGATACGCTGGCCGAGCAGCGCCGGCAGGTTGTCGGCAACTATCTGCGCGAGGTCCGGCGTCTCAATCGCCTGCTGAGCCAGACCGACGGTCGGATCGATATTTCCGAGGACCTTGCCGGCCGCCTCGAAGCGGCCCGTGCCGAATTGATCACGACGGCGGAGGGTATACCCGCCCGCCATCGGGACATGCCTTACCGGGTGTTCCTGTATCTGGTCGAGGCCCGATTGCAGCGCACGCTTGACGACGCCGAGCACGGCTATCCGTCGCCGGACGCGTTCGCCGAAGACCTCGCCGCCATCGCGGACAGCCTCGAGCAGCACCGGGGGCGGCGCGCCGGGCTGTTTCCAGTCCAGCGCTTGCAGCGACGAGTCGATATCTTCGGCTTCCATCTGGCGGCGCTGGACCTGCGCGTCGATTCAGGCGACCTGCACGCTGCCGTGGCCGAGCAGCTGAACGACCAGAAATGGCCGGATCGGCCGGTCGACGAGCGCCGTCGGAAGCTGCTGGAGCGGCTCGACGGCACGAGCGGCGACGAGACCCGCGACAGCGAGCACCCGGTGTTCCGGCTGCTGGCCGCCGCCGCGGAGTCGCGCCGCGTCTACGGTCGCCGTTCGGTCGAGACGCTGATCGTCAGCATGAGCCGCAACGCCGACGACGTGCTGGCCGCGTGGTTCATGGCCCGGCAGGCCGGCCTGGAGGACGGCGCCATGGATTTCGTGCCGCTTTTCGAGACCGTCGATGACCTGCAGGCGGCCGAAGGCGTGATGGACGGGCTGCTCGAAGAACCGGCCTGGCGCGCTCTGCTCGACCAGCGCGAGGCCCGCCAGACGATCATGCTGGGCTACTCCGACAGCAACAAGGACGGCGGCCTGGTCGCCTCACGCTGGTCCCTGCAGGACGCCCAGCGGCGGCTGACCGAGCGATTCCGGAAGGCCGGGGTCGGCCTGACCCTGTTCCATGGACGCGGCGGCAGCATCGGCCGCGGCGGCGGCAAGACGCACCGCGCCATTCTGGCTGCGCCCGACGGAAGCGTGGACGGTCGCCTGCGCCTGACCGAGCAGGGGGAAGTGATTCACCGCAAGTACGCCCTGCGTCCGATTGCAGTGCGCAACCTCGAGCAGATGACCGGCGCGGTGCTTCGCGCCAGCCGCCAGGGGCGCTCCGCGGTCGACGTGCCGGTGGCCTGGAGCAAGGCGATGACCGCAATGGCCGAGCACAGCCGGTCGGCCTACCGGGAACTGGTCTACGAATCCGACGGCTTTGCCGGATATTTCCGCGCCGCGACCCCGATCGACGTGATCGAGCGGATGCGAATCGGTTCACGCCCCGCGTCGCGGGCCACCGATGCGGGCATCGCCGGCCTGCGGGCCATTCCCTGGGTGTTCGCCTGGGGTCAGAGCCGGCACGCGTTGCCGGGCTGGTTCGGCCTCGGGTCCGGGCTCGAGAGCGTGGCCGACTCGGCCGGAGAGCAGGCGCTGCTCGACATGCTCGATGGCTGGATGTTCTTCCGGACGATTCTCGACGATGCGGAAATGGCGATGGCCAAGTCCGACCTCGGGATCGCCGAACGATACGCGGCCCTGGCCGGCGAGACGGGGGAGCGCTATTTCCCGATCATCCGTGCGGAATTCGACCGGACTCGAAACTGGATCTGCCGCTTGAAGGGCCAGCGTGTCCTGCTCGAAGGCGACGCCACGCTGCAGCGCTCGATCCTGCTGCGCAACCCGTATATCGACCCGATGAGTTTCGCCCAGGTCGACCTGCTCGCACGCTGGCGCGCCGGGGGGCGGCGGGATCAGGCCCTGGAACAGGCCCTGGTCGCTTCCGTGCACGGCATTGCGCAGGGGTTGCAGAATACCGGGTGAAGGGAAAGGGACCAGGGACCAGGGACCCGGGACCAGGGGAGTGTGACTTGCAGGAAGAGCAGGGGGCAGGGACAAGGGGTCAGGGATTAGCAGGACCCGCGCTTACGACGGTCGGGTTGCTTTGCCCTGGTCCCTGACCCTTTTTCCCTGGGCCCTGCGCGCGGACGAGCGCGCTTACGCGGGCGCCGACCCCTTGAAGGTACCGAGGATCACCACCGTCTTGCCGGACGCGCGCAGCATGCCTTCTTCCTCGAGCGATTTCATGACACGCCCGGCCATCTCGCGCGAGCACCCGACGATCCGTGAGAGTTCCTGGCGGGTGATCTTGATCTGGGTGCCTTCGGGGTGCGATACGGCGTCGGGCTCGCCGCACAGGTCGATCAGCGTGCGCGCGACCCGGCCCTGGGTGTCCAGGAAGGCCAGGTGCTCGACCTTGCGCCGCGTCTGCAGCAGCCGCTGGGCCAGCTTGGCGCCGATCGCGGTCATGATTTCGAGTGCGCTGTCCTTCAGGTCGTCCTCGAGCAGCTCGCGCAGGTGGGCGTACGAAATCTCGGCCAGTTCGCACTTGGTCCGCGTGCGGACCATGACCTCGCGCTTGCCGGGCCTCATGAACAGGCCCATCTCGCCGATGAAATCACCCGGATTCAAGTAGCTGAGAATCAATTCACGACCGTCGTCGCCTTCCGTCGAGACCGTGACCGAGCCTTCGATCACATACCAGAACGACTGCCCGTTGTCGCCCGGCCGCATGACCGTGGCGCGCGCGGGAAAGTGCTGGCGCTTGCAGTGTTCGAGGAAGCGATCCATCGCCACGCGATCGACCGGGTAGAACTGTGGATCTCGCATCAGTCTCGTCCTGATAACGGGTGAATGAGCGGTTCTGTACCGCAATACCTTCATTATGAAGCGCCACGCGGGCTTGTCAACGCTCCAGGCCGCGCTTCTGGATTCGATCCGGCCCACGATCCGACCCGCGATCCACCCAAGAATCCGCCTGCCTGTCGGCACGGTGTGCCTGAATGGAGTCGGGCCGCGCCTCGGGGCGCGGTAGGCTCCGAGACGCGATCGGACCGCAGGGACCGTTCCGCCCGGGAGCCGGTCCACGGCCGGATTCAGAACCCGCCTCTCCATTCGAGTCTCGATCGATGCCGCATTCCGGCCCGGTCTGATGGATAATGGGCGATTCGCATCGCTCGAACCTCCGCACTACCCACCGGAACCGCCATGGCAAAGCGTCGAATCCAGCTGCACGGCTTCAACAATCTGACCAAAGCCCTCAGCTTCAACATCTATGATCTGTGCTACGCCACGACCGATGAGCAGCGCGAGGATTATATCGCCTACATCGACGAGGCCTACAACGCGGAGCGGCTGACCCAGATCCTGACCGATGTCGCGCAGATCATCGGCGCCAATATCCTCAACGTCGCGCGGCAGGACTACGATCCGCAGGGCGCGAGCGTGACGATCCTGATCGCGGAGGGACCGGTTGAACCGGGCTCGACCATCTCGACCGCCGCGCCGGGCCCGCTTCCGGAAACCGTGCTCGCCCACCTCGACAAGAGCCACATCACGGTCCACACGTACCCGGAGAGTCACCCGCACGACGGCATCTGCACGTTCCGGGCCGACATCGACGTGGCGACCTGCGGTGTGATCTCGCCGCTCAAGGCGCTGAACTACCTGATCCACAGCTTCGAGTCGGACATCGTCACGGTCGACTATCGGGTTCGAGGGTTCACCCGGGATGTGCGCGGCCGCAAGCACTTCATCGATCACAAGATCACGTCGATCCAGGACTACTTCAGCCGCGACACCAAGAACGCCTACGAAATGATCGATGTGAATGTGTATCAGGAAAACCTGTTCCACACCAAGATGTGCCTGAAGCAGTTCGAGCTGGACAACTACCTGTTCGGGCTCGATGCGGACGACCTGCCGCCGCCGCAGCGGCGCAGGATCGAGCGCCGCCTGAAGAAGGAAATGCAGGAATTGTTCTACGGCCGCAACCTGTAACCCGGGTGCCCTGGCCGGCACCTGTCGGCAACCGTTCGATGATCACCTGCGGTTTCAGATGCGGCTCGCCAGCCGCTTCATGACGCCGGCGGTCAGCGCCATGACCCCCTGCACGGGCGCCGGCAACCGCGCCGCGCCGGCCTCGCGGGCCAGGTCGGCGTGCCTGGCCTCGTCGACCTTCATCTGCTCGACGATGGCGCGCGAGCGCAGATCATTGCCGGGCAGCCGGTGGAGGTGGTCATGCAGGTGGGCCTCGACCTGGCGCTCGGTGGCCTCGACGAAGCCCAGGCTCCAGCGGTCGCCCGCGGCGCCGGCCAGCGCTCCGATTGCGAAGGAGCCGGCATACCAGAGCGGATTGAGCAGGCTGGGGCGGTCGTTCAGCTCCCGCAGCCGGTCCGCGCACCAGCTCAGGTGGTCGACTTCCTCGGCGGCCGCCTGCTGCATCTCGGCACGTACCCCGGCGGTTCGCGCGGTGGCGGCCTGGCCGGCGTAGAGCGCCTGGGCACAGACCTCTCCCGTATGGTTGATTCGCATCAGCCCGGCGATTTTCCGGCGCTGCGGCTCGTCGAACTCGGGGTCGGCCGCATCGGTTCCCGGTCGAGGGCGCTCCGCCGCCGGGGCCGGAGCCAGCACCACGCGCAGGGCCTGGTCGAGTTCGGAAAGGACGCGGTCACTCAGGGACTGGTTCATGTCGGATTCGAGAACGTTCGGCGTATGCCGAGTCTACCGCCGCCGCGTGGTCGCCAGCTCGACCGGCGACCACGCGGCGTCGCCGCTCGCTTTGCTATCCTGCCCGGCTTCGCGACGGGGCAGCCGGACTGCCGGCATCCCGCTCTCACCAGAACCTGGAGACATCGAACATGACGACGATTCCTGAATTCGAACGCGCCTTCGCGGCCCTGGCCGCCGGCCTGCTCCTGGCGGCGTCCGGTTCGGCCGCCGCCGACTGGACCGGCTCGGGTGAACTCGGCCTGGTCTTTGCCCGGGGCAACAGCGACACCGAAACCGTCAATGCGGGCTTCGAGCTTCGCTACGAGCAGGATCGCTGGACCAATACCCTGAAGAGCAGCTACCTGCGTTCCGAAAATGACGGCGAGCTGGACGCCAGCCGGTTCCTGGTCTCGAACAACACGCTCTACGACCTGACCGAGCTCAGCTACCTGGTCGGCTCGGCGCGCTATGACCAGGACAAGTTCTCCTCCTTCGAGTACCAGGCCACGGCCGGTCTCGGGTACGGCTACCGGATCCTGGACGGGGAAGCGCACACGCTGTCGGTCGAGGCCGGCCCGGGCGTGCGGTTTTCCGAGGAACGCGACTCCGGCGAGTCGGAGACAAGGCTGATCGCGCGCGGCGCGCTGGATTATGCGTGGCAGATTTCGGAGACGGCGCAGCTGGAGAACGCGCTGCTGGTCGAATCCGGCTCGTCGAACACCTTCGTCGAGAACGCCCTGTCGCTGGAGGTCGCGATCAACAGCGCGATGTCGTTGAAGACCGGGGTCGCGGTGCGCCACAACACCGATGTCGCCGCCGGACGCGACAACACCGACGTGCTCAGCACAGTCAACCTGGTCTACAGTTTCGACTGAGCCCTCCACGGTCCGCCTCGTGTCCTACTATCGCAAGCATCTGTTCTTCTGCACCAACCAGCGCGCCGAGGGTGCCGACCGGCCGTCCTGCGCCCAGTGCGGCTCTCCGGAGCTTCGGGCCTGGATGAAGTCGCGGATCAAGGAGCTCGGCCTGGCCGGCGCCGGGGGCGTCCGGGTCAATATCGCCGGCTGCCTCGATCGCTGCGAGCTTGGCCCGGTGCTGGTCGTCTATCCGGAGGGCGTCTGGTACACCTACATCGACGAGGACGACCTCGAAGAGATCCTGCAGTCGCATGTCATCGAAGGGCGGCCCGTCGAGCGACTGCGCCTGCCCGACGCACCGGAGGTGTCGCCCTAGATGCCGATCCGCGCGCTGCCGGAGCACCTGGTCAACCAGATCGCGGCCGGCGAGGTCGTCGAGCGACCCGCTTCGGTGGTCAAGGAGCTGGTCGAGAACAGCCTCGACGCGGGGGCCCGCCGGGTCCGGGTCGATATCGAGGGCGGCGGTCAGCGGCGCATCCGGATCACCGATGACGGCCACGGCATCCCGGCCGACGAACTGCTGCTGGCGCTGCACCCCCACGCGACCAGCAAGATCGAGCGGCTCGAGGACCTCGAGGCGGTCGCCAGCCTCGGATTCCGCGGCGAGGCGCTGGCCAGCATCGGCTCCGTGGCCCGGCTCGACCTTTCCAGTCGCGCGGTCGGTGCCGACGGCGGCATGAAGCTGGTCGCCGAGGGCGGGCGGGTCGGCGACCCGGAACCCTGCCCGATGCCGCCGGGCACGGTGATCGACGTGCGCGACCTGTTCTTCAACACGCCGGCGCGGCGCAAGTTCCTGAAGACCGAGCGAACCGAGTTCGGCCACATCGACGAGTGCATCCGGCGGCTGGCGCTGGCCCGGATGAGCTGTGCCTTCGAGTTGCACCACAACGGCCGGGCGGTTCGCCGCCTGCCGACCGCAGACAGCGATGCGGCCCGCCGTCGACGGGTCGAGGACGTCTGCGGCCAGGGCTTCATCGACCATGCGCTGACCGTGGAGTCCGAGCACCAGGGCCTTCGCCTGTCCGGTTGGATCGCCCGGCCGAGCTTCTCGCGCAGCCAGGCCGACATGCAGTTCTTCTTCGTCAACGGCCGGCTGGTCCGCGACCGGCTGGTCACCCACGCGGTGCGCCAGGCCTATTCCGACGTCCTCTATTCCGGCCGCCACCCGGCCTACGTGCTGATGCTCGAACTCGACCCGGGGCGGGTCGACGTCAATGTCCACCCCCAGAAGACCGAAGTGCGCTTCCGCGACGGTCGCACGGTCCACGATTTCCTGTTCTCGATGATCCATCGCGCCCTGTCCGAAACGCGCGCCGGCGCAGGGCAGGGCCGCGACGCGTTCGGCCCGGGCGGCGTGCAAGCGACCGGGCCGGCAGCCGGCCGGATCGATCTGGCGGGTTTCGGCAACCGGGGTGGCGATCATCGCGATCCCCAGGGCGGGCTCGGCTTGCCGGTGGCCGAGGCGGTCCAGCGTTACGCCGCGCTGGCTCGATCGCCCGACGCCGGCGACCGCTTTCGGCCGATGCCGACCGACGGCGGCGACGCCGAGGTGCCGCCGCTGGGTTTCGCCCTGGCCCAGGTTCACGGTATCTATGTGCTGGCGCAGAACGCCCGCGGCCTGGTGCTGGTCGATATGCACGCCGCCCACGAACGCATCGTCTACGAGCGGATGAAGGCCTCCTGGCAGGAGGATCGAGTCCGCGCACAGACCCTGCTGGTGCCCGAAACGCTGGCCGTCTCGGCGCGCGAGGTCCGTGCCCTGGAGCAGCACCAGGAGGCGCTGCACCGCCTGGGCTTCGAACTGCAGCCGGCCGGCCCGGAAAGCGTGCTGATCCGCGCGGTGCCGACGCTGCTGGCCACCGCCGACAGCCATGCCCTGGTCCGCGACGTCCTGTCCGACCTCACGGAACTGGGCGACTCGAAGCGGGTCGAGCAGGCCATCGACGAGTTGCTCTCGACTGCGGCCTGCCACGGATCCGTCCGGGCCAACCGGCGCTTGAATATCGACGAGATGAACGCCCTGCTGCGCGACATGGAGCGCACCGAGCGGTCCGATCAGTGCAACCACGGCCGCCCGACCTGGGTCGAACTCGATCTGCAGCAGCTCGACCGCCTCTTCCTGCGCGGCCGCTGAGCCGGGAATGCGCCCGGCGATCCGGGCCGCCGCGCGTGCCGGAAAGCCCGAGCTCAGCCCTCGGCGGGTGTTTCGCGACCGTCTGGCTCGTCCTGGTTCGCTTCGCTTTCACCCTCGGCCGTCGCGTCCGTGGCCGGAGCGCTGCGCGCCAGCAGCGGGTGGTCGCGGCCGTCCATCCAGACCAGGATCTCGTAGAAGGTCCGGATATTCTCGACATAGCTGGCCGCCTCGTAACCCCGCGCGTAGCCGAAGCGTGTTTGCGAGAAGTAGCGTTCCTGGGTCAGCAGCGGCAAGCGGTCGCGCACGTCGACCCAGCGATCGGGGTCGCCCCCCTGGGCCTCGGTCAGCACGCGGGCGTCCTCCAGGTGGCCCAGGCCGATGTTGTAGGCAGCCAGCGCCAGCCATAGCCGGTCGGGGTTTTCGATCCGTTCGGGCAACCGTTCGATCAGCGAGACCAGGTAGCGCGCACCGCCGGACACGCTCTGCGCAGGGTCCCGCCGGTCCTCGATGCCGATCTGTCGCGCGGTCTGGAGCGTGAGCATCATCAGTCCTCGCACACCGGTGCGCGAGACCGCGTCCGGGTCCCAGTGCGACTCCTGGTAGCTGACCGCGGCCAGCAGTCTCCAATCCAGTCCCGTATCTTCGGCCGCCTCTTCGAACAGCGCCCGGATGCCGGGCAGCCGCTCCCGCATCTGCTGCATGAAGTTGAAGGTGCCGACCGGCTCGTAGTTCTCCACGTGACTGTAGTAGCGCTCGCGCAGGCTGCCGACCAGCGGAGCGGTGGAATCGGCGGCGAAGAACTCCCGCATTGCCTGGACCAGGGTGTCGTCGTCACCGAGCCGGGTGGCCCAGGCCAGCGGCTGCGGCGGGCCGATCTCGAACGCGCGGCGCACGGCGGGAAAGTAGCGCCGGTTCAGGTCGAAGATGTTCGAGTCGAGAATGGTGAAGTCCAGTTCCTCGTTGCTGACGTCCTCGAGCAGGTCCTCGATGCTGGCATCCGGGAACTCCGACCACTCCAGCCCGTACTCCTGCGCCCAGTCCTCGAGAAAGACCTCGTAGCTCGTGCCGTCGAGAATGCCGAGCCGGCCGTCGGCCAGGTCCGCCACCTCGCGGGGTCGGCGCGAGCCGCGGCGATAGACCACCACCGGTTCGACCTGCTCGTAGACCGGGCCGAAGCGAAGGTCGTCGAGCCGGTCCGGGCTGCGCGACAGGTTCGCGGCGAGGAAGTCACCGCGGCCGGCCAGCAGCGACGGAACCAATTGCTCGATCGACGGCACGGCAACCACCTCCAGCGGAACCCCGATCGCGTCGGCGAACGCGCGCGCCAGGTCGTATTCGAAGCCGGACTCGCCGTTGGGGCCGAGGTAGTAGGTGGTCGCCCCGTTGATCGTCAGCATCACCAGCCTGCCGCGTTCGCGGACCCGCTCCAGCTCGGTCGCTGGATCATGGCCGGACAACGCGCCGAGCAGCAGGGCGAGGGCCACCAGCCCGCGCAGCAACGGTCGGCCACGCAGCACGCGGAACACTCGGCTCGGATCTTCGGCTCGAAACTCGGGGTGCACGGCCAACCTGGAATCTAAGCGGTCGGAAGGGAGTCCGGCGCCCGTTATACTGCAAGCGCGCACGGGCGTGCCGGAGTTGCTATCTGCTAGACTACCGCGCTTTTCGCGACCCCGGCGTCGTCGCCCGGCGGTCGATGGACCCCGTACTTCTTTCCCTGGATGCCTACATGAGCGATCCGATCCGCACCCGTTTCGCGCCCAGCCCGACCGGTTTCCTGCACATCGGCGGAGCGCGCACCGCACTGTTCTGCTGGCTGGCCGCGAGGGCTACCGGCGGCGATTTCGTACTCCGGATCGAGGACACGGACCGCGAGCGATCGACCGCCGACTCGGTGCAGGCGATCCTCGACGGGCTGGCCTGGCTCGAACTGACACCGGACGAAGGGCCCTTCTACCAGTCGGAGCGGATGGCGCTGTATCGGGAAACGGCCCAGCGACTGCTCGACGAGGGCAAGGCGTATCGTTGCTACTGCTCGCGCGAGCGGCTGGATTCGCTGCGCGAAGCGGCCATGGAGAAGGGCGAGAAGCCGCGCTACGACGGCCGCTGCCGGGACCTGGACCCGGAGGATGCGCCCGAGGGCGCCGATCCGGTGATCCGGTTCCGCAATCCGGACGAGGGCACGGTGCGTTTCGTCGACCGGGTCCGCGGCGAGATCGAGATCGCCAACGCCGAACTCGACGACCTGGTGATCCAGCGCGGCGACGGCACGCCGACCTACAACTTCGCGGTGGTCGTCGACGACCTCGACATGAAGATCAACCTGGTCATCCGGGGCGATGACCACATCAACAACACACCGCGCCAGATCAACCTGTACCACGCGCTCGGGGCGCCGGTGCCCGAGTTCGCGCATGTGCCGATGATTCTCGGCGACGACGGCGCGCGGCTGTCGAAGCGTCATGGTGCGGTCAGCGTGATGGCCTGGCGCGAGCAGGGCTACCTGCCCGATGCACTGGTCAACTACCTTGCTCGCCTGGGCTGGTCCTACGGCGACCAGGAGCAGTTCTCGCGCAATGACCTGGTCCGGTTGTTCCGGATCGAGGACGTCAACCGCAAGGCCTCGCGCTTCGACACGGAGAAACTGAACTGGCTGAACCAGCACTATCTCAAGGCTTCCGCGTTCGAGCGGGTCGGTCCGGAACTCAAGTGGCACTTCGCGCACCACGGGCTGGATCCGTCAATGGGGCCGCCGCTCGAGGATCTTCTCGTCGTCCAGCGCGAACGCTTCGAGACCCTGGCCGAGCTCGTCGAACAGAGCCGGGCGTTCTACGCCGATTTCGAGACCTTCGAGCCGGGGGCGGCGAAGAAGCACCTGCGGCCGGTCGCCGCCGAGCCCCTGCAGGCGGTTCGAGAGCAACTCGAGCACTGCACCTGGGAGGTCGAGTCGCTGGGACGCGCGGTGCACGATACCGCCGAGGCGCTCGGCGTCGGCATGGGCAAGATCGGCCAGCCGCTTCGCGTCGCCCTGATGGGGCACGGCAGCTCACCGTCCATCGACCAGACCCTGTGGCTGGTCGGCCGGCGGCGCGCCCTGGATCGGATCGATCGCGCGCTTGGGTTCATCGCCGAGCGAGCCGCACAGGCCGGCTGACGCATACCCGTTCCGGGCTTTGCATTAGAATCGAGGGATGCAGCCGGCCCGTGTCATCGAGGAAGTGGAACAGCGCTGTGCGCAGGACAGCCTCCGGCTGACGCCGACCCGTCGACGCGTCCTCGAACTGATCCTCGCCGCAGACGGGCCGGTCAAGGCCTACGACCTCCTCGACCAGCTGAAGGCCGAGCAACCCTCGGCCGCACCGCCCACGGTGTACCGCGCGCTGGAGTTCCTGCTCGAGCATCACTTCATCCATCGGCTCGAGACCCTCAACGCGTTCGTCAGCTGTTTCCATCCGGAGCATCGCCACCAGGGACGGTTCCTGATCTGCGAGAGCTGCGACGCGGTGATCGAACTGCCCGAGCGGGTCAGCACCCCCGAGTTGACCGAGTTCGCCGCCTCGCGCGACTTCCGGCCGACGCGCCAGGTGCTGGAAATCTACGGCGTCTGCAGCGACTGCCGCCGGCAGGCCGACTGAGCGCCCCGACCAGCCCATGTCCCGCCGCGAGAAGCTCTATCACCTGCACGACATCCTGCGGCAGCGCAGGACGCCGGTCTCGCGACAGGTGCTCATGGACGAACTGGGCTGCAGCCAGGCAACGCTGTATCGACTGATCGCCGAACTGCGCGACGTGCTCGGCGCCCCGCTGGAGCAGGACCCCGAGACCCGACACTTCTTCTACGACCGCTCCCTGGCCGGTAGCTTCGAGCTGCCCGGCCTGTGGATCAGCCCGGAGGAACTGCAGGCGCTGCTGACCGCACGCCAGATCCTGGCCAACGTGCAGCCGGGTCTCCTGCAGGACGAGCTGGTCAACCTGCAGCAGCGCATGAGTCAGCTGATCGACCAGGAGGGGATCGACTTCTCCGAGCACCCCGAGCGCATCCATATCCGCCACGATGCAGGCCGGCCGGTTCCCGGGCGCTTGTTCGAGGACCTGCTGCAGGCCCTGTTCCAGCGCCGGCGGTTGACGATTCGCTACCACGGCCGCCGCCGCAACGAAGTCAGCGAGCGAACGGTTTCGCCGCAGCGGCTGACCGCCTATCGCGACCGCTGGTACCTCGACGCCTGGTGTCACGACGCCGAGGGGCTGCGCAGCTTCGCCGTGGAGCGGATCCAGGCGCTGACTTCGGCCGACGCGCCGGCCGAGGAACTGGACGGCGACGCGCTCCGGGCCCATTACGACGGTGCCTACGGCATCTTTTCCGGGCCGGCCGAGCACCGCGCCCGGCTGCGCTTTTCGCCCGAGGCATCGCGCTGGGCGGCTGACGAGCACTGGCACCCGGAGCAGCAGCTCGAACGGCTCGACGACGGCTCGATCGAACTGTCGCTACCCTTCGGTTCCAGCCGCGAACTGGTCATGGACGTGCTGCGCTACGGCGCCGATGTCGAGGTGCTCGAGCCGGACTTCCTGCGCGAGCAGGTGGCCAGCGCGGCCCGCGCGATGGTCGGGCTCTACACGGGCGATCGCTCGACGGAAGCAAGCGCGACATTGGTGGCCGAGAAGGAATCGGCGTCATGAAGCCGTCCCGGGAAGGCCTTCGAACTGTCATGGATCGGTCATCGACCGCTGGTGGAATGGCAGGACGTTCCGGATGAAGGCGATGCGGCCGATGGACAAGAAGGTGCTGGTGGTCGAGGACGACGAGGCGATTCGCGACATGATCGGGTTCAACCTGAAGCGCGGCGGCTACGAGGTGATCGAGGCCGGCGACTGCCGGACCGCGCGGGTGCGGGTCGCCGACCACCGGCCGGACCTGATCCTGCTCGACTGGATGCTGCCGGACAGCAGCGGCGTGGAATTCGCCCGCAGCCTGAACCGCGACGAGCTGACCCGGGCCATCCCGGTGATCATGCTGACCGCGCGCTCGACCGAGGACGACAAGGTGCGCGGCCTGGACAGCGGCGTCGACGACTACATCACCAAGCCGTTCTCGGCGCGCGAGCTGCTGGCCCGGATGCGGGCGGTGCTGCGCCGCGCAGCCCCTGAAGGCGACGGCGACGAGGTGTCCGCCGGCGGGCTCGTGCTGAATCTGGCCTCGCACCGGGTGCTGGCCGGCGACCGGCCGATCGAGCTCGGGCCCACCGAGTTCCGCATGCTGAAATTCTTCATGACCCACCAGGACCGTGTCTACAGCCGGGCGCAGTTGCTCGACCACGTCTGGGGTGGCGGGGTCTATGTCGAGGAGCGCACCGTGGATGTGCACGTGCTGCGCCTGCGCAAGGCGCTCGCGCCTTACGGCTTCGACAGCCACCTGCAGACGGTGCGGGGCGCCGGCTACCGGTTCTCGCCGGACGCCGCGAGCGGTTGATGCGCACGGCCTGGCTGTCTGAATTCCTGTTCCTCGGTCTCTGGGTCGGGCTGGCGACACTTTCCTGGCTACTGTTCGGCGGGGCATTCGGCTGGTGGTTGGCCAGCGCCTTCGCAGTGACCAGTCTTCGCCACATCCGCCAGATGCAGCGCCTCGAAGGCTGGCTGCGCAGCGGGCGCCGCAGCCAGCCGCCGCAGTCCTGGGGGGTGTGGGGCGAAGTGTTCGAGCATTACTACCGGCTGCAGCGCCGCTACACCAAGCGCAAGAAGCGCCTGGCCCGCGTGATCCGCGAGTTCCGCGAGTCGACCGCCGCGATGCCGGACGGCACGCTGGTGCTCGATACGGACTGGCGGATCACCTGGCACAACAGCGCCGCCGTCCGGCTCCTGGGCCTGGCCGGCAACCGCGATCTCGGCCAGCCCGTGACCAGCCTGCTGCGCGCGCCGGCTTTCGAGCAGTACATGCGCGAAGGCGACTTCACGCGCGCCGTGGAAGTGGCTTCCCCGATCCGCCTGGGGCACCTGCTGGCGGTGCGCGTGGTGCCGTACGGTCGCGGCCAGTACCTGCTGCTGGTTCGCGACATCACCCGGATGCAGCGGCTGCAGAACATGCGACGCGATTTCGTCGCCAATGCCTCGCACGAACTCCGCTCGCCGCTGACCGTGCTGGGCGGCTACCTCGAGAACCTGGCCGACGATGACTCGATCCCCGATGTCTGGGCCGGGCCGCTGACGGAGATGCAGGCCCAGTGCGGCCGGATGACTTCGCTGGTCAACGACCTGCTCGAGCTTTCGCGCCTTGAGACCGACGCGCCGGGTGAGCCGGACGAGCAGCCGGTGCCCGTGCCGCAGATGATTCGCCGGATCGCGGGCGAGGCGGAGGCGCAGTCCGACCGCACCCGCACGATCGACGTCGAGATCGACGAGGGCCTTGGCCTGGCCGGCATCGAGAGCGAACTCTACAGCGCGTTCTCCAACCTGGTGTTCAACGCCGTGGGGTATACCGAGTCGGGCGGCCGGATCCAGGTGAACTGGTACCGCGATGACGACGGTTCGGCCCGTTTCCGGGTGACCGACGACGGAATCGGCATCGAGGCCCGCCATCTGCCGTTCGTGACCCAGCGCTTCTATCGCGTCGACCCATCGAGGAGCCGGTCCCACGGCGGTACCGGGCTGGGCCTGGCCATCGTCAAGCACGTGCTGCAGCGCCACGACGGCCGCCTGACCGTTCAATCCGAGCCGGGCGAGGGCAGCGAGTTCTGCTGCGAGTTTCCGCGGCATCGGGTGCGTTCGCTCCGGACCGATTCCGCCCGCGCCTGAGTCCTGCGCGCACCGTCATGGTGCTGTAACATTTCTGACACATCCTGTGCGCCTCGTAGCGCTTGGCCGGCATTCGGTCATCGACGCGTAATCCGCGATCGCTACGCTCGTTTCTTTCATCAATCTTGAGGTGGCAGCAATGAATCTGAGGCAGACGAGCATGGGTCTGGCGGCGGCGTTCGCCTTCGGCCTGTCCAACACGGTACTGGCCGACGTCGATCCGGCGCTGCCGGACTACGAGCCGGTCTCCGGCGTGTCCGGCAACCTGTCGTCGATCGGGTCGGATACGCTGAACAACCTGATGACGCTCTGGGCGGAGGAATTCGCCAAGATCTACCCCAACGTCAACATCCAGATCCAGGGCGCCGGCTCGTCGACCGCGCCGCCCGCTCTGACCGAGGGTACGGCGAACTTCGGGCCGATGAGCCGCCTGATGCGTTCGAACGAGATCCAGGAGTTCGAGGAGCGCTTCGGCTACCCGCCGACCCCGGTCGGCGTAGGCATCGACACGATCGCCGTGATCGTCAACAAGGACAACCCGCTGAACTGCATGTCGGTTCCGCAGGTCGACGCGATCTTCTCGGTCAGCCGCCGCTGTGGTGGCGCCGACGACATCAGCCGGTGGGGAGACCTCGGACTGGAAGGCGCTTGGTCGAACCGCGACTTCACCCTGTATTCGCGCAACGCCGTGTCGGGTACCTACGGATTCTTCAAGGACAACGCGCTGTGCGGCGGCGACTTCAAGCCGGGCATCAACGAGCAGCCGGGTTCTGCCTCGGTGGTGCAGGGCGTGTCCGAGTCGCTGAACGGAATCGGCTACTCCGGCATCGGCTACATGACCTCGAGCGTCAAGGCGCTGGAGATCTCGGCCGAGGCCGACGGCGCATGCGTCGCACCGACCGCCGAAACCGCCGTGGCCGGTGAGTATCCGCTTTCCCGGCTGCTGTACGTCTACGTCAACAAGCCGCCGAACGACCCGCTGACTCCGCTGGAGCGCGAGTTCTTCCGGCTGGTGCTGTCGCGCCAGGGCCAGGAAGTTGTGGCCCGGGACGGCTACATTCCGCTGCCGGCCCCGGTGGCCGATCGGATTCGTGCCGAGCTCGACCTCTAGGACCAGGACCGGAGCCGGCGCGTTCGATCGCGCCGGCTCCGGTCGTTTCGCATTCACGAGGAAGGACCGGGCGCCTGGCCCGTTCCGCCTGCCAGTATTCACGCTACCATTCACGATTCCCGATCGGCGCCTTCGATGAACGACCCCGGACAACCGGTCCTCGACTCCAAGCAGAGTTTCCTGCCCAGCGAACAGGCCATGGCCCGGCGCCGTCGGCGCCGCTACCTGGCCGACGGCGCGGCGCGCTGGATGGTGCGTGCCGGCGGCGGCGGCGTGGTGATCGCGCTGACCCTGATCTTCGTCTACCTGTTCAGCGAAGTGCTGCCGATGCTGCGCGGCGCAGATGTCGAGACGGTCGCCAGTTACCCGGTCGAGTCGACCTTCGGCGGTGAAGTGGCCCAGCTGGCTCTGGAGCGCTACGACGAAGTCGGCATGCGCTACGACCGCTCGGGCAGCCTGACGTATTTCGACCTGGCAAGCGGCGACGTTCTCGAACGCATCGAGCTGCCGGTTCCCGACGGCGTCGAAGTGCTCGACTCCGCTATGGCCGAACCGCGCGCACGGCTTGCTGCCTTCGGCCTGTCGAACGGCACTGCGCTGCTGGTCCGCCATGGAATCCGTCTGGAGTTCGAAGGCGAGACGCGTCGCGTGTTGCCGGACCCGGGCTTTCCGCTCGGCCGGGACCCGGTGGTCATCGACCCGGAGGGCCGGGCGCTGACCACGCTTGCGGTGCAGCAGGCCGGTGAGGACGTCGGCATCGCCGCCCAGACCGACGACGGACGGCTCCTGCTGGTCCGGTTCCGGACGCGCACCGCGTTCCTGACCGGCGAAACCGAAGTCTCGCGCCAGGCGTGGATGCTGCCGGCGCCGAGCGGCCGCCTCGACGGCCTGGAGCTGACCGCCAATCTCTGGACCCTGATCGGGGCCCATGCCGACGGCCGGCTGCTGTACTGGGATATCTCGCGCCCGGACGACGCCGTGCTGCGTGACGAGCTGCGCGCGGTCGAGCCCGACGAATCGATCACCGCAATGCGGATGCTCAACGGCACGTTCTCCTGGGTGATCGGTACGTCCAGCGGGCGGCTCAGCCAGTGGTTCCTGGTCCGCGATGAACGGGCCGAGGCCGGTGACAACATCTTCCGGCTGACCCGGGTCCGGGAATTCGAGACCCATCCCGGTGCGATCACCGGAATCCAGCCCGAGTACACCCGCAAGGGTTTCGCGGCGGTCGACGATACGGGCGGCCTGGGGCTTCACTACGGCACCTCGGCCAGGACGATGTACCTAGAGCCGGTCTCCGACGATCCGCTGGTCGCGGTCGGGGTCTCGCCGGTCGACGACAAGCTGGTTACCGAGTCGGCCTCGGGCACGCTGGCCGTCCACGACGTGCGCAACAACCACCCCGAGGCCTCGCTGAAGGCGTTGTGGGGCAAGGTCTGGTACGAAGGTCGCAGCGACCCGGAGTTCGTCTGGCAGGCGTCCTCGGGCGCCGACAGTTTCGAGCCGAAGTTCTCGCTGGTACCCCTGACCATCGGCACCATCAAGGCCGCGCTGTTCGCGATGATGTTCGCCATCCCGCTGGCGATCGCGGGCGCGATCTACACCGCCTACTTCATGGCGCCCAGGCTCCGGGGGTACGTCAAGCCCACGATCGAGGTGATGGAAGCGCTGCCGACCGTCATCCTGGGCTTCCTGGCCGGCCTGTGGCTCGCGCCGTTCCTTGAAAATCACATTCCGGCGGTGTTCACCGTCCTGGTCGGGCTGCCCCTGTCCTTCCTGGCCATCGCCTTCGGCTTCAGCCGGCTGCCGCGCGAGCTGCGTTCGCGCATTCCGGACGGCTGGGAGGCCGTGATCCTGTTGCCGGTGATCGCCCTGGTGGTCTGGGGCCTGGTCGAGCTATCGCCGCTGATCGAGATCGCGTTCTTCGACGGCTCGATGCGCCAGTGGTTCACCGACGTCGGGATCACCTACGACCAGCGCAACGCCCTGGTGGTCGGCATCGCGATGGGCTTTGCCGTGATCCCGACGATCTTCTCGATTGCCGAGGATGCGGTCTTCACCGTGCCTCGTCACCTGACGCAGGGTTCGCTGGCGCTGGGCGCCACGCCGTGGCAGACGGTGACCCGCGTGGTACTGCTGACCGCAAGTCCCGGCATCTTCTCGGCGGTGATGATCGGCTTCGGCCGGGCGGTGGGTGAGACCATGATCGTGCTGATGGCCACGGGCAACAGCCCGGTGACCAACTTCAACATCTTCGAAGGCATGCGGACGCTGTCGGCCAACATCGCGGTCGAACTGCCGGAAACCGCGGTCGATTCGACCCATTACCGCATCCTGTTCCTGGCCGGGTTGGTGCTGTTCGCGATCACCTTCCTGGTCAATACGATCGCGGAGCTGGTTCGCCAGCGCCTTCGCGCCCGATACAGCAGCCTGTAGGCAGTGCCATGAGCCCGAACGCAAACAAGCAGACGACGCGCGCCTGGTTCAAGTCCGGGGATCCATGGGTGTGGATGATCGGCGGCGGCCTGGCGATCTCGCTGATCATGGTGCTGGGCCTGCTGCTGCTGATCGCGGTGCGCGGCTTCGGTCACTTCTGGCCGGCGCCGTTGATCCAGACCACGGCCACGGTCGACGGCGAGGCCCGGCCGGTATTGGGGGTGTTGACCAATACGGAGGAACAGCCGGCGCAGCGGCTGCGCGAAGCGGGGCTTTCGATTCCCGACGACGAGCTCCTGGTCACCCGACATCTGTTCAAGTTGGGCAACCGCGATATCACCGGACGCGATTTCGTCTGGTACCTCGATTCGTCGCTGGGCGAATGGACCTATCCCGAGGACGCGATGCGGATCGAGCGTCGCGAATGGGGCAATTTCTACGGCTATCCGGTGGCCCTGGAATCCGACGGCCAGCGGATCGAGGGCAGCTCGCTGTGGCCTGCGCTGCAGGAGTCGATCGAACGCTCCAACCGGCTGCACGACGAGATCCGAGCGCTGGAAAAGGGCGATATCGGTGCGATCAACCGAGGCATCGAGCAGATCCGCCTCGAGCGTCGGAGCATGGACCTGCACGATGTCGACGGCGCCGAGCGCAGCGCCCGCGAGGCCGATCTCGAGGCCCGCGAGGTCGAGCTGGACCGCCGCTTCGCCGACATTCGCGCAGAGCGCAACGTGTTGATGACGGCCAATCAGCGCGACACGTTGATCGCGCGCACCGCCGACGGCACCGAAGTGCGCATTCCGATGGCGAACATCGTCATGGCCTCGCAGAACAACGCACTCGGCCTGTTCGGAAAGCTCGCGTTCTACGGCCACCGGATCAAGGATTTCCTGACCGGCTTCCCGCGTGAAGCCAACACCGAGGGCGGCATCTTCCCGGCGATCTTCGGTACCGTGGTCATGGTCCTGATCATGTCGGTACTGGTCACGCCGTTCGGCGTACTGGCCGCGATCTATCTTCGCGAGTACGCCCGCCAGGGCACGGTGCTGAAAATCATCCGTGTCTCGGTCTACAACCTGGCCGGCGTGCCGTCGATCGTGTTCGGCGTGTTCGGCCTGGGCTTCTTCGTCTACCTGCTCGGCGGCTCGATCGACGATCTGTTCTATCCCGAGCGCCTTCCCGCCCCGACCTTCGGCACGCCGGGCCTGTTCTGGGCCTCGCTGACCCTGGCGCTGCTCACGCTGCCGGTGGTCATCGTATCGACCGAGGAGGGCCTGGCCCGGATCCCGCGGACCATTCGCGAGGGCTCGCTGGCGCTGGGCGCGACCAAGTGGGAGACGCTGTGGAAGGTCGTCGTCCCCCTGTCGGCGCCGGCGATGATGACCGGGCTGATCCTGGCCGTTGCGCGGGCTGCCGGCGAGGTCGCGCCGCTGATGCTGGTCGGGGTGGTCAAGCTCGCCCCGAGCCTGCCGGTCGACGGGCAGTTCCCGTATGTGCACCTCGAACGCAAGATCATGCACCTGGGCTTTCATATCTACGACGTCGGCTTCCAGAGCCCGAACGTCGAGGCCGCGCGCCCGCTGGTCTACGCCACGGCGTTGACGCTGGTGCTGCTGATCCTCATCCTGAACCTGAGCGCGATCGCCATTCGCAATCGCCTGCGCGAGAAGTACCGCGCCGAAAGCGATTGATCGCGAACCAATCCGGAGCACATCGACGATGGAAACCTCCCCAATGAATCAAGCCGAAGACCAGGCCCAGGGTTCGATGTCGAACAGCCTCTTCGACGAGAACCGTCAGACCCTGGACATCAAGCGCGAAAAGGTCTGCATCGAAGTCCGCGACCTCGACCTGTACTACGGCGGCGACCAGGCGTTGAAGAACGTCAACCTGAAGATCGCCCACAACCGCGTCACCGCCTTCATCGGTCCGTCGGGCTGCGGCAAGTCGACGCTGCTGCGTTGCTTCAACCGCATGAACGACCTGATCGACATCTGCCGGATCGACGGCGAGATCCTGATCGACGGCAAGAACATCTACGACCGCGACATCGACGTGGCCGAGCATCGGCGCCGGGTGGGCATGGTGTTCCAGAAGCCCAACCCGTTTCCGAAGTCGATCTTCGAGAACGTCGCCTACGGGCTGCGCCTGCAGGGCGTCAACGACAAGCGCAAGCTGGCCGAGGTGGTCGAACGGGCACTGCGGGCCGCCGCCCTGTGGGACGAAGTCAAGGACCGCCTCGAAGACAATGCCTTCGGCCTGTCCGGCGGCCAGCAGCAGCGACTGGTGATCGCGCGGGCGATCGCGATCGAGCCCGAGGTGATCCTGCTCGACGAACCCTGCTCGGCCCTGGACCCGATCTCCACGGCCAAGGTCGAGGAGCTCATCCAGGAGTTGAAGAACGACTACACGATCGTCATCGTCACGCACAACATGCAGCAGGCCGCGCGCGTTTCGGACTTCACCGCCTACATGTACATGGGCGAGTTGATCGAGTTCGACGATACGGCCAAACTCTTCACGAACCCGCGCCGCAAGGCGACCGAGGACTACATCACCGGCCGCTACGGCTGACCTTCGGCCCATCGCGGATGCGCCGCAGGATTCGAGCGGCTCGCCCGCGGCCCATCGCGCCGAGGCAGTGCGGCGCTGCAGGAGCCAGACCATGGAAAGGACCTTCGATCAACACATCTCGCGCCAGTTCAACACGGAACTGGAGAACCTCCGTCAGAAGATGATGACCATGGGGGGCATGGTCGAGGAAATGCTCAAGCATGCCCTCCAGGCCGTGATCCATGCCGATACGGAACTGGCCGAACAGGTCATTGCCGCGGACGACCGGGTCAACCGGATCGAGAAGCAGCTCGACGAGGAGTGCACCCTGGTCATCGCTCGTCGCCAGCCGGCGGCCAGCGACCTGAGGCTGATCTTCGCCATCATCAAGGCAATTTCCGACCTGGAGCGGATCGGCGACGAGGCCGAGAAGATCGCGCGCTGGGCGATCGCGCTGGCCGATGTCCACCGTCCCCGCAACGACTATCGGGAAATCGAGCAGCTCGGCGCCAACGTGCTCGAAATGCTGCGCAAGGGCCTGGACGGATTCACCCGCATGGCCCCGGAAACCGCCGTCGAGATCATGCAGGCGGACAAGAAGGTCGACCAGGACTACGAGACGATCTTCCGTCAGTACTACTCCTACATGGTCGAGGATGCCAAGCAGATCCGCCGGATCCTCGACGCGCTGCTGATCGCCAAGTCCCTGGAGCGCATCGGCGACCACTGCAAGAACCTCGGCGAGTACATCGTCTACCTGGTCGAAGGCCGGGATCTGCGCCACGAATCGGCCTCCGAATTCGCCCGGCAGCTACGTGAAGAATGAATCCGTGAGGGACTGGGGCAGAGGAGGCGGGGGCTGGTTGTCGCTTCGATCGGAGCTCCGCCAGTCCCTGACCCCTCGTCCCTGATCCCGGGTCCCTGACCCCGGGTGCCTGACCCCGGGTGCCTGACCCCGGGTCCCTGACCCCTCGGTCGCCGCCGATCGCGCCAGCAAACGGCGGCGAGCGCCCGCTTCTCAGCTTCTGAGAAGGCGCCCCTCCACAGTGGTCTCCAGCCATTCACCCGGAGACCGTCATGCAGACTTCCCTCGCGTTCCGAGCAACCCCCGTCCGGCCGCCGGCGATCGGCGGTTCGAAAGGCCGTCGGTTCGCACGCTCGACGGCCGCGTCGGCGTCGGGCCGGCCCGCGCCGGGTCGTGCGCCAGACGTAGGGCCTGCCCGGCGCGGCGCCTTGCAAGCCGCGAGCCCCGACCCGTCGGACGACGGCGGTACGGACGGCAGCGGCGGCAGCGGTAATCAGGGGTTGGTGGCGCTTCAGGTGATCCGCGAAGGGACCGGGCTGGCCGGGCTGGCCCTGTGGGGCTGGGCCTGCCTGCGCCTGCTCGGCGCCGGCTGAACGCCGGGGTTCGCGGCGAGGACGGACCCTGGTCGGACCCGCGAGTTCTCCTCTAACCGGACCGGTGACCGGTCCGGAAGACCGGTCGCGAAGTCAGACTTCGACTTCGGCCAGGTTGCCGTTGGCCTCGAGCCACGCGCGTCGGTCCGCCGATCGCTTGCGGGCCAGCAGCATGTCCATCAGCTCGTGCGTGGCGGGATCGTCGTCGACGGTCAGCTGCAGCAGGCGCCGCGTATCGGGGTCGATGGTCGATTCGCGCAGCTGCAGCGGGTTCATCTCGCCCAGGCCCTTGAAGCGAGTCTCGGAGATCTTGCCCTTCATGCCTTCGGCCTGGATCCGGGCCAGCAGGCCGGACCGCTCCGCCGCGTCCAGCGCATAGAAGGTCTGCTTGCCGACGTCGATGCGGAACAGGGGCGGCATCGCGATGAAGATCCGCCCGGCATCGACCAGCGGCCGGAAGTGCTTCAGGAACAGCGCCGAGAGCAGGGTGGCGATGTGCAGGCCGTCGGAATCGGCGTCGGCCAGCACGATGATCTTGCCGTAGCGCAGCTTGGCCAGGTCGTCGCTGCCCGGGTCGACGCCGATGGCAATCGCCAGGTCGTGGATTTCCTGGCTGGCCAGCACCTGCCCCGGGTCGGTCTCCCAGGTGTTCAGAATCTTGCCCCGGAGCGGCAGGATCGCCTGGAACTCGCGATTGCGCGCCTGCTTGGCCGAGCCGCCGGCCGAGTCGCCCTCGACCAGGAACAGCTCGGTTTCCTCCAGGTCCGTCGACGCGCAGTCGGCCAGCTTGCCGGGCAGGGCAGGGCCTGCCGTGACCTTGCGCCGGGCGACCTGCTTGCGCGCCTTGTTGCGCTTCAGCGCGTGTTCGATCGCGAGCTTCGCGATGGCCTCGCCGTCGGTGGTGTTGCGGTTCAGCCACAAGGAGAAGGCATCCTTGACCAATCCGGACACGAAGCTGGTCGCCTCGCGCGAAGACAGGCGCTCCTTGGTCTGGCCCGAGAACTGCGGCTCACGAAGCTTGACCGACAGGACGAAGCTCAGCCGTTCCCAGGCGTCTTCCGGCGCCAGTCGCACGCCCCGCGGCAGCAGGCTGCGGATTTCGCAGAATTCGCGCAGCGCCTCGATCAGGCCCGTGCGCAGGCCGTTGACGTGGGTGCCGCCCTGGGGCGTGGGGATCAGGTTGACGTAGCTCTCGGTGGTCAGCTCGCCCTCCGGCACCCACGACAGGGCCCAGGCCGCTTCCGTGTCTTCGCCGCTGAACTCGCCGGTGAAGGGTGCGGCCGGCACCCGCTCGGCGTCGCCGAGCGCCTCGACCAGGTAGTCGGTCAGGCCGTCCTCGTAGAACCAGGTTTCCGGCTCCTCGGTCTCGCCTTGCTGGCGGTCGTGGAGCGTGATCGTCAGGCCGGGGCAGAGAATGGCCTTGGCGCGCAGCAGGTGTTTCAGGCGCGGGCGGGAGATGTTCGGCGAGTCGAAGTACTTCGGGTCGGGCCAGAACTGCACCGTGGTCCCGGTGTTTCGCTTGCCGACCGTGCCCACGGCCTCGAGCGCCTCGGCGGTGTCGCCGGATTCGAACGCGATCGTGTATTCCTGGCCGCCGCGGCGGATCCGGCACTGCAGGCGGGTCGAGAGGGCATTGACCACCGATACGCCGACTCCGTGCAGGCCACCGGAGAACGTGTAGTTCCTGCCCGAGAACTTGCCCCCGGCGTGCAGCCGGGTCAGGATCAGTTCGACCCCGGGCAGCTTGTGTTCCGGGTGGGGGTCGACGGGCATTCCGCGGCCGTCGTCGGCGACGCTGACCGAGCCATCCTCGTGCAGCACCACGTCGATGCGCCTGGCGTGCCCGGCCAGCGCCTCGTCGACCGAGTTGTCGACGACCTCCGCGACCAGGTGGTTGGGTCGCGTGGTCTCCGTATACATTCCGGGGCGCCGACGGACGGGTTCGAGTCCCTGAAGGACTTCGATATCGGCGGCTTGATACTGTTCGGCCATGGGCGACTCGGTGGGCAACTCGGGCGGCGACGTCAGTTCGAAAGCCTAACCGAATCGCCGTGGGTCCGGTTGCGAATCGAACACGCCGAGCGATCGCGAGGACAGGCCGCGCGCGATGCGAGATCAGCACCGTCAACGTTATGAAGAACCAGGGTGCAGGGGCAGGGCGCACCCTCCTCCCATGATCATTCCGGGACGCACTGCCCCAATTGGTCATTCACGAGCGCACCACCCCCGTTGGTCATTCACACGAGCGCACTACCCCCATTGGTCATTCCGGGGCGCCGCCAGGCGAACCCGGAATCTCGTCGGTCGGCCCGGGGTCCGCGGACGCGGCAGCATCGGGAGGTTCCGGATCCACGCTTCGCTGGTCCGGAACGACCAGGTGAGGGGAGAGGAGGAGCACCCTCCCCGAGTTCTTCCGCCGCGGGGCGCGCCATCGCGGTGGCCATCCCGGTGGCCATCCCGGAACGCACCGCCCCCAATTGGTCATTCACCAGCGCACCACCCCCAATTGGTCATTCACGAGCGCATCACCCCCAATCGGTCACTCACGAGCGCACCTCCCCCAATTGGTCATTCCGGGGCGCCGCCAGGCGAACCCGGAATCTCGTCGGTCGGCCCGGGTCCGCGGACGCGGCAGCATCGGGAGGTTCCGGAGCCACGCTTCGCTGGTCCGGAACGACCAGGAGACGGGGCGGGGTGCGCCGTCCCCGATGGATCATTCGTCGAGCACCCGCTCCTCGGCCGGTTCACGCAGGTTGTAGCGCGAGGCCATGGCCGCGCCGTAGGCGCCGGCGTTGCCGATCAGCAGGACGTCGCCTTCGCGGCTCTCCGGCAGCAGCCTGTCGAGCCCCAGCACGTCGCCGGTCTCGCAGATCGGGCCGACCACGTTGAACACGTGCCGGCCCGGCTCGCCAAGCCGGCTGAGGTTGACGATCTCGTGCCACGCGCCGTAGAGGGCGGGGCGGATCAGCGAATTCATGCCTGTGGCCACGCCGACGTAGCGGACCTCGCCCTTGCCCTTGAGCTGGGTGACCCGGGCCAGCAGCACGCCGGCGGTGGCGACCAGGTAACGCCCCGGCTCCAGCCAGATCTCGATGTCGCGATTCAGCCCGCGCTTGATCCGGGCCAGGCCGGCGTCCAGCGCCATCAGGTCCAGCGGCAGCTCGTCGGAGCGATCCGGCACGCCGAGGCCGCCGCCGAGGTTGATCACCTCCACGGTCGGCAGGTCCAACGCCACCGACTTCAGCGTCTCCAGCGTGCGCTCCCAGTTGTCGGGGTGGAGGATGCCCGAGCCGGTGTGCGCGTGCAGGCCGCGAATCGTGATGTCGTGCGCGCGGGCCAACCGCAGGGTGCGGTCGAGTTCATTCAGCGGCACGCCGAATTTCGCGTTCGAACCGGCGGTGCGAACCATCTTGTGGTGGCCCAGTCCCGAGCCCGGGTCCAGGCGCAGGAAGACGTCGCGGCCGGCAAAGTCCTCGCCCCAGTGCTCAAGGATCCACGGGTTGTCGATGGTGACGGTCACGCCCCGGTCCAGCGCATCGCGGTACTCGACGCGCGGCGCGAAGTTCGGCGTCAGCAGGAGGTCGCCGGCGCTCAGCCCGTCGATCGCATCGAGCGCGCGGCCGGCCTCGGCGATCGACACGCACTCGATTCCCAGGCCCTCGGCGACCAGCGTTCGCAGGATCGCCGGGTGCGGGTTGGCCTTCATCGAGTACAGCACACGGTCTACGGCCTTCAGCTCGCGCAGGCGGCGCGCTGCGCGGCGGACCTCGTCCAGCGCATAGACATAGGCGCTATCGCCCTCGCCGAGCACCTCCAGCAGCTCGCCGGCGCGATCGGACCACCACGGCGACCGGGCCGGCGCCGCGGTCTCGTCGCGGGCGAGCTGTTCCCAGCTCGGGCCGAACACGGAATCGCCGCCGACGCCGCCGGGGATGATCTGCTGGTGGAGCTGCTGGACCAGCCGGTCGGCATGGCGAGCCTCGACCACGAAGCTCAGGTTCAGGTCATTCGCGGCCTGGCTGACCAGGAAGATCCGGCGCTGTTCGAAGACTTCCAGCGCTGGCCCGATGCGGTGCAGGATCGTGCGAATACCCAGCCCGACCAGGCTGACGCTGGCACAGTCGGTGCGGATGTCGACGGTACAGAAGCGCCCCAGATCCGCGGCCAGGCGCTCCAGCGTTGCCGGGTCCGTCGGATTGGCGCCCGGGTCCAGCGTGACCGTGACGTTGGATTCGGAGGTCGAGACCAGGTCCACGGACAGGCCGTGCGACCGGAACACGCCGAACACGTCGGCCAGGAATCCCACCTGCTGCCACATGTCCAGGCCTTCCATGGTGACCAGCGTGATTCCGCGGCGCTGGACGATCGCCTTGACCTGCGCGCCGTGTTCGTGCGCATCGGGCGTGATCCGCGTGCCGGTCAGCTCGGGCCGGTCGGTCTGGCGCAGCCACAGCGGGATGCGGTGCTGCTTCAGCGGGATCAGGGCGCGCGGGTGGAGCGCCCGGGCGCCCATCGCGGCCAGTTCCATCGCTTCGCGGTAGCTGACGTTCTGCAGCAGCCGCGCGGCGGGAATCCGGCGCGGGTCCGCGCTGAACAGGCCGGGCACGTCGGAGAAGATCTCGACCCGGTCTGCGCCCAGCACCGTGCCGATCAGCGCGGCACTGACGTCGGAACCGCCGCGGCCGAGCAGCACGGTCGCGCCGCCCCCGTTGCACGCGATGAAGCCGGGGGCGATCCACGCCGGACCGCGTGCGCGCAGGTCGGTCGCCGCGTCCGGGTCGGGCCGGGCCACGCACTCCGCGGCCAGCCAGTTCGACCGCGCCGCGCGCTGGCTCGCCGACTCGGCGACCAGCAGGTCGCGGCTGTCGAGCCAGCCCACCGGTCGGCCAAGCGATTCGAGGACGAGCGCGCCGAGCCGGCTCGACAGCAATTCGCCGGTGGCCAGGACCCGGGCCTCGATCGCCGGGTCGGGCTGTCGGGCGTGGCGGTCGAGCGCGTCGGTCAGCGCCGCGAGATCGGGTTCGATTGCCGAATCGACGCTGGTGGCCTCGAGGCCGAAGGCTTCGGCCAGGCGCAGGTGGCGACCCCGCAGTTCATCGACCAGCGAATCGTTCGACGATGCGTCGGTCGGCTCCAGCGCCCGGGCCAGCCGGTCGGTCACGCCCTTCAGCGCCGAGACCACGACCACGCAGGCCGCGCCGTTCGCCTCGGCTTCGTCGATCTGCGCGGCGATCCGCGACCAGTTGGCCGGTTCGGCCACCGAGCTGCCACCGAACTTCAACACGCGCCATCGAGCGCTCGGTCCGGATTCTGCGCCCGGCGCGGCCGGTTCGGGGAGGTCGTTCACATCTGTCATGAAGGCGGGTTCCGTTTCGGCGGTATTCTCGTGACGCAGTTCAAGGTTCGGAGCGCATCCGGCGAATTGCACTCAAGTGACAGTTGCGGCAGTATTGGGGTGCTGCATCCGAGCATCCGGTCCGGGTCGGTCGAGCGACCGTCCGGGCCTCCCATTGTAAGCCGTTCGAATCGAGCACGAATCTGAGGACTCCCAGGATCATGAATACCCGTCATCTCCGCCGACTCGCGTCCCTCGTGGCGCTGCTGGCCGCCGCGGCGCTGCTCGCGCCGACGCTGGCCGTTGCACAAGAAGAACTCTCGCCCGCCGACGAGCAGGGACGCTATCGTTACCTGATCACGCTCGATGATCGCGGCCTGCTGCAGCAGGGCGTGCTTGCGCGCAAGGGCGAGGCCGCAGCGAGCCGCTCGCCGGCATTCCTGAGCGCCCAGGCCGAACTGCAGGCCACCCAGGCCGACGCGCTGAACGACATGGCGCAGGCGCTCGGCCGCGACGTCGACGCGTCGCATCGCTTCCTGGTCTCGTTCAACGGGCTCGGCGTCCGCCTGACCCAGGACGAAGCCCAGCGCATCCGGGCACTTCCGGGCGTCGCTTCCGTCGAACGCGAACGCGTCCACCAGCTCGACACCTACCGGGGCCCGGGATTCATCGGGGCCGACAGCCTGTGGAACGGATCGGCGGCACCGCTGCCGGGCCAGTACCGCGGCGAAGGCATGGTCTCGGCCATCCTCGATTCCGGCATCAACACCGATCACCCGTCCTTTGCCGATGACCCGGCCTGCGGCTTCGGGGTCGGCAGCACGCCGAGCAAGCTGCTGTCCGCCGTGGACTGCTCCGCCACCGACGGCGCGGGCCGTTGCAACGGCGCCAACCCCGAGGACACCAACGGCCACGGCACGCACACCGCCAGCACCGTCGCCGGCAACCTGATCGACGACACCGCCGTGCCGGCACCGAGCATTCCGGAGCCGTTCACCGAGATGTCCGGCGTCGCGCCGTGCTCGCACGTCCGCGCCTACAAGGTCTGTCCCGGCAGCTCCTGCCCGGGCTTCGACATCCAGGCCGGCATGGATACGGTGCTGCTCGACGGCGACGTCGATACGATGAACTTCTCGATTTCCGGCGGCGCCAGCCCGTGGCTCGACAATGACCGCCGCAAGCTCGACCTCGTCGATGCCGGCATCTTCGTCGCCGCGTCGGCCGGCAACACCAGCGCAGGGGTTCCGAACCCCGTCGGCCAGGTCAATCATCGCGGTCCCTGGGTGATGAGCGTGGCGGCCTCGACCCGTGACGGCGACTTCGAGGGCCTGATGTCGATCACCGGACCCGGTTCGCCCCCCGGTGGCACGCAGAACGTCGACATGCTGCCCGGCAGCGATTCGCCGCTGGGTTCGCAGCTCATCGATCACCCGATTCGCCGTGACACCAACCAGGTCGCCGGCGCCGAAGGCTGCAGCCCGGCCAACGGCGGCGTCGACTTCCCGGCCGGCTTCTTCAACGGGGCCGTTGCGCTGATCAACCGCGGCGGGTGCTCGTTCACCGAAAAGATCAACAACGCCGCCGCCGCCGGTGCCGACATGGTCGTGATCTGGAACAACACCACCGGCACGATCAGCATGTCGACCCCGGGCCAGGTCGCGACACCGGCCTACAGCATCCAGCAGACGCCGGGCCAGGCCATCGCCAACTTCGTCGATGGCAACCCGACCACCGCCACCATGGACTTCGACCTGATCCCGTCCCAGGGCGACGTGCTGGCCGACTTCAGCCTCCGTGGGCCGACCCAGTCGCCGCTGGAGGATCTGCAGAAGCCGAACATCACCGGTCCGGGCGTCGGCATCTACGCCGCCGTGGCCGATCCGACGCAGTACGGCAACTTGAGCGGGACGTCGATGTCCAGCCCGCACGTGGCCGGCGCGGCCACCCTGGTGCGTCAGGCGCAGCCGGACTGGAATCCGATGGAGGTCAAGTCCGCGATGCAGATGACCGCCACGGGCGACGCCGGCACGAAGGAAGACGGAACGACCGCCTGGGATTGGGACGACGTCGGCTCCGGCCGGGTCGACCTGACCGCTGCGGCGCTTTCCGGGCTGGTCATGACCGAAACCACCGCAAACTTCCTCGCCGCCAACCCCGGCGCGGGCGGCGACGTCAAGACCCTGAACCTGCCGTCGGTTCGCGACCGCAGCTGCACCACCAGCTGCAGCTTCACCCGCACCGTGTCGGCCGGCCAGTCCTTCCCGACCAGCTGGACCGTGACCACGTCGGCCCGCGGCGGCGACATGGTGATCGACGTCTCACCGTCGACCTTCTCGATCGACGGTCGGTCGGACATGATTTTCGCCGACGGGCTCGAGGACACCCCGATCCCGGTGCCGGTGGCCGAGCAGGAGCTGACGATCACCATCTCGAGCGTGACGCCGGGCGCGATCCGTTTCGGTGAAATCATCCTCACCGAGGACGGCGGCCTGACGCCGCCGGCGCGGATCACGGCAGCGGCCGAGAACTGATCGAGCGCTCCGCTTGCCACGATCGGACGAGAGCGGCGCCCCCGGGGCGCCGTTTTCCTGTCCGCATTTCCCGCCGAATCCGTATAGTGCGAAGGGGTGCCCGGTGAATCCGATGAATACGATAGGAAATCGGAGGCACACGGTGCCATACTGCACAGACCACCGGAAGGGAACGACGGAATGACGGACCGGTTTTTTGCGGTCACCCACCTGGGGCGGGTTCGCTCCAGCAACCAGGATCGGGTCCTGACGCGGCCCGACGCGGGGCTCTGGGTGGTCGCCGACGGAATGGGGGGGCATGCCGGCGGGGCCGAAGCCAGCCGAATCGCCTGCGAGGCGGTCGAGGAGGCGGTGACCCACGGCATGGAGCTGGCCGACGCCTTCGAGGTCGCCCATTCCCACGTGCGGATGGCCCAGGCCGAGGACGAAGAGCACAGCGAGATGGGCACGACCCTCGTCGCGGTGCGCGAGCACGGCGACGGCTACGAACTGGGCTGGGTCGGCGACAGCCGGATCTACCGCTATTCGCCGAGCGACGGCGTGCTCGAGTGCCTGACCCGCGACCACAACGTCGCCTCGAAGCTGCTCGATTCCGGGCGCATCACGCTTGAGCAGGCGCGCTCCCATCCGCAGCGCCACATGCTCACCGATTGCATCGGCCAGCGTGATGGCCTGCCCACGATCGAAATCTCCGAGCACCGCTGGACTCCCGGAGAGCGGCTGCTTCTGTGCACTGACGGCCTGACCGGCGAAGTCGAGGACGAGATCATCCGCGAGACCCTGTCCAACGGGGCCGACCTCGAAGAGATCGGCAACTCGCTGACCGAACTCGCGCTCGATTCCGGCGGCCGCGACAACATCACCCTGCTGGTGCTCGACGCGCCCGCCTGATCAGCCGAATCGGCTGGAGATCGCGGGGGGGGTGATACGCTCTCATCGGACACTGCGGTAGGGACACCGATGAGCACCATGCAAGCGAGCGATACGCCTGCGGCCTTTTCAGCCGGAGCGAACCCGGCGCCGACGGTCAGTCTGCGTCTGCTTTTCCTTCTCATTCTCCTGCTGGCGTCCACGGCATCCCTTGCCAACGGCCGCATCGGCCCGTTCAACGTCTACACGATCGATGGACGCTTCGCCGACCCGGACCGGACCAGCACCCTGTACCGGATCGATCCGGACACGGGCGAGGTGCTGGAGACGATCGGGGACACGGGGCTCAGGCTGAATGCGATCACGATGTGGCCGCAGGGCTCGCGGATGATCGGAGTGACGTCGGCGGATGATCCTGAGTACCCGGATCACCTGGTCGAGATCGATCAAGCCACAGCGCGCGTCGTGCAGTTGATTCCGTTGTACGACGCTTCCGGCAGGGCGCCCGCCGGCGACCCTCCCGCGCCGGTCACGCCGTTCGACTTCCAGGACGTGGCCGTGTTCGAAAGCCGGGGCGGCCATGTCTCGCTGGCTCTGATTCGTCGCAGCCCGTCCGGTGATGGCAATCAGCAGGCGGTCCTCTGGGAAACGGACGAGGCTCCGCGGGACTCGCTTCCCGGCGGTGCAGTTCGGCATATGATCTGGGCGGGTTACCTGGTGCCGGGTCTCGGTTCGTCCGGGCAATTCGGAATCGCAAATGCGGACTGGGATCAAGTGCCCAGAGGCACGCTCCATCTGGATGTGGCCATGATCGGGTGTGTCGATAGCGAGTCGTCCATCGAAGCGCCTCGCTACGGAGGGCCGCCGATCACTCCCCCGGAACCCGATGTCGGCGGGCCGCTTTCCCACCCCAGCTGCTTCGAGGCCGCGCTGCGGATCGGGATCAATACCTGGCTCGGCGTCATGCTCGAACCCGGCCAGGGCCCGCTTCGGCGCCTGGCTGTGCTCGAGCTGGAACCTGCCGGCCCCTCGGGTGGAACGGACGCAGTCGATCTCCAGGACCTCGGCCCGCTGCCCGACAACACCGTCGGCATCGCCTTCGGCCCGGCCTTCCCGGTCGAGCCGGTGCCGGCGTTGTCGAGGATGGCGCTGATCGTGCTGCTTGGACTGGTCGCGCTGGTGGTCGTGCTTCGTCTCCGAAGAGAGCAGAGGGCTGGCACCTCATGATCCGGACCGCTCTGGTTTTCGTGGCCTTGATCACTGCAGCCGCATCGAGCGCCAACGACGGCCGTATCGGCCCGTTCAACGTCTACACGATCGACGGCCGCTTTGCCGACCCGGACCGGACCAGCACGCTGTACCGGATCGATCCGGACACGGGCGAGGTGCTGGAGACGATCGGGGATACGGGGCTGCGCTTGAACGCCATCGTGTTCTGGCCGCCGACATCATCGCTGCTGGCAACCACGACGCTCGACGACCCGATTCTCCCCGGACACTTGATCGAGTTCGACGCCGCCAGCCTGGAGTTCCGTGACCTGGGCGATTTCGTCCCGGCCAGTAATCTGCCCGGACCGATCGGGCCGTCCGACATGCTGGATATGGCGGCCCTGGAGCGTTCCGCAGGCAATTACTCTCTGGCGTTCCTTCGAGAGGCTCACCCCGATGACTTCGGTACCGGGCTGCGGCTAGCGGTATCGGCAAGCTCCGGTAACGGGTTCCCGGGTCGGACCATCGATTGGCTGAATCCTGAAGCGATGCTTCCCGGTGGGTTCCCGGGTGGGGTGTATGGATTTGCCGCAGCATCCTGGATGGACGACAACTATCTCGACCTTGCAATTGCAGGCTGCAATGTTGCGCCAATTTCTTTCGTGTTTCCGCCGCCACCGCCAGGCGGCGATCCGCCGTTGCCCAATCCAGGAGTCGAGCTTCCCCATCCGACCTGCTTCGCTTCGTTGACCTCGACCCACGAGCAGGAATGGCTTGCAGTGGGCACCGACGAGTTCGAGTCCGCGCCGAGACGCCTCGTTCGCATCGCGCTGAACGGCGATCAGGCATCACTTCAAGACCTTGGCGCATTGCCCGACAACACCGTCGGCATCGCCTTCGGCCCGGCCTTCCCGGTCGAGCCGGTGCCGGCGTTGTCGAGGATGGCGCTGATCGTGCTGCTGGGGCTGGTCGCGCTGGTGGTCGTGCTTCGTCTCCGAAGAGAGCAGAGGGCTGGCACCTCATGATCCGGACCGCTCTGGTTTTCGTGGCCTTCATCACTGCAGCCGCATCGAGCGCCAACGCCGGCCGCATGGGCCCGTTCAACGTCTACACGATCGACGGACGCTTCGCCGACCCGGACCGGACCAGCACGCTGTACCGGATCGATCCGGACACGGGCGAGGTGCTGGAGACGATCGGGGATACGGGGCTGCGCTTGAACGCGATCACGATGTGGCCGCCGACATCGTCGATCATCGGTGTGACATCAGCTGATGATTCGCAATTCCCCGAACACCTGGTTGAAATCGACCCTCATACCGGAGTGGCGAGCATTCTCGACGCGCTGGAGATTTCGCTTACACCCATTCCGCCTCGACAGGGGAGCGGAGATTCGACCCAGCTGGACTTCAGGGACTTGGCGGTCGTCGTTGATTTTCGCGGTCAACATCAGCTCGCCCTGATCAGAACGGTATCAGGCGGCGACGGCCTGATGCAGGGGGCAGTGCTTTGGCGATCCGTGAGCCTTTTCCCTGACGGTCTTCCTCGGGGCAGAGTGACTCTGATGAGCAATGACCCTCAGATCGTGGGTATCGGACCATCCGGTCGATTCGGACTTGCGGAGGCAGAATGGAATTCCGCATTCCAGAATGTTGTCACGGTCGGTTGTACGAGCGACGAGTCCGTCCTCCGTCCGCCACCCGTCTTCTTGATCGACCCGCCTCCTCCTCCAGCGGGCGCAGACTTGACGCATCCGTCCTGTTTCTCGGCCGCTTTGATGATCGGCTGGAAAACGTGGCTGGGCGTTCAGACTGATTTCGACGAGTCCGCGCCGAGGAATCTGATCCGCATCATGCTGAACGGCGACCAGGCGTCGCTCGAAGACCTCGGCCCGCTGCCCGACAACACCGTCGGCATCGCCTTCGGCCCGGCCTTCCCGGTCGAGCCGGTGCCGGCGTTGTCGAGGATGGCGCTGATCGTGCTGCTGGCGCTGGTCGCCGCCGTGGTTGTCCTGCGGAGACGCGCCCGCGCCTGAGGTCGACTCAATCGCCGACGTCCGTATCCTGCGGCGGGACGTCCGGGGCGAAGTCGAAGGAGTCATAGTGCAGGTGGTCCTCGCTGACCCCGCGCGCCAGCAGCGCCTTCCTCGCGCTGTGGACCATGATCGGCGGCCCGCTCATGTAGATCTCGTAGGCCGACAGGTTGCGGTGGTCGGCCAGCAGCGCCTCGTGGACGAAGCCCGTGCGGCCCTCCCAGTCCTGGTCCGGTTCGCTCAATACGGGCACGAAACGGAAATCGTGGTGGCGTTCGGCGATATCGGCGATCAGCGCCCTGGCGTACAGGTCGGCCTCCGTACGCACCCCCCAGTACAGTGTGATGGGCCGGTCGTCGCCGGCGGCCAGCAGGTCCTCGATCATCGCCTTCAGCGGCGCGAAGCCGGTGCCGCCACCCATCATCAGGATCGGCCTCGGGCTGCCGAGCCGCACGAAGAACGTACCCAACGGGCCTTCGAAGCGCACGATCTCGCCCTTCTTCATATCGCCGAACACGTGGCCGGTGAAGCCGCCGCCGTCGACGTACTTCACGTGCAGCTCGATGAATTCGGTCTCTGCCGGGGTCGAGGCGATCGAGAACGCCCGGCGCTTGCCGCCCGGCAGCAGGATGTCGATGTACTGGCCGGCGAGGAATTGCAGCCGCTGGCCACGGGGCAGCTTCAGCCGAAGCCGGCGGACGTCGGGCGTGAGCTCGTCGATGGCCTCGACGCGGGCCGGCATCATCCGCACCGGCAGGTCGGCGACCTGCTCGATCTCCCGCGCCTCGAGGACCAGGGGTGCTTCGGCCGTGGCCTGGCAGGCCAGCACCTGGCCGTCGGCGAGATCGTCGTCGGTCAGCGCCAGCGGCGGATTGAACGGGTAGGCCACCCGCCCGGCCACCAGCCGGCACTTGCAGCTCGCGCAGGTGCCGTTCTTGCAGCTGTAGGGCAGGATGATGCCCTGGCGCAGGGCCGCGGCCAGCACGGTTTCACCCGGTCGGGTCTCGAAGCGCCGCTGGCTGGACGACAGCGTTACGGGATGGGCTTTCGGGTTCGGGACAGACATCGTTTCCTTCGGATTTCGGACCGAGCGCCGTCGCTCGGTGTTCAGCCCGGTAAAATACAGGATTCGACATCGATGATTCGACGACGCGCACGCTTGCCCGCCCGGTGAGCCGAACCCGTGTCCGGATCGCCTTCCTGCCTCACCGAGCCGACCCCGCTTCTCTTGACCGCCGAATCGCCATTGCAGGATCCGCCGCCGGTGCCCGACGCGGGGCCGCCGCTTGCCGAGGTGCGGGAGCCGCGCGTGTGGCGCCTGGCATTGCGCGCACCGATCCTGCTGCTGGTGGCGCTGGTCGGCGTGCCGGTGCTGCTGCTGGCGCTGTTGCCGGGTGTCCGCGATCTTCCGGTGGCCGGCCAGCCGCTGTCGCTCCGGGTCCAGCGGCGCTACGCGCGGATCCTGCTGCGCGCGCTCGGTTACCGGCTCCGGATCCACGGCGCGATGCCCGAGGGCGCCTGCCTGGTCGTGGCCAATCACATCAGCGGTTTCGACATTCCGGTGCTGCACGCGGTCGCGCCGCTGTGGCTGGTCGCCAAGCAGGACATTCGCGACTGGCCCCTGGTCGGCGCCCTGGCCCGCGCGGTCGGCACCATCTTCATCCAGCGCGGCTCCGAGAATTCGCGACGACGGGCGGCGCGCCGGATGACCGCACTGATGCAGCGCGGCCGCATCGTCGGCGTGTTCCCCGAGGGGGGCATCCATACGGGGCGGGGCGTCAAGCGCTTCCATCCGCGCCTGTTCGGGCCGGCGATCCGGGCCGGGGCTCCGGTGGTGCCGATGGCGATCCGCTACTGGCGCGACGGCGACCTGCACGACGAGCAGGTGTTCGGCCCCGGTCTGGGCTTCGTGGACCTGGTGATCGCCGCACTGGGCCGGCCGGCGGCCGACATCCAGGTCCGGATCGGAACGCCGATTCCTGCGGTCGAGGGCAGTGCCGAACGCACCCGGAACGAGGTTGCGCGCGAAGCGCAGGCCCGCGTCACGGAGATGTATTGCCATGTCGACGACTGATTCGCCCCCGACGCCTGGTCCGTACGCGCCGACCGGCTGGCTGGCCAATGCCCATGTCCAGTCCGTGCTGACCTCCAGCCCGATGCGCAAGCTGAAGGTCCGGCGCCGCTCGCGCAGCTACCGGAAGGCCAGCCGCGACGAGATCCTGACCGCCTCCGACGGCGTGCGCCTGCTCGGCCATCGGACGCCGGCCCCGGCCGACGGTCCCGGGCCGAACGGCGGCCTGGCCGTCCTGCTGCACGGCTGGGAGGGCAGTGCGGAGTCGAACTACCTGCTCGACGCGGCGGTCGCGTTGCACGATGCCGGGTTCGAGACCTTCCGGCTGAACTTCCGCGATCACGGCGACTCGCACCACCTCAACGAGGGCCTGTTCCATTCCTGCCTGCTCGAGGAGGTGCTCGACGCGATCGGGCAGGTGGCCGAGGCCCATCCCGGGCCCGTGTTCCTGGCCGGCTTCTCGCTCGGCGGCAATTTCGCCCTCCGGGTGGCGCGCAACGCGCCGGCTCACGGGTTCGAGCTGGAGCGGGTCGTGGCCGTGAGTCCGGTCATCCGGCCCCGGCACGTGCTCGATGCGCTGGCCGGCGGGGTGCCGATCTACGAGAAGTACTTCGTGCGCAAATGGCGGCGGAGCCTGAAGCGCAAGCAGCAGCTGTACCCGGAGCGGTACAATCTGCAGGAGTGGTTCCGGCATCGGAACCTGGCCGATCAGACCCGGTCCCTGGTCGAGGCGTACACGGACTTCCCCGACCTCGATGCCTATCTCGAGGGCTATTCCATCGCCGGCGATTACCTGGCCGGGCTGGAGACCTCGACACTGATCATCACCGCTGCCGATGACCCGATCATCCCGGTGAGCGACTTCGAGGCGCTGCCGCGCCCCGACGCGCTCGACCTGGAGGTGCTGGACCACGGCGGTCACTGCGGATTCCTGCGCAACTGGCGCATGGACTCCTGGATCCAACAACGTATCGTGAGTGAACTATGTCTGCACCTGAACGCGACCTGAGCCAACAGGCCGCCAAGCTGTTTTCCGAGCGCCGCTTCAACGAAGCCGAACGCCTGTTCAAGCGCATCGTCGACGCCGACGCCGACAACTACCAGGCGCTGATGATGCTGGGCCTGTGCCGGCGCGGCATGAACCAGTTCGAATCGGCGCTGAAGTGCCTTGCGCGCGCCGCCGAACTCGGCGACGGCAGCGCGGCCGCGCATTACTACCACGGCCGCCTGCTGGCCGAAGTCGGACGCGAGGACGAAGCCCGCGAGGCGCTGGCCCAGGCGATTGCCCTGGACCCCAACCACGTCGAGGCGCGGACCCTGGTCGGTGTCCTGTCGATCCACCGCGGCGACCTGGCGCGCGCGATCAGCGAGCTGCGCGTCGCACTCCGGGCGCGCGCCGACCACGTGCCGGCGATGGCGGCCCTGGCCCGCGCACTGGTCATGAGCGGCGAGACGGAAGAGGCCCAGGGCTTGGCAACGCGTGCCGTTCAGCTCGACCCGGAGCAGCCCGCCGCCCAGGACGCGATGGCCCGCGTCTACATGGCCCAGGGTCACCTGGACTTCGCCGAGCAATGCCTGCGCAATGCGCTGAAGAAGGCACCGGACGCCGGGGAACTGCACGGCGGCCTGGCCACACTGCTGCGCCGCAAGGGGCAGGACCGCGAGGCGCTGAACCACTACCGCGAGGCGATCCGCCGCAACTACGGCGGCGCGGGCGTCGTGCTGGCCGCCATCGGCTGCCTGTCGCGGGTCGGCGATCACCAGCAGGCCTGGCACCTCGTCGAGCAGGCGCTGGCGAAGTGGCCGAAGGATCGCACCCTGACCCTGCGCTCGGCCGAAATGCTGCTGCTCGGCGGCGACCCTGCTGCGGCGCGCGAACGGGTCGAGCAGGTCGACGACGGCATGGGCGACATCGCGCTGTTCAAGGCGCGCATCGCGCATGCCCTTGGCGAGGCCGAGCAGGCCTACGCCAGACTGGAAGACCTGGTCGCCGACCCGCAGCCCGAGATCGCGCGCGAGGCGCGGCTGATGACCGCTCGGCTGAAGATGCTGGACCGCGAGCTCGACGGCGCGCGGGCGGCCCTGGAGCCGCTGATGCAGTCGGCGACGCCGGATCCGGACGCGGTCCTGACCTGGGTCGAAGCCTGCCGCTATCTCGGCGAACACGAGCGCGCCTGCGAGCCGCTGGAACGCCTGCTGGCGTCCAGCGAAACACCGGATCGCGATCGCGGACGGATGCACCAGATGCTTGCCGATCTCTACGACAAGGCCGATCGGCCGGACGATGCCGCGCGCCACATGGCCCATCCCGGCTGGCAGGCCGCCCCGCACGCGCGCACGCTGGCGCCGCAGCATGCAACCGGTCTGATCGACCAGTGGCTGGACCACGGCTGGCGGGCCGAGGAGTTCGACGTACCGGACGACGACCTGCCCCGGCTGGTGCTGATGGCCGGCTGGCCCGGCGCCGGCCGCGAACTGATCGCCGCCGCGCTGGCCGCGCATTCCTCGGTGCGTCGGCTCGATCCCGAAGGCGCGCGCCGCCGCCGCGAGGCGCTGGACATCCCGATGCCGCCGGCGGAGGCCGAGTCCCTGCCCGAGGCGACCCTGCATACCGGTCGCCGTCGCTTCATGCGCGGCTTCGAGGGCACCCGCGACGCCGGCCCGGTGGTCGACTTCGGCTGGTGGGAGGGAACCGCGATTCCCGTGCTGGCGCGGTATTTCCCGGAGATGATCGTGTTCAGACCGGAAGTCGATCCGCGGGACCTCGAGCTGTTCTGGCGGCTGGGCGGCTACGCCGCGATCGACGAGCTCCGGGCTGCCCATGCCCAGGAAGAACAGCTGTGGCAGCGCGTGGCCGATCACCTGCCGGTCCGGGTCGTGGATGTGCCCCGCAGCGACCTGGTCGAGCACCCCGAGCGGGCGGTCGCGACCCTCGCCGACGCGCTGGGCCAGGAGGTCGAGCCCGGAATGGTCGAGGCGCTCGAGGCCGCGGTGGCCCAGTGGCGCCTCCCGCCCGAGGGGCGCTGGCGCGCCTATCCGTCGGTGATTGCCGATACAAGCGCCGATACAAGCGCCGATACAAGCGCCGATTCGGGGGCGGCATGACCCGCGAGCCCGCGATCAATGTGCTCGGCGGCGAACTGGAAACCTGCTCGAATGATCCGTTGACCGGATTCTTCCGCGACGGATGCTGCAATACCTCGGACCAGGACACCGGCTGTCACACGGTCTGCGCCGAGGTGACCGAGGCCTTCCTGGCGTTCAGCCGGTCGCGGGGCAACGACCTGTCCACACCGAACCCCGCCTTCGGCTTCGCCGGGCTGAAGGAGGGCGATCGCTGGTGCCTGTGCGCGGCACGCTGGCTGGAAGCCGCGCGTGCCGACTGCGCGCCGCGCGTTCACCTGCAGGCCACCCACCGCAAGACCCTGGAGATCGTGGCCCTGGACCTGCTGCGGACCCACGCCGTCGGCCGCGAGCACTGAGATCGTCATGCGCCTGCAACACGCCGGATCGGACCATCGAGTATCCTCGGGCGCCATGAGTTCGTTCTACCCGAACCGCGGCCTGCTGGCCGTTGCGCTGGCCCTGGTCCTCGCCGCCTGTTGTCCCGGTGAGCAGGTCGACGAGCGCGGCTGGCCGAAGGAACTGGTGCTGGGCCTGGTGCCGGCCCTGGAAGCCGACGCGCTGGTCGACAACCTCGATCCCCTGGCCGAGTACCTCGAGGCCGAGCTGGGCGTGCCGGTGACCTCCTTCGTGCCGCAGGACTACACGGGCCTGGTCGAAGCGCTTGGCGCCGGCCGGGCCGATATCGGCATGCTGCCGCCGTTCGCCGCGATGCTGGGCCAGCGCCGCTACGACCTCGACCCCATCCTGATCTCGACGCGAAAGGGCGAGACCGGCTACCGCACGCAGTGGATGACCAATGACCCCTCGGTCTGCGAAGACCCGCCGGTGGTGGTCGAGCGGATTTGCGAAACGCGCGTGAGGGGTCGCCAGGCCGTGACCCGCAAGTTCCTGAGCTGCGAGGGCGACCTGGAACAGGTGCGCGGTGAATCGGTCGCCTTCGTCGACCCGAACAGCACCTCGGGCTTCCTGTTTCCCGCCATCCAGCTGATGGAAATGGGCATCGACCCCGAGACCGACCTGAACGGCCTGTTCGTCGGCGGACACGATGCGGCCGCACTGGCCGTCTACGCCGGCGATACTCGATTCGGCGTCGCCTACGACGACGCGCGCAACATGATCTGCGACCAGTACGCCGACATCGGCGAGAAGGCGATCGTGTTCAACTACGCGCCGATGATCCCGAACGACGGGGTCCAGCTACGGCCAGGTCTCCCGGCCGACCTGCGCGAGGCGATCATCGATGCCTTCCTGAAGCTGGCCGCAGAGCAGGCGCACCTGCCGGACGACGAGAAGATTCTCTGGATCCTCTACGAGATCGACGGCTTCCAGCGCTTCGAACCGGGCCTGTACGACCCGGTCCGGGGAGCCTACGAGATCGTGCGCCAGTGACCCGGACCCGCAGAGGAAACGCATGAGCGAACCCGAATCCACCGCGCGCTCCGGCGCCATCCGCTTCCACGACGCCGGCATCGTCTATCCCAATGGGGTGGTCGGCATGAAGAACCTCGATCTCGAGATCCGGCCCGGCGAATTCGTCGTCATCGTCGGTTCGTCCGGGGCCGGGAAATCGACCCTCCTGCGCGCGATCAACGGGCTTAATCCGCTGACCGGCGGTACCGTCGAGATCGACGGCGAGCGTCTCGACACCCGGTCGAGCCGTCAGCTCCGCCGGGTTCGCAAGCGGGTCGGGATGATCTTCCAGGACTTCCGCCTGGTCAAGCGCCTGTCGGTGATGTCCAACGTGCTGATCGGTCGCCTCGCCCATGTGCCGGGCTGGCGTGCGATGTTGAACCTGTGGCCCCGGAGCGACAAGGAAATCGCGATGGACGCGTTGAAGCGGGTCGGCATCACCGACAAGGCCTGGGTCAAGGCCAGCCAGCTGTCCGGCGGTCAGCAGCAGCGCGTCGGGATCGCGCGCGCGCTCGCCCAGCAGCCGGCCATCATCCTTGCCGACGAGCCGGTCGCGTCGCTGGACCCGGTGACGACCCACCAGATCATGAAGGACCTGGTTCGCATCAATCGTGAACTGGGTATCACCACGCTGGTCAACCTGCACTTCCTCGACCTGGCGCGCGAGTACGGCGAGCGGATCATCGGTCTTCGTTTCGGCGAGCTGGTCTACGACGGTTCGGCGAAGACGGTGACCGACGAGGATTTCCGCAACATCTACGGGCGCGACCTGACCGCCGACGACGTCGTTGAAGAAGACGACGACGAGGGCTCGGTCCCGCAATGAGATCCGGCCGCAAGCGACTCGGGCGCGCCTGTGGGAGGCCGGCTTCGCCGGGCGATCTCCCGCGCGGGTTCGCTCGACAGAGCCGACCTCCCGCAGTCCCGGTTTGCTCGGCAGGACCGGTGAGATGAGCCTGCCCACGAAACCGCCCCGCAACTGGCCCCTCTGGATCGGCGTGACCGCGCTGCTGGTTGCAATAACGGTCTGGTCGGCGAACGGAATCGGGTTCTCGGCCAGTGAACTGGCGTGCAACATCGCCGGCGGAACGCGGCTGATCGAGGAATCCTGGCCGCCGGACTTCGCGTTCCTGCCGCGCCTGGCCGGCCCGATGCTCGAGACGGTCTACATCGCCATCATCGGTACCGTGGTCGGCGGGATCTTCGCGATCCCGGTCGCTGTGCTTGCGGCCCGAAACCTCACGCCCAACCGCCCGACCTGGTTCGTCGACCGCAACTTCATGAACATCCTGCGAACGCTGCCGGACCTGTTCTGGGCCATGTTGTTCGCCACCGCGGTCGGCTTCGGTCCGGTCGCCGGCGCGCTGGCGCTGACCGTGTTCACCGTGGCGGTGATCTCCAAGCTGTATTCGGAGTCGCTGGAATCGATCGACATGGGGCTGCCCGAGGCGATCCGGGCCGCCGGCGGCAGCTGGCTGCAGATGATCCAGTTCGGTGCGCTGCCGCAGGCCGCCCAGCAGTACGTGAGCTACGCGCTCTACGCCTTCGAACTCAACATCCGCGCATCGGTGGTGCTGGGCCTGGTCGGTGCCGGCGGTATCGGCATGATCCTCGAGACCCAGCGGGCCAACTTCGAATATGAGCGCGTGACCATGATCATCCTCGCCGTCCTGGTGGCGGTGCTGATCATCGAAGAAGTCAGCGAAGCGATCCGGAAGCGCCTGACATGACATCGCGCAAGCCCGAACGACCGCCTACCGCCGTGATCGATCCGCTCAAGCGACCGGGTCCGCCGATCGGCTTCGGCACGATCGTGACCTTCATCATCGCCGCGCTGTTCATCGGTTCGCTGGCCGCGATCGGGTTCACGCCCGAGCGGCTGATTGAGGTGCCGGCCGGGGTCGCGCGCGTGCTGTCCTTCTTCTGGCCCGCCGACATGGCCTACGGCTGGGACCGCGTCCTCCCGGCCATCGTCGAGTCGATCCAGATCGCCTGGATCGGCACGATCATCGCCGCCATCCTGTCGCTGCCGCTGGCGCTGTTCGGGTCGCGGGTGCTGTTTCCGCGGGTCGCCCGCGGCGTCAAGCTGATTTCTGCGACGGCTCGGGCCTTTCCGGAAATCCTGCTGGCGATCTATTTCGTTCCGATCGTGGGACTCGGCGCGTTCGCCGGCGCCCTGGCGATCGGCATCTCGTCGGTCGGTATGCTGACCAAGCTCGGCGCCGAGGTGGTCGATTCGCTGGATTTCGGCACCGTCGAGGCCGTCGAGGCCGCCGGTGGTTCGCGCCTGCTCGCGCTGCGATGGGCGGTCCTGCCTGCGGTGCTGCCGGAAATCGTTGCCCACTGGCTGTTCCGCTTCGAACTCAACATCCGCGCCTCGGCCGTGCTTGGTGTGGTCGGCGCCGGCGGGGTCGGCGGCGTACTGCTGAACACCCTGCGTTACCGCCACTTCGACAAGGCAGCAGCGGTGCTGATCCTGACCATCCTGGTCGTGCTGGCGATCGACATGCTGTCCGGCGAAATCCGCCGCCGGATCATTCGCAGCTGAGCGGCGTCGGTCCGCGGCTGAACGCGATCTACACCGCATTCGCGATAGAGTAGTGACATGAATGATGCTGCAGAGTCGCTGATACCTTCGCTTCACCGCGTAACACGCGAAGTCCGCGAAGCGCGCGAGGCCGGGCTTTCTCCGCTGGCCACGCGCGCGGTCGATTCGCGCGGACGGGATGTCGAAGAGGCGCCCGATCCGCTGCGGACCGCGTTCGAGGTCGACCGCGACCGGATCGCCCACTCCAAGGCGTTTCGCCGGCTCAAGCACAAGACCCAGGTGTTCATCAACCCGGAAGGCGATCATTTCGTCACCCGGATGAGCCATACGCTGCAGGTTACGCAGATCGCCCGCTCCATCGCCCGTGCGCTGGACCTCAACGAAGACCTGACCGAGGCGATCTGCCTGGGTCACGACTGCGGACACACGCCCTTCGGCCATACGGGCGAGGCCGCGCTGTCTGAATACGTGGATGACGGCGAGTGGCTGCACTCGGAGCAGGGTGTGCGCATCTTCCGTCTGCTCGAGCCGAAGAACCTGACCTGGGAGGTGCTCGACGGGATCCGCGCACACACCTGGCGCGTCAATCCGCCGCCGCACACGCCGGAGGGCTGGGTCTGCCGCTTCGCCGACCGGATCGCCTACCTCAATCATGACCTCCTCGACGCGCTGCGCGCCGGCCTGGTCGAACACCGGGACCTGCCCACCGAAGTCACCGGCGTGCTCGGAGACTTCGTCGAGGGATCCTGGATCGGTCGGATGATCGACGCGGTGATCGAGGAATCGCTGGCCCAGGGGCGGGTGCTGATGCGCCAGGACATGCTGCAGGGGATGCGAGCGTTTCGCGAGTTCATGTTCGAACGGGTGTACCTGCGTCCCGAGGCCGCTGCCCAGGCCGATCGCGCCAAGGTCGTGATCCACCAGCTGGTCGACTATCTCTGCAAGCATCCGGATGGCATTCCGGCCACCTATCGGCGAGACGAGGCCGAGACGCTGCAGCAGGTGCTGGACTACGTGGCCGGCATGACCGATCGGTATGCTCTGACCCTGCACGACCGCTGGTTCCGCCCCCGCGGCCTGGTCTGACGGTGCTGCGGCTCGCCGATCTGAATCATTGATTGCCCGCGCGTCGCGTTTGCCCGATCCCGATGCTTCCTTTCGCCCAAATCTCCGGAGTCCTACGTGCATGAAGGCAGCAGCGACGCGCAGCAACTGATCGACGAGCTCGAGCAGGTCTACGAGACCGACTACGAGGTCGGCCAGGACAACGTCGAGCGCTTCGGTCTCGATATGCACAATCCCGTCTTCTTCGTCAGCGCGGGGCTCATCGTGCTGTTCGTGCTCGTCTCGCTGCTGTTTCCGGAGTCGGCCAAGGCCGGTCTCGAAGCGACCAAGGCATGGATCCAGGTCGTATTCGACTGGGTGCTGCTCTCTGCGGGCAACGTCTTCCTGCTGTTCTGCCTGACCCTGGTGGTGCTGCCGGTCGGCCGGATCCGTATCGGCGGCGAGGACGCCGCGCCCGACTTTTCGCTGATCTCCTGGTTCGCGATGCTGTTCGCCGCCGGCATCGGGATCGGCCTGATGTTCTGGGGCGTGGCCGAGCCGACCGCCTACTACACGGACTGGCACGGCACGCCGCTGGATATCGGCGGCTACACCGACGAAGCGCGCAGGGCCGCGCTGGGCGCGACGCTGTTCCATTGGGGGCTGCACCCGTGGGCCATCTATGCGGTGGTCGCGCTGGCGCTGGCGTTCTTTGCCTACAACAAGGGTCTGCCGCTGACGATTCGCTCCACCTTCTATCCGCTGCTCGGCGACCGCGTGTGGGGGCCGATCGGCAACATGATCGACGTGTTGGCGGTGCTGGCGACGATCTTCGGTCTGGCGACCTCGCTGGGTTTTGGTGCGCAACAGGCTGCCGCCGGCCTGGGCTTCCTGTTCGATCTGGGAGGCGGGCTGTCGACCCAGTTGACCATCATCGTTTGCGTGACCGGCCTGGCGCTGGTTTCCGTGCTGCGCGGCATCGACGGCGGCGTCAAGTTGCTTTCGAACATCAACATGGCGCTGGCGCTGCTGCTGCTGCTGTTCGTCATCGTGGCGGGTTCCCTGGCCGCATTCGGCGCGAACCTGGTCGAGACGGTGAGCGGCTACGCGGCCTACCTCCTGCCATTGAGCAACCCGGTCGGGCGCACCGACGAGACCTTCTATCACGACTGGACGATCTTCTACTGGGCGTGGTGGATTTCCTGGTCGCCGTTCGTCGGCATGTTCATCGCGCGGGTTTCGCGCGGCCGGACCGTCCGTCAGTTCCTGACCGCGGTACTGATCGTCCCGACCCTGGTCACATCGATCTGGATGGCCGCCTTCGGCGGCAGCGGCATCGACCAGATGGAGGCGGGCGTCGGCGCACTGGCCGACGGTATCGGCGACGACGCGCTGGTGCTGTTTCAGATGCTGGAGAACCTGCCGCTGGCTTCGATCACCTCGATGCTGGCAATCTGCCTGGTGCTGGTGTTCTTCGTGACCTCGTCGGATTCCGGTTCCCTGGTCATCGATTCGATTACCTCGGGCGGCAAGACCGATGCTCCAGTTACCCAGCGCGTCTTCTGGGCCACGATGCAAGGCGTGATCGCGGCGATCCTGCTTTCGCTGGGTGGCACCGCCGCGCTGGATGCGCTGCAGGCCGGCGCCGTGAGCACCGGGCTGCCGTTCACCTTCGTGTTGCTGGCCATGTGCGTTAGCCTCGCGATGGGCCTGCGACACGAACTGGTGCTCAATCGCGCCATCGATGCCTGAGCGAACAAAGCTCGATTCCTCGAACCGGGTAAGCCCAGGGTGGACGAACGACACGAACGAAGGGAACTGACGAACCAAGGAGACAATCGATGTTTCAGCGGATCATGGTGCCGGTGGCGCTCGACCACGTCGACGGGATGGAGCGCGCATTGACCGTCGCCGCCGAGCAGGCGCGGCGCGACGGTGCGAGGATCACCTTTGTCACGGTAACCGACAAGGTGCCGAACGCCGTTGCCCGGACTCCCGAGAAGTTCGCGGCGGAACTCGACATGTTCGCCCGTGAACAGGGCAGTCGCCACGAGGTCGAGACCGACAGCATGGCGCTGTTCACCAGCGACCCGGCCGCCGAGATGGAGTCGAAGCTTCTCGCTGCGGTCGAAGAACTCGACGCCGACCTGGTCGTAATGAGTTCGCACCCGCCGGGAGTCGCCGATGCGCTTCACCTGATCGGCTCGCACGCCGCGAAGCTGCTCCGCAAGGTCGACATCTCGGTGTTCGTGGTTCGCTGAGCTTGGTCCTCGGCTGCGGCTTGTCAGGGTCCTGCGCTGTGGTGATAATGGGCGCTCGGCGCGGGCGTCGTATAATGGTTATTACCTTGGCTTCCCAAGCCAAAGATGACGGTTCGATTCCGTTCGCCCGCTCCACTTCGTTCTAGTTTGATTCTGCATCCATAGGCGTTTCGCGCGCCTGCTTCGCAGCCTTTCGCGAGGTGCTGCTTGTGCCTCAAGAGCAGGGCGGACCAGCTCGCACAGCGAGCGGCGAAACGCCAATTGCAGGAAAAGCACGGTGGCCGGTAGCCGGAGAGCGCCGCTGGAACGAACGAAGCATCGAGAACTACGCGCGGCCCGGGCTGCAAGCGCGCCCGGAACATCAATGCGTGAAGGTGATTCCCTCGGCAAAGGCCAGTACCGAATCGGTCAGGGCCTTGAGGTCATAGCCGCCTTCCAGTGAAGCGGCAAGGGCGCCTTTGCAGTGGCTGCGGGCAAGGCCGCGCAGTTCGTGACCGATCCAGAAGTAGTCTTCGTCCTTGAGCTGCAGCTGGGCCAGCGGATCGCGCCAATGGGCGTCGAAGCCGGCCGAGACCAGGACCAGGTCGGGCGCAAAGCGATCGAGCGCGGGTAGCAAGTCGGCCAGCCAGGCGTCGCGGAACTGGTCGCTTCCCGACCCCGGTGTCAGGCCGGCGTTGAGCACGTTGGGCGCAACGTTCAGTATCGGGTCGCCGGTGCCGGGGTAGAGTGGGTGCTGGTGGCTGGACAGGAACAGAACGTCGTTCCGGCCGGCGAAGATCGCCTCGGTGCCGTTGCCATGGTGGACGTCGAAGTCGCAGATGGCGACCTTGCGGACCCGTTCATTGGCCAGCGCCGCCGCGGCGGCCAGCGCGATGTTGTTGTAGACGCAGAAGCCCATCGCCCGTCCGGCTTCGGCGTGATGACCGGGCGGACGCACGACGGCGAACGCGGCGGTTCGACCGTCCAGTGCCGCGTGCGCTGCCTGGCAGGCGGCGCCGGCCGCCCGGCGGATGGCCTCGAAGCTGCCGGGGCCCACGTGGGTGTCGCCGTCGAGCGAGATCGAGCGATTATCCCTATCGATGCGCTGTTCGACCGCTTCGAGTTCGGCTCGATATGGCCCCAGGTGGACGGCCTCGAGCAGTTCCCTGTCGACCGGTTCGGCCTCGCGCAGGTCCAGCGCGTCGAGCTGGCCCAGTCCGTCAAGCGCGGCCTTCAGGCGCTCCGGTCGCTCCGGGTGGCCGGGCAATGGGTCATGATCGGCGCAGGTCGGGCAGGAAAAGGCGATCAGTGGTGATCCGTGCATGGCTTCCCTCACGGCCCCTCAGCGGTCGCGGTCGTGGTCCCAGAGAATTTCGCCGGTGCCGGACGCGCGAGCGACCACGCGGGAGACCACGAACAGCAGGTCGGAGAGTCGGTTCAGGTATTTCAGGACGGCGTCGTTGACCGCTTCGTGGCGGGCCAGGGCGATTACCCGGCGTTCGGCGCGTCGGCAGATGGTGCGCGCCAGGTGAGCCTGGGCCGCGGCGGAACTGCCGCCGGGCAGGATGAAGTCCTTCAGCGGTGGGAGGTCGGCGTTCAGCCGATCCAGCTCGTTTTCCAATCGCTCGATGTGCCGGTCGCCGATCAACGAGGTGTCGGGCATGCAGAGCTCTCCGCCGAGATCGAACAGGTCGTGCTGGACATCCAGGAGCTTGGAGTTGAGATCTTCGCTGTTCGCTTCGTCGGTGCGCAGCGACGCGATGACCACCCCGATTGCGCTGTTGAGTTCGTCGACGGTCCCATAGGCTTCGACGCGCAGGCTGTCCTTCTGGGTGCGGGAACCGTCGCCGAGGCCGGTCGTGCCGTCGTCGCCGGTGCGGGTGTAGATGCGGGAGAGGCGGTGGCCCATGAAAGCTCCGGGAGTGCGATCGGGGAAGCCCGACATTCTAGCCCAGTGGGTACGTCGCGTCGGTGAGTGGACGGGGCCACCGCGCTGCAGAATCGGCAGATCGGGCCGCTCGGTCCGCAGAGCGATCCACGGCCGATCGGTTACCCTTGCTCCGTACCCAGCTGCGAGACCTGCGATGACGATGAAGAGTGCCTACCCGTACTATCTGGCCAACCGTCCCGTCGAGGCAAATCGGGACCTGGAGGTCGTCGACAAGCACACCGGCGAGGTGGCCACGCGGGTCGCGCAGGCCGACGATGCGGCGGTCGATCGAGCGATCGCCGCCGCGGTCGAAGCGGCGCCGGCGATGGCCCGGCTGCCTTCGCACCGGCGTCGGGACATCCTCAATGGCTGTGCCGATCGTTTCGAGGCGCGGTTCGACGAGCTGGCCGAGATCCTTCTCGTCGAAGGCGGCAAGGTGATCAAGGACGCGCGTGGTGAGGTCCAGCGGCTGATCGACACCTTCCGGATCGCGGCCGAGGAAGCCACCCGCATCGGCGGCGAGGTGCTGCCGATGGACATCGCCGAGCGATCCGAGTCGTTCATCGGCTTCTGGAAGCGCGTGCCGATCGGGCCGGTTTCGTTCATCACGCCGTTCAACTTCCCCTACAACCTCGTCGCGCACAAGATCGCCCCGGCGATCGCGGCCGGTTGCCCGTTCGTGCTCAAGCCGGCGGAGAAGACACCGGTCGGCGCGCTGGTGCTGGGCGAGATCCTGGCCGAGTTCGACCTGCCGGAGGGTGCGTTCTCCATCCTGCCGGTGCCGCGCGAGGATGCCGCGAGATTCACCGAGGACGAGCGCATCAAGCTGATGAGTTTCACCGGTTCGGACAAGGTCGGCTGGATGCTCAAGAGCAAGGCCGGAAAGAAGCCGGTGGTCATGGAGCTTGGCGGCAACGCCGCCTGCCTGGTCGATGCCGATGCGGACGTGGACGAAGCGATCGACCGGCTGGTGTTCGGCGGGTTCTACCAGTCGGGCCAGAGCTGCATTTCGGTTCAGCGCGTGCTGGTGCACGACGCCATCTACGATGCGGTCCGGGACGGACTGGTCGAGAAGGTCGGGGCGCTGAAGGGCGGCGATCCGCGCGACCCGGAAACGTTCGTCGGCCCGTTGATCAGCGAAGGCGACGCAGAACGCGTCGTCGAGTGGATCGATGAAGCGGTCCAGGCCGGTGCGAAGCTGCTGGTCGGCGGCGAGCGTGACGGCGCGGTAGTGCGCCCGGCCGTGCTCGACGGGGTGCCGGACGACTGCCGCTTGTTCACCGAGGAGGTGTTCGGCCCGGCGATGATCCTGGAGCGGTTCGACGATTTCGACAGTGCGCTCGACCGGATCAACCAGTCGCGTTACGGCCTGCAGGCCGGACTGTTCATTCGCGATATCGCCAAGATCCGCCGCGCCTGGGATGAACTCGAGGTGGGTGGCGTGGTGATCAATGACGTGCCGAGCTTTCGCGTCGATCACATGCCCTATGGCGGCGTCAAGGACTCGGGCCTGGGCCGCGAAGGCATCAAGTTCGCGATCGAGGACCTGACGGAAATCCGGTTGCTGGCGATACGCGGGTAGGTCGAGGCGGAAAGTTCGGCGGCTGGGGGTGAAGCCGGGAATGAATGATCCGGCCCTCGGGCGGCCGTCCGTTTTCCGCTAATGTGAATCATTCGCGTTATACTGCGGTCGAACTCAATCAGGAATTTGCGCCGATGCCTTCCAAGCTGTTCCGTGCTGCTGTGCTGCTGCCCGCCCTTCTCGTCCTGGCCGCGTGTTCGTCCGAGGACCCGGTCGATCGCGGCGACGAGGATTCGCCATCCCTGGCCGATGCGCCGATGCTCGATGCCGGGGACGAGGTCGCGACGACCGCCCCGGACGAAGAGCGGCGGCTGGTCGTCTACACGTCGCGCCAGCCGCACCTGGTCGATCCGCTGTTCGAACGATTCACCGAGCAGACCGGAATCGCGATCGACTACATCAGCGACAGCGAGGCGGCGCTGATCGAGCGGCTTTCCGCCGAAGGTGAAGCCACCCCGGCCAGCGTGCTGATCACGGTCGATGCCGGCAACCTCTGGTACGCCACCGACCGCGACTTGTTGCAGCCGATCGAGTCCGAGCTGCTCGATCAACGCGTCCCGGCTGCGCTGCGCGACCCCGACGGCGAGTGGTACGGCCTGTCGATCCGGGCCCGGACCCTGGTCTACCACCCGGAGCGGGTCGACCCCGATGCACTGTCGACCTACGCGGCACTGGCCGACGAGGCATGGGCGGGCCGCCTGTGCCTGCGCACCTCGCGCAAGGTCTACAACCAGTCGCTGGTCGCGATGATGATCGAGCGCCTCGGCGAGGAGCGGACCGAACGGATCGTTTCCGGCTGGGTCGACAACCTGGCGACCGAGCCGTTTTCTTCCGACACGCGCCTGATCGAGGCCATCGCGGCCGGCCAGTGCGATGTCGGGCTGGTCAACACCTACTACCTGGGCCGCCTGCAGAAGGAGAACCCGGACTACCCTGTAGCCCTGTTCTGGGCCAACCAGGACGACAGCGGTGTCCACGTCAACGTGTCCGGCGCCGGCGTGACCGCCGAAGCCCCCGACCCGGACCTGGGCCAGGCGCTGATCGAATGGCTGGCCGGCGACGAGGCGCAGGCCATGATGGCCGGCTCCAACCTGGAATTCCCGGTCGTCGAGGGCGTCGAGGCCGATCCCCTGGCCGAGGCCTGGGGGCCGTTCGTTGCCGATTCGATGAATCTCCGGGTCGCAGGCCAGCGCCAGGCTGAAGCGGTGCGCCTGATGGATCGCGCGGGCTGGCGTTGAACCGATCGGTCAAGCGTCCGCCGGCCGCGTTCGAAGCGCGGTGAACGGCGGTTCGGCACCGATGACCGCGCCGGCGGATCTACCGCCGGCGCGGAGCCGACGCCGCCAGGCGCGTCGACGTCCGTCGGCACGCCTGCTGTTGATGGTGCCGCTCCTGGCGCTGGTCGGCTTGCCGTTGCTGATGCTGGCCTTCAGCTGGCTGCAGGTCGACGGCGAGGTCTGGAACCATCTTTCCACGTGGCTCCTGCCGCGACTGATCGGCCACAGCCTGCTGCTACTCGGCGTGGTCGGCGTCGGGGTGGCCGTGCTCGGCGTGGGGCTGGCCTGGCTGTCGGCCTGTTGCGAGTATCCCTTCCGGCGCTGGCTCGATCCCTTGCTGATCCTTCCGCTGGCGTTTCCGACCTACGTCCTGGCGTTCATCTATCTCGGTCTGCTGGACTTCGCGGGACCGCTGCAGACCGGGCTGCGCGAGACATTCGGCGCCACGCCCGCCTGGCTCGGCGCGCTGGCGCGGCCGGCCGGCGTGCTGCCGATCCTGGTGCTGGCCTTCTACCCCTACGTCTACCTCCTGGCGCGCGCATCGTTCAGCGCCGGTGGGCTGGTTGCCTTCGAGGCCGGTCGCAGCCTGGGGGCCGGCCCGGTGAGCGTGTTCCTGCGGGTCAGCCTGCCGGCGGCGCGGCCCGCGATCGTGGCCGGGTTGGCCCTGGCCCTGATGGAGGCCCTGGCCGACTTCGGTGCGGTGTCGATCTACGGCTTCGACACCTTCACAACCGCGATCTACCGGACCTGGCTCGGCCTGTTCGACCTGCGCGCGGCCACCCAGCTGGCCTCGCTGCTGATGGCCTTCATGCTCGTCCTCGTGTTCGCCGAGCGAGCCAGCCGCTCGGCCCGAATCCGGCGCGCCGAACGGCGAACCGTACCGAATCGCATCGTGCTCCGCGGCGCCCGAGGCTGGGCGGCAACCGCGATCCAGTCGACAGTGCTGCTGGTCGCGGTGGTGATTCCACTGGTCCAGCTGCTGGCGTGGTCATTGCCTTCGATCGGCGACATGCTCGACGTCGACTCGCTGCGGCTGATCGGCAATACGGTGCTTCTGGGTGCGCTCGGAGCCATCGGCGTTGTGGCCGGCGGCCTGGTGCTGCTGCTCGCCGGTTACCGGGCGTCGCGCCGCTTCACGCTGCTGAGCGAGTTGGCCGCAAGCGGGTACGCGATCCCGGGGACCGTGCTGGCCGTGGCGATCATGCTTGCGCTGACCGGTGTCGATCGGGTGCTCGAGACGACCCTGGCCGGCGGCCTGCTGGCGCTGCTGCTGGCGTATCTGATTCGCTTCGTGCGCGTTGCCTGGGGCCCGCTGGAAGGGGTGGCTGCTCGAATCCGGCCAGAGCTGTTCGAGAGTGCGCGCAGCCTCGGGGCGTCGCGCGGAGAGCGACTGTGGCGCGTCATGCTGCCGCTCCTTCGTCCGGGCCTGGCCACGGCGTTCCTGCTAGCCCTGGTCGAGATCGCCAAGGAGATGCCGGCCACGCTGATGCTGCGGCCGTTCGGCTGGGACACGCTCGCGATCCGAATCTACGAACTGACCGCCGAGGGGCAATGGGAACGCGCTGCGCTGCCGGCGCTCTTCCTCGTCGTGCTCGGCGCGATTCCTGCAGTATTGCTGATGCGACGACTCGGCGGCCGAGCGGCCGATCGCTGACGGGGCGGGCGCCGCCGCGTTGAATCCGGGAAGCACGCCGGCCCGGGAGGACCGGCGCTGAAAGGATCAATCGTCGAGATGTTCGCCGTAGGCTTCGGCGTCCATCAACTCGTCGAGTTCGCCCTCGTCCTCGGGCTTGACGGTGAACAGCCAGCCGTCGCCGTAGGGGTCGTTGTTGACCGTCTCGGGCGAGTCCTCGAGCAAGCCGTTGATCGCGACGACCTCGCCGGTGACCGGCGAATAGATATCGGACGCGGCCTTGACCGATTCGACCACCGCACAGGCTTCGCCGCGGGTCACGGTCGCGCCCTCTTCCGGCAGTTCGACGAACACCAGGTCACCGAGCTGCTCCTGGGCGCGGTCGCTGATGCCGACCCGGACCAGGCCGTCGTCCTGGGACTCGGCCCACTCGTGGCTGTCCGCGTAACGCAGTTCCGACGGAATCTCGCTCATCTCGACGTCCTCGATTCAATAGAAGATCAGGTACGGGATTCTAGCCTTCCGGCCAGGGGCTTGTCAGCGCGGCACGCTTTGCGCGCCGGCCGATCAGTCATCGCCCGCGTCGGCAAGGACGGCCTCGGCGACCCGGCCATTGCGGACGAAGGGCAGTTTGACGACCCGCGCCGGCAAGCGCTTGCCGCGAAGTTCGACCTCCACCTCGCCGCTCGCTCCGGTCGGAATCCGGGCCATCGCCACCGGCCGACCCACCGTGGGCCCGAAGCCGCCGCTGGTCACTTCGCCGTCGCCCGAAGCGGTGATCACCCGGGCGCCGGAACGAGGAATGCCCCCGGTCTCGAGAACCAGTCCGACGAGCTGCCGATCGACTCCGCCCTCGCGCTGGGCCTCGAGCGCGCCCCGGCCCATGAAGTCCCGATCGGAGGGCTCGAACGCCACCGTCCAGGCCAGGTTCGATTCCAGCGGGGTGGTGGTGGTGTCCATGTCCTGGCCGTAGAGGTTCAGGCCGGCCTCGAGGCGGAGGGAATCGCGCGCGCCCAGCCCGCAGGGCACGACGCCGGCATCGAGCAGGGTCTGGAACAGCTCGCCGATCAGCCCGTTCGGCAGCACGATCTCGCAGCCATCCTCGCCCGTGTAACCGGTTCGCGCGATGAACAGCTCGCCGTGGAGCATCGAGCGGAAGGGCTTGAGATTCTCGATGCTCGCCACGCCGAGGCGATCGGCAAGCACGGCACGCGCCTCGGGCCCCTGCACCGCAAGCATGGCGAGGTCGTCGCGCTCGCGGATCGTGACGCCGGCCCCGGCCAGCCGTTCGTTCATCCAGGCCAGATCGCCGTCGCGCGTCGCGGCATTGACGACCAGGCGGTAGAAGCCCGGCTCGATGCGGTAGGTGATCAGATCGTCGATGATGCCGCCGTCGTCGTTCAGCATGCAGCCGTAGATGGCCTGGCCGTCCTCGCGAATCTTGTCGACGTCGTTGGCGAGCAGCCGGCGCAGACCTTCGCGCGCGCCTTCGCCCTCCACGTCGACGACGGTCATGTGCGACACGTCGAACATCCCCGCGCGCTCGCGCACCGCCTGGTGTTCTTCGACCAGGGAGCCGTAACGGATCGGCAGTGACCAGCCGGCGAATTCCACCATCCGGGCATCGGCCTCGATGTGGGCGTCGTACAGGGGAGTCTTTGCAGCCATTGGAGTCTCGGTGAGCCTTTCGAGAAGGTCGTTTCGAAGCAGCCGATTAGTGTAGCCGGGAAGCGGGCTGGAAATCACTCGTCGGACATTTGCAAAAGGGCGCGCAACGCAGGCGCAGGAGCGCCGCGCCGTGGCCGCATCGAGCCCGTTTCGCCGCGCCGGCGTCGTATTCGGGCTGGCACCGGCTTCCTGGCAGCCGGCCGCAAGCCTCTCGGGATTGTGGAGGAGGCGGGACTCGTCAAGAGAATCAGAGTCGAGAGCGTTTCGCCACGCGGGCTGCGCCCGCTTTCTGGCGAGGTACTTTTGACAGTCGCCTCAAAAGTACCCAATAGCGCTTTCTACCCCTGTGCGAAGAGAGCGGGGTTGCCCGTCAGGCCGCGCTGCGGCGCAAAAAATCGCTTACTGCGCTGAGACACGAGAAGCTGTCGAGCGCCGGGCTTCGGCTACCGGATGGGGGTCGGAGCCCATCAGCCTCGGGGTAGGCACTGCCTTCGAGGTTGCTGCACTGCCGAAGCGGAGCCCGCTCCGCGTCCACCGTGGGTAACCCTCGAGGTTGCGCTTTACAGCTTCTCCTCAGTCGAGGTCGACCACCGACTATTGTCGCCACGGCGTATCCAGGGAAACTCACCCCCCGATACGACCCGCTTTTGGAGAGCGCTTTTGCCTTCTTTTGTCGCGCCTGACAAAAGAAGGTCGCCCGCAAGCGCGCAGCGCGGGGCGAAATGCCTTTCGGGGTTGATTCTGTTTCTGAAACTTCGAGAAAAGACAAGAATCAGGAACGATTCGCAACGCGGGCTGCGCCCGCGACCGACAGCGACGATCAATACCTCCAGCCGAGTTTCCGATAGACGAAGCCCAGCAGCCATGCCGGGCCGATCAGAAGAAACTGCAGGTCCTTGAAGAAGCTCGGCTTCCGGCCTTCGATGTGGTGGCCGATGAACTGGCCGATCCAGCTGAGCACGAACACCGCGAGACCGATCTGCCACAGCGGGATCGCAACGCTGGACTCGATCAGCGCGCAAAGGCCGAGACACAGCAGCAGGAACAGGCCCAGGCCGATCGCGAGGGGAATCGACAGCGCCAGGTACCAGACCTCGGCCAGTATTGCCATGGCCACCGCCCAGTTCAGCCAGTCGAAGGGCGACGGGATCGACCAGATCAGCGCGGTCACGCTCCACACGATCAGCGGCACGCAGATCCAGTGAATCCGCTTGTTGGTCGGATCGCGGTGGCTCTGGCCATAGTCGCGGAACCACTCATCGGCAGTGCGCATCGGGCTTCTCCGGTATTCGTACGGGAGCCACAGTCTGTCCAGTGTCCGAGCGGCGTGTCAACCGGTGCCGATGCCGGTCGGGCGGGGCGGTGGCGTAAAATGGCGCCCATGAGCTTCAAGTATTTCGGCACCGACGGGATTCGCGGACGGGTCGGCGAGTCGCCGATCACCGCGGAATTCGCATTGCGCCTGGGCTGGGCCACCGGTCGGACGCTGGCCGAGCAGCACCAGGGGCCGGTTCGTGTCGTGATCGGCAAGGACACCCGGATTTCGGGCTACCTGTTCGAATCTGCGCTCGAGGCGGGCCTGGCCGCGGCGGGGGCCGAGGTCTTGCTGCTCGGGCCGATGCCGACGCCGGCGGTCGCCCACATGACCCGATCGATGGGCGCGGCAGCCGGCATCGTGATCTCGGCCTCGCACAACCCGTATCACGACAACGGCATCAAGTTCTTTTCGGGCAGCGCACAGAAGCTGCCCGATGCTGTCCAGCGCCGGATCGAGCAGGCGCTCGATCTCGAGATGCGTCACGTCGCCCCTGAAAAGCTGGGGAAGGCGCGCCGGATCGACGACGCGACCGGACGCTACGTGGAATTCTGCAAGGGAACGGTTCAGCATGGCGTTCGCTTCGATGGCCTGAAGCTGGTCGTCGACTGCGCCAATGGCGCGACCTTCCGGATCGCGCCGCACGTGTTCCGCGAACTCGGCGCTCGGGTGGTGGCGACGCACTGTGAACCCGACGGTCTGAACATCAACCGCGATTGCGGTTCCACGCACCCCGGCGCAATGGCTGCTGGCGTGGTCGCCGAAGGCGCCGATCTCGGGATCGCGTTCGACGGCGACGGCGACCGGGTGATCCTCGCCGATGCCGATGGGAACGTGATCGACGGCGACGGCATCCTGTATGCGCTGGCGCGCAGCCGTCAGGCAGCGGGCGCTCTCGTCGGCGGCGTGGTCGGCACGGTGATGACCAACTATGGGTTGGAGGAAGCCTTCGGCCGGCACGGAATCGAGTTCGCTCGAGCGAAGGTCGGGGATCGTCACGTGCACGAAGCGCTGGCCGATCGCGGCTGGACCCTGGGCGGCGAGGCGTCCGGGCACATCCTCTGCCTGGACCGGGCCAGCACAGGCTGCGGCATCGTCAGTGCACTGCAGGTGCTGGAGGCCATGGTCTCCAGCGGCCGTGCGCTTTCCGAGCTGGTCGGCGAGCTGCACAGGTATCCGCAGGTGATGGTCAACGTCGAGGTCGACGGCGCAGATCGGCAGGCATTGCATCGGCGGCCGGCGATCGCCGAGGCGATCGACGATGCCGAGCGCTCGCTCGAGGGGCACGGCCGGATCGTCCTGCGGCCGTCCGGCACCGAGCCGGTCGTCCGGGTGATGGTCGAGGCGCGGGAGGAACCCCGTGCCCGGGAACTGGCCACCTCGCTGGCCGACATCGTAGAGAACGAAGCACGACGAACGGAATCGAACAATGGACACTGAACGTTACGGGATCCCGGTCCTCGACCTGGAAGACTTCACCGGCAAGCGGGACGCCTTCACCGACGCACTCGGCGCCGCCTACCGCGAATACGGCTTCGCCGGCATCACCCACCACGGCCTTGACGACGCGCTGATCGAGCGCGCCTACGACCGTTTCAAGGCCTTCTTCGCCCTGCCCGCAGAGGTCAAGCAGAAATACCACTTGCCCGGCAAGGGCGGTGCGCGCGGCTACACGGGCTTCGGCGTGGAGCAGGCCAAGGACCACGACGTGCCCGACCTGAAGGAATTCTGGCACGTGGGCCGGGAACTGGACGAAGGGGCAGCCAATCCGCATCCGGACATCCTGCTGCCGAACCTCTGGCCGGAGGAGGTCGAGGGGTTCCGTGCGGCTTCCCTGGCCCTGTACGGTGCACTGGACAATCTCGGGCGGCGCATGCTCTCGGCGATCGCGATCGACCTCGGCCTGCCCTCGGACTGGTTCGCCGACAAGGTGAATCTCGGCAATTCGATCCTGCGCCCGATCCACTATCCGCCGATCCGCGATGCGGTGCCCGGCGCGGTCCGTGCAGCCCGGCACGAGGACATCAACCTGATCACGCTGCTGATCGGCTCGCGCGAGCAGGGCCTGGAAATCCTCAGCAAGAAGGGCGAGTGGATTCCGGTGACCACCGTTCCCGGTACGATCATCGTCAACGTCGGCGACATGCTCCAGCGCCTGACCAACCACGTCTACCAGTCGACCACCCACCGCGTCGTCAACCCGCCGGGCGACCTGGCGGCCAAGGCGCGCTACTCGATTCCCTTCTTCCTCCACCCGAACCCGGATTTCGTGATCGAGACGCTCGATCAGTGCATCGGCGACGGCAACCCGAACCGCTACCCCGAGCCGATCACCTCGCACGGGTACTTGATGGAACGGCTGCGGGAGATCAAGTTGGCGTAGCGGGAAGCGTTGGCGGTGCTTCGCGGAAAGTCAAAAGCGAATACTGTCCACAGATGAACGCAGATAAACACGGATAAAAGCACTGGGGGAGAACAGCTGCCTGCCTGCGGATCGCGATCTTGTCGATCAAGCACGATTCCGTAGCCTTTCGCTTGTAGCGCACTAGCGACTGGCTCGCCACCGGCCTTCAATCCTGCAGGGGTTACAACTCTTTATCTGTGTTCATCTGTGGACAGATCAAGCTGTTGATCTTCCTGCCGAGCCCTACAATGACTCCTCGTCCTCGACACCCCAGGCGCGGGCCATGACGAGGTAGGTGAAAGACGCCGACCAGGTGATCAGCATGAAGCCGGTCAGGGCTTCCGTGCCGGCGAGGAAGCGGACGGGGCCGATCGGGGCGAGGTCGCCCCAGCCGACGGTGGTGTAGGTCGCCGCGGAGAAGTAGACGTAGTCGAGAAAGGTGAAGCTCTCGTAGCCGAGCACTTCACCGAAGTCGCCGGCGATGTCGAGCACGAAGTAACCGGCCGCGAACAACCAGATCTCGGCGACATGGGCGACCAGCAGGGCAAACATGATGAACAGCAGCGTCCGGCGGTCCGGCCGACGCCAGGATGCGCCGCGAGCCCGGCGGTTCACCCACCGGTTCAGGACAGCGATGATCTCGTAGTGCAGGACGACGGCCAGCGTCACGATGCCGGCGGTCGCCAGCGCGACCACCCATTCGTTGACGCCGACCTGGCCGAACACCGGACTAGCCGACCACGCCCAACTCGCGCCCGACCTTGACGAAGGCCTCGACCGCGCGCTCGAGGTGCTCCTGCTCGTGGGCGGCGGAGATCTGCAGCCGGATCCGCGCCTCGCCTTTCGGGACCACGGGGTAGAAGAAGCCGATCACGTAGATGCCTTCTTCGAGCAGGGCATCGGCCATCTTCTGGGCCAGGGGGGCGTCGTAGAGCATCACCGGCACGATCGGGTGGTCGCCGGGCTTGATGTCGAAGCCGGCCTCGGTCATCGCGTTGCGGAAGAACTTCGTATTGGCGGCCAGCTTGTCACGCAGCGCCGTGGATTCGTCGAGCATCTCGAAGACCTTCAGGCTGGCGGCGACCAGCGGCGGGGCCAGTGAGTTCGAGAACAGGTAGGGTCGCGAACGCTGGCGCAGCAGGTCGATGACTTCCTGCCGGCCGGTCGTGAAGCCGCCCATGCCGCCGCCCAGCGCCTTGCCCAGCGTCGAGGTGATGATGTCGACCTTGTCGAGCACCCCGTGATACTCCGGAGACCCTCGGCCGGTTTCGCCGAAGAAGCCGGTGGCGTGGCAGTCGTCGACCATGACCAGGGCGTCGTACTTCTCGGCCAGCTGCGTGATCTCGTCGAGCTTGGCGACATAGCCGTCCATCGAGAACACGCCGTCGGTCACGATCATGCGCGTGCGCTTGTCCTGGGTCTTCTTCAGCGCGTCCTCGAGCTGCTCCATGTCCGAGTTGGCGTAGCGGTGCCGTTCGGCCTTGCACAGGCGCACGCCGTCGATGATCGACGCGTGGTTCAGCGCATCGGAGATGATCGCGTCCTCCGGACCCAATAGAGGCTCGAACAGCCCGCCGTTGGCGTCGAAGCAGGCCGCGTAGAGGATCGTGTCGTCCTTGCCGTGGAAGTCGGCGATGACGCGCTCCAGTTCCTTGTGCAGGTCCTGGGTGCCGCAGATGAAGCGCACCGAGGCCATGCCGAAGCCGTGGTCGTCGAGCGCACCCTTGGCGGCCTGGATGATGTCGGGGTGATCGGCCAGGCCCAGGTAATTGTTGGCGCAGAAGTTCAGCACCTCGCCGCGTTCCTTCGTCTGGATCGCGACGCGCTGAGGCGTGGTGATCTGGCGCTCGCGCTTGTACAGCCCGGCCGCGTCGATCTCCTCGAGCTCGGCGCGGAAGCGTTCGTAGGTCTTGGCATCGGACATTGGTTTTCCTCGAATTCTCTAAGCTGGATTTACCGCGGATGAACGCAGATTAACGCAGATGTGAAAAGCAAAACCCTTCAGTCCTGCTTGGAAAGGCTGGTCTCTCTGATCAGAAAGCGGAGGACCGTCCAGCACAGCAGCCCGATCAAGCCTCCGCAGAATCCGAACAAGGCAGCACTGCGCAGTGCGAGCCAATGCTCCTGGGCTTGAATCTCGCCTGATTTCACAAGCACGTGCCCGCTATCGACCAGCTCAGAATATCCAGCGAGGCCTGCGATTGACCAAAGTCCACCAAGTAGACAGGCAACCAGAGCCCCGAAGCCCGTCATGCTCTAAGCGGAGAATCGACCTCGAGCCTTCGAGAAGAATGCAAATCCAACGCACAGAGCGGCCGTTACTGCGAGCACGATCAACAGCATCAAGCCACCAATGAACGTTTCCGGGCTCAAGCTTTTCGATTTCCGGTTTTCAATCTGCGTCCATCTGCGTTCATCTGCGGTTCCAGCTTTTCGCGTCAGGCAGCGGGCTTGATTTCGCCGGTCCAGTCGCAGACGACCTTGCCGCACTGGCCCTTGGCCATCAGCTCGAAGCCGGTCTCGTAGTCGTCGATGGCGATCTGGTGGGTCATGGCCTTGTGCAGCGGGAAGCCGGTCAGGACCATCTGGGTCATCTTGTACCAGGTCTCGTACATCAGGCGGCCGTAGATGCCGTGCATCTGCAGGCCCTTGAAGATCACCTTGTCCCAGTCGATGCCGGTACCGGCCGGCAGGATGCCGAGCAGGGCGACCTTGCCGCCGTTGTACATGGCCGACAACAGATCGTTGAATGCGTGCGGATTTCCCGACATTTCCATGCCGATGTCGAAGCCGTCGATGTCCAGCTCGTCGAGCACGTCCAGCAGACGCTCGTTCTTCACGTTGATCGTGCGCGTCGCGCCCATGTCTTCGGCGAGTTTCAGGCGATAGTCGTTGACGTCGCTGATCACGACGTGGCGAGCGCCGACGTGCCGGGCGATGCCGGCGGCGATGATGCCGATCGGCCCGGCACCGGTGATCAGCACATCCTCGCCGACCAGGTCGAACTGCAGCGCACAGTGCGCGGCGTTGCCGAAGGGATCGAAGAAGGCCGCCAGCTCGGACGGGATTTCGTCGGGGATCGGCCAGAGATTGGTCGCCGGGACAACCACGTACTCGGCGAAGCCGCCGTCGCGATTCACGCCGATGCCCTCGGTGTGCGGGCACAGGTGCGGCCGACCGGCGCGGCAGTTCCGGCACACGCCGCAGACCACGTGGCCCTCGGCCGAGACGCGCTGGCCCTCTTCGTAGCCGCGCACGCCGACCCCGATTTCGGCGATCGTGCCGACGAATTCGTGGCCGATCACCAGCGGCGGCTTGATGGTCCGCTTCGACCAGTCGTCCCACTGGTAGATGTGCAGGTCGGTGCCGCAGATCGCGGTCTTCTGGAGCTTGACCAGGACCTCCCCGGGCCCCGGCGAAGGAACCGGAACTTCTCTCAGTTCCAAACCCGGTGCCGCGGCAGGCTTGACCAGGGCGCGCATGGTCTGGGTCATGGCAGGTACTCCAGGGTGGTGAAAGCGAGCATTATACGAGTCTCGTGGTCGCTTCCCGTGCGGACCTGGCACCTTGTCACGCGGGCGCGACGGCCCCAGTTCATCCTGTCGATCCGCCGAACCCCGGAACCGCCATGTCCCGTGCACCCCGCCTTCTGATCGGAATTGTCGTCGTCGTCCTCGTCCTCGGGGGGCTGTTCGGCCTGCGCTACCTGCAGCTTCAGCGCCAGCAGGCGATGATGTCGCAGGCGCCGCCGCCGGCACAGGTGGAAGCCGTGGCGGTCGCCGAGCAGCGCTGGCCGGCATCGCTGAGCGCGATCGGCGGCCTGAGAGCGGTCAACGGCGTGCGGGTGGCCAACGAGATCGCCGGCGTGGTCGACGGGATCGAGTTCGAGTCCGGGCAACGCGTCGAGGCCGGCGACCCGCTGGTTCATCTCGACGACGAGACCGACCGGGCCGCGCTGGAGACGAGGCAGGCCGAGGCGCGCCTGGCTTCCCAGCAGTTCGAGCGTTTTTCCGACCTGATCGGGCAGGACGCTGTTTCCCGCGCCCAGTTCGACGAGGCGCAGGCCAACCGGGAGGCAGCCGAGGCGCGGGTGCACGAGCAGGAAGCGATCGTGGAGAAGAAGACCGTCCGCGCGCCGTTCGACGGGGTTCTCGGGCTTCGCCAGGTCGATCTGGGCCAGTTCATCCCGGTCGGTACGCCGATCGTCGAGATCAACCAGCTCGACCCGATCCAGGTCGACTTCACCCTCGGCGAACGCGACCTGCCGCTGGTCCGGGTCGGCGATCCAGTGGAAGTCCGCGTGGCGGCGTATGCCGACGAAGTCTTTGCCGGTGAGGTCCTCGCGATCGAATCGTCGGTCCGCGCGGCCACCCGGACCGTCGAGGTGCGGGCCCGACTCGCCAACCCCGATGGCCGGCTGCGCCCGGGCATGTTCGCCAATGTGACGACGTTCCGGCGCGATGTGCGCGATGTGGTCACCGTGCCGCGCACGGCGATTTCCTACAACACCTACGGCGACTTCGTGTTCGCGCTGCGCGAGCAGGACGGCTCGACCACGGTCGAGCGGGTCCAGGTCACCACCGGCGAGGTCCGCAACGGCCAGGTCGAGATCGTCGAAGGCCTCGAGCCGGGCACGGACGTGGTCGCTGCCGGCCTGCTTCGCCTGCGTGCCGGGCAGCCGGTCCAGGTGAGCGATGACGGCGACGGCGGCTCCGGGCAGTCGTCCGGAACCCGCGCACCGGCGGGGTCGGACTGATGCGATTTACCGACCTGTTCGTCCGGCGGCCGGTGCTGTCGACGGTCGTCAGCCTGCTGATCCTGCTGCTTGGAGCACGCGCCGCGCTGGAGCTCGAGGTGCGCCAGTATCCGGAACTCCAGAGCACCACGGTCACCGTGAGCACCGCCTATCCCGGCGCCGATTCCGAACTGGTCAAGGGCTTCATCACCACGCCGCTCCAGCAGGCCATCGCCGAGGCCGAGGGCATCGACTTCCTTTCCTCGACCAGCGGCCAGGGCGTTTCGACCGTGCAGGCGCGGATGGTGCTGAACTACGACGCCAACGACGCGCTGGCCGAGATCCAGGCAAAGGTGGCCAGCCAGCGCAACGTGCTGCCCGAGGCGGCGCGCGACCCGGTGATCACTTCGACCACCGGCGAATCGACTGCCTTGATGTACATCGCCTTCTTCAGCGAGTCCATGCCGGTCCCGGAGATCACCGACTATCTGATCCGGGAGGTCCAGCCGAGGCTTCAGGCGCTGCAGGGCGTCGGCAAGGCCGAACTGATCGGCCGGACCTTCGCCCAGCGGATCTGGATCGATCCGCAGCGACTGGCGGCGATCGACCTGACCGCCCGCGAGTTGATCGAAGTGCTTATTGCCAACAACTACCAGGCCGGCATCGGTAACACGCGGGATGAACTGGTTCGCATCGATCTGTCGACCGACACGGACGTGTCCGACCCGGAACAGTTCGGGCGACTGGTCATCAAGGAGGACGACGGCGGCATCGTCCGGCTCGGCGACATCGCGCGAACCGAGCTGGGTTCGCAGACCTACAGTTCGATCGCCAACTACAAGGGCCAGCCGTCGACCTACGTCGCGATCGAGATGGCCCCGGGCGCCAATCCGCTGCAGGTCGCCGAGCGCGTGCGTGACGAGCTGCCCGGCATTCGCGACCAGCTGCCCGACGGGCTGGCGGTCGAATTGCCCTACGATGCCTCGGAGTTCATCGACCAGTCGATCGACGAGGTGATCAAGACGCTCATCGAGGCCGTCCTGATCGTGCTGGTGGTGGTGTTCCTGTCCCTGGGCTCGCTGCGCGCCGCCCTGGTGCCGTCGCTCGCCGTGCCGCTGTCGCTGATCGGCGGCGCGCTGATCATGCTGCTGTTCGGATTTTCCCTGAACCTGCTGACCTTGCTGGCGCTTGTCCTGGCGATCGGTCTGGTGGTCGACGATGCGATCATCATCGTCGAGAACGTGCACCGGCATATCGAAAACGGTGAATCCCCCTTCGAGGCGGCGCTGAGCGGCGCACGGGAGATGGCGACCCCGGTGATTGCCATGACGACGACGCTGGTCGCGGTCTACGCGCCGATCGGCTTCATGGGCGGCCTTGTCGGTGCGCTGTTCACGGAATTCGCGTTCACGCTGGCCGGTGCGGTCCTGGTCTCCGGCGTGGTTGCGCTGACCTTCTCGCCGATGCTGTCCGGAAAGGTGCTGAAGGCGAAGACCGACAAGGGCGGCCGCTCACGCTTCGAGGGCGCGGTGGAACGCAACTTCGAGCGTCTGGCGGGCGGCTACCGCCGCGCGCTGGCCTGGACCCTGAAGTCGCCGGTCATCGTGGTCGTGCTCGCACTGGTGGTCCTGGTCTCGATCGTCGGCATGTTCCGGCTCAGCCAGAACGAGCTGGCGCCGACCGAGGATCAGGGCATCCTGCTTTACTCGGGCACCGCGCCGCAGACGTCCACGCTGGAATACCTGGAACAGTACGGCCAGGAGCTGCAGGCCCGCTTCGAACGACTGCCGGGCTACGACGAGAGCTTCATGCTGCTCGGCGCCCTGTCTCCGAACACGGTGTTCGGGGGCTTCAAGCTGGCCCCGTGGGACGAGCGGGACATCTCGCAGTTCGAGGTCGAGCCAATGCTGCAGCAGTCCGTCGGTGAAGTGACCGGCCTGCGGACCTCGGTGTTCACCCGTCCGTCCATCCCCGGTGCCGGAGACGGCCTTCCTGTCCAGTTCGTCATCACCAGCGCCCAGTCCTACGACCGGATCGTGACCGTCGCCGATGAACTGCTCGGCCAGGCGATGCAGAGCGGCATGTTCATGTTCCTGCAGAAGTCGATCGATTTCGACCGACCGATGACCCGTGTCCACGTCGACCGCGATCGCGTCGCCGATCTGGGGCTGTCGATGGCCGACGTCGGTCGAGAGCTGTCCAGCCTGCTCGGCGGTGGATACATCAATCGCTTCAACATGCAGGGTCGGTCCTACGAGGTCATTCCGCAGGTCGAGCGGGTCTCCCGGGCGACCGCCGAGGATCTTTCGAACTACTACCTGCGGGCCGACTCCGGCCAGCTCGTGCCCTTGGGCACCGTGATCTCGTTCGAGTCGGTGGTCGAGCCCTCGCAGCGGACCCAGTTCAACCAGCTCAATTCACTGGCGCTGGAGGGCGTGCTCGCGCCCGGGGTAGCGATGGGCGATGCCGTGTCGTTCCTCGAGCGCGAGGCTGCCGAGCGCTTCCCGCAGGGTTTCGGGTATGACTACAAGGGCGAGTCCAGGCAGTTCAAGCAGCAGGGCAGTGCACTGGTGATCACGTTCTTCCTGTCGCTGCTGGTGATCTACCTGGTCCTGGCGGCACAGTTCGAGAGCTGGCGCGATCCGTTCATCATCCTGGTCTCGGTGCCGCTGTCGATCGCCGGCGCGATGGCGTTCATCATGCTCGGCTTCGCAAGCATGAACATCTACACGCAGGTCGGGTTGATCACGTTGATCGGGGTGGTGTCGAAGAACGGCATCCTGATCGTCGAGTTCGCCAACCAGCTGCAGATCGAAAAGGACGTCGGCAAGCTCGAAGCGGTGCTCGACGCGGCCTCGATCCGGCTGCGCCCGATCCTGATGACCTCGGCGGCGCTGATCGTTGCCATGATCCCGCTGCTGATCGCCTCGGGCCCCGGCGCGGAAAGCCGCTTCGCGATCGGCCTGACCATCGCCACGGGCCTGGGCATCGGCACCGCGCTGACCGTGTTCGTCCTGCCGGCCTTCTACCTCCTGCTGGCCAGGGATCATTCGGAGCGGGCCGAGGCCGACTGATCGATTACAGAAAAACCGATTCTCGCGGAGACGAAAAGCCGCAGAGAAGCGCAGCGGCTGCGAATGTTGTCGACTGTGCGGGCGTTCCAGGAAGTCGAGTCTTCATGCGGTGAGCCGGGTATGGTTTCGAAAGGATCGAAGAAAAGGCGCGACGACCTGTGCGCAGGATGAACGCATCGACGATACGTCGACCACTTGATCCGGGCTGTCGAGACGAATTGTCAGCCCGAGCCGTGATCCATTGTTCATCCTCTGCGTCTCCGCGTCTCTGCGAGAATCGCTTTTCGCAGTCCAACCAGGAACGAAACAAGGAGCATGCGACATGAACATTCTTATGGTGCTGACTTCGCACGACGAGCTGGGCGATACGGGTGAGAAGACGGGCTTCTGGCTCGAGGAATTCGCCGCGCCGTACTACGTCTTCCTGGACGCCGGCGCCGAGGTGACGCTGGCCACGCCGAAGGGCGGTCAACCGCCGCTCGACCCGAAGAGCGACGAGGAGGATGCGCAGACCGACGCCACCCGACGCTTCAAGGACGACGCCAAGGCGCAGGAGCAGCTGGCGCATACGCATGCGCTGGTGGAGATGCAGGCTGCCGACTTCGACGCGGTGTTCTATCCCGGTGGGCACGGTCCCATGTGGGACCTCGTCGATCATCCGGTTTCCCGGGCCTTGATCGCTTCGTTCATCGATACGGGAAAGCCGGTCGCGGCGGTCTGCCATGCGCCTGCCGCGCTGGCCGGTGTGAAGACCGGTGCCGGCTATCTCGTCGCCGGCAAGCGCGTCACGGGGTTCACCAACGCCGAGGAGGAGGGCGTCGGGCTCTCCGATGTCGTGCCCTTCCTGCTCGAGAACCGGTTGAAGCAGCGTGGTGGCCAGTTCCGCTGCGGGGAGGCCTGGGGACCGCACATCGAAGTCGACGGCCTCCTCGTCACCGGCCAGAATCCCGCTTCATCCGAACCCGCCGCCGAAGCCCTGCTCAATCTCCTGCGCCGTTAAGGGCCTTCGATCGGGGTTGGCGGCCGAACCCGTGGAGGAACCGCGCGAGGACGCGATAAGGAAAGGTCTGGAAGAGCAAAGGCTTTCCATCGCGAAGACGCGAATACGCAGAGAAAGGAACAAGCTGTCTGGAGTCCGACGAGCGAAACCCTGAACGGCTGTGGGGACGAACGCCGTCGTGCAGTTGATCGGCGCGAACCATCGGCCAGACACTGGTTCCACTTCCTTTTCTCCGCGTCTTTGCGTCTCTGCGAGAGATCGCTTTTTCGTTCTTCGGTTTTCTTCGCGCCCATCGCCCGGAATTCTGGCCACGAAGCCGGAGAGAAACCCGACCCTGCCATTGGTCCCATTGCCCGGGCACCCGGCGCGTGGCAAGTTGTGGTGATCGACAGCCAGCCGCCAACGAGCGGGTGAGGAGCGCAGCATGGGTCAGACACGCAGGGACATTCTGAAAGCCGGTGGTCTGGGCGCGGTGGCGCTGACCGGGTTGAACCTGCGAGCTTCGGCGCAGGCGATGGCTGCGGTGCCGAAGGCCGATCGGCCGCTGGAGCTGCTGATCCTCGGCGGCACCGGGTTTACCGGGCCGTTCCAGGTGCGCTACGCACTCGCTCGCGGCCACAAGGTCACAATCTTCAATCGCGGCAACAAATCGCTGGACTGGCCCGGGCCGGTCGAGGAACTGGTCGGGGACCGCAACGAAAGCAATCTCTCTGCCCTCGCAGGGCGCAAGTGGGACGTGTGCATCGACAACCCGACCACCTTGCCGTTCTGGGTCCGCGATGCCGGCAGGGTGCTGCAGGACAGCGTCGACCACTACGTATTCACCTCGACCCTCTCGGTCTACGCCTCGAATGCCGAGGCCGGCGCCGACGAATCCTCCGATCTGCTCGAGTACAGCGGCGACGATGCGATGGCCGAGACCATGCAGAGCCTGCGCGCGGACATGGCGCTGTACGGTCCGCTGAAGGCCGAGTCCGAGCGCGAAGTCGCGCGCTGGTTCCCGGATCGCCACACGATCGTTCGTCCCACCCTGATCGTCGGTCCCGGTGATGCCACCGATCGGTTCACCTACTGGCCCGTGCGCATGGCGCGCGGTGGCCAGGTGCTTGCGCCCGGCGACGGCAAGGACCCGGTCCAGATCATCGACGCCCGCGACCTGGCCGAATGGACCATCCGCATGGCCGAAGCACAGGCCGGAGGGGCCTACAACGCGGCAGGCCCGGACTACGGATTCACCTTCGACGCCATGCTGCACGGCATCCGCGCCGTGACCGGTGTTGCAGCCGAATTGAACTGGGCGCCGGCCGAGTTCCTGGCCGAGCAGGGCATCAACCCCTGGTCCGACATGCCGGTCTGGATTCCGCATGAAGGCGAATACGCCGGCTTCGCCACGCGCTCGAACGAGAAAGCGATCGAGGCCGGTCTGACCTTTCGCCCCTTCGCCGACACCGTCGAAGCCACGCTGACATGGTTCCGCGACCAGCCCGAAGACCGCCGGGCCGAACTCCGCGCCGGCGTCACGCCCGAACGGGAAGCCGAAGCCTTGGAGGCGTTACGTGCGTTGTCGTAGGCGCCCTGGATCAGCTCGAAGGCGTTTCAGAACTGCTGGATGATGAGTGCCGAAGAGAAAAGCTGGAAAGACCTGAAAAGCGGTTCTCGCAGAGACGCAGAGGCGCAGAGAAAAGGCAAAAGAAGAACGAACAGGGGTCAAAAGACGAAAGCCGAGGGGTTTCTATTCGAAACGCTTTTCCTGTGCGTCTTTGCGTCTCTGCGAGAAAACGCTTTTGCCTTTCACGACCGGAGGCTCTTCTCTTCACGCCTTCGCGCCCGTCACCTAAAGGCTTCGCCCGGTCGTCGGATCGCGGCCTAGTCGGCCAGCAGGATCCGCTCGGCTTGCCTGTGGCCAACCAAGTTCAGGTTGATTAGGACTTTTGTTGGGCGTTAGTTTCGGTTCGCTTGACTTCACGACATGCCGAGCCTACGCTCAACATGGGCTTGGGCGTAGGTGATAGCTATGACTTCCAGAATATTCCTGGCAGTGTCGTCAGTACTTCTTGCGATAGTAGTGCCTAACGCAGGATTCTCTCAAGATGGTGATGGTGCGATCGTCGAGATTGCTTCAGGCGTGGTGGAGGGGGGGGGCGTCCCTTGCCGTCCCTGTTTCGTTGCAAAACTCTGGTGATTTTGTCGGCATTCAGTTCGACCTGCGATTCGACCCGTCGGTTTTCGAGCACGTGGATACTTCGCGTTGCCTTGATGCGTTTTCGCGTTCCGGGCTTCTGGCCGCATGTCGACGGCAGGCCTGGCCGAATGAGGACGTCATTCGATTCATTGTTGTCAGTCTGGCTAACCAGCCGGTGCCGTCTGGAGCGCTGGGCGAACTGACGCTACGGGCCGCACCGGACGCGCCCTCCGGAATATCAGTTGTCACCGGCCTTGAGTGCACCGGGTTGGCAGTCGATGCCGCGCAGAATCAGATCGGGTTGACCGCCGATGACTTCCGCTCGGGCCAAATTCGGATACTTGGGGCTGATCCGGGTGTTGGTATAACCGACGGTACGCCACTTCTGGACCTTTCGGGCAAGGAAGCGCCGAGTGAAGAGTCACTGTTTCTTCGGTATTTGGACATCGACGATCCGATTCCTGCCCTGGCTTCCGGTGCTCGCGAACTCGAACTCCTGCTGCCGGACGGCCGTCGCGTACTCGCCTACAGGAGCACCTACGCTCCGAGGTCCGGATTCATCGAGCGTCTCGATTGCAGCGACAACCCCGTTCCCGACAACGATCCTGAAACGCCGCTTTCGCTTCGATGGTACGGGGAGGTTGATCAGAATGGCTGGATCGGCCTGACCGTCGAGAACGACGTAGTCCGAGGAACCCTCGTCACCCAGCAACATTCCTACCAGATATCAGGCACTCCGGATGAAGGGTATGTGCTCGCAGAGATTGATCCGGACCGTTTACCGCCGGCTCATGGCGTTGAACTTTTTCGTGGCAATGCCAAGGCCAGCGGCATCGACTCGGCGGGCCGAGCCAAGTCCCTGGATTCGGACGGCGTGCGCCGAAAGTCAGGCGGTCCGATCGAATTGGATCTGCTCGTCATGTACACGGCGCAAGCCGAAATTGATGCAGGCGGTGCTGCAGGTCTCGATGCCTTGATTCAGCAATCGATCGATAACACCAACCAGGCATTCATAAACAGTGGATTTTCAAATCTCTCAATCAAGGAAGCTCATCGCGAGTTACTCGTCGGATTTGTCCCTTCCGGGCCGACCGGACAGAACGCGATTTCGGATCGAGACCTGCTTCGACAGAATGCACAAATCCTCGCCGCGAGAAACGCAAGCTTTGCCGATGTGACGATAGTTCTGCTGCGAGATTTCTTTGATGGGCAGGGCACAGCTCAGTTGGGAGCATGCGGTATCGCCTACTTGCAAAGTCCCACCTGTGGCGGTGTCGGGGATGTTGCGCAGTGCGGAGTGGGCGTAGATTTTGAGAACTATGCATTGAGTTGGGTGTCAGTGCAGTGCGCAGCGCTTGCCGGAAGAAACTCGTTTCCCCATGAGCTCGGTCACTTGATGGGGGCAGAGCATCAACCCGGGACGGTTTCCCAGGACCCTATGGACGCCTCATTCGTATGGTCTTATGCTCATTTGAGAACGACGGGAACTCAATTCGGAACGCTCATGTGGGTGCCGAATCCAACGGAGTTGCCTCAGCCACTCAATTTCTCCAATCCCGACGTCTTTATTGGAAGTCAACCGTCTGGCATAGCCAATCAGAGGGATAACGTCCGAACCTTCGAGATCTTGACTCCGGTGATGGAGTTGTTCCGTGTGCCGCCCCCTGAGCTTTTGTTCGCAGACAGCTTCGAATCCTAGATGTTTCGATCTCTGATCTTTGCCGCCGCTTGCCTGATTTCAGTGGTGAGCGATGCAGGGGCTCCTTCGGCGGATGTGGCTCTGGAAGTGCGAATTGAACCGGTTGGAGCGATTCCACCGGGCACGGAGGGAACCATAACCGTTACGATCTCGAATTTTGGCCCGAATGCAGCCAACGTCTTTTTTTCGTGGCTACCTTCCGAAGATGGCGCCGGATTTCCGCCATTGGCGTTTCCTGTCTTTGCGGTCGGTCCGTGTTTTGTGTCACCCGTAGGTCAGCCTGGGCCGGGTGACAATTTCGGCTTCTGGGTGACCTATGATCTGCTGCCGGGAGAGACCGTGGACTGCAGCTTCGAATTCGTAGTTCTGCAGACCAATCTCCTGAGTCAAAGGGCGCGTTGGGTCGCTTCCGTATTCTTTACAGGGCAGCCGATTTCGCCAGACGACGATCCTGATCTTTCCAACAACGAAGCGGAGTTGAACTTCGTATACTCGGATCTCATTGCGCCGCACCCGGTGCCACTGTTGTCGTTCCCGGGAATCCTGCTGTTGGCGTTCGTCTTGACGATTGGATCATTCCTCAGCATGCGCTGGTCAGCGACTCGGCGATAGCGCCGGATTCGGATGGGTTCTGCGGATGACGTTTCGCAGACCTTCTGCCGATATTGAAATTCTGCATTTCCCTTGCGCTCCTTGCTCCTTCGCGCCTTCGCGCCCATCACCATAAAGGCCGATAGCACCAAGGCCCGATCGAAGCCTAGTCAGACAAAAGGATGCGCTCAGCTTCTCGATAACGCGCCACGGTCTGGTCGATGATGTCCTGGGGCAGCTTCGGGCCCGGGGCGATCTTGTTCCAGTCCAGGGTCTCGAGGTAGTCGCGGACGAACTGCTTGTCGAAGCTCGGCGGACTGATGCCCAGTCGCCACTGGTCTTCGGGCCAGAAGCGTGAGGAGTCGGGCGTCAGGACCTCGTCGATCAGATACAGGTGGCCGTCGGCGTCGGTGCCGAATTCGAACTTGGTGTCGGCGATGATGATGCCGCGCTCGCGGGCGTAGGCCCCGGCGCGCAGGTAGATCGCCAGGCTGATGTCCCGAACCCGGACCGCCAGCTCCGGCCCGATCAGTTCCTGCATCCGGTCGAAGCCGATGTTCTCGTCGTGGTCGCCGACCGCGGCCTTCGTCGACGGCGTGAACACCGGCTCGGGCAGGCGTGCGGCCAGCTCGAGCCCGGCCGGCAATTCGACGCCCGACACCGCGCCCGTGGCCTGGTAGTCCTTCCATCCGGACCCGGCCAGGTAGCCGCGGACGATCGCTTCGACCGGCAGGGGCTTCAGCGCCCGGACGAGCATCGATCGCGGCGCCAGTTTCCCGGCCAGCTCGGCGTCGCCGAGGACCTCGCCAAGATCGTCGGCGAGCAGGTGGTTGCGGACCAGCCCGTCGAACTGGGTGAACCAGAACCTCGAGATCCGGCTCAGGATCTCGCCCTTGCCGGGAATCGCGTCGGGCAGCACCACGTCGAACGCCGACAGGCGGTCCGAGGCCACCATCAGCAGCCGGTCGTCATCGACCCGGTAGATATCGCGCACCTTGCCCTGGTGCACACGCTCGAGCGGCGGGACGGGGTAGCTCACAGTCGATTCTCCGGCCTCGGGATTGCCGGAATTATAAGGGTGGCAGGGGCTTCGGGTCGGGTCTGTGAGGCGCTGCCCTGTAGATGATCGGCGCAACAACAAGGGGGCAGGAAAAGCAAAAGCGTTTTCTCGCAGAGACGCTGAGACGCAGAGGAAAGACTGAATTGCGAACGGGAGGCCACTGATGCCGGCCGGCCCTCGATGTGGGGCAGCATGAGTTGTTATCTGTTCACACCCCTGCCAGCATCTCTTGAATTCGTTTCTGTCTTTCTCTGCGTCTCAGCGTCTCTGCGAGAAAACGCCTTTCGCTTGTTGCTGTGTTGCTCCTAGTGCCCTCCAGCCCGACATTGGGCCGACGTTGCTCGCACAGGTCGCGACGCCCGCACCCATGACGGTGATCGGCGACAATAGGGGCCTGTTCCATTCTGCCGGGAAGCTCTCATGCCGCAGCAGCCGCTGGTGATCGCGCCGTCCATTCTGTCCGCCGATTTTGCTCGCCTGGGCGAGGAGGTCGAAACCGTGCTCGCGGCCGGGGCCGACTGGGTCCATTTCGACGTGATGGACAACCACTACGTGCCGAACCTGACGATCGGGCCGATGGTCTGCCGGGCGCTGCGCGACTACGGCATCGAGGCGCCGATCGACGTGCACCTGATGGTCAAGCCGGTCGACCGGATCATTCCGGACTTCGCCGAGGCCGGTGCGACGACAATCAGCGTCCATCCGGAAGGCACCGAGCACCTGGACCGCACCCTGGGCCTGATCCGCGAATCGGGCTGCAGGGCCGGCGTGGTGTTCAATCCGGCCACGTCGCTGGACGTGCTCGACTGGGTCATCGACAAGGTCGACCTGGTTCTGATCATGTCGGTCAACCCGGGCTTCGGCGGCCAGTCGTTCATCCCGGCCGCGCTGGACAAGCTGCGGATGGCGCGCCAGATCATCGACGACTCGGGCTACGAGATCCGGTTGGAAGTCGACGGCGGGGTCAAGACGACCAATGCCGGCGAAGTCATCGCGGCCGGCGCCGACACGCTGGTCGCCGGCTCGGCGATCTTCAACGCCGAGGACTACCGCACGGTGATCGAGCAGATGCGCGCGGCCGCTTCGGTCTGAGGCGCGGCGTCTGCGCCTCGGCGCGGAACCCAACGCAAACACCGATCTGCGATAATCGCCGGTCGCTCCCGGCCCGCCGGGTTCCGGGCCCGCACCTCGTGGATTCAGACTCGTGGAACTGAAGGATTTCGAACGCTATCGCGCCGAGGGTCATACGCGGATTCCCGTGTGGCGCTCGGTCGCGGCGGATCTCGATACGCCGCTGTCGGTGTATCTGAAGCTGGCCGACGGGCCGAATTCGTTCCTTCTCGAATCGGTCGAGGGCGGCGAGAACTGGGGCCGCTACTCGATCATCGGCCTGCCGTGCCGGCGCGCCTACCGCGCCTCGGGCCGGACCTTCGAGGTCCTGGATCACGGCCGGGTCGTCGAGACCCGCGAGGGCGTCGATCCGTTGGACGAGATCGCGCGATTGGCCGAGTCCGTGAAGGTGCCCGCCATCGATGGCTTGCCCCGGGTCGGCGGCCTGGTCGGCTACTTCGGCTACGAGACCGTCGCCCTGATCGAGCCGCGACTGGACTTCTCCGAGCTGCCCGACGCGCTGGGCGTGCCGGAAATCCTGTTGCTCGACGCCGAGGAGCTGGCCGTGTTCGACACGCTGGCCGGAAGGCTGTACCTGATCGTCCAGGCCGACGCGACCCGCGACGACGGCTATGAGCAGGCCAGCCGGCGTCTCGATCAGCTGGGCCACCGGCTGCGTGCCGGCTCGCCGGGGTATCCGCACCCGGTCGACCTGCCGGTGCCTGGCGAGGAGGACTTCGAGTACGGCTTCGAGCAGGCCGACTTCGAACGGGCCGTGGGCCGGATCAAGGACTACATCCTGGCCGGCGATGCGATGCAGGTCGTGCTCAGCCAGCGAATGAGCGTCGACCTCGCGGCCCGACCGCTGGACGTGTACCGCGCGCTGCGTGCGCTCAATCCGTCGCCGTACATGTATTTCTTCGACTTCCAGAACGACGTCGGGCAGAACGGCGATCAGACCTTTCAGGTCGTCGGTTCCTCGCCCGAGGTGCTGGTCCGGGTCGAGGACGACGACGCACTGGTCCGCCCGATTGCCGGCACCCGTCCGCGCGGCCGTGACGAGGCCGAGGACCGCGCGCTGGAGACCGAACTGCTGGCCGACCCCAAGGAACGCGCCGAACACCTGATGCTGATCGACCTCGGGCGCAACGACATCGGCCGGATCGCCGAGATCGGTTCGGTCGAACTGACCGACCGGATGGTCATCGAGCGCTACTCGCACGTGATGCACATCGTCAGCCAGGTCCGGGGGCGACTCAAGCCCGGCATGGATGCGATGGATGTTCTCAGAGCGACCTTTCCGGCCGGCACCCTGTCCGGTGCGCCGAAAGTGCGGGCGATGGAGATCATCGCCGAGCTCGAGCCGGTCCGGCGCGGCATCTACGCAGGCGCCGTGGGCTGGATGAATTGGCACGGCGACGCCGATTTCGCGATCGCAATCCGAACCGCGCTGGTCGCCGGCGGCCGAATCCACCTGCAGGCCGGCGCCGGCATCGTCGCCGATTCCGACCCGGCGCTGGAGTGGGAGGAAACCATGAACAAGGGCCGCGCGCTGATCCGCGCGATCGCCGAGGCCAGCGAGGGCATCCGATGAAGGTGCTGATGATCGACAACTACGACTCGTTCACCTACAACCTCGTCCAGTACCTCGGCGAGCTGGACGTGGAGGTCGTGGTCCACCGCAACGACGCGATCGATGTGCAGGGCGTGCGCGACCTGGCCGCCGACGCCATCGTGCTCTCACCGGGGCCGTGCACGCCGAACGAGGCGGGCGTGTGCCTGGACATCGTCGACGAACTGGCCGGCAAGGTGCCGATTCTCGGCGTGTGTCTCGGCCACCAGGCCATCGGCCAGGCGCTGGGTGGCAGGGTCGTCCGCGCCCGCCAGGTGATGCACGGCAAGACTTCGCGCATGCACCACAGCAACGAGGGCGTGTTCCGTGGCCTGGACAACCCCTTCGAGGCGACTCGGTACCATTCGCTGATCGTCGAGCGCGAATCCCTGCCCGAAGCATTGATCGAAACCGCCTGGACCGCGCTGGACGATGACAAGCCGGACGTCCGCGACGAGATCATGGGCTTCCGCCACCGGGACTGGCCGCTCGAAGGCGTCCAGTTCCATCCCGAGTCCATCCTGACCCGCCACGGCCACGACCTGCTGCGGAATTTCCTGGAGAAACTCTGAGGCGTTACGGTCGGCGTGCCAACTTCGGTAAGAAACCGCAGATGGACGCAGACAAAAAAATCTTAAGGACGGATGAGTCTTCGCCAGCACGCATTGTGGGAAGAGCCTGCGCAGTTTGATTGCATGCATGATGTGTCGCATTCAAGCTCCTGAATCGCAGGGTTTTTGTCTGCGTTCATCTGCGTTCATCTGCGGTAATAGACTGTTTTTCGATTTACGTTTCTTACGACCACACGAGCCGATATGAGCCAGACACCGATTCAATCCGCGATTGCCACGGTTTCCCGCGGCAAGGACCTCGACGCATCCTCGATGCAGGCGGCGATGCACCAGATCATGGCCGGGGAGGCCACGCCGGCGCAGATCTCCGGGCTGCTGGTCGGGCTGGCGGTCAAGGGCGAGACGGTCGAGGAGATCGTCGCGGCGGCCACGGTGATGCGCGAGCTGGCCAGCGGCGTGACCGGCCTCGACGGCCCGCTGACCGACATCGTCGGCACCGGCGGCGATGGCGCGTCGCTGTTCAACGTGTCGACCGCCTCCGCCTTCGTCGCCGCGACCGGCGGCGCACGGATCGCCAAGCACGGGAACCGATCCGTGTCCAGCAAGTCCGGCGCGGCCGATGTGCTGGAAACGGCGGGCGTAAAGCTCGAGCTGACGCCCGAACAGGTCCGGGAAGCGGTCATTATCTACAACGTCGGCTTCCTGTTCGCGCCGGTCCACCACAGCGCGATGCGCCACGCGGTGCTGCCGCGGCGCGAGATCGGCGTGCGCACGATGTTCAACCTGCTCGGTCCCCTGACCAACCCGGCCGGCGCCACGCGCCAGGTCCTCGGCGTGTTCGACGCGCGCTGGGTCAGGCCGCTGGCCGAGGCGCTGGGCGAACTCGGCAGCGAACACGTGCTGGTCATCCATTCCGAGGACGGCCTCGACGAGTTCTCGATCGCCGCGCCGACCCGCGTCGCCGAGTTGAAGGACGGCGAGGTCCGCGAGTTCACCTTCGATCCTGCCGACGTCGGCCTGACCGGCTCGCTGGACGGGCTTGCGGTCGCCAATGCCGCCGAGAGCCTGGCGATCATCCGCGAGGCGCTGGGCGGCGCCGCCGGACCGGCCGCCGACATCATCACGTTGAACGCGGGCGCGGCGCTCTACGTGGCCGGCGCGGCCGATTCGCTGGAGGGCGGAGTCGAGCGGGCCCGCACGCTGCAGGCCGACGGCGAGCCGCTGAAGCGCCTCGAGGCCTACGCGCACTGGTCACAACAATCGTCGCAGCAGTCATGAGCACGGGCACGCCGTCGGTTCTGACGAAGATCTGCGCGACCAAGCGCGACGAGGTGGCCGCGCGCCGCGCGAAGCGGCCCGAGGCCGAATTGCGCTCGCGGATCGGTGACCTCCCGGCCTGCCGCGATTTCCACGGCGCACTGGCCGAGCGCGTCGCGCGCGAGGAGCCGGCGATCATCGCCGAGTTCAAGCGCGCCTCGCCGTCGGCGGGCTGGATTCACCGCCACGCCGACGCCGCCGAGGTGGCGAAGCACTACGAACGGGGCGGAGCGGCCTGCATGTCGGTGCTGACCGACGTCGATTACTTCCGCGGCTCCGATGACGACCTGCGGGCCGCACACGGCGCCTGCGGCCTGCCGGTGATCCGCAAGGACTTCGTCGTCGACGCCTGGCAGGTCTACGAGACCCGCGCGCTTGGCGCCGACGCGATGCTGCTGATCGTTGCCGCGCTCGATGACGCGCAGCTGGCCGACTTCAGCGCGCTGGGGCGCGAGCTCGGCCTGAGCGTGCTGGTCGAGGTCCACGACGCCGGGGAAATGGATCGCGCGCTGAACGTGCCGGGCCACCTGCTTGGCATCAACAACCGCGACCTGCACGTCTTCGAGACCCGGTTGGAGACGAGCGAGCAGCTCGCCCCGCGCATTCCGGCCGATCGCGTCGGCGTGTGCGAATCGGGCCTGAACACGCGCGCAGACATCGAGCGCATGCAGGCCGCCGGCCTCCACGCCTTCCTGATCGGCGAAGCCCTGATGCGCGGCGGCGACCCGGTGGCTACCTTGCGGGCTTTGCGGGGGCCTTGATCGGGTGTTGGTGTTTTCGGCCTTTAGAGGATGGACACAGCGGCGCCAAGGGGCGAAGGGAGGCGAAGAAAAGTCGGGCAAGAGATCGTGAAAGCCCTTCGGTCTGGCTGGGGTGCTCGTGGGCGGGCACGGCATCACGTCGAGCGGGCCGCCCGAAAGCAGTCTCTCGCAGAGACGCAGAGAAAACAGAGCTTGATCCAGTTCGTGTTGCTTTTCCTCTGCGGCTCTGCGAGAGATTGCTGTCGGGTTGCCAGCCGGGCGTTTTCGAGACGCCAGAATCACTTTGCTCGGATTGGTTCTTAAGTAAAACAAGTCATTACCAGTGTTTCTTCGCGTTTCTTCGCTCCTTCGCGCTTTTGCGTCCATCCTCTAGACGCCGTCACGGAAATCGTCACCCACGCACCACCTGGGGTACGCTCGCCATCTGACGACCCGATGGGTGAGGATTGCCGAATGGCTGATGTCGATACCAACCTGGATCATCGCTATCGCGAGCTGGTCCAGCAACTGCGCACGACCTTCGACTCCGGGGTGACCCGGCCGCTTTCCTGGCGGCGCGAACAGCTCGACGCGATGAAGGCGATGCTCGAGGACAACGAGAGCGTGATCGCCGAGGCGCTGGCCGCTGACCTGTCGAAGCCGCCGCAGGAGGTCGTGCTCGGCGAGACCGCGTTGCTGTTCGCGGAGATCAAGCACGCCCGGGCCCGGCTCGAACGATGGGCGCGGCCGCGCAAGGTCGATACTCCGATGTTCGCCCAGCCTGCGGTCAGCCGCGTCGAGCCCGAGCCGCTCGGCGTCGCGCTGATCATCGGCGCATGGAACTACCCGCTGCAGCTGACGCTGGCGCCGCTGATCCCGGCGATCGCGGCGGGCAACTGCGCGGTGCTGAAGCCCTCGGAGGTCACGCCGTACACCTCGAAGTTGATCGCCAACATGGTCCCGCGCTACCTGGACCGGCGCGCCGTGGCCGTGGTCGAGGGCGCGGTGCCGGAAACCACGGCGCTGCTGGCCCAGCGCTGGGACCACGTGTTCTACACCGGCGGCGCGGCGGTCGGGAAGATCGTCATGAAGGCCGCCGCCGAGCGCCTGACGCCCGTAACGCTGGAGCTGGGCGGCAAGAGCCCGGCGATCGTCGACGACAGCGCGGACCTGAAGTCGGCCGCACGGCGCATCGCCTGGGGCAAGGCGCTGAACGCCGGCCAGACCTGCATTGCGCCGGATTACGTGCTGGTCTCGGCGCAGCGCCGGGACGCGTTGCTCGAGGCGCTGAAGTCGGAATGGCAGGCCATGCTGGGAGACAATCCCTGCACCAGCGACGACTACGCGGCAGTGGTCAACGAGCGCCATTTCAACCGCATCGCAGAGTTGATCGAGCAGGGCACGGTCGCGATCGGCGGGCGCGTCGACCCCGAGACCCGACGGATCGAGCCGACCGTCCTGGTCCAGCCCGACATGGAGGCCCCGGTGATGACCGACGAAATCTTCGGGCCCGTGCTGCCGGTCATCGAGACCGAGAACCTGGACGCCGCGATTGCATTCGTGCGCCAGGGCGACAAGCCGTTGTCGGCGTACCTGTTCACCAGGTCGAAGGCCGCCGAGACGCGGTTCCTCGACGAACTGGCCTGCGGCAGCGTGTGCATCAACGACGTGATGATGTTCATGTCGGTGCCGGAGCTTCCGTTCGGCGGCGTCGGTATGAGCGGTATGGGTCAGTATCATGGCAAGGCGGGCTTCGATCGCTTCAGTCACCTGAAGTCGGTGATGAAGCGCGGACGCTTCCCCGATCCATCGATCCGCTACGCGCCTTACTCGGCTCTCAAGACGAAGCTGCTGAAATGGTTCGCCTGACTGGAAACGAGGGGCAGGGACTACTGACCAGTAACCAGTACCTGCCAGATCTCGAACGCCGAAGCGGACGCCCGAAACCCGAAACCCGAAAACCCGATCTCTTTCAATGCCCGAATCGACCTGCCCCTTCCACCTTGCCTTGCCGGTGACCGATCTCGACGCCACCCGTGCGTTCTATACCGACCTGCTCGGCTGCGAGAGCGGCCGCGAGTCGTCCCGCTGGGTCGACCTCGATTTCTTCGGTCACCAGCTTGTCTTGCACCTGGTCGAGCCCGAAGACCATCCGGCCGCGGCATCGAACCCGGTCGACGGCCACGACGTGCCGGCCGGTCACTTCGGTCCGGTGCTCGAATGGACCGACTGGGAGCGGGTGGTCGAACGGCTGCGCGATCACGCCGTCGATTTCCTGATCGAGCCGTACCTGCGCTTCGAGGGCAAGGCCGGCGAGCAGGGCACGTTCTTCGTCACGGATCCCAGCGGGAATGCGCTGGAATTCAAGACCTTCCGCGATATCTCCAAGCTGTTTTCCACCGACCTCGACGCGCCCGACTGATCGATCGGGGCCCTGAAGCGGTCCGTCCGGCCTGCTAGGCTTTCGGTTCACTCCAGTCGGACCCCTGCCATGGCCCCTTGGGACACCGCGCCGCGCGCGGCCGGCATCGACGAGACGATCGATGCCTGGATCTCGCCCGTCGCGACCTTCGTCCAGGACCTGATCCTGTTCCCGCTGCCGCTCGGTTCGGCCGAGGTGCCCTTCGTGGTGCTGTGGCTGGTCGGCGGTGCGCTCCTGTTCACGCTGTACTTCCGCTTCGTCAACGTGCGCGGACTGGCCCAGGGCTTCCGACTGGTTCGCGGCGACTACGACGATCCGTCGCACGCCGGCGAGGTGACGCACTTCCAGGCCCTGGCCACCGCGCTTTCCGGCACGGTCGGACTCGGCAACATCGCGGGGGTCGCGATCGCGGTCTCGATCGGCGGGCCGGGGGCGGTGCCGTGGATGATGCTGGCCGGCTTCCTCGGTATGGCATCGAAGTTCATGGAGTGCTCGCTGGGGGTCAAGTACCGCCACGAGAACGACGACGGCACGGTCTCCGGCGGCCCGATGTGGACGCTGTCGCGGGGGCTGGCCGATCGGGGCCCGGTCCTGGCGAAGCTCGGTGCGGTCTGCGCGGCGGTCTTCGCCGTGTTCTGCATCGGCGGATCCTTCGGCGGCGCGAACATGTTCCAGGCCAACCAGAGCTACGAGCAGTTCGTCGGCATCACCGGCGGCGAGGCCTCGTGGTGGGCCGACAAGGGCTGGCTGTTCGGCCTGATCCTGGCGGCGCTGGTCGGACTGGTGATCCTCGGCGGCATCCGCTCGATCGCCCGGGTGACCTCGAAGATCGTGCCGGTGATGGCGACCATCTACGTCGGCGCTGCACTCCTGATCATTGCGCTGAACCTCGAAGCGGTACCGGCCGCCTTCGCGCTGATGTTCTCGAGCATGTTCGGGATCGACTCGGTCGCCGGCGGTGCGCTCGGTGTACTGGCGGTGGGCTTCCAGCGCGCGGCGTTCTCGTCCGAGGCCGGGGTCGGCTCGGCGGCGATCGCCCACTCGGCGGTCCAGACCGACACCCCCGTGACCGAAGGCCTGGTCGCCCTGTACGAGCCGCTGATCGACACGGTGATCGTCTGCACCATGACGGGGCTCGTGATCATCCTGACCGGCGTCTGGGACGCCCAGTCGGGGATCAGCGGCGTCGAGCTGACCAGCCGGGCCTTCGGCAGCGTGATCGACGGCTTTCCCGTGGTGCTGGCGATCGCGGTGATCCTGTTCGCCTACTCGACGATGATCGCCTGGGCGTACTACGGCATGAAGGCCTGGACCTACCTCTTCGGCCGCTCGCCGGCCAGGGAACTGAGCTACAAGCTCCTGTTCCTGGTGTTCGTGATCATCGGCACGACGATGGAACTGGGCGCGGTGATCGGCTTCTCCGACGCGATGATCCTGGCCATGGCGTTCCCGAACCTGCTCGGCATGCTGTTCCTGATGCCGGAGGTGCGGCGCGACCTGCTGGCCTACCGGGAAAAGCTGGCCGCCGGACTGATCCGGCGCCGCCGCTGATCGTCCGTTACCTTCCGTTTCGTCGCAGGCCCGCAAGCCCGAGCCCGACGGCGACGAAGGCCGCCAGGCTGCCGCTCAGGAGGAGTGCGGCGACCAGGGCTTCGATAGCCCCGGCGCCTTCCGTGCCGCGTGCGGCCAGCGGGGTCATGCGGCCAGCGCCGAAGCCTGCGCCGATCAGGCAGCCCAGCCAGTTCGTGTAGAGGGCGTAAAGCCATGCGGCGGACTTCCAGCGTCGCGATCGCACCGACAGTTCGAACATCGGCCAGGCCGCGGCCAGGGCCATCAGCCAGGCGCCGCCGAGGAGCGCGACCGTGTGGGCCGCAAGAGCCAGACGCGGCAGCGCGAGGTTCGGGCCGACGAGGCCCGTGACAAGACCCAGGAGCGCGAGAATCAGCGCGTGCGCGGCGAGTGACCGGTTCATGGTGGGCGCTCCTGCCGGAAAGGGCTTCGGAGTATCCCCGAGCCGAACCGACCTTCGCAAGCTGCGGCCTGCGGTATCCGATTCCTGCATCGCGCCCTCCGCGCACGCGTATCCTTGCGCCATGTCGCTCCTGACCCTGATCGATGTCGAGTTCGCCGTCGGCGGCCCGCCGCTGCTCGATGGCGTGAACCTGACGCTGGAGGCCGGCGAGCGGGTGGCCGTGGTCGGCCGCAACGGTGCCGGCAAGTCGACCCTGCTGAAATTGATCGACGGGACCGTCCAGCCCGACGGCGGCGAGGTCCGGGCGACCCAGGGCACCCGGATCGCGCGCCTGGCCCAGGACGTGCCGGACGACGATCCGGGCACGGTGTTCGACGTGGTCGCCCGCGGCCTGGGCGAACTCGGCGGCTGGATCCGCGATTTCCACGCCGAAGCCGAGGGCGACGCGCACCCCGAAAGGCTGGCGCACCTGCAGGCGAAGATCGAGGCCGCGGGCGGTTGGGACGCCGATCTCAGGATCGAGCAGGTTCTCGAGCGCCTGGGCCTCGACGGGTCGACCCGCTTCGGTGCGCTCTCCGGCGGTTTGAAGCGCCGTGTGCTTCTCGGCCAGGCGCTGGCCGCGCGTCCCGAGGTGCTCCTGCTCGACGAGCCGACCAACCATCTCGACATCGAGGCCATCGAGTGGCTGGAAGAGGTGCTCAAGGGCTACGACGGCGCGCTGGTCTTCATCACCCACGACCGCCGCTTCCTCAAGGCGCTGGCCACGCGCATCATCGAGATCGACCGCGGCGCGCTGACGTCGTGGCCCGGCGACTGGTCGAACTACCTTCGGCGGCGCGAGGAGCGGCTGCACGCCGAGGACCTGGCGCACCGCGAGTTCGACCGACGTCTGGCCGAGGAGGAAACGTGGATTCGTCAGGGCATCAAGGCCCGCCGGACCCGGAACGAGGGCCGCGTCCGCGCCCTGGAGAAGATGCGCCGGGAGCGCGCGGCCCGGCGCGAGCAGGTCGGCCAGGTGAAGATGGAAGTCTCCGACGCCGGTCGCTCGGGAAAGAAGGTCATCGAGGTCGAAGACCTGCGTTTCGGCTGGGGAGACGGAGCGCCGCTGATCGAAGACTTCTCGACGACGATCTTCCGCGGCGACCGGATCGGTCTGATCGGTGCCAATGGCAGCGGGAAGTCGACGCTGCTGAAGCTGCTGCTGGGCGAACTCGATCCCGACGGCGGAGACGTTCGCCTCGGAACCCGCCTGGAGATCGTCTATTTCGACCAGCAGCGCGCGGTTCTGCGAGACGATTGGACCGCCGCCGAGAACGTCGGCGACGGGCGCGAGTTCGTCACGATCAACGGCCGTGACCAGCACGTGATCGGCTACCTGGGCGACTTCCTGTTTTCCCCGGAGCGCGCCCGGGCTCCGATCTCGCGCCTGTCCGGCGGCGAGCGGAACCGCCTGCTGCTGGCCCGGCTCTTCGCCCGGCCGTCGAACCTGCTGGTCATGGACGAGCCGACGAACGACCTGGATGCCGAAACGCTGGAGCTGCTCGAAACCCTGCTGGCCGACTACCCGGGCACGCTGCTCCTGGTCAGTCACGACCGCGACTTCCTCGACAACGTGGTGACTGCAACGCTGGTCATGGAGGGCGAAGGTCGCGTCGGCGAATACGTCGGCGGCTACACGGACTGGCAGCGCCAGCGCGAGGCGCGCCGGAAAACGGCGGCCCGACAACGACCATCGTCGCCATCGGGCACCGCTTCGGCCTCGCCGGCGAGGTCGGCCGCGGCCGAGCCGAAGCAGAAGCAGAAGCTGACCTACAGCCAGCGGCTCGAGCTCGAGGCGTTGCCGGCCCGGGTCGAGCGGCTCGAGGCTCGAATGGCCGAGCTGAGCGAACGGCTCAATGACCCGGACCTGTATGCGCGGCCGGCCGAGGAAATCCGCCGGATCAACGAGGAGGTCGCCGCCCTCCAGGCCGAGATCGATGCGGCCTACGCGTCCTGGGAGGCGCTGGAAGGCGAATCCTGAGGCGCTGGCGCAGGCGCTGGCGCAGGCGCGGCGGGCTGGCTGTACTCGCTCGGTCTTCCGGCCCGAGGCCGCAAGACGTCGTCAACAAGATCAATCGAATCAATCCAGGGAGAATCGACGATGGGCATGGTCACGGAATTCAAGAAATTCGCGATCAAGGGCAATATGGTCGACATGGCGGTCGGCATCATCATCGGCGCGGCCTTCGGCAAGGTGGTCGCATCGCTGGTCAAGGACGTGATCATGCCGCCGCTGGGGTTGGCGATCGGCGGAAAGGACTTCAGTGAATTGGCGATCGTGCTCAAGGAAGCCACGCAAGAGGCGGCCGCCGTCACGATCAACTACGGTTCCTTCATCCAGACCATCGTCGACTTTCTGATCGTCGCGTTCACGATCTTCGTGGCGATCAAGGTGTTCAATTCCATGGAGCGCAAGGACGAGGACACGCCGGCCGTGGCGCCGAAGCCCAGCGAGGACATCGTCCTGTTGCGCGAGATCCGCGATTCGCTGGCCGATCGGGACCCGCGGTAGGCGCACCGGCTGCCCAAACGGCGTGCGGATCGCGCTAGGCTTCAAGGCTGTTTCCTGCACGGAGTCCTAGCCGCGATGCGAACCGCACGCCTGATCATTCTGCCGCTGGCCCTCGGGCTGGCGGCCTTCGCCGTTGCCCAGGAGCCCACAGGACGGGGCGCCATCTTCTTCCATCCCGACGGTGCATCCTCGGCGCATTGGGACGCCGCGCGCATGCGCTACGCCGGTCCGGACGGGTCCTTGAACTGGGACCGCTACCCGTATGCTGCGCCGTACCGCGGCCACATGGTCGATCGCCTGGTATCCACTTCGAACGGCGGTGCGGTCTCGCACGCCACCGGCACCCGGGCTCATGCCGGGTCCTTCGGGCTCGACCCGGACGACAAGGAGATGGTGTCCGCCGACGGCACCACGCGCACCATCGTGGAGGCTGCGATCGAGGCGGGCGTCCCGACGATATTGATCCAGACCGGTTCGCTGATCGAGCCGGGTACGGCCGCCTTCGTCGCCGAGTCGCCCAGCCGGGGCCGCTACGAGGACATCGCGCTGCAGGTGGTCGAGTCCGGGGTCGACATCCACCTCGGCGGGGGCGAGCAATGGCTTCTGCCCGAAGGCGTCCAGGGCCGGTTCGGGACGGGGCGGCGCAGCGACGGCCGCAACCTCATCGAAGAACTCGAGTCGGCCGGCTACGCCGTGGTCTACACGCGTGAGGAACTGGCGACGCTGCCCGAAGAGGACGACCGCGTGTTCGGCGTGTTCGCCGAGGGCCATTCGTTCTTCGACGAATCCGAGGAGGACCTCGCGGAGCGCAGCCAGTCGCCGTATCTCGAGACCGCGCCGAGCGTCGCGGAAATGACCCGGTTCGCGCTCGAGCGCGTCACCGGCGGCGAACGCGGATTCCTGATGGTCATCGAGGAGGAGGGCTCGGACAATTTCTGCAACCGGATGAACGCGTCCGGCTGCCTCGAGGCCTTGCGACGAGCCGACGATGCGGCCGGGGTGCTGCTGGACTACGTCGAGCGGAGCCCGGACACGCTGCTGGTCACCGCCGCGGACTCCAACGCCGGCGGCATGAACGTGATCGACGTGCCGCGAGGATTGGAGCAGGTACCGGAGCGGGATCCATCGACCGGCGGCATGCTGGACGGTGCGGAAGGCACCGGGACGGTCCCGTTCACGAGCGCGGCGGATGAATCGGGTCGACGGTTTCCGTTCGCCATCGCGTGGGCCTCGGGCAGCGACCTCGGCGCTGGCGTGGTCGCGCGCGGCGCCGGCTGGCAGGCCGATCGATTCATCGACCCGGCGGGCGTCCACAACATCGACATCTACGCCATGCTCTACGAAACCCTCTTCGGCCGGCCGCCATCCAGCGACTGAGCTTTGGGTCCTCGTTCGGCCTCGGTGGCTGCGTCCTCTAGATGATCAGCCCTTCGATACAAGCAAGCTTTTTGCTCCGCAATGATTGACTTTCAGCAGAGCATCTTTGCGTCTTTGCGCCAATCATCTGCCGTTGAAGTTGAAGACGACGCGAAACTTCAACAACGCCGACGCCCGAGCCGGGCGTCGGCGGTGGAACTGCTTTGCGTCAGGTGATCGGGATCAGGGTCAGTTCGACGCGGCGGTTCTGGCGGCGGCCTTCCCGGCTGCCGTTGCTGGCGACCGGGTACTCTTCGCCGTAGCCCGCCGCCTCGATGCGAACCGGGCGGATGCCGCGGTTGATCAGGTACTCGGCCACGGTCTCGGCCCGGTTTTCCGACAGGCGCTGGTTGTAGGAGTTCGGGCCGGAGGAGTCGGTGTGACCGTCGATCACGAGCACCGTCTGCTCGTACTCCTCGACGACCAGGGCGACCGAATCCAGCACATCGAAGAACTCCGGGCGCAGGCTGGCCGAGTCGACATCGAAGGTGACATTGCCCGGCATGTTGAGGATGATCTGGTCGGCGCGTCGGGTCACGCTGACCCCGGTGCCCTGCAGCTGTTCTCGAAGGGCGGCTTCCTGCCGATCCATGTAGGCGCCGACGGCTGCACCGGACAATGCACCGATGCCGGCGCCGATGGCCGCGCGTTCGACGCGGTCGCCGCCGCTGATCGCGCCGATCACGGCACCCGCGGCAGCTCCTATCGCGGCGCCGGAACCGGCGCGAGAGGTTCGCTCTTCGCCGGTGTAGGGATCGGTGGTTGCGCAGGCGGTCAGGGCGGCGATCATCACGACTGCAACCAGGGGTCGAACGGTGATTGGAAGGTTCATCGAGAGTTCCTGTCGATTCGAATGGAAGGATCGCGAGCGATGTTGCCCGCTTCCTTCCGGGCCATGGGCCCGGCGAATGACGGAGTTCACGATTGCAGGACGAGAATGCGATGTTCCGCACTGCATCCGTGGCGGGGCCTGCTTCAAAGGTGGCAGGCGCCGCGCTCTCTTCGGGTTCAGGTGCTTCGGGCGCCGGGTGTCAGCCGGCTTCCGCCACCAGATCGGCGTAGTCGTCGTGACGGCGGATCCACGCCGCCACGTAGGGGCAGCGAGGCACGACCCGGAGGTCGTGCTCGCGGCAGTGGTCCAGCGCGAAACGGGTCAGGCGAGACGCGATTCCGCGACCTTCGACCGGCGGCGGCACGTAGACCCGGTGGATCGTCATCACCGGGTCGTCCAGGCGATAGTCGAGCACGCAGGTTTGGCCGTCGACCTCGGTTTCGAAACGGTGCTCGGCGGGCGCGTGGCGAACGTCGGGTGTCTGCATGCCGGTTCTCCTCAGTACAGGTAGCGGGTGCGGATCGTGGCCGGAATGTCGTGCAGCCTGCGGAGCACCGGGCCGGCATCGTCGGTCTCGACATCCATGACGACGTAGCCGACGTCGGGCAGGGTCTGCAGGTACTGTCCGACGATATTGATCCCGGCCTCGGAAAACGCGTGGTTGATCGCCTGCAGCACGCCGGGTTCGTTGCGGTGGATATGCAGGATGCGGCGAGCGGTCGCGTGATCGGGCAGATTGACCTCCGGAAAATTCACGGCCCCGGTCGACGAGCCGTTGTCGGAATACAGCGTCATCTTCGTGCTTACGTCGAGCGCGATGTTCTGCTGGGCCTCATGGGTACTGCCGCCGATATGCGGCGTCAGCAACACGTTGTCGAACTCGCGCAGTTCGGACACGAACTCTTCGTTCTTCGATGTCGGTTCGGACGGAAAGACGTCGATTGCAGCGCCGCCGATGCGGCCCTGATCCAGCGCCTGGGCAAGGGCGGGGATGGAAACGACCTTGCCGCGCGAGGCGTTGATCAGGTGCGCACCGGGCTTCATTCGAGCCAGCTCGCCGGCATCGATCAGGCCGCGCGTGTCGGTCGTGTCCGGGACGTGCAGCGAGACCACGTCGGCTCGCTCGAGTACCGTGTCCTGGCTGTCGGCAGGCTCGGCATTGCCCAGCGGCAGCTTGCGCACGACATCGTAGTACAGCACGCGCATCCCCAGTCCTTCGGCGAGAATCCCGAGCTGAGAGCCGATGTGTCCGTAGCCGATGATGCCGAGCGTCTTGCCGCGCACTTCGAAGCTGGCCCGGGCCGTTTTCAACCACTGGCCGCGATGTGCCGCAGCGTTCTTTGCCGGGATGCCGCGCATCAGCATCACGATCTCGGCCAGCACCAGCTCGGCCACGGAGCGAGTGTTAGCATACGGCGCATTGAATACGGGAATTCCCCGGTGCCGGGCCGCCGCGAGGTCGACCTGGTCGGTGCCGATGCAGTAGCAGCCGATGGCCGTGAGCTTCTCGGCGGCCTCCAGCACGCGTTCGGTGACCCGGGTGCGCGAGCGGATACCGAGAAAATGTACATCGGCGATGCGCTCGACCAGTTCGTCGGCGGGCAGCGCGCCGGGCAGCGATTCGACCTGGTGATAGCCGGCGGAGTTGAAGCACTCCACGGCCCGTTCGGAGACATTCTCCAGCAACAGGATCCGGATCTTGTCCTTGGAAAGCGAGAGATTGCGCTGCGTCATGACGAGGCGGCTGCGATGCGGAGGAACCTGAATGATAGACGACCCGAAGCCGCACCGAAGCGCGGCGGCCCGGGCTGCCGGGCCGAAATCATGAGTCGACCTGCCGGCATCGAGTTCGTCGACGATCCGTCCGCGCTCGAGCACTACGGCCGCGACTGGACCCGGTTCTGGGCCCCCGCACCGAGCGCGGTCGCCTTCCCGCGCAGCACCGAAGACGTTGCGGAACTGGTGGCGTGGGCGCGTCGCGAGCGGGCAGCGCTGGTGCCGTCCGGCGGCCGGACGGGGCTGTCCGGCGGTGCGGTAGCGTGCAACGGCGAGGTGGTCGTGTCCTTCGATCGGATGCGCGAGGTCGTCGGACTGAATCCGACCGAGCCTTCGATCACCGTCGAGGCCGGGGTCGCGGTCGGCGAGGTGCAGCGTCGCGCAACCGAGGCGGGTCTGTACTACCCGGTCGACTGGGCCGCGGCCGATTCCAGCCAGGTCGGCGGGTCCGTGGCAACCAATGCAGGCGGCATCCGGGTGCTGCGCTACGGCATGACCCGGGACTGGGTCCGGGGCCTGACGGTGGTGACCGGCCGCGGCGACGTGCTGGAACTGAATCGCGGGTTGATCAAGAACAACGCCGGGCTGGACCTTCGCCATGTCATGGTGGGTAGCGAGGGTACGCTCGGGTTGATCACCCGGGTCACGCTGGGTCTGGCCGACGCGCCGCCCGAGCGCTCCGTCCTGCTTCTCGCCTTTTCCGGCCTCGACGCCGTGATGCCCGCGTTCCAGTCGCTGCGACGCGGCCTGGATCTTTCCGCCTTCGAGTTCTTCGATGCCGCCAGCGTCGAGGCGGTGCGGAGCGGTTCGGGGCGTGACTTCCCGCTCGACGAGGTCGCACCGTTCCACGCTGTGGTCGAGTTCGACGACCCCGACGGAACCCGGCAGGAGGCGGCCCTTGCGGTCTTCGAGGCGCTGGTCGATGCCGGTCACGTGGTCGACGGCACGATCAGCCAGTCCGGTGCCCAGGTGGATGATCTGTGGCACTGGCGGGAGGCGATCAGCGAATCGATCGCCGGACGCACACCGTACAAGAACGATCTGTCCGTACGCGTCTCACGCGTTCCCGGCTTCCTGCGTGCGCTCGACGAACTGGTCACGCAGCGCTACCCGGAATTCGATGTGGTGTGGTTCGGCCACATCGGCGACGGCAACCTGCACATGAACGTCCTCAAACCCGACGACTGGTCCGTCGACGACTTCCGTTCGGCCTGCGAGCGCCTGACGCCGGCGGTGTTCGACCTGGTCGGCCGGACCGGCGGCAGCCTTTCGGCCGAGCACGGTGTCGGCCTGCTGAAGCGCGATTACCTGGCCGCGATCAAGCCGGCCGTCGAGATCGAGCTGATGCGCGGAATCAAGAGCGCGTTCGACCCGGACGGCATCCTCAACCCCGGCAAGCTCTACCCACCCGGCACGTGACCGCGACGATGCTTCGTAGGCGGCCGACTGCGGCACGCTACCTGCTGCTGGCCGCGGTCGCTCTCGGCGTCGTCGGACCGGTCCGCGCCGAGGCGCCGGAGCTGGCGCGTGCATTGGCCTTTCGCGATCTGGAGCCGGTCCGGGCATGGCTGGCCGACGCGCCGGAGACGACTGCGGCCGCATGGCGCGCCCGCGTCGCGCTGGCCCGGATCGAGTCCCCGGACTCCGTGGAGGACCTGCTCGACGCCGCACGGGCGGCCCACCCGGACGATGCCGGCCTGGTCCTCCAGCAGGCGGCTGCTGCCCTGGATGAACTCGGCGACGGCGACGGTCGCTTCGAGCGGATGCGCGAGGCACGGGCCGTGGGCCGCCTGCTGGAGCAAGCGCTCGAACTCGAGCCCGATCATCCCGAAGCCCTGGCCGCGGCCATCGGGTTCCACCGTGACGTACCCCGGATCGCCGGCGGGCGCGAGGACCGGCTTCCGGCGCTGGTCGATCGCCTCGCGGAGATCGACCCGGCCCGCGCGGCACGGGTTCGCTTCGAAACGGCACGCCGGGCCGGCCGCGACGCCGCGGCCCTCGAAACGATCGACCGAGCCGTTCGCCTCGACCCGCTGCAGCGGCCTGCCTGGCGAGTGCTGCAGGCCGCGACCCTGGGCCGGGTCGGGCGGGTCGACGACGCGGTCGCGCGGCTCGAAGCTCTGGTCGCCGACGTGCCCGCCTACGGCCCGGCCTGGTACCACCTCGGCCGTTGGATCAGGGCCAGCGATGAACCGGCCGAACGCGGGATCGAGGCACTTCAGCGCTACCTGCTGATGCCGAGCTGGCCGGGTGATCCCGGGGTGGCCGAGGCGCTGGTGGAGCTGGCCGCCCTGAAGAGTCGGGCCGGCGACGCCGAAGGCGCCCGCCGCGCGCTCGACCAGGCCCGGATCCTGGATCCGGCAGCGGTGGACGACAACCGCTCGACTCCGTAACCGATCCCCGCGGCTCCTGCCGCAATGCAGCGACCGTAACGCCCATTGCCGGATCGCTACGTCCGGCCGGATCGGCCCGAGACGTCAATCCGACCCGGGAGGCTCGCGGCCTTCGAGGATCAGCAGGGTCAGCTTGGCCAGGGCGATTCTTCGATCGTCCGCGTCGGTCAGCAGGATCTGCCAAAGGTGCGTGGAGCGGCCGAGGTGAACAGCCTCGGCGCGGGCGCGGACCATGGCTCCGGCACGCACGGCGCCGAGGTGGTTGATCGCCAGTTCCAGCCCGACCGCTGCGCGGTTGCTATCGGCCAGCACCATCGCCGAGGCGGCCGATCCCACGCTTTCGGCCAGCGCTGCACTGGCGCCGCCGTGGAGGATGCCCATCGGCTGCAGGTGGCGGGAGTCCACGGGCATCTCGGCGACCAGGAATTCTTCGCCGGCGTCGGTGTAACGGATATCGAGCGTGTCCATCAAGGTGTCGTCGCGGTGCGCGTTCAGGCGCTCGACCCAGTCGGCAGAGTTCATTGTTCGGTGGCTCTTGGTTCGAATCTTGCACAGGGTAAGTCAGGAATTGCTGGAAGGGGGTGGGGTGGTCCCGTGCAGTCATGACCTCTCCGTACAACCAGATCGCTCGCGAATGCCGGCCGTTGTTGATCGACGAGGTCGAGCCGCCTGCTGCGCCACCGTCCCTGAACACGCTTCGGTGGGGGTTGGCCATGCTCTTTGCCGGCATGATGCTGACGCTGGGCGTCACCTTGAGCCTCGCAGCGCCTGGCGATGGACATGGGACTTCGATCGCGGACTCGCCGCCGACGCACCGGGCCGCCGGAGCGTCGAGACGTCCGCGGCTGCCGCGTCGGTCCGGGTCCGTCGCCGCCCATTGACCTCGGCTCGCTCAATGGGCGCTGTCGTCGTCCCGGGCCTCGAAGCCTTCGACCAGCGTTTGCTGCACATTGGGCGGCACGGCTTCGTAGTGGCTCAACTCGACCACGAAGCGACCTTCGCCCCCGGACATGCTTTTCAATTCGGTGGGAAAGTCGCTGATCGATGACAGCGGCACGGCGGCGTGGACGACGGTCTGGCCGCCCCGTTGCGCCTCGGTACCCTGGATCCGGGCGCGCTTCGACGCCAGCAGCCCGGTCAGGTCGCCGAGCACCGCGTCCGGTACGCCGACATCGAGGGTGACCACCGGCTCGAGCACCTGCGGACCGGCCGCGGCGATCGCTTCGCGAAACGCCTTCCGGCCCGCGATCACGAACGCCACTTCCTTGGAATCCACGCTGTGGTACTTGCCGTCGTGGACGGTGACTTCGATGTCCTGCATCGGATAGCCGGCGATCGCCCCCTCGTCCATGACCTGACGCACGCCCTTTTCCACTGCGGGGATGAGAGCCGTCGGAATCGCTCCGCCGACGACCTCGCTCCGGAACCGGAACCCTTCACCGCGTCCTAGCGGGCGGATGCGCAGGAAGACCTCGCCGAACTGGCCTGCGCCGCCGGTCTGCTTCTTGTGCCGGTAATGCCCCTCGGCCGGGCGCGTGATCGTCTCACGGTAGGCGATCCGGGGCGGACGGGTCTCGACATCGACTCCGAAACGCTTGTCCATCCGCTCCAGCAGGATACGCAGGTGCATCTCGCCCAGTCCCCGGACGACGGTCTCGTTGAGTTCCTGGTGATGCTCGACCTGGATACAGGGGTCTTCCTCGGCCAACCGGGTCAGCGCGGAGGCCAGCTTCTGTTCCTGGCCGCGGGTCTTCGGCTCGATCGCCAGGCCGTACATCGGCTGCGGGAAGTCCACCGGCTTCAGGTAGTAGTGGTCCTCGGCGTGATCGTCGTGGAGGATCGTGTCGTATTCGATCTCGTCGACGCGAGAGACCGCGCAGAGATCGCCGGGAATGGCCTCTTCGGTCTCGAGATGCTCGCTGCCATGGATTCGGTAGAGGTGTGCGATCTTGACCGGTTTGCGCGCGTCGCCGAGCAGCAGCGAGTCGCCGGCGCGGATGCGTCCCTGGAAGACCCGGAACACCGAAAGCTTTCCCGCATAGGGGTCGTTGATGATCTTGAAGACGTGTGCGATGGCATGGGCGTCCGGGTCCGGCTTCGCGGGGACCTTCTTCTCCTCGCTGCCGACGCGGAACCGCGGCGGGTTTCCCTCCAGCGGACTGGGCAGCAGCCCGGTGATGAAGTCCAGCAGTTCCTCGACCCCCGCACCGGTCCGCGCCGAGGTGAAACAGATCGGCACCAGGTGGCCCTCGCGGAGCGCCAGTTCGAAGGCATCGTGCAACTCGTCGCGACCGATGGCTTCTCCGTCGAGGTAGCGGGCCATCAGCCCCTCGTCGGCTTCGATGACCTGGTCGCGGATCTCGTCGTGGGCGGTGGCCAGCGAGAAGATGTCCGTGTCGCCCGAATCGTGGAAGAAGCAGTCACGAACCGTGGTGCCGCCGTCGGCGGGCAGGTTGACGGGAAGACATTGCGGACCGAACTCATCGCGCAGGTCGCGGATCACGGCTTCGAGATCGAGGTCCTCGGCGTCGATGCGATTGACGATGATCATCCGGCACAAGCGTCGCTGGCGGGCGCGCCGCATCAGCCGGCGCGTCGATGACTCGACCCCGTTGCTGGCATTGACCACGATTGCCGCGGTTTCCACCGCACTCATCGCGGCCAGGGCCGGACCGCGGAAATCCGGATCCCCGGGGGTATCGATGATCTGGATTTCGTGTCCGGCGTGGTCGATTCGCGCAAGCGCCGTGTCCAGCGAATGGCCGTACTGCTTTTCCAGGGGCTCGAAGTCGGAAAGCGTATCGCCCTTCTCGACGGTCCCGACTTCGCCTTTCACGCCGGAGACGAGCAGCAGGCGTTCGAGCAAGGAGGTCTTCCCGGAGCCGGCGTGGCCGAGCAGGGCGAGCGTTCGGATGACGGAACTGGACCGGCTGGACATGGCGACTCCCTGCGTGGCTTCAAACCGCATCGATGGACGGACGGTCATCGTACTCCGGTTGTCCGGGGCGCTCAAACCGCCCTCGACGGAGCGGCGATTCACGAACGGTTCAAGCAGGATTCAGAACGGGTTCAGCGGCGCATGGGCAGACTGGCGCCGCATCGTCGAAACCGGCCCGAGGCCGAAGGAGCATCATCGTGAGCACCCGTATCGCTTTCCTGACCGCCGCGCTGCTCGCGGCCGCCGCATCCGCAGCACCGGCCGAAGCGTCGCACCGCCATGGAGAAGTCGTCCGTGCCCGCGTGATCGACGTTCGTCCCGTCCACGTCTACGAGGAGATTCCCGTCGAGCGCAACGTCTGCTGGCAGGAGCTGCGCCGCGGCGGACCGGAGCCGGCCGCAGGCGCCGTCGCCGGGGCGATCGTCGGCGGCGTGATCGGCAACCAGTTCGGCGACGGTCGCGGCCAGCGGGCCCTGACCCTGGCCGGAGCGGCGCTCGGCGCCGCCGTCGGTCACGAGATCGGCCGGAATCATGGGCGGCATCACGGCCGCGGCCGGGTGGTGCCGGTTCGGCGCTGCGAGGTCGAAGTGCACTACGAGACTCGCGAAGTGCTCGTCGGTTACGACGTCGCCTACCGCTACGGTGGTCGTGTCCGCCACGTGAGGATGGACGATTACCCTGGCCGCTTCGTCGACGTGGAGGTCCAGGTCCGACCCCTGCGCTGATCCCGTTGGCGGCCCGGTCGACCGGGCCGCCTCTGCGCATCGCGGTCGATTCGGGGACAATGACCGGTACCGGCCGAAGGAGCAAACCGTGTCCCGAATCGTCCCGCCCCGCGTGATTGCCTTGACCGGCGGCATTGCCAGCGGCAAGACCGCCGTGTCCGACCGGTTCGCCGCCCTCGGCGTTCCGGTCGTCGATACGGACCTCCTCGCCCGCGAGGTCGTCGCCCCGGGCAGTCCGGGGCTTGCCGAGGTGGTCAGGGCCTTCGGTTCCCGCCTGCTCGATGAACAGGGCGCACTGGACCGTCGGGCGCTTCGCGAACTCATCTTCAGCGATGCCGACGCCCGTCGACGACTCGACGCCATCCTCCATCCCCGCATCGAGCAGGCCGCCCGCCAGGCGATCCGACGCGCCGGGTCGGACTCTCGCGCCGGCTACGTGGTTCTCGTGGTTCCGCTGCTGGTCGAGACGGGGTTGTTCGATGACGCCGATCGCGTGCTGGTCGTCGACGTTCCGGAAGAGCTACAGCTCGAACGGCTGACCGTCCGCGACGGGCTTTCCACGGACCAGGCCCGTGCCGCACTGTCCGCCCAGGCCACCCGCGAGCAGCGCCTGGCTGCTGCCGACGACGTGATCGAGAACACCGCCGCGCTGGAGGCGCTGGACGACGAGGTCGAGCGGCTGGATCGGAACTATCGGGCGTTGGGAGAAGGAGGCGGGGAGGCGTGAGAACGTAAGGCCGGGTTCAGGGTTCAGGGTTCAGGATTCAGGGGGCACATTCGTGTTCATCTGCCTCCATCTGTGGATGAATCGGTTTTCGGTTTTCGGTTTTCGGCTTTCAATTTTCGGTTTCCAGCGAGCGGGGGGGGCGGGTAGCCAGGCGGAAGTAGGGGGTTGGTTCTTGTCTGGGCTCTTCAATCCGTGTTCATCTGCGTCCATCTGTGGATGAATCGGTTTTCGGTTTTCGGCTTTCAATTTTCGGTTTCCAGCGAGCGGGGGAGCGGGTAGCCAGGCGGACGTAGGGAATCGGTTCTTGTTTGAGCTCTTCAATCCGCGTTCATCTGCGTTCATCTGTGGATGAATCGGTTTTCGGCTTTCGGTTTCCAGCGAGCGGGGGAGCGGGTAGCCAGGCGGACGTAGGGAATCGGTTCTTGTTTGAGCTCTTCAATCCGCGTTCATCTGCGTTCATCTGTGGATGAATCGGTTTTCGGCTTTCGGTTTCCAGCGAGCGGGGGCGGACGTAGGGAATCGGTTTTTGCTTGAGCTCTTCAATCCGTGTTCATCTGCGTTCATCTGTGGATGAATCGGCTTTCGGGATGAATTACTTTTGAAGTTCCAGCTCTCGGAGGTCGGTTTCCGGCCGGCTCCGGCCAACCAGCAGCAAGGACCTGCGGTTCCCCAAGGCCCTCTTTCCTGATCGCCGGTCCCGCTCAGAACGCCATCCAGAAATCCACGATCCGGTCGCCGAAGACGAGGACCAGCCAGCCGGCGGCGGCGAGAAACGGGCCGAAGGCGATCGGGACTTCGCGGCCCATGCGACGGATCGCGATCAGGCCGATGCCGATGATCGCGCCGACCGCCGAGGCCAGCAGGATCACCGTGGGCAGCACCTGCCAGCCGAACCATGCACCGATCGCACCGAGCAGCTTGAAGTCGCCGTAGCCCATTCCTTCCTTGCCGGTCGCCAGGCGGAAGAGGTGGAACACGGCCCACAGGACGAGGTACCCGGCGGCGGCGCCGATCACGGCCGAGGTGAGGTCGACGAACATGCCGTCGATGTTGAGCAGCAATCCCAGCCACAGCAGTGGTAGCGTGATCTGGTCGGGCAGCAGCTTGTGATCGAGATCGATGCCCGAACCGGCGATCAGCGCCCAGGTGAATGCGAGCCCGGCCAGCCCCGCCGGGGTCGGCCCCAGGGCCGCGATCACGGCCACGGACAGCAGCCCGGTCAGCAGTTCGACGGTGGGATAGCGCGGCGAGATTCTCGTGCCGCAGTCGCGGCAGCGACCGTGCAGGATCAGCCAGCTGATGACCGGGACGTTGTCGTAGGCGCGGATGCCGTGGCCGCAGGCCGGGCAGCGCGACCGGCCCTTCGCGATTCCCGCGGGAACCTCGTTCGATTCGGTGTCCAGCTCGAGGAGTTCGCGACACTGGCAGCGCCAATCGTGGAACAGGCGGGCCGGGAGCCGCAGGATGACGACATTCAGAAAGCTCCCGACCAGCAGTCCGAGCGCGAAAGTCAGACCGTACAGCGCGGCCGGGTGCAGGTCGGCGAGATATGCCATGTGGAAACCCCGAGTGGTTCTGCGGAAGCCGGAATCGCCGCCTTCCGGTCAAGCCGTCGACCGTCCTCGCTTCAGGTCGACCGGGCGACGGACCCGCCGCGCCCCTGAAGCAAGGAGCGAAGGATGGTGAGGTCTACATCACCGCGGCCATCTGGAAGATCGGCAGGTACATCGCGACGACGATGCTGCCGACGATGCCGCCGACGAGCACGATGATGAACGGCTCGAGCAGGCTGGACAGGGCGTCGACCGTGTTGTTGACCTCTTCTTCGTAGAAGTTGGCCACCTTCAGCAGCATGGCGTCGAGCGAGCCGGCTTCTTCGCCGATGGCGGTCATCTGGATGACCATCGGCGGGAACAGGCCGGTCTGCTGCATCGCGAGCTGCATCTGGTGTCCGGTCGCGACGTCGTCGCGGATCTGCAGCGTGGCGTCGGCATACACGATGTTGCCGGTCGCACCGGCAACGGTCTTCAACGCATCGACCAACGGCACGCCGGCCGCAAAGGTGGTCGCGAGCGTACGCGCAAAGCGCGAGAGCGCAGCCTTTTCGAGGACCGCTCCGATGACCGGAATCTTGAGACTCGCCCGATCGATGAAGTGGGCGAATCCTCGGCTGCGTTTCTTCAGCGCGATGATGCCCGTGATGCTTCCGCCGACGATGATCAGATAGAGCCAGCCCTGTTGCTGCATGGACTCCGACAGCGTGACGATCAGCCGGGTGAATGCGGGCAGGTCGGCGCCGAAGCTGGCGAAGATGGATTCGAACTGCGGGATCACGAAGATCAGCAGGATCGCCGTGACGATGATGGCAACCGCGATGACGGCGGCAGGATAGAACAGAGCCTTCTTGATCTTGCCCTTGATCGACTCGATGCGTTCCTTGTAGGTCGCGATGTCGTCGAGGACCTTGTCGAGCACCCCGGCGCCTTCGCCGGCGTTGACCAGGTTGATGTAGAGCTCGTCGAAGTAGACCGGATGCTTGGCCAGCGCTTCGGCCAGGGTCGCGCCGGATTCGACGTCCACGCGGATGTTGCCGATCAGCTTCTGCAGGCGCGGGTTCTCGGCGGCCGCGCCGATGATGCCGAAGGCCTGGACCAGCGGGATCCCGGCGTTGAGCATCGTGGCCAGCTGACGGGTGAAGATCGCGATGTCGCGCGAGGTGATCCGCTTTCCGGCGCCGCCGAACAGAGGCTTGGGCTTCTTGCGGATTCGCGAGGGCGTGATGCCCTGCTTGCGTAGCTCGGCGCGGATCAGCGTCTGGTTTCTCGACTGACGTTCGCCCTTCAGGGTCTTGCCGCGTTTGTCCTTGCCTTCCCAGACAAAGGTTTCCAGCTCGTCGCGGGTCGTTGCTGCCATCAGACGTCTCCTCTCATCGCGGTCTACTTGTCCCCCGAACTTCCTATTTTCATGCACATACGCACGAATTACAACGTCTTTTCAAGATTGCGACCCGGGCGCGGGGTCACGCATCGGGTTCGGCGACGTGAACCGGGTCGGCAAAAGCCCGTGGCGGGCCCGTATCGCCGAGCCCGCGCAGGGGATTTCTCCAGGGCCGGGGCAGACCGTACCGGTCATTCGGCCGGCGACTGCTTCGGCGCGCCGCGCGGCGGAAGCAGGCTCTCGATGAGCATCAGCACGATGCCGATGACGATCGCGGAATCGGCGATGTTGAACGCCGGCCAGTGCCAGCCGCCGTAGTGAACATCGATGAAGTCGACTACGTACCCGAGGCGCACCCGGTCGACCAGGTTGCCGATCGCCCCGCCCAGAAGCAGCATCAGCGCCGCCGGGAGGGCCCGGGCCCGGAGCGGAATGCGCCACATCCAGGCCAGCAGGAACAGGGAGATGCCGGACGCGACGACGATGAAGAAGATGCGCTGCCAGCCGTCGCCGTCGGCCAGGAAGCTGAACGCCGCGCCCGTGTTGTGGGCCAGCGTGAGGTTCAACCAGCCGGTGACTTCGACCGGCCGGTACAGCTCGAGGCTGGACGAGGCCAGGGCCTTGGTCCAGAGGTCCAGGACCACGATCAGCGCGGCCAGCAGCAGCCACGCGGCGTAGCGCGGCAGCGTCATTCTCGGGTGCGTGGTGTCCATGACCGGGTCAGCCCCAGCGCCGCTGTTCGCCGTCGCCGACGACGTTCTCGACGCAGCGACCGCAGAGTTCCGGGTGCTTTTCGTCGACGCCGACATCCGGGCGCAGATGCCAGCATCGCGTGCACTTCTCGGCGTCACTGGGTCGCACCGCGACGCGCAGAGGGCTGCCGGCGACCGTGGCGGTCTCGTCGGCGTCCTCGACGGGACCGAGTTCGACCTCGGCGGTCAGCAGCAGGAAGCGCAACTCGTCGCCGATGGCTTCGAGGTCCTCGGCCAGCGCGCCGTCGGCATCGAGCCGGACCACCGCGGCCAATGACGAGCCGATGACCTTTTCGCGGCGCAGGGTCTCGAGCCTGGGGCCGACCACGTCGCGCACCGCGCGGATGCGCTCCAGCCGCTCGCGCGCCGCATCGTCCATCGTCGCCAGGCCCGTGTGCCAGGTCGCCAGCATCACCGTGTCGCGTGCTTGCGAGCCGACCGGCTGCGGCATGGCCTGCCAGATTTCCTCGGCGGTGAAGCTGCAGACCGGTGCCAGCCAGCGCGTCAGCGCTTCGAGGATGTGCAACATCGCGGTCTGGGCCGACCGCCGGGCCGGGTGCTTGCGCGGCAGGGTGTAGAGCCGATCCTTGATCACGTCGAGGTAGAACGCGCCCATGTCGATCGAGCAGAAGTGGTGGACGCGCTGGTAGACCTGCCAGAAGCGATAGTCGCGGTAGGCGTCGGTCACTTCCTGCTGCAATCGCGCGGCGAGGTCGACGGCGTAACGATCCAGTGGCAGCAGTTCGTCGATCGGCAGCGCATCGGCCTCGGGATCGAAACCGTCGAGGTTTCCGAGCAGGAAGCGCGCGGTGTTGCGGATCCGCCGATAGGCGTCGGCCACCCGCTTGAGGATCTCGTCGGAAACGCTCATTTCCTGCCGGTAGTCGGCCGCGGCGACCCACAAGCGGAGAATGTCGGCACCGAGCGTATTCATCACGGTCTGCGGGGCCACGACGTTGCCCTGCGACTTCGACATCTTCCTCCCGTCGGCATCGACCGTGAACCCGTGGGTCAGCACCGCGCGATAGGGTGCTTCGCCGTGCATCGCCACCGAGGTCAGCAAGGAGGACTGGAACCAGCCGCGGTGCTGGTCGGATCCCTCGAGGTACAGATCGGCCGGACGGTCGAGTTGGTCGCGCTGGTCGAGCACGCAGTGGTGCGTGACGCCGGAGTCGAACCACACGTCGAGGATGTCGGGCACGGTCTCGAAGCGCTCGCCGTCGACGCCGAGTCGCTCGGCGATGTCGTCCTCGTACCACCCGTCGACGCCCTCGTCCTCGACCAGGTCGGCGAAGCGGGCCAGGATCGCGGCGGAGTCCGGATGGGGTTCCTGGGTCTCGCGGTCGATGAACAGCCCCAGCGGCACGCCCCAGGTGCGCTGGCGCGAGATGCACCAGTCCGGGCGGTTTTCGATCATGCCGTGGATCCGCGCACGTCCCCAGTCGGGCACCCACTGCACGTCCTCGATCGCCGCCAGCGCGTCGCGGCGCAGGTGCTGCTGGTCCATCGCGATGAACCACTGCGGGGTGGTCCGGAACGCCGTCGGGGTCTTGTGCCGCCAGCAATGCGGGTAGCTGTGGTCGAATTCTTCGACCTTCAGCAGGGCGCCGCGGGCAGTGAGCAGCTCGACCAGCGCGTCGTTGGCCTTCCAGACGTGCTCGCCGCCGACGTGCGGGGTGTCGGCGACGAACAGGCCGCGCGCATCGACCGGATTGACCACCGGCAGGTCGTAGCGGCGACCGATGTCGAAGTCCTCCTGGCCGTGGCCCGGCGCCGTGTGCACCGCGCCGGTGCCGGTCTCGGTCGTGACGTGATCGCCGAGGATCACCGGAACGTCGTAGTCATTGAACGGGTGGCGCAGGCGCAAGTGCTCCAGGCGCGCGCCGCGGGTCGTGGCCAGGACCTTCGCATCGCCGAGGCCGACGCGGTCGACGACGGAATCGCGCAGGTCGGATGCCAGCACCAGGCGGACCGGGCGGCCGTCATCGAGGCGGCCTTCGACCAGCGCGTAGTCGAGTTCCGCGTTCAGGGCGACGGCCTGGTTGGCCGGCAGCGTCCACGGCGTCGTGGTCCAGATGACCACACCGCAGGTCACGCCGGCCAGGGCATCGGGCGCGAGGTCGAACGCCTCGGCCAGGCGCTCCGGTGCCAGCGCCTCGAACAGCACGTCGACCGCAGTCGAGGTCTTGTCCTGGTATTCGATCTCGGCTTCGGCCAGCGCCGAGCCGCAGTCGAAGCACCAGTGCACCGGCTTGACGCCTCGCTTGAGGTGACCGCGTTCGACGATTCGCGCCAGGGCACGCAGCATGTCGGCCTCGAAGCGGAAGTCGCGGCTGGCGTACGGTCGGTCCCAGTCGCCGAGCCCGCCGAGGCGCTTGAAGTCCTCGCGCTGCCGTTCGATCTGCCGGTCGGCGTACTCGCGGCACTTCTGGCGGAAGGTGCGAGCGTCGATCTTCTGGCCGACCTTGCCGGCCTTCTTCTCGACCTGCAGTTCGATCGGCAGTCCGTGGCAGTCCCAGCCCGGCACGTAGGGTGCGCGGTAACCCGACAGCAGCGCCGAGCGGACCACGAAATCCTTCAGGATCTTGTTGACCGCGTGGCCGATATGGATGTCGCCGTTGGCATAGGGCGGACCGTCGTGAAGGATGAAGGTCCGGTCGCGGTCGGCGGTCTCGCGCTGGATGTGTCCGTAGAGGTCGCGGGCGTACCAGTCGGCCAGCATCTGCGGCTCTCGGTTGGCCAGCGAGGCCTTCATCGGGAAGTCGGTCTTCGGCAGGTTGATCGTGTCTTTGTAATCCATGGTCTCGCAGGAGTTCGGGCGGCGGGCCGGGCTCGGGTTCGTATTGTCGCTGCTATTGTCGCCGGTTTTGCCACCCATCAGGGCGGTCCGCCGAGGAGGCGCCTGGCCTGGTCGGCATCGTCGTGCATGCGTGCAGTCATCGCGTCCAGGTCCTCGAAGGGCAGTTCGGGGCGGATCCGGTCGACGAACTCGACGAGCAGGTGCTTGCCGTAGAGGTCGCCGTCGTAATCGAACAGGTGGACTTCCAGCAGCCAGTCGCGCCCGGCGACCACCGGCCGCTGGCCGAGGCTGGCCACCGCAGGGCGACCCTCCAGTCCGGCGCCGTGGACGCGGACCGCGCAAACGCCGCTGAGGGCCGGCGGTTCGGCGACACGGATATTGGCCGTCGGAAAGCCCAGCGTACGGCCGATCTCGTTGCCGTGGATCACCCGGCCGGAGATGGCGTAAGGTCGCCCCAGCAGCCGCTCGGCGGTGGCCAGGTCGCCGTCGGCCAGGGCCTCGCGCAACCAGGACGACGAGACCCGCCGACCGGTCTTCGGATCGACCACGGCGGCGACCGTTTCGACGTCGAAGCCGAGGCGTTGGCCGAACGAGCGCAGTGCGTCGACATCCCCGGCAGCTCGGTGGCCGAAGCGGAAATCCTCGCCGACCACCACCCGCCCGGCGCGCAGGCCGCGGGCCACGACGTCGGCTGCGAAGGCCTCGGGTGAGAGCGACGAGAAGTCTTTGTCGAAGCGCATCGGCGCGATCAGCTCCAGTCCGAGATCCGTCCCGATGCGGATGCGGTCGCGCAGCTTCATCACTCGGGGGACCGGCCGGTCCGGGGCGAAGAAGGTCCGCGGCAGCGGCTCGAAGCACATCAGGCCGGGCCGCAGGTCGGGGGCGGCGGTCACGCGATCGATCAGCGCGCGATGGCCCCGGTGCAGGCCGTCGAAGTTGCCGATCGCCAGCGCGGTCGCGCGCGGGTCGTCGTCGGCCAGCGGGGGGCGTCGAAGCAGCAGCATCCGGCGAGTGTAGCGGCGGCGCGTCGTTCGAGGGTGGCCTCGCGTCCTGGCGTTGTGCGGGCAGGGTGCCCGGCCGAGCGAACTAGCTCGGGTCCGGCCGGACGAGCTGGCGAGGTCGGAGCCCGAAGGCCAGCAGCACCGCGGCGTAGACCGCCGCCCCGCCGCTGACGGCGAAAACCAACCAGATGATGCGCCGGGCCAGCCCGGCCTCCAGCCAGTCGGTCGTTGCCGGGACCGCCAGCATCAGGGCCAGGCCCATCAGCACCACGCCGCAGACCGCGGCCAGGACGACCCGGTGGCCGACGCCCGGCCGCAGGGCCTGGCCGTCGAGGTGGCGCCACAGCAGCCAGGCGTTCAGCCAGGCGGCGGTGCCCGAGGCCAGCGCGAGCCCCGCGTGGGCGCCGGGCTGCGCGGCGAGGGTCGCGATCAGGCCGGCGCTGAAGTCGCCGCCAGTCTGCCAGGCGACGATCGCCAGCACGAACACGATGTTCAACGCCATGTTGACGGCCAGCGCGATGATGCCGATCTTGACCGGCGTCGCGGTGTCCTGCCGCGAATAGAAGGCCGGGGCCAGGATCTTGACGCCGATGAACGCCGGCAGGCCGATGCAGTAGGCCAGCAGGGCGAGCGCGGTCATCCGGACATCCAGCGCGCTGAATTCACCGTACTGGAACAGGGTCGTTGCGATCGGCGCGGCCAGCATCGCCAGGCCGACGGCGGCCGGCAGCGCGATCAGCACGCCCCAGCGCACGGCCCAGGCGAGCGTCGAGCGGAACGCATCGACGCTCTTGCGGCTGTGCTGCGACGACAGGGTCGGCAGGATCACCACAGCCAGCGCGGCGCCCAGCAGCCCCAGGGGGAACGCCATGAGCCGGTCGCCGAAGTACAGCCAGCTGATGCTGGCCTCGAACAGCAGGGAGGCGATGACCACATCGAGCATCAGGTTGATCTGGGCAACGGAGGAGCCGAACAGGGTCGGCACCATGAGCCGGAGAATCCGCCGCACCCCGGGGTGGCCGAAGCGCGGCTTCGGCCGGGGCAGGACGCCGTGCCGGGCCAGCGCCGGCAGCTGGATCGCCAGCTGGAGGACGCCGGCCGCGAAGACGCCCCAGGCCAGCGCTGTGACCGGCTCGTCGAAGCGCTCGGCGAACAGCAGCGCCGCCGCGATCAGGCTGACGTTGAGCAGCGCCGGCGTGACGGCGGGCAGGGCAAACCGGCCGAGCGTGTTGAGTACGCTCCCGGCCAGCGCCGTCAGCGCGATCAGCGGCAGGTACGGAAAGGTGATCCGCAGGAGATCGCTGGTCAGTGCCAGCTGTTCGGGCTGGTCGGCAAAGCCCGGGGAGATCAGCCGGATGACCAGCGGGGCGGCCAGCATGCCCGCGGCCGTCAAGGCCAGCAGAACGGCCATCAGGCTCCCGGCTGCGGCGTCGATCAGCGCGCGCGTCCGTTCGTGGTCGCCGCTTTCGCGGTACTCGGCCAGGACCGGGACGAAGGCCAGCGAGAACGAGCCCTCGGCGAACAGGCGCCGGAGGAAATTCGGGATCTTGAAGGCGACGAAGAACGCGTCGGTGGCCGCCGATGCGCCGAAGGTCCGGGCAAGCACCGTGTCGCGGACCAGGCCGAGGACCCGGGAGATCAGGGTCATGCCGCTGAACGACGCGGCCGAACGGGCCAGGCTCACGCCGGATTCCAGGCTGCGCCGCCATTGACAGGCGGGCGTTTCAGGGCGATACTATGCGGCTTGATTTTTGTCATTTTTTCGATCGATCTTCTTCGATTCGGCTGAATCCGGTTCCGGATGTCTCGATGGGGGGTGGAAACGCTCACCAGATTGAAGCTCTGAAATCCTGTGGAGCGGGAATCGAGCAGTCGGAATGGATTGATCAACCGAGAATCATCACCTGAATAACCGGAATTCGCGAGATTAGGAGCAGTTCGTGGCCAATAGTGCATCAGCGCGCAAGCGCGTCCGTCAGACGGAACGGAATCGTCAGAACAACGCGGCCCAGCGGTCGTACGTTCGCACCATGATCAAGAAGGTCGTCAACGCGGTCAAGGCCGGCGACAAGGCCGAGGCCGAAGCCGCGTACAAGGCGGCGGTGCCGGCCATCGACAAGTCGGTGTCCAAGGGCATCATGCCGGCCAACAAGGCCGCTCGGCACAAGTCGCGCCTCAACGCGCACATTCGCGCGCTCTGACGTCCGGCCGGTCAGGGGCGACTCGCCGCTGACCCGAGCAACCCGATCCTGAGACGCTCGGTTCGACCATGGGTCGGGCCGAGCGTTCTTGCGACCGTGTCCAGGTCGCGCAACAGGGCCTGCGTCGCCGGCCGGTTCTCCGCCACCGCCCGCAGCAGGCGTGCCTCGGCGCTACGCCATTCGCTGACTTCGATCTCCTCGGCATAGATCCGCTCGCATTCGACGGCCGCATCAACCGCGCCTTCAAGGTCGCGTTCGATGCGTAGCGCGGCTTCGCGACAACGACCCTCGGCCTGGAAACGCGCGGTGCTTGCGCCGCCGCGCTCCAGCGTCTCCAGTGCCTCGTCCAGGGCGTCCAGCCCTCCCGGTTCGCCGGCGACAGCGGCGGTCAGGGCCTCGTCCATCCTGGCGATGGCGGTGAACAGGTGGTCGGGCCCGACCTGGTCGGTGTATCGCGCCACCACCCGGCCGATCTCCTCCCGGGCCCGCGCAAAGCGACCCGCCTCGCGGTCCAGGCGCGCGCGCGCCTGCAGACCGCGGGTGTAGCTGACGCTGTCGCGACCCTCGAAGCGTTCGATCATCGCCAGCCCTTCGGCGATGTGCCGCTCCCCTTCTTCGATCCGGTCGGTCAGCATCAGCAGGCTGCCGAGATTGAGGTGCATGGCGGCCAGCGCGCCCGAGTCTCCGTAGCGCTCGATGCGGCGGCGCAGCGTTTCGCGATACAGCGCCTCGGCGTCGGCGAGGTCGCCGCGCTGGTGCCGCAGGCCGGCCAGGTTGCCCATTACGGTCAGCGCGCCGGGACTGTCGGCGCGGTCCAGTCCGCGCCAGTTGGTCAGGGAACGCTCGAGGTAGGTCAGGGCGTCGCCGTTGCGGCCCAGGTAGATCAACGTGGTGCCGAGGTTGTTCGCGGTGGTCGCACGCAGCCTGGACGGACCGGGCAGGGTTCGCGCCAGCCGGTGGGCCTCCTGCAGGGCGTCGATGGCGGCGTCCCAGCGTCCCAGGCCGCGCAGCGCCTGGCCCCGGATCTGCAGCGTGTCGGCCACGTAGGCGATGCTGGACGAGTTCGGACGCGCGCGCAGGCGGTCCAGCGCCCGGTCGGCCAACGCCAGCGCTTCCTCCGATCGGCCCTGGCGCAGGCGGATCTGGGCCAGGTCGGCCTCGACGAACGCGGTGACGCGGTCGGTCTCGGCGCCGCCTTCGGCCAGCACGGCCTCGAGCAGCGGCTCGGCGGCTTCGAAGTCGTCCAGCGCGATGTAGATCTCGCCGAGGAACGCTTGCATCGCCGCACGGGTTCCGGGCTCCTGCGCGTAGAGTTGCTCGGCCAGCGCGGCGGAGTCGGCGAGCAGGCCGCGTGGGTTGCCGCGGGACTCGGCGCCCGAATCGCCACCGGGCCGGTCCCTTCGCAGGTCCGGTCGGTCGCCTGCCTGCCTGCCGGCTTCGCGGAACAGCAGGACCATCTGCTCGCGCAGGAGGGCGAGTCGCCGGGCCTCGTACAGCGCCGCGTCGCGCTGTTCCCGGACCTGTTCGGCCTGCCAGGCCAGGCCGACCGAGGCGACCAGGATGCTTGCGGCGGTCAGGCCGAGCAGTGCGGCGGCCAGCCGGTGGCGGCGGGACCACAGCGACAGGCGGGCGAGGGCGCCGATGCGCTGGGCGCGGACCGGGCGATCCTCGAGCAACGCGATCAGGTCGTCGGTGAACTCGGGGACCGAGCGGTAGCGTTCGGCCGGATCGGCACGCATCGCCCGATCGAGAATCGCGCGCAGCGCGCCGGTCCTCGGGCCCGGCAGTTCTCCCGGCGGCGGCGGTGCGTCGGCCTGGCCGGGTCGGCCGGTCAGCAGCCAGCGCAGCAGGGCCGCCAGCGCGTAGAGATCGGATTGGGTGGACGCCGGATCGCCGGCCAGCTGCTCCGGGGCCGAGAACGCCGGCGTCAGGGCGGACAAGCCGTCCTGTTCGGCATCGTCGGTGACCAGGCGCGCGACGCCGAAGTCGAGCAGCCGCATCCGGCCGTCCCCGGTCATCCGGACGTTCGCCGGTTTGATGTCGCCGTGGACGACCCGCCGCTGGTGGGCGTGGGCCACGGCAGCGGTCAGGTCGGCGAAGCGACGCAGCGTTTCGGCCGGATCGGCGACCAGCGCGTCGCGGCAGTCCGTCAGGTCGCGGCCATCGATCCACTCCATGACCAGGTAGCCCCGGCCGTCTTCGAGCGTGCCGCCGTCGATCAGTCGCGCGATGCCGGGATGGTCGAGGCGCGCGAGCAGTCGACGTTCGACCGCCAGACGTTCGGCCAGGCGCTGGTTGGTCGCCGTGCGGATGAACTTGATCGCCGCCTGCATCTCGAACGCACCGTCGGCACGCTCGGCCCGGTAGACCTGGCCCATGCCGCCGCGCCCGACCGCCTCGATCAAGCGCCAGTCACCGATACGCGTGCCGCTCGCCATCGGCTCGTCGCTGGCGTCCAGCGATGACAGGGCCGCCGCGCCGACGCGGCCGAAGGCGGTCATGAATGCGTCGTCGTCCGGGTCGGCCGCGGCGGCCAGCCGGGCCAGGTGGGCATGGAGGCGGGGATGGCTCGACGCGAGCCGCTCCAGGCGCTTTCGGCGGGCGGGTTCGTCGAGGTCGAGCAGGTCGTCGAACAGCCGGTCGAGCAGCCGACGACGACCCGACGTCAGGCGCGCGGGACGCTCAGTCACCCGATGCGTCCTCGGCAAGGTCGGCCAGCAGGGCCCGGGTGCGTTCGGCTTCCGGGTGATCTTCGCGACCGTGGACTTCGGCGTAGGTGGCCAGCGCACGGCGAGCCCATTCGCGGGCCGCTTCGAGATCGCCCCGTGCGCGGGCCAGGCGGGCCATGCCTTCCTGCGAGTTCGCTACTTCCGAATGCACGTCGCCGAGGAGCGACCGGCGCATCGCGTAGGCGGCGTCCAGGCGCTGTTCGGCCTCGTCAGGACGGCCCATTTCCAGCGCCAGGATGCCGAGATTGTGCATCGTCGAGGCAACGGCGTAGTGCCGTTCGCCGAAGCGCGTCCGGGCGATCGCCAGCACCTCCAGCAGCACCTCGTAGGCCTCCTCCAGCCGGCCCTGGTCGCGCATCACGAAGGTCATCGCGTTCAGGCTGGCGCCGATATCGGGATGCATGGGGTCGAGCACCTCGCGGCGGATCTCCAGGGCCTCGGCCCAGTACGGTTCGGCGGCGTAGAGGTCGCCCTGCCGCCACTTGAGGATGCCGATCGAGTGCAGCAGCCAGGCCGTTCGCGGGTGACGATCGCCGTAGATCGTCCGATAGCGGTCGAGAACGCGCAGGTAGGTCTCCTCGGCGGCGTCGAGTTCGCCCATCGATACCTGCGAGTCGGCGACGCGATACAGCGCGTCGGCGGTATCCGGGTGATCTTCGCCGAGCAGGTCGAGGCGCATTTCCCAGGCCCGCCGGAAGTGGTCCCTTGCCTGTTCGTGCTGGTCGCGGATCGCGAACACGGAACCGAGGTTGAGGGTGGCCAGGGCCTCGCCTTCGCCGCCCGGGTCGATCGCTCGATGCATGGCCAACGCACGCTCGTAGTAGGCCTGGCTGGCGGTGAAGTCGCCCTCGGCGTAGGCGATGTTGCCGAGGTTGTTGAGTGTGCCGGCGCGCTCCGCGCCCGGTCCCGGAGGAAGCAGCTCGAGGGCCTCACGGGTCAGTTCGCGCGCTTCCGGGTAGCGTCCGGCAGCGCTCAGCAGGTCACCGAGCCGGACGCGAAGCTCGGCGCGCTGGACCGGCGCTGCTGCCGGGTCGTTCTCGGCCTGGGCCAGGGCGCGGCGCAACAGCGGCTCGGCGGCGTCGTAGTCGCCGAGGGTCCGGTGGACCCGGCCCAGGGTGCCGAGTACGCGGGTCTGCACGCGCGGCTGGGAATCGAGCTCGGCGATCCGTTCCGTGCCGAGCGCGACCAGCTCGCGCGCGGTCAGCTCGCGGCCGCGCGCCCGCTCGGGGTCGGCCTGCTCGAACAGATCGACCAGGAAGTCGGTGACGCGCTCTGCGGTGGCGGCCTCGACCTCGGCCCGGTCGCGCTGCTCGATCGCGATCCGACCCTGCCAGGCGATGCCGGCGACGCCGGCGACCATGAGCAACAGGCACAGCCCCGCCAATGTGATGCCGGCCCGGTTGCGCTGCAGAAAGCGGGCCATCACGTAGCGCCGGTTCGCCGGCATCGCGCTCAGCGGCCGGAACGTGCGGAACGCTTCGAGGTCGCGCAGGAGGCCGTTGACGCCGTCATAGCGATCGTCCGGATCGTCGGCGGTCGCAGTCGCGACCAGCGCAGCCAGTTCCCGGCCCCGGGGATGCACGGTGCGCAGGCGCTCGAGGCGGACGTCGGCGTCGTCCTCGGCCAGGGTGCGGCGAGTGAGCATCCAGTAGAGCAGCGCTCCGAGCGCAAAGACATCGGCCTGGGGGGTCACGGGCTCGCCCCGCTTCTGCTCCGGCGCAGCGAACGCCGGGGTCAGCGCGGCGAGCCCGTCCTCGGCGTCGTCGCCGAGCAGCCGGGCGACGCCGAAGTCGAGCAGCCGGGCGCGGCCGTCGCTTGCCACGCGGACGTTGGCGGGCTTGATGTCACCGTGGACGATCCGGCGACGATGGGCCTGGGCGACGGCATCGGCCAGCTCGGAAAAGGTCTTGAGGCGCTCGACGATGCCGGGCCGGGTGCCGATCCAGTCGTCGAGATCGGCACCGTCGATCCACTCCATCGCCAGCCAGGCCCAACCCTCGTCGGTCACGCCGCCGTCGATCAGTCGGGCAACGTTCGGGTGATCGAGCCGGGCCAGCAGGCGGCGTTCGATCTCGAGCTGGCGGACCAGGGCCGGGTCCAGGCGGCGGATCAACTTCAGCGCGACCGGCATCTCGAACGCGCCGTCGGCGCGCTCGGCCCGGTAGACCAGGCCCATGCCGCCGGCGCCGGCGGGTTCGATCAGGCGCCAGCCGCCGATCCGGGTGCCGATCGGCAGACTGCATTCGGGCAGGTCGTCGGGTCGGGCCGTCCCGCGGAGTCGCTCGAACAGCGTGCGCAGGTAGTCGGTCGGGGCGGTGGAGGCCTCGACCAGCCGGACGACGTGTGCGTGGAGGCGGGGGCAGCGTCGAGCGAGCGCGTCGAGACGGATCGCGCGTGCATCCGCGTCCATGTCGAGCAACTCGTCGAGCAGTGCATCGATGCGCTTGCGGCGGGCGGGCGTGAGCCGCCCCGGTCGCGTGGGTTGTCGCGGAGTAGGAGGCATCGAATCCCGGTCCAGTGCAAGTCGCCCGACGGCCGGGGTCGACCGTCGGGCGTGAGTATAGCAGCGGATCTTCGGCCGTCCCGGCGGCTGCCGGAACGCTGTGAGGTGCCCCTCGCGAGCGGTCTACCAGCCCGAAACCCCGGGCAGGTCCTCGGGCCACGAGACGACCACGCCGAGCACCAGTTCGCGCGTCTGGCCGGGTTCCAGGTCGAGGTCCCAGGCGATGCGACCGGGCTGGTCGTTGATGTCGCGCCGGTCCGGGGACGTGCTGCGATCGGTCAGGCGGACCTCGATCCGCTCGTCGCGCGAGACCGGCAACTGATCGAGCACCGTCAGCGAAACCGGGCGGGCGTGTCGATTGGTGATCGTGATCCGATGCTCGCGCAATTCGTTGACCGTCTTGCTCAGCAATCCGGTGACCTCGCGTTCCTGGCGAACCAGCTCGTGGTCGATCTCGATCCGGTCGTCGACGCCGAAGCTCGACTCGATGACCGCGCCCGGCGCGGCGCCCGCGAACGCGCTGCGGCCCATCGAGGCGCCGTCCTGGAACAGCTGGACCGGCCCCGGCGGCAGCGCGGCATCGCCGGTCCACTCGGCTTCGACGAAGGTCCATGCCGCCGGCTGGCGGCTCGGTACCGCGCGCGCGGCAAGCTCGGCGGCGAGCGTCCGTTCGTCGAGGCGGAAGCGGTGCGGCTGGTTGTCCGATGGGATCGCGACCCGGCCGGGGAGGTCGTAGCGCTGGGTCAGGGCGGTTCCGGCCAGTCGAGCCATATCGACCGACGCTTCCTTCATGCGAGAGCCGCTGACTTGCACGGCGTCGAGCATCTGTGGCGCTTCCGCGTACTGTGCACGCCGTTCGGGCTGGGGCTGCAGCACGTCGATCCACCAGGGATGGAGCTCCGGCAGCGCGCCGCCGCTGGACGGACGGGCCAGCGAGACCGCGACCCGGGCATCGGACCAGTCCTCGCCGGTGGCCTGGCGCACCTCGGCCGACTGGACCAGCGTCAACTCCGCGGCGCTGGTATCCAGCCGCCATTCGTAGACCGGCCGCCACGATGCGCCGCCGACCGTGTAGTCGAGGGTGAAGCGGGCCGAGCCCGCGTTGGGCGCGTCGAGCGCGATGCGCAGCTTCAGCTGGTCCTGTTGCTGGTTGCCGAGATCGGAAAGCTCTCGTTGCAGGCGCTCGATGTCTTCGTTCAGCGCGGCCTGCCGTTCGAGCAGTTCGCGCCGCTCGGCGTAGACGCGATCGGCCTGCTCGCCGAGCCGGTCGAGTTGGGCGAGCAGTTCGCCGGGGGCCGGCGCGTTGTCGCCGGACGACGCGACCACGCGCTGCAGGAGGCTGAGCTGGAGATCACGCGCGGCGATCCGGTCGGCTACGCCGGCACGTTCGGCCTCGAGCGTTTCGATCCGTTCGGCCAGCTCGCGCGCGGCCGGGTTGACCCGCTCGCTGCCGCGGGCGATGTCGAAGTCCAGCGCGCCGATGCGGAGGCCATCGGGCCCGGTTGCGCCGACGCGGAGGCTGTCGCGGTCCAGGCCGATGGGCAGGTCGTCGACGATCAGCTCGGCCATGTCGGGGCCGACGCGTTCGGAAATCACGCGGGTCACGCTGGCCCGATCGGGATAGACCGTCACGGCATCGACCGCCGCCGCTGCGGGGGACGTGGCGAGCAGCAGCGCTGCGGCGGCCATACAAGCGGTGGCCGTTCGATGGAAAGGGGTGGTGCAGCGGGGGGCGGGCGTCGGCATCGAAAGCTCCTTGGGCGGCGGGAATCCGGAACCGGCGCTCCGGCTGCCGGTCAGGCCGTTGGAGTCGATCGCCGGCTCAAGGTTCCGCAGGATCGTCGGCCGGGCGCTCCGGGTCCGAAGAATCCTCGCTAACTTCGGTGGGCGGCGCGCCGTCTTCGCGGTCGAGAATGTGGCGGGCCATCTGCTGAACCAGCGGCTTCAGTCCGTCGCCGCTGAGCGACGAGATGCCGAATGCCGGTCCGTCCCATTGGAGTCGATCGACCAGATCTGCCACGGCGGCGTCGCGGTCCTCCTCGGCGCGCTGGTCGAGCTTGGTGACTACCAGCCAGCGCGGCTTGCCGGCCAGCGCCTCGTCGTAGCGGGCCAGCTCGCTTTCCAGGGCCCGGACCTGATCGGCGGGGTCGCTGCCGTCCAGCGGGTCGATCTCGACCAGATGCAGCAGCAACCCGGTGCGGCCGAGGTGCTTCAGGAATCGGTGGCCCAGGCCGGCGCCTTCGGCGGCGCCCTCGATCAGGCCGGGAATGTCGGCGATCACGAAGCTGCGGCCCGGTTCCAGCGAAACCACGCCGAGGTTCGGGTGCAGGGTGGTGAAGGGGTAGTCGGCAACCTTCGGCCGGGCTTTCGACACGGCGCGGATGAACGTGGACTTGCCGGCATTGGGAAACCCGAGCAGGCCCACGTCGGCCAGGACCTTGAGTTCCAGCTGCAGGCCGCGCTCCTCGCCCGGCGTGCCCTCGGAAAACTGGCGCGGGGTCCGATTGACCGACGACTTGAAGTGGATGTTGCCGCGGCCGCCGATGCCGCCGCGGGCGACCAGCAAGCGCTGGCGAGGCTCGGTCAGATCGCCGATCAGTTCGCCGGTCTCGGTCGCCCGGACCTGGGTGCCCAGCGGAACCCGCACGATCACGTCCTCGGCCGATTTCCCGGTCTTCTGGCGGCCCGCGCCGGGTTGACCGTTGCGGGCCTGGAACAAGCGGGCGTGACGAAAGTCGACCAGCGTGTTCAGCCCGGAATCGGCTTCCAGCCAGACGCTGCCGCCGTCGCCGCCGTCGCCGCCGTCCGGGCCGCCCTTCGGGATGTACTTCTCGCGCCGGAAACTGACGCAGCCGTGGCCGCCGCGGCCCGCGCGGACTTCGATCGTGGCTTCATCGACGAATTTCATCGGAGGTCTTCCCGTGGCGGAGCGGAGGGGGGTAGGTCGGTCGAGCGGGATGCCTGCGGGCACGAAAAAGCCGGCCAGCGGCCGGCTTCCTCGGGCTCGATTCGAACGACCCGGGACGGGGTCCCGAGGCCGGCTCGATTACTCGGTCGGCTCGATCGATACGAACTTGCGGGCCGGCTTGCCCTTCTCGCGGAACACGACCTTGCCGTCGATCAGCGCGAACAGCGTGTGGTCGCGACCGACTCCGACGCCGTCGCCGGCGTGGAAGCGGGTGCCGCGCTGGCGAACCAGGATGTTGCCTGCGTCGACCTGTTCGCCGCCGTAGCGCTTGACGCCCAGGAACTTCGGATTCGAGTCGCGGCCGTTACGTGTCGAACCGCCTGCTTTCTTATGTGCCATTGCTCAGCCCTCGATGCCGGTGATCTTGAGTTCGGTGTAGTACTGGCGGTGGCCCATCTGCTTCATGGAGTGCTTGCGCCGGCGGAACTTGATGATCCGCACCTTGTCGCCGCGACCGTGCGCGACCACTTCGGCCTTGACCTTGCCACCGTCCAGGGTCGGAGCGCCGACGCGGATGTCGTCGCCGTCGGCGACCATCAGAACCTCGTCGATCTCGACCGAGGAACCCATCTCGGCCGGCAGTTTCTCGACGCGCACGACGTCGCCGGTCGAGGCCTTGTACTGCTTGCCACCGGTTTTGAATACCGCGTACATGCTGGTTAGCTCCAGAAAATGCGTGACTAAAGAGCGGGAATGTTATCGGAAACCGGCCCCCGGGTCAATATCCAGTTTCGGTCGGATTCCGTCCGCAGCGGCGTCCTGGGGCCGCCGGGCGCTGGTATCCTGTGCGCGGTCCGGACCGAAGCCCCTCGGCCGGCGCGCAAGCGACTCCTCCGACCACCCTACGACCGGGAGATCCCGTGGACAAGGCAGCACGCAAGGACAGCAACGGCGCCCGCAAGAGCGTGGACTTCTTCCGCGGCTTCCTGCGCAACCCCGGCCAGGTCGGCTCGGTGATCCCCAGTTCGCGCTTCATGGAGCGCCGGATCATCGAATTCTCCAGGCTCGATCGTGCGCGAGTCGTCGTGGAGCTGGGTCCGGGAACCGGCGGCACGACCCGCGCGCTGCTCGATGCGATGCCGGCCGACGGGCGACTGTTGGCCATCGATCTCGAGCCGCGATTCACGGCGATCGTCGAGTCGATCGGCGACCCGAGGCTGATCGCGCACACGGGCAGCGCCGCCGATCTGCCGGCCATCCTGACCGAGCACGGCCTGGGCTCGCCGGATGCGGTGATCTCGGGGATTCCGTTCTCGACCATGCCCGGTGAACTCGGCACATCGATCCTCGCGGCCGTACGCGACAGTCTTGCGGAGACCGGCGTGTTCGTGGCCTACCAGTTTCGGTCCGAGGTCGCCCGCCTGGCCCTGCCGGTGTTCGGCGAGCCGAAGCGGTCGGCGCCGGTGATGCTCAATATCCCGCCGATGCGCATCTGGCAGTGGATGCGGCCCGGGTCCCACTGAGCCGGCTTTCGGCTCTTCGGGCAGACCCCGGCACAGCGCGCTTCGTTTCCGAGTCGCATCCTTTTGCGCGTGTTTCACCCCACCGGGTATAGTTGCGGGTTTAGCCGACCGGCGGGGCCCTCAGCCACGTGGACAAGATTACCCTTCGCGGAGCACGCACCCACAATCTGGCCAATATCGACCTGGAGCTTCCGCGCGATCGCCTGATCGTGTTCACGGGACTGTCCGGGTCGGGCAAGTCCTCGCTGGCGTTCGACACCATCTACGCCGAAGGCCAGCGTCGCTACGTCGAGTCGCTGTCGGCCTACGCTCGGCAGTTCCTGTCGATGATGCAGAAGCCGGACCTCGATCATATCGAGGGGCTGAGTCCGGCGATCTCGATCGAGCAGAAGGCGGCCAGTCACAACCCCCGCTCGACCGTCGGCACGGTCACCGAAATTCACGACTACCTGCGCCTGATGTACGCGCGCGTCGGCACGCCGCGCTGCCCCGAGCACGGTGAAACGCTGGATGCGCAGACCGTCAGTCAGATGGTCGACACGGTGCTCAACCTGCCCCAGGGGACGCGCATGATGCTGCTTGCGCCGGTGATCCGGAACCGCAAGGGCGAGCACGCCAACCTGCTCCAGGAGCTCCGCTCGCAGGGATTCATCCGGGCCCGGATCAACGGTCGGGTCGTCGATCTCGACGACGGGGTTCCAGCGCTCGAACTGCGCAAGAAGCACACGATCGAGGCCGTGGTCGACCGGTTCAAGGTCCGCGACGACCTGGCCCAGCGCCTGGCCGAGAGCATGGAAACCGCGCTCGCTCTCACGGACGGGATTGCCGTCGTCGCGCCGATGGATGCCGACAGCGAGCTCGGCGAACTGCTGTTCTCGGCCCGCTTCGCCTGCCCCGTATGCGACTACAGCCTGCCGGAGCTCGAGCCGAGGATGTTTTCGTTCAACAATCCGAACGGGGCCTGCCCGGCCTGCGACGGCCTCGGCCACAAGCAGTTCTTCGACCCGAACCGGGTAGTGGGCAACCCTGAGCTGAGCCTGGCCGGCGGCGCCGTGCGCGGCTGGGATCGCCGCAATGCCTACTACTTCCAGATGATCCAGTCGCTGGGCCGGCACTACGATTTCGACCCGGAGACGCCGTTCGGCGAACTGCCGGAGAAGGTCCGGGACGTGATCCTCCATGGCTCGGGCAGCGAAAAGATCGCCTTCCGCTACTTTGCAGACGGCGGCAGCCAGACCCGGAAGCATCCCTTCGTCGGGGTGATCCCGAACCTGGAGCGGCGCTACCGCGAGACCGACTCGCGCGTGGTGCGCGAGGAACTTTCGCGCTACATCTCCGAGCAGGCCTGCCCGACGTGCAACGGCCAGCGCTTGAATGCGGCTGCGCGCAACGTGTTCATCGCCGAGCGGTCCTTGCCGGAGGTCTCGTCCTCCTCGGTGGAGCAGTGCCTTTCGTTCTTCGACGAGCTGGACCTGGACGGCTGGCGGGGCGAGATCGCCGGGCGGATTCTCAAGGAAGTCCGCGAGCGGCTGCAATTCCTGGTCAACGTCGGTCTGGACTACCTCACCCTGGACCGCCAGGCCGACACGCTCTCGGGCGGCGAAGCGCAACGTATCCGCCTGGCCAGCCAGATCGGCGCCGGCCTCGTCGGAGTGATGTACGTGCTCGACGAACCGTCCATCGGCCTCCACCAGCGCGACAATTCGCGCCTGCTCGAGACCCTGACCCGCCTGCGCGACCTCGGCAACACGGTGATTGTCGTCGAGCACGACGAAGACGCGATCCGTTCGGCCGATCACATCGTCGACATCGGGCCGGGACCAGGCGTGCACGGCGGGCGCATCGTGTATTCGGGGCCACCCGACGGCATCGAGACCTGCGAGGAATCGCTGACCGGCGATTACCTGAGCGGGCGCAAGGAAATCGAGGTGCCGAAGAAGCGCACCAGGCCGAAGGCCAGGCGCATCTTCCGGCTCGATGGAGCGACCGGCAACAACCTGAAGAACGTCGACCTGGAAATCCCGGCCGGCCTGTTCGTCTGCGTGACCGGCGTGTCCGGGTCGGGCAAGTCGACCCTGATCAACGACACGCTGTACAAGCTGATGGCGCGCGAACTCAACGGAGCATCCGAGAACCCGGCGCCGTACGTCCGGCATTCCGGGCTGGATCTGTTCGACAAGGTGGTCGACATCGACCAGAGCCCGATCGGCAGAACGCCACGATCGAACCCGGCCACCTACACGGGCCTGTTCACGCCGATCCGCGAACTGTTCGCCGGCACCGGCGAGGCCCGGTCGCGAGGCTACAAGCCGGGCCGGTTTTCCTTCAACGTCAAGGGCGGCCGCTGCGAGGCCTGCCAGGGCGACGGCATGGTCCGGGTCGAGATGCATTTCCTGCCGGATATCTTCGTGCCCTGCGACGTCTGCCACGGGAAGCGTTACAACCGCGAAACGCTGACGGTCCATTACAAGGGCAAGAACATCCACGAGGTGCTCGAGATGACCGTCGAGGACGCGCTGCCGTTCTTCGATGCGGTGCCGGCCGTGGCCCGCAAGCTGCAGACGCTGATGGACGTCGGCCTTTCCTACATCACGCTGGGGCAGTCGGCGGTCACGCTGTCGGGTGGCGAGGCGCAGCGGATCAAGCTGGCGCGCGAGCTGTCCAAGCGCGACACGGGAAACACCCTGTACATTCTCGACGAGCCAACGACCGGGCTGCATTTCCACGACATCAAGCAGCTGCTGGGCGTGCTGCACCGGCTGCGCGACGAGGGCAACACCGTGGTCGTGATCGAACACAATCTCGACGTGATCAAGACCGCCGACTGGATCATCGACCTGGGCCCCGAGGGCGGCGTGCGCGGCGGCACGATCCTGGCCACCGGCACGCCCGAGCAGATCGCCGCGGAGAAGGAGTCCTGGACGGGACGGTACCTGGCCGAAATGCCGGGCATCAAGCGGCGGCGGCGAAAGTCGGCCTGACGGCCCGGTCCTCGAACGCTGCCCGGACGAGTACACTGTAGGCTCAGCCGCCGGCCGCGGGGTCCGGCGGCTCAACGAATCGACTGCAAGGGGTTGGAACCATGTCGGATTTCAGCATCGAACTCGACGTTCGCTGGGGCGACGTCGACTCCTTCGGCCACGTCAACAATGCCGTGTTCCTGGCCTACCTCGAACAGTGCCGCAGCCACTGGATGGATAGCGTGCCCTGTCACTGGCAGGAGGGCGACGCCGGTCCGGTGGTGGCCAACGTCAACATCAACTACCGGCGGCCCATCCACTGGCCGGAGCGGCTGGAAGTGACGATCCGACCGGAATCGCCGGGCCGTTCGAGCATCAAGCTGCACAGCGAGATCCGGTCGGTGCCGCAGGACAAGGACGCGCAAGCGACCCGTTACGCGGATGCAGCGGTCACCCTGGTGTGGATCGACAAGGCCAGCGGCGAATCGGTGCCCTTGCCGGGCAGCATCCGCGAACTGGCCTGATTCCGATGCAAACGGGCGGGACGAGGCAACAAAGGCCTGGAGCGATCCGGCGCCTCCTCGAGCCGCCCGACGAGTTGATGCTGGAAGCCGGCGCGATCGGCGAAGTGCTGGTCGCGAGAATCCGCCTGGTAGTGGTCAGCCTGATCGTGCTGATGCCGCCGATCGCCTGGCTGAGCGGGGCGCGGATCGTGGAAGTGTTCACCGGCGGCGCGATGGCATCCCTGGCGCTGGTATTCGCCGTTTTTCTGCTGCGCAAGGTGCTGCGCGACGGTGCGGCGGTGCGCTGGCGCTTCGTTTCGGCCGCCTTCGACATCACGTCCATATCGCTGGTCCTTGCGTTGTTCCTGATCCAGGGCCTGCCGCACGTGGCGATCAACAGCCGGGTGGTCTACGAGCTCTACCTGGTGTCCATCGCGGCGACCGCGCTGCGCGGCGATCGCCGCGTGTGTCTCTTCGCCGGCGGGTTGGCTCTTGTGCAGTACGCTGCGGTCATCGCCGGGGCGGTCGCGTTCGGCGACCTGAACGACGCGTCCTGGGCGCCGTTCCTCTACGGCTTCCACAGTTGGGGAGACCAGATTTCGCGCTTGATCCTGATCGCGGCCATGACGCTGCTTGCGCTGGCCTGCGTTCACCAGACGCGCAAGCTGCTGCAGCTGTCCAGCCAGGACCGTCTCACCGGTATCCGCAATCGGGCGTGGCTGGACAGCCGCCTGGAGCGCGAGCTCGGCGAGGCTGCACTGACGGGCCGATCGGTGACGCTGGCCATGATCGACGTCGACGACTTCAAGGAATTCAACGACCGCTTCGGCCATCTGGCCGGCGACGCCGCGCTGCGTGCGATCGCCGAGCGCCTGGCCGAGCGGCTCGAGCGCCCGGGGGTCGTGGCGCGGTACGGTGGAGAGGAGTTCACGGTGATCCTTCCGGACGTGGACCCGGCGGACGCCGGCCGCCGCCTGGACGCGCTGCGCGCGTCGTTCGAGCTCGACCGGATCGGACTGTCCGGTCACGGCGGGTCGGTCGCCTCGCCGACGCTGAGCATCGGCGTGGCCGGCTGGATTATCGGAGAGTCGGCGGAGACGCTGATCGACCGGGCGGATCGCGCGTTGATCCGGGCCAAGCGCGCCGGCCGGAATCGGGTAATCGTTGCCGGCCAGGACGCGGGCGCGGGCTGAATCAACCGACCCGGACCGGCGCAGATTGCGATCGCTGGCCGTCGATTCCCGCCCATCGCCGTCGATGGCCTGGGTGGCCCGGCAGGCGCCGTTGTGTCAGGATTGGGCCGGGGAGCATCCGCTCGTCCATCGAGGAGGGAGTCATGCATCAAGTCAATGCCCGCGCACCAATGCATCTGTGGATCGTCGGCGTGCTGTCGCTGCTGTGGAACGCCATGGGCGCATTCGATTACCTGGCCACAAAGCTGCGGCTCGATTTCTACATGAGCAATTTCAGCGAACAACAGCTCGCCTATTTCTACGGCTTGCCGGCCTGGTTCAGCGTGTTCTGGGCCCTCGGGGTCTGGGGGGCGTTGCTGGGCTCGATCGCGCTGCTGCTTCGTCGGCGCTGGGCCGTCGGGCTGTTCGCGCTGTCGCTGGTCGGCATGATCGTCGGCAGCGTCTATTCGCTGTTCCTCAGCGACGGTATCGAGATCATGGGTACCGGCGGTGCGATCTTCTCGGCGGTGATCTTCGTGGTCGGTGTGTTTCTGCTGGTCTACGCGCGGAAAATGGCCGACGCCGGCGTGTTGCGCTGAATCGGCAAGCGATGCTGGATCCACCGGGCGGCCGCCTCCTGCTAGGCTTCGCGGATGGATGCCGTTCGAATCGACAAGTGGCTGTGGGCGGCGCGGTTCTTCAAGACCCGCTCCCTTGCCCAGGCTGCGGTCAAGGGTGGCCATGTGCAGGTCAACGGCCGAGGCTGCAAGCCGGCCCGTTCGATCTCGGTCGGTGATCGCCTGAACATCACGCGAGGTGAAACGGTGTTCGTGGTCGAGGTGCGCGCGCTGTCCGAACGGCGAGGCCCGGCGCCGCAGGCCCGCGAGCTCTATGCCGAGACTCCGGCCAGTATCGCGGCGCGCGAGCAGCGGGCCGAACAGCGCCGGCTGGCCGGCGACACGGATCCCGGGCGCCGGCCGGACAAGCGGCAACGGCGGCGCATCCGTTCGTTCAGCGGAAAGTCCTGAAGCCTGAAGTCCGCCGGCTGGAGTCCATCGGGCCCCGTCAGCCGTTCAAGGAGCGGGCGGTGTCGACACGGCCCGAACCCCGGATGGAAAACGCCGGGCGGGGCCCGGCGTGTTCGTCAACACTCGGCGCCGGACTCGATCAAGCGGGATCGAGCCGGGCGGGAGGAAGGGGAAGCTCAGCCGGTAACCTGGCCGGCTTCCTTCTCGTCGTCGGTGGCCTCGCGGATATCGCGGACGGTGACGGCGAAATTCAGTTCCTTGCCGGCCAGGTCGTGGTTGGCGTCGATCGTGACCTGCTCGCCCTCGATCTTCGTGACCGTGACGACCAGCGGACCCTGTGCCGATTCCGCATTGAACTTCATGCCCGGCTCGACCTTGTCGATGCCGGCGAACGCCTCCATCGAAACGGTCTGGACGAGTTCCTGGCGATGCGGGCCATAGCCTTCTTCGGGTTCGACGGTAACCTCGAGCTCGTCGCCTTCGGTCTTGCCCTCCAGCGCTTTCTCCAGGCCTGGAATGATGTTGCCGTGGCCGTGCAGGTAGGCCAGCGGTTCGCGACCTTCCGAGGTGTCGATCACCTCACCGTCGTTGTCGGTCAGGGTGTAGTCGATCGAGACCACGGTATCGGAAGTTGCTTGCATGACAAAAATCCTGTCGTTGAAGTAGTTGACCCAACAGGATAACACCCTGACGATTGCGACCCCAGCGGTGGTTCCGCAGCGCGCCTCGTTCTGGCACGATGGGCGCATCCCGCACCGGAGCGCCGGAATGAACCGAATCCATCGTCCGAACCGACCGATTCCCCGGACCTGCCAGGTCCACGCAACCTCCATGGCCCGGCTTCGGTCAACGCGGGGTGTCCGGCCCCTGCTGCCGGCCATGGTGATCGTCGCGTTGCTGGTGGCCGGTTGTGCGTCCAGCCCGTTTTCCGAGGCCGGAGGGGTCGTCGCGAAGGGACCTGCCGACGCACTGCGCGGAGAGATCCGGCCCGGCGAACGCGTGCTGTGGGGCGGGCGCATCGTCGGCGTCGTCAATTCCGCGGAGGCGACCGAACTCGAGATCCTGGCCCTGCCGCTGGATCATTCGGACCGTCCACGCGCGTCGGCCGAAGGCGGGGTGCGCTTCGTCGTGCGCTATCCCGGCTTCCTGGAGCCGGTCAATTACGCACCGGGCCGGCTGCTGACCGCGCTGGGTCGTTTCGCGACGGTCCAGACCCGCGCGGTCGGCGAGTTCGACATCGACCAGCCGGTGATCGACGCCCGCCAGATCGAGCTCTGGCCGATCCGCGACCCGCGGCCGCAGACGCAGTTGGGCATCGGCATCGGCATCCGCCTGTAGGTGCACGGGGGCGGGCCAGGGGGGCAGGTCGGCAGCCCGCTCCACGGCACCGGACCGACCGCGGAGGCGTTCCCGGTTCGCCCGTCGCGTTCTTTCGGCTAGTCCCGAATTCCGCCTGCATGCTGGGCCAGCGCCCAGGCGACGTGTTCGCGGACCAGTGCGGAGGGGTGGTCCACCCGGGCGCGCAGGGCGTCGACCACCTCGGGCGAAGTCGGCGCGTTGCCGAGACCGACGGCGAGGTTGCGCAACCAGCGTTCGTGGCCGATACGCCGGATCGCGCTGCCCTGCGTCCGGTCGAGGAATTCCTGCTCGCTCCAGGCGAACAGGTCGACCAGCTTCGGTGCGTCCAGGCCGTGGCGCGGCGTGAAGTCGCTCTCACCGGTGAAGTCGGCGTAGCGGTTCCACGGACAGACCGCCTGGCAATCGTCGCAGCCGTAGACGCGGTTGCCGATCGCGCGACGGAACTCCACGGGGATCGCCCCCTTCAATTCGATCGTCAGGTAGGAGATGCACCGCCGGGCATCGAGCTGGTAGGGCGCGGTGATCGCGTCGGTCGGGCAGACGTCGATGCAGCGACGGCACGAGCCGCAGTGATCGCGCACCGGTGAATCGACCGGCAGCGCAAGATCGGTGTAGATCTCGCCGAGGAAGAACCAGCTGCCGGCGTGCCGGTCGAGCAGGTTGGTGTGCTTGCCGATCCAGCCCAGTCCGGCCTTGGCCGCGAGCGGTTTCTCGAGCACGGGCGCCGAATCGGTGAACACCCGGTAGCCGAACGGCCCGATCCGTTCCTCGATGCGGCCGGCAAGGGCCTTCAAGCGGGCGCGCAGGACCTTGTGGTAGTCGCGTCCCAGGGCGTAGCGCGAGATGCACGCGCGGCCGCCCTGCCGGGCCAGTTCGAGCGGATCGCTTGCCGCCTCGGGCAGATAGTCCATTCGGGCGACGATCACCGAGCGGGTTCCGGAAACAAGCTGATCCGGCCGGGAACGCTTGCGGCCGTGCCGCGCCATCCACTCCATCTCGCCGTGGCGCCCATCGGCCAGCCAGGCTTCGAGCCGGCGCTCGTCGGCCTCTAGGTCGATGTCGCTGACGCCGACCTTCTGGAACCCGAGTTGCAGGCCCCATTCGCGCAGGTCGGACACCAGTCGCGCCGCGTCGAGCGTCGAATCGTTCTTATAATCGGAGCCATGCGACATGCCGACGGAGTATATCGGGCCGAGCAGGCCCGGGCGATCGACGCACGCGCGATCGACGAACTGGGAATCCCGGGCCGGGAGCTGATGGAGCGCGCCGGACGCGCTGCCTTCGAGCGGCTCCGGGAGCGTTTCCCGCAGGCCCGCCGGATCGTGGTGGTCTGCGGCGGCGGCAACAATGGCGGCGACGGCTACGTGGTGGCCTGGCATCTCCGGGCCGCCGGCCTCGACGTCGACCTGGTCGCCCTGGCGAATCCCGACGGTTTGGACGGGGATGCCGCGGCCGCCTGTGCGGCGTGGCGGCGATCCGGCGGTGCGATCCACGCCGCCGAGTCGCTGGCCGGCAAACTGACCGGCGCCGACCTCGTGGTCGACGCGGTGCTCGGCACCGGCCTCGAGCAGGACGTGCGCGAGGAGACCGCCGGGCATCTGCACGCCATCAACGAGTGCCCGGCCGAGGTGCTTGCGCTGGATGTGCCCTCCGGCCTGAACGCCGATACGGGCCAGCCGATGGGCGTGGCGGTGCGCGCCGATGCGACCGTGACCTTCATCGCGATGAAACGAGGCCTGCTGACCGGGTCGGCCGGCGACTGGACCGGCGATGTCACGCTGGCTTCCCTCGACGTACCCGGACAGGCCTTCGACGCGACCGAGCCGGATGCCGAGCGGCTCGATGCCGACGCGGCTTCGCGCTGGCTGGCTCCGCGTCGTGCCTCGACCCACAAGGGCGATCTGGGTCACGTGCTGGTCTGCGGCGGCGACCACGGCATGCCCGGCGCTGCGCTGCTCGCGGCGAGGGCCGCGCTGGAAACCGGGTCGGGCCTGGTCTCGATCGCGACCCGGGCCGTCCACGCGGCCGCCATGGCGCCGGGTCTGGCCGAAGCGATGTGGGCCGACGCCGAGGACGGCGAGCGGCTGGACGCGCTGGCCGGACGCGCCGACGTCATCGCACTCGGTCCGGGTCTGGGCCGCAGCGACTGGTCGCGCGCGGTCTGGGATCGGCTGCTGCGACGTGAGACGCCGCTGGTGCTGGATGCCGACGGCCTGAACCGCCTGGCCGAGGGGCGCGACGGCCGGCGGCAGGAACGCGACGACTGGATCCTGACGCCGCACCCCGGCGAGGCGGCGCGGCTGCTGGGCGTCGACAGCCGAGAGGTGCAGCGCGACCGTTTCGCGGCGGCTCGCGAACTGGCCGGGCGCTACCATGCCGTGGTCGTCCTGAAGGGCTTCGGCACCCTGGTCGCCGCCCCGGACGGTCGCCTGGCCGTGTGTCCCTTCGGCACCCCCGCCATGGCCACCGCCGGCATGGGCGATGCGTTGACCGGCATCCTGGCAAGTCTTCTCGGGCAGGGGCTGGCCCCGTTCGACGCGGCGCGGGCGGGCACGGTCCTGCATGCGCGCGCGGCCGAGGTCGCGGCCGAGGGCCGGCGCCAGGTCCTGGCCGGGCAGGTCATCGACCATCTCCACCGCGTACTGCCGGAATGAGCCCGGCTTCCGAGACCCATCGCCCGGTCGGCGAACCGGCGATGCTGGCCCTGGGCGAGACCCTGGCCCGCCGCCTGGGTCCCGGCCTGCAGGTCTGGCTCTCCGGCGACCTGGGCGCCGGCAAGACGACGCTGGTTCGCGGCATGCTGCGCGGGCTCGGGCACGAGGGTCGGGTCAAGAGCCCGACCTATGGCCTGGTCGAGAGCTACGCGCTTGCCGGCCTGAACGTCCATCACCTCGATCTCTATCGCCTGACCGACCCGGAGGAACTCGACTTCATCGGCCTGGACGAATTGATCGACGCCGATTCCCTGCTGCTGGTCGAATGGCCCGAGCGCGGCCGCCGCATGCTGCCTGCGGCGGACGTCACCATTCACATCGAGCCGGCCGACGCGGCGGACATCTCCGCCGGTCGGAAAGTGATCATAGAGGGACCAGGGACCCGGGGTCAGACACTAGTGGGATCGTAGCGAGGGTTTTGCTGGCCCCCTGACCCCTTCCCCCTGACCCCTTCCCCCTAGCCCCTGCCTCACTCCCAGACCCGAATCACTCCTTCCTGGACCGTCGAGGCCACCAGCGTGCCGTCACGGGCGAAGATCTGGCCGCGATTGAAGCCGCGACCGTCGCCGGAGGTCGGGCTGTCGAAGGCGTAGAGCAGCCAGTCGTCGACGCGGAACGGACGGTGGAACCACATCCCGTGGTCGAGGCTGGCCATCTGCACGGTCTTCTTGCCGAACGGAAGCCGGTGGGGAAGCGTCGCGGTGCCCAGCAGTTCGTAGTCGGAGACGTAGGTCAGCAGCGTGCGGTGGATCTCCGGGTCATCCGGAAGCCGACTCCAGGCCCGCATCCAGAGATGCTTGCGGGGCGCTCGCTCGGAGGGATCGATCAACTTGGGCGGCTCCACCGGCCGGAATTCGAAGGGCGGTTCATGGGCCAGGAAACGCCGCATCTTCTCCGGCACGCGGTCGAGCATCGATCGGTTGATGTCGACCAGTTCGCTCAGACCTTCCGGTCCATCGACGTCCGGCATGTCGGCCTGGTGCGAGGGTCCGTCCTCTGCGCGTTTGAACGATGCCGCGAGATTGAGGATGGGCCGACCGTGCTGCAGCGCAACAACGCGCCGGTTCGAGTAGCTGCGGCCGTCGCGTGTTCGCTCGACCTGGTAGACCACGGGCCGGTTGAAGTCACCCGGCCTGAGGAAATACGCGTGCAGCGAATGGGGTGCGCGGTCATCGACCGTCCGATGAGCGGCTGACAGGGCCTGGCCGAGAATCTGACCGCCGAAGACCTGCGGCGAGCCGATATCGTGGCTGCGGCCACGGAACAGATTGTCTTCCAGCCGCTCGAGTTCGAGCAGTTCGACCACGCGGGCCAGTACGGGATTCATCGAAGCAGTCCTCGGTTTGCCGGGCAGGCCGGAAGCACGGTCCGGCTCTTCCGCGGCCCCGACCCCTGCGCCGCTCCCGGTCACGATCGGCGTCGGGCCTCGAACAGGGCGAGCCGTGGACGTCACAGGGTACCCCGGTGGGCCGCCGCATCGGGTACCTTGAACATTGGTGCGCGACGATTCGAGTTTCCATGACGACCTGGTTGGTGGGCAATCCGGCTGCGGGCGACGGCGATCGCGGCGTGGAATTCTGGCTCGAACGACTCCGGGACGCGGGCCTGGGCGTCGACGAGACGATCGACCCGGGCGGCCTGGACGGCGCGTCGATCGAAGGTGACGATCGGGTGCTGGCCGCCGGCGGCGACGGCACGGTGCAGGCAGCGGCCGGGGCCTGCGCCCGCGCCGGTGCGGTGCTGGCTGTTCTGCCCTCCGGGACGGCCAACGACTTCTCCTGCAGCCTCGGCCTTTCGGGTGATCCGGACGAGGCCTGCCGGGCGGTCGTCGACGATGTCCGCGCAGTCATCGACCTGGGCCGTATCGAAGCCTCCAGCGGGCGTCGAACCTTCATCAACGTGGCCCACATGGGTCTCGGCGCGGAGGCCAGCCGCGCGGTCGACGACCGGGACAAGAAGTGGTTGGGGGGCTTCAGCTACGCAGGGCGCCTGATCGAGCGGTGGCGCGAACACCGCGGCACCCGAGGCCGGCTCCGCTGCGACGACCGGGTCTTCGTCGGTCGCTGGCTGGAAATCGCGGTCGCCAACGGCGCCTTCTACGGAGGCGGCAATCGAGTGCCCGAGGCCGAAGTCGACGACGGTGCACTCGAGGTCTACGCGGTCCGGGCCGATCATCCGCTGCGCCTGGTCTGGACCTTTGCCGCCGTCAAGCTGCTGGGCCCGGAGCGTTTTCGCTCGCCGAAGCTGGTTCACCAGCGCTGCCGCCGCGTGAGCCTGACGACGAAGCGACCGATGGCGACGACCGCCGACGGCGAAGACCTCGGTGAAACCCCGATCGAGATCGAGCTCGAGGCCGGCGCACTGACCGTGGTCCGCGGCCCCGGTCCGGGCGCCTTCGGCACGTCCGGGCAAGCTTCGGACAAGCCTGCGTCGCAGGCGGAGAATTCGCAGCCGAAGACGTCGAACGAGGAAACCCCATGAGCCTGATCCGCGATGACGACGAGGCCTGCCTGATGGAGGTCCATGCGCGCGGCGCCGAGCTGCTGGAGCGCTACCGCGAATTGCTCGAGGACGGTGTCCCGTCCACCGATCTGGCCGACGCGCTGAGGCGGGTCGTGAGCGATCGGCGAGCGTGTCTCGAGCAGCTGGCCGAGCGGCTCCGGTCGCGCGGCGTGATGCCCAGCGCCGGCGATCCGGATCGGGCCTGGGTCGAGGCCTCGGCCGATCTGCTCGGTGCGGAAACGGCCGCCCTGGCCGAACGGCTGGTGGCGGCCGAAGGGCGTTGGCGCGAATCGCTGGATTCGGCCCTGGACCAGGCCGTGGACCAGGCCTGGAACGACGCGGATGCCGCGGTCCTCGAGCGGCTGTCGGAGCACATGGACGACTGTCTCGAGCGACTGAAGGCCGCTTCGCGCTGATCCTCGGGTCGGCGACGTCGTCGCGACACCCGCTCGTCATCCGCGCCCGCCTACAATCCCTGCCATGACCCACGAACGACGAACGACGCTGCCGGAGATCGCGGCAATCCTCCTGTTCGGTGGCACCGTGCTCATCGGGCCGCTCGCGCCCCCGCCGGCCCGGGCGGCGCCGCCGGAAAGCGTGGAGCAGAAGGCCGGGGACAGGGCCGAAACCCCGGCCCGCTGGTATCGCACCGGGGCGGCCGAGATCGTCGAGCGACGCGAGCGTGTCGCTGCCGGAACGGCACGCAACCTGGTGCTGTTCATCGGCGACGGGATGAGCCTGGCCACGATCAGCGCCGCGCGCATCCTCGCCGGACAGCGGGCCGGCGGGCCGGGCGAGGATCATTCGCTGGCCTTCGAGCGGTTCGAGCACCTTGCGCTGGCCAAGACCTACAACACCAACCAGCAGACGCCCGATTCGGCCGGAACCATGACCGCCATGGCCACGGGGGTCAAGACCTTCGCCGGCGGCATCGGCGTGGACCAGGTCGCCGAGCGCTCGAATTGCGAGTCTGCAGCCGGACGTGAACGCGTCTCGCTGCTCGACCTGGCCAGGCGCGCCGGGCTTGCGACCGGGATCGTCACCAATTCACGGATCACCCATGCCACGCCGGCGGCGCTCTACGCCAAGTCGCCCGAGCGGCGCTGGGAGGACGACAGCGGCCTGTCGCCGACGGCCCGTGAGCAGGGTTGCCGCGACATCGCCCGACAACTCGTCGAGTACGACGTCGACGGCTGGTTCGACGTGGTGTTCGGCGGAGGCCGGTCGGGATTCCTGCCGGCCGCGGCCTTCGACCCCGAATACCCCGATGAGCGCGGCCGTCGCCAGGACGGGGCGGACCTGACCGAGCTCTGGCGGAAACGCTTTCCGGACGGACGGTATGTCTGGAACCGCGAGCAGTTCGAGGCGCTGCCCGAAACACCCGGCGGCCCGGTGCTGGGCCTGTTCGATCGCTCGCACATGCAGTTCCGCCACGACAGCGCCAGCGACGGTGCCGGCGAACCGTCGCTGGTCGAAATGACCGTCCGGGCGCTGGACCTGCTCCAGCGCCGTGCGGCGAGCGCGCCGGAAGCCCATGGCAGCAGCGGGTATGTCCTGGTGGTCGAGAGTGCCCGCATCGATCATGCCCACCATTACGGCAATGCCTTTCGGGCGCTCGACGAGACCATCCTGCTGTCGGAGGCGGTCGCCGCAGTGTTCGAGCGCGTCGATCTCGACGAGACGATGATCGTGGTCACCGCCGATCACGGACACGCGCTGACCTTCGGTGGCTACGGGGGGCGCGGCAATCCGATCCTCGGCCGGACCCACGGACCCGGCCCCGCTGGCGAGCCGCCGCGTCTCGCTCGGGATATCGATGGGAAACCGTTCACGACCCTGAACTACATCAACGGCCCCGGCTATCGACCGGGATTGCGCCCCGATCTCGCCCCCGGCGAACCGCGCGATCCGGACTACAAGCAGGAGGCCGTGTTCGGCGTGTCCCAGGCCACGCACGGCGGCGAGGACGTGGCCGTTTACGCGACCGGCCCGGGCGCCGAGGCCCTGACCGGCTCGATCGAACAGCACCTGATCTTCCACGCCCTGCTCCAGGCCCAGCCGGCGCTGCGGGAAGTCGCGGAATCGATCACCGGGGACTCCGGGATGCCGGAGTGGGGGAGGATCAGGGGCCAGGGGCAGGGGACAGGGACTAGGAACTAGCGATTAGCGGGGAGCAAGAAACCGCCCGATTCCGGGGGGTTGCTAGTCCCTGCCCACTGACCCCTGACCCCTAGTCCCCAGCCCCTTCCTTTCCCCCCATCATCGCGTCCAGATCGGCCAGCCGCTCGGGCGAGCCGACGTCCATCCAGGTGCCGTCGTGGCGTTCGCCGGTGACGCGCTCGGCGGCGATGGCGGCGTCGAGGACCGGGCGCAGGGGCAGGGCGCCGTCGGGAAGGGACTCGAAGGGTGCGGGCCGGAACACACCGATGCCGCTGTAGGTCAGCTTCGGCGCACCAACCGCGACCACGCGATCGCCGTCCAGTGCGAAGTCGCCGTCCGGGTGATGGGGCGGGTTGTCGACCAGGACCAGATGGACGTCGGCGTCCGGCTGCAGGCCCGTCAGGCGGCCCAGGTCGAAATCGCACCACAGGTCGGCATTGACGACCAGAAACGGATCCGGCCCGAGCAGCGGCAGGGCGCGGCGGATTCCGCCAGCGGTTTCCAGCGCCGGCCAGCCCTCGTCGGACCATTTCACCGAAACCCCCAGGCGCCGGCCGTCGCCGATCGCCGCGCGCAGCGCGTCGCCCTGCCAACCCGTGTTGATGACCAGGTCGGTAACGCCGGCGCTGCGCAGGCGCTGGATCTGCCATTCGATCAACGGGCATCCGGCGACGGCCAGCAACGGTTTCGGTCGGTCGCGGGTGAGCGAGCGCATTCGCGCGCCGCGTCCGGCGGCCAGAATCATCGCGCGCATGGCGGGGTCATCCCTGAGGGTCCGGCGACGATTCTAGCCGCCGCGACGGGCCCACGCGGTCCCGGTCGGGTGGGCCGACCCCCGACCCGCGCGGCCGGCCGGTGCGGTACGCTTCGAACGTCCCGTTCGGAACCTTCCGTATGCCGCACCTCTTCCGTTGCTTCCTGCTGGCCCTGCTCGTGTCTGCCGCATCATCGGTGCGGTCGCAGGACGCCGAATACAGCGAACTGTTCGATGCGCTCAAGCCCGGGCTGTTCACGGTCGAGGTGGTCGACCGGATCAGCAACAACAAGAACGGCATCGGCAGTGCGTTCGCGGTCGGCGAGGACGGCCTGCTGGCCACCAACTACCATGTCGTTTCCGAATTCGTCGTCGATCCCGATCGCTACGCCCTGCGTTACCGGGACGCCGAAGGCAACTCCGGCCCGCTGGAGGTCCTCGACGTCGATGTCCTCCACGACCTGGCCCTGGTCCGCATGGCAGATGCCCGACCGGCGGAGCTGCAGCCCTTCACCCTCGCCGCCGAGGCGCCCCGCGACGGGGCGACCGTGCTGGCCCTCGGCAACCCCTACGACATCGGAATCAGCATCGTCCCGGGCACCTACAACGGCCTGCTGGCCAACCAGTACCGCAAGAACATTCATTTCACCGGCGCGCTGAACCCGGGCATGTCCGGGGGACCGGCGGTCAACGTGCTCGGCGAGGTCGTCGGCATCAACGTCGCCGGCGCCGGCAACTCGGTAAGCTTCCTTGTGCCGGTCGGCAACCTGGTCCGCCTGATCGAGCGGGCGCCGGACCGGCCGCCGTCGCTGGACGAGCTGCGCACGGAAATCCCCGGCCGGATCCTCGCGCACCAGGACGCCATGCTCGACGACCTGCTGGCCGGCGACTGGACCCCGGAGCCGTTCGGTCCGCTGCGGATACCGCGCGAGATCCGTCCGTGGATTTCCTGCACCGGCGGCGGTCGCGAACCGATCGAGGAACTTCCCTGGCGCGAAAGCCGCTCGAACTGCACGCTCAACGACCGGATCTACCTGTCGCGGACCCTGGACACGGGCCCGCTCGAGATCCTGGTCGCCTGGTATGCCAGCGACAGCCTCAACGACTGGCAGCTGGCGCGGGTGTTCGAGCAGAACAGTTTCCTGGCCTTCAACCGGACCGGCGAAGACGACGTCACCGACTTCCAGTGCACCGAGGAGTGGACCGAGCCGGAATCGCTGGCGCCGGTGCCGTTCAAGGCCACCTATTGCGCCCGCTCCTATGCCGACTACCCGGGCCTGTACGACGTCCTGTTCGTGACCCGGGCCCAGCGCCAGGGGGGCGAGGCGGTCTACATCCACTACACGCTGGCCGGCGTCGGGCGCGACCAGGCCCGGCGATTCCACGTCCGCCTGATGGAGTCGATCGCATGGAACTCGTGATCGAGCAGCTCGGCACCACCAACAACGTTCTCGAGCGGCAGAAGTTCGACCAGCACCAGGTCTGGCTCGGCCGCGGCTACGACAACGACGTCATCCTCACCGACGAACACGTCGAGGCCCGACATGCGCGGCTGCTGTTCGACAGCGAAGGCGATCTCTGGATCGAGGATCGCGGCAGCGTCAACGGCATCCGCCGCCCCCGCCATCGTGCGCACCTCGACCGGGAAAAGGTCGCCAGCGGCGATGTCTTCCTGATCGGCCGGTCGCGCGTGCGTATCCTGCTCGGCGATCACCCGGTGCCGCCGGCGGTGCGGATCCGCTGGTCCGAGGTCCTGCTCCTGTGGCTGGGCAAACCCGCGGTGCTCGTGGCGCTGGCGCTGGCCTACGTGGCCACCAAGATCGCGGCCTTCGCGATGACCACGATCGGCGAATTCCGCTGGTCGCAGCTGGTCCAGCAGAACCTGTGGGAAATCATCGGATTCACCGCCCTGGCGGTCGCGGTCTATTTCCTGTCCGTGCTGTTTCGGCGAGGCGGCAACTTCGTCGCTCACCTGAGCCTGCTGATCCTGCTGTTCTTCGTCGCCGGCGCGTTCGACCTCGGCCTGCGAATCGCGGTGTTCAACGCGTCCGATGCCGCCTACCCGCTGCTCGAGGGCGTGGCCGAGGCACGCGGCTACCTGGTGCTGTTCCTGTACATCTGGAGCGTCCTGTACCTGGCCTTCCACCTGTCCTTGTGGCGACGCACCGCGATCGCGGTTGCCGCGGTGGTCGCATCGTTCACCGTCGCGCACCTGCCCGACGACTCGAACTTCGCCTTCCTGGAAAACGAGACCATGCCGATGCAACCGACCTTCCTGCCGCCGGCGCTGCTGCTGCGCAATACCGGGTCGGCCGAAGGTGTCGATGCCGAGCAGCATGCGGTCTTCGATGCCGCGGACCGGGCCCGGGAGGAGCTGCTCGAAGAACTGGCCGAGGCGGAGGCCGCGTTCGGTCCCGCAACGGGCGGGGCCCCGACACCGGATCGGCCTGACGATGCGGCGTCCCCGCCGTCCGATCCCGGGGTGCCGCCGACGGCCGAGCCGCCGTCAGGCGTCGACGGCGCGCCGCCGCCAGGCGTCGAGTAGGCGGTCCAGTTCGGCCAGTTCCGGGTTGCGTTCGATGGCGTGAGTCAGGTAGCCGAAGAAGCGCGGCGCGTCGTCGAGGTAGTGCGGCTTGCCGTCGCGGTAGCGGATCCTGGCGAAGATGCCGAGGACCTTCAGGTGGCGCTGGGTGCCGACGAAGTCGCAGGTCCTGCGCCACAGCTGGGGGTCGTCGGGCACCGGCAGGCCGACGTCGGCGGCGCGTTGACGATAGGCCTCGAGCCAGGCGACCACGCGCTGTTCCGGCCAGCTCAGGAAGGCATCGCGGAACAGGCAGACCGGGTCGTAGGCGATCGGGCCGATCACGGCGTCCTGGAAATCGAGGATGCCCGGCGAGCGGCGACCCTGTGCGCCATCGACGGCCATGAGATTGCGCGGCATGTAATCGCGGTGACAGAACACCGTCGGCTGGTCCAGCGCCCAGCGGATCAGGGTCATGCACACCATCTCCCATCCGTCCAGTTCATCCTCGGTCGGCTCGACCCGCCAGTGGCGCGCAAGAAACCAGTCCGGGAACAGCGCCAGTTCCTTGAGCAGCAGCGCGGCGTCGTAGGCGGGCAGGCCGTCGGTCGTCGTCGAGCGCTGCATGTCGATCAGCGCGGCCAGCGCATCATCGAACAGCCGGGCGGCGTTGGAGGAATCGAGCAGGTGGTGGTAGGGCGTCGTGCCGAGGTCCGAAAGCAGCAGGTAGCCGTTGTCGCGGTCCTCGGCCTCGATCGCCGGAACGTTCAGGCCCGCACGGTCCAGCCGGTGCGCGACGTCGATGAACGCATCGAGGTCCTCGCGCTCCGGCGGTGCGTCCATGACCACGGCGGTTCGCCCGTCGACGACGATCCGGAAATATCGCCGGAAGCTGGCGTCGGCCGAGGCCGGTGCCCAGCTGCTTGCGGTCTGCCCCAGGGCGGCTTCGGCGAAATCGCGAGCCGCTTGCTCGCGTACGTCGGGCGTGGCACCGGCGGCGGAGCCACGGGTTGATTCGGGTCGATCGTCCATCCCCGCATTGTGCCTTCCGATCGACCCGTCGTGGCGCGGACGGTTCCTGCGCGTGAGCGGCAGCCGGGCGGCCGGGCAGCGGCGTCGACGCGTTTCGGCTAAAATGTACCAATCTGGTCTTGATTAGCGGCTGGATTGATCCGGACCGGGTTGGCCTGCGGGCCATCCACCACCACATACGAGAAGGAGCGGGCATGCTGAGAATCGGCAAGCTGACCGACTACGCAACGGTGCTCATGGCCGAACTGGCCGAGGATATCGGCACGTGCCGGTCCGCCGCACAGCTGGCCGAGGTCACGCGACTCGAGCCGCCGACCGTGGCCAAGGTGCTCAAGACCCTGGCCCGCTCGGACCTGGTCGAATCGGTGCGCGGCGTGCACGGCGGCTATCGCCTGCAGCGCGCGGCGGACGAGATTTCCGTCGCCGAGATCATCCGGGCGATGGAAGGGCCGATCGCCCTGACCGAATGCGGCCTGGAAGCCGGGCTGTGTGCCCGGGAACAAGATTGCAGCCTGCGCGGCAACTGGCGCCGGATCGGCGAAACCGTCGAACAGGCGCTGGCTTCGCTGTCGCTGGCCGACCTCGCCGCGCCGCGCGGCAGTCGCCGCACGCCGGGGCTGAACGTCGTCACGCGGACCGACCCCGTACCGAGAAGGTCCTGATGCGACCACGAACAGGAAACACGTCATGAACCAGATCCGGACCGAAATGCAGACGGACACGCAGCAGCAGGTCGAGCAGCTGATCACCAGCCGCTACAAGGCCGGCTTCTACACCGATATCGAGTCCGAAACCGTCGGCGCTGGCCTCAACGAAGAGGTCATCGCGATGATCTCGGCGAAGAAGGAAGAGCCCGAGTGGCTGCTGGAGTGGCGGCTGAAGGCCTTCCATCACTGGCAGACGATGACCGGCCCGAACTGGGCCAAGCTCGACGTGCCCGGCATCGATTTCCAGAAGATCCACTACTACGCCGCGCCGAAGCAGAAGGATCGGCCGAAGAGCCTCGACGACGTCGACCCGAAGCTGCTCGAAACCTTCGACAAGCTCGGCGTGCCCCTGCATGAGCGGGCGCGCCTGGCCGGGGTGGCGGTCGACGCGGTGTTCGACTCCGTGTCGGTGGGCACGACCTTCCAGAAGGAGCTGAAGGAGGCCGGCGTCATCTTCTGCTCGTTCTCCGAGGCGGTCAAGGAGCATCCCGACCTGGTCCGCGAGTACCTCGGCTCGGTCGTGCCGTACCGCGACAATTACTTCGCCTGCCTGAACTCGGCGGTGTTTTCCGACGGGTCCTTCGTCTACATCCCGCGGGATACGCGCTGCCCGATGGAGCTTTCGACCTACTTCCGCATCAATGCCCGCGACACGGGCCAGTTCGAGCGCACGCTGATCGTCGCCGAGCCCGGCTCGGAAGTCAGCTACCTCGAGGGCTGCACCGCGCCGATGCGCGACGAGAACCAGCTGCACGCGGCGGTGGTCGAGCTGGTGGCCCACGAGAAGGCGAAGATCAAGTATTCGACGGTGCAGAACTGGTATCCCGGCGACGAGAACGGCAAGGGCGGCATCTACAACTTCGTGACCAAGCGCGGCGATTGCCGCGGCGACGATTCGCGGATCAGCTGGACCCAGGTCGAGACCGGGTCGGCGATCACCTGGAAGTACCCCTCCTGCGTACTCCGGGGCGATCGCTCGGCCGGCGAGTTCTACTCGGTGGCCCTGACCCACAATCACCAGCAGGCCGACACCGGCACCAAGATGATCCACCTCGGCAAGAACACCACGAGCAAGGTCATCTCCAAGGGCATTTCCTGCGGCAAGAGCTCCAACAGCTACCGCGGGCTGGTCCGGGTCGCGAAGAAGGCCGATGGTGCGCGCAACTACACCCAGTGCGATTCGCTGCTGATCGGCAAGACCTGCGGCGCCCACACGTTTCCGTACATCGAATCGGCCAACCCGAGCGCCAGGATCGAACACGAGGCGACCACCTCGCGGATCGGCGAGGACCAGCTGTTCTACTGCCAGTCCCGCGGACTCGACGAAGAAGAGTCCGTGGCCCTGATCGTCGACGGCTTCTGCAAGGAAGTCTTCAAGGAGCTCCCGATGGAATTCGCCGTCGAGGCCAAGGCCCTGCTCGAGATCTCCCTCGAAGGCGCGGTGGGTTGAATCCAAACGCAACCGCAGATGAACGCAGATGAACGCAGATTGAAAGAACCGGAAGTTCGTTTGAAGTGAAACACCTCTATGGATAGACCAGCCTCAGAATTGGCTCGAGAAAGGGGTGGTTCGCGAGGTTCGTTGAGGTTCGATTGTCTTTATCCGCGTTCATCCGCGTCCATCTGCGGTAAATGAATTTTGAGAGAGTACGTTCAATGCTGAAAATCGAAAACCTGCACGTCGAAGTCGGCGGCAAGGAAATCCTCAAAGGACTGGACCTGGAGCTCGGCGCGGGCGAGATGCACGCGATCATGGGGCCGAACGGTTCGGGCAAGTCGACGCTGGGCTATACGCTGGCCGGGCGCGACGGCTACGAGATCACCGATGGCCGGATCCTGTTCGAAGGCAAAGACCTGGCCGAGATGGAGGTCGAGGAGCGGGCCGCAGCCGGTCTGTTCCTGGCGCTGCAGTATCCGGTCGAGATTCCGGGCGTCAACAACGCCTACTTCCTGCGCGCGGCCCTGAACGCGCAGCGCAAGGCGCGCGGCGAGGAGGAAGTCGATTCCATGGCGTTCCTCAAGGCCGTGCGCGAGCAACTGAAGGTGCTGAAGATGGACGAGGCGCTGCTCAAGCGCGCCGTCAACGAGGGCTTCTCGGGCGGCGAGAAGAAGCGCAACGAGATCGTCCAGATGGCAGTGCTGCAGCCGAAGCTGGCGATTCTCGACGAGACCGATTCGGGCCTCGACATCGACGCGCTGAAGCTGGTTGCCGAGGGCGTGAACCGGTTGCGCGACGAACAGCGTTCCTTCCTGGTCATCACCCACTACCAGCGCCTGCTCGACTATCTTGAGCCGGATCGCATCCACGTGCTGTCCGACGGCCGGATCGTCGAGAGCGGCGACAAGACGCTGGCCGAGCGGCTCGAGCGCGAGGGCTACGCCTTCCTCGACGAGACGGCCGACGAAGCGGCCGGAGCCTGAAGCCATGAGCGCACTGCTCGAACGACTGGCTCCGATCGACGAAGCGCCGGACGACGGCTTCGCCGACCTGCGCAAGCGAGCGCAGAAGGTGCTGATGCAGCACGGTTTTCCCCATCGCAAGACCGAGAACTGGAAGTACACGCCACTGACGCTGCTCGACCAGCGGTCCTTCGACGCTCCCGCGGGGGCGGGCGAGCGGGCCGAACGGCCCGAGCTGCCGTTCGACTGCGCCGTGGTCCACCTGCACAACGGCGAAGTCGACCCGGCCGCGACCCGGCTGCCCCGCGGCGCCACGCTGACCGGCCTGGTCGAGGACGACATCGATGTCGACGCGCTGGTCGCCGACGGACCGAACGATGCGTTCGCCTGGTTGAACATCGCGCGGCTGGGGCAGGGCTGGAAGCTGGTGATCGACGAACCCGTTGCCGACCCGATCGTGGTGCTGCACACGATCGATCCCGGCTTCGAGTCGGTCGTGCATCCGCGCCTGCATATGGAGATGTCGCCGGAAAGTTCGCTGACGCTGATCGCGCTGCAGGTCGGCGGCGGGGCGGGCCTGGTCAACGCGGTCCAGGACATCCGTCTCGGCGAGGGCGCGTCGCTGACCCATATCATCGACCGCTGCGGGCACGACACGGCGTGGATCGAGCACGCGACGGTGCGCGTTGCTGCACGGGCCACCTACCGCGCGTTCGCGTCGGATGCCGGCGGTGCGCTGACCCGGCAGGACCTTCGCGTGTCGCTGGATGCCGCCGACGCCGCCGGCGCAATCCACGGCGTCGCGACCCTGGGCGGCCGCTCGCTGGCCGACTACCACACTGCCATCGAACACCACGTCGGCCCAACGCAGAGCCGCGAGGTCTTCAGGATTCTCGCCGACGATCGCGCCACCGGCGTGTTCAACGGCCGGATCCTCATCGTTCCCGGTGCCGACGACAGTCATTCGGAAATGAGCACCGGCAACCTCCTGCTCAGCGAGAACGCCCGGATCAACACCAAGCCCGAGCTGGAGATCCACGCCGAGGACGTCACCGCGAGCCACGGCGCGACGATCGGCCAGCTCGACGACGATGCGCGCTTCTACCTGCGCTCGCGCGGACTGACCGATGCCGAAGCCACCGGCCTGCTCAAGTACGGTTTCGCCGCCGCCGCGTTCGACGACCTCGAAGCCGGCCCGATCAAGGACTGGCTGCTGGAGCGCTTGAAGGCGCGAGCATGAAATTCTTACCGCAGATGAACGCGGAGGGACGCAGATGAAAAGTGGAAAGGCGTGATTCCACCGAGCTCAATACTGTTTTTCGTCTCTGGCGCGATGACGTTCGAAAGCATGAGCGCTTGGGGCAGTTGAAGGGCGAAGGGTCAGGGCGTCCACCGTCGTGCGGTTGGGGAACAGAACCAAACAAGCACAAAGCAGGCACGTCGAAGAATCGGTTTTTTGTTGGATCTGCGTTCATCTGCGTTCATCTGCGGTAATGAGAATCAGAGGACTGAGTCAATGGCACGAGCTGAACACGAAGTCGTAACCCCGCCGCTGGATGTGGACGCGGTGCGCGCGGAGTTTCCGATCCTGTCGCGGACGGTGCACGGCAAGCCGCTGGTCTACCTCGACTCGGCCGCCTCGGCGCAGCGACCGCAGTGCGTGATCGACGCCACGTCGCGGTTCTACGCCGAGTACAACGCCAACGTGCACCGCGGGGTGCACCAGCTCAGCGTCGAGGCCTCCGAGGCCTTCGAGCGCTCGCGCCAGCAGGTCAGCGCGGGTCTGAACGCGGCCTCCGAGCGCGAGATCGTGTTCACCCGCGGCGCGACCGAGGCGATCAACCTCGTCGCCCAGGCCTGGGCGCGGCCGCGGCTCCAGCCCGGCGACGAGATCATCGTCTCGACCATGGAGCATCACTCCAACATCGTGCCCTGGCAGCTGGTCTGCGAGCAGACCGGCGCCGTGCTTCGGCCCGCGCCGATCAACCAGCGCGGCGAGCTCCTCGTCGATGAGCTCGAAGCGATGATCACGGAGCGCACGCGGTTGATCGGCCTGGTCCACGTCTCCAACGCGCTGGGTACCGTCAACCCGGTCGAGCGGGTCTGCGCGACGGCGCGCGAGCGCGGTATCGTCACGGTCATCGACGGCTGCCAGGCCCTGCCTCACACCGCCGTAGACGTGCAGGCGCTCGGCTGCGACTTCTATGCCTTTTCGGCGCACAAGATGTACGGCCCGACCGGTATCGGCGCGCTGTACGGCCGCGAAGCGCTGCTCGAGTCCATGCCGCCGTGGCAGGGCGGGGGCGAGATGATCCTGCGGGTGTCGTTCGAGGGGACCACCTACAACGAGTTGCCGCACAAGTTCGAGGCCGGCACGCCGAACATCGCCGGGGCGATCGGCATGGGCTCGGCGTTCGATTTCCTCGACCGGCTCGGGATCGACGCGATCGCCGCCCACGAGCAGGACCTGCTGGCCTACGCCACGGAGCGCATGCAGGCGATCGACGGCCTCCGCATTCTCGGAACGGCCGAGCGCAAGGGCCCGGTGATCTCCTTCGTCGTCGCCGGCGCCCACGCCAACGACATCGGCACCATCGTCGACCACTTCGGCGTCGCCCTGCGCACCGGACACCACTGCGCGATGCCGGTCATGCAGTTCTTCGACGTCGCTGCCACCGCCCGCGTCTCCTTCGGTTGCTACACGACCCGCGCAGAAATCGACACCTTCCTCCACGCCCTGGACCACGCCCGCGAGATGCTGGGGTAGGAGCGCTGAGGCAGGAAAGTCAAGACGAACCGCAGATGAACGCAGATGGACGCAGATGAAAGGCAAGCAGGCATTGCAGGCGAATGATCTCGGACTTTCGAGTCGACAGGCATTGCGTTATCTCTGGTCCAGGCCCTTGTTTCACTTATCTTTATCCGCGTTCATCCGCGTTCATCTGCGGTTTCCCTGGTCTTTGATGTTTCTGACCGAATCGTCTCGGGCCTATAATTGCCGGCTGACTTTCAACCATTCCGGACCGTTTCTCCGATGACCGACACCCGAATCGAAAAGGACAGCATGGGCGAGCTCGAAGTGCCCGCCGATGCCCTGTGGGGCGCGCAGACGCAGCGTGCCGTGAACAACTTCCCGATCTCCGGCCGGCCGATGCCGAAGGCGTTCATCCAGTCCCTGGGCCGGGTCAAGCTGGCCTGCGCGCGGGCCAACCAGACCCTGGGCCTGATGGAGGCCGCCGACGCGGATGCCATTGCCGCTGCGGCCGAGAGGGTCATCGCCGGTGAGGTGATCGAGCACTTCCCGATCGATATCTACCAGACCGGCTCGGGCACCAGCTCGAACATGAACGCCAACGAGGTCATCGCCCACCTGTGCGCAAGCGCCGGCCACGAGGGCATCCATCCGAACGATCACGTCAACATGTCGCAGAGCTCCAACGACGTGATCCCCACGACGCTGCAGGTCTCGGCCTGCCTGGCCGCCCACGAGGACCTGCTCCCGGCCCTGGACCACCTGGAAACCACGATCCGGGCCAAGGCCGGCGAGCTGGCCGATGTGGTCAAGACCGGCCGCACCCACCTGATGGACGCCATGCCGGTGACCTTCGGCCAGGAACTGGGCGCCTGGGCCAGCCAGATCGCCTCCTGCCGCGGGCGCATCGAATCGGCGCTGACCCGCCTCAAGCGCCTGCCGCAGGGCGGTACCGCGGTCGGCACCGGCATCAACGCCCCGGACAGCTTCGGCGAACAGGTCTCCCAGGAGCTCAAGGTGCTGACCGGCTTCGATTTCGAATCGGCGGCGGACAAGTTCGAGGGAATCGCCGCGCAGGACGGGGCGGTCGAACTCTCCGGCCAGCTCAAGACCCTGGCCGGCGTGCTGATGAAGATCGCCAACGATCTGCGCTGGATGAACTCCGGCCCGCTGGCCGGCCTCGGCGAGATCGAGCTCGAGGCCCTGCAGCCGGGCAGCTCCATCATGCCGGGCAAGGTCAACCCGGTGATCCCGGAGGCCACCTGCATGGTCGCCGCGCGTGTCATCGGCAACGATACGACCATCACCATCGGCGGCCAGTCGGGCAATTTCCAGCTCAACGTCATGCTGCCGGTGATGGCCGCGACGCTGCTCGAGAGCCTGGAATTGCTGACCAGCATCTGTCCCCTGCTGGCCGACAAGGCCGTGCGAACGTTCCAGGTCCGCGAGGACAACATCAAGCGGGCGCTGGACCGCAATCCGATCCTGGTCACCGCGCTGAACCGCGTGATCGGCTACGAGAAGGGCGCGGCGACGGCCAAGCAGGCCTACAAGGAAGGGCGGCCGATCATCGACGTGGCCATGGAGACCACCGGCATGAGTCGCGAGGAACTCGAGAAGCTGCTCGACCCGCTGAAGCTCGCCCACGGCGGCGTGTCGGAGTGAACCGGCCATGACCGCGTCGATTCCCGAAGGTGCCGGACTGCAGGAACATTTCGCGCCGCACAACGCCTGCTTCGGCTGCGGGCCGGCCAACGAAAAGGGCCTGCGGATCAAGTCGGTGCCGGAGATCAGTAGCGAGCCCGGTAGTGAGCCTGGCAGCGAGCCCGGCAGCGAGTCCGGCAGCGACCAGGCCAGGGTGGTCTGCCGCTGGACGCCCGAGCCGCACCACGAGGCGTTCCCGGGCGTACTCAACGGGGGCATCATCGGCGCCATCCTGGACTGCCACTGCAACTGGACCGCCGCCTGGCACCTGACCCGGCTGCGCGAACTGGACACGCCGCCGTGCTGCGTGACCATGGAGTTCAAGGTCCAGCTGCGGCGTCCGACCCCGTCGGATCGCGAACTGACCCTGGTCGCCTGGCCGACCGGGGTCGACGGCGACATCGTCACCGTCGAGTCGGAGCTGACCGTCGACGACAAGGTCTACGATCGCTGCACCGGTCGCTTCGTTGCGGTCAAGCCCGGTCATCCGGCCTACCACCGCTGGTAGCGGCGTCCGGTCACGACGCGGATGAAGCCGTTCAAAAAGGTCCTGCCGCTGCTGATCCTCGCCCTGGTCGCGTGGATCGCCCTGGAGAATCCGCAGCTTCTGGAGCCGGCGCCGGACCCGGCCGCATCGTCGACCGGGTCTGCCGGCGACGTCGTCGCTCCGGATGTGGTCGTTCAAGGCGTGGTCGTCCGCGACCGAGACGGGCGCGTTGCCTGGCGCGGCGATATGGACCTCGGTCCGGCCATCGCCCGCATCGAACGGGGCGAGCCGGACGGGCACCGCAACGACGGGGCCAGGTTCCAGAACCGGGAAGGCCGCCTGCCGTCGAAGCCGCGCGGCTACTACCGCGAGTTCGTCGTCCGCACGCCGGGCCTGCGCGGCGTGGGCCCGCAGCGTCTCGTGGTCGGCCGTCAAGGCGACGCGTGGTACACCTCCGACCACTATCGCAGCTTCGTCCGCCTGAACATCGAGGTCCGGCCGCCGTGAGCGGCATCGACCTCGACGCGCGCCAGGGCATCGTCCGCCTGGACGACCCGATGGACGCGGACCGGATCGTCGCCCGCTTGAACGCGGCGGGCTACGACGCCGTTCGGGTCGACCGCGCGCCGGTGCTCGACAAGGCCACGCTGCTGCACGCGCTCTACCAGGCCCTCGAACTCCCGGCCTGGTTCGGCTTCAACCTCGATGCCCTGGCCGACGCGCTCGCATCGCTCGAGCCGAAGCAGGGCAGGCGCCGGGTGCTGGTGTTCCAGGACTTCACCACTCTCGAAGACGCCGACCCGGACCTGGCCGAGACCTTCTGCGAAATCGCCGACGAAGCCTGCCACCTCCCCGAGGCCGGCCTCGTCGCCGCCATCCTCCTGCAGGGCCGGGACTGAATCGGGCGGCGCTGGTTTCGGCCTTTAGAGGATGCGCGCAAAGACGCCAAGACGCGAAGAGAAAGGCAAGAAATGAAGAACTGTTTCCGGATTCGGGCAAGTCGATATCCGGGAGTGGGTCGATGCCGATCTTCCCGTTTGCATAAGTGCTTCGATCTGCTTTTCTCTTTGCGCCTTCGCGTCTTCGCGCTCATCATCTAGTGAATCCGGCACGAGCTCGGACGAAGCCGATCAGCGCGCCCGCAGCCAGAAAGTCAGGGTGTGCGGGGTTTCCTGTGCGTCGCCGAGTTCCTTCCAGTCGAAGGTGGCCTGCAGGTCCGGGCGCTTGACGTAGCCGCGGGCGGTCCAGAAGGGGTCGAGCGGGCGGTAGTCGGGCGGACGGTTCGGGTGGTCGGCGGGGCGGTCGACGGCGCAGAAGGTGGTGACCGGCAGGCCCAGTTTCCTCGCGTGGTCCTCGCGCAGGTCGAAGAAGCCGTGGCCCAGGCCGTGACCGCGGTACTCGGCAAGGAGCACCGACTCGCCGAAGTAGAAGACCCGGGTCGTGTCGATGCCGGCGGCTTCGTACGGCGCCCGGAACGCGGCATCGGCGGCGGTCATCGGCAGGCCGGTCGACGCGCCGACCACGGTCTCGTCGTCGCCGTCCTCGTCGCCGTCCTCGTCGACGACCAGCAACGTGATCGAGTCCGGGCAGTCGCGGTAGGTCCCAAGGTACTCGCGCTCGTACTCGGCACTGCCGTCGTAGAGGTACGGAAAGTCGCGGAACACCGACGTGCGCAGTTGCGCGACCTCGTCGAGCCACGGGGCCAGGTCACGGCCGATGGCGGTGCGGATTTCCATGGGCTGCGGTCGTTGCTGCGGGAGGCCTGCATCAAGCGTAGCGCGGCTGCGGTAGGCTCGTGGGATGAAGGAAGTGGATTGGAAAGCGCTGATCGAGGCCCGGCTTGCCGAACTGCGCGCGGCCAGCGAGGCCTCGCGCGAGGATCGCGAGCCGGTCGAGCTGGACCAGACGCGGCAGGGCCGTTTGTCTCGCATGGACGCGATGCAGGGCCAGGCAATGGCGCAGGCGTCCGAAGCCAGGAGGGGTCAGCAGATCGTTCGTCTGAAGGCGGCGCTGGAGCGGATCGGGCGCGGCGACTTCGGCGAATGCCTCGAGTGCGGCGAGGCCATCGCCGAGGCGCGGCTCAGGAACGATCCGGCGGTGACGCTGTGCATCGACTGCGCCGGCGCCAAGGAGTAGATCGGCCGTCGCGCTTGAAATTCCCGGCCCGGCGGGGTGTACTGGGCGCGCATTCATGACAGGGCCCGCCATGTCCTCCCCGATCGTGTTCCTTGATATCGCCGGACCGGAGGATGACGTTCTCCGGACGTTCTACAAGAAGGTATTCGACTGGCGCTTCACGCCCACCGGTCAGATCGAGCTCGACGTGCTGCAGCCGCTGCGCGCGGCGATCCGCCGGGACCCGAAGGAAAAACGTCTCTACGTCGGGGTTCCGGACGTGACCGCCTGCCTCGAGGCGATCGAGAGCGCCGGCGGCAGCATCGATACGCCGCGCTTCGAAGTGCCCGGTCTGGTCGTGCTCGGCCTGTTCCGCGACCCGGCCGGCAACCCGATGGGCCTGGTCGAGATGGACGGCGACAAGCCCAAGGTGCCGCCGGCGGACGACTGAACCGGCTTCAGCTCTGCGCCGAGCCCTCTAGGTACGGAAGGTAGGCGTCGGGATCGGGGCGCAGCCGGTAGTTGTCGGCCACGTCGATGAACCGCACGATGCCCTCGGCGTCGATCACGATCGTTGTGGGCACGGCTGCGTCGCGCGGGTAGCCCAGAAGGTCCAGCCCGGCCGGCGTTGCGCCGGGCGCGTGCAGGCCCAGCGTGCGGGCTGCCAGGCCGTCCGGGTCGCGAAGGAACGCGCCGGGCAGGTCGAACTTCGCCGCGATCGCGCGCGTCTGCGCCCGGCCCTGGTTGCTGATGAACCACAGCGTGGCGCGGTCGGTGATGTCTCGCCACGCGGCGGCCAGCTCCTTGATCTGCGCGACGCACAGCGGGCACCAGTTGCCGCGGTAGAACACCAGCACCGCGGGCCTCCCGCGCAGTGCATCGGGTTCGATCGACGCACCGTCTTCGGTTTCGAGCGTGAATGGTGGCAACGGCTGCCCCGGCACCGGCGCATTCGGCGTGACCGGCTGCACCGAGTACCAGCGCACGTAGACCATCCAGCCGACCAGTACGAAGATGCCGCCGGCCAGGTACGGATTCCACGCCTCGCCGTAACGGTAGACCGCGGCGGCGGCCAGAACGGCGCCCAGCCCGGCGATCGCCGAGACCAGGACCGGGTGGCGGTCCGTCCGCGCCGGCCGGGCGGCGAACAGCCAGCCGAAGAAGCCCAGCGGTCCGGCCGCGGCGACGATCAGGCCCAGCGGCGCCAGCAACGGCACGGCCGGGCGGGCGAGCATCAGCGCGCCGGTGATCAGCAGGGCGAGCAGCGCGAGCAGGTACAGCGAGATGAACCAGCGTTTCATGAATGCTCCAGGTGCGATCGAGGGTGGTAAAGGCCGTGCGGGCCGAGCGTACGATAAGCATTGTGCGCCGGTCGAACGGGTGCTGCAGGAACGCTTCAGCCCGCGTCCGGCCAGTGCTTGCGGTCCGGTAATGCGACCGCGGAATCGTCGATGTCCTTCCACGGATCCTCGACCTGCGCTATGCGGCGAAACAGGTTGTCGACCGTATATCGCTGCGGGTCCAGGTCGCTGTCGCCGACCTCGTCCCAGCGCAGCGGCGTGGCCACCGGTGCGCCGGCGATCGCGCGCACCGCGTAGGGCCCCACGGCGGTCTGGCCGTAGGCGTTGCGCAGGTCGTCGAGAAACACCCGGTCGTCACGCTTGCTCTTGCGGTGTTCGGTCGTCATCAGCTCCGGGGCTTGGGCCGCCACGGCTCGGCACAGCGCATGGGTGAACTCGCGCACCGTGTCGAAGTGCGCCGAGCGGTCCAGCGGAACGACGAGATGCAGCCCGCGGGAGCCGGTGGTCTGGACGAACGACGGCAGGTCGAGGTCTTCGAGCGCCTGGTGCAGGTGGTGCGCCGTGTCCTGGACCTTCGCGAAGTCGTCGTCGGAAGGGTCCAGGTCGAAGACCATGCGGTCGGGGTGCTTCGGCCGGTCGACCCGGAACAGCGAAAGGTGCGGCGTGATGCAGCCCTGGTCGGCCAGGTAGACCAGCACGGCCGGCGAGTCGGCGACCACGTGCGTCACCTCGCCGTCGTCCTTGGGCAGCGTTCTCCGGCCGACCCAGTCCGGGAAGTGGTTGCCGATGGATTTCTGGAAGAATCCGTCCTCGCCGATGCCGTCGGGAAAGCGGTGCATGGTCATCGCCCGGTCCCGGTAATGCGCAATCGCGGTCTCGCCGATCCGGGCCCAGTAGCCGGCAATGTCCGCCTTGGTCAGGCCGGCATCGGGAAACAGCACCTTGTCGGCCTTGCCGACCTCCACGTCATGGCCGTCGACGTCGATGGTCCTGCTGGTCCGGTCAGTCATCGGGCCGCTCCCGGACCACGTCCTCGGGATCCTTGTCGCGGCGCAGGCCGAGAAAGCGCGGGTGTCGCAGCTTGCCGTCCTCGGTCCACTCCGTGAACCCGAACTCGCCGACGAACTCCGGCTCGACCCAGGTCGCCGCGTTCTCCGGCGGCCTGTCGACGAACGGGCAGTCGTCGGTCGCGATCTCGTCGAGGCGCTTGCGGAAGTCGTCGAGAAAGTCGTCGTCGTAGCCGGTGCCGACCTTGCCCGCATAGCGCAGGCGGCCCTCGTCGTCGTGCGCCCCGACCAGCAGCGCGCCGAAGCCGACCCGCTCGCCTTCAGGCTCGGTGAATCCGCCGATTACCAGCTCCTGGCCCTGGCCGCACTTGAACTTCAGCCAGTCGCGCGAGCGGGAGTGGCGGTACTCGGAATCGCCCCGCTTGGCGATGATCCCTTCCCAGCCCTTCTCGCAGGCATGCTCGAACCGCGCTTCGCCGTCCTCGTTGACGTGCGGAGTGAAGTGAAGCGTGTCGTCGAACTCGAACGAGCGTTTGAGCAGGGCCTTGCGGGCGCGCAGCGGCAGCGCGTCGAGAACCTGGCCGTCGAAATAGGGCAGGTCGAAGACGTAGAACCGGACCGCGATGCCGGTGGCGCGAGCTTCGTCCGGGTCGTCGATCTGCATCCTCTGCTGCAGCCTCGAGAAGCTGGTGACCTCGTCCTGGAAGGCGACGACCTCGCCGTCGAGCACGAAGTCGTCGACCGGCTGGCGCTCAAGCGCCTCGACCAGCTCGGGGTAGGTGCCATTGGCGGATTTCCGGTTGCGGGTCAGCAGCCGGACCCGGTCGCCGTCGCGAAAGGCCAGAAGGCGTTCGCCGTCCAGCTTGCGCTCGTAGATCCAGTTTGGGTCGGAGAAGCGCTTGTCGGTCAGCGTGGCCTTCATCGGCGCCAGCCAGTCGGGGTGCGAAGCGGCTTCGAGGCGTTCGCGTTCCTGGTCGTCGAGGTTGTCTCGCCAACCGCTCATCCGTGGCCGTCTCCGGAGCCGGCCGTGCCGTCGTCGCCTTCCTCGCTGGCGATTTCGTCGAGCGTGCGGCCGCTGGCCACGGACTCCGGCTCGGCCGAGGTCGGGTTGCGCCGCGCGTCGGCCTCGTCGTCGTCCATCTTGATCATCAGCCACTTCGCGTCGTCGCCGGAGCCGGTGCGCTGGAACGCATAGGCGCCGCGGATCTTCTCGCCGTGCAGCGCGACCAGCAGGTGGCCGTCGTCCCACGCGTCCTTCAGCGGCTTCAGGTCGCCGTTCTTCTCGGTGAGGTTGTCGAAACGGCCGCGGTCCCAGATCAGCACCGTGCCGCCGCCGTACTGGTCCTCGGGGATCGTCCCCTCGAAGCCGGCATAGTCCAGCGGATGGTCCTCGGTGGGGATGGCCAGGCGCTTCTCGGACGGGTCGGTAGACGGGCCCTTCGGCACGGCCCAGGATTTCAGCGTGCCGTCGATCTCCACCCGCACGTCGTAGTGCAGCGACGAGGCGTCGTGCTTCTGGATGACGAAGCGGGGTTTGTCGTCGCCACCGCCACCATCGTTCGAGCTGCTGCCCTCGGGTTCCGGTGTCTCGTCGAAGTCGCGCTTCGTGCCGTAGTCGTCGTTCGAATCGTTGCGGGCCATGGTGCACTCCGCGTCGGTACGAACCCTTACCCTATCAAACGCCGCGGCTCGAACCGGTCGTCAGTCGTCGCGCGCGTCCGCCCACCACGCCAGCGGGTCGACGCCGAAGCAGCGCTGCATCTCCGCGTAGAGTTCGGGGTGGTGCCTGTCGAGCTGGAAGGGCTTCTCAAAGAAGGTCTCGACCAGCACGGCGAAGAACTCGGCCGGCTGCGTGGCCCCGTAGTGGTCCATCACGGTCTCGAGGTGGCGAGCGGCACGCTGCTGGAGCAGGTCGTACTCGTGCTGCATCGTGCGTGCCCAACTGACGTAGTGGCTCTTCTGCTCGAGGATGGGCGCGCCGTCCATCACCCCGTCGGCCTCGTCGAGCTTGTGGGCGAACTCGTGCAGGATCACGTTGTGCCCGTCCTGCACGTCGCGCGCGCCATGCCGGGCCGAGTCCCAGGCCAGCACAAGCGGACCGCGCTTCCACGATTCACCCAACCGGGCCTGGTGGCCGACATGCTCGATCATGCCGTCGGACTGCCGCTGCTCGGAGGCGAAGGTGCTCGGGTAGACGAGGATGTTGGTGAACCCGGCGAACTCGAGGTCGTCGCGGCCCAGCAGCAGGATGCAGGCCGTGCCGGCCACGGTCAGGCGGATTTCCTCGTCGATCGCCTGGCCGTTGATGCCGTGGAAGCGCTTGTCGAACAGGAAGACCTGCAGGTGCCGCTCGAGCCGGGCCTTCAGGTCGTCCGGCAGCCTGCGGTACAGCGGGATGTTGTCGTGCAGGATCCTTCGTTGCACGTCGCTCAGCGGCATCGCGGCAGCGCGCCTGCGCTGGCGGGCGCGCAGGAAGCGATGCACGCCCCAGGCGAGCAGGGCGGCGGCAAGGATCACGAGCAGTGGCGTCATCGGGCGGTCCGGCAGGCAGGGAATGCCGGACGATAGCAGCAGGAGGGACCAGGGGAAAGGAACCGGGGGCTAGTGAGGCGCCGAGGTCGAATGGACCCGTTCGCCGAACCGCCTTTCACTAGTCCCTGACCCCTTTCCCCTTTCCCCTGCGTTCACCCAAACACTCCGTGCACGAACCAGCCGTCGCGCGGCTTGTACTCGCGGAACACCCACAGGCGATGGCCGCTCGCATCGTGCGCGACCCAGTAGTCGCGGCGGCAGTCCTGGCCGTCCCACCAGCCGGTCTCGATCCGCTCGGGGCCGTCGATCAGGCGCAGATCGCCGACCCGGCACGGCCGCGGTTCGGGCAGCAGCCAGGCGGGGCGCTCCGGCGCGTCGTCGGCCACGGCGGTGGTGCCGGGCTTCGTCCACGCCCAGGCCTTCTCGGGCCGGTGGTCGGACTTCGGCGCGACACCGCACAGCCCGTCTTCGCCGATCCGCGCTTCGAGCCGGTCGAGCAGCGCCGGCCACGCGTCGTTGATGTTGGTACCGGACCACAGATCGGCCTGCGGCGGGCGCTGGCCGCTGACGCTGTCGGCCTCGACCCGCAGGGATTCGATATCGGACTGGATCCGGATCGGCTCGAGTTTGAGTTTCAGGATTTCGAGCAGCCGCTCGCGCTGGAAGCACGGCTGGCCGAGACCGGCCGAGAAGGCGATCTTCGGTCCCTGATCCTCGGGCACCAGCGTCACGTGCAGCGCGGTCAGGCGCTCGTCGCGCACGCGAAGCCAGTGCTCCAGCCCGTCGAGCACGCGGTTCAGCGCGAAGATCAATGCATCCGTCCGGCGCACCGGCACCGGCAGGTCGATGCTGCGGGCGAAGGTCTCCGGCGGCTGCCAGTAGACCAGCGGCGTGTCGAGCCGTCCGCGCAGCTGGTCCAGGTAGCGGCCCACGCCCTGGCCGAGGCGGCGGTCGAGCTCGAAGCGCGGCAGCCGGAGCAGGTCGCGGACGCGCTTGACGCCCAGCCCGCTGAGCTTGCGCCGCTCGGCCGGGGCCAGTTCCAGCCGCTCGATCGTCCAGTCGGCCAGCGTCTTCTCCAGTGCATCCGGCGTTTCGGCCCGGGCGCCGGCGCGCGCCATCAGCCCGGCCGCCGCGGCCACAGGCGCCACGCCCAGCGTGGTGGTCACCCCAAGCGGGGCCAGGGCCTCGTCCAGGGAATGCAGCAGCGTATCCAGCGGGCCGTGCAGGCGGCGGCTGCCGCCGACTTCCAGCACCACGCCGTCGCCGGTCAGCGCGACCTGGTGGCTGAACCCGTAGGCGACCAGGGCCAGGTCTTCCAGCCAGGCTTCTTCGGCGCGCCGGTCGCGCGGTCGGCTGTCGAGCCGGGGGGCGATGGCCAGCGCATCGGTCAGCGCCTGGCCGGCGCGCACGCCCAGCCGGGCCGCGCCGTCGTCCACTGCGACCAGCCGGATCTGCCCGCCGACCGTGTCGTGCGCGGCACGCGGGCGGTCGTCGGCGTTCTCATCCGGCGCGCGCATCCGACCGGCGGCTTCCAGCGCCAGCCGGGGGCAGACGATGCCGGTCCAGAGCGAGGGTTTGCGCACGCCACCGGCCCGCTCAGGCGCGGGCGTCGAGCGAACGGCGGCGCGCGGCCAGCGGCACCACGTTGTCCGGCGCCAGCCGGATCGGTCCCTTCGCTCTTCCCTGCGCGCTGCGCAGCACCTCCAGTTCGCCGCCGGCGTGCACCGCCAGCCGCAGCGCGGCCAGCGACGGCGGGGCGGGGCAGCCCGGCGGGTAGCAGACGAACAGCGGCGCTTCGCCGTTCTCGGCGGCCAGCTGCAGCCGCCGCACCGCGCGCTCGTGGACCTGCTTGCGCTCGGGCCAGACCACCACCGCGCCGCACAGACCGCTCTTCAGACATTGCTCGGCCGCCCACAGGGCGTGGTCCGGCGCGCGCACCACCAGTACCCGGGCCAGGTCCACGCCGGCGCGATGCAGCCGCTGGGGGCAGGGCACCAGCGGCGGGGCGGCGAACACTACCGAGCGGCCCTCGCGGGTGCACTCGGCCAGGCAGGGCAGCAGCAGGTCCAGTTCGCCGGCACCGGCCCGGTCGGGCACCAGCTCGGTCAGCTTGCCGCGCGGCCAGCCGCCGGTCGGCAGTTGGGCATCCAGCGTGGCGTGGCCCGTCGAGCGGGCCGGGGCGGGGCGCCGCTGGCGGCCGCGCCACAGGTCGTCGCGGTCGGCCAGCAGCTGGCCCAGCGAGATGGGCCTGGAGATCGGTCTGGAAATCGAACTCGAATTCAGGGGCATTGCGGGTCTCCGTTCTCGGGCATGGAGAACTGTATAGAAGTACAGTTTCTCAGATTCCGAGAACCCGCGGGTGAATACCGGAGGGTGATTCATGACGCCCGGCACGTGGCCGGGCGATATCCATTTCCATTCAATGGCTTGCGGCATCAACCTGCCGTGCCTTTCAAGACCCCGGGCCGCACCGGCCCGGGTGGAGAGTGGGGCGCGTCGTTCCTGCCAACGCCAGGGAGGACGACGCGCCCCGGTTGCCGGTGCAGCCCCCAGGCCCCCGGCATCAACGGTTGCGCGTCGCGTCGTCAGCCGTCGTCGCTGATTCCCAGCCGGATCCGCTCGCGGTTGTTATCGACCGTGGCCATGCCGATGCCGCGGACGTTGACCAGCTCGTCGATGTGGCGGAACGGGCCGTTCTCTTCGCGGTAGGCGACGATCGCCTCCGCCTTCGACGCGCCGACGCCGACCAGGGTTTCGGCCAGTTGCTCGGCGGTCGCCGTGTTGACGTCCACCTGCGGCTCGTCGGCGGCCAGCGCCGCGCCGCCCAGCGAAAGCGCCAGGACCAGGGCCAGGAAGAGCTGCTTGAACGACGGCTTGAACGATTGCTTGAACATGTGGTGCCTCCTTCGGATAACGATGTCTGGATATCGACGGGCGCCGGCGCCGTGCCGGTCACCTCGCGATCCAGTCTGTCGATCCGGTAGCGCACAGGCCATCGGAAACCGCCTCGTTCGCGTGTCGGAAATCCACCCGTCGGTATCGGGCGGAATGCGCAGGCTCGTAGGAAAAATCCGCAGGCGAGGGGGCGGCACGGTGCGCCGGAGACCGGCCGAAAACGAGCGCGGGCCGGCAGAACACCGGCCCGCGACCTGGAAAAGAGGGGAAGAGGTGGCCCCCGACCGCCCGATCCCGTCACCCACATCCCCCGCTGCCGCTGCTCCCTTCCGGGCCTGACGGGGTTCACGGGTTCGTGGTGCGGGGAGACCGACGAGGACCACCAGCACGTATTGTCGCAAATTCCCGGCCGCGCGTCAGCCATTCGGGCGCTTGCGCGGTCGCATTCCGGTTTCGAGGCCGTTATAATCTCCGGCTCGCCTGGGTCTTGCCCGGGCGGCGATTTTCCGGAGAGGTGGCCGAGTGGCTGCAGCGCTCCCTTGGCTCAAGGGAGTATGGGGTCAAAAGCCCATTGCTGCTCCAACAGTCAGGGTTCGAACCGAGCGCAGCGAGCTCGCGAATCCGCAGGATGAGCCATTCCTCTCGCGGCGCCCGAGCGGCCCCCGGCGAAGCCGGAAAAGCTAGACTGACAATTCAACGGTTCACGGAGAGGTGGCCGAGTGGCTGAAGGCGCTCCCCTGCTAAGGGAGTATGGGGTTAAAAGCCCCATCGAGGGTTCGAATCCCTCTCTCTCCGCCAACAAAGAAAAACGCCCCGCCATCGTGCGGGGCGTTTTTCTTTGTCGACGCAGAGCGTCATGGGGATCGAACCACCGGCCCAGCGCACTGGCCTCGATACTGCTCACCGCGTATGCCGCCGCCAGCGATCTCGATGCGCTGGTGGCTCGATCGTTCTCGGGGAGCGTGCTGCCGATGATCGCGCTGGCCGCGCTGGCCGGGGCGGTGTCGCCGTTCTGCTCCTGCGGCGTCATTCCGCTGATCGCGGCGCTGCTGGCGATGCGGGTGCCGTTACCGGCGGTCATGGCCTTCTGGCTGGCCTCGCCGCTGATGGATCCGTCGATGTTCGTGCTGACCGCCGGCGCCCTGGGCCTGGAGTTTGCGCTGTACAAGACCGCCGCGGCGGTCGTGACCGGCTGCCTCGGCGGCCTCACGGTGCTCGCGCTGGGCCGTACCGGCGCATTCACCGATACCCTGCGGCCGGGCGTCGGCGCCAGCCGGTGCTCGGCCTCGAAGCTGCTGAGCGGACGCAATGTGACCTGGACCTTCTGGCGCGAGTCCGCGCGGCTCGACGCGTTCCTGCGTTCGGCGACCCGGACCACGCTGTTTCTCGGCAAGTGGCTCGCGTTGGCCTACCTGCTGGAGAGCGTGCTGCTGACCTTCGTCCCGCAGGAGCAGGTCGTCGCGTTCATCGGCGGGCAGGGCATTCGCTCCACGCTGCTTGCCGTTCTGGTCGGCATTCCCGCCTATCTGAACGGCTACGCCGCGCTTCCGCTGGTCGGCGGCCTGCTGGAACAGGGCATGGATCCGGCGGCGGGCATGGCGTTCCTGCTGGCCGGCGGCGTGACCAGCATTCCTGCTGCGATGGCGGTGTTCGCGCTGGTCCGCCTGCGCGTGTTTGCGGTCTACCTCGGCGTCGCCCTGGTCGCGGCACTGGGGCTCGGAACCGGCTATGGCCTGATCGCCGGCTGAGCCGTCGCCGGGTTTGGAGCAGCGATCGCCCCGCCGCGATCGATTGCACCGGGGGTTCGCATGAAGCTGGTAATGCCAGATCGGGACTGCAGCCACGAGGGAACATTTGTCTTCTCGATATGTATGGGCGCGAACCTGGAAGCGGACCCATTGAAATCGATTCTTGGCTAGCAAGCGCGCTCCCTCAGGCTGCTCCGCACCTTCATGCATCCATGAATCCGCTCTCGAAATTCGTTCGTTCACTCGTCCGAGTTGCGTTGCGACGGTCCGCGGAACAGTATCCGTCTTCTTGAAATGAGGTCTCGAGCCTTCTAGCAACTATTAGACGATTTCCTACAAAGATTCGGTAAATTTTCCTATTCAATCTGCCGCTGATTTGCCTGAATCTGTAGGCGCACGTGGATTTTTCTGGCAGAAACATGAGGAGACTTGTGATGTTGAGAATTCTTGCGCCGCTTTTTCTCTTGATTTCAGGCGTTTCCTTCGCTTCGACTTCGATCCCTTTCCGGAACCTATCGGACAGTGAGTTGCATGAACTCGTCGCTTTGGTAGTTCAGGATGTCCAGTTGACACAGGAGGAAAAGCTGATTACTGAAACCGATCAAGTCGTGGGCCTGGAAGAACAGTGTGAAGAGGACGCTGTGGTTTCCGGGCTTGTGGTGACGTCATTTTCAGGGAAGACCTATTACGAGGCCGGGAAAGGCAACCTGCACTGGGCATCCATGCAGGAGGACTTTTACGGGACAGTGAATCTGGTCGACTATTTCGAGGTTGGATCGAATGGCGATGCCGTGATACAGCCATGGCCTATCCTCGTCCGCTGGGGTATTAGAATTCTTCTTGGTGCGGCAGGGGCGACAGGCTCTTGTTCGATAATGCAGTCGCAATGCTATTCAGGTTGTGCCTCGACCTGCCCGTGTGGAGCGTCGCCGGAGTTCAGTTGTGTTCAGACCTCTGGTTTCGTGGATTGCAACTGCAACTGTGTCGATTGTGATCAGTTTGATCATTACGATTTCCAGTGGCCTTATCCTTCCCCGATTTTTAGCGGGGGCTCATCGTTTCCATACTTGTACTGGGACTACGACCTTGGTGGCATGTTGCAGGTACCAGGCCTCGGCGGTGTTGATTTCATTTCGCCTTGATCCACTACGAACCGGGTGCTTTGTGACCACGCACGGGATCCGAACCGTATGAAAATCAAGTGGCCAGCCATTGGCTCATTGGCAGATCTGGCCAGCACCGTCCTGCTATTGAAAGCGCTCACCCTGATCGTATGGGTGGGCGCTTTTCTTGTATTCGCCGTCGGGATTGGATTCGACCGGGAGGAGACATTTTGCGGTAGTCGGATTTCCAGTCATTCGGTCCATATGGCGAAGGCTGCGCTCATCGAGTCAGGAGTTCCCCCATCGAGTTTTTCGGTCGAGCTTGCGCGGAGCCAGGAAAGTGCCGGCGGAACGGAGGATCGGACGAATCAATCTGATCAGTGCCTTGTTGTGATGCGGCGCGCTCTTGGCTATTCCGAGTTGTTGGAGAACTCGCCCAGCCTGGTCGAGACCGTTGATTACGATTCGCTGGGCTATGAATCGCGGATTCCGGACAGCCTTTCTATCTTGGGATATTGGTTGCCTTTCATTGTCCTGACGACGATGATCGTGTTCCGCTGGAAAGTGAATGGCGTTGTTCTCGGGAAGCCTCGGCGGCCGGGTCCGTACCAGCTAATGTTGGCCGCTGCGGCTGGAGTGGCATTCTCCATCGCGGTCGTAACGCTCCTGAGGCCGCTTTCGGGATCTCTTGCCGGTCAAGCAGAAGCACTTGTTTCCAGCGTGGGGTGGTCTTCCTTGATCGTCGGGATGGTCCTGATCAGTCCGATACTCGAAGAGCTACTGTTCCGGGAGATGCTTTTCCGTGAAATGCTGCGTGAAGGTCGCGCAGTGCTCGGTGCATTGGTGCTCAGCGTGTTGTTCGGACTTCTGCACGTCTCGTTCGGCTACTCGGCCGTAGTTGCTCTTGTCCTGTTCGCTTCATCGCTCGCGTTTTCGCTTGGAATGTGTTTCCTGTACTGGAAGACGCGATCGGTAACTGTTTGCGCTGTCGCTCATTCTGCCGGTAATGCCGGACTGGTGTTCCAGGCTATCGTTGCTTGAGATGCCAGCTCGTCGAGAGACGGGCCGGGCAAAACCTGCGTTCGCGCATGAACCCGTCGAGTCCGGCTACGGAGTGCTCATTATGGTATCCCCGGTCCGTAACCGCAGTTCATCTGTCCTGCGCTTCACCGAAATTCCGCTCAAACCACTTCCCCCGCCGCATGCCCCGAGGCCCAGGCCCACTGGAAGTTGTGGCCGCCGAGGTGGCCGGTGACGTCGACGACTTCGCCGATGAAGTACAGGCCGGGGTAGTCCTTGCATTCCATGGTCTTCGACGACAGCGCGTCGGTGTCGACGCCGCCGATGGTGACTTCGGCGGTGGCGTAGCCTTCCGAGCCGCTGGGCCAGACGGTCCAGCGCTGGACGCGGTCGGCGATGTTGCCGATATCGGCGTCGGACAGGTCGGCGAGCTGCTTGTCGTCGATGCCGAGCTGCACCCAGCGTTCGGCCACGCGTCGGGTCAGGCGGTCGGCCAGCCAGGTCTTCAGGGCCTTCTTCGGATGTTCGCGCCGCGCGGTCTTCAGTTCGGTTTCGAGGTCGACGCCCGGCGCCAGGTCCAGGGTCATCGGCTGGCCGACCTCCCAGTACGACGAGGCCTGCAGCACGGCCGGGCCGCTGAGGCCCTTGTGGGTGAACAGCATGGCTTCGCGGAAGCGACCTTCACCGGCGCTGACTTCGCTGTCGAGCGCGACGCCAGCCAGGTCCGAAATCTGCTCGAGCTTGCGGCCCTCGAAGGTGACCGGCACCAGGGCCGCGCGGGTGGGGTGGACCTTCAGCCCGAGCGAGCGGGCGAAATCGAAACCGAAGCCGGTCGCGCCCATGCGCGGAATCGAATAGCCGCCGGTGGCGATGACCAGCGAATCGCAGGTGGTTTCGCGCATCGCTCCGTCGATCGGGATCCTGACGCAGTGGGGCTTTGATGCTTCACGGTTGCCGACCTCGACGATCTCGACCGGGCAGTGCGTCCGCACGGCCACGCCGGCGGCCTCGCACTCGTCGAGCAGCATTCGCACGATGTCCTTCGACGAGCGGTCGCAGAACAGCTGGCCCAGGGTCTTCTCGTGCCACGGGATGTTGTGCTTGTCGACCAGGGCGATGAAGTCCCACTGGGTGTAGCGGGCCAGGGCCGACTTGACGAAGTGGGGGTTGGCCGACAGGAAGTTCTCAGGCCCGCAGTGCAGGTTGGTGAAGTTGCAGCGCCCGCCGCCGGACATCAGGATCTTCTTGCCGACCTTGTTGGCGTGGTCGGCGACCAGCACCCGCCGGCCGCGCTGGCCGGCGGCGATGCCGCACATCAGGCCGGCCGCGCCGGCGCCGATGACGATCACGTCGTATGGGTCCTTTTCGTACGGGCCCTCGTCGCATCGGCCCGGGTCGTTTGGAGAGTCCGCTGCCATCCCGGCAGTCTATTCGTTCGGTGGGGTCGAGAAGGACCGGTTCAGTCGGCCGCCTGCACGCGGAGCAAGGGGCTGCGGATGGCGGCGAAGAAGATCTTCAGGTTCTGCGACAGGCTGCCGGCGCGCGATTCGGAGAACGCCAGGAGCTCATCGAGTGCGTCGCGGTCGAAGTGGCGCCCGCCGAGGAACAGCGCACGGATCTCGCGGGTGTGGCCGATATCCTCGAGCGGGTTGCCGTCCAGGAGCAGCAGGTCGGCGATCCTTCCCACCTCGACCGCACCCAGGCGGTCGGCCACGCCGCTGTACTCGGCGGCCCCCAGCGTGGCCGCGCGCAGTACGTCGGCATTCGACAGGCCGGCCTCGACCAGCGCTTCGAGCTCGTCGTGCAGCCCGGCACCGGGAATGGAATAGGTATCCATCGCGTCGGTGCCGACGAGGATGTCCACCCCGGCTGCATGGGCCTGGGCGACGTGGCGCTGGGCCAGGCGGTACAGCTCGCGCCGCACCTTGCGCCCATCGTCGGCGATCGCCGAGGCCGCCATGCGGTCCGCGTCGGGGTACCACATCAGGCGCCGGATCAGCCAGGGGACGTAGCGCAGGCGGTCGTCGTCGCGGAACGCGGCGTGGTCGGCGAAGCCTTCCATGCGCAGCGTCAGCAGGGTCGGCGACCACGCGGTGTCGGAAGCGGCCATGCGCTGCATCAGCGCCGAACAGCGTGCCGGGTCCTGCTCGTCGACGAGGCGGCGGCGCAGGTCGCCGTTGTAGGCGGCCATCGGACGATCCATGGCGCGAAACGCCTCGGCGCCTTCGAAACACTCGAACGCGAACAGGCGGCCGTGCTCGATGCTGCGCTGGCCGGCATCGATGGCCTGCTCCAGCGAGACGCGGGCCGGCCGGTGACCGGCGATCGAGATGCCCTCGACCCGGGCCGCTTCGGCCAGCGCGGTATAGGCTTCGGGGGTCAGCCTGGAGTAGACCTTCAGCGTATCGACGCCGTTGGCGGCATACCAGGCGGCCATCGCGCGCGCCTCGGCCGGCGTCGAGGCCCGGAAGAAGGTCTCGTAGCCCTCGGGCACTTCGCTGCCGCCGTTGATCTGGAAGCTGGACTGGCCGATGTAGCGCGGATGCACGCCGCGGCCTTCATCCAGTGCCCGGTTCCACCGCTGCCGGTCCTCGGCGCAGGCAAAGAACGGGTCGGGCCGCGACATGCAGCCCCACATCTCGCGCACGGCCGTGACGCCGTGGGCGATGAACAGCGGGTGCTGGAACTGGGGCGCGAACGCATTGGAGTGGGTGTGCATGTCCCACAGGCCGGGCACCAGGTAGCGTCCGCTGCCGTCGATCTCGATCGCGCCGTCCGGAATCGATTCGATCCTCGTCTCTGCAATCTTCGTCTCTGCAATCGATGCGATCCGGCCCGCGCGCACGACCACGTCGCGGCCGGGTTGCACCGTGCCCGTGTCCACGTCGACGACGGACACGTCGCGAATCACGAAGTCGCCGCTCACGCTGCGGTCGGGCGGTTCCGGCGCCGGCCAGGCGAGCAGGGCCGCCAGCAGTGCGACGACCCCGAGCACGAGCAGGAGGGCGGCGATCGCCGCGCGTTTCAGAAAGCGCAACGCGGGTCGGAATCTCGAAGCACTCGTCTTTACCTTGTTGCGATGCATGTTCTGCTCCGGGTATCAGACGAAGATGTTCTCGCCGCGGGCAAGCGGCAGCCACATGCCGAAGGTCGCGACGATTGCTCCCCCGACCAACGTGCAGGCATACACCCCGATCACGACGGCCACGCCGCGAGACAGCGCCGAGGGCGGCTTGCGTTCCAATCGAAGCCAGCCTTCGAGCAATGCCAGGGGAATCAGGTAGTGGGCGAAGTACCAGACGTCCAGGAACGGTCCGCGGAAGGTTTCGAAGTCCACGCCCGCTCCCCCGGTCGTGGCCATCCAGAACATCAGGCCAACGCGCAACAGGAATGTGCCGCTGACCATCACGAACAGGCGCAGCGCCCAGCGGCGATGGGCATCGAAATGGTGGGCGCGTGCATTCCACCAGGCGGGAAAGACGAACGCGAGGATCAGTACACCGTTGAGCACGACCCCGGCGGTCATCAGCGCGCTCTCGTGCAGCTCGCGGGAAAGCTTCAGCACGATCGCGGCACTGCTGATGACCAGGGCAGTGGTCATGTAGATCCGGCCGTTCCAGCGGTGGAGTACCGGCCAGCGACGCCGGATGACCGGAACGAACTGAATGAACGCGCCGACCGTGATCACGAAGGCCAGCGCCAGGTGGAGGAAGAGCAGCGCGTTTCCGGCCCGGTCGCCGGGAATGATCCCGTTCTGCAACGGCGTCACGACTGCCTCCGGATCGCCGGTGACGATGAACTTCCCGTACGTGACCGCGATGTAGGCCGCGAACAGCGCTTGCCCGGCCAGCACCGTACCCAGCGCGAAGAGCCCCGAGCGGCGCAGAAAGGTCGAATTCGTTGCAGTCGTCAAGTCCGGTCCCGGTGGTGGAGGGCGCCGCTCCCCTTTCACGGCATCGACAGTCTGACCGGCCGCGCGGCGGACTGCACGTGCCGCTGGTCACGAAGGATGGTCATGACAGATGGGCCTCGCGCACGGGCCGATGGCCTGCGATGATGGCCTGGGATGATGCCGAGCGTCGGCAATCCGCCTGCGGTCGTGGTGGACGGTTGGTGTAGACTCGTTCGACCGGGGTGCGGCGGCCGGCCGGGCTGCCCGGAACACCCCCATCGACCCCATCGTCTGCGGAAAATATCTTGAGTTATCAGGTTCTTGCACGGAAGTGGCGACCCCGGACCTTTGCCGACCTGGTCGGTCAGCAGCACGTCGTCCGGGCCCTGTCGAACGGCCTGAACGAAGGCCGCCTGCACCACGCCTTCCTGTTCACCGGCACGCGCGGGGTCGGCAAGACCACGATCGCGCGGATCCTGGCCAAGTCGCTGAACTGCCAGGCCGGCGTCACCGCCGAGCCCTGCGGCGAGTGCGAGCACTGCGTGGCCATCGACGAGGGCCGCTTCGTCGATCTGATGGAGATCGACGCGGCCTCGCGGACCAAGGTCGACGACACTCGCGAGATCCTCGACAACGTGCAGTACGCGCCGGCCCGCGGCCGGTTCAAGGTGTACCTGATCGACGAGGTGCACATGCTGTCCACGCACAGCTTCAACGCGCTGCTGAAGACCCTCGAGGAACCGCCCGAACACGTCAAGTTCGTGCTCGCGACCACCGATCCGCAGAAGATCCCGGTCACCATCCTGTCGCGCTGCATGCAATTCAACCTGCGCCGGCTGGGCGTCGACGAGATCGGCGGCCAGATCGAGCGCATCCTCGGCGCCGAGGAGCTTTCCTGCGAGGACGAGGCGGTCGCCCTGCTGGCGCGCGCCGCCGACGGCAGTATGCGCGACGGCCTCAGCCTGCTCGACCAGGCGCTGGCCGCCGGCTCGGGCAAGCTCGAGACGCGGGCCGTGGAGGACATGCTCGGCACGGTGGAGAAGCGCCACCTCCACGACATCGTCGAAGGCCTGATCGAGAACGACGCAGGCAAGGCGCTGGCCGCAGTCGACGAGGTGTTCAGTCTGGCTCGCGACCTGGCCCGGCTGCTCGGCGACCTGGCCGAAGCGCTCCATCGAATCTCGCTCATCCAGTATGTGCCGGACTACCGCGACGACAGCCGCAGCGATTGGGAGCAGCTGGTCGACTGGGCCGGTCGTCTCGACCCGGAAGACGTGCAGCTCTTCTATCAGATCGCCGTGACCGGCAAGCGCGACCTCGGCCTGGCACCGTCGATGCGGACCGGCTGCGAAATGACCATCCTGCGGATGTTCGCGTTCCAGCCGGCGGGCGAGGGTGAAGCGGCTCGGTCGGGAGCCGGGGCGAAGAGCGCCGCGGCGCCGGCGTCCCGGGCGCGCAGTGCCGCGCCGGAAGCGGCGTCGGCCTCGCGGCAACGCGACGATGCGGTTCGCGAAGTCCCGCCTGCGCCTCCCCCCGCACGGCCGACGGCAGAAGCCCGTCCGTCGCAGGCGCCCCCGCCCGAACCGCCGCCGCGTGAGCGCATCGAACCGCGCCGGGAAGCGCCGGCCCCGGCCGCGACGCCTGCGCCGAAGCTCGCGCCCGACACCTGGGCCCAGGTGCTCGACGGCCTGGAGCTCAATGGCTCGGTCCGCGCGGTCGCCGGCATGCTCGCCCTGGTCCGGGTCGCCGAGGACCGGCTTGAATTTCACGTTCCGCGCGACGATCTGGTTCTTGTAACGGACCGCTTCAAGGCCAGCCTCGGCGAGGCCATCGAGCGCCAGGCCGGCGGCCCGAAGCGGATCGACGTCAAGCCGGTCGACCACGACGATCTGGTGACCCCGGCGCAGCTGGCCCAGGACGACCAGGCCGAGCGCCAGGCCCGGGCCGAAGCGGCGGTCGCAAGCGACCCCGTGGTGCGCAACCTGCAGGACACCTTCGATGCCGAAGTCGTGCCCGGCAGCGTGCGCCCCGGCGAGCCGACCCGGCACTGATCCCACCCATCGCCGCGGCTGGCAACTCTCGCTCGCCGCGCTCGACGAACCACGGCCGACCACGGCCCGGAGAGAACGCATGAAAGGCAACATCGCGCAGTTGATGCAGCAAGCGCAGAAGATGCAGGAAAACATGAAGAAGGCCCAGGCCGAGATGGCCGAGCTGGAAGTCACCGGCGAAGCCGGCGGCGGCATGGTCAAGGTCACCATGAACGGCCGGCATGCGGTCCAGAAGGTCGAGATCGAGCCCTCGGCCGGCGACGACCTGGAAATGCTCGAAGACCTGATCGCCGCGGCGACCAACGATGCGGTCAACCGCGTGGCCGAGGTCAGCAAGGAAAAGATGGCCTCGATGACCGGCGGGCTGCCGATGCCGCCCGGCTTTACGCTGCCCTGATCACGACGCGCGCTGCCTGAGTGAACGACCCGCTGATCGACGAGCTGCTGAGCGCGCTGCGCTGCCTGCCGGGCGTGGGTGCGCGCACCGCACAGCGCATGGCGCTGCACCTGCTCGAGCGCGACCGGCGCGGCGGACGGGAGCTGGCCGACGTGCTCGGCCGCGCCATGCACGACATCCGCCGCTGCTCACGCTGCCGCAATTTCACCTCCGACGAGCTGTGCGGCATCTGCCGTTCGGACAAGCGTGCGCGAGGCGTGCTGTGCGTGGTCGAAGCGCCCGGCGACGTGCTGGCGATCGAGCAGGCCACGGGCTACGACGGCCAGTACTTCGTGCTTCTCGGCCGGCTGTCGCCGCTCGACGGCATCGGCCCCGAGGACATCGGGCTCGACCAGCTCGAACAGCGCCTGGCCGACGAGCCGATCGAGGAGATCATCGTGGCCACCAACTCCACCGTCGAGGGCGAGGCCACGGCCCACTACATCGGCGGCCTCGCGGCCCGGCAGAACATCAAGCTCAGCCGCCTGGCCCAGGGCGTGCCGCTGGGCGGCGAACTCGAACACACCGATTCCTCGACCCTGGCCCACGCCTTCGCCTCCCGCTTGCCCGTCCGCGACGACTGATATCGCCCTGTTCGCTGCGGCGCCGCCGGCCTTCTAGAGGATGGACGCCAAGGCGCGAAGAGAAAAACGGACGCGCGGAACACAGAACCAGAAGCAAGACCAATTCCGAAACCCGTCGCCCCGGACCCCGAACCGGGGCCTAGTGACTTTGTGGTTTTGATCGACTGTCGCTAGATGATGAGCGCGAAGACGCAAAGGCGCAATGAGAAAAGCAGACACTCGGAACACCGAACCAGAAGCAAGTCCAAAACCAAGACCAGAACCAGGACCAACCCCGAAACCCGTCGCCCCGGACCCGATGGCATCGCTGCTCCGCAGCTCAGCGAACTCGCGGCGTTGGCGTTCGGTTCGGGGCCCAGCGACGTTCAAGTCCGTTCGCTTTTCTCTTCGCGCCTTGTATGTTGCGATCTGACCGCGATCATGCATGCTAGAGCGGTCTTCCGGGGAAGCCGGTTATGCGCCTAGACGCCACCGCTTGGTGAGCTCGTGCAAAGAGCGGCTCCCCGCCCCTTTTGCGTACCACGGAGAGCATCTCGAGACCCGTTGGAGTCCGAATTGCAAGGTTGCGGCGCAAAGAAGTACGGGGTCGGGGAACCTGGACGGCATTGTAGACCGACAGGAGAATCCCATGCTGAATGACCCCACGCAGTTCGTCGGCATCGATATCGGATCAAAAGCACACGAGGTGTGTGTGGTAGATCGGGGCAAGAGCAGGAAGCGATCGATCACGAGCAATCCAGCCGACCACGCTCGCTTCATCAAGACGCTGGATCCGGCTCGATGCCGTGTGGTGATGGAAGCCACCGGCGTCTATCACCTCGATCTGGCGATCGGCCTGGTCGAGGCCGGGATCGCGGTGATGGTGATCAATCCTCGAACAGCGCACCACTTCATGAAGGCACTCGGCAAGCGCAGCAGCACCGATGCAATCAGCGCGCAAGCGCTGTCTGAGTTTGCGCAACGCATGAAGTTCAAGCCTTGGACTCCACCGCCGCCGGCCTGGCTTGAGTTCCGCGCCATTGCTCGACAAATCAATCGGTTGAAGAAGGATGAGACGAGGGCCAAGAACCGTGTGCATGCGCTGGAGGCGACTCGCAATCACTCATCGCTCATCCTGCGTGATGAGAAGGACGGGCTGCGTGCGCTGGGCCAGCGCATCTAGCGCCTGCTCGAGGCCGCCGCCGAGGTCATTGCCCAAAGCGAGGAGCTGAAGCGCTTGCTCGGCCATCTGACGGTCGCCAAGGGCTTTCGCGAGACCAGCATCATCCCGATCCTGGGAGAGTTGCTGCTGCTCCCGCGAACCATGAGCGGCAAACAATGCGCTTCCCATGCCGGCCTGGATGTTCGACTCAAGCGTTCCGGGGCCAGTGTCGAGGGCAAACCACGTCTGTCCAAGGCTGGCAACGCCTATCTACGGGCCCCCTTTTTCATGCCGATGCTCAGCGTCATCCAGCACGAACCCTTGGCCAAAGCCCACTTCGAACGGCTGGTCGCTCGCGGGAAGACCCGAAAGCAAGCGATCGGTGCACTGATGCGGAAATACCTGACCGGGTTCTGGTCGGCCATCCGCCATGATCAGCCCTTCGATACAAGCAAGCTTTTTGCTCCGCAATGATTGACTTTCAGCAGAGCATCTTTGCGTCTTCGCGCTAATCATCCAGGGTCTGTAGGCAAAACGGTCGTCAATAGCGAGCGGCTGCTTCATACTGGATGCCTGGTCCAGGACTTCGAGCGACGATGACGATTCACAATTTCAGTGCCGGGCCGTCGGCGTTGCCTCGAGCGGTTCGCGCGAAGCTGGCCGAGACCTTCGCGCTGGACGAGGACTTCACCCCGACGGTGGTCGAGATCTCGCACCGGGGCAAGCCGTTCATGGCGCTGGCCGAGCGGCTGGAGGCCGGGCTGCGGCGCTTGATGGGCGTCGACGACGAGCACGCGGTGCTGCTGCTGCAGGGCGGGGCGCACCTGCAGTTCGCCATGCTGCCGATGAACTTCGCCCGTGATCGCACGGCGGCGTTCTCGATCACCGGGCACTGGGGTGAGAAGGCCTTTGCCGAAAGCGCGCGCATCGTCGAGACGCACCTGGTCGCCAGCGGAAGCGAGGACGGCTACCGCGATCTGCCCGAACTCGGCCACCTGCCGGCGAACGCCGCCTACCTGCACTACACGGGCAATGAAACCATCCACGGCGTGCAGTACGCCGAGCCGCCGACTGCCGCCGTGCCGCTGGCCGCCGACCTGTCCAGCGAGTTCCTGTCGCGCCCGTACCCCTATGCCGACCTCGGCGTGATGTACGCCGGCGCGCAGAAGAACCTGGGCGTGGCCGGCCTGACCGTGGTGCTGGTCCGCCGCGAGCTGCTCGAGCGCATCCCCGGCGACCTGCCGAGCTACCTCGACTACCGCACCTGGGTCGCTTCGGACTCGATGAAGAACACGCCGTGCACCTTCGCCTGGTACGTGGCGCTGGAAGTGGTCGACTGGATCGAATCGCTGGGTGGGCTCGAGGCGATCGGCGTGCGCAACCGCGACAAGGCCGACCGGCTGTATGCCGCCATCGACGCGTCGGACTTCTACGCCAACCCGGTCCACCCGGACGCCCGCTCGATGATGAACGTGCCGTTCGTGCTGGCCGACGATTCGCTGACGATGCGCTTCGTCGAGCAGGCCGAAGCCGAAGGCATGCCGGGGCTGAAGGGCCATCGTGCCGTTGGCGGCCTCCGGGCCAGCCTCTACAATGCCGTGGAGCCGGACGCGGTGACCGCGCTGGTCGAGTTCATGCACGAGTTCGAGCGCAGACATGGCTGAAGGCACGGCTGACCACAAACCCGATCCCGAACGGCTGGCCGAGGTCCGCCGGCGGATCGACGAGCTGGACGCGAAGATCCAGGCCGCGATCGCCGAGCGCGCGAAGCTGGCGCTGGAAGTGCGCGCCAGCAAGGGCGACCTGGGCCGGGGCTCGGACTACTACCGGCCCGACCGCGAAGCCCAGGTGCTGCGCCAGATCATCGAGCGCAACGAGGGGCCGCTGTCGGACTCGGTGATGTTGCGGCTGTTCCGCGAGATCATGTCCGCCTGTCTTGCCCAGCAGGAGCCGATGAAGATCGCCTACCTCGGCCCCGAGGGCACCTTCACCCAGCAGGCGGTCTACCGCCAGTTCGGCCACTCGGTCCAGGCGATCGCCGCCGAGAGCATCGAGGACGTGTTCCTGCAGGTCCAGGCCGGGGAGGCCGACTTCGGCGTGGTGCCGGTCGAGAACTCGACCCAGGGCATGGTCAGCCACACGCTGGACATGTTCCTGAACGTCGAGGTCAAGATCTGCGCCGAGGTCGAGCTGCGCATCCATCAACATTTGCTGACCCAGTCGCGTTCCCTGGGGGGCATCGAGACCGTCTACGCCCATGCCCAGTCGCTGGCCCAGTGCAAGCACTGGCTGAGCGCGAACCTGCCCGAAGCCGAACTGGTCGCGGTCTCCAGCAACGCCGAGGCTGCGCGCCGGGTGCGGACCCGGCCCGAAGCCGCCGCGATCGCGGGGCGTCATGCGGCCGAGGTCTACGGTCTGCCGGTGCTGTTCGGCAACATCGAGGACCACGTCGACAACACCACGCGCTTCCTGGTCCTGGGCCGCGATCTGCTGGAACCGTCGGGCGACGACAAGACCACGCTGATGGTCGCCGGCCGCGACGGCCCGGGCGCGCTCCTGTCGCTGCTCGAGCCCCTGGCCCGCTTCGGTGTCAACATGAATCGCATCGAATCGCGCCCCTCGCGCCAGGGCCGCTGGGACTACGTGTTCTTCATCGACGTCGACGGTCACGTCACCGAAGACCGGCTCGCCGGCGTGCTCGGCGAACTGGAAAGCGAGGCTAGACGCGTCAGGATTCTCGGCTCCTACCCCCGCGCAGTCCTCGGCCGCGAACCCGACGCCGCCCGCGAAGAAGACAGCGGCCCGGCCTGAGAGCTTCACCCTGTGGGAGGGCGCTGGCGGTCGAAGGGGGGCTGTGGGAGCAGGCCTTGCCCGCGAACGCCTCCCTCCAAACTGCTCCGCCTGCAAGGAAGGCCTCACAGGCCTGAAGATACGCCCGATCGCCTGCCGGGCAGGCTCCCACAGACCGCAGGGCTCGAGCCGTGGTTTTCCTGTGGAACGCCGCTTGCGCCCGAAGGGTGGGGTTCCTGTGGGAGCGGGCCTTGCCCGCGAAGGCCTGGATCGATCCGAAGTTCGAACGTCGCTGGGCCCCGCATCGAGTGCGGGGCGACGGAATGGTGACCGGGCTTTCTCTGTCGTCCCGGCCCCCGAGCCGGGACCCAGTGACCCTGCAGGTTTGCCGAGTCACCGCACCGGCACGTCCTCGCCCTCGTAGCTGTCGCGGAAGAGGAGGTCGGTCTCTTCGATGTTCACCGCCCAGAAGCCGCCGGTCAGCGTCCAGCCGTTGCCGGCAAGGTCGATCAGTTCCGTGGCATCGGGCTGACCGATCGTGCCGGACAGCTGCCAGGTCTGGTCGGCGGTCTCGGAAAGCAGCTCGCCGCCTCCATCGAGCGTGTGCCAGTCGATCGTGAAGTCCTGGGCATGTAAGAACCCAGCGCTAAACACGGTCAGCACAAACACCGCTGAAATTCGGAGGACGATTGTTCTTGCAGGTTTGATCATGAATCGATGTCCTGAAACCGCTCCGAACCTCTCGTCTGGGCTTTGCACGAGTTGCCGATGCCACGGTCTTGCGCACGGCTGCAAACATGAGTTCGAACCATGAGACCCTCGGTTTCCTTCATGGATGAAACGCTGCTGCTGCGTTCGAAATCTGTCACAGCACATCGCTGATCTCGTATTCGATGCGTACGCTGTGCAGTACGGTATTTCCAAGATTGCATCCACCGAAGAAATCGATGGAATAGGCGTAGCTTTCATTATCGACTGTCGGAGTTCCAATTGAAGTGTCGGTGAAGACGCGCGGGGCACTGTTGGCTCCGCTCGTTTCTACTGTCGCCATCGCGTCATCCCAGTCTCCATTTTCGCGCATTCTTCGCAGATCGATCCTCAAGTTGGAGTCGGTATCGTTCTCGGTTACATGAGCCCGAAATTCCCGAATCACGGCACCGTGCGGCAGCTTGACCGAGCCTTTGAATCCGTTTCCGTAAAATGAGCAAAAGGTAGGCTCGTTGAATGCCAATCCGCCGTTCTGATGATTGTAGTCATAAGGAGCGTCGCTGCTTCTACCCTGCACGAAGGAAGCGGAATCAAGCATCAGCCACCGCGTCCGAGGCTGCGAATAGCGGATATCACCGTTGACCAGCAAGCCGTTTGCCGGCGGGCCGGAATTCAGCCCGACTGAAATTCCGCCGTTGTCGTGAATCCGGAATCGCGTCTGCCCGCCGATCTGCACGCGCATCGCGTCGCCGGATGGAATCGAGATATGGAACTGGTCGCTGGGGTTGTTGGTGCCTATGCCGACGCCGCCGGATGCGCTGATCAGGAACTGGTCGGGGCCGGTCGAGGCAAAGGACCCGCCGTCGTTCCAGATGAACACGCCGTCGTGGTTGGCCGTAGCGCTTCGGCCCATGGCGACGCTGTCGTTCGCGTTGACCGAGTTCGCCCGTCCTCCTGGGATGGTCGACCAACTGCCGTCGATCGTGTTGCCGAGGCCGCCGCCGATGCTGCTGGCGTTGCCTGTGATGGTGTTGGGCGCGCCGGCCAGTCCGCCGCCGGCGATCACCGACGCCTCGTAGGTGTCGGGGATCGAGTTTGCGCCGACGCCACCGATGATATTGGGCGCGCCGCTGCTGCTGAAACCCCACTCATAGCGCATCGCCCGCTTGCCGTCGACGTGAATGTTCATCGGTTGGTCGTCGGTGGTGCCCAGGAAGCCGCCCCCGGGGACACCGGCATTGCCGGAAAGTCCCCATGCAAACACTCCCGAGTCCTGGTCGACTTCGCACAGCACCGTTCCATCCTGGTTGACTCGGCGGACGTACTGCCCGGCCGGACAGCTGCCGAAGACGCGCAACTGGACCTCGGACGGGTCGACGCTACCGCCGCCGACCGACCCGGACGCCAGGCCGGTCGCCAGCAATGCATACGGTGTGGCCGTGATCTTCTGTCGCGGGCTCAGGGGCGCACCGTCGACGGTGACTTCGAGGAAGCGATCGCTACCGTCGAAGGCAGCTCCGCCGAAGTTCAGCTCCACCTGGAATAATCCATCTTCGACCGGCCATTCGGCGCGGGCCTGCGGACCGCCGACCTGGTTCCCGCCGGTCAGCTGGTCGTAGAGCCGGAACTCGAGGTCGGCGATGCCGGTGAAGGGTGCGCCGCTCTGGCGGAGCTGGCCCTGGTAGGTGAAGGTTGTGGACTGCGCCAGGGCGGCCATGGATGTGAGTGCCGCCACCAGCACGATCAGGCGGAGGAGGATTCGTTGGTTCATCGAGGTTCTCCAGGATGGACGAGCGCGGTTGATTCCGCGGTGGAAAGCAGCGCTGAGGTGTATCGGTTGGCGTCTTCGAAGGGGACGGCGGCTATCCGCATATCGCCAGCCATTCTTTCCAGAGGTCGGCGGGGCGGAATCTGCCGATAGGCGGCGTAGGGCCGGGCGCTGGGTCGAAGGGCGATCGCAACGAATTGCGCGCCTGGCGGCACACCCCCCGGATCCAGCGCCACCGAGAAATTGCCGCCGCGCAACTGCACGCTCTCGAAGCGATGCTCGGCGAGGGGCGCATCGGCTGCCGGGGATTCGAAAAGGCGAACGCGCAGGTCGACCCGTGCATCCGCGTGTGGGAATCCGCTCAGGTGGCCGCGCAGGACGTCGGAAGATGCGATTTCCGCCGCGAGCACGAGCACTGCGGCCCCAGCAACCAGCACGAGCGTGCGCACCTGCGCCGATACGATCCGTTCAACTGGAATCATCACCGCGTGCCTCCTTCGAAGCCGTCGATGAACAGCGCGTTTTCCAGTCCCACGACGCGGGCGACGGCAATTCTCGGGCTGACCTGGTCGCCGTCGCTGCTGAAGCCGATGATCGCGATCATTTCGCCGTCGTCGGTCACGTCGATCGATTGCGGGAAATCGCCGCGAGTTCCGGTCGATGCATCGAACTGGAAGACCCGGCTGGCACCGCCGTTGAACGAGCGGGAACGGGTGTCGCGGAACATGCGGGGTCGAGATCGAGTCATCACGCCAGGTCTCCGGTCCGGTCGGGTCATGGGGCCCGCGACCGATCCGGCTCGACCGGGCGGCGGGAGTTCCAGGACTTCGATGATCCGGCTCCGGGCCGTGGGAATCTTGAGCGGAGCGTGACGGAACCCTGACGATCGCGTCATTTGCCGGGTCGGGCTACACTTTCCAGCGTGAACAGCGAGGTAAACATCGACGAAGTCGCCGTTGGCGACGATCGCGCGGACGTTGAGCTTCGCAGCGGCGCGGTGCGCGTTCGACCGGCGACTCGCGAACTTGAGGTCGGCGGCGAGCCGGTCGCCATCGAGCGGCGTGCCTTCGACCTGCTGGTTCACCTGATGCGCCATGCCGAGCGCGTGGTCGACAAGGACGAGCTGCTGCGCGAGGTCTGGCTCGATCGGCCCGTCTCGGAATCGACCGTGGCCCAGGCGGTGAGCCGGGTTCGACGCGCGCTGGGCGGCGAGACCGACGCGTGGATCGCGACGGTCTACGGGGTGGGCTATCGCTTCACGCGCGCCGTGACCGTCGCGGGGCGGGCCGCGCGCCGGGGCGACGAATCCGGATTGTCATCGGGCTCGGCGACAGCACGGCACGGCTGGCTTCGTCACGCCCTGGTGCCGGTGCTCGGCCTTGCGCTTGCGGCGCTGCTGGCCGCGGCGTGGATCAACCTGCAGCGGCCCGATGCATCGGAGCTGCGTGTGGCGGTGTTGCCGGTGCAGAACGAAACCGGTGATGCGCAGCTGGACTGGGTGCAACTGGGCGTGCTTCCGCTGATCGATCGCGCGCTGGCCGAGGGCGGCGTTCGCCGCATCGAGACCAGCCAGGTGCTGTCGACGCTGCGCCGCTATCCCGAGGCGAACGACAGCGCCGCGCAGGCCCGGGTGCTGCGGTTCAATACCCGGGTCGATCGCGTGCTGGTTCCGCGCCTGTACGTGGCCGATAGCGGCTATCGGCTCGAAGTCCGCAGCGCGGACGACTCGAATGACTCGCTAGATTTCGACCTGCAGGGTGATGATGTGGCGGTGCTTGCCGTTGCCGCCGGCGCGACCCTGGCCGAGTCGCTGTCGCGCTGGCAGGGGTCGCAGCGGGCTCGCAGGGGGTTGGTCACGGACGACCCGTTCGTCAACGAGGCCTTCGCGCGAGGCCTCGATGCGCGCCTGCGCGGCCGCTGGGAAGACGCGGCGCGCTTTTTCGACACGGTGCTGGCTGCCGCACCCGACCTGCTGGATGCCAAGTACCACCTGGCCCTGGTCACGCGCCGCCTGGGCGATTGGGATTACACGGAGCAGTTGCACGAGGAACTTCGTGCAGCCGCCGAGGCCCAGGGGGATCCCGGAATGCTGGCCGCCGTGCAGTCGGTCTCCGGCACCCTGGCCTGGCGCCGCGGCGACAAGGCGGCCGCGGAGCGCTGGTACCGGCAGGCGCTGGCCAATTACACGGAACAGGGTAACGCGGACTACATCGCCAGCACGCGAGGCAACCTCGGCATCCTCGCGGCCACGCGCGGGGAGTTCGCCTCGGCCGAGCGGGAGATGCGCGCGGCGCTGGCGCATTACGAGTCTTCCGGCGATCGCTTCAACGAAGCGACCACGCTGAAGAACATCGGCAACCTGCAGGTCGACCAGGGCCGCTTCGACGAGGCCGAAGCCACGCTCGACAGGTCGCTGGACATCCGACGGACCCTTGAGCTGCCGCTGCAGGTGGCGATGACCCTCAGCGTTCTGGCCGATGTGGAGATGGCCCGGGGCGACTGGGACCAGGCGCTGGCCTATCAGCAGCGCGTGCTCGAGGCCGCCGAAGAACACCGGAGCCCGGTGCTGGCGATCCAGGCGCAGGCGGATCTCTCTTCGGTGCTGCGGCGCACGGGTCGCCTGGCCGAGGCGGTCGACCATGCCGCCGCCGCGCACGCCCGGGCCGTGGAGCTGGGCAGTCGCAGCAATCAGGCCTTCGCCCTGGTGCAGCAGGCGCACGCCGAGCTCGATCGCCGCCGCGCCGACCACGCGGCCGGCCTGTTCGAACGCGCGGCAGGCATCTACGCCGAAATCGATCAGCCCCAGGACGAGGCCGGTGCGCGCATCGGGCAGGGCCTGTCGCTGCTCGAAGCCGGGCGCCCGGACCGGGCGCGTGGCGAGCTGGAGCGGGGCCGGGCCGTTCTTGCCGGCCTCGAGACGCACCGCTTGTCGCCTTCCCTGGCGCGAGCCGAAGCCCGTTTCTCGCGGGCCGAGGGCGATCTTGCCGCGGCCGCAGGCCGGCTCGAAGCCGCCTACCGCTCTGCGCGGGACGCGCAGGTGCCGATCGACGTGCTGGATATCGGAGGTGAGCTCGGGCTCGTGCTGCTCGAAATCGGCGCGCCCGTCGAGCGCGTCGACGACCTGGTCCGGGTCCTCGCCGATGGCGCGTACGCCAGCGCCGTGGCGCTGGATTTCCTTTCGCGCGCTCATGCAGACACCGACCCGGTCCGGGCCGTACAGCTGGCCCAGCGCCGCCGGGACCTGCTGGGGGAGGGATGGACCGCCGAGGATGAGGCGTGGCTGGACGACCTGCGTGCACGGGCAGGGAATCCGGCAAGGACCTGATTCGCGAGCAGGGCTCGCTTCAACGCTAAGCTCTCCATCAGTGGCCGAGCGGTCGCTGATTGTCGAGCGGGACCGCTCCCGGGGAGGGTCTTGGCAGCCCCAGCATTCGCGAGCAAGGCTCGCTCCCACAGGAACTCGACGGGAAGGCATCAAGCCGTCGTCGCTTCGCGAGCAAGGCTCGCTGCCACGGGGCTGCTCAGGAAGGGGTGCGCCGGGTCGGTCGCTCTCGCGTGGATGCGCGGCTACTCCGCGCCGGAAAAGCCCAGCTGCCGCCACGCCTCGTAGACCACGACGGCGACGGAGTTCGACAGGTTCAGGCTGCGCGAGCCGGCGCGCTGCGGAATCCGGATGCGGCAGTCGTCGGCGAACTCGGCCAGCACCGAATCCGATAAACCCCTCGTTTCCGATCCGAACACCAGCACGTCGTCGGGCCGATAGGCCACCTGGTCGTGCCGCACCGCGCCGCCGGTCTCGACGGCCAGCCACCGGCGGTCGGTGCCCAGGGCCTCCCGGCAGGCGCCGAAGTCGGCGTGGACGGTCAGCGCCTCGCGCTCGACGTGGTCCAGTCCGGCGCGGCGCAGTCGACGGTCGTCGAGCGCAAAACCCAGCGGCCGGACCAGGTGGAGGCGGGCGCCGGTGTTGGCGCACAGGCGCAGGATGTTTCCCGTATTCGGCGGGATCTCCGGCGCCACCAGGACCACGTCCGGAAGCCTCGATGGGCGGGCGCTGGAGCTGTCTTCCGGTGAATCAGTCACTTGCGAAATCCTTGCAGAACCGTGGGTCGATCCCATCGAAAATCGACGGAGAATCTTCTTGAAAGTGTGAACCAGACCGCGTATCTTCGTAGCCCACAAACACAACATCTTGTGTGCAAATTTTGCCCAATGCACAAGGATTTGTGGATAAAACGGCTCACAAGCTGTGGATAAGTCTTCGGCGCAAGGCCGGGGTAGGGAACAATTCCAAGAGGTTGCAGGCATGAGTGTATCGGCAGAAGCACTGAACGCAGCGCTCCCCGAGATCGAATTTCAGGAAGCGTCGCTGGACATCTGGGACAAGAAATACCGTCTCAAGTCCAAGTCGGGAGAAATCATCGACGAATCGATCGATGACACCTACAAGCGAGTTGCGCGAGCGCTGGCCGATGCGGAAGAGGGGACCGACGCCAGGGAGACCTGGTACCGGGAGTTCCTGTGGGCCCTGCGCCGCGGCGTGATCCCGGCCGGGCGCATCACGTCGAATGCCGGGGCCCAGGCCTACAAGCCGGCCACCTCTACGATCAACTGCACCGTGTCGGGCACGATCGGCGACTCGATGAACGACATCCTCGGCAAGGTCCACGAGGCGGGCCTGACGCTGAAGGCCGGCTGCGGGATCGGCTACGAGTTCTCGACCCTGCGGCCGAAGGGCGCCTATGTCTCCGGCGCCGGCGCCTATACCTCCGGCCCGATGTCGTTCATGGACATTTACGACAAGATGTGCTTCACCGTGTCCTCGGCCGGCGGCCGGCGCGGCGCGCAGATGGCCACCTTCGATGTCTCGCACCCGGACGTGATGGACTTCATCCGGGCCAAGCGCGAGAACGGCGTGCTGCGCCAGTTCAACTGCTCGCTGTTGATTACCGACGACTTCATCCGTGCCGTGCAGGACGAGGCCGAGTGGCCGCTGGTGTTCCCGGTGCTCGAATCCGAGGCCGGCGACGTGGATCTGGACGACCCGAAGCAGGTGATCTGGCGCGAATGGCCGATCCAGTCGGGCTACGTGTCCAACGAGGAAGGCCTGGTCGCCTGCAAGGTCTACAAGACCGTCCCGGCCAAGCGGCTGTGGAACATGATCATGTCGTCGACCTACGACTACGCCGAGCCGGGCTTCATCCTGGTCGACCGGATCAACGAGCAGAACAACAACTGGTTCGTCGAGACCATCCGTGCGACCAACCCCTGCGGCGAACAGCCGCTTCCGCCGTACGGCGCCTGCCTCCTCGGCTCGGTGAACCTGACCCGCTTCGTCGACAAGCCGTTTACCGACGAGGCCTCGTTCAACTGGGACGAGTACCGCAAGGCGGTCAAGATCTTCACCCGCATGCTGGACAACGTGGTCGAGGTCAATGGCCTGCCCCTGGGTCAGCAGCGCCGCGAGATCGAGTACAAGCGCCGCCACGGCATGGGCTTCCTGGGCCTGGGCTCGACGCTGACCATGCTGTGCAAGAAGTACGGCGACCCCGATTCCCTGGACTTTACCGAGAAGGTGGCCCGCGAGATGGCCGTGGCCGGTTGGGAGGCCGGCCTGGAGCTGGCGCAGGAGAAGGGTCCGGCGCCGATCATGCTCGACGAGTTCGAGGTCACCGCCGAGATGCTGCGCAAGCGCCCGGAGATGGCCGAAGACGGCTACAAGGTCGGCGACCGGGTGCCCGGCAAGGTGCTGCATGCACGCTACAGCCGCTACATGCAGAAGGTGGCCGAAGTCGCGCCCGAGCTGGTCGATCGGCTGGCCGAGACCGGCGCGCGCTTCACCCACCACACCTCGATCGCGCCGACGGGCACGATTTCCCTGTCGCTGGCCAACAACGCCTCGAACGGCATCGAGCCGAGCTTCGCGCACCACTACAACCGCAACGTGATCCGTGAGGGCCGCAAGTCGAAGGAGAAGGTCAGTGTCTACTCCTACGAGCTGCTGGCCTATCGCACGTTGGTCAACCCAAAGGCCATGCCGTTCTCCGAAGACCCGGACGAGCAGCTGCCGGACTACTTCCTGACCGCCGAGACGATCACGCCGAAGGAACACGTGTCGATCCAGGCCGCGGCCCAGAAGTGGGTGGATTCATCCATCTCCAAGACCGCCAACGTGCCGACCGACTATCCGTACGAGGACTTCAAGGATATCTACCTGTTCGCCTGGGAGCAGGGCCTGAAGGGCTGCACCACCTTCCGCTTCAACCCGGAAGCCTTCCAGGGCGTGCTGGTCACCGAGAAGGACCTGGAGAACACCACCTACGTGTTCGAACTGGACGACGGCGAACAGATCGAGCTGAAGGGCAATGAAGAGGTGGAGTACGACGGGGAGATGCATACGGCGGCCAACCTGTTTGATGCCTTGAAAGAAGGCTACTACGGCAAATTTTGATGCTGGCTTCGCAGGAAATCCGCATGCTGCGTTTCGAGCATCTCTCGCATCCTCGCGCACACGCAAGTGCGCTCCGGGGTCGAGAGAGGCTCGAAGCCTTGCCTGCGAATCTCCTGCTGTGCCAGTCCGAACTAAGCCAGAAAGCCGCATGCTGCGTTTCGCTGCGCGCCCGGCCTCCTCACGCACTGAATGTGCGCTCCGGGGTCCGGGCGCTTTCGAAGCCTTGCCTGCGAGCTTCTGGCTGTGTTCCATGGCGTATAGGGTGCGGAAACCGTTGCTTTGTTTCCGTGTCATCCCGGCCTTGAGCCGGGACCCAGTGTCTTTGACTTGAAGGCGAAAGAAAACGCAGAACAGGATCGTAAGCAACGTGAGCCCGGAAGCGATTTTTCTGTCGTCCCGGGCTTGACCCGGGATCCAGCGACTTTGAATTGAAAACAGAAGTAGTACGAGAAGGAATGCAGAGCAGGATCGTGTGCAACTTGAGCCCGGGGACGGGCAGGAGCGTGCGTTGAGCGATCAGAGAAAGTCCCGGCAGAAGCGAATGAAGCGGAGCCGGGCAGACAAGTGCAGGACATGGGGCCCTTCGGGGCGTGGTGTGGGCGGGATGCGGATCATCGAGGTCGACCCCGAGCGAAAGCCGGAAGAGCAGACCCGGCACTAGTCCACCCATCGCGTCATTCCGGGCGCGGCGCGAAGCGCGGCGACCCGGAATCTCGTGACGCAGCGCTGGTTTCGAAAGGGTCCAGCGCGTAGCCCGGGGTAGCGCCACGCACCCGGGAAGAAATGACGGATCCGGTCGGCCTCCCGCCTCCGGACCGGAGAGCCGCCGACGGAGATTCCATCGAATTCATCGCCGGCACGAATCAACACTCATCGGTGCGCGATGCGCCGATTCAGAAAAACGGGCAGAGACCCGGGGTAGGAGAGAGAAGATGACGGTCAAGATCAACAAGAAGATCGTGGGTTACCAGGTCAAGGGCAAGGACAAGGTCGAAGAGGCCCCGGCCGATGGTGCGGTCAAGGAAGAGGGTGGGCGCGCTGGTCGTGGCAAGTCCGCCGACATCATCCGGATGCACGAAAAGCTCGAGCGCCCCGAAGGCATGGAGTGCCTGGAAGGCGCGACCTACAAGATCCGCACGCCGCTCGACGACCACGCGATGTACGTGACCATTAACGACATCGTGCTCAATGCCGGCACCGAGCACGAGCAGCGCCGGCCCTTCGAGATCTTCATCAACTCCAAGAACATGGACCACTTCCAGTGGATCGTCGCGCTGACCCGCGTCATGTCCGCCGTGTTCCGCAAGGGCGGTGACGTGACCTTCCTGTGCGAAGAGCTCCAGGCCGTGTTCGACCCCAAGGGCGGCTACTTCAAGCCCGGCGGCCGCTTCGTGCCCTCCATCGTCGCCGACATCGGCGCCGTGGTCGAAGTCCACCTCAAGCGCATCGGCCTGCTCGAGCCGGACGAACTGTCCGAGCAGCAGCAGCTGATGCTGAAGGAAAAGCGCGCCGAACTGGAAGCGCGGGAGAACGGCGGCGGGATCGCTGCCGTGCCGGGTGCGGAGGAGTCGGGCGGGGATTTTCCGGCATCGGCGACGTTGTGTCACAAGTGCAGCACCAAGGCGTTGGTGCTGATGGATGGGTGTCAAACATGCTTGGCCTGCGGCTACTCCAAGTGCGGCTGATCTGCTTCGCCAGAGCGCCGCATGCATCGTTTCGCACCCACCCGCGCATCCTCGCGCACCTTTAGTGCGCTCCGGGGTCGCGGGTGGGCACGAAGCCTTGCCTGCGACGCTCTGGCTGTGCAGATCGGTGGCGTCAAAAGAAGAAAGAAAGCCTTGAGTTGATCTCACGAAGGAGCGAAGTCCGGTGGCATATGTGAAATATACTGTGCAGTGGCACCTCAATTGAGGTTGTTTGCTCGCTTTGCTGAGCTTCCAGTGAAAGTTGAACCGTCCAATGTCCCGAGGCGGCTGGTTATTCCTTGCAAGCATGGATATCCAGTATGAGTGATGAAGCAAAAGCGGCCCTACTGAACAGGTATTACAGCAAACTTGATGAGAAAAGCAGGCTCGATATCGACTCGAGAATCGCTTTTCAATGGAATAGTCTGCAGGACCAAGCTGCGGATAATATGCGCGTTGCAATCGGTCGCCTATTCATACTGAACTCCGGGGCTGCGGCGGCGCTACTAGCATATTGGGGAACAACCAAAAGCCCGTCCGAGACAGTTGATTCAACGCTTGTAGGGGCAGCGTTAATCTTTGTTGCGGGCGCAGTTCTCGTGCTGCTGTGGCACTTGGTGCATCAGCTTGGTCTCAATTACATTGCCCAAGTGTATGCAAAGGACGTTCACCAGTTCTACAAATCCAAATTGTCTTGGGAAGATTTGAACCCGAAAGAGCCGTGGTGGTTCGTTTACGGTGGTTGGTTTTTATCTATTGGGAGCCTTGTTGCTCTCATTTGTGGCCTTGTCCGTTCCGCTAGCATTCTCCATTGACAGCGAAGCAAGCCATTTCAATGTGCTGCCCAGTCACATGAGTACATCTGCAGACGCAAAAGCCTTCAATTGGATTCTATCTCCATTTAGTCGCGTGCTCTCGTATGCCACTGACGAATATCAGATGGCTGGATTGATACACCGTGGGCTGGTAGTGTTGGAGGGCCATCAAACCTATCTGCAGCTGGCAAGAGATCGATTCGTTGAGAAAAATGATGAAAATGGCATCGAAAAAGTCGACCAGCTGGCAAAGCAATCGGCGGACTTCTCGTCGAAAGCGGCAAGCTATAGAAAAGATGGGTTCAATAGGGTGAACCAGCATGCTTTGGCCGGCATGTGGTCTGGCTTAGAAGCGTATGTAGAAGAGACTGTAATTCTCATTCTGAGCAATCATCCTGAAGCCCTCAGGAAGGCCGAAAAATACGGAATTAAACTTGGACCGAAGGATATATCTAAGCTAAGAGCCGGGGAGGGGATGACTGTTTATCGGAAATTTCATTCTAAAGCTCTTAATAATTCGGAATTTGAATCTGGCCCGGCTTTTGCAAGTTTGCTTAGGGCATTTGCCATAAATTTGTCAGTGTCTGAAGGCGTCCTGAAGGAGCTTACGAATTTGGCAGCGCTTCGAGATTGCATAATGCATAACAACGCCATCTTTGATCAAAGGGCGGCTAGAAAATCATCATTGCAGATTGAGATAGGTTCGCCAATCGTAGTGGACTGGAATAGTGTTGAACGGTATTTCAATGCCATAACGGTATTCCTTCACGCATGTATCAAAGCAGTAGTGGAAAGCGAGTATGTTAGGGCTAAGCAATGAGTCTGAGATTCTGAATCCACGAAGCATCCCTCCACGATCCGCATCCCCCACAAGCTGGCGCTGGGAGACTTTGGGGTCAGGTCTTGTTTCTTGCACGGTAATCGATTTACTTGTCCGAACCAAGGCCAACACTGCCGGACACCCAATCTGAATCGCCCCGGCTTCTCTAGACACTCTTGAGCCGTTTTTTCGCTGCCTTCTCATACTCTACCGGCGACAGCCCGTCATTGGAACCGTGCCGCCGCCGGCGGTTGTAGAACAGCTCGATATAGTCGAACACGTCCGCTCGAGCTTCGTCGCGCGTTGCGTAGATTCGCCGCTTGATCCTTTCTCGCTTCAGTAGCTGGAAGAAGCTCTCGGCCACCGCATTGTCATGGCAGTTTCCGCGACGGCTCATCGAGCATTCGAGCTTGTGGTCGTCGATGAACTTCTGCCACTCGTGCCCGGTGTACTGGCTGCCCTGATCCGAGTGAACGAGCAAGCCCGGCTCGGGCTTGCGCTTCCAGACCGCCATGACCAGCGCCTTGAGCACCAGATCCGCCTGCATCCTCGACTGCATCGACCAGCCCACGACTTGCCGGGAGAAGAGGTCGAGTACCACGGCCAGGTACAGCCAGCCCTCGTAGGTCCGGATCATCGTGATGTCCGTGACCCAGGCGCGATTGGGTTGGTCCGGATCGAACTGACGGTCGAGGAGGTTCTCCGCGACCACCGCCGGCTTCCCGCCGTTGTAGCTGCGATGCTTCCGGTAGCCCACTTCGGCCCGGAGGCCCTCCATGCGCATCAACCGATAGACCCGGTGCTTGCCGATCTCTTCACCCAGGTCCCTCAGGTCGTCATGGATCTTGCGATACCCGTACACCGCACCACTCTCCAGCCAAGACTGCTTGATCAGGCCGGTCTGGCGCTGATCTTCCTTGGAACGCTGCGAGCACGGCGCCTTCAGCCAGGCGTAGAAGCCGCTGGGATGCACCTCGAGCACCCGGCACATCGTGCGCACCCTGAACTCCTTGCGATGGGCCTGGATGAACCCGTACTTCACCCGGACTCCTTGGCGAAGTACGTTGCGGCCTTTTTTAGGATGTCGCGCTCCTCCTCGACGCGCTTCAACTCGGCCTTGAGACGCCGCAGCTCGCGCTGCGCCTCCTCGTGCTCCAGCCTGGCCCGGTTCTTCGATCCGAACTTCTTGATCCAGGCGTAGAGACTGTGCGTGGTGATCCCCAGTCGTCCCGCAACCTCGCCGACCGAATGACCCCGGTCCGTGACCTGCCGAACCGCCTCGATCTTGAACTCTTCCGTGTACCGCTTTCCGCTCATCTGGCACCTCCATTTCGGCCATCATAAGATGGCTCAGAGGTGTCTAGGAAATCCGGGGCGATTCAATCATTATTGCTTGGAAAACCAACAACCCACATCTGAAGAACAGGATGAGATTCTGCCTCGCATTGCTGCTGAGCTTCTTCGCGCTTGATTCAGTAATCGCACAGCCTTGCCAATGCGGGCCGATCGAGGATATCCAGATTCTGCCGGAGTCTCCTTCATTCTCCGACGTTGTATCGGTCCGTGCGGCGATCCAGGATTTCTCGATCGTGGATGAAGATGCTGCGGTCGTCGACGTCGATCTGTCTGCGAGGGTGGTGAATCTGACCGTCGTCACGACCGATACCGGTGGGGATGATGTCGACCAGGTGCATGTCTATCCGATCGGGCAGCTTCCTCCGGGCCACTGGACGTTTAATCTGTTGATTGCAGGGCTCAATCCACCTCCGACCGAACCCCCGGGTCCGTGGCAGCCGTTCACGACGTCGTTCGTCGTTACAGGCGAGCCTGCGGTGCCCGTTCCTGCTCTAGGGCCTGTCGCATTTTTCTTGCTCCTGTCTGGCGTCCTCGGCACCGGCGCGCGATCGATCTATGGGGTTTCAAGTGCGAAGACACTTGGGTGAGACGCGGTTGGAAGTCGTAGCCCGCAAGGTCGTCGTGCGGGGTCTCGGACCACAAATTGGACAGGCACTTCTTAGGGGCTGCTAACTTCGTGCATTCGCCTGAAAGAAGTGCTCGCGACAAGAACGCGGACACCCATTTCATCGCCGGATGAACGGCTTAGGGCGACCGGTTCACTTGCTGGTTCAGGGAGCCGCTCGGAGGTGGTCCCGGAATCGGGTGTTGATCGTCGGCCAGCCTGGACCCTTCAAAGGCGGCGGGCTCGAATGGATTTGCCCTTGACCTTGCCGCGTTGCAGATGTTCCAGGGCCTGACGTGCATGCGATCGGACAACGGCGACATGCGCGCTGAAATCCTGGATATTGATCTTGCCGATCGCAGCGCCCGGGAGCCCGCCTTCGCCGGTCAGCGCGCCGAGGATATCGCCGGGGCGCAGCTTGTTCTTGCGCCCTGAGTCCAGTTCCAGGGTGACCATGGCGGGCTTTTCCGGCACGGGCAGGTTGCTCGACAGGGACTGTATGTCCTCGAGGACAACGGGCTGGGCAAGATGCGGGGCGAGCGCATCCAGGCGAAACAGTTCGGCCTGAGTCACCAGCGTGACGGCCATGCCGGTTTTTCCGGCGCGGCCGGTTCGCCCGACTCGATGCAGCCAGGTTTCGACGTCGCTGGTCATGTCGTGGTTGACGACCAGGGCCAGGTCGTCGACATCCAGCCCGCGCGCCGCGACATCGGTGGCCACCAGGATACGGGCGCTGCCGTTGCTGAAGCGCAGCAGCGTCAGATCCCGCTCTTTCTGCTCCATGTCGCCGTGCAGCGCCCGGGCGCTGTACCGGCGACTCTTCAGTTCTTCTGCCAGTTCGGCGCAGCCTTGTCGGGTCTTGCAGAAAATCAGACAGGATGCTGGCTGCTGTTTGCCCAGGATCTTGAGGAGCGTTTCAAGCTTGTGCTTGGGCTTGCTGACCGCGAAGAACTGATGCCGGACGGTGCTCTTTTTCTTGACCGGCTCGACGGTGACGCGCAGCGGCCGGGACTGGAACTCGGTACTGAGGCGCTCGATATCGCTTGGGAAGGTGGCCGAAAAAAGCAGGGTCTGTCGCGTTTCTGGTGTTTGCCGAATGATGCCGGTGATGGTGTCGATGAACCCCATGTCCAGCATGCGGTCGGCTTCATCCAGCACCAGCGTCCGCAAGCGATCCAGCCGCAGCGTCTTCTTGCGCAAGTGATCATCGATCCGGCCGGGGGTGCCAACGATGACGTGGGCGCCGTGTTCCAGGGAGGCTTTCTGCGGTCCGATCGGGGTGCCGCCGCATAAGGTGATGATCTTGATGTTGGGCAGGGGCATGGCCAGCCGGCGAAACTCCTCGGCGACCTGTGCGGCTAGTTCGCGCGTGGGGCACAGCACCAGCGCCTGGCAATTGAAATGCCCGGGATCGAGCTGCTGCAGAATGCCCAGGGCAAACGCTGCCGTCTTGCCGGTGCCGGTCTGGGCCTGCCCGACCAGGTCCCTGCCGGCCAGTACGTGTGGCAGCGACTGGGCCTGGATCGGCGTCATACTGAGGTAGCCCAACGAGAGCAGATTGCGGCGCAGCGCCTCGGACACGGGCAGCGAATCAAATGATGCGGAAGTCATCGGCCGGCCCCCGGAAATGGACGCCACTATACCGTGAGCGCTTGCTCTTCAAAGATCGCCGCGCCCTCAAGGCCTGCCCAGAAGCCGCCGGTCTGTTGGAAGGGGCCGGCGTTGCTGGTGGTGGTGTGGGACTGGGTGATGGTTCCTGGGGGCAGGAAGGACGGGCCCGGCGCGGTGGACTGGACGGTGTCGCCGCCGACCGGCATGCTCGGGGTGGCCGAGAAGAGGATCGTGGCAAACCGAGAATCCGGCCGTCCGTCTGCAGCACGGTTGAAATGCCCGACGGCCGTGGTAGTGTTTTGGACCGTGGGGTTGAAGCGAAGTACGAGGTGGCGGTATGGGTTCATCGATTCTGTCTGGTCCACGACTGTTGGTCGGGTTGTCCTGGTTCTTCCTGCTGCTGTCCGGCCCGGCGTCGGCGCTAAATATCAATCTCGAGTTCGTCGACGAAACGCTAGTCGCGAATCAGAGTGTCGAGATCAGGGCGCAGTACGATGGGTGTAACCCTCCCGCCCCGAATGTCGATGGCATCCAGTTCGAGGTTCGGCGCGATGGATCGATCATTGACTTCTACTATTCGACACAGACCCAACCGTGCGGCGTCCCGCCGCCCGGGCCGACACTGACCTACAGGCTTGGATATCTTCCGGAAGGGGACTACACCCTCCGCTATGTGAGTATCGAAAGCACGGAGCCGTTTCCGCCGAGCATGGACGGCTTGGACCCGACCATCGTGCCGTTCTCGGTTGGCGGTGCCGTTCCGCAGCCCATTCCGGCATTGAGCGGCGTATCCGTCGCCGTTCTGGCGTTCTTGATCCTTTTCGTAGCGCTCCGGTTGCGATTGTCAGCAAGCGCTCGATCCAGGTAGCGATCGTTCCGGAGTCCAGCCCCTGGTGACGACCTCAGGGAAATTGCTGGGCTTCATTTCTCCGCGGCAGGGCGGCTGACGTATAGCGTCTCGTTCAAAGGAACCCGGACACCCACCCACCGATGCTCGAAAAATCAAGCACTTGGAATATCGAGTTCGGGCAGGACCGGGTTTCGGCTACCCGGAGAATCGGCCGAGAACCGTGGGAGAACCGGCACAGCCACCCATCTCACGCACCTTCTGCGTAGCGCTAGCTGGCTGGGTCGGTGCGTGCTAGGGTCTTAAGCGTGAATAGCATGTCCAGACAGTGTTTCTTGTGGCGCAGCGGTGGTCGTTCAGACTCTGGGTTGCTGGTTGCTCTCGTTCTCGGCTTGGTGATGTTCGCGGGATCGAGCCACGCGCTAATTCATGATGTTGAATTCGAGCCCCCTGCTCCGGCAGAGAACCAGCCGCTGCGGATCATTGTCTCGTTTGCTGGTTGTCCTCCACCTGGCCCGAACATCGACGGCGAGGTGATCGATTTTCGTAATGAAGGAACGAACTTCGATCTCTACTACTCGCTAGCGGCCAGCCCATGCGGGGTGCCGCCTCCGGATATCGATGTGCCGTTCGACGTCGGCTTTCTGCCTCCGGGTGATTACGCGGTTCATATCGCACTCATCAGTCCGCTCGAGTCCTTTCCGGACAGCATGGAAGGCCTTGACCCGATCATCGTTCCGTTCACGGTCGGAGGCCCGGTGGCTCGGCCGATTCCAGCACTTGGCGGTGTGTCCGCCGCCGTTCTGGCGTTGTTGATCCTGTTTGTGGCTTTCCGGTCGCGGTGGACATCGAGCGCTCGGTTCACGTAGCGATTGTTGTAGCAATCGTCATAATGAACGCTCCGAGACCTTCCCCCTGACCACGCCCCCGCGCAGACGCTCGCGCTCAGTCCGGCGCAGTCGGTCGCGTGACGTAAAGCGTCTCATTCAGATAGTCGAGTTCCAGCCGAAAATTCATGAACACGTTGCTGCCCAACGCACCGACGATGGGGGCGGTCATCATTCGGGTCATCCAGGTCTCGAACACGCCTTCGCGCTGGCCGGCGAGGGTGACGGGGGCGATGTCGAAGCCGGCCCAGGTGGCCTGCTCGGCGATCAGCGTGGCCAGCACCTGGCCGCCGGCGCGTTGCAGGGCTTCGGCTTTGCCGTGTGCGCCGTCCCGGTACGACCAGCCCGGGTTGGCCTCGGCCCATCGGTCCATGACGGCCTTGGAAAGAATGGTGGCGGCGGGGCCCGTGTCGAGGAGCATGCCGACGCGGTCGCCGTTGATCGAGATTTCGGTTCGCGGGAAACCCATCGGTTGCGAGACCGGCATCGGCACCGGGTCTCCGACCGGCTCGACGCTGTCGGGCGGGGCCAGGGTGAGCGTGCGGGCCGGGTAGTCGAAGATCACGTGGTGCCGGGCCAGGACGTGGCCGGGCAGCAGGCCGGTTTCGCCTTCGGTGAAGACAAGCACGCGGTCCGGGTTCAGCGGAAGGGGTAGGGCGGCCATCAGCGCGCTCGGCGTTGCATCGGGTCGGCCGAGTTCATGGCCTTCGGCCTGGAAGGTCTCGGTCCACGTGATTCCGGCAGCGCGAGCGGTTGCTTCGGGAATGATGAATGCGCCGCCGCCGGTGTCGACGAGGAAGCGCCCGGTGGCGCGCTCGCCCCCGGCGCCGAGGACCGTCAACTCGACGATCGGCCGGCCGTCGTCGATTTCGAGCGGGATCGTTGCCGACACCGGAGCTTCGGCAGCACGGCTCGGGAGACTAGCGACGAGCGCTCCAGCGATCAGGGCGAGGTTGAAGAGAGAGCGGATTCGGTGGGAAGGCATGAGGACGCGTCCTCGCTCGGTTGAAGTTTACAGACGACCTTGATTCATGCCTGTCCTACCGGCATGTGCCGGGAGGCCTGGCGTCGATCGGTGACGAACGGCGGAGGCCGAGCGGCCCGGCTCGGGCTTTCAACTGTGCCGGGCAAGCGGCGCCTCGCCTGCGCCGCTTGCCTCCATCCCGGCCGAGGATCCCGCGCCGGTCGCTCGACCGCGCCGACCGGGCCCATGCCCTTCCGGCAGGTTTCAGACGCCCGCGTGCCGGCAATGGACGGCGAGGCCTTCGATCAATCCTCGTCGCGCTCGGACGTGAAGACGCCGTTGGGCTGGTAGTAGGTGATCGAGACGACGTTGCCGTCGTCGTCCGTGTCGAAGCTGGCTGCAAAGCCCTGGAGTTCGCCGATGTTGAATCGGCCATCGACGCGGGGGTGCAGCGTGTAGACCGGCTGGCCCTGCAGGATCAGCTGCAGTTCGTTCCCGGCGAGGGCGACGCGTTGGGACTGCTCGCTGACCGAATCGGTGTATTCACCGACGAAGCGCTGCAGGAAGCCCGGATCGCTGAGCTTCGGGTCGGGCTGCTTCTCGAATTCGATCGGTGATGCGGTCAGCTCCATCGGCGCGACCAGCGAATCGACCACGCCGTCGAAATTGCTGCGGAACGCGATCTTGAAGTCTTCGAAGGTCTTGTCGCCGTCGGTCTCCGCGCCGCTCCAGACATCGTAGTGCCAGTGTTCGAAGGGCGCATCGATGCCGTTGTAGCGCAGTTCCAGCGCGTCGTCGCCCGAGGCCGCGCTGATTTCCAGAGTGCCGTAGCCGGGATGGGCGTAGACGCCCGTGTAGTCGGCCATCGCGTGGGACGGCGACGTTCCGGTCGTGCGTTGTCCATCGCGACGCTCCTCGGCTTCGTCCTGGACGCTGAGCGCGCGCTCGCGCCGGTCCCGCGCTTCGGCGATGCGGTCGTCGGAATCGATCCCCAGCACCCGGTCGACGGCGGTGCGAGCGACCAGGTTGCCGAGCGATGAGCTGGTATTGGTAAAGGTCACCACCCCGAGGTCGTCATCCGGGAAGAACATGACCGAGGTCGTGAAGCCATCGATTCCGCCGCCGTGGGTCAGCATCCGGTGGCCCTCGTAGACATTGACGAACCAGCCCATCGCGTAGCCCACCGGCACCGTCGAGCCGCCGCTGCCTGCCGACGGAACGGTGATCTGCGCGCTGTGCAGGTCGGTCAGGGTCGAGGCTTCGATCAATTGCTCGCCCTCGTGGCGGCCGCGGTCCAGGTTGAACTGCAGCCAGCGGGCCATCTCGTTGACGCTGGAGTTGACCGCCCCCGCGGGACCGATGCGCTCGATGGACCGGAACGGAATTTCCTCGAGTTCGCCATCGTTGTCCCGGTAGGGGCGGGCGTGGTCCGGGTCGGCCTGGGATTCGGCGACCACGAAATTGGTCCGTTCCATGCCGAGCGGTTCGAACAGGCGCGTGCGGACCGCGTCTTCCCAGCTCGTGCCGGTCAGCTGCTCGGTCAGGAAGCCGGCAGTGAGATACATCAGGTTGTTGTACTGGAAGCGCTGGCGCAGGTCGGCGGTCAGTTCCAGGTGTTCGAGGCGGTCGACCAGTTCGGCGCGCGTGATGTCGTTGTTGTTGTACCAGAGCAGGTCGTGGCGCGGCATGCCGGTGCGGTGCGTGACCATGTCGCGCGCGGTGATGCGGTTGGAAACGGCCGGGTCCTCGACCGCGAAGGCCGGCAGGTACGTTCTTACCGGCTCGTCCCAATCGAAATCGCCCCCGTCGGCCAGCATGCCCAGCACGGCGTTGGTCATCGCCTTGGTCGTCGACCCGATCGCGAACAGTGTGTCGGGCGTCATCGGAAGGTCTTCATCGATATCGCGATGGCCGAAGCCGCGCGTGTAGACCACTTCGCCGCCGGCGACGACCGCGATGCCGAGGCCCGGGACGTTGAAGTCCTCAAGGGCCTGCTCGATTTCCGTATCCAGGCCCTCGAGCGCTGCGCGTGCCTCCTCGGCCGGGTCCTTGCGGGCCATCGAAAAGGCCAGCTCTGCACCGCCCTGGGAAAATGTGCCTTCGACCGTGTCGGGGTCGCTCAGCACACCCTCGAAGCTCGGTTCACCGGGGATTCCAGGAAGGCGGAAACGAAGGGTGTCGTCCTCGTGCTCCAGCCCCTCGAGCTCGATATCGATCAGGCCCTGGACCGGAATCGAAAGCGTGCCGCTTATCTCGTCGTTGTCGTTGGAGGTGAACTCGGCGGTGAATTCCAGCGGGCTGCCGGGCACTTCGATCGACCCGGACCACTTGCCGTCAAACGGCGTCTCGGCGACTGCGGCCGGCGGGAATTGAAAGAAGAGTGCGAGCAGCAGGGCTGCAGCGGCGAAGATCCTTGCGATAGGTGTTGCGACAGGCATTGCAATGGTGCTCCCTCGAACCAGGGATCGAGTATTCCATAGCGCCGGGGCGGCGGCATGTGCCGCTTGGCCTATGGCGCGGGCGCCGCGGAATCCACATCGCCGTTCGCAGTGGCAGGTCAGGGCGACCGCCCGGATGGATCGCAGGGTAGATTGCGGTCTCGCGCCTTCCAGTCTGTTTCCCTTCGAGTGCTTCGGCGGAGAGAATGGGCACATTGTGTTCTACCGACATGGTCAGTCCGTCCGCCGCACCCTTGCAGTTCTCCTTGACGGCACCGGCATTTCCAACACCGGCCGATTCGCTTCTGTCTGCCGCTGATCCTCGCGCTCTACGCCGCGGGCGCGCTGGTAATGACGCTTGCGGTGATGGTCGAGCCCGCCTGACGATCCACGATAGGACCCGGGCGAACGGAAGGGCGCCCTCGCGTATCAACGGCCCGCGGGGCCGGGAAGCAGTGAACAAGAGGCGCAGCGCACTGGTTGCCCCGTTCGTTCTTCCGGTTTCGGCGGCTGCTTGCATTTCACAAAAACTCTCTGCTACCGTGAAGTCGGGCGTAGTGGTAGCGGGAGGTTGCGATGTTCATCGTCACGAATCGCCGTGTAGACCCGGAGGCGTCCGGGTTGGAGAAGTTGGGCAAGCGGCCCAACGAGAAGGGCAACAACGAGCTTCGTGTGGTCGAGGCGACGCGTCGGGGCAACGGGTTCTCGATCGAGGTCCTGCCGGACGAGATTTCAAAGGCGGAGGCCAAGGCCTACATCCAGGAATTCTCGCTGGACCTGGATCCCGATGCGCAGCACTACGCCAGCCTCCGCGTGGCCTGCGAGCTGGTCAAACGGCTCCGGGCGAAAAAGCGCCATCTTCTGATTCTCGTCCACGGCTACAACAACGAGATCAAGGACGTGCTGCGCGCGGCGTTCGAGCTGGAGAAGGCCTACGATGTCGAGGTCCTGCCGTTCTCCTGGCCGGCGAACGGCGGCGGCGTGCACGGAAAGTTCAGCTACCTGTCCGACAAGCGCGACGCGCGCGCCTCGGCCGGTGCGCTCGAGCGCACCCTGAAGATGATCCACTACTTCCTGATGAAGATCAGCGAGTCGGCCCGGGAACTCTGCCGCGCCAGGGCCTTCGAGAAGTTTCCGGACAATGCGGAGAAACGCGATGCGCTCTACGCAAAGCTGCTTCGCAAGGACTGCCCCTTCACCATCAATGCCATGTTCCACAGCATGGGCAACTACCTGTACAAGCAGATGCTGAAGAGCACGATCAGCGAAGGCAACGAACTGATCTTCGACAACGTCGTGCTGTGCCAGGCCGATACCAACAACGCCGGTCATGCCGGCTGGGTGGACCGCATCCGGCACAACCGGCGGGTGTTCATCACCATCAACGAGAACGACTACGCGCTCCGCCTGTCGAGAATCAAGCCGGGCGATGCCCAGCGGGCGCGGCTGGGGCACTTCGTGAAGCGGCTCGACAGCCGGATCGCGTACTACGTAAACCTGACCGACGCATCCTGGGTCAAGGAGTCGCACTCGCCGTTCGGCGATCCGGCCGAGAAGAACAAGGAGCTGGCGAAGTTCTTCCGGCGGGCGTTCGCGGGAGAACCCGCGGAAGACAGGCTGATCTACCGGGAACAGGGCAACTGGTACGAACTGCGCTAGGCTTCGAGCGGACCCGGAACGCTCGGGGAGCGGCGGACTTCCCCGGACCGGCGAAGCCGTTTTGCTGCAGGTAACCTTGCCCGTATCGTGATCCTTCGATCCGTTCGACTTCGCCCTCGAATCAGTGCGCGCCGCGCTCGCTCTTGCCGAACACCTTTCCGAACACGATGATCGCCGCGACCAGGATCGTCCCCAACACGATGCCGACCAGGCCGGACCACGCCATGCCGGTCAGGGTCGACCACGGCTGGGCCATGCCGGCGACAAGGGCCTCGTTGAGGTGGTGCAGGGCGGGGATGCCGTGGGAGATGATGCCGCCGCCGACCAGAAACATGGCGGCGGTACCGGCCACCGACAGGAAGCGCATCAGCCACGGGGCGAAGGCCAGGATGGCGCGGCCGGCCTTTTGCGCGACGGCACTGGTTCTCTGGGCCAGCGCCCGGCCGGCGTCGTCGAGTTTCACGATGCCGGCGACCAGGCCGTAGATGCCGATGGTCATCAGCACGGCGATTGCGATCAGGACGCCGAGCCGGGTCAGGAAGGGTTCGTCGGTTACGGTGCCCAGCGAGATCACGATGATCTCGGCCGAGAGGATGAAGTCGGTGCGGATCGCACCCTTGATCTTGTCGCGCTCGACGACCTTCATGTCGGCCTGCGGGTCTCGCAGTGCCTGCCTGATCTTCGCCTTGTCCTGCTCGGCCTCTTCCTTGTGCAGGAACCGGTGCGCGAGCTTGTGAGCGCCCTCGTAGCAGAGGTAGGCCCCGCCGAGCATCAGCAGCAGGATGACCGCCCAGGGCGCGAAGGCGCTGATCAGCAGGGCCGCAGGCACCAGAATGCACTTGTTCCGCGCCGATCCCTTGGCAACGGCCCAGACCACCGGCAGTTCGCGGCTGGCCTTGACGCCCGAGACCTGCTCGGCGTTCAGCGCGAGGTCGTCGCCGAGTACGCCGGCGGTCTTCTTGACCGCGACCTTGGTCATCACGGAGACGTCGTCGAGGACGGTCGCGATATCGTCGAGAAGAAGGATCAGGCTTCCGGCCATGGCTACGTCGTCCTGCTGTTCGGGTTCACGCTGAGAGGGGCTTCGCGGCGGGCGTTCTAGTCGCCGGACGCCACGCCCGCGTCGATCATTCTCTCTCGAATGGCTTCCATCCGCTTGCGATTCTTGCCGAGGTCCGAGTAGCCGATGCGCGATGCGGATCGGACCTGGATCGTTCCGGTCTCTTGATCCAGGAGGAACTCGACGTCGTCCTTGAAGCGCAGGATGCGCGTCGTGGCCACGGCGCGGATGTAGCGTTCGTCCGAGGCGGTGATGTCGATGCCGGCGTCGTCGTCCAGCAAGGCCCGCAGCGTCGACCAGGCCTCGGTCGGGTCGCCGACGATCCGGATCGGCTCGATGTGGTGCGAGTCGTCGGAGTCAGCGCAGCTGCAGACGCAGTTCGGGCTGGAGGGGCAGGCTGCCAGTTCGGTGACGGCTGAGGGGTCGACGGCGGGTTCGGGCATGCTATTGCATCCTGTGAGTAGAAGCAGGCCGGGCAGTGCGCCCAGCAGCGGGTAGGAGGTCGATCGACGTAGCGGTCTCGAAGTCGGTGAAGGCAAGGTCATCGGAAGTCGAGAATCCGCATTCGGGCATCGGCTCGTTGCATGAGTCGGTCGACGCCAGGCTCCAGCGCGTCACTGTACTGCATCCGTGTTGCAGGCGAGGCGGATGCACGATGCCCGCCCCGGGGCGCGAACAGCGATCATCAATGGACGGGCATCAGATGGCGATGACCCTTCCTGGCCGTTCGGTGGGGGCCGATACGACATCTCGTTGGCGTAGTCGAACTCCAGGCGGAAGTCCAGGAAGGGGTTGCTGGCCGGTGCGCTGACGATGGGCGCGGTCATCATGTGGCTCATCCAGTTCTGGAACGCGCCTTTCCACTGGGCGGCCAGCGGGACCGCGCCGGTGACGAGGCCGGCCCACCAGCGTTGCGGGCGACGAGCCTGGCCGGCATCCGGCGGCGCCAGCGCCGGAGTGTGGGCCGGGGAGTCGAACATCGTGTGAGACTGCGCCAGGACGTGCCCGGATAACAGGCCGGTCTCCCGATCAATCGTGACCAGCGCGGACTCGATCGAAGGCGTCGACCGCACAAAAGAAAACCGGGCCTGGCGGCCCGGTCGTCATTTTCCGCTCGCGATTGCGCGATGGTTCTTCGGCGATTCTGATTCTTGTCGTTGTTCTGCTTGTTGCCGTTTGCATGATCGCTACGCGCATGGACCAGTTCGGCCAGCGAGCGCTCGCGCTTGACCAGCGTGCTTGCGGTCGCGCTTACGACCCGACGCGGATGACATTGACGCTGTTGGCCTCGATCTCGCGGCCTTCCAGCCAGTCGTCGTCGATCTCGCCCACGACGCGGACGGTGTCGCCGACGCGGACCTGCAGATAGTCTTCATCATCGAACAGGTCGTCGTCCAGTTCGTCGACTTCGACGGTGAAGCTGCCCAGGTCGCCCTGGAGCCGGAATTCCTCGTCATCGTCATTCACGGTCGTCACGGTACCGGTGACTTCGACATATTCGCCGAGGTTGCGGCCTGCGACCATTCCGTGATCACCGGCATAGTCCTCATCGACGATGAAGGTAGTACCGATCTTCTCGATGAACAGGGCGGTGGCTTCGAGCTCCTTGCCCTCGAAGAAGTCGTCGTCGACCGTGCCCGTGGTGGTCACCCGGTCGCCGGACGAGAGCGAATAGGCTCCACCGTCGCGGATGTCGTCTTCGATCTCGACAGTCAACGTTTCGTCACCGACCAGCAGATCGAACTCGTCTTCGCGTGCTTCGATCACCGTTCCGGAGACCGTGATGGAGGTGTCGTCCTCAAGACCCTTCAGGGCCGAGGAATTTTCATTGGCAAGGGCAGGCGAAAGCGCGGTTCCGGCGGCCAGTGCCGATGCGATCCCGATTGCAAGTGGAAGTTTTCTCATGGATTCTTCCTCTTTCGATTCGAGTTTCAGGTGGTGCGTTCAGCACCAGAATCCAATTGTGCGTGCTCAGCCTGCAGCAGTCATTAACCTAGATAAATTCGTTGCTGACGACGCCAGGGCCGAGCCGGGCGGTGCTGTGTGCCTAGCGGGTGGACGGAGCAGCCGCGGCGCGGTAGAACGTCACGCCCAAGGCAAGGAACGCGAGGCTGACGAGAACGTAGCCGGTTCCGAAGTTGGCCTCGATGGCGGCTTCCGTGATCCCCGTCAGCTGGAACATCGCCAGCAGGCCCATGCGGGCCAGTGACCAGAGGATCATGGCAACGGCCCAGGTTCGCACGGTACGGCGCTGCGCGGCACCGCCGATTCGCCAGCCGACGGTCACGGTGCTTGCCAGCAGGGCCAGGACCAGCAGCGGCACGTAGCTGCCGATGCGCAGGTAGATGACGGCGCTGACGGCGAAGGGTACGAAGCTCAGCGCCACAATCCACGCGAACGCGTCGCGGTCTCGCGTCGATCCAGCAGCAGCATTCATCTGCGGGACGTCATCTGCGCGATGCCTGTCGGGGCGTGGGCGGGCCACCTTTCTCGGGTACAGGGGGCGAGAGCTGGCGGAGGACCTCCCCGACCAGCAGGGTCATTCTTCGGAGGTACTCGAAGTCGACGGTCTCCAGCGTGTCGGTGGGTCGATGCAGGTGGCGGGTGACGTCGCCGAACACGCCGACGGTTGCGAAACCCGCGGCCAGGAAGGATTTGTTGTCCGAGGAACCGCCCGTGGTCACGCGCAGCGGGATACGCAGCGTTTCAGCGGCCCTGCGGTAGTGGGCTTCGAGTCGCGATGTGGGCGACTGGATCTCGACGACCCCGTCGCCATCGTCGTCCCATCCGGACAGGTCGGTCACGTGGACCGAGTCCACATCCAGGCCCTCGCGATGCAGGAAGCGGGCGAAGGCCCGGCTGCCCACTTCGTCGTCTTCCTCCTGGTCGAAGAACACCAGGTAATGGTCACGGGCACGGTGGTCCAGGCCCTCCAACCATCGCGCCAGCGAGAGCACCAACGCGACGCCGGCCGCGTTGTCGCCTGCGCCGGGGCTCTCGGGCTCGGAGTCGTAGTGAGCACCGACGACCACGACCGATGCGTCGGGAACCGTGGCTTCGACGACCGCGTAGACGTTGACGCCTCGCAGCGGCGGCATCAGCAGGTCGACCAGGCCATTGACGTTCGGCAGGCGATAGTCGTGTCGCCGAGGCGTCAGGCCCAGGGACTCGAGCTGCCGGTCCAGCCACGCGGCAGCCGCGGCCCGCTGCTCCGGCGAGCTGCGCACTCCGGCGTCGGCCTGCCCGGCGCCCGAGAATTCCGCGACCCACGATCGCTGCGCGTCGATCGTTGCTTCAGCCGGTGCCTCGGCGAGCGCGGTCGTCGTGCCGAGCATCGGCAGCACGATGAGCAGGAGCAGCGCGATTGGTAAGGTGATCGGGATCGTGATCGGGATCAGGATAGGGATCGACCTTGAAGGCGGAAACCCAATGGTCGACGCTGGACCGTCGATGCGGCGACGGGCGCGGCCGCTCATCGGGGCGGGCCGGCTCAATCCTGCACGCCGGCGAAGGGGTCGGGCATGTCCGGGTCGACGCCGAGCACGCCGGCCAGGGTCTCGGTGCTGCGATCGGTGCTGAACTCGCACCACAGGGGGAAATGGTCGCTGACGCGGAAGGTCATCTGGAAGGGCGTCAGTTCCTGGAACACGGCACCGGCGAAGTCGACCACGCCGGCCTTGCCGGTGGGCAGCAGGGTCATGTCGTCGCGAAACCAGCCGATCTGGTCGTAGTGCTTGGCCTCCTGGCCGTAGGTGGTCTTCAGGCCGCGCAGCTCCTCGGGCACCCACAGGCCCTTTTCGAGGAAGACTTCGAACAGGTCGTTGTCCTCGTCGCGGTCGGTGTTGAAATCGCCGAGCACGATCAGGTTGGCTTCTTCGGCATTCGCGAACCGGGACCGGTCGCGGATTTCCTCGGCGGTGTACTTCGCGAGCCGACGCAGTTCGGGGATGCGGTCGCTCAGGTCTTCGCCGTAGCGGATGTGTGCGGTCAGCAGTGCGAAGCGCTCGCCGCCGGCGACGAAGCCGACCAGGTAGGGCGTACGATCGAATTGTTCCTGTGGATCACCCATGTCCGTCGGCGGCAGCACGATCTCGCCGGCCAGTCCCGATGGCGTGACGCGCCGCCTGTCGTACAGGTAGGCCGCACGCTCGGTATTGCCCTTGTCCCCGGCGGTCACGTCGCTCATCATCACGCTCCAGTCCGGACCGAGGAAGCGCTCGGCCAGCAGGCGCAGGGCGGTGGTTTCGCGCTTGACCTCCTGGATCGCGACCACATCGAAGCGACGGATGACTTCGGCAATCAGCGCCAGCCCGCGCAGGTTGCGTTTCGGTGAATCGGGGTTCTCGCTCCAGGCGTCGAAATAGCCGCCGAGGCTGCGAATGTTCCAGGTGCCGAGGATGAAGTTGTGGTCCGTACGCCGCGGCGGCACGGCAACGCTGTCGAGGCGACGGCGCAGCCGGACGATGTCCTCGACCACGAAGTCGGGATAGTCGCCGTAGGTCACTTGCGAGCCACCATCTGCCCTCCGCCCGGTCCGGTCCGCCTGTCGACGGCCTGATCTTTGCTACGCCTTGACCAGTATGCGCCCGCCAACCGGCCGAAATCAATCGCGATATCCCCGCGCAGAGCCGCCTACAGCGTTTCGAACGAATCGGCGTGCAGCACATCCAGGTCGATGCGGACCTGGCGCGGCCCGGCGCCTTCCGGCACGGCGGCGTGAACCTCGACGGTTGGTCCCCCGGGGGCGGCGACGGTGAACCGGAAGGTGCCGTGGAAGACTCGCGCCGACGCGCGACCCTCGGTGTCGGTCTGCAGGGTTTCCGTACTCCACCACTCTGCCATCAGGGCTTCGAAACGCTGGCCCGCGGCGTTCACGGTCCAATCCAGGTCGACCAGCGCGGCGTCCGGTCCGCGCCAGTGGGAGCCGGCCCAGAAGCCCCAGAGCACGATGCCTTCGACGGCCGGGTGGCTGAAGGCCATGCGAAAGAACGCTTCGAGCGCGTCGGCCCGGTCGTTCTCGTCGGCCTGTACGACGTCGAACTCGGTCATCCAGATCGGCCGTCCCAGCGTCGCGAGCTTGTCGAGGCGGACCTTCACCGCCCAGGGGTCGACGTCGGTGAAATGCCCCTGGGCGCCGATGGCATCGACGGGAATATCGGCGCCATCGAGCTGCTGGACGAAGTCGACGTAGCGATCCGTCTGGTTCGACGACACGACGTTGAAGTCGTTGACGAACAGTTCGGCCCCGGGATCCAGCTGACGGGTGCGTTCGAACATCCAGGCCCGGATGTCCGGGCCGAGTCGGTCCGCGTAGAACGACCCGGCCAGCATCTCGTTGTTGACGTCCCAGTGCTCGAATCGACCCTGGTACCGGTTCACCAGGTCTTCGAGACGGTCTTCGACCTCGGCCTGTAGCGTGATGTCGTCCAGCCCCGGCACCCAGGCGGGCTGCCATTGCTCGGGCGCCCAGAAGATGGTGTGACCGCGGACCCTCAGCCCCTCGTTTTCGGCCCATTCCAGCATGGCATCGGCGGTGGAGTAGTCGACCTGGCCCTGGACCGGTTCGGTGGCGTACCACTTGACCGCGTTCTCGTGCACGGTCCAGTTGAAGTGCCGGGTGATGTAGTCCCGGTACGGCGGTTCCGTATCCAGCGGGTCCGCGGCCATGACCGTGCCGACGGGAAAGTCGCGGGACTGCTGTTCGACGAGGATCTGGGCGTTTTCGACCGGCAGGCCGAGGCCGTCGACCACGACGACCTCGAGGTCGCGCTTGCGGATCGCCTCGATGCGCGCATCGGCCTCGGACTGCCAGTCCAGCGGGAGCGGCTCGAAGCTCAGGTCGTCGACGAACAGGTCGACGCCGGCGGCCGGGCCGTGGACGTAGAAGTCGAACCGGGTCAGGGTGCCGTTGACCGTGTGCGTGTAGACCTCGTCCAGCAGCACCCAGCGGTCCTCGTGGCCGGTCGAGTCGATCACGCGAGGGAAGGCCAGGCCGTCGCCGTCCTCCTTCGCGATCGTCATCGAAAGCGGAGCACTCGAGGCGCCGCTGATGCGAGCATAGGCCTTAAGCCGATAGCTGCGGCCGGGTTCCAGGCTCGCCAGCGGGACGGGCTGCACTGCGCCTTGCCATTCCGCCGTGCGGTTCGTTACATGACCCGAGAACATCCCGGAGTGCACGACCTGGTCCGTCGTATCGAGCGTCGCATCGCCCCAGGCGACCCACGGAGCCACGCCCGACTCGAAGCCCGGATTGGCGAGCAGGTTGCTCCCGGCGCCCAGCGCAGGTGCTGAAAGGACGAGACCGGCGATGAATCCAAGCCAGCCAGGCCAACCGCCCGCGACCGCGTGCCGGGTCCCTGGGCGGGTTGAACAGGATCGGATCGAACGCCGGCAACTCATCTCGGCTGCGGATGCAGGACGAAAGCCTGATGAACGACGGTCACTGCAGAACGGGAAGCGATGCATGGCGTAGGCCCTTCGATCCGATGGTTCCAAGCTAGCACGGTTGCCCCTGCCGATCCTGACCGGAGCGTGACGGAGCCCTGACGAAGCCGGTTCGGAATCGAAGATCGCGCCGAAGCCCGTCGGCAAGTGGGGTATCGTGTAAAGCATCGAGCATTCGCAACGCCGGCTCGCGGCCCGGGTCGGTGAAGGGCTCGCTGCCTTCGAGGCGGGAGCGGACACGATCATCGGGCAGGGAGGCGCAGAACGGTGAAGATTCTTCTCAAGCACAAGAACACCCTGGTCGGCTTCGGGTGCATCCTGGTGCTCGGCATTGCGGCTCGCTGGTTGAGCGGCGTGGTCTACTCCGCTGCGGAGGCGCAGGACCTGATCGCCTCGCTGTCGCGGTCGGCGCTCTACCTCGGCTCGGCGATCGCGACCAGTTCGGCGACCACGATCGCGCTGATGCTGACCATCGTCGGCCTGGTCAATCGACTCGACCAGGATTTCGACGTCGAATTCTTCCAGCGGATCGCCCTGATCTCCAAGGCCTGCGCGATCAACCTGATGGGCGCCATCGCGCTGCTGATGATCGTCACCATGCCGGTCGGCGAATTCGATCGCCTGCCCGATAACTGGTACTCGATCCTCTACGACTTGATCTTCTGGATGGTCGTCCTGCTGTGCGCGCTCAGCGTCAGCATCGTTCTGATCCTGCTCCGGACCATCGTCGAGCTGATCCACCAGTTCGCGCCGAGCGTCGACTCCTAGCCGTCATTCGGCTCGACGGGGCTGCGCGCCGACACGGTTCGCCCCGGGCCGCCCCGGCCGCCACCGGATCGCCACGGTTCGATCAGTGCGACCAGGACAGCGCAACAGGGCAGCGTTCGGTCGCCATTGCCTTGCCGGCTGCCATGCGTCATGCTTGGTTCGCTTCCGATCACCACGGACGACCCACCATGTATCGAACGATCTCCGGGCTGCTGCTTGTGCTCGCCGTCCGAGTCGCGAGTGCTGCGTCGATCGAACCGGCAGGCGAGCCGGCGATTGATCCGTCAGCCGAACCGTCAGCCGAACCGTCAATCGAACCGTCAATCGAACCGTCAATCGAACCGTCAATCGAACCGGTCCGGTCCTGGGAGCACTATCGGAAGGTGCTGATGGAGGACGGGCGAACCGGCCGCGAAGCGGACGAGCAGGTCGCCTGGCTGCTCGGCAGCCTGCAATCCATGGATCGCTCGGCCGGGGCGGACCGCGTCGGTCTGCCGGCGCCCCCGTTCGCGTTCGATGCGTGGCTGAATTCCGAACCTCTCGCGCTGGAGGAGCTGCGCGGACAGGTCGTCCTGGTGCGCTGGTGGACCGATACCTGCCCGTTCTGCGCGAGCAGCGCTCCGGCGCTGCGCACCCTGCACAAGGACTACGAGGCGCAGGGCCTGACCCTGGTCGGCGTATTCCACCCCAAGGCCGGCCGCGACGATCCGCTGGACCTCGCGCGGGTCGAGCGCGTGGTGGCCCAGCGCGACTTCGAATTCCCGATTGCGGTGGACTGGGACTGGCGCAACGGCACGCTGCGCGACTGGTGGCTGACCGGACCCGATCGCCCGGCGACCTCGGTCACTTTCCTGCTCGACAAGCAGGGCGTGATCCGGTTCATCCACCCGGGCATGGAATATCACGACCGGGGCGGGCCGAAAGGGCACGCGATGTGCGTCGACGACATGGGGCGGATCCGAACAGAAATCGAACGGCTGCTTGCGGAGGAATGAAATGAAGGTACGGAAGGGAAGAAGCACCAGGGACGGACGTCGCGCGGCCCGCGCGACCCGGATTGCAACCGTGCTGCTGCTCGTTGCCGCCGCATGCGCAGGAGCAACGGACGACAAGGAATGCGCAACCAGCGGGAACCTGCACTTCGTGTGCGGTATCCAGAACGGGGAAGACCTGGTCCATCTGCCCAGTAGCCAATGGATCGTGGCCAGTCGGATGGTGCCGGCCGGTGGGCTGGTGGTGATTGATTCGGAAACGCGGCAGTGGAGCGAGGCATCGCTGTCTTCGACGACTCAGGTCGATCCCGAGGTGTATCCCTCCTGCAGCGAGCCCCCGGAGCCGGAATCGTTCGTGGCGCACGGCCTGAGCGTCGTCGAACGCGACGGTGGACAGACGCAGCTGCTGGTCGTCGGTCACGGGGGTCGCGAGGCGATCGAAGTGTATGACGTCTCGACTGCCGGTGATCGGCCGGAACTGACCTGGGTCGGCTGCGTACGGACCCCGGAGGCTCTGGAAGCCAACAGTGTGGCGGGTCTTGCCGACGGATCGATGCTGGTCACCATTCCGCTGGACCACGGCATGACGATTCCCGATGCCATTCGCGGCGAGCCGACCGGTGCGGTCCACGCCTGGTCGCCCAGCGAGGCGAAAATGACCCGGCTGGAGGGAACGGAACTTCCGTACGGCAACGGCATCGAGATTGCCGAAGACGGCACGCGTTTCTGGGTCGTGACCTCGGGGACCGGGCGCATCGTGGAGTTCGCCAACACGCGACCGGTCGAGGAGCTTCGCAACGAAGGCCCGTTCGATTTCGTGCCCGACAACCTGCGTCGTGGCCCGGACGGCCGCCTGCTTACCGCCGGACTCGTGGCCGACGACGAAGAGTGCGGCAGCATCGATCGAACGGGGGGCTTCGACCTGGCCGAGTTCGCGTCCTGCCCGAGACCCTTCGTGGTCCACGCGATCGACCCCGAAACGCTCGAAGGCGAGGACCTGCTGCGCGCGCCGCGCGTTGCGACCTTCAGCAACGTCACCATCGGCATCGTCGTCGGCGAGGGGCTTTGGATCGGTTCCTTCGGCAGCGACCGCATCGCGGTCGGAACGGTCGAGGACTGACCCGCGGCCGAGACTCGGTCACCTTCGCAATCGCGGCCGATCGACCATCTGCGGGTCGAGCGCCAGGGTTTCAGGGGCAGCCCGCGCGGGCCCGCTGGACCGATGAAGCGCTGGATGCTGCTCGGGCGCCCACCGGCTCGTCGCATGGCGATGCGGGGGCACTTAACACGTGTTAGAGCCCTTTCTTCGAACCTGCCCTATGGTTCCTCCATACCCTGTAACCATGGAGGACTCTGGCAATGTCGACGAGGCACGGAACACTCAAACTTCTCGGATTCTCGGCGGTCGGGCTGGTGCTGACGGCTTGTGCCTCTTCACCGTCGGTCGAGCCGGCCAGCGAGCGACTGGGCATGGCGAAGTCTGCGCTCGAGCAGGCGCGAGTCAGTGATGCTGACGATCTTGCTCCGGCGCTCTACAACCAGGCGCAGTCCAAGGTCGCGCGCGCCGAGCAGGCCATTCGCGACGACAACGGCATGATCGGCGAACGGCTGGCGCATGAAGCCACGCTGGACGCGCGCCTTGCGCGCCTCCAGGCCGACCGGATCGAACAGCAGCAGCTGCTTGCCGAAATCCAGGCCGCCATCGAGGCCCTGGAGCAGGAACTTGCGCCGCGGGGCTGAGTCGGCCCGGGCGGCCGACGTCGATGCGCCCACGCCAATCGTGTTCCATGCCGATCATTTTCAAGGAGACGCCACGATGATTCGCACAATTCTGATGACATTCTCGGCCGCATTGGTGCTTGCCGCCTGTGCTTCCACGCCGGAGCTCAATGAAGAACTCGCAGCAGTCCAGCAACGTCTCGAAGTGGTCGAGAACGATGACAGTATCCAGCGCTACGCCGCAGAGGAAGTCGACGAAGCGCGGGAGGCCGTTGAACGGGCCGCGCGCGCATGGGAAGAAAAGGGCGTCACCCCCCGGTTCGATCATCTGCTCTACGTTGCCGAACGCCTGCTCGACATTGCCGAGACGCAGGCCTCGGTCGAACGGATCGGCGTGGAGGCGCGCGAACTGTCCGAGGAGAGAGAGCGCCTGCGGCTCGAAGCGCGCATCACGCGCGCGGAAATGGCTGAAATGTCGGCTCGGGCGCGTGCCGCCGAGTCGGAGGCCGAAGCTCAGGCCGCCGCGGCCGCTGCGCTCCGCGAGCGCGCCGAGCGAGAACGCGCGACGAGCGAGCGGGAACAGGCCGAACGGGAGCGTCGGCTGGCCGAAGAGCGCCGCGCCGAAGCCGAGCTCGAGGCCCGGGCGGCACGGCAAGAAGCCGAACAGGCACGTGAACAGCTCGCCGAGCTTCGTAACCGGTTTGCCGAGCTCCAGGCGGAGCAGACCGAACGGGGCCTGCTGCTGACGCTGCGCGATGTCCTGTTCGATTTCAACGAAGCCGATCTCAAGTCGGGTGCCCAGAGACAGATGGCGGAGCTGGCAAGCTACCTGCAGACCTATTCCGATCGTCCGATCCGCATCGAGGGCTTTACCGACAGCACCGGAAGCGACGAGTACAACCAGGCGCTTTCGGAGCGACGTGCAGAATCGGTCGAAGCCGCACTCGTGGCCAACGGCGTCGACCCGGACCGGATCGCGACCCAGGGATACGGCGAGGAGTATCCGGTCGCCGGCAACGATACCGATACGGGTCGAGCGCAGAATCGTCGAGTCGAGATCATCATTTCCTACGACGAGGAGCCGGTGATCGAGCGAGACGGTTGATCGCACCCACCCCCGACCGCCGAACATCGAAACGGCCCCGCGGATGCGGGGCCTTCTTCTTTCCGCAGGCAGGAAACGGGTCGGACCGTGAGGTGCGGGGTGTCGCCTCCGACGACCAATCTGTTGTTCGTCCCCCGCTCGGCAAGCCATTTCAGCGGGCGCGTTCGACCCGGAAGCCGCCTCAGTTCCGGCTCAGCCAGATGGCGCCATAGACGAGCACCGAGCCGGCGATATAGAGCGCATCGATGACCTGCCTGCGTCTCTCGTTGCTGCGGCCTCTGAAGATATCGATCACCATCTGGTGCAGCAGGAAGGTGTAGAGCACGTAGTAGAAGAACGGAATGAAGTGCACCCAGGCGGAATAGTCCGATGCCTGCTTGCCGAACAGCGACAGGATCCAGTCGATCTGGGCGTAGATGCCGAACAGGCCGAGCGCTGCGTTGATGAACATCCAGCGGACGCGGTCGACGCCGAAGATGGTCACATAGAAGATCAGGTAGACCAGGCAGGCAAAGCCGCCGTGCATGTAGAGGAACGCGAGTGGCGGTCCGTCTTCGGTGTAGGCCATGAAGAAACCGGACCCGCCGAACACGCCCATGTGGAGCAGGAAGAACGGGTAGACCCGATGCCAGGCGATCGTGTCGCCCTTTTCGAACTTCTTCCCGTTGATGGTGATGCTGCCTTGAAGCTCCAAGAGGCAATCCCTGGCCACGCTGGTTTCTCGAGTCTAGCGCCTCGCGGACCCGACCAGGTCGGGGAACGCCTTATCGCTGGCTGGATATGCGCCCGGATTTCGATTGTGGAGAACAACGCGTATCGATTTCAACCTGCCCGGGAGGCTACGAGATGAACCAGCAAACGTCCGATTTCACATCCAGCGCTGATCGCCCACGTCTCGCCGGGCGGCACCTCGCAATGGCGATCCTGTTGTTCGTGGCCGGCGCGAGTCAGGCCGCGGTGGAACTGGATCAGTACGTCTTCGGATGGACCCCCGAAGTGTCGCTCGCGGTGGGCGGTTCGTCCGAGCAGATGCTTGCGATGACCTACAACGCCGGCACGTCCGGCACGCTGGACCGAATCGACCTGGTGCTCGGCTGCAGCGAGGGGTCGGCGGGCGTCGTCACGGTCGAACTCCAGGAACTCGGCGGCGACGGCACGCCGTCGGGCATCTCGCTTTCGAGCGCGTCCCGCGCCGCCGATGAGTTGCCGGCAGATGCAATCATCGTCGAATTCGACATGCCCCCGGTTCCGGTGTCCACGGGTGCCGGCTACGCGGTGGTTCTCGCAGCGACGGAGGATGCCGCCTGCGCCACGCGTCGCGGAGGGGGCCCCATGTGGCACAGCAGCGGTGTGCGTGATGCGTTCTTCGATGCGCGGCCGAACCCGAGGGGCTGGGAGCCGCTGACGATCGGTGGGTCCGTGGCGTGGGTACCGTTCTGGGTCTATGTCGAGACCGGAGTCGGTGCGCCGAGCGGTCCGCGATTCTGCGACTTCGAGACGGCCGACGGCGTGCCCAACGACTGGGTGCCGAACGACGTTCCGCTCTGCAGCTGCGCGCGCGATCCTGGCCTGGTGGCGCATCGCTGCTGGTTCGCCACGCCCGACTTCATGCTCTGGCGGTCGCTGCAGCTGCCGTTGGGCTGGCCGAGGCTGCGCGCTGAATGGACGCTGGTCCCGATGGTGCCGGACCTTCCTGCCGTGACCATCGAGGAGTTCGATGCCGACGGCGGCTTCGGCGGCGAAGCGGTCGACTTCCGGGCCGGCGGAAAGCCGGGCAAGGCCGTTACGAGGCGTTCCAGCTATTTCGGAGACGCGGAGGTCTCGGAGATTCTCATCCGGGTCGATCACACGGGGCAACCGCAGACGATCCTGTTCCGCTCCGCGCTCGACATTCCCGAGCCGCAGCAGTAGACAGGCGCTCATCCCGGAAGGCGGACCGGCCGCGTGGTCGGTCCGCATCCGTTTCCGGGCCTGGCTGCTCCCTCCGCTCCAGCAATGACTTCTGCCACTCGCGCGATACGGAAGCCACACGTAGGCTTCGAAGCCTTCCCTGTCCACGTGGAGTTGTTCGATGTCCCGACGCATGATGAGACGAATCACAAGCCGAGCCATCATCTTTCGCGCGCTGTCGATGGTGTTCCTGTGCGCCGCGATGGCGTTCGTGTCCCCGGCGCACGCCGACGAGGCGTTCGCGGAACGGGCCGTGGAGGTCCTGCAGTCCGTGTACTCGAGCGATGCGCCCGGTGCGGTCGTGGTGGTCAGCCGGGACGGCGAGGTCATTCTCGAACACGGCGTCGGCATGGCGGATCTCGAGCTCGGCGTTGCGCTTCACCCCGACCACGTGTTCCGCCTGGCTTCCGTTACGAAACAGTATTCGGCCGCCGGTCTGCTGAAGCTGGTCGAGGAGGGCCGGGTGTCGCTGGACGACCCCCTGGCTAAGTACCTGCCCGATTTTCCCGTCGCCGATGTCACGATCGCGCAGTTGCTCAATCACACCTCGGGCATCAAGAGCTACACGAGCATCGAGGGCTACATGACCTCCGACCGGATCCGCGCCGACCTCGACACGGACGAGCTCATCGCCGTGTTCGCCGAAGAGCCGGTCGATTTTCCGCCGGGCGAGAAATACGCCTACAACAACTCCGGCTACGTCCTGGTCGGCGCGGTGATCGAGGCCGTCACCGACCGTCCCTGGAACGAATACCTGCGCGAGGAGCTGCTGCTTCCCCAGGGAATCGAGAACACCGATGCCTACGGCGACCACGAGATCGTCCCCGGCCGGGTCGAGGGCTACGACGGGACCCCCGACGACATCAAGCGGACCTCCTTTCTCTCGATGACCCAGCCCCATGCGGCCGGTGCATTGATGGCAACGGCTGCCGATGTCGATCGCTGGCAGGTCGCGCTGCACAACGGCGAGATTCTCGGCGAGGACCTGTACGCGCGGATGACCACGCCCGAAGGCGCTGCCGCTGAGGAAGACTACGGGTTCGGCATTCTCTCGGGCAGCTGGTTCGGCCAGCCCGCGCTTACGCACGGCGGCGGCATCTTCGGCTTCGTGACCCATGCGCTGTACCTGCCGGAGGAGCGGCTCTCGGTGGTGGTGCTGAGCAACCGGGCGATCCCGGGCTGGGGCCCTCAGGACGTCGCGTTGCGCCTGGCGGGCCTGGCGACCGGGCGCTCCTATCCGATCGAAGCGCCACGCGTCGACTGGACCGACGACGAGTCCATCGCGCTCCAGGGCACCTATCGAATCGACGACGAGGAGAACCGAACGATCCGCTTCGAGGAAGGCGCGTTGATAAGCCAGCGGGCGGGCGGGCCCGAGTTCGAGGTCTACCCCGTCGAAGGCGATCGCCTCGCCTTCGAGCAGTCGTTGAGCTGGTTCTCGATCGAGCGCGACGAGTCGGGTGCGGTCGTCGCCGTCGCCCTGCACGATGCCTGGGGCGGAGAGCCCGAGCGCGCCGAGCGAATCAGCGACGAGGTCCAGGTGCGCGAGGGGGTCGACGTGCCGGTCGAGCAGCTCGAACGCCTGGTGGGGCGCTACGAGCTGCAGCCGGGTTTCGTGATGACCGTGCGCATCAAGGACGGGGGGCTGGAAATCCAGGCCACGGGTCAGCCGGCCATCCCCGTGGAAGCGGAATCCGCGACGCGGTTCTTCAGCAATCGAGTCGGCGCGGAGATCGAATTCCACCTGCCGGAGTCGGGTCCGGCCGAGTCCCTGACCCTGTTCCAGCGCGGCCAGGAACTGCCCGCACCGCGGATCGGTGATCCGGACGAGGCGGGCTCGGACGGCTGATCCGGTAGGGTCAAGAGGTCGCCCGGGCGCGTCCCGGGCGGCCCGTGCCCGCGCGACGGAGTCGACGCTCCGTCAGTCGCGGCGCTCGCCTTCGGCAGGGTCGATCCGGAGCAGCTGCCCGGGATCGTGGTCGGTCAGCAGGTAGAGTTCGCCGTCGTCGCCGACCATGACGTCGCGGATCCTTTTGCCGAGGTCGTGGAACAGCCGGCGATCCGCGACGATCTCGCCACCCTCCAGGGAAAGATGGAACAGCCCCTTTCCGGCCAGTCCGCTGACCAGAAGGTCTCCGTCGAGCTCGGGAAATGCATCGCCCCGGTAGAGGGTCATTCCCGACGGTGCGATCGACGGCGTCCAGTGCTTCAGCGGGCCGCGGACCGAGTCGAGTTCGTCGTGCGGCGAGATGCTCGAGCCCGGATAGTTGACGCCCTCGGTGGCCAGGGGCCAGCCGTAGTTCACGCCGGCTTCGATCCGGTTCACCTCGTCGCCGCCGTAGGGGCCGTGCTCGGTCTCGTAGATCCGGCCGGTCTCGTTGTCGCGTACCAGCCCCTGCGGGTTCCGGTGTCCGTAGCTGTAGATCTCCGGCAGCACGTCGCCGCGTCCGACGAAGGGGTTGTCGGACGGTACGCTCCCATCGGGATTCAGGCGGACGAGCTTTCCGATATGCGATTCAAGGTCCTGCGCATCCTCGCGCAGGTCGAAGCCGTCACCGACGCTGACGAGCATCGTTCCGTCCGGCAGGAACAGGATGCGTGAACCGAACTGCACCCCCGTGGCCTTGAGGGGCTTGCCCTGGAAGATCCGGTTGAACTCCTGCAGCCGGTCCTCGCGGAACTCGCCGCGTCCGAGGCAGGTGTTGTTTTCCTCGGCTGTTCCGCAGGCGTAGGTCAGGTAGACGAGGCGATCGCGCTCGAAATCGGGCGAGAGTTCGATGTCGAGCAGGCCGGCCTGCTTGCCCGGAATGACCTCCGGTACGCCCTCGACCGGCTCGCGGATCAGCGCGCCTTCGCGGTCGACGATCCGCAGCGTCCCGACCCGCTCCACGATCAACCAGCGTCCGTCGGGCAGCCGGGCCATGCTGAAGGGGTGGCTGAGGCCGTCGGCGAGCACGGCGATCTCGAAGCCGTCCATCGGCACGTCGTCGATTTCCAGTTCACGATCCGGTTTCATGAACACGTGCAATCCGAACGACGCGGCCAGGACGAGGACCGGAAACGCGAGGTGCCACCAGGACAGGCCGACGCCGGATTCGAAGTCCGGGTCGCCGCCGAAGCGGTGGAACATCCAGCCCCCGACCGCGCCGGTCGCCAGCATCGCCAGGTAGCCGGTCCAGTCTCGGGTGGCGGCAATCAGGGTGGGAATCGGAGCGGCCGTGTTGGCGACGAAGAAGGCGACGGCGAGCGCGACCGCACCGGCCAGGCCGAACAGGGAGGCCCGACCGGCCGGCCATTTCCCGGCGAGCCACAGCGCGACCGGGAACGCGAACAGGAAGGCCGCGCCGACCAGCAGCGCGTAGAACGGCATGAAGGACAGAAGATCGTGGATGACCGCTCGCTGCCAGTCCTCGAGCGTCCAGTACGCGCCCATCTCCAGCACGTTGACCAGGTTGATGTGCGTCTGGACCAGTGAGCCCAGGACCGAGGTCGCGAGGACGGCGATCAGCCAGGGAACCAGGTTGCGTGCAAGCGTGTCGATCACGGCGCGTGGCCTGCCGCTGAGGATCTGTGAATCGGACATGGGCAGTAGCTTCCCGGTTTCGAAGGATTCAACTCTTCAAGCTACCGCGCAGGGACGGGCCGGTCAATGCTGGCAAGACGCCTTTCGTGGACCCCGTTTGCGATGGACAGCGATTATCTTGACGTAGCTCGCGACGTAGCTCGCGACGTAGACCGACGAGCCTGTGAGCGCCTGCAGGCATCGATGCGAAGTGGAATTGAGGATCGGCTTCGTGTAGCGTTCTCGGCCTATGGTCGCCGGATGCCACCGGACTCGTTCCGGTACCGGAGGCCCCCTTCAACAGCGAGGACATGATCGATGAACCGAAACCGTCTGCTTCCGAATCCGGCCGCCTTGGCGCTGGCCCTGGCCACCTCGACGGCACTGCACGCGCTGCCGGCGGTTGCCGGCGAGGGCGCGATCGAGATCAACCAGCTCTGTGTGACCACGGGGTGCTTCGCCGGGGATACGCCCGGGTGGCCGGTGCAGATCACCGAGCCGGGCAGCTACGTGCTCACGTCGAACCTGGACGTTCCGAGTTCCAGCGAGGGGGTCGAGATCCAGGCCTCCCAGGTCGTGCTCGACCTCGCTGGGCACGCGATCCGCAGCGGGCATGTGTGTACCGGTGACGGCCCGAGCTGCAGCGGGGCAGCCGGTATCCGGGGTATCTGGTTCGGGATCATGAACTTCCCGTCGAGCATCACCATCCGGAACGGGACTGTCCAGGGGTTCGAGTTCGAGTGCATGCGAGTGTCCGGTGCTGGAGTCGTGGTTCGTGATGTTCAGGTCTCCGACTGCGGATCCCACGGAATCATCCATTTCGGCCAGGGATTGATCGAAGACACCGTGGTCCGCAACGCGGGGAACGCCGGCATCATCGGCAACACGTCGGTCACCGTGCGCAACAGCCATCTCCTGAACAATTTCTCGTATGGAGTGCAGGACGCCAACTGCAGCGGGAATACGCTGTCCTCGAACGCCACGAACCTGGCGATCCAGGAAGAAAACTGCGCGAACGACATCGACGTCAGCATCTGCAGCGGTGCGCCGTGTCCGTGAGTGGCGGCGCGACCTCGGGACTTCGCCGCGGCCGCCAGCGGTCGGCGAAGTCGCTGCCCCTTGCGGTGGCACTTCTCGCAGGAACGTTCGGTCCGTGGATCGATGCGCCGGCGTCGCGAGCGGCCACCGCCCTGGACCAGGTCCACCTCTCGTCCGACATCCACACGCGGTTTCCTGCCGACGGAGGCGCGGTCCTGGTGACGAGCGACGATGACATCATCCTGTACGACACCGCCCTGGGCGAGGCGGAGGCAACGGCGTTCCTCGGCGCACTGGATCGCACGGACGTCGACGCCTACCACGCAGCCGATGCCTGCGGCGGCGCGTTGTTCTCGCTGAATGCGACCGCGGAGATCGGCGGAACCATCCAGCGACCTTCCGACGTTTTCGGTTCGACCGGGGTCAAGGTTCTCGATGGGGTCGCGGAAGGAGTGGCCGACGGCGTCGACCTGGACGCGGTGACGCGCGATCCCGGGACCTGCGACCTGGTCGTGTCCTTCGACGTGATCGTCGAACTGGACGGGACCGTGTTCCGTCCCGACGACCTGGTCCGGGTCTCGGCGGGCAGCTTCAGCCTGTTCCGGGCCGGCTCGGGCCAGGGCAACCTGGATGCCGCACACCTGCTCGATACCGGTGCGCTGCTGGCAAGCTTTTCCGCCCCGGTGCCCGACCTCGGTGTTGCGTTTTCCGACGAGGACATCATCGAGCAGTCTTCGCCGGGCGGCGCCTGGGAAATCGCCTTCCGACCGGCGGCCGTGGATTCGAGCTGGACAGGTGCCGATGCCGATGCCCTGTTCGTGGTCCGAGCGCCGATCCCCGGTGACCTTCGCTGGAGCCGATCGGCGATCGATGTCCTCGAAGGGCAGGGCAGCGTCGACCTGACGATCGAGCGTGTCGGCCCGAACGAGGGCCCGCTTTCGGTCAGCTGGACGACGGTCGACGGGTCCGCCGTATCGGGCGTCGATTTCGGCGGTGCGTCCGGAGCGACCGGGTTTTCCGATGGGCAGGCCACCGGGACCGTGCCGATCACGCTGTTCGACGACGGGGTCGTGGACGGCGACAAGATCTTCTTCGTCGACCTCGTGCAGGCCAGCAACGGTGCGCAGGTGATCAGTCCGAGCCGGATCACGGTCCGGATCCGGGATGACGAGGACTTCCTGTTCGCCGACGGCTTCGAACTATGAGGCCCCACACCGAATCGGATTGAACCAGCCTGGGGCGATGCGGTTGGATCTACCCATGCGGCATCGAGGCGCGCCTCGTTGTTCTTTCGGGTGTTGCTGGAAGTCCGTTCGTTTGCACGTTCGTCTGCAGTCGGTAATTCGGCTGTATAGCGTGCGGTCAACGGCGACGCGTACCGAGGAGGAGACCGCCGATGGCGGCCAGGACGACGCCGATGATCCACGGCGGTTCGTCGAAGGTCCTCGTCACGTCCAGGGCATGCAGGGAGGCCGCGCCCAGCAGGAAGAGCCCGCTCAGCAGCATGGTCCAGCACAGGGCGGTCATCGGTCTTTTCATGGCGGGTTCCGCAGCGGATTCAGCGGCCAGACTAGCCGATGCCCGGTGAGGAGATGACGTGATCGCGGCGCGCCTCTTCAGCCCCGCCGCGAGCCGGACGGAGACCTTGCCGAATCAAAGCAGGGCAAGCTGGTCGCCGCTGCGCGCCGGGCGCCGAAACCGGGTCGAGTCGAGTTCCGGTTGGGAATCATCCGTCAGCCCGAATTTTCGCTGAGCCACGCGAAATCGATTGCGAATCAAGGTGGCGAACGGCCCCGTTCCCGACATTCGTGTTCCGAAGGCGCTGTCGTACTCCTTTCCGCCGCGCATCTGCCGGACCAGGCTCATCACGTGGTCGGCGCGGTCGGGGTAGTGCTGGGCGAGCCAGTTGCGGAAGACGGTCTTCAGTTCATGGGGCAGGCGGAGCAGCACGTAGCCCGCCGTCGTGGCGCCGGCACCTGCTGCGGCCTCGAGGATGGCCTCGATCTCCCGGTCGTTGATCTGCGGAATGACCGGGGCGACCATGACGCCCGGTTTCAGGCCGAGATCGGTCATCGCGCGCAGGACCTTGAGCCGGCCGGCCGGTGAGGCCGTGCGCGGCTCCAGCGTGCGTTTCAGGTCGTCGTCCAGCGTGGTCAGACTCACTGACACGGACAGCAGGTTTCGATCCGCCAGTTCGCCCAGTACGTCGAGGTCGCGCAGGATCGTGATCCCCTTGGTCAGGATCGAGACCGGGTGGCGATACTCGAGCAGCAGTTCGAGCAAGCGGCGGGTGATCTTCAGCTTGCGCTCGATCGGCTGGTAGGCATCGGTGTTGATGCCCAGCACGATCGGCTTGCACACGTAGTTCGGCTTGCGCAGCTCGGCTTCCAGGAGTTCAAGCGCGTTTTCCTTGAAGAAGAGCTTCGTTTCGAAGTCCAGCCCCGGCGACAGGTCGAGGTAGCTGTGCGAGGGGCGGGCGAAGCAGTACACGCAGCCGTGTTCGCAGCCGCGATACGGATTGATCGATTGCTCGAACGACACGTCCGGTGACTGGTTGCGGCTGATGACCGATTTCGCGGTTTCGGCCGTGACCGTCGTGCGGACCGGCGGCAGGTCGTCGATCTCGCGTGGCCAGCCGTCGTCCACACATTGGGTTCCGACGCGCGTGAAGCGGTGCTCGGGGTTGCTTGTGGTGCCGCGACCGGTAATCGGTGCTTGTATCTGCATACTGTAAATAATAACAGCATTCCTGATTCAGACGCAAGCCGGGACTCGACGAAGGGCGAGCGCAAGCGCGGCTCCGCCCGAATCCGGGTGTGCAGGCAGCTTCGTCTTTCCGGCCGGATCGACGCGGTTTCCTAATCCGGCGTCGAGATCCAGATCGCTTCGACGAACTCATAGCCGGTGCTGGATTTGTTGCGCACGCGAGCGGGGCGGTAGTCGATGGCCGGTGCATGGCCGATTCGGGCTTCGGCCAGCGGCTGGATGTCCCCGTTGTCGGCCGTGTAGGCGAAGCGACGGATGGCCTGACCGTCGGTCTGGCGAGATACCGTGACGGTGTAGTCGCCGTCGAGGGTCCAGTCGTGGGCCAGAAAGGGCTCGGCATTCGGCGCTGACTTGCGTTCGTGCGGATGGTACAGCCGGGATTCGAGACGCTGGTAATGCTCGAAGGGAACGGTGCCCTCGGTTGGCTTCGAATGGGCGACCAGCTCGCCGTCGCGGTGCAGTTCGACCAGGACCGGTAGGCGACTGCCTTCCTCGACGAAATCGCGCATCCCGGCCCAGAAGGTCAGAGCCGGCCAGGCCTGCCCGCGCCAGGTGTCCATCGAGAGATAGGCGTAGCGCTGCCACAACCCGAAGTAGCGGTAGCGGGTCTCGGCCTCGAACGGATCGTCGCCGACCTCCACGCGCTCGAGCGCCACCGGCAGTCGACTGATCAGCGCGCCGTCGATCATGAAGACGATGTTGTAGACACCGGGCTCGGTCAGCGTGATTTCGGCGGTGCCGTCCAGCATCGCGCGAGCGATCGCGCCGTTGTCCGTTCGGTTTGCGTACTCGGTCCGGAACGGGAAGCTCTGGACGACCGTATCGGTATCGTCGACCACGGCAATGACCGCATTCAGCGGTTCGTCGGGCGGGAAGGCGAGGTCGTAGCCGCTGCCGTGAAAGGCGATCAAGCCGCTCTGGTCGTCGAAGTAGGTGTCGAGCATGGGTTCGAAAAGGAAGGCGGGAGATGGCTGGGCGATGGCCTGTGTGCCGATCAACGCGCTGAGCGTAAGCAGGAGTAGCGCCGTCAACGTACCGCTGCGCTCTCTAGTGTCATCGATAATGCAGTACTTCATTTGCCTGTCTCCAGTATTCCTGTTTCGAATCCGATGGTCTCGCGCCGTGTCAACCGATCTTTCCTAAGGTTGTCTAGCGATGAGCCGAGCGTATGAGCTCATCGAAGTTGGCCTGGCCGATTGCTGGTAGCACTGCGTACCCATCAGGGTTTGAAATTGGAAGGTGCGTGCCTGACGAAACAGATCAATGCAAAGACTGATCTATCCAGAACCTCGAGACGCGTTAGAAGGTGGAATTACAGCCGGTAAGCGGCTGCAGATCCACCGGCTCGAGCGTGGGACTGGTTGCGGCTTGCGTCGGGTTCAGAATCAGGTCGGCCAGCGGATCGAAGTACGCGAAGTTAGCCGCCGACCAATTGGCAATGTGGCAAGGAAAAGTCAATTCATTGGGGTTGCCAGGGAAGACAGCCAGGGCAGCAGTAATGAACGTCTCCAGTGCCAGGCCCCAGTCCAAGGCTGCGGCCTCGCCGGTGGGGTCAGTGAGACCGGTGGGATGGTTGAAGACGTAGCGGTAGAAATTGAAGTCACGACCGCCGTGCCGGATCGGGTCTTCCTGAGTGAAGCGTCCGAGTTGGGGATCGAGATAGCGTCTTCGATTGTCGTATAGACCAATTTCCTCGAGGAACGGCCGCGTCGCGAAGCGCAGCGGTTCGTCGTTGACCGGGGCGCTGCCGGGTTGCAGATTGCCGTACGTGTCGTAGTCGACCCAGCTCAGGGCCACGAAGTTCTCGTCGGTGATGCCGCGGATCGAGCCGATCGCGTCGCGCAGGTACCAGCGCTCTCCCAGGCCGTCATCGCGCCAGGCGGCATGGACCTGGTCCATCGCCGAGGGGTCGTAGAGGTAGACCGCACTGGGCTGGCTGGCGCCGTCGGCAAATTCCGCGATGACCTGGTCACGGTCATGGATGAACCAGGTCTTCTGGCCGTCGACGGTCCGATACAGCAGGCGGTCCTGGTAGTCGTACTCCATCTCGACGGTCGTGATCGGCGGCGCCCCGAGGCTGGGGTGGACGGTAGCAAGGACCAGGCGGTTTCGGTGGTCGTAGCCGAATTCCGTGACCTGGCCCGAAGCGCTATCAGTGTGGCGCACCAGGTTGCCGGCGGCGTCGTATTCGTAGTCGAAGTCGCCGGCCGAAGTCACGCGGTTTCCCGCCCCGATGGTTGCGGTTGTGGGCGCCAGGTGAGAGGTCAGGCGGTTTCCGGCGGCGTCGTAGCCGTAGGACTCGTCCGGGTAGGCCGGATTGTCGTGGTTGGCTGCGGTCAGCTGGCCGTTGCCGTCGTAGGCGTAGGTCACTGTATTCGTCGCATGCTCCTCGACCGTGACGCGGCTTTCCGCATCGCGTTCGAACAGCAATCCGGCGTTCGGGTGCAACAGCATTCCCGCAGCGTCTTCATGGCGGATGCTGATGACTTGACCGAGTTCGTCGAATCCATGCCGCGTGATCGAGCCGACGCCCTGGCCGAGCCCCGTGGTTCGCTCGATTCGCTTGATGCGACCGTCGCCTTCGCGCACCAGCCGCAGGTTGTTGCCCCCACCGTCTGGGTGGACCCAGTCCATGCCCCAGTTCTCGCCGCCGTATTCGTCGGCCGTGATGCGATTGACGGAGCTGCCGTCGGCTCGCGCGATGACCAGCACGGGGAAGGCGGCCGCGTCGTTCCAGGTATAGGCCACCCGCCAGGGCACCTGACCGGGAAGGATGTACTCGACGTTGTTGGGGCGCGGCACTCGGCCGCTGAAGTCGAGCGTGTAGGTCTGACCGCCAAGCGTGTCGTCGACCCGGTCCAGCCCGCGCGCCGCCGTGTAGACGAACTCGATTTCTCGAATCACTGCGCCACCGCTGTCGTGCCAGCGCTCGAAACGCACGCGCCGGTTCGCGTCCCACTCGAAGGTGCGGCGCTTGCCGTTGCGGTCGATCAGCTCGATGACGTTGCCGTTTTCATCGACGCTTCGGGATTCCGACGCGCCGACCGCATCGGTGAAGCTCACCAGTGCGTTTGTGCTGTCCCAGGCGTTGGTCGTCGTGTTGCCAAGCGGGTCGGTCACGGTCAGCGGGTTGCCGTTCGGATCGTAGGTGGTGTTGACCACTGCTCCATTTGCCAGCTCAAGTCGAGTTGGGCGACGATCCGCGTCGTATTCGATTCGCGTGATGTTGCCAAGCCGGTCGGTTCGGCTCAGCGAACCATCGGTGTTTTCGACCAGTTCGGCGGAATTGCCGAGTGCGTCGGTCTGGACATTGAGTAGCCCTGCGGGGGTGTAGGTGATATCGAGCGGGCCCGTGGAGTCGGCGTAGTTGACCACCCGGCCGTTGTCCAGACGCTGATAGATTTCCGCACCGCCGTCGCTCTCGCTGCGTTGCTGCAGGAATCCGTTGCTGTCGTAGCTGAATTCGACCAGGTCGCTGATGCTTTGGCGCCGTTGAACCAGCCGCCCGTCGGCGTTGTAGCTGAACTCGCTGCTGACGCCATCGAACGGGTCTTCGGTGAGGCGGTTGCCGGCCGTGTCGTAGGTAAATTCGTTGCGGCGACCGTTGTAGTCCTCGTACTCGGTGATATTGCCGAACGCGTCGTAGGTGACGGAGATACGCTGGTTCCCGGCACTGACCAGCGGCGAGGTCAGGTCGGTGGCGCGACCCATGGCGTCGTAGCTGTAATCCCACGCCTCACCGCTGGGGTCGACGAGGCGGGTTTCGCGATCGGGGTTGGCGGGGTCGGCGTATTCGTAGAGCGTGACGTTGCCCTTGGGGTCCTCGAGCAGGGTCAGGTTGCCGCGCTCGTCGTACTGCAGCTCGGTGATGTTGCCGCGCGCGTCGGTCTCGAGGCCGATGAAGCCCTGCGGATCGTAGAGCGATTCACGGCGGTTGCCGTTTTCGTCGATGACCGCGGTCAGCCGGCCGGTGTCCGGGGCGTATTCGAAACGACGCGGCATGCGGCCCTGGGGATCGATGATCGTGTCCAGATAGTGAGCCGGGTCGGAACGATAGATGTACGTGGTCTGGTTTCCGTCGGGATCGGTAAAGCTGACCAGGTCTCCGTTGGCGTCGTAGGAGTAGGCCCAGGCGTTGCCTTCCGGATCGCGGACTTCGGTGATGCGATCCTGCGCATCGCGAATGAAGGTCAGTCCGGGCCCGTTCGAGTGGTCGATGCCGTTGTCGTTGACGCTGATCCGGTTGCCGTTGAGATCTTCGGCCGCCAGCAGGCCCTGGTCCTCGTGGATGAAGTAGCGCCGTCCGTCGGGTGCGATCAGCACGTATTGTTCGGGGTTCCACGGAAAGCCGATCGAGAACAGGCCAACGCTGCCGTCGGCGTTCAGACGCAGGAATGCCTGATTCCCCTGAGGCACTTCGAGCCGATGATAGTTGCCGGGGTCGGACTCGAACACGGCGCGATAGGGGATACCCAGCGGGCTGGGCGGTCCGGGCTGGGGATCGAAGGTGAACGCCAGGCGTTCGCCGGTGGGCGCGTCGAGATAGACCCGGGTGCCGACGCGGAAAGGGGTCGATCCGAACAGGCCGAGGGCGCCCGTGTCCGGAACGGTCTCGCCGATGTCCGCGTCGACCAGGCCCAGCGACCAGCCGAAGCCGAGTTCGCCGTCCTGGTCTGCACGCAGCGAGTCGTACACCCGGGTCAATCGGAGGGGAAAGCCGGCGAGTTGGAGCTCGATGTCGTCGAACTCCATCCGGTTTCGCCCGAATTTGGCGTTGCCCGTGACGTCCAGCATCAGCGCCTCGACCCGGCCGAGGCCGATGTCGTTGCGGGCGACGATCCGGACCACGTACTGGCCGTTGGTCAGCACCGTGCCGTCGAAATTGGCCAGCACGTCGGCGAGCGGTACCACGGCGTTGCCTTCGCCGATCCGCGTCCAGTCGGGCCGATTCGAGGCAACGTTGTTCAGGTCGACCTGGTCGATCGGCGCGTATTCGACGAACCAGTCGACCAGCGGCTGCTGGGATTCGATCGTGGCTTCGATATCGACGGTCACGGTGACGGCGTCGCCTTCGGCCGGCGACAGGAGCGTGATTACCGGACGAAGCGTTTCTTCCGGCACGTTCCTGGCCAGGACCTGGCCGAACCAGGCGAACTGATTCAGGTTGTTTTCGGCGGTCAGGCGGAGGAAGTAGATGCCGTCGGCGAGGCTCGACAGCGGCGCGATTCCGAGGATTTGAGAATTCACCGGGCCGGACCCGGAAGCAATCTCGATGTAGTCCGCATCGTCCGCGCCCAGGTCGTAGGGGTCGACGAGGTCCACGGGCGCGTACTCCAGCGTCCAGGCGGTCGGCGACGGATTGCCGGTCACCTGGCCGATGATGTCGATGTCACCGCCTGCGCTGGTGCCCGGGGCGGGCGTGAGGATGCGGGCAAACGGCGCGGTGGCGTCGCTGCGCTCGCCCTGGCCGGCCGCGTTGGGATCGAACGGGGTCGTGCCGTCAGCGTTCACGACATAGAGCTGCAGCTGCCGTTCGGCCATCTGGCCAGCGGTGTCGGTGGTCTCGGCCACGATGGTCAGGACGCCGGGCAGCGTCAGCGCAATGTCCGCGGCGTTGTCGTCATCGAGGCTGACCGGCGCACCATTCGCCGACACGGAAAGGGCATCGATCCCGAGGTCGTCCTGGGCGAAGACCTGAAGACGGACCGACTCACCGGCCCGGAATTCGGGCGTTCCCGGAACGTTGTCTTCGAGGCCCAGCGTCAGCGTGGGCGGCAGATCCTGCGCGAAGCGACCGAAGTCGAGGTCTTCGAAGACGTACTCGTCGGGCGTGACGACGACGATGTGTGCGTCCGGGTCCGCGGCCGCGAAGTTCAACGCCTCGGCGCCAACCAGTTCGAAGCCGAACCAGGTGCCGAGCAGATCGAGACCCGTGATCCGGACGTACCGTACCGTGCCCAGAATTCCGACCTCGCCGAGGTCCAGCGGAAACGTGCCGCTGGATTGCTCGAAGATTCCCACGGACTGGAGCGCGTCGGCGCTGGTCCCGACTTCGACCTCGGCCTGTTCATTGGCGCTGGCGCCGCCGTAGCCGTACAGGACCAGGTCGATTCCCGGGCCGTCGACGATCGGTTCATCGAAGCGCAGCAGGATCGATGCGCCCTGCGGCAGGGTCAGGACCTCCGTGCCGTTGGTCGGCCCGGAGCCGAAGGTACGGTCTCGAACGCCGATCGGCCTGAGCACGAGGTCGACCGAATCGACGATCTGGGCGTCCCCGTTCGGTGCTGCCGCGCCCCAGTTGGGCGGAAAGTCACTGGCGTTCCTGCCGTAGGGCACGTCGAAGTTGCCGTTGCCCGGAGCCGCGTGGACGTATTCGACCACCTCGTCGGGCAGCCGATCGTAGGCGGGCTGCACCGCGCCCGAGGGCGCCGTCTGGACGTTCGGGGCGGGAAGCACCTGCCGGACGTGCCAGACACCTGCGCCGACACCGGCGAAGCGGTAGCGGCCTTCGCCATCGGTCAGGTCCAACGGTTCGCCAGGGTCGAACCGGCCGTTGTAGTTCTCGTCGAGATAGACCTCGGTGCCGACCAACGGCTCGCCGTCGGCCAGGTCGCCGTTCGAGTCCGGATCGAAGAAGGCCCGACCGGAAATCGAGCCGCCGAGCAGTTCGAAGCCCTCGAAGCCGTTGGCATAGATCACATCGCCCGGCGGTGCGCTCTGGCCGCTCGCCATGGAGGCGGCCAGCAGGAGGCCCATCGGCAGGAGGGCTATCGGTAGGAGGGCCATCGGCAGAAGGGTTCCGTTCGATTTCGTCGTGGTGATCATCGGGCCGGCCATCTGAGGACTCACCTTCAGGCTAGAGGAGACCTCGCCGGAAGTCCTTCGAATGTCGTGAAAGTTCGTGAATTGGTATGAATTGAGGGTTTCCTGAGAGTTTGCGCAAGTTCCTGTCTTGGCTGCGTTTCATGATCTTTCACGGGGATCGAAGGATCGCCGGATGCGAAATCGATACGGTTTGTTCAACGTCATGCAGGAGACACCCCGATGAACCGCTCCCTACCGATTGCAGCACTCGTTGCCTCGCTCGCCCCGGCGCTTGGCATCCCTGCAACGATATCGGTCAGCGAGGTGACCGAAATCGCGAACGACGGCCGATGTTCGTTGCTCGAGGCACTCGACAACGCGGAGCAGGACCGGGGCATCCACGCCGACTGCCCGGCCGGCTCCGGGGCCGACCAGCTGGTGCTCACGCCCGGTCACAGCTATACGCTGACCGAACCCTGGCCGGGCTCCGATACCGGTACGCCGGAGATCACCGGTGATCTCGAGATTCAGGGAAACGAGGCGGTGATCGAGCGCTCGATGGCAGCGAACCCGTTCCGGCTCTTCGAAATTCTCGGCGCGACGGTCACGATCGAGGGCCTGACCCTTCGCCAAGGGTTGACCCAGGACCTGATGATCGGCGGCGGCGCCCTGCGCGTGGTCGATGCGGACCTGACGCTGCGCGAGGTCGTGTTGACCGACAACCGGTCGATCGGAACCTTCGTGTTCGGCGGCGCGATCCGGATGGAGGGGGGCACGGTCCTGATCGAGGATTCGCAGATCGTCGACAACACCGCGATCGGGACCAACCCGGAGCACGGAGGCGGGGCGATCGCGCAGTTCAATGGCGAGCTGACGATCCGGCGGTCCGCGCTGCTCGACAACTGGGCCGACGTGCCGTGCAACCCCGCGTCACCGGATACGGTGGCGACGACCGGGGGCGCCCTGCGCATCGAGGCCAGCGCCGCGACCGGAGCCCAGACCTACATCTTCGACAGCACGCTGGCCGACAATCTCGGCCGTACCGGGGGAGGCATTCACGTCGTCGCGATCGCCGATACGGGGGTCGGCGGTATCCAGGACGTGTTCGTGCAGGTCATGCGTTCGACGGTCGTCTACAACCAGGCCGTGAGCTGCGGAACGCTGTTCGGGCTCGGCGACGGAATCCACGTGCAGGAGGCCAACGGCGGCCAGGGCCTGGTCGCCTTCGGCAACACCATCCTGCACGGTAACGGCCGTGCGTTCATGGGCGACATCATCGGCACCGACTGCAGCGCGAATTCTCCGAATGCCAGCTTCTTCCCCCAGGACGGCAGCGTGCTGGATCCGGACGACGCATGTCCGTCGTTCGGCTTCGATGCGTTCGAGGACGACATCACGGCGATCATCGACCCGATCCGCAACGACACGCACTATCTGCCGCTGGCCAATGGTCCGGCCGTCGATCTGCCGGAAGCCGGATTCAATTGCGTGGCCACGCCGGACCAGCTCGGCAATCCCAGGGCCGGCGGACCGGGCGCCGGCGGCGACCAGTGCGACTCGGGTGCGATCGAGCTGCAGCCGGTCGGATTCGTTTTCACGCTGGACGTCGACCTGGCCGGTTCGGGAACGGGCACCGTATCCAGTACGCCATCGGGGATCGATTGTCCGGGGACCTGCGCTGCAGATTTCGACGACGGCGAGATGGTCGTTCTCGACGCCGTACCGGATCCGGATCAGGTCTTTGACGGCTGGTCCGGGGCCTGCACCGGAACCGGCTCCTGCTTCGTCACGATGGACCAGGCACGCTCGGTGACGGCAACGTTCGACGAGCCGTCGACGTATCCGCTCAATGTCGTGGTCCTCGGCGGCTCGGGCAGCGTGGTCAGCAATCCCGCCGGTATCGATTGTCCCGACGCCTGCAACGCTCCTTTCGCTACAGGGTCGGTGGTCGAGCTGACCCAGACGCCGGCGCCGGGCTTCGCGTTCGACTCGTGGGGCGGGGCCTGCAGCGGCGACGGCGCGTGCACGGTGGTCATGGGGCAGCCACGTGCAGTGTCTGCCAACTTCGTCGCGGTGAACACGCTGAACGTCAGCGTCAACGGCACTGGGAACGTCACGAGCAGCCCAGCCGGAATCGATTGCCCGGGCACCTGCAGCGCCGGTTTCGTTCCGGCCGAAAAGGTCGTGCTCGTAGCCGAGTCGATCGGCGGAAGCGTCTTCACGGGCTGGTCGGGAGACTGCACGGGTACCGGACCCTGCGTCGTGTCGATGGAGCAGAATCGTGACGTTACGGCCTTTTTCCAGAACCCGGGATTCCCCTTGACGGTGATCCCTGAAGGCGCTGGAGCGGGAACGGTGACCGACGATCAGGGCTTCATCGACTGCCCGGGCACGTGCACGGCGATCGTTCCGAGCGGCACGGTGCTGACGCTGTCGGCATCGCCTGAAGTCGACAGCAGCTTCCAGGGGTTCGCCGGCGACTGCCAGGGCATGGACTGTTCCATCACGCTCGATGAAGAACGCACCGTGCGCGCGGTCTTCCTGTCGGCCGATCAGTTGTTTTTCGATTCGTTCGAATAGCGGCCGCGCCGATCGCGCCGGACTCAGCCGGACTCAGCCGGACTCAGCCGGACTGCTCGGCGGACCAGGCGTCCAATTCGTTCTGGTGTTCGGGCGTCCACCAGTCGCCGATGGTCGCTCTGGCGAGTCCGGCCGTTTCGATGGCGGACTTCAGGTTGCCCTGAGCAGCCTGAAGGCGTGCTCGCAGCATCAGGCTCGGATGCGCTGGCGCGTTGTTGCGTTCCAATGAGTCCAGCGCGCGACCTGCCGCTTCGAAGTCTTCGCGCAGAATGGCCAGGCGCGCCTGCTCGGCGTCGACCTCGTAGCGCAGCCGCAGGTCGCCGGCTTCAAGCAGGGTTTCGGCGCGTTCGAGTACGCGCCGCGCATCTTCGGCGCGCTGCTGGGAACGATACAGCTCGGAAGCCAACAGGCGAGCGCGGATACGGATGAGGCCGTGCTCGGCGTCGTCCGCCTCGGCGATGAGGTGCTCGAGCTTCTCCTCGATCTCTCCGAGCGGCGCTGAATCGGTCAGCAGGTCGAGATGGAGCAGGCCGTGGCGAACGGCACGCTGGTCGCGCTCGCGGCCGGTCAATTCGGCGAGCCGCAGGGCTTCGTTACCGTAGGTCCTGGCCGGGTCATGCCGTCCCTCGGCCAGGGCCAGCGTTGCGAGCGCCTGGTAGCCGTCGATTACCAGGTCATCTTCTCCCAGGGCGAGGGCACGATCGAGACCGTTGCGGGCCAGCGCGCGAGCCTGCTCGAACTCACCACGAATCCGGTGCAGGCGAGCCAATCGAAGCTGGATGTCGGCAACGCCGTCTTCGTCGCCGATCTGTTCGCGCACACCGAGCGCAAGCCGTAGCAATGACTCGGTCTCTGCGCGTTCGCCGCGGGCATCATGGATGTTGGCAGTACGGCTCAGGACTGCACCGTAGCCGGCCAGGTTGCCGGTCTGGTAGAAGAGCTCTCTTGCGATGCCGAGCTCGACCAGAGCCTCGTCGATTCGATCCAGGCGCATCAGAATCGATGCCAGCGTATTTCGGGATGAGGCCTCGAGCGTTGGCGATTCGGCTTCCATAGCCAGCCTTGTGGACAACCGGCTCGAGGTCTCCGCCTCCTCCAGCAAGCCCTGATTACGCTCGATCAGGCTGATGTTGCCCAGTACGATGGCTCGCAATGCGGCAGAGTCTGCAGCCGCTTCGGCGCGACGCATCGCCGCCAGGGCTGCGTCGTAACGGTCCAGGCGCCAGTAGGCAACGCCCATCGCGTTGTTGATCCGATGTCGCCAGAATCCGCTCGTCAACCGCTGTGACATCGGTTCGAGAATGGCCAGTGCGCGCTCGTACTCGTTGTTTCGTCGTACCGCCACCGCCAGCTCGTAGCGGGCGAATTCGAAATCCGGATCTTCGGCCAGCGCGGCTTCGAACATCTCGGCCGCGCGTTGGACGTCGCCGGAGAACTGCGCAGTCATCCCTCGGAGAAGGGTCTCGATGGCATAGCTCGACTGCGAGACCAGGCCGGCGTCGAGGCGAAGCTCCGTGTCGACCTGTCCTTCAAGAGTTTCGAATGCTTCGGTGAGCCCGCGCTGGATCAGCTCGCTGGCCTCGTCGAACCGCGCCCTGAACACCGGGTCCTTCGTCGCCGACGGTCCCATCACGAGTTCGAGTTGACGCGTATCGCCGGTTTCCAGAGAGGCCAGACTGATTTCGATGACCCGGTCAGCGGCATCGATGTCGGCTTCGGACCGGGCGACATCGACGCGACCGGAGCCCATCGCGTTGCCGAGCAGGAATGCGAGGTATTCGACCATGGCGTTCGAAAGCGTCTCACCGGATTCTGGCGCGACCGCACGAAGCGTGATCGACTCCGCGTCAGCAGTGGGGAGGGGAGGCGCCCCTCGAAACCATTGCCACCCGGTCACGGCCAGCACCGCAACCACAGCGACAAGAAGCATCCGCGGCCCGCGGGCCCGTAGTGGTTCCTTGTCCGGAGCGGCCTCGCCGCTTGGTCTGGTCGAGGCATGTGTGTCCATCCGGACCCGTTCGACTTCCCCGACGAACTGGTAGCCCCGCCCATAGCGCGTTGCGACCATGGTCGCGCTTCGCGCCGAGTCGCCGAGCGCCGCGCGGATGTCGCGAATCACCTGCGCAATGGAACTCTCCGACAGGGCCTGGTGGCCCCAGACCTCATCGAGGATGTCGTCCCGGCTGACAACCGTCGGTGCGCGCTCGACCAGCAGCTTGAGCACGCGCAGCGCATGATCGCGGAGGGCAACCGGCCCGTCCGGACCGTTCAGTGTCTCGCGGACCGGATCCAGTTCGAAATCACCGAACCGGTACACCCGTTCCGGTTCCGTGGCGTTTTCGAAACCTCCACGATCGTTCATTCGGATGCAGCCCCGTGTTGCCGGTTCGATCCGGAGTATAGCCTTGGCGAATGAAGTTTCTCAGCGCCTCGGTGAGCGGTCGGCTGGTTCAGAATCGTGCCGATTCAGACGCTTCGGGCCAACCCAGCGCGTCGATGACCTTCCGGAACTCGGCCGGTGGCGGGGTACGGAGTTCGAGTCGAGTTCCGGAGTCCGGATGATCGAACGCCAGCCGTTCGGCATGCAGCAGCAGGCGATGGCTGCGGAACTTCATCCTGAACAGGCGATTGTGGCGGCGGTCGCCGTGGTTGACGTCGCCGATGATCGGATGCGCGAGTCCGTTCATGTGGCGGCGCAGTTGATGGCGCCGGCCGGTTTCGGGAATGAGTTCCACGAAGCTGTAGCGGGCCGTGGGGTGGGGCGCGACCGGCTCGTCGATCTCGGTCCGGGCCAGGCAGCGGAAGCGGGTTCTTGCGTTCTGATCGCCCCGCTGCTCGTGCCGCAGGGGGCGCTCGACCACGCCCTCGTCGTCGATCCAGCCCCGCACGATCGCCAGGTAGCGTTTCTCGACCGTGCCGGCCATGAACTGCTTGCCGAGTTCGCCGGCGGCCTCGACGTCCAGCGCGCACAAAAGCACGCCCGAGGTCGCCCGGTCGAGGCGGTGGACGGTCCAGACGCGCTGGCCGAGCTGTTCGCGCAGGATCTCCGACAGGAACACCCGGTCGCGCGAGATGTTGGTCCGGTGGACCATCAGGCCGGACGGCTTGGCGACCACGACGATCCGCTCGTCGCGGTGGAGGAGCTCGATCGGCAGATCGGCGGAAGCCGGCGTCATTCGTCGTCGAGCCCCGCAGCCTCGAGCACCCAGGGCGGCGTTTTCGGCTCATCGGCGAACTGCGAGCGATCGCCGACGGCGAGCAGCCAGCGATGCAGCCAGCTGATGCCGCCGGGTCCGGTCCAGAGGTCGCGGCTCTCGTAGGCGGGGTCGGCAAGCGCGGTCTCGAGGGAGACGAAGCTGTGGCCTTCTTGCTTCAGACGGGCCGCCAGCGCACCGAACCAGTCCGCGTTGAGCCGGTTGACGTGGATGAGAAGCACCTGGGCGATGTCGCGGCCGAACAGGTGGCGACCATTGGCAACGAAGTAGGCGGTCTTGTCGGCCATGTAATCGACATAGGATTCGCCGAGGCGCTGCTTCAGATCATCGTCCCCCGATCGATGCGCGCGATCGTAGGCGGCCGAGTAGATCCATTCCGAGTTGTCGATCGTGACCGGCGCGACCGCGTAGCCGTTGTCGGCCAGCCAGCGGTGGACCGCGTCCCGCACTTCGATCGATCGGCCGGTGCGCAGGAAGGGGTGACGGAAGTAGCGCACGGACGAACCCATGCGCTCGGCCAGCGGTCGGATGATCGCGTCGCCGCGGTCGATGTCGGCCAGGTACTCGGCGACCGGCGTGGCGTGCAGGTCCGGGTGCGAATAGCTGTGGTTGCCGAGCTCGTGACCGGCCTCCAGCCAGTCGTCCAGTATGTCCACGCGGCCCGGATCGATGGTCCCGTCGACTTCGAGCTTGACCTCGTTGACGAACCCGACCGCCTCGATGTCGTGCTTGCGCAGGGCGGCGAGCAGGCCGGCATTGATGGCCGCGATGTCGGCGGTGCCGCGATCGCGGACTGCCTGCAGTGGAAGGTCGTCGATGGTCACGGCAATCGGCGCGGCAAGGACAGGTCCGCCGAGAGCGACGACGAGTGTCGCGAGGGCGGGAAACGCGTGGCGTACGAGGTGCATGGACGGTCCGCTCGAGGAACTGCGCCCAGTCTAGCCCGGCGCGGTGCGTGCTAGTCTGCCGGCATCCAGTCCGGGAGGAATCGCATGGTCCGGTGCCTGTTGCGAGCGGGATGTGCTGTGGGGTTGCTGCTGCTCGCGGCCGGCTGTGCCCAGCCCGTGGTGGGGGCGGCCGTTGCGCCGGACCCGCTCTTCGGGCTCGGCGATCGTGAAACATTCACCATCACTGCCGAGTCCCTCGAGCGGGATTTCCACGTCCTTGTGCGGTTGCCGCGAAGCTACCGGGAAGCGGATCGCGACTACCCGATGGCGCTCCTGCTCGACGGCGGCATCCTGTTCCCGATGCTCGCCCCCTTCCAGCTGATGATGGAAGCCGAGGGCAGCGCCGACGAAGTGATCGTCGTCGGCATCTCCTACGGCGGCCTGGGCTACTCGAACGGCAACCTGCGCGGCACGGACTACACCGCGCCGTCGCCCGAAGTCGAGTACTTCGGCGGCGCGTTCGCATTCCAGGACTTTCTCGCCGATGAACTGCTCCCCCGGCTGCAGCGTGATTACCGGATCGACCGCAGCCGGCGCGTGCTTCTGGGGCAATCGCTGGGCGGCCAGTTCGCGATCCACGCGGCCCTGACCCGGCCGGATCTGTTCTCGACCTATATTGCCGTCAACCCGGCGATCCACGCCAACCCGGCGTATTTCCTCGCTCTCGAGGCGCAGCGGGGCGATCCTCCGACGCGGCTGGTGCTGGCGATGGGCAGTGAGGACGACCCACGGTTCCGTGAATCGACGGAGGCATGGATCGAGGCGCGACAGCAATCCGGCGATCCGGGCTTCGTGCTCGAAGTCCTGCCGCTGCCGGGGGCACACCATGCGACCAGCGCGCCGCGGGCATATTTCGAAGTCGTTCGCCGGCTCGCACCGCCTGCGGAAGCCCGCACGGGTCGCTGAACCCGTCTTCGCGGATCAGCGATAGGCTTCGGGGTCGCCGTCCGGCCGATACGCGCCGGTCGAGCCCACGCAGTCCGAACCAGAGGAGAACATGATGTCCGATTCCGAAAAGGTCCTGCTCATCACCGGCGGTTCGACCGGTATCGGTGCCGCGACCGCGCGCGCGGCGGTCGAAGCCGGGTACCGCCTCGCCTTGACTGCCCGCAGCACCGACAAGCTCGATGCACTGGTCAGGGAGCTCGGCAGGGAGCGCGCGTTCGCCGTGCCGTGCGACGTGTCCCGATTCGAGGCGCAGCAACGCATGGTCGAGACGGTGGTCAAGCACTACGGCCGCATCGACGCGGTGTTCGCCAACGCGGGCGTCGGTGGCGGTCCGGGGGGATTCTCCGGCGCGCCCGTCGACGGTTGGCGAACCATGGCCGAGGTCAACATCCTCGGCGCCGCCTACACGCTGCGGGCCACCCTGAAGCATGTGAAGAAGGCTCGCGGGCACGTCCTGTTGACGGGCTCCGTGGCGGGCCGGCGAACCTTGAGCGGTTCGTTCTATTCGGCGACCAAGTGGGCGGTTTCGGCGATCGGCTACGGCCTGCGCGAGGAGCTTCGCGGTACCGGGGTCCGGGTCACGCTGATCGAGCCCGGTATGGTCGACACGCCGTTCTTCGACGATGAGAAACCGGACGCGCTGAAGCCGGAGGATGTCGCCCGCTCGGTGCTCTACGCCTTGAGCCAACCGGAGCACGTCGATGTCCACGAGTTGATGGTGCTGCCGACTCCGCCGATCGAGGACTGAGCCCCGGACCGCTTGCGCGTACAGGGTGCGACCGCGCATCCGGGCCGATCGTCGATCCCGGCATTGGAGCCGGGCATTGGATCCGGGCATTGAATCCGGGCATTGAATCCGGGCATTGAATCCGGGCAATTGATCCAGATCATTCGGCGGCTCGCCGGGCGCTGCCATGCTCCAGCCTGGTGAGACGGCCGGAGGCCTGCTGTGCGATTCATTCCCAAGGCACTGCTGAAAAAGACCTACAACCGCGGAAGCCTGCAGAACGGCGAAGGCGGAATCCGGTTTTCACTGAAGAACCGCCTCGCGCCGGCAACCCTGGAGACCATCGACCGGATCGCGATCGATGGCGAAGTGGTCGAACCGGGTTCCGTCCGGGTTTCGCTCGACGGCGGCGAACCGTTCCCGCTGGACCGGCTGACGGCCGGATCGCCGGTCGATTTTCCGCTCGGCACGCTGCTGACCCTGTCGGTCCGCCGCCCCGCGCTCGACGATGGCGAGCACGAGATCACGCTGGAGTTCACGGCCCGGCCCTTCGGCACTCTGGCCTTCGTCGTGCGCGATTCGCTGGCCACCGGGCGTCGGGACCCCGACGCGATCCCTCGCTCGGGGGACAACGACCATGCGCCCGAGATCATCCGAAGGCGCCAGCAGTTCGTCCGCGAGCGGACAGGGAGTTCGCTCGCACACGTGTCGGAATTCTCCTTCGACCCGGAAAGCACGAAAGGCAACATCGAGCACCTGGTGGGGGGTGCACAGGTTCCGCTGGGCGTGGCCGGCCCGCTCCACGTGCTCGGCGAGTATGCAAAGGGCGCGTTCTACGTGCCGTTGGCGACCACCGAGGGCACGCTGGTGGCTTCCTACAACCGAGGAATGAAGGTCATTGCCGCGTCCGGCGGGGTGAAATGCGCCGTGGTCGGGGACAACATGCAGCGCGCGCCGGTATTCGAGTTCGAGGACGCGGCGACGGCGCGTCGCTTTGCCGACTGGCTGGTCGATCACATGGACGCCATCCGCCGGGTCTGCACCGAATCGGATCCCTTCGTGACGCTCAAGCACGTCGATTACTACCTGGCCGCGCGCTTCGTGTTCACGAGGTTCAATTTCACCACGGGCGACGCGGCCGGGATGAACATGGTCGGCAAGGCCACCTTCGCGGCCTGCAACTGGATTCTCCAGGAGGCCGGCGAGTTCGAAGTCCGCAACTTCTTCCTCGAGTCGAACTTCGCGACCGACAAGAAGGCATCGCAGATCAACAGCATGCGCACTCGAGGCAAGCGCGTGGTCGCCGAGTGCACGGTCAAGCGCGACGTGCTGCGCGACGTGATGGACGCGGATACGGAACAGCTGGCGCAGCACGCCCGGATCGCGAACGTCGGCAGCATGCTGTCGGGCGCGAACAACAACGGTTGCCATGCGGCCAACGCGATCACGGCGATCTTCATCGCGACCGGCCAGGACGTCGCCAACGTGGCCGAGTCGTCGGCGGGAATCCTCTATACCGAGCTGACCCCCGACAAGGACCTTTACATCTCGATCACGCTTCCCTCGTTGATCGTGGCCACGGTCGGAGGCGGGACGGGATTGTCGACCCAGCGGGAATGTCTGCAGATGATGGGCTGCGACGGGGCCGGCAAGGTGATGAAACTCGCCGAAGTCATCGCCGGAACGGTGCTGGCCGGCGAGATTTCGCTAGCCGCCGCGATTTCGTCGCTGGACTGGGTGTCCAGCCACGATCGCTACGGCCGCAACGACCCGACCCGGGCTTCCTGAACCGCGCGCCGGTCGAAGTTGCGGCCGATGCTCACCGATCAGGCGTCGCCGGCCTTGCGCTGGACCGCGACGTAGAACATCTCGCCGTCGATCTCCGCGACGCGCTGCACCGTCCATTCCATGACGAAAGATTCGCCGTCCTTGCGATAGTTGACGGCCTGTCCGTGGAACGGCCGTCCAGCCTGGAGATCGGCTTCGAGCCGCTCGAGTTCCGCGCGATCGGTCTTCTCGCCCTGCAGGAAACCGGGTGTCCGTCCGATGACTTCGTCGCGACCGTAGCCGGTCAGATCCGTAAAGGCCTCATTGACGAACACGATTTCGGATGCGCCGTGCGGGTCGGTGGCACGGGTCACCATTACCGAATCGAAGCTTCGCTCGGCCAATGCCTTGAACAGGGGGGATGCGATGGTCAGTGTCTCTTCGCTCATGACTTCACGCGGAAATTCGAGTGAACCCGGACCTTAACGCGGGCGCGTCAAGGCCGACCGGCCGAACACGTTGCCGGCAGCGTAGTGTTTCGGTCCGCGACTCGGTAGGCTGGACACTCAATCTTCGGGCGAGCCCTGTTCTCCGTTGGCTTTGGCAGCGCGCGCCTTTCGAGCCTTCTCGCGCCGTTTCGCGGGTGGCTCGGCCATCGTCTCCAGTTCGGCGAGGATATCGACTTCCCCGTCGACCAGCAGCTTCGGAAACGCCCGTCGGCAGGCCGTCCACGTCCCGCCGATGATTGCCAGGTAGATCGTCGACATCAGCACTGCGTAGCTGAGCTGGTCAACGAAATCGCCGAGCCAGTCGGGCACGTCGATGCCCAGCACGCTTTCGACGAAGCGGCCGAGGATCGTCCCCACGATGCCGATTTCCACGAACACCAGCACCATCACCCAGACCACGATCTTGAACACGATCAGACGCCGGACCAGGGCACCCAGCGCATCGCGCCAGACCTTGCTGCAGCAGAGTGCAGCGACGGCGATCGTCAGTCCGGCCGCCACGCCCAGGGAGTCGGCGAAGGCGTCGAGCAGCCCCCCGATCGACGTCCAGGCCGGGGCACCGTCGAGGGTTTCGATTCCGTCGATCAGCTTGCCGACGAATTCGACGAAGACCAGCGCGGCGGCGGCCGGGATCAAAGCGCCGGCCAGCCACGGGAAATCGTCCTCGCCGGCCAGCGGGTCGTTGAACAGGTATTGCCGATATAGAAGCGAGTACGCCGTTCCGAGCAGGACGGCGGAGACATTGATGAAATACACCACGCCGCCCATCGAGCCCAGGGCGGCCTCGAGGCCGTAGCCGAGGAGCAGGCCGACGGCGACCAGCGCGAGGACCGTGGGCCGCGGCCACGGGCCGAAGATCCGGTCCAGTCGGTCGTCGTCGCTGCGGGCATTGAAGGCCTGGCCGAGCGCCGGCAGCATGTCGGCCAAGCCGCGGCGCGCGACGCGGAACAGGTGGCGTGGGTTGTACAAGGTGGTGAGTCCGGCCGGGCGAATCGCGAGCATCGCCCGGTCGCGGCCCCGGGTCAATGGGCCACAAGTCCCGCTTGTTCAGAAGATCGACAGTTCCAGGCGATCGGTCAGTTCGTGCAGTGCGATGCGGCCGGCGACCGAGTTGCCGGCCACGTCGAGCGGTGGCGACCACACGCAGATCCCGGAGTGGTCGGGGGCCACGGCCAGGATGCCGCCGGCCACGCCGCTCTTGCAGGGCAGGCCGACGGAGAACGCGAAGTCACCGGCCGCATCGTAGGTGCCGCAGGTCAGCATCACCGCCATGACGCGGCGGGCGAGGCTGGCCGACAGGATGCTCAAGCCGGTCGCGGGGTCGACCCCGTCATCGGCCAGGAAGCGGACGGACCGGGCGATCTGCCGCGCGCTCATGGTGATCGCGCATTGGCGGTTGTAGACGTCCAGCACCGCGTCGATGTCGTTGGTCAGGTTGCCGAAGGCGGCCATGAGGTTGCCCATGGCCCGGTTTCGCTGCGAGGTGGCTTCTTCCGCGGCCGCGACGTCGGGGTCGATGTGGACCGGTTCCCCGGCCAGTTGCTCGAGCAGGTCGGTCAGCGATTCCAGTGGATCGCCGCAGTGTTCGAGCAGCAGGTCGGCGACGACCAGGGCACCCGAGTTGATCATCGGGTTGCGCGGGATGCCGCGCTCGTGTTCGAGCTGGACCAGCGAATTGAACGGATCGCCGGAGGGCTCGCGCCCGACCCGGGTCCAGATCTCTTCGCTCACGCCGCGGTCGCTGCCCAGGCGCTGCATGGCCAGGACCAGCGCGAACAGCTTCGAGATCGATTGGATCGGGAAGCATTCGTCCGCGTCGCCGACGGCGTGCTCGTGCCCGTCGAGCTCGACCAGGGCCAGTCCGAAGCGGTCGGGGTCGAGTTCGGCGAGCTGCGGAATATAGTCGGCCACCTGGCCCCGACGCGCGTGCGGCCGCGCGACATCGGCGGCGTCGCGGATCGCCTCCTCCATGGTCCTGGGGTCGATGCGGGCCATTCGTCTGCCTCGTGAACAACGGAGCGGCAGGGTAGCAAAGTCCGGTCGCCGGCCGAGCGTCGCTCTCGGTAGACTGTTGCTTCCGCTCACCGAAGGAGGAAATCACCATGGAGCCGAGCCCAGGTCGATTCGCCCGATGGCTGCCGATCGCGGCGAGCCTCTTGCTGCTGGCCGGTTGTCAGGCCGCGAAGTACCGAACGCTGGAGTCCTTCGGCATCGAGAAACGCGACATCCTCGGCAGCCGCGTGGAGGCCGCGCGCGACGCGCAGGACGACGCGCGGGAGCAGTTCTCCTCGGCACTGGAGCAGTTCCGGGCGACCGTCGAGTTCGACGGCGGCGATCTCGAGGACCTCTACGACCGGCTCGATCGGGAATACTCGCGCAGCGTCGACGACGCGGAGCGGGTGCGCGATCGTATCGACTCGATCCGCGACGTCGCCGAGGACCTGTTCGATGAATGGGAAGACGAGCTCGACGCCTACGAGAATGCCGATCTCCGGAACCGCTCGGCCGAGCTGCTGCGCGATACGCGATCGCGCTATGCCCGGATGATTGCTGCGATGCAGCGGGCCGAGGCGACGATGGACCCGGTGCTGGAAGCCTTCGAGGACCAGGTGCTGTTCCTGAAACACAACCTGAACGCCCGGGCGATCTCGGCACTGCGCTCGGAACTCGACGGCATCGAGGACGACACGGAAGCGCTGGTCGAGGCGATGAACGCATCGATCGCCGAGGCCGATGCGTTCATCCGGAGCCTCGAGGGATCGTCGTGATTGCGCGACTCCGGGCCGAAGCCGCGCCGAGCGTGCGTCGACCGGGAACCGACTCGGGGGTGCGATGCTCGAAGCACTGGTCGTAACGGAGAAGAATGGCCGATGAACGAAGACGCAGCACGCCGGTGTCACCGGTCCGGGCGACGACCGACAGCCGGAACGCTCGCGGCGCTCGGGGCGTTCGCCCTGGTCGCAGCGCTGGGAATCCCGGATCCGGGAGCGCTCCGGGCCGAGACGGAGGACGCCGACGCGCCCGCAGAGGCCTTTGCCGCGTGCCGGGCCGGTCTGATGCAAGCGGCTCGCCAGCGCGGCGTGGCCGATCGGCTGGTCGACGGCGCCCTGGCCGAGGTCGAGTACCAGCCCCGGGTGATCGAGCTCGACCGGGCCCAGCCCGAGTTCAGGCAGTCCTTCGCGGCCTATCTCCGGGCCCGGGTGACCGCATCGCGGGTCGCGACCGGCCGCCTGATGCTCGCGAGCTACCCGGAGCTGCTGGAGCGCCTGACCCGTGACTACGGCGTTCCCGGCCGGTACCTGGTGGCGTTCTGGGGCCTGGAGACCAACTTCGGCGGCTTTCTCGGCGGCATGCCCACGCTCGATGTGCTGGCGACTCTGGCCTGCGACGAGCGCCGCTCCGGGTTCTTCACCGAGGAACTCATGATCGCGCTCGAGCTGATGCAGGAGGAGTCGCTCGATGCAGCCACGCTGCGCGGCTCCTGGGCCGGGGCCATGGGGCATACCCAGTTCATGCCCTCGACCTGGCAGCGTCATGCGGTCGACGGCGACGGCGACGGTCGGATCGACCTGTGGAACAGCATCCCCGATGCGCTGGCCTCGGCGGCGAACTACCTCGCTGCACTGGGCTGGAAACGCGGGGAACGGTGGGGTAGGGAGGTCCGATTGCCGGAGGGTTTCCCGTACGAACGGACCGGTCTCGATCATCGTCGGCCGCTGAGCCACTGGCGCGAGCTGGGCGTTCGCACCGCCGCCGGTGCCGACCTGCCCGCGGCCGACATCGACGCCGCCGTGCTGGTGCCGATGGGCCACCGGGGGCCGGCTTTCCTGGTGTACCCGAACTTCGACGCGATCGTGGCCTGGAACCGCTCGCAGTCCTACGCGATCGCCGTCGGCCACCTCGCCGACCGCATCGCCGGCGGCGGGGCCCTGGCCGCCGATCTGCCGGCTATCGACCGGGCACCGTCGGCGCAGACGATTCGCGACCTGCAGTCCCGGCTGATCGAGCTCGGCTTCGATCCGGGTGAGCCGGACGGGCTGATGGGCCCGGCCACCCGGAGCGCGCTGCGCGACTGGCAGGCCAGGGAAGGCCTGGTCGCCGATGGGTATCCCGACGAACGAACGGTGGAACGCCTGACGGGCAGCGGAGAATCGAGCCGATGACGTCTTCCACGCCGGACACGAAACAGGGAGTGAAGTCGGCGCCCGGCGACGCAGGCCTGCACCTCGGCCATGGCCTGGTGCTCTTCGCCGGGCTGCTGCTGGTGGGCGGCGCGCTGCTCCTGGGGCTGCATCCGGCGTCCGGACCGCTGCCGGATTTCGACATCGACGGTCCGGTCGAGGCGCGCAAGCAGGCGTTCTTCGAGTTTCTCGCGCCGCTGATCCGCGAAGAGAATGCGCGGGTCGCGGCGCAGCGCGAGCGGCTGCTTGCCCTCGAAGCCCGGATGGAGGCGGGCCAGGAGCCGGGCTGGTGGGCGAGGCGCTGGCTGCGTGCCCGGGCCATCGAATACGAGCTCGAAGCCGACCCGGAGCGGGCCTTCGACGAAACCGTTGCTGCATTGAAGCTTCGCATCGATACGGTGCCGCCGGCCCTGGCGATGGTCCAGGCCGCCGCTGAGTCGGCCTGGGGCCGATCGCGGTTCGCGCGCCAGGCCAACAACCTGTTCGGACAGTGGTGCTACGAGCCGGGCTGCGGCCTGGTTCCGCGGCGCCGCTCGCAAGGCGCGCGTCACGAGGTCGCGGCCTTCGAGTCGCCGCGGCAGTCGGTCCGCCGCTACCTGCACAACCTGAACTCGCACCCGGCCTACGCGCCGCTGCGTCGGATCCGGGCCGGCCTGCGCGAAGCCGGCGAGCCGCCGCGCGCGCTGGCCCTGGCCGACGGTCTGATCCGGTACTCGGAGCGCCGTCAGGCCTACGTCGACGAGATCAAGGCAGTGATCCGGTCCAATCGACCGCTGATCGACGAGGCGCTGGCCCGGGTCGAGGCCGGACAGTGACGGATCGCGATCCGGGCGCCATCTCCAGGGTTCGGCGCACGTCGGCGCGGGTCCGGGTCGGCGCGATTCCGGCCCTGGTCGGTGCGCTGCTGGTGGCCGGCCTTTTGAGCGAGGGCCGGGCCGATCAGCGGCCGCTCGCCGACCATGCCGTCGTTCTGCTGTATCACCACGTGGCGGAGGACACGCCGGCCTCGACCAGCGTGACGCCGCAGCGCTTCGAGGCCCACCTCGACTGGCTGGCCGCCGAAGGCTATGAAGTGCGTCCGTTGCTCGAACTGCTCGATACGCTCCGCGCCGGCGAGGCCGTACGCGAGCGTTCGGTTGCGATCACCTTCGACGATGCCTGGGTCTCCGTGCACGACACGGCGGCCCCGCTGCTCGCCGAGCGCGGCTGGCCGTTCACGGTGTTCGTCAACACCGATGCGGTCGACGCCGGTGAAGGACCGGTCATGAGCTGGGGTCAGCTGCGCGAACTCGCCGAGGCCGGCGCCGTGCTCGAGAGCCATTCGGCATCCCACGGGCACCTCGCCGGCCCCGCCGACGGGGAAAGCCGCGCCGACTGGATCGAGCGGGTCGATGCCGACCTGGCCCGCGCGGTTCGCCGGCTGGAAGAAGAAACCGGTCGCCGGCCGCGCGCCTTCGCATATCCCTACGGCGAGGACAGCACGGCCCTGGCCCGGCGGGTGGCCCGGCACCACGAGTTCGCCCTGGTCCAGCGCTCGGGGGCCATCGGGCCGAACAGCGATTTCCTGGCCCTGCCGCGATTCCCGTTCGCGACCGGCTTCGACGGACTGGATCGTCTCGAGCGCGCCGTGCGTTCGCGGCCGCTGCCGGTCTCCCGCGCCGAACCGAGCCCTCCGGGGGATGGTCCGCGAGAACCGCTGGAGCAACTTGTACTGTCGATCGACGCGGGCGCCTATCGCGCCGATGCGGTCGCTTGCTATGGCGCGTCCGGCCGGGCGCTGGCGCTCGAGACGCTGACCGAAGGATCGCCGCTACGGCTGGCGATCGATGTCGCCGGCATCGATTCGGCCGGGCGCAACAAGGTCAATTGCACGGCGCCGGCCGCCGACGGAAGCGGCGACTGGTTCTGGTACGCCTACCAATGGCTGCGGCCGCCGCTGCAGTGATGGGGGCGGGAGCGCGGGTGCCGGGCGGACGGCCGCGTGGAACGGATTCTTCGATGAGGGACGGACCATGAAGTGGAAGCGCGCGCGCAGGAGCAGCAACGTCGAGGATCGCCGGGGTCGACGCGTGGCCGCCGGTGGAGGGCTCGGACTGGTCGGTATCGGCATCGTCCTGGTCATCGGCCTGCTGCTCGGCAAGAGCCCGATGGAGATGCTCGGGCTGGTGCAGCAGCTGAACCAGGGCGCGCCGGGTGCGAACCCGACACCGGACGCGTCGACGGATCCGGAATCGAACGCGTTCATCGAAGCCATCCTCGGCGAGACCGAGGACGTCTGGACCGAGCTGTTCGCCGAGCGCGGCGCCCGCTATCCGGCACCGACGCTGGTTCTGTTCAGTGGGCAGGTCCGGTCGGCCTGCGGCCGGGCCAGCAGTGCGATGGGGCCGTTCTATTGCCCGGGCGACAACCAGGTCTACATCGACACCTCGTTCTTCGAACAGATGGAGCGCAGGCTCGGCGGCGGCGGGGATTTCGCCGAGGCCTATGTCATCGCGCACGAAGTCGGCCACCACGTGCAGACCGTGACCGGCACGACGGACGGGGTGACGGCGGCACGGCGTCGAGGCGAGGATGTCGAGGGTGCCGATGGCCTGCTGGTTCGCCAGGAGCTGCAGGCCGACTGCTACGCCGGCGTCTGGGGTCACCGCGCCCAGCAGCGGCACCATTGGCTGGAGCCGGGCGACATCGAGGAAGCGCTGAACACCGCCTCGGCGATCGGCGACGATCGGCTGCAGCGAGAGTCGCGCGGCACCGTGGTTCCCGACTCGTTCACCCACGGCACGGCCGCGCAGCGGGTGCGCTGGTTCCGGCGTGGCTTCGAAAGCGGCGATCCGGCAGCCTGCGATACCTTCGCCGCGTCCCGCCTCTAGCGATCTCCGAGCGGGAGACTATTCGACGAGTTCGGGCCGGCGCTCGCGGGTTCCGTGGCGGACCAGGCGCAGGAAATCCGGGCGGTCGAGCAGGCGCAGGTTGAACTGCTCGAGGTGGGGGTTCCACAGCTGGCAATCGCAGAACAGGAAACCGGCGTCCCCGAGCCGATTCATCAGCTCGACCAGCGCCACCTTCGAGGCATCGCGCTCGTGGTGGAACTTCGATTCGGCGAAGAACACGCGACCGACCGCGACGCCGTAGACCCCGCCGACCAGCCGACCGTCGAGCCGCACCTCGAGGCTGTGCGCATGGTGGTGCTCGTGCAGGTCGACGTAGGCCGCCTTCATCTCGTCGGTGATCCACGTGCCTTCGGCGAAGCGCCGGGTTTCGGCGCAGGCGTCGATAACGGCACGGAAGTCGCGGTCCAGCGTCACCTCGAAGCGCCGCTGGCGGAGCGTGCGCCGCAGCCGCCGCGGCACGTGCACGGCTTCGGGGATCAGCACCGCTCGCGGGTCGGGCGACCACCACAGGATCGGCCCGCCGGGCTCGTACCAGGGGAAGATGCCCTGGCGGTAGCCGGCCAGCAGGCGTTCCCGGGACAGGTCGCCGCCGACTGCGATCAGGCCGTCCGGATGGCGGCCGGCACCGGGGTCCGGAAAGACCGGCGCATCGCCGAGCACGGGGACTGCGAAGGGGATGCCGCTCATGGCTCGACCTTCCTGAACGGCACCAGTTCGTCGAGACTTCTGCGGAAATCGTCGAGCGCTTGCGCCTCCATGCCCAGCCAGCGCCCGATTGCGTCGCGCAGGCCCGGATGGGCGATCCAGTGCCACGACCGCGTCTTCACCGGCTCGAAGCCGCGGCGGATCTTGTGCTCCCCCTGGGCGCCGGGTTCGAAGGCCTGCAATCGATGCTCGATGCAGTAGTCGATGCCCCGGTAGTAGCAGGCCTCGAAATGCACGTCGCGGGTCTCCTCCAGCGCGCCCCAGTAGCGCCCGTACAGCCGCGTCGGCGACTTCCAGAACACGCTGCAGGCGCGGTCCCGTTCATCCCGCGAGGCCATGCAGACGAGGAAATTTCCCCCGAACTCGCGCGCGGCGTCGCGAAAGAAGGCCTCGTTGAGGCTGGGCCGGTTGCCGTACAGCAGGTGGGTGGTGCGGTAGCAGTTGGCGACCGTGGACAGTTCCTCGTCGCTGATGGTGTCGCCGTCGAGCCAGCGGTACGCCCAGCCTTCGTTCGCGCGACGTCGTTCCTGGCGGATGTTCTTGCGCGGCTTGGCGCGAAGCGCGGCGAGGAATTCGTCGAAGTCGGACCAATCGCGGTTGTGCCAGTGATACTGCCAGCCGAACCGGCCCAGCCATCCCGACTCGTCGAGGATCTCCGCATCGGCGGCGTCGCCGAAGTTGATCGACGCGGCCGGCAGGCCGTCGTCCGCGAGGCGGGTTTCGATCCGCTCCAGCGCACCGCTTCGCGCGTCGGCATCCTTGCCGAACAGGCGCGGGCCGGTCACCGGCGTGAACGGTGCGGCGACCAGCAGCTTGGGGTACCAGGCCAGACCGTTGCGCTGGGCGGCATCGGCCCATGGGAAATCGAACACGAACTCGCCGTGCGAATGCAGCTTGAGCCAGGCTGGAAGCTCCATGCCCGCCCAGTGCCACCCGGTCGCGCCTTCGCTGCAGCCGGCGTCGCGCACGGCGTTGAGGAAGCGGGCATCGCTGAACGGGTTGCCGCCGCGGTTCAATGCGTTCCAGCGCGAAACGTCGAGCCCGGCGGCGTTCGCCACGGTAGCGTCCCGGTCAGGGCTGGTCGAGGAACTTCTCGGCATCCAGCGCGGCCATGCAGCCGAAGCCCGCCGACGTGATCGCCTGGCGGTAGACGTGGTCGGCGACGTCGCCGGCGGCGAAGACTCCCGGGACGCTGGTCGCCGTGGCCATGCCTTCCAGGCCGCTCTTGATGGTGATGTAGCCGCCTTCCATGTCGAGCTGGCCGGCGAAGATGCCGGTGTTGGGGTCGTGCCCGATCGCCACGAACATCGCGTCGGTCGGGACGTCGGCGGTGTCGCCCGTGTCGACGTGCCGGATGCGCACGCCGGTCACGCCGTCGTCGTCGCCGAGCACCTCGTCGACCACGTGGTCCCACGCGAACTCGATCCGACCCTCCTTTTCGCGCTCGAACAGCCGGTCCTGGAGGATCTTTTCCGCGCGCAGCGCGTCGCGTCGGTGGACCAGCGTGACCTTGCTGCAGATGTTGGACAGGTACAGGGCCTCCTCGGCTGCCGTGTTGCCGCCGCCGATCACCGCAACCGGCTTGTCGCGGTAGAAGAAGCCGTCGCAGGTCGCGCAGGCCGAGACGCCGCGCCCCTTGAACTGCTCCTCGGAGTCCAGGCCCAGGTAGCGCGCCGATGCGCCGGTGGCGATGATCAGCGCATCGCAGGTGTAGGCGCCAGCGTCGCCCTCCAGGCGGAAGGGTCGCTCGGACACATCGGCCGTGTGGATATGGTCGAACACTACCTCCGTGTCGAAGCGCTCGGCGTGGGCGAGCATGTCCTGCATCAGTTGCGGGCCCTGCAGATCGGCCACCCCGCCGGGCCAGTTCTCGACCTCGGTAGTCGTCATCAGCTGACCACCCTGCTGGATTCCGGTGACGATGGCGGGGTTCAGGTTGGCGCGTGCGGCGTAGACGGCGGCGGTGTATCCGGCCGGTCCGGAACCGAGGATCAGCAGCCGGAAATGGCGTGAATCGCCCATGTATACTTCTCCGAATGGGTGGTCAGGATGGTTGAAGAGGTCGCGACGCTCCTTATCTGCGGTCGCCGGCGGCCGAGACAAGCGAGACAACCCGAAGAGTAACGCAACCCCCGTTCCTCGATGTGCAGCCGTGCCGCGAGGCTGCCCGGCCCGCGCGAGGCGTGGACAATAAAAACATCTTCTGGAATCATGCGTTAGACGCAACTCCTGAGAGGAATTCCCGCTTGCCGCCAGCCGCACGAAAATCCGCCCGTCCGTCCCGCAAGTCCGCGGCCCGGGGTGCCCGGGCCTCAGCCAGCGACCGCGGCGCGCTGGAACGCCGGCTGTTCGAGGCGCTGTTCCTGCTGGTGCTGGTCGTGGCCTGCTACCTGCTTCTCGCGCTGGTGACCCACGATGCGCGGGATCCGGGCTTTTCGCGCAGCGGCGGCGACGTGGTCTCCAATCTCGGCGGAAGCTTCGGGGCCTGGATTTCCGATTTCTTCCTCGTCCTGATGGGCTACATGGCCTGGTTCCTGCCGTTCCTGATGGGCGCGGCCGCGTTTCGACTGCTGACCGAGCGCGCCGAGCCGGTCGGCTGGCCGGAGTGGGGGGTGCGGCTCGGCGGCCTCGTGCTGATCCTGCTGGCCGGATGCATCCTGTTCGAAATGCAGCCACGCGGGGCGCTGCAGAATACAGGTGGAATCATCGGCGACCTGCTGTCCGGGCCGATGATCCGCACCATGGGCTTCACGGGAACGGCGCTGATCAACCTGGCCATGCTGCTGGCCGGCATCACCCTGTTCACCGGCCTGTCCTGGGTCACGGTCATCGACCGCACCGGCGCGTTCGCGATCGCGGGTTTCGCCTGGACGGTGGAGAAGGTCGGCGAGGCGCGGGACTGGATGGCCGGCCGCCGGGCCCGAGCCGAACGCGAGGAAGTCCGCAAGCGCGACACCGTCAAGCGCAAGAAGCGCCCGGAGGTGCGGATCGAGCCGCGGGTCGAGGCCAAGCCGACCGAGAAGGCCAAGGCCAAGCTTGCCCAGCGCTCCCTGTTCAAGAACCTGCCGGCGGGAAGCCTGCCGCCCCTGGACCTGCTCGACGAACCGCCGAAGCAGGAGACCGGTTATTCGACCGACACGCTGAAGGCGATGAGCCGGCAGGTCGAACTGAAGCTGTCGGATTTCGGCATCGAAGTGGAAGTGGTTGCGGTCCACCCCGGACCGGTGATCACACGCTTCGAGCTGCAGCCGGCGCCGGGTGTGAAGGGCGCGCAGATCGCCAACCTGGCCAAGGATCTGGCCCGCGGCCTGAGCGTGATCTCGGTGCGGGTGGTCGACGTCATCCCCGGCAAGAGCGTGATCGGCCTGGAAATCCCGAACAGCAAGCGCGAGATCGTCTATCTGCGCGAGATCCTGGCCTCGGAAGCCTACGAGAAGACCTCCTCGCCGCTGACCCTTGGCCTGGGCAAGAGCATCTCGGGCAAGCCGATGGTCGCCGACATCGCGCGCATGCCACACCTGCTGGTCGCCGGCACCACCGGTTCGGGCAAGTCGGTGGCGGTCAATTCGATGATCCTGAGCCTGATCTACAAGGCCACGCCCGACCAGGTCCGGATGATCATGGTCGACCCGAAGATGCTCGAGCTGTCGGTTTACGAAGGGATTCCGCACCTGCTCGCGCCGGTGGTCACCGACATGAAGGAAGCCGCCAATGCCCTGCGCTGGTGCGTGGCGGAGATGGAGCGCCGCTATCGGCTGATGTCGAACCTGGGTGTGCGCAACCTGGCCGGATACAACCGCAAGATCGCCGACGCCGAGGAGAAGGGCGAGCCGATCCCCGATCCCCTGGTCGATCCCAGCACGCTGGCCGAGGGCGAGGACAAGCCGACCCTGGACAAGCTGCCGTTCATCGTGGTCGTGGTCGACGAGTTCGCCGACATGATGATGATCGTCGGCAAGAAGGTCGAGGAGTTGATCGCCCGGCTGGCCCAGAAGGCACGCGCCTCCGGCATCCACCTCGTGCTGGCGACCCAGCGGCCGTCCGTCGACGTGATCACGGGGCTGATCAAGGCCAACATTCCCACCCGGATGGCGTTCCAGGTGTCGTCGCGGGTCGATTCCCGGACCATCCTCGATCAGCAGGGTGCGGAGAACCTGCTTGGTCACGGCGACATGCTCTACCTGCCGCCGGGCAGCGGTCTGCCCGAACGCATCCACGGGGCCTTCGTCGACGATCACGAGGTCCACCAGGTGGTCGAATGGCTCCAGGCCCAGGGCGCGCCGGACTACCTCGAAGAAGTCCTGTCGGATACCCAGACCATGGCCGATGGCCAGACCATCGGTGAGACCGGACTGCCCGAAGCCTCCAGCGGCGACGAGTCGGACGAGCTCTACGACAAGGCCGTGGCCTACGTGCTGGAAAGCCGACGCGCCTCGATTTCCGGCGTCCAGCGCCAGCTGCGCATCGGCTACAACCGGGCTGCGCGCCTGATCGAGGAGATGGAGGGGCAGGGGATCGTTTCGCCGCCGGAGCATAATGGCCAAAGGGAGGTCCTCGCCCCTGCGCCTCCGCCGAGGGACTAGGGGGAGCTACTGCGCGGGCCGCTGACGGCGCTCGGCGGTGCTCGCGATCCTCATGCACTTGAACGTGCACTGCGGTCGCTGCGCTCCGGCGATCACCGACAGCGACCCGCTCGTGACGCTCCGACCAGATTCAGGGTGCGCTCGGCGGTGCTCGCGATCCTCATGCACTTGAACGTGCACTGCGGTCGCTGCGCTCCGGCGATCACCGACAGCGACCCGCTCGTGACGCTCCTGCCAGGTTCGGGGCTGCTGACGCTGCATGTGGTCAAACCCATCAGCAATCGAGAGAGTGTGTCCCGGGCACTCCTGTGGGAGCTTGCCTTGCAAGCGAACGCCGTGAATGCCTCTCCATTCGCGGGCAGGCCCGCTCCCATAGGATCTGTATCCCGGGCTCTTGCGACTTCAGCCACCGTTCAGGGCGGGGCGGTCATAATCGGGGTCACTTTCCATCGGTGAGATCACCTTGAGAATTCGACTGCTATCCACGAGCCTGCTCGGACTGTCTCTTGCCCTGTCCGCGCAAGCGCAGGAGTCCGATGCTCGCATGCTGCTCGACGCGTTCGCGGCCGACCTGGACAGCCTGACCGCCGAGTTCACCCAGATCACCGTCGACGGCCGCGACGAGGTCGTCGAACAGAGTTCCGGCCGGATGGCCTTCCAGGCCCCGGACCGGATCCGCTGGGACTATTTCGAGCCCTTTCCGCAGGCCCTGGTCGCCGACGGTGAGCAGCTGTGGCACTACGACGAGGCGCTGGAGCAGGTCACGGTCCGCCCGCAGCCGGCGCCGGAAGATTCGCCGATGCTGGTCCTGACCCGCCCGGACCTGCTCGAGACCTTCTACCGCGTGCTGCCGTCCAGCGAACCGAACGTGCTGCGCTTCGAGCCTCTGGCCGACGACGCGGGCATCGAGATGGCCCGCCTGACCTTCGTCGACGATCTGCCCTACGCGCTGGACCTGTTCGATCCCTTCGGCCAATCGACCCGCCTTACGCTGGAGAACATCGAGCGCAATCCGGCCATCGAACCGGGCACCTTCGAATTCCAGGTGCCCGAGGGTGCCGACGTGCTCGAAGGGCTTTGAAGACCGGCAGCTGACCCACACGCATGGCGGCCTACGGCACGATCCTCCTGCTGATCGCCCTCGGACGGCTGTTCGCGGCCGGTCGCGTACTGCCCGACAACGCCGCCGACACGCTCAACCGGGTCGTGATCGTGCTGTGCCTGCCGGCGTTGATCTTCCTCCACGTCCCCACACTGGAGGCTTCCTGGGCGCTGCTGCCGCTGATCGTCGTGCCATGGCTGCTTCTGGCGCTGACGATCGTGGTGGTGCTGCTCGGCTCGCGCCTGTTCGGGTTCTCGCGCCCGGTTACCGCGGTCCTGCTGGTGCTGATCCCGCTCGGCAACACGTCGTTTCTCGGGTTTCCGTTGATTGAGGCCCTGCTCGGCGCGGAAAACGTCCGCTTCGCCGTCGTCTACGACCAGTTCGGCTCGTTCCTGATCGTCTGTACCCACGTGCTGTTCGTGCTGGCCTGGTTCGGTGACGGCAATGCGCCCGGGGCCCGTGCCATCGTTCGGCGGGTGGTGACGTTTCCGCCGTTCATCGCACTGGTCGCGGCCCTGGTGCTGGGCAATGCATGGTTTCCTGCCTGGCTGGAGGGACTGGCCGAAACGTTGGCCGATATGCTGCTGCCACTGGTCACGCTGGCCGTCGGCCTGCAGCTGAAGCTCCGCCTGGTCGCCGAGTACCGCTGGCCCCTGGCCTTCGGGCTGGCCGGGAAACTGCTGCTGCTGCCCGCGGCCGCGCTGGGGCTCGCGCTGCTTCTCGGGACGGACTCGCCGATCCGTGACGTGGTGGTCCTGGAGTCGGCGATGCCGCCGATGATCACTGCGGCTGCACTCGCCTCCAGCGCGCGCCTGGCGCCCGAGCTGGCCTCGGCCCTGGTGGCCTGGGGCGTGCTTTTCTCGGCCGCGACCGTGCCGTTCTGGCAATGGCTGGCAGCATCGATCTAGCGCACGGCTGCGATCAGCCCAGCAGCCAGGCGGTGTAGGCCACGAAGATCGCGAGCAGGACGGCGCCTTCGACCCGGTTGATCCGGCCAGGCCCGCGGATGCCGATTCCCATGACCAGCAGCAGCAGCGTAAGGCCACCGAGCACCGGCAGGTCGCGCGTCAGCAGGTTGTCGTTGACCGGCAGCGGGTGGGTCAGCCCGGCGGCGCCGATCACCATCAGGGTGTTGAACAGGTTGGAGCCGACGATGTTGCCGACCGCAAGGTCGTGTTCGCCGCGGCGGGCTGCGATCAGCGACGAGGCCAGTTCGGGAAGCGAAGTGCCGATGGCGACGATGGTCAGGCCGATGACCAGGTCGCTTACGCCCAGTGTCTGCGCAACTTCGACCGCTCCCCAGACCAGCAGCCGGGAGCTGGCGATGAGCACGACCAGGCCGACGACGAGCCAGACCAGGCTGCGCCGCGGCGGCGCGTCGGGGCGCTGGTCCAGCTCCTGGGCCATGTCCGCGCCGAGTTCGTCGGACGGCTGCTGCCGCGCCTCGCGCAGACTCCAGCCGAGCAGGGCGGCGAAAACGGCCAGCAGGACCGCGGCGTCGAGGCGGGAGACTTCCCCGTCGAGCAACACCCATGCGGCCAGTGCGGTGACGCCGAGCAGGGCCGGCAGCTCGCGCCGGATGACGCTGGACTGCACCGCGATCGGGCTGATCACCGCCGTCAGGCCGAGGATCAACGCGATGTTGGTGATGTTCGAACCAAAGGCATTGCCGAGCGCGATGCCGGGATTGCCGCCCGCCGAGGCGAGCACGGACACGGTCAACTCGGGCGCCGAGGTGCCGAAGCCGACCACGATCATCCCGATCAGCAGGGGCGGCATGCCGAGTCGGGAGGCCAGTTCCGAGGCCGAAACGACGAAGCGTTCGGCGCTCCAGAGCAGCAGGACGAGCCCGCAGACGATCGAAAGAACGGCATAGGTCATGACTTCATCCTAACGGCACCGCAAGTGCGGGATCGAACGGACCGGTCCCGGTAGAATGCACGAAGTCCCCGCCCGGAATCATTACGTGGCCACCGATCGACTCGTCATCACCCGACCCGACGACTGGCACCTGCACGTGCGCGACGGCGATGCATTGCCGGACGTGCTCGGCGCCACCGGCCGGTGCTTCGGCCGGGCCATCGTGATGCCCAACCTGAAGCCGCCGGTGACCACCGTGGAACGAGCGGCGGCCTACCGCGAGCGCATCCTGGCCGCGATGCCCGCCGACGCCGCGTTCGAACCGCTGATGACGCTGTACCTGACCGACAACACGAGCCCGGACGAGATCCGCCGCGCGGCGGAGTGCGAGTTCGTTCATGCGGTCAAGTACTACCCGGCCGGTGCGACGACCAACTCCGACAGCGGCGTGACCGACCTGGCCCGCGCGATGCCCGCGCTCGAAGCCATGCAGGAGGCCGACCTGCCGCTACTGCTGCACGGTGAAGTCACCGACGGCGAGATCGACGTATTCGATCGCGAGGCGGTGTTCATCGAGCGGCACCTCGATCGCCTGGTGCGCGAACTGCCCGGGTTGCGCATGGTGCTGGAGCATGTGACGACGTCCGATGCGGTCGACTTCGTGGCGGCGTCCTCCGACAGGGTTGCAGCGACCGTGACCGTCCATCACCTGCTGCTGAACCGCAACGCGCTGTTCGACGGCGGTCTGCGGCCGCATCACTATTGCCTGCCGCTGATCAAGCGCGAGCGCCACCGCCAGGCGCTGGTCGAGGCCGTCACCTCCGGTAGCCCGAAGTTCTTCCTCGGTACCGACTCGGCGCCGCATCCGAAGGGCGCGAAGGAATCCGACTGCGGCTGCGCCGGCGTGTTCAGCGCACCGACCGCGATCGAACTGTATGCCGAGGTCTTCGATGCCGCCGGCAAGCTGGATCGTCTCGAAGGCTTTGCCAGCCGGCACGGGGCGGACTTCTACCGGCTGCCGCGCAACGCCGGAACGGTCACGCTCGAACGTTCGACGTGGACGGTTCCCGAGGAGCTCCCGTTCGCGGATGGGACGATCGTTCCGCTGCGCGCCGGCGGCGACGTGTCCTGGCGCCTGGAGGACTGATCGCGTGGACCCGATCCTGCTGTTCTTCCTGTTCGGGCTGGCCGCCGGCCTGCTGCGCGCGGAGCTGCGCCTGCCGTCGGCGATCTACGACTTCGTGTCGATGCTGCTGTTGCTGTCGATCGGTCTGAAGGGCGGCGTCGAGCTGGCCGAGCAGCCGTTCCTGTCCGTGTTGCCCGATGTCGCCGTCGCGATCCTGATGGGCATTGCATTGCCGCTGCTGATCTATCCGGTGCTCCTGCACATCGGCAAATTCAAGCGCCCCGACGCCGCGTCGATCGCCGCGCACTACGGCTCGGTCAGCGTCGGCACCTTCGCCGTGGCGGTGGCCTGGTTGGTGACGCGCGAGATCGATTACGAGGCGCACCTGCCGCTGCTGCTGGTGGTTCTGGAGATGCCGGCGATCCTCGTCGGCATCGTGCTGGCGCGCGGGCTCAGCGCGAAGATGAACTGGAAGAGCATCGGCCATGAGGTCTTTCTAGGCAAGGGCGTTGTGCTGCTGATCGGGGGGCTGCTGATCGGCTGGATCGCCGGGCCCGACGGCCTGACGTCCATCGAGCCGCTGTTCTTCGACCTGTTCAAGGGGATTCTGGCGGTGTTCCTGCTCGAGATGGGGCTGATCGCGGCCGCCCAGGCCGGCAGCCTCAAGCGCCACGGACTGTTCCTGCTCCCGTTCGGCACCCTGGTGCCGGTCGTGTTCGGTGCCATCGGCACCGGCCTGGCGCTGCTGATGGGCATGAGTCCGGGAGGGACGATGCTGTTCGCTGTCCTGGCCGCCAGCTCGTCCTATATCGCCGTGCCTGCGGCGATGCGCATTTCCGTGCCGCAGGCCAATCCGACGCTGTCGCTGACCGCGTCGCTGGGGATCACGTTCCCCTTCAACGTGCTGGTCGGCATTCCCCTTTACTGGACGTTTGCCGAATGGGCCCACGCGGCCGGTTGAGGGCGCGGACTGGTATCGATGGAGTCGTCGATGGAATCGAATCGCAACAACATACGCAAGCTGCTGACGGTGATCACCGAAGCGGTGCTGGAGTCGGCCCTGACCCGCGACCTCGAAAAGCTCGGCGCGCACGGCTACACGATCGTGAATGCGCGCGGCAAGGGGCACCGGGGCGTTCGCGACGCCGGCTGGGAGGCCAGCGGCAACATCCGGGTGGAGGTGGTGTGCGACGAGTCCACGGCGCGCCGGATCGCCGAGCACCTGCAGAAGACCTATTACGACGACTACGCCATGATCCTGCTGCTCGGCGAGGTCGAGGTCCTGCGGCCGGAAAAGTTCTGAGGACGGGACGATCGTGCCGATGATTCGACTGGGCATCGATGCCGCCGACCTCGAGCGCGCCGCCGGCTGGCTGCGCGAAGGGCGGTTGGTCGCCATTCCCACGGAAACCGTGTACGGGCTCGCGGCCGACGCTGCCGATCCCGATGCGGTCCGTCGCGTGTTCGCCGCCAAGGGGCGTCCGGCCGATCACCCGGTGATCGTGCACCTGCCCGATGCCGGCTCCCTGGACGGTTGGGCGGATGACGTCCCCGATGGCGCACGTCGGCTGGCTGCGGCCTTCTGGCCCGGTCCCCTCACGCTGGTGCTGAAGCGCGGTCCCCGGGTCGACGATGTGATCACCGGCGGCCAGCCTACCGTCGGCCTGCGGGTGCCTGCCCATCCGGTCGCCCAGGCGCTCCTGAAGCGGTTCGGGGGCGCGCTGGCCGCGCCGTCGGCCAACCGCTTCGGCCACGTCAGTCCGACCACCGCGGCGCACGTGCTCAAGGAATTCGACGACGAGGTGGTCGCGGTGCTGGATGGTGGCGCCTGCGATGTGGGCCTGGAATCCACGATCGTCGATCTCAGCGGCGAAGCGCCGCGCCTGCTGCGGCCCGGCATGATTCCGGCGGCCGATATCGAGGACGTGATCGGGATGCCTCTGGCCGAGACCGGCGAAGGTGAGGGGCCGCGGGCGTCCGGCCGACTGCCTTCGCACTATGCGCCGAAAGCGCCGCTGAGCCTGGTCTCCTCGGAGGAGCTCGATGAGGCGGTGGCGAAGGCGCTGGACGGGGGCAGTGCGGCGGTCCTGGCGCGCCGTGCCTCCGCCGCGCTGCATGATCGATGCCGCTGGTTCCGTCTCCCGGAGCGGGCCGAGGACTACGCCCGCGAGCTGTACGCGGCGCTGCGCCGCGCCGACGCCCACGAACCGGCGCTCATCCTGGTCGAAGCGGTGCCCGATGGCCCCGACTGGGAGGCGATTCGCGACCGCCTGCGGCGCGCGAGCGCCGGTCGCGATGGATGAGCCACGTCGCGACCCCGCCGCTCAGACGCGGTTGCCCTTGACCAGCCCCATGACCTCGCCCATGTCGAGCGTCTGCGCCTTCTGCTCGATCTGCGGGATGTACTCCCCGTGCATCCGCTTTGCAGAACCCAACACTTCTTCGTAGGTCCGTTGCAGCAGTTCGGTGCTCATCTGCCGGCCGCCGGCGTAGTACCGCCGGGCGACCTGGCCGAGTGCGTAGGTCGTCGCGAACGAGAAGGCCATGCCCGTCGCGGTCCGGCCCAGGCGCCCCACGCCGCGCCCGGCGGCCGCGCGGAACAGGCCGCCGATCAGCTTGCGGCCGAACTGCTCGACGTACTGCGAGGTCATGCCGACGCCGAGCGTGGCCAGGAATTCCTTGATGTGGCCCCGGTCGAGCTCGACGCCGTAGTCCTTGCCGATGCCGTAGACCATCCGGATCTGCAGCGGGATGATCGCCATCGACGCCCAGGACTGCGGCAGCAGCTCCAGCGCGCCATTGAGGATCGAATAGTTCAGGATCGACTTGTCCATCGCAGCCTCGTCGACCCGCGGCGGCGTCTGCGGCGCCGGGGTTTCATCGGCTGAAACCGGCAGCGCGGTCGGGGCGGCCGCCTCGGTCAGCTCGACCACCTGCTCAGCTTCGCGTTCGATCTCGTCGGTCTCATCGGAGTCCAGACCGAGTCGACTCTTCAGTTCGTCCAGGAAGGTCCGCTCGGCGTCGGTCATGCGGCCGTCCGCGTCGCAGACGCCGACCGCCATTTCGTAGGCCAGGTGCTTCTCGCCCGCGTCATCCAGGGCCGCGGTCGCGTCGGCCAGGGTGGTTCGCTTCAGCAGCACGTCCTGGTACAGCGAGCGCAGGTCCGGGGTGCCCTGGCCCGACAGCGAGTCGGCGATGCGGCGGATCTCGTCTCGTTCGTGTTCATGCTTCGCGCCGTCGGCAAACGCGGCGAACAGGGCAATGGTAAGCAGTGCGGAATCGCGTGCAGCGGTGTCGGACATGTGCGCAGACTCGGTGGGAGGGTTGTTCCAAGATCGGGTTCGGGCCCGAGGAGTTCAATCCAGGCGCGTGTTCCCGGTCCGGTGGCGTCCGGCCGTCACTGCGGCGACCGCCCCGGCGCCCGATCCGTCGTGGATGCCGGAACCGGAACGGACAACCGATCGGCCAGGAACATGCCGGCCAGCATCGAGACCACGAACAGCCCGGCCTGCCAGTCGAGGTAGGCCAGGGCCGCGACCGCCGGGCCGGGGCAGTAGCCGTACAGGCCCCACCCGATGCCGAACAGAACTGCTCCGGTCACAAGCCGCGGGTCGAGTTCGGTCGAGGAGGGCAGCTCGAAGCGGTCGGCGTAGCCCGGCGACGGTCGGTTCAATACGAAGCGAAAGCCGACAAGCGTCACCAGCAACGCGCCGCCCATCACGAAGGCCAGGTCCGGGTCCCAGGCGCCGAAGATGTCCAGGAAGCCCAGCACCTTGGCCGTATCGGTCATGCCGGAAACGGACAGGCCGCCGCCGAACAGCAGGCCCGCAGCGAGGCTGATCCAGGCCCTCACGACAGCCCCCCGACCACGTGGCGGACCAGGGTGACGGTCAGGACGCCGAATCCCATGAACACAAGTGTGGCGACGAGCGAGCGCGGCGAGAGTCGTCCGATTCCGCAGACCCCGTGGCCGCTGGTGCAGCCGCTGCCCAGACGGGTACCGAACCCGACCAGCAGTCCGGCCGCGACGATCCAGGGCCATCCGGCCGGATTGGGTGCAGGAGCCGGCAGGCCGGAAAGTGCGTGAAGTAGCGCGGCACCGGCAACGATGCCGCCGATGAACCACCATCGCCAGGCGGAAACGCGGGGCAGGCGTATCGCGTTCCAGACGATGCCGCTCACGCCGAGGATGCGGCCGAGAAGGCCCAACAGCGCCAGCGCGGCCAGGCCGATCAGCAAGCCGCCGACCAAGGGTTGATTCGAAGTCATCGAAAACATCCGGGGAGTGTAGTCCACCGACGAGGGGCCGGTCTGGCTCGATCAGCGTCGCGGATGCCGGTTCCGGTGTCCGGCCGCTTGCGGGCGAAGGAGGATGGCAGAACGAGTCGTCGCGCAGCGATGTGAAGGTCGAAGCGCCGCACGGCGCAAGACCGCAGGCCAACGGCCCGGGTACAGCCAAAGCGGGTTCGACTCCCGCCATGAATCAGTCGGACATGAAAAAGCCGGCACAGGGGCCGGCTTCTTCTCGGGGCCGTTGCGAGTCGGTGTACTCGCGGATGTGATGTCGCGGAGCGACGCATCTGCGGGTTTGGGGAGGCGGCGGGGCGTTGCGTGTGGGTGTACACGCAATCAGATCGTCGCGGAGCGACGCCAAGGTCGAAGAGCCGCCAGGCGCAAGACTGCGGGCCAACGGCCCGGGTATAAACCAAGCGGGTTCGACTTCCCGCCTGAATTGGCCATAAAAAAGGACCGGCGCGATGGCCGGTCCCTTCCGGGGATCTGGTGGAGGCGGCGTCCACCAAATAGATTAATCAACATGTTGAAAAATTATGAGAAATGCCGAACTGGTTTTCCGGGTTGCCCCCATTGATGCCCCCAGACTGATGCGGTCTCGGCGTCGTCGGTAGGGGACCTTAGCAATAATTGACAGCTTTCGAACTGGCTCGTGCCCGCTCTTGAGGCGCCGGAGTAATGTGTGGGAAAACCGGGGCGATTCATGGAAAAGAAGATCCCCACCTTTAATCGCGCTTCTGGGCTCCGATTGCCCAGGGTCAGCGATTTCCGGCAGGGATACGGTAAGAAGATACACACCCGGCGCAATCTTGTCCAGCACGGCTCCAGTCAGCCCCAGCCGCCATAAAACCGCCACTGCTAAACTTCAGACCTCCGCAAGACAATGCGTCCTCCGGGGAGGATCTTTAAGATCGCTCGTTCCGGCCTATATCAAGCGGAGGGTCGGCAAGAGCCGACGCTCTAGTGCTAATTGAGGTATACAGCAAAACGCAAAGGAACAGAGAGAGGGCACCGCCCGGCCGGAGGATTGACGTGGCCGGGCGTACTACCCCAGAAACTCCTTCTGGGGAGGCCCTAGATCAGAATACCCCAGTTGGTCTGCGCGAGCGATGATCCACCTCCTTCGTGGGAACGGTAGAGATCGCGTCCCTTGATCAGGTCTCCGAGCTCCGCATCAGACTTCGCGTCAGCGCTGGCATCTGCGACGCTTGCGAAGTAGGGGGCTGCTCAGCGGTTGGCGGCGATGTCGGCGAGCCTGGAATGCGTAGACGGCTAGAATCGATCCAAGTCCGCGGAGTGGGCGGTTCGGGCGGCAATCAGCGCCAGCAGTTCTTCACGGGGTGCGATGATCTGCAGGTTCTTGCCGAGCTCGAAGCCGTCCTCGATCATGTCCGGGGATTGGTCGGCCCGGCGCTGGCGTTCGCGCTCGGCGGCCGCCTGCCCCTGTTCAGTCTGCGACGGGTTGTCGCCGGCCAGGTCGGCCAGCGGCGGGATCAGTCGTCCCGGTTCACCACGGGCTTCTGACCCGGTAGCGTCACCGACACGATCTTGCTGCCCTTCGGCAGATTCCGCAGTTCGTCCGTCGTCAGCATCGGCAGCTTGGGCTGCCCACTTTCTCTCGGCTTGCTGTGCGTTTCCACGCCGCTCTGCTTCTGTCGGGTCATTGCCTACTCCGTAACTGAGCCCAACGCCTTCGTAGTCGCGCGTCTCGCCATTGGGTAGTCGAATCTGAATCCTAGCACCGTCCAGCGTTTCCTGCGCCCTGGACGTAAATTGCTCAAGCTGCTCAGGCGTTCCAGTCGCGGAAAACTCGTCGCCCGACCGATGGAACGGCTTGACGCCGGTTTCGGCCGCCGTGTTGCGCATGACCTTCCCAACGACGTCGAGAATCTGATCGGCGCCGTGGTGGGTCAGCTGAGTATTGATGCGCTGGAAGTTGTCCAGGTCGACGTACATGATGACCACTCCCTCGGCGAACATGGCGCTCGAGATCGAAGATGCTCCGCAGGCCAAAGTCGCAGTTCGAAATATCGAAGTGCGTGATCTTTTGGTCAACCCGCGTCTTTTCGCTCGAGGTGTTTTCGGCGCCCATGTAGACCTTCTGTGCACCCGCGGATCGTTCCGCGCCGAGAGCAGCCTCGACGGCGTCGTCGAATAGCAGCGGCGCTTCCTGGAAGAGGATGCGGGCGTTCCGGGCATCGCGCCAGGTCGCGGCCTCGAGCCGAGCGGCCATGCCCTGCTTGGCAGGATGGTCGTAGCTGGGGCTGACGTCCCGCCCCGGCAGAGCAGAGTTGGTAAACGACGAGGCCGTGGCGGCCGTGGCGCGGCTACACTGCGCTTGATCGTCGGAATCGTCTGGTGCTACGCTTTCGCCCGACGGGGCAGGCTTGCCGGAGGGCGAGCTAGGACGCTTGGATCGGTCTGCCTCAACCGCAAGGTAATCGTGGACCGTTAGCGATCTTGGGTAAGTAGGGCTTTGCAGAACACGCGCGCTGTCTGAACCCTCCAAGGCCCCGTCAATCTTTTCCCTCCCCCACTGCATTTCGTCGCCACTCGGCGTTGGTCAAAAGGGTGAACCGACGAGACCCTGATATTCCCGGAGTCGTCTCGCTGGAACTCAATCGTTAGGGACCGGATTCCAGGGCGGTTCGCTTTCCGAATCAGCGCGACACGGCCATCCGCGTGCGGGCACCAGTCGTCGGGGTTTGCAAGAACGAACTTGACGTCTGACCCGAGCTCTGCCGCGCTGGAAAACTCCCCGGGATGACGCTGCGCGAGACCGAGCCCCCAAAGGTCGGCTACGTCTACCTCCAGCTCGCCGTCGCCCTCGGTCATGGCCGGGTACTGGGGTTCGCGCTCTTCGTCCGCCCGGGCCTGCTAGGCCGGGAATGGGGCGCCGCCGGCCGGGTCGGCCTGCGTGGATGCTACTTCTTCCGATCGCTGGGTAGTGTCACAATCAGCCGGTCGCCCGGCTCCGGTCTCTCCAGCAACTCCCTCTGGCTGCCCTTGAATTCGTACACTCCGGGGTGTTTCTCCGCGACCAGCCGTTTCTCCGCGAGACTCTCGATCGAGTTTTTCTTGCTGGAGTTTCCGGTCCGCTAGCTGTCTTGTGGACCTTTGGCCATAGGTGAATTCGGCTGCTCGCTTGGAGAGCGATCGTACCGTATATTCACCAAGGGGTCGCTGCATCAATCAGGATTTAGCCGCAGCTTCGCGGCGATTCAGATTACTAGAGGTCACAGTTTAGAAGGAACTGAAGATTATCGAAAACGACTTGATGATACGCGTCGCTCCTCAATCGAATTTTCTTCCATGGGCCAGGTGGAAGCTCAAGCTGGATTAGCGATGGTGCTTTCCAGTCAAGCAAATATGGAAACATGAGCCTTCTCCCAGATTCTGAACTTGCTTCCAAAATAAGTTCTGCAGTATCGACCACTTCCCAAGCCAAGGTTGCGTATAGCGAAATAGAGGAGACTGCACATTTGCTTTTGATTTGCACAGGAAGGCCGGATGTGCCATAAGAAACGTAGTCTCCTGAAACATTGCCATGTCGATATCCACGCCCCCCATAGAAGCCACGGTGAACGACTACCAATCCATCAACCGAGACACCTCGGACAGATGAACTGAATTTGTATAAGGCGGCGCATGGTGAATCATCAAAAGTGACGCCCCAAAGCCAATAACCCGAACGGGTGTGCTCCATTTCGACCGATGAGGAGTTAAGGTCAGTAGAAAGACCATTACTGAATGGAGCTCGATTGTGTCTGTTGGGTGCGTCGGGGTTGGTCCACCCAATTCCTTCATGGATGCGCGAAAGAAGCCGACTGAAGCCCACAAAAAACGCTGGAGCCCCACATGCCACATGAGCAATATCACGGTTCTTTGTCGAGGGGAAAGCGGGGGGCAATTGATCGCTGAAAGCGAATGGGTAGTCTTGAACTGCAACATCAAACGTCATGCACCTATCAGCGCTCGAAATGTCAAATAGAGAATCCGCGTTAGTAAAACAGCATCGATTCGGTTCACCTTCGTTCGTCTCGCTTAATCGTGGAAGCGGAAAATTAGCGAATCCATACTCATTAGATACTGCGGATGCGGATGACCCTGATGAGCAGCGCATTCTAATCAGTTCACCGGAAACAGGTCCCTCTCCACTATCAAGCTGGAGGTTGCCATTTTCATCTGCGAAAACGTAAGGGCTTACCGCTACCGCTCTGTGGTCAGCGGAGATCAACACGCCCAAAAGTGTGAAGAGGAGAAGATTCACCTGCAAACTTTAACCTGCGGGAAGGCCCGCAGGATCCGTGATCTGTGCTTAATTGACGGGCTGTTTGCCTGCGTCAGTCCACTCGATTCCCGAGTAAATCAACGTGGACGAGTTGCACAAGGTCATCCCCAAAAATTCGAATACTCCCAGTGCGCCCGGGCCACGATTGAGTAAGCGGCTCAGATGGGTCTAATTGACGCTGGAACTGCTCGCTACTTTGCAGCACAATAACTGCATAGTAGTCTCCTAGCTGAAAGTACTCATACACAAACGACTCCGGATAACCGGATGGCGCCTGCCCCATGCGTTGCTGGTTCCCACGAAACTCAGCCAATTCGCTTCGCGCAAGGTACTGAAATTCCTCACACGCCGAGTCTGTGCTCCGCAAGTAGTCAACAGCAATCTCATTCTTGCTTACTTCGTAATTAATGGCCTTTAGCACTGCTGTTGACTGCAGAGCATCAATTAGCACGTTTCTTGCCGTCGGATCAGCGTCTCCGCACTTTGCTTCTGGCGCCTGTTCTAAGAGAATGCGTGGCGAAAGTTCGCCGCCAGCGAAAGCGGGGTGCTGCACAAGCAAAATGAGCAGGGTTGCATTTATTAAACTCTTCATACGTCTCTCCACATTGCAGAATCTGGTAAAGGCTTGGGCAAAGTTAGAAGCAGCGGTCGGCTTCAGAAATCACGTTTCCGTCTTGATCCATGAAGTAGATTCCGTCCCCGTCTATGATTACCGCTTCCAGCCCCGGAAAATGCGTCAGCAAATCCCTGAAGGCTCCCGCGTCACCGGTGCCAGGTCCATTTCGATAAGTTCTGCGAGTTGCCCCCGGTTCAGATGGACCACACTCATCTAATTGGTCGTCACCGTTTTGCCAAGGATGTGAGTGAATCCAGAACGAACCTGGAGGAATCGTTAGGTTTGATACAACGTTATGTACAAAGTTGAAGGAGCATGCGGTGACGTTCTGGAGCCCACCAATCGCTCCTAGGTCAATAAAGTCGCCGTTTGGCAAAATAAAACCAGATGTTTCGACCGCATCATAATTGCTGCGTTGACGCGCTCGCCTAAAAGGAGAGAAATTCGTATCGTCCCATAAGGCTTCAATGGCTTCTTCGGCCGTATCGAAAGAAACTTCACCGCTATCGCATTCGTTGTCTTCCGGATCTGGTCGGGCACGTAGCTGAGGCTCGTTGGGATTTGGGCTTCCGCCACCTTGTCCGAGTAGCCTTGGAATAAATGTCATTATGGATGAAGTCCAGTACACGCCGATTGGCAAGTGAGCGGAGATGTTTTCTCCCGTCCAATCTCCTTCTCTTGAGGAACGTATCGGCTCTTCAATGCCCTGTGGTTGGGTGCAATTTCCCCATTCGTCACATATGGGACCGCCAATGGGCGTCAGTGGGTATCCGTATCCGTCGTTTGCAAGTGTCGGCTCATATTCCACTCCCGGGACGTAGTAAGAATCGACAATTAGATATACGGGATTTCCTTGGCTATCTGTGAAGTCGTATACGCCAACCCAGACGTTGTCTGATGCATGCAGCGAACCCGTTGCTGCCATAGATAAACAAAGCCAAGCCAATAAATGGACGGCTTTTTTTTCCAATTGATGTGTTCCCACAGGGACCTCCGCTGAATAAAAAAATCCAATAGAGGCGAAGGTATAGTCGCGAGGAAAATAGACACAACGTAGTCCAACCATTGTCCTATGGCCAAGCATACTAGTTCTCTCTTAATCTACCAACGCCGTATTCAAGCTAGCGCAGATCTGGCATGACGTCAATGCTTTGTTGCAAGTGTGATTATTCCACTTTCCATGAATGTTCCGCGCTAGAACCCGGACATATATGGACGCCTCACCCAGCGCAAGCCTGATTTTCTGGCCGTTTCCAAGCATGAGGCCGAGCGGCACCGGCCTCCCCTAAGGGGAAGTTCGCGCATTCGGATTGTCCGACGAAGAATGAGGGTCTGCTGACATATATCCGGGCTCTTTGTGGAGCGCTTTCATTCGCTCCGGCCCAACATGAGTTTCGAGATGACCCCGGGGCCTATACACCCACTCGGTTTTTCACCTTGTCCAAGATCAGGCTCTCCCAGGGTCGGTGACCTTTGTCCTCATCGGTGATGCAGACTCCGTGGCAGGCCGTTCAAGACGAGCCGAACGCCTTCGCGGGGTCGTAGTGCGCACCGCGGGCCACGATGTGCCAGCCGATGCGCGCCATCTTGTTGGCCAGGGCGACGACGGCCTTGTTGTGACCCCGCCGTTCGATCAACGGTGTCACCCAGCGGCCGATTGGCGTGTCCTTGCCGCGAGCCCGTACGATGACGGCCCGTGAGCCGTGCAGCAGCATCGTTCGCAGGTACCGATCACCGCTCTTGGTGATGCCCTGGAGCCGCATCGTGCCGCCGGTGCCGTGCTGTCGGGGCACCAGCCCGAGCCAGGCCGATACCTGCCGGCCGCGCTTGAACTGCTGCCCATCTCCGATCGAGGCCAGGAAGGATGACGCAACCAGCTCACCGAAGGTCGGTGCCTCGAGCAAGCGCGCCATCGCGGGAAGCTCCCTGGCCCGGTCCACGATCCGTTGCCGGCTTCGCTTGACCTGCTCGCGCAGCATCAGGACGTCGACGTAGCGGTACGCGAGGGTGAGTCGAGCGGTTTCGGTCAAGTCGTTCTCGGCATCCTCGAGCGCAAAGCGCAGATCACGCAGCAGGCTGTGGATCCCGCGCTCGAAGCAGATGCCATATTCATGGGCGATGCCCCGGATCTGGTTCGCGATGGCCGTGGCGTGCTGGACCTGGAGTTGCCGGATGCGATGCAGCGTCTGCAGGTCCTGCTGGTCCAAGGACTTGATCGGCACCGCATGCAGCGCCGGGCGATTAGCGACAGAAGCCGGACACCCATGCACTGAGAGGCGACGATCATTCGCCGCGCATCGGAGATTGGCGTCCACAATCGATCTGAATCGGTGAAATAGCCTCGCACTGGGTGCGTGCAGCGAAATGCGGGCCGCGGAATGGCGATTTCACCGGTATCCGAGCACGACAAAGCGCCCGGCGAGGCGAGCAAGCTTCAGTGCTCAGGCTTTTCGAGGGGTTGTTGTTCTATCCGAACAGCAACGCAGCGGTGGCGCGGCCTTTCAGGAATTTTCGTCCGAATTCCTGCGCGCGTTCCTTCAGCGCTTGCACCGGTCCAATCACGTTCGGTGCGCGCCGCTTCTGCGGCTTGGACAGGAATTCGATCAGCCCCTCAGGCCGTGCCTTGAGCCGCTCGAGGATCGGCGGCAGCCGATCGTCGATCACGCCCTTCTTGCCGTGGGCAATGGCGCGACCGGTGTAGTCGACCAGCTCCAGGTAGCTCGAGAACGTGACGGGCAGGGCGCCTTCTTCACGCAGCCCGGTTTCCGGGGCGAAGCGGGCCAGCTTTCCGATCGCCGACTGCAGGTCCTCTGGCAGCTCTTCCTTCTGCTCCGGGGCATCGTCCAGCCTGGACTCGACCACCCGCTGCTGCAGCGAGGTGTAGTCGGATTCCTCCGGAGTCGCGGCCAGGCCGGCCCGGATCGGGTTCAGGTCGACGTAGGCCATCAACGACACCAGCGCCGCCTCGTCGAGCAGCGCCTGCGACTTGAACCGCCCCTCCCAGAACCGACCCGTGACGTTGTCTTCCTCGTTGGCCATGCGGGCGATCGGCTCGTTCAGGCAGCGCATGAACCAGGACAGGTCGAACAGCCGCTCGCGGTAGGTCTTGATCCACTCCAGGGCCGCTGCGGCCTGCGCCTCGGACTGACTCTGCCCGGACAGCCAGTTCTTGACCTCCTTTCGTCCGCCGAACAATCGCAGCCAGCGCCTGGCCACCTCTTGCTCATCCCAGGCGATCGCCACGTCCTGTCGAATCGTCAGCACCAGGTGGACGTGGTTGCTCATGACCGCATACGCGCAGATATCCACCGCAAAAATCTCGGCCAGCTCGAAGATCCGCTCCCGGATCCAGTCGCGCCGGTGCGAGAAGTCCCGACCGGTCAGGTCGTCCTTACCGCACAGGAACTGCCGCCGCACGCAGCGGCTGACGACGTGGTAGTGCGGCGTGGCTTCAAGCGAGACGAGGCGGCAGCGGGGTTCGGGCATCGGAATCGTTCCAGTACGAATGCACGATCACCGTAGTCCAGGCAGCCGCGGTCTGGAATCGGTAAATCGGCTCGATTTCGTGTAGGTTATTTCCTACTGGGTGGGTGTCTGGATTGTTCTCATGAATCAGTCGGACATGAAAAAGCCGGCACAGGAGCCGGCTTCTTCTCGGGGCCGTTGCGAGTTCGTGCACTCGCGAATGTGACGTCGCGGAGCGACGCATCTGCCGGTTTGTGGAGGCGGCGGGGCCTTGCGTGTGGGTGTACACGCAATCGAATCGTCGCGAAGCGACGCCAGGGTCGAAGCGCCACAAGGCGCAAGACTGCGGGCCAACGGCCCGGTTATAAACAAGGCGGGTTCGACTCCCGCCCGAATTGGCCATAAAAAAAGGACCGGCGCGATGGCCGGTCCCTTCCGGGGATCTGGTGGAGGCGGCGGGGCCTTGCGTGTGGGTGTACACGCAATCCAATCGTCGCGAAGCGGCGCCAGGGTCGAAGCGCCGTCAGGCGCAAGACGCGGGCCGAAGGCCCGGATACAAACAAAGCGGGTTCGACTCCCGCCATGAATCAGTCGGACATGAAAAAGCCGGCACAGGGGCCGGCTTCTTCCCGGGGATCTGGTGGAGGCGGCGGGAGTCGAACCCGCGTCCGCAAACCATCTGATCCTGGTTCTACATGCTTAGCCCGTTCTATTGTTTCTCGTCATTCCACCGCCCGAAGGGCAGGGCATGTGGAACGACCAGTCGCGGTTTGGTTTAACTCCAGGCCCCGAGACTCGACCTGAAGCGATCCTGCTAAGTGATCTCCCGTCGAAAGCGCAGGCTCAAACGGGGGAGAGCAAGCCGGTTTTTAGGCGGCTAGTGCGTAGTTGTCGTCGTTGGCAACTAACAATTTGCAGCCAGGTTTTACGAGGATTGCTGCCTCCTCGGCATGCCCCAGGGTACGTCCGATCCACGTCGAAGCCAGTACGCCCCCGGTGGTACGGGAACTGAGACTACAACATCGTCTCCAGGTTCCCTTCGGTCACTATACATGGAAGCGAACGGGCTCGCGTTCAAGCGTGCAATTCGACCAGGAAGTCCACCATCACCCGGACCCGTACGGGCAGGTGGCGGTGCGCCGGGAAGACCGCGTGGATACCGAGCTCCGCGGCCCGCCAGTGCGGCAATAGCTCGATCAGCCGGCCGTCGGCCAGTTCGCGATCGACCAGGAATTCCGGCTGCAGGACGATGCCGTGTCCGGCGACTGCTGCGGCCACGCAGGTGTCGCCGCTGTTGGACCACAGTCGCGGACGCACGCGAACCTCCTCCTGTGCGTCCTCCGGGCCTTCGAAGCGCCAGCGATCGCCGTAGGAGAACAGGCTGTAGGACAGCGTGTCATGACCGGCCAGCTCGGCAGGATGGCCCGGGGTGCCGTGGGCTTCGAGATAGGCGGGCGCGGCGCAGAGCTTCAACCGGGTCGTGGCCAGGCGACGAGCGACCAGGCTGGAGCTCGGGAGGCGGCCGATCCGCACGGCCAGGTCATAGCCTTCATCGACCAGGTCGACCAGTCGGTCTGCCAGGGTCACATCGAGGTCGATTCGGGGGTGCCGCTGGAGGAAGTCGGGCCAGTGATCGGCCAGCCGTCGCAAGCCGTAGGACACCGGTACGTTCAAGCGGAGGCGACCGGAGGGCTCGGCGCTGCCTGCCAGTTCCGCTTCCGCGTCGGCCAGGTCGGCGAGCAGGGTCGAGGCGCGTGCATGGAACCGCTCGCCGTCGCCGGTCAGCGACAAGGCTCGGGTCGTCCGGTTGAGCAGGCGAACGCCGAGCCGCTGTTCCAGCGCAGCAACATGGCGGGAGACCGCTGCTGTCGACAGGTTCAGGCGCTCGGCCGCCTGCGTGAAGCTGCCGGCTTCGACCACCGCGGCGAAGGCCTGCATCTGGGTGAATCGGCTCATTGTTGCAATAATCGAAAAAGAGTTCTGATTGTATGGCTATTTATTGTCAAAATCGAAATCTCTATGCTTCTCGTCGACGGGGTCGTTCGCGGCCCTCGAGTCCACCCGTTCACCACCCGAGGAGTAACGAGACATGATGAACCTGACCGCTTTCCAGCGCCTGCTGGTTACCCGTTCCACCTTCGCCCCGCTGGTCCTTCGCGTGCCGGCCGGCGTCATCTTCATTGCACACGGCGCGCAGAAGCTCTTCGGCGCCCTCGGCGGCTACGGCCTCGAAGGCACCGGCCAGTGGATGGCGTCGATCGGGCTGCAGCCCGGCTACCTGATGGCACTGCTGGCAGGCAGCGCAGAGTTCTTCGGCGGCATCGCTCTCCTGGTCGGGCTGCTGACCCGTCCGGCAGCTCTCGTGCTCGCGTTCACGATGCTCGTCGCAATCCTCGCGGTGCACATCGGCAACGGGCTGTTCATGGCCAACAACGGCTACGAGTTCGGGCTCGCATTGCTCGCCATCTCGGCTTCGCTGGCGTTCAGCGGCGGGGGGCGCTGGTCCGTCGACGGCGTGCTGGTCGATCGGTCGCAGCAGGCCTGAGGCCGACGACATGGTCCCGACGTTGTTCGTTTCACACGGCGCGCCGAGCTTCGCGCTGGAGCCCGGACCGATCGGTCGCCGCCTGGGAATCCTCGGGCGGCAGTTGCCACGGCCTGACGCCATCGTGGTGGTCTCGGCGCACTGGCAGACGGTCGGCGTCCACGTGACCGGCAGTGCCGCGCCGCCGACGGTTCACGATTTCCGCGGATTCGCTCCGGCGCTCCACGCGTTGCGCTACCCGGCGCCGGGCCATCCCGGCCTGGCCGGGACTACGCGCGACCTGTTGCGGCGTGCCGGCTGGCCGGCCGACGTTGATCCGGAGCGCGGCCTCGACCACGGCGCGTGGGTTCCGCTGCTGCACATGTTTCCGCAGGCCGACGTTCCGGTTGTCCAGGTCTCGCTGCCCCTCGGCATGGACGGCGACGGCGCCTGGCAGCTCGGACGTGCCCTGGCCCCGTTGCGTGGACTCGGTGTGCTGATCGTGGGGTCGGGCAGCCTGACCCATGGGCTGGCCGATTTCTTCAACGGCGGAACCGGCGGCCGGGAGTCGGCTCGGCGCTTCCGGAACTGGGTCCGCTGCGCGGTCGAGACCGGCGATCCGGATCGGGTGCGGGGTGGACTGTCGCAGGCCCCGGAAGCGCGCCGGGTCCACCCGACGCCCGAGCATTACCTGCCGCTGCCGGTCGCTGCTGCGGCCGGCGGCATGGAGCGGGCCGAACGCATCGACGGTGGCTGGATGGGGAAGGTCATCGCGATGGACGCCTTCGTATTCGGTGCTTGTGGGAACGGCGAAGCCGGAGTCGGCAACTCCGAGCGGCTCAGCGCTGCTTGAGGATCCGGCCCTTCTCGCGCTCCCAGTCGCGTTCCTTCTGCGCGCGTCGCTTGTCGTGCTGTTTCTTGCCCTTGGCGAGCGCTATTTCGACCTTGACCTTGCCCTTCTTCCAATACATCGCGGTGGGGATCAGCGCGTAGCCCTTGCGCTCGACCTGGCCGATCAGCGTGTCGAGTTCCTGCTTGTGGAGCAGGAGGCGCCGCGTGCGCATCGGGTCCGTATCGACGTGGGTCGACGCCGAGGTCATGGGCTGGATCACGCAGCCGAACAGGAAGGCCTCGCCGTTTCGCAGCAGTACGTGGCTTTCGCCGAACTGCACGTTGCCGGCGCGCAGCGACTTGACCTCCCAGCCCAGCAGCGAGATGCCGCACTCGGTCCGATCCTCGAGCTGGTACTCGAAGCGGGCGCGCTTGTTCAGGGCGATGGTCGAGGAAGACGAGGAACTCATGATCGAAGAGCCGTGGTGAGGGTTGGAGTGCGAGTGCGGTCGGGTCGCGCTATGCCGGAGTCTACTGGATCGACGGTCGCACGGCCGTGCAGCGTCGAGCCGCAGGGGCCGGAGCGGAGTTCGCGTCGCCCGCCTCGCGATGGGTTGGGTATGATGCCGGCCATGCCTGAAGTCAACCGATCCGCGCTGGTCACGCACTCGCCGGAGCAGATGTTCGAGCTGGTCTGCGATGTCGAGCACTACCCGAGCTTTCTCGGCTGGGTGCGTTCGGCCGAAGTCCACGAGCAGGACGACCGTCATCAGCTGGCGTCGCTGGAGGTCAGCGTCGCCGGGGTCACCCGCAAGTTTCGAACCCGCAACGAGCTGGAGCCGAGCGAGCGCCTGACGATGAACCTCGACGAGGGTCCGTTCCGCCGGTTCGGCGGGGAGTGGCGCTTCGGCGACCTGGGGATCGGCTGCAAGGTGGAATTGATGCTGAGTTTCGACTTCGACAGCCCGATCCTGGCCGCCGCGTTCAACCGCGGCTTCGTCTCGGTCGCCAACCGCATGGTCGACGATTTCTGCCGGCGCGCCGACGCGCTGTACGGCTGAAATGGGTGAATCGACGACGGGCGAGCGGGTGTGCGTCGAGGTTGCCGCGGCCTGGCCGGAGCGCCAGGCGGTGGTGCCGCTCGAATTGCCCGCCGGCAGCACGGTGGCCGATGCGATCCGGGCCTCGGGACTCGAGCAGCGGTTTCCAGACCTGGAAATTCGCGCCGACCATGTCGGCGTCTTCGGCGTGCTGTGCGAGCCGGAACGGGTGCTCGCCGACGGCGATCGGGTCGAACTCTATCGGCCGCTGAAGCTGGATCCGAAGGAAGTACGCCGGCTCAACGCCCAGCGTCGCAACGACTGAGCGACCCCTCGCCGGTGGGGTTCAGCGCGGCGGTTCGGCCGGCGGAATCACCTCGTCGTCCTCGTCGCGGTCGCGGCGGGGCAGGATGGGCTGGTTGCTCTCCGGGTCGATGATTTCCAGCTCCTCCGGCTCGACCCCGGCGATACCCGCGTCGTCGAGGTAGTTGCCGTGAAAATCGACGACCCGGTCGTTCTCGAACAGCACCGTGAGCGTTCTTCGCTCGGCCTTGTCGCCGCTGCGCGCGAAGGAGTTGACGTAGTCCCAGCGGTCGGCGTGGAAGGGGCTCTTCACGGCGGGCGATCCGAGCAGCACCAGCACCTGCCGCTTGGTCAGCCCCACGCTCAACTGTTCCATGTCGTCTTCATCCAGCACGTTGCCCTGCGGGATGTTCTGCTTGTAGATGACGTTGCAGCCGCCGAGGAGGAGGGCGAGCGCGAGCAGGGAGAGTCGGATCATGGGCAGGAAGTACCGCGTCGAAAACGACCCGAATGATACAATACGAATCCGCTCATCCGGTGCTTCCCGAATGTCCGAAGAAACCCGCGAACTGCGCAAGGCCGGCCTCAAGGTCACCCTCCCGAGGCTGCGCATCCTGCAGTTGCTCGACGGTGCCGACCAGAAGCACGTCACCGCCGACGACGTTCACCGCTTGCTGATCGACCAGGGCGAGGACATCGGCCTGGCCACGGTCTACCGCGTGCTGAACCAGTTCGAAACCGCCGGCCTGGTGCGCAAGCACATGTTCGACGACGGTTCCGGCCGGTCGCCGCAGGCCTGCTACGAGCTGGACGAAGGCGGCCACCATGATCACATGGTCGACCTCGACACCGGCGAGGTGGTGGAATTCTTCGACGCGGACATCGAGCGGCTCCAGGACGAGATCGCGAGCAAGCATGGCTTCGAGATCGTCGATCACTCGCTGGTGCTCTACGTGCAGAAGAAGGGCAGTCGCAGCCGGGGCTGAGTCGGCCGCACGGTCACCCGCCCCCGAGTTCAGGCCCCGCGGCCTGCCAGCAGCGCCTCGGCATGACGCCGGCTGGTTTCCCCGGTCGTAGAGCCGAGCATCCGCGCCAGTTCGGCGACCCGCGCCTCTGGATCCAGCGCTTCCACCCGGACCCGGGTGCGCCCCTTGTCGGCCTGCTTGATGACCCGGTACTGCCGGTCCGCCCGGGCCGCGACCTGGGCCAGGTGAGTGACGCAGAAAGCCTGGCCGTCGGCGCCTGCGCGATGCAGGAACTCGCCGACCCGGTGCGCCGTCTCGCCGCCGACGCCGGCGTCGATCTCGTCGAAGATCCGGACCACGCCGCGGGCCGGTTCGGCGGAAGCGACGATCATCGCCAGGCTCAGGCGCGAAAGCTCCCCGCCCGATGCGACCCGCTTCAGCGGTCGCGGCGGTTGACCCGGATTGGCGGTGAACTGCAGCTCGACCCGGTCGGCCCCGTGCTCGACGACCGCGCCGCCGTCGTCGAAGTCGATCTCGAACGCGATGCGCGCCGTATCCATGCCCAGTGCGGCCAGCGCGAGGGCGACGTCCTCACCGATCGAGTCCGCGGCGGCTCGCCGGGCCTCGTGCAGCGCATGGGCCGCTTCCAGCCACTCTGTTCGTCGTTCTCGCAGCGCCTGCTCGGCGCCTTCGCGCGCTTCGGCCGCACCGTCGATCCGCTCGAGGCGATCTCGCAGCTCCGCGCGCAGGGCGGGCAGGGCTTCGGGCTCGCAACGGTGCTTGCGCGCCAGTTCCATGATGCGGCCCAGCCGGCGGTCGACCGCGTCGAGCCGGTCGGGGTCGGCTTCCAGCGATTCGGCCAGCCGGGTCAGGGTCCGGCCCGATTCCTCGAGGTGGACTCGCGCGGTGCCCAGCATCTCCCGCGCCTCGGCAAACGCCGGATCCCGGTCGGTGACCCCGTCGATCGCCCGGATTCCGCGGACGGTCAACGCGACGGCACCGGCATCGCTGCCGTCGGCATCGCCGTCGAGGGCGGTGATCGCGGCAGCGGTGGCCCGTTGCAGGTCCTCGATCGACGCCAGGCGGCGCTGCTCGGCCTCCAGGTCGGCCAGTTCCCTGTCGCCGAGATCCAGCGCATCGAGCTCGTCGAGCTGGAAGCGCACCAGCTCCGGGTCGGCATCGGACTCCTCGTCCAGGGCGGCCAGCGTGCGACGGGCATCCGCATGAGCCCGCGCAGCATCCCTGACGGCCCGGCGGAGGTCGCCGGACACGCCGCGGTCCAGCCAGCGGCGCTGGTGGGTGGGATCGGCGAGGCGCTGATGTTCGTGCTGGCCATGGATCTCGACCAGCAGGGCGCCCAGTTCCTTCAGCTGCCCGACCGTGGCCGGCTGGCCGTTGATCCAGCCGCGCGAGGCACCGTCGGCGGGCACGGATCGGCGCAGCAGCAGCTCGTCGCCGTCGTCCATCGCCTGCTCGGCGAGCCACGCCCGGGCCGGGTGGTCTTCGTCGAGCTGGAACCAGGCACTGAGTTCGGCCCGGTCGGCGTCGGGCGCCACCACCGCGGTGTCGGCTCGATCGCCCAGCAACAGGCCCAGGGCGTCGATCAGGATCGACTTGCCGGCGCCGGTCTCGCCGGTGATCGCGCCGAAGCCGGCGCCGAACTCGAGCTCGAGTCGATCGATGATCGTGAAGTCTCGAATGGCAAGCGAACGCAGCATGGATTCCTGGGTCGGTCCGGCCCGGCCGGTCGGTAGAAGAATGGTCTCGCTATTGTATCGGTTGGATTCCGGTTGGATTCCGGTTGGATTCGCCTCGACCGGGCCCCATGTTGCGCCCCGTCGACACAACAACTGAATGTCGGCGCCGCCGGTCGAGGCGCGCCGACCAGCCCAAGGAGCCGTTGCCCATGAGCGAGCAGGACCGTTCGCAGGACACATCCCCGGAAACCGGGGCCGAATCCGAACAGCACGAAGACAAGCGGCAGGAAGAAGAGCTGCGTGCCGCCGACGGAACGGCGGACGGCGCTGCGACTTCGGATGCGCCGGCCGACTCCACCGACGCCGATTCAACGGACGCCGAACTCGACGCCCGGGTCGAACAGCTGACCGAGGCGCTGGCCCGCAGCCAGGCTGAGATGGTCAACCAGGAGCGTCGCATGGAGCGCGAGATGGATAAGACGCGCAAGTTCGCGCTCGAGCGCGTGATGCGCGACTTCGTGCCGGTGCTCGATTCGCTGGACCAGGCCATGGAGTCGGTCGGCGACGGCGACGATTCGAGCGCGGTCGAGGGCCTGGCCCTGACCCGCAAGCTGGCGCTGAAGGTCCTCGAAGCGCACGGTCTGGAAACGATCGATCCGACCGGAAAGCCGTTCGACCCCAGCTGGCACGAGGCGATGACCGCAGTGCCGAGCGAAGACGCGGAGCCCGACAGCGTGATCGAGGTGCTGCAGAAGGGGTATGCGCTGCACGGCCGTCTTCTGCGTCCGGCGCGCGTGGTGGTCGCGAAGTCGGCCTGAGCGCACTGAACGCACGGGGCACCGGAAAGGGTCTGCGGAGTTTGAAAACCCGTCGGGCCAGCCCCATTCACCGAAGTAGCCGGCGAGGTCGTTCCCTCGCCTCATCCATGTCACCGGACGTGACATCGAGAAACAGATTCGAACCAACGGGATGCTGAAGCCATGAGCAAAATCATCGGAATCGACCTGGGAACCACGAATTCGTGTGTTGCCGTGATGGAAGGCGGCAAGACGCGCGTGATCGAGAACGCCGAAGGCGATCGAACCACGCCGTCGATCGTCGCGTTCACCAAGGACGACGAGGTGCTGGTCGGCCAGCCCGCGAAGCGGCAGGCCGTGACCAACCCCGACCGCACGCTGTATGCGGTCAAGCGCCTGATCGGACGCAAGTACAGCGAAAAGGTCGTGCAGAAGGACCGCGACCTGGTCAGCTACAACATCGTCGAAGCCGACAACGGGGATGCCTGGGTCGAGGTCGACGGCAAGAAGATGGCGCCGCCGGAAATCTCCGCGCGTGTGCTCATGAAGATGAAGAAGACCGCCGAGGATTACCTGGGCGAGAAGGTCGAGGAAGCCGTGATCACGGTGCCGGCCTACTTCAACGATTCGCAGCGCCAGGCGACCAAGGACGCCGGCAAGATCGCCGGCCTCAAGGTCCGCCGGATCATCAACGAACCGACCGCTGCCGCGCTGGCCTATGGCCTGGACAAGCAGGGCAAGGATCGCAAGGTCGCGGTCTACGACCTCGGCGGCGGCACCTTCGACGTGTCGATCATCGAGATCGCCGACGTCGACGGCGAGAAGCAGTTCGAGGTGCTGGCGACCAACGGTGACACGTTCCTCGGCGGCGAGGACTTCGACACGCGCCTGCTCGACTACCTGATCGCCGAGTTCAAGAAGGACCAGGGCGTGGACCTGAAGAAGGATCCGCTCGCGCTGCAGCGGCTCAAGGAAGCCGCCGAGCGGGCCAAGATCGAACTCTCGTCCAGCCAGCAGACCGAGGTCAACCTGCCGTACATCACGGCCGACCAGTCGGGGCCGAAGCACCTGAACATCAAGGTCACGCGGGCGAAGCTCGAGTCGCTGGTCGAGGAACTGGTCAAGCGTTCGATCGAGCCTTGCCGCACGGCGCTGAACGACGCCGGCCTGAAGATCGCCGATGTCGACGAGGTCATCCTGGTCGGCGGCCAGACCCGCATGCCGATGGTCCAGAAGGCGGTGCAGGAGTTCTTCGGGCGTGAGCCGCGCAAGGACGTCAACCCCGACGAGGCGGTCGCGGTCGGTGCGGCGATCCAGGGCGGCGTGCTGCAGGGCGACGTCAAGGACGTGCTTCTGCTGGATGTGACCCCGCTGTCGCTCGGCATCGAGACCCTGGGGGGCGTGTTCACCAAGCTCATCGAGAAGAACACGACGATCCCGACCAAGGCCTCGCAGGTGTTCTCCACGGCCGAGGACAACCAGAGCGCGGTCACCGTTCACGTGCTCCAGGGCGAGCGCGAGCAGGCCGCGGCCAACAAGTCGCTGGCCCGCTTCGACCTGGCCGGCATCCCGCCGAAGCCGCGCGGCATGCCGCAGATCGAGGTGACCTTCGACATCGACGCCAACGGCATTCTCCACGTCTCGGCCAAGGACAAGGAAACCGGCAAGGAGCAGCGCATCGAGATCAAGGCCGGCTCGGGCCTCAGCGAAGACGAGATCGAGAAGATGGTCTCCGACGCCGAAGCGCACCGCGAAGAAGACAAGCGGTTCCACGAGCTGGTCACGACGCGCAACAACGCCGACGCGATGGTCCATTCCACCCGCTCGATGCTCGACGAGCAGGGCGAGCAGCTGCCCGATGACGCGAAGAAGGCGATCGAAGACGCCATCGCCAAGGTCGAGGAGTCGCTGAAGGGCGATGACAAGGAGGCGATCGAGTCGGCGGTCAACGAGCTGCAGGAAGCCGCCGCGGCGCTGTACCAGGCCGCTGCGCAGGCCCAGCAGGGCGCCGGAGGCGAGTCCGCCGAAGCCGGGGACAGCGCCGATGGCGACGATGCCGAGGACGTGGTCGACGCGGAGTTCACCGAGGTCGACGACGACAAGAAGTGATCGGCCGCTGACGAGTTGCCGATGATCGAACGCGCTGCGAAGCACCGGACAGCGCATGGGAGCACACGCCGCCGGCCCGACCCGGCGGCGTGTGTCGAATGGAAAGACGGGGCCGAAGGACGATGAGCCAACGCGATCTCTACGAAGTGCTGGGCGTCAAGCGCGATGCCGGCGACGACGAACTGAAGAAGGCCTATCGCCGTCTTGCGATGAAGTACCACCCGGATCGCAATCCCGATGACGATACGGCGCAGGACAAGTTCAAGGAAGCCAAGCTCGCCTACGAGGTCCTGAAGGACCCCCAGAAGCGCGCCGCCTACGATCGCTACGGTCACGATGCGATCAACGGCCAGGGGCCGGGCGGCTTCGGCGGCGCCGGGGCCGGGGGCGCCGGCTTCGGCGACATCAACGACATCTTCGGCGACATCTTCGGGGACATCTTCGGCGGAGGTCGTCGCCGGGGAGCCGGCGGGCAGGCTCGCTCGCGGCGCGGCCATGACCTGCGCTACACCCTGGAGCTGGATCTCGAGGAGGCGGTCAAGGGCGTCGAGCGCGAGATCCGGGTGCCCGGCATCGGCAAGTGTTCCGACTGCAGCGGCTCGGGCTCGACCAGCGGCAAGATGAACGTCTGTTCGACCTGCAACGGCGCCGGCCAGGTGCGGATGCAGCAGGGCATCTTCTCGGTCCAGCAGACCTGCCCGAACTGCGGCGGCAGCGGACGCGAGGTCAGCGACCCCTGCACCAGCTGCGACGGCTCCGGCCAGGTCCGCGAAACGCGCACGCTGCAGGTCAAGGTGCCGCCGGGCGTCGACGAGGGCGATCGGATCCGCCTGTCGGGCGAGGGTGGGGCCGGCCTGCAGGGCGGAACTGCAGGCGACCTGTACGTGGACATCCACGTGCGTCCGCACAAGCTGTTCAGCCGCGACGGCGACCAGCTGTTCGCGGAAATCCCGATTCCGGTGACGACCGCGATGCTGGGCGGCCAGATCAAGGTGCCGACGCTGGACGGTTCGGTCATGCTGAAGATTCCGACCGAGACCCAGACGGGCAAGACGTTCCGCCTGAAGGGCAAGGGCGTGAAGTCGGTGCGCAGCTCCCGCGTCGGCGACCTGATGGTGCGCGTCCTGGTGGAAACGCCGGTCAACCTGAGCCGCGAACAGAAGGACCTGCTGAAGAAGTTCGAGGAAAGCCTGGGTGCCGACCAGAGCGTGGACCACAGCCCGAAGTCGCGCGGCTGGACCGACAGCGTGCGTGATTTCTTCGACCGGATGGGCTTCTGAACCCGGTCGGCTGCGCCGGTCCGCGCGGCTATACTTTCCCCGCACGGACTGCGCGGAGGCCCACTTGAACATCCTGCTGAACGGCGCGAGCGGCCGGGTCGGTCGCCTGATCGAATCCCTGGTCGATTCCGACCCGTCCATGACCGTGGTCGGCCGCGGCCGGTCCGATGAGCCCTTGCAGGGCTGCGACGGCGCCGAGGTCGTGATCGATTTTTCCAGTCCCGAATCCGCGCTGCATGCGCTGTCGGTTGCCGACGAGCACGGGCTGCCGTTCGTCAGCGGCACCACGGGATTCGATGAGACCCAGCGCGCCGCGCTCGACGATGCGGCCGATCGGATCGCGATCTGCCACGAAGCCAATTTCTCCATCGGAGTGCATGTGCTCGAGTCGCTGGTGCGCGAAGCGGCGCAGCGGCTGGGTGACGATTTCGACGTCGAGATCCTCGAGACCCACCACCGAAACAAGGTCGATGCCCCGTCGGGCACCGCGCTGGGCCTGGCCGCGACCGTGGCGGCCGCGCGCGGGCTCGAGGTCGGCGCTGCCGTCGATCCTGGCGACCGCGGTGGCCGGCGCGGACCCGGCCGTATCGGCATCCAGGCCCTGCGGGGCGGCGACGTGGTCGGCGAACACGAGGTCCACTTCCTGGGGCCGGGCGAACGGCTGACGCTGGCCCACCGAGCCTCTGATCGCAGCCTGTTCGCGCGCGGCGCGCTGCGGGCGGCGCGCTGGATCCTGGGGCGCTCGCCCGGCCGCTACGGCCTGGCGGACGTGCTGGACGACTGATTCCGCGCCGGGCGCCGAGGCCCGCTCCGGATCGACCCTCCTTCGGCCCCTGCGCGGCCACCGAGCCGCCGATGTGGCGTAGAATGCTCTCTCGAACCGGTCGCATCGCGACCCTTCGACGAGCGGCGTTCCCGGGGCCTCGATCTCACCGAGTTTCCCGAACGCCGCTTCGCGAATCGGGAGGCACGATTTGTCCAATCTCAAGGCAGTTCTGGCGCTGGAAGACGGTACGCTGTTTTCCGGGTTCGGCTTTGGTGCGCCCGGAAAGGCGGTCGGCGAGGTGGTGTTCAACACCGCGATGACCGGCTATCAGGAGATCCTGACCGACCCCAGCTACGCCGGCCAGCTCGTCACCCTGACCATGCCGCACATCGGCAACACCGGCACCAACCCCGAGGACAACGAGTCGGACCGTGCCCGCGCGGCCGGCCTGATCGTCCGCGACTGTCCCCGTCGGGCCAGTTCCTGGCGGTCGACCCTGCCGTTGCCGGACTGGCTCGTCGAGCAGCGCGTGGTCGCGATCGGCGGCATCGACACGCGTGCGCTGACCGCCCTCCTCAGGGAAAACGGCGCGCAGAACGGCTGCATCCTGGTCGATCACGAGGTCGACCCCGCCGAAGCGCTGGAAGCCGCCCGGGCCTGTCCGCCGATGACCGGCCGCGACCTGGCCCGCGACAACACCTGCGCGGAGCGCCATGAATGGTCCGAGGGGTCGCCGGCGATCGAAGCCCGTACGCCCGCGCCGGTCGACGCATCGCCGCATGTCGTTTGCTACGACTACGGCGTCAAGCACAACATCCTGCGGCTGCTGGTCGATGCCGGTTGCCGCGTTACCGTGGTTCCCGCGACCACGCCGGCCGACGACGTGCTGGCGCTGGCGCCCGACGGGGTCATGCTCTCGAACGGTCCCGGCGATCCGGAGCCCTGCGACTATGCAATCGAGGCGATCGGTACGCTGCTGGATCGAGCGGTCCCGACCTTCGGCATCTGCCTGGGGCACCAGCTGCTCGCCCTGGCCGCGGGTGCGCGAACGGTCAAGATGAAGTTCGGCCACCACGGCGCGAACCATCCGGTCCAGGACCTCGCCAGCGGGCGGGTCATGATCACCTCCCAGAACCATGGCTTCGCGGTCGACGAGGCCAGCCTGCCGGACCGCGTCGAGGCCACGCACCGCTCGCTCTTCGACGGCAGCCTGCAGGGCATCCGCATCACCGATGCCCCCGCCATGGGCTTCCAGGGCCACCCCGAAGCCAGCCCCGGCCCCCACGACCTGAGACCGCTGTTCGAGGCGTTCGTCGGGTTGATGGCTCGGTCGAAAAGCAAGTGAAACCGCAGATGGACGCAGATGAACGCAGATTTGAATCGGATAAGCGAACTCGTGATCGGGTGCGCCTACAGCGTGAATTCGACGCTGGGATCCGGATTCCTGGAAAGCGTGTACGAGGGCGCAATGAGCTTGGAAATGGCGGATCGAGGATTGCAGTTCGAGCGCCAAAAGCGATTGCCGGTGACCTATCGAAACGAGGTCGTCGGGGAATTCGTCGCGGACTTTGTGATCGAGCAGTGCTTGATTCTGGAGCTGAAAGCGGTTCGCGCGCTCGGTCCGGAACACCAGGCTCAATTGCTGAATTATCTGAATGCCTCGCGGCTGTCGATCGGGCTGTTGATCAATTTCGGAACGACCCGCGTCCAGGTGAAGCGTTTGGTGAACCAGCTTCGCGAATATTGACGGAACCGAAGAATCCTAATCTGCGTTCATCTGCGTTCATCTGCGGTAGGAATTAAACCGATGCCCAAACGTACCGACATCAACTCCATCCTGATCATCGGCGCGGGGCCGATCGTGATCGGGCAGGCCTGCGAGTTCGACTATTCGGGCGTGCAGGCGGTGAAGGCGCTGCGGGGGGAGGGGTACCGGGTGATCCTGGTGAACTCGAACCCGGCCACGATCATGACCGACCCCGAGATCGCCGACGCGGTCTACATCGAGCCGGTCAAGTGGGAGTACGTGCGTGAAGTGATCCGGCGCGAGCGGCCCGACGCCCTGCTGCCCACGATGGGCGGCCAGACCGCCCTGAACTGCGCGCTCGACCTGGTCCGCGAAGGCGTGCTCGAGGAGTTCGGCGTCGAGCTGATCGGCGCGTCGCGCGAGGCCATCGACATGGCCGAGGACCGTGATCGGTTCAAGACGGCCATGGCCGAGATCGGACTGGAATCCTGCACCGCCGAAGTCGCCCACTCGATGGAAGAGGCCATGGAGATCCAGAAGCGGATCGGCTTTCCGACCATCATCCGGCCCTCGTTCACGCTCGGCGGGTCCGGCGGCGGCATCGCCTACAACACCGACGAGTTCGTCGAGATCGTCGCCCACGGGCTGGAGCTGTCGCCGACCAACGAAGTGCTGCTCGAGGAATCGGTGCTGGGTTGGAAGGAGTTCGAGATGGAAGTGGTCCGTGACAAGGCGGACAACTGCATCATCATCTGTTCGATCGAGAACTTCGACCCGATGGGGATTCATACGGGCGATTCGATCACCGTCGCCCCGGCCCAGACCCTGACCGATCGCGAATACCAGCGGATGCGGGACGCCTCGATCGCGGTGCTGCGCAAGATCGGGGTCGAGACCGGCGGCTCGAACGTGCAGTTCGCGATCAATCCCGAAGACGGCCGCATGGTGGTCATCGAGATGAACCCGCGCGTGTCGCGCTCCTCGGCGCTCGCGTCGAAGGCGACCGGGTTCCCGATCGCCAAGGTCGCGGCCAAGCTCGCGGTCGGCTACACGCTGGACGAACTGGAAAACGAGATCACCGGCGGCGCCACGCCGGCCTCGTTCGAGCCGACCATCGACTACATCGTGACCAAGATTCCGCGCTTCGCGTTCGAGAAGTTCCCGGCCGCCAGCAAGCGCCTGACCACGCAGATGAAATCCGTCGGCGAGGCCATGGCGATCGGCCGCACCTTCAAGGAATCGGTCCAGAAGGCGCTGCGCAGTCTCGAAATCGGCCTGGACGGCTTCAACGAGATGCCGCTGGACGAGCATCCCGAGCTGGATGCCGACACGCTTCTCCGACGCGAACTCCGCGAAGCGGGGCCGGAGCGGATTCTCTACGTGGCCGAGGCGTTCCGTCGCGGGCTGGACTTCGACACGGTCCAGCGCCTGACCTGGATCGACCCCTGGTTCCTCGACCAGTTGCTGGAGCTGGTCGAGATCGAGGCGCAGGTGCGCCGGACCGGCTTCGAATCGCTGGGCGCGAATCGCCTGCACGAACTCAAGCGCCACGGCTTTTCCGACGCGAGGTTGGCCACGCTGCTCGGCACCTCCGAGCGCGCCGTGCGCCACCTGCGCCAGACCCTGGACGTGCGCCGGGTCTACAAGCGGGTCGATACCTGTGCCGCCGAGTTCGCGACCACGACCGCCTACCTGTACGGCACCTGGGAAGGCGAAAGCGAAGCGCGTCCCAGCGATCGCCGCAAGATCATGGTGCTCGGCGGCGGCCCGAACCGCATCGGCCAGGGCATCGAGTTCGACTACTGCTGCGTTCACGCGGCGATGGCCATGCGCGATCTGGGCTTCGAGACCCTCATGGTCAACTGCAACCCCGAAACGGTATCGACCGATTACGACACCTCGGACCGGCTCTACTTCGAGCCGCTGACCCTCGAGGACGTGCTGGCGATCATCGACGTCGAGAAACCCGAGGGCGTGATCGTGCAGTTCGGCGGCCAGACCCCGCTGAAGCTGGCTCGCGATCTCGAGGCCGCCGGTGTGCCGATCATCGGCACCTCGCCGGACTCGATCGACCTGGCCGAGGACCGCGAGCGCTTCCAGGACCTGCTCAATCGCCTGGGCCTGAAGCAGCCGCCGAACCGCACCGCGCGCACTCCGGAAGAGGCCATCGTGCTGGCCGCCGAGGTCGGCTTCCCGCTGGTCGTGCGGCCGTCCTACGTGCTCGGCGGTCGGGCCATGGACATCGTCCACGGCGTCGACGAACTCAAGCGCTACATGCGCGAAGCGGTCAGCGTCTCCAACGACTCGCCGGTCCTTCTCGACCGCTTCCTCGACCATGCGATCGAGGTCGACGTGGACGCCGTGTGCGACGGCGAACGGGTGGTGATCGGCGGCATCATGGAGCACATCGAGCAGGCCGGCGTGCATTCCGGCGATTCGTCGTGCAGCCTGCCGCCGTTCTCCCTGGCGCCGGAAATCATCGCCGAGATCGCCGACCAGACCCGGCGCATGGCGCTGGCGCTGAAGGTCGTCGGCCTGATGAACGTGCAGTTCGCGGTCCGCGGCGACGAGATCTTCGTGCTCGAGGTCAATCCTCGCGCCTCGCGCACGGTGCCGTTCGTGTCCAAGGCCACCGGCGCGCCGCTGGCCAAGATCGCGGCCAACTGCATGGTGGGAGAAACCCTGGAGAAACAGGGAATTACGAAGGATCTCGAAACTCGATTCTATTCCATCAAGGAGCCGGTATTCCCGTTCATCAAGTTCCCGGGCGTGGACCCGATCCTCGGACCGGAGATGCGTTCGACCGGTGAATGCATGGGCGTGGGGCAGACCTTCGGCGCAGCGGTCGCCCGCGGCCAGCAGGGCGTCGGTATCCAGGCCGCCCATTCCGGCCGGGCCTTCCTGTCGGTGCGCGACGCGGACAAGGAGGCCCTGCTGCCGGTCGCCCGTGAGCTGGTCGAGCGTGGCTTCGAACTGGTCGCCACGGAGGGCACCTGGAAGTTCCTGGTTGAAAACGAGGTTCCGTGCGACTACATCAACAAGGTGATCCAGGGACGACCGCATATCGTCGACCTGATCAAGAACCGCGAGATCGACTACATCGTCAACACCACCGAGGGTCGCCAGGCGATCACCGACTCCTTCTCGATCCGGCGTGAAGCGCTGCAGAGGAAGGTCAACTACTCCACCACGATCGCCGGCGCCCGCGCCACCCTGCGTGCCCTCGAGCACTGGGACGAACGCGAAGTCGTTCCGCTCGCGGAACTCCACTCAACAGACTGAGGCAACCATGTCGCAGCAGACACCGCTGACCAAGCAGGGCGCCGAGCGCCTGCGCGCAGAGCTCAAGCGCCTGAAGAAGGAAGAACGACCGAAGATCATCGAGGCGATCGCCGAGGCGCGCGCCCATGGTGACCTGAAGGAAAACGCCGAATACCACGCCGCGCGCGAGCAGCAGGGCTTCATCGAGGGCCGGATCCAGGAACTCGAGAGTTCCCTTTCGCACGCGCGCATCATCGACGTGTCCGAACTCGACGTCCAGGGCAAGGTGGTGTTCGGCGCGCACGTCACCCTGATGGAAGACGTGGAGGACGCCGAGGAAGTCCACTGGCAGATCGTCGGCGACCTCGAATCCAGCGTCGAAGAGCGCCGTCTGGCCGTCTCGGCTCCGCTGGCGCGTGCCCTGATCGGCCGCGAGGAAGGCGAGACGGTGAACGTCGAGACTCCGAACGGCAAGCGCGTCTACGAGATCGTCGAGGTCCGCTACGACGAGAAGGGCTGAGGCCGTGACCGCGCAGCTCCTGGTCGTGCTGCCGGCGCTCGACGACATTCTCGACGGGCGTCTGCAGGCATTACCGGGGCTGGCCAGGCTGCTCGGCTTCGGCCGCATCGAACGCGGCGGCGGCGACTCCGCGCTGGCCGCCTCGCTCGGGTTGAAGTCGATTCCGGCGGCAGGGCCGCGAGCGGCGCTGGCGGCCGGCGATCCGGCCGAACCCGGCAACGCGTGCTTGCGGGTCGATCCGGTCCATCTTCAGCCCGACCTGACCGCCGTCTGGCTGCGCCAGGCCGCCGCCCTGGACTGGTCGGCCGCCTCGATGGCCCCCCTGCACGCTGCGCTCGACGAGCTGTTCGACCGGCCGGGCCTGGACTGGTCTGCGCCGGCGACCGGCGTCCCGGGGCGGATCCGGCTGCAGGAACCTCCGCAGGCCGGATTCGTGCCCCTGCACGCCGCGGTCGGGCGGCGGCTCGACGAGACGCTCCCGCGCGGGCCCGACGCCGCTGGCTGGCACGCGCTGATCAACGAATCCCAGATGATCTTCCACCAGTTCCGGGCCCTGGACGACCCGAGCTCGGCCGGGTTGGGGCTGTGGTTCTGGGGCGCAGGCACGCTACCGGCGCGGCCTGAAGCTTCGCCGATCGACCGCGTGATCGCGGCCGGAGACCCGGCCGAAGCCGAAGGGCTGGCGCGCTGGTTCGATGTGGAGGCCGAGCCGCTGACGCGTCCGGAATTGCATCGTGATCGCGCTAGCGCTGCCGCGCACGGCGCTTCGGCGGGCGATGGATTGGCCAACACATCGGCCAAAACATCGGCCAACACTTCGGGCACGACGCTGATCGAAGCCACCCTGGGCGCCGACGCACCCGAGCGCCTTGTCGCGCTGGATGCTCGCGTGTTCGAACCGGCCTGGCGCGCCCTCCGCGCCGGACGGCTCGGCTCCGTGCGCGTGATCGGAGCGGATCGGACGGTCCGGCTCGGCCGCTGGAGTCCGTTCGCGTTCTGGCGGCGTCCCTTCCGCCCGGAGGCGGAGCGATGATCCGCCGCGTCCGCGTTCACCGGCGCCGCGTGCCCGCGCCGATCGCCGGCCTGCACCCGGTGGCCGGGCGCGTGCTCGCCGCGCGCGGCTGCACCGCACCGCCGGTGCTGGACCTGGCCACGATGCTGCCGCCGACGCTGGCCGACCTGGATGCCGCTGCCTCGCTGCTGGCCGACGCCGTCGAACAGGGCCGGCGGATCCTGGTTGTCGGCGATTTCGACGCCGACGGCGCGACCGGCACCGCCGTGGCGGTCCGCGGCCTGCGTGGCCTCGGTGCGGCCGACGTCTGCTGGCGCATGCCCGACCGGATGAAGCACGGCTACGGGCTGAGCACGAAGCTGGCCGAGGAATGCCTGGCCATGAATCCCGATGTGCTGGTGACCGTCGACCACGGCATCAGTTCGATCGCCGGCGTCGCCCGGGTCCGCGAGGCGGGCGTCCAGGTCCTGGTCACCGACCATCACCTGCCCGGGCCGGAACTGCCGGCCGCCGACGTGGTCGTCAACCCCAACCGGGCGGACTGCGATTTCCCGTCGCCGAACCTGGCCGGGGTGGGGGTGCTGTTCTACGTGCTGATCGGCCTGCGAGCGGAGCTGCGCAAGCGCGGCCACGATGCCTCGTTCCGGCTCGACGGCCTGCTCGACCTGGTCGCGCTCGGCACGGTGGCGGACCTGGTCCGCCTCGACGAGAACAACCGCCGACTCGTACGCCAGGGGCTGGACCGGATCCGCCGACGACACTGCGCACCCGGGGTTGCCGCCCTGCTCGAGGTGGCGGGCCGCAACCTCGCCCACGTCACCGCCGCCGACCTGGGGTTCATTGCCGGGCCGCGCCTGAACGCTGCCGGACGGCTCGACGATATCTCCATCGGCATCCGCTGCCTGCTGACCGACAACGCCGACGAGGCCATGGCGCTGGCCGGCGAACTGGACCGCTTCAACCGCGACCGGCAGCAGCTGCAGAGCGACATGGTCGAGACCGCGCAGCAGCTGGCCGCCGAGCTGACCGCCGACCTGGACGGCGACTGCGGCGGCCTGTGCCTGTTCGACCCCGCCTGGCATCCCGGCGTCGTCGGGCTGGTGGCCTCGCGGATCTGCGAGCAGCTCCAGCGACCCGTGATCGCGTTCGCGCCCGCCGAGCCGGGCTCCGAGGAACTGAAGGGATCGTGCCGCTCGCCGGCCAGCGTGCACATGCGCGACCTGCTGGCCGATCTCGACGCAGGACAACCCGGCCTGATCGACCGCTTCGGCGGCCACGCGCGTGCGGCGGGCTTGAGCCTGGACGCCCCGAAGCTGGACGCATTCCGCGCTGCCTTCGACGATCACGTGGCCGCGCTCGACTTCCCCCCGGATGCGGTCCGCACCGACGGCCCACTGGCCGGTAAGGAACTGACCATCGAGACCGCCGAGGCGCTGGCCGATGCGGGCCCCTGGGGCCAGGGCTGGGAAGAGCCCCTGTTCGACGATCGCTTCCGCGTCCTCGAGCGGCGCGTGGTCGGCAGCGATCACCTGAAGATGCTGCTCGAGCCGCTTGCTGGCGGTCCGGCGCTCGAGGCGATCGCGTTCCGCGCCGGCGACTGGTGCCACCGCGACCTGCCGGACCCGCTGCATGTGACCTACCGGCTGGAGGTCAATCGCTGGCGGGGCAAGGTCACGCCGCAGCTCAATATCCAGCACTGGGTCGAAGGAGAGGGCTGAGCGGCCGCGGGCGCCCCACGACGATTCCGCGGCGTTCTCGAACCGGTACAATGCCCCGCTTCGATTCTCGAGACCCCGGTGCTCCATGGAACAGACCTCGCTGAAGAACCTGCTGGACGATCTCTCCCGACGAGCCGAGTCGCTCAGGAGGTATCTTTGACTACGATGGCAAGGTAGAAAAACTCGAAGAAGTCGACCGCGAGCTCGAGGACCCCGGCGTCTGGGACGATGCCGAGCGCGCCCAGGCACTGAACAAGGATCGCGCCGCGCTCGACAAGTCGGTGACGATGCAGCGCGAGGTCTTCGAGGGCATCCGCGATACGGGCGAGCTTCTCGAGATGGCGATCGAGGAAGACGATCCCGATACCCTGGCCAGCGTCGAGGCCGACCTGAAATCGCTGCGCAGTCGGATCGAGGCGCTGGAGTTCCAGCGCATGTTCTCCGGCGAAATGGACGACCGGCCTTGCTTCATCGACATCCAGGCCGGCTCCGGCGGCACCGAGGCGCAGGACTGGGCCGAGATGCTGCTGCGCATGTACCTGCGCTGGGCCGAGTCGCGCGACTGGGGCGCCGAACTGGTCGAAGTCTCCGACGGCGACGTGGCCGGCATCAAGAGCGCGACGATCCGGGTCGAGGGCGAGTTCGCCTACGGCTGGTGCCGCACGGAGACCGGCGTGCACCGGCTCGTGCGCAAGTCGCCGTACGATTCCGGCAACCGCCGCCACACCTCGTTCGCCTCGGTGTTCGTCTCGCCGGAAGTCGACGACAACATCGAGATCGAGATCGACCCCAGCGACCTGCGGATCGACGTCTATCGGGCCTCGGGCGCAGGCGGTCAGCACGTCAACCGGACCGAATCGGCCGTGCGCATCACCCACGAGCCCAGCGGCATCGTGGTCCAGTGCCAGACCGATCGCTCCCAGCACAAGAACAAGGACCGCGCGATGAGCCAGCTGCGGGCCAAGCTCTACGAGCTGGAAATGCAGAAGCAGCGCGAGAAGGCCCAGGCCGCCGAGGACGAGAAGGCCGACATCGGCTGGGGCAGCCAGATCCGCAACTACGTCCTCGACCAGTCGCGGATCAAGGACCTGCGCACCGGCGTCGAACGTACCGACACGCAGAAGGTCCTCGACGGCGACCTCGACGAATTCGTCGCCGCGTCGCTCAAGGCGGGCTTGGAGTGACTTGTCATTTACCGCAGATGAACGCGGATGAACGCAGATAAAGGCGACAGAGAAGCGGGGAACCAACAAACGCTGAATGGACATGCAGATCGTATGTTGCCTGTTCCTATCCAGGGGTTTCGTTCTTATCCGCGTTCATCTGCGTCCATCTGCGGTAAGAAAATACAAAGGTTCGAACCATGACCGAAAAGAACACCACCGAAGAGCACGTCGACGAGAATCGCCTGATCGCCGAGCGGCGGGCGAAGCTGGATGCGTTGCGCGAGCAGGGCCAGGCGTTTCCGAACACCTTCCGGCCCGAGCACCGCGCCGATGCGCTGCTGGCCGAATACGGCGATGCGGAGGCGTATTCGCAGGACAAGCTCGAGGCCGAGAAGATTCCGGCCTCGGTGGCCGGGCGCATCGTGTCGCGGCGGGTCATGGGCAAGGCGGCGTTCGTCCACGTCCAGGACGGCTCGGGCCAGCGCATCCAGCTCTACCTGCGCCGTGACGATCTGCCGGAAGGCGTCTACCAGGCCTTCAAGCAGTGGGATATCGGCGACATCGTCGGAGCATCGGGCACGCTGATGCGAACGAAGACCGGCGAGCTCAGCGTCCACGCGGATCGACTGGAACTGCTGGTCAAGTCGCTGCGGCCCCTGCCGGAGAAGTGGCACGGTCTGTCCGACCAGGAAACCCGCTACCGGCAGCGCTACGTCGACCTCATCGCCAACCCTGACGTGCGCCGCACCTTCGAGACCCGGGCGAAGCTGGTCGCCGGCATCCGGGCCTTCTTCGAGGCGCGCGGGTTCCTGGAAGTCGAAACGCCGATGATGCATCACCTGCCGGGCGGCGCCACCGCGCGGCCCTTCAAGACGCACCACAACGCGCTGGACATCGACCTGTACCTGCGCGTGGCCCCCGAGCTGCACCTCAAGCGCCTGGTCGTCGGCGGCTTCGAGCGCGTCTACGAAATCAACCGCAACTTCCGCAACGAGGGCGTGTCGACCCGGCACAATCCCGAGTTCACGATGCTGGAGTTCTACTGGGCCTACGCCGATTACAACGACTTGATGGACCTCACCGAGACGCTGCTGCGGCAGCTGGCCGAGGACCTGGGCCACGACGGCGCCAGGCTCGACTACCAGGGCGAGGATATCGATTTCGGCCCGGCCTTCCGCCGGCTGACCGTCGCCGATGCGGTGCGCGAGTACTATCCGGAGCTGAAGGACGCGAACCTGCGCGATCGCGATGTCCTGGCGAAGGCCTGCAGCGACCTCGGCATCCACGTCGAGGACGACTGGGGCTGGGGCAAGCTGCTGCTGGAGGTCTTCGAGAAGACCGCGGAGGAGAACCTCGTCCAGCCGACCTTCATCACCGGCTATCCGACCGAAGTCTCGCCGCTGTCGCGTCGCAACGACGACGACCCGGACCTCACCGACCGCTTCGAGCTGTTCATCGCCGGCCGCGAGATCGCCAACGGTTTCTCCGAGCTCAACGACCCGGAAGACCAGGCGGAACGGTTCAAGGCCCAGGTGGCCGCGAAGGACGCCGGCGATGCCGAGGCGATGCACTTCGACGCCGACTACATCCGTGCCCTGGAATACGGCATGCCGCCGACGGCGGGCGAGGGCATCGGCATCGACCGCCTGGTGATGCTGTTCACCGATTCCGCGTCCATTCGTGACGTACTGCTGTTCCCGTACCTGCGCCCCGAGGTCTGACCCCCGAGGCGTGATTGCCCCCTCACCGGGGCGGGTGTATCGTCGAGATTGGCTTCGATCGGAGAACGCACATGAACACCCGATTCTCGATCGGCATCGGCGCGCTGCTGGTGCTGCTCTCGACCGGGCTCGCCGCGGAGACGCTGGTCTACGAGCGCGAATACACGCTGATCGCCGAGGCCGACAACACGCTTCGAATCGAGCTCTCGCCCGACGATCGGATGACCATCCACCGACCGGCGTTCATGCCCTATGCCGGTGATCATCGGATGGCCGTCCCAGGCGGCACCTATCGGAAATTCCGCGCCGCGTTCGAAGCAGCGCGGACCGACTCGCTCGAGCTGCAGCGCGCGGTGCAGGAACGCGCGGCCGAGACACTTGCCGTCGTCACCGACCCGGAATTCTCTCGCTTCGCGCTGGTCGACCCGCAGCGCGGTCCGCTCGAGACCGTGACGGTCGTGTCCCTGGAAGCGTGGGCGCAGCGCATCGATGACGTGCGCCTGGACCGACTCGACCGCTTGGAGCGCGACTGGTTCTCGTTGATGAACGCAGAGCTGCAGGAGGCCGCACGATGAACGCACGTACCGCAACGACATGGTTCGGCGCGCTGGGCGCGCTTCTGCTGGCGTCGCAGGCGCCGGCCGGCGCGTACCTGTTCTCGGTGGACGAGTTCGGCACAGCCTCCCCTGCAATCATCGTGCATCCGAGCGGCTACACGGGCTCGGGGGGCACGCTGCAGGTCTCGGTCTGCATCTCGCCGTCCAGCGAATCGATCGCCGAGATGGAGACGTCGGTGGAGAACACGATCTTCACCTGGAATCAACTGACCGCTGCCAGTCCCAACCTCTTCTTCGGCGGCGCGAACGACATTCCCGCCGGTACGATCGACTTCGAGTCGACGCTGGTCCACGAGATCGGCCACTGCATCGGCCTGGCGCACCCGAACGCCGCCACAGAGTCCGGGCTTCCGCAGGGTAGTCGCGATTGGACCAAGGCGGGGAATGGCCTCAACGGCAGCCTCGATATCGATGCAGGCGCCGACGGGCTGCAAGGTTCGGCCGACGACGTACGCGGCGATGATGTCAATGTGCATTGGTTCAACCCAAACAACAACCCGTTCGAACTCTTCGAGCCTGTGGATACGTCGAACTACAGCAACGATCTGGCGGACCTGCCGCCCGGCGACCTTTTCGCGGCCAACGCGGACCGCGACGTGGGTGCCGCACTCGGCTTCTCGAACAGCGAGGCCGTGATGCAGCAGGGCGCTTTCTTCGATGAGGATCAGCGCCAGCTCGGCGTCGACGACGTGGCGATGATCCGGCTCGGCCAGTCGGGCGTCGACGAGACCCAGGGCACCGGCGACGACTACCAGCTGGAACTGGTCTACGGCGGTGTCCAGTCCGGCTGCGACATCACGGTGCAGGTCACCGGGTCGGCCTTTGCGTTCTGTTCGGCCGGGGGGTCGTTCGTCAGCCCGAATCACTTCAGCGTGACCAACGCCACGGTCCAGATGGCGTCGACCAGCAACACCAACTGGTATTTCAACCAGACGCCGCTCGGCTCGGACGAAATCTTCGCCGACGGCTTCGAGTCCTGACCGCTGGTTCGACCGAGACTGGCGCAAAGCGCGCAAACAAAAGGCCCCGCAGCGAACTGCGGGGCCTTTTTCGATTTTGGCTCCCCGGGTCGGATTCGAACCAACGACCTAGTGATTAACAGTCACCCGCTCTAACCAGCTGAGCTACCGGGGAATGGAAGCCGCTTATTTTCCTACGCGCGGCCGCTTTCGTCAACCCGGGCAGGGGCTTTTTTGCCGGAATTTCACGCGATTCGCGTCACGGCAGGCGCGGACAGGTCAGGTGGGCGGGCAGGTCGTCGACCCGGGGGCGCCCGGGGTTGGAGACGATGACCGCGCGGGCATTCTCCGGGGCCAGGGGGTCGCACAGCTTGATCGTCAGGTTGGTGCCGCCGGCGGTGCCGTCGGGCTGGAACCGGACCCGGGTCCGGCCGGCCGAGTCGATGATCAATCCCTCGGCGCCGTTGCCGACGCGCAGAAGGTCTTCAGCGGCATCCACCTGGCGGTTCCGGTCCGGGTCCCGGAACACGATCCAGCCGTCTTCCCAGCGATTCTCGCCGGAGCAGCTGATCCGGTCGCGGGTGGGGCAGACCAGGGTTACCTCGCGTCGGGTGATCGCGTGCAGCCGGGCCAGGTTCAGGTGGGCGACGAGGGTATTGGCGGCGCTGCTGACGCGCTGCGCCTGCAGGATTCCGGTCATCGCCGGCAGCGCCAGGCCGGCGAGGATCGCGAACAGCGCCAGGGCGGCCAGCAGTTCGATCAACGTGAAGCCTTCGGTTCGTCGGGGCATGGGCGGTCTCCGTGTTCAGCGGAGGCCCATGATCGAGTTCGGGAACGGTCGCCGTCGTCGTGTAGACGCCGCGAAATGGGGTAGGAAATCGGCTCGGCGTTGTGTCGGAAAACGACCCACAGGCATGCTGCGGACCCGGCGCATCAGGAACGGGAGAGGCGTCCGAGCGGAGGGCGTTGTGCCGGAATGTCTGCCTTGCAAGCGCCTCGGGCGGCTATTCACCCGTCGCGCGCAAGCGCGCTCCCAGAGGCGTGGGGTCGGCCAGGCGTTCCTGGCCCTCGTCAGCCGGGCGGCAGCGCGTCGCCGATCCGCGACACGGCATCCTTCAGCGTATCGAGGCTGCAGGCAAAGGAGATCCGGACATGGCCGGGGGCCCCGAACGCCGAGCCCGGCACGAGGGCGACGCCGGCCTTCTCCAGCAGGTGCTCGCAGAACGCGCCGTCGCCGTCCAGGCCCATGCTCTCGATCGCTTCCGAGGCGTCGATGAACACGTAGAACGCGCCTTCGCCGGGGCTGCAGGCCAGGCCGGGCAGTTCGTTCAGCGCCGGAACGAGCCAGTCGTGGCGTTTCCTGAACTCGGCGCACATCGTTTCGACGCACAGCTGGCTGTCGGCCAGTGCGGCCACTGCCGCGGCCTGGCTGATCGAGCAGGGGTTGGACGTGCTCTGGCCCTGGATCTTGCGCATCTGCTTGATCAGTTCGGCGTCGCCGGCGGCATAGCCGATTCGCCAGCCGGTCATCGCGTAGGCCTTGCTCACGCCGTTGATCACCACGGTGCGGGGCGCCAGGGAGGGGCACACCTGGGCCAGCGTCGAGAACGGCTCGTCGGCCCACCAGATGTGCTCGTAGATGTCATCGGAGACCACGACCACCTTGGGGTGTTCCTCCAGCACCTCGCCGAGCGCCTGGAGTTCGTCCCTGCTGTAGGCCCGCCCGGTGGGGTTGCCGGGCGAGTTGAGGATGAGCAGGCGCGTCTGGTCGGTGATCGCTGAATTCAGCTGTGCCGGGGTGATCTTGAAGTCACAGTCCATCGTGGTGTGCAGCGTCACCGGAGCACCGCCGGCGAGTCGGACCATGTCGGGATAGGACACCCAGTACGGGGCCGGGATCAGGACCTCGTCGCCGGGATCGATCATCGCCTGCAGCAGGTTGTAGATCGACTGCTTGGCGCCGGTCGAGACCAGGATCTGGTCGCGCTCGTAGTCCAGGCCGTTGTCGCGCTTGAACTTGTCGATGATGGCGTCCTTCAGCGCCGGGGTGCCGTCGACGGCCGTGTAGCGCGTCTGACCGTCCCGGATCGCCTCGATCGCGGCCTGCTGGATGTGGTCCGGGGTCTCGAAGTCGGGTTCACCCATGCTCAGCGACAGGATGTCGCGCCCCTGGGCCTTGAGTTCCGCGGCCTTCATCGACATCGCGATGGTGGCCGAGGGTTTGACCTGGGCGACGCGCTGGGCGGTTCGAATGGGCATGGTGATGAGTTCCCCGTGGCTGTGGACGTCCCTGGTGCCGGTCGACATTGCATTGCCCGGCGCTCGCCCACAATTATAGAAGCTGACCGATGAGCGGGGTTCACGATGGCGAAAGCCGCGAACAAGCGGAAATTCCGGATGGCGTCGAGCTACCGGCCGGCCGGCGACCAGCCGGCGGCGATCGACGCGCTGGTGGGCTCCATCGGCCGCGGCGACCGGCACCAGACGCTCCTGGGGGTGACCGGCTCGGGCAAGACCTTCACGATGGCCAACGTCATCGAGCGGGTCCAGCGGCCGACCCTGATCATGGCGCCGAACAAGACCCTTGCCGCCCAGCTCTACGGTGAATTCAAGGCGTATTTTCCGGATAACGCGGTCGAGTACTTCGTCAGCTACTACGACTACTACCAGCCCGAAGCCTACGTTCCGTCCTCCGACACCTTCATCGAGAAGGACGCTTCGATCAACGAGCACATCGAGCAGATGCGGCTGTCGGCGACCAAGGCGCTGCTCGAGCGGCGCGACTCGCTGATCGTCGGCACGGTCTCGGCGATCTACGGTCTCGGCGACCCGTCGAGCTTTCTGAAGATGACGTTGAGGCTGGAGAAGGGCGCGGAGATGGATCAGCGCCATATCCTGCGGCGCCTGGCCGAAATGCAGTACTCGCGCAACGATTTCGAGCTCAGGCGCGGCACCTATCGCGTCCGCGGCGAACTGATCGACATCTTCCCGGGCGATTCGGACGAGGAAGCGGTCCGCATCGAGCTGTTCGACGACGAGGTCGAGCGGATCAGCCGTTTCGATCCGCTGACCGGGGAACTGCGCGAGAGCCTCGACGAACTCATGATCTTTCCGAAGACCCATTACGTGACGCCCCGCCAGGTGGTGCTGGACGCGGCCGAGGCGATCAAGGTCGAGCTCGCCGAGCGCCTCGAGCAGCTCAAGGGCGCCGGCAAGCTGCTCGAGGTCCAGCGGCTGGAGCAGCGCACGCGCTTCGACCTGGAAATGATGATGGAGCTCGGCTACTGCCAGGGCATCGAGAACTACTCGCGCCACCTGACCGGCCGCCAGCCGGGCGAGCCGCCGCCGACGCTGTTCGACTACCTGCCCGAGGACGCGCTGCTGATTCTCGACGAGTCGCACGTCACCGTGCCGCAGATCGGCGGGATGTACCGCGGCGACCGGGCCAGGAAGGAAACGCTGGTCGAATACGGTTTCCGGCTGCCCTCGGCGCTGGACAACCGGCCATTGAAGTTCGAGGAGTGGGAGGAGCGGGCGCCGCAGGCGATCCACGTCTCGGCCACGCCCCGGCAGTGGGAGCTCGAGCGGTCCGAGACCGTGGCCGAGCAGGTCGTGCGGCCGACCGGGCTGGTCGACCCCGAAACCGAGATCCGGCCGGTGGGAAGCCAGGTCGACGACCTGCTGTCGGAGATCAACGAACGCGTCGCGCTCGGCGACCGGGTGCTGGTGACCACGCTGACCAAGCGCATGGCCGAGAACCTGACCGAGTACCTGGCGGAGCACGATGTTCGCGTGCGCTACCTGCATTCGGACATCGATACGGTAGAGCGGGTCGAGATCCTGCGCGATCTGCGCCTTGGGGCCTTCGACGTACTGGTCGGCATCAACCTGCTGCGCGAGGGGCTGGACCTGCCCGAGGTCTCGCTGGTCGCGATTCTCGACGCCGACAAGGAGGGCTTCCTGCGCTCCGAGGGTTCGCTGATCCAGACCATCGGGCGCGCGGCGCGGAACGTCCGCGGCAAGGCGATCCTGTACGCCGACAGGATCACCGACTCGATGAAGCGGGCGCTGGACGAGACCGACCGTCGCCGGACCAAGCAGCTCGAATTCAATGCCGAGCACGGCATCACGCCGCGCACGATCGAGAAGAACATCGCCGACATCATGGCCGACGCCCACGATGCGCCGGGTGCCAAGGGCAAGGGGCGCACGAAGAAGGGCAGGGAAGACCGTCGCCAGCGCGCCGCCGAGGATGCTGCAGCCTACGAGCAGGAGCCCCTGTCGGCGGCCGAGGCCGCCAAGCGCATCGCCGAGCTGGAGAAGGCCATGTTCAAGGCGGCCGAGAACCTGGAGTTCGAAGAAGCCGCCTCGATCCGCGACCGCATCCACAAGATCAAGGCGCAGGGTTTCGCAGCTTGACGGCCCGAATAAGGCGCGAGGGGCGGAAAAGCACAGGAAACCGCAGATGAACGCAGATGGACGCAGATTGAAAAGCGCTGCAGGTTGGGCCTCGCCGCCGGCCATCGTGACTTTTGCGAGCCAGAAAGGCCCGCTATTAGTTCAGAACCCGGGCTCCAATCGCTGATTCGATGCACAGCCGATTTCGATCTTGTCTGCGTTCATCCGCGTTCATCTGCGGTAAATCGTTTTTTTGAGAGATATCGAACGGACTCCGGTCAAGTGACATCGGGGAGGCGGCTCGAGAGCCAGGCGCCGGTCAGGCCCATGGCGGCGAGGACGACGATGACGCCGGAGATGGAAATCACGTTGGCCAGGGCGCCGACGCTGCCGGTGATCAGCAGCACGACGCCGATGACCGTGTTGCTGACCGCGACGTAGTCGGTGCGCTTGTTGCCGCCGGCCAGGTCGACCACGTAGGTCTTGCGGCCCATCCGGACCCCGGAATGGGCGATCGCCAGCAGGAAGAAGAACAGCGGGTAGAGCCATGCGGCGCCGGCCAGGCCGGTGAACTCGACGACCGCGACCAGCAGCAGGCCGACCAGCGCCGAGGCGGCGCCGGCCACGACCATGGCCCAGCGGCTGGACTTGTCGGCGAAGCGCCCCCAGAACGGCGCCGACACCAGGTTCGCGACCCCGTCGGCGATCACGAACAGGCCAAGCACGAGTAGCGCGCCCTCGGTGTTCTCGTGGGCCAGCATGATGAAGAACGGCGCGCTGAGGGCCGAGCAGAGCAGCAGGGAACGGGCGATCACGAAGCGGCGGAACGGCGCATCGTCACGGAGCAGCGCCAGGCGCTTGATCGCCTCGGTCAGGGCGTTGCCGCCGCCCTCCGTGGCCCCGGGTTCCTCCTTGATCGCCGCGTAGGTGGCCGCGCCGACGAGCCACAGGCCGCCGGCGATCGCCAGCAGGATCACCCAGGTTCCCGTCGAGGTGGCCGAGCGGTCGCCGCTGCCGTCCCCGCCGAGCAGCAGGAACACGCCGATCCCGATCGTGACCAGGCCGGCCAGGGTCTCCGACCAGCCGCTGACCCGGCCGCGGCGGGTCTTGGGCACGGTCTTGCCGAGCACGTCCTTCGAGGCGACCGAACAGAGGCCGCGCGACAGGCTGAACGCAACCAGCGCGCCGAGCAGGCCGAAGCCGGCGGCGGTGCCGGTCAGCGTGGCGGCGACCAGCGCCATGCCGAACACGGAAACGGCCTGCAGCACCGAGCCCGCCACGAAGACCCACTTGCGAACGGGAATACGGCGAACGTAGCTGGCGATGATCAGCTGGGGCAGCAGCGAGCCGGATTCGCGGACCGGCACCAGGAACGCCGTGAAGATGGCCGGAGCGGAGAGAGCCGTGAGCAACCACGCCAGGACGGTCTTGGGGTTGGCGATCGCGTCGCCGAGCTTGGTGAAGAACTGGGTCGTGATCTGCAGCAGGAAATTGCCGGGCACGACCCTGCATGCGCTTTCGGAGATGTCGCGGCAGACGCGAGCGTCTTCCTCGTTGACCAGTTGCTGGTAGAGGCGGTCCAGGCGCTGGCTGTCGAACGGCGATGGAAGGTCGGGCATCGTGGCGTCTCGAAGGGTCGTTGTCTTGGCAGGCTGAAGTGTAGCCACAGGGCGATGAACGCCGCTTGGCGGTGGAACGGCGCGAATATGCATCGATGCATATTGACAAAAATGGAATATGGTGCGATTCTGAGCGTATCGGCTCACCGGCACGGCCGCGCGTTCGAGGGAAGACGCGGCACGAAATCAGGGGGAGCGCATCCGGCGATGCACGTGTACGACTCAGGCGATTCAGCAAGCAACGGCCCGACCGAGGCGGTCAGTCCCTCGCGGCGCACGGCGCTGGCCGTCGAGCGGCTGCTGCGTCCGCTGGTGCGGCTGCTGGTCGGGCGGGTGGCGTGCATCTATCTCGTCGATCGCCTGCGACGCCTCTACGTCGCCGAATCGAGGGCCTGGCTGGAACGTACGCACCCGGGGCAGCGGATCACGCGATCGCGCCTGGCGATGCTGACGGGGCTCGACACGCGGACCATCGCTTCGATCGAGGCGGCGCAGCGCGGCTCCGACACCGACTTGCCCTCCACCGAGGTCTGCGCCGGGTCCGTGGTGATCGAGCGCTGGTTGACCGATCCGGCGTTCCACGATGATCGAGGCGCCCCGGCCCTCCTCGCGATGATGGGCCCGAACCGCTCCTTCCAGGCGCTGACGACCCGCGCAGTGGGTCGCAACATCACGCCGCACACGGTGCTCGAACAGCTGGTCGAATCCGGCAATGTCGCCGTCGACGCGGACGAGCGGATCCGGCTGGTCGACCCGGTCTACCGGCCGGTCCGGCCGTCGGAGGAAACCGCGCTGGACCTGGGTTCCCATTCGATCGCGCGCCTGGTAGAAACGGTGCGTAGGAACGCGGATGATTCGACCCGCGGTGCGTGCCGGCTGCAGCAGGATCGACTCAGCACCCGCATCCCGGCCGCGCGTCGCGACGAGCTCGACGCCCGCGCGCGCGACCTGCTTCGTCGCCATATCGAGGAGATGGAGTGCCTGCTACGCGAGTACGAGATCGCCGATCCGGGGCCCCACGACGGCGTTCCGGAGACGAGCCGATACGGAGTGGGCTGGTATGTATTCGATTGATGCAGCGAATGTCACGGCGCCCCGCGCGGCGATCGCCGTCTCGAGCGCTTCGGCCGCGGTCGCAGCGGCCGGGGTGGAGCGCGACCGGCCGCAATGGACGTTCGCGGGAGGTTGGATGGGCCCGGCATGCATGGGAGCCTTGATGCCGGGTTGATGTGGCGGCCATCGACGTCCACCGGTTCCGACCCCTTGAACCGGTGAAACGTCCTGGCAGTCGGGGACGGCGCTGCCCTCGCGGCAGCGCCTTTTTTTGTGCCCGGGAGGAACGGAACCCGGCGCGCCGGTCAGAACGGCGCGTTGCCCGGGGTGCGCGGGTAGGGGATCACGTCGCGGATATTGCTCATGCCGGTGATGTAGGCGAGCAGGCGCTCGAAGCCGAGGCCGAAGCCGGCGTGCGGCACCGTGCCGTAGCGGCGGAGGTCGAGGAACCAGTCGTAGGCGCCGGATTCCAGCTGTTCGGGCTCCATCCGGCTCTTCAGCACGTCCAGGCGCTCCTCGCGCTGACTGCCGCCGATGATTTCGCCGATGCCGGGAGCGAGCACGTCCATCGCCGCCACGGTGCGCTTGTCGTCGTTCAGGCGCATGTAGAACGCCTTGATCTCGGTCGGGTAGTTGACCACGATGACCGGCGCCTGGCAGTGCTGTTCGGTCAGGTACCGCTCGTGCTCGGTCTGCAGGTCGAGCCCCCACTCGGGCTTGTACTCGAAGGACTGTCCGCTGGCCTCGAGAATGCGGATGGCCTCGGCGTAATCCATCCGGACGAACGGGCTGTCGATGAGGGTCTCGAGCCGCTCGATGGCGGTCGGCTCGATCCGCTCGGCGAAGAACGCCATGTCGTCACCGCAGCGATCCAGGACGTCGCGGAACACGGATTTCAGGAAGTCCTCGGCCAGAACGGCCAGCTCATCGAGCCCGGCGAAGGCGATCTCCGGCTCGATCATCCAGAACTCGGCCAGATGTCGCGCCGTATTGGAGTTCTCGGCCCGGAAGGTGGGTCCGAAGGTATAGACCTTGCTCAGGGCCAGGCAGTAGGCCTCGACGTTCAACTGGCCGGAGACGGTCAGGAAGGTCTCGCGGCCGAAGAAGTCCTTGCGGAAGTCCACCCGGCCCTGGTCGTCCGTGGGCAGGTTGGTCAGGTCCAGCGTGCTGACCCGGAACAGCTCGCCCGCGCCCTCGGCGTCGGAGGCGGTGATGATCGGGGTGTTGACCCACTGGAAGCCCTGGCGGTCGAAATAGTCGTGGATCGCGCGGGCCGCGGCATGCCGGACCCGGGTGATCGCGCCGAAGGTGTTGGTGCGCGGCCGCAGGTGGGCGACCGAGCGCAGGAACTCGAAACTGTGCTGCTTGGGCTGAACCGGGTAGGTGTCCGGGTCGTCGACCCAGCCCAGTACCTCGATCTCCTCGGCCTGGATCTCGACGCTCTGGCCGCGGCCCTTGGACTCGACCAGCGTGCCGAGACAGCGCACCGAGCAGCCGGTGGTCAGGTGGCGGATCTCGTCGCCGTAGTTGGCCAGGTCCTGGTTGGCGACCACCTGGAGATTGCCGAAACAGCTGCCGTCGTTGACGTGCAGGAAGGAAAAGCCGGCCTTGGAGTCGCGTCGGGTGCGGATCCAGCCTTCGATGGTCAGCGGCGTGCCGACCTCGTGTTCGCCGGCCAGGACGGCCTTGATGCTCGCGTTTGCCATGTCGATTCGGGGGTCCGGAAGGTGAGGGGAGTTTGAAAAATCGGGTTCGGGCGCAAGATAATAGTGCAAGCTGTACTCGAAAACCCGCCCACGAGGTGCTCCATGTCCGAATCGACCATCACGCTGACCGAAACGGCCGCTGACCGGGTTGCCGAGTTTCTCGCCGCCGAGGGCGGAGTGGGCTTGCGCCTGGGAGTCCGCCGCACCGGCTGCTCCGGATGGGCCTACGAGGTCGGTCTGGCCGATGCGGTCGGCACCGACGACACCGTGTTCGAAGACCGGGGAATCCGCATCCTGGTCGACGCCGACGCCCTCCCGCTGGTGTCCGGAACCCGGGTGGATTTCATCGAGAAGGGCCTGAACCGGTATTTCGAGTTCGACAACCCGAACGTGACCGACGAGTGCGGCTGCGGCGAGAGTTTTACCGTGGCCGCAACGGCCGACTAGCCGTTCCCTGGCGGGCCGCGCCGGGGGCAATCGCCGATTCGTCCGGAAGCCCGCCCGAGCGATGGATTTTTGTCGCAACGGGCTTGACTTGGGCCTGGAGTTGCCCGACAATTGCTGGCTTCGTCCGATGGCGATGGAAATCCGGAGCAGGGAGCGAATCGCTGGAACGCGCTCCCACATCGAGCGGAGGGGTACTCAAGCGGTCAACGAGGGCAGACTGTAAATCTGCTGGCTATGCCTTCGCAGGTTCGAATCCTGCCCCCTCCACCACTTCGGAATCCAGCGGAAGCGACACGGGCTAGGCGGGTGTAGTTCAACGGTAGAACCTCAGCCTTCCAAGCTGATGATGTCGGTTCGATTCCGATCACCCGCTCCAGTGTTGCACGGACGAAGATGAAGATTTAAGGAAAAATCGCCCGCGTAGCTCAGGTGGTAGAGCACTCCCTTGGTAAGGGAGAGGTCACTGGTTCGAGTCCAGTCGTGGGCACCAGAATCGAATACGACCGTTGGGAGGGTCCCTGCGGTCGTGTTCTGCCGGCAGCGGGCCGGCACCGAGACCGGCACTCATATCGAAAACGGAGTTTTCCAGGCATGTCCAAGGCTAAATTCGAACGTACTAAGCCGCACGTCAACGTCGGCACGATCGGTCACGTCGACCACGGCAAGACCACGCTGACGGCGGCCCTGACCAAGGTCTGCGCGGAAGCGCGCGGCGGTGAGTTCAAGGCGTACGACCAGATCGACAATGCGCCGGAAGAGCGGGCTCGTGGGATCACGATCGCGACCGCGCACGTCGAGTACGAGTCGGATTCGCGTCACTACGCGCACGTCGACTGCCCGGGGCACGCCGACTACGTGAAGAACATGATCACCGGTGCGGCGCAGATGGACGGCGCGATCCTGGTGTGTTCGGCGGCCGACGGCCCGATGCCGCAGACGCGCGAGCACATCCTGCTGGCGCGCCAGGTGGGCGTTCCGCAGATCCTGGTCTACCTGAACAAGGCCGACATGGTCGATGACGAGGAGCTGCTGGAGCTGGTGGAGATGGAAGTTCGCGAGCTGCTGTCGAGCTACGACTTCCCGGGCGACGACACCCCGATCATCACCGGCTCGGCGCTGAAGGCGCTGGAAGGCGACGACTCGGACATCGGCGTTCCGTCGATCCTGAAGCTGGTTTCGGCGCTGGACGAGTACATTCCGACGCCGGAGCGCGACACGGACAAGCCGTTCCTGATGCCGATCGAGGACGTGTTCTCGATTTCCGGCCGCGGTACGGTGGTGACGGGCCGCGTGGAGCGCGGGATCGTGACGGTGGGCGACGAGCTTGAAATCGTCGGCATCAAGGACACCACGAAGACCACCTGTACGGGTGTGGAGATGTTCCGCAAGCTGCTGGACCAGGGCGAAGCGGGCGACAACGTGGGCGTTCTGCTGCGCGGTACGAAGCGTGACGACGTCGAGCGCGGCCAGGTTCTGGCCAAGCCGGGCACGATCACGCCGCACACGCACTTCGAAGCCGAGGTGTACGTGCTGAGCAAGGAAGAGGGCGGCCGTCACACGCCGTTCTTCAAGGGCTACCGTCCGCAGTTCTACTTCCGCACGACCGATGTGACGGGTGCGGTGGAACTGCCGGAAGGAACCGAAATGGTAATGCCGGGCGACAACGTGAAGATCCAGGTCGAGCTGATCGCCCCGATTGCCATGGAAGAAGGTCTGCGTTTCGCCATCCGCGAGGGTGGCCGGACCGTGGGTGCCGGCGTGGTGGCGAAGATCCACAAGTGATCGTGATCGGATAGCCGTTCACGAATCATCGCGTCGAAGCGTACCGGTCTGCCGAAGGCGGGCCGGTCCGCGAAGGTCGATACAACAGGCGAGTAGCTCAACTGGCAGAGCAGCGGTCTCCAAAACCGCAGGTTGGGGGTTCGAGTCCCTCCTCGCCTGCCACTAGAATCACCAGGCATCCCTATGGCAGCTGAAAAGAATGCAACGCGCGATATCCCGCTCTGGATTGTCGCCGGACTGATCCTCGCCGGCGGCATCTACGGGTTCGTGTATTTCGAAGGGCAGGTCATGGATCTGCTGCGTATCGTCGGTCTGCTGGCCGTGATCGCGGTCGCCGTGGTGGTTGCCTCGCGCACCCAGAAGGGCAGCGAGTTCTTCAGCTATGTGCGTGAGGTCGACGTCGAGCGCCGCAAGGTTGTCTGGCCGACCCGCCAGGAAACGCTGCAGACCACGTTGATCGTGCTGGTCATCACCGTGATCGTCGGGCTGATCCTGTTCCTGATGGATACGCTCTTCGGCTTCGCGGTGCGCCGCCTCATCGGTCTCGGCGGAGAGCTCTGATGGCCAAGCGCTGGTACGTCGTTCACGCCTATTCGGGCTTCGAGAAGCAGGTCCAGCGTTCGCTGAAGGACCGTATCGAGCGCGCCGAGATGGAAGATCAGTTCGGCGAGATCCTGGTTCCGACCGAAGAAGTGGTCGAGATGAAGAAGGGCGTCAAGCGCAAGAGCGAGCGCAAGTTCTTCCCCGGCTACGTTCTGGTCGAGATGGAAATGAACGAAGACACCTGGCACCTGGTCAAGGACGTGCCCAAGGTCATGGGGTTCATCGGCGGTCGACAGGACCAGCCTGCGCCGATCAGCCAGGCCGAGGCCGACGCCATTCTCAATCGTGTCAAGGAAGGCGTCGACAAGCCGCGACCGAAGGTCCTGTTCGAGCCGGGCGAAATGGTCCGGGTGATCGACGGCCCGTTCAACGATTTCAACGGCACCGTCGAGGAAATCAACTACGAGAAGAGCCGCCTGCGCGTGGCCGTCTCGATCTTCGGGCGCTCGACGCCCGTGGAACTCGACTTCCAGCAGGTCGAGAAAACGTAAATTGCGCGGCCGGCGGATGCCGGCGGCGAACCCGGTCGGCGCTGAGCGCGGACCGGCAGGTGGTAACGACAACGATGGGGAGCCGGATCGCTGTGTCGATCGGCGCTTGGACCCGAAGGAGAAACGACGATGGCTAAGAAGATCTCGGCCTACATCAAGCTGCAGGTTCCTGCAGGCCAGGCCAATCCGAGTCCGCCCGTGGGCCCCGCGCTGGGCCAGCACGGCGTGAACATCATGGAATTCTGCAAGGCGTTCAACGCGGCGACCCAGAGCATCGAGCCGGGTCTGCCCACGCCGGTGGTGATCACGGTCTACAACGACCGTAGCTTCACCTTCATCACCAAGACCCCGCCGGCCGCCGTGCTGCTGCGCAAGGCCGCCAAGATCCAGAAGGGCAGCGGCGAGCCGAACACCAAGAAGGTGGGCACGGTAACGCGGGCCCAGCTCGAAGAGATCGCCAAGATGAAGGAGCCGGATCTGACCGCCGCGGACATGGATGCCGCCGTGCGTACGATCGCCGGCAGCGCCCGCAGCATGGGCCTGAACGTGGAGGGTGTCGAATAATGGCTGCCAATACCAAGCGTCGTCGCGCAATCCGCGACCAGATCGAACCCGGCAAGCTCTACGGCATCGACGAAGCGCTCGGCCTGCTCAAGGACATGAGCAAGGTCAAGTTCACCGAGAGCGTCGACGTGGCCGTTCGCCTGGGCATCGACCCGCGCAAGTCCGACCAGGTGGTGCGCGGCGCGACCGTGCTGCCGCATGGAACCGGCAAGAGCGTCCGGGTCGCAGTGTTCGCACAGGGCGAGAATGCCGAGAAGGCCGAGGCCGCCGGTGCCGACATCGTCGGCATGGACGACCTGGCCGAGACCATCAAGGGCGGCACGATCGATTTCGACGTGTGTATCGCCACCCCTGACGCCATGCGCGTCGTCGGCCGGCTGGGCCAGGTCCTGGGTCCGCGCGGCCTGATGCCTAACCCGAAGGTGGGCACGGTGACGACCGACGTCGAGACCGCGGTCAAGAACGCCAAGGCCGGCCAGGTGCAGTTCCGTACCGACAAGGGCGGCATCGTGCACTCGACGATCGGCAAAGCGGACTTCGAGGTCGAGGCGCTGAAGAACAACCTGAAGGCGCTGATCCAGGAACTGGTCAAGGCCAAGCCGGCCGCGTCCAAGGGTCAGTACCTTCGCAAGATCGCGGTGTCGACCACGATGGGCCCCGGCCTGGTCGTCGACAACGCAACGCTGGAGCTGTAGCTCAGGCAGAGGATTCGCGTCGGGCTCTCGGGCCCGGCCGATGTACGGGCGTATCGCGGAGACCGTTTCCGCGCCCGTCCAAGACCGCAGGTCCCCGAACCGCTTGCGCGGGGAAGGGGATAAAGGAAGCGATTCCGCCTGCGCAGATGGTGTCGCCCGACTACCGACGATTTTCGGATCGAAGGGAAACGGCCACCAACAAGGTGCCGGATTCATGTGGATCCGGTGTGGCTGGAAGGTCGGAGCGATCCGGCCGTCCGACTTGACGGAGGTAGCAGATGGCGCTCACTCTCGAGCAGAAGAAGGCGGTCGTGGCGGAAGTGGCCGTTGTGGCCCAGTCCGCACACTCAGCCGTAGCTGCCGAATATCGTGGCATTACCGTCGAGAAGATGACCGAGATGCGTGCGAAAGCACGCACCGAAGGTGTCTATCTCAAGGTCGCCAAGAACACGCTGGTCAAGCGTGCCGTCGAGGGTACCGAGTTCGAATGCATGGCCGAGGAACTGACCGGCCCGCTGTTGTTCGCGTTCTCCATAGAGGACCCGGGTGCTGCAGCGCGGCTGATCAAGGACTTCTCGAAGGACGAGGAAAAGCTCGTCGTTCGTCTGGTCGCCATGGGCGCGAAGCTCTACCAGGCCTCGGAAATCGAGCGTCTGGCCAAGATGCCGACCCGCGACCAGGCAATTGCCATGCTGATGGGTGTCATGAAGGCACCGATCGAGAAATTCGTTCGCACCCTCGCCGAGCCGCATACCAAGCTGGTTCGTACCGTTGCCGCGGTTCGCGACAGCAAGCAGGCTGCCTGATCCTTTTCGTTTTTAACGCTTGAAATCTGGAGTATTGAACAATGGCCGTTTCCAAAGAAGACATTCTTGAAACCATTTCCAACATGACCGTCGTGGAGGTCGTCGACCTCATCGAAGCGATGGAAGAGAAGTTCGGTGTTTCCGCTGCCGCTCCGGTGGCCGCTGCCGCCGCTCCGGCTGCCGGTGGCGACGCAGGCGCTGCGGAAGAAAAGACCGAATTCGACGTCGTCCTGGCAGGCTTCGGCGACAAGAAGGTCCAGGTCATCAAGGCCATCCGTGGCATCACGGGCCTGGGTCTGAAGGAAGCCAAGGACCTGGTCGAGGGCGCTCCGTCCCCGGTCAAGGAAGGCGTCAGCAAGGAAGAAGCAGAAGACATCAAGAAGCAGCTGGAAGAAGCTGGCGCGACCGTCGAGGTCAAGTAATCTCCTCGACTTCGCATTGATGTCAGGCATGGGCTGGGCGTCCGAGGGCGCCCGGCCCGTTCCTGTTTGCAGCGTTCTGCCAGTGCAAGAACGATCGCCAGGGCCCGTTCCGGGTGTCCTGGCGGTTCAGTCTGTTTGAAGTGTCCCGGATCAACTGCACCAGCACGCGGGTGAAATGCCGATGAACTACTCGTTTACCGAAAAGAAGCGAATCCGGAAAGAATTTGGAAAGCACGTGCAGGTTATTGACCCACCGTTCCTGTTGTCAACCCAGGTGGAGTCGTACAAGGAATTCCTGCAGGACCAGATTCCCGAAAGCGATCGCGATCCCAAGGGTCTCCATGGAGCCCTTTCCTCGGTATTTCCGATTTCCAGCTATTCGGGCAACGCCGCGCTGGAGTACGTGAATTACGAACTCGGCAAGCCCGAGTTCGACGTCGTGGAGTGCAAGCTCCGCGGCATGACCTATGCCGCGCCGCTGCGTACTACCGTGCGCCTCGTGATCTACGACAAGGACAGCCCGGCTCGCAACAAGAAGGTCAAGGAAGTCAAGGAGCAGGACGTCTACATGGGCGACCTGCCGCTGATGACCGAGACGGGCACGTTCATCATCAACGGCACCGAGCGGGTCATCGTCAACCAGATGCATCGGTCGCCGGGCGTGTTCTTCGATCACGACCGGGGCAAGACCCATTCGTCCGGCAAGCTGCTCTACAACGCCCGGGTCATCCCGTACCGTGGTAGCTGGCTGGACTTCGAATTCGATCCGAAGGATTCGATGTTCACGCGAATCGATCGCCGCCGGAAGCTGCCGGTGACGATCCTGCTGCGCGCGCTGGGCATGGAGGACGAGGAGATCCTGGACACGTTCTTCGAGAAGTCCAAGATCACGCTGCGCAAGGGCGATGCCAAGATCGACCTGGTGCCGAAGCGTCTTCGCGGCGAGACCGCGCTGGCCGACATCGCCGACAAGGACGGCAATGTCATCGTCGCCAAGGACCGCCGGATCACGGCGCGCCACGTCAAGCAGATGGAAGAGGCCGGCGTCAAGACGCTGGATGTCAGCGACGAGTACATGATCGGTCGCATCCTGGCCCACAATATCGTCGATACGGATTCCGGCGAACTGATCGCGGCCTGCAACGACGAGATCACCGCCGAGCTGCTCGAAGCGATGCGGGAAGCCAAGGTCAAGTCGTTCGAGATCCTGTACGTCAACGATCTCGACCAGGGTCCGTACATCTCCAACACGCTTCGCATCGACCCCACGTCGAGCGAGCTCGAGGCGCTGTGGGAAATCTACAAGATGATGCGCCCGGGCGAGCCGCCGACCAAGGAAGCCGCCCAGAACCTGTTCAAGAACCTGTTCTTCACCGACGAACGCTACGACCTTTCGCCTGTCGGTCGGATGAAGTTCAATCGCCGGGTCGGCCGCGAGGAGCTGGAAGGCCCCGGCACGCTGGACCGCGAAGACATTCTCGCCGTCCTGAAGGTGCTCATCGACATCCGTAACGGAAACGGCACCGTCGACGACATCGACCACCTCGGCAACCGCCGTGTCCGGTCGGTCGGCGAAATGGCCGAAAACCAGTTCCGGATCGGTCTGGTCCGCGTCGAACGCGCCGTTCGCGAGCGCCTGAGCATGGCCGAGAGCGAGGGCCTGGGTCCGCAGGACCTGATCAACGCCAAGCCGGTGGCTGCTGCGATCAAGGAGTTCTTCGGTTCCTCGCAGCTGTCGCAGTTCATGGACCAGAACAACCCGCTGTCGGAGGTCACGCACAAGCGCCGCGTTTCCGCACTCGGCCCGGGCGGCCTGACCCGCGAGCGAGCGGGCTTCGAAGTCCGCGACGTGCACCCGACGCACTACGGTCGCCTGTGCCCGATCGAGACCCCGGAAGGTCCGAACATCGGCCTGATCAACTCGCTGGCGGTCTATTCCCGGACCAACAGCTACGGCTTCCTGGAAACGCCGTACTGCAAGGTGGTCAACGGAAAGGTCACCGACGATGTCTCGTACCTGTCGGCGATCGAGGAGGGCGATTACGTGATCGCCCAGGCCAACGCCGAGCTCGACAACAACCGCAAGTTCGTCGAAGAGCTGATTCCCTGCCGTCACCAGGGCGAGTTCACGCTGAAGAAGACCAGCGAGGTCGACTTCATCGACGTCTCCCCGCGCCAGATCGTGTCCGTGGCCGCCGCCATGGTCCCGTTCCTGGAGCACGATGACGCCAACCGCGCCCTGATGGGATCGAACATGCAGCGCCAGGCGGTTCCGACGCTGCGCGTCGACAAGCCGCTGGTCGGTACCGGGCTGGAGCGCGTCGTCGCCACCGATTCCGGCGTGACCACCGTGGCCCTGCGTGGGGGCACCGTCGACCAGGTCGACGCCGGCCGTATCGTCGTTCGTGCCAACGAGGACGAAGTGGGCGAGGACGACCCGGGCGTGGACATCTACAACCTGGTCAAGTACCAGCGGTCGAACCAGAACACCTGCATGAACCAGCGTCCGCTGGTCAAGGTGGGCGACACGGTTCGGGCCCGCGACGTGCTGGCCGACGGTCCGTCGACGGACCTCGGCGAACTCGCCCTGGGCCAGAACATGCGCGTGGCCTTCATGCCGTGGAACGGTTACAACTTCGAGGATTCCATCCTGATCTCGGAGCGCGTGGTGCAGGAAGATCGGTTCACCTCGATCCACATCGAGGAGCTGACCTGCGTTGCACGGGACACGAAGCTCGGTTCCGAGGAGATCACCAGCGATATTCCGAACGTTGGTGAATACACGCTGAGCAAGCTCGACGACGCCGGCATCGTGTACATCGGCGCCGAAGTGCGCGCCGGCGACATCCTGGTCGGCAAGGTCACGCCGAAGGGCGAAACCCAGCTGACGCCGGAAGAGAAGCTGCTGCGCGCGATCTTCGGCGAGAAGGCGTCCGACGTGAAGGACACCTCGCTGCGCGTGCCTTCGGGCATGGACGGCACCGTGATCGACGTCCAGGTCTTCACCCGCGAGGGTGTCGACAAGGACTCCCGCGCGGTTTCGATCGAGAAGGAGCAGATCGCCCAGGTCCGCCAGGATCTCGACGACCAGCTGCGAATCATGGAAGACGCGATCTTCAACCGCCTGGAGTCTCTGCTGCTGAACAAGGTGGTCGACAAGGGGCCGGGCCTGAAGAAGGGCGCCAAGGTCACGTCGGCCTACCTCGAGGAACTCAAGCGCGACCAGTGGTTCAAGCTGCGGATGCGGTCGGACGAAGCGCAGGAAGTGCTCGAACGGGCCCAGCGCCAGATCGAGAAGCAGCGCAAGCTGGCCGACGAGAAGTTCCAGGAGAAGAAGGGCAAGATCACCCGCGGCGACGACCTCGCCCCGGGCGTCCTGAAGATGGTCAAGGTCTACCTGGCCGTCAAGCGCCGCATGCAGCCGGGCGACAAGATGGCCGGCCGCCACGGCAACAAGGGCGTCATTTCGACGATCGTCCCGGTCGAGGACATGCCGTACGACGAGTCCGGCACGCCGGTCGACATCGTGCTGAACCCGCTGGGCGTGCCTTCGCGCATGAACATCGGGCAGGTTCTCGAAACCCATCTGGGCCTCGCCGCCCATGGCCTGGGCAAGAAGATCGAAGCAATGCTCGAAGCGCAGGAGAAGCCGGCGAAGGTCAAGAAGTTCCTCGAAGAGGTCTACAACTCGGACCGCAAGGGCCGGGTGTCGCTCAAGGACTTCTCCGACGACGACGTGCTCGAGCTGGCCGGCAACCTGACCAGGGGTGTTCCGATGGCCACGCCGGTGTTCGACGGCGCCGACGAGGAAGAGATCAAGAAGCTGCTCAAGATGGGCGACCTGCCCGAGAGCGGCCAGATGACGCTGTACGACGGCCGCACCGGCGACTCGTTCGATCGCCCTGTAACCGTCGGTTACATGTACATGCTGAAGCTGAACCACCTGGTCGATGACAAGATGCACGCGCGCTCGACCGGTCCGTACAGCCTGGTCACCCAGCAGCCGCTGGGCGGGAAGGCACAGTTCGGTGGCCAGCGCTTCGGCGAGATGGAAGTCTGGGCACTGGAAGCCTACGGCGCGGCCTACACGCTGCAGGAAATGCTGACGGTCAAGTCCGACGACGTCCAGGGCCGTAACCAGATGTACAAGTCCATCGTCGACGGCAACCACCGCATGGTGGCCGGGATGCCGGAATCCTTCAACGTGCTCGTTAAGGAAATCCGGTCCCTGGGCATCAACATTGAACTCGAAGAGTCCTGATCGAGGAGGATCACGATATGCGCGATCTGCTGAATTTCTACAAGCGCCAGCATCAGATTACCGATTTTGATGCGATTCGCATTGGTCTGGCCCAGCCGGACATGATCCGCTCCTGGTCGTTCGGAGAGGTCAAGAAGCCGGAAACCATCAACTACCGGACCTTCAAGCCGGAGCGTGAGGGCCTGTTCTGCGCCGCGATCTTCGGACCGGTCAAGGACTACGAGTGCCTGTGCGGCAAGTACAAGCGCATGAAGCACCGCGGCGTGAAGTGCGAGAAGTGCGGTACCGAGGTCACGCTGACCAAGGTCCGCCGTGAACGCATGGGCCACATCGACCTGGCCAGTCCGGTGGCGCACATCTGGTTCCTGAAGTCGCTGCCGTCCCGCATCGGCCTGATGCTGGACATGACGCTGCGCGACATCGAGCGCATCCTCTACTTCGAGTCCTACCTGGTCCTCGACCCGGGCATGACGCCGATGGAACGCGGCCAGCTGCTGACCGATGAGCAGTACCTGGATGCGATGGAGACCTATGGCGACGAGTTCGACGCCAAGATGGGTGCCGAGGCGATCTACGACATGCTCAAGAACGTCGACCTGGCGTCCGAGCTGTCGCAGCTGCGCGAGGATATCGGCGCCACCAACTCCGAGACCAAGATCAAGCGACTGACCAAGCGGATCAAGCTGGTCGAGGCGTTCCTGGAGTCCGGCAACCGTCCGGAGTTCATGATCCTGACCGTGCTGCCGGTGCTGCCGCCGGACCTGCGTCCGCTGGTTCCGCTCGACGGTGGCCGGTTCGCGACGTCGGACCTGAACGACCTGTATCGCCGGGTCATCAACCGCAACAACCGCCTGAAGCGTCTGCTCGAACTCAACGCGCCCGACATCATCGTGCGCAACGAGAAGCGCATGCTGCAGGAAGCGGTCGATGCGCTGCTCGACAATGGTCGCCGTGGACGAGCCATCACCGGCACCAACAAGCGTCCGCTGAAATCGCTGGCCGACATGATCAAGGGCAAGCAGGGCCGGTTCCGCCAGAACCTGCTCGGTAAGCGCGTCGACTACTCGGGCCGTTCGGTCATCGTGGTCGGACCGACCCTGAAGCTGCACGAATGCGGCCTGCCGAAGAAGATGGCGCTGGAGCTGTTCAAGCCGTTCATCTTCTCGAAGCTGCAGCGTCGCGGCATGGCCCCGACGATCAAGGCAGCCAAGAAGCTGGTCGAGAAGGAAGAAGGCGAAGTCTGGGATATCCTCGAAGAGGTCATCCGCGAGCATCCGGTGCTGCTCAACCGCGCACCGACACTCCACCGCCTGGGCATCCAGGCTTTCGAGCCGGTCCTGATCGAGGGCAAGGCCATCCAGCTGCATCCGCTGGTCTGCACCGCCTTCAACGCCGACTTCGACGGTGACCAGATGGCCGTTCACGTGCCGCTGAGCCTCGAAGCCCAGCTGGAAGCGCGCGCGCTGATGATGTCGTCGAACAACATCCTGTCGCCGGCCAACGGCGAGCCGATCATCGTGCCGACCCAGGACGTGGTACTGGGCCTGTACTACATGACGCGCGAGCTGGCAGGTGCCAAGGGCGAGGGCATGGTGTTCACCGACACGGCCGAAGTCCACCGCGCCTATCTCAACAAGCAGATCGAGCTGCAGGCCCCGATTTCGGTCCGCATCACCGAGTACGGCAAGGACGAGAACGGTGAGCTGCAGGCGCACACGTCGCGGCAGGAAACCACCGCCGGACGCGCCCTGCTGTTCGAGATCGCGCCGAAGGGCATGCCGTTCTCGATGTTCAACCAGACACTGAAGAAGAAGCAGATCTCGAAGCTGATCGACGAGTGCTACCGCGATCTGGGCCTGAAACACACCGTGGTCTTCGCCGACCAGTTGATGTACACCGGTTTCGCGAACTCCACGCGCGCCGGGGTGTCGATCGGCCTCGACGACCTGCAGATCCCGCCGGAGAAGAAGGACATCCTCGATCGCGCCGAGCAGGAGGTTCTTGACATCCAGAACCAGTACTCCTCGGGTGTGGTCACTGCCGGTGAGCGCTACAACAAGGTGGTCGACATCTGGTCGCGCTGCAACGAAGAAGTCGCGCGCGCGATGATGCGTCGGATCGGCAAGGAAATCCGGGTCGACAAGGACGGCAACAAGGTCGAGCAGGACTCGATGAACTCGATCTTCATCATGGCTGATTCCGGAGCCCGTGGTTCCGCAGCGCAGATCCGTCAGCTGGCCGGCATGCGTGGCCTGATGGCCAAGCCGGACGGCTCGATCATCGAAACGCCGATCACGGCGAACTTCCGCGAGGGCCTGAACGTCCTGCAGTACTTCATCTCGACCCACGGTGCTCGTAAGGGACTGGCCGATACGGCCCTGAAGACCGCCAACTCCGGGTATCTGACCCGTCGCCTGGTCGACGTCTCTCAGGACCTGGTGGTCATCGAGGAGGACTGCGGCACCGAGGACGGCCTCGAGATGCTTCCGATCGTCGAGGGCGGCGACGTCGTCGAACCGCTCGGCGAGCGGATTCTCGGCCGCGTCCTGGCCGAGGACATCTACCCGGTCGACAGCGACGAAGTGCTGGTCGAGCGCGGCACGCTCCTCGACGAGAAGTGGGTGGCCACGCTGGAGGAGAACGCGATCGACCGCGTCCTGGTCCGGTCGCCGATCACCTGTGCGACGCGTTACGGCATCTGCGGCACCTGCTACGGTCGCGACCTGGCGCGCGGATCCGAGGTCAACATCGGAGAAGCCGTCGGCGTTATCGCGGCGCAGTCCATCGGCGAGCCCGGCACGCAGCTGACAATGCGTACCTTCCATATCGGGGGTGCCGCATCGAGGGCCGTGGCCATCGACCAGATCGAGGTCAAGTCGGCGGGCTCGATCCGCCTGCACAACCTGAAGTCCGTGGTCAACAAGGACGACAAGCTGGTTGCTGTTTCGCGTTCCGGTGAGTTGTCGCTCATCGACAGCCACGGGCGCGAACGTGAGCGCTACAAGATTCCCTATGGCGCGGTGCTGAGCGTCCGCGAAGGCGACAAGGTCGAAGCCGGCCAGGTCGTGGCCAACTGGGATCCGCATACGCACCCGGTGGTTGCCGAGGTTGCGGGCAAGACGTCGTTCCAGGACTTCATCGATGGCGTGACCATCACCGAACAGACCGACGACGTGACGGGCCTGAGCAGCATCGTGGTCACCGACCCGAAGAAGCGTGGCTCCGAAGGCAAGGACCTTCGCCCGACGATTCGCCTGGTCGACAAGAAGGGCAAGCCGTTGATGTTGCCGGGAACCAATCAGCCGGCGCAGAACTACCTGCCCTCCGGCGCGGTGATCAACTGCCGCGACGGTGACGATGTGCAGGTCGGCGACATCCTTGCACGCATTCCCCAGGAGTCGTCCAAGACCCGTGACATCACCGGGGGTCTGCCGCGAGTGGCCGACCTGTTCGAAGCCCGCAAGCCGAAGGAGCCGGCGATTCTCGCCGAGGCCTCCGGTACGGTCAGCTACGGCAAGGAAACCAAGGGCAAGCAGCGCCTGGTGATCACCGACGAAGCTGGCGATACGCACGAGGAACTGATTCCGAAGTGGCGTCAGATCCTGGTCTTCGAAGGCGAGCACGTGGAGAAGGGCGAAACGGTCGTCGATGGCGAGCCGAATCCGCACGACATCCTGCGCCTGCTGGGCGTGGAGGCGCTGGCGAACTACCTGGTGCAGGAAATCCAGGACGTCTACCGCCTCCAGGGCGTGAAGATCAACGACAAGCACATCGAGGTGATCATCCGCCAGATGCTTCGCAAGATCGAAGTGCTGGAGTCCGGCGACAGCAAGTTCCTGCCGGGCGAGCAGCTCGATGCGGTCCGCGTCCGGGAAGAGAACCAGCGCCTCGAGAAGGACGGTTTGCGGCCGGCGAAGCTGCAGGCGGTCCTGCTCGGGATCACGAAGGCATCGCTGGCGACCGAGTCGTTCATCTCGGCGGCATCGTTCCAGGAGACCACGCGAGTACTCACCGACGCCGCCGTTCGCGGCACGGTCGACAACCTGCGCGGTCTGAAGGAGAACGTGATCGTTGGCCGGCTGATTCCGGCCGGCACCGGCCGCGTGGCGCGCGAGCTCCGGCGTGAGGATGCCGAAGTCGTGGGCGATACGGAGGCCGAACTGGCCGCGCTGCTCCGAGCCAACGAAGCCGAATCCGCCGAAACGGCCGATGCGGGTGGTGCTGGCGAAGAGGGTGCAGCCGAGTAAGCAGGACCGACGGCCCGGACGGACACCCGTCCGGGCCCGATCAACGCGGAATGCGGGTACAATCCCGCGTCCTTTCGAACACAAGCAAAACGGCCGGGGATGATCGTCCGGTCGATGGAGCAGGAGACAGCATGGTCAAGATTCGACTGGCACGTGGTGGTGCCAAGAAACAGCCGTTCTACCACATCGTGGTGACCGATAGCCGTAACCGCCGCGACGGCCGTTACATCGAGCGTATCGGGTTCTTCAACCCGGTCGCCCGCGGCCAGGCCGAGCGCCTGCGCGTGGACCTCGAGCGTATCGATCACTGGAAGGAGCAGGGCGCGCAGATTTCCGAACGCGTCAGCCACCTGGTCGACGAATCGCGCAAGGCCGCTTCGGCAGACGCCTGAGCCCGGACATGACTGCCCCGGGCCCGGACGAGCCCAGTGAAGCCACGCTTCGCATCGGCCGCTTGAACGGTGCTTGGGGCGTGTCCGGATGGGTAAAGGTCTTTTCCTTTACCGAACCGCCCGAGAACATCTTCGACTACCAGCCCTGGCAGGCCGACGGCCCGCCGGGGCTTCTTCACGTCCGCGAGTGGCGTCGTCAGGGGCCGCGCCTGGTCGCCCGAATCGAGGAGATCGATTCGCGGGAGGGCGCAGAGCGGCTGGCCGGGGTCGAGCTGCGGATTCCCGTCGAGGCGCTGCCCGAGTCCGGTCCCGGCCGGTACTACTGGAAGGATCTGCTGAATCTGCGTGTTCTCAACCTGGAGTCGGCCGAACTGGGTCGGGTCCACGGTCTCCTCGACGCCGGCGTGCACGACATCCTGGTGATCCGGCGGGACGACGGAGGGCGCGATCACCTGGTGCCGTTCGTGCTCGATCGCTATATCCACGAGGTCGATCTCGACGCCGGCACCGTGGTGGTCGACTGGCAGCCGGAATGGACCGATGCTGACTGAACTCCACATCGTCACGCTGTTTCCCGACTGGTTCGAATCCCTGCACGAGCTCGGCCTGACCGGCAAGGCGCTCGCCGACGGGCGCGTCAGGCTCCGGACCTTCGATCCGCGAGCGCATGCCGAGGGCGCTCACAAGAGCGTCGACGATCGCCCCTACGGCGGCGGACCCGGCATGGTCATGCGTCCCGAGCCGCTGGCCCGTGCCATCGAGGAAGCGAAGCAGGGGTCGGAATCACCGGTGGCGGCACTGACGCCACAGGGCAGACGCCTGGACCAGAGGGCCGTCGAGCAGCTGGCCCGGCGCCAGCGCCTGATCCTGGTGTGCGGCCGCTACGAGGGCATGGACGAGCGGGTCCACGACGAGCTGGTCGACGAAGAGTGGTCGCTCGGCGATTTCGTGCTGTCCGGAGGCGAACTGGCCGCTGCGGCGTTGATCGATGCGGTGCTCCGGTTGCAGCCCGGCGTGCTCGGCCACGAGGAATCGGCCGCCCAGGACTCGTTTTCCAGCGGACTGCTGGACTGCCCGCACTACACCCGGCCGGAGAGCTGGCGGGGGCGGGCGGTTCCGGAGGTTCTGCGTTCCGGCGATCACGCGGCCATTGCGCGCTGGCGGAGGCGCCAGGCATTGCTGCGCACACAAGATCGCCGCCCGGACCTGATCGAAGCCCTGCGACGGGGCGGTTGCCTCGACGAGAACGAACTGGCCCTCCTTGAGTCGTCGTCCGAATCGTGATCCGGGGCGCCGTTCCCCTTTCGCTGCAGTAAATCTTGCGCTATACTTGCGCGCTTGACTTGGCGGGTGTAGCAGACGGCTGCTCCCGCGCCGAAATCATCGAGCGGACGGAATTCGCACCATGAACATCATCGACCAGATCAATGCCGAACAGACCCAGCGGGAACTCCCGGATTTCTCGCCGGGGGACACCGTCGTCGTCAACCTGTGGGTTCGCGAGGGCGAGCGCCAGCGTCTGCAGGCCTTCGAAGGCGTCGTCATCGCACGCCGCAACCGGGGATTGCACTCGGCCTTCACCGTTCGCAAGATCTCGCACGGCACCGGCGTGGAACGCGTGTTCCAGAGCTACAGCCCGCTGATCGAATCGATCGAGGTGAAGCGCAAGGGTCGCGTGCGCCGCGCGAAGCTGTTCTACCTGCGCAATCTCGAAGGCAAGGCAGCGCGTATCCGCGAGAAGCTCACGGGCCGGGCGCGCGCCTCTTCCTGAGCTCTACGCAACGCGAACATCGGGGCATGGTTCATCCACGCCCCGCATCGACGGCCCGGCGCCCGCGCTCCGGGCCGTTTTCGTAGACGATTTTCCGGGTCCGTTTGCCTGCATTGAAGACCGGGTCTGGTCGGCTTCTGCCGGGCCTCATTGGCCGGCGCGGGAGCCGGTGAAGGATTTTCACCCTATCCACCGGCAGGCCCCCTCGAATCCCCGCGAATGAAGCCCTGGCTTTTCCGAAACCTGATGAATCTCTGGCCGCCGTACCTGGGGGCAGGAATTCGCGTGCGCGAAATCGCCGATGACTGGCGCTACGTGCGGGTCGATCTGGTCGCCGGCCGGCTGAATCGCAACTACGTCGGTACCCACTTCGGCGGCAGCCTGTTCGCGATGACCGACCCGTTCCTGATGCTGATGTACCTGAAGGCCCTGGGCGACGACTACCTGGTCTGGGACTATTCGGCCTCGATTCGTTTCGTCAAGCCCGGACGGGGCACGGTGGCTGCGGAATTCCGTCTCGAGGAGTCCGATCTCGATGAGGTCAGGCGAGCGGTGGCACGCGGCGAACGCTTTCTGAAGAACCACGAAGTCCGGGTGATGGATGCGGATGGAGAGTGCGTGGCCAGGCTCGAGCGGACCCTGTATTTCCGGCTCAAGGAGCGAAATCGACCCCCTGGGCGCGGCTGAACGAGGCCGGAACCGGGTTCATGCCGGAGACGATTCCTTTTCCGGGCCGCTGTCGTGTCCGTCGGCGGACCGGCCGCTCCGTGACTTCGCGTTGTTCCCGGATCGCGTTGCCGCCGGCTGTTCGCGAAGCTCGCTGGCGCCGTTGAATCGTCCGCCGGGTTCGATCACGAGATCGACCACGCTGATGGTCCCCTCGACCGATCCGCCGGCGACGATTTCCAGCCGTTCGGCGTTGACCCGCCCGTTCATGGTGCCGCTGACCAGCACCCGCCGAGCATGAATCTCGCCGTCGACGCGGCCCGATTCACCGAGCGTGACGTCGGCCTCGGACCGGATGTTGCCTTCCAGCCGCCCGTCGACGTGCAGGCTGTCGCTCAGGGCGAGATCGCCGACCAGCTCGGTGCCGGATCCGAGGATCGTGGATCCAGTACCCGCACCTTGCTGCGGACGGTTTCTGCCAAGGATTCCCATTGCACGCGCTCCTCTTCGTCGAATACCAGGTCGTACCGGTCCAGTGACCAGTCCAGGAACGGCCGCGGATCGAGCCGGCGGCCGAGGTATCGCACCTCGTAATGCAGATGCGGTGCCGCCGACAGGCCGGTGTTGCCCGAGCGGCCGATCGGTTGTCCTTCGCGCACGTACTCGCCGACGCGGACGTCGACCTGGTCCAGGTGCGCGTAGTAGGTGGTGAAGCCGTAGTTGTGGACCAGCTTGATCATCGTGCCCATGCCCGATCCCGGGTTCGGGCCGGCCCATTCGACCACGCCGTCGGCGGTTGCCAGGATCGCGGTGCCTCGCGACGCGCGCAGGTCCACACCGCCGTGCAGTCTCGTGCCCTCGTCGACCGGGTGGTCGCGCATGCCGTAGCCCGACGTCACTCGCGTCTCGGCCAGCGGGTAGCCGCTGGGCACGGACGTGAGCAGGAGCCGCCGCTCCAGCGCCGTGTGGCTGGCCACCGAGATTCGTTCGGCCACCGGCAGCGTCTGCGGGGCGTCGACGCCGATCAGGCTCTCGAGTTGTTCGAGATCGTCGGTCAGGGCGATCAATTCCCGGGCGCGGGCATCGACCTGCCGATTGAGCTCGGCCTGGTGCGCCAGCAGTTCGTCGTTGCGTTGCTCGGCAGCGAGGTTCTGCGCGCGGAGGTCCTCGATATCGCCGTTGAGGCGGTCGATGCGGCCCGACATCAGCTGGATCACCAGCAGGCTGCCCAGGAAGACCGTGGCGATGACGCCGGCTCCGGACAGCACCACACGCCACATGAGCTGCGAGAGCGTGTAGTGCTTCGCGGCGCGAAAGTCTGTGATGGTGATCCGGTAATGGTGGCGCATGCGGCGATGGTTTCCGGGCCCGTGGGCCAGACCGAGGGACGTGCATTATCCGGGCGAGCCCGGCTCGATGCAACTCGCCGGAATGGCGGGCTCCTGCTTGAAATCCGGGGCGGGACCGCCCATCTCTGCCGGCAACGCAAGAGTCGAATCTGCCCGGACCGCTTTTATGAACGACCGACCCCAGAATCCATCACCGCAGCCCGACGAGCCGCGTGAGGCGGCGCACGCTGCGACCGGGACCGCACCCGACACCACGATCAAGGACGAGGACGAGAACGTGAACGAGCACGCCAAGGAACACCAGGGTCGCGCGGCCGGCGAGGCCGCCGAGACCCGCCCGTTCGATACCGAGGTGCATCAGCTGCTCAAGCTGATGATCAACGCGCTGTACTCGAATCGAGAGATCTTCCTGCGCGAACTCGTGTCGAACGCCTCCGACGCCCTCGACAAGCTTCGCTTCGAGGCCCTGACCGACGAATCGCTGACCGCCGGCGCCGGTGAGGCGAACATCATCGTTCGCTACGACCGGGAGACCGGCCTGCTCGAGGTCGAAGACAATGGCATCGGCATGAGCCGCGCGGACGTCATCGAGAACCTGGGCACGATCGCGCGCTCCGGCACCGCCCGCTTCCTGGACCAGCTCAGCGGCGACCGCAAGGCCGACGCCCAGCTGATCGGCCAGTTCGGCGTCGGTTTCTACTCGGCCTTCATCGTTGCCGACCGGGTCTGCGTCGAAACCCGCCGCGCCGGGGCGTCGACCGGCGAGGGCGTACGCTGGAGCTCCGACGGCAAGGGTGACTACACGGTCGAGACGATCGATCGCGACCGCCCGGGCACCCGCGTTCAGCTTACGCTCGGCGAGGACCATCTGGACCTCCTCGACGGCGATCGCCTGAGCGGCATCCTGAAGCACTACTCCAACCACATCGCCTTTCCGATCCGCCTGGAATCGCCTGGCGCAAGCGAGGACGACGCCACCGGCGAGATCGTCAACGATGCCAAGGCGCTCTGGGCCCGTCCGAAGAACGAGCTCGAGGAGTCGGACTACCACGAGTTCTATGAAGGGTTGACGGGCGACGACCAGCCGCCGGCAACCATGGCCCATCACCACGTCGAGGGCACCCAGCGCTATTCGCTGCTGCTGTTCGTGCCGGGTCGCGCGCCGTTCGCCCTTGCCTGGAACCGGGACGACCTGCACGGCGTGAAGCTCTACATCCAGCGCGTGTTCATCATGGATGCCGCCGAGCAGCTGGTGCCGCGCTATCTTCGCTTCCTGCGCGGCGTGGTCGATTCGTCCGACCTGCCGCTGAACGTTTCGCGCGAGATTCTCCAGGACAGTCCGCTGCTGAAGAAGATCCGCGCAACGGTCGTCAAGCGCGCACTGGACATGATCGAGAGGTTGGCGGATTCCGGCGGCGAACCCTGGGACGCCTTCCAGCGCGATTTCGGGGCGATCCTCAAGGAGGGCCTGATCGAGGACCCGGAGCAGCGAGATCGGATCGCCCGCCTCGTGCGCTTTTCCAGCACCACGTCCCGGGCGTCGCACTCGGTGGGCTTGTCCGAGTACCTCGAGCGGGCCGGCGATTCGGCCGACACGATCTGGTACCTGACCGCCGACTCCGTCCGCCAGGCCCTGGACAGCCCCCATCTGGAGGCGTTCCGGGCGCAGGGCACAGAGGTCCTGCTGTTGACCGACCCGATCGATGCCTGGGTGGTCAACCACCTGTTCGAGTTCGACGGCAAGCCCCTGCGCTCGGCCGCCGACGGTCCGCCGACGACCGATGGCGATGAGGACGAGGCCGAAAGCGACGCGTCGGACGATGCCGCCGGAGGCGCGGTGGGCCGGATTCGCGCAGCCCTCGGCGAGCGCGTCGCCGGCGTCAGGGTCAGCCGGCGCTTGACCGACTCGGCCAGCTGCGTGGTCGACCCCAGTGGCCTGGACCCACGCATGCGACGGATGCTCGAGCAGGCCGGCCAGCCGATTCCGAAAGCGACGCCCCAGCTCGAAGTCAATCCGGCGCATCCGCTGGTGCGCGCCGTTGCCGGGTTGGCCCCCGATGACGTGCGGATCGATGAACTGTCGGCGCTGCTGCTGGAGCAGGCGTTGCTGGTCGAGGGCGGCGACCTGGCCGATCCGGCCGGCTTCGTGCGGCGGGTCAATCGCTTGCTGGGAGACGCGTTCGTCGCCACGAGGGACGATGCAAGCGCGGACGCCGCGGCGAAGGACTGACCGCGCCCTCGTTCCGGACGATTCCACGGGCCGTTTCACGCCTTTTCGGAGCAATCGGGCTTGCGTTGGATTTCGTCTTCGGATATCATTGTTGGCTCGATTGCGGGGTGGAGCAGTCTGGCAGCTCGTCGGGCTCATAACCCGAAGGTCGCAGGTTCGAATCCTGCCCCCGCTACCAGGTCATCGGTGCAAGAAAGCCCCTGGTCTTCAGGGGCTTTTTTGTTATAGGGCTCGCTGGTCTCGTCGACGAACAACGTCCGGGTCCGACCGGCCCGCGCATCGATACGGCCACAGGCAACCGACGGAGGACAGCGGATGGCGGTCGAGGACGAACTGAAGGCGCTGTTGAAGCCTGCGATCGAGTCGCTGGGTTTCGAGTTCGTCGGCCTGGAGTACCTGTCCAATCCGAAGAACCGGTTGATCCGCATCTACATCGACCGCGAGCCGGACGGCATCACGGTCGACCACTGCGCCGACGTCAGCCGGGAAGTCTCGGCACTGCTCGACGTCGAGGATCCGGTTTCGGGTCAGTACAGCCTGGAAGTTTCGTCGCCGGGCGTGGAACGACCGTTGTTCGAGCCGGAGCAGTACGCTGCATTTGCCGGCGAGCAGGCGGTCCTGCAGTTGTTCGCGCCGATCGAAGGGCGCCGCAAGTTGGTCGGCACGCTGAAGGGCGCCGACGCCGAACGCGTCGAGATCGACGTCGACGGACAGATTCATGAAGTGCCGCTGGATGCGATCCGGCGGGCCAACCTGAAGCCGGACTGGGATGCACTGATGGCCGGCGAACGAACCTCGGGTGCGGCGGACTGAGCGCCGCGCGACCATTCAAGGCAACGAGTCGGAAGCAATCGAATGAAGAAGGGCAAGGAAATCCTGCAGGTCGCCGAAGCGGTCTCGAACGAGAAAGGCCTGTCCCAGGACATCATCTTCGACGCGATCGAGGCCGCACTGGCTTCGGCCGCGCGCCGTCGTCACCCCGACGACATCGACACCCGTGTCGCGATCGATCGCGAAACCGGTGACTACGAGGCGTTCCGTCGCTGGGAAGTGATTTCCGACGACGAGGAAGAGGCGGAGCTGGAATCGGAAGACCGGCAGATTCGCCTGACCGAGGCCCGGAAGCTGGATTCCGAGCTCGAGGTCGGCGACTTCATCGAGGAACCGATGGAGGCGCCCGAATTCGGCCGCATCGCTGCCCAGGCCGCCAAGCAGGTGATCGTGCAGAAGGTCCGCCAGGCCGAGCGCGCCCAGGTCGTCGAAGCCTACGAGGACCGCGTCGGCGAGCTGGTCAGCGGCGTGGTCAAGCGCCTGGAGCGCGGGGGCATCTACCTCGACTTGGGCGACAACGCGGAAGCCTTCGTGCCGTCGCGTCACACGATCCCGGGCGAGAACGTCCGTATCAACGATCGACTGCGGGGTTATCTCTACGAGGTTCGCGCCGAGCAGCGCGGTCCGCAGCTGTTCGTCAGCCGGACCATGCCCGAACTGCTGATCGAGTTGTTCAAGATCGAAGTGCCGGAGATCGGTCAGAACCTGCTCGAACTCAAGGGCGCGGCACGCGACCCCGGTCGTCGCGCCAAGATCGCGGTCCACGCACTGGACTCGCGGACCGACCCGATCGGCGCCTGCGTGGGCATGCGCGGTTCGCGCGTCCAGGCGGTGTCCAACGAACTCGGCGGTGAACGCATCGACATCATCCTGTGGGATGAAAACTCGGCCCAGTTCGTCATCAATGCCATGGCGCCGGCGGAAGTCGCGTCGATCGTCGTCGACGAAGATGCCAAGAGCATGGACGTGGCCGTGGAGGAAGACAATCTGTCGCAGGCGATCGGCCGCGGTGGTCAGAACGTCCGCCTGGCCTCGGAGCTGTCGGGCTGGGAACTCAACGTCATGACGATCGAGGATGCCGAGGCCAAGAGCGAAGAAGAATCGCGCTCGGTGCTGCAGATGTTCGTCGACAAGCTCGATGTCGACGAGGAGCTGGCCGGAATTCTCGTCCAGGAAGGCTTCTCGAACGTCGAAGAGGTCGCCTACGTGCCGGAATCGGAGCTGATGGCGATCGAGGAGTTCGACGAGAACATCGTCGCCGAGCTGCGGCGCCGTGCCCGCGACGCGCTGCTTACGCAGATGATTGCCTCGGAAGAGCAGTTGGAAGAGAACCGCCCGGCCGAAGACCTGCTGGCGCTGAAGGGCATGACCGAGACGATCGCGTTCCGCCTGGCCGAGCAGGGTGTGCGTACCCGTGACGACCTGGCCGAATGCGCCGTCGACGAGCTCGAGGACGTCAAGGACCTGGATGCCGAAACGGCCGCAGAACTGATCATGGAAGCGCGCGCTCACTGGTTTGCCGAAGAAGGCTGACCCGAGTCGCCCGTACGCAGTCCACGAACCCATCGAAGTAGCAAGGAGTCTGAATGTCGCAGGTCACCGTTTCGCAATTGGCAGAGGTGCTCGGTGTCACGCCGGACCGACTGCTGGCCCAGTTCAAGGAGGCCGGTATCGAGGTCGAGGCTGCCGACGCGCCCGTGACCAACGACGACAAGAAGAAGTTGCTGGCCCACCTTCGTACGTCGCACGGCAAGACCGAGACGCGCGATGAAGGCGATTCGCCGAAGAAGGTCACCTTGCGGCGCAAGACGGTAAGCGAACTCAAGGTGCCGGCCGGTGGAGCGGGGCGTACCCGGACCCGTGGCGCTGCGCCGTCGCGCACCGTCAACGTCGAGGTCCGCAAGAAGCGAACCTACGTCAAGCGCGGCTCGATCGGCGAGGCCGAGCAGACCGATGCCGAGCGCGAGGAAGCGCTCAAGGCGCTCGAAGAATCGCGCCGTCAGCGCGAGGAAGCCGAGCAGGCCGAGCGCGAGCTCGAAGAGAAGCGGCGTGCCGAGGCCGAAGAGCAGGCGAAGGTCGAGGCCGAAGCGCGGGAAGTGGAGCAGGCCGAGAAGGAGCGGCGCCAGGCCGAGGAAGAGAAGATGCGCGAGGCCGAGCAGCAGGCCCGCGAGCAGGCCGAGGCAAGGGCGCGAGCCGAAGCCGAGGCCGCGCGCCTGGAAAGCGAACGCGAAGCGCGCCGCAAACGCGAGGAAGAAAAGGAAGCCAAGCGCAAGGGCGGCAAGGGACCGAAGACTCGCTACGGTCGCGAGGAGCTGCACGTGGCGGCCAAGAGCAAGCGTCGCAAGCCGAAGCGTCGCGGCAAGTCGACCAGTGTCGGCGGCGAGCACGGGTTCCAGATGCCGACCCAGCCGGTCAAGCGTGAACTCGAGATTCCCGAATCGATCACCGTCGGCGAGCTGGCCAAGCTGATGGCCGTCAAGGCCGGCGACCTGATCAAGGCGCTGATGAACATGGGATCCATGGTCACCATCAACCAGGCGCTCGACCAGGAGACCGCGATCCTGGTGGCCGAAGAAATGGGCCACGAGGCGAGTCCGGCGCAGGAGCAGGATATCGAGAGCGAACTGGCTGGCGACGACGAGGGCGGCGAAGAGTCTACGCGCCCGCCGGTCGTCACGGTGATGGGCCACGTCGATCACGGCAAGACCTCGCTGCTCGACTACATCCGCCGGGCCAAGGTCGCGGATGGCGAGAGTGGAGGCATTACCCAGCATATCGGCGCCTATCACGTCACCACCGATAATGGTGTGGTGACCTTCCTCGATACCCCGGGTCACGCCGCGTTCACCTCGATGCGCGCTCGCGGCGCGCAGGCCACCGATATCGTCATCCTGGTGGTTGCCGCCGACGACGGCGTGATGCCGCAGACCAAGGAGGCGATCCAGCACGCCCGGGCCGCCGGCGTGCCACTGATCGTGGCAGTCAACAAGATCGACAAGCCGGAAGCGGACCTGAATCGGGTCAAGAACGAGCTGTCGGCCGAGGAAGTGGTCCCCGAGGACTACGGCGGTGAGGAAATCTTCGTGCCGGTGTCGGCGATTACCGGCGAGGGCGTCGATGCGCTGCTCGAGGCGATCCTGCTGCAGGCCGAAGTCCTCGAACTCAAGGCCGTGCCGGATCGCCGCTGCCGCGGCGTGGTGGTCGAGAGTTCGCTGGACAAGGGCCGTGGACCGGTCGCGACCGTACTCGTCCAGGACGGCACCCTGAACAAGGGCGACATGGTGCTGGCCGGTGAGCAGTTCGGCCGCGTCCGTGCCATGTTCAACGAGGCGGGCGATCCGATCGAGGAAGCGGGCCCGTCCATCCCCGCCGAGATTCTCGGTCTGTCGGGCGTGCCCAATGCCGGCGACGAGGTGCTGGTCGTGGCCGACGAACGCAAGGCGCGCGAAGCGGCGGATCAACGCAAGTCCTCGGCGCGCGAAGGCCGACTGGCCGAACGCCAGGCCGCCAAGCTGCAGAACCTGTTCGACCAGATGGGCGATGGTGCGGTCGGCGACCAGCAGGCCGTCAATCTGGTCATCAAGGCCGATGTGCAGGGTTCGGCCGAAGCGCTGCGCGATGCGTTGACCAAGCTCTCCAACGAAGAGGTCAAGGTCAATGTGGTTTCGTCCGGCGTCGGCGGTATCACCGAATCGGACGCATCCCTGGCCCAGGCCTCGAACGGAATCATCATCGGGTTCAACGTCCGTGCCGATGCGTCGGCACGCAAGGTCATCAGCGAGGCCGGCCTGGACCTGAACTATTACTCGATCATCTACGAGGCGATCGACGACGTGAAGAAGGCCATTTCGGGTCTTCTGGGCACCGAGACGAAGGAAGAGATCATCGGCCTGGCCGAAGTCAAGGACGTGTTCCGCTCTTCCAAGCTCGGTGCGATCGCCGGCTGCCTGGTGGTCGAGGGCACGGTCAAGCGGACCAATCCGATCCGCGTGCTTCGCGACAACGTAGTCGTGTACCAGGGCGAACTCGAGTCGCTGCGCCGCTTCAAGGACGACGTCAAGGAAGTGCAGGCCGGGACCGAGTGCGGGATCGGCGTGAAGCAGTACAACGACGTCAAGCCGGGCGACCAGATCGAGTGCTACGAGCGCTACGAAGTCGCACGGACGCTGGACGACTGAGATGAGTGGCCGCGCCGATCGCGTAGCCGGGCTGCTGCGTCGTGAGCTGGCCGACATCATCCGTCGGGAGTTCGAGCACGACCTGCCGTCGCTGACCAGCGTTACGGATGTCGAGGTCTCGCGCGACCTGGCCCATGCCCGGGTGTTCGTTTCGGTCCTCGAGATCGAAAAGGCCTCCGACGCGATCTCCGTGCTGGCCGAGGCCGCACCGCAGATCCGTCACGAGCTCGCAGGACGGGTAAGGCTCCGGATCGTTCCGTCCCTGCGGTTCATCCACGACACTTCGACCGAGTCCGGCCAGCGTATCGAACAGCTGCTGGCTGCTGCACGCAAGCCCCGCGACGACTGACTTCGGGCGCCGCCGTCGGCGGCGCGTTCGACGCCTTTCCTCCTGCCATGCCACGTTCCGGAATCCTGCTGCTCGACAAGCCCCGTGGATTGACGTCCAACCAGGCGCTGGGCCGGGCGAAGTACCTGCTGGGCCTTCGCAAGGCCGGCCATACCGGCGCGCTGGATCCGATGGCCACCGGACTGCTGCCCCTGTGCTTCGGCGAGGCGACCAAGGTCTCCGCGTTTCTGCTGGACGCCGACAAGGGCTACCTGGCCGAGGCCAGGCTCGGGGTTGCCACCGATTCCGGCGATGCCGACGGAGAGGAGATCGCCAGGCAACCCGTCCCGGAGCTGGACCGGCAGCGGTTGGAGCAGGCGCTGGAGGAATTCCGCGGCCCCATCGACCAGGTGCCGCCGATGTATTCGGCGCTGAAGCACAACGGCAAGCGCCTGCACGAGCTCGCCCGGGCGGGCATCGAGGTCGACCGCCCGCCTCGGCGGGTCACGATCACCCGTCTCGACCTGCTCGATTTCGAAGGCGACCGGCTCACGCTGCGGGTGCAGTGCAGCAAGGGCACCTACATCCGATCCCTGGCGATGGATCTCGGCGATCGGCTGGGCTGCGGAGCCCACCTCACGGCGCTGCGCCGCGAACGGTCCGGGCCCTTCGACCTGCGCGATGCGGTGACGCTGGACGCCCTCGAGGCCCTGGGTTCCGAGTCGGATCGACGGGCGCTGCTCCAGGCGCCGGAAACCGCCTTGAGCGACCTGCCCGAAGTCCGCGTCGACTCCGATGGCGAGCGGGCGATCCGTCACGGCCAGTCGGTCGCGGTCGATTGCGACCCCGCCGACCCGGTACGCATCCGGCATGGCGACGTCTTCGTCGGCCTCGGCCGCATCGATCCGGACGGTCGCCTGCGGCCCAGGCGCCTGTTCAATCCGGAAGACTGACCCTCGTTCCGATCGCCGTTGGCGGATTCGGCATCTGCACCGACGGAGCGCCTTGCAGCGCAGCGGCGGAGCGGCCTGTCCGGGGAGGCAGCCTTCGGCGCGGTGCCGATGCGAGGCGCGCTAAAATAGGGGATTGACCGTCCGTGACCGAGGTCCCCGTATGAATCAGACCGCCGAATCCCTTTCCGATCAGTCCGCGCCGGGTTCCGATACGCCGCTGCGCTTCGTGACCGCCGCCAGCCTGTTCGACGGCCACGATGCCGCGATCAACCTGATGCGTCGCCTGATCCAGGCCCAGGGCTGCGAAGTCGTGCACCTGGGCCACAATCGCTCGGTCGCCGAGATCGTCCGGGCCGCGATCTGCGAGGACGCCGACGGCATCGCGATCAGCTCCTACCAGGGCGGCCACAACGAGTTCTTCAAGTACATGGTCGACATGCTCGCCGAGCAGGGCGCTTCCCACATCCAGGTATTCGGCGGCGGGGGCGGGACGATCACCCCGGGCGAAATCCGCGAGCTGGAGGCTGCCGGCGTCAACCGGATCTACCACCCCGACGACGGCATGAAGATGGGCCTGGCCGAAATGATCGGCGACCTGGTCGAGCGGACCGAGAAGGCGCGCCGCGCACGCCGGCGTCCGTCACCGCGCTTGCCGGGCGGCGACGAGCGTCTGGATGCCGGAGCGGTGGCCGCAACGTTGTCGGCCATCGAGACCGGCACCTTGTCCGAACACCAGCAGGCGCAGCTGTCGAAGCCCGTCGATGGCACAATTCCGGTCATCGGGCTGACCGGAACCGGGGGCGCCGGCAAATCGTCGGTCACCGACGAATTGATCAACCGCTTCCTGCAGCACTTCCCCGAGATGAAGATCGCGGTGCTGGCCGTCGATCCGACCCGCCGCCGCACCGGCGGCGCGCTGCTCGGCGACCGGATCCGGATGAACACGCTGCGTTCCGACCGCGTGTTCATGCGATCCATGGCCACGCGCCGGGCACACCTGGCCACGTCCGAGGTGGTCCGCGACAGCCTGGAGTTCCTCCGTCGCTGCGACTTCGACCTGGTGTTGCTGGAAACGGCCGGGATCGGTCAGTCGGACTCCGAGGTCGTCGACCTCGTCGACCTGCCGGTCTACGTGATGACCTCCGAGTACGGCGCGGCCAGCCAGCTCGAGAAGATCGACATGCTGGACTTCGCGGAACTCGTGGTGCTGAACAAGTACGACCGGCAAGGCAGCCAGGATGCGTTGCGCGACGTTCGCAAGCAGTGGAAACGCAACCGGCTGAAGTTCGATCTTTCCGATGAACAGGTGCCGGTATATCCCACGATCGCCAGCCAGTTCAACGACCCGGGTGTGACCTGGATGTTCGCCAACCTGTGTCGGCTGATCCGGGACCTCGACCGGCGCGGTCCGCGCTGCGATTTCGAGCCTGGCTCGGAGGCCGAAGCCGCCGAACCGAAGGGCTCGGTTCTGATTCCGGGTCAACGCGTTCGCTACCTGGCCGAGATCGCCGAGCAGGGTCGCGGACTGAACGCGTCGATCCTTCGCTGGGCCGAAGAAGTGCGTCGGGCCCAGCACTACTACGAGGTATTGCGCGAACTGGAGACCGACGACCTGCCGGAGCCCTTGCGCAGCTTCGAGTCCTTGCCGCCGTCCGATGAGCGCAAGCTGCTGGCCGAGCGCTACAACGAAGCCCTGAAGTCGATTCCCGAAGAGGCGCGCGACCGACTGCGCGCCTGGCCCGAATTGAAGGCCGCGGTGGAGGCCGACGAGTACAGTTACGAGGTTCGCGGACGCGAGATTTCGGGCTCGAACTATCGCGAGTCGCTGTCGAAGCTCCGGATTCCGAAGATTGCGGCGCCGCAGACCTCGGACTGGGGCGACCTGCTGGTCTTCCTGCACAAGGAGAACCTGCCGGGCCACTATCCGTATACGGGAGGCGTCTACCCGTACCGGCGGACCAACGAGGACCCGATCCGGATGTTCGCCGGCGAGGGCACGCCGGAGCGGACCAACCGCCGCTTCCACTACCTGTCCGAGGGCCAGCCGGCGCGCCGACTGTCGACCGCGTTCGACTCGGTGACGCTCTACGGCGAAGACCCGGCCGAGCGGCCGGACATCTACGGCAAGGTCGGCAACTCGGGCGTTTCGATCGCGACGCTGGACGACATGAAGAAGCTGTATTCCGGCTTCGACCTGAGCGACCCGGCGACCTCCGTGTCGATGACCATCAACGGTCCGGCGCCGATGATCCTGGCGATGTTCATGAACACGGCGATCGATCAGCAGGTCGAGAAGCACCTGAGGGATTCGGGCCAGTGGGAAGCGGCGCAGAAGAAGCGTGCCGAACTGCTGGGCGACGACCTGCCCGGATATGCGGGTGATCTGCCGAAGACCAACGACGGGCTGGGCCTGGGCCTGCTCGGCGTGACCGGCGACCAGTTGCTGGACGCCGAAACCTACGCGAAGATCAAGGCCGATACGCTCAAGGTCGTCCGGGGCACCGTCCAGGCCGACATCCTGAAGGAAGACCAGGCCCAGAACACCTGCATCTTCTCGACCGAGTTCGCCCTCCACATGATGGGCGACATCCAGCAGTACTTCATCGACCACGGCGTGCGCAACTTCTACTCCGTGTCGATTTCCGGGTATCACATTGCGGAAGCCGGGGCGAATCCGATCTCCCAGCTGGCGTTCACGCTGTCCAACGGCTTCACCATCGTCGAGTACTACCTGGCTCGTGGGATGGATATCGATGCCTTCGCCCCGAACCTGTCGTTCTTCTTCTCCAACGGCATGGACCCGGAGTACTCGGTGATCGGCCGGGTCGCCCGCCGGATCTGGGCGCGCGCGATGCGCGAGCGCTACGGCGCCAACAAGCGTTCGCAGATGATGAAGTACCACATCCAGACCTCGGGTCGATCGCTGCACGCCCAGGAAATCCAGTTCAACGACATCCGGACGACGCTGCAGGCGCTGTACGCGATCTTCGACAACTGCAACAGCCTGCACACGAACGCCTACGACGAGGCCATCACGACGCCGACCGAAGAGTCGGTCCGGCGCGCGGTGGCCATCCAGATGATCATCAACAAGGAACTGGGCCTGAACTACAACGAGAACCCCTTCCAGGGCAGCTTCGTGATCGATCAGCTCACGGACCTGGTCGAGGATGCGGTCTACACCGAGTTCGACCGCATTTCCGAGCGCGGCGGCGTACTCGGCGCGATGGACACCATGTACCAGCGCGGCAAGATCCAGGAAGAGTCGCTGTACTACGAGCACAAGAAGCACGACGGGTCCCTGCCGCTGGTCGGCGTCAACACCTTCCGGCCGCCGGAGGGCTCGGCACAGGAGGGCGGCGAGATCGAGCTGATGCGGTCGAGCACCGAGGAAAAGGACCAGCAGGTCGGCAACGTCCGGGCGTTCCAGCGCCGCAGCGAAGCGTCGGCCGACGAATGCCTGGGCCGGCTCAGGGACGTGGCCCGTGCGCGGGGCAATACCTTCGAGGCGCTGATCGAGGCGGTGAAGCGTTGCTCCCTGGGCCAGATCAGCCACGCGCTGTATGAAGTGGGGGGAGAATACCGCCGCAACATGTAGACCGGCGCGGCGAGTTGGCGCACCGGGTGCCCGGATTGCGTATCGAGTCACGAACTCTTACGCCACGGGAGCCGGGCATGAAGATCGAGTGGGTACTGGCAGCCGCGTCACTGGTCCTCGTCGGGTGCAGCACCGAGCCCCCTGAGTCCGACGGAACCGGCGGCAGCGCCCCGCCGGCAGCACGGACGGTCGCCGTCAGCGGACAACAGCGCCGGTTTTCCGTCACGGATTCGCTTGGCGGGGGGTTCGAAAGCGAATCGACGGGTGCGCGGATCGGCTGGGCCTACGAATCCATGATCGATCTGCGCGCCGAGGGGACGCGAGTCAGCGTCGACGGCCGCGGACTGCCCGAAGCCGGCGCTGCCTCCACCGAAAAGCTCGGTTTCAACAACACCACCTACAGCCGCGTCGTCGAACTCGACGGCCTGGCCCGGTCCGTGAGCTGCAAGCCCGGCGATCCCGCCCGGGGCGTGTTCGAGCGGACCAGGCTGGAGGACGGCCGCATCAGCGGGGTATTCGAGGTGGTCTTCGAGCGCTGCAGCGACGGCACGACCGGACAGCCGGTCCCGTTGCCCGGCTTGCCGATGACCGTGACCGGCTCGTTCGAGGACCTGCCGCTCAGCGGTTGATTCAGAAGTTGATTCAGCGGCTGATTCAGCGGCTGATTCGATCCACGCTTCGGTCGGGAGACCGTCCATGGGCCGACCGCTCGTTGCTCCGGGGGGCGCAAGCGGCGAACGACCGTCGAAGGATGGTCGAAGGCTCCTCGAACGGCGTCGAGAATCTTCCGGCCGACCCTTGTCCGATGCGCGTCCGGTGTCGTGACCCGTGCCGTACCTTTCAGCCGCGCCGTCGCAGCCAGATCCGGGCCGCGTCGCGGGTCACGGTGAGGACCTGCAGGTTTGAATCCGAGCCGCCGAAGTCGCCGGCTACGCCCTGGCTGTTCTCGTAACCCGTCCAGGCGCCGTTGGCCCAGTCGGCCGCGGTCGAAGGGTCGGTGTCGAGCAGCTGGCCGGTCAGGTCGCTGGCGCTGATCACCAGCCCGTGCGTTTCGACGCGCGCGTCCGCCGGGTCCATGGCCTGCGGCAGCTCGAAGGTCACTTCGAAGGTGTCCGTGGCATAGCGGTCCGCGTCCTCGACCAGCCATCGGCCGGCGGCCGTGTCGATCGCGAAGCTCGAGGAGGTCGGTGTGCCGAACCAGATCAACGGATTCAACGAAAGCGACTGGCCGGGCGTTTCCCGCACGGATCCGTCGCCGTCGATATCCAGCCAGCGCATCGGCTTGTCGAAGGTCACCCGGAGTCGATACTGCAGGCCGACCAGAAGCGGTTCCCAGATCCGCGCGTCGAGCGTGCGGCTGCCGTTGGCGGATGGAGTCCACTCGGCGGTCAGCGCCGGGAAGCCGTCGATGGTGATGATCTCGACGCGACGGATCGACGGCGGACCGGCCATCTGATAGGCCAGAACGGCGTGGGTGATCGCCATGTCGTCGCGCAGGCGCGCTACTTCGGACTCCGGAAGGATGAAGCCGTCGTGGTTGGCGCCGAAGCCGCCGTAGTCCTCGCCGCCGTTGTCCGGCTCGATTTCCAGCGTCCACGCGGGGATGTCGTAGGTGTAGGCGAAGTACTCGGGCGTGACGCCGATTCCCGTGTCGATCGGATCGGGTTGATCGATGTAGAGCCGCCCCGTGCCGTGGCGCTCCAGCGACAGCGCGTCGTGGAATCGGGAAAAGGTCGACAGCAAGCGGGCCTGGATGGAATTACGCCGGGTGTTCGAGGTGCGCTTCGAAAAGAACAGCTGGGTGAACGAGTGGGTGTCCTGGTACCAGCGCAGGCGATCGTCGTCGGCATAGACGCCCGCGGCAACCACGGCCTGGGTTTCCGGTTCGCTGTGGGCGAACGGCCCGTGATAGGTCAGGTCGGTTTCGACGTCGGTCCAACCGCCGGGGTCGAAGAAGGGCGGGTTGTTGCGGTTCAGGTCGACGCCGTTGAGGTGATCGCCGAAGGTGTCGAGGTTCTCATCGGCGCCGCGCAGGTTCTTGCGCCGCATCCGGCCGTCGCGGGGCCAGTCGTCGGGGAAGCGCGGGTCCTGACCGACGAGCACCTCGGTCGGATAGCGCTGGGTCTGCACGAATCCGTCGATGTTGTTGACCGGCAGCACGACGAAGCGAACATGGTCGAGCAGGTAGTCATACAGCCAGCCGTCGCCCGCGTTATCCGCGTAGCCCTCGATGAGTCCGGTGGTCAGTTCCGGCGTGCCCCATTCGCGGGCGTGGATGCCCCCGTTGATCAGCACCGAGGACTTGGGCCGCCCGTCGGGCATGTCGGGGTCCGGGGAGGTCAGCGCATAGGCCCAGATATCGCGACCCAGGCGCGTCTGGCCCACGACCTCGCCGTCGATGAAGTCGTTCATCATCATCAGGTCCTGGTGGCGAGCGTGCAGCGCCTGCCAGGTCCGGAAGCCATCGAAGGGCAGCGTCGTGGGTTCGGGAATCGGCGGCGGGTAGCCGAGCGCGAAGGTGTTGCCGCTCGCCGGCGCTTCGACATAGGTATAGCGTTGCTGCGCCTCGAGGCCGCCGACCAGGCCCAGCGTGATCGACAACGCACAGATGGCCTGCAGGCGGGTCATCGTTCGATCTCCTGTGTCGAGCCGAGCGGCGGCGAATCGTTCGGCGACCCGGCGGTCGCGGTCAAGCGGGCCAGCAGGGATCGGCTGGCTCGAGTATCCCGAAGCTGCAGCGCCAACTGCATCCGCAGCCGTTCACGCCTGGTTGCGGTCGGGTAGCGCGCCTCGATCTCGGATTCCAGGGTGAGCGCGTTGCGTGCCAGGGCCAGCGCGGCATCGCCGCCGAGTCCCGGGTCATCGAGCAGCGACCAGGGGGCAGCGGCCAGTTCGGGGTCGGGGCTGCTTGCCGCCCGAGCCATTGCGAGACCGCCGAGCGCCGGTCGGGCCAGTGCAGCCCGGACCGCCGCCGTCTTCAGCACCGGATCGCCGGCTCGGTCGGTGCGGCGCAGGGCCGCCGCTGCCACGGACGTCTCGGCGTGGCGGACCAGGTCGAGCAGCACGCCGTCGTCGGAAAGGGCCCCCCGTTCGTGGAGTTCGAGGAGGGCCGGACCTGCGGAATACTCGGCCTCGGATCGATCCACGGGCAGCTGCGAGCGCAGCGCGGCAAGGAGGGGGAGGCGGCGTTCGACGGAAAGTTCGGCCAGCGCCGTGACCGCCGCCTCGAAGGCAACCGGTGTCGCCGTTTCCGACGCGGACTTCGGCCCGCGCAGCAGGGGGTCCAGGAGAGCCGGGGTCGCCGGCCGGCGCAGCAACTCGTCGGCGCGGTCGCGAACGGCAATGCGGTGCAGTCGGTTGCGTGCCTGGCCGGCGACGTTGAACGCCGGGACGAAGCGCTCCGGATGCTCGTGGTGCCCGACCCGGACGATCGGCTCGAAGCGGGTCAGCGCTTCGATCCGGTCCAGCGTCGATCCATCGACCGCAGGATCGGAGCGGCGCTCCGGCGCCCAGTCGCGGAGCCAGCTCTCGAGCAGCGCCTCGCGGAGCTGCGGATCGGGTTCCGTGTCGGCGCGCTGGAGCGTGACCGAAGCGGAAGCCGGGAGCCGGCGCTTCGCCGTGGCGGCATCGTCGATGCGGGCGGCGACCGCGGCGAGTTCGCGTTCGGCGCTGGTCCGGAGCTGGTGCACCTCCAAGGGGGTCAGGACATTGCCGACGTCGACGGAGGCGAGCCCAGCGGATGACGCAAGGGCTACGAGGAGAATGGACAGGCTGCCGTATCGGTTCATGGCTCAAGACTAATCCAAATCAATGGCTTGGACAATTTCCAGGAGCGCCGGTTCGCGGCGTGGCCGAGCGGTTCGCGCTAGACTGAGGGCCGGTTCGACCGAAGGATCGACACGTCATGGCCGGAGGATGGGCCCGCGACGGGGCCGTGCAGGACCAGATCGACGCCAGCGTCGAGGATGAAGTGCGCAGGGCACGAAGCCGGATGGGGAAGGGCGAGAGCCTGCGCGAATGCGAGGAATGCGGGGACGGGATTCCCGAGGCCCGGCGACGGGCCGTGCCCGGCGTGCGGCTGTGCGTCGATTGCCAGGCCGAAGCCGATTCGGCGGCGGATCGGGGAGGGGTGAATCGCCGAGGCAGCAAGGACAGCCAGCTGCGCTAGTACTGCGCGGAAACCTGCTGCGCGAGGACCGATCCGCGCTGGAACAGAAGCTGTCATCCGACCGATGAAGGTCAAAGCGAACCGTGGCCGCTCGGGTGCCGACTGGCGCGCGAGGTCAGCAGGTCAACATCCCAATTCCGGTCGACTCTTCTTCGCGCACGGCGGTCGACGGTGCCCGGACGGAAGACGATAGCGAGACTCGCCAGCCCGTCGGCACGCTGGCCTGGAGCAGGGCGAGGGGATCGAGCCGGTACGGCGCGATCGTCGGATCGGCCATTGTCCCGTTCGGCTCCGCTTCGGCAGCCGGCGGCGAAGCGCTTGAGTGCTTCGCTCGGATGGGGTCGTTGATCGGCACCTGGACGATGGCGATCACCGCCAGCAGGGTCAGGAGTTCGAGTGCGTGTTCGCGGTTCATGCTCATGGCGATGTGCTCTGGACGGGCCGGGTGACTCGTCTCCCTGTTTCGTCTCCCTCCTGTGGTAGACGCGTGAACCGCACGAAAGGTTTCATTCGCAGGCCCGATCGGCCGTTGCTCGGTGCGAGCCGACCGCGGCCGCTTCGATCCTGCCGTCGAGCGCCACCGGGGCCCAAGGGGGCGGTCATGGCCGTCTGAGCGTCATGAAGTGCGGGTATCCTCGGGCGTCCCGAGCAATGAGGAGATCGACCATGCCGTTCCGAACCGTTCTGCTGTGCTGCGCGCTGTGGTTGGCTGGGTCGCTGAGCCAGTCGGCGACGGCGCAGCAGGTGGTGGCCGGCCCGATGCCGGGCTACTCCGCGATGCGCGTCGTCCAGGTCTGGCTGCAGACCGATCGTCCGGCCGAGGCGAGGCTGGCGTTTCGTCCGGCCGGCAGCAGCGAAGAGTTCCGGGTCTCCGGGGCGGTCCGGACCGAAGCCCGGTCCGCGTTCACGGCGGAAATCGACGTCACCGGCCTGGAACCGGGCACCGAGTACGAGTACCGGGTGCTGCTCGACGGCAGCGCCCAGGACAGCGACTTCGCGCTGCGTTTCGAGACCCAGCCGCTGTGGCAGTGGCGCGAGAGCCCGCCGGACTTCAGCTTCGCCCTGGGATCCTGCTCCTACGTCAACCAGCCGGAATACGATCGGCCGGGTCGCCCCTACGGCGGCGATTACCAGATCTACGACGCCATCGCCGAGGCCGATCCGGACTTCATGCTGTGGATGGGCGACAACTTCTACTATCGCGAAGTCGACTGGGACTCGCCCTGGGGCATGTACCAGCGGGTCAGCCATTCGCGGCAGCTGCCGGAAATGCAGCGACTGCTCACGGGGATGCATCATTTCGGCACCTGGGACGACCATGATTTCGGCCCGAACAATTCCGATCGCAGCTACGCGCTGCGGGACACGGCGAAGGAAGTCTTCGACGCGTTCTTCCCGAATCCGCCGTTCAGCGGTGCGGGAGGCGGCGGCGTGATGTCGTACTTCGAGTGGCACGACGCGGGGTTCTTCCTTCTCGACAACCGCTATTTCCGCTCGGCCAACGACCGGGTCACCGGCGAGCGAACAGTGCTGGGCAGGGCGCAGGCGGAGTGGTTGATCGATGCGCTGCAGAAAAGCGATGCGACGTTCAAGTTCGTGGTCGTGGGCGGCCAGTTCATCAACAGCGCGGAGTTGTTCGAGAACTACGCCCACCTGGCGCCCGGCGAACGGCGCGAGATCCTCGACCGCATCGCGGCCGAGGACATTCCCGGCGTGGTGTTCCTGACCGGGGATCGGCACCACTCGGTGCTGCTGAAGATGGGCCGGCGCGGTGAGTACCCGCTGTACGACTGGACCGTCTCGCCGCTGACCGCCGGCGCCGGTTCGCCGCAGGAAGGTGAAGGCCAGTACCGGGTCGAAGGCAGCCTGTTCACGGAGCGCAATTTCGGCCGGGTCGAGATCACGGGCCCGCGCGACGACCGCGTTGCGACCCTGATCCTGCACGACAGCAACGGCGCGGAGCGGTTTCGCTACACCATCCGGGCCAACGACCTCCGTTCCGGCTCGTGAGCTGGTCGGACTGTCCCGACGCACGGGTGCAGAGCGATGCGCCGCGGACTCCCGGCATCGAATTGGTGATCGTACCCAGAACCAGCGACGTCGGCGGACTGGACGTGGCCAGGGCGCTGCCGAGCCGGCAGCGGCGAATGGTCGGACCCTTCGTGTTTCTCGACCAGATGGGGCGGGGTCGTTTCGACGCAGGCTCGGGGCTGGACGTCCGGCCCCATCCCCATATCGGGCTTTCCACGTTGACGTGGTTGTTCGAGGGGGCCTTGATGCATCGCGACAGCCTGGGCAGCGAACAGCGCATCGAACCCGGGGCGGTCAACTGGATGACCGCCGGGCGTGGCGTGGTGCATTCGGAACGCACGCCCGACGATCTACGCAAGGGCGCGTCGGTCCTTGCCGGCATGCAGGCCTGGCTGGCCCTGCCGGAATCGCTGGAAACCTGCGCGCCGGAGTTTCATCATTACTCGGCGGCGGCGATTCCCCGAGCCGAGGACGCGGGCTGGGTCGCCTCGGTCGTGATCGGGGAGGCCTTCGGCGTCCGCTCACCGGTGGAGACGCCGACCGCTACGGTCTACGTCGACCTGAACCTGGAAGCCGGGGCCCGGGTCCGGATCGAACCGGTCGCCGAAGAGCGTGCGCTCTACCTCTACGCAGGCGCGCTGCGCGTCGACGGCCGACCGGAGCCGTCCGGTCGTCTGCTGGTCCTGTCGCCCGGTGCCCGGATCGAGCTCCAGGCCGAGCAGGGTGCGCGGGTGATCCTGCTCGGCGGAGAGCCCATGGACGGACCGCGGTATCTGTGGTGGAACTTCGTGTCCTCATCGAGCGACCGCATTCGCGCCGCGCAGGCCGATTGGGAGCAAGGCCGGTTTCCGCCGGTGCCCGGCGATCCGGAGCGGATTCCGCTGCCGGATTTGCCGGGTCCGTGATTGGCCGGACTCGCGCTCGGAGAAGCGGTCAGGCGAGCAGGGCGAGACCGATCAGGCCGTAGACGACCAGGAGGGCGAGTATGCGTCGTGTGTTGATACGGGTAGCGGCGTCCCGACCTGGGTCTCGATTGTGGTTTCGGTCGGTTTCTGGGTCGTGGATGAGCATCGGGGATCTCCGTTGCGGCGTCGCGCCTGTGGACCGTGGTTATCCGGGCGCCGGATGAGCGGGGCCGGAAACAAGGTTGCATAATGCAACCGAGATTCAGTCTAGCATAAAAGTTGCAAAATGCAACTGATTTAGGCAGACTGGAGCCATGACTCCGAAACCGGCTGCTATGGACACCTGCCCGATTGCCCGGGTGACCGAATTGCTGGGCGACCACTGGTCGCTGATGATCCTGCGCGAGGCCTTCCTGGGAACCGTGCACTTCGGGCAATTCGAAAGCCAGCTGGGCATCGCCCGCAACATTCTCTCCGGCCGCCTGAAGCGCCTGGTCGATGCAGGTCTGCTCGAGCGGGTGCCGTGTCCGGACGACCGCCGTGTGCACGAATATCGCCTGTCGGCATCCGGGCTCGCCCTGCATCCGGTCTTGATTGCACTGGCCCAGTGGTCCCAGCGCTGGCTGGGCGATTCCTGCGAGGCGCTGCGGATCGTCGAGCGGTCGAGCGGCCGGGCGGTGCGCCCTGTCGTGGTCCAGGCGGCGGACGGACGCACGCTCGGCCTGCGCGACATCGCCATGGTGCCGGGGCCGGACGCCGCGCCGGAAATGGCCGAGCGCTACCGCCGTGCAATGGCGGCGTCGGAACGCGCCGCGGCTGACGCCTGACGATCCAGCCGGGCAGAGCCGCGAGGCGGCGGTGTCACCTCAGGTGGCGGTGCGGGATGGCGAACCAGGCGATCAGCAGGGCCACCAGCAAGCCCAGACCCAGGCGGAACCGTGTCCGCCAGCCGTTGTGCATCGAGGCGAGGATCTGCGCGTGGTCGACATGGACCGTTTCGCAGGCGCCGTTGCCGCGATCGGTTCGTGTGGTGCTGGTCCCGCGCACGTGCCCACCCGGTTGACCGTACTCGGCCAGGTGACCGCTCAGGTAGACGATGTCGCCGACCCTCAGCTCGTCGATGACTGCCTGGACGGCCGGATCGGTAGTGAGCAGGTGATTGTTGGCCAGCGCATCCTGATCGAAGCGATTCCAGGTCGCAAGGTCGTCGGTCCGGACCATGCAGGTGAATTCCAGGTTCCAGAAGTCGAACTCGTTTAGGTCGAGCTGGCTCGCGTTGTCGCCCCAGACCACGCACAGGTCCGCCACGTTGATGTAGTCGTTCCAGCGTTCGTGTATCCCGATGCCCGGCTTGAAGCGCTTGAACGAAACCACGAGACCGGTGAGTTCGTAGCGGTACAGGGGCTGGATCCGATAGTCCACGCCGTTGGCCTGGGCCATGAAGGCATCGCGCTCGACGGGAACCTGGCGCGGCGGTTCGGCCAGCGCCGGGTCCCACGGCAGCGGATCGCTGAAGGCGTCCCGATTCCACCACGAGATGAGTGTCAGGCCCAGCGCGCCGAGCAGCAGGATTGCCATCACGTGTTTCAATTTCAGCATCGCCGTGCCACCGGGCCCAGGTCCTTCGAACGACCCGGCAACCTTACCCCACTTGACCTGCAGCTGGAAAACCGGGAGGCTTGAGTCGGGAGTCCATCGGGAGAGTCGTCATGGTGCAGCACATCCTGTTCGAGGACATCAACTGGCTCGGTGCCCTGGTCGCAGCGATCGTGGCCTTCGTGCTCGGCGCGATCTGGTATTCGCCGCTGATGTTCGCCCGCCCCTGGCAGCGTGCCCTGGGTCTTACCGATGAGGAAATCCGATCCGGGCATGTCGGACGGATCTTCGCGTCTGCGTTCGTGGCCATGATCGTGGCCGCCGCCGGGTTTTCGCTGGTCCTCGGGCAGGGCGCCGGCGTGGCTGCGGGGGTCCACTGGGGGCTCGGGGTCGGTCTGCTGTTCGTCGCCACGTCGCTGGCGATCCACAATGCCTTCGAACGCCGTCCACTCCACTACTGGGCGATCAACTCCGGCTTCAACCTGGTCCAGTTCCTCGTCTACGGGCTGATTCTCGGCGCCTGGCCGGACTGAGCGGCCTTCGGTCCCTGCGCCGCAGCGACGGCGCTTTGCTATAGTCCGGCGCCTCGACGCCGGAGGAAGCGCCGGCTGGCGATGTCAAGCAAACCAGGAGTCTTGCCCATGTGGATCCCGATTCGTTTCGCCGCCGCGGCGCTGTCCCTTTGCGTGCTGGTCCTGTTCTCCGCGCCGACCGCGCGGGCCGACGGAATGACGCTCGAACAGATCGCCGATCTCGATCAGGTCGGCCAGGCGGCGCTCAGCCCCGACGGGAAATACGTCGCCTACACGGTCAACGTGCAGCGGCGCCCCGGCGTGGACGAGGACGGTCCGGCGTGGAACGAGCTGCACGTCATGGACGCCGGCGGGCAGGGTCGTCCGTTCATCAGCGGCGAGGTGGATGTCGGCGCGATCGGGTGGACGCCGGACGGGTCCCGGATCACGTTTCTGGCCAAGCGCGACGATGACGAAACCCGCAGGCTCTACGCATTGCCGGTCGACGGCGGCGAAGCCGAGGTCCTGGTTTCTCTGGAAACCGACATTTCGGCCTACAGCTTCGCGCCCGACGGCGAGCAAGTCGCGCTGCTGGCCTTCGAGCCGGTCGACGAGGAGATCGAACGACTCGAGGAACTCGGCTTCGATGCCGTCGTGGTCGAGGAGGGCGAGCGCCCTCGTCGGATCTGGATCGTCCGACCGGACGAAGAATCCGAGCCGGCGCCGCTGGCCATCGACGGCTCGGTCCAGGACGTGGCCTGGTCGCCGGCCGGCGATCGCCTGGCGATCAAGGTCGCCCCCAATGAGCGGGTCGACGACACGCTGATCTTCACCCGAATCCGCATCATCGCGCCGAACGGCGAAGTGATCGGCCGCGTCGACAATCCCGGCAAGCTCGGCGACATGGCCTGGTCGCCCGACGGTGCCCATCTGGCGTTCATCGGCACCAACATCGTCAATGACCCCCGCGAGGGCCGCTTGCTGGTCACCCGCGCCGGCGGCGGCTCGTTCACGGACCTGCTTCCCGGCCTGGAAGGGCACGTGCAGCGATTGGCCTGGATGGGTCCGGAACGGCTGGCCTACATTGTTGCCGAGGGTGTGCGCACGCGGCTGGGATCGCTGGCGCCGGACGGCAGCAATCCGGTCGACCTGGCCGAGCCGGGCCCGATCCTCACCGGCGTGTCGATCGCCGATCGGCGCGTGGTCGTCACCGCCAATACCCCGGCCCACCCGGATGAACTCTACGAGCGGACCGACGACGGATGGCAGCGGCGGACCGACAGCAACCCGTGGCTGGCCGATGTCGACCTGGCCCGCCAGGAGGTCGTGACCTACGCAGCCCGGGACGGCCTGTCCATCGAGGGCGTTCTGGTCTACCCGCTGGACTACCGAAGCGGTCGGCGCTACCCGTTGATCCTGAATGTTCACGGAGGTCCCGAGGCGCACTACTCGAACGGCTGGCTGACCCGCTACGGTTCGCCGGCCCAGCACGCCGCGGCCGAAGGCTTCTTCACGTTCTTTTCCAACTACCGAGGCTCGACGGGAAGGGGTGTGGACTTTTCGCTGACCAGCCAGGGCCGTCCCGCCATGGAGGAGTTCGACGACCTGGTCGATGGCGTCGATCACCTGATCGAACGAGGCCTGGTTGACGGCGACCGGGTCGGCATCACGGGCGGGTCGTACGGCGGCTATGCCACGGCGTGGGGCGCGACCGTGCAGTCCGAGCGCTTCGCCGCGGCGGTCATGAACGTGGGTCTGAGCAACCAGATCGCCGCGTTCGGCACGTCGGACATTCCGTGGGAGTTCAATCTCGTCCACCTGCGCAAGTGGCCGTGGGAGGACTGGGACCTGTTCCAGCAGGCCTCGCCGCTGTACCACGTGACCGAGGCAGCCACGCCGATCCTGATCCTCCACGGAGATGCGGACCCCAGGGTCGACCCGACCCAGTCGCGGATGTTCTACCGGTTCCTGAAGCTGCAGGACGACCCGCCGCCGGTCCGGCTGGTGTTGTATCCCGGCGAAGGGCACGGCAATCGCCGCGCGGCCAGCCGCTGGGACTACTCGCTGCGCTTGATGCGCTGGATGAAGCACTACCTGCTCGGCGAAGGCGGCGATCCGCCGCCGTATCGCATCGATTATCGTCTGCCCGACGCGGAATAGGCCGATTTCGACGATCGGTACGATGCAGCGGAATCGTTGACAATTCAGGCGCTTGAGCGTAACTTCTGCAAACGAGTATCAGGCACGTCGCGCGCCTGCGGTGTATTCTTCGCAATCATCGCGGGGTCGACGGACTCCAAAGGGACACCGACCGGGACTGCAATCGCATGGCATCGACCGTTGAAACCGTAAGCGCCTCACGACTTCCGACCACCGGCCGTCGGCTGATCGACGACGGATTGATCGAAGAGGAACAAGCGCTCTCGGCGCTGGCCGACGCGGCCGAGAAGGGGCGTACGTTCACCAGCCACCTGGTTCGCGAGAACCTGGTCGACCCGACCGGCTTCGCGCACGTCGCAGCCGAGGAATTCGGGCTGCCGCTGATCGACCTGAACGCGCTGGACATCCGCCACGCGCCGTCGGACAAGATCAAGGAAGACCTGATGCGCAAGCACCTGGTCTGCCCGATCATGCTGCGCGGCAAGCGCCTGTTCGTCGCCGTGGCCGATCCGACCAACCAGTCCGCGCTGGACGAAGTTGCGTTCACCACCGGGATGAATGTCGAGGCCGTGCTCGCACCGTCCGACGCGATCACCCAGGCCATGGACCGCATCATGTCCGGCTCCTCGCAGGCCTTCCAGGAGCTGACCGAGGGCGACGAGGACCTCGAGTCGCTGACCTTCGACCAGACCCAGGAGCAGGAGCAGCAGGACGACGGCTCCGACGACGCGCCGATCGTCCGCTTCGTCAACAAGGTACTGGTCGACGCGATCCGCAAGGACGCCTCCGACATCCATTTCGAGCCCTACGAGGACACCTACCGGATCCGCTTCCGGATGGACGGCGTGCTCAAGACCCAGATGCGTCCGCCGACCAAGATGTCCAGCCGCCTGGCCGCGCGTCTGAAGGTCATGTCGAACCTCGACATCGCCGAACGCCGTGTGCCGCAGGACGGCCGTATCAAACTGAACATCTCCAAGGGTCGCGCGTTCGACTTCCGTGTCTCGACCTGTCCGACCCTGTGGGGCGAAAAGGTCGTCCTGCGTATCCTGGATTCCTCCGGCGCCTACCTCGGCCCGGAGAAGCTCGGCTTCGACACCGAGCAGAAGGACGTCTACATGGACGCGATCAGCAAGCCGTATGGCATGGTGCTGGTCACCGGACCGACCGGTTCCGGTAAGACCGTGTCCCTGTACACCGCGCTCGGCCTGCTGAACCAGGAAGGCGTCAACATCTCCACCGTCGAGGATCCGGTCGAAATCCGCATGGCCGGGGTCAACCAGGTCCAGCAGAACCAGAAGCAGGGGCTGACCTTCGCCGCCGCGCTGCGCTCGTTCCTTCGCCAGGATCCGGACATCATCATGGTCGGGGAAATCCGCGACCTCGAAACCGCGGAAATCGCGATCAAGGCGGCCCAGACCGGTCACCTCGTGCTCTCCACGCTGCATACGAACGACGCGCCGCAGTCGATCACCCGACTGGCCAACATGGGCGTGCCGCCGTACAACATCGTCTCCGCCGTGCACATGGTCATGGCCCAGCGCCTGGCCCGGACCCTGCACAAGTGCAAGGTGCTCGAAGAGGACATTCCGGCCGAAGCCCTGCTCAAGATCGGCTTCACCGAGCAGGAAATCGAGGAAGGCCTGGAAATCTACACCAACAAGGGCTGCAACCTCTGCAACGACGGGTACAAGGGGCGCTCCGGCGTCTTCCAGGTCATGCCGATCACCGAAGAGATCGAACAGGTCATCCTCTCGGGCGGTACCGCGCTGGAAATCGAGCGCCAGAGCAAGAAGGAGGGCGTCAAGGACCTGCGCCGTTCGGCGCTGAACAAGGTGAAGGCGGGGCAGATCAGTCTGGTGGAAATGAACCGCGTCACCAAAGACTGAAAAATCGCCGCCAGGCTTCCCGAGGCGCCGCGCAGCGGCGTCCGGCGGTGCTCCCACTCCTCACGTACCCGTAAGTACGCTGCGGGTGGTCCGCTCCGGCGGCCACCGCTGCGCGGCGCCTCGGAAACCCTGACAACGATTTTACGGCGCTGCGGGGGCGGGCGCCCATAGGCGGATTCTCGACAGAACGACTGAGCGATTCCGGGATGTAGATAGAAGCGTGGCCGCTTCGCGGTGCTCGGAATCCTCCTGTACCCGTGTGTACACTGCGGCTCCTTTTGCGAAGCCTGCTGCGGACTGCGAGCCGGGAAAACACGCCTATGCGCCTTTTTGACCGCACCATGATTGATATGCGGCCCTGGACGGGAAGCCTCCTGCGGCGCGCCGAGTCTGCCACCGGTTCGGCCCGGACTCGTCCGACGGCCGCATGAATTCGCTCCGTCGCTTCCCGGCATCGAGCCTGGCGCCGGCAGCGGTTCTGCTGGCCGCTGCGCTGCCGACGGGCTTCGATCTCGGCCTGCTCGTCGCCGGCGTCGCTCTCGCCTTCGTCGTGCTCGGCGGGTCGGGGCTTCGTCGCTTCAGCACGACCGATGCACTGGTGCTTGCGCTGATCGCGGCCTATACGGTGACCTCCTCGACCGGGATTCACCCGGCGCGCAGCCTGGTTCTCGGCTACCCCCTGGCGCTCGGCGCGGTCCTGTATGTCGTGGTTTCCCGCAGCCAGGCTGGCGCGGCGGATCTTCGTCGCGGTGCGGTCGCGCTGAGCGCTGTCGCGCTGGTCTTCGTGGTCTGGACCCTGGTCACTCCATCTCCCGACGATTCGGCGGCCGGCCGAATTCTCTCGACGGGCAATCTGCTGTTCGTCGTTCCGAACGACGCGATCCTCCTCGCGGTTATCGCCGCGCTGGTGCTGCCGCTGTCGTTCGACTCCGATCGTCGCCTGCGGCCGCTTGGGCTCGTCGTCTGGATCGCTTCGCTCTCATTGGCGTTCGTCCTCGAAAGTCGCGGGATAGTCGTTGCGCTGCTGGCCGCGGCAGCCCTCTGGGCGCTCTCCGAGCTTCGACGCGAGCCGCGGACCACCTGGATCCTGTTGGCGTCGGTGGTCGCGCTCGTCATCATCGATCTCGCGTTCGGCGGACCCTTCCGATCCAAGTTCGACGGCTTGTGGGACAACCGATTCATTCTGTGGCAAAGTGCGTGGCGGCAGTTCATGGACGCGCCGTTCCTGGGGCAGGGGCCCGGAAGTTTCGGACTTCTTCACGAACCGGCGCTGGTTTCGGGGGGCTCACGCCCGTTCGACGACCGGGTCATGCCGTGGCCGCACAACCTGATGCTCGAAGCGCTCGCCGGGGGCGGCCTGGCGCTTGCGGTCACGGTTGTTGCTCTGTGGTCTCACGGTCTGTATCTGGCCTTCCGTCGATCCGGGCCTGGGGTCTGGCGCCGGGCGTGCGGTATTGCGCTGCTGGTGCTGGGATTGGCTGCCGTCTACGAAGCGTCGCTGCTTCGGCTCTGGTTCACGCTGACCCTGTTCACACTGATTGGATATCTCGATGCACTGGAAACTCGACGACACGCACCGCGGATCGCCTCGGCGAGCCTTGAAGACCGCACTGATTCTGCTGTCCCTAACGCTGATCGCGGTCGCGCTCCCTGATCTCCGCCGCGTGCTTCACGCACAGGGGTACTACGATGCCGATCTGACGGTCAGCGCCGTCGATCTGCCGCTACCGGCGGTTGCCGGCGAGACCTTCGGTTCCACGATCCGTGTGGCCAATCTGGCGCTCAACCCGGCCGAATCGGTCGCGCTGGTCTCGAGCTTCTCCTCCGACGTCGAGTTCGGCGCAACGGCGGGCTGCGCGGAGGATCCGACCGGCTTCCCCGTTTGCACTCTCGGCGACCTGCCGAGCGGACAGAGCCTGGACGTGACGGTCGAGACCAGGGTCGAGAGCGCCGCGGCCGGATCGGCCACGCTGACGTTCGTCGCGACCAGCCCGACCGGCGACGAAAACCCGCTCAATGATGTGATCACCGTTGATCTTCCGCTGTCTCGCCAGTCCGACCTCGAAATCCATCTCGACAATGGAACGGGGTTCATCCCGCAGGGCGGCGCGCAGAGCCTCGACTACTTCATGACCGTGCGGAATACCGGGCCCAGTGACGGCAATGGTATGCAGGTCGTCTTCCAGCCGCCGGCGATCTACCAGGCCGAACAGTGGTTCTGCTTCAGCGACGCGGGCGTGGCCTGCGAGCCTTTCGGCTCGGGTAGTCCGTTCCAGACCGTCGACGCCGAATCGGGCGGATCGGCCCTGTACATCATCGAGGGAACCGTCCAACCGACCGTCGAAGGATCGATGACCGCTCAGGCCGTCGTTACCGGAGCGCTCGATTCGGTGGATCCAGTGCCGGAAAACAACACCGCCCTGGATATCGATTCGATCGGCCTGTTCGGCGACGGATTCGAAACGGAGCCGACGATCCCGTTCGGCCCGCTCCGCGCGGCCGAGAATCGCCCGCTGGGTGCCTGGCTGGAAGCATCGCACGACCGGCAGCGTTCCGATGCCTCGATCCGCGAATCCCTGGCCGCCCGAGTGCTCGACGCCGGCGGCGGCATCGTGGCGCTCGTTCTGGAGCGACGCCATGCGGACGGCTCCGAACTGCAGCTGGTCTCGATCCGCGAGGGTTCCAACGTCATCGCGGCCAGGACGCGGTGGCTGGATGTCCAGCGAGGTGGCCGTTTCCGCGTTGCCGACAACGACGGCCTGGTGCTCGAAGTTCGAGCCGTCGACCGCGACGGTCGCACCGCCACGGAAACTTCGCAGGAGCTTCCTCTCGGGGCCCGATCGGCGACGGAAGTCCGGCCGCAGGGCCGGTGGCGCTAGCGCTTCCGGCAATTCAAAGCTGGCGCCGGCCGACGCCCTGGCGCCATTCGCCGGGACCGGAATTCCGGCTCGCCGATGAATCCCGAGCCCGTCCGGGGTTTCCACCCGGACCGGATTTGCCTTACAATATCCGGCTTGCCGCAATGGCAACCCGCAACACCGTGCCGGTGTAGCTCAGGTGGTAGAGCAACGCATTCGTAATGCGTGGGTCGGCGGTTCGAATCCGTCCACCGGCACCATTTTCCAAGACCGAACGACTTCCTCTCCGATCCACCGTGGTCGCTTACACCACGATTCGAACCGCCGACAATGACAATCGGGTTCGAACCGAGCGGAGCGAGCTCGCTGAAGCGCAGCTTCAGCCATCCGTCCACCGGCACCATTTTCCAAGACCGAACGATTCCCTCTCCGATCCACCGTGGTCGCTTACACCACGATTCGAACCGCCGACAATAAATAATCGGTTCGAACCGAGCGGAGCGAGCTCGCTGAAGCGCAGCTTCAGCCATCCGTCTACCGGCACCATTTTCCAGTTCCAGCGAATCCGCCTCCGACCCGCCGATGTGCCTACGAGGGTATTCGTACCGCCGCCAGCTTCAGGCGTCGTCGGTGGATTGCTCGCTCGAATCCGCTGGTTCTTCCCGTCGCTGCTCGCCAGCGGCGGCGAGTGCGCGTCCGACGTCTCGCACATCGTGCCCGGTCGGCGACTGGTGCAGGCGCAGGCCGAAGGCCGGGAGGACGGAGTAGACGTGGTCGAAGATATCGGCCTGCACGCCTTCATAGGGAATCCAGCTGGTTTCGTTGCAGAAGGCGTAGAGTTCGAGCGGGATGCCGTCGTCGTCGCCCTGGAGCTGGCGCACCATGTACGGGAGGTCCGAGCGGATATTGTCGTGCGATCCGAGGTAGTGGGTCAGGTAGGCGCGCAACAGGCCGATGTTGGTCAGGCGGCGGGCGTCGGTGATCGATTCCGGATCGACGCCACGCTCGTCGTTTTCCTTGCGCAGTTCGTCCACCTTCTGTTCGATGTAGTCGGTCAGCAGCTCGGCGTCGTGAAGTCGTTCGAGGTCGTCTTCGGTCGCGAAGCCGACGCAGCTGGCGTCGAGGCGGATCGAGCGCTTGATGCGCCGGCCGCCGACGATATCGATGTTGCGCCAGTTCTTGAACGAGTCGGAGATCAGCGCGTAGTTGGGAATCGACGTGATGGTCTTGTCCCAGTTCCGCACCTTCACCGTGGTCAGGCTGATGTCGATGACGTCGCCGTCGGCACCGTAGTCGGGCATTTCCAGCCAGTCGCCGACCGACAGCATGTCGTTGGCCGAGAGCTGGATTCCGGCGACCAGGCCCAGGATCGGGTCGCGGAAGACGAGCAGGACCACGGCGGTCATCGCGCCGAGCCCGCTGAACAGGATCAGCGGCGATTTGCCGATCAGGAACGCGATGGCGACGATTGCACCGATGATCGCGGCGATCAGCTTGACGCCCTGGAACAGGCCGCGAAGGGGAATGCGGCGACTGGCCTGGGAGCGCTGGCTGAGGCGTTCGAAGCCGTCGAGCAGGGAGAACAGGGCGAGCACGCCGAATAGCACGATCCACAGGTTGGTCAGCGTTTCGACCAGCTCCAGCATCCAGTCGTCCGGCGCCAGGAACGCGCGGGCCAGCACGTAGACGATCACGCCCTGAGCCGCCAGTGCGAGCCGGGCGGCCAGCCTGCGATCGAACAGTGTGGCCGCTCCCCGGGGCCGGGACGGTGAGAACCGGGCCAGGAATCGCAGCAGCCCCCGGTGCAGGACCAGGTGGATCAACAGGCTGACCACGACGATCAGCCCGATCACCGAAAGCGTATAGACCAGCTCCGTGTTCTCGACGCCCAGCTCGCCGAGCAGTTCGTTCAGACGCTCCTTCATGGACGCCTCTTCCGTCAGGTCAGCCGAGCACCGTAACAAACGGCGTCGGTGATTTCACCTGGCTGCCTTCACGCACGGAAGTCGGCCCAGATCGACTTGAGGTCATCCAGCGCGGCGCGGTAGAAGCGTTCGCCGTGCTCGGGGGTGGCCAGGGTCGGATCGGAGCCGCAGCGACCGTCGGGAAAGCGCCGGCGGAAGTCCGCGGCGTCGCGGATCGGGCCGTCGGGGGCCACCTGCGGGTCGAGGGTCGCCTCGCGACGGGCCTCCGGGTAGGCAAACCAGGTCAGTGCGATCTCCGAGGGGGTGGCGTGACTGCCCTCGGCGTCGCCGTAGAACTCACGCGAGAGCCGCTGGACCGAAGGCAGCATGAACCAGTTGACGAGCTTCAGCGACAGCGGTGACGAGCTGGCCGACAGACTGGACCGTGACCAGATCTCGGAGAACGCGGCCTGGACGGTGGCGATGTTGCCGCCGTGTCCGTTGAGGAACAGAACCCGGCGGAAGCCGGTGGCTTCCAGCGAACGCACGACGTCTTCGACCACTGCCATCAGCGTGGACGGCCGCAGCGCGATGCTGCCCGGAAAGCCGAGATGATGCTGGGCCATACCGATGCTGATCGTCGGCGCAACCAGCGCGCCTTCGTCGGCCAGGCCGGCAGCGATCCGTTCCGGGCAGATCGCATCGGTGCCGACCAGCCCGGTCGGGCCGTGCTGTTCGGTGGAGCCGATCGGCACCACGATCGCATCGCAGGTCTCGAGATAGGTCTCGATATCGGGCCAGGTGGCGAGTTGGAGGCGCATTCGGGGTTCCTCGTGTCCTGATGGGGTCAGTCGATGGTACGTGCGCGCCGGAACACGGCTTCACCGGCGGCCAGCCGGTCGCGGGTCGCTTCCGGGTCGTCCAGCGCCTCGGCCAGCGCAGAGGCGAGCTCGTACTGGCGAGCATCGAGGCCGTGGCTGGACAGGGCGCCGATCAGCCCGGCCTGCGCCCCACCGTGAACGCGGGCCAGCGGTGCCAGCTGGGGATGACCCCGATGCAGGTCCTCGGGGTTGTCGAAGGACTCGCGACAGGCTTCGACCGACAGCGAGTGGTAGGCGCGGCAGTTCAAGGGCCGGCCCGCATAGCCGCTGCAGCGTCCGTCGACCAGGGCGGGGCAGGGCGTGTTGACCGTCAGGAGGCGCTCCTCGGGCAGGGCGGCCAGGCGCGCCGCCGTGCTTCGGGCGCGCTCCCGGAACGCCTCGAGCTCGGCGTCGGACAAGGTGTCGTTCAGGAAGTCGAGCAGGGCGAAGACCTCGACGGCGGTCGCCATGACGCGAAGGTGACAGCAGAAGGCACAGCCCGCTGCACAGGCCACCGGACCGCGATCCTCGCGCGGCAGTTCGCGGATCTGCATCTCCAGCGCTCGCTGGACCTGGCGCAGTGCCTGGTCGGGCCGGGCCGGCAGGCGATCGGCGGCCTTCTGGCGGGTCGCTGCGGAGGCGCGAGCGCGCAGGGCATCCAGGCGGTTCATGCGAAGCGGTCGTTCATGCGAAAGGGATCATCGACGGAGGCGGGGTCATGTGCCGGGCCAGCGTACCCGAAAAGAGAGAGCCCCGGCGGGGCCGGGGCTCTCGGGTACTGCTCGGACTTCAGCTCGATGCGTTACGGACGATCGAGGTAGAAGTCGTAGCTGCCGCTACCGGAGTACGAACGGATTCTCCAGTAGTAGTAGCCCGAGGAACCGTTGTAGCTGATGTCCTCGTCGGAGTCGGCGCTCGCGCTGTTGGCGACGCGCGTCCAGCGTCCGGTCCAGCGGTACAGCTCCAGGTCGAAGTCGGCGTTGCTCGGGCCACGCAGGTAGCCGTTGTGCGTGCCGGAACCGGAGTAGTAGTAGGTGCCGTTGGGCTGGACGTCGGAGTCGCCGGTGCCGCTCAGCGAACCCGTGTACAGGTCGCAGTTGCTGCACGGGGCGCCGCCACCGCCGCCACCGCCGCCCGGCGCGGTGAAGCTGCCGGTCAGCGAAACGCCGGAGTAGGACGAGTAGCCGCGGATCATCACGTGCCACGTTCCGGCCGCGGGGCTGGCGAAATCACAGTTCTCCGTGTTGCCGCCGATGTAGGGACGGCAGTCGTACGACGAGGTCGTCGGTGCTGCACCGAAGCGCACGTAGAGATCCGCGTCACCCGAACCGCCGGCCATATCGAAGGCCAGGTCGCTCGCGCCTGCCGGCACGTCGAGGGTGAAGAAGATTTCCGAGCCCTGTCCGCCGGACAGACCGGTTTCGGGCACGCCGTTGGTCAGCTCGGTGGGGCCACCACCGCCGCCGCCACCGCCGCCACCACCGCCGCCACCACCGCCACCACCGCCACCGCCGTCGAACAGCGAGTAGGCCATGAGGTTCGGCGAGCCGCTACCCACGTTGTTCAGGGTGTTGGAAATGCCGGCTGCGTAGATCGCGTTTTCTACCGCCGTCGGGCTGGCGGACGGGTTGTCGGCGAGATACAGGGCGGCGATCCCGGCGACGTGAGGCGAAGCCATCGAGGTGCCGCTGATGGTGTTCGTTGCCGAATTGCTCGTGTACCAGGCAGAAGTGATCGACGAGCCCGGCGCGAAGATGTCGACGCAGGTGCCGTAGTTCGAGAAGCTCGAGCGGGAATCACTGCTGGTCGTCGAACCGACCGTGATGGCCGCAGCGGACCGCGCCGGCGATGCGTTGCAGGCGTTCTGGTTCTCGTTGCCTGCCGCGACGACCACCGTGACACCGGCGTTGCGCATGTTGGCCACGGCGTTGTCGGTCGAGGTCGAGGCACCACCGCCCAGGCTCATATTGGCCACGGCCGGCAGTTGCGCATTGGCGGCGACCCAGTCCATGCCGGCGATCACGCCGGAATTGGAACCCGAGCCGTTGCAGCCCAGCACGCGGACCGGAACGATCAGTGCCTGCTTGGCCACGCCCCAGGTCGAACCGGCGACGGTGCCGGCGACGTGCGTGCCGTGTCCGTTGCAGTCGTCCGAACCTCGACCGTCGTTGATGGCGGTGTAACCGCTCGTGACCCGGCCGCCGAAGTCGTTGTGCGATGGACGAACGCCGGTGTCGACGATGTAGGTCCGCACGTTCGAAGCGGTGGTGTCGTAGGTGTAGCTGCCGTCGAGCGGCAGATCGGTCTGGTCGATCCGGTCCAGACCCCAGGTCGCGCCGTTCTGAGTGGCGTTGATCGAGACCACGCCGTCTTCTTCGACGTAGGCCACGCGCGGGTCGGCCAGCAGGTCGGCCAGACCCTTCTCGTCGACCTTGCTGGCGACGAAGCCCTTCAGCACGTGCGAGTAGGAGCGCGCCACGCTGAGATTGTGACGAGCGGCCAGATCGCTTGCGACCCGAGCAACCTCGGGGGCCGCGGAACGCTCGCCGGCCAGCCGTGCCGCATCGTCTTTCAGCACGACGATGTACTGCCCTTCGATCGGCTGCTTGGCGATGCGATATGCGGCGTTGTGATCGGAGCCCGAGACCAGCTCGGAGGCGATCACCGGCGCTCCCACCGAGGCGGCCAGCAGGCCGACGGTGGCGGTGCATACGGATAGTTTCTTCCAGAACATCTAGTTGTCTCCCATGTGTACTGCTTGAGTCCCCTTGGTACGAACTCCCCTTGCGCATGAAGAGGCCGAATTCACGAATTCGGTGGGGTTTCCGGAATCGACACGCTCTTTCCTGCCCGCAGTTCCCACGCTGCGGTCATTTCGAGCTGGCATTGTTGCCGGTTGTGTCGCTTACCGGATCCCTACATGCGCCGCTTGGTTATACGGGATGGCGAAGGTGAAAATCCAGTGAATTTCCGGTCGGATTCGCTGAAATGTGACGGGAATCACGCAAAAAGTGACAAAAATTGTCACATTCGGTCGGCGGGAGACGATTGGAATTACCGAAACGTGATACGCGTCACGCTGTCCGGCCCGCGAACGATCTCGCGAGTGCGGGCGGCGCCGGCAAGCGGACGCCGCGCCGTTGCCGCGGAAATTCCGAGGTGTGGTCTGGAGATGGCCGGCGAAGCCATGCCGTGCCCCGGGGAGGGGCCGGACAACTGGGAGCCGGGGACCGTCGCGAGAATCGATCCCGACGGCGAGCCGGCTTCTGCTCAGTCCGCGAGCACGGGGCGCAGGTACTTCTCCGCGGTTTCTTCCGAGACTCCCTTGCGAGCCGCGTAGTCCTCGAGCTGGTCGCGGCCGACCTTGCCGACGACGAAGTACTTCGAGTCGGGGTGGCCGAGGTAGTAGCCGCTGACCGCGGCGGCGGGGTGCATGGCGAAGGAGTCGGTCAATTCCAGCCCGATGTTGCCGGGTGCATCGAGCAGCTCGAACAGCTTGATCTTCTCGCTGTGGTCGGGGCAGGCCGGGTATCCGGGCGCCGGACGGATTCCGCGATACTTCTCCTTGATGAGCTCCTGGTTCGACAGGTTCTCGTCCGGAGCGTAGCCCCAGAGTTCGCGGCGGACGCGGGCGTGCAGCGCTTCGGCAAGCGCTTCGGCAAGACGGTCGGCCAGCGCCTGCAGGAGGATGCCGGCGTAGTCGTCGTTTTCCGGAAGCTTCTTCTTCGCCTCCTCCAGCCCGTGGCCGGTCGTGACGGCGAACAGCCCGGCCCAGTCATCGATGCCGGAATTCTTCGGTGCGACGTAATCGGCCAGGCACAGGTTCGCCGAAGGCTTGTCGGCCTGCTGCCGCAGGCAGACGAGGCGTTCGAGGACTTCGTCGCGCTCGTCGTCCTTGTAGAGCAGGATGTCGTCGCCGTCGCGCGCGGCGGGCAGCAGTGCGCAGACGGCCTTCGGTTGCAGCCATTTCTCCTTGACGATCCGCTCGAGCATCTCCTGCGCGTCGTCGAAGAGGCTGGTCGCGGCCTCACCGACGGTTTCGTCCTCGAGGATGTCGGGGTAGCGGCCGGCCAGCTCCCAGGTCTGGAAGAACGGCGTCCAGTCGATCACCTCCACCAGGTCCTCGAGCGGCCAGTCATCGATCACGTGGATGCCCGGTTTCAGCGGCCGGTCGGGCGCGTAGGACTTCCAGTCGAAGTCGAAGGCCTGTTTGCGCGCCTCCTCGATTGAAATCAGCGGCTTGCGCTGCTTGCGGTTGGCGTGCCGATCGCGGACCGACTCGTAATCGTCGGCGATATCGCTTGCATAGGCGGAGCAGTGGGTGGAACTGGCCAGCTTGCGAACGACGTCGACCGAGCGCGAGGCGTCCTTGACCCAGACCACCGGGCCCTCGTAGGCCGGATCGATCTTCAACGCGCTGTGCGCCCTCGAGGTCGTTGCGCCGCCGATCAGGAGGGGGAGCTCCATGCCGCGCTTCTGCATCGCCTCGGCGACCGTGACCATCTCGTCCAGTGACGGTGTGATCAGGCCGGACAGGCCGATCATGTCGACATCGAGCTTCTCGGCCTCGTCGAGAATCCTGTCGGCCGGCACCATCACGCCCAGGTCGTGGACTTCGAAGCCGTTGCAGGCCAGCACGACGCCGACGATGTTCTTGCCGATGTCGTGCACGTCGCCCTTGACCGTGGCGAGGAGCACGCTGCCTTTCTTCTCGCCGGTCTTCTTCTCCTTCTCCAGGTAGGGCACGAGGTGCGCGACGGCCTTCTTCATCACGCGCGCCGACTTGACGACCTGGGGCAGGAACATCTTTCCGTCGCCGAACAGGTCGCCGACGTAGTTCATACCGTCCATCAGCGGGCCCTCGATGACCTCGAGTGCCGCGTCATGCTGCTGGCGCGCTTCCTCCGTGTCGTCGATGACGTGCTTGTCGATGCCCTTGACGAGGGCGTACTTCAGCCGCTCGGCAACCGGTTTCTCACGCCAGGCTTCATCCTTTTCCTGTTTCTGGCCCTCGCCCTTGTACTTGTCGGCCGCATCGAGCAGCCGCTCGGTGGCGTCCTCGCGTCGATTGAGAACGACGTCCTCGACCAGCTCGCGCAACTCCGGGTCGATGTCGTCGTAGACGGCCAGCTGGCCGGCATTGACGATGCCCATGTCCATGCCGGCGTGGGTGGCGTGATACAGGAACACCGAGTGCATGGCTTCGCGGACGGGGTTGTTGCCGCGAAACGAGAACGACATGTTCGACACGCCCCCGGAGATGTGGCAATCGGGGTAGCGTTTCTTCAGTTCCTTCGTCGCCTCTATGAACTCCATGGAATAGTTGTTGTGTTCCTCCATGCCGGTGGCGACGGGGAATATGTTCGGGTCGAAGATGATGTCTTCCGGGGGAAAGCCGACCCGCTCGACGAGCAGGTCATGCGCCCGGGAAAGGCACTCGACCATGCGCTCGGCGTTGTCGGCCTGACCGGTCTCGTCGAAGGCCATGACGATCACCGCAGCGCCGTAGCGGCGGATCTTGCGGGCCTGCTCGAGAAACTGATCCTCGCCTTCCTTCAGGCTGATCGAATTAACGATTCCCTTGCCCTGCAGGCACTTCAAGCCGGCCTCGATCACTGTCCATTTCGAGGAGTCGACCATGATCGGAACGCGCGCGATGTCCGGCTCGGCCATGATCAGGTTGAGGAAATCGGTCATGGCCTGTTCGGAGTCGAGCAGGCCCTCGTCCATGTTCACGTCGATGACCTGGGCGCCGTTCTCGACCTGCTGCAGGGCCACTTCGACGGCTTCGTCGTACTTCTCTTCCGCGATCAGGCGCTTGAACCGCGCCGAGCCGGTGACGTTGGTTCGCTCGCCGACGTTGACGAAGCCGAGGTCGGGGGTGATGACCAGCGGTTCGAGACCGCTGAGGCGGGTGTGACGTTTGTTCGAATGCGTGGAAGTCATGCAGCCTTCCTGGTTCGGACGGTTCGGGGCTGGAAGGACTCGATCGCGCTGGCGATGGCCTCCAGGTGCGCCGGCGTGGTGCCGCAGCAGCCGCCGATGATGTTGACCAGCCCTTCTTCGGCATAGGTCTTCACGATCGACGCCATCTCTTCCGGGGTCTGGTCGTATTCACCGAATTCGTTCGGCAGGCCAGCGTTGGGGTGCGCGGTCACCAGGCATTCGGCGACGCGCGCCAGGTCCTCGACGTGTTTCCTGAGCTGGTCTGCGCCCAGCGCGCAGTTGAAGCCCACGCCGGTGGGGTTGGCGTGGCGTACGGAGTAGTAGAACGCCTCGGCGGTCTGTCCGGACAGCGTCCGGCCGCTGGCATCGGTGATCGTGCCGGACACGAGCACCGGCCAGCGCTCTCCGCGGCGGTCGAACTCCTCTTCGATGGCGAAGATCGCCGCCTTGGCGTTCAGCGTGTCGAAGATGGTCTCGATCATCAGCAGGTCGGCGCCGCCGTCGAGCAGGCCGCCGACCGCTTCCGTGTAGGCCTCGACCAGGTCGTCGAAGGTGATGTTCCGGTAGCCGGGGCTGGAGACGTCGGGCGAGATCGACGCGGTCCGGTTGGTCGGCCCGAGGGTCCCGACCACGAAACAGCTGCGGCCGGTGTCCTGCTCGACCTCGTCGCAGGCTTCCCGGGCCAGCCTTGCCGACTCGCGATTCAGCTCGGACGAGAGCTCTTCGAGCGCATAGTCGGCCTGGCTGATCCGATTGGCGTTGAAGGTGTTGGTCTCGACCAGGTCGCAACCGACATCCAGAAAGTCCCGGTGGATGCGCTTGACCACGTCGGGACGGGTCAACGAAAGCAGGTCGTTGTTGCCCTTCAGGTCGTCTTCGTGGTCGGCGAAGCGGTCGCCGCGGAAGTCCTTCTCGCCGAGCTCCTCGGCCTGGATCATGGTGCCCATCGCTCCGTCGAGGAGCAGGATGCGCTGATCGAGCGCAGCGAACAGCGCGTCGGTGCGCTTCTCGTCGTGCCAGGGCAGGGTGGAATCGGATCGTTTCATGGTTTCGTGGCCAGTAGCGTGATGATTTCGAAGTTGGGCGGCTTCTTCTCCACCGAGGTCACGTCGCAGAACGCCACGTCGAGCCCGCATTGTCCAAACAGCGCGGAGAGTTCGTCGGTATCGAAGCCGTCGTTGACGTGGCCGAAGGCTTCCACCTGGGTGGTGTGGCGGTGGGCCTTGAGCGTGGCCGCAACGAGGCTGCCGCCCGGTCGCAGAACGCGAGCGGCTTCCCGCGCCGCAGCGGCTGGGCGCTCGCTGTAGGTCAGCGCGTGGAGCAGGAGCACGGTGTCGAAGGATCGGTCGTCGAAGGGCAGGGCGTGCATGTCGCCCTGGTGGAATCGCACGTTGGCCAGCGACTCCAGCCGGGCCTGGCCGGCCTCGACCACCCGGGGCGAGACATCGACGCAATCCATGGACTCGGCGCGGCGACCGAGCAGTTCGCCCATCACGCCGTCGCCGGAGGCAATGTCTAGCACCCGGCCGGGGTGGATCAGCTGGACCACGGCGCGGGCGGTGGCCTCCCAGCTCCGTCCCGGCGAATAGTGCCGCTCCATGTCGCCGGCCACGGCATCGGGCCAATTCCGGCCGCGGGCGCGCTGGGCGAGGACCTCGGGCAGGCGTTCGGCATCGGCGGCGACCTGCGGGTCGTCGAGCCTCTCTCTGAGTAGACTCCAGAGCTGGCACAGGGCGCAGTCCTCGTTCGAGGTCATGGATCGGTAGTACACCGAGACCCCTTCGCGACGGTCCGCGACCAGGCCTGCGGAGCGCAGCTTGGCCAGATGGGTGGACACACGGGGCTGGGCCAGGCGCATGGTCTGCGCCAGCTCGGCGACGGTCAATTCTTCGAGATCGAGCAGCGCCAGCAGCCGGAGCCGGGTGGGATCGCCCAGCAGGGAGCAGTGACGCCCGACGCGTTCCAGTTCGATGACCTTATCCTTGTATCGGGATCAAAAGATACAGTAGAGGATACGGGGTCTGAAGCGCCTTCGCAACCGCCCGGCCGGCGCTCGGGCGAGGGAGTGGATGGGGGCGTGGTCAGCCGGCGTCCTTCCACGCGCGCAGCACGCCGAACACCGCTGCCGGCTCGCCGGAGCAGTCGGGGTCCTGCCTGCGGGCGGCCGCGATCACGGCGGCTTCTCGGGTGCGCAGGAACGGGTTGCACAGTTTTTCGATCCGGAGCGTCGAGGGCAGGGTGATGCGGTCGGCAGCACGCAGCCGGTCGACGCGTTCTGCGAGTCGGCGGAGTTCGGCGTTCCCGGGCTCGACGGACAGCGCGAACTCGCAGTTCGCGCGGGTGTATTCGTGGCCGCAGTGGATCGCCGTGTCCGCCGGCAGCGCGGCGAGCTTGTCGAACGACGCCTGCATCTGCTCGGGCGTGCCCTCGAACAGCTTCCCGCAGCCGATCGAGAACAGCGTGTCCCCGGAGAACAGCCTGCCGTGGCCGTGGAACGCGATGTGACTACGCGTATGGCCCGGCGTCTCCAGCACCCGGAGCGCAAGGGCGGGCGCATCGATGGTGATCCGGTCGCCGTCCCGGCACGGATTCGACACCTGCGGAATGCGCGGGTCCGGCGGACCGAACACGGGCACGTCGGCGGACTCGAGCAGCCGATCGACGCCGCCGATGTGGTCATGGTGATGGTGGGTCAGCAGGATCGCACTCAGGGCCAGTTCGTTCCGGGCCAGGAAACGAAGCGCGGGTGCGGCCTCACCGGGGTCGACCACCGCAGCATGGCGACCGTCGTGCAGGACCCAGATGTAGTTGTCGCGAAAGGCGGGAACGGCGTCGACCTGGAGCGTCATGAACAGTCCCTTCTGCTATGCTTCGAGCCTTCCTTGATTCTAACGACCCGCCGTCATGTCCGCCGGATTCGCGTCGCTTCAGCAGGCCGAGAACGCCCTGGTTCCCAGCGTGCTGAACAGCGCCGGGGTCGACTGGGTGCTCGAACTGTCACCGGCAAGCAGCCCCTCGCCGGCTGTCGACGTGCCGCGCCACCGCATGCTGCTCGATGCGTCGGGCTGGATCTGGCCGGTCCGGTCGTCCGCACGCACGATGCCGTTCGCCGATGAGAGCGTTCCGGCGCTTCTGGTCCGTCACCTGTTCTGGGATTCCGACGCCCGGGCCCGCTTCGACGAGGTACTCCGGGTGCTCGCCCCCGGGGGGCTGGTGGTTTCCGTCTCGGCCAATCCCTGGCACCGGGCCAGCTGGCGGGAACTCGGAGGCGATGCCCTGAAGCTGCCGGTCTGGCCGCGCTTCGTCTACCAGCACGTATGTCACGATCTCCAGCTCCAGATTCCACGCCGCCGCCACTGGGAGAGCGTGCTCCCGGGCCTGTCTCCGCTGCTGCTCGTCGTCGGCCGCAAGCCACCGCGAGCCGCGACCGTGCGCCGACTGGAGCTTCGTCGAGGGTTCTCGGCGGGCCAAGGCGCGATCGGTGCCGCCCAGGGCACGAGCTGTCGCGCTGCATGAGACGTTGCGTGCAATGAGCGAGCGGGTGGAGATATGGACCGACGGGGCCTGCAGCGGCAATCCCGGGCCGGGCGGTTGGGGTGCCCTGCTGAGGTACCGTGATGTGGAAAAGGAACTCTCGGGTGGGGAGCGCGATACCACCAACAACCGGATGGAGCTGATGGCCGCGATCCGCGCGCTGGAGTCGCTGAAGCGATCCTGCCGCGTGCACCTGACGACCGATTCCAACTACGTCCGCCAGGGCATCACCGAGTGGCTGCCGCGCTGGCAGCGCAACGGCTGGAAGACTGCGTCGAAGAAGCCGGTGAAGAATGCCGACCTGTGGAAGCGCCTGCACGAAGCCGCGACGCATCACGACGTGGAGTGGTCCTGGGTCAAGGGGCATTCGGGCCACCCGGAAAACGAACGGGCCGACCGCCTGGCCACCGAAGCGATCGGCCGTCGCGGCTGATTCGCGGCTCGCTTTTCGAAAACCGGATTCGAACGAGGAACGACCATGCGCCAGATCGTGCTGGATACGGAGACCACCGGCCTTGAACCCCAGGATGGCCACCGGATCATCGAGATCGGCGCCCTGGAGTTGATCGACCGGTCGCTCACCGGCCGCCAGTTCCACAAGTACATCAATCCCGAGCGCTCGGTCGAGGATGGCGCGCTCGAGGTCCACGGCCTCAGCGATGAATTTCTCGAGGACAAACCGGTGTTCGCCGAGATCGCCGAGGAGTTCATCGGCTTCATCCGCGATGCCGAGTTGATCATTCACAACGCCGCCTTCGACGTCGGCTTCCTCGACGCCGAACTGGCCCGGCTCCCGGACGGGCCGCGCGTCGTCGACTTCGCCCAGGTGCTGGATACGCTGGAACTCGCTCGGGAGCTGCACCCGGGACAGCGCAACAGTCTCGATGCGCTGTGTCGCCGCTACGAAGTCGACAACTCCAACCGGACGCTTCACGGAGCCCTGCTCGATTCGGAGCTGCTCGCAGACGTCTACCTGCTGATGACCGGCGGCCAGGTCGATCTGGGGCTGGACCTGTCGACCAGTTCGGCCGTCGAACACGAACACGCGACGCTCGAGATCGATCCGACCCGGCTGAGGGTCCAGCGCGCCGAGCCGACCGAGAGCGCCGCCCATGAACAGCGGCTCGATGCGATCGAGGCCGCGGCCGGCGAGGTGGGTTGCCTGTGGCGGACGATCGGCCGCTGAACCGGGACGCCGACCCACTTGCGCCCTGCGTGGTTCTGGCCGGTCCGACCGCGGCCGGAAAGACCGCGTTGGCCATGGCGCTGGCCGAATCCCTGCCGTGCCGCCTGATCAGTGTCGATTCGGCCCAGGTCTACCGTGGAATGGACATCGGTACGGCCAAGCTGACCGCGGACGAGCAGGCCCGGTTTCCGCACGACCTGATCGACATCCGCGACCCGGAGCACGCCTATTCGGCAGCGGACTTCGTGGCCGATGCCGAGCGAAGCATCGAGGCGGCTTGCGGGGAGGGCCGCCTGCCGGTGCTGGTCGGGGGAACGACGATGTACTTCAAGGCGCTGCGCTACGGGCTGGACTCGCTGCCCGCCGCCGATGCAGGATTGCGGGCGCGCCTGGAGGCCGAGGCCGGTACGGTCGGCTGGTCGGCGATGCACGATCGGCTGAAGGAGATCGATCCCGAAGCCGCGCGCCGGATCCGTTCCACGGACCCGCAGCGCATCGTCCGTGCCCTGGAGATCCACGAACTCACGGGGCGCAGGCCCTCGTCCCTGTGGACCGGGCGCGGGCGAGACCGGATGCGCAACAGCCTGATGATCGTGCTGACGCCGGCGGATCGATCGAGTCTGCATGAACGCATCGATCGTCGCTGGACCGGGATTCTCGATGCCGGATTCCTCCAGGAAGTCGAGTCGTTGCTGCGCAGGCCGGAACTGGAATCCGATGGGCCCGTTCTGCGCGCGGTGGGCTACCGCCAGGCCGTGCAGCGGCTGCGGGGCGAGTTCGGTGATGAGGAACTGGTTCGCCGGGGCGCGGCAGCGACTCGGCGCCTGGCCAAGCGCCAGTTGACGGCGCTGCGTCAGTGGACGGGCGGCCGATGGTACGACCCGTTGAACCCCGCCACGATCGACCGCATAATCCATAGGACAGGACGGTTTGCAGAATCGCTCGGCATGCAATGATGCCGTCGGCGGGCACCACAGGAGCACGGGGGCGAAGCTGCGGTGCCGCGCGCGGCACGATCGAGCTTCGACTCGACCATCACGCGCTGGACGCAGACTTTCCGAGACCCGGAAATCGATTCGTAATCAGATTAGAACAATAAGGAGAATTCCAATGTCCGGCAAGGGTCAATCGCTCCAGGATCCGTTCCTGAATGCGCTTCGCAAGGAGCGGGTTCCGGTCTCGATCTTCCTCGTCAATGGAATCAAGCTTCAGGGCCAGATCGAGTCCTTCGACAATTTCGTGGTGCTGCTGAAGAATTCCGTGAGCCAGATGATCTACAAGCACGCCATCTCGACCGTCGTTCCGGCGCGCAACGTGCGCCTGGCGCCGAGCGGGGAGTCGGACGACGATTGATCGGCTCTGAACCCGTTGACCGTCCTGGCGCGCACCGTCAGCGAGCGGTTCTGCTCCACCCGACCTTCGGCGCGCCGCCCTCCGAGCGAGCCATGGAAGAGTTCCGCTTGCTGGCCGAATCGGCCGGCTGCGAAATCGTGGCCGCGCTCGGTGCCCGGCGCGATCACCCCGATGCCCGGACCCTCGTCGGCTCCGGCAAGGTCGAGGAGGTCAAGCAGGCGGTCGAAACGCACGGCGCCGGCCTGGTCCTCGTCGACCATCGGCTCAGCCCCATCCAGGAACGGAACCTGTCGCGCGACGTCGGCGTTGCGGTCCTCGATCGGACGACGCTGATTCTCGACATCTTCGCCCAGCGCGCGCGCTCGCACGAGGGCAAGCTGCAGGTCGAACTGGCCCAACTCGAGCACCTGGCGACCCGGCTGGTCCGCGGCTGGACCCACCTGGAGCGACAGCGCGGGGGCATCGGCATGCGCGGTCCGGGCGAGACCCAGCTCGAAACCGACCGCCGCCTGCTGGCCGGAAGAATTCGCCAGCTACGGCGGCGCCTGGAGCGGGTCGCCCAGCGTCGCGCCCAGGGCCGACGCGCGCGAGAACGCAGTGCCCTGCCGCTGGCGGCCCTGGTGGGCTATACCAACGCCGGCAAGTCGACGCTGTTCAACCGGCTGACGCAGTCCGAGGTCGTCGAGCGCGACCAGCTGTTCGCGACCCTGGACCCCACCGTGCGCCGGATCGACGCCATCGACGGTGGGGCGATCCTCGCCAGCGACACGGTCGGTTTCATCCAGGACCTTCCGCACGAGCTCGTCGCAGCGTTCCACGGGACCCTGGAAGAAACGCTTTCGGCATCGCTGCTGGTCCACGTGATCGATGCCTCCGATCCGGAGCGCGACGCGCAGATCGCGACGGTCGACGAGGTTCTCGACGACATCGGCGCCGGCGACCTGCCGCGGCTGCGCGTCTACAACAAGATCGACCGCAGCGACGAACCAGCCGGCGTGGAGCATGGACCGGACGGCCGCCCGGTCCAGGTGCGGGTCTCGGCGATGACAGGGGAAGGCCTGGATCTGCTGCGCACGGCGTTGGTCGATGCGGTCGGCGAGGGCCGGATCCATGTCGACGTGACGCTGCCGGCAGGGCTGCAGCGGCTGCGGTCGCGCCTGTTCGCGCTCGGTGCGATCGAGGACGAGAAAGTCAACGAAGACGGGTCCAGCCGTCTGACCGTGGACCTGGCCCGGCGGGATGCGCGTGAACTGGAGCGACTCGGTGGCCGGGATGGTTCGTGGGTCCACGAACACCTGTTAAAATCGTGACCTGGATTTCGGCGCTGATCCGTGAGGCCGCATATCGGTCGCGCGTCCCAGCGCCTGGACGCGTGATCGGACGGTCCGATTGCGAAAGGAACCCACGAATCGGTGCCTCGGACCGGTTCATCAATCGGAGAACGGAATGCCCTGGAACGAACCGGGTCGCGGCGGCGGCAACGGACAGGATCCCTGGAAGGGTGGCGACGGGCAGCGCCCGCCGGACCTCGACGAGGTTTTCGCCAATGTGCAGAAGCGGCTGAAAAAGATTCTCGGCGGCGATGGGGGCGAGCCCTCGTCCAGCAATTCCGACGGCGGCCCGGGCTTCGGCGGCATCCTGATGCTGCTGGTGGTGCTCGCTGGCATCTGGGTCGTCTGGAATTCGATCCACATCATCGACGAGTCGGAACGTGGCGTTGTCCTGCGGTTCGGCGACTACACCCGGACCCTGATGCCGGGCTTCAACCTGACCCTGCCGACGCCGATCGAATCGGTACGCAAGGTCAACGTCGAACAGGTCCGGTCGATCGAGAACCGGTCCCGCATGCTGACGGGAGACGAGAACCTCATCGATCTCGGCTACGCGGTCCAGTACCGGGTGGTCGAGCCGGAGAAATTCCTGTTCCAGGTGCAGGAACCCGAGCGTTCGCTGCGCGAAGCGACCGACAGCGCGATCCGCGAAGTCGTCGGCACCAACAACATGGATTTCATCCTCGAGGTCGGGCGCGGCCTGATCGCGACATCGGCCGGCGAACTGCTGCAGGAGATCGTCGATCGCTACGATTCGGGGATCGAGATCACCCAGTTCAACCTCCAGGAGGTGCAGCCGCCGAATCAGGTCCAGGACTCGTTCGACGACGTGGTCCGCGCTCGCGAGGACCAGATCCGGTTCGCCAACCAGGCCCAGGCCTACGCAAACCAGGTCGTGCCCGAGGCCCGAGGGCGGGCGGCGCGAATCCGGGAGGAAGCGCAGGGCTATCGGGAATCGCTGATTGCGCAGGCCGACGGCGAGGCCGATCGCTTCATCGCCGTCTACGAGGAGTACGCCCGGGCGCCCGAAGTCACCCGGCAGCGGCTGTACCTGCAGTCGCTCCAGAACCTGTATTCGACGGTGCCCAAGGTCCTGCTGGATGTCGAGAACGGCAACAATATGCTGTACCTGCCGCTCGACGGCCTGATCGGCGGGGATCGAGCATCGTCGGCCCGGTCGGTTCCGCCGCCTCCGTTGATGTCCGGCGAAGAGCAGAGTCGCTCGACTACCTCCAATCCGACGCGCGGCCGCACCGGCCGAGAAGGGCGCTGATCCATGAGAATCCTGATTCCCATCCTGGTCGTGGTCGCCGTCGTGGTCGGCCTGCAGAGCGTGTTCGTCGTCGATGAAACCGAATCGGCGCTGAAGTTCCGGCTCGGCGAGATCATCCGCGACGACTACACCCCGGGGCTCCATTTCAAGACCCCGTTCATCAACAACGTGGTCAAGTTCGACCGCCGACTGATCACGCTCGACATGCCGCCGGAGCGGATGAACACCGCCGAGCAGAAGTTCGTCGAGGTCGATTACTACGTCAAGTGGCGGATCGTCGATCCGTCCCGCTTCTACACCTCGACGTCCGGTGGTGACCTGGCGATCGCCCGGTCGCGGCTGGCTCAGCTGTTCCGCAACGACCTGCGCGACGAGTTCGCCCAGCGGACGCTGTCGGAAGTCGTGTCCGAGCAGCGCCGCGACATGATGAGTACCATCCAGTCGCGCGCCAACGAACGGGTCGGCGACTTCGGTATCGAAGTCAACGATGTCCGGATCAAGAAGATCGAGCTGACGGAGGAAGTCCTCGATTCGGTGTTCGACCGGATGGAAACGCAACGGACCGAGTTCGCGAACGAACTGCGATCGTTGGGTCGGGAGAGGGCGGAGGAAATCCAGGCCGAAGCCGATCGCCAGGTGCGTGTGTTGCTGGCCGAAGCCGAAAGGGACGCGGCGCGAATCCGCGGCGAGGGCGATGCGCGGGCGACGGAAATCTATGCCAACGCCTACCAGCGCGACCCGGAGTTCTATGCGTTCCTGCGCAGTCTCGAGGCCTACGAGGCCAGCTTCGGCGGACAGCGCGACGTTCTGCTGCTCGACACCGGGTCGGACTTCTTCCGGTACCTCGACCAGCAGCGGTAGTTCGTCATGTGGAATGATCTGCTGCTGGCGCTGGGCCTGGCGATGATCATCGAAGGGCTTATGCCGGCGCTGAACCCACGCGGATGGCGTGGGCTCGTCGAACAGCTCGGCGAGCTGCCCGATGGCTCGCTGCGGAGCTTCGGCATCGGCCTCATCGTGGTCGGTGCCGTGATCTTCCACCTCGCACGCTGAACCGAACCAACGCGGCGACGGCCGCTACCGGGCCGCCAGCAGCGGCAATGAAACAGATTCATGGAGCCGATCAGATGAGTCGATCCGTAGTGATCCTCGGAACCCAGTGGGGCGACGAGGGCAAGGGCAAGATCGTGGACCTGCTGGCGCACGACGCCGATGCGGTGGTCCGCTTCCAGGGCGGCCACAACGCCGGCCACACGCTGGTGGTCGATGGAAAGAAGACCGTTCTGCACCTCATTCCGTCGGGCATTCTCACCGACCGGGCCCGCTGCCTGGTCGGCAACGGCGTGGTCGTCGCGCCGCACGCGCTGCTGAAGGAAATCGAGGGATTGGAGACCGCCGGTGTGGAGGTGCGCGGCCGGCTCGGTCTCTCCAGCGCCTGTCCGGTGATCCTGGCCTGTCACGAGGCGCTGGACCGCGCCCGGGAAACCGCTCGCGGCAAGAAGGCGATCGGAACCACCGGCCGCGGCATCGGCCCGGTGTACGAGGACAAGGCATCCCGCCACGGCATCCGCCTGGCCGACCTGGCCGATCCGGCCCGCCTCGAGGACAAGCTCGGCGGCGTGCTGGACTACCACAACTTCCTGCTCGAGCACCTCTACAAGGTCGAACCGCTGGACGTGGCACGGGTCGCCGACGACGCGGCGCGCTACGGGGAGCTGCTCAAGCCGATGCTGTGCGACGTCACCGACGAACTGCACACGATGCGGCGCCAGGGCAAGGCGCTCCTGTTCGAGGGTGCGCAGGGCGCGCTTCTGGATATCGACCACGGCACCTATCCGTTCGTTACTTCGTCGAACACCACGATCGGCGGAGTGATGACCGGGGCAGGCGTCGGACCCGGCGACATCGACTATGTCCTGGGTATCACCAAGGCCTACACGACCCGGGTCGGATCGGGGCCGTTCCCGACCGAACTCGACGACGACTACGGCCGGAGGATGGCCGAACGCGGCGTGGAGTTCGGCGCGACCACCGGACGGCCGAGACGCTGCGGTTGGTTGGACGCGGTGGCACTGCGTCGGATGGTCCGCGTCAACGGTGTTACCGGCCTGTGCCTGACCAAGCTGGACGTTCTCGACGGCTTTGATGAAGTCAAGGTCTGCGTTGCCTACGAAGGCGTCGATGCGTTCCCGCTGGGTGCGGAGGAATGGGCGAGAGCCCGCCCCGTCTACGAGACCATTCCGGGCTGGGAGGGCGATACGCGAGGCATCACCGACGAGGGCCGCCTGCCGGCCGGCGCGCGCGCCTACCTCGATCGCATCGAGGCCCTGGTCGAGGCGCCGATCCACATGCTGTCGACCGGACCCGAGCGTGAGGCCAACGTAATCTTCCGCCACCCCTATCAATGACGCCTGGTCCCGGCGATCGGGACCACGTTTCGCCGATCCAGAAGGACATCGACCATGCTTGACCCTCAGCTGTTGCGCAACGACCTTGAAGCCGTCGCTGCCGGACTCGCCCGTCGGGGCTATCCGCTGGACCGCGAGCAGTTTGCCGCACTCGAAACGCGCCGCAAGTCGCTGCAGACCCGTCAGCAGGATCTGCAGAACCAGCGCAATACGCGATCGAAATCGATCGGGCAGGCCAAGCAGCGCGGTGAGGATATCGAGCCTCTGAAGGCCGAAGTCGCCCGGATCGGCGAGGAGCTGAAGGATGTCGCTGCCGAGCTGGACAAGGTCCGCGCGGCGCTGGACCACCTTCTGCTCGACATGCCGAACCTGCCGGCCGACGATGTGCCGGACGGTCGGGACGAGTCCGACAACGTCGAACTGCGGCGCAGCGGTGAGCCTGCGGAGCCGGATTTCGAGCCGCGCGATCATGTCGAGATCGGCGAGGGCCTGGGCGGCCTGGATTTCGAGCGCGCGGCCCGGATGGCCGGCAGCCGGTTCGCGGTCCTGTCCGGGCCGCTGGCTCGGCTGCATCGCGCATTGGCCCAGTTCATGATCGATCTGCACGTCGGCCGTCACGGTTATCGCGAGGTCTACGTGCCCTACCTGGTGGGTGCGGATGCGATGCAGGGGACCGGCCAGCTGCCGAAGTTCGAGGACGACGCGTTCCGGATCGACGACGACCCGCCGCGCTACCTGATTCCGACCGCGGAGGTCCCGGTGACCAACCTGGTCGCCGGCGAGATTCTGGATGCCGGCGAACTGCCGTTGAAGTTCGTCGCGCACACGCCCTGTTTCCGTCGCGAAGCCGGGTCCTACGGCAAGGACACGCGGGGCATGATCCGGCAGCACCAGTTCGACAAGGTCGAGCTGGTTCGAATTTCGACGCCGGCGGAGGCCGAGCAGGCCCTGGAGGAGCTCACCGGGGATGCCGAAGCCGTGCTCGAGGCACTGGGCCTGCCGTTCCGCACCATGCTGCTGTGCGCCGGCGACATGGGCTTCTCGGCTCGCAGGACCCACGATCTGGAAGTCTGGATGCCCGGACAGCAGGCGTGGCGGGAAATTTCGTCGTGCAGCCACTTCGGCGATTTCCAGGCACGCAGGATGCAGGCGCGCTGGCGCAATCCGGAGAGCGGAAAACCCGAGCTTGTGCATACGCTCAACGGCTCGGGCCTCGCTGTCGGCCGGACCGTGGTCGCGGTCCTGGAAAACTACCAGCAGCAGGACGGCTCGGTGATCGTTCCCGACGTGCTTCGCCGCTACCTGGACGGCGAGGAACGGCTGGTCCCGGTCGGCTGACCGTGGATCAGGTGGTGAAACGCGCCGGGTCGAGAACCAGTCGGGCGACGGTCACCACGCGATTGCGCCCGGCGTCCTTGGCATCGTAGAGCGCCTGGTCGGCGCGCGCGTACAACGCATCGAGATCGCGTTCGCGGCCCCGCTCGGCCACCCCGAAACTCAGGGTGATCGAGGGCTCGCCGTCGGCGCGCGATTCGTTGATCACGGCGCGCAGGTGCTCGATTCGAGCGACGGCGGCATCGGTGTCTTCGCCGGGTAGCGCGATCCCGAACTCCTCCCCTCCGAGCCGGCCGATCAGCGCGTCGTCTCCAAAGGTTTCGCGCAGGCAGGCCCCGGTGCGCTGGAGGATCACGTCGCCGAGCAGGTGCCCGTGTTCGTCGTTGATCTGCTTGAACAGGTCGATATCGGCCACGACGATGACGAAGGGCCGCTCCTGCTGCCGGCAGCGCTGGTAGGCCTGGTGCGCCAGCTGGAAGAACCGGGTGTGGTTGAGCAGGCCGGTCAGTCCGTCGCGCTGGGACATCCGCTGGAAGCGCTTTCGATCGCTGCCGGTCTTGAACAGCAGGACGATCACCAGGACCGCGGCGACCAGCGCTCCGCTGCCGCCGTAGATCAATCCCAGATCGGCTTGCTGTCGTCGTTCGTGTTCAAGCTCCAGCGCCCGGTTCCGGTCACGCAGCAGCGTCAGTTCCTGGGACCGGGCCGCCGTGTCCTGTTCGTTGATCAGCAGCGCGATCCGCATCGTTCGCTGGCGCTCCGAGCGCTCCTGCCGCAGCGTCATCGCCCGCCGGAACGCGTCCAGCGCCGCGTAGCGATCGCCTCGGCGTTCGGCTCGTTCCGCCCGCAGCTGCCAGGCCCGGGCCCTGATGTCGAGTTCTCCAGGCCGGTCGAGATGCGGTCCGATCTGCGCCAGCAGCTGCTCCAGCCGCTCCAGGTCGCCGGCCTCCAGCGCCCACTCCGCGTTCAGCACCTGGAGTTCCAGCAGACCCTCGGGAAACTCCGCCTGCTCGAGGGTGGTCGAGGCCTGTTGCATCAATTTCGATGCCTGCTCGCGGTCGCCCAGCTCGTAGCGTGCGACGGCCAGCCCAAGCTCTGCCTGGCCCTTGAACACACCTTCCCCGGCGCGTTCGCAGGTGGTGATGGCCGAATTCAATCGTGCAGCGGCCTCCACCAGGCCACGGCTGTGCAGAAGGGCACGGCCACCTCGCTCCAGCGCGATGCACGCCTGGCGGTCGAGTCCGTGCTGGCGGGCGAGGGCCAGCGCCTGGTCGGCATAGGAGACCGCCGTCGCGGTTTCGCCGATCCGGTCGTAGAACTCTGCGGCGACACTGTAGGTGTCGGCACGCATCTGCGGGTCTGCGACCGCGGGAGCGTGATCGAGCGCCTGCCGAAAGTAGCGGAACCCTTCGTCGAAGCGACCGTCGACGACCAGTACGTTGGTGGCAAGGTTCAGCGCACGCTGGGCCAGGTCGGGGTCCATGGTTTCGAGCGAATCGACCAGGCGGCTCGATCGCTCGGCAGCCTCGTCGAGGCGGCCGCTGCGCGCGAGGATGCGAATCCGCAGCAGCTCGAAGCGGTGCTGCTGACGCGGCGTCGCGTCGTCGAGGCGGCTCTGCAGCGCCTCGAGCTGTCGCTCCACGTCGATCGATGAGGAACGATAGGTCTCGCGCTCGACGTCGTCGAGCAGGCGATCGAGAGGGCGATCGAGAGGGCCGCCAGCAGGCCCCGTCTGTGCCGCGGCCATCGACAGCGTCGCAAGCAGGATCACCGACAGGAGAAGGCGGAAGCGCAGCATGAGGGCGGGGTCGGGGCAACGCAGCGAGGGTCGTCGGCCAGCATAGCCGTTGGCGCCGCGCTTGAAAAGGCGCACGGTCGCCTTCCGCAGACCCGCAGCGCTGCCCGGACCCCCGGTATCGAGCTTGTTGATGAGCATGGTGGCGGGTCTGGTGCGCTATCATTTCCGCCATGCCGACGATGCCCCTGATGCGCCACTGCCCGTGCCGATGAGCGATTCCAGCGACAAGCCGCTGGTGGTCGCGATTTCCTCGCGCGCCCTGTTCGATCTGGATTCCACCCACCAGATCTACGAAGACCAGGGCCTGCAGGCCTACATGGACTACCAGCGCGAGCGGGAGGACGAGGTGCTGCAGCCCGGCGTGGCGTTTCCCCTCGTCACCAAACTGCTCGGCCTGAATGACGACGACATGGATCACCCCGGTGTGGAGGTGCTGCTTCTGTCGCGCAACAGTGCGGACACGGGCTTGCGCATCTTCAACTCCATCGAACATCACGGTCTGAGAATCGAGCGCGCGGTATTCACGAACGGCGCAAGCCCGGCCAACTACATCGAGCCGGTCGGAGCCGACCTGTTTCTCTCGGCCAATGCCGAAGACGTCCGCAAGGTGCTGATGGCCGGCTATGCCGCCGCAACCATCCTGCCCCAGGCGACCCGCGAGAATCGCTCCGGGCAGCTGCGCATCGCGTTCGATGGCGACGCGGTGATCTTCAGCGACGAAGCCGAGCGGGTCTACAAGACGCAGGGTCTGGAAGCGTTCTCCTCCAGTGAGCGCGAGGCGGCGATGACGCCGTTGCGTGCTGGGCCCTTCAAGGCCGTGCTGGAGGCCATTCACCGGATCCAGTCGGCCTATCCCGCTGACGAAACGCCGGTCCGGACCGCGCTGGTCACGGCGCGTTCGGCTCCAGCGCACAAGCGGGTGATCATGACCCTGCGGGCCTGGGGAATCCGGATCGACGAATCGATGTTCCTGGGCGGGCGCGACAAGTCGACCTTCCTGCGTGCGTTCGGCGCGGACATCTTCTTCGACGACCAGGCGCTGCACTGCGAGAGCGCCAGCCAGCTCATCGCCACCGGTCACGTGCCGCACGGCGTGGCCAACGAACCGAGCGCATCCGCGCCGGGCGACGGGCCGGTCGATGAAACCGATAGCGGATCCGACCGCGAATCGGGCAACGAATCGAACAACGAATCGGGCAACGAATCGGGCAACGATTCCGACACGCCATCCTGACCGGCGAACGGCGCTCGCGGCCGGCTCGGTCCTACATCAAGCCATGGGGTAGTTATGTTTCATAAGATCATGATTGGATTGTTCCTGTTCGGGCTGGCCATGCCCCCGGTGCTGGCCCAGGAGCCGCCGGCCGAGGTCGAGAACCCGGGCGGTTGCGAGACTCCGGCCGACGGCGACGATTGCATCGACGTCGAAGAGAGCGACGCGTGGGACGTGCAGGACCCGCCCGGCGAATGGGTCGAAATCGACATCGACACGGACGAGGTGACCTGGTCGACGGTCACGGTCAGCCCGGACGGGCAGACCGTTGTGTTCGACCTTCTCGGCGACCTGTACCGGGTCGGCATCGACGGCGGCGACGCCCGGCCGTTGACCTCGGGCATCGCATGGGATTTCCAGCCGACCTTCAGCCCCGACGGTCGCCGGATCGCGTTCATCAGCGACCGGGCGGGCGCGGAGAACGTCTGGACCATGTCGGCCGACGGCGAGGACCTGCAGCAGGTGACCGACGAGCAGGCCCAGCTGCTGCACAACCCGGCCTGGACGCCGGACGGCGAGTTCATCGCCGCGCGCAAGGGCTATGTTTCTGCACGCTCGATTCCGGCCGGATCGATCTGGATGTACCACCGCTCCGGCGGCAGCGGGGTGGAGCTGGTCGAACGCCTGCACGGCGAGCAGTCGCAGAAGAACATCGCCGAACCGGCATTCTCGCCCGACGGGCGCTATCTGTATTTCAGCCAGGACGTGACGTCCGGGACGGTCTGGCAGTACAACAAGGACGCCAACAACGGGGTCTTCGCGATCCGCCGCCTCGATCGCGAGACCGGCGAAACCGGAACCGTGGTGTCGGGGCCCGGTGGCGCGGTCCGCCCGGTGCCTTCTCCGGACGGCCGCTACCTGGCGTTCGTACGGCGCAATCCGACCGATCTGACCAGCCGCCTGATGATCAAGGACCTGGACTCGGGCGTCGAGACGACGCTGTTCGACGGCCTGTCGCGCGACATGCAGGAAACCAGCGGCGACCGGGGCAACTATCCGGGCTTCGCATGGCTGCCCGACGGTGATGGACTGGTCCTGTGGAGCGACGGCGGTTTGCATCGGGTGGACCTGGACGGCGAGCGTTCCTCGATCGCGTTCCGGGTCCGCGACACGCGGCGAATCCAGCCGGCGCTGCGCCTCGACGTGCCGGTCGCACCGGAGACGGTCGATGTCCGCATGCTTCGCTGGAACCAGCATTCGCCGGACGGCGAGCGTGCGCTGTACCAGGCGCTGGGCCATGTCTGGGTCCACGACCTCGAATCGGACCGCCGGCGCCGGTTGACCGACCAGGACGAGCACTGGGAATTCCATCCGCGATTCTCGCCCGATGGCGAATCGGTGGTCTACACCACCTTCGACGACGAAGCGCTCGGCAGCGTCCGGGTCCGACCGATCGGTCGGGGCCGTGAGCGGGTGCTGACCGAGCAGCCGGGGCATTACGTCGAACCGGCCTTTTCGCCGGATGGACAGGAGGTTGTCTTCCGCAAGACCACCGGCGGGTACCTGACGTCTCCGACCTGGTCGGAGCGCCCGGGAATCTACCGGGTGTCGATCGACGGCGGCGAGCCGGTCCGGGTCGTCGAAGGCGGGAGCAATCCGCAGTTCTCGGCCGATGGCGAGCGCATCCTGTATACGGAGCGGACCGATACGACCACGCTTGCACTGAAAAGCGTCGATCTCGACGGCAACGACGAACGTACGCACCTCAACGGTGGTTGGGTGACCGAGTACAGCGTTTCACCCGACGGCCGCTGGGTGGCCTTCACCCAGGATTACAACGCCTACGTCGCGCCGTTCTTCGCGGTCGGCAAGCCGCTCTCGATCAGCTCGTCGTCCTCGGCATTCCCGGTGCGCCAGGTCTCGGCGCGCGCCGGTGAAATGCTGCACTGGCTCGACGACAGCTCGACCCTGGGCTGGTCGTACGGATCGACGCTGTATCGGCGTGGGTTGAGCGATGCATTCGCGTTTCTCGAGGGTGCGCCGGACGAACTGCCCGAACCGGTCACCGACGGCCGGGACCTGGCCTTCGAGGTCGACGCGGACGTACCGGAAGGCCGGATCGCGCTGACCGGTGGCCGTGTCGTCACCATGCGCGATGCCTACGAGCAGGAGGAAGTCATCGAGAACGGCGTGGTGCTGGTTCGCGGCAATACGATCGAAGCGGTCGGTGCGGCCCAGGACGTGGACATCCCCGACGGGTACCGCGTCATCGACGTGTCCGGGCACACGGTGATCCCCGGCCTGGTCGATGCGCACGCTCACGGCGCGATGAGCAACGAGCAGCTGCAGCCGAAGCAGAGCTGGATGCAATACGCCAACCTGGCCTTCGGCGTGACCACGATTCACGATCCGTCGAACGACAACTGGGGCATTTTCTCGATGGCCGAGCTGCAGCGCACCGGCCGCACCTTGGCCCCGCGCATCTTCTCGACCGGCCGGATCCTGTACGCCGGCCTGTTCCCCGGGGCCACCGCCAGGATCGACGATTACGAAGACGCGTTGTTCCATGTCCGGCGTCAGCAGCAGCAGGGTGCGATCTCGGTCAAGAGCTACAACTACCTCCGTCGCGATCAGCGCCAGCAGGTGATCCGCGCCGGTCACGAGCTCGGCATGCTGGTCGTGCCCGAGGGCGGCATGCGCCTTGAGCAGAACCTGACCCAGATCGTCGACGGGCACACCGGTATCGAGCACAGCCTTTCGGTGCAGCGGATCCAGTCCGATATCGACCAGCTCTGGAGCCAGACCGACGTGGTGTACTCGCCGACCTTCGTGGTCGCCTACGGCGGCCTGATGGGCGAGGAGTACTGGTATGACCGGACCGAGGTCTGGAAGAACGAACGACTGATGGCATTCACGCCGAAGTCGGTCGTGTACCCGCGATCGATCCGGCGTCCGACGGCGCCGGACGAGCACTACAACCACATCGCTGTAGCCGAAGAGGCCCGTGAGCTGAACGAACTCGGTGTGCTGGTGGTCATCGGCGCCCACGGGCAGCTGGCTGGCCTCGGCGCCCACTGGGAATTCTGGATGATGGAGCAGGGCGGATTCACGCCGTTCCAGGCCCTGCGCGGCGCGACGATCGACGGGGCGGCGTACTTCGGCATGGATGGCGAGATCGGTTCGATCGAGTCGGGAAAGCTGGCCGACCTGGTGGTCATCGACGGAAACCCGCTGGAAGACATCCGGGACAGCCAGAACGTGGCCTATACCATGCTCAACGGTCGGCTCTACGATGCATCGACGATGGACCAGGTCGCACCGGCTTCGGAGGAGCGCGATCCGTTCTTCTTCGAGCGGGCCGGTGGCGATGCGTGGCAGGATGCCACCCGGCAGCGGTTCGAGGCGATGGCTCGAGCCCTCGGCTGGACGCACGACGAGCACTGAACCGATGCCGCGACGCTGACGGTTCGACGTCACCGGATCGACATCGATACCATGAAGAACGCCGGGGCCTCCCCGGCGTTTTCATGTCCGCAGGTCGGACCGGTGGTACGTCGGGGTCGGCTATGCTTTCTGCTGACCTCGCACCGGAACGCGAATGAACTGGATCGTCCACAAATTCGGCGGAAGCAGCCTGGCCGATGCCGGGGCCTTCGAACATGTCGTTCGCCTGATGACCTCCGAGACCGGAAGTCGACGACAGGCTGTCGTGGTGTCGGCCATGCAGGGAACGACCGACGCTTTGATCGATCTAGCCGAGCAAGCCGCGCACGAAGCCGACGATTGGCCAAGGGCCCTGGATGCGCTTCGGACGCGTCACCTCGAATGCGCGGCGTCGCTCGGCCTCTCCGAAGCGGCGATCGAACCGATCGACCTTTCGTTCCGCCGACTTCGGCACCTGCTTGAAAGCTTCGGCCTGCTCGGTTCGGTGCCTGAGGAAGCCATGGACCTGGTGGCGGCACTCGGGGAGCAGTGGTCGGCGCGGCTGCTGGCCGGTGCGTTCGCTGCCCGCGGCGAGTCGGCGCGCTTCGTCGATGCGCGCGAGGTGATCCGGATCCGGCGCGGCGAACTCGGCCCGATCGCCCTGCTCGAACAGAGCCGGGAGCGCCTCGAGCCGATCCTGGGCGATGAGCCGGGGCGGCTGGTCGTGACCGGCTTCTGCTGTCGCGACGAGCGCGGACGGATTGCGACGCTGGGTCGCGACGGGAGCGACTTCACGGCGACCATCCTGGCCGCATTGCTCGATGCCGAAGAGGTCCAGATCTGGACCGATGTGGAGGGTGTGCTGAACGCCGATCCCGGTCGCGTGCCGAACGCCCAGGTGATCGAACGGCTGTCGTATCGCGAGGCGTTCGAACTGGCCTATTTCGGTGCCCGGGTGTTGCACCCTCAGACCCTTTCGCCGCTGCTGGAGCGCGACCTGCCGGTTCGCATTCGTTCGACCCGCCACCCGGAGCGGCAAGGCACGCGAATCGACCGGGACGGATCCGACCTGCCGCCGGTCAAGGGCATGACCGCCATCCGCGATCTCGCCCTGGTCACCATCGAAGGGTCCGGAATGCTGGGCGTGCCGGGCACCGCCGAACGGGTGTTCTCCACGCTGCATCGGGGCGGCATCTCCGTGACGATGATTTCCCAGGGCAGCTCCGAGCATTCGATCTGCTGCGTGGTGCCGGCTGCCGATGCCGGGCGTGCCGAGCAGCTTCTGACGGAAGCCTTTACCCGCGAGATCGCAGCCGGCCAGCTGCAGGCGATTCGCCACGAGGACCGGATCGAAGTGCTGGCCGCGGTCGGCGACGGCATGGCCGGGTCGCCCGGTGTCGCGGGTCGGTTGTTCAGCGCACTGGGCCGGGCCGGGGTCAACGTCCGGGCGATCGCGCAGGGCAGTTCCGAGCGGAACATCTCGATTGCGGTGACCCGCGACCAGTCCGAGCGGGCGCTGCGCGCTCTGCACGCCGCGTTCTACCTTTCCGAGCACACCCTCTCGATCGGCGTGATCGGTCCGGGGCAGGTCGGCCAAGCGCTGCTCGCACAGCTTCGCGACGCCGGGCCGCGCCTGGCCGAGACCGCAGGGATCGACCTGCAGATCCGGGCGGTGGCGAACTCCACGGTCATGATCCTCGACGATCGAAGGGTTCCGGTGGCCGCCATGAGCGGCGACCTGTCGGCCGGAGAACCGCTGGACTACGAACGGCTGGCCGCCCACGTCCGGGCGGAGCGCCTGCCGCACGCGGTGCTGATCGACTGTACGGCCAGCGGCGTGCCGCCGGAGCACTACGCGGACTGGCTGGAGGCGGGCATCCACGTGATCACCCCCAACAAGCAGGCCGGCGCCGGCGATCTCGAACGCTATCGCACGCTTCGGATGCTGGACGCCCGCGGACCGGCCCGCTGGAGGTACGAAGCGACCGTCGGCGCCGGGTTGCCGGTGGTCCAGACCCTGCGCGACCTGGTCGACAGCGGTGACCGGGTCGACGCCATCGAAGGCATCTTTTCGGGCACGCTGGCCTGGCTGTTCAATCGCTTCGAACCCGGCATGCTCTTTTCCGACCTGGTTCGCGAGGCCCACGCGGCGGGCTACACGGAACCCGATCCGGCCGACGATCTCTCGGGCATGGATGTCGCGCGCAAGCTGGTGATCCTCGGCCGCGAGCTGGGCTTGGACCTGACCGTCGATGACATCGACGTCGGTCCCCTGTTGCCCGACCCGGGTCTGTCCGGTGCCGAGGCGGTATTCGCCGCGTTGCCGGAGATGGACCCTGCGATGACCGAGCGGCTCGAGGCTGCGCGGGCTGCGGGAGGGTGTCTGCGCTACACCGCGACACTCGGCGCCGACGGCAGCGCACGAGTCGGCCTTGAACAACTGGCAGGCGACCACCCGTTCGCGCATCTCGCACTGACCGACAACGTCGTGGCGTTCCGGACTCGGCGCTACTGCGACAATCCGCTGATCGTGCAGGGACCGGGGGCGGGCCCGGACGTTACTGCAGCCGGGGTGTTCTCGGACCTGCTGCGGATTGCCCAGTCGCTCGGCTGAGCCGGCCGAGCGTCCGACTCCTTCTTTCGAGTCCTTCCCTGCGCCATCGATTCGATGCCGGCCCGCGCAGGAGACTCCCGCGCCGGCAAGTCGGGCATCGGCTGCGATGGCGCGAATGGCGACCGGTTTCCGTTTGTGTAAGAGTGTCACCTTGATGGGTGCAGGAGAGCGTGTGCCCGGGCATCAATCGCGAATCACGACAGCGGGAGCCAGACCAATGTTTAAGAATCTCCAGAACACTCGCGGGGCTGCCGCATGGGCGGCCGCTCTGGCGCTTGCCAGCGGGGTCTGCGTTGCCGGCGACGGCGTGTGGACTTCGGCAGGCCCGGACGGCGGAACCGTCAGCGCACTGGTGGCATCCCCCGACACCCCGAACGTCTTCTACGCGGTCGCTCGCGGCGGGGTCTTCAAGAGCGTCGACGGTGGCGTGAACTGGAGCGAGTCCAGCGCGGGCATCAATCGCCAGCTCGGTGGACTCATCCTGCACAGCCAGACCGGTGCCGACCGCCTGTTTGCGTTCGGCTTCCGGAAGGCGTTCTACACCCAGAACGGCGGCGTCTCGTGGCTGGACCGATCGCCGGATGCATCGCTGCTGCCGGCTGCCGAGTCGATCACCGCGGCCGCGGTCTCGAAGACCTCGCCGGGCACCTACTACGTCGGACTGAGCAACGGATCGATCCTGCGAACGTCGGACTCGGGCAATACATGGGCGGCGCTGCCCGCGATGCCGATGGCGGCCGGAACGTTCAACATCAGCGCCATCGATACGCTCCCGTTCAGCCCCGACGAGCTGCTGGTCGCTACTCGGGACATCACAGGGGGTACGGACCACAGGCTCTACAACGGCAACCTCACGCCGACGCCCTGGACCCTTGTGCCGTGCCCGTCGGGTTGTCTCTGGGAATCCTCCGAGATCGTGGACATCGAATTCGCGGGGGCCAGTGGCCGGGTCTGGGCGGCGACCTCGTTCAATGGTGTCGGTCGCAGCGATGATTACGGTGCGACCTGGACGGCGCCCGGTGGGCCCGTGGCGTTCGTGCAGGGTCGGCGCATTGCCGTCAATCCCGCAGACAACACCGAGGTCTACCTTGCCGGAGGACGCACCGGGTTCGCCTATACCGTCGACGACGGCGCCACCTGGACGGAGGTCTTCGGCGGATTCGTCGGCAATGCGCAGCTGCAGCCGGCCGAGTCCGTGGATGTCGTCTATGACCCCTTCAACACCGCGCTGCAACTGGTCGGTTCGTTCGGCAACGGGGTCTACCGCCGGACCTCGCTGGTATCCGACGCGTTCACCCCGGGCGTGGCCGGCTTCAACGCCACCAACATCCGGGCCGTGGCGACCAACCTCGGGAACGTGGTGCATGCGGGATTCGGCGATACCTTCAATCCGACCTTCGCGAGCTTTCGTGGCACGTCCAACGGTACGGTCTGGTCGCAAGCCAACGGCGGACTCGAGGCCGACCAGTTCCGTGCGCTGACCGTCGACCCCAACGACCCCGACGTGGTCTACGCCGGCGGGGTCTACAGGCCACACCTGGACAGCTCCGGTGTGTCCTTCGACCCGGGCAACGGTGGTATCTACAAGAGCACCGATCGCGGCGTGACCTGGGCCACGATCGACAGCGGCATTCCGATGACCGGCGGGATGTTTTCGAACTCGCTGTTCGGAACCGTCCGAGATATCGAGGTCGACGTGACCAGCGCAGGGGCCGGTGGGGATTCGCAGATTCTCTGGGCCGCCGGTTCAGGACGCTGGACGGTCGATGACTGCGATCTCGCGATGCCGACCTTCACCCGGGAAGCAGCCAGGATCTACCGCAGCACCGATGCGGGTGCGACCTGGCTGCCCTCGGAGACCGGGCTCGGCGGGGCGGAGTGCTCGAGCGCCGGGTTCGCCATCTACGCTTCGGCGGTCCAGATCATCCAGGATCCGAACAATCCGAACAATGTGTGGGCCGCCACGTTCATCGGCGGTGCCCAGGCCGGCGACACGCCGACCCTGCCCAACGGGGTGTTCAAGTCGCTCGACGGCGGGTTGACCTGGTCGCTGGCCAGCACCGGCCTGCCCCATGTCGACGGCAATTCCGCGCTGTCCAACGAGACGGTGCTTTCGCTGGCGATCGACCCCACGGACCTCACTGGCAACACGCTGTACGCATCGTCGAACGAGCTGGTCGGCGGCGGCGCGCCCCTGGGTACGATCTACAAGACCATCGACGGCGGTGCGAGCTGGACCTTCGCCGGCACCGGCCTGACCGATCGCGATGTGCGCGACCTGGTCGTCGACCCGCTCACCGGCGATGTCTATGCCGCGGTCACGGATCCGCTGTCGAACGGTGACGGCGGCGTGTTCGTCAGCGATGACGGGGGTACGAGCTGGGCGTCGATCAGTACCGGATTCCCCGAAGCAGCCGTGGCGACCAAGCTGGCGATCGACAATACGGGCTCACCCGCGATTCTCCACGCCGGGACGACCCGGAGCGTCCAGAGCTTCACGCTGGTGCCGGACGAGGATACGGACGGTGCGCCGACCACCGTGGAAGAGGGTGCACCGAACAGCGGCGACGGCAATCTGGATGGAACCGGCGATTCCGTCCAGTCGGAGGTGGCCTCACCGGAGATCAACAACCCCAGCCGCGGTACATCGAGTTATGTGACGGCCGAAATTACCGGCGTTGCGGGCGACTGCAGCGCGCTCGAGAACAGTTTCGGCCTGGACCTGTTGCCTTCGGTTCCAGTCGAGTCGGCCCACGAAGCCCCGTTCAACGGTATGCATCTTCGAATTCCGGACTGCGAGCAGGCCGAAGTGTCGTTGACCTACCACGGCGAGGTGTTCACCGCGGATCCGTCGTTCGCGATCCGCGCCTACGGTCTGGCGTTTCCGGACGAGGATTCGACCTCCTGGTTCGAGATCGGGTCCGGCACGGTGATCGGCGATACCTGGACCTTCCAGTTGACCGACGGTGGCATCGGCGACGCGACCCCGGATGACGGCGTGATCGTTTTCCAGGGCGCGGCCAAACGCCTGCGCGAGTCGTTCTTCGCCGATTCGATGGAGGCGGAGTAGGGCACTACGCGGCCCGCCGCCGGCGGCGGGCCGGACCGGCTGCGGTTCAGACCGAGGTTGCGGCGGGGTCGATCTCGACCCGGTCGCGCCCGGCGTCCTTGGCCCGGTACAGCGCGGCGTCGGCGCGGTGGGCCGCATCGTCGAGCGACTGGTCGCGGGTCAGCAGGGCCACGCCGATGCTGACCGTAGGCCGGATCGTGCCCGACTTGGTCGAAATCTCGAGCCGGGAACATCCCTCGCGGAGAGCCTCGGCGAAGCGGATCGCGCGGTCGCTGTCCGTACCCGGCAGGAGCACCTGGAATTCCTCGCCGCCGACGCGTGCAACCACGGCATCCGGCCCGGCGCGCCGGGTCAGCTCCCAGGCCAGAACGCGGAGCACGCGGTCGCCTGCGGCGTGGCCGTAGCGATCGTTGATCGCCTTGAACCGGTCGATGTCCAACGCCAGCACGGCCGAGGTGGCGTCATGCGGCAGGCGAGCGCGGGTCTCCTCGGCGCCCTGGGCAAGGCCACGCCGGTTCAGCAGACCGGTCAGCCAGTCGGTGCGCGCCTGGTCCGCATGGCGGCAGGCGAGCTGCGCATACTGCAATGCCAGAAAACCGACGGCCAGGGCCAGCAGGAACAGCATCGACCCGACGCTGAACAGCACGCCGTGATAGCCGGGCGGGACACGCGCTGCGGTCGGCAGCAACTCCACGAGGCTGCCGTAGGCCCAGAACAGCAGCAGCCCGTAGCCGATCGAGCACAGGCGCAACACCCGATAGATTCCGGCCATTTCCCGTCTCGGCGCGGAGGCCAGCACGGCCTGCAGGGCCGCGAGAAAGATCAGCTGGCTCGATGCGGTAAGGAGGATTCGCCAGCGAGCGATCGGCATCCACCATTCCCACACGAGCAGGCTGATCGCCGGTATCGCGACGATCAGGACGATAAGGGCGTGCTGAACCGGCCGGTGTCCGAAGCGCCAGAAGCCGATCAGGAAACAGGCCGAGCTCAGGCCAAGGGTGAGGTGGTTGGCCGCCGTGATCAGGCTGTCCAGCGGTGCATAGCGGACCAGATAGAACAGCAGGCTGATACCGTGGAGGGCGAGACCGGCCGCCCACCAGCGCGTGCCCGCCCGCCGTTCGTCGCGGCTGCCGGTCCAGATGACCAGCCCGGCCAGGGTCAGCTGGATGATGGCTCGGGCCAGCGCCAGGGTGGGGGTGTCGATGGCCGGAAAGACCGGGTCGATCATGGCCGAGCCGCCCGGGCCTGCTGGTCGACGCCTGGCGGGGATACCCCGATCAGGCGCGGTTCGGGCTCCAGGCGGATCCCGAAGCGGTCGTTCACTCCCGCGACGATCCGGTCGATGAGCCGCCGCAGATCGTCGGCGCGGGCATTGCCGTGGTTGACCAGCACGAGGGCGTGGTTGGCGTAGACGCCGGCGTCGTTGATCCGTTCACCGCGGAAGCCGAGGCGGTCGATCATCCAGCCGGCGGCCAGCTTGACCGCGCCTCCGGGCAGGGGCCAGTGCGGCAGGTCGGGCTCGCTGTCGAGCAGCTCGCGCGCCCTGGGGCCATCCACGATCGGATTCTTGAAGAAGCTGCCGGCGTTGGCCAGCCTCCCCGGGTCGGGCAGGCGGTGTCGACGGAGTCGGAGCACGGTCGCGACCAGCTGACGGGCATCGGGCCTTGCGATGCCGGCGCGATCGAGGGCGTCGCGCAGGCTGGCGTAGGCGAGATCGGGCTCGAAGCGGCGGGAAAGGCGCAGAACGACCTCGGTGATCAGGTACCGGTCGGGCTCGCCGGACTTGAATCGACTGTCGCGGTAGCGGAATTCACAGGCGTCGCGATCGAAGCGCACCCAGCGCCGCTGCTCACGGTCCCAGGCCGTCAGGCCCTCGAAGACCCGGTCCAGCTCGACCCCGTAGGCGCCGATGTTCTGGACCGGCGCGGCGCCGACGCTGCCGGGGATCAGGGCGAGATTCTCCAGGCCGTGCAGCTTCTCGGCCAGGCAACGTCGGACCAGGCCGTGCCACGACTCTCCGGCCGCGGCAACGACTCGCACCTCGTCGCCGCCGGCCGGCTCGAAGCGTAGCCCGCGGAGACGGTTCAACAGGACGCGACCGGGCCAGTCGGCGAGAAACACGGTGTTGGAACCGCCGCCGAGGATCAGGTCGGGTCCGCGGCGCGGTTCCGGAAGCGCGGGGAGCTGCTCCGGATGCTCGAGGACGACCAGTTCGTCGGCCGTGGCCGGGAGTCGGAAGGTCGACAGGGACCCGAGGCGGTCCGGGCCGGGTCCGTCAGTCACCGGCCGAGGCCTGCGTCCACGCGTCGATGCATTCGCGGATCAGCATCGGACCGCGGTAGATGAAGCCGGTATAGACCTGGACCAGGTCGGCGCCCGCGGCGCGCTTCGCGGCGGCATGCTCGCCGCGCGTGATGCCGCCGAGGCCGATGATCGGCCGATCGCCGCCGAGTACGTCGCGCGCCGTCTCCAGCACGCGGTTCGCCGGTTCGAGCAGCGGTGCGCCGCTCAGTCCGCCCGCCTCGTTGGCGTGGCGCGTGCCGGGCACCGCATCGCGCGACAGCGTGGTGTTGGTTGCGATCAGGCCGTCGACGGCCGACTCGGCGATGACTTCGAGGGAAGGGATCAGCGCGTCGGGGGCCCAGTCCGGGGCGATCTTGACCAGGATGGGCCGCGATGTGCCGTGCTCGGCATCGAGCGCGTCGCGGGCGGCGGTCAGATCGTCGAGCAGCTCGCGCAGCGGGCCCGTGTCCTGAAGCGCCCGAAGGTTCGCGGTGTTCGGCGAGGAGATGTTGATCGTGACGTAGTCGCAGTGCGGGTGGACGCGCTCGAGGCAGTAGCGATAGTCGCCGGCGGCTTCGTCGACCGGCGTGTCCTTCTGCTTGCCGATGTTCGCGCCGACGGGGCCGCGGAATCGGCGGCTCCGGAGCCGCTCGACCAGGTGTTCGACGCCCTTGTTGTTGAAGCCCAGGCGGTTGATCAGGGCTTCGTGCGACGTTAGGCGGAACATCCGCGGTTTCGGGTTGCCGGGCTGGGGCCTGGGGGTGACCGTACCGACCTCGATGAATCCGAAGCCGAGCTGGCCCAGGGCGTCGATGTAGTCGCCGTTCTTGTCCAGGCCGGCGGCCAGACCGACCGGGTTCGGGAATCGCAGGCCGAGCAGGTCCACCGGCGCATCGACCGGGCAGCCGGCAACCAGGCGGGACAGGCCGAATGCGCGACCGATCCGGATTGCATTCAGGGCAACGTCGTGCGCGGTTTCCGGTGGCAGCGCGAAGAGGCCGTTTCGGAGCCAGGCGTACACGGGGTCAGAGTCCGATGCCGCCGACGAACAACATGGCCAGCAGGCCGAGCAGGCCTGCGGCCAGCGCCACGCCGAGCACGACCAGCACCACGATGGCTAGACCGCTGAGCGCACCGGCCAGCAGCGCCAGGCCGACCCAGAACGCCGCCACGAGCACGACCAGGCCGATCTGCAGCCAGCCCAGGATCAGCCCGGCCCGGGCCAGGTTGGCGCCCGGTTGATGGGCGCCGGAGCGCCGGATCTGTGCCAGTGCGGCGTGGCCGGACACGATCGCGACCAGCGAGCCCAGGATTGGGAAGGCGACCCAGGCTAGGATGCCGCAGATCAGGCTCAGCAGCGCCAGCGGATGGGTGTCGTTCGAGGATGACATCGAGCGGTCGGTCACGATCGGCCTCGTGGGGTGGAGACGACCCGGCCGCGCGGCGCGGCCGGGTGCTCCGGATTGTAACGTCCCGGATCACGGCCCCGGCGAGGGTTCGTGCCCCGGATGGTCGACCCGGAATCCGGGCGGACGCGTTACAGGTCGAACTTGATGCCCTGGGCCAGCGGCAGCTCCGTCGAGTGATTGATCGTGTTGGTCTGGCGCCTCATGTAGGCCTGCCAGGCATCGGAGCCCGACTCGCGACCGCCGCCGGTTTCCTTCTCGCCGCCGAAGGCCCCGCCGATCTCGGCGCCGGAGGTGCCGATGTTGACGTTCGCGATTCCGCAGTCCGAGCCGAGGTGGCCGAGGAAGTATTCGGCGTTGCGAAGGTCGGTGGTGAAGATCGCCGAGGACAGGCCCTGGCGCACGTCGTTGTGCATGGCCATGGCGTCTTCGAGGCTGCTGTAGGTCATGACGTAGAGGATCGGCGCGAAGGTCTCTTCCTGCACGATGTCCCAGTGGTTCTCGGCGCGCACGATGGCCGGTTTCACGAAGAACCCGTCGCGGTCGAGCTGCTTGCCGCCGGTCAGCACTTCGCCGCCGGCGTCGCGGGCGCGATCGAGCGCGGCCATGTAGCGGTCGACGGCCGCCTGGTCGGTCAACGGACCCATCAGCGTCCCCTCGTCCAGCGGGTCCCCGATCGGCACCTGCTTGTAGGCATCGACGAGGGTGGCAATGACGTCCTCGGCAATCGATTCGTGCAGGAACAGGCGCCGCGTCGAGGTGCATCGCTGGCCGGCGGTGCCGACGGCTCCGAACACGATCGCCGGCACGGCCAGCTTCAGGTCCGCGGTCTCGTCGACGATCATCGCGTTGTTGCCGCCGAGCTCGAGCAGGCTCTTGCCCATGCGAGCGGCCACGCGCTCGCCGACCATCCGGCCGACCTGGCTGGAGCCGGTGAAGGACATCAGGTCGACCCGCTTGTCGTCGATGAACTTCTGCGACAGTTCGTGGCCGTTTTCCATGAAGCTGGTGAAGATCGGCGGAAAGTCGGTGCCTTCCAGCGCTTCGTTGGCGATGTTCTGGACAGCCGCGCAGCAGAGCACGCCCTTCGGCGACGGCTTCCAGACCGTCGCATTGCCGCAGACCGCCGAAAGCAGGGCGTTCCAGGCCCAGACCGCGACCGGGAAGTTGAACGCCGTGGCAACGCCGACGACGCCCAGCGGATGCCACTGCTCGTACATCCGATGGCCCGGGCGCTCGGAGTGCATGGTCTTGCCGTACATCATCCGCGACTGACCGACCGCGAAGTCGCCGATATCGATCATTTCCTGGACTTCACCGTCGCCTTCGGGCTTGATCTTGCCCATTTCCATGGAGACCAGGCTGCCCAACGGGTCCTTGTACTTGCGCAGTGCCTCGGTCACCAGGCGCACGGCTTCGCCGCGCTGCGGTGCCGGAACCTGGCGCCAGGCCCTGGCGGTTTCCACCGCCTGGTCCATGACGCGCTCGTAGTCGGCCTCGGACGCGGCGTGAACGCGGGCGATCACCTCACCGGTCGAGGGGTTGATCGATTCGATCGTGCCGGCATCGGTGGTGGTCGACCACTGGCCGGGTCCGAAACAGGCTCCGGCGTTGTCGGCCTTCAGGCCCAGGGTTTCGAGGATGGTGCTGGCTCGCTGGTTCATGCGGGCTCCTTTGCAAGGTCGTGAATAAAAACGTTGAATTCGGTTCGTGGTCCGGACCACCGGCACAACTCCCGGCCGAGCTTGCCGGAATCGAAGCCGGGTCGCACCGATGGTTCGTGGCCTGCGGTCGGGCAGTGATCCCGGGTCATCGACCCGGTTCCCGGAATGCCGTGCCTTCCGAGCCCCGGGGCTCCGGTCCCGGAATGCCGGTCGTGCAGCAACGGCCGCGTCAGCCGGCCATTATCGCATCAAGCGAACGCGCCTGCTTCGGCGCGGGCGGTCAGATTTCCGCGAGCCAGTCGCCGGTGCGGCGCGCCAGCAGTGCGAGAACGGCCTGGGTCCCGCGAACGACCTCGGCGACCGACGCCGACTCGATGGCCTCGGCATGGTCGAAGGACAGGCGGCTCACCCGGTCGGCGGAGGCGCTGTCGTAGAGGCGCGCATCGGCCCGGGCGACGACGGCGAGCGATCCGGACGGGTCTCGAGCGATTTCGAACCGCCGGAGATCGATGACCAGGGTGCGGTCGGAGCCGCTGGCACTGGCGCCGACCTGGGCCAGCAGTTCGGCGTCGCGAAGATAGCGAACCAGCGCGGTCCGGACCAGCTCCGGGGCCGGTGCGACCCAGCGCGCGGTCGGGTGGACCTGGAGCTGGCCGTCGGGCGTGCGAACGAGCACGCGGGCGGAATCCCGGACCGGGTCCGTCTCCGGGCGGGCGATGTTCAGGGTCCAGGCGCGGGACGCGCCGTACAAGCCGGGCTCGACCTCCAGCCGCGGGTCGACCAGGTGGATCGGCTCGTTTTCGGGCAGGATCGAGCAGCCGCCCAGGCCGAGTGAGGCGCCGAGCAGCGCGGTCAGGAGCAGGGGGATGGGGGTGCGCAGCACCGCTGCCATGGACAGAGCGGCACGTCGGAATGCGCCGCGTGATTGCGTTGAAGAGATCATTGGATCGGGTACTCCTCGGGTTGCTCGCCGCCGAGCAGGAAGCGGGCCGGGTCCTGCTCGATCTGCCGGACCAGGTCCGATAGTCGCCGCACGAGCTGCCGGATGTCTTCCAGACCGCCGCCGAGCTGGCGCATGCCGACGCCTCCGATGCGGCTGAGCTCGTCCTGGTTGCTGGCCACGATCCGATCGAGGCGGCCGGTCAAGGACTCGAGATTGGCCAGGGTCCGTTCGAGCTGGCCGCGCAGTTCCGGCAGCCCGTCGACCAGCCCGCGGTCGATCTGCATCACCGCGTCGTTCACCCGGGCCGTGGTGTTGTCGAGGCGCTCGACCAGGTCGGGCAAGCGCTCACTTGCCTCGGCGGCTCCGGCCAGGAGCCGGTTGAGATCGCTGTCCGGGTCGTTCAGGGTCGCGCTGAACCGCTCGACCTGGACCAGGGTGTCGCGGACCCGGTCCAGGTTCGATTCGTCCAGCAGCTCGCCGAGCTGGTTCATGATCCGGTTGGCCGTGACCACGATGCCTTCGGACGACTCGACCAGGCGGTTCAGCGGGGAGATGCGCGACTCGATCCTCGGCAGGCCGCGTCGCTGCGGCTCGAGCAACGGCGCATCGGGCGTGCCTCCAGAGAGCTGGATGACGGCCGTGCCCGTAAGCCCGGTCAGGCGCAGGGTGGCAACCGTATCGCGGTGGATCGGCACCGCCCCCTCGATCTCGACTTCGACCCGGACCTGGCGTACGTCGGTGCGGTAGAGCTCGATGTCGGCAACGCGGCCGACATTGACCCCGTTGTAGACCACCGAGCTGCCCTCGGACAGCCCCATTACGGACTCTTCGAAGAGAATCTCGTAGCGATCCCAGGCCTTGTCGGTCGCGAACCGTGCCGTGAACAGGCCGAAGATCACCGCCGCGACCGCAACCAGTACGGTGAATGCTCCGATGACGACGAAATTGGCTCGCGTTTCCATGCCGGGGCCTTCTAGTGACGGTCGTGCTGCGCGGCGCGGGCACGCGCTCCGTGGAAGTATGCCTCGATCCACGGGTGGTCGAGACGCTCGATCTCGTTCAATGGTGCCGCGGCCAGGACACGGTGATCGGCCAGTACCGCGACCCGGTCGGTGATTGCGTACAGGGTATCGAGATCGTGGGTGATCAGGAAGACGGTCAGCTCGAGGGCCTGCTGCAAGGTGCGCAGCAGGCGGTCGAATTCGGCCGCGCCGATCGGGTCCAGGCCGGCGGTCGGCTCGTCGAGAAACAGGAGCTCCGGCTCCAGGGCCAGCGCACGGGCCAGGGCGACTCGCTTGCGCATGCCGCCCGACAGTTCGGAAGGCATTTTCCCGCAGGTCGACTCCGGCAGCCCGGCAAGCTGGATCTTCGAGCGCGCAAGGTCGCGACGGAGCTGCACGGGAAGCTCGGGCTGGTGGGTCTTCAGCGGGAGTTCGATGTTTTCCTGCACGGTCAGGGAGGAGAACAGCGCTCCGTCCTGGAACAGCACCCCGGCGCGCCGGGCGAGCTGCTGCTGGGCGGCTTCCGAACCGTCCATCGGCGACCCGAAGACCTCGATCCGGCCGCCACTCGGCACGCGGAGCCCGAGAATGCAGCGCATCAGCACCGACTTCCCGGTGCCCGAGCCGCCGACCACGCCGAGGATCTCGCCGGATTGCACGTCGAGGTCGAGGCCGCGATGCACGACGTCGTCACCGAAGCGATTGTCCAGGGCGCGAACGCGAACGAGTGGGTCGGAGGAATCACTCACCAGCCCATCTCCATGAACCAGACCGCGGCAAAGGCATCGAGAACGATCACCAGGGTCAGGCTGCGGACCACGGCGGTCGTGGTGTGCTCGCCGACCGATTGGGCTGTGCCCGTTACCCGCAGCCCCTCGAGGCAGCCGATCAGGGCAATGACGAAGGCGAACAGCGGCGCCTTGACCATGCCGACCAGGTAGTGCTGCAGCGTCAGCGTCTGCTGCACACGCTCGACGTAGAGGGCAAGGTTGATGTCCAGCGAAACCACCGCGACCACGAGTCCGCCGAACAGGCCGGCCAGCGTGGCCAGGAAGGTCAGCAGCGGCAGGGCGATCAGCAGCGCGATCAAGCGTGGCAGGACCAGCACGTCGACCGTGTCGAGGCCCAGGGTCCGGATCGCGTCGATTTCCTCGCGCGACTTCATCATTCCGATCTGGGCGCAGAACGCGCTGGCGGTACGTCCGGCCAGGAGGATGGCGGTCAGCAGCACGCCGAACTCGCGCGCGAACGCGAACGCGACCAGGTCGACGACGAACAGTTCGGCGCCGAAGTCGCGCAGGACCGTGGCGCCGAGAAACGCGATCACGGCGCCGATCAGCGAAGCCAGCAGGACCAGCAGCGGTGCGGCATCGAGGCCGGTCTGTTCGACGTGGTAGACGACCGAGGTCAGCCGCAGGCGGGCCGGGCGCAGCGCGGCCCGAGCCAGGCGTTGCACGACCAGGCCGAGAAAGCCCAGCAGTTCCCGGGTTGCCTCGACGATGCCCATCACCGCGCGGCCGATGCGTTCGAGCACCTGGCGCCACTGTGGATCCACATGCGGGGCAGCGGCCGGCCGGTCGTCGCAGGCCGTGTCCACGGTTTCGAACACTTGCTGCCAGCGCTCGGGCAGCCCGGCGCGGGCGCCGCCGTCCTCGCAGCGCAGCGTCAGGCGCTCCAGCAGCAATGCACCCGATGCATCGAGCCGCGTGATGCCGCTGAAATCCAGACGCGCCGCCCCGCGCCCGGCCCGCTCGACCGGTTCGACCAGGTCGGCGGCGTGGGGCAGGGTCCAGTCTCCGATCGCGCGCAGCACGGTCGCGCCGTCGATGTCCTCGATGCGCAATTCCGGCGCGCCGGAGGGCGGGTGCTCATGCGCCATCGGCGACCTCCAGCAGGTCCTCTTCCTGGTAATGGGGGTTGTTGACCCGGGTGGTGACCGGGTGGGCGCGCAGTGCGCCTTCCGGCGGCGGACGCACGACCGCCTGGGCTTCGGCGTCGGTACCTTCCAGCCAGGCTCCGATCGCGGCGCCGTCGAGCAGCACCGGGGCCCGGTGGTGGCCGATATCGCGGAGCAGCGCGTTGGGTTGCGTGGTCACGATGGTGCAGCTTTCCAGCACCGTGTCCTCGCCGGTCGGGCTCCGGTCCCACAGGCCGGCCAGGGTCAGGATCGGCGAGTCGGCAGGGAGTACGCGCCACGGCTGCCGCGGCCGGGTCCGCTGATCCCATTCGTAGAACCAGCTGAGCAGGATCACGCAGCGTTGTCCTCGCTTCCATGCGTTGCGGAAGGTCGGCTTGCCGGTCACGGTCTCGGCGAACGATGCATCGGCCTCGCTGCGGCAGTTGGCGGTCGAGAACTTCGGCAGTTCACCCTTCAGCCAATAGGGCACGAGCGGCCAGACCAGCGGATCGACCCGGCGATCGCCCGCGACGCTGCGGACCGCCGGCAATGCCTGCCAATCGACCCCGTCCCGCGTGCGCGTGCTCGGCGCGACGTTCAGGCGGCGCTCCCCGCCGTCCGGAGGATCCCCGGCAAGCGACAGGTAGCGCCACACGGTGCGCCAGTCGAAGTCCAGTCCTCCCCGGCCACACATGGTCGGTCTCCCGCGCTCGGATCAGGCGCTGATTGTAGCGAACGCGCCGCTTCGGGCCTCCATGCGGAAAAGCCCTCCGGCCATGGACACGGCTCGATTCCCGGGGGTATAATTGAGGGCTTGCTGTACCAACAAGCCGGACTGCAGCTCGTGGGCACGGAAAGCGTGGCCCGGGTTCGAGGGGTCGCCAGACCCGTCGACCGAGCCGCCGCTGCAGCGAAGGCATCGATGAAAACTGCGACCTGATTCTCTGAGGAGTTGCACATGCCCAAGATGAAATCCAACCGGGGCGCTGCGAAGCGTTTCCGCAAGACCGGCAGCGGGCGCATCAAGCGCAAGCACGCCTTCCACAGCCACATCCTGACCAAGAAGGACACCAAGCGCAAGCGTCGCCTGCGTTCGACGTCCCTGGTCGCGAAGGCCGATGAAAAGGCCATTCGCAAGATGCTTCCGAAGCTCTAAGGAGATACAGACATGGCACGAGTAAAACGTGGAGTGGTCGCACGCCGCCGTCACCGCAAGATCCTGAGCCGCGCGAAGGGTTACTACGGCGCACGCCGCAAGGTCTTTCGCGTCGCCAAGCAGGCCGTCATCAAGGCCGGCCAGTATGCGTATCGCGACCGCCGTCAGCGCAAGCGCGATTTCCGCTCGCTGTGGATCCAGCGCATCAACGCTGCAGCGCGTGAGCACGGCTTGTCCTACAGCCGGTTCATCAACGGGCTGAAGCGGGCCGAGATCGACATCGACCGCAAGATGCTGGCCGAACTGGCCGTCAACGACAAGGTCGCGTTCAAGACCCTGGCCGAGAAAGCACAGGCCCAGCTGTCCTGATCGGACGGCCTGGCAGCCGTGGCCGCGCCCGATCTTGATTCCATGCGTAGCTCCGCCCTGGCCGACGTGGCCGGGGCGGAGTCTTCGCGTGCCCTCGACGATGTCCGGGTCGCCTGGCTCGGCAAGAAGGGCCGGCTGACCGCCGAGCTCAAGGCCCTGGGCGGCTTGCCGGCCGATCAGCGGCGCGAAGTCGGCCAGGCCGTCAACTCGCTGAAGCAGGAACTCGCCCAGGCCATCGAGGCGCGCAAGGCGGACCTCGATCGCGCCGCGCTCGACGCCCGCCTGGCCGACGAAACGCTGGACGTGACGCTTCCCGGCCGCGCGGTCGATCCCGGCGGCCCGCACCCCGTATCGCGGGCGATGGGGCGCATCCTCGACATCTTCCGCGGCCTGGGTTTCGCCGTGGCCGACGGTCCGGAAGTCGAGGACGACTATCACAATTTCGAGGCGCTGAATTTCCCGGAGCACCATCCGGCCCGGGCGATGCACGACACCTTCTATCTCCCCGACGGCCGCCTGCTGCGCACCCACACCTCACCGGTCCAGGTGCGGGTAATGAAGGAGCAGGCGCCGCCGGTGCGCATCGTTGCACCGGGGCGGGTATTCCGCAGCGATTCGGATCAGACCCACACGCCGCAGTTCCACCAGGTCGAAGGCCTGCTGGTCGACGAGGACGTCACCTTCGCCGATCTGAAGGGTCTGCTGGCGACGTTCGTCAACGAATATTTCGAAGACGAACTGGAGATGCGCTTGCGTCCCTCGTACTTTCCGTTCACCGAGCCATCGGCCGAGGTCGATATCCGCTGGCGCAACGCCGATGGAAGCGCGGGCCGTTGGCTAGAGGTCCTGGGTTGCGGCATGGTCCATCCGAACGTCCTCACCCACTGCGGCGTCGACGCCGAGCGGTACACCGGCTACGCCTTCGGTCTGGGTGTGGAACGCTTCGCGATGCTGCGCTACCGGGTCGACGACCTCCGCCTGTTCTTCGACAACGACGTGCGATTCCTGGCCCAGTTCCGCTGAGCGGGCCGGCTACGCACTCCGAATCCTGGAGACGTTTCCATGCGTTTCAGCTATGAATGGCTCAGCGACTGGGTCCGGACCGACCGCACGGCCGAGCAGGCCGCCGAGCGGCTGACCGCTGCCGGTCTCGAGGTCGACGACCTCGTCCGGCTCGGCGATGGGCTCGACGGCGTGGTCGTCGGCCGGATCTCGGCCTGCGTACCGCACCCCGATGCCGATCGTCTTAGAGTCTGTACCGTCGACGTGGGCAACGACGAGCCGCTGGACATCGTCTGCGGGGCGCCGAACGCACGCGAGGGCCTCGTCGCCCCGGTCGCCACGATCGGCAGCCGGTTGCCCAACGGGATGAAGATCAAGGCCGCGAAGCTGCGCGGCGTGGCCTCGGCGGGAATGCTGTGCTCGGCCCCCGAGCTGGGCCTCGGCGAGGATGCGTCGGGCCTGCTCGAACTCGCCGACGATCTGCAGCCGGGGCGGCCGCTCGCCGACGCCCTGGGCCTTCCGGACCACGTCATCGAACTTGACCTCACGCCGAACCGGGCCGACTGCCTGTCGATTCGCGGCATCGCCCACGAACTGGCCGCGCTGGAAGGCGCCGAGCTGACGCCGCCCGTGCTCGATGCGGCGGCGGCTGCCGGCGATCGCGAGATCTCGATCGAACTGGTCGATCCTGCGGCATGCCCGCGCTACGTGGGACGGGTCATCGAAGGCATCGATCCGACCGCGCAGACGCCGCCGTGGATGGTTCAGCGCCTGGAACGCTGCGGTATCCGCAGTCTCGGGCCGATCGTCGATGCGACCAACTACGTCCTGCTCGAGCTCGGCCAGCCGATGCACGCGTTCGATCTCGGTCGTCTCGAAGGCGGTATTCAGGTCCGCCGCGCCGAAGCCGGCGAAACCCTGGAACTGCTCAACGACCAGCGAATCGAGCTCGACGGCGAGCTGCTGGTCATCGCCGACCACGCCGGGCCGGTCGCGCTGGCCGGCATCATGGGCGGCCAGCCCAGTGCCGTGACCGATGCGACCCGCGATATCCTGCTCGAATCGGCCTGGTTCTCCCCGGCGGTGATCACAGGAAAGGCGCGCAGGTTCGGCCTGGCGACCGACTCCTCGCATCGCTTCGAGCGCGGAGTGGATCCGGAACTCCAGGCCCTGGCGCTCGAACGCGCAACCGCTCTGATCGTCGATATTGCAGGCGGGACGCCGGGCCCGACGATCGACGTCCGATCGGACGCGCACCGTCCGGCCCAACCGACCATCGATCTCCGCCCGGAGCGAGTCAATCGCCTGCTCGGAACGGACCTGGAACGCGACGAGATGCTCGACGTGCTTCGCCGCCTCGGCATGCAGGTGGAGGGCGAATCGGATGGGGAGCGGGTCACGGTGCGTGCGCCCTCGCGTCGGCGCGACCTCGAGATCGAAGTCGACCTGATCGAAGAGATCGCCCGCGTGGTCGGCTACGACCGGCTGCCGACCCGGGCCCCCGGCGGACGACTCCGCGCCGCGGTTGCCAGCGAGCGGTCCACGCCGCTGGCGACGCTCGATCATTCGCTGCAGGCGCGAGGGTTCCGCGAGATCATCACCTGGAGCTTCGTGCCCCATGAATCGCTCGAACGACTTGGCCTGGACGAGCGTGCCCAGCCCCTGGCCAATCCGCTGAGCCGCGACATGGCGGTGCTTCGAACGAGCTTGCTCCCGGGCCTCATCGATACCGCATCGTCCAACCTGCGCCACCAGCATCGACGGCTGCGCCTGTACGAAACCGGCCACGTGTTCGAGGCGGGCCAGGGCGCGGAGTCGTTCGTCGAAACCCGCCGCCTGGGCCTGGCGATGGCCGGAGAGGCATTCTGCGAGGCGTGGAACGTCGAGCGTCGCCCGGTGGATTTCTTCGACCTCAAGGGCGAGGTCGAACAGGTGTTCGCGCTCGCCGGGCACGAGCCCGGCTCGGTCACCGTCGAAGCGGCGCGCCGCGCCTGGCTTCACCCGGGGCAAGGTGCGGTGATCGAGATCGCAGGCCGAACAGCGGGCTGGATGGGCCAGCTTCATCCGGCCCTGGCCGACGCGTTCGAGCTGGATCTTCCGCTGTTCGTCGCCGAGATCGACCTGGCGCCGCTGCAGCAGCGCGAGCTGCCGGAATACGCCGGACTTTCACGCTTTCCATCGGTCCGCCGCGACCTGGCGCTGGCCGTCCCGGAGGCGCTGTCGGCCGCCGCGCTCGTCTCCGCGGTCCGCTCCGCAGCCGGTCCGCTGCTGGCCGAATGCAGGATATTCGACACGTACAGCGGAAAGGGGATAGAATCGGGCTTCAAAGGGATCGCTATAGGCTTGATTCTTCGCGATGTTTCGCGCACCCTTACCGATGGCGACGCCGATCGTGTCGTCGACGGGGTGATCAAGACCCTGAAGGAAGCGTACGAGTGATGCTGAGAGGGTAAGCAATGGCATTGACCAAGGCCGACCTGGCCAACAGTCTGTTCGAGGAAGTGGGGCTGAACAAGCGCGAGGCAAAGGAATTCGTCGATGCCTGGTTCGAAGCCATACGTGACGCCCTCGAGGCCGGCGACAACGTCAAGTTGTCGGGCTTCGGCAATTTCCAGCTGCGCGACAAGCGCCAGCGACCCGGACGAAACCCGAAGACCGGTGAAGAGATTCCGATCTCCGCGCGTCGCGTGGTGACGTTCAAGCCGGGACAGAAACTGCGCGGAAGGGTGGAGGCCTATGCTGGATCCGGGGAGTAATCAGGAACTGCCGCCGATTCCGGCGAAGCGGTACTTCACCATCGGCGAAGTCAGCGAGCTGTGCGCGGTCAAGCCGCACGTGCTGCGCTACTGGGAGCAGGAATTCCCGCAGCTCAAGCCCGTCAAGCGACGCGGGAATCGACGCTATTACCAGCGCCACGACGTGATCATGATCCGCCAGATCCGCAGCCTGCTCCATGAACAGGGCTTCACCATCCTCGGCGCGCGCCAGCGCCTGGAAGGCGAGGCGGCCCAGTCCGATGTCTCCCGCAGTCAGCAGCTCGTGCGGCAGGTCCGCAGCGAGCTGGAAGACATTCTTCAGGTACTTCGTCGCTGACGCGAACGGTACCCACCCGGTATAATCCTCGATTCAGATCGACCCTGCAGTTTCCGGTCGGAGCGTAGCGCAGCCTGGTAGCGCACCACAATGGGGTTGTGGGGGTCGGGAGTTCGAATCTCCCCGCTCCGACCACTTTTCTCTCGCGCCGGCCGACCCCCGGCCGCGCGCCGGGTCGGGTTGAAAATCCCGGCCCGAAGGCTCACCTGATGTTGATCGGGCGTTGCCATACTCGCAGCCTTACGGCGAACGGCCGTGCCCTTGGATCAACCAGGATCGTGGACATGAAGAGCAAGTCACAGGTCGTTTCGATGCCGGACATCGCCTCGCAGCCGAACACCCAGGCTGCCGGCGCACTGGACTGGGTCGGAATGAACGAGATCGAGATTCCGATCCGGCTGGCCGCCGGCGGCACGGGCGACATTCGCTGCCCGGCCAAGGTCAGCGCATTCGTGAACCTGGCGCGCCCGGAAGTGCGCGGCATCCACATGTCGCGTCTCTATCTGCACCTGGATCGCGCGCTCGCCGAACACAGCGTCACTCCGATGTCGCTGCATCACCTGCTGCGCGACTTCCTGGAGTCGCATGCGGACCTGAGCACGCGCGCCATGGTGCGAATCGATTTCGAGTACCAGGTTCGCCGCCCGGCGCTGGCCAGCGACAATGCCGGCTGGCGCTCGTATCCGTTCAGCATCATCGCGACGCTGGATGGTCGGCAGTTCGATGTCGAGGTGGCCTTCGAAGTGACCTACTCGAGCACCTGCCCGTGCTCGGCGGCGCTTGCTCGCCAGTTGATCCAGCAGCAGTTCGAGAAGGATTTCGACGCCGACCGTCCGCTCGACCGCGATGAGATTCTGCAGTGGCTGGGGAGCGAAAACGGTATCGTCGCCACGCCGCACAGCCAGCGCTCCATTGCCGATGTCCGGGTGCGCTTCGAGCCGGGCTTCCAGGCCTTCCCGTTCGACGAACTGATCGACACGCTGGAAAACGCGCTGAAGACGCCGGTCCAGACTGCGGTCAAGCGCGAGGACGAGCAGGAGTTCGCTCGCTTGAACGGCCAGAACCTGATGTTCTGCGAGGACGCCGGACGCCGCGTTCAAGGGGCGCTGAACGACCACGACCGGATCATCGATTTCTGGGCCCGCTGCTGCCACTTCGAGAGCCTGCATCCGCACAACGCCGTCGCGATCGTCACCAAGGGCGTCGACGGCGGCTACAAGCCGATCGACGGGCACCCCGAGGGCTGGGACTGACGATAGAGCGTGCCGCGGCGTCAGGTCCGCGGCATTTCCACGAGTTCGATCGACCCGCTGCCCGCTTCGATCACGCTCCCGTGATCGAACCAGTCGCCGAGCACCATGCGCTCGACGGTTCTTTCCCCGATCCGATAGTGGTGCACTCCCGGTCGATGCGTGTGACCGTGAATGATCCGCTCGACGCCGGATCGTTCGAACAGGTCGATCACGGCCCGGTCATTGACGTCCATGATCTCGGGTTCCGCGCGGCGGGTCCTGCGTCGGCTGACCCAGCGATAGACCTTCGCCAGGGCCTTCCGTAACCAGGCTGGTCGCGCCAGCTGCCTTCGCTGCCACGCCGGGTCCCGCACCCGGGCTCGAAAGCGCTGGTACTCCGTATCGTCGGTACACAGGACGTCGCCGTGCAAGAGCAGGCAGGAGCTGCCGGCGAGTTCCAGGCGAACGGGCTCGACGAGCCTCGTCATGCCTGCGGCCCGGCAGAATTCGTCGCCGAGCAGGAAGTCACGATTGCCGGCCAGGAAGCCGATGACCACGCCGGCCGCCGCGGTCCGGGCCAGCTCTGCGGCGATCCGGTGTTCGAAGGCACCCACCGCGTCGTCCCCGACCCAGACCTCGAACAGATCGCCGAGAATCAAGAGGCGCTTCGCGCTTCGGGCCTGCCGACGCAGGAAGTCGACGAACTGGTCGGTGATGTCGGGCCGACCGACCTGCAGGTGCAGGTCGGAGATGATCAGCGTGTCGGGCGCCGCGTGGCTCAAGGCTTCGTTCGGCGAAGCCGGGTCACTCGATTTCGACGCGTTCGATGATGACCGGTTCGACCGGCACATCGGAGTAGGGCGGGCGGCTGGTCGTCTCGACCGCGCGGATCGCGTCGACGACGTCCATGCCTTCGGTGACCTGACCGAACACGGCGTAGCCCCAGGTGCGACCCGATTGGGTGCCGCGGTGGTCCAGGGACGGGTTGTCGACCGTGTTGATGAAGAACTGGGCGCTGGCCGAGTGCGGCATGCCCGTGCGCGCCATCGCGACCGAGCCGCGCTTGTTGGTCAGGCCGTTGTCGGCTTCGTTCGTGATCGGGTCGCGGGTGGGCTTCTGCTCGAACTCGGGATCGAAGCCGCCGCCCTGGATCATGAAATTGCGGATGACCCGATGGAAGATCGTTCCGTCGTAGTGTCCCGAACGTGCGTATTCGAGAAAGTTCTCGACCGAGATCGGTGCCTCGTCTTCGTAGAGTTCGATCGTGATCGGGCCCATGGAGGTGTGGACGATCACGGTGGGCCGCTCCTTCATGAAGGGGTTTTCCGACGCTGATTCGTCCTGTGCAGCCACGACCGGCGCGAAGGCGGCCAGGGCGAGCGAGACGGCGGCAAGGGTGTTCTGGATTGCGTTCATCCGGTGCTGTTCCTCGATCGAAGTCGACGGCGGAATGATACCCGATCCGCACCTCGCCGCCTTCGGCACGACTCCCTCGTTACGGGTCGGCGGAGAAGGTCCTGGCAAGGATGCCTTCGAGGACCCCCTAGAGGACCCACTCGAGGACCCACTCGAGGACTGAACCGGGTCGGCGTGCAGCGATACACTGTGGCCATGAGTGCTTCAAGAGTCGAATCCATTCGCTTCGCCGACGACCGTCTCGAGCTCCTGGACCAGAGGTGGCTGCCCGCCGAAGAGCGCTGGCTGCCGGTCGAGTCGGCGGCCGAGGCGACCGCCGCGATCCGCGATCTTGTGGTGCGCGGCGCGCCTGCGATCGGTATCGTCGCCGCTTACGGGTGCGTCCTCGCGGCCCGGCATCGTGGTGACGACCGTGCGGCGTGGCACGCCGACCTGGACCAACTGGTCGCAGCTCGCCCCACCGCGGTGAACCTGCGCTGGGCGGTCGAACGGATGCGGCGCGTTGTGGAATCGGTGCCGGGTGCTGCGGTGGAGGAGCTTCGCGCCGAGGCCGTCCGGCTGCACCGGGAGGATCGCTCGGCCAACGAGGCCATGGCGAAGCACGGCGCAGGCCGGATCGAACCGGGGTCGACGGTGTTGACCCACTGCAATACCGGGTCCCTGGCCACCGGGGGAACCGGCACGGCGCTGGGTGTGATCGTGCGGGCCTGGCGCGAACAACGGCTGGCGCGCGTGCTGGCCTGCGAAACGCGTCCCTGGCTGCAGGGGCTGCGACTGACCGCATGGGAGCTGGCGCGCGAAGGCGTTCCGGCCGAAGTTCTCGTCGATGGGGCGGCTGCCGGCCTGATGCAGCGCGAGCGCGTGGACTGGGTGATTACCGGTGCGGACCGAGTCACCGCCAACGGCGATGTGGCGAACAAGGTCGGCACCTTGATGCTTGCGGTGCTGGCGCGGCGCTTCGGCGCACGGATGATGGTCGTCGCCCCCCTGTCCACGCTGGATCCGGGGATGCCCGACGGTTCCGGGATCGAGATCGAGCAGCGCGAAGCGAGCGAGATCTGGCGCGCGGCGGGGATCGAAGCGCCGCCTCCGGGCGTCGTCGCCTGGAACCCGGTGTTCGATGTCACTCCGGCGGAGCTGGTCGATTGCATCGTGACCGAGCGGGGCGTTCTCGAGCCGCCGTACGACGAGCGGATTCCGGCCCTGTTCGGCGGCGCGTGAACAGGGTGCGTCGGGACCCCTCGACGTGGTAGAATTTCAGGGTTGTTGCAGGTCCGATTCCTGGTCGTATTCCGGCTCGAGGAACGTGCTCGTCTGACCTGATAAAAACAAACAAGAACAACGCTTTGAACGCTATTCCTCCGGCCCATTCCAGATTGCGATCGCATGGCTGAACTCGCCCAGGAAATCCTTCCGGTCAACCTCGAAGACGAAATGCGTCAGTCCTACCTGGACTACGCAATGAGCGTCATCGTGGGCCGCGCGCTTCCCGACGTGCGCGACGGCCTCAAACCGGTCCATCGCCGCGTGCTCTACGCCATGCACGTGCTGGGCAACGACTACAACAAGCCGTACAAGAAATCGGCCCGTGTGGTCGGTGACGTCATCGGTAAGTACCACCCGCACGGCGACACTGCCGTCTACGACACCATCGTGCGCATGGCGCAGCCGTTCTCGTTGCGCTACATGCTGGTCGACGGGCAGGGCAACTTCGGCTCGGTCGACGGCGATTCGCCGGCCGCGATGCGATACACGGAAGTCCGCATGGCCCGGCTGGCGCACGAAATGCTGGCCGACATCGACAAGGACACGGTCAACTGGCTGCCGAACTACGACGAGTCCGAGTACGAGCCGGCAGTACTGCCGACGAAGGTTCCGAACCTGCTGATCAACGGTTCGTCCGGCATCGCGGTCGGCATGGCGACCAACATCCCGCCGCACAACCTCAACGAGGTGACCGCGGCGCTGCTGGCGCTGATCGACGATCCGATGCTCGACATCGACGGCATCATGGAACACCTCCCGGGGCCGGACTTCCCCACCGCGGGCATCATCAACGGCGCCGCCGGAATCGGTGAGGCCTACCGGACCGGCCGCGGCCGGATCTACATGCGCGCGCGCTGCCACTTCGAGGACGAAGAGACCGGAAAGACCAAGATCGTGGTCACCGAGCTCCCGTACCAGGTCAACAAGGCCCGGCTGCTGGAAAAGATCGCCGAACTGGTGAAGACCAAGAAGCTCGAGGGCATCTCGGAGCTGCGCGACGAGTCCGACAAGGACGGCATGCGGATGGTCGTCGAGCTCAAGCGCGGCGAAGTCGGCGAGGTGGTGCTCAACAACCTGTACCAGAACACCCAGATGCAGTGCGTGTTCGGCATCAACATGGTGGCGCTGGTCGACAACCAGCCGAAACTGCTCAATATTCGCGAAGTGCTGCAGGCGTTCCTGATGCACCGGCGCGACGTGGTCACTCGCCGGACCCTGTTCGAACTCCGCAAGTCGCGCGATCGCGCTCATATCCTGGAAGGCCTGACCGTGGCGCTGGCCAACCTCGACCCGATCATCGAGCTGATCAAGGCCTCCCCGACCCCGGCCGAGGCGCGTGAGGGGCTGCAGGCGAGGCGCTGGGAACCGGGTCCGGTTGCGGCACTTCTCGGCGAGGCGGGTGCCGATCTGTCCAGGCCGGAGGACCTGCTTCCGGAATTCGGCCTCGGTGACGATGGCTACCAGCTGTCTCCGACCCAGGCCCAGGCCATTCTCGACCTGCGTCTGCAGAAACTGACCGGCCTGGAGCAGGAAAAGCTTTCCGATGAGTACAAGGAGATCCTGGGCACGATCCGCGAACTGATCAGGATCCTGTCCGACCCGGATGCCCTGATGCAGGTCATCCGGGACGAGCTGACCGGAATTCGCGATCTCTACGGCGACGAGCGCCGCACCGAGATCGTGGCCGATCAGCTGGATCTGACCATGGAGGACCTGATCACGCCCGAGGATGTGGTCGTCACGCTGTCCCACGCCGGCTACGCGAAGTACCAGCCACTGGATCGCTATCGCAGCCAGAAGCGCGGCGGCCGCGGTCGCAGCGCGGCGAAGACCAAGGACGAGGATTTCGTCGAGCGGTTCTGGGTGACGAACACCCACGACACCCTGCTGGTGTTCACCAGTGCCGGCAAGGTCTACAAGACCAAGGTCTACGAACTGCCGCAGGCCGGTCACAGCTCGCGCGGACGACCGATGGTCAACCTGCTGCCGCTGGATCCCGACGAACGAATCAACGCGGTACTGCCCACCCGTGAATTTCCCGACGACTGGTTCGTCTTCTTCGCCACGCGCGCCGGCCGCGTCAAGAAGACCCCGCTGTCGGATTTCGCAAACATCCGCTCCAACGGCATCTGGGCGATCGAGCTCGAGGATGGCGACGAACTCGTCGATGTGGCGTTCACCGAAGGGTCGCGCGACATCCTGCTGTTGTCGTCGGCCGGCAAGGCGATCCGCTTCCACGAGGACAAGGTCCGCCCGATGGGTCGCCAGACCCGTGGCGTGATCGGCATCCGCCTGCAGGACGACCAGGACGTCGTGTCGATGCTGGTCGTCGGCGACGGTACCGACGACGGCGGGGACGTGCTGGTGGCGACCGCCAACGGCTACGGCAAGCGCACCTCGCTGGACGAGTTCCCGGTCTACAACCGGGGCGGCCAGGGAGTGATCGGCATCCAGACCACCGGCCGCAACGGGCCGCTGGTTGCGGCGCTGGGGGTGACCGACGACGACGATGTGATGCTGACCTCCAACAGCGGCACGCTGGTCCGGACTTCCGTGGCCGAGATTTCCCGCCTTGGCCGGAATACCCAGGGCGTGACCTTGATGCGACTGGGCAAGAACGAGCAGCTCATCGGCCTGGCCCGGGTGGCCGTGGCGGAGGACGAAGAGCTGGACAGCGACATGAACGAGACCCTGGACGACGGTGCCGATTCCGGTGCCGCGGATGAATCGGCTGACGAGTCGCCGGACGAGTCTCCGACTGCGTCGTAGGTAAACCTGTCGCCGGCGCTTGCCGTTCGGCAGGCCATCGGGTACTTTCAACGGGCCGCGCAGAGCGGCCCGTTTTCGTACAGGGAGTTCTCCGATGAGTTCAAGTCGCCCGGCGCGCCCGACGCGCTTCCCCAACCTTCTGTCGGTCGTTCTGTCGATCGTCCTGCTCGGCCTGGCCGTGGCCGGCCCGCTGTCGGCGGCCGAGATCGCCTGGCGCGTGGATGCCGACCAGCCCGTTTCCCGTGCTGTCCTTGAACAGGCCACCTGGGCGCGCGACTACGGCAGCTACCGCTGGCTTGTGCTCGACGACACGGACGGTCGCGCGCCGACCGAAGTGACCGGCGAGCGGATCGCTTCGCCGTACCGGGTGGGCCTGCATGGGGCGAGCTTCGACCCGCTTGGCCTGGCGCCGGGCGCCGGGTCGCGAACGGCCGCCGGCCAGGGCCTGACGATCGTGCAGTTGCGTGGACCGGCATTGCCGGCCGACATCGAGGACCTGGGCCGTGCAGGCATGGATATCTTCCAGCCGCTGCCGGGCCTGGCCTACCTGGCCTGGGCAACGCCGGCCGGGCGCCAGGCGGCCGACGAGCTCCCCTTCGTCCGCGCCGTGGTGGAGCTGCCGACCACGCTGAAGACCCAGCCTTCATTGAAGGCCCGCGGAGAGCGGATCCGCAACGTCAATGTCCACTTCTACAACTCCGGCGATGCGTTGTCCGTGGTCGATGAACTGGCCCGTCAGGCCGGCGTGCGGGTGCTCGACGCGTGGCCGGCCCAGCCCGATCGACGGCTCTACAACGCCGTTATCGAAGCGCCCGCCGCGACCCTGCCGGCCCTGGCCGCCCTTCCGGAGGTTGTTGCACTGAGTTACCTCAGCCCCGAACCCGAGCTGGAGGATGAAAGCGCCGCCCAGGTCCTGGCCGACAATCTCGATGCGAGCAACATCCCGTTTCCGGGTTATCCAGCCTGGCTCGGATCGGTTGGCCTCGACGGCAGCGGCGTGACCTGGGCCACGACCGACACGGGTGTCTGGTACGCCCACGGAGACTACAACAGCCGGATCGTCGGTGGGATCAACTATCCCGGCTGCATCGAGACCAACCCCGGCGATGACCCGACTTCGGGTGGCCACGGCACCCATGTCACCGGCATCTGGGCCGGCGACGGGACGGCAGGATTCGTCGACGGCGACGGCTTCCTCTACGGCCACGGCATGGCGCCAGGGGCCTCGATCTTCGCCCAGAACCCGATCTGCGGAACGGGTACCAGCTGGCCGCCGGCCGGCGGCTGGCAGGTCCTGAGCCGCGATGCACTACTCGGCGGCGCGGTCGGCTCCAACAACTCCTGGACCTCGGGCGAGGGCACGCAGCACGGCTACCAGGCCACCGAGCGGACCTACGACCTGATGGTACTGGACGGAAACTTCGACACGCCGTCCGTGCTGGACCCGTTCATGGTGGTGTTCTCGGCCGGCAACTCCGGTGGCTCCGGCGTCACCGCGCCGAAGGAAGCCAAGAACGTCGTGGTCACCGGCGGCACCCAGACCTTCCGGGTCTCGGGCGACGTGGACGCGATCTACGGCTCGTCGAGCCGCGGCCCGGCGGTCGACAACCGCTGGCTGCCCACGATTGCCGCACCGGGCCAGCAGGTCAGCTCGACCCGCCGCGCCAACGGTTCCCAGTGCGCCACATCGATCACGAACACCAACGGCGAGTACTCCTTGTGCACGGGCACGTCGATGGCTGCGCCGCACGCTTCCGGGGCCCTGGTCCTGCTGACCGAATGGTGGCGTGACCAGTTCGCGGTCGACCCCAGCCCGGCCATGGGCAAGGCCCTGCTGATCAACTCGGCCGTGCCGGTCGGGCCGACGCCTCCGCCGAACAACGATTCCGGCTGGGGCCGGATCGACCTTTCGACGCTCGTCGACGACGGTCTGAGCTTCGAGTTCTGGGACCAGAGCCAGGTGTTCTCGGCCTCGGGCGAGGCCTTCGTGCGTACGGTGGGCGTGGTGGACCCGGCCCAGCCGCTGAAGATCACGCTGGTCTGGTCCGACGCACCGGGTGCGGTCGGTGCGAACCCGGCGATGGTCAACGACCTCGATCTGACCGTGGTCAGCGGCGGTCAGACCTACCTCGGCAACAACTTCTCGGGTGGGTTCTCCCAGCCCGGAGGCTCGGCGGACCGCCTCAACAACATCGAGCAGGTCACGCTGGCCGCACCGGGCAGCTCGGCGACCATCACCGTGGATGCATTCAACATTGCCGGCAGCGTGCTCCTCGATCAGCCCGGGGTGACCACGGCCCAGCACTTCGCGCTGGTCTGCCAGAACTGCCTCGATCAGCCGGACTTCGCGCTGGCGCTGGATCCTGCGGAGCTCACGGCCTGCGTGCCGGACAGCCAGGACGTGAACGTCGCCGTTGACGGACTGCTAGGCTTCGACGACCCGGTGTCGCTGAGCGCGACCGGGTTGCCCACCGGCACGACGGGAAGCTTCGACACCAATCCGGTCATCCCGTCCGGCGCGTCGACGCTGACGGTCGCCTTCGGGGCGAGCACCGCGCCTGGGACCACGACCGCCGCGGTCGAAGGAAGCTCGACGACCGGCACCAAGTCGCTTCCGCTCGTGCTGAATACCTTCGATGCGGTGCCGGCGGCGCCGACCCTGGTTTCGCCGAGCGATGGTGCGGTGAACACCCTGCCGGTGCAGACCTTCGAATGGACCGCGGTCGCCCAGGGCCTGGACTACCGGCTCGAAGTGGCCACCGACCCCGGGTTCTCGAACCTGGTTCACGATTTCACGACGCGCGACACTTCGGTCGAACTGGCGCTGGATTCGTCGACCTTCTACTACTGGCGGGTCACGGTCGACAATGCCTGCGGCAGCGCGGAGTCGGCCACCTTCAGCTTCAATACGCAGCCGGAGCCGGGCGAATGCCCGATCGGCGCGACGACGCTGGAGGTCTGGTCCGACGACATGGAGTCGGGCACCAATGGCTGGACGCTGGGTGCGGGCTCGACGCAGAACACCTGGCAACAGTCCGGCGACAACGTCCACGGCGGCGCGTTCGCCTGGAACGCCGAGAACCTGGACTCGATCAGCGATCAGCGCCTGGTCTCGCCGGCGATCGCGCTGCCGGGCTCCGACCGGTTGCCGCTGACGCTGCGGTTCTGGAACCACCAGGAGCTGGAAGACGCCAGCGGCGCCTGCTGGGATGCCGGCGTGCTCGAGATCTCGACCGACGGCGGCGCAAGCTGGTCCGACCTGAACGGCTCGGCCATCCTGCACCTCGCGCACGACGGTACGGTCAATGACTTCTCCGGCGGCCCGAATCCGCTGGCCGGCATGGAGGCCTGGTGCGGCGATCCGCGCGACTGGGATGACTACGTGGTGGATCTCTCCGCGTACGTCGACCAGACGGTGCAGCTGCGCTTCCGGGTCGGAACCGACGGAACGGTCGGTGGACGGGCCGGCTGGACCATCGACGATCTGCGGGTGGAAGCTTGCGAGGTCGTCACCGAGGAAATCTTCATCGACGGCTTCGAGAGCTCCTAGCGCTCCGGTCGAACCGAAGAGGAAAAGCCGGGGGCGGCCGTCCGCCCCCGGCTCGATCGACCGTTCGGTCAGTCCGGCCGTTCGGGATTCGCGTCGGCGGATTCTCCGTCCGTAAGCTCCAGCTCGCGGAGCTCGACCCGCCCGTCACCCAGTTCGCGCATCCGCTGCGTCTCGATCGCGACGACGTTGCGGAAGTCCCATTTCTCGCGAGCATAGAATTCCGCGCCGTCGCGGCTGAAGCCGTTCCTGTCGATGATCCGGAGAAAGCCCGCGAAGCCGAGACGCGAACCGGTCGCGCGGCGTCGGTCGCGCTGCATGCGCCGGTGGGTACGCTCGATCGCGACCTCATCGCCGTACACCGGTTCGAGTTCGTCGACCCGGATCCGCTCGGCCCGTCGGCGGGTTTCGTCGTCGATCATCTCATCGAGCTCGTCGACCATCGACACCATCATCGGATAGTCGCGTTCGGCAGCCAGCTGGAACCAGGCCAGCGCCCGGGCCGGGTCGAACTCCGTTCCCTGGGCCTTCAGGTGCATCACACCGATATTGAACTGGGCGAACTTGTCGGCCCAGCGCGCTGCGGCCTCGTACTTGCTGAGCGCCGAGGCGTACTGACCGGCCCGGTGCGCACGCCCGGCTTCGGCGACCAGCTGTGCGCCGGGGGTGTGCTCGGCGTAGCTGTACTGGGACTGATCCTGCGCCGCGAGCGGCGAGGAGGCGAGAGCGGCGGCCAGCGCCGCAGATAGAAGCGTCTGTTTCAGGTTCATCGTTCCCTACTCGGATTCAAGCCATGATGGGCGCCAACGCCCGTCAATAGGCTAGCGCATCGCGGCAGGCATCGCGGTACACACCGGAAAGGGCTCGGAAACGGCTCGACAAGGGATCGGATCGGTCGGGAACCGATGGATCGCCTGGAGATTCAGTCGTCGTTCAATTCGAGCTCGCGCAGCTCTACCGTGCCGCCGTGAATCGCGTGCATCAGCTGCGTTTCGTACCGGACGATATTGCGGAAATCCCATTTCTCGGGATCGTAGTACTCGGTGCCTGCGCGAGGATAAGCGCTCGAATCGTAGATGCGCAGCATCTGCATCATGCCGAGCGAGCCCGTGCGGGAGCCGGTCGCATCGCGTCGCCGAAACCGCATCTCGCGAGCTGTCCGCTCGAAGGTTGCGTCATCGCCGTAGACCGGAGCAAGCTCCGTATCGAGAATGGCGCGAGCGCGATCGCGCTCGGCGGAGTTGAACAGGTCCCAGAGCGAATCAGCGGTCTCGACGAACTGCGGGTAGCCGCGCTCGGCGGACAGCTCCAGCCAGGCCCATCCTCGCAGCGGGTCGTAGTCCGTTCCTTCACCTCGAAGATGCATGATGCCGATGTTGTACTGGGCGAACTTGTCCGACCAGCGCGCCGCCGCCTTGTAGTTGTCGAGCGCGAGCGCAAACATCCGCGCCCGGTAGGCACGCTGCGCCTCGGCCAGCAAGTGGCTGCTGGGGGTGTGCTCGTCGTAGGCGTAGAAGGAATTGCCGGGCCGATCGAGATCCCCGGCATCGAGGTCTCCGGAAAGACCCAGGGCTACCCAGGCGGCAGCGATAACAAACAGGCTACGCAGTGCAGGCATCGCGACTCTCCTTGGGAAATCGGCACGGGCCTGCGAAAAAGAGTACTGCGAATCGCCTGGCGCTTCAAGCTGTTGCGCTACGCGGAGCAGGACCATCGACACATGTCGTCTCGGCGTCCGCTGCCTACAATCAGTGCTTGATGCCACGCCTGGTCGACGGAGAAACCGCCCCTCGACGAGGCGTCCCCGAACGGAGAATTCCATGACGCTATCCATTCGCTCGCTCGCCTCCCTCCTGTTGTTCGCGCACGTCGTGGGTGCAGCCTCGACGCACGAGGCGCTCGCCCAGGACGAAACCCTTCTGCTGCGCTATCCCGACATTCACGGCGACCGCGTGGTGTTCACCCACGGTGGCGACCTGTGGCTCGCTTCGGACCGGGGCGGCACGGCGCGCCGGCTGACCAGCCATCCGGGTCTCGAGCTGTTCGCCCATTTCTCGCCCGACGGCGACCGGATTGCATTCACCGGGCAGTACGGCGGCGACGAGCAGATCTACGTGATGCCCGCGGCCGGCGGTGAGCCGCGCCAGCTGACCTGGTACCCGGCCTCCGGCCCGCTGCCGCCGCGCTGGGGCTACGACCACCAGGTCCACGGCTGGACGCCGGACGGCACGGGCGTGGTGTTCCGGTCGCTGCGTGACGCGCGCGACTCGTCCGAAGGACGGTTGTTCGTCGTTCCCGTCGACGGCGGACCGCCGGAGGCGCTGCCGATGCCGCAGGCGGGCTCGGGTGCATTTGCCGGACCGCAGGCCATGCTGTACACGCCGCTGGCGCGGGACTTCCGCACCTGGAAGCGATATCGGGGCGGCTGGGCGCAGGATATCTGGTGGTTCGATCTCGAGCGCAACGAAGGACGGGCGCTGACCGAGCACCCCGGCACCGATCGCGACCCGATGTGGATCGACGGGGCAGGGTATTTCGTCTCCGATCGCGGCGAGCGCGGCGTGCTGAATCTCTACCGCATCGATCCGGACAGCGGCGAGACCGCCGCGCTGACCGATCATTCCGAGTGGGATGTGCGGTGGCCGGGGGACGATGGAGAAGCCCGGATCGTCTACACGCTCGGCGGCGCCCTGCACGTGCTCGACGTGACCGACGGCCAGGACCGGCGGTTGAGCATCCGGGTACCGGACGATGGCGTCAACCGCCGGACCCGCACCGAGTCGGTGGCCGATCAGGTCGGCGACGCGGTCCTCAGCCCGACCGGCGAGCGGGTGCTGTTCTACGCCCGCGGCGACCTGTTCAACGCCCCGGTCGAGGACGGCGTGACCCGCGCCCTGACCCGGTCCTCCGACGCCCACGACCGGGAACCGGCCTGGGCACCCGACGGAGAGACCATCGCCTGGGTCTCCGACGCCGGCGGCGAGGAAGCGGTCTGGATCGGCGCCGCCGACGGCCGCGACGAGGCGCGCCGGCTCGATGGTCCGGACCGGGTGCGCCTCTACGCCCCGAGCTTCTCGCCGAACGGTGAACAGATCGCTTACAGCGACCACCTGGGCCGGATCTGGGTCCAGCCGGTCTCCGGCGGCAGCCCGGTCGAGGCCGGTCGTGACCCGGCCTGGCGCAACCGCGACTACGAGTGGTCGCCATCCGGCCGCTACCTGGCCTTCAGCCTGACGCAGCCCAACCAGCTCCGCGCGGTCTACATCCACGATGTCGAGACCGGGCGAACCCGGCGCGTCACGGAAGGGCTCTACTCGGAGTACCAGCCCGTGTTCTCCGGCGACGGACAGCATCTCTTCGTGCTCGCCGACCGCGAGTTCGCGCCCCAGATCTCCGGGCGGGAGTGGAACTTCGCGACCAACCGGGTCACCGGCGTGCTCGCCTACGGTCTGACCGACGAGGCCCCGGACCCCTTCGCCCCGGAGGATGCATCCGACGGCGGCATTCTCGACGCCGAGGATTCCGCCGAAGACGGCAGGGACAGGGACGGAAAGGGAGAGGGCGAGGCGTCCAGCGTGGACGTGGAGATCCGCTTCGACGGGCTGGCCGATCGCGTCGTCCGTGTTCCCATCGAAGCGTCGAACTACGCCGACCTCTGGGTCGTCGACGGCGCGCTGCTGCTGGCCGAATTCGATCCCTTCTACTACGGCCGCGGCTGGGCCACGGCACCCCGCCTCAAGCGCTTCGACCTCGAGGAGGAGAAGACCACGACGTTCATCGAGGACCTCGCCGGCGCCGACCTGAGCGCGGATCGCAAGACGATCATGACCCGCCACGGCAGCGACTGGAAGGTCCGGCCCGTGAAGAACGGTCGCGACGCGACCACGGTCGATCGGTCCGGCCTTGTGGCCGAGATCGATCCGACGGCCGAGTGGCGGACCGCCTTCGACGAGACCTGGCGCCGCTTCCGCGACTTCTTCTACGTCGAGAACATGCACGGCTATGACTGGGACGCGCTGGGCCGCCGCTACCGTGCCTTGTTGCCGCACGTCGCGCACCGGGTCGATCTGAACGACCTGCTCGGTGAAATGATCGCCGAACTCAACGTCTCCCACGCCTACGTTTCCGGCGGCGACCTCGGGCTGCCGGATCGCCCCTCGGTCGCGCTGCTCGGCGCTCGCCTCGAACTCGACGAGCGCGCGCAACGTTTCCGGTTCGCCGAGATCCTGGCCGGACAGAACGATGAGGACCGCTATCGTTCGCCGTTGACGGGGCCGGCCAGCGACATCGAGCAGGGCGACTACCTGATCGCGATCAATGGGCGCCCCCTGACCGCCAACGACAACCCCTACCGCCTGCTGACCGGCCTGGGCAACGGCCCGCTGGCGCTGGCGGTGTCGGACCGGCCCGACGGCACCGACGCCCGCGAAGTGGTGGTCCGCCCGATCGACGACGAGCAGCCGCTGCACTACCTGGCCTGGGTGCGGGCGAACAAGGCCGCGGTGGAAGCCGCCAGCGACGGTCGGCTGGGGTACCTGCATCTTCCCGACATGGGCGCCGACGGCATCCGCGAGTTCATCAAGTGGTACTACGGGCAGATCGACCGCGAGGGTCTGGTCATCGATGTCCGCGGCAACGGCGGCGGCAACGTGTCGCAGATGATCATCGAGCGCCTGGCGCGCAGGCCGCTATCGCTGGGCTATTCGCGCACCATGCCGGAACCGACGAACTATCCCTACCAGGCCTATCGCGGTCACCTGGTGGCCCTGCTCAACGAGAACTCGGCCTCCGACGGCGATATCTTCCCCTACCAGTTCCGCAACGCCGGCCTCGGGCCGTTGATCGGCAAGCGCTCGTGGGGCGGCGTGGTCGGCATCACCAACCACGGCCCGCTGATCGATGGGGGCTCGGTCAACGTGCCGGAATTCGGGTTCCTGAACAGGGAAGGCGAATACGTCATCGAAGGCGAGGGGGTCTCGCCGGATATCGAGGTCGACAACGATCCGGGCAGCGTGATCGCCGGACGGGACAAGCAGCTCGAAACGGCGATCGAGTACCTGCTCGAGCGCGTGGCCATGGATCCCCCGGCCGCGCCGGTCCGTCCCGAGCCTCCGGTCAAGACGCCGTAGCGTTCTGCCGCAGCCGCCCGGCCTCCGGGCGGCTGCTATGCTTCGCGCCGGAGTCTTCCGGAAGCTGCCCCATGTCTGCTGCACGCCTGCTGCCGCGCTTGCCGACCCTGCCCGCCCTGGTGCTGGTCATGCTGGCCCCGCTGATGACGACGCTGCCGGCAGGGGCGGCCGATGCCTGGCTGATGACCTACGGCACCGCTGATCGCATCGAGGAACGCTTCGGTCACAACGCGTTGTGGATCCGCGATCTCGATCGCGGCATCGACAAGGTCTACAACTTCGGCTTCTTCGACTTCGACACCCCGGGGTTCGTCTTCGACTATCTGCAGGGCGACCTCGTCTACTACGCCGTCGATCGCGAACCGGTGGAAGAACTGGCCTACTACCAGTGGCGAGACCGCTCGGTCCGTGCCCAGCTGCTGGATCTCGACGACCGGACGATTCGCAGGCTGACCGATTGGCTCGAACAGCGGGTCCAGCCGGAGACCCGCAACTTCGCCTACGACTATTACTTCAACAATTGCTCCACGCGCATCCGGGACGCGCTGGATTACGCGCTGGACGGAGCCCTGCGCGAGGCAACCGAATCGACGCCGGCCGAGCTCGACCTGCGCGAGCACACCCGCCGGCTGATCCGGCCGGACCCGTTGCTGTATCTCGGGATCCAGGCTGCGCTGGGCCGTCCGGTGGACCGGGCGCGGACCGTGTGGGAGGAAATGTTCCTGCCCGGGGTGGTCGCGCGCGAGATCGCGACTCTGCGCGTGGACGATGGGCAGGGCGGGACCCGTCCGCTGGTCATCGACGACCGGGTGCTGCACGAGTCGGCGCGACCGGATCCCGCGTCGGCGCCGTCGTTTGCCTGGGCGCCGGCGCTGGGCCTGCTCTGCGCAGCGCTGGCGCTCCTGTTGCTGCCGTTCGCTGTGTTCCGCGGCCGGGTCGCTCGCCTGCTCGGCTGGCGCGCCTGGCTGGCGTTCAACGCGCTCGCCGGCAGCCTGCTGCTGTACCTGTGGCTGGCCACGTCGCACGCGGTGACGGCGGCCAACGAGAACCTGCTTCTTCTGAACCCGCTGGTCGTGCTCCTGTGGAGGGCGCGCGACGGGCGCATCGAGCGCATCGCAGCCGGCCTGGTCTCTGTCGGTCTGTTGCTCGCGCTGCTGATGAAGATCGTTCCGGGCAGCCAGTGGAACCTCGATCTGCTCGTCGCCCTGGTGCCGGTGCAGCTCGTCGTGTTGTGGATCTGGCGGCGCGCCAGCAGCGGTTCGGTCAACGCTCCGGTCAGTTCGCCCGGCACCTGAAACGAAAACGGCCCCGTGGGGCGGGGCCGTTCGAATCGATCCTGATGACCGATCAGGTCCTGCCGGTCGGTACGTCCTGTTCGAACGCGCCGGGCTCGTCCTCGCGGGTGTGCGCGTCGACCTTGTCGAGCGCTGCCATCTTCTTCAGGAACGGCGTGGCGATCAGGAAGGCCACGAAGACGACACCGCAGAAGATCACGATCTGGCGATAAAGCGCCGGGAACTCGGATACGGAATCGCCGTTGAACTCACCGGCCAGAAGACCCGCGATCAGGTTGCCGAGGGCAGCGCCGAAGAACCACATGCCCATCAGCTGGCTGTAGTACTTCCGCGGTGCCAGCTTCGAGGTCGCCGACAGGCCGATCGGGCTGAGGCAAAGCTCACCGGTGGTGTGGAACAGGTAGGTCAGCAGCAGCCAGGTCGGCAGCACCTGGTCACCGTCCTGAATCAGCGACGCGGCGATCCACATGAAGGCAAAGCCCAGTCCCAGCTGCAGGAAGCCCAGGGCGAATTTCAGCGGAATCGAAGGGTCGAGATTGCGTCGACCAAGGTTGATCCACAGCGCAGAGAAGAACGGCGCGAAGATCAGGATGTACAGCGGGTTCAGCGACTGGAACACTTCGGCCGGGATCACCAGGCCGAGCATTTCTCGCGCCGTGTACCGTTCCGCGAACAGGTTCAGCGACGACCCGGCCTGCTCGAAGCCTGACCAGAACAGGGCCGCCCCGATGAACAGGGCGACCAGCACGATGGTGCGGTTGCGTTCGAGCGTCGTCAGCGACGGATCGAGCAGGACCCGGCCGAAGAACAGGGCGGCGACGCCGACGATGGCGTAGACGGTGTACTGCGACAGGGAGACCGCGTCGATCGTGAATACGCCCTCCAGCGCCAGCACAGCGATCAGGAAGAGGACGGCCGTGCCGCCGTAGGTGGCCCATTTCATGGCCGCCGTCTGGCCTTCCTTCCCGGGTGGGGTGGGGTGGGGGTCCTTGCCGAAATCGCCGAGGTGGCGTTCGGTCCACTTGTAGACCACCAAACCGGCGATCATGCCGACCGCGGCGGCCGCGAAGCCCCAGTGCCAGCCCATGTTCACTCGCAGGAAGCCGCAGACCAGCGGGCCGAGGAAGGCGCCGAGGTTGATGCCCATGTAGTACAGCACGTAGCCGGAATCACGGCGTGATCCGCCCTCGGGGTACAGCTCGCCGACGCAGCTCGAGATGTTCGGCTTGAGCAGGCCCGTGCCGATGACGATGAGGATCAGGCCCAGGAAGAAGCCGTAGTGCTCACCGACGAGGCCGAAGCCGGGCAGCGACAGCACCAGGTGGCCGGCGGCGATGATGATGCCGCCGTACCAGATCGCGTCGCGCTGGCCGAAGACCCGGTCCGCGAGCCAGCCGCCGGGCAATGCGGCGAGATACACGCCGGCCGTGTACAGGCCGTAGATCGCCGTGGCCGTGGCGTCGTCGAAGCCCAGACCGCCTTCGGCCAGGGTGGCGACCATGAACAGCACCAGCAGGGCTCGCATGCCGTAGTAGCTGAAGCGCTCCCAGAGCTCGGTGAAGAACAGCGTGCCCAGGCCGGCCGGATGACCGAAGAAGGTCTTGCCCGGCGTGCCGGCAGCAGGTGTGGGTTGATTCATGAAGGTTCCCCGATGAAATGATTGTTATGTGGGTGTCGGTCGCCCATCGCGCATCGACCATCGAAGTCGAGGTCGGCGGGAATCGAGCGGGGCGCCGATCAAGTCCGACAACTTGCCCGAAAAGCCCGGTCGAAGTCAACCGGAGACGGTGATCGACAGGGTTCGCGTGTGCGGTCGCGTCCGGTGCTCCCAGAGAAACACTCCCTGCCAGGTTCCGAGTTCAAGCCGGCCCTGGCGAACGGGAACGGTCAACGACGTCCCGGTCAGGGCGGATCGTACGTGCGCCGACATGTCATCGGGCCCCTCGGCCGTGTGCCGGTAGCGCGGGTCGCCGTCCGGCGCCAGGCCGGCGAACACGGTCTCCAGGTCCCGGAGGACATCGGGATCGGCGTTTTCGGTGATCAGCAGGGAGGCGGAGGTGTGCAGGATGAACACGTTGCACAGCCCGAGCCGCACGCCGCTTTCTTCGACGACCGCGGCAACGCGTTCGGTGACGTCGAACAGCCCCCGGCCGGGTGTTTCAACGGAAATTCGCGCCCCGTGCATCACGCGGCCTCGCAACGTGTCGACGGGTCCAGCGCGCCGAGGATGCGATCGATGGCGCCTTCCAGCTCCGGAATCCAGCGCAGCACCACGAGCAGGTCGTGACATTCGTCCACATAGATGTAGTTGCCGCCGAAACCTGCGGCCCAGTAGGCCGACTCGGGGGCGGCGGGCAAGCGGGCCCGGTCGCTGTTCAGCCACCACATCAGGCCGTAGTCGCGCCGGACCGGTGTGGGCTCGCGAATCGCATCGAACCAGTCGTCGGGCAGCAGTCGGTCGCCGCCCCAGACGCCTCGGCGCAGCATCAACAGGCCGAAGCGTGCGTGGTCTCGGGTCGAAATGAACAGGCCGCCGCCGAAGTGGCCGCCGCCGGAGACCGACTGCATGCGCAGGCCGTCGAGCTCGATCCAGGAGTTCCGATAGCCGTGCCAGCGCCAGGTCGGCGAGGCGCCGATCGGGTCCATGATGCGTTCCCGGAGCACCTCGGGCAGGGGCCGGCGCAGGACCTGGAGGGCGGCCAGGGCGGTCAGGTTGACGCGGACGTCGTTGTACTTGAACCGGGTACCGGGGGCATGGAGTTCGCGATGCGGCCAGCGCGAGGGATCATTGCCCTCCGGACGGTCGGCCCAGTCCGGCACCTCCCAGAGCGTGCCGGACCAGTCGGAGGTCTGGTTCAGCAGGTGCCGCCAGGTGATCGCACGGTTGTGCCGGCCCTCGAACCAGGGGCCGCGAACGCTTTCGCCCACGGGTGCGTCGAGGTCGCGGATCAGGCCGTCGTCGAGCGCCAGGGCCAACACGGTGGCGAGGTAGCTCTTGACCACGCTGAAGGTCATGTCGACCCGGTGCACGTCGCCCCACTCGGCGACGATCCGGCCGCCGCGCAGGATCATTCCGCTGTCGCCCTCGCGGGGCGTCGTCGGTCCCAGCACCCGGTAATCGGGTTCCCGGTCCGTGTAGGTGTCGAGGAGGACCTGCTGGAGCTCCGACGGATCGGTCACGGCCTCCCCGCGAATCCACGCTACGGCCGCGTCGAGCCGTTCCGCATCGAACCCGGCGGCGGCCGGGTCCACCCGTTCCCAGGCGCCGCGCGGTGGGAAGTAGTCGGGTTCGGCGAACGAGTCGGCCGCCGGGGCCAGCGCGACGACGGCGAGGCAGAAGGCGGCCGGTACGAACAAGGTACGCAGGTCCGATCGGATCGGGTCAGGGACAGGGAACATCGCGGACTCCTGGGCGGTCGCGCGCCCAGCCTACACCCGGGAACGCGCCGGAGGCGGGAGGAGGACGGGCCGGAGCCCGTCCGGCTCGATCAGGCCAGCTCGACGGCGATCGCGGTGGCTTCGCCGCCGCCGATGCACAGCGAGGCGACCCCGCGCTTGCCGCCACGCGCCTTCAGGGCGTGGATCAGGGTCACGAGAATCCGTGCACCGCTGGCGCCGATCGGGTGGCCGAGTGCGCAGGCACCGCCGTTGACGTTGACCTTCTCGTGGGGCAGGTCCAGCTCCGTCATCGCGGCCATGGTGACCGTGGCGAAGGCTTCATTGATCTCGTACAGGTCGACCTCGTCGGCGCTCCAGCCGGCCTTGTCGAGCACCTTCTTCAGCGCGCCGACCGGTGCGGTGGTGAACCATTCGGGTTCCTGCGAGTGCGTGGCCTGGGCGACGATGCGGGCGAGGGGGGCGGTGCCGCGTCGCTCGGCCTCGTCGGCGCGCATCAGGACCAGGGCTGCCGCACCGTCGGAGATCTTCGACGAACTGGCCGCGGTGATGGTGCCGTCCTTGGCGAAGGCAGGGCGGAGCTTCTCGATCTTGTCCAGGGCGATCCGACCGGGTTCCTCGTCGACGGCGACGTCTGCCTCACCCTTCCGGGTGCGGACCGTCACCGGCGCGATCTCCGCGCCGAAGGCACCCGATTCGATCGCGCCCCGGGCCCGTTCGGCGGACGCCCGCGAGAAGGCGTCCTGCTGCTCACGGGTGAAGTCGTACTTCGACGCACACTGTTCGCCGAACTGGCCCATCATCTGGCCGTCGTAGGGGTTCTGGAGGCCGTCGAAGAACATGTGATCGAGCAGCTGGTCGTGACCCATCCGGAGTCCGCGCTTGACCAGGTACGGCGCGTTGCTCATCGACTCCATGCCGCCGGCAACGACAACGTCCGACGAGCCGGCGACCAGGGCGTCGTGGCCCTGCATCACGGCCTTCATGCCGGAGCCGCAGACCTTGTTCAGGGTCGTGCAGCCGACCGAGATCGGCAGGTCGGCGCCGAGCGCCGCCTGGCGGGCCGGAGCCTGGCCGACGCCGGCCGGCAGGACGCAGCCCATCAGCACCTCGGAAATGTCCGTCCCTTCGATGCCGGCATCGGCGACGGCGGCGCGGATCGCGGCGCTGCCGAGCTGGGGGGCGGATACGGGGGAGAACTGGCCCTGGAACGAGCCGATGGCGGTGCGGCGCGCGGCCACGATGACGATGGAATCGGTCATGGATGCAGAATCCGTTGCGAAAAGCCAGTCGGGCATTATCGCAGGTTCGACTCCGCGTCGGGTCCGGCCGGGACCCGGTGAGGACCCGGTGAGGACCCGGTCAGGTCACCTGCAGCGGCCAGAACCAGGTCACCGCGTAGCTGGTCACCACCATCAGGATCAGGTTCAGGGGAGCGCCGATCTTGGGGAAGTCGGAGAACTTGAGTACGCCGGTGCCGAAGATCATCGTGTTGGTCTGGTAGCCGACCGGGGTCAGGAAACTGTTCGAGGCCGCGAACATCACGGCGATGGTCAGCGGAATGGGGTTGAGCTCGAGCATTTCGCCGAGGGCGATCGCGACCGGCACCAGGATGACCACCGAGGCATTGTTGCTGAGGATGCTGGTCAGCAGCGTCGTGACCGCATACAGCGCCATGACCACGTAGATCGGGTCCCAGCCGGCGGCGTAGCCGGCCAGCAGGGAACTGACCCAGTCGGCAGCGCCGGACTTGGTCATCGCGATGCCCAGCGGGATGATGCCGGCGAGCAGGAAGATCACGTCCCAGGAAACGTCGTCGTACATGTCCTGCTTGGCGATGGTGCCCGTCGCCACCATCGCGATCACCCCGCCGATGGCGGTCAGCACGATCGGCAGCGGCGTCAGCGCCGCGAGCAGGATCACGGCGGCAACGATGCCGCCGGCGATCAGCATCTTGCGGGTGTCGAAATCGTCCTCGTATTCATCGAGCACGACCACGTCGGAGTTTCTCAGCAGGCGGGCCAGGGCGGTTTTGGAGATCTCGAGCAGCGCGATCTCGCCGACGTGCAGTTTTTCCTGGGCCATGCGGCGCGAGCGGATCGAGCGCGTGTCGAGACCGATCAGCCGGCCCTGATAGCGTTTCCAGAAATCGACCGCGCGCGCGGTCCGGCCGTTGAACAGCCCACGATTGCGCAGCAGGATCGGGACGAGCTGGCCGTCCGGTCGTGCCTTGCGCGTATCACCGAAGTCCGAAAGGACGTCGACCATGTCCTCCTTGATCAGGTCCATGATCTGGCGCACCGTGGCCCGGGCGAGGACGATGTCGCCCGAATTCACCGTGGTCGACCGGGCGCGCTTGATCCAGGTCTTCTCCTCGCGGGTGAGTTTCATCACCTCCACACCGGTCGCGGTTTCGAACTTGGCCTCGTCGAGCGTCTTGTCGATCAGCGGGCTGCCGCTGGGCACCCCGAGTTCGATGACGAAGGTTTCCTCGTCCTGCTCGTTGACCGGTCGCGCATCGCGGTTGGGCAGCAGCCAGCGGCCCAGGGTCAGGAAGTAGATCAGACCGGTGGCCAGGACGATCAGGCCCACATGGGTGAATTCGAACATGCCGAGCTGGCGTTCGACGCCAGGTTCCTCGGCCAGGATCGCCGAGGCCAGAATGTTGGTCGACGTGCCGATCAGGGTCAGGGTGCCGCCGAGCATGCCGAAGAAGCTGACCGGGATCAGCACCCTCGAGGCCTGAAGATTGGAACGCTTGGCCATGTCGAGGACGAGCGGAATGGCGATCGCGACCGCGGCGGTGTTGTTGATGAAGCCCGAAACCACGCCGACCAGCACGCCGATGACGATCATCTGCCGGATCTCCGAGGTGCCGACCATCGGAAACAGCTTGCGACCGAGCAGGTGAACCAGGCCGGAGCGCTGGATGCCGCCGGACAGGATGAACATGCACAGCACGGTGACCGTGGCCGTGCTGGACAGGCCGGAAAGGCTTTCGGACACGGTCGGGAACGCCGCCTCGAGGTCGACGCCTCGCGCCACCAGCCACTCGGAATGGAACAGCACCGGGATCGCCATGACCGTGACCAGGATCGCGAGCGCCGTGACGTCCACCGGGAGCTTTTCCGTGGCGAACAGGTACAGCGCACAGCCGATGATCACGAACACCAGAGCGATTTCGAAGGTCATGCAGGAACCCGGGATTTGGGAGGGCGTAGCGTACCCCAGAACAGGGAACGTTCCGAGGGGGAGCCGACCGCGTGCGGCCGACTCCGCAGAACGGCTTCAGCCGCGCTCCTCGACCAGTTCGCGCCCGATCAGCATCCGGCGAATCTCGTTGGTACCGGCCCCGATGTCGTAGAGTTTTGCGTCGCGCAGGAGCCGGCCGGTCGGGTACTCGTTGATGTAGCCGTTACCGCCGAGCGCCTGGATGGCTTCCAGGGCCACCTCGACCGCACTGCGCGAGGCATGGAGCAGGCAGCTTGCCGCATCGATGCGCGACCGCTCCCCGGCATCGTAGGCCGCGCCGAGCTGGTAGGCGAAGCCGCGCGAGGACTGCAGCGCGGTGTACATGTCGCCGATCTTTGCCTGCATCAGGCCGAAATCGCCGAGGCGGCGTTCGAACTGCTTGCGTTCCCGCACGTAGGGCAGAACGTTGTCCATGCAGGCCTGCATGATCCCGATCGGCCCGCCGGACAGTACCAGGCGCTCAGAATTCAACCCCGACATCAGGATCTTCACGCCCTCGTTGACCTGGCCGAGGACGTTCTCGGCCGGAATTTCACAGTTCTCGAAGACCAGTTCGCAGGTGTTCGAGCCGCGCATGCCGAGCTTGTCGAGCTTCTGCGCCTTGCGGAAGCCCGGCATGTCCTTCTCGACCAGGAAGGCCGTCATGCAGCGCGACCCGGCGTCCCTGGCGGCCGTGCGCATGTAGACCAGCACCACGTCGGCCTCCGGGCCATTGGTGATCCACATCTTCGAGCCGTTGGCGACCCAGACGTCGCCGCGCTTCTCGGCCCGGCAGGCCATCGAACCGACCACGTCGGAGCCCGCACCGGGCTCGGACATCGCCAGCGCGCCCTTGAACTCGCCGCTGACCAGCTTCGGCACGAACTTCCGACGCTGGTCGTCGTTGCCGTTGCGGTACAGGTTGTCCAGGCACAGGTTGGAATGCGCGCCGTAGGAAAGTCCGACCGAGGCGGAGGCGCGGGAAATCTCTTCCATGGCGACCAGGTGGGCGAGGTAGCCCATGTCCGAACCGCCCAGGGAATCCGGCACCGTGATGCCGAGCAGGCCGATCTCTCCGAGCGAGGTCCACAGGTCCTGTGGGAACTCGTTGGAGGTGTCGATCTCGGCGGCGCGCGGCGCGATGGTTTCCTCGGCGAAGCGCCGGACGGATTCACGCAGGAGTTCGAGGTCTTCGGACAGCTTCATGGCTGGAATCTCCGGAATCAGGCGGACCGCAGGCTGCATTGCGATCGATGGACCAGGGTTTCCGTGCGGCGGTGCGGACGCACCGGCGACGGTGGACAGGGCGCCGCGGGAGGCCGCGGCGCCGGATTCCCGGTCAGTGGTTGCCGCGCTCGCGGCCCGGGAAGCGATGGGCTCGGCCCATGAACGGCAGCTTGAGCTTGCCGATCGTCGCGACCCGTTCCTCGGCCATGCGATCGGCCGCCTTCCAGGTCGGGATGCCGTCGCGATCGGCGATCTGGAAGATCTTCGACACGTTGTAGTAGATCGTGCGCATCATGCGCTTGGCGCGCTCGCGGTTGTAGCCTTCGAACTCGATCGAGACGTTCATCAGACCGCCGGCGTTGACGGCATAGTCCGGTGCGTACAGGATTCCGCGGTTGGCCAGCTCGTTTCCGCATTCGTCCGTGGCCAGCTGGTTGTTGGCCGCACCGCAGACGATCTTGAACTTGAAGCGCGGGATGGTCTGTTCGTTGACGATCGCGCCCAGCGCAGTGGGGCAGAACACGTCGGCGTCGACGTCGTAGATCTCGTCCAGACCGACGGCTTCACAGCCGAGATCGACGCAGGCCTGCACCGCCTCGTCGTTGATGTCGGTGACGAAGACCTTGGCCCCTTCGTTGCGTAGCAGCTTGACCAGTTCGAAGCCGACGTGGCCGACGCCCTGTACCGCGTAGGAGAAGTTGCCGACCTCTTCGTTGCCGAACTTGTGCTGCAGGCTGGCGCGGATGCCCTGGAGCGTGCCGAAGGCGGTGAACGGCGACGGGTCGCCGGAGCCGCCATGGACCTGGTGGACGCCGACGCAGTTGTCGGTTTCCTGGAACACGTACTCCATGTCGTTGACGTCGATGCCGACATCCTCGGCGGTGATGTAGCGTCCGTTCAGCGAGTCGATGAAGCGCCCGAAGGCGCGGAACAGCGCTTCGGACTTGTCGGTGCGCGGGTCACCGATCAGCACGGACTTGCCGCCGCCGAGGTTCAGTCCGGCCACCGCGGCCTTGTAGGTCATGCCGCGCGACAGGCGCAACACATCGTCGAGCGCTTCCTGCTCGGTGGCGTAGGGCCACATGCGCAGGCCGCCGAGGGCGGGGCCGAGCGTGGTGTTGTGGATCGCGATGATGCCTTTCAGGCCGGCATCCTTGTTGTGGCAGAACACGACCTGTTCATGCTGGGTCGTATGGATGGTTTCGAAAAGATTCATTCAATCCTCCAGGCTTCGCGCTTCTTTCGGCGCGAATCGACGGCGACAACACCGGCCCCCGAGACCGGTGGGGATGAGCGAGCCGAGCGGGGTGTGGACGGATCCGCACCGGGCTCGATTCAGCCGACTATTTTAGCCGATCCCGGACTCTCGCGGTTCCGTGTGGCGATCCGCGATGCGGGCGCCCGATTCTGCCACGACGACGACGCCGGGATGCTAGTGTTGACAGGCGTTCCGGGGAATCTCGCGCGACCCGGAACCCGCCGTTCGGAGCCGCCTGTATCGCCGCTCCCGACGGTTCGGAACAGTTACAATATAACAGCTCGTTTCCGGAGGTCATCGATGGAGCTCGACCCGGTCCTTCTATCGCGAATCCAGTTCGCGTTCGTCGTTTCCTTCCACGCCATCTTTCCGGTCTTCACGATCGGCCTGGCCGCGTGGATCGCGTTGCTCGAGGCGCTGAACTACCGAAGCCCGGACCCGGTCCGGGAAAAGCTCTCCCGCTTCTGGATCAAGATCTTCGCGGTGGTGTTCGGCATGGGGGTCGTATCGGGCATCGTGATGGCATTCCAGTTCGGCACCAACTGGTCGCAGTTCTCGCTGGCGGCGTCGAACTTCCTCGGCCCCACGCTCAGCTATGAAGTGGTCACCGCGTTCTTCCTTGAGGCGACCTTCCTCGGCGTGCTGCTGTTCGGGCGCGACCGCGTGCCGCCGGGTCTTCATCTTCTCGCTGCCTGCATGGTCGCGCTGGGCACGTTCATCTCCTCGTTCTGGATCCTGGCGACCAACAGCTGGTTCCACACCCCGGCAGGCGTCGAGCTGATCGATGGCCGATTCCAGGTCACGTCGTGGATGGAGGCGATCTTCAATCCCTCCCTGCCGTATCGCTTCGCGCACATGGCGCTGGCCTCGTTCATTACCGGCGGCCTGGTCGTCGCCGGGGTCAGCGCGTGGTACCTGGTCCGCGGGCGCAATCCACGTTCGAGTCGAATGGCGCTGAAGATGACCGTGGTGATGCTGGCCGTGGCCACGCCGCTGCAGATGTTCGTCGGCGACCTGCACGGGCTGAATACCTTCGAGTACCAGCCGATGAAGGTTGCGGCCATGGAAGGGCACTGGGAAACGCAGAGCGGCGCGCCGCTGATCCTGTTCGCGATTCCGGACGCCGACTCGGAGGAGAATCTCTTCGAGGTCGGGATTCCGAAGCTCGGCAGCCTGATCCTGACCCACTCGCTCGACGGCGAGGTCCAGGGGCTGAAGTCGGTGCCGGCCGAGGACCGTCCGCCGGTCGGACCGGTGTTCTGGAGTTTCCGCGTAATGGCCGGTCTTGGCGTACTGTTCATCCTGCTGTCGTGGATTTCGGCGATCCAGCTGCTGCGGGGTCGGTTGTTCGATTCGCCGCGCCTGCTCAAGGTGCTCTCCTGCGTCGGGCCGCTGCCCTTCGTCGCCGTTCTTGCCGGCTGGTTCACCACCGAAATCGGGCGGCAGCCCTGGGTGGTCTTCGGGATGATGCGGGTCGACGAGGCGATCACGCCGTCGCTGACCGGCGCAATGGCCCTGAGCACGCTCATCGGCTATGTCGCGGTCTACGCGGTGGTGTTCGGCGCCGGGCTCTATTACCTGCGCCAGGTGGTGATGGCCGGACCGGATCCGATCGAGCAGGTCGAGGACAGCGAATCGGCGCGCCCCAAGCGGCCGTTGTCGGCCAATCCGCTGAACATGACCGGCGCCGTGCCGAAGGAGTCCTGATCGTGGAAACCATCGACCTGACCCTGCTCTGGGTCGTGATCATCGGCATCGGCATCTTCATGTACGTGCTGATGGACGGCTTCGACCTCGGCGTCGGCATCCTGTTCCCGTTCGCACCCGACGACCTGTCGCGCGACCGCATGATGAACTCCGTCGCGCCGATCTGGGACGGCAACGAGACCTGGCTGATCCTCGGCGGTGCCGGCTTGCTGGCCGCCTTTCCGCTGGTCTATGCGGTCTTTCTCCCTGCGCTCTACATCGGGGTCTTCCTGCTGGTCGCCGGCCTGATCTTCCGCGGAATCGCGTTCGAGTTCCGGTTCAAGTCCAGCGATCGCTCCCGTCGCTGGTGGGACCGCTCCTTCAGCATCGGCTCGACGGTGGCGTCGTTTGCCCAGGGCGCGGTCGTCGGGGCGTATCTCCAGGGGTTCGAGGTCGTCGACTTCCAGTACGCGGGCGGGCCCTTCGACTGGCTGACGCCGTTCACGGTCATGACCGGTCTCGGGGTCGTGACGGGGTACGCGCTGCTCGGAGCCACGTGGACGGTGATGAAGACCGAAGGGGATACCCAGGATTGGGCGTTCAGGATGAGCAAGCGGCTGTTGATCGCGGTCTTCGCGTTCTTCCTGCTGGTCAGCCTGTGGACGCCGCTGAGCAAGGATTTCGTCCAGCAGCGCTGGCTGGATGGCGTGGAATGGTTGTGGATCTTCCCGCTCGCCACGCTCGCAGCCTTGCTATGGGTCTGGCGCGCGATAAGCGAGCGGCGCGACGTTGTGCCGTTCGTCGGTTCGATGGTGCTGTTCGGCCTGTTCTATCTCGGGCTGCTGATCTCGATGTGGCCGTACGCCGTGCCGCCGGACTACACGTTCTGGGATGCCGCTTCGGCACCCGGCAGCCAGTTGTTCCTGCTCCTGGGCATGCTGTTCCTGATCCCGTTCATCCTGCTCTACACCGCCTTCAACTACTGGGTGTTCCGGGGCAAGGTCAAGGACGGTGCCGGCTACCACTGATGCGCCGGGCGGCGCCTGGCTGAGCCAGCAGGCGCCCGCCTGGCTGCGTCCCGCCATGGCCGGCCTGGCCGTGTTCGAAGGCGGGCTGATCCTGGCCCAGGCCGGCGCGATTGCGCTTCTGGTCCACCAGGTCGTCGTCGACGCCCGGCTCCCCGGAATTCCCCTGGCCGCCGGCCTGCTCGCCGTATTGCTCCTGAGGGCGGGGCTGCTCGGCGCGCGCGGCGCGCTGGCCGCCGACGCATCGGCCGGGATTCGCATCGATCTGCGCCGGCGCCTGCTGGATTCCCTGCGTCGCGCCGGACCGGCGGTGGCACCGCCCACCGGTCGAGTGGTGGCCGCCTTCGACGACCAGGTCGAAAAGCTCGATGCGTTCTACGCCAGGTTCCTGCCGCAGCAGTTCGCCGCCGCCATCGTTCCGATCGTGCTGCTCGCGGCGGTTTTCGCCGTCGACTGGGTGGCCGGCGCCTTCCTGCTGCTGAGCGCGCCGCTGATTCCCCTGTTCATGGTCCTGGTGGGGTGGGGCGCCGAATCGCGTGCCCTGGCCCAGGTGGATGCGCTGGGGCGGCTCGGCGGATGGTTCCTCGATCGGCTCCGCGGCGCTGCAACGCTCAAGCGCTTCGGCGCAGAGGACGAGACCGGCAGCCAGGTCGCCGAACGCACCGACGCGCTGCGCCGGGCGTCGATGAAGGTGCTCCAGCTGGCGTTCCTGTCTTCCGCGGTGCTCGAGTTCTTCTCCGCGGTAGCCATCGCCGCGGTCGCGATCTACGTCGGGATGGGCCTTCTGGGCTTCATCGAGTTCGGGCCGGCCGCCGATCTGACGCTCGCCGGAGGATTGTTCGTGCTGCTGCTTGCGCCGGAGTTCTTCGCGCCGCTGCGTGCGATGTCGCAGGGGTGGCACGACCGGGCCGACGCCCGCGCCGCGGTCGTGGAGATCGCCGCGCTCCTCGGGCGAGCTGGCGAAGATACGGATGCGGACCCGCCGTCGCACACCGGCTCGGACCGGCTTCGCCCGGCGGACGCTCGCCGCGACTCGCGCGCGGCGTCGATTCGAATCCGCGGCCTGACCTTCGCCCATCCGGGTCGGCCGACGCTGTTCGAGGGGCTGGACCTGGCGTTCGAACGCGGCGAACGGGTTGTGCTGAGCGGGCCGAGCGGCGGCGGCAAGAGCACGCTGATCGACCTGCTGGCGGGATTTCTCAAGCCCGTCGCCGGCCGCATCGAAATCGACGGCATGGATGCCGCGCCGTGGTCCGAGGTCGAGCGCGCGGCGCGCGTGGCCTGGCTCGGCCAGAGGCCGACACTGTTTCCCGGCACGCTCTACGAGAACATCGCGCTCGGCCGGTCCGACGCAACGCGGGAGGAGGTCGAAGCGATCGCCGAGTCCGCCGGCGTCATGGAGTTCGCCCGCCGACTGCCCGGCGGACTGGACAGCGCCGTGGGCGATCGCGCCGAACGCCTTTCAGGTGGCCAGCTTCAGCGCGTGGCGCTGGCTCGCGCGCTGCTGAGACCACGACCGGTGCTGCTGCTCGATGAACCGACGGCGCACCTGGACCGGCGCGGCGAGCGGCGGGTGCTGGACGCGCTGGCATCGCTCCTCGATGCGCGCGATATCACGGTCATCGCCGCAAGTCACCGGTCGGAGATGCTCGAACGAGCCGATCGAGTGCTGCGCATCGAACAGGGGCGGGTGACCGACGTGTCGGCCGGATGAGCGCGCTTCGCCGCATCGGACGAACTGCGGGCCGGGTCCGGGCCCGGCTCGTCCTGGCGGCGGGACTGGCGGTTCTGGGTGCCGGCTGCGCGGCGGCCCTGCTCGCCGTGTCCGGCTGGTTGATCACCGCCTCCGGGCTGGTCGGCCTTGCGGCAATCGCCATGATCGACATCTTCGTGCCCGGTGCGGCGATCCGGGCGGCGGCAGTGGGCCGTACGGTGACGCGGTACGGCGAGCGGCTGGCCGGCCACGATGCCATGCTGCGGCACCTTGCAGCGCTTCGGCTGCGCGCCTTCCGGCGCTTGATGTCGAGACCGGTCCGATGGCTCGAATCGGTGGCCGAAGGCGACCTCCTGACCCGATTGACCCGCGATATCGACACGCTGGATCTGCTGGTGCCGCGCTGGTTGCTGCCCGGCATCGCCGCGATCGGCGGCGCAGTGATCGCGATCGGTGCAGCGACCTGGCTGGCGCCCGAACTTGTGCCGATCGCGATCCTCCTTCCGCTGGCGACCCTGCCGGTCCTGGTTTTCCTTCAGCGGCGGGGTGCGGCACCGGGGCGACGGATCGTGCGCGACAACGCGCGCATGCGCGCCGAACTGACCGGCTGGGTCGACGGCCTGGCCGAGCTCCTGTGTGTCGGCCGCGCCGCCGAGCGTGCCGAGCGCGTCGCCGACCGGGCGGTCGGGCAGGTCGAGGCGCAGCGCCAGCAGCGCCGGCTCGAAGCGCTGGGCCAGGTCGCGACCACCGCGCTCGCCTATCTCGCGTTCTGGGCCGTGCTGGTCGGCGGCCTGGTACTCGTCGAGGCCGGGCGGCTTCCGGGACCCGCGGCTGCGGGGCTGGCCTTGCTGATGCTCGGCCTGGTCGAGACGCTGCAGGCCCTGCCGGGCGGCTGGGTCCTGCGGGCCAACTGCGCCGAGGCCGCGCGCCGGATCGAGCAGCTGGGGGCCGCGCAGCAGGCAAGCGCATCACGACATGCGCCGAAGCCCGAGGCCGGTTCTTCGGAGCCTGATCCGCCGGGCGCGCCCGGACTCGTCGTCGAGGCCGTCGAGTTTCGTTGGGGGCCCGCCCAGGAGCGCGTGCTCGTTGGAGTCGATCTTTCCTTGATGCCCGGGGAGCGAGTGATCATCGGCGGAGACAGCGGCAGCGGCAAGTCCACCCTGGGCCGGATCATCGCAGGCGAGCTGGCGCCGACCGGGGGCTCGGTCAGGAGCGACGGCGAGAACCCGTTCGAGGTCGAGGAGGAGGAACGACTCGGGCGGTCCGGTCGGCTGGAGCAGGCGCCGGTGCTGTTCAGCGATACGCTGGAGGCCAACCTGCGTCTCGGCGACCCCGAAGCGTCGAGGTCGCGACTCGACGCCGTGCTCGACGCCGTCGACCTCGCGGTATGGGCGCGCGAACTTCCCCGGGGCCTGTCGACCTGGCTGGGCGAACGAGGCGCCGGTCTGTCGGGCGGCCAGGCGCGGCGCCTGGCGCTGGCCCGCCTGCTGCTGACGCGGCGCGGCCTGCTGGTTCTCGACGAGCCCTTCGCCGGACTCGACGCGGCGACCGCCGCTCGGGTCGCGGCGGGCATCGAACCCTGGTTGACCGGCCGCAGCGTGGTCGTGCTGGCGCACGATGAAATCGGGGGGTGGAGTGCCGACCGGCACCTGGTACTGGACGGGGGCACGCTGCACGCCGAGGGTGGCGCCTGACTGCGAAGCGCGTCGTTTCGGAACCTGGAAGGAGAGGGCGGCGCGAGCCCGCCGATCAGGTCGAGGCGTCGGACGAGTCCGCGCCACGCGTGCGGGCAATGAGCGATTCGGTCAGGTGCGGCTCGATCGCCTTGCGCAACGGCGTGATCAGCTTGAACGGTGCGGCCAGGACATGCCCCGACTGCAGCCAGCGATCACCGCCCGCGATATCCATCACGACCCCGCCGGCCTCCTGGACCAGCAACGCTCCGGCCGCGATATCCCACGGCTTGAGCGCGAGTTCCCAGTAGCCGTCGAGTCGGCCGCAGGCGACGTAGGCCAGGTCCAGCGATGCGGCGCCTGCGCGGCGAACGTCCTCGGCCTCGTCGAACAGGGCGTCGAACATGCCCATGTAGGCCGGCATCAGGCGGCGCGAGCGGAACGGAAACGCAGCGCCGAGTATGGCGCCGGACAGGGTGTTGCGGCCGGACACGCGGATCCGGCGGTTGTTCAGCGTCGCGCCCTGGCCGCGGCTGGCGGCGAACAGCTCGTCGCGGGCCGGATCGTAGACCACACCGTGCTCGACACGTCCCTTGACTACCTGCGCGATGGAGATCGCGTAGTGCGGAATGCCGCGCAGATAGTTGCTGGTGCCGTCGATCGGGTCGACCAGCCAGACGTGCTCGCTGTCGCCGGTCCTGCCTTCTTCCTCGCCGACGACGGCGTGATCCGGGTAGCGGCGCTTGAGTTCCGTGCGGATCAGTGCCTCGCAGGCACGATCGATCTCACTGGCATAGTCGCCGCGCGCCTTGCGCTCCACGGGGATGGAGTCGACCCGGTCGCGGTACTTCATCAGCAGGTCGCCGCCCTTGTGGGCAGCTTCGATGGCGGTATTGAGGAACGGGTTCGTCACCGGGGCTCGTTCTCGATCCAGGGAAGCCGGCAAGGATAGCAGACCGAAGCCGTTCGACGCGCCTCCGGGCCGGTCGGGGCCTGCCTCTCGCCCGGGTTCGGTCCCGACCGGCTAGACTGCGCGCATGGACCGACTCGCACCCATCCGATTCGTGCTCGAGCGCACCTCGCACCCCGGCAACATCGGTTCGGCTGCGCGAGCGATGAAGGTCATGGGGTTGGATGACCTGCGCCTGGTGGCGCCCGACACCTTTCCCAGCGCCGAGGCCACCGCGCTTGCCGCCGGCGCCGACGAACTGCTGGCCCGTGCCGGCGTTCACGAATCGCTGGGCGAGGCCATCGAGGAATGCGTCTGGGTCATCGGCACCAGCCATCGTGCCCGCGACGTGGCCCAGCCCCTGCTCGAACCGCGCGAAGCGGCCCGGCAGGCGCTGCTCCAGGCCGGTCCCGTCGCGGTCCTGTTCGGCTGCGAGCGCTCGGGGCTCGATAATTCCGCGATGGACCGGTGCAATGCCCTGGTCCAGATTCCGACCGGGCCCGACTACACGTCGCTGAACCTGGCCCAGGCCGTGCAGATCCTGGCCTACGAGTTCCACCTCGCCGGTCGAGAGGGCCCGATCCGATCGAACCGCCCGGCAACCCGGCCGGCGGCGGCCGACCGACTGGAGGTCTTCTTCCGGCGGCTGGAGGAAACGCTGAGGGTGATCCGCTTCAGCACGCCGGGCCAGGACGAGACGCTGCATCGTCGGTTGCGCCGGGTGTTCCTGCGCGCCCGCCCGGACGACGACGAGCTGAACATGCTCAATGGTATGCTCTCGCGCACGCTCAGCGCGGCACGTGGACGTGGCTTCGACCCCGACCAGCAGGACGACGACCGACGCACCGGATGACCGCTTCCAGCGGATCTGGTCGGTGGTGGCCGGCATTCCCGCAGGCTCGGTGCTGAACTACGGGGAAGTCGCACGCCTGGCCGGACTCGCCGGGAGGGCCCGGATGGTCGGGCGCGCACTCGGACGCGCGCCGAAGCGCCTGGAGCTGCCGTGGCACCGGGTGGTCAACGCGCAGGGTGCGATCAGTTTCAAGCCGGGTTCCGCGCCGTATCGCCTCCAGCGCGAGCGACTGGAAGAGGAGGGGGTAGTGTTCGTCGACGGCAGGATCGATCTCGAGGACTACAGCCCGGAGCGCGCTCTCGACCGCATGCTCTGGGGGCCGCCGGGCGACCCCACCTGAGCCGTGTTCCGGACCCGTGCCGTCAGTCGGCGTCGACCTGGTGCAGGTGCACATCGCGCTGCGGAAACGGAATTTCGCATCCGGCGGCTTCGAGCTCGACCTTGAGCGATTCGAGCAGTTCGCTGCGAACCCCCCAGTAGTCGGCGGCCTGGACCCACGGGCGAACCGCGAAATTCACGCTGGAATCGCCGAGCTCCATGACCCAGATGACCGGGGCGGGATCGTCCAGCACCTTGTCGTGGTCGCCCAGGACCTTTTCGATCGTGCTGCGTGCGACCTTCAGGTCGTCGCCGTAGCCGACGCCGATGATCAGGTCGATACGGCGGGTGTCGTAGGCCGAGTAGTTGGTGATGTTTTCGCTGGTGATCTGGCCGTTCGGTACGATGACTCGCCGATTGTCCGGCGTGTTCAGGACCGACTGGAACAGGCCCACTTCGGTGACCGTGCCTGAGGTGCCTCCGGCTTCGACATAATCGCCCTTGGTGAACGGCCGGAACAGCACCAGCATTACCCCGGCGGCAAGGTTGCCCAGCGAATTCTGCAGCGCGAGGCCGACGGCCAGACCGGCGGCACCCAGTACGGCGATCAACGGCGTGGTCTGGATTCCGAGCTGCGAGATCGCGGCGATGATCACGGCGACCAGCAGAATGGCGTAGAGCACTACGCTGAGGAAGTTGGCCAGCATGTCGTCGATGCCGCGCTTGCGCATCAGGTTGGCGAGGAATCCGCTGATCAGCTTGGCGACGATGCGCCCGATGAAGAAGATCAGCAGCGCGGCGACGAGCTTCCAGGCCCAGCCGAGCAGCGTCGCGGTGTCCAGGTTGTTGAAGTATTCGATTACGGCGTCCATGGTTCACTCCCTTCGATGCCGTCGTTCCGGCACGGTTGTTCGTGGATGGGTTGTACGGCGGCGTAGGAGCTTATCCCAGGCCGGTCGTTCAGAAGTAGTCGTGCCCGTGGGTCAGGGTCTCTTCCATCTCGTCGCCGAGCTTCGCGAGCCGCTTGATGCGGTCGCTGAGCGCCGGTGCCGACAGATGGCGGACCTGCAGGTTGTCGCACAGCTTGAGGAAGGGCACGCCTTCCATGTCGCCGATCGCGAGGTAGCCGCCGCGCAGCAGCAGATTGACCCGCAGCACCTTGACCGGATCCTGTTCGCCGAGCGGGCAGACGGTGGTTTCCAGGCGCAGGATCCGGCGGTCGTCGTCGTCCTTGAGCTCGGCCAGGAACACGCTCTGGCGGCGGGACTCCGAGACCGGCACCTCCAGGCCCAGCACGAACTTCTCCTTGTGCACCACATTGAAGTGGGCTTCCACGTGCTCGGCGATTTCCGAGAAGGTATCCATTACTTCGGCTCCAGACGGATCGCGCCGTCGAGGCGGATCGCCGATCCGTTGAAGTAGGCGTTCTCGACAATGGTGCGGCACAGGCCGGCGAACTCCTCGGCCTTGCCGAGCCGTTTCGGGAACGGCACCGAGTCAGCCAGGGCCTGCTGGACCTCGTCAGGCATGGTGTCGACCATCGGGGTATGGAACACGCCCGGTGCGATCGTCATCACGCGAATGCCGAAGCGGGTGAACTCCCGGGCCATCGGCAGCGTCATGCCGACCACGCCGCCCTTCGAGGCCGAGTAGGCGGCCTGCCCGATCTGGCCTTCCCAGGCCGCCACGGAAGCCGTATTGATGATCACGCCTCGCTCGCCGTCGTCGTTCGGGTCGTTCTTCTGCATCCGGTCGGCGCTGGCCTTGGCGACGTTGAAGCTGCCGACCAGGTTGACCATCACCGTGGACCGGAAGCGCTCCAGGGGCATCGGGGCTTCGCGACCCAGCACGCGGCCCGCGCCGAGGATTCCCGCGCAGTTGACCGTGACGTCCAGGCCGCCCATCTCGTCGGCCGAGGCGGCCACGGCGGAGGCGACCGCGTCCTCGTCCGTGACGTCGACCTTGCGGAAGCTTGCATGGTCCGCGCCGAGCTTCCCGAGCGCATCGGCGGCAGCGTCTTCGTTGACGTCGAACAGGGTGACTTTCGCGCCGTGGGCGACGAAATGCTCGGCGACGCCGAAACCCAGCCCGGATACGCCGCCGGTGATGATCGCGCGGATACCTTCAAACTTCATCAGGAACTCTCCTCAACTCTATGAAATAATTGATTAATCTGCGTTGTTCTTGTTGTAGATCGCGGTGCCTGCGCGGCTGCCGTCGCGACCCAGCGTGCCTGCGATCCAGCGGCCGACGCCGGCCAGCGCATCCAGGTCGACCCCGGTTTCCAGGCCCAGACCCTCGATCAGGTACACCACGTCCTCGGTGGCCACGTTGCCGGTGGCGCCCCGGGCGTAGGGGCAGCCGCCGATGCCGGCGACCGAGGAATCCACGGTGCGCAGGCCGAGTTCCAGCGAGACCAGGATGTTGGCAATGGCCTGGCCGTAGGTGTCGTGGTAATGCACCGCGAGCTTCTCGGCAGGCACCGACTCGAGTACGGCCTTCAGCATCGTGCGCGCTTTTCCCGCGGTGCCGACGCCGATCGTGTCGCCGAGCGATATTTCCACGCAACCCGCTTCGATCAGCGCTTCTGCCACTCGCACGACATCGGAAATGGGCACTTCGCCCTGGTACGGGCAACCCAGCACACAGGAAATGTAGCCGCGAACGCGCACGCCGTCGCGTCTTGCCCGCTCGAGCACGGGGCGGAAGCGTTCGAACGATTCGTCGATGCTGCAGTTGATGTTGCGCTGGTTGAAGGCCTCGGAGGCGGCCGAGAACACGGCGACCTCGTCGGCACCGGCTGCGCGGGCGCGATCGTAACCGGTCTCGTTGGGAACGAGGACCGGGTAGCGGGTGCCTTCACGACGCTCAAGACCGGCCATCAGGTCCTCGGCATCGGCCAGCTGCGGTACCCAGCGTGGATGCACGAAGCTGGTCGCCTCGACTACGGGAATCCCGCAGTCGGCCAACCGGTGGATCAGTTTCAGCTTGGTCTCGACCGGCACGTAGCGCGACTCGTCCTGCAGCCCGTCGCGCGGCCCGACTTCAACGATCTTGACCGAATCTGCAGCCATCACGAGGGCGTTCCCTGTACGCGTTCAACAGCCCGTCATTCTACAGGCTTGCCCCGCGCACCCGGTCCGATCCGTGGACCGCCCGGGAGCCCGTTTTCAGTCGGCTTCGATCTCGAGCAGGACAGCGTCGGCTTCGACCAGGTCGCCTTCGCCCACGGAGACCGACGCCACGGTGCCGCCGACCTCGGCCTTGATCGACAACTCCATCTTCATCGCTTCCATCAGCGCGACGGTCTGGCCTTCATCGACCGTGTCGCCCTCGGCGACCCGAAGCGCGAGGACCTTGCCGGGCATCGGGGCAACGATGCGGCCGGAGCCCGTGCCGGCAGCGCCGACGGCCTCGAAGCGATCGTGGCGACGGACGATCCAGCGGCGGGACCGGGTCGCGATCTCCCGGACCCCGAGATCGCCGTGGATCCGCAGCCGGGCGGAGCGGCCGTCGACGGTGATCGACTGCGCGCCGTCCTCGACGCGTCCTGCTCGCACTTCGAGCTCGCGTTCGCGGTCGTGGTCGCGGTCGCGGTCGTGGTCGCGGTCGTAGTCGCTGCCGTGTTCAAGATTGCGCTCATGATCGTCGAACGAAATGCCCACGCTCCCGTCTCCCCGGCGCGAGCAGTGGGCGACCGTCCGGACGCTGCCGACTTCCAGGTCGAGGGAGAGCGGTGCCGGGGCGCCGAGTCGCCAGCCGTCGGTGGCGGCCCAGGGCGAAGGTGCAGCGCCGTGCCGATGGCTCTTCGACATCGAGGGCGGGTCGAGAAAGGACAGGGCGGCTGCCGCGATCACCGATGCCGGTGGACGGGCGCCGCGGTCGAGCAGGGAATCCAGGTCGCGGTCGAGCAGCCCCGTGTCGATGGTCGAATCGCGAAAGGCATCACTTGCCGCGAGCTGCTGCAGGAACCCGAGGTTCGTCGTCAGGCCCGCGATGTGGGTCGCGGCGAGCGACTCCAGAAGTCGCGCCCGGCACTCGGTGCGGTTCTCGCCCGAGACGATCAGCTTGGCGATCATCGGGTCGTAATGGACGCTGACCGCATCGCCGACGTCGATCCCGCGATCGACCCGGGTCCGGTCGGCTTCCGGCCATTGCAGCGCGCGAACGGTGCCGGAATCGGGCAGGAAGCCCGCATCGGCATCCTCGGCGTAGATCCGGGCCTCGATGGCGTGGCCGCGGCACTCGATCTCGTCCTGCGCCAGCGGCAGCGGCTGACCGGCGGCCACGCGAAGTTGCCACTCGACCAGGTCCTGGCCGGTCACGGCTTCGGTCACGGGGTGCTCGACCTGGAGCCGGGTGTTCATCTCGAGGAAATAGAAGCCCTCGTCGTCGACCAGGAACTCGACCGTGCCGGCGCCGACGTAGTCGACCGCCCGGGCGGCCCGCACCGCGGCGGCCAGGAGCTCCTCGCGCAGCCCCGTGTCGAGGCCCGGCGCGGGGGCTTCCTCGATCACCTTCTGGTGGCGCCGCTGGCTGGAGCAGTCGCGTTCGAACAGGTGGACCACGTTGCCGTGCGTGTCGCCGAACACCTGCGCCTCGATGTGGCGCGGTCGTTCGACGTAGCGTTCGAGAATCATGCGCTCGTCGCCGAAGGCCGAGGCCGCCTCGCGCCGGGCGGCGGCCAGCGCGTCGTCGAACTCCCCGGCAGAGCGGACCACGCGCATGCCCTTGCCGCCGCCGCCGGCGGCGGCCTTGAGCATCAGCGGAAAGCCGACCCGCTCGGCTTCGCGGCCGAGGGTAGCGTCGGACTGATCGTCGCCGTGGTAGCCGGGCACCAGGGGAACGCCGGCCTCGTCCATCAGCGCCTTGGCCCGGGCCTTCGAACCCATAGCATCGATGGTTTCCGGGCGCGGTCCGACCAGGGCGACCCCGGCTTCGTCCAGCGAGCGGGCGAAGTCCGCGTTCTCGGACAGAAAGCCGTAACCGGGATGCACCGCTTCGGCGCCGGTGGCCTTCGCCGCCTCGATCACGCGCTCGGCGCGCAGATAGGACCGGGACGCCTCGGCCGGTCCGATTTCCACCGCGTGGTCGGCCATGCGGACGTGCCGGCTGCCGCGATCGGCCTCGGAATGGACGGCAACGGTCTCGATGCCCAGCCGTCGGCAGCTATCGATGATGCGGCAGGCGATCTCGCCTCGGTTGGCGATCAGGATGCGCTTGAACAACGGGGAGTCGGTCATTTCAGGGCTCGGGGGTCCGGTCGGGCCGGCTCCAGTCGGGGCGTTGCTTGTCGAGAAAGGCTCGGAGGCCGGTCTGGCCTTCGTCCGAGACGCGGATCCGGGCGATCCATTCGGCCGTGATGGCGTCGAGTTCCTGCAGCCCGCCCTCGAACGCGGCCACGCGCTGGATCAGCGCCTTGCACTCGGCGATCGCCCGGGGTCCGCAGGCCAGCAGGGCTTCGACGCGCTCGGCGATGGCGTCGTCGAGGCGGTCGGGCTCCACGACCTCGTCGACCAGGCCGATCCGCCGGGCCTCTTCGGCGTCGAAGCGTTCGCCGGTGAGAAAGTACCGGCGCGCCGCCGCCGGCCCGATCCTGGCCAGCACGAACGGTGCGATGGTCGCCGGGATCAGCCCCAGTCGCACTTCGGTCAGCCCGAATTTCGCGCTGTCGACACCGATCGCCATGTCGCAGCAGGCCACCAGGCCGACGCCGCCGCCGAACGCCGGGCCGTGGACGCGCGCGATCACCGGACAGGGCAGGGCATCCAGCGCCCGGAACATCGCGGCCAGGCGCTCCGCGTCGGCACGGTTCTCGTCTTCGTCGGCCTCGGCCATGCTGCGCATCCAGGCGAGGTCCGCCCCGGCCGAGAACGAGCGGCCGGCGCCGGCCAGGACCAGAACCCGGGGCGGTGCTTCGGCCAGGTGTTCGAAGCGTTGCGTCAGCTCGGCGATCAGCTCCGCGTTGAACGCGTTGTGGACGTCGGGTCGATCCAGCGTCAGCGTGGCGACACCGCGTTCGTCGATGGCGTAGTTCAGCATGACGGCTCCTACATCCGGAAGACGCCGAAGCGTCCCTTCTCGATCGGTGCATTCAGCGAGGCGGCGATCGCCAGGCCGAGAACCCGCCGCGTATCGGCCGGGTCGATCACGCCGTCGTCCCACAGGCGGGCCGTGGCGTAGTAGGGGTGGCCCTGGTGTTCGTACTGGTCGCGGATCGGTGCCTTGAAGTCCTCTTCTTCCGCCTCGCTCCATTCCTTGCCTGCGCGTTCGAGACCGTCGCGCTTGACCGTGGCCAGAACGCTGGCGGCCTGCTCGCCGCCCATGACCGAGATCCGGGCGTTCGGCCAGGTCCAGAGGAAGCGTGCCCCGTAGGCCCGACCGCACATCGCGTAGTTGCCGGCGCCGAACGATCCGCCGATGATCACCGTGAACTTCGGCACGTGCGAACAGGCCACGGCCGTGACCATCTTCGCCCCGTCGCGAGCGATGCCGGACTGCTCGTACTTCTTGCCGACCATGAAGCCGGTGATGTTCTGCAGGAAGATCAGCGGAATATCGCGCTGGTTGCACAGCTCGATGAAGTGCGCGCCCTTCAGCGCCGACTCCGAGAACAGGATGCCGTTGTTGGCGATGATGCCGACCGGCATGCCGTGGATGTGCGCGAAGCCGCAGACCAGGGTGGTGCCGTAGCGCGCCTTGAACTCGCTGAACTCCGAGCCGTCGACGAGCCGAGCGATGATTTCCCGGACTTCGAACGGGTAGCGGGTGTCGGTCGGCAGGATGCCGTACAGGTCGTCGGCGGGGTAGGCCGGCGCTTCGATCGGCCGATGGGCCGGGTCGGCGGGGCGCTTCCGGTTCAGGTGGACGACGATCTCGCGCGCCATGGCCAGCGCGTGGGTGTCGTCCTCGGCGAAGTGGTCAGCCACGCCGGACAGGCGCGTGTGGACATCGGCACCGCCGAGCGTTTCGGCGTCGACTTCCTCACCGGTGGCCGCCTTGACCAGCGGTGGCCCGCCGAGAAAGATCGTGCCCTGTTCCCTGACGATGATCGCCTCGTCGCACATTGCCGGTACGTAGGCGCCGCCTGCCGTACACGACCCCATGACCACGGCAATCTGCGGGATGTTCGCCGCCGAGAGCCGCGCCTGGTTGTAGAAGATGCGGCCGAAGTGGTCCTTGTCCGGAAACACCTCGTCCTGCAGCGGCAGAAAAGCCCCGCCGGAATCGACCAGGTACACGCAGGGCAGGTGATTCTCGAGCGCGATCTCCTGGGCTCGCAGGTGCTTCTTGACCGTCATCGGGTAATAGGTGCCGCCCTTGACCGTCGCATCGTTGGCCAGGACCATGCATTCCGTGCCCTGGATCCGGCCGATGCCGGCGACCACACCGGCGGCCGGGGCGGCGTCGTCGTACAGGCCGTTGGCCGCCATCGGAGAGATTTCGAGGAACGGACTGCCCGGATCGAGCAGGGTGCGGACGCGTTCGCGGGGCAGCAGCTTGCCGCGGGCGACGTGTTTTTCCCGGGAGCGTTCCGGGCCGCCGAGCGCGGTTCGTTCCAGCTGCTCGCGCAGGTCGGCGGCCAGTGCCCGGTGATGCTCGGCACGGCTGGCGAACTCCGGATCCTTGCGATTGACCTGCGATTCGATACGGGGCATGGGTCCTTTGCCTTGAGGTGGGAAGCGCGAACAACGCGCTAGTTTACCCGCTCGATCGGGTTCGATTCCGAGCCGCTTGGTCGGCGCGGCGTCCCGAACCGCTATCATTGACAATTCCGCAATGGATTCCGACATGTCCGATTCCGAAGCAACCGAACCGGGCTTCGACGACCTGGGGCTTTCCAATCCCCTGCTGGCCACGCTGGCCGAACTGGGCTACGAAGCGCCTTCACCGATCCAGTCGGCGACGATTCCCGCCCTGCTGGCCGGTCGCGACGTCCTCGGCCAGGCCCAGACAGGAACCGGCAAGACCGCCGCATTCGCCCTGCCGATCCTGGCCCGGCTCGATGCCGCGGCGGCCCGGCCCTCCGCGCTGGTGCTGGCACCGACCCGCGAGCTGGCCATCCAGGTTGCCGAGGCGTTCCAGAGCTATGCGCGCGGCCTGAAGGGCTTCCACGTGCTGCCGATCTACGGCGGGCAGGCCTATGCGCCGCAGCTCAACGGCCTGCGCCGGGGCGCCGACGTGGTGGTCGGAACCCCCGGACGAATCATGGATCACCTCGGCAAGGGCACGCTGAAGATCGACCAGCTGCAGACCCTGGTCCTCGACGAGGCCGACGAGATGCTGCGGATGGGTTTCATCGACGATGTCCGCGACGTCATGGAGCGGATTCCCGCCAGCTGCCAGAAGGCCCTGTTCTCGGCCACCATGCCCGACGCGATCCGCCGGATCGCCGAACGCCACATGAGCGATGCCGAGCACATCACGATCCGTGCGAGCACGACCACGGCTGCCAATATCCGACAGCGCTACTGGGTCGTCAGCGGCGTCCACAAGCTCGATGCGCTGACCCGCATCCTGGAAGTCGAAGAGTTCGACGCGATGATCGTGTTCGCGCGCACGCGGGTCGCCACGGAGCAACTGGCTCAGCGGCTCGAGGCGCGAGGGTTTTCGGCAGCGGCCCTGAACGGCGATGTTCCCCAGAAGCAGCGCGAGCAGATCGTCGAGCGGCTCAAGCGAGGCGAGATCGACATCCTCGCGGCCACGGACGTGGCGGCGCGAGGCCTCGATGTCGAGCGGATCAGCCACGTGGTCAACTACGACATTCCCTACGACACGGAGGCCTACGTGCATCGGATCGGCCGGACCGGGCGAGCGGGGCGGTCGGGTGAGGCGATCCTGTTCGCCGCCCCGCGCGAGCGCGGCATGCTGCGGGCAATCGAACGGGCCACGCGCCAGCCGATCGAGGCAATGAGCCTGCCGACGGTCGGCGACGTGGAGGCCCAGCGCGCCCTGCGGTTCCAGCAGAGAATCCGGGCCGCGCTGGACGGCGACGAGCTCGATAGCGGGCGCGACACGGTGCAGCAGGCGATCGACGCTCTGGATGCACCGATCGAGGACGTGGCGGCCGCGCTGGCGGTCATTGCGCGCGGGGACGCACCGCGCCTCGGAGTCGACCGGCCCGCGGTGACCTTCGATGACGCGCCGGCCTTGCGCGGACGGCCGCGTGATTCACGCGGGGGAGCGGGCGCTGCGGCGCGGACCGATCAGGATGCCGGACTCGTCGGGTACCGGATCGAGGTCGGCGCGCGCCATGGGGTCAAGCCCGGCAACATCGTCGGTGCGATCGCCAACGAAGCGGGCCTGGACGCGAGCCGGATCGGCCGGATCGACATCCAGCCCACGTTCAGCGTGGTCGACCTTCCCGCGGATCTGGAGCCGGCCCTGCTGGAGCATCTGGCGTCGGTCCGCGTGGCCGGCCAGGCCCTCCGGATCTCGCCGGATCGTGGCCGGCCCGGCCCGGCCGACCGGTCGACATCAAGACGGACGCCGCGACCGACGAGTCGTGGACCGTCGGAATCCCGGGAGGACGCTCGCGGGCCGAAACGCCCATCGACGTCATCGGCACACAAGAAGCGGTCCGATCGCAGCGGGCCCGGCAAGCGGTCGTCGAGCGGAGCGGGTGCGGAGGCCTCGCCGACCCGCGAACGCAAGGCGAAGCCGGCACCGAAGCGCGGTTCGACGCCGGACTCGACATCCCGGGCCGTATCCGATGCGAAGTCGGGGTCGAAATCCGGCTCGAAATCGGATTCGAAGTCGGATTCGAAGTCGGATTCGAAGTCGGGCTCGAAGACCGACGGCGGATATTCACCGCCCAAGCGTCCGGCGCGGACGCGGGCCGAGCGGAAAGCTCAGTTGCAGGCCCGCAAGAAGAAGTAAGGGCCGCTGCACGATCGTCGGCCGGCGTGGTGCCGGCCCGGTCGAGCCCACCCACCATGGAGGTCGATGATGAAGCTGTTCGGAAGCCGGACTTCTCCCTACGTGCGCCACTGCCGGGTTGCCCTGGTAAAGCAGGACATGGCGTTCGAGTTCGTCGAGACCGACTACGCGGCAAGCGCACGGCAGTCGCCGACCCGACGCGTGCCGTTTCTCGAGCATGAGGGCAGCGGCGGGGTCGCGGTCCGCTTGACCGACTCGACGAGCATCCTGCGCTGGGTCCGGGAACGCGACGGACGTACGTTCCTGGCCGATCCGGCCGCGTTCGATCGCTACCTGATGGTCAATACCGCGATGGATGCTACCGTGAACCTGTTCCTGCTCGAGCGCGACGGCCTGCGGCCGGACGAGGTGCCGTACCTGGCCCGTCAGCGCGACCGCGTCGACAGCAGCCTGGCCGAACTCGACCGCCAGTTCACCGACGCGCCCCATGCCGACGACGACGGCCTGCGCCTGGCCTGCTTCCTCAGCTGGGCCGCGTTCCGGAACCGCATTCAGACCGGATCGTATCCGGCGCTCGAGCGTGTGGTCGAGGCCTGGGATGCGGACCCGACCTTTGCCGGCACCCACCCATCGCGGGCGGGCTGAGCACGACGTCGACTGAAGACGTCGACTGAAGACGTCGATTGACGACTTCAATTGGCGACTTCAATTGGCGACGTCTTCGAGAACGAGGTGGACCCGGCGATTCTGCCGCCCCTTGTTCTCGATCCGGGTCACGGTGGCCCGGCCGATCTCGTCGGTGCGCCGCACGTGCGTCCCGCCGCAGGGCTGAAGGTCGATGCCCTGGATTTCGAGAAGGCGAATCCGACCGACCCCGGTCGGCGGCTTGACCGACATCGTGCGGATCAGCGCGGGATCGAGGTCGTCCTCGTCGATCCAGCGGGAGTCGACCGGGTGTCCGGCCCCGATCAGGGCGTTCAGCTCGGCGGTCACGGCCTCCTTGTCGGCCGCCTCGGGCATGTCGAAATCCAGCCGACTCTTCTCGGCCGAGATGTTGCCGCCGGTGACCGGATAACGCAGCACGGCGCCGAGCAGGTGCAGCGCGGTATGCATGCGCATGTGTCGATGGCGCAGGGACCAGTCGATCCGCGCCGTGACCTCCGTGTCGGCCGGGGGCAGGGCGGCACCCTCTGCCGGAACATGCACGATCGCACCGTCCTCGCGCCGCCGGCGAGTGTCGATCACCGCCATCGCCGCATCGCCCCACTCGATCACTCCGCGATCCCCGGGCTGACCGCCGCCGAGGGGGTAGAACACGGTCCGGTCAAGCACGACGCCCTCGGGACCGGACTCGGCCACGGTCGCCATGCATTGGGTCCGGTAAGCATCTTCGGCGAACAGGGCTTCGGTCATCGTCTTTCATCGGTGAGGGAAGGCCGGGAATTGTAGCGCTGCGGCCTCATCGTCTCGCTAATGGTCTCGCTAATGGTCTCGATCAGCGGCTCGATCAGCGACTTGGTCCGGAACCCGAGCCCGACCTCGGCGCGCAGTTGACTTGAAGATCGGAGTCGCCATAATCCGGGGCCGCCTCCGTTCAGGAAAGATCATGAAATTTCGTGCCCCGTTGCTGCTCCTGGTGCTGTCGCTTACCTTCGGCTGTACCCCGGAGCGCGAACCCACTCCCTCCGAATCCGCCGCGCCTGGCTCGCAGGCCGACGGCGAAGCCGCTTCGAACGCTGCGACCTCGACGAGCAGCGCGGACGAGAACGAGCGCTACTCCATAGAGCAGTTCATGGACACGGAGCAGATCAGCGGCGCGGGATTCTCGGCCGACGGGGAGCGCATCGCCTATTCCAGCAACCGCAGCGGCGTATTCAACGTGTATGTACAGCCGGTCTCCGGTGGAGACGCCGTGCCGATGACCGATTCGACCACCGATCCGCTCTTCTTCCGAGCCTGGTTTCCCGACGACGACCGCCTGATCTTCTCGAGCAACGAGGGCGGAAACGAGCTCGACCACGTCTACCTGCGCGAGACCGATGGTTCGATCGTCGACCTGACCCCCGGCGAAGGCCTGAAGGCGGGCTTCGCCGGATTCTCCGCCGACGGCGACCGGTTCTGGATCGCCAGCAACGAGCGCGACGATCGCGTCTTCGACATCTACGAATACGACACCGAGAGCCTGGAACGCGAGCTCCTGATCGAGAACAGCGTGGATGCCTTTCCTTCCGCGGTGTCGCCGGACGGGCGCTACGTGGCGTTTGGCAAGGTCCACCTGCGCAGCGACACCGACATCCTGATCTGGGACCGGGAGAAGGGCGCGATCGAGCCCCTGGTCGCTGACGAGGGCGAAGTCGCCAATTCGGCCCAGGCCTTCAGCGCCGACGGCCGCTACCTGTTCTACACCACCGATCGGAGCGCGGAATTCGACTACCTGGTCCGCCGTGACCTCGAGAGCGGTGAGGAAACCGTTGTCCTCGAACCCGAGTGGGACGTGACGTACGCGTCGGTTTCCGAGGGCGGGAGCTACCTCGTCGTCGGCATCAACGAGGATTCCCGGACGACGATCCAGGTGCTCGATACAGATGACTTCTCGAAGGTCGAACTGCCGGAGATTCCGGAGGGCAACGTGACCTCGGTGGCCTTCTCCGGAGACGACGCGCAGATGGCGTTCTACGTCAGCGGCAGCCGCAGGCCCAGCGACCTGTTCATCGTCGAGGCCGGCGAACCGGATGCCGAACCGCGCGCGCTGACGTCTTCGCTGAACCCCGAGATCGACCCGGCCGACCTGGTCGCGGGCGAGGTCGTGCGCTTTTCGTCCTACGACGGCAAGGAGATCCCGGGCGTGCTCTATCGGCCGCATGGTGCGAGCCCGGAGGACCCGGCCCCGATGCTGGTTCGGGTGCACGGCGGCCCGGGCGGCCAGGCCCGCGTCGGCTATTCGGCGCTGACCCAGTACCTGCTCAACCACGGCTACGCGGTCTTCGACATCAACAACCGCGGCAGCTCGGGCTACGGCAAGAGCTTCTACGCCGCCGACGACCGCTGCCACGGAGAGTGCGATCTGGGCGATGTCGTCGCGGCGCGCGACTGGCTGGCCGCCATGGAGTGGGTGGACGGCGACCGGATCGGCATCATCGGGGGCAGCTACGGCGGCTACATGGTCGCCGCCGCACTGGCCTTCGAACCGGAAGTGTTCGACGCCGGCGTCAACATCTTCGGCGTGACCAACTGGCTGCGCACGCTGGAAAGCATTCCGGCCTGGTGGGGGCCGCAGCGCGACGCGCTGTTCGCCGAAATGGGAGATCCGGTCGAGGACGGCGAGCGGCTGCGTCGAATCTCGCCGCTGTTCCACGCCGAGAACATCGTCCGGCCGATGATGGTCCTGCAGGGCGCCAACGACCCCCGCGTGCTGCAGGTCGAGTCCGACGAAATCGTCGAAGCCGTGCGCGCCAACGGCGTCCCGGTCGAATACGTGCTGTTCGAGGACGAGGGCCACGGATTCCGCAACCGCGACAACGAGATCGAAGGCTACCGGGCCATCCGGCTCTTCCTGGACGAACACCTCGCCGGAAAGGGTGCCTGAACCCGCTCGATTTCGTTATAATTGCCGGCTGATTCGGCGCGACCTGATCGCTACGTCAGTTTACCGAGAGGTGGCAGAGTGGTCGAACGGAGCGCAGCGAGCTCGATGCGAAGACCGCGAAGCGGTTGAAGCCACTCGGAGCGCCAGCGGTGGGCAAGCAGCGAAGCTGCGCAGTCCATGCGGCGGTCTCGCGGTCCAACGGGCCGCCGATCAGGGCGACCTGATCACTACAATTCGCTTTCGGAGAGGTGGCAGAGTGGTCGAATGCGGCGGTCTCGAAAACCGTTAACCGGTAACCCCGGTTCGAGGGTTCGAATCCCTCCCTCTCCGCCATCAACAGAAAACCCCGCCTCGCGCGGGGTTTTTTGTTGATCGGTGAGCGGGGACTACGGATTGGAACCCCGGTTCGAACCGAGCGAAGCGAGCTCGATGCGCAGCCCGCGGAGCGGGCGGAGCAACCCGCAGCGAAGCGAAGGGCAAGCGCCGCAGGCGCGCAGTCCATCCCTCCCTCTCCGCCATCAACAGAAAACCCCGCCTCGCGCGGGGTTTTTTTATTGATCAGTGAGCGGGGACTACGGATTGGAACCCCGGTTCGAACCGAGCGAAGCGAGCTCGCTGAAGCGCAGCTTCAGCCATCCCGCCCGTCCGAACCCGGGGCCACCATCTCCTCCAGCTCCGCTCGTGCCCGCGCGAGGCGTGCATCGAGCCGCGGCGTCTCGACCTCGCCGTAGGCGTCACGCAAGGCCGCAGCGCTCGCATCGACCGCGCGGATCAGGTCGCGGGCCGCCGCGTCCCGCGCCGTCGGCTCGGTCGAGCCCCGTTCACCGATCCAGATCGGCGACGAGTGGGCAAAGGGGCGGGCGTGCATGATCGGCCACGCGTCGGCCGGAGGCTCCGACGAATACGCGCGAATCGCGACCCAGCCGCCGTCGGGCAGGGTGAGTTCCCCGCGGAGCCGCCGGATCTCGCCGGCGGCGACACCCGGTGCCGTTCCCGCCACGTCTCCATTGACGATGATCTCGACCACATCGACCGCCACCGTGCTGGCCAGCGTCGCCTCCCAGCTGTGCGAGCCGGACGAAGTGACGTCGCCGGGGCGGGCGCCGTCATCCAGTTCGAACACGAGCGCCGGCCCGGTGGTGACGAAGCCCCGTCCGGCTGCCGCTGCTTCGATCACGGCGTCCAGCGTGGCGCGGTCCGGATCGACCCGCAGGTAGTTCCGTCCGGTGCCGACCGCCGGCGTACGGTGGAAATCGATCCAGCCGTCGGTCCCGGACATCGCGGCGATCGGGCGGCCGATGTTGAGCAGCCGGTACCAGACCTCGGCGTTGCCCAGGGGGCTGGTCCAGGCGCAGACCAGCTCGAGCCCCATCCTTTCGGCCAGTACGCCGTCGGAGACCAGTTCCAGCGGAATCGGAAGGTCCTCGAGATGCGTGAACGGATCGAGGTCGTCGCCGATCGGGTGGACGTAGGTCGGGAAGGCGCCGGAGCGTTCGGCGAATGCGATGACGTCGCCGTTGGTCCGGTCCGGGTCGCCCAGGGTCGGGTTGTTCGGACCGAAGAACCAGGGGGCATAGGGCGTAGCGACGCCGATCAGGCCGATGTGCCCATGGAAGTGCGAACGGACCTCCTGCCCCTGGTGAACGACGCGTCCGTCCCGAACCGTGGTTGTGCCGAGCAGCGGTGCGTCGATCCGCCGTTCCCAGCGGTTCCAGGACTGAGGGGCCAGGTGGTCCAGGTCCTCGCCGGCCATCGCCCGGAGCGCGTCGTCGTGGTCGGCCCGGTGGTGACCGTCGCCGTTCAGATGGACGTGGTGATCGGCGGACACGTAGCCGTTGGCGTGCGCGTCCCAGATCGGTGCCAGCGAGAGCCGGACCCGTGCTGCGTCGCCGCCGGCCACCTCGGCATCGGCTGCGTCGACCGGCATCATCGGGCCGCGTGCGGCGGAGATCCGATAGCGGCCGGCCGGAACCCGTAGTCGCGTGGCCTCGTCCACATAGAAATAGTGCCTTCCGGTCTGGGGGTCGACGAAGGTGGCGTCGTAGGGGAAGGCGACCGGGTGGCCGTTCTCCTGCTCGACGGACACCCTGGCAGCGGTCGGCTGCCCGCCCGCGTCGCGGAGTTCGATCGCCAGCGTGCCGGTCGGTGTTCCGTAGTCCCATTCGCGGATTTCGATCGGCGTCGGCGCCCCACCGGACGTTGCGATCTGCATCAGCTGGAACTGGCGGTCGCTGTCCAGGTCGACGAAGAAGACGTGATCGCCGTCGGCGCTGAAGGCCGGTGACGTCGCGTAGGGGCGCCCGTCGGTGAGACGGTGGCGGACCCGCGGGTCGTCGAGGTCCATGGTCCAGAGGTGGTAGTCGTTGTCGATCGGCGCGCTGTACACGACCAGCCGCTCGCTGGGGTGCACGTCGGCGGTCAGGTGGTAGGTCAGCGTTTCGGCGTGCGCGATCCGGTCCTCGCCGGTTTCGAAATTCCGCTCGCGCAACACCCGGTGCGCGCCGTCGCCGTGCAGGTAGAGAAGCTCTTCACCGCCAGGCAGTCGGCGAGCGTTCCGTACCACCTGGGGCAGATCGGTCAGCGTTTCGGCGATGCCGGTATCGAGATCATGGCTCATCAGCTCCAGGCTGCCGTCGACGACCGCCGTGTGGAACAGCGTGTTGCCGTCGGCGGAGAATTCCGGATCGAGCAAGATCGGATCCGGGGAGGTGACCACGGTGTCCTCGCCGGTCTGGAGGTCCTTCACCACGACCCATGTCGCTTCGCCGCTGTCGCGAACGAACGCGAGTCGCTGACCGTCCGCCGACCAGCGCGGCCGCGCGTCTAGATGAGGGCCGTGGGTCAGGCGCTCTGCGCGCCCGCTCTCCAGGTCGAGAATCCACAGCCACCCCTGCGCCGCAAGGGCAAGATGCCGTCCGTCCGGGGCAGGGGCCGGGTCGGTGGGACCATGGCCGAACGCCGGCAGTTCGTGCTGCTCGAGGTAGACATGATGGCCGAAGTCCTCGAGCTTGGGATAGCGGTTCGTCCATTGCGCAACGCCGACAGCCGGCAGGAGCAGCAGGACGGTCAGGGCAAGCCCGCGCCGCGGCGAGACGGTTCGAAGAGCATTCATCGCGTTCTCCTTCGGTGGCTGAGCCAGCTCAATCGAGACGAGTTTCGAGGGCATCGAGGAACGCCTCGACCCGCTCGGCGTTCTTGCCGAGATCACTGCCGCCGACCCTGGACTTGGAGCGCACGTCGACGCGTGTGCGGCCGTTCTCGCGCCCGAGCCTTATGACGATGTCGTCCTTGAAGCCATACCAGAGGGTTGTGTCGGTGGCCTCGATGCGGCCCTCGCTGCGTTCTGCGGCGACGCGCTCCCAGCCCATCGTGTCGACGGTGGCCAGCGCGGCGTTGAACACGTCGGCCATCGAGGCGTCGAAGCGCGCCGGCCCGAGGTCCGGGTAGCCTTCGCGCTGCTGATCGGCGACTTCTTCGCCGCCGTACTCCGGCGGGTTCGGTGCGTCCGCTCGAAGCGGTGCGATCGCGACGAACCGGGGCGGATTCTCGAGGTCGGTGGTGATGTCGTGGATGAACGGTTTGCTCGACGCCGTCTTGCGGACCCCGACCGGGACCAGCGCCACGACAACGCCGAGGACCAGCGCGACCACCAGCAGCCCCGACCCCTGTTCCCGGATCTTCGGAATCGCCAGACCGATCACGGCCAGCAGGGCCCCGGCCGCGCCGAGGTACAGCGCATACCGCAGTACGCCGAGGAGGCCGAAACCGAGGTCCCAGAGCCCGAGGCGATAGCCGGGTCCCCCGGCCAGCAGGAGAACAAGGGCGAGCAGCGAAACACCGAACGCGAGGAGGCGAAGAACCATGGCCGTACTCCCTGGAAGTCGGCGCCATTCTGGCACGCACTCGTCAGGGGCGTGTACGCTTGGGCCATGGACCGACTCAAGACCGTACTGATCCAGCCCGACACGCGATGGGCCGATCGCGCCACCAACCGTGAGCACCTGTCGTCGCTGATGAACCGGGTCGATTCCGCCGACCTGTTCGTGCTGCCCGAAACCTGCACAACGGGTTTCCTGGGCGATCTGTCTTCGGCTGCGGCTGCCGATGACGGCGGCGAGGACACCGAATGGGTCGAGGCCGAAGCCGAACGGCGCAATGCCGCCGTCGTGGCCGGAATTGCTGTGATCGACAAGGGCCGACGTTTCAATCGACTGGTCTTCGCGATGCCCGACGGAACGGCCGAGCACTACGACAAGCGTCACCTGTTCGGCTACGGCGGCGAAGGGGATCGTTATTCCGCCGGCGATCGGCAGGTGCGGGTCGAGTGGCGGGGCTGGCGTTTCGACCTTCAGATCTGCTACGACCTGCGGTTCCCGGTGTGGTGTCGCAACGACGATGCGTTCGACGTGCAGCTGTTCCCGGCCAACTGGCCCTCCCCGCGGGCCGAAGCGTGGCGCACCTTGCTGAAGGCGCGCGCGATCGAGAACCAGGCGGTGGTCATCGGGGTCAATCGCTGCGGAACCGACGGCAAGGGGGTGGAGTATCCCGGCAGTTCGCGGGCCTTCGACGCGCTCGGCGCCCCGCTACTGGAACTGGGCGATGGCGAGGAGGTTTCCGACTTCGTTCTCGACCCGGCATCCGTGCGCGCCGTACGGGATCGCTTTCCGTTTCTGGCGGATCGGGACGGTTTCCGGGTCGAATAGCGCCGTCCGCAGCCTTGTCGGGGACGACGCGCCCGGGCGGAGTCGAGGGTCAGCTTCGGCGGATCATCGTAGCCTGTTCATAGTCGGCGGACCACGCCGACGGCCAGGCCTTCGATCACGAACTCCCGCTGGCCTTTGTCGACGACCAGGATGTCGTCGAAGTCGGCGTTCTCGGCCTTCAGCCGGATTCGCTCACCGTCGCGCAGGAAACGCTTGACGGTCACTTCGTCGTCGATGCGGGCAACCACGATCTGGCCGTCGCGCGCCGACTGCGTCCGGTGCACGGCAAGCAGGTCGCCGTCGAGAATGCCGATGTCCTTCATGCTGTCGCCCTGGACGCGCAGGAGGTAGTGCGGGGACGGCCGGAACAGCGAGATATCGACCGGAACGCGCCGCTCCTGGTGAGCCAGGGCCAGCAGGGGAGCGCCGGCGGCGACCCGACCGATCAGCGGCAACTCGACCAGGCTTCCGGGATTCGGCGGGACGGGCTCGTCGTCGACGGTGGGCACGATGCCGCGGGCGGTTCGCGCATCCAGCCGAATGGCCCCCTTGGCGGCCAGCGCCTTGAGGTGCGACTGGGCCGCATTCGGCGACTTGAACCCGAAGTGGGCGTTGATCTCGCTGCGAGTGGGCGGCAGCCCGTCCTGATCGATGGAATCGCGGATGAACGCGAGAATCTCGGCCTGACGCGGTGAAAGCTTCATGACCGATACTATATCAAAATACAGTTCGGTTGTCAGCGCGAACGAGTGGCCGGCAGCGCAGGATCACCGAAAGGGTGGTTGGGGCGGAGCCAGGGTCATGGCACAACCAATCCGGACTGTATTCGATCGATCAAAGGCTCTATCGTTTGATCGACTTGACGGCTCGAACCTTTTCCTGGCGATCCACCTGGCGATTTGCCCAGCCCGACTGGCTCTGACCGCTCCGCTGTGTCTGTCGGGGGCCATTGTTGAATTGGGCGGTCAGCGACCAGGCGTGTGCCGAGTCGACCCGGACCAGGGGATACCGATGCACATCGTCGCCCACCTGACCTTCAACGAATCCTTCGAAAACGCCCACGACGGTGACGTCTCGTCCTGGAACGAACTCTTCGGGATCGAGCTGGCCGTCATGACAGGCGAGGAATCGTCCGGTTTCGGGCCTCCGAAAATCCGGGCGATACCATCGATCGAGCGGCCGCGCGAACATTTCCATGCAATTTTCGTCGTCTCCGACGCGCGGCGTGGCGACCAGCAACCCGCCCCAGCGAACACGCTGATCCTGATCGGCTTCAGTGGTTGCGTCCGGCAGCGGCTCGTGGGCGAACTCGCCCTCGAGGCTCTCGGGTACCGTTACGCAACCCGAAAGCGTACAGGCGAGAAGGATCGGAAGTGGCGTTCGAAAGGGCATGGGCTTGTCTCCGTTGATCGGATGGGAGAGTCAGGTCGTGCGGCAGGCCGGACCGTATCCGGCCCCTCCCGGGCGACAAAGCACCGTACCGCCCGAACGTGACCCAGGTCACAGTATCCGATAGCCGCGCACCTGCCGCAAGGAGTGGATTTCTCGTCGATGGACCCGATCCCGGCGCCGCCTTGTCGTCCGCCGGGCCTGGCGGGGTCGATGCGATCGTGGACGATGCGGGAACGCGTGCACGGAGGGGCCAGGGGCCGCCCCGATGTCTCCCGGACCGACCGGCAGTGCCTGGAGTCGCTTCGTGGATCGCCCCCCGGGAGCGCCTAGTTGGCGGGCGCAGGCGCGGCCGGCGGCGATCGGACGTCGCCGCGGAGGTGGCTGCGGATCGGGTAGCCGACGAAGTACGGACGCCGGCCGATCCAGTATGGGCCGGCGTACGGCCAGTACGGCCACGCGTGGTAGCGCCACGCCGGCCCGAAGTAGGGGTCGTAGTAGCGGTTGTCCAGTTCGACGCGCTCGGGCCAGAGATAGACCGAGCGCGTTTCCAGCCGCGGAAACCGGTACTCGTAATCGCCGACGCTGCCGCTATCGAATCCCTGCAGTCGGCCGATGACGGTGACCTCGCGACCCGGGGCGAAGATCTCGGGATCCAGGAAGCCGTCGTGGCAGGCGCGGAAGCGGCCCAGAGCTCGATCGCTCTCGACCGGCCGGTGACTGCGATCGAGATCGCGCGCGAGCAGTTCCAGGCAGGTCGCCGATTCGCCCGGGCGCGTCTCGACCAGCGTGCCGCCCCAGCGGAAGGTCTCGCCGACCTGGTCGGGCGTGGTCGCCGACGGGCCGGGCTTCTCGGCGAACTCGCCCTCGAGCGGCGCCGGAATGCTTGCGCAGCCGGCCAGGCCGAGCATCGCGACCGCCGCCACAAGGGCGGTGATGGGTGAGGGAAGGGGGGCGGTTCGGTTCATCGGGAACACTCCTCGCGTGTTGGATCGCTTCGCCTCATTGGAACAGAAATTCCGTGCAGGGTTCATCCACGGTTCGGGTTCATCGACGATTGGGGCGACGATTGGGGCGACGATTCGAGCGTCGATACGGGTGCATCCAGGGGGCGGTGCGCGGACTAGCGGAAGCGAGGCCGCCAGCGACGGCATCGCTCGACGAAGGCTCGGATCGCCTCGTTGGCCGGGGGTGGTCCGTAGCGCAGCCGCTCGTATCGATCGGCGAGGGCCTGCAGCTCGGCCCGGTTGTAGACCGCCCGTGCCGCCCGCGGCGTCCATTCGCGCACGGTCTCGTCCGGACGGCGGGGCGCGCCAGCGCGGCCCAGACGGCGCTCGACCCGCCGCCACGCGCGGAGCAGGGGGTCGTGCGTTCGCCGCGTGCCAGCGAGCAGCCCGCGCAGCCACCAGGCCAGCGGGGCAAGCAGCAGCACCGCCGCGACCATCAGCGCCGCCTGCCCGGCCAGGCCGAGGGTCTGCAGGCCCAGGCGGCGCAGCATCGATTCCTGACGCTCGGCGTCGAACCCGAGCACCCAGCGATTCCACAGGTTCTGCAGCCGGTCGTATTGATTCCTGAGCCGGAAGGCCCAATCGGCGTTCATCCAGCCGCCGGCGCCGGGAAGCGCGCTGCGTGCGCCGTCGAGAATGCGCGTCGGCGAGACGGCGGAGGTCGGATCCACGCGTGTCCAGCCGCGGCCCTCGAGCCAGACCTCGTTCCACGCGTGCGCATCGGAGTTGCGGACCAGCAGATATTCGTCGGAGGCCTGCCAGTAGCCGCCCTGGTAGCCGGTCACGACCCGGGTCGGAATACCGGCGTGGCGCATCAGCACCGCGAAGGCCGACGCGTAGTACTCGCAGTAGCCGGTGCGAAGATCGAACAGGAACTCGTCGGCCCCGTGCCGTCCCAACGGCGCCGTATCGAGGCTGTAGTAGAACGGTCCCTCGTTGAACCAGCGGAGCACCTCGTCGATCAACGCGGCGTCGTCGTCGGGGAATCGTCCGCGGAGTTCCCGTGCGTACTGACGCGTGCGGGGGTTGCTGCCCTCGGGCAGGTCCAGGGCCAGGTTTCGATAGAGCGGAAGCAGCGTGGGCGCGTCGACGAAGTCCGGCTGGCTGATGACGTCGTACGGTGTGAGGCCGGTCAGCGGTTCGTCACGCAGCATCTCGAAGGCCATCGAGACCCGGACCTTGTCGGGCCAGCGGGCCGGATAGTCGAGCGCGAACAGCCAGCGCCGCTCGGTGGGTTCGATCTGGACGGTGTAGCGGAACGCATCCGGATCGACCTCGGGGACGCGCTCCGGCGGCTGGTTGACGTAGAACACGCGCTTCCAGGTGCGGCCATCGAAGCGCCACAGCACCGGCCCCCTCCAGTACAGGTCGGATCGCGAGGGCGGGTCGCCCTGGAACGTGACCCGGAAGGCCGGGCTGTCGTCCTCGAACAGGCTGGCGATCTCGCCGACCGACATCTCGTCGGAAAGCCCGGTCCGGCCGTCCAGCGCCTCTTCGGGCAGGCCCCAGAGCGGGGAGGCCAGGCGCGGGAACAGGACGAACAGGACCAGCGCGAACGGCAGCGCCAGGAGCAGCATCGCGGCGGCACTTCGGATCATGCCGGCGGCCGGCACCCCGACCACGCGCCCGGAGCCAGCGCGGGGCGCATCCTCGTCGCGCTGGATTCTCAACAGGGCGATAGTGGCGAGCCAGCACGCGGCCAGCAGCCAGATCACGAGATCGAGACGCTGGCTGAACAGGAACTGGGTGGCGACCAGGAAGAACGACAGCGCGGCCACCATCCGGCCGTCGCGCAGCCGGTACATTTCCAGCAGCTTGGAGGCCAGCATCACGCACAGCAGGGCCGTGGCCGCCCGGCGGCCCCACAGCGTGCCGTAGGCGGCGATGACCAGGCCGAGCCCGAGGAAGGTCACGCCGATCCGGACCAGGCGTCCGGGCGGCCGCCATCGGCGCAGTTCGGCCCCTCCACGCCAGGCGGCCGCGGCCAGGATGAACAGACCGAGCCAGACCGGCATGGCCAGCAGGTGCGGCCCGGCGGCGACCAGGAACGCGGCCAGCACGAAGGCAACGGTCGAAGCGCCGAGTCGAGTCGTCATCGGGCAGTCATTCGGGGCGTCATGCGTGGTCGGCCAGGGCGTCCAGGCATCGGTCGCGGTGGGCTTCTCCACGGTCCGGCGCGGTGCGCCAGGTGCCGAGTTCGAGACCGTACTCCACGCCGTCGCGCTCGGCATCCAGGATCCATCGGCAGAGGATCGACAGGCGACCCTCCAGGTCGGCCGCTGGAGCCTGGTCGAGGCGGAACACGACGCGGCCGCGCTCCGGTCGCATGAACTGGCGGGCCAGCAGCTGGTCGTGGCGCTGGCTGGCCTTCCATGCGATCCGGTGGATGGGATCGCCCTCGCGCCAGTTGCGCAGGCCGTGGAATTCGTCGCTTTCGTCGCCGGGGCTTGCCGACCGGCGAGCCTCGCTGCTGCGAGGGGGCGGAGGCGGCCGGTCGACCGGCCGCGGCCAGACGCGAACCGTCGCCCGGCTCTCGACCCAGGACCAGGCTTCGAACAGGCCGAGCGGCTGCCGGGTCCGGATCCGCAGTCGACCGACGGGCAGCCGGCCGCGTTGGTTGGTAGGCAGCTCCAGTTCGGCCATCGCGGTCCCGTTCGCCTCGAGGTCGACGCCGGCGGAGTTCTCGCCGCGGGGTCGACGACAGACGATGCCGAGCCGCGGCCGACCGGCCGTGTCTCTCAGCTCGATGCGCACGATGGCCGCCTGGCCGGCGAACACCGGTCGGGCATGGACGGCTTCGACCCGCACGCGATCGAGGTTGCGGAACGCCAGGTGCATCGAAAGCAGGCCGAGGCAGGCCAGGAGGAAGGTCGTCAACAGGCCCATGCTGTTGTTGAAGTTGAGACTGCCGAGGAGCATGCCGTGCAGGAGCAGCGCGATCATCCAGCCGAAGGCGGTCGGCAGGATGAAGATCTGGCGGTAACGCAGGGTCAGCGGCGGCTCGATCGGGCCGCGCCGGCGCAGCGCGCCGTCCAGCCAGCGCGCGAAGCGACGGCGGACCGCCTCAGGGAACCGGCGTGCGTTCGAGGATGCGTGCAATGACATCGCCCGGTGCCTCGGACTCGGCGCGGACCTGCACGCGGTGCGTGGCCAGCGCCGGGAACACGTGCTTGACGTCGTCGGGCAGAACGTGATCGCGGCCGTCGAGCAGGGCATGGGCGCGCGCCGTGGCTGCCAGGGCGAGCGTTGCGCGCGGCGACAGGCCGGCGCGCAGCGACGGGTGTTCGCGGGTGGCCTGGATCAGCGCCTGAAGGTAATCGACGACCGGGTCCGACAGGTGCAGGTCGCGGGCCCGGTCCATCAGGCGCCGCACGTCGTTGTCGTCGAGGCAGGTCGGCAGGGCCTCGAGCAGGTCGCGCCGGTCGGGTTCGCGCAGCAGGCGTCGCTCTTCGTCGCGCTCCGGGTAGCCCAGGCCGATGCGGAGCAGGAAGCGATCGAGCTGCGAATCCGGCAGCGGATAGGTGCCGACCAGGTCGAGCGGATTCTGGGTCGCGATCACGAAGAACGGTCGAGGAAGGGGATGCGTGGCGCCGTCGACGCTGACCTGGCGTTCGGCCATCGCTTCGAGCAGCGCGCTCTGGGTGCGCGGCGTTGCCCGGTTGATCTCGTCGGCCAGGACCACGTTGGCGAAGACCGGGCCGGGCCGGAATTCGAAGTTCTCCTCGGCGCGGCGCCAGATCGAGACCCCGAGGATGTCGGCCGGCAGCAGGTCGCTGGTGAACTGGATGCGCTGCCACGAGCCACCGGTGACGATCGCCATCGCCTGGGCCAGCGTGGTCTTGCCCACGCCGGGCAGGTCCTCGATCAGCAGGTGACCACCGGCCAGCAGCGCCGAGAAGGCCAGGCGAACGGCCTCGGGCTTGCCGAGAACCACGCCGTTTACCGCATCGACCGCCCGTTCCAGGCGTTCGGCCGCCGAGACGTCGGCGGCCGCCGGGTCGATGCGCTCGGCCGGATCAGTCATCCAGCAACGCGTTGAGCTTGGCTGCGCAGATGAAGTCGTTCTCGCTCAGCCCGTCGATCGCATGGGTCTGGAAGGTCACGCGACAGAAGTTGTAGCCGGCCTCGAAGTCCGGGTGATGCGCTTCGCGGTTGGCGACCCAGGCCATCGCGTTGATGAATGCCATGGTCTTGTAGAAACCCTTGAATTCGAACCGGCGGACGATCCGCTTGCCGTCGTCGGCAACCTGCCAGCCCGGAACCTGCGGCAGCAGCTTGTCGATCCGTTCGCGGTCCAGCGGCTGGGTGCCGCCTTCGCACGGCGTGCATTTCTTTTCCTGGAGGTCGTCACTCATGGTCAGGCTGCGTCCTTCTCTTTGGGCGGAAATGTGGGAGCGAACTGGCCCAGCGCGCGGGCCTTTCGAATCAGCTTGAGCAGGTCCATCTCGGCCAGCTCGAACAGATCGTCCATCGAGTCGAGCACGTAGTAGACGGTCTGGAAGATGTCGATCCGGTACGGCGTGCGCAGCGCGTCGATCGGATCGAAGGGCCGACGGATCGGCTCGTCGCTTTCCAGCGAATAGACCGTCTCACCCGGTGACGAGGCGATGCCGCCGCCGTAGATCCGGGTGCCCGCCTCGGTGCCGAGCAGGCCGAATTCGACCGTGAACCAGTACAGGCGGGCGAGAAACACGCGTTCTTCCTTGCTGGCCTGCACGCCGGCCCGGCCGTAGGCGTGCGTGAAGTTGGCGAACGCCTCGTCGGTCAGCATCGCCGTGTGGCCGAAGATCTCGTGGAAGATGTCCGGTTCCTGCAGGTACTCCATTTCTTCGCGCTTGCGGATGAACGAAGCGGCCGGGAACTTCTTCTCGGACAGCAGCTTGAAGAAGCGATCGAAATTGATCAGCGCGGGCACCGGCGCGACTTCCCAGCCGGTCCGCTCGCGCAGCACATCGGAAACGTCCCGGGGCTGGGGAATCCGGTCCGAGGGCAGGTCCAGCGTCTCCAGGCCGTTGAAGAACTGGTCGCAGACCCGGTTCTGGATGATGTCGATCTGCCGGGCGTAGAGCTCGGCCCAGACCGCGTGCTCGTCTTCGGTGTAGTGGATGATCCCGTTCTCGTCCGGGACCTTCGCTTCGTACTTGCTGGATTTGCCCATTGTGCATCTCCGTTTCGAGGCTGTCGGTGAACCGACGATCCGATCCCCCGATCCGCGCGCGGCGCGGCGATCGGCGGACCCCGGTACTCGCTCGGTCGCGTATTCTGGCGGGCAAGTCTAGCAGCCCCGACCGAGGATCTTGCCATGGCCATGGGATGGCCCCGCTTCCATGCACCTACATGGTACGAGGACCGCATCGAGCCGCGCCGGTTCCCCCCCATCGATGCGGGACGATCGGTCGAAATCGCGGTGATCGGTGCCGGCCTGGCCGGTCTGAGCACCGCCTTCAGTCTGCTCGAACGCGGTCATCGCGATGTCGTCGTGCTGGAGGCCGGCCAGCCGGGGGAAGGCGCATCGGGTCGAAACGGCGGATTCGTGTTCGGGGGCTACTCCCTGTGCCCCGACGCCCTGGTCCGTCGCGTCGGTCCAGACCAGGCCCGTACGATGCAGCGATGGACCCACGATGCGGTCGACCGAGTCCGTGCGCGATGCGCCTCCCTGGGCGTATCGCTCGATGGCGAGGGCGTCCTGCTGGTCGACTGGTTCCACGATAGGGACGGACTGGACAGGCTTCGCGACGCCATGGCCCGGACGACCGGCCTCGAGTTCGTTTCGCTGGATCGGGCGCAACGAGAGGACCGGGTCCGCTCCGATCGCTACGGTGGCGGCTTGCTCGAGCCGCGCGCATTCCACTTCAATCCGCTGGCCTACGCGCGAGCCCTTGCCGGCGAACTCGACGCGTGCGGCATCGCCGTCCACGGGGACACGCCGGTCGATGGCATCGAGCGGGCCGGCGACGGCTGGCGCATCGGTACCGGCCATGGGGACGTGCACGCCGGCCGCGTGGTCGTGGCGACCGGCGGCTACGACCGTCGACTGGTGCCGCGCCTGGTGCGCAGCATCCACCCGATCGGCACCTACGTGGCCGTGACCGAACCCTTGCCCGGCCGGCTCGAGGAACTGATTCCCGGGACCGCGGCGGTCTACGACACGCGCTTCGCCTTCGACTACTACCGCCGCATCGGCGATCGCCTGCTCTGGGGCGGGAGGATCTCGATCGCCGATCGGGAACCGGGAGCGATCGAGGCGCTGATGCGGCGCGACATGATCCGGGTGTTCCCGTCGCTGGCCGATGTTTCCTTCACCCATTCCTGGGGCGGCTGGATGAGCTACGCGCGGCACCAGATGCCGATCCTCGGCGAGCTCGAGCCCGGCTTGTGGGCGGCCAGCGCCTTCGGCGGACACGGCATGGCGCCGACCACGCTGGCCGGCGAGGTGATCGCAGAAGCCCTGGACGGTGAGCGGGATCGCTTGGCCGCGTTCGGTCCGTGGCCGACGCGCTGGGCCGGCGGCAGGATCGGGCGATGGGCGGCCCAGGCCTCCTACTGGTGGTACCAGGCCCGTGATGCGGCGCATTCGTGGCGTAGCGGCGGCTGAACTCGCTTCCGCGTCCTTGTAGGAAATTTTCCGATGACCGACCGTGGTCGATGCGGGTAGGATGCGCTCCGTGGGGTGACCCCGGGAGACGCAGCTCCCGGGGTTCGGGGCACCCGGGACTCTCTGCCCGGGTGCCTTTTTTTCAACCTCGTGCGCGTCAATCCCAGGGCTGGAATCCGGCCAGCAGCTCGATCATCCGGTTGGTCACGGACTGGATCGGGAACGGATCGATGCCGCCGGCGGGGTTGTTGGCCAGCGCGACCACCACGAACGGCGGGAAGTCCCCTTCGTTTTCCAGCAACCATGCGTGCGTGTAGACGTGGTTTCCGGTCGCTCCGGAGACCAGGCTGCCGCCCTTGTACCAGGCGCGATCCCACGCCGTGCGGATGTTCGGCTGCGCGACCTGGGAACTCATTGCCCGATCGACCAGGTCGAACGCGCCCAGCGTGTCCGGGGTTGCGCGAAGCCCCGCCAGCGTCCGGCAGATGTCGGTCGCCGTCGCGCGCCAGGTGCCGGCGGTCAGCAGGGGCTCGTGGAAGAACGGGAACGAAACCGGGAACGAAGGCCCCTCGGGCTCGATCATCGTCGCCAGGAAGTTCTGCTGGAAGACTTCGGTTCCGTCGACGTAGGACTGCGCCGTGGGCAGGTCGAAGCGCGTGAACACGTGGAACTGCTCGCTGATGTTCAGGAACGGCAGGAGGAGATCGGGGTCATCCACGCCGTAGGCTTGCACCATGTCGCCGACGCGAATCCGGCCCGACAGTTCGTGCAGATGGTCCGTCGCGGTGTTGTCGCTGATGCCCATCATCAGTGTGGCCATGTCCTGGACCGGAAACAGCGTGCCCAGCGGCTCGCTGTTGATCGTTCCGCCCGCGGCCCGCTCCTCGGCCACCAGCTGGATCGGGTCGAGCGGCGAGACGATGCCATCGGCCACATCCGCTCCGGTAGCGCCGAGCACCCACATCTTGAAGATCGATCCGAGCGCGCGCGGTGTGTCGGCATCGCGAACCTCGAGCGGCTGGCAGCGGCCCGCCGGGTCGACGTAGCCGATGAACACGGCGCTGTCCGGATCGAAGGTCATGTACTTGTCGGCGGCTTCCGGCAGCGTCAGGGTCTGATCCGACGGGAACTGCACCGATCCGCCGAAGTTGCTGACCTGGAGCAGGGTGATGAGCTGGCTCCCGCTGTACTGCGTGCCGAACTGCAGGAAGCCCGACGTGGTCGGTCCGCTGTCGCCGTCGATGATCGCCGTCGCCTGGACGGGCGTCAGCGAGATCAGGTCCGTGATCCGGCCGTTCGGAAAGTCGACACGCAGCACGTCATTGATGAAATCCCGAATGACCACGGCATCGAAGCCCGGAGAGAACCGGGCCTGGACCTCGGCCAGCGTGGTCGTCTCGCCGACCGCGAGTTCGTCGATCAGCCACTGGAGCTGGTCTGCAGTCGGCCCGGGCGGAAGCACGTAGTCCCCGCCGACGGTCGGAAACACCGGTTCGATCGAAGCGCCTTCGAAGCCGGCTCGATAGAGCACGTCGGCCGGCACGGGAAACTGAGCGAACGCCGGGAACGAAAGGAGGCCGAGCAGGAGCGTGGCGGCCAGTCGTCCAGGTGTCCGAGCGGAGATCGAGCGGTTGATGACGGAGATCATGGAGAACGCTCCGGGTTCGGGTGCATGTGTACCTCATAGAGCGCAAGACGCGGCCGGATCGTATCGTTCCGTCACCAACTTGTGGCTCGGTGGGGGTAGGGATAGACTCGATGCGGGGTCTTTCATCCGCACCGAGGTCGCTTCCTCGCATGATCAAGGGGTCTAACCACGAACTCACCCTTATCCTCCGTCGGTGGGCGGACGGAGACCCCGGTGCCGAGGCCGCGCTGCTCGAGGAGGTGTACGGCACGCTTCGGTCGATGGCGCGATCGCGCCTGGCGCGGGAGCGGGCGGGTCACACGCTGCAGCCGACCGCCCTGGTCCACGAGGCCTACCTGAAGATCGCCGAGGGTGCCAGTGTCGAGTGGCGGGACCGGGTCCACTTCCTGGCCGTCGCTGCGCGCGTGATGCGCCAGGTGCTGGTCGATGCCGGCCGCAAGCGCAATGCCGACAAGCGAACGCCGGATCCGCCGCTGACGACCGCGCTTCAGGACGGCGGCTCCGGTCCGGTCGATGTGCTCGACCTGGAACGCGCGCTCGAACGGCTCGAACGTCTCAACCCGAGCCAGGCCCGGGTGGTCGAGTTGCGCTGCTACGGCGGTCTGACCGTTCCCGAGGTTGCCGAATTCACCGGCGTGTCGATCGCGACGGTCAATCGCAGCTGGCGCGCGGCGAAGACATGGCTGCGCGATGAACTCGAACAAGGGGGGCTCGGATGAGCGATCGATTGAGCGACGCGCTGGAGGCGCAGGCGCTCGCGCTGCTGGAGGAGGCACTGGGCCAGCCGTCGGCTGGACGGGTGGCGTGGCTGAAGGCGCAGACCGACGCGCCGGAAGCGGTGCGTGAACGGGTGCTAGGCCTGCTCGCGCGTGAGCCGGAAACCACGTCCTTTCTCGAGCCGGGTTCCGTGCCTTCGGCGCGAGCGGCGCCTAGCCTGACCGATCGCAGCGGTGAGCGAGTCGGGGCGTTCGAGTTGACCGAGATGATCGGCGTCGGCGGCATGAGCGTGGTCTATCGCGCACGACGAGCCGATGGCGCCTTCGACCAGGACGTCGCAGTGAAGCTGTTCGCGGCCGCTCACCTCGACGACACCGCGATGCAGCGCTTCGACGCCGAGCGCAGAATCGCCGCGACCCTCGAACATCCCGGCATTGCACGGGTGATCGACGGTGGCGCGATGGCCGACGGCACGCCCTACCTGGCCATGGAGCTGGTCCGCGGCGACCCCATCGACCGATGGTGCGAGGATCGATCTGCGGACCTGAAGACCCGACTTCGACTGGTCCGCGGAACCTGCGAAGCGCTGGCCCATGCGCATGCCGCCGGCATCGTTCACCGGGATCTCAAGACCTCGAACATCCTTGTCGACGAACAAGGGCAGGCCCGTCTGATCGACTTCGGTATTGCCAAGGTGCTGGATCGTGGATCGGTCGACTTCGACCAGCCCGAAACCCGATTCGAAGCGCGCCTGATGACCCCGGCCTATGCGAGCCCGGAGCAGTTGCTGGGCCGCAAGATCACGCGATCCAGCGACGTGTACTCGATGTCGGTCGTGCTCTATGAACTGTTGACCGGCTCGAGGCCGCATCGCCTGGCAGGCCTGTCGGCGACCGAAGCCGAGCGCAGGGTCTGCGAGACCGTTCCGCCCGATCCGAGTGCCGCCGTCGGCGGCGACGGCGGAACACCGCCGCGCGGCCTCGGCGAAACCGCCGCGCTGCGTCGCCATCTCCGCGGCGACCTGGATCGCATCGTGATGACCGGGTTGCGTCAGGATCCGAACGACCGCTATGCCGACGCCATGGAACTGGGCGAGGACCTCGATCGCTATCTGCGCGGCGAACCGGTCCGGGCTCGAGGGGCTTCGCGCGCCTACCGCACCTGGCACTTCATTCGACGCTACCGGGGTGCGGTCGCAGCAACGGCCGTGATCTTTACCGTGCTGATCGGCGGCCTGCTGGGGGTTCAGCACCAGGCGAGGGAGGCACAGCGTCAACGCGATCTTGCCCAGGACCAGGCCGAGCGAGCCGAAGCGGCGAGGGCATTCCTGGTCGATATGATCCAGCGCGCCGACCCGTTCGAGAACGCCGACGAACCTACCCTGGCCGGCGCGCTGAAGCAGGCCATTCCCGATGTGGACGAGCAGTTTGCCGGCCAACCCGAACTGGAGGGCGATCTGCGCTACGCCATCGGCTACGCGTTGCAGAATCTCGGTGAGATCGGTCCGGCTCGATTCCAGCTCGAGCAGGCCCTTGCGGTCCGGACCGAGTCGGGCGATGTCGTCGGGCAGGCCGAGGCCCTCGACGGCCTGGCGATCGTCGACTGGTGGCAGAGCGATTTCGAGGCGGCAGAACGTCGCTTCGCCGAAGCTCGCGAGTTGCTGGACAGTGATGATTCCGGCGCCGAGCGCGGTCGAGTTCTCTACGTCAGCATGCTCGGTAACTGGTCCGCAATGCGCATTGACGCAGGCAACTACGCCGGCAGTGAAATGCTGGCGCTCGAGGCGCTGGATCGCGCGGGAAGCGATCCGGCGATCGAACTGGACACGCGTGCTGCCATCTGGTCATCGCTGGCGACGTCCCGGCAGAGTCTCGGACGCATCGATGAGGCGCTCGATGCATTCCGGCGCACGGTGGAACTGCAGCGCCAGGCAACCGGCGAGATGCATCCCAGCTACGCGATCGTGCTGAACAATCTCGCCTTGCTGTACTACGGAATGGATCGGCTGGAGGACGCGATCCAAGCGATGAGTGAGTCGGTGCGGATTCGGCGTGCGACCCTCGGCGACGATCACCCGCAGACAGCAACCGCGCTGTTCAACCTGTCGCGTCTCCAGACCATTGCAGGGGATCTCGAACAGGCCGAGTCACTGGCTCGCGAAGCACTCACGGTGGCTCGGGGCGGCTACGACGCGGGCCATCCAAGAATCGGCAAGGCCCATGAGGCGCTTGCCATCGTGCTGAAAGCCCAGGGACGCTTCGATGCGGCCCTGGCCGAGTTGACGAACGCCATCGAAATCTACCGGAACGCGCAGGGCGTCGATCCAGCCTGGCTGGAGGCCGCCCAGAAGCTGGGTGACGATCTGGTGCTGGAGCTTCGAGCCGCGGAATAGGCCGGCGCGCCGGGCGCCTCGGCCCTCCGGGAAGTCTTCAGAGCGCTTCGATGATGCCCGCCGCACCCATGCCGGTGCCGATGCACATCGTGACCATGCCGTACTTCTGCTTGCGACGGCGCATGCCGTGGATCAGCTTGGCCGACAGGATCGAACCGGTCGCGCCCAGCGGGTGACCGAGCGCGATCGCGCCGCCGAGCGGGTTGACCTTGGCGGGATCCAGGCCGACGTCGCGGATCACCGCAAGTGCCTGGGCGGCGAACGCCTCGTTGAGTTCGATCCAGTCGAGCTGGTCCAGCGATATGCCGGTCTGCTTCAGCACCTTCGGAATCGCCGCGATCGGGCCGATGCCCATGATCTCCGGCGGCACGCCGGCGACCGAAAAGCCGCGGAAGACCGCCAGCGGTTCCAGGTCGTACTTCTTCAGCGCCTCCTCGGACACCATGACCAGCGCACCTGCGCCGTCGGACATCTGCGAACTCGTTCCGGCGGTGACCACGCCGTCGGCGCGGAACACCGGACGCAGCTTGCCGAGGGCCTCTGGGGATCCGCCGCGGCGCGGGCCTTCATCCGTATCGATGACCTGCTCGACGGTACGGATCGCACCGCTGGACGGGTCGGGGTAGTGGTGGTGGACCGTGTACGGCCGAATCTCGGTGAATTCGCCGCCGTCGATCGCCGCAATGGCCTTTTCGTGGCTGCGGAAGGCGAATTCGTCCTGGTCTTCGCGCGAGACGCCGTATTGCTCGGCGACCTTTTCGGCCGTGATGCCCATGCCGTAGGCAATTGCCACGTGATCGTCGTCGAACACCTTCGGGTTCATCGCGACCTTGTGGCCCATCATCGGCACCATGGTCATGGTCTCGGTGCCACCGGCAATCATCACGTCCGCTTCGCCGAGGCGGATCCGATCCGCCGCCATCGCCACGGTCTGCAGGCCGGACGAACAGAAGCGGTTGACGGTCACGCCCGGGACCTTGTCGGGCAGGCCGGCGAGCAGGGCGCCGATCCGGGCGACGTTCATGCCCTGCTCGGCTTCCGGCATCGCACAGCCGACGATTACGTCCTCGACTGCGGCCGGGTCGACGCTGGGCACGTCGGCCATCGCGGTGCGGATGACGTGGGCGAGCAGGTCGTCCGGACGCGTCGTCCGGAACCCACCCTTGAACGCCTTGGCGACCGGCGTACGCACCGCAGAGACGATATAAGCATCACTCATGATTGAATTCCTGTCGATAAATCATTGAATTTGCGAGAAGTCATACTCGTCGGAATTGTCTGGCCGGCGTCGCGAGCGGCCGGCGGTCGGTGGCCGCCCCCGGATCGGGGTCCGGGGCAGGCTCCGCACAGGATCCGCAGTGGACGTGCAGTGTCCATGGGGAATCCGAGCACCGCCGGACGCCGTCCGCGGGTCGCGCAGTAGCCGGACATCAATTCCGCAACGGTTTCCCCGTTTTCAGCATGTGCATGATCCGCTCCTGGGTCGGTTTCATCCGCGCCAGTTCGACGAAGTGCCTGCGCTCCAGGGCGTACAACCAGTCCTCGGTGACCGGCGTTCCGCGATCGATCGCGCCGCCGCAGATCACGTCGGCGATCCGTTCGCCGATTTCACGGTCGTGGTCGCTGATGAAATGCCCTTCGTGCATGTTGGCCAGCAGCATCTTCAGCGTCGCGATGCCGACATCGCCGGCAGCCGGAATCGTTCGGCCGCGAAGCGGCGCGCGATAGCCGGCGGCGTTCATGCCGTGGATCTGGCCGTGGGCAGCGTGCAGCAGTTCGTGCTCGTGCATCACGACCTGGTCGGCGGCGGACAGGTAGCCCATTTCGCGCGCATGCATGGCGCTTCCCGATACCTGGCCCATGGCAACCTGCTTGTAGCGGGCCTCGAGAAGTGCATAGCTGTCGCCGGCCGCGGTCTGGTCTTCGACCCGGAAGGCCAGCGTGCCGAGGCCGCCGCCGGCCGGAAGCAGGCCGACGCCGGCTTCGACCAGGCCCATGTACGACTCGAGATGGGCCACGATCCGGCTTGTATGCATGGCAAGTTCGAGGCCGCCGCCGAGGGCGAGGCCTCGCACCGCGGCGACGCTGGGCACGGCCGCGTAGCGCAGGCGGAGGTTGGCGGCCTGGAAGTCGGCGACCAGCCCCTCGACCTTGTCGAACTCGTCGTTGGCAACCCACTCCATTGCGGCCTTCAGGTTGGCGCCGGCGGAGAAGGGGCCGTCGGGCTGCCAGATCACCAGGCCGGCGAACTCGCGTTCGGCACGTTCTACGGCATCGTTCAGGCCGTCGATCACTCCGGTATCGATGACGTTCATCTTCGACTTGTGCGACACGATCAGCACATCGTCGTCGAGCGTCCACAGGCGCACGCCGGGAAGATCGGCCACGGTCGTTCCGCGGTCGACGGATTCGCCGACCAGTTTCGGCGGCTGCATCTGGCGTTCGTAGACGGCCAGGTCCGGCCGCGCGACGGTCGATCCGTCGCCGGCCACGGAGCCTTCGTCTGCGTGAGCACCGGAGACCGCGTCGACCCAGTCGGGCAGGGCGACTTCGGCCAGCGCGGTTCCCGCTTCGATGTCACGACGGACCAGGTCGGCGATGTCCGACCATCCGGCCGCCTGCCAGATCTCGAAGGGCCCCTGGGCCCATCCGTAGCCCCAGCGCATGGCGAGGTCGATCTCCCGGGACGAGTCGGCGATCTCGTCGAGATGCACGGCGCAGTACTGGAACAGATCGCGGTGGATGGACCAGAGAAACTCGAGTTCCGGTCGGTCGGACCCGGCCAGCGCCTTCATCTTTTCTGCAGGGTCCTTGATGGCGAGGACTTTCTTGATGTCCTCGTCGAGCGAATAGTCGGTATCCCGGTAGCCGCCGGAAGAAGGGTCGAGCACCCGGATCGACTTGCCTTCCTTGCGAAACACGCCGGCGCCGGCCTTCTGGCCCAGGGCGCCGGCCTCGATCAGCTGGTCCATCCATTCGGGCTTGCGGTAGTGCGGGTGCCAGGGATCGTCCTCGAGCTTGTTCTGCATCGTCGAGATGACGTTGGCCATCGTGTCCAGCCCGACCACATCGGCGAGCCGGAAGGTACCGGACTTCGGTCGGCCGATCGCCGGGCCGGTCAGTGCATCGACCGTGTCGAAGCCCAGTCCCAGCCGTTCGGCGTGGTGCACGGTGGAGATCATCGAGAACACGCCGACGCGATTGGCGATGAAATTGACCGTATCGCGCGCTCGAACCACACCCTTGCCGAGGGTCTCGGTCATGAAGGTCTCGAGCTGGTCCAGTACGGCGTCTTCGGTGCCGGCATGCGGGATGAGTTCGACCAGGTGCATGTAGCGCGGCGGGTTGAAGAAATGAACGCCGCAGAACCGCTTGCGATGACTCTCGGGTACGACTTCGGACAGTTCCGTGATCGACAGCCCGGAGGTGTTGCTGGCGAAGATCGCGTCGGCCGGCAGGTGCGGCACGAGGCGCTCGTAGAGCGACTTCTTGATGTCCATTCTCTCGGCGACGGCCTCGATCACGAAATCGCAGTCGGCGAGCGACTCGAGGTCGTCCTCGAAGTTGGCCGGCTCCAGCGCGGCGGCAAGAACCTTGCTCGCCAGCGGCGGCGGCTTGAGCTTGGTCAGGCGCTGGATCGCGCCCTTGACCAGGGCATTGCGGTCGCCTTCCTTGGCGGGCAGGTCGAACAGGCGCACCGGGATGCCGGCTGCGGTCAGGTGAGCGGCGATCTGCGCGCCCATCACTCCGGCGCCGAGCACGGCGGCCTTGCGGACGATGAAACGATTGTCGGGCATCAGGTCTGTTTCCTGTGGTTCATGAAATGGAGGTTCGAAGAAGGTGCGAGGGCAGGGCGCGAAGGAACGCCGGCAACGTGGCCGGCGTTGTCTCTGCGCCTGCTGCCGATCAGCTGGCTTTCTTCAGGCTGGCTTTCTTCAGCGGCGATTCGGGTTCGCCGAACTGCGCGCCCGTCAGCGCTCCGGGCTCGAACTCGTCGACCGCGATGACTTCGGCCGCCAGACGCTGGGCCTCGATCAGCTTCCTGCCCTGCTCGTCGTTGATCAGGCCGGCCTCGACGGCCTCGCGCGCCAGCTTGTCGACGTTGGCCGGCGTCGGCATGCGCTTGAGACCGTTGAACACGGCCCGCTCGGCCTCGGCCGCGTCGAGCATGGCATCGAAGGCCTTGAGCACCATGGCAGCGCCGACGCCGTCGGTGGCCCGGAAGGTGTCGTGGGTCAGACGGTTGCGGGACGCATTGTTGGACATCAGCAACTCGGCGATCTTGTGGCCGGTGCGGTCATCGGCCGGCTCGTGGCTGCGGCCGAAGGGGAAGGCCCAGACCCTGAGCACGCTACCCAGCGCCGGCACCGGAAAGTTCGCCAGGACGCCGTGGAGCGCGGTTTCGACCCGGTGAAGGCTGTCGGCCAGCGCCCAGCGCGCCATCGGGAGGTCCTCTTCCGGCCGACCGTCGTCCTCGAAGCGCTTGATGACCGCCGAGGCCAGGTAGAGGTGGCTGAGCGCGTCGGCAAACCGGCCCGAGAGCTTCTCGGCGAACTTGAACTTGCCGCCGAGGATCAGCAGGGCGAAGTCGGCGATCAGCGTGAACGCGGCGGTCAGGCGGTTGATCCGCTGCACATCCCGCTTGAGCGGACCATCGATCGGCGCCTTACTGAGCCGTCCGCCGGTCAGGCCCAGGAACAGCGAGCGAACGGTGTTGCTCATCACGTAGCCGATGTGACCGAAGAAGGCCTTGTCGAACTCCTTGCGGGCATTCGGCGCCTGGCTCGTCGCGGCCAGCATTTCCTTCAGCAGCCAGGGGTGGCAGCGGATCGCCCCCTGGCCGAAGATGATCATCGACCGGGTCAGGATGTTGGCGCCCTCGACGGTGATCGAGATCGGCAGGGCCTGGTAGCCCTGGGCCAGGTAGTTCCGCGGCCCGAGGACGACGGCCTTGCCGCCGTGGACGTCCATCGCGTCGGCGACGACCCGGCGGTTGGCCTCGGTCAGGTTGGCCTTGAGAATCGCCGAGAGCACCGCCGGCTTCTCGCCCTGGTCGAGCGCGACCAGGGTCATCTGGTGGGCAGCGTCCATGCGGTAGGTCTCCCCGCCGATCCGGGCCAGCGGCTCCTGGATGCCCTCGAACTGCCCGATCGGCTGCTTGAACTGGTAGCGGACCCGCGCGTAGGCGCCGGTCAGGAGGCTGCAGATCTTGCCGCCGGCGACGGCCTGGGCCGGCAGGGAGATGGCGCGCCCGGCCGACAGGCAGTGCATGAGCATGCTCCAGCCTTCGCCAACGCGCTCCTGGCCGCCGATCACCCAGTCCATCGGGATGAACACGTCCTTGCCACGGGTCGTGCCGTTCATGAACGGCGAGCCGCCCGGGAGGTGGCGGTTGCCGGTCTCGACTCCGGGCGTGTCGGCCGGGATCAGCGCGCAGGTGATGCCGAGGCTCCTGTCGCCGCCGAGCAGGCCGTCGGGGTCGAAGCACTTGAAGGCCAGGCCGACCACGGTCGCGACTGGCGCGAGCGTGATGTAGCGCTTGTCCCAGGTCACGCGGATGCCGAGGACTTCCTCGCCGTTGAACTCGCCCTTGCAGACGATGCCCTTGTCCGGCATCGATGCGGCGTCGGACCCGGCCAGCGGCGAGGTCAGCGCGAAGCAGGGGATGTCCTCGCCGGAAGCCAGGCGCGGCAAGTAGTGGTTCTTCTGCGTCTCGGTGCCGAAATAGTGCAGCAGTTCTCCCGGGCCCAGGGAGTTGGGCACCATCACGGTCACGGCCGCGGTCTGGTTGCAGGTCGAGATCTTGGTCACGACCGCAGCATTGCCCTGGGCCGAAAAGCCGAGCCCGCCGTACTCCTTCGAGATGATCATCGAGAAGAAACGGTTTTCGCGCAGGAAGTCCCAGACCTCCGGCGGCAGGTCCTGGTCCTGGTGGATCTGCCATTCGTCGAGCATGCCGCACAGTTTTTCGACCGGGCCGTCGAGAAACGCCTGCTCCTCGTCGGTCAGCGACGGCGCAGGATGATTCATCAGCTTTCTCCAGTCCGGCCGGCCGGAAAACAGCTCGGCGTCCCACCAGGTGGTACCGGACTCCAGAGCTTCGCGCTCGGTGGCCGACATCGCCGGCAGCACCTTGCGGAACCAGCCGTAGAGGCGGTTGGTCAGGAGGGTTCGCCGCAGCGGGGGCAGGGAGGCGACGATCAATGGCACGGCGATCAGCGCCGCGACGACGGAAACCGCCAGCGACGAACCGAATGCGATGGACAGGACCGCAGCCGCCGAGGTGAGCAGGGCGGCGAGCCAGGCCGGGGCGGCGAAATAGGCCAGTACCACCGGCAGGAGAACGACGGCGAGCAGGGCAAGGATGGTCATGCGGAGGTCTCCTCGAAGAGATTGGGTTGGCGCAGCGCAGCGGGATCCCGGGATCTACCGGACACCGAGTCGCGCAGCCCCGCGCAGCCGAACCGGATCAAGGCGCGAGCTGTCGGCTCGACATCCTGGTCGTTGGTTTCGGCCATCGTGTAGGTCAGCGCGCCGATCAGGAAATCGAGCTGCTGACGAAGGTTTTCCGGCGCCGTGCCGAGCGATCGGCTGACCGCTTCGGCGAAGGCGCGCATCACGTGCGAATACTGACGGCGGATCACGCCGTGAAGCTGGGTGGCATTTTCCGACCACGCCCGCATCAGCAGGCGCATGAACCGTCCGCCGTCGCCCGAAGACTGGGTGCTCATCCGCAGCGCCGGATGGATGAAGGCTTCGAGCACGTCTTCGAGTCGGGGCGGGTCGGCGGCGTCCAGCGCTTCGCGAAGACGCGCCAGGCGTTCGCTGTTGAGCTCGTCGAGCCGGCGCTGGAAGACCGCGAGAATCAACGCGTCCTTGGACCCGTGGTGATAGTTCACGGCAGCAAGATTGACGCCGGCCGCCTGGGTGATCTGGCGCAGCGTCGTCGCGTGGAAGCCTCGATCGGCGAACAGTTGTTCCGCCGTGTCGAGGATCCGGTTTGCGGTGGAGTCGGTCAATCGAATACCTCGGTGGATTGGAGCGGCCCGTTCGGCATGGCCGTTGACGCGTTCAGATGCAGGCACCGGGCCGAGCGTGGCACGGTCGCGCGACGCCCGGTGCCGATCGATCACCCGAAATCGGCCATCGATCGGCGGTTTCGGGCGACGGTTTCGGGTGACGGTTTCGGGTGACGGTTTCGAGCGCCGCTTCAACGTCGCGGGTCCGGAACGGTGACCGGGCACCGTGCCTTGCCAGAGCAATTTGAACCCGATATTCGAAACCGCAAGCTGGAACCGTTGATTGAGATCGTTGATTGAAAGCGTTGATTGGAACCGTTGATTGGAACCGTTGATTGAAACGCTGGCTTGAAACAAGCGCTTCAAACGCGTGTTTTAATCCTAGCACCCTCGGGCCGCCCACGCAAATCGCGATCGGGGGATGCACGACCGTGGTCGCACGACCGGAAGGGCAGGGGAACACGCTAGAATAGGGGGTTGGATCGTCCAGCGCGTCAAGTGCGCTGGGCCCGCCGGTCCCGATTGGAGGATGAGCCGGGCCCTGCGAGGGCGAATCCGCTCTACGAGGCGCGAATCCACCCGCACTCGATCACCAGACACGACCAAAAGACACGACTACAAGACATCAGGAGTTTCCGACCCATGCAGCGCACCCTGTCCATCATCAAGCCCGACGCCGTGGCCAAGAACGTGATCGGCGAGATCTACACCCGTTTCGAGCGTGCCGGCCTGAAGGTCATCGCGGCTCGAATGAAGCACCTTTCTCGGTCCGATGCCGAAGGCTTCTACGCGGTGCACAAGGATCGCCCGTTCTTCAACGACCTGGTCGAATTCATGACCTCCGGACCGGTCATGATCCAGGTGCTCGAGGGCGACGATGCCATTGCCCGCAACCGGGAGCTGATGGGTGCGACCGATCCGCGGGAAGCGGCGCCCGGCACGATCCGCGCCGACTTCGCCAGCAGCATCGATGCCAACGCGGTCCACGGTTCGGATGCCGAAGAGACGGCGGCCGAGGAAATCCGCTTCTTCTTCGGGGACGATGAGATATACTCGCGCTGATTGAAGAGCAGGGCGCAAAGTGTTGAAATCAATGGCTGAACTCCGTGGCTGAAGCTCGCCCGAAAACGAACCTTCTGGGCTGCTCGCGCCCCCAGCTCGAGCGCTTCTTTGCCGAGTGGGGCGAGAAGCCGTTCCGGGCACGCCAGATCCTCCAGTGGGTCTACCAGCGGGGCGTGACCGATTTCGACGCCATGACCGACCTCAGCCGCACGCTCCGCGAGCGGCTGCAGGCCGAAACCGAGATCATCGCGCCCGGCGTGATGAGCGAGCATCGCTCGACCGACGGCACCGTCAAGTGGATCATGGCTCTGCCCGGCGGCAGCGCGGTCGAAACGGTGTTCATCCCGGAACCCGATCGCGGCACGCTGTGCATCTCCTCGCAGGTCGGCTGCATGCTCAACTGCACTTTCTGTTCCACCGCCACCCAGGGTTTCAGCCGCAACCTGAACGCGGCCGAGATCATCGGCCAGGTCTGGCGGGCCGCCGAAGCACTGGGCCCGGAGCGGCGCATTACCAACATCGTGCTGATGGGCATGGGCGAGCCGCTGCTGAACCTCGACCAGGTCCGGCCGGCACTCGAATTGATGCGCGACGACCTTGCCTACGGACTGGCCGCCCGCCGGGTGACGGTGTCGACCTCCGGCGTCGTGCCCGGCATCGATGCGCTGCGTGACGGCCCTGGCGTGGCACTGGCGGTCTCGCTGCATGCGCCGGACGACGAATTGCGAACGCGGCTGGTACCGCTCAACCGCAAGTATCCGATCGACGAACTGCTGGCGGCCTGCAAGCGATATCTGGCCGACAAGCGGCCGAAGCAGTCGATCACCTTCGAGTACACCATGATCGACGGCGTCAACGACCGGCCAGAGCAGGCACGCGATCTGCTGCGCGTGCTGGCCCACGTGCCGTGCAAGATCAACCTCATCCCGTTCAATCCGTTCCCCGGCACGCCGTTCAAGTGTTCTTCGAACAATGCGATTCACCGGTTCCAGGACGTGCTGCGCTCCGGCGGGATGATTGCGACCATCCGCAAGACGCGCGGCGACGACATCGATGCCGCCTGCGGCCAGCTGGTCGGCAAGGTGCTCAGCGCCAGCCGACGGCGCGCGGTGGTCCAGGAACAACTCGCCCGGCAGGCCCTGGCGTGATCGGCCGCAGCAGCGCGCTGGCACTGGTCCTGCTCCTCAGCGGCTGCGCTTCGACCGGCGGCGAGCTCAATCCGCAGCGAACCGGCTCTGCGGTCGAACGGGTCAGCCCGGTACGTGCGGCCGACATCAATACGCGGCTCGGCGTCGGCTACCTCGAACGAGGGCAGATCCAGCTCGCCCTGGAGAAGCTGGAACTCGCCGTCTCGCAGGACCCCCACCACGTGCCTGCCCACCTCGCTCTCGGCATCGTCTACGAACGGATCGGTCGCGACACGCGAGCGCTCGGGCACCTCGAGCGTGCGGCCCGGCTGGCGCCCGAAGACGGCGCCGTTCACAACAGCTTCGCCGCACTGCTCTGCCGCGTGGAACGATTTGACGAAGCAGATCGACACTTCCGGGAGGCGCTCGAAGACCCGTTCTATCCGACGCCGGAAGTCGTGCTGTCCAACGCCGGCTCATGCGCGCGCCGCGCCGGGCGCGACAGCGAGGCCGAAGATTACCTTCGCCAGGCCCTGGAGATCGACCCGCGGAATCGGCTGGCCCTGTTCAACCTGGCGACCCTTTCCTTCGAGTCCGGCCGCGCGTTTCCGGCCCGGGCCTTCCTGCAGCGGCTGGAGGCGACCGGACCGCTCGGGCCGGATGCCTTGCTCCTCGGCGTGCGTGTCGAGCGGGCCCTGAACAGCCCTGAAGATGCAGAGCGATATGCAATGCAGCTGCGATCGCGTTATCCTGAATCGCTGCAAGCCGAACAATTGCGAGCAGGCGATTCCTGACCCATGAACGATCACCCCACGCCCCCGAGCGGCGGCGCTTCTACCGCGCGCCCGCCGACCGACCCTTCGACCGATCCTTCGGGCGATCCTTCGGACGATCCTTCGATCGACTCGGCCAGGAACGTCCCCGGCACCGAGCCGTCGGCCGGTAGCCGGCTGGCCGCCTTGCGCGAAGCGCAGGGTCGAAGCGTGGCCGAGGTGGCCGCGGCAATGAGGCTTTCCCGGACCATCCTCGAGTCGATCGAAGCGGACCGTTTCGATCGCATCGCGCCGATCTACCGCCGCGGCTACATTGCGAACTACGCGCGCGAGCTCGGCGTTCCGGCCGATCAGTTCATCGACCCGACCGCGCTCGACGAGCCCCCACCGCTGAAGGGGGTTCTCCCGCCACCGGCACCGACCGACCGGGTCGATCGCTTCGTTCGATTCGCGACCTATTTCCTCGTTACCACTCTGATCGTCCCGCCGCTGGTCTATTTCTTCGTCACCGGCGGAACGCGGCTGTTCGACTCCAGCGACGAAGCGACCTTCTCGGGGTCGCCTTCGCTGGTCGAAGGTGAAGAACTTCGCGCCGAGCGTGACGGAGTAACGCGTCGCATCGCGCGCGCGCTCAGCCTCGACAATGACGACCCGGACGCCGACGGCCCCCTGTCGGCATCCACGCTTCCGCTTTCCCCCCTGCGAGCCGGAGACGCTTCGGTCGACCCGGGTGGTCTTCCCGGCGACGCCGGCAACGCCGACGCTTCGCCCGAGCTCGGTGCTGTCGCCGAATTGCTTCCACCGTCGATGCTGCACCCGATCGTCATCGATCTTCTCGAAGACAGCTGGGTGGAGATCAGCGACGCGCGCGGCGAGCGGCTGGAGTTCGACCTGCTCCGCGCCGGCACACATCGCAGGTACGAGGCACAGCCTCCGGTACGTGTCCTGGTGGGACGGGGAAGCGCGGTCGAGATGACCTTCGACGGTGAACCGGTCCGATTCGACGGCGCCGACCGCGGCAGCGTCGCCGAGTTCACGCTCGAAGCCCCGGAGAACGGCGGGTCCGCGCCCGCGGACGGCGGTCCGGCGGGCTGAACATCCTGCTGCTCTAGGGCGGCAATCCAAGGAGATTTCCCGATGAACACCCTGCAAGCCGTTCGGGGCATGCACGATATCCTTCCGGGCGACATCGCTGGTTGGCAGTGGCTGGAAGGGCGGCTGGCCGAGCGACTGAACGCCTACGGGTACAGCGAAATCCGCATTCCCCTGGTCGAGAAGACCGAATTGTTCACCCGCGCGATCGGCCAGGGCACCGACGTGGTCGAGAAGGAAATGTACGCCTTCGACGACCGCAACGGCGACAGTCTCTGCCTGCGTCCCGAAGGCACCGCCGGAGTGGTCCGGGCCGCTCTTCAGCACGGCCTGCTGAACCCGCCGGGCCTGAAGGTCTGGTATTGCGGGCCGATGTTCCGCCATGAACGCCCCCAGAAGGGCCGCCAGCGACAGTTCCATCAGACCGGCGTCGAGGTGTTCGGTGTGTCCACCCCGGAAACCGATGTGGAGCTGATCGCCATGGCGACGAGACTCTGGGCCGATCTCGGAGTGAATGATCAACTGACGCTGGAGATCAACAGCCTGGGCGATCGCGAGGATCGGCAGCGGTACCGCGACGCTCTGGTCGACTTCCTGCGTCCGTTGGCGGATCGGCTCGATCCCGACAGCCAGCGCCGGCTGGACAGCAACCCGTTGCGGATCCTCGACAGCAAGAACCCGGATACGCAAGCCCTGCTCGCTGATGCGCCGCGCCTGCACGACCATCTCGGCGAGGAGGCCGCCGCGCACTTCGAGGCCGTGACCGGCCTGCTGGACGCGCTCGGAATCGCCTGGACGCACAATCCGGGGCTGGTCCGCGGCCTCGACTACTACGGTCGGACCGTGTTCGAATGGACGACCGAAGCTCTCGGCGCCCAGGGCACCGTGTGCGCCGGCGGTCGCTACGACGACCTGATCGAGATCCAGGGCGGTCGCCCGACGCCGGGAATCGGCTTCGCGCTGGGCATGGAGCGACTCCTTGCCCTGGTCGAGGCCACCGGCCGACGCTTCGAACGCGCGCCGCACGCCTATCTGGTCAGCAGCGAAGCGGCGGAGCACCGTCTGGGGTTTGCCGAGTCTCTGCGTGACGCCTGGCCCGGAATCCGACTGGTCACCGACCTTCAGGGCGGCAGCTTCAAGGCCCAGTTCAAGCGGGCCGACCGATCCGGCGCGGCCGTTGCGCTGGTTCTCGGCGAGGGTGAACTCGCCGCCGGGGAGGTCACGGTCAAGGACCTTCGCGGCGACGCCCCGCAGCAGGCCGTTCCCAGGGACCGGCTGGCCGCCGAACTCCGGGACCGGCTCGAAAACTCCTGAAAATGCTTCGGATCGTTCCGGACCAACGCGGACCGACTTCGGCGTCCGACCCGGATTCACGGGTCGCGAAGCCGCCGACTGATTTATCATTGCCGGTCATCGGATCGGGCGGGACAACCGCACCGATGTCCGACTCCTCAAACGACTACGCTGGAATCCATCATGGCGGTTGAACTCTACGACGAACACGAACAAAGCGAGCGCGTACGCGGGTGGCTGCGCGAGAACGGTGCATCCCTGCTGATCGGCGTCGGCCTTGCGCTGGCCGGCATCTTCGGCTGGCGCCAGTGGATCTCCTACCAGGATTCGCGTGATCTGCTGGCCAGCGAGTACTACACCGCGATCCAGCTCGAACTCGAAGAGGACCGCCTGCCCGCGGCACAGGAGCAGCACGCCGAAATGCAGGAGGCCGTCGAAGGGCACACCTACGCCGACCTGGCCGCGATGCTGCTGGCCGCTGCGGAGGTCGAGGCCGGCGAGCTCGCCGCTGCGCTGGACCGCTACCAGGCGCTGCTGGAGCGAAATGCCGAAGGCGCCCTGGAGCCGCTGATCCGGCTGAGGCTGGCGCGACTGCATGCGGCGCAGGGCCAGGGCGAACAGGGGCTGGCGCTGCTGGAGAGCGATGCGCCGATCGGCTTCGAGTCGCTCTGGCTTGAAGTCCGCGGCGACCTCCTCGCCGGGCTGGATCGGACCGGCGAGGCCATCGAAGCCTATGCCGACGCCGCCGAGCAGCTTCGCGGAGAAGGCAACAGTGCGCGGCTGGTCGAGGTGAAGCTCGACGCGCTTCGGTCGCGCACCGGCACCGCGGAGGCATCGTGAGACCGACGCTGCGCATCGCAGGGCTGGTCTGGGTCGCGCTGCTGGTCGCCGGCTGCAGCGGATTCGGGAAGAAGGACGAGGCGCGCGATCCGATGGAACTGGTCGAGTTCGAGCAGCGCCTGGCCGTCGAACGCATCTGGGAAACCGATACGGGCACCGGTCTCGACCGGTCCGCGCCGAACCTCAAGCCGTTCTTCATCGACGGCGAGCTGTGGGTCGCCGACCATGAAGGGCGAATCAGCGTGGTCGACGCCGAGCGCGGTGACGTGCTTCGCAGCTTCGATACGGAGCTCGATATCGCCTCCGGACCCTCGGTGTTCGGCCAGCGCGTGCTGGTCGGTACCGTCGGCGGCCAGGTGGCGATGCTCGATCGGGCCACCGGGGCGATCCAGTGGCGCGCGCAGCTGTCGTCCGAAGTCCTGGCGATGCCGGTGCTGCGCGACGAGACCGTGGTGGCGCGCTGCATCGACGGCCGGGTCTTCGGGCTGGACGTCGAGACCGGTCGCCGCGACTGGATCTACGACCGCAGCGTACCGCTGCTGACCCTGCGCGGAAACTCCGACCCACTCCTGCGCGCCGGCCAGGTGTTCGTCGGCTACGACGACGGCACCGTGGCCGCCCTGCGCATTGCCGACGGCGCCTTGCTGTGGGAACAGCGGGTCAGCATCCCGGAAGGGCGCTCGGAGCTGGAGCGCCTGTCCGACATCGACGGCCCCATGGCCGTGGTCGGCGGCGACCTGTACGCGGTCACCCAGCACGGTCGGATGGCCTCCCTTGCGCTGGAGTCCGGTCGGATCCAGTGGGTCAAGGACATCGCGTCGCACTCCGGTCTGGCTGTCTCGCGAACCCGACTTGCCACGACCGCGTCGGACGACGTGGTCTGGATGGTCGACCGACTGAGCGGCGCGACCGTCTGGCAGAACGAGCAGCTGCGGCGGCGGCACGTGACGCGGCCGACGTTCCAGGGCGGGTTCGTGGTGGTCGCCGACCGCGCCGGTTACCTGCACTGGCTCGACGCCGAGAGCGGAGAATTCGCAGCCCGGGTTCGCGCGACCAAGGACCGCCCGGCCAGCGCGCCGCTGGTGCTGGGCAGCACGCTGTACCTGCTGGACCGCAAAGGCCGGCTCTCGGCCTGGCGCGTCGGCGGACAGGGCTGAAGCCCCGCCCCCGAGGGCGATCCATGACCGAGCCCAGTCTCCCCGTTGTCGTCATTGCCGGCCGGCCGAACGTCGGCAAGTCGACACTGTTCAACGCCCTGACCCGTACACGCGATGCGCTGGTCGCCGATCAGCCCGGCGTGACTCGCGACCGGATCTACGGGCGCGCCCGCCTGGACGGCCGCGAGGTGCTGCTGGTCGATACCGGCGGCCTGGATCCGGATGGTGATGGCCTGAACCAGCGGGCTCAGGCCCAGACCCGCGCCGCGCTCGAAGAGGCCGACGTCGTGGTCTTCGTGGTCGACGGCCGGGCCCCGGTCGGCGGCGAAGACTTCGAGATCGCCTCGACGCTGCGGAGACTGGACAAGCCGGTCCGCGTGGCGGTGAACAAGACCGACGGTATCGACCTCGACGTCGCGCTGGCCGAGGTTGCCGCGCTCGGACTGCCAGGCCTCATTCCGATCGCCGCGGCCCATCGGCGCGGGCTGGACGCACTGGCCGCGGACGTCGTCGAGGCGCTTCCTCCCGCTCCCGACGCCGATCCGGCCGAGGGCGCCGACCCCGATCGCATCCGCCTGGCCCTGATCGGCCGTCCCAATGTCGGTAAGTCGACCTTGCTCAACCGGCTGCTCGGCGAAGAACGCGCGGTCACCGCCAATCAACCGGGCACGACCCGCGACCCGGTCCGGGCAGGCCTCGAACGGGACGGCTGGTCCTACGACCTGGTCGACACGGCCGGCATCCGGCGCCGGCGTTCACAGCACGAGGCGGTCGAATCGCTGAGCACATTGAAGGCGCTGCAGGCGATGGAGAAGGCCGACGTGGTCTGCCTGCTGCTCGATGCGACCGAGGGCATCACCGACCAGGACGCGCGTCTGGCCGGGCACGTGGTCGATGCCGGTCGCGGCCTGGTCGTCGTGTTCAACAAATGGGACGGCCTGGACGAGAAGGCTCGCAACGAAATCCTCAAGGACGCCGCGGACGACCTGAAATTCGTGTCCTGGGCGCCGGTGGTGATCCTCTCCGCTCTCCACGGAAGCGGAATCGGCGAACTGCTCGACGCGATCCAGACCGTTTATCGCGCGGCATGCGAGAGCCCGGGCTCCGGCGCATTGTCGCGAACGCTGGAAAAGGCGGTCGAAGCGCACGCCCCGCCGGTGGTCCAGCGCTTCGCTCCGAAGCTCCGGTTCGCTCACGCGGGCGGCAATTTTCCGACCCGCATCGTCATCCACGGCAACCGCACGGAGCACGTGCAGCCGGCCTATCGCCGCTACCTTGTCAACCGTTTCCGAGAGCGGTTCGAGCTTGTCGGCGTGCCGATCCAGCTGATCTTCAAGGACTCGGTAAACCCCTATGCGGGCCGCAAGAACACGCTGACGCCGCGCCAGGTCAAGCGCAGGCAACGAATTCGCAAACGCAAGCGCTGATGGCCGGCCCGGACCGCAAGGACCGCCTGACGCCGAGCGAGGCGCGCGCGGCCCAGGTCGACGGCACCATCCGCCTGATCGATATCCGTCGACGCGATGAATGGCTGCTCGGCACGCCGAGCGGCGCCGAGCTGCGCTCGATCGAAGAGCTCCTCGACGCGGCCGAGGCCGGTCCGCCTCGGACCGTGCTGATCTGCGGCAGCGGGCGCCGTTCGCGCATCGGCGCCGATGCGCTGAGGGCCGCCGGCCTCGACGCCGCCGATGTCGAAGGCGGTCTCGAAGCCTGGCGCCAGGGCGAGCTGCCGATCGACGTGCCCGAATCGCCGCTGACGCTGCGCGAGCGCGAGCGCTACCAGCGGCACCTGGCATTGCCCCGGTTCGGCGAGAGCGGCCAGCTCGCGCTCAAGCGATCGCGCGTGTTGCTGGTCGGCTGCGGCGGACTGGGGTCGCCGGCGGGCATGTACCTAGCGGCCGCCGGCGTCGGACGGATGACCCTGGTCGACGACGACCGGGTCGAGCGCAGCAACCTGCAACGCCAGGTCATCCACGACGAATCGGGCCTCGGCCGGGCCAAGGCAGCCTCGGCGCGCGACCGCCTGGCCGCGCTCAACCCGGACATCGAGATCACGGCGATCGAGCAGCGGCTCGACGAGACCCTGGCCGACCGGCTGGTGCCGGACCACGACCTGGTGATCGACGGCAGCGACAATTTTCCGACACGCCGCCTGGTCAACCGGGCCTGCGTCCGGGCGAATACGCCGCTGGTCTACGGTGCCGTGGAGCGGTTCGCGGGGCAGGTCGGCCTGTTCCACCCGGGCGCCTCCGACAGCGCGTGTTATCGGTGCCTGTTCCCGGAAATCGATGACGAGTCCTCGGCGCTCTCCTGCGCGGAAGCCGGGGTGCTCGGCGTCCTCCCCGGGATCATCGGGTCCATGCAGGCACTCGAAGCGATCAAGTGGCTGACGGCGGAGCGTACGGTCGATCCGAGCGCCGCGTTGCCGGTGGGCTGGGTCGCGACCTTCGACGCGCTGGCCGGCAGCTGGCGCCGATTCGATGTGCCCCGGGACCCGGCCTGCCCGGAATGTGCGCCCCCACGATCCGGGACTTGAAGCCGGGTGAAGCGCCCCTATCTATTCCTCGAGGTCGCCGAAAGGGGCCTCCGGAATCGGCCGATCTCCGGCGATTTCCGACTGTGAATGCAACCTATTGCTCATTGGAGGATAGACCATGAACACGTTCGATCTGACCCCCCTGTACCGCACCGCGATCGGTTTCGACCGTCTCGCCGACATGCTCAGCAATGCCGCACGTGTCGACGGCAACGGCTACCCGCCGTACAACATCGAATCCCGCGGTGAAGACCAGTACCGGATCACCATGGCCGTGGCCGGATTCTCGCAGGACGACATCGAAATCGTCAGCGAGCAGAACACGCTCACCATCTCGGGCAGGAAGTCCGACGGTGACGAGGAGGACGGCGAGTTTCTCTACCGAGGCATCGCCAACCGCTCGTTCGAGCGGCGCTTCCAGCTCGCCGACCACGTCCGCGTGGAAACCGCCGAAATGGAGAACGGCCTGCTTCACATCGAGCTGCGCCGCGAACTCCCCGAGCGCATGAAGCCGCGCCGGATCGCGATCGGCGGCGACAAGGTCCTCGAGGACGCGTCGGAGCGCTCCGAAGCAGCCTGATCCGGATCGGCGAGCGGCGCGGCAACGCGTCGCTCGTTTTCCGCGTCGAGAACCACACAGGGGCGCCGGCGAGTCCGGCGCCCGTTCGTTCTTCCCTTCGGTCCGGTTCCGGTCCGACGACGGTCCGATTCGGTCAAATCCCGGTCCGGAATCGAACCCGGCGAGAAAGGCGGCAGCGATCAGTCGTCGGTCCGGGCCTCCCGGCGCATCAGCACGAATTCCTGCATGCCGTTGTTCAGCAGCATCGTCCGATCGACCTGCCAGTCCGGCATGGCCTTCTCGAGCGCCTTGGGGCTGTAGCGCGGAGCCGGGCGCGGTCCGGGTTCGGTGCGACCGAAGCGGACACCGCCGTCCCGCGTCAGGCGGTAGTCGATCGGCCTGGACGGCATCGCGCTGCTTGCGTAATGGATCAGGGCGTGCAGGCGCGCGCCGCTGCGGGCGTGACGGGCCAACCGGGCCCCGAGGCGTTGCAGGTCGGCTGCGTCGAAATGATTGAGCCAGTCCCAGGCCAGCAGGACGTCGAAGGTCTCGGGCTCCGGCGACCGTTCGAGCAAGTGGAAGGAAACGGGCAGGGCGTTTTCCCGCGGCTGCAGGGCAAGCCGGGCGACCACCAGGCGATTCGGCCCGGCAGCCAGGCGGTCGACCAGGGCCGGCTGGACTCCCCCGAAGTCCAGCCAGCGCTCCCGGCCGGCGCCGATCGCCTCCAGCCGCTCCTTCAGCAACGGCAGGCGCAGATGTTCATCGGCGGAGCCGGTGCTGTCCGCATCCGCCGTCATGGCTTCTCGCGCTGCCGTCACGACCGCTCCGCGCCGGCTCGGTCAGGCCGCCGAGCTGGTCGAACTCGCGCCGGCCTGCTTGGCCGACGTCGCTGCGCTCGAAGACGTGTCCGAACCGGCGTTCTTCGAACGCTCGCCGTCCGCCTTCGACGGGCCCGACGAGCCGGCCACGCCGGCAGTGCCCTTGGCATTGCCGAAGGCCTTGCGGAAGCTCTCGGTCTCCGTGTCCATGTCGATCGCGCCGCGGAAACGCGCGCCGTCGTCGAGGCTGATCCGGGGCGCGTAGATGTTGCCTTCGATTCTCGCCGATTCACGGATGCTGATCCGCTCCGAGGCATAGAGGTCGCCGTTGACCTTGCCTTCGACCAGGATCGTGTGGGCATAGACACGCGCCTTGACCTCACCCTGGGGGCCGATGGTCAGGGTGTTGCTGCGCAGCTGGACCGTGCCGGTGACGCGACCTTCGACGACGAGATCCTCGTCGCCCTGCAGGTCGCCGTCGATCCGGATCGACGGGCCGATCGTGGCCACCGGGCCGCCGGTCCGGGCCGGGCTGGGCGTGCGCGTCGGTGCTTCGCTTCGATTCGTGGCGGTCGCTTCCGGGGCGCCGTCCTGTGCTTCCTTCTTGTTGAACATGGTCGAGTCCGTTGGGGGAGGGGAACGATCGAAACTACTCGCCGATCCGGGACCCGTCAAGCAGCACGCCGGCGGCAAACCCGCTCCCCAGTCGCCGTCCGAGACGCTCGGCACAGGGGGGTTTCCGGAATGTGCTGCGGATCAAGTCAGCGCAGGGCGCTCTCGAGGACATCAAGTGCGCGATCGATCTGGTCCATGGGCGTGTACCAGTGCGGCGAGAGGCGCAAGCCGCCGGCGCGCGGGGCCGCGATCACGGAATCGGCGCGCAGGTCCGCAAGCACTCGGCGCGGGTCTCGATCGGTGCAGCGGAAGGTGACGATCCCGGCGCGCCGCCGATCGTCGGACGGGGTCACGAGCTCGGTGCCGGGAAAGGTGTCCAGGCCGTCGATCAGGCGGCGCGTGGCCGCCAGCAGAAGGGCGCCGCGTTCGTCCGCCGGCGTGTCGAGCAGGACGCCGAGCGCTGCATCCAGCCCATGGATGCCGGCGGTATTCAGGGTGCCCGGCTCGAAGCGTCTGGCGTGCCGGGGAATGGCCGTATCTTCGCGGTCGAATTCGAACATGTCGGGCCACATGCGCCAGCCGGCCTGCACGGGTCGCAGGCGATCGCGCGCATCCGCTGCGGACCAGAACAACGCCAGGCCCTCCGGCGCGAGGAGCCACTTGTGGCTGCCGGCCACGACGAAGTCCACCGGCAGGTCGCGAACCGACAGCGGCAGGGCCCCGAGCTGCTGGATCGCGTCGACCGCAAGCAGCGCTCCGGCTCCGCGACAGGCGCGGCCGAGGCGATCGAGATCGAGCCGGACCCCGCTGTCGTAGCGAACCGACGATACGGCCACCAGGCGGGTGCGGTCGTCCAGCGCGTCGATCAGCGACGACTCGGGATCGGATGTCGAGAACGGCACCTCCACCACGTCCACGTAATCGGGAACCAGGTGCATCCAGGGCAGGTGGTTGCTGGGAAACTCGCCTGCCACGCAGAGCATGCGATCGCCGGGCCTCCAGTCCAGGCCGGAGGCGATCAGCGACAGGCCTTCCGAGGTATTCTTGATCAGTGCCACGTCGTCGGCGCGTTCGGCGTCGAGCAGCCGGGCCGCTCGCTCGCGCAGGCGCTGCTCGGTCGCCAGCCAACGATCGTAGTGCAGGGGGCCGTGTGCGGCGTTGTCGTCGACGAACGCCCGCATGGCCCGGACCACCGCCGCCGGCCACGGCGAGATCGCTGCGTGATTGAGCCAGATCTCGCGCTCGAGAACCGGAAAATCGTTCGGATCGATCATGTCGCAAGCTCCAGATCAGCGGATACGAGACGGTGATGCGCGGGATGCATCGGATCAGCGAGAGCACGGTTTCCGGACGCCCGGTCGGCGCTTCTCGGAGCCGGATTCCCCGCGCCTGATCGCGCACGTCGACATGGACGCATTCTTCGCCAGCGTCGAGCAACGGGACCGGCCCGAACTGCGCGGGCGCCCGGTCATTGTAGGGGGCGACGGCGGTCGCGGGGTCGTCGCGGCGGCCAGCTACGAGGCGCGGCGCTACGGCGTCCATTCGGCGATGCCCTCGGCTCGCGCCCGGCGACTCTGTCCGCACGCGGTGATCGTGCGCTCGCGACACGCGCACTACCGTGAGGTCTCGCGCCGGATCTTCGAGGTCTTCGAGCGGCACGCGGACCGGGTGGAAGGCCTGAGCCTGGACGAGGCCTACCTCGATCTCGGGAACCGGCTGCCTGCCGACGCGGACGATGCGGAGGTGCTGTCCGTGGGCCGAATCCTGAAACGCGACGTGTTCGAGGCCACCGGCCTGACCACATCGGTCGGCCTGGCACGGACCAAGCTGGTGGCCAAGCTGGCATCGGACTACGACAAGCCCGATGGCCTGACGTGGATTCCCGACGCTTCGGTCCAGCGCTTTCTCGACCCGCTGCCGATCCGTCGGCTGCCCGGCGTGGGCCCGGCGACCGCGGCGAAGCTGCACGACGCCGGTATCTTCACGATCGGCCAGCTCCGCAAGGCCCCGGGAACCTGGTTGTCCGGGGTGCTCGGCCGGCAGGGCGAGGTGTTCCGCCAGCGGGCGGCCGGGATCGATCCCCGCGCCGTGGAGGGCGGCCGACTGCGTCGCTCGATCAGTCAGGAATCGACCTTCGGGCGCGATCTCAGGGACCTCGACCGGATCATCGAGGTAATCGACGAACAGGCGGCCGCCTGCGCCGAGCGCCTGCAGACGCGGGGCCTGTATGCGCGAACGGTCCACCTGAAGCTGCGCTCCGGCGGGTTCTCGACGCTGACCCGCAGCCGTGGCCTGGGAGGCTACACCCGGGATGCGGAAATCCTGGCCGCGGCCGCGCGGGAACTGGCCCGGGCCTGGGCCGGCTACCAGAGCCGGATCGGCGTGCGCCTGATCGGGGTCGGCGTATCCGGACTGGACGAACGACCCGATCCGGGCCAGTTGCTGTAGAGGGCAGGGAAGGCCGGTCCGGGGCGGACCGGCGGGAGGGCCTCAGCTGCTGCGGGCTTCGCCGAACTTGTCGCGAAGCTCGCGCCGCAGAATCTTGCCGACATTGGTCTTCGGCAATTCGTCGACGAACTCGACGTAGCGCGGAACCTTGTAGCCGGTCAGCTCCTTCTTGCAGTGGGCGCGCAACTCATCGACCGTCAGGCTGTCGTCCTTGCGCACGACCACGACCTTGACCAGTTCGCCGGACTTGGCGTCCTCGACCCCGATCGCGCCGACTTCCAGCACTTTCGGGTGATCGGCGACCACGTCCTCGATCTCGTTCGGGTAGACGTTGAAGCCCGAGACCAGGATCATGTCCTTCTTGCGATCGACGATGAAGAAGAAACCGTTCTCGTCGCGGCAGGCCATGTCACCGGTCTTCAGCCATCCGGCATCGTCGAGCACCTTGGAGGTTTCCTCGGGACGCTGCCAGTAGCCCTTCATGACCTGCGGCCCGCGGATGCAGAGCTCGCCGGGTTCGCCGACGGCGACTTCATTGCCTTCGGCGTCGATCACCCTCGCCTCGGTCGACGAGATCGGCAGGCCGATCGCGCCGTTGTAGTCCTTCAGATCCATCGGGTTGATGCACGCAGCCGGCGACGTCTCGGTGAGACCGTAGGCCTCGATCAGAGGTACGGCCGTAACCGATTTCCACCGTTCCGCCACCGCACGCTGGACCGCCATGCCGCCGCCGAGGGTGAAGCGCAGGTTGCTGAAGTCGACCTCGTCGAAGCCGGGCGTGTTCAGCAGGCCGTTGAACAAGGTGTTGACCCCGGTGATCGCGGTGAACGGTTCCTTCTTCAAGGCCTTGACGAAACCGCCCATGTCGCGCGGATTGGTAATCAGCAGGTTCCGGCCGCCGAACTTGATGAACACCAGGCAATTCGCGGTCAGCGCGAAGATGTGATACAGCGGCAGCGCGGTGACGATGATCTCCCGTCCTGCGTCGATCTTCTCGCCCAGCCACGCGGCGGACTGCTGGACATTGGCAACGATGTTGCCGTGGGTCAGCATCGCGCCCTTGGAGACCCCGGTGGTGCCGCCGGTGTACTGCAGGAACGCGAGATCGTCGTGGTTCAGGGTGGGCCGATCGAGCTGCATCGACTCGCCGGCCTTGAGCGCCGCGGTGAATCGCTTCGCGTCGGGCAGGTTGTAGTCGGGGACCTCCTTCTTGACCCGCCGCAGCACGAAGTTGATCAGAGGACCCTTCGGAAAACCGAGCATGTCGCCGACCGCTGTGACGAACACGTGGCGGCATTCGGCGCAATCGGCGATCACGCTGTCGAGCGTATGGGCGAAGTTCTCGAGCACCACGATCCCCTTCGCGCCGGAGTCGTTGAGCTGGTGGCGGAGTTCGCGGGCGGTGTACAGGGGGTTGGTGTTGACGACCACGAGGCCGGCCCGGAGGATGCCGAACAGCGCAATCGGATATTGCAGGAGATTCGGCAGCATCACCGCGATGCGGTCGCCGGCCTCCAGGCCCAGGGACTGCAGGTAGGCGCCGAAGGCGGCACTCTTGCGGTCGAGGTCGCCGTAGGTCAACTCCTTGCCGAAATTGACGTACGCCACCTGGTCGCGGTACTGCGAGCAGCTGCTGTCGAAAATGTCGACCACGGACTTGAACTCGTCCATGTCGATTTCCGCAGGAACGCCGTCCGGATACTGGTCCAGCCAGGCTTTTTCGGTCATTAGAATTGCCCTTTTGTATTTTGAGGTCTACCCGACGCTAGATTCGCATAGTCGAAGTCCACAGACAAGGTCGAGCGCGTGGAGCCCCGGCGACGCAGGGCTGTCACGATCGACGAGCACGCGCGATCGAGTTTGCCGCGAGCCATGCGGACGTTTATCATCCGAGACGTGCGGCGTGGGCAGCGTCCCGTTCGAGCGCACTGGCGCAATCCGGAGTCGGCAGCATGGGCGAACAGAACGTGGAGCGCACGAGCGACGAGGCAGCGCGTCGCGCCTTCATGAAGGCATTGCTCAACGAAGTCCGCGCGATGGAGGACATGCTCGCAGCGGGGGTGTTCGAGAGCGACATCCGGCGGATCGGCGCCGAACAGGAAATGTTCCTCGTCGACGGCGCGTACCGGCCGGCAATGACGGCCATGCGGGTCCTCGACGAGATCGACGACCCGCGCTTCACCCACGAGCTCGGCCTGTTCAACCTGGAGGCGAATCTCTCGCCGCTGGAACTGGGCGGCGATTGCCTGCGCAGGCTCGAGGAGGAAACCGACGAGGTCGTCTCGATCGCCCGCGAGCATGCCGCCATGGTCGATTCCCAGGTGGCCCTGGTCGGCATTCTCCCGACGCTCACGCGCGATCACCTGACCCTGAACGCCATGGTGCCGACGGCGCGCTACTTCGCCCTGAACGAAGCTCTGCTCCGCTTGCGCGGTTCCGACTTCCAGTTCGCGATCAAGGGCATCGATCAGCTCAATTTCCAGCACGACAACCTGATGCTCGAGGCCGCGAACACCAGCTTCCAGGTCCACTTCCAGGTCGGTGCCGGCGAGTTCGCCTCGCTCTACAACGTCGCCCAGGCCGTGACCGGACCGCTGCTTGCCGCCTGCGTGAACTCGCCCATCCTGCTCGGCAAGCGCCTGTGGCACGAAAGCCGGATCGCGGTGTTCGAGAATTCCATCGACGCGCGCTCCGAGGCACTGGCCGCACGCGGCCTGAAACCGCGCGTCCATTTCGGCGATCACTGGATCGAGGAATCCGTGATCGAAATCTTCAAGGAGGACATCGCGCGGTTCCGCGTGATCCTGACCACCGAATTCGAGGACGACCCGATCGGCATGGTCCGGCGCGGCGAGATCCCCAGGCTCAATGCGCTGCGCCTGCACAACGGCACGGTGTACCGGTGGAACCGCGCCTGCTACGGCATCTCCGGCAACGGCAAGCCCCACCTGAGAATCGAGAACCGCGTCATTCCCTCGGGGCCTACGGTGGTCGACGAGATCGCGAACGCTGCCTTCTTCTTCGGCATGATGTCGAGGCTGTCGCACGCCATCGACGACATTCGCGATCACCTCAACTTTGCCGACGTCAAGAGCAATTTCATGTCGGCGGCACGCGACGGCCTGCGCGCCCAGCAGGTCTGGTTCGACGAGCGCCAGATGCCGGCCCAGCAGCTCATTCTCGAAGAACTCCTGCCGCTGGCCGACGAGGGCCTGCGCGAGGCGGGAATCGACCCCGACGACATCGAGCGCTATCTCGGCGTCATCGAGCAGCGGGTCAGCAAGCGCCGCACCGGGGCTCGCTGGCAGCTGAGTTCGCTGGAGAACATGGGCGAGGCGGGTAGCATGCACGAACGGCTGCGGGCGCTGACCGCCAGCATGGTCGAACAGCAGAAGAACGGCCTGCCGGTATCGGACTGGGCCCTGGCCGAGTTCTGCACCAGCCAGGACTGGCGTGAAAGCTACCGCACGGTCGGTCAGTTCATGGCCACCGACCTGTTCACGGTTCGACCCGACGACATCGTCGATTTCGCCGCCAGCCTGATGGAGTGGCGCTATGTACGGCACGTGCCGGTCGAAGACGACGCGGGCCGCCTGCTGGGCCTGGTCAGTCATCGCCAGCTCCTGCGGCTCGTGGCGCGGGGCGCAGACAAGGGGGACGACGGTGAACCGGTGATGGTGCGCGACATCATGCGTCCCGACCCGAAGACCGTGAGCCCCGAGACCACGACCGTAGAAGCGATCCGCCTGATGCGCGAGAACCGCCTGTCCTGCCTTCCGGTGGTCGAGAACGACAGGCTGGTCGGCCTGGTGACCGAGTACGACCTGATCGTCGTGGCCTCCCGGCTGCTGGAGTCGGTGCTTGACGGCAAGAGCTGACGCACCGGCGGTTCTTTCGGCGGTTCGTCCGGCAATTCGTCCGGCAATTCGATCGTCGATCCTCCTGGCGGTCTCCTGCCTCGCCATCGGCTGCGGCTCACCACCGCCGGCCGAGCAACGGATCGTCGAGACCGTCGAGGCGATGGAGGCCGCGCTGGAAAGCGGCGATGTCGACGACTTCATGGACCCGGTCGCCGAGGATTTCATCGCCGGCAACAGCGGTCTCGACCGGCGCATGCTCGGGCTGCTGGTGCGCCGTGAGCGGATGGCCCGCGACCGGATCTCGGTCAGTCGCTTCGATACGAAAGTGGTCCTTCTCGGCGAGGATCGGGCCACGGCGACCTTTGCTGCGCTCGCCACCGGCGGATCGGGGTGGCTGCCCGACGAGGGTCGACTCTGGCGGATCGATACGGGATGGCGCCTCGACGACGGCGACTGGCAATTGATCAGCGCCGAGTGGCGGCCGGCCGGGCTCGACTGAGTTCCACCGTTCTCAGGTTCTGAGAACGTCCCGACCGACCCTGTCCCCATGACCCTGTTCACCGCCGCCGCTCAGTTCGACTCCTGGTTCGCCGAGGGCGTGGGGCATCCGACGCCGATCCAGCAGCAGGCCTGGCCTCCGCTCCGGGAGCGTCGCCACGCCCTGCTGATCGCCGGCACCGGGCAGGGCAAGAGCCTGGCTGCCTGGCGGCCCGTCGCCGAGCGGCTGGTCGACCGGCCCGGTGCGGTCCGGGGCGTCCGAGCGCTGCACATCGCCCCGCTCAAGGCCCTGGCCCGGGACATGCTGAACAACCTCGCGCCGCTGCTCGACGCCACGGGCGAGTTGCGCGGGCGGCCGGTCCGGCGCGAGCTGCGCTGCGGCGACACTCCGACCGCCGAACGGCGTGCCCAGGCGCGCAGGCCTCCGGAAGTCCTGAGCACGACCCCCGAAACGCTGTTCGTCCTGCTCGGAACACCGAGCGGCCGGCGGATGCTCGAGACCGTCGACACCGTCGTCGTCGACGAAGTGCACGCCCTGGCGCCCGGACGACGCGGTGCACACCTCGCGCTGAGCCTTGTGCGTCTGGACGCGCTGTGCCGACGTGAAATCCACCGGATCGGCCTGTCGGCGACCGCCGAGCCGGTCGATGCCCTCGCGCGCTGGCTGGGGGGAGAGGCACCGGTCGACGTGATTGCGCCCGACGCGACCCGCGATCGCTCGCCGCAGTTGCTTGTCGAACGGCCGGGGCCCGCGCTCGGCGCCTATGCGGGAACCGCACTGTGGGATGCGATCCATGATCGGCTGGCATCACTGGCCGGTCGCGACGGGGGATTGCTGGTGTTCTGCCAGACCCGCGCGCAGGTCGAGCGGACGGCCTTTGCGCTCGGCGAACGCCTGGGGCCCGAGCGCGTCGGTGCCCACCACGGCAGCCTGGACAGCGCCTGCCGGACGGACGCCGAGGCCCGGTTCCGTGAAGGCCTTCTGGACGTGCTCGTCGGCAGCGCTTCCCTGGAACTCGGCCTCGACCTCGGATCCATCGAGCGCGTGGCGCAGCTGGGTTCTCCGGGCGGCCTGAATGCGTTGCGCCAGCGGGCCGGTCGCAGCCGACACCGGCCGGGACAGCAATCGGTACTGCACTGGTTCCCGCTGACGCGCCACCAGTTGCTCGAAGTCGAAGCCGTCGAGGACGCCCTGCGCGCCGGCGCCATGGACCACCTGTCGGCCAGCCCCGGCTACCGCGATGTGCTGGCCCAGCAGCTGGTCGCCATGGTTGCCGCCGACGGCGTCGACTCGGTCGAGGTTGCGCTGGAGCGGATCCGCCGTGCCCAGCCGTGGCGTTCGTTGACGCGCGAATCGCTGACGACGATCGTCGATGTCCTGGTCGAGGCGGGCGTCGGCCTTCCGGCGGCTCAGCGCACGGCATGGCTGGTGCGCGCCGCCGATAACCGTCTGCTCGTGCCGCCGGGTGCCTGCCGCCGCGTCCTGGCCAATGCCGGGACGATTCCAGAGTGGTTCGAATACACGGTAGTCGATGTCACCGGCGGCGAAACGGTCGGCCGGCTGGACGAGGAGTTCGCCTTCGAATCGTCGCCCGGCCAGGTCATCCAGCTCGGACATCGCGCCTTCCGGATCCTTCGCGTGCGCTGCGGGCGGGTCGAGGTGGAGCCGGCCGACGACGAGGCGACCGCCGAACTGCCGTTCTGGTTCGGCGAGGGCGCCGGCCGCACCGATGCGGTCAGCCGCGCGATGCTGGCACGAATCCGGCAGGGACCGTGCCGGCCGGAAACGCAGCGCTGGCTCGCCGAAGCCGAGGCCACCCTGGGCGCGCTGCCGGGACCCGATCGCCTGGTCGCCGAGCGCTTTCTCGACCCCAATGGCGACCGCCATCTCGTGCTGCATACGCTGGCCGGGGCCCGAGTCAACCGCGCCTGGGGGCTGGCCCTGCGCAAGCGCTTCTGTCGCCAGTTCAATTTCGAGCTGCAGGCCGCGGCGACCGACGACGGCGTGCTGATCTCGCTCGGAGTGACCAGCGAGTTCGAGGTGGCCGACGTGATCGGCTTCGTTCGAGCCGCGACGGTCCGCGCGGTGCTGACCCAGGCGCTGCTCGACACACCGCTGTTCCTGACCCGCTTCCGCTGGGCGGCCAATACCGCGCTGGTACTGCCCCGCGTCGATGCCGCCGGCCCGGTGCCGGCGCAGCAGCAGCGAAGTCGCACGGAGAACCTGATTGCACGGGTGTTTCCGGACCAGCTGGCCTGCCTGGAGAATCTCGCCGGACCTCGGGAAGTGCCGGATCACCCGCTGGTCCACCAGGCCCTCGAGGACTGCCTCCACGACTACATGGACCTCGACGGCCTTACCGCGCTGCTCGAGTCGATCGAGCAGGGTCGCGTCGCCGTCCATGCCGTCGACCTCGAGCGACCCTCGGTTCTCGCCGAGGGCCTGATCCACGCGCCGCGTCACAGCTTTCTCGACGAGGCGGCGGCCGAGGAACGGCGCACCCGGAATTTCGAAGCCCTGCCCGGACGCTCCGGCGTCGCCCGAACCCGCAGCGGAGCCGGGAGCGATGCGGGACTTCGGGGCATGGCCGGTGCGCGCGGCACCTCCGAACCGGCGAGGCCAGGCGACCGCGATGGAAGGCTCCGGAATGCGCGGCCTGCGGCCCCCGGCCTGGTCCTGGAGGATCGCTGCGACGCGCTCGAGAAACTGCTCGGCGCCGCCGGCTTCCTGACCGTTCGTGAAGGCGAGCGGGGCGTTGCGATGGCCGGGTCGGGCCGGGCCGGGGGCTGGACCCGCCGATTCTCGGAACTGGTTCGCCAGCGTCGCGCGGTCGCCCTGCGGCCTGGCGACGGCAGACCGCTGCTGTGGGTGCGACTGGACCGGCTGGCGCTGGTACGCCGGGCATGGCCCGGTCTTGTCCCATCCCCGTGGCTGCCCGAGGCGCTGGTGCCGGCTTTCCCGGGGCCGGACGGCGACGCGCTGCGCGAGCTGCGCAGGCGCCGCAGCAGGGTGGGACTGGGCTGGCCGCCGGAGTGGCCGAGGGGCGAAGCGGCAAGCGAGCCGACGGGCGCGAACGACGTCGATGATCGGCTCCGGGTACCGGTTGGAACGTCAACGGCTTGACGGATGCGCGGAGCGAATCCGATACAATGGATGGTCGATTCGAAGCGAGTTCTTCCATGCCCGAGGCGTCCGCAGGACCGCAGATTCCGATTACCGTGAAGAGCGGCGACAAGGTGCGTAAACCCCAGGGGTTCACGGCGATCCGTGATGGCATCAAGGCCCGGCGCGACTCCACCCCGGAGCCGATCGGACGCAAGCCCGATTGGCTGAGGGTCCGATTGCCGTCCGGCGGCAAGTACGAAGACGTCAAGGCCAACGTGAAGAAACACGCCCTGGCCACGGTCTGTGCCGAATCGAAGTGCCCCAACATCGGTGAGTGCTGGAGCGCCGGCACGGCGACCATCATGCTGATGGGCGATGTATGCACCCGTGCCTGCCGGTTCTGCTCGGTCGATACGGGCAATCCGCGCGGCTGGCTGGATGCCGACGAGCCGGCAAACGCGGCCGAATCGGTCCGGCTGATGGATCTGCGCTACATCGTGCTGACTTCGGTCGATCGCGACGACCTCCCGGACGGCGGGGCGGGGCACTACGCTGCCTGCATCCGCGCCATCAAGGAGGCCAACCCGAGCACCGCCGTCGAGGCGCTGACGCCTGATTTCCAGGGCCGGCACGCCTGCGTCGAAACCGTGGTCGACTCGGGGCTGGAGGTCTTCGCCCAGAACGTGGAGACGGTTCGGCGACTGACGCACCCGGTCCGCGACCCGCGGGCGTCGTACGAGCAGACCCTCGATGTGCTGGCCCACGCCAAGCGACACCGCCCGGAGGTGCTGACCAAGACCAGCCTGATGCTCGGCCTCGGCGAAACCGATGATGAGGTGGTCGAATGCATGGACGACCTGAGGGCGATCGGCGTCGATATCGTGACCTTCGGCCAGTACCTTCGCCCGACGATGAATCACCTGTCGGTGGACCGCTACGTGACCCCCGAAACCTTCCGTCGATTCCGCGAGATCGGCCTGGAAAAGGGGTTTCTCGAGGTCGTGTCCGGACCGCTGGTCCGCTCCAGCTACCGTGCAGAGCGGGTTCTCGAGAAGAACAACTGCGGGCTGGGCTGACCCGGCGATGCCAGCGACCGCCGCCGACGAGGTCGAACGCCTTCGGGCGGTCCTGGAGCGGGCGAGACAGGAGCGCCGGACACTGACCTACCGCGAAGTGGCCGACGCGATCCGGGTCGAACCACCGCACCGAATCCACCAGGTGACCGGCCTGGTCGAGCGCCTGCTCGAACACGACGCCGCGGCCGGGCGCCCCTCGCTGGCCGCGCTGGTCGTCAGCCGGGTTCGGCACGGTCGGCCCGCGCCGGGATTCTTCGACCAGGCAAGGCGGCTCGGCCTGTACCGCGGAGACGATCCGGATGCGTTCCACGACGATGTGCTGGCCGACCTGTTCGAGCAAGCGCCCACGCGCTGATGGCCCTCCGTCGATGAACGACCGTTGAAGAACCTCCGTCCATGAACCTCCGTCCATGAACCTCCGTCCATGAACCTCCGTCCATGAACGACGTGGCCGGGCTTGTGACGCGGATGCTGCTGATCGCGGCGGCCGCGTCGACGGTCGGGTGCGGTAATTCCGATTCCCGGGGCCGTCCGGCGCCGCCGTCGGCCGAGCGCGAAGTTCACATCGTTCGCGCTCCCGGCGGGGACCGCGAAGATCCCTACTACTGGATTCGCGACGACCGCAGGCAGGATGAGCGGGTGCTCGAACTGATCCGATCGGAGAATGCGCACACCGCCGGGATGATGGCCGGGTTGGAGCCGCTCATCGGCGCGCTCGAAGCCGAAATGGCGGCAAGAATTCCGTCCGAGCAGCGCGAAGCGCCGTTCCATGACGACGGCTACTGGTACTACACGCGCTATGCCCGAGGCGCCGAGTACCCGGTTCTGGCCCGGCGCAAGGGGAACCTGGCGGCGCCGGAGGAGATCCTGCTGGACGGCAATCGCCGGGCCGGCGGGCCATCACCGTTCCGCCTGGCCGGTTGGGACGTCAGCCCGGACGGCAAGCGCCTGCTCTGGCTGGAAGAAGCGCACGGGCACAGGCAGTTCCAGCTGCGGATCCGCGACCTCGAGACGGGCGGGGTGAGCGAGACCGGCGTCGAAGGCATCTCATCGGCCAGCTGGAGCCCGGACAGTCGATCGATCCTGATGGTCGAGAACCATCCGCAGACCTTGCGGGCGTATCGGGTCCAGCGCCTTGACCCCGATGACGGGGAGATCTCGACGCTGTACACGGAGACCGACGCTGCGTTCTTCGCAACGGCCGGCCGCACCCGATCGGATCGCTACAACGTCGTCCGTCTCGAGTCCACCGACAGCAGCGAGCTGCGCTTCATCGCGGATCCTGCACCCGCTAGCGAACTGCAGCTGTTCCTGCGTCGATCGCCCGGACACAAGTACCAGGCCGATCACGTAGCCGATCACTGGGTCATCCGGACCAATCTCGACGCGCCGAATTTCCGGATCATGCGTGCCGATCCCGACCAGCACCACCGTCCTTCAGCGTGGACCGAACTGATCGCCCACCGGGACGAGGTGTTCATCGCGGAATTCGACCCCTTCGAAACCTTCCTTGCCTTCGCCGAACGGGTCGACGGGAAGCGTCGCATCCGGGTGCTGGACTACACCGGGCAGGTGGATCGGCTGATCGCCTTCGACGAAGACGTGCACGTCGTGCAGCTGGGCCGGAACCGCGATCCCGAGCGTCGTCGCCTGCAGTACGTCTACACGTCGCCGACCACGCCGCAGACGACCTGGGAGCTGGACCTCGACAGCGGCGAGCAGCGCTTGCTCAACCGTCTCGCGGTCGGCGGTCACTTCGATTCGGCCGAGTACCGGGTTCGTCGTCTGTGGGCGACGGCCCGCGACGGCACGGCCATCCCGGTTTCGCTCGCCTGGCACAAGGACACGCCGCTGGACGGCACGGCGGCCGTGCTCCAGTCAGCCTACGGCGCCTACGGCCGCTCGGAGGAGCCGGGTTTCTCCGGGGACAGGCTGAGCCTGCTCGATCGCGGCATGGTGTTTGCCATCGCCCACGTCCGCGGCGGACAGGAGTTGGGTCGCACCTGGTACGAGCAGGGGCGATTGCTGAACAAGCGAAACACCTTCACCGACTTCATCGACGTGACCCGGTTCCTGGTCGACGAGCAACTCGTCGACGGCGACCGCGTGTTCGCCGCCGGCGCGAGCGCCGGCGGTCTGCTGGTTGCCGCGGTGGCCAACATGGCGCCGGACCGCTATGCGGGCATCGTGGCGGCCGTGCCGTTCGTCGATGTGGTCACGACCATGCTCGATGAATCGATCCCGCTGACGAGCTCCGAATTCGCCGAATGGGGCAACCCAAGGCAAGCCGATGTCTACCGCTACATGCTCTCGTACTCTCCCTACGACAACGTGGAACGGCGCGACTACCCGCCCATGCTGGTGACCGCCGGGCTCTGGGATTCACAGGTCCAGTACTGGGAGCCGGTCAAGTGGGTGGCCCGGCTCCGCCACCGCAAGACCGACGACAACCCCCTGTTGCTCGCGGTCGACCTGCACGCCGGTCACGGCGGCCGGTCCGGCCGGTTCCGGCGCCTGGAACGGCAGGCGATGGAATATGCGTTCCTGCTCGACCTTGCCGGACTGGGCGGCTAGGGGACCGCGATGCGCTGGCTGCGCCTGAAGTTCCTGCAGGGTTCCCGGCAGCACCGCGGTCGCATCCGCGCATGGCTCGCGCGTCACCCGCGGGTCACGGCGCTGCTGGAGCGCGGCGGGAGTCTGCATATCGATGAATTCGCGCTGGCCCGGGGCGTTTCCCTTGGCCTGTTCGTCGGCCTGACGCCGACCGTCGGCATCCAGACGGCCATGATGATCGTCGGCTCGCTTGCCTTCCGGGCCAACTTCCCGGCCGCGTTCGTGGTCTCGTTCGTCAGCAACCCCGTCACCATGGCCCCCCTGTACTACGGGTTCAATCGCCTGGGCCAGTGGATGATGTCGTGGCTCCCGGTCCCCCGCGCAGCGTCCAGGACGCTGGGCGACGCGATCGCCGAGGAAACCGTCGCCACGCTGATCGGCAGCATGGGGGTCGCCATTCCGGCCGCGATCGTCGGGTACTTCGGCTTCCTGTGGCTCTGGCGGCGGCTCGGACTGCACCTGCCGATCCGCAAGGGTCAGGCCCCGTCGGCGTCGGACGGTCCCCCGAGCAGGTGACCGTAGTTCCCGGTCAGACCGGGGTCTCGATCTCGCTGCCGGGGAGCACGAGCTCGCGCAGCCGGACCGGGTTGTGAATGATGTGGCCCTGCAGGTAGTCGATGCCGATCTGCTTCAGGCGGATCAGCACCTCGACGCTTTCGACCGATTCGGCAATCGTCTCCAGCCCGGCGACCCGGGCGATCTCGTGGACCGACCGGACCATGGCGTGGTCCAGCTCGCTGTGGGCCAGTTCACGAACGAAGCCGCCGTCGATCTTGACCAGGTCCACCGGCAGCTGCTTGAGGTAGTCGAAGGTCGACAGGCCCTTGCCGAAGTCGTCGAGCGCGATCTGGCAGCCCAGGTCGCGCAGGGCGGTGAAGAACTCGCGCGCCTCTTCGAGGCTGGTGATGGCGGCCGACTCGGTGATCTCGAAGCACAGTTTCTCCGGCGGCACGCCCCGTGAACGGATGCGCTCGATCAGGTCGGGCAGCACGGTGTTGCAGTCCACCGACTGGCCGGACAGGTTGATGTGCCAGGCATGGATTCGATCCTCACGGCATTCAAAGGCCCGGATCTCGTCGAGCACGTTGTCGATGACCCAGCGGTCCACGGTCCGTGCGATGTGGAATCGTTCCGCCGCTTCCATGAACTGGCTGGCCGTGTGCAGTTCGTCGTCCCCCTGCAGCCGCAGCAGCAACTCGCAGCGATAGCGGTCGCCGTTCAACGGCTTGATCAACTGGCCGTGAAAGCGCAGTCGCCCGCGGGACAATGCCTGGTTGATCCGGTGCACCCAGCTCATCTCGGCATGCCGTCGCCGGGAGGACGACCGCTCTTCGGAGTGGACCTGCAGCCGGTTGCGGCCCTGTTCCTTGGCCTCGTGACAGGCAATGTTGACCTGCTGGAGCAGCACCGCCGCTTCGTGGTTGCCCGAGTGGATCGGCACCAGTCCGATGCTCGCGCTGATCGTGATCGGCCGCTCTTCCCAGTGGAACTCGAACGCGGCGATCGTTTCGCGGATGCGCTCGGCGACGTCGTTGGCGATGTCGACCGGGCAGTCCATCAGAAGCACGCCGAACTCGTCGCCGTCGAGCCGTGCCAGGAGGTCCATTTCGCGCAGACACTCCTGCACGCGCTCGGTCAGGCGAACGAGCAGGGCGTCGCCGGCCAGGTGCCCGAACGAATCGTTGACGACCTTGAACTGGTCGAGATCGACGAGGCAGAGTGCATGCTGTCCACCGCGCTGCGCCACCCCGTGCAGGACGCGGTTGAGCTGGCGTTCGAACTCGCGCCGGTTCGGCAGGCCCGTGAGCTGATCGTGGGCCGCCTGATAGGCCAGTTCTCCGGCCAGCCGATGCGGCTCCGAGATGTCTTCCAGCACCGCGACCTGCAGATCGCGCGCGCCCCGCCGCTCGCGCGCCGCATGGAGCCGGGCCAGGGACAGCTTGCCCCAGACATTCGCACCTTCCGGACCCACGTATCGGGTTTCCAGGTCACCGTGCGGTCCGTCATCGGTCGCGCCTTCGGCCACGAACTTGCGCAGCGTGGGCCGGTCTTCGGCGTGGGAAAAATGGCTGAGGGGCCGGCCGCGCAGTTCGCCGGGCTGGCGGCGCAGCAGGCGGCTCAGAGCGTCGTTGACTTCCACGAGGGTGCTGTCGCGATCGATCAACGCCATGCCGACCGGCGCTTTCTCGAAGGTTGTCCAGAAGCGGGTTTCCGATCGACGCATGCCGCGCAGTGCCCAGGCGATGGCAAGCAACAGGAACAGGGCGATGACGGCGACCACCGCCAGCGCGATCCCGCGAGCCTGCCCGACGAGTTCGCGCGTCGCCTGACCGATCGCGACCGAGAATTCGGCCGCCTCGCGTCCCAGGCTGCGGTCGATCAGCGCGAGTTCGTCGCGCACGGAGCTGAGCATGGTCGACGAGGCACCCGGTGCGGTCCACAGGGTCTCCAGTTCGTCGGCCAGGCGCTCCAGGCGCAGGACCCAGGTATCGCTCTCGCGCCAGATCGACCATGCCCGGCGCAGCGACGAACTGCGCGGCAGGTGTCCGTGCAACCGGATCAGCCGCTCGACATCCTCGGGATGGTTCTCGCCGGCCAGGAAGCCCGCCCGGGCGCGCGGAACATCCTGCGGCGAGGCGTCGAGCGCCAACCGGGCATCGCGAACCGCCAGCGGAATGCGCAACCGTTCCCGAGCCGTCCGCAGGTGAAGCGGGCGGCCGGTCTCGGCGTAGCGATCGAGGTGAAACACAACGTCCTGCTGGGCGCGGGACCAGAGGCTCTCGCCGGCCACGAAGGCACGGGCCCCCGAGATCAGGTCGAGCACGACGACCGCAATACCGCCGCCGGCCGCTGCAAGCAGAAGCACCAGGACGACGACCGGCGCGATCCGAAGCGCGGACCGCGAAGTCCTGAACAAGCGATGCCGTCGTTTCGGCTCGCTCACTGTCCCCGTCCCGGCGCAAGGCCAAGCCGGACCCGGACGACGCCCGGTGCGTCGGGCTCCTCCAGGCAGTCGAACCCCAGTTGTCGGGCCAAGCTCAGCATGCGCTCATTCTCCACCATGACCCGGCCGTAGACGGACTCCAGCCGCTTCTTCCGGCACCACTCGATGATCCGGGTCAACAGGTACCGTCCAAGACCGACACCCCCGATCTCCCGTCCCACGGTAAGCGCGAACTCGGCCGAGCGGCCGGTTTCGTCGAGCAGACCGGGCGTTCCCTCCTCGTCGATCGCCGCCCGCGCCACCGCGCCGATTCGCGCCTCGGCCGGCGGACGGGCTTCGGTCACCACCAGGGCGAAGGCGCGGGCCGGGTCGAGCGTGCTCAGCGACTTCGCAAATTCCGGCGACAACTCCTTGATCGGATGAAAGAACCTAAAGCGGATCTCGTCGGGTGTCAATTCGCGGAAGGAAGCGCGCAGGCGCTCGGCATCGGCCGGCTCGATCGGCCGAATCAGCAGCCCACGACCGTCGTCGAGCCGAATCGCCTCGCACCACGGCCGTCCGAGCGGAAACCGCTCGAATCGGTAGCTGCCTACGCGACCGCGCCCCGGACTCATACCGGTATCATGCCATGGGAGTTCACCAACGCCTACGGCAGGACCTCCGCATGAGCGACATCGTCCCGGACCCCGTGCTGGACCCGGCCGAGCGACGCCTGGTCGATCGCGCCCGCGCAGCAATCGAGGCCGGAGGGGGCAGCGATCCGGTGCTTCGAATGCGCCTACGGAATCGGGCCGAATCGTATCGCGAGCTGGCGAAGCGGTCGCGGCTCGGGGGTGCTGCAGGGCAGGTCGCGGATGCGGACCGCCGCAGCGCTCTGTTCGAGTCGCTTCATCGAGCGCTGCTGGAGCAGTCCGTGGATCACTCCGCCGGCTGAGCGGCGGGCGCAGGCGACTTCATCGACCCGATCGATCTGCCGGGCGACGGGGCGCTTGCAGCGGCAAGGGCGGCATCCCAGAACGCCCGGTCGAGTTCGCCGACCGCGCGGGATTCGGCGTTCATCAACAGCACGAGGCCGAGATCGAGTTCGTGCGAAAGCGCGATCTCGGCGCGATAGCCGGCCAACCAGCCGCTGTGGATCGCCAGCTCCCGGTCGCCGATCCGGTAGATTCTCCAGCCCAGCCCGTAGTGCGCGTCGTCGAGTGCGCCGCGCCAGTGGCGATTCCGCAGTTCGCGTACGGTCCGCACGCGCGGCGTGAGAACGTCCCGGATGACCGAGTCGGGAACCACGTCCGGTCGATGGCCGAGCATGGCGATCGCCCATTGCGCCATATCGATCGCGCTGGCATTGACGCCGGCGGCCGAACTGACCTGGTAGTAGGTTCGCCGCGGCGCGGCTTGCCGCCAGCCCGTTCGGGTCTTCAGATGCGGCAGGGCGCGGTTCTCGGCAGCCATGAACGCGTCATAGCCGATCGAGGCACGCTGCATGCCCAGCGGTTCGAACAGGCGTTGCCGGACCAGCGTGGAGTAGGGCACCGACGTGGCCTGTTCGACGACATCCTCGACCAGGCTGAACACGCTGTTCTGATAGCTGTAGCACGCGCCCGGCGGGCAGATGGGCTCGATCTCGGAGAATCGCGGGTAGATTTCCTGGCGCGAGCGTCCGGCCTCGATCAGGTTGTCGTAGGCATTCGGCACGAACCCGGACCGCTGGCCAAGGACGTCCTGGATGGTCAGGCGCTCGGCTCCCGGTCCACGGTATCCGAACGACGGTGCATAGGGGGCGATCGGCTCTTCGAGGGCGATCCGTCCCTCGTGCGCCAGCAACGCCGCCAGCGTACCCGCGAACCCCTTCGAGACCGACGCGATCCGGAACACCGTCGACGGATCGATCGGCCGCGTACCCCGCTGGTCGACGTGGCCGTAGGTGCCCAGGCCGAGGACCTGGCCGCGGTGAACGACCACCCACGCCGCCCCGGGAATCCGCTCGTCGGCCACCGCCCGCTTGAAGCGATCCTCGAACTCGCCGAGCGTCGGCGCAAGGTCCAGCGCGTCCGACGCGTCGGCGGCGTGCGTCGGGGGCCCTGCGAGGATCGCCGGCCCGAGGCAGAGCAGGGCCGCGAGGACGCGCAGGGTCGCGCTTCGCGTCCAGCAACGCTTGTCGGGTGCTCGAGGCCTCATTCGTCCACCTTCGGCGGTTTGCGCAGGCGCCGGATCTTCTGCTTGTGGCGTTTCTCCGACAGGCGTTTCTCACGCTGCGAGCGCGACGGCCGGGTCTTGATGCGCCGCTTCGGCGGCCGGCTGGCCCGCTCGATCATGGCGGCCAGCCGTCGTCGGGCCTCGACCCGGTTGCGATACTGGCTCCGGCTCGACTCGCTGCGCAGCGTGATCACGCCGTTGCGGTCCGCGAGCTGGCCCGCGGCCTCGAGGAGCCGTTCGCGTACGGCGTCGGCCAGGAAACTGCTGGCGCGCGCGTCGAAGCGCAGCTGCACCGCGGTCTCGGCTCGATTGACGTGCTGCCCGCCCGGGCCCGAGGCCCGGATGAAGTTCTCGTCGAGCTCCTCCTCGGGCGGCAAGTGGCGGGGTCGCGGCGCGTCGACGCTCAAGAGCCAGTCCCGATTCCGGCGAGTCGCTCGATCGCCGCGTCCAGCGTGGCATCGGACTTGGCGAAGCAGAAGCGGAGCACGCGATCGTCGCGCCGGTCCGCGTGAAAGACGGAAACGGGAATCGAGGCCACGCCCGCCTCTTCGATCAGCCAGTCGGCCATCTCGGTATCGGGACGATCCGAGATCGCGCTGTAGTCGAGGAGCTGGAAGTAGGTGCCGGGGCACGGCAGAAGCCCCCACGCCGAACCCTCGAGGCCGGCCCGGAAGCGATCCCGGCGCGCCTGGTAGAAAGCCGGAAGCTCCAGGTGGAAGCTCGGATTGCCCATTGAATCGCCCATTGAATCGCCCATTGAATCGCCCATTGAATCGGCCATGAAATCGGCGATGGCGTGCTGCATCGGCGTGGACACGGCAAAGGTCACGAACTGGTGGACCTTGCGAAACTCGGCGGTCAGCGCACGGGGCGCGACGCAGTAGCCGATCTTCCAACCGGTGGTGTGATAGGTCTTGCCGAAGGAGGAAACCGCGAAACTGCGCTCGCGGAGCTCCGGGTGGGCCAGCACGCTGGCGTGCATCCTGCCGTCGAATACGATGTGTTCGTACACTTCGTCGGACAGGAGGTAGCAGCCGGAATCGCGCAGCAGTCCTGCCAGGCGATCCAGGTCGGCGGCCGAGAGCACCGCGCCGGTGGGATTGTGCGGGCTGTTGACGACGACCAGGCGCGTGCGCGCACTCAGGGCCGCAGCGAGGCGGTCGAAGTCGATCGTGTAGTCCGGCGCGGTCAGCGGCAGGTGGATGCAGGTACCACCGGCCAGGCGCACGGCAGGCTCGTAGCTGTCGTAGGCAGGGTCGAACACGATCACTTCGTCGCCGGGCCGGACGGTGGCCTGGATCGCCACGAACAGCGCCTCCGTGGCGCCGCAGGTCACGGTGATCCCGCTGTCCGGATCGATATCGGCGCCGTAGAGCGTCGCCACCTTCTGCGCGATCCGCTCGCGCAGCAGCGGCAGGCCGGGCATCGGCGCGTACTGGTTGTGGCCGGCCGCCATGGCCTCCTCGACCTTCCGGCGCAGCGCCTCGGGGCATTCGAAGTCGGGGAAGCCCTGGGCCAGGTTCAGGGCGCCGGACTGCTGCGCCTTCTGCGACATCACGGCAAAGATCGAGGTGCCGACGTCGGGCAGCTTGGAGTCGATTCGGGTCGTGACCATTGGGCGCGGCGCAGGTTGGGGTCGGAGCAGCGTCGACCAGACGCGAACGAGGAGTATAGCGAGCGCCGCGCGGCTTCGCCGTTCCGCGGCCGGCGGCAGGCGGTCGACGGGCCCGGGCGCGCATCGACCTGAATCGGCGAGAATGGTCTCTCGCCCACGCCGGATATCTCCATGCGCTGGTTCCGGATTCTCATCGCGACTGTGCTGCTCGCGCTCAATACGCTGGTTCACGGGGTACCCCTGATCCTGCTGGCCCTGGTCAAGATCCTGATCCCGGTCCCCGGGTTCCGGCGAGGCCTGACCCGCGTCCTGACCGCGCTGGCCGAGTCCTGGATCGGCTTCAACAACTGGATGATCGATACGCTGAGCGGCTCGAAGTTGACGGTCCGCGGCCAAATCCCGGATGCCCGGAACGGGCAGTTCCTGGTGCTGGCCAACCATCAGAGCTGGGTCGACATCCCGGTGTTGCAGCGCGTATTCAATCGCAGGATTCCGCTCCTGCGCTTCTTCCTGAAGAGCCAGCTGATCTGGGTTCCGGTGCTGGGGCTGGCCTGGTGGTCCCTGGACTTCCCGTTCATGAAACGCTATTCGAAGGAACAGGTGGCGCGGCGGCCGGAACTGGCCGGCCGCGACATCCAGGCCACGCGCAAGGCCTGCCGCAAGTTCCGCGACCTGCCGGTCTCGGTCATGAACTTCGTCGAGGGCACGCGCTTCGAGCCCGCGAAACACGCCAAACAGGGCGCCCCGCACGACCATCTGCTCAAGCCTCGCGGCGGCGGCATCGCCTTCGTGCTCGACGCGATGAAGGGCGCCATCGACACCATTGTCGATGTCACCGTGGTCTACCCCAGGGGTGGGGGCGAACTGGGCGCCCTGATGGCCGGCGAAATTCCCGAGATCGTGGTCGACGTGCGCAGCTTCCCGGTGCCCGACGAACTGCTCGCCGGCACCTACCAGGACGACCCGGAATTCCGGCGGCGATTCCAGAACTGGTTGAATGAACTGTGGAACGAGAAGGACCGACGCATCGCCTCGATCCTCGAGGAGTTCGACCGGTCCGGCCCGACGTGAAACACAGGCTCGAGCGCGTTCGAACGATGCGCTCTGGCGCTCGGGCCGGGGGAGGTCGCAACGCAGGGTATTTCGGCGGTAAGCTTCGACCATTGCATGCGGCCTCGGCCGCACTCGACGTTTTGTTCCGTATCCGGGAGACCTCTCGATGAATCGACATCCACACCGCATGCGCGGCCCGTCCGCCTTGCTGCTGCTGGTGCTGACCAGCGCTCCGTTGCACGCCAACGACGACGCACCCGATGCCGATCGGATCTTCGGCGGCTTGAGCGTCCGCAACATCGGCCCGGCCGTGACCTCCGGCCGCATCAGCGACTTCGCGATGCACCCGGACGGCTGGCAGACCTTCTACGCCGGCGTCGCATCCGGCGGAGTCTGGAAGACGACCAACGGCGGCATCACCTGGACGCCGATCTTCGACAACGAGGCCTCCTACGCCGTGGGCGTCGTCGAACTGGACCCGAACGATCCGGACACGGTCTGGGTCGGGACCGGCGAGAACAACGCCCAGCGCTCGGTCGGCTTCGGCGACGGCGTCTACAAGTCGAACGACGGCGGTCGCAGCTGGACGAACATGGGCCTGACGGATTCCGGCCACATCGGCGCGATCGTGATCGACCCACGCGATTCGGACCACGTACTGGTCGCCGCCCACGGCCCGCTGTGGAGTTCCGGCGGCGATCGTGGCGTCTACCGAAGCCGCGACGGCGGCGAAACCTGGGAGCGGATCCTCGAGATCGACGAGCACACCGGCGTCAACGAAGTGATCATGCACCCGGACAACCCGGATCTCCTGCTGGCCTCCAGCTACCAGCGCCGACGCCATGTCTGGACCCTGATCAACGGCGGCCCGGGCAGCGGCATTCACCGGTCGACCGATGGTGGCGCGAGCTGGACCGAGATCAGCGCAGGTTTGCCGGGCGAGGACATGGGCAAGATCGGCATGGCCTTCGCGCCCGCACGTCCCGATACGGTCTACGCGGTCATCGAGACCGACGGCGAAGGCGAGGGCACCTATCGATCGACCGATTTCGGCGTGAGCTGGGAGAAACGATCGAGCTACGTCGCCGGCAGCCCGCAGTACTACAACGAACTGATCGCCGATCCGGTTCATCCGGACCGGGTCTACTCGATGGATACCTTCCTCATGGTGACCGAGGACGGCGGCGCGAACTGGTCGATGGTCGGCTCGGCCCACAAGCACGTCGACGAGCACGCGCTGTGGATCAATCCGGACAACCCGGATCACATCATCACCGGCAACGACGGCGGCATCTACGACAGCTACGATCGCGGCGCGAACTGGCGCCACGTCGAGAACCTGCCGATCACCCAGTTCTACCGCGCCACGCCCGACAACGCCGAACCGTTCTACAACGTTTACGGCGGCACGCAGGATAATTCCACGCTGGGCGCGCCGTCCCGCACCACATTCAACTACGGGATCGCGAATTCCGACTGGATCGTGACCCTGGGCGGCGACGGCTTCAAGACCCAGGTCGACCCGACCAATCCGGACATCGTCTACTCGCAGCTCCAGTACGGCATGCTGGCGCGCTACGACCGGACCAGCGGCGAGCGGGTCCTGATCACGCCGATGCCGGGCGCGGACGAGGACGATTTCAAGTGGAACTGGAACTCGGCCTTCATCATCAGTCCGCACGACCCGAAGCGGCTCTACTTCGCCGCTGAAAGTATCTTTCGCAGCGACGACGGCGGCAATTCCTGGCGCAAGTTCAGCCCCGACCTGACCCGCCAGCTGGACCGCAACGAACTCGAGGTCATGGACCGGGTCTGGAGCGTTGATGCGGTCGCCAAGAACGACTCGACCTCGATGTACGGCAGCATCATCTCGCTTTCCGAAAGTCCGCTGGTCGAGGGCCTGATCTATGCCGGCACCGACGACGGCCTGATCCAGGTCACCGGCGACGGCGGCGAGACCTGGACCCGGCGCGACGACTTCGGCCGCGTCCCCGACATGACCTTCGTCAGCGACCTCGCGGCCTCGCTTCATGACGAGGACACGGTCTTCGCCACCTTCAACAACCACAAGCGCGGCGACTACAAACCCTACGTGTATCGCTCGACCAACCGCGGGCGGTCGTGGACGTCGATCACCGGCGACCTGCCGGAGCGCGGCAACGTGCACACGATCGTCCAGGACCACGTCGACCCGGACCTGCTGTTCGTGGGCACCGAGTTCGGCGTCTACTACAGCCAGAACGGCGGCGAGAACTGGCACGAGATCACCGGCGGCATGCCGACGATCGCCGTGCGCGACCTCGAGATCCAGCGCCGGGAGAACGACCTGGTGATCGCCACCTTCGGCCGCGGCATCCGGATTCTCGATGATTACAGAGCACTGCGCACGCCGGCCGAGGACGTGGCCGCGAACGAGGCCACGATGTTCCCGGTGCGCGATCCCTGGATGTACCAGGTCGAAGACGTCTTCGGCTACGGCACCAAGGGTTTCCAGGGCGAGACCTTCTTCACCGCCGACAACCCGCCCTTCGGCGCGGTGTTCACCTACTACCTGCGCGACGGCTATGAGAGCCTGCGCGACCAGCGCCTGGAAGAGGAGGCCGAACGACGCAAGACCTTCGAGGACAACCCGTATCCGTCCTGGGACCGGCTTCGCGCGGAGGAGCGTGAGCAGCCCCCGGAACTCCTGATCGAAATCAGAGACGATGCAGGCGAGGTGGTCCGCAGGATCACCGGCCCGACCGCCAGCGGCCTGCACCGCGTCGCGTGGGACCTGCGCACGCCGGCGCCGGACCCGGTGGAACTCGGCGGCGGCGGCTTCCGCGCGCCGTGGGCCAGCGAACCGCAGGGCGTGTTCGTCGCGCCCGGTCGCTATACCGCACGCCTCTTCACGCGCGTGCGGGGCGAAACCGAGGCGCTGACCGAACCGGTGTCGTTCACCGTCAAGCCGCTGGATCGCGGCCTGTTCCGGCCGGATTCGCTCGACGCTCATGCCGAGGCCATGCAGGCTGCGGCCGATCTGAGCCGCGCGGTGCAGGGCGCCGGTGGCGCCCTGGGTGAACTCCGCGACCGGGCCGCTCACCTCGATGTCGCGATCCGCGACACGCCGGAGCTGGACCCGAACCTGCGCAACCGCCTCGACCGCATCGACGAACAGCTGACCGATCTCGGCGTGCTGCTCTACGGTGACAGCGTTCGCGCCGGTGCGAACGAGCCGCGGCCGATGGGCCTGGCGGGCCGCGTCGGCATGTTCTCCTGGGCGCACTGGAATGCGCTGGCGGCGATCACCGACAACCAGGCCCGGTCCCTGACGATCGCCCGATCGCAGTACGACAAGGTGGAAGAAGCGCTCCGTTCCGCGGACACCGCACTCGATGGGCTCGAGGACGACGTCGCCGGCAAGGCGCCCTGGACGCCGGGGCGGATCCCACAGCTCGACGACTGAGCGGAACGCGAGTTTTCCGCAAACAAGAACGGCCCGCTCGAAGCGGGCCGTTCTTGTCCGGAGCGGGCCGAGCCCGATCCGGTGGCTTGCGATTTACGGGTCAGGCGGCCGCGCGTCCGCTGTCGGCCGGGTCGGTGCCCGCCAGCTGGCGCAGCACGTAGTGCAGGATGCCGCCGTGCTTGTAGTACTGGACTTCCTTGGGCGTATCCAGCCTCACGCGCACTTCGAACTTCGTTTCCTTGCCGTCGTCGTCGGTGGCGATGACGGTCGCCTTGTTCGAGTTGCCGATGTCCAGGTCCTCGATGGCGTAGGTCTCGAAGCCGGTCAGGCCCAGGGTCTCGCGCGTCTCGCCTTCCATGAAGTTCAGCGGAAGAACGCCCATGCCGACCAGGTTGGAGCGGTGAATACGCTCGAAGGACTCGGTGATGACCGCCTTGACGCCGAGCAGGAGGGTGCCCTTGGCCGCCCAGTCGCGCGACGAACCGGTCCCGTACTCCTTGCCGGCGAGGACGACCAGCGGCGTACCTTCTTCCTTGTACTTCATCGCCGCATCGTAGATCGGCATGACTTCGCCGGAACCGACATGCGTGGTGAAGCCACCCTCGGTGCCCTCGGCCATCTCGTTCTTGATCCGGACGTTGGCAAAGGTGCCGCGCATCATGACTTCGTGGTTGCCGCGGCGGGACCCGTAGCTGTTGAAGTCCACCGGCGATACGCCGTGCTCCTGCAGGTACTCTCCCGCCGGCGAGTCTGGCTTGATCGCACCGGCCGGCGAGATGTGGTCGGTGGTGACCGAGTCGCCCAGCCTGGCCAGGCAGCGTGCGCCCTTGATGTCCCCGATTTCCGGCAGGTCCATCGTCATGCCCTCGAAGTAGGGCGGGTTCTGCACGTAGGTCGAATCGTCGGACCAAGCGAACATCTCGCCGGTCGGCGTGTCCATCGACTTCCAGCGCTCGTCGCCTTCGAACACGCTGGCGTAGTTGCGCGAGTACATCTCCGAGGTCACGGTCTTCTGGATGAAGTCGTGCAGCTCGTGCGCGTCGGGCCAGATGTCCTTGAGGAAGACGTCGTTGCCGTCCTCGTCCTGGCCCAGCGGCTCCTCGATGAGGTCGATGTCCATCCGGCCGGCGATCGCGTAGGCGACCACCAGCGGCGGCGAGGCCAGGTAGTTGGTCCGCACCTCGGCGTGGATCCGGCCCTCGAAGTTGCGGTTGCCGGACAGCACCGAGGCGACCACCATCTCGCGCTCGCGCACGGCCTTCTCGATCGGATCCGGCAGCGGTCCGGAGTTGCCGATGCAGGTGGTGCAGCCGTAACCGACGGTGTAGAAGCCCAGCGCTTCGAGGTCGTCATCGAGCTCGGCCTTCTCCAGGTAATCGGTAACCACCTTGGAGCCCGGCGCAAGCGAAGTCTTGACCCAGGGCTTGACCTTCAGGCCCTTCTTGCGCGCGTTGCGCGCCAGCAGCCCGGCGCCGAGCATCACGGCCGGGTTCGACGTGTTGGTGCAGGACGTGATCGCGGCAATCACGACCGCACCGTCCTTGAGCACGAACTTCTCGCCCTTGTACTCGACTTCCGCCACGCCCGGCGTGTCGTGACCGACCGCAGTGCCGCCGCCTTCGCCGGCGAAGGTGCCGTCCTCGTTGCCGTCGCGATCCTCGGTCATGTGGGCGCAGGTCTTGAGGAAAGAATTCTTCGCGTCGGTCAGGGCAATGCGGTCCTGCGGACGCTTCGGCCCGGCCAGCGACGGCACGACCGTGCCCATGTCGAGTTCGATGACGCTGGTGTAGTCGGCCTGCGCATCGCCGTCTTCGCGCCACAGGCCCTGGGCCTTGGCATACGCCTCGACCAGCGCCAGACGCTCGTCGCTGCGCCCGGACATCTTCATATAGCGGATCGTTTCGGCGTCGATCGGGAAGATCGCGCAGGTCGACCCGAATTCCGGCGACATGTTGCCGAGCGTCGCGCGGTCGGCCAGCGGCAGGTGGGTCAGGCCGTCGCCGAAGAATTCGACGAACTTGCCGACCACGCCGTGGTCGCGCAGCATGTCGGTGACCGTCAGCACCAGGTCGGTGGCGGTCGCGCCTTCCGGCAGCTTGCCGGAGAGCTTGAAGCCGACGACCTGCGGCAGCAGCATCGAGATCGGCTGGCCCAGCATGGCGGCCTCGGCCTCGATCCCGCCGACGCCCCAGCCGAGCACGCCCAGGCCGTTGATCATGGTGGTGTGCGAGTCGGTGCCGACCACCGTGTCGGGCCAGGCCATCATCTCGCCGTCGACCTCCTGGCCGAAGACCACGCGCGAGAGGTGTTCCAGGTTGACCTGGTGCACGATGCCGGTGTTCGGCGGCACGACCTTGAAGTTGTCGAAGGCACCCTGACCCCAGCGCAGGAACGCGTAGCGCTCCTTGTTGCGCTCGAATTCGATGCGGTTGTTCAGGTCCAGGGCGTCGGCGCGACCGTATTCGTCGACCTGGACCGAGTGATCGATGACCAGCTCGGCGGGCGAGAGCGGGTTGATCCGGGTCGGCGAGCCGGCCAGGTTCTTCATCGCGTCGCGCATCGCGGCGAGATCGACGATCGCCGGCACGCCGGTAAAGTCCTGCAGGACGACGCGGGCCGGCGTGAAGGAGATTTCCTGCGAGGGCTCGGCGTTGGCGTCCCAGTTGGCCACCGCGGCGATGTCGTCGGCGGTGATGTTTTCGCCGTCCTCGTGCCGCAGCAGGTTTTCCAACAGGATCTTCAACGAGAAGGGCAGGCGCGAGATATCGTGCTTCTCGCCGAGCTTCTTCAGGCTGTAGAACTGGTAGGACGTGCCGTGGGCCTCGAAGGCATCACGGCAGTTCAGAGCGTCTCGCATGGCAGTCTCCGGATTGAAGGATCGATCGGACGAAAAGACCGCCATTTTATCATGCGGTGCCGGCGCTCCCGGACGCGCCGTCGTGGTCGATGTCTCGGTCGACGTGGGAGCTCACGTCCAAGGTGGACATCTCAGGCCGCCACTTCAGCCCTCGGCCAACTCGGCGGCGATACGGAACATGCGCCTGCGCTGGAACAGCAGGCGCCAGGGCCGGCCGCCGATCTGACGCCAGAGGAATGCAGAGCGCAGCCCTCCCAGCAGGAGAGCGCGCACCCATTCGACCTTGTCGGGCTGCTGGAGAACTTCCGGCCTTCCGACCACCTGGATTCGGAACGGCAGGGTCGACAGGGTGGTTCGATACACGTCGGCCAGCTGGGCCAGGACCGCGGAATCCAGCGGATCGTCGGCGCGCTTGCGAGCGGAGGTCACAAGCTCGAGTTCGCGGTGCAGCGCACGCTGCCGTTCAGCGTCCCGGTCGAGCAGGCGGGCCAGGCGCATCAGACCCGACGCGTAGCCCAGTGCGGTGAGCGCATCACGCGAGCCGCCGCTGCCGAGTTCGCAGGCAACGGTGATGCCGAGGCGTACGCCGTCGACGCCGCCGTATACCGCCGCGGTCGATGCCGCATCGACGGCGAACAGGCTGTCGACCGTGCTTGCCGCGGCCTGGCGGCTGCAGTGACCGGACACGCCGATCTGGCGCACCAGTTCTCCGGCCTGGAGCGTGCCGGCGAAGGCCAGGGTCTGTTCGGCCAGGTCGTGCTTCATGCAGCCTCCGGGACGCGCTGGCTCCCGCGCTCGATGATCCCGCCGCCCAGGCATTCGTCGCCCCGGTAGAGCACGACCGACTGGCCCGGAGTGATCGCGCGCTGCGGGGAATGGAAGCGCAACTCCAGGCGATCATCGCCGAGCGCCTCGATGGTGACCGGCTGGTCGGCCTGGCGGTAGCGGATCTTCGCGCTCAGGCGGTCGTCGTCGGCCGGCGGCTCGCCGGCGATCCAGGTCAGGCGGGTGGCGACCAGGCGATCGGCGACCAGGTGCGGGTCGACGGGGTCCTGGGTCACGAACAGCCGGTTGCCCGGCAGGTCCTTGTGGACAACGAACCAGGGCGCTTCCGGAAAGCCGCTCACACCGCCGATGCCCAGGCCCTTGCGCTGTCCTAGCGTGTAGTGGATCAAGCCGCGGTGCTCGCCGATACGCCGACCATCGGTGGTCAGGATAGCGCCGGGCGAGGCCTCGAGATAGCGAGCGATGAAACCGTCGAAGTCACGCTCGCCGATGAAGCAGATGCCCGTGGAGTCCTTCTTGTCCGCCGTCGGCAGGCCAGCATCGGCGGCGATCCGGCGCAGCTCGGGCTTTTCCAGTTCGCCGACGGGAAAGCGTGCGCGCTCCAGCTGCGCCTGGTCGAGCATGTACAGGAAGTAGCTCTGGTCCTTGTTCGCGTCGCGTCCCTTCAACAGGCGGTAGCGCCCGTCACGCTCGTCGCGGCGCGCGTAGTGCCCGGTGGCCATGGTTTCTGCGCCGAGGTCGCGAGCGTGGTCCAGGAAGGTCTTGAACTTGATCTCCCGATTGCACAGCACGTCGGGGTTCGGGGTCCGTCCGGCGCGCAGCTCGGCGAGAAATTCCTCGAATACCGATTCCCAGTACTCGAGCGCGAAGTTCCGGGCGTGGAACGGAATGCCGAGCTGCTCGGCGACCGCGCGGGCATCGGCTGCATCGTCTTCGGCCGCGCAGGCGCCGTCGATTCCGTCGTCGTCCTCCCAGTTCTTCATGAACAGGCCGGCGATCGCCTCGCCGCGCTGCTTCAGAAGCAGGGCGGTCACCGAGGAATCGACGCCGCCGGACATGGCGACCATGGTTTCGATAGTCATGAGCAGCAGGATGGGGGGCGCGGCCCGGGATCGCAAGCCGCGCCCGCCCTGGCGCGACCGCTTGCACGGCCTCGAGTCATCCCGACGGCCGCTCGGCGACGAACTCGGGCTCGGGGAACAGGTCCGGCGACATCAGCTCGATGAAGCGCCTTGCCTGCGGAGTCTGGTAGGCACCCTTGCGCATGACCACACCGTAGGTTCGCTTCGGAAACCAGCGGCTGACGTCGCGGGTGATCAGCTGGTCGCGATCGGCGTCGCTCAAGCAGATGCTGGTGACGATCGAGACCCCCATGCCGTGGGCGACGAACTTCTTGATCACCTCCCAGCCGCCGACTTCCAGGGTGACCCGGAACGGCAGCTTGTGCTTCTGGAACACCCGGTCGATCAGCGTGTAGGTGGTCAACCGGCGCGGTGGAAGGATCAGACCGTAGGGGCTGATGTCGGCGAGCGTGATTTCACGCCGCCGGGCCAGCGGGTGATCACGGTGCGCGATGAGCACCGGCTTGAAGCTGTAGACCGGGCGATACCGGATGTCGTCGGGCACGTCGATCATCGAGCCGACCGCGAAGTCGACCTCGTCGGAGCGGATCAGGCCCAGGCCGTCGGCGCCGGTGACGTTGTGCAGGTGCACGAAGATTCCCGGGTGCTGGCGGCGGAAGCGCTGGAGCAGGGCCGGCAGCAGGTGGAGGATGGTCGACTCGCCGGCCGCGATTCGGATCTCGCCCGAGTCCAGCCGGCCGAAGGCCCGGGCGAACTCGTCGGGCAGGGCGTCGATGCGATCGACGAGCGGACGGGCCAGCTCGAGCAGCGTGCGACCGGCCGGCGTCAGGTGCATCCGAGCACCCTGGCGGTCGAACAGTTGCTGGCCCAGTTCGTCCTCAAGAGCGCGGATCTGCTGGCTGACCGAAGGCTGCGAGACGTAGAGCCGGTCGGCGGCTGCGGACACGGTCCCCAGCCGGGCGGTCTGGCAGAACGCGCGCAAGTGCTTGAGCAGGTTGCCCTTGTACATGGCCAAAGTCTCCCGGACGGTCTTCGGGCACGTCCCGAACGGATAGTGTATTGGAAAAACCAATACAGAATATCCGTTTATTTAATTTGTCATATACCCGGCGGCGCTCTAGTCTGACCTCGTCTTTCGTCGAGGTCCGCAGATGTCGTCCATTGCCCGCCCCGAAGCTTCCGCCCCGGTCCGGCTTCTCGCGCCGCAGCCCGAGGGAACCGAAGGCCTGCTCGACGACGCGCTGCTGGCGCTGCTCGGCGAGCTCGGTCGCCTCTTCCGCGACCCGGTCGACCGCCTGCTGGCCGCCCGAATGCAGCTGCAGGAAGAGCTCGACGCAGGCGGCACGCTGGACTTCCTGCCGGAAACCCGCGAGATCCGCGAGTCCGACTGGCAGGTCGCCGAGATCCCGGCCGATCTCCAGGACCGGCGCGTGGAGATCACCGGGCCGGTCGATCGCAAGATGATCATCAACGCCCTGAACTCCGGTGCGCGGGTGTTCATGGCCGATTTCGAGGACTCGAGCACGCCGACCTGGTCCAACATGCTGCACGGCCAGCAGAACCTCCACGACGCGGCGCGCGGCACGATCGAGTTCACCGCTGCCAGCGGCAAGCACTACGCGCTCGACCGCGACCCGGCCGTGCTGATCGCCCGGCCACGCGGCTGGCACCTGGACGAAAAGCATGTCGAGGTCGACGGCCGGCCGATCCCCGCCGGCCTGTTCGATGCCGCCACCTTCGTGTTCCACAACGCCCGCGCGCTGGTCGACAGGGGGTCCGGACCGTACCTCTACCTGCCCAAGCTCGAGCACCACCAGGAAGCGGCGCTGTGGGACGAGGCGCTGGCTCTGATCGAGCAGCGGCTCGGCCTCGAGCCCGGGACGATCAAGGTGACAGTGCTGATCGAGACCCTGCCAGCGGTCTTCCAGATGGACGAGATCCTGCATGCACTGAAGCGCCGGATCGTCGGGCTGAACTGCGGTCGCTGGGACTACATCTTCAGCTATATCAAGCGGTTCCGTAACCATCCTGACAAGGTGCTTCCGGACCGGGAGCAGGTCACGATGACCACGCCGTTCCTCAGCGCGTACTCGCAGCTTCTGATCCGGACCTGCCACCGGCGCGGGGCGTTCGCGATGGGCGGCATGGCGGCACAGATTCCGATCAAGGACGACGAGGGGGCCAATCGAGCCGCGCTGGACAAGGTTCGCGCCGACAAGAAGCGCGAGGCGTCGGAAGGTCACGACGGAACCTGGGTCGCCCACCCGGGCCTGATCCCGATCGCCATGGACATCTTCGACGAGTACCTGCACGGCCCGAACCAGCTCGGCAAGCTCCGCCGCGACGTCGAAATTTCCGCGGCCGACCTGGTCCGGCCCGCGCAAGGCTCGATCACCGAGGCCGGCGTGCGCGGCAACATCCGCGTCGCGATCGAGTACCTGGCAGCGTGGCTGGACGGCCAGGGCTGCGTACCGATCCGCCACCTGATGGAAGACGCCGCGACCGCGGAGATCGCGCGCGCCCAGCTCTGGCAGTGGATCCGGCACCCGGCCGGCCGGCTCGACGACGGGCGCGACATCGACGCGAAGCTCGTTCGAGAGTGGCACGCCGAGATCGTCGCCGAGCTGGTCGAGGCCGACACCGCCGGCCCGCAGCTCCACGCTGCCGCGGAGCTGCTCGAGCGCGTTACCCACGACGACGATTTCATCGAATTCATCACGCTGCCGGCCTACGCCCGGCTCGACTGACCCCGCCCGAGCCCACCATCACGAGCACGCAAGGAGCCCGAAATGAACGATACAACCGACGTCGGCACCATCATCGAGATGGAGCGCGAATGGACCGAGAATCCGCGCTGGAAGGGCGTGGAGCGCCCCTACGATGCCGCCGAAGTGCATCGCCTGCGCGGCACGCTGCAGGTCGAGCACACGCTGGCGCGCCACGGGTCCGAGAAGCTCTGGCGGCTGATGCACGAAGAGTCCTACGTCAACGCGCTCGGCGCGCTGACCGGCAACCAGGCCATGCAACAGGTACGGGCCGGGCTCAAGGCCATCTACCTGTCGGGCTGGCAGGTCGCCGCCGATGCCAACAATGGCGGCCAGATGTATCCGGACCAGTCCCTGTATCCGGCCAGCTCGGTGCCCGACGTCGTGCGCAGGATCAACAACACGCTGATGCGCGCCGACCAGATCCAGCATTCCGAAGGCGAGGGCGACATCGACTGGTTCGCCCCCATCGTCGCCGATGCCGAGGCGGGCTTCGGCGGGGTCCTCAACGCGCACGAACTGATGAAGGGCATGATCGAAGCCGGCGCGGCCGGCGTGCACTTCGAGGACCAGCTGGCGTCGGCCAAGAAGTGTGGCCACATGGGTGGCAAGGTGTTGGTGCCGACCTCGGAGGCGGTCAACAAGCTGGTCGCAGCCAGGCTGGCGGCCGACATCGAGGGCGTGCCGACGATCATCGTCGCCCGGACCGACGCCATGGGCGCCAACCTGCTGACCGCCGACATCGACGAGCGGGATCGGGAGTTCTGCACCGGCAAGCGCACCGTCGAAGGCTTCTACGAGGTCAAGGCAAGCCAGGAGCAGGCGATCTCGCGGGGTCTCGCCTACGCACCGTACGCCGACCTGATCTGGTGCGAGACATCGACGCCCAGCCTGGAGCAGGCGAAGAACTTCGCCGAGGCCATCCGCGACAAGTACCCGGAGAAGATGCTGGCCTACAACTGCTCGCCGTCGTTCAACTGGAAGAAGAACCTGTCGGAGGCCGACATCGCGCGGTTCCAGAACGAACTGGGCGCCATGGGCTACAAGTTCCAGTTCATCACCCTGGCCGGCTTCCACGCCCTGAACTACTCGATGTTCCAGCTGGCCCGGGGCTACAACGCGCGCCAGATGCAGGCCTACGTCGAGCTGCAGGAAGCCGAATTCGCATCGGAGAAGGACGGCTATACCGCGACCCGCCACCAGCGCGAGGTCGGTACCGGCTACTTCGACCAATTGACGCAGGCCATTTCATCCGGTCAATCGTCTCTGTCGGCACTGAGCGGGTCGACCGAGGAACAGCAGTTCCGCGAATCGGCCTGAGCCCGTTTCCGCCGATCAGGCGGCAACGTCCGTCCAGCGCCGCGACCGGCCACCGGTCGCGGCGTTTTACCGTCCGCCCGTCTTGAAAGGCACCGCCGCACACACAACGTTGGGGTACCATCTTTCTCACGAGCGACTCATGGCTTCCTGCCGATGACCGAACCGTCCAGAACGCCCGGCGCGCCCCACGACGGGTTGGCGCTGGAAGAATCGAAGCCCAAGGTCCGGAAACCGCCCCTGTACAAGGTGGTGGTCCTGAACGACGACTACACGCCGATGGAGTTCGTCGTCGATGTGCTGAAGCGGTTCTTCGGGCTGGCCCACGACAAGGCGACGCAGATCATGCTTCATGTCCACACCCGCGGCCGCGGCGTTGCGGGCATCTACACGTTCGAAATCGCGGAAACCAAGGTGATCCAGGTCAACGACTATGCCCGCGAGCACGAGCATCCGCTGCAGTGCACGCTGGAGGAATCGTGACGAGCGTCACGCTTTTGCACCCCCCCATCGACTTGACCTCCGGCGGGTCGAAGTCGCAGAGTGAATGCGTCGACCGCCGGCCCGGCGAGGAGTGACCCGAAATGTTCAGCAAGGATCTCGAGCTTTCCATCTCGCAGGCCTATCACGCCGCGCGCAGCCGTCGACATGAATTCCTGACCGTCGAACACCTGCTGCTGGCGCTGATCGACAATCCGTCGGCACGCTCGGTGCTGCAGGCCTGCAGCGTTGACTTCGACCGTCTGGCCGCCGACCTCGAGCAGGTGCTCGACGAGACCATCCCGGTGCTGTCGGCCGGCGACCAGCGCGACACCCAGCCCACGGTCGGATTCCAGCGCGTGCTGCAGCGCGCCCTGTACCACGTGCAGTCGGCCGAGAAGAGCGAAGTCCTCGGCGCCAACGTACTGGCGGCGATCTTCTCCGAAAAGGACTCGCACGCGGTCTACCTGCTGGGCCAGCAGGACGTCAGCCGACTCGATGTCATCAATTTCATCTCCCACGGCATCAGCAAGTCGGGCGATCCGGCCCGTGCCGACGAACCCGCCGACGCCGAGTCGGCCGGCGAAGAGTCCGCCGAACCGCAGAAGTCGCCGCTGGCAACCTACGCGTCCAACCTCAACGAGCGAGCGCGCGCCGACCGGATCGACCCGTTGATCGGACGCCAGGCCGAGATCGAGCGCACGATCCAGATTCTCTGTCGCCGGCGCAAGAACAATCCGCTCTACGTCGGCGAATCCGGGGTGGGCAAGACCGCCCTGGCCGAGGGACTGGCTCTTCGCATCGTCGAAGAGGATGTCCCGGAGGTGCTACGCGATGCCGAGATCTGGGCGCTGGACCTCGGCGCCCTGCTGGCTGGCACCAAGTATCGGGGCGATTTCGAGAAACGGCTCAAGGCGGTACTGGCCGAGCTGAAAAGCCGGCCGCATGCCGTGCTCTTCATCGACGAGATCCACACGATCATCGGCGCCGGTGCCGCCTCCGGCGGCGTCATGGATGCGTCGAACCTGATCAAGCCGGTTCTGGCCAACGGTGAATTGCGCTGCATCGGGTCGACGACCTTCGAGGAGTACCGGGGCGTGTTCGAGAAGGATCGCGCGCTGGCCCGCCGATTCCAGAAGATCGACGTGGTCGAACCGACCGTCGGCGAGACGATCGAGATCCTGCACGGCCTGAAGCACCGGTTCGAGGACCACCACGGCGTCCGGTACACCGCCGAGGGACTGGAAGCGGCAGCCACGCTTTCGGCGCGTCACATCAACGATCGTCACCTGCCGGACAAGGCGATCGACGTGATCGACGAGGCCGGTGCGCGGCAGCGGCTGCTGCCCGATGACGACCGGGTCGATACGATCGGTGTCCATGAAATCGAGGACGTGGTTGCCCGCATGGCCCGCATCCCGCCGCGCCAGGTTTCGCGGTCCGATCGCGACGCGCTCAAGACGCTGGAGCGCGACCTCAAGCTGACCGTGTTCGGCCAGGACAGCGCCATCGAAACCCTGTCGGCCGCAATCAAGATGGCCCGATCGGGCCTCGGCGAGGTCGAGAAGCCGATCGGCGCGTACCTGTTCGCCGGCCCGACCGGCGTGGGCAAGACCGAGGTGACTCGGCAGCTTGCCATGACCCTCGGCATCGAGCTCATCCGCTTCGACATGTCCGAATACATGGAGGCGCACACGGTATCCCGCCTGGTCGGCGCACCTCCGGGCTACGTGGGCTTCGACCGCGGGGGGCTGCTGACCGAGGCCGTGACCCAGACTCCCCACGCCGTTCTGCTGCTCGACGAGATCGAGAAGGCCCACCCGGATATCTACAATCTGCTGCTCCAGGTCATGGACCACGGCAAGCTGACCGACGCCAACGGGCGCACGGCGGACTTCCGCAACGTGATCCTGGTGATGACGACCAATGCGGGGGCGGCGGACATGAGCAAGCGCAGCATCGGCTTCACGGACAACGACGCAAGCTCCGACAGCATGGAGGCCATTCGCCGTCAGTTCACGCCCGAATTCCGCAATCGCCTCGACGCGGTCATCCAGTTCGGCGCCTTGCCGTTCGAGGTGATCCTGCAGGTCGTCGACAAGTTCGTCATGGAACTGGAAAACCAGTTGGCCGACCGCAACGTACACATCGAGGTCAGTGCAGAGGCTCGCGAGTGGCTGGCGCGGCACGGGTTCGATCCGACCATGGGCGCCCGGCCGATGAAACGGGTCATCCAGCAGCACATCAAGCGATCGCTGGCCGACGAGTTGTTGTTCGGCGAACTGGCCGAACACGGCGGCACGGTCAAGGTGGACCTGGACGGGGAGGGCAAGAGCCTGGCATTGAGCTTTCCGAAAATGCCGGTGGAGACCGTCTCGGCCGACTGATCTGCCGACTGATCTGCCGACCGATCTGCCGGGCCGAGGCCGGCCCCGGGTCAGTCCGGCCGCCGATCGGCATCACGCATCGCCCCGACCAGCCGCGCCAGCCGATCCCGGTCCAGCCGGCCGGCCTGGCGCAACCCGCTGCACAGATCGATTCCGAAGGGACGGACCGCCCGGATCGCCTCGGCGACGTTGTCGGGGCCGAGGCCGCCGGCAAGGTAGACCGGCACCTCGAACGAAGCGCACTCCTTGACGATCCGACGGCTGATCGACCAATCGTGGCGGCGACCGGTCCCGCCGAGCTCGGCCACCGCCGCCGATGGCCGCCCCGAATCCAGCAGCAGCGCATCGACGAGCGGCGCATAGGCGACCGCTCGAGCGATCGCACGTTCGTCCTCGACGTGCACGACCTGGACCCGACGCAGCCAGGGCCGGGCGGCTGCCAGTCGGTGATGAAGCTCCAGCGGAAGTTCACGGACCATCTGCAACGTGCGCGCACCCAGCCGATCGGCCTGGGCGAGGAGTTCGCCTTCGGTCTCCAGTGCGGTGAGGACGAAGCCCTCGACCGGGGGTGGCAGGGCGGGAATCAGTTGCCGGATCGAAGTCTCGTCGATGACCCCGGGCCCGCTGGGCATGGCCGAAACCAGGCCCAGTGCATCGGCTCCGGCGGCGATCGCCGTGCGGGCTTCTTCGATATCGGCAATGCAGCAGACCTTCAGACGCGTCCGCCGTGGTGGCGGGCCGTCCGGATGGGCGACCACTACTTCATGCGGTAGGTGATGCGACCCTTGCTCAGGTCGTACGGCGTCATTTCGACCTTGACGCGGTCGCCGGTGAGAATGCGGATGTAGTGCTTGCGCATGCGGCCCGAAATGTGGGCGGTGATGGTGTGTCCGTTGTCGAGCTCGACACGGAACATGGTGTTGGGCAGGGTTTCGAGCACCCGGCCCTCCATCTCGATGTGATCGTCCTTGGACATGGAACTCCGTCGTTTGTAAAAACCGCGTTATTCTGCCACCAAACGGGGTGAATGGAAACTGCGCAGGGCCGATTATCTTGACCAGAGTCGTGACCAGAGTCGTGACCAGAGTCATGACGAGAGTCCCGGCAAGCGTTTCTGCGACCGTTGGTCGGATCGCCCCTCGCGGCGGCCTCGACGCCTACTCCTCGTCCAGGCGATCGGCGGGATCCTGCCCCGGATACCGGAGCTGCTCGGGCCGGAAGCCTTCGGCCACCCGCCAGTACATCTGCTGGACGGTCTTGCCGTTGCGCTCGACGCTCCGCGTCTGCAGCGGGCCGAGCCCGATCAGCGCATCCTCGAGCCAGGGCTTGGTGATCACCTTGGTTTCGTGGCTGACCAGCAGGACCGGCCGGGTCGGATCCGTATCGCGGTCGAACCAGCGCTCCCATTGCGACCCGCCCATGCCGATCAGGTTACGCGCGGTGATGTTGTCGCGACGGCCGTCGACATCGTGAAAACTCAAGGCCGCGGCAATGCCCCACTTGGCCAGGCCGGCGACGACCGGGCGCCGGCCCGTGCGTTCTTCCAGTTCGCGCTCGAGCTCGCCGACCTCGGCGGCGATCTCGGGCCAACCGAGGTAGCCCAGCCGATGCTCCCGCCAGGGCACGCCGGGCAGGCCCAGCGCGACGTAATGCATCCCGGCGCCGACCAGGATCAAGGAGGTCAGCAGCACCGGCGGCCAGGCGGCTCGCAGGGTCCGCACCGGCGCGGGCGTCGATGCCCGGGCCGGTGCGTGAATGGTCGACGCCAGCATCGGCAGCAGGCTCAGCCAGACCGGCACGATCCAGTGGAACTTGGTCGGCGTCAGGGCTCCGAAGGCGACGAACACGGCCAGCGGTCCGAGCGCCATCGACACCATGAAGCGCCGTGCGAGCGGTTCGGGCGCTGCCCATCGCCGCAGCCGCGGCCACGCCACCAGGAGCAGCGCGACCAGCCCGGCCAGGGGTGCCAGCATGATCAGCGTGTGAACCAGGGGCAGATGGGCGGAAAACGCCGGGTCTTCAGCGACGCGGCGGGTCGACTGGAACGCGAACGAGGCCCAGTCGTTGCGCGCATTCCAGACCAGAACCGGTGCAACCAGAAGCCAGGCCAGCCCCACTGCTCCCCAGAGGTGGAGAGAGCGCAGCTGGCGGCGGGCCGGCCGGTGAAGCAGCATGAACAGCAGGATGCCCGGCACCAGGAAGACCATGGTGTACTTGGCGAGTGCGCCGAGACCCATGGCGGCACCGACCCACCACCAGGCCCGCTCCCGGCCGTCGAGCAGAACGGCGCGCAGGGCAACCAATGCGCCCAGCCAGGCCGTGGTCAGCGCCGCATCGGTCGTCATCAGGAACCCGGTGGCCATCCAGGCCGGCACCGTGGCCACCAGCATCGCCGCCAGCAGGCCGGTCGTCTTGTCGCCCAGTGCCCGGCCGTAGCGATAGGCCAGCCACAGCGATAGCGGAGCCAGGACCAGCAGCGGCAGGCGGACCCCGAGCACCGTGTTGCCGGCCACGAACGTCCCGGCCGCGATCAGCCATGCGGTCAACGGTGGATGGTCGAGGTAGGACAGAGCCGGGTGCAGCGCGTAGACCCAGTAGTACATCTCGTCGGGAATCAGGTCGACCCGGCCGACGTACAGCAGACGCAGCAGCAGCGACGCAGCAATCAGCCCCAGCGCCGCCATGCGCCAGCGCAGCGCCGGCTTGTCGATCGCGCCATCGCCCGCGGCCGGCCGCGCCGGAAAGACGTAGAAGATCGAGCCCAGGTAGTTGATTCCGGCGGTCAGGGCGACGGCGGGGGCGATCGCCAGTGCCGGGGACAGGTCCAGGCCGTGAACCAGCATCGCCAGCACACCGCCGCGCATGGCCAGCGCGAGCAGGGCCACGCCGAGGAAACGCAGGTAGCGCAGGGCAGGGCGTTGATCCGAGTGGTACTCGCCGCGGAAGCTCCAGGCTGAGTTCAGCGCGAAATTCGATACCGTCGCGACCAGGAAACTGCTGCAATGCGCCGTGGCCAGGCCTGCACCGGCCAGGGTCAGCAACCAGAACACGAGCAGGTCCACGGCCACGCCGCTCAATCCGACCAGGCCGAAGCGAGTCAGGTTGCCGCCGCTGAGCCGGGCTCCGCCGAAGGCCGCGAGCCGACGCAGGAACAACCACTGCACGCGCATGGACAGCTTCGACTCGCCGGCGGCACGGTCATGAAACGTGAACGGGACTTCGGCGACCCGGAGCTGTTCGTCGGAGCGGACCAGAAGTTCGAGCAGCACCTTGTAGCCGCAGGCCGCCGGCTCCAGGGCCGCCAGGCGCCCCGTGCGCGTGGCGAAGAAGCCCGACATGGGATCGTGAACGGAAGTGAACGGCCAGGCCAGCAGCGCCGCACCGCGCGAGACCAGCCGACGGATCGCCGGCCAGTTGTCGATGCCGCCGCCGGCAACGTGGCGGCTGCCGACGACCACATCGGCCTGTCCGTCGCGCAGCGGTCCCAGCAGGGCGGCCACGCGGTCGGCGGGGTGACTGCCGTCGGCATCCATCACCACGGACCAGACACCGCGTGCGGCGCGCGCTCCGGCCAGCACCGAGGCGGTCAGGTCGCGCGGGCCGGCGTGCTCGACCAGGCGGACCCGCGGGTCGCCGTAGTCCAGCACGCGTTGCTGGGTGCCGTCGTCGGATGCATCGTCGACGACCACGATCTCCATCGACCGTGGCAGATCGGGCTGCTCGAGGAGTGAAGCGAGCAGCGCCTCGATGGTCTCGGCCTCGTTCCAGGTCGGAACGATGACCGATAGTTCGAGTGCAGCGTGGTCGGGCATCGACAAGCTCGATTCCGTGCGATCCAAGGGGGGCCTTCCTGGGGTTGGGGACAGTCGCTCCTGCGCGCGCCCGGCAGTATACGTGGCGGCCCGCGCCGACATCGAAGCGAGAATGGATTTCGCCTGCCAAAGTGCTTGACAGGCTCGAGTCGTCGACTACAATACTCGACTTGTTCGCGGGAATAGCTCAGTTGGTAGAGCACAACCTTGCCAAGGTTGGGGTCGCGAGTTCGAGTCTCGTTTCCCGCTCCAGCTTCCGAAAGACCCCGGCGCCGCCGGGGTCTTTCATTTCCGGCCCCGGCCGGTTGTGGCCCCGCAGCCGAATCGGCGGTAGAATCGTCGGCGAATCCGGCGGCAGGATCGTAGAGCAGATCGGGTAGAGCAGATCGGGGCCGCAGGAAACAAGCTGTCGCGGCTAGGTGGCAGAGTGGTTATGCAGCGGCCTGCAAAGCCGTGTACCTCGGTTCGACTCCGGGCCTAGCCTCCAATTCGAAACGCCCGAAGCGTCCGCGCCTCGGGCGTTTCTTCTTTCCGCCCGCGCGAATGCACGCGAATGCATGTTCCCTCCGGAAAGCGCCACTCGCGCGAGCCGCCGCATCGCTCTATGATGACGTCCGGGCCCGGGTGGTGAAACTGGTAGACACAGGAGACTTAAAATTTCCCGGCCGCAAGGCCATGCCGGTTCGAGTCCGGCCCCGGGCACCAATCTCCATCCGCCACCTGCACCGATTTTGCGCGCCGCCCGTTTGGGGCTATGATCGGAGCGAACGGTCCGGTCTGGCCGGCCTCCGTGGCCATTCCAGGCGCAGCCGCTCACGAGGGAGGGAGAACGAATGTCCGAGTCCGGAAATTCACCGAAACGCCGTCACATGCGGTTCGATCCCGGTGACGTGGTCATCGCGCAGGTCCAGTTCATCGACGCCGAGCCCGACGACCAGTTCTTCAAGGCCGACGCCGCCGGCCCGGTACTCGACGAGTCCTACACGGGCTGCGCTCTGGTCACGCTGGCCTCCGCGCTGCCCGAGGGCGCCGAACAGGGCCTGCCGTGCCTGGTCAAGCTCAATCGGCTCGGGCCGATGCGCGCCGAACTTCGGTGGGTAAAACCTCTCGACGACGAGGTTTGCAAGATCGGCCTGCACTACCTCGACGCACGCTGACACAATAGGCGCTCGCCAACCCAGGAACACGACTCGCCGATGGCCATTTCGATTCGCCTCGACTCCGAGATCGGGGCCCTGCAGACGGTGGTGGTCCACACCCCCGGGCAGGAACTCGAGAACATGACGCCCGCAACCGCGGCCGAAGTCCTGTACGACGACATCCTGAGCCTGCCGCTCGCGCTCGGCGAGCACCGCCAGTTGAAGGGCGTCCTGCAGCAGGTGGCCGAAGTCATCGAGTTTCGCGACCTGCTGACCGAAGTGCTGGGCCGGGACAAGGTGAAGCGTGCGCTGATCGAGGAACTCTGTCAGCTGTTCCAGTGCCCCGAGCTGATCGCGGAATTGATCGACCTGGAGCCCCGCCGGCTTGCGCGGCAATTGATCGAAGGGACCGGCAAGCGTGTCGACAGCCTGGAGAAGTTCCTGGCGCCGTCGCGCTATGCGATCCCTCCGCTGCCGAATACGTTCTTTACCCGGGACGCGACCATGTGCGTCAACGACCGCATCGTGATCGGCTCGATGGCGTTCCGAGCGCGGGTGGCCGAAGCGCTGCTGCTCAAGGCGATCTTCAAGCATCATTCGCGCCTGTCCAGCGCCGGCTTCTATTTCGACGGCACGTCCAACCCCGATTCGGAGGTCACGATCGAGGGCGGCGACCTGCTCGTCGTCCGCGAGGACCTGGTCGTGATCGGCTACAGCGAAAGGACGTCCGTGGCCGGGATCGATCGACTGATGCGTGCGATCGCCAGCAAGGGCCCGGTCACCGACTTCATCGTCGTGGAAATTCCCAAGACGCGGGCGACCATCCACCTGGACATGATCTTCACCATGGTCGACCGGGACGCCTGCGTGGCCTTCCCGCCGTTGATTACCGGTACGCAACGCTGTCGGGCCTTCCACTGCCGGTTCGAGGGCGCGGGGGAGGGCGGGGCCCGCATTCGCGAATATTCCGGCGTGCTCGAAGCCCTTGCAGCGCTGGACATGGACATCGAGCCGATCGCCTGCGGCGGCCCGGACCCCTTCCACCAGGAGCGCGAGCAGTGGGCGTCGGGCGCGAACTTCTTCGCGTTCGGTCCCGGGCGCATCCTCGGCTACAAGCACAACGTCCACACCATCGACGCACTGTCGGCCGCCGGCTTCCGGATCATCGACGCCGTCGATCTGCTCGAGGGCAACACCGAATTGCCGGAGACCGGGCGCGTCGCGGTCGGCATCGACGGCGCCGAACTCAGCCGCGGCGGCGGCGGTTGCCGCTGCATGACCATGCCACTGGCGCGCGACGACGTCTGACGCCTGTCCCGATCCCCCGGGATCTTGGAACGACCACGGATCCACGAGAAGATCGAACCCGCCTTGCTCCTCCTGGGGGCAGGGCGCCTTCCTGCGCCTGAGGGGCAGGGCGCGTAGCGGCACCGCCGGACCGTCGGTTTCTTCGAATGCTTCTTATGAATACATCATTACTTACTGAATCTTATAGCGTTATATTCGTAATTCCATGCTCGATTCAGGTGACTTCTCGCTTTGTACAGTACATCGCGGGGCGGCCTGCCGCTATAGGCAGCGCCTATGATTCGATCGCTCCGAACGATTCATGACTCGGGCCGATCAGGGTGCCGACGAACGAACGGAGGCGGAGTCTTCCGATGGAACGGCGCCGAGGACGCGGTATTCCGGGCCGTCGAGATCGATCAGAGGTGGATGGCCCGTTCGGCGAAAGTAGCGCTCGAGCGGGACCAGCGTCGACCAGAACGCCCGGTGAGGCGACTCCGCGTGGCGACGCAGGTTGTCCTCGGACATCCGGAACGGGAACACGTGGACGTCCACGGCACGCTGACCGGCGTCGAAGGCGGCCTCGGCCAGCACCCACAACTGCTCCATGTAGTAGTCGGTCATCGCGAAGCAGCCGTTGGATGCGCAGCCGCCGTGAATCATGATGTTGCTACCGGTCGCACCGATCGTCCGGTCGCGCGGGTTCGGGAACCCCAGGTTGAACGCGAGGTGGAAATCCGACGCGGGATGCATTCGCTCGCGCGTGATCCGGTAGACGCCTTCCGGCGCCTGCAGATCGCCTTCGCGCCATTTCGGGCCCAGCGAGCCGGAAATGGCGCAGATGCGGAAGGTCCGGAAATGATCGAAGCGGCCTTCGCGAAGCAGGTGAACTTCGAGCTCGCGGCTTTCCTTGTAGATGCGCAGGTGCAGCCGGTCGCCGAGCTGGAATCCGGCGCGTGTCAGCTGCAGGCGAAGGTAGTCGGCCTGTTCCGTCCAGGCTGCCAGAGGCCGCGCATCATCCCGTATCGCCGCCGTCGGCGGCTCCTCGCGCCCAGCCGGTTCCGGGCCGGACGATCGGAACCACGCTTCCGGAACCGGCGCGTGGATCGGATCCACGTCGCTCGTCCCGAGTGCGACTGCTCGCGCAGGCGGGTCCGACCTTGCGCCTGTGCCGGGTTCTGCTGCCTGGACGAGTCCGAGCGCTGCAAGGTGAAGGCCGACGAGCGCACCGACCACCGGCAGCCGCGCAGGCCGCTGCGGAAGCGCATCGCGAACCGCGGCGGCAGATCGACGGGCGGAGAGCTTGGCTCTGCAATCCACGGACAGACTCCGGTTCATGGCGGGTTGAATCCGGGTTGAATGCGGGAATAGGGGCGAATGATACGCGCCCCCAACCGCTCTGCAAACGATCCGGAATCGATCCGCAATGGATCTGCAAAGGATTCGCAAACGATCCATGTGTGCCGCGCCTGCCTGCCCACGCCGGCCCATGTCGGAAACCGAGCGAAAGAGGAGATCCGATGCCCCGGAAAGACCGCCCGGTACCAGGCGCCACGCGACAGGCCGCGCTGAGCCGCTCACGATTACCCTCGCTTGATTTACCATAATATACATTATGCGCATTATAGTCTGTACCCATGTGCACCCCTGTGCATCGATACCGATCGGCCCGAACCGGTGCCTCGCAGCGCGAACCCGAACCTTACCGCGTCGCAGCCACACGCGTTCTGCGATGTCTCTTTCTAACCGTTCAACTGAGTAATGACCTCCCGATCGGCACTCCCTCTCGCCTGTCGTAGCGATCAGTGGCTTCCGCGCGCTCTGACCAGGTCAATAGCAGGGCGTGATTATTCGTAGGGATTTGCTTGAACTCTGGGTGGATTCTGATCAAACCTCACAAAGCCCCATTGGCCGTCAACCTGCACAACACGAGAGCCCTTCGATGTCGCGGGTAAACGTCTGCGCGACCAGCTTCAAGCCCTCGACCATCGTCAGGTAAGGGAACAATCGATCGCCTAGTTCATCGACCGTCATTCCTAGATGAATCGCCAGCGAGGCCGACTGAATCACTTCTCCGGCATTGCCAGCGACGACCTGGACACCGATCAGCCGGTATGAACCAGCCTCGGCCACCAGCTTGATGAAGCCGCGCGTGTCGAAGTTGGCCAGGGCCCGTGGTACGTTCTCCAGATCCAACGTGCGAGTTTCGACCTCGAAGCCTTGGCGTTGGGCTTCCGTCTCGGACAAGCCGGCGGTGGCCACCTGGGGTTCAGTGAACACTACTGCCGGCATGGCACGCAGATCGAGCGCCGCTTCACCGCCGGTCATGTTGACTGCGGCACGAGTCCCCGCGGCCGCGGCCACGTAGACAAGTTGCGGCTGGCTGCTGCAGTCACCCGCCGCATGGATGCCGGTCGTACTGGTTCGCATATGATCATCGACGATCACTGTGCCGTTCTTCTCGGTCTCGACACTGATGCATCCCAGACCCAACCCGCTCGTGTTGGGCGTCCGGCCGGTGGCGACCAGTAAGCGATCGGCCTTGAGCATGCCCTGCCCGGTCGCGAGATGAAATTCATCCCCGACGTGATCGACCCGGCTGGCCTCTGTGTTTTCCAGTACAACGATGCCTTCGTCCCGGAAGACGCGCGTCAACTGCTCGCCGATCGCCGGATCTTCGCGAGACAACAGCGTGTTACGCGCCACAAGCGTGACCTGGCTGCCCAGGCGCGCAAAGGCCTGGGCAAGCTCGACGGCGACGACCGACGAGCCGATGATGGCCAGGCGCCTCGGGATCGTTTCACTTTCAAGGGCCTCGGTGGAAGTCCAGTACGGCGTGTCGATCAGACCCGGGACGGGTGGGATCGCGGGCCGGGCGCCGGTGGCAATCAGGCATCGATCAAACGTCAGGTGCTGTTTGGCCCCGGATTCGGTTTCGACTGCCAGCGTATGCCGGTCGACAAAGTGCGCCTGGCCGCGGATCACTTCGATGGCCTCGTGCGAGTCCACAATGGACTGGTATTTCGACTGTCGCAGTTCCTCGACCCTGGCCTGCTGCTGGGCGAAAAGCCGCTTGCGATCGATACTTGGCGGCGTGGCGGAGATGCCGTCGTCAAAGGGACTGCCCGATCGCACATGGGCCACGTGGGCGGCCTGGATCATGATCTTCGACGGCACGCAGCCGACGTTGACGCAAGTCCCGCCGAGCGTGTCGCGCTCGATCATGGTCACCCGGGCGCCCTCTTCCGCGGCCCGAATCGCCGCGGCAAACGCAGCGCTTCCGCTGCCGATAATGGCGATATGCAGCCTGTCCCTGTCATTCATCGCGTTTGCCTTGGATTGTGGCGCTGAACCCCGAATTTTCGATCGCGGCGATCAGCGCCTCGGGATCGGTACGCGCCGGGTCGAATACGGCGCGCGCCTGTTTGGTATCGAAATCGGCTTCGGCCTCGTGGACGCCGTCGACGCCGTTGAGCGCACGCCGGACGGTGATCGGACACATCGGGCAGCTCATGTCCGGAACCGACAGAACCACTTCGCGCCGCTCGCTTTCGCCTTCGGCAGCGGATGCCTGCGCATCCGCCGGGTCACTGCAGCCGGCAAGCAGCAACAGGCCCAGAACGATCGTCGGCACAATCGCCGGGAAATTGCGAGTTGAATCCAGTGTCGTCAACATGGCTTCCTGTCTCCATTTATGAGTTTCAGTTAAGGATGGCGCCCAGCAAGTAAGGGGCGACGGCCGACAGCGCCACCAGGCCGGCAATGATCCAGAACAGCGCCCGATAAGCGCGTTTGACCGTGGGCACGGCACAGACCTCGCCGTCGGCGCATTCGGTCCGTGGCCGATACAAGCGGCGCCAGGCGAAAAACAGAGCCGCGGCTGCGGCACCGATGAACAACCAGCGATAGGGATAGAGCGCATGCAGGCTGGCCAACCAGGCCCCGCCCAGGCCCAGTGCGACCAAGACGAACGGCAGGATGCAGCAGGCCGAGGCCAGCGCCGCGCCCAGCCCGCCCAGGGCCAGAAGCCCCTTTCCGGACTCAGCCGAAGTGTCGTTGGGATCGCTCATTGGCTCGAAACTCCTTACGGGTCGCCGTTAATGATGAGCATAGACCCGTACCACGGTACGGATGCAAGGGCACCCTGCCCGGCAACTACGTGCTAGCCTTTTCCTGTACCCAGCTACGGAATTGGAGCGTCGCAATGGGCGAAAAGGACAGCCAACTCACCATCGGCGCCCTCGCCGGGGAAGCCGGCGTTGGCGTCGAAACCGTCCGCTTCTACCAGCGCCGCGGGTTGCTGCGCGAGCCCCAGCGCGCCCACGGAAGAATCCGCCGTTATGGGCCGAATGACGTCGAACGGCTGAACTTCATACGGTCGGCCAAGGAACTGGGATTCAGCCTGGATGAAATCGCCGAGCTGTTGCAGCTCGAAGACGGCACCGATTGCGACGAGGCCCGTTCACTGGCCGAACAGAAACTTGCCGACGTACGGCAGAAAGTAACCGCACTCAATCGCATAGAACGCTTGCTATCGGTACTGGTCCGCGAATGCCGACAGCAGGAAGGCAACATTCATTGTCCGCTTATCGTGTCATTGCGCGAGTAGTCAGCGGAGAGCAAGCATCTCGAATAGAGACGCTGGAAGTGTGCCAATCGTGGCCAACCGGCGAGTGCTCAGCGACGCCCCGTTTCTTCACTCCGAGCGGAACTGGTTGTGCCTGCTGAATTGCCATCTTCCAGGTGCTCTAGAATGGGGCAGTGATCGCCGTCGCCACGGCAGATCGAGGTGAGCAGATCCAGCTCGGCTTCCATACGCTGGAGCAGCTCCATCTGCTCACGAACCGCCTGGTGCTTGCGTGCGGCCAATTCCCGCACGTCCCGGCTGCTGCCTGTGGGATCCTCCCGGAAACGAAGCAGCTGACCGATCTCGTCAAGCGAAAAGCCGATCGCCTGGGCATGCTGGATGAAGCGAATCCGGCGCAGGTCTCGTTTCCGGTAGACCCGACGGCCGCCGGAGTCGCGGGCCGGCGCGGGAAGCAGCCCGATCCGTTCGTAATAGCGCAGGGTGTCTGCGGACAGGCCCGTCATTTCCGTCATCGCACCAATCGACCAGGCCATCAACCTCCCTCCTCCGACAGGGCCTGCTCGAGCACTTTCTCGAGCTGGGTCGGCTTCAGGCGGCCGGCAACAATCAGCCGGCCGTTGAGGACGAGCGCGGGCGTTTGTCGCACACCCGCGGCCACCGCCGCATCCAGATGGTCAATGACATTGCGCGCCTGCACCGGCTCGTCAAGGCTCAGGGCCCGCGTGGCTTCTTCTACCGCGGCTGCTGCGCCGCGACAGCGGGGGCAATGCGGCGCGTAATACAGGTGCAAATCCGATCGCATTGGGCCGGTCTCCAACACAAAGCTTGACCTTGAGTCTACTCCAGGTAGTACGCTGCCTTCTACGCCCCCTTCAGATGAGGACAACGAACCATGTTCGCGAAATCGCTATTGGTAATGCTCACAATCATCCTGGCCCCACCGCAGACAGCGTTGGCCGCCGATACCCAATATGAACTGGGTGTGGACGGCTTGGCCTGCCCATTCTGTGCCTTTGGCATAGAGAAGCGCCTGAACACCGTCGAGGGCGTCACCGACGTGCAGGTCGACCTCGGAGAGAGCGTCGTGCGCGTGACCCTACGAGAAGGCCATACACTTACCGAGGAGCGGGCCCGTCAGGCAGTCGAGGAGGCCGGTTTCACACTGCACTCCTACTCCGAAGCCGCAAGTCGACCGGAAGCTAACGATGCCCAGTAGCGACCATCCACTTGGCGTTCCAATGCTGGCGGGCACGCTGCTGCTGGCCGGCACGGCCACCGCGCAGGCTGCCCCCAACACCTTCAACACCGCCTTGCCGGTGGCCGAAGAGCAATACATCTGGCGCGAGCAGCTGCTACTGCGGAGGCGCTCCGACAGCGGGCCCATGGATCGCGACGTTTCGGTACAGGCATTGGGCAGCGTGCTCGGCTACGGCATCAATTCGAAGTTCGCTGTGTTTGGCGTCGTCCCCTACTTCTTCGACAAGGAACTGAATGTCACCACACCCATGGGACGGGTCGAGCGTGATACCGATGGCCTGGGCGACATTTCGCTGTTCGGTCGCTACACGCTCTATCAAAACGATTTCACCGGCGGCACCTTCCGGATTGCCCCGTTCCTGGGCGTCTCCGCGCCCACCGGGGATGATAACGCTCGCGATCGCTCCGGCGAGCTGCCGCGGCCATTGCAGGCCGGTGATGGCGCGTGGGACGTCTTCGGCGGCGTAGTCGCTACCTACCAGACGCTGCAGTACCAAGTGGACGCGCAACTTCTCTACCGTGAAAACGGTCGTCACGATGGCTTTGCGCGAGGCGACGAGACGCACTTCGATACATCGCTGCAATACCGGATCTGGCCACGCAGCCTGAAAGGCGTGTCCGGCACGCCGGGCTTTGTCTATGCCCTGCTGGAGTCCGGTTTCATCCACCGTGAGCGCGACCAGATAGGCAGTGGTACCGATGCCAATACCGGCGGTACCCAGTGGCTGCTGGCGCCGGGCTTGCAGTACGTTACTCGAAGCTGGATCGTCGAGGGCACGGTTCAGCTGCCCTTGGCCGAAGACCCCAACGGTGCCGCTATCCAGGACGACTACATCGTGCGCGTCGGCTTTCGCCGCAGTTTCTAGGCTCCGAGGAACAACATGATCAAACTTGCCAGATGGTTGGGCTATAGCGTCGCCGCTATCGTGGTAGTGCTCGGCGTACTCGCCGGGACAGGCGGTGCTATCAACTGGAATCGGGAACCACCGTATGAGCTTGTTGAGCACTGGGGTGACAAAGGTAGCGGCCCAGGCCAGTTTGATGGACCCACAGGCATAGCGGTTACCACCGATGAAGTATTCGTCGCCGACGCGCTAAACAGCCGCATCCAGGTACTGAATATGCAAGGTCGTTTCCAGCGGGCTTTTGGTGAAGAATTTCTGGGACGCCCGATGAATCTGACCATCGCTGACGGCAAGCTCTATGTGCCCGACTACTTGAAGGACGTGGTACACGTTTTCACACTGGATGGCGAGTATCAAAGCGCCATTGAGGCGGACGACGGGCTCAACAGTCCCGGCGGTGTCGCTGTTCGTGCCGATGGCACGCTGCTGATCACCGATAGCTACGGCCAGCGTATCGTGCATCTCGCCCCTGATGGCAATGTGTTGGAGAGTTGGGGCGATGCGGGCAGCGGCGCCGGCGAGTTCAACTATCCAACTGACGTAGCGATCGCACCCGACGGCAGATTCTATGTCGCCGATGGTTATAACGATCGCGTTCAGCAGTTTGGTCCTGACGGCGAATTTTCCCGCAAGTGGGGCGGCCCATTCGGTATGAATATTTTCGGCCCTTTCAAGGGCTGGTTTACCACGGCAACCTCCATAGCTGTCAGTCCCGACACAACCGTTTTCGTCGCCGACTTTTATAACGATCGCATTCAGAAATTCACGGCCGAGGGCTCGTTTCTGACCGCTTTCGGAACTCCCGCCAAGGCCCCGGGCCACTCCATGTTGGGGGTGGCCCTCGGAGCGGACGGCACAGTGTGGAGCACCAATTACGCCGCCAATCGGGTGGAGATGTGGCGAGCTCGGGAAACACAATAATTTGGTATTCAAGGCACTGCCACTGTTTTGGTTGCAGCTAGGCGGATCATGTCATGGAGGCCGAATTGCTGCCCGGCGGCTACATGCTATTTCCCACCGCGCGTGATGAGCGCGACTCGTTCGCTCTGGCACTCCACCATCAACCGTGGACATGTAAAGAGCCCCCGGTCCGGAAACCGGGGGCTTGTTCGCATCGTGGGATTTCGCTGTTGATGAAATCCCGCCGCTCGAATTCGAGCCGCTTGTGATCAACCGCCGCCCGGCATCGGACCCGGCCCCCGGATCTGGCGCAGCCACATCTGGGTTTCACGGTCCTCGCGGCGCAGTTCGGCAACGCTGCGGCAGGTCGTGCGCTGGAAGTGCGTACCGGCCTGGCGTTCGCGGCGACAGACAACCTGCTCGGCTTCCTGGCCGCTGACCACGCCCCACAGCTGTTGCGACTTGTTGAAGATCATGGCCTGCTGGTTGGGGTTCAGCGCGGCAATGTCGTCGACCCCTTCGAGCAGACCGCGCAACTCGTCGGCCAGGATGTCGACTTCGCGCATCTCGGAGGCATTGAGCGCGCGCGGCTCACCGATCTCGAGACCGTCCTCGAGATCATTCAGCCAGGCGATGAACTGCTCGGGCGAAACGACCTCCGATTCTGTTTTGGCGGTCTCGGCAGTCGGCTCGGGTTGCGGCCCGGTGGCCGCACAGCCGGCAAGCAGCAGGACCAGGAAAAAGGCGGGAAACACTCGGTTCATGGGTGACTCCTCCGGTCTGGACGAGGTACCAGCATAGCCAAATGTCGCGGAATGCGCGATCCCCGTACGTCGCGATCCCTGGATCAGGAGGCCCGAAACGCGAAACGCCCGCTGGGCGGGCGCTTCGTGGTTCCGAATCGCTTCGTGTCCGGGCAGGAGCCTGGCCCCTGCCCTGCACGATGCTCCGTGAGCGTTACTGAACGCCGTCCAGCACCGGCATCGGCCCCGGGCCGATGCCCTGCAGGTAGCGGCTGGCCTCGCGCTGGTCCTCGCGGATCTGCTCGACCGTGCGGCAACGCGTGGACTTGAAGTTGGTGCCCACGCGGTGCTCGCGACGGCAGATGACCTGGTCCTCGGCACGGCCGACCACGGCGCTCCACAGGGCCTGGGTCTTGTTGTAGACGTCGATCTGGGCATTGTTGTTGAGCTGTTCGACCGATTCGACGTCCGACAGCATTTCGCGCAGGTCGGCGGCCAGTTCGTTCACGCGACGCTTTTCCAGGCGGGTCAACTCGCGCGGCTCGCCGTTCTCGATGTCGGCCTGCAGGGTGTCGAGAAACACGATGAACTCATCGGTCTGGACGATGCGCGGCGCTTCCGCGGTCGGCGCCGGTTCGGCGACCGGGTCCGGTGCGCGACTCGAGGGCGTAGAGGCACAGGCGGCCAGAAAGACCAGGGAGGCAGCAGAAACGGCGACGTTCTTCATCAGCGGGTTCTCCGATCGGTTGATTGTGGGGGTAATAATCGACGGAGCCTATAACAAACCGATGCAATTGTGAACATGACGATCGTCACGGTTCATGCGCCGCGCCCGGCGAGTGCCCGGTCGATCAGGCCGGCGGCGCACCGTGGAGATGCCAGAGGAAGATCGCGACCGCACCGCGGTGCGGCTTCCACGGCTCGCCCAGGCGATCGACCTCGCGCCGGGTCGGCCGTACGTCGAGCTCCAGCAGGCGCTGCAGGCCGGCCTGGATTCCGAGGTCGTCGGCGGGCCAGACATCCGGCCGACCCAGCGAGAACAGCAGGAACATTTCCGCACTCCAGCGCCCGAAGCCCTTCAGTGCCGTCAACCGATCGATGATCGCCTGGTCGTCCATGTCACCCAGCGCCTCGGGCACGAGCCGGCCGTCGCGCACGGCTTCGGAGAGCCCACGCGCGTAAGCGATCTTCTGCCTCGAAAGGCCGAGCGAGCGAAGCGTCAGGTCGTCGCTGTCCAGCAGCGCGTCCGGATCGGGCGGGTCGCCGACGTGGTCGATCAATCGGCCATAGATGGTCGCGGCGGCCTTTACGGAAAGCTGCTGACCGGTCAGGATCCGCAGGAGGTGGGCGTAGCTCGGTGAACCCGAACGCCGTTCGGCGGGGTAGCCGACCCGAGCGATCGCCTCGGCCAGTCGCGGATCGTCTTCGGCGAGCGCGTCCAGGCGTCGCTTCAGTCCCCGGTCGGTCAGCTGGAATCGCATGAACTGGAGTATTGCACGCGCCCGCGCCATTCTGAAGTCCGCCGCGCCAGACCGGCGACGGCGCGGGTTCGAGGCCTGGCGGCCCGCGTGGACGTACAGCCGCTCCCGTGCGGCTACCATCGACCCTTCCCCCAGACTCCTCGAGGCAACCCCGGGTGGCCGACGACATCAAGCGAATGAAGCTGTACCAGCACGTGGACCGCGTCGAGCGCGCCCTGGCCGACCGCGGGCTGGCCCCGCCCGCCCCGCTCCGACCGGAGCAGATCGAGGACCTCGACCACCTGCACTACGAGGGGCGCGATGCGGTGGACGATGCCGCAGAGCGGCTCGCCCTGACCCGCGAGCATCGCGTCCTCGACGTCGGTTCCGGGCTCGGCGGACCGGCGCGCCGCCTGGCGACCGTGCCGGCCTGCCGGGTCGTTGCGCTGGAACTCCAGCGCGACCTGCACGAGTGCGCGGCAGAACTGACCGCGCGCTGCGGTCTGGGCGACCGGATCCGCCACATCAACGGCGACATCCTCGACGCCGATGCCGTCGACGGACCCTTCGACGCGCTGGTCAGCTGGCTGGTGTTCCTGCATATTCCCGACCGGAGCGCCCTCCTTTACCGCTGCCGGGCGCTGTTGAAGGCGGGCGGCGGCCTGCATGCCGAGGATTTCTTCCTTCGCCGGGCGCTGCATGACGACGAGAAGACGCTGCTGCGCGAAGAGGTCCAGTGCGCCCACCTGGTCGACCGCGAGACGTACATCGCGGAACTGGAGTCTGCCGGTTTCGCGGACGTCCGCTTCGACGACTGCACCGAGGATTGGAGTGCCTTCGTCGGCGACCGCGCCCGGCGGTTCCGGTCCGGTCACGAGGCCTTCATCGCACTGCATGGCCGCGACGCGTTCGATGCCTTGCTCTCGTTCTACTCGACGATGGAGCGGCTGTTCGGCGGTGGGCGGCTCGGCGGTGTGCGCGTCACGGCCCGGGCAAAGTAGACTCGACGCCCGGGGAAAGGCGGCGACGCTTGCCCGACCTCGCCCGATCCCGTCTGAAACCATCGCCACGCAACGGACAGCCCCCCATGCACGACGACTTTCGCCTCGACCCGACGCTCGAACGCGACACCCTCCAGGTCACCGATCTCGCCCTGTGCCGGGTTCGCTTGATGAACGATGAGCGGTTTCCGTGGCTGATCCTGGTGCCGCGACGCACCGAATGCCGGGAGCTGATCGACCTCGCTGACGAAGACCGCCGGATGCTCACCGAGGAAATCGATCGCTGCACGCGCGTCCTGCGCGATCATGCCGCCGCCGACAAGATGAACGTGGCCGCACTCGGCAACCAGGTCGCCCAGCTCCACGTCCACGTGATCGCACGCTTCGAGAACGACAGCGCGTGGCCGGGACCGGTCTGGGGCGTCGGAACACCCCGGCCCTACCCCAACGACGCCGCGACGCAGTGCGCCGCCCTGGCCCGGTCGCTGAACGGATGAACGCCTCCATCGATCGATGGATCGACGACTACGAGCGCCGCTATCCGGACGAGTCCACGACCGTGGACCGGTTCCGCAGCCTGCTCGCCGACCATCCCGACTGCTTCCAGCGCGACTGCTGGGCCGGCCACGTCACGGGCGCGGCCTGGCTGGTTTCCCCGGAATACGACGATGTGCTGCTGACCCATCATCGCAAGCTCGATCGCTGGCTGCAGCTCGGCGGCCACAGCGACGGCGATCGGAATCCCCTGGCGGTCGCCGCGCGCGAGGCCGAAGAAGAGTCCGGGCTGACCGTCGTGCCGGTCGGGCCCGGGCTGCTGGACATCGACATTCACCCGATACCCGCCCGCGGTCGCGAGCCCGAGCACCTTCACTTCGACCTGCGCTTCGCCTTCGTCAGCGCGTCCGGCAGGGACTTCCGGGTCAGCGAGGAATCGAAGGCCCTGGCGTGGGTGCCGATCGATCGCCTGCATGAACACGTCGATGAGCCTTCGATCCTGCGCATGCGCAGCAAGTGGCGCCGGTGGGTCGATGGCGGCTCGGTCGAGCCGATCTGAAGTGGCCGCCGGGACTCAGGTCGCGTGTGCTACCTTCTGACCATACGCCAGCGTATGTGCGCGATTCGCCGGACGGACGAGCCCGGCCGGCTCCCTGACGTTCACGGCGCCCCATCGCGCCCCATCAAGCCCCATCGCACCCAACTTGCATCCAGGAGACCGCATGCCCAGCTACCACGCCCCGCTCGAAGACTTCCGCTTCCTCTATCACGAATACCTCGACCTCGAGGACTGCAGAACGCTGCCGTCGATGGCCGAGGCCACGCCGGACGTGATCGACGCGGTGCTCGACGAGGCGGCCCGCTTGAGCCAGGAGATCCTGCAGCCGCTCAACGAGGTCGGCGACCGGCAGGGCTGCCGCTTCGAGGATCACTCGGTCCGACTGCCGGAAGGGTTCCGTGAGGCCTATGGAACGTACATCGACAACGGCTGGACCGGCCTGACCACGGACCCGGAATACGGTGGCCAGGGCCTGCCGAGTTTCGTCGGACTTGCCCTGTCCGAGATGATCAATGCCGCGAACCCTTCCTTCGCCGCATATCCGGGGCTGACCCACGGCGCTTACGAAGTCCTGCATGCCCACGGCACCGACGCCCAGAAGCAGCGTTTCCTGCCGCCGATGGTCGAAGGACGGTGGACCGGAACAATGAACCTGACCGAGCCCCAGTGCGGTACCGACCTGGGGTTGATCCGCACCCGGGCCGAACCGAACGACGACGGCACGTACCGGATCACCGGCACCAAGATCTGGATCTCGGCCGGCGAACACGACCTGGCCGAGAACATCGTCCACCTCGTTCTCGCCCGCCTGCCCGGTGCCCCCGAGGGCACTCGCGGCATCAGCCTGTTCGTGGTGCCGAAGCATTTCGTCGGCGACGACGGCTCGCTCGGCGAACGCAACGGCGTGACGTGCATGGGGATCGACCACAAGATGGGCATGAAGGCCTCGGCCACCTGCGAAATGCAGTACGAAGACGCGATCGGCGAACTGGTCGGCGAGGAGAACCGCGGCCTCGCGGCCATGTTCACCATGATGAACGCTGCGCGTCTGGTCACCGGAATCCAGGGCCTGGGCATGGCCGACGTCGCGCTGCAGAACGCCCAGAATTTCGCGCTGGAACGCCTGCAGGGGCGCTCGCTGGACGGTCCGCGCTACCCCGATCGCCCCGCCGACCCGATCATCGTGCATCCCGACGTCCGCCGGATGCTGATGATCGGCCGCGCATCGGTCGAGGGCTCGCGCGCGCTGGGCCTCTACACGGGCGTCCAGCTCGAGCTCGAGCAGAACCATGAAGACGCCGGGGTCCGGGAAGCGGCCGGGGACTGGGTGGCGCTGATGACGCCGATCATCAAGGCCTGGTTCACCGATGTCGGCAGCGACGTCGCCAACCTGGCCATGCAGGTGCACGGCGGCGCAGGCTACATCGTCGACACCGGCGTCGAACAGTTCGTTCGCGATGTCCGGATCACGCAGATCTACGAGGGAACCAACGGCGTGCAGGCGCTGGACCTGGTCGGCCGCAAGCTGGTCGCCAACAAGGGCCGGACCCTGAAGTCGTTCTTCGCCCACGCCGAACGGCTGCTCGAGCGCACGGCCGATGCGACCGAGCTTGCCGAGTTCGTCGGCCCCTTCGCCGAATCGGTCCAGCGCCTGCAGGCGGTCAGCCAGTGGCTGTACGGTCGCATGGCGAAGAACCCGCTCGAGGCCGGCGCCGCATCCAGCGATTTCCTGCGCATGTTCGCGCTGACCGCCATGGCGTTTTCCTGGACGGGGATCGCCGAGGCAGCCCTGCGGGCGCGCGCTGCCGGACGCGGTCGGCGAGCGTACCTCGACGGCAAGCTGGCGACTGCGCGCTTCTTCATGCAGAAGATGCTCCCCGACACCCTGGCGCTGGACGCGAAGATCCGCGCCGGTGCCGACCCGGTCATGGCCTTGTCCGAATCGCAGTTCGAGATCGGATGAGCGGCTCGAACCGACGGCGCGAACGGAATCGACCGATCACCATCGGCGGGACCACCGTCGCGCCGGGCGAGCGCACCAGCATCGACCTGGAGATGGGGCGGCTCTACACCCATACGCCAACGGTGATGCCGGTCCAGGTCGTCTGCGGCCGCAAGGCCGGACCCGTCCTGTTCGTCAGCGCCGCGATTCACGGCGACGAACTCAACGGGGTCGAGATCCTGCGCCAGGTCCTGAAGCTCCCGGTGCTCGAGCGCCTCCGGGGCACGCTGATCGCCGTGCCGATCGTCAATCTGCACGGCTTCATCCAGTCCAGTCGATACCTGCCCGACCGACGCGACCTGAACCGGTCGTTTCCCGGGTCCGAGCGCGGGTCGCTGGCCGGCCGGGTGGCTCACCTGTTCATGCATGAAATCGTCGGCCAGGCCACGCACGGGATCGACCTCCACACCGGCGCGGTCCATCGAAGCAACCTCCCGCAGATCCGCGCCGACCTCGACGATCCGGAAACGCTGCGTCTCGCGCGCGCGTTCGGTACCCCGGTCATCCTGAATGCAGCCATCCGCGACGGGTCCCTGCGCGCCGCGGCGGCCGAGCACGATATCCCCGTCCTGCTGTACGAGGCCGGAGAAGCGCTGCGCCTCGACGACTTCTCGATCCGCGGCGGAATCAACGGAATCCTGCGGGTGATGGAGGCGCTCGACATGCTGCCGGCCACCCGCCGAAAACCGCCCCCCGAGCCCGTCGTGGCGCGCTCGAGCGGCTGGGTGCGCGCACCCGACAGCGGCCTGTTCCGCGCCCGACTCGACATCGGTCAGCGGGTGACCCGCGACCAGAGCGTTCTCGGCGTGGTGTCGGACCCCTTCGGCGAACGCGAGCAGGAAATCCGCGCCCCGTTCAGCGGGCTGATCATCGGACGATCGAACCTGCCGCTGGTCAACGAGGGCGATGCGCTGTACCACGTCGCCCGCTTCTACCGCACCGACCTGGCCGCCGAGCGGGTCGAGGGCTATCAGGAATCGTTGGAGGGCGACGATGCGAAGTCGTTCGATGACGGCGGGGATGTCGATGCAGGCTGACCGAATGCGACGGCTGCTCGAGGCCCTGGACCTCACCCGACTCGAAGCCGGTGAGCCCGACGCGGCGGTCGAGACGCTTTGTCGGCGTGCCGCCACGGCGCCGGCCCGCCCGGCTGCCGTCTGCGTCCTGCCCGACCGGATCGTCACGGCAAGGCACGCCTTGAACGACGCTACGCGGCACCGGATTCGCGTCGCGACCGTGGCCAACTTTCCGACCGGGGACGAGCCCGTCGACGATGTCATGGCGACCATCGAGCGTGCGCTCGCCGCCGGCGCCGACGAGATCGATCTCGTCCTGCCCTGGCGCGCCCTGCGCGACGACCGCCCGGAGGCGGCCCGGCAGATGCTCGAGGCGGCGCGCGGTGCCTGCGGCGCGGCGACATTGAAGGTGATCGTGGAGACCGGCGCCCTGACCGAGGCCCTGGTCGACCGTGGCGCCGCGCTGGCGCTCGCCTGCGGCGCCGATTTCCTCAAGACCTCGACCGGAAAGGGCCCGCCCGGCGCGACGCCGAGGACCGCATCCCTGCTGCTCGATCGCATCGAGCGTGAAGGCGCGGCCGATCGCTGTGGCCTGAAGGTCTCCGGCGGCATCCGTACGATCGAGGCCGCCGACGGCTTCCTCACTCTCGCCGAGGAGCGCATGGGGCCGGAGTGGCCGACCCCCGCGCGATTCCGCATCGGCGCATCCGGCCTGTTCGATGTGTTGCTCGACGCACTGGAGCACGCCGCCTGACGGCCAACTCAGTGGTCGTGCTCGGCCGCATCGGCTTCGCTCTTCGTCGCGTGACGCGTACCGGCCTCGTGCTCCGGCGGTGCGTACAGCGTATAGAGCTTCAAGGGCCGATCGCCGGTGTTGATGAAATTGTGTTCCACGCCGGCATGGACGAAGATGAGGTCGTTGGCCTCCACCTCGGTCGCCTGCCCGTCGAGCACCGCCTGCCCCCGCCCCTCGGCGAGGACGAGCACCTGATCGTGCCCGCCGTGCACTTCGGCGCCGATTTCTTCGCCGGGCTGGATGGTCATCAGGACGACCTGGCACTTCTCGCCGGTGATGACGGTCTGACGGAAGTCGTCGTTGGCCAGGGTGCGTTTGAGGATCGGCACGATCGCCGGTTCGCTTGCGTTGCTCATGGGGGTCTCCGGGATTGATTCGCCTCGCACGCTACCAGCCCCACGTGCAGGCGGTCTGAAGCGCTCCGCCCGACCGGCCCTGCAGCGAGCGCGCAGGGGCACCGCAGGCTCCAGCGCGCGGTATGCTTGCCGCCCGCGCTCCCGGAGTACCGCCTCGATGTCCCAGCCGTCGCCTGCCTTCGATCATCGCGAGGAGCTCGTCAACGCCCTGACGCACGGGCTCGGGGTCCTGTTGAGCATCGGCGGAGGTGCGGTCCTGATCACGCTGGCGTCCATCCACGCCGGGGCCCGCGAAGTGGTCAGCGTTTCGATCTTCGCGGCCAGCCTGGTCCTTCTCTACACTGCCTCGACGCTCTACCACGCCGCCCGGCACCCGGACCTCAAGCGCCGCCTGAAGATCGTCGACCACTGCGCGATCTTCCTGCTGATCGCCGGCACCTATACCCCGTTCACGCTGGCCGCGATGCGCGGCCCCTGGGGCTGGTCGCTGTTCGGCGTCATCTGGGGCATGGCGGTCTTCGGCATCGTGCTGAAGCTGTTCTTCACCGGACGCTACAAGGCAATATCGACGGCCACGTACATCGGCATGGGGTGGCTGGTCCTGATCGCGCTGGTGCCATTGACCCGGGCCCTGGAACCGACCGCGCTGGCGTGGCTGATCGGCGGCGGCGTGCTGTACACCGCCGGTACCGTGTTCTATCACAACGAGCGCATCCCCCACGCCCACGGCATCTGGCACCTGTTCGTGCTCGGCGGAAGCATCAGCCACTTCGCAGCCGTTGCCGAAACGGTGCTGGGCTGACGGGAAAGGGGCTGGCGGCCAGGGACAAGGGACTAGGGGTCAGGGGCTAGTGAAAACCGTCGCTGAACCGCCGCCTACTAGTCCCTCTTCCCTAGTCCCTCTCCCCCTGCAGTACAGGGGCCAGGGACTAGGGGTCAGGGGCTAGTGAAAACCGTTGCTGAACCACCGCCTACTAGCCTCTCTCCCCCCTGCAGTTCAGGGGCCAGGGACTAGGGGTCAGGGGCTAGTAAAATCAGTCGCTGAACCGCGCCTACTAGTCCCTCTCCCCTAGTCCCTCTCCCCTAGTCCCTCTCCCCTAGTCCCTCTCCCCTAGTCCCTCTCCCCTAGTCCCTCACCCCTAGTCCCTCTCCCCTAGTCCCTCTCCCCTAGTCCCTTTCCCCTAGCCCCTTCCCCCTCCCCAGCCATACCTCGATCGCGGTGCCCCGTTCGGTCGGCCGGGCGTCGATCCGGCCGGCGTGAAACTCGACGATGCAGCGCGCGATGTACAGACCCAGGCCAAGGTGCGGACGCTCCCCGCGCCGCTCGCGGAACGACACCATCGAATCGAACATCGCTGCCCGTCGGTCCGGGTCGATGCGTGGGCCCTCGTTTTCCACGGTCAGGCGCCACCATGCCTCGTCGCGCCGGAGCCGCAGTTCGATGCGGCCGCCGTCAGGGGAGAATTCCACGGCGTTGTCGACGATCTTGTCCAGCAACTGGCCGAGCAGTTCTTCCGAGCCGAGGATCCGGGCCTCTCCCGCCTCGGGTACCTGCCAGGTCCACACCCGGTCGGCACGGGCGTCGGCGCGCGCGGCAGCGTAGTCGGCGACCAGTGCGGCCAGGTCCAGCGGCCGCGGCGTCTCGCCGGCCAGGCTGTCCTCGAGCTGCGCGGCCTGACTCATCGCCCGCACGATCCGGCGTAGCCGCGCCGTACCCTGCTCGGCCCGGCGCAGGTACTCGGAGGACCGTTCGCGGTCGTCGTCGGCGAGCAGGTTGTCGAGCGACGACTGGACCATGCTGACGGGAGTGCGAAGTTCATGCGCCAGCTTGTCGGCCAGGGTCTGGAGATAGCGCTGGTGGTCACGCTGGCGCGCCAGCAGCTCGCGCAGGCTCCGCGACAGATCGCCGAGTTCATCGGCCGCGTCCGAGGCGCGCGGCAGCACGGCGACCCGCCCGCCCCGTTCGACCGCGCGCTCGGCCTCGTTCCGCAAGCGGCGAATCCGGATCGACAGCACGAGGACGAATGCGAACAGCAGCAGCGCCACGGCCATGAAGATCACCAGGCTGGCGCCGAACCACGACAGCACGGCACGATTGGCCAGCAGCAGCAGGGCGCCGGCATCACGCTCCAGGACCAGGACCTGCGACCCGGCGCGCGCCTCCAGCGGCACCGCGTACCGCAGCCGGATGGCGCGATCTTCACCGACCCGCCACCATCCCGCGGAGGCGCGACCGGCGGCAGCGGTTTCCACTTCCGGGCCGTCGAGCCGGGCCCGGTCCGCCGACCAGGGCGGCGCCGCATCGATCCGACCGGCCATCAGGAAGTCCAGCACCCCCGGGAATTCCGCCGAGTCGTCGCCTTCGACCGCCCCGTGCGCGGCGCCGTCCCGGCGGGGTTCCTGCGTGTCGGACGCCGCCCGTGCCAGTACCCACCCCTGTGCATCGACCAGCCAGGCCGGCGCGATGGCCAGCGCCGTGAGGGCTGCCGAGGCGCGGTCATCGGGGCCGACGAGCCTCATCGGCCCGCTTGCATGAACACCGTGCGTCTCGCCCGAGGCGCCGCGATCGACAACCTCGAAGGCGATTGAACGCAGGTCGGGCTCGACCGGAACCCGCAGTTCCAGGCTCCAACCGTCGACCCGGTCCTGCCAGTGGGCACGCACCAGGCGCCCGAGGCGATCACGCAGCACGAGCGGACCGGGTGATGCCGGCGCGAACCGCAGCAGGGTCCCTCGATCCGGGCCCCTCGTGCTGCCGATCCGCACGGTCACCGAATCACCGGCACGGCCATCGGCGCCGGCGTAGGCCGGGGTGGCGTCGGTGACGCGCAGGTAGAGGTCCAGCACGGCGCCGGTCTCCAGCGCCGCCACCCGGACCGGGTCGATGCCCTCGTCGAGCGCGTCCGCCGGGCGCGCGTGGACCGACCCGCCATCGATGCCGGCGACCTGCTGCACGAGTCCGTGCCAGTCGTCGGCATAGCCGTCGAGCATGCGATCGCCGGACGCAGCATGGCGGTACAGCACGGGGGTTCCGAGCTGCTCGTTCGGCAGCGGTTCGGGAAGGACGTCGCTCGCCCGCAGCAGTGAGGCGGCCGCCGCCGCGGACTCGGCGACGGCCTGCTCGTGGCCGGCGCGAAGCAATCGCTCGATCGGGCCCAGGAACAGGAACGCCGTCAACGGCAGCAGCGCGATCAGGGCCGCTGCGATCAGCAGCTGACCGCGCAGTTTCATGCCGCTTCGCGCCAGCGGTAGCCGGCGCCGTGGACGGTTACCACGGCGTCGAAGCTCGCATCAAGCGCCTCGAACTTGCGCCGGATCCGCTTGACGTGCGACGTCATGGTCGCTTCGTCGACGACCAGGTTGGCCGCGTCCATCAACTGGTGGCGACTCTTCACGTGCCCGGGCCGGCGCGCCAGGGTGTGGACGATCCAGAATTCGGTCACGGTCAGATCCACGTCCCTGCCGTTCCAGCGCGCTCGCAGCCGATCGGCGTCCAGCGAAAGGGCGCCGACCTGCAACGTCCCTTCGGCCGACTCGTCGCCGGCCGCCAGCCCGGACCGACGGAACAGCGCCGCGACGCGCGCGGCCAGGTGCGGCAGGCTGACGTCCTTGGTCAGGTAGTCATCGGCGCCGAGGCGGAGCCCGGAAACCGCGTCCAGTTCGCTGTCGCGGGCGGTCAGGAAGAGGATCGGCAGGTGCGCCGAGCGCGATCGCAACCATCGACAGAGCTCGAAGCCACCCTCGGGTTCGTCGCCCAGACCGATATCGATGATCGCCAGGTCCGGCAATGCGTCGCCGAAGGCACGTTCGGCGGAGCGGCGGTCCGGGTATCCGTCGACCCGGTAGCCCAGCCGATCCAGCGCGTCGCGGTAGTTTTCCCTGAGCGCGGCCTCATCCTCGATCACGGCAATTCGTCGTTGCATGGCGCCAAGCGTACCGGAAGCCGCCAGGGATCCGGGCCGCGGCGTCGATGCCGCCATCGAATTGCCGCATCCGGTCGCCGAATTGCCCGAACCGGGGCCCGGCCCTGCCCGCCCGGCGCGGTGGAATGGCCTCCAGACCCGAACCGAGATCCGACCATGCTGCGCACTCCGACTCTCCCGCCGGTCCCGGCCGTGCTCGCCGCTCTTGCCGTCCTTGCGGTGCTTGCCACGATTTCGACGCCGGCCCTGGCCAACGCTGGGCCCCAGCGCGCCGAGCTGACCCTCGTATCGGCCGGCGGCACCCAGGCGGCCCTGGCCCTGTCGACCGATCTCCAGGTCGACGTCACCGGCCTGATCGCCCGAACCACGCTGCGACATCGTTTCAGAAACCCTTCCGGGGACTGGGTCGAGGGCCGGTACCAGTTTCCGCTGCCCGATGGCGCCGCGGTCGATACGCTGCGCATCGAGATCGGCGAACGCCTCATCGAAGGCAGGATCGAGCCGCGCGAGACCGCGCGGCGGACCTTCAAGACCGCGCGCGCTTCGGGCCGGACTGCGGGCCTGGTCGAGCAACAGCGACCGGGGCTGTTCACCACCGACGTGACGAACATCGGCCCGGGTGAAGACGTGACCGTCGAGATCGGATTCGCCCACCGCGTCGACTACCGCAATGCGCGCTTCACGCTCAATCTCCCGATGACGCTGGTTCCGCGATTCCACAACCCAGGGCCGTCCGGCGTCCGCGTCGTGCCGGGCGATGTGCCGGCGGCGCCCGACTACGCACCGTCCCCCCAGCCCGGCGACGCGCCGAACGCTGCGGCCGCACCGGTCAACCCGCTGCGGCTCCGGGTCGATCTGCGGCCCGGGCCGGAGCTGGCCACGCTCGACAGCCTCCACCACGCCGTTGCCCTCCAGCCGACCGAGGCCGGAGGCTGGACGGTGACCCTGGACGAGCGCGATGCGGTGGTCGATCGCGACTTCGAGCTGGAGTGGACGCTGATGGAGCGGGATCGGCTGACCGGCGGCTTCTACGTCGAGGAGTTCGAAGGCCGCACGCACGCCCTGTTGATGCTGGTGCCTCCACCGGCCTGGGCACCCGTGCAGCGACGGCGCGAGTTGGTCCTGGTGATCGATGCATCGGGCTCGATGCAGGGCGAGGCAATCGAACAGGCCCGGAACGCGCTCCTGGCCGCACTCGAACGGCTGCAGCCGGGCGACCGATTCAACGTGATCGCCTTCAGCAACCATGCGCGGCCGCTGTTCGATTCCCCACGCTTTGCCGCGCCGAGCGCTCTTGCGGAAGCCCGTACGTTCCTTCGTCTCCTCCAGGCCGACGGCGGCACCCGCATGGACACGGCCCTGGTTCACGCGCTCGATCCGCCGATCGCCGGCGGCTACCTGCGCCAGGTGGTGTTCGCAACCGACGGCGCGGTTGCGAACGAACACGCGGTGCTCGACCAGGTCCGAGCGCGCATCGGCGAAAGCCGGGTGTTCGCGGTGGGTATCGGTCACGGCGTCAACGCGCCGTTCCTCGCCGCGTTGGCCCGGGACGGGCGCGGTTCGCTGACCCGTATCGCCGATCCCCGCCGCCTTGCTCGCGACGTCGGCGAGTTGATGGATCAGCTGGAGCATCCCGCGCTCGAAGGGCTCGAGCTCGACTGGCCGGTGGCCGACGAGGCCTGGCCGGTCCTGCTCCCGGACCTGTATGCCGGAGAGGCCTTGATGGTGCTGACACGGCTCGACGCGCCGCTCGACGCGCTGATCGGCGAACACGTTACGCTGCACGCCGAACGCGCCGGACGGGCGGTTACCCACAGCTGGCCCCTGGCCGACTTCCGTATCGCTCGTGGCGTGGCGCGCGAATGGGCACGCCAGAAGGTCGACGGCGTGCTCGATTTCGCGCGCTCGGACGTGGACCCCGAAGGCCTCGAGGCCTTCGCATTGAGCACGGCGCTGGCCTACCAGGTGCTGAGCCCGTTGACCAGCCTGGTCGCCGTCGACACCACCCCGAGGCGCTCGGCCGAGGCCGCGCTGAAGGCCGCTCGGACCCGGCACAACCCGCCGCACGGACGCATGCTTGCCCTGCCCCAGACGGCCACGGATGCCCCTCGATCGCTGGCCGCCGCCCTGGTCGCGCTGCTGCTCGCAGGCCTGCTGCTCGCCGCCCCTCGCCTCGGCGCGGTCCCGGCGACGAAGGGGGTCGGAACGTGAGCCTTCGCATCGCTGTCGCGGTCGCGCTGCTGGCCGCCTCGACCCTGCTGTTCGGCCATGCCGGCTGGATCCACGCCAAGGGATTCGCCGGCCAGCTGTTGATGGAGCGCGCCTGGTCCAGGGCCGAGCGGACCGGCGCCGAACCGGCCTTGCCGTGGCCCGGCGCACGAACACGTCCGGCCGCCCGGCTGATCGTGCCGGCACTCGATGTCGACCGGCTTGTTCTGGAAGGCGTCGATCTGCCCGAACTGGCCTGGGGACCCGGCCTGGTCAGCGGTCACCGGAACCACCATGTGATCGCCGGTCACCGCGACACGCATTTCCAGTTCCTCGGCGACCTGAAGCCCGGCGACGGCGTCGAGTTGACCTTCGCCCACGGCCAAGACCAGGAGCCGACCCGGCAGGGAACCAGCGACTGGGTCGTGGCCGACTCCACCGTGGTCGACAGTCGCACGGCGCGGATCGACCTCGACGCACCCGGTCCGCTGCTCACGCTGGTGACCTGCTACCCGCTGGACGCGCAGTTCGAGGGAACGCCGCTGCGACTGGTGATCACGGCACGGCCGCAGCGCGGCGATGCCTGGCCCGGGTCCGACCTGGCGACCGGGGAAGGGGCCGTCGCGTGGGTACGCTGACGCTCGAATCGCTCGGCCGCGCAGCGCGACGTTCGCTGGGTCTGTGCCCGTGCGCACCGACGTTCGAGGCCGTGCTTCCGGTGGTGCGGGTCCAGGGGCCGACGCCCGGGGGCGGCATTCCGCGCAGGGCCGCCGTCGCGTCAGCCGCGAACCGGAGCCCCGGCACGCCATGGATCCGAAGGGCCGATCGAGGGCCCGCTTCGGCCCGGTCCGCCGGGCCCCTTGCGGAAGATGGAGAGCACGATCGCCAGCAGCCACAAGGTACACAGCAGGTCGATGCCGGTCGCGCCGTAGTAGATTCCGGAGATGCCCGCCCAGCGAGGTAGCAGCAGCATGACCGGCACATAGAACACCAATTGCCGGGCCACCGAGACGCCGGTGGCCAACCCCGGCCGTTCGACCGCGGGCAACAGGCTCAAGGCGGTGAACACGATCGGCAGCACCGGCAGGACGAGGATCAGCACCCGGAAGTGATGCAGATCGGCGGCGGTGAAGTCCACCCCGGGAAGCATGATGCCGAGCGTACGGACCGGGAACGCGCCCATCAGCATCCAGATCGGTACGACCATCACGACCCCGGCGGCCACGAACACCCAGTAGTGCAAGCGGATCCGGTCCCATCGACCGGCGCCGTAGTTGATGCCCGCGACCGGCTGGAACGCGCGCATCAGTCCGAACAGCGGTGTGAGCATGAACAGGAGCACCCGCCACGCGGCACCGAAGAACGCGATGTCCTGTTCGGTGCCGATGCGCGCCAGCACGTTGAACACGACGATGGCCTGGACCAGCCCCATCGACGAGGAGATCATCGCCGGTACGCCGAGCCGGGCGATACGGACCGCAAGGTCCCGGCCGAGCCCGATGTAGTTGGGATCGACCGGGTAGCTTGCCAGGCCGCGGACGAAGCGAAACCAGACCAGCCCGCCACCGAGCAGCGCGCCGAGGTTGGTCGCCCACGCCGCACCGGCAACGCCCCATCCGAACACGCCGATGAACAACGGCGTCAGCACGAGGTTGGCGGCCAGGCCCACGCCCATGTACAGCGCGGCCAGGGCCATCTTGCCCTCGCCGCGCAGCAGCATGTTCAGGGTCAGGCCGGCGATCGCGGCGAAGCCTCCCAGCGCGTGGGCTCTGAGGTAGCTGGCTGCGATCGGCTCGAGCGCGCCGCCGGCCCCCATGCCGCGGACCAGCGCCTCGGCGAACCCGGCCCCTGCGACCGCATAGACCAGCGACAGCACCCCGGCGATTCCCAGGCAGGTACCGGGAAGCCTTCGCAGCAGATCGGAATCGCCCCGCCCGATCGCGATCGACAAGAGCACGCCACCGCCGATGCCGCCCAGCGAGCCGAGGCCCAGGGTCAGCTGGGTGACCGGAAACGCCAGCGAAACCCCGGCCAGTGCCTGCTCGCCGATCAACTGGCCGATGTAGACCGCGTCCATGACCGCGTTCAGGCCGAACATCAGCATCACCGCGACGGCAGGCACGGCCATCCGGATCAGCACCCGGAAAGGATGGCCCTCGAGAATCAGCCGGGCCTGGGGATCCCGGCTCACGCCTCGGCGTCGGGAGGCGAACCGCCCTGGTCCTGCGCGCGTCTTCGCAGCCGGTCCCAGTACTCCAGCCTGCGCTTGACGTCACGTTCGAAACCGCGCTCCACCGGCTCGTAGAAGCGCGATCGGGGAAGCGATTCGGGAAAACCGCTCTGGCCGGAAAATCCGGCCGGCGTGTCGTGGTCGTAGATGTAGTCCTGCCCGTACCCCTGCTCCTTCATCAAACGGGTCGGCGCATTGACGAGGTGCTTGGGCGGCGGCAGCGCGCCGTGCTTGCGTGCCGCGTTGCCGGCGCGGCCCATCGCGCGATACAGGGCATTCGACTTCGGCGCGGTACCAAGGTAGACCACGGCCTGCGCGATCGCGAGTTCGCCCTCGGGCGAACCGAGTTGGTCGTAGGCCTCGCGCGCCGCAAGCGCCTGGGTCAGCGCCTGGGGATCGGCCAGGCCGACGTCCTCGGATGCGAAGCGGATCAGCCGACGGGTGATGTAGCGTGGATCCTCGCCGCCCCCGAGACTGCGCGCCAGCCAGTACAGGGCCGCATCGACGTCGGAGGCGCGCAGCGACTTGTGCAGCGCCGAGACCAGGTTGTAGTGGGCATCGCGGTCCTTGTCGTGGGACAGCGCGCGCCGCTGGACAAGGCGCAGTAACGCGTCGCGTTGCATCGGCGGCTCGGGATCGGCCAGCTCCGTTACCGTCTCGATCAGGTTGATCAGGTAGCGGCCGTCGCCGTCGGCAAGTTCCAGCAGCAGCTCGCGCGCATCCTCGCTGAGTGGCAGGGTGCGCCCGAGGTGGGTCTCCGCCCGCGCCAGCAGCGTGGCCAGCGCGTCGCGGTCCAGCCGCTCGAGCACCAGGACCTTGAGGCGCGACATCAGCGCGGCGTTGAGTTCGAACGATGGGTTCTCGGTCGTCGCGCCGACCAGGACGATGCTGCCGTCCTCGACCACCGGCAGGAAGCTGTCCTGCTGCGAGCGATTGAATCGGTGGATTTCGTCGACGAACAGCAGGGTGCCCTGCCCGCTCTCGCGCCGCTGGCGAGCCGCGGCAAAGACCTTCTTCAGGTCGGCGACGCCGGAGAAGATGGCGGAAATCTGCTCGAAATGCAGCCCGCCTACGCCGGCCAGCAACCGCGCAAGCGTGGTCTTGCCGGTTCCGGGAGGACCCCAGAACACCAGGGACTGCACGCGCCCGGTCGCCAGCATCCGGCGCAGCGGTCCTTGCCCATCGAGCAGGTGCTCCTGTCCCACGACCTCGTCTGCGTCGCGCGGACGCAGGCGATCGGCCAGCGGGCGCGGCGGATCGGGCTCGTGGGCAGGTTGAGCGGGAGCTGGGGCGTCCGGGCCGGACACGCGGCTACATCGTACGGGTCGGTCGATCCGATTCCAGCATGCCGGCCAGCTCCGATGCGATCCGGCTCTGGGCCTGTTCGCCTTCGGCCGTATCGAGGAACTGCACGCCGACGCCGGCGCCCGACGACTGGGACGAGAGCCAGGCTACGCGACCGGGAATGGCCATGCGTTCTTCGTCCATCAGGGTCAGCAGCACCAGCACCTCGTCGCCGAGACGAAAGCGCTTCCTGGTCGCGATGAACAGGCCTCCGCCGTTCACGAACGGCATGTAGCAGCGATAGAGTTCCTGCTTGTCGTCGATGCTGCAGGACAGAATGCCCTTCTGCGCCATGGCCGCCTCTCGTTGGAATCGTGACGACTGGAGTCTACCGGATTTCGCCTACCGGGCAACCGGGAACCGGCCGGCCAGTTGCTGCCAGCCGCGCAGCCATTCGGTCATCAGCCAGTCATGCCGGACCGGGTCGCCGGCCATGCGGCGGCCGGCCAATGCATCGCGCCAGAGTGCATCGAGACGATCGAGCGTGTCCGGATCCCCGGCCGGCGGCGCCTCGCCGAGCCCATCGGCGGACCCGGTCTGCAGCCGGCGGGTCCAGCCCTCGGTCCAGCGCGCCAGCCAGGTCCAGGTCGCTTCCGGCGATTCGTGCCATTCGGGCGGAACCGTTGGTTCGGGCGTGCCGCCGCCGACCAGCGTGTCGAGCCGATCGCGGATCGCCAGGCCGACCTCCAGCCCACCGTCGGCCAACCAGCCATCGGCCACCAGCGGCGCGCCGTCGGCCAGGGTCAGCGCAAGCGAGCGCTCTTCTCCATTGCGCTGCGGGTGCCGCGATTCGAGCCACTCCTCCGCGACCTCGCGCTCCGGCACCGCGATGCGATGGACCTGGCATCGGCTGCGGACCGTGACCGGGAGCCGGTCGGGACGATCGGTGACCAGGATCAACCAGACGTCGCCGGACGGTTCCTCGAGCGTCTTCAGAAGCGCGTTGGCGGCGTTGCGATTCATGCGGTCGGCCGGATCGATCAGGCCGACGCGCTGGTCGCCGATCGACGGCGTCAGCGTGACCGAGTCGATGAAGCCTCGCACCTGGTCGACCCGGATTTCGGACTTGCCGTCTTCCGGGGTCAGGCGGAAGAAGTCCGGGTGGGTGCCTTCCGGCAGCAGGCGACAGGCCGTGCAGCCTCCGCAGGGCTCACCGTCGGCCGGCGCCAGACAGAGCAAGCGGGCGGCGAGCCACCCGGAGAAGACGCGCTTGCCGACCCCGGCCGAGCCGAGGATCATCGGCGCGTGCCCCAGACGACCGGCGGCCATCACGGTATTCAGGCGCGTCCGCTCGGCGCGCAACCACGGCAACATCGTCACGACCAGCGTTCCAGCGCGTCGCGCATCGATTGGCGAATCGCATCGGCAACTTCCCCGGGCGATCGGGTCGCGTCGATGACGACGAAACGTTCGGGGTGGGCCGCGGCGCGCTCGAGGTAGGCCGCTCGGACTCGCTCGAGGAATTCGCTTCGGTCCGACTCGAAGCGGTCCGGAGCGTCGCCGCGCGAACGGATCCGCGCCAGGCCGACCTCGACCGGTACATCCAGCACCAGAACCAGGTCGGGTTCGAGGCCGGGGTGGACCAGTTCGCTCAGCGCATCGACCGGCTCCGCGCCGAGACCGCGGCCTCCGCCCTGGTAGGCATGGCTGGCCTCGGTGAAGCGATCGCAGATCACGTCGTCGCCGGCCGCAAGCGCCGGCTCGATCGCATCGTTGACGTTCTCGCGCCGCGCCGCGAACATCAACAGCAGCTCAGTCATTGGATCGAGCACGCCGGTTTCGGGGTCGAGCAGCAGGGAGCGGATCTTCTCCGCAGCGGGCGTGCCGCCCGGCTCCCGGGTCACGCGGACACGCCGCCCGCGGCGCTCGAGCTCTTCTCGAACGATCGCCAGTGCGGTGGTCTTCCCGGCGCCCTCGCCGCCCTCGAGCGTGATGAATCGTCCCTGCGTCATTCGCGACCCCGGATATAGCGATCGACCGCGCGATTGTGCTCGGCCAGTGTGCTGGAGAATTCGTGGGTCCCGTCCCCCCGCGCGACGAAGTACAGCGCCTCGCCGTCTGCCGGCTGCGCTGCTGCAACCAGTGCCGCGCGCCCCGGCAGCGCGATCGGCGTCGGCGGTAGCCCGTGCCGGGTATAGGTATTCCACGGATGGTCGGTTCTCAGGTGAACCCGGCGGATCCGGCCGTCGAAGTCGTCGCCCAGGCCGTAGACCACCGTCGGATCGGTCTGCAGGCGCATCCCGCGCCGCAGGCGACGGGCGAAGACGCCGGCCACCTGCGCCCGCTCGTCTGCGACCTGCGCCTCCTTCTCGACCAGGGACGCCAGCACCAGAAGCTCGTCGGGCCCGTCGAGCGGCACGGTCTCGTCGCGATCGCCCCAGGCTGCCGCCAGAGCGCCTTCCAGCGCTGCATGGGCGCGGCCGAGCAGGTCGAGATCGCTGTCGCCGCGGACGAAGAAGTAGGTCTCGGGCAGGAAGCGCCCCTCGGCGGGGCAGCCATCGCAGCCCAGGTGGGTCATCAGCGCCGCTTCGTCCAGGTCGCGACCCTCCGTGTTCAGGCGCGAGTCGCGCCCGAGCGCCGCGCGCAGCTCCTCCAGCGTCCAGCCCTCGATGACGGTGAAGCGATGACGGACGACATCGCCCGCGGCGAGGCGGTCGAGCAAGCCCTCCGGGGTGGTCCCCGGCGCGATCGCGTACTCGCCGGCGGCAAGCCGTTCGGCGCGTTGGCGCGCGAGCAGACGCCAGCGCCAATCGCGCCGGGTCAGGCCGAGCCGCTCGAGATCTCCGACGGCCGTTCCGAGGTGTCCACCGGGCGGAAGCCAGAGCCGGACCGTCCCCGACTCGACCAACGGTCGATCGACGAAGGAGCGGTACTGGTGCCAGAACGACGCACCCAGCACACCCGCAGTGCAGAGGATAAAAACAATGAATATCAGAAAGAAACGACGCATAGCTCGACGCTGACTCAGGTTTCGACCAACTCGACCCAACGTCGCTGCCAGTCGTGCAGCGTGCGGCCCGGCTCCCGGGCCTCCCCGTCGAGGCGCACCACGGGCCGAATGCCCTGGACCGAGTTTAGCACCCAGATCGCGTCGCCCGGATCGAGTTCCGCACGGTCGAAGGGACGTTCCTCAAGCCTGGCTCCGGCCTCCCGCCGCAACCACGCCAGGCCGACGCCGGCGACCGCCCAGGGATGCGGGCCGGGCGCGATCAGCCGGCCCTTGTGCTCGATCACGAGATTGCCCGCCAGGGCCTCCACCAGGCGGCCCGCCTGGTCCAGGACTAGCGCCTCCTCCACCCGCGCATCGCGGCAGGCGGCGCCGATCAGCACCTGAGGAAGTCGATTGAGGTGCTTCATGCCGCCCAGGGGGTCGGCGCCTGCTTCGGTCGCCGGGACCTCGAGCAGCGCCTGCGACGGCAGCCTGAACGGCGCGGTGATCATCGAGATCCCGACGCTGCGCTGCTGCTCGAGATCCGCCGGCAGCGCGCGGGCGGCGACGATGCGGTTCGGCTCGGCCTCGGCCGGCGGTCGATAGGCTCGCCCTCCCGGCCCACGAGTCAGGGTGATCCGGACCGCCACGTGCGCTTCGCCGCCGGTCGCTTCGAGCGCTTCCTCGTACAGCCGGTCGGGATCGGGCATCGGAATGGCGAGGCGGCGACAGCCCGTGGCCAGGCGCTCCATGTGAAGCGGCCAGAGCACTGCGCGACCCCGGTGGAACGCGACGGTCTCGAACAGGCCGTCGCCGTAGAGCAGGCCTCGATCGTCGACCGGGATCGTGCTGGCCGCGCGGCCGTTGATCCTCGTGCGCGTCACGGTCGCAGTGCGCGCAGCAGACCGCGCGCCTTGGCTTCGGTTTCGGCCAGCTCGGACGCAGGCACCGAGTCGGCGACGATGCCGGCGCCGGTCCGGAAATGAACATCGCGTCCCGCCGCCCACATGCTCCGGATGAGGATGTTCAGGTCGAGCCGTCCATCGAGACCCAGGTACCCCATCGACCCCGTGTAGGGCCCCCGGCCCACCCGCTCCAGTTCGGCAATGATCTCCATGCAGCGGATCTTCGGGCAGCCGGTGATGGTGCCGCCTGGAAACACCGCGCGGATCACGTCGACCGGGCTGGCGCCGGGCCGGAGTCGCCCTGTCACGTTGGAGACGATGTGATGAACGTGAGCGTAGCTCTCGATGACCATCAGTTCGTCGACCTCGACACTGCCGGGTTCGCAGACACGGCCGAGATCGTTTCGCTCCAGGTCGATCAGCATGACGTGCTCGGCGCGCTCCTTCGGGTGCGCGATCAGTTCGTCGGACAGCTCACGGTCCCGCCCCGGGGAACCGCCCCTCGGTCGGGTTCCGGCAATCGGTCGCGTGTCGACCCGGCCTCCGCGACTGGAGACCAGTCGCTCCGGCGAAGAAGAAAGCAGGCTGCCGCCCGGCAATCGCGCCAGGCCGGCGAACGGGGCCGGGTTGGCTTCGGCGAGCCTTCGATAGAGCGCGACCGGATCGAGCGGATCTGCGGCGCGTGCTCGCCAGCCGCGCGACAGGTTCACCTGGAACACGTCGCCGGCCAGGATGTACTCGCGGATTCGCCGTACGCCGTCCTGGAACCGCTTCCCGTCGTCGGCCTCGATCTCGAGCGCCGGTGGCGGGACTGCGGGCTCGGTTCCGCGCCTTCCGGCCAGCGCCTCCCGCATTTCGGCCACCACCTCCGGCGTTTCGCCGACCAGTCGGGCGGCTCCGTCGACCTGATCGATGATCAGCGCACCGCGACACCGCTGCGCGTGGACGTCCGGCAGGTCGGGCTGCGGCCGCGGCAGCTCGAGCTTCGGCTCGATGCAGCCGGCGGTTTCGTAGCCCAGATAGACGAACCAACCGCCGCAGAACGGTTGCCCGGGGTCCTGCGCGCACCGTTCGCTGCGCCAGGCGCTCTCCAGATCGTTCAGCCGATCGGCGGGACCGCTGATCGGCGAGCTGTCCCGATCGGCGAACAGCAGGAGCGTGCAGGTGCTTCGGGCACCCGCACTGACGGTCTGGAGAAGAAAGGGCCACGCCGCAGGATCGGCCCGATGCACCGCGATCGGATCCAGCGCCGGCCCGGACAGGGATTCGGTCGAAGCGTCGACCGGAGCGTCGGCGGCCACTCCGTGCGCGTTCAATCCAGACGGGTGAACAGCACCGTTCCGTTGGTGCCGCCGAACCCGAAGGAATTGGAGATCGAGACCCGCAGGTCGGCCTCGCGCGCGGTGTGCGGCACGAGATCGACGCCCTCGAACTCGTCGTCGGGCGAATCGAGATTGATGGTCGGGGGCACCACGCCGTGGTAGAGCGCGAGGACCGAGAAGATGGCTTCGACGCCGCCTGCAGCACCGAGCAGGTGCCCGGTCATCGACTTGGTCGAACTGACCATGACCGAGTCGAGATCGTTTCCGAAGGTCCGGCGAACCGCCTGCAGCTCGGCCTTGTCACCCAGCGGCGTCGACGTACCGTGTGCGTTGACGTAATCCACGTCCGAAGAATTCAGGCCCGCATCCCGGATTGCGGCGTTCATGCACCGCGCCGCACCGTCGCCGCCTTCCGGCGGGGACGTGATGTGGTGGGCGTCGCCCGACATGCCGTAGCCTTTCAGCTCGGCATAGATCCGGGCGCCTCGCGACCTGGCGTGCTCGTAGTCTTCCAGCACGAGGATTCCGGCGCCGTTGCCGAGCACGAAACCGTCGCGATCACGATCCCAGGGCCGGCTGGCCTTCTCGGGCTCGTCGTTGCGGGTCGACAGGGCGCGCGCCGCGATGAAACCGCCCATGGCCGTCGGCACCGTGCCGAACTCCGCCCCGCCCGCGACCATGACGTCGGCATCGCCGTACGCGATCATGCGCGCGGCATCGCCGATGTTGTGGGTGGCCGTGGTGCAGGCCGTGACGATGGAGATGTTCGGGCCCTGGTAGCCGTAGCGGATCGAAAGGTGGCCGGCGACCATGTTGATGATGCAGCTCGGCACGAAGAACGGAGAAATCCGGCGCGGCCCCGAGTCGATGTAGGTCTGGTAGGTGTCTTCGATCGACTTGATGCCGCCGATTCCCGACCCGATGGCTACGCCATAGCGGGTCGGATCCTCGGGGTTCTCGGGAAGGCCCGCATCCTCGACGGCCTGGATGGCTGCCGCCATTCCATAGTGGATGAACGTGTCGGTCTTGCGGGCTTCCTTCGGCGACAGGTAGCGGTCGAGCTCGAGATCGCGGACTTCGCCCGCGATCTTGGTCGCGAACTTCTCCGGATCCATCTCGGTCAGCGGCCCGATGCCGCTGCGCCCGTTGACGATACTGTCCCAGGCACTGGACACATCGTTGCCGACCGGGCTGACACAGCCCAGTCCCGTTACCACTACCCGGCGATTGCCTTGCATGCCTACGGACTCCCGTGCGCCGAAGCGACGCCGCTTACTTGTCGACGGTCGACTTGACGTAGTCGATCGCCTGCTGAACGCTGGTGATCTTCTCGGCTTCCTCGTCCGGAATCTCGCACTCGAACTCTTCTTCGAGCGCCATCACCAGTTCGACCGTGTCGAGCGAGTCGGCGCCGAGGTCGTCGACGAACGACGCGCTCGGAGTCACTTCCTCTTCCTTCACGCCCAGCTGCTCGACGACGATTTTCTTGACTCGTTCTTCAATGCTGCTCATCAGTGATTTCCTCGTATCGATTGAAGAAGGCGCGCACATTGTAGGGAACAACGAACGACCCTTCCAGTTTACCGGACTCCCGGCGATGAATCGAACCCGTCATCGGATTCTTTAGCTATTACAAATCAATAAGTTGCGAATAATACCTGAGAACTCAGGTCATGAACATGCCGCCATTGACGTGCAGGGTCTGGCCGGTGACGTACCCGGCCGATGGCGACGCCAGCCAGGCGACCGCCGCCGCGATATCGTCCGGTTCACCCAGGCGACCGAGCGGAATCGTCTCGGCCAGGCGCTCGCGCTGCGCGTCGTCGAGCGCACGCGTCATGTCCGTGTCGATGAAGCCGGGCGCGACCACGTTGACCGTGATTCCGCGCGCTGCCACCTCCTGGGCCAGCGCCCGCGAGAACCCGGCGAGCCCGGCCTTGGCCGCGGCGTAGTTCGCCTGTCCCGGATTACCGCTGTAACCGACCACCGACGAGATGCCGATGATCCGACCGCCGCGCGCCTTGAGCATGCCGCGCAGGCAGGCCCGAGCCAGCCGCATGGTCCCGGTCAGGTTGGTGTCGATGACTTCGGCCCAGTCCTCGTCCTTGAGTCGCATCAACAGCTGGTCGCGCGTCACCGCGGCGTTGTTGACCAGCAGCGTCGGTGCCGAGGCAGCAGCGGTGACGTGCTTGACCCGATCGACCACCGCGCCGTCGTCGCGCACGTCCAGGACCAGGCCCCGGCCGTCTCCGAGGCGCTCGGAAATGCCGTCCGCACCCCGCTCGCTGGTCGCCGTGCCGAACACGTCCGCGCCAAGCGCCCGCAGTCGATCGGCGATCGCCGCACCGATGCCGCGGCTTGCCCCGGTCACCAGGGCGACCTGGCCGTCGAGCCGCAGCGACGCCATCGTTTCGTCAGCATTCATCTCGGACTCCCATCCATGGTTGCTTCAGCCGCCGACCGCGGCGTCACCCAGCGCACCGGCCTGTTCCAGCGCCAACCAGTCGGCGGACCGTTCGATCCGCTTGCCCAGGCCGCAGAGAACCCGTCCCGGGCCACATTCGACGAAGCGGGCGAAACCGTCGTCGACCAGGCTGCGTATGGTACCGGTCCAGTGGACCGGATGGGTCAGCTGATCGACAAGCGCGCGCCGGATCGAAGCCGGCGCATCGCGGGGTTTTCGATCGAGATTGTGCAGCACCGGACAGCCCGGCGCGCGTACTTCGATGTCGGCAAGCGCATCAGCCAGGTCGTCGGTCGCGGACTGCATCAGGGGCGTGTGCGACGGTACGCTGACCGGGAGCTTCATCGCGCGCCGGGCGCCTGCCGCGCTGCAGGCATCGACGGCACGATCGACGGCGGTTGCATGCCCGGCGATGACGATCTGCCCCGGCGCATTGTAGTTCGCGGCGACCACCACGGAATCGGCAGCCGACACTTCGCCGCAGATGCGTTCGACGTCCGCGTCATCCAGGCCAAGGACGGCGGCCATGCTGCCCTCTCCTTCCGCCACCGCCGCCTGCATGAGCCGGCCGCGACGATGGACGACCCGGATTGCGTCGGTATACCCGATCGAGCCGGCAGCCACCAGGGCGGCGTACTCGCCGAGGCTGTGCCCGGCCATAGCATCCGGCATCGGCCCGCCGAGCTGGCGATGGATTCGCCATAGGGCGATGTCTGCGGCCAGCATTGCCGGCTGGGTCCACTCGGTGCGGTTGAGCTCGGATTCGGGACCTTCCCGGACCAGCGCACCGAGGTCTCTCCCCAGTGCCTCGCCGGCCTCGTCGAAGGTCGCTCGGATCGCGTTTTCGTAGTCGTCCAGCCCACTGAGCATGCCCACGGATTGCGAGCCCTGCCCCGGAAACAGGAATGCGGTCTTGGCCATTGGTGTCTACCCCGATGGTCTCGTTGGGTGTCGTCGTCAGCTGCCCTGCCCGTCGATGCCGCTTCGGCGACCGCACGTTGTCGTGGTTGGAATCCGTGCGTTGTTCGATCGGGCGGGCGATTCAGTACCGGATCAGCGCGGCTCCCCAGGTGAACCCGCCGCCAAAGGCCTCGAGCAGCATCAGGTCACCGCGCTTGACGCGACCCGAGCGCACGGCTTCGTCCAGCGCCATGGGCACCGATGCCGCTGAGGTATTGCCGTGACGGTCGACGGTGACGATCACCTGGTCCATCGACATATCGAGCTTGCGAGCGGTCGCCTTGATGATGCGCAGGTTGGCCTGGTGCGGAATGAGCCAGTCGAGGTCGTGCTTGTCCAGCTGGTTGTGGGCCAGGGTCTCGTCGACGATCCTGCCGAGCGTATTGACCGCGACCTTGAAGACCTCGTTGCCCTTCATGTGGATCTTCACACCGCCGCGGGGCTCGTCGGTGAATCCGCGCGATACACCGACATCGACCTTCAGCAGGTCGCTGTAGTCGCCGTTGGCATGGATGTGCGTGGACATCACGCCTGCGGTCTCGTCGGCTTCCAGCACCGCGGCACCGGCGCCGTCGCCGAACAGAACGCAGGTCGCGCGATCGTTCCAGTCGAGCATCCGGGTCAACGTTTCGGCGCCGATGACCAGAGCCCGCTTGATCGTTCCGGCCTCGATGTACTGGGTCGCGATCGAGAGTGCGTAGATGAACCCGGAGCACGCCGCGTTGACGTCGAACGCACCGCAGTCACCCAGGCCCAGGCGTTTCTGGATCATGCAGGCGGTCGAAGGGAACACGACGTCGGGCGTGGTGGTGCCGAGAATCAACAGGTCGATCGATGCCGGATCGACGCCTGCGGCGTCCAGCGCTCGACGGGCCGCCTCTTCGGCCAGGTCACCGGTGGTCTGGCCTTCCGCGGCGACGCGCCGCTCGCAGATACCGGTCCGATCGCGAATCCACTGGTCGGTGGTCTCGACCCGCTGTTCCAGTTCGGCGTTGGTCAGCACCTTCTCGGGCAGGTAGTGCCCGGTGCCGATGATGCGTGCATGCATGATGATCGTGTCTCCGTTGCGCTCTCAGGCCTCGGACCAGAGGTGCCGTTCCAGCGCCGGCACCAGATCCCGACGCGCCTCGAGAGCGGCCAGTTCGATCGCTCGCGCCAGGCCGGCGGTGTCGGCATGGGCGTGACTCTTTACGACGATACCATTGATTCCCAGGAGCGACGCGCCGTTGTGGCGGCCCGGATCGAAGCGTTCGGCCAGGGTCGCCAGGCTGCGTCGCAGGCCGAGGCCTCGAAGGGGTCGACGGGCTTCGTCGGCAAGTTCGCCCAGCAACATGCCGATCGCCCCTTCGGCCGACTTCAGCAGGACGTTGCCGGCAAATCCGTCGCAGACCACGACATCGGCCCGGCCGGCGAACACGTCATGGCCTTCGACGAATCCGCAGAAGTCGAGATCGCCCTGCTGTTCGAGACGTCGGGCCGCTTCGCGAACGACGTCCGGACCCTTGCTCGGTTCGCGCCCGATGTTCAACAGGCCGACCCGAGCCGGGCGCCCGAGCAGGACCTCGACCGCGGCGCTGCCGAGCAGGGCGAATTCGTGCAGCCGTTCGGCGTCGACCCCGATGTTCGCGCCCAGGTCGAGAACCCAGGCCCGTCCGCCCGCCACCGGAAACGCGGTCATCAGAGCCGGCCGTTCGATCCCGGGCAGCGTGCCCAGCAGGGTGCGGGACAAGGCCATCAGGGCGCCCGTATTGCCGGCGCTCACCGCAGCCCGGCTGCCACCTTCGGCGACATCGGTCAGCGCACGCGCCATGCTGGAATCGCGCGAACGGCGCAGCGCCCGAGCGGGGCTGGCATCCATTTCCACGAAGCCGGTCACGCTGACCACGCGCAGCCGGGGTCGCAACGCGTCGGGCAGATCGCGTTCGGCCGAAGCCAGCGCGTCGGGATCGCCGAACACGCGAACGGTCAGGTCGGGATCGCGCTGCAGCGCAAGCAAGGACGCATCGACGGCAAGCGCCGGATCGAAATCCGCGCCCATCGCGTCGACGGCGACCGCAGTGCTGCCGGGCTCGGGGGACGAGCCGGTGGTCCGTATCATGCGGTGTGATCGAAGCGCGGACCGGCGTGCGCCGGTCCGCGCATCCGGATCATTCTTCGCCTTCGTCCAGCTCGACGTCTTCGGCCACCTCGATCACCTGCCGGCCCCGATAGAAGCCTTCGGCACTGACGTGGTGGCGACGGTGGATTTCGCCCGTTGCGCGCTCTTCCGACAGCGTCGGTGCACTCAGCGAATCGTGCGAACGGCGCATGCCGCGGCGGGACGGGGTCTTTCGGCTCTTCTGTACGGCCATGTCGGCTCTCTCCAGCTAGGTTCATTCGCCAGGGGACTTCGAGTCCTGCCTCAGCGTTTCTTCAGTTCTTCCAGCGCCGCGAACGGGCTGGACGCGTGTTCGTTATCGTCGTCCGGCGAATCGATCCTGCCGGCCGTCGCCTCCACCGGTTCACTGCCGGGCTTGATCGGCACCACCGGCAGCAGCAGCAGCACCTCGTCCTCGACCAGCTCGACGATCTGCAAGCGGCCGCCGGGACAGATCTTCGGTTCCGCGTCGTCGGGCAACACGGAAAGCCCGGCTTCCGACTCCACCACGGTCAGGTCGCTGCGACCCTCGATCGGCTGGAGGTATCGCTCCAGCGTGCGCTGACAAGTCATTGGCACCCGCCCGTCGAGGCGCAGGTCCAGCCGGGGATGCTTCTGGTCGTCCTTCCACACGCGCAGCGTGAAGTCGATCCATCCGTCATCCCGTTCCGGCTCTGCGAGCAGGCCGTCCAGCCGCTTCATCCAGGCCACCGGCACCCGCCCGGAATACGCCCGTTCACCCTGGGCGGCCCGGTCCGGATCGATCCAGTCGGGAAAGTCACGTGACATAGCCCACCAGTATATCATTTCGGGCCTGTTTCCAACACCCTTGCCCGACTTTCGAGGAAACGAGCCCGCCCCGATGACGACAACCCGATGAGCGACCCCCTTCGACCGCTGATCCTGGCCTCCGGCTCCCCCTATCGCGCCGACATGCTGCGACGTCTCGGCCTGCCGTTCGAGGTCTGTCCAGCCGATATCGACGAATCGCCGATCGACGGCGAAGCGCCGCGCGCCCTGGCCGAGCGTCTGGCCCTGGAAAAGGCAAGGCGGGTCGCGGCACGGCGCCCGGAACACGCGGTCATCGGTGCCGACCAGGTGGCCGGGTTGGACAACGGCAGGATTCTCGGCAAGCCGGGATCGGCATCGGCCGCCCGCGAGCAGCTCCGCGCAATGGCCGGTCGACGCGTGACCTGGCATTCCGGCCTGGCGTTGGTCGGTGCAGGCCGCGACCGGCACACGACGGTCGATACCGTGCTCGCCATGCGCGTCCTGTCCGCCGACGAGATCGAGCGCTACGTCGAGCGCGACCGGCCCCTGGACTGCGCCGGCTCGATGCGCTCGGAGTCCCTGGGCATCACGCTGGTCGAGTCGATGCGCAGCGACGACCCCACCGCGCTGATCGGCATGCCGCTGATCGCCGTCGCCCGCTGGTTGCGCGAGCTGGGATACCCCCTGCCCTGATCGCGCGAACATCCCTCCGGGCCGGGACCAACGGCACCCGAAGTTCCCGGGTCGCCCTGATACACTTGCACCATACGCCCACGCATGGAGTTCCACCCGATGGTCACCGAAGCGGCTGATTCGTCCCTGCCCGGCCCGTTCAAGCACTGGCGCCTCGAGACCGACCTCGAAGGCATTCTCTGGCTCTACATCGACCGTGATGGAGAGAAGGTCAACAGCCTGAGTCGCGAGGTGCTTTCCGAGCTCGGCGAAATCGTCGATCACCTGGAAGAGCACGCCCCAACCGGCCTCGTTCTGACCTCCGACAAGCCCGGCACGTTCATCGTCGGCGCCGACGTCCGCGAGTTCGACCAGACCAGGGACGTGACGGAACTGCAGGCGGGCGTCCGCGAGGTCCACGCGCTCTTCGATCGGATCGAGAAGCTGCCTTTCCCCAAGGTCGCGGCCTTCGAGGGCTTCTGTCTCGGCGGCGGCCTGGAACTCGCACTCTGCTTCGACTGGCGCATCGCGCTGGACCATGACCGTACCCGGATCGGATTCCCCGAAGTCAACCTCGGCATCTACCCGGGCTATGGCGGCTCCGGCCGCTCGCTGCAGGCAATCGGCGGCATGAAGGGCATGGAGATCATGTTGACCGGCCGCATGCTGCGCGCGAAGGCCGCTCGCGCGATCGGTCTGGTCGACCAGGCGGTCAGCGTGCATGGCTCCCTGCGCTGGGCGGCCCGCCGCGCGGTGCTGAAGAAGCGCAAGCACAAGCTCACCGGCATGGTCAACAAGCTGTCGCTGACCGGACCCGGCCGCAAGTTCCTGGCCGGCCAGATGCGCAAGAAGACGCGCGGCAAGGCGCGTCCCGAACACTACCCGGCCCCCTATCGCCTGATCGACGAGTTCGAGACCCACGGCGACTCGCAGACCGCGATGATCCGCGCCGAGGCCGAGAACATCCCGGAATTGCTCGTCGGTGACACCTCGACCAATCTGCGGCGCGTGTTCCGACTGATGGAACAACTCAAGGCACAGGGCAAGCGCAGCGACTTCAAGGCCCGTCGGGTGCACGTGATCGGTGCCGGCGTGATGGGCGGCGATATCGCCGCGTGGTGCGCGTTGCGCGGGCTCGAGGTCACGCTTCAGGACCGCGAGATGAAGTACATAGAGCCTGCCCTGAAGCGCGCGGGTTCCTTGTTCAGGAAGAAGCTGAAGAAGTCGGCGGCGGTCGCCGCGGCGAAGGCGCGCTTGCGCGCCGATGTCGAGGGCGAGGGTGTCGGGCGAGCCGACGTGGTCATCGAGGCGATCTTCGAGAACCGCGAGGCCAAGCGGGCGCTGTTCGAGAACCTGAAGTCGGACCTGCAGCCGCATACGCTGGTCGCCACCAACACCTCGGCCATTCCGCTCGGCGAGCTGTCCGATGTGTTCGACGACCCGACGCGGTTGATCGGACTGCACTTCTTCAACCCCGTGGCCAGGATGCCGCTGGTCGAAATCGTCTACGACACGGCTACGGACGCCGACCGCGTCGACGACGGCTGCAGCTTCGCGACCCAGATCGGCAAGTACGCGCTGCCGGTCACATCGACCCCTGGCTTCCTGGTCAATCGCGTGCTCGTGCCGTACATGTACACGGCGATGACCATGCACCGCGACGGCATTCCGAAGGAAGCACTCGACAAGGCCGCCGTGCAGTTCGGCATTCCGATGGGCCCGGTCGAACTGGTCGACACGGTCGGCCTGGATGTCGGCCTGGGAGTGATCGATACGCTGCTCGGCGAGGCGGCCGGCGAAGACCGCAAGGTGCTCGAATCGATGGTCGAGGCCGGCAAGAAGGGCAAGAAGACCGGCGAAGGCTTCTACAAGTGGGACAAGGGCAAGCCGGTGCGCGACGACGACGCCCACAAGGGCCACGATCTCGAGAAGATCGCGAAGGACCTCGTCCAGCCCTATCTCGACGAGTGCCTGGCGTGTCTGCGCGACGACGTGGTCGAGGACAAGGACCTGCTCGACGCCGGCATGATCTTCGGCACCGGGTTCGCACCCTTCCGCGGTGGTCCGGTTCATTACGTCGAGAACACGGACGCCGAAGCCTCGGCCGACGATTCGCTGCTCGACGCCGCGCGCAGGAAGGGCAGCGGTGCGAGCAAGAAGAAGTCCGGGACGAAGAAGGCGGCGAAGAAGAGCGAGGGCGAGGACGCGAAGGCGTCCGACGCCGGCTCCGCGAGCTCCGACGCATCCGACGCCGGTGCGTCCGATTCGAGGAGCAACGACGACGCCGGCCGCAAGGACGGCGGAAAGAAGAAGGCGAGCAAGAAGAAAAAGAAGACTGCAAAGAAGAAGTCCGCGGCCAAGAAGTCCGAGGCCAGGAAGTCCGAGGCCAGCAAGAAGCCCGAGACGAAGGACGACTGATGCAGCCCGCCACCGAACGCACTGACCCCATTCCACGAGGATCGTTTCCATGACCGACGGTTCCATTCGACGCATCGCCGTGATCGGCGGCAGCCGGATTCCGTTCTGCCGCTCCAATACGTTCTACGCCGACGAAACCAACCAGGACATGCTCACGCGTGCCATCCAGGGCGTGGTAGACCGTTTCGGCCTGGAGAGCGAGAAGATCGACAAGGTCATCGCAGGCGCGGTGACCACCCACCCGAAGGACTGGAATCTCGCCCGCGAGGCCGTCCTGTCCACGTCGCTTTCACCGCTGACGCCGGGCATTACCATGCAGCAGGCCTGCGGCACCAGCCTCCAGGCCGCCCTGATGGCCGGGGCGGAAATCGCCACCGGACAGATCGAATGCGCCATCGTCGGCGGCACCGACACCACCTCCGATCCGCCGATCGTGTTCCAGCGCCGCTTTGCCCAGCGGCTGGTCAAGCTGGGCCGCGCTCGCTCGTTCAAGGACAAGCTCGCGGTGTTCAAGGGGTTTTCGCCGGGTGAACTGGCACCGCAGCCGCCGTCGAACGGCGAGCCGCGCACCGGCCTGTCGATGGGTCAGCACTGCGAGCGGATGGCCAAGGAGTGGCAGATCAGCCGGCGCGAACAGGACGAACTGACCCTGGCCAGCCACCACAATGCTGCAGAGGCCTACAACGAAGGCTTCTTCGACGACCTCGTCGTCGAGCACGCCGGCGTGCTGCGCGACAACAACATCCGGCCGGACAGCGACATGGAGTCGCTCGGCAAGCTGAAACCGGCCTTCGACAAGTCCGGGAACGGCACGCTGACCGCCGGAAACTCGACGACGCTGACCGACGGCGCCGCCGCGGTACTCCTGGCCAGCGAGGACTACGCCAAGAAACACGACCTGCCGGTTACCTGCTACCTGACCCAGGGCCGCACCACCGCGGTCGACTTCGTGGGCGATGAAGGCCTGCTGATGGCACCGACCGTCGCCGTGGCCGAAATGTTGCAGAAGGCAGGGCTCACCCTCCAGGATTTCGATTTCTACGAAATCCACGAAGCCTTCGCGGCCCAGGTGCTTTGCACGCTCAAGGCCTGGGAATCCGAGGATTACTGCCGCGACCGCCTCGGCCTCGACGCTCCGCTGGGTTCGATCGATCGCTCGAAGATGAACGTGAAGGGTTCATCGGTGGCCGTCGGCCACCCGTTCGCGGCCACCGGCGCGCGAATCGTCTCGACCCTGGCCAAGCTGCTCGAACAGAAAGGCTCCGGACGCGGCCTGATCTCCGTGTGCACGGCCGGCGGCATGGGCGTCAGCGCCATCCTCGAGCGCGACTGAACGGAAGCCTGCCTCGTGCGCGACGGCCCCGCCCCGCGGGGCCGCTGGTGAATTCAACCCACGCTTTCAGTGCCGACGATCAGCGCACGATCAGCGCACGATCAGCGCACGATCTGGCGTGCGATCGGGGTGCTGGCCGAGTACAGAAGCAGTCCCCACAGCATGATGCTGCTGTGTCCCCATAGCAGCGCCTGGGCCAGAGCCGGCATTCCCTGGCCATGGACGCCGTAGCCACTCACGCTGGCGTCCAGCCCGATCAGGCCGAAGACCGCGCCGGTCGTCAGGATCGCGCCGATCAGTACTGTGGTTATCGCGATGATCCGCAGCACGCTTCGAACCGCGTGTTCACTCATGCCCTCGTTCCTCCTGTTGAACATGCCCGGCAGAAGGATACTCGTTTGCCTGCGCTGCCCGCAGACCGCTGGAGTGTCGACCGACGCTCAGCCCATCCGGCCCGGTAGCCAGAGGCTCAGGGCCGGCCACCAGGTGATGATCAGCAGCGCGATCAGCAGCCAGCCGAGGAACGGCAGCGTCGACCGGTAGACGGTCAGGATGTCGGCGTTGAAGCGGTGCGAGGCCAGGAACAGGTTGATCCCGACCGGCGGCGTGCAGTAGCCGATCTGCAAATTGGCCAGGAACACGATGCCCAGATGCACCGGATCGACGCCGAAGGCCAGCGCGATCGGCAGGATCAGCGGCGCCATGATGACCAGCGCGGCGAAGATGTCGAGCATCATGCCGACGATCAGCAGCAGCACGTTCAGTGCCAGCAGGAACATCCACGGGCTCGACAGCCAGGGCTCGACGGCATCGAAGAGCCGCTGCGGCACCTGGGTGTCGATCATGATGTTCGTCGAGGCCATGGACATGCCCAGCACCACAAGGATGGCGCCGACCAGCATCATCGCCTCGGCGATGACCTTCGCCAGCGTGCCGATAGCGATCTCGCGCCGGATCAGGACGACGGTGACGAGGACCCAGGCCGCCGTGACGACCGCAGCTTCGACGACCAGCAGCCAGCCGCCGTAGATCCCGCCGAGCACCACGAACGGCAGCGGCAGCTCCCAGGCCACGGCCCGGAGGCTCTTGCCGATCGGCGGCCGTGGCGCGTCGTCGGCCGCCTGGCCTCGGCCCACCCACATCGCCCAGCCGGCCATCAGCGCCAGCATCAGCAGGCCCGGGAGGATGCCGGCCAGGAACAGGTCCTCGATCCGGATGCCCTGCCCCGGCGCGACCTGCTGGGCGACCACGGCGTAGAGGATCAGCGGCAGCGACGGTGCGAACAGCACGCCCTGGCTCGACCCGGCGGTGACCAGGCCCATCGAGAAGCGCTCGGGGTAGCCGGCCTTGAGCAAGGCCGGCAGCATCAGCGAACCCAGCGCCACCACGGTGATCCCCGACGCGCCGGTGAACGCGGTCATCAGCGCGAACAGCCCGAGGCCCAGGATGGCCAGACCGCCCGGCAGCCAGCCGAACAGCGCCCGCGTGACATCGACGAGCCGGGCCGGGGTGCCGGAACGCGCGAGGAGCACGCCGGCGAAGGTGAACAGCGGCAGCGCGACCAGCACCGGCAGTTCACCGATGCGCTGGAACTCCAGCGCGACCAGCACCGGGTCGGCGCCGGCATCGTAGTAGCCGAGCACAGCCGCCAGGCCGATCACCGCGAACAGCGGCAGCCCGAACAGGGCGAGGACCAGCAGCAAGATCATCATCGGTCGGCTCCGGATTCGCCGCCGCGCGTCCCCTGGCTGCGATCAGCGGACGGCCCGTCCGGATCCACGCCGTCCTCGGCGATCCGCTCGACCTGTGGTTCGGTGCCGCCGAAGATCGCCACCCGGATGAACCGCCACGCCATCAGCGCGAAACCGATCGGAATGATCGCGAGAACGACCCACTTCGGCACACCGAGGAAGGCCAGGTCGCCGAACTCCCGTTCCAGCGCGAGGGTTTCCAGCGACAGGTAGGTCATCCCGGCACACAGCACGCCGGTGGCGAGGAACAGGGCGCGCTGGACGCCGTCGCGAAGCCCTTCGGGCAGGAATCGGCTGAACACGTCGATCCGGATATGGCGCGACTCGCCCGCCGCCAGCGCTGCCGAGAGCATGGCCAGCCAGAGCACCCCCGCGCGCATCGCCGGGTCGGCCCAGGGCAGCGCGCTGTCGGCCAGGTTACGCAGTGCGATCTGGGTCAGGCCGAGCAGGATCAGGGCAAGGAACAAGGTCGAAAGCAGCCCCAGTTCCAGCGCCCGTAGCCAACGGCCGAGTGCCGCGACGGGATCGGGATCCGGCGACCGGTCCGATCCGCGGTCGTTCATCGTTCGTCGTCGGCGCGCAGCTCTGCCAGACGCTCGCGCAGGCGCTGGATGCCCGGGACGTCGTAGTCGCCCGATTGCAGCATCTCGTTGAGTACTTCATTGGACAGCCGGGTCCACTCGGCCACCCCGGACGGGTCGGGCTGGACGATCTCGATGCCTTCCTCGAGCAGCGCTTCGCGCGCATTGGCGTTCTCTTCGTCGACCGCCGCCGCCTGGGCGCGGAGCGCGGCGGCGAATTCCGATCGGACCAGGGCCTGGTGGGCCGGTTCGAGCCGATCGAACATGCGCCGGTCGATGGCCAGCGTGCCGGCGGTCATCAACACCGGCAGGTCGAGCATGTAGTTCGCCCGGGTGTGCCACTGCAGGATGATGGCCCCGGAAACGGTGCTGGCGAAGGTATTGAGCGTCCCGGTCTGCAGCCCCGTGTAGACCTCGGCCATGCTCATCGGCACCGCGCTGGCGCCGATCCTCGACAGGGTCCGCCGGGACAGCGCATCGCCCTCCGGGATCCAGACGCGGAGGTCCGTCGATACGTCCTCCGGTGCGCGGATCGGCTCGCGCGAAAAGAGGTAGGCGAACCCGCCGTTGATGATCGCCGGCGCCATCATTCCGGCCTCGTAGAGCGCATCGAGGATGATCGGGTCGAATTCGTCGCGCAGCGCGGCCAGTTCCTCGGCGTCGCGGAACTGGAACGGCAGCGAATAGAGATTCGATTCCGGCGCCACGCCGGCCAGCTCACCGACCGTGAACACCCCGCCGTGCAGCTGGCCGAGCCGGATGCGGCGAAGCACCGTATCGGCATCGCCCATCACGCCGCCGGGATAGAAGCGGATGCGAACCGCGCCGTCGCTGCCCTGTTCGATGCGATCGCCGGCGGCCTTCAGCGATTCCATCCAGCTCGACCCGTCCGGCGCCAAGGCGGCGATCTTGATCTGCTGGGCCGAGGCCATCGAGGGCACGACGGCGGTAAGCGCGAGAATTCCTGCTGCAATAACGATACGAATCATGGGCTTAATCGAAAATCCTTGACGTTTCCTCAAGAAGGTCCTCGGCGCGCTCGAGCGCGATGCGATTGGCGAGTACATAGCCCTCCTGGTCCGGGTCCGCGTCGCGTACCCCTTCCAGCAGTTCGACGAACAGGTCCCGGTCGAAGACCAGTCGAGCGTACTCGTCGGCCATCAGCACCGGGATCAGGAGGTTGCGACCTTCGGATGCCGCGCGCGCCCGTTCGAATTGCTCGCGAGCCAGGTCGGGCCGTCCGCCGGCCGCCGGCGGGCGCTGCGAGTTGAGCACCGCGAGGTACAGCCAGACCGCACCGTCGTCGTGGACCGGATCCTCCTCGGCCACCCAGCCCAGGAGGGCCTCGACGCGAGGCAGGTCGGCCAGCGCCCGGAAATCATCGCTCGATGCGGCAATCCATGAAGCCCAGACCGTACCCAGGACGTAGGCTTCGTCAACGGCATCTCCGGGGAGTTCCCGCAGCCGGCGCTCGAAGTCCTCAAAATTGCCGTCGTCGATGCTGCAAAGCGCAGCGACAGCCGCACAGGCGCCGACGCGCGCATGCCGTAGCGCCCGCTCGGCCAGGCGCTGCTGGCGGTCCGGTTCGTCGGCGAAGAGGCCGGCATAGGTGCTGGTCAGCTCGGCGACGGTCAGCCGCGTCGCGGCATTCCCGGGGTCGGCTTCGACCCGGGCCTCGAGGATCAACAGGAAGGTCGGCAGGCCGCGCTCGACGATCAACGGCTCGTCGTAGTTGACGACCGCGCGTTCGAGATCGGCGGTGAAGTCTTCGGTCGCGCGATCGATCAGCGCCCCGCAGCCGGCCAGGACCAGCGCCGCAGCACCGAACGCGGCCACAAGCGCGGCCCGAGAGATCGACGGTTTCATGGCGCGCGAACCACCAGGCCGGCGGCCTCCGCGGTGTTCTGCATCAGCGTGGCCACGGTCATCGGCCCGACCCCGCCGGGCACCGGCGTGATCCAGCTGGCGCGTCGGGCGGCCGGCTCGAAGTCGAGATCGCCGCGCAGCCTGCCGTCATCGCCCCGGTGGATGCCGATGTCGACGACCACCGCGCCCTCGCGGATCCATCGCGCGTCGACGATGCCGGGCTTGCCGACCGCGACGAACAGGTAGTCCGCCTTGCGTACGAGGTCCTCGAGGTTGTTCGTGAAGCGGTGCGCGACGCTGATGGTCGCGCCTGCCAGAAGCAGCTCGAGCGCCAGCGGTCGACCGACGATGTTGCTGGCGCCGACCATGACTGCGTGATGCCCCTTCGGCGACAGGCGGTAGTGGTTCAGCAGGGTCATCACGCCGCGCGGCGTGCACGGGCGGACCCCCGGATCGCGCAGCGCGAGGCGGCCGACGTTGTACGGATGGAAACCGTCGACGTCCTTGGCCGCGTCGATCCGGCGCGTGACCTCCAGTTCGTCCATGTGCGCAGGAAGGGGAAGCTGGACGAGGATGCCGTCGACCTCGTCGTCGGCATTCAGGTCGTCGATCAACGCCAGCAGGCTGTTCTGATCGGTGCCGTGCGGCAGGCGGAAGTCGCGCGAGACCAGGCCGGCTCGTTCGCAGGCCTTGACCTTGTTGCCGACGTAGAGGTCGGAGGCGGGGTCGTCGCCGACCAGGACCACGGCCAGGCCCGGCGGCCGGCGGCCCTTGCCGGTCGAATGGCGGACCGCCTGGGCGACGTTCTCGATCAGGCGATCGGCGACCGCGCGACCGTCGAGCCTCTGCGCGACCGCAGCGGCTTCGGCGTCGTCCGGGATCCGGCCGCCGGACTTCGATTCGGAAGTGGTTTCGGACATGGCGCTAGTCTACCTGCTGCATGATGGCCCCCAGGTTTCGCGTTACCGGCAATCGAGCGACCCGGACCCGGGACCCGGCCCGGATCAACCCAGGTCGGCAAGCCATTCGGCCGCCTTGCGGCCGCTGGTCCAGGCGCCTTCGACGCGGCTGCCGGCCAGCCAGTCCCCGGCCACGGCCAGACGCTGTTCGCGGTTCGACAGGAAGCCCTGGTCCCGCGGTTCGGCGACCTGGGCGAAGCGCCAGCGATGGGCCCGGGCGGATCGAAGCCGGTCCGGAGAGACGTCCAGCCGCCGACAGAGCTCCGGGGCCAGTTCGGCGGCCAGGTCGTTCATGTCCGCTTCGAGATGTCTGCGGGACCAGTCGTCGGTCGCGTGCGCGACCCAGCATTCCCCGCTCCGACCGGGCTTGCTGGAGTCGCGCGCGATCCAGCGCAGCGGCGACTCGTCGTTGACGAAGGCCGCGTCGAAGCGCGCGTCGAGCTCTTCTTCGAATGACGCCATCAGCGCGATGCAGGGGTCGAATCGCACCGTGGCCAGGTCGTCGTGCAGCGGGTGATCCGGACCCAGCAGTTCAGCGGTCTGCGCAGGCGGTGCCGTCAGCAGCAAGCGACGGGCCTCGAGGACATCGTCTTCGAGCTCCACGGTCCAGTGGGCACCGAAGCGCAGTGCGCGCACCCGCGTTTCGAACCGACAGTCCAGGGACGCTGCCAGATGCTTGCAGACACCGTTCATTCCGGGCAGGGCAACGAATCGCTGAACCGACTCCGGGTCCCTGTGGGCCTGGCGGTCGCCCAGCACGGCCAGGCGTGGAGTCCATTTCGCGATCCAACCCGCGTCGCGCCACTCGGCCACCTGGCGTCCGAACGCCGCCGACCGGGCGGTAAAGTACTGGGCTCCGTGATCGAACCGCGCCCTGCCATCGCGGCGGGTCGCGCTGCGCCCGCCCGGCCCGCGCGATTTCTCGATCACCACAACGCGCTGACCGTCCGCGACCAGCCTCGAGGCGGCCGTCAGCCCCGCCCACCCCGCACCGAGGACCAGCGTGTCGAACTTCGTTACGTCGTTCATCGTGCGCTCTCCTGACGGGCGAATTCGATTCGATCGACCGGAAAACCCTGCCGTCGCGCCTCGGCCAGCAGCGCGTCGATTCGCGCGGGAGCCAGCTCGGGCTCGCGCGCTAGCATCCAGAGACAGGCGCGCGACGGAGCGCCGACCAGCACCGAGGAGTAGGCGTCGTCGATCGCCAGGACCTGGTAGTCGCCCCAGACCATCGGCAGCCAGCTCAGCCAGCCCGGCGCGAAGCGCACCTCGAGCGCGCCCGGGCGGCCGGGGTCGGGCCGACGAGCCTTGCCTCGCACCGTATCGAAGCGACCGTCTGCGACGCGACAGCGGTTGACGACCTCGATGCAACCGTCGCCGAGGAGCGTGTACTCGGCCGTGGTCTCGGCCACGCACCGGGTCTGGAATCGATTGGGCAGCTTCGCGATCTCGTGCCAGGTGCCCTGGTAGCGCTCGAGATCCAGCGCATCGACCAGCTCCAGCGGAGCCTTGCCGGTAGCGCCATTCCCGGAGGTCAGGGCCGCCAGGACGACTGCGAAGGGCGTTCGCTTCCCGTCTGCGTTCATGCCATCGCCTCCAGGGCCTCGAGTTCCGGCGTACTGAAGCCCGCCTCGCGCCGCGCCGGGTGGTTGAAGGGACCGCGGAGCGCACCCCCGAAGTAATCGGTCAGCAGCTGCCGGAAGGTCGGCTCGGGATCGACATCGCGATCCTCGCAGCAGAATCGGAACCAGCGCGACCCGACGGCCACGTGGCGTACTTCCTCCTCGAGAATGGTCTCCAGGCAGGCGACCGTTGCCCGGTCGTCGACCGCGCGCAGTCTTTCGATCATCCCCGGGGTCACGTCCAGGCCCCTCGCCTCGAGCACGCGAGGCACCAGCGCCATCCGGACCAGGACATCGTGCGCGGTCTTCTCGGCCATGTCCCACAGACCGTTATGGGCCGGGAAATCCCCGTAGGCGGCACCGAGCTGGTGGAGTCGATCTTCCAGCATGCGGAAGTGACGCGCCTCGTCCCAGGCGACCGAGAGCCAGTCGCGATAGTACGCATCCGGCATGCCGGCGAAGCGCAGCGCCGCGTCGAGTCCGAGGTTGATCGCGTTGAACTCGATATGCGCGACCGCGTGAATCAACGCGATCCGCCCCTCCGCACTGCCCAGGCCCCGCCGGGGCAGCTTCGACGGGTGGACCAGGACCGGCCGATCGGGGCGACCGACCGGAGGCATCGCGGTCGCGACGGCTTCGGAAGCGCTGCTTCGCGCCGGATCCACCGGTACGAACGCCCCCGACTCGACCTCGCCCCACAAACGATCGACCCGCAGGCACTTGGCCTGCGGGTCGGTCTCGGCGAGCGCAGCACGGACGTCGCTCCAGCTCATGGTCGGGGCTTGTCCGGACTCAGCCGTTGCGGATGGCTTCGACCAGGGCGTCGGCGAAGCCGGACGTCGAGACCTCGGTCGCGTCATCGCGCTGGCGAGCGAAGTCGTAGGTCACCGTACCGCCGACCACGACCTTCTCGAAGGCCCGCTCGATCATCCTGCCGACTTCGGTCCAGCCGATGTAGTCGAACATCATCACGCCCGAGAACAGCAGCGAGGACGGGTTGACCTTGTCCTGGCCGGCGTACTTCGGCGCCGTGCCGTGCGTGGCTTCGAACACGGCCACGTTGTCGGCCATGTTGGCGCCCGGCGCAATACCGATACCGCCGACCGAGGCCGCGGCCGCGTCGGACAGGTAGTCGCCGTTCAGGTTCATCGTGGCCAGCACGTCGAACTCGGCCGGACGCAGCTGCAGCAGCTGGAACATGATGTCGGCGATCCGGTCCTTGACGACGATCTTGCCCTCGGGGCGCTTGCCGTCGTGCTTGTCCCAGAGCTCGTCCTCGGTGATCGTGACGTCGCCGAATTCCTCGGCCGCCACCTCGTAGCCCCACTTGCGGAACGCGCCCTCGGTGAACTTCATGATGTTGCCCTTGTGGACCAGGGTCACCGATTCGCGGTCGTTGTCGATCGCGTACTGGATGGCCTTGCGGACCAGGCGCTTGGTGCCGAAGGCCGAGATCGGCTTGACGCCCAGCCCGGCATCCTCGAAGAAGTCGGCGCCCATTTCCTCACGCAGGAACTTCGCCAGCTTGGCGTTCTCCGGGGTGCCGGATTCGAATTCGATGCCGGAGTACACGTCCTCGGTGTTCTCGCGGAAGATCACGACGTCGAAGTCCTCCGGCTTGCGCAGCGGTGACGGCACGCCCGAGTAGTACTTGACCGGACGCACGCAGGCATAGAGGTCCAGCGTCTGGCGCAGCGAGACGTTCAACGATCGGAACCCCTCGCCGACCGGCGTGGTCAGCGGGCCCTTGATGGCCACGTTCAGGTCCTTGATCGCATCGAGCGTTTCTTCCGGAAAGTAGTCGCCGTCGTAGATGCCGGCCGCCTTCTCGCCGAGGAAGAGCTCGGCCCAGTGGACCTTGCGCTTGCCGCCGTAGGCCTTCTCGACCGCGGCGTCCCAGACCTTCAGGCAGGCCGGCGTGATGTCGACGCCGATGCCGTCGCCCTCGATGTAGCCCAGGATGGGATCGTCGGGCACCTTCAGCGCATTGTTCTCGACGGTGATCCGGGTGCCGGTGTCCGGCAGCTTGACGTGCTGATAGGCCATGCGTTGCGTCCTCTTAACCAATGAAAAACGACAAGTCCTGTAGTGTAACCGACTGCCGTTCTTCGACCGGTCTGGCATGCCACCACCCACTTCCGAATCCGTGCCGACCGGGCCACCGTGGAGCACCGCATCCGCACGGCAGGTCCTTCGGGCCGATCGCCGCCGTCGCCTGCGCGCGTCGCTGCCCTCAGCGCTGGCCTCGCTCGGCCTGCACGCCTTCGCCCTCGCCGCCCTGGCCCTCTGGATCGAACCTCCGGGAGCACCGCCCGCCGAGCGTTCTCCGGTCATCTCGGTGACGCTGCAGACACAGTTCGAGCGCCCATTGCAGACCGAGCCAGCCGACGCGAAGGTCGAGCTCGAAACAGAAAGCGAATCGAAATTCGAACCGGAACTCGAACCAGCAATCGGCCCGGAGCGCGCCTCGTCGCCCGCGGAAGCTCCAGCCTCCAGAACGGAGATCGCGGACCCGCCGTCTCCCCCGTCCCCGCGCGTCGACCCGACCGACCGCGAAACGACGATCGGCCTGACGATCGGCCTGACGACCCTGCGTCGGCAGATCAGTGCACTTGCCCTGCCCGACGACGAGGACGCTTCGGGAACGACACCCGGATTCGATGCCGCCCCGGACGGCGACCTTCCCTGGACGCGCAGCGGGGCCCCGATCCGCGGGCTGCCGCTCGGCGGGGGCTGGCTGAACCCCTGGGTCGGACCGGTCGAGTCCCGCAGCGAAACCTGGGGCTCGGTGGTGGGCGAACAGCGTGGCGTGCACGTGCTGGCCAACGGTCAGGTGATCTGCACGCGGGTCGACGCACCCAGCAACGACGAATTGATGAATCCGTGGATGAGCATGCGCGTGACCTACGTGAGGCTCTGCGGCAAGGAACGCGGCACGGCACCGCCGAGCGACGACCTGCGCTACGCCCCGCCGCCGCCGATGCTCAGGCGCGGCGACTGAGTGGCTCAGCCGTCGCCGAGCGGGTACTTGAGGCCTGTCGCGCAGTTGAACAGCAGCACATCGGCGCCGGACTCCAGCACGCCGTCGGCCACGCACCGCTGCCAGGCCGCGAAGGTCGCCGCCCCTTCGGGACAGACCAGCACCCCTTCGTCGCGCGCCAGCGATTGCCAGGCCGAGCGGATCGCGGCTTCGGACACCGCCAACGCCGCTCCGCCCGACTCGCGGACCGCGTCGAGGATCAGGAAGTCGCCGACGGCCTGCGGCACGCGGATACCGGCCGCGGCAGTGACGGCGTTGTCCCAGCGCGTGGCGAAACGCTCGCCGGCCTCGAACGCCCGGACCATCGGTGCGCAGCCTTCCGACTGCACCGCGAACATCTTCGGCAGCGGGCCGTCGATCCAGCCCAGCGCCTTCATTTCAGCAAACGCCTTCCACATGCCGATCAACCCGGTGCCACCACCGGTGGGATAGAAAATGGCCTCGGGCAGCGTCCAGCCACGCTGCGCGGCCAGCTCCAGACCCATCGTCTTCTTGCCTTCCAGCCGGTACGGCTCCTTCAAGGTCGAGACATCGAACCAGCCCTCATCGTCTGCCCGCGCTGCCAGCAGCTTGCCGCAATCGTCGATGTAGCCGTCGACTTCGACGACTTCCGCACCGCAGAAGCGAGTCTCCTCGATATTGATCCGCGGTGTGTCGGCCGGGCAGTAGACCAGCGACTGCAAGCCGGCGCGCGTCGCGTATGCCGCCAGGGCGGCGCCGGCATTGCCGTTCGACGGCATGCAAAGCTTGTCGAGCCCGAGCTCGCGCGCCATGGCGACCGCCAGGGCCAGCCCTCGCGACTTGAACGAACCGGTAGGCAGCCGCCCCTCGTCCTTGACGACCACGCCCTTCGAGCGGCGAAGGTCGATCAACGGAGAATCCGCCTCGCCGAGACGGGGCACCGCGCCGAAATCCTCCGGTGGAAGCAGTTCGCGCCATTTCCAGAAGCCGCCGCCACGCGCCGCGACCGCGTCGCGATCCACGTCGCGTCCGATCGCCTCGAGGTCATAGCGCACCAGCAAGGGACGGCCGGCATCGGACAGGCGAACCGGGCGACCGGTCTCGTAGCGATCGCCCTCGAGGCTGCATTCGAGGTGGGTGACGTAAGGGTTCATGGCATCAGTGTGCCGGAGTCGCGGCACGTCCGCAGGACCTTCGACCCGGCTCGCACCCGATACCCACGGACCGCCGGGCCCTTCGTGCCGTTCCACCCTCGACCGCCGGCAGAAGGGGGTCAACGGCCCCGCGCCGACGCAAGCGAACCCCCCGCAGGCCGGTCCGCTCCGTACACTGCATCTTGATTTTCAGGAGATTCCGCGATGACGAGCAGCGACTACACACCGCCGAAGGTCTGGACGTGGGAAAAGGGCAACGGGGGCAGGTTCGCCAGCATCAACCGCCCGACCGCCGGCGCCACGCACGACAGGGAACTGCCATTGGGCGAACATCCGCATCAACTCTATTCCCTGGCCACACCGAACGGTGTCAAGGTCACGGTCCTGTTCGAGGAGTTGCTCGCGCGGGGAATCCCGGAGGCCGAGTACGACGCCTGGCTGATCGACATCGGCGAAGGCGAGCAGTTCGGGTCCGGCTTCGTGACGATCAATCCGAACTCCAAGATCCCCGCCCTGCTCGACCGCTCCACCGATCCGCATACCCGGATCTTCGAGTCCGGCAGCATCCTGCTCTACCTCGCCGAGAAGTTTTCCGCGTTCCTGCCGACCGGGCACCGCGAGCGCACCGAATGCATGAACTGGCTGTTCTGGCAGATGGGCAGCGCTCCCTACCTCGGCGGCGGCTTCGGCCACTTCTATGCCTACGCGCCGGTCAGCATCAAGTACTGCATCGATCGCTTCGCGATGGAGGCCAAGCGCCAGCTCGATGTCCTCGACCGGCACCTCGCCGAGCACGAATGGATGGCCGGTGAATACAGCATCGCCGACATGGCGATCTGGCCCTGGTACGGCCAGCTGGTGCTCGGCCGCCTGTACGAGGCCGCGGAGTTCCTCCAGGTACACGAATACACGAATGTCGTCCGCTGGGCCGAGACCATCGACGCGCGAGAGGCCGTGCAGCGAGGGCGCATGGTCAATCGCAGCTTCGGCGACCCGGCCATGCAGCTGCACGAGCGGCACGACGCGGCCGATTTCGAAACACGAACCCAGGACAGGATCGGCGACGACGGCGACAGCGAATAGGCCGCGCATGCTGATCGCATTCAACAAACCCTTCGGCGTGCTATGCCAGTTCTCCGGCGAGGGCCCGACGCTGGCGGACTTCATCGGCGTGCCGGATGTCTACCCGGCCGGCCGGCTGGACAAGGATTCCGAAGGCCTGCTGCTGCTGACCGACGATGGCGCGCTACAGGCGAAGATCAGCTCGCCGAAGTTCAAGCAGCCGAAGACCTACTGGGTCCTGGTCGAACGCAAGCCTTCCGATGAGGCGCTGGAGCAGCTCCGACGCGGCGTCGATCTGAAGGATGGCCGGACCAGGCCGGCCAGGGTCCGCCGGATCGATGAACCCGAAGGCCTCTGGACCCGCGATCCGCCGGTTCGCTATCGCAGGAACGTCGTTGACGTCTGGCTGGAGCTGACGATCACCGAAGGGCGGAACCGCCAGGTGCGAAGGATGACCGCAGCAATCGGTCACCCCACCCTGCGCCTGGTGCGCGCCGCAATCGGCGGTTGGTCGGTCGACGGCCTGGACCCCGGACAGTGGCGGCGCATCGACTGAGCCGCGCTCAGACCGCCACGGCACCAATGCCCAGCGCGCCGAGCGCCAGGATGCCCAGGGCCGTGCGGATGTGGTTCCAGAACTGCCAGCGCCGACGGTACGCCGGCCATACTCGCTCGGCGTTCGACCAATCCGCCGCCTCGAGTCGATTGTTCAGCGGCACGTTGTGCATCGCGGTGATTCCGAGCGGGCCGGCCAGGTACAGTGAAGCCCCCGCAATCAACCACCACCGCGCCGGCAACTCCGGCGCGAACACCGCGATCAGCAGGATCGCCGCGCAGATGATCGGGGTGCCGGCGAACAACAGGAAGAACAGCGGATTCCTGATCCGCTTGTTGATCTGCCGCATCGCGAACATGCCTGCTTCGGTTTCCAGGTCGGCCAATGCATCCAGCGCGAAGTTCGCGAACGCGAACAGCAGCCCCGTGACCAGCCCCGTTCCGACGACGGCTGCGACGAGCAGCGGCGGCAGGTATTCGATCATCATTCTGGCGTCTCCTCAGAAGTGCGGTGCGTCGCCGCTGAATTGCTTGCCACGGTGCCGGCGGGCCTTCGGGGACCGGCTGCTGAATCTGCACGCCTGCCTTCCCGTTCACGCTTTACGGCACTGTTCCGTGACCCTCGTCACAGTATAGTCCGCTCGGTGCCGATTCGCAGCGTCCGCGCCCTTCGAATCCCGGGTTTATCCGAATCGAACAGCCAGAGCTCGACCCTCGCCCGCGCTTCGAGCGCACTGCTCGGGATCGCGCCGCGCGCAGGAACCGCAGTGCAGATCCAGGCAGCCGAACCCCGAGCGCATGAGGATTCCGAGCACGTCCGGGCGCCGTCCGTCACGCGCGCAACAGCGCGCCCACATGAAAACGGCCTTCGCGAGGAAGGCCGGTGCACGGAATGCGGCGAATCGTCGGAGCGCGTCGAGAGCGCTTGGCGGTCGGTGACCGCCAGCGCGCAGGAACCGCAGTGCACATCAAGTGCATGAGGATTCCGAGCACTGCCGGGCGCCGTCCGCTTCGCGCGCACCAGCGCGCCCAAATGAAAACGGCCTTCGCGAGGAAGGCCGGTGCCACGCAATGAGCCGAATCGTCGGAGCGCGTCGAGAGCGCCTGGCGGTCGGTGACCGCCAGCGCGCAGGAACCGCAGTGCACTCGAAGTGCATGAGGATTCCGAGCACTACCGGGCGCCGTCCGCCTCGCGCGCAACAGCCCCCTTGAACGAAAACGGCCTCCGCGAGGGAGACCGGTGAACGGTACAAGCTGAATTGTCGGAGCGCGTCGAGAGCGCCTGGCGGTCGGTGACCGCCAGCGCGCAGGAACCGCAATGCACTCGAAGTGCATGAGGATTCCGAGCACTACCGGGCGCCGTCCGCCTCGCGCGCAACAGCGCGCCCAAATGAAAACGGCCTTCGCGAGGAAGGCCGGTGCCACGCAATGAGCCGAATCGTCGGAGCGCGTCGAGAGCGCCTGGCGGTCGGTGACCGCTAGCGCGCAGGAACCGCAGTGCACTCGAAGTGCATGAGGATTCCGAGCACTACCGGGCGCCGTCCGCCACGCGCGCAACAGCGCGCCCAAATGAAAACGGCCTTCGCGAGGAAGGCCGGTGCACGGAATGCGGCGAATCGTCGGAGCGCGTCGAGAGCGCCTGGCGGTCGGTGACCGCTAGCGCGCAGGAACCGCAGTGCACTCGAAGTGCATGAGGATTCCGAGCACTACCGGGCGCCGTCCGCCAGGTGCGCAACAGCGCTCCGTCGATTCAAGCGTCGAACGCGGCCTTGAGCTTCTTCATCGCCGCCGCTTCCAGCTGGCGGATACGCTCGGCGGAGACGCCGTACTTGTCGGCCAGCTCCTGCAGCGTCATCTTCGGGTCCAGCAGCCAGCGCGACTGGATGATGTCCTTCGACCGGTCGTCGAGTTCACCGATGCCGGAGAACAGCAGGTTGTGCTGGTGTTCCTCCATGTCGGCCGCCTCGGTGGCCACATCGGGCGAATCCGCGTGGTTCTCCAGGAACCCCGCCGGGGCCAGGTAGGGCCGGTCGTCATCATCGTCGCCGGACAGGTCGAACCCGACGTCCTGCCCGGACAGCCGCGATTCCATCTCCATGACGACTTCGGGCTTGACGTTGAGATCCTCGGCAACGCGGTTGACCTCGTCCATGTTCAGCCAGCCCAGGCGCTTCTTGTTCTTGCGGAGATTGAAGAACAGCTTGCGCTGGGCCTTGGTGGTGGCGACCTTGACGATTCGCCAGTTGCGCAGCACGAATTCATGAATCTCGGCGCGAATCCAGTGGACCGCGAACGACACCAGCCGGACGCCCTGCTCCGGGTCGAAGCGCTTGACCGCCTTCATCAGGCCGATGTTGCCTTCCTGGACCAGATCGCCGAGCTGCAGGCCGTAGCCGGAGTAGCCGCGCGCCACGTGGACGACGAAGCGCAGGTGCGACATGACCAGCATGCGCGCCGCGTCGAGATCCTCGTCGTCGCGGAAGCGGCGCGCGAAGTCCTGCTCTTCCTCGAGCGTCAGCACCGGAATCTTGTTGACCTCCTGGATGTACGAATCCAGCGATCCTGTTCCGGCCGGCGCGAGAAGATGACTTGGCACGAGTTCCTTCGACATGAAAACCTCCTGAATCAACCCTCGAATTCTAGCAAAAACGGGCGTTTCTGGCTACCCCGAGGTCGGTCGGGGCCGCCGATCGGGCGCGTTCTTCCTGAATCCGTTCGCCGTCTTGGATCAGCGATTGGGGCACAAGTTCCTGGGTTCAAGGACAATCATGGGTTGATCCGGTGAAGCTGCCGTGACACCGCGATCGCCGCGCCGAGGATACCCAGCAACCCGGCACCGGCGACCAGGAGGCCGATCAGCGCGCCCGGCGGGGCCTGGAGCGTTGCCGGGGTGCCGTAGGCCTCGCCCAGTTCACGCACCGGGCCGGCCAGAAGCCAGAGGCCGCCCCGGACCAGCAGCCAGGCGCAGGCGCCGCCCAGCAGTCCCATCCAGAGTCCGGCGTAGAGAAACGGTCGCCGGATCCAGGCCGGCGTTGCGCCGACCAGCGCCATGACCTCGATTTCCTCATGACGGGCCTGGATCTCGGCGCGGATCGTATTGGCGATCACGAACAGCACGGCCAGGCCGAACAGGACCCCGAGGAGCTCGACCAGGCGCGCGAAGACAGAAAGAAGGGAATCGAGCCGGCGCAGCCAGGCCAGATCGACGATGACCTGGTCGATGCCGTCCAGGGTGCGCAGCCGATTGGCCAGCCGTGCCACGTCCCCCTCGCGCGCCGGCGTCACCTCGAGCACCCAGGGCAGCGGCACCTCGCCGAGCTCGAGATCGTCGAGTCCGGTCGCGCCGGCCAGTTCCCGCATCCCGTCCCCGGGTCCGATCGGATCGACGGTCAGGACGTCCGGCGCGGAGGCCAGCGAAGAGGCCATCCGGCGAGCGGCCTCGGCGTCCACGTCAATCTCGAGAAACACCGAGATCGACTCGAGACGCTCCAGGTCCGTGTTCATCCTCTCGAGATTGTCCAGCGCAACGTAGAGTCCCAGCGGCAGGCTCAGGGCGATCGCGAGCACGCCGACGGTCATGCCGGTGGCCACGGGAGAGCGCACCAGCGCCCCGATCGACGACAGCAGGCTGTAGGCGTGCCGCCGCGCCCAGCCGCGCGCCCCGGAGCGAAGCGAGTCGCGCCGGCTCATGCCGGCGGCTCCATCGGCGCTCCACCCGTCGGGCGCGCCACCGGCACGGTGTCGTCGATGATCTCGCCATGATCCAGGACCAGCGTGCGGCGGCCGAGCCGGCGCACCAGATAGAGGTCGTGGGTGGCGATCAGCACCGTCGTGCCCAGTTCGTTGAGGGTGCAGAACAGCGTCATCAGTTCTTCGGACAGCGCGGGATCGAGATTGCCGGTCGGCTCGTCGGCCAGCAGCAGCGGCGGCTTGGCGACGATGGCCCGCGCGATCCCGACCCGCTGTTGTTCACCGCCGGACAGCACCGGCACCTGCATCCGGGACTTCTCGCGCAGGCCGACCTGGTCCAGCGCTGCACCGACGCGGCGCTTGATCTCCCCGAACGAGACGCCGGCAATGTGCAGCGGCAGGGCCACGTTGTCGAAGACGCTGCGATCGGTCAGGAGCTTGTGGTCCTGGAAGATGACACCGACCCGACGCCGCAGCATCGGAATCTGGCGACGGGACAGGCGACCGACGTTCCGACCCTGGAACAGGACCTGCCCGCGGCTCGGCCGCTCGAGCAGCGCAATCAGTCGCAGCAAGGTGCTCTTGCCGGCCCCGGAATGCCCGGTCAGGAACGCCATCTCGCCTGCGTCGAGGCGGAAATTGACGTCCGAGAGGGCCTGCACGCCGCCCGGGTAGCGCTTGGCGACATGCTCGAAGGCGATCATCGCCGCATCGTCCTTGCGTCGACTCATCGCCCTAGCCCAGCATCTGGCTGAGATTCATCACCGGCAGCAGGATCGCCAGCACGATGTAGAGCACGACCAGACCGACGAGCAGGATCAGCGCCGGTTGCAGCACCGCCAGCAGCACCTGGCCGGTCTGCTCCAGGTCGGCCTCCTGGAGTTCGGCGGCGTGATCGAGCATGCCGCCGAGATCACCGGCCTGCTCGCCGCCGGCCACCAGGCGCCGGGTCAGCGGCGGCATCCAGTCCAGGTCGCCGATCGCCGCGGTGATCGATGACCCCTCGCGCACCCGGGCTGCGGCCTGCTCGAGATCGGCTCGGACCCGCAGGTTCGGAATCACAGTCGACGCCGTACCCAGCGCATCGACCGCCGGCACACCGCTGGCAGACAGGATGGCCAGCGTTCGGGCGAACAACGCGCTGACATGGGCCCGCACCACCCTGCCGATCAGTGGAACGCGCAGCAGAACGCCGTCGAACGCCCGCCGCGTGGTCGGGCGCCGCAGCAACAGCGCCCCGGCGACCACGGCGCCAACCAGGGCGAGCAGGAACAGCGCTCCCCATGACGACACCGCATCGGAGATCCAGATCAGGCTGCGGGTCAGCGGCGGCAAGGCCTGGCGCGACTGATCGAACACCTCCACCACGCGCGGCACCACGAAGCCGATCAACCCCCAGACCACCGCAATCGAAAGCACGGCCAGCAGCAGCGGGTAGACCAGCGCCATCAGGACCCCGCGGGACAGCGCTGCGCGCTTGTCGGCATGATCCGCCAGCCGGCCGATCACGGTCTCCAGCCGACCGGCCTGCTCGCCGGCGGCGATCGATCGCCAGTACAACGGCGGAAACAGGCCCGGATGCTCGGACATGGCCTCCGAAAGGGAGCCGCCTTCGAGCACCCGCGAGCGGATCGCTGCCAGCGGACGACGAAGGGCCGCGCGGTCCGTCTGCTCGACGAGCAGGGCCAGGACCTCCTCGAGCGGAAGGCCGGCGCGCAGCAGGCCGCTCATCTGGCGAAGCAGGAGCGCACGCTCCCGTCCCGAGCGCGCGCCACCGCGCCGCCCCCGGCCGGAACGTACCGGCTCGACGTCCAGCGGGACCAGGCCACGATCCCGCAACAGCGATCGAGCCTGGCGCGCAGAGTCGGCCTGGACCACGCCGCGCACCGTGCGCGAGTCCTCGAGGGCCTCGTATTCGAACGCCGCCATCAGCCCTGCGGCTCCGCAAAGACCGCTTCGACAGCGGCCAGGTCGGCGCCGTCCTCCCGGTCGTCATCGTGCTTGCGCCGCGCGAGTTGAATCGTGGCGCGCCCGAGCGCCATCAGCAGCGGCTCGACCCGGGCCCGGAACGCAGGGTCCGTCGCTCCGTAGGCCTTCACCTGTTCGACCAGCGTTGCGCAGGTCGCCGCATCGCCGCGCTCGATCGGTCCGGTCAGCGCGCGGGCCGGGCCCCGCTCGGCGATCGTGCCCAGCGCCCCGGACTGCAGCGTGGCGATCAGCGGCAGGGCCTGCTCGACGGTCAGACCACCGGCCTCGGCCAGATCCAGCGCCAGCGCGTCGAGCGTGCACAGGAAGTTCGAAGCCGCGATCATCGAAGCGTGGTACAGCCGTTTGTCGGCGGGGCGAAAGCGCAGCGTGCGGGCCCCGATGGCCTCGAAGGCCGGCAGCAGCCGATCGAGCGCGGCCGGATCGCCTTCGCCGACGGCGAAGCTGCCGGGAAACGCGGATACGGCGCGGTCCGGATCGGCGAAGGCGCATACGGGATGGACCGAGGCCACCGCTTCGGCCAGGCCCTGGAGTAGCGAGGCCGGCTCGGCACCGGACAGGTGAAAGGCCAGTCCCGGCCGGCCTGGCACCCCCTGGCTCACGCGATCGGCGATCGTACTGTCCGGCAGGCCGATCATCAGCCAGTCGTTCGGCGCCATCGCCTCGAAGCGCGAGGTCGCGGTCCCTTCGCCGATCCAGTCCACCGCGACGCGCGCACGCTCCGGGCGACGGTTGCAGACCTGTCCGACGGACCAGACCCCGGCTTCGCGCCCCAAGCGCGCCAGTGTCCGCGCCGTCCGACCGGCGCCGAGGACGTGCAGCGTCGGCACGACCGGGGCGGATTGTCGTGATCGGCCCGGACCGCTCACGACCGCGGCCCCCATCGGTGCTCGTCGTCGGTCTCCGCCGGCTGGCGCCAGGGCGCGTTCGCGCTGCCATCGAGGTGATCGGCGAGGTCGTCGTCCTCGTCTTCCCACGCATAGCGCTTCATCGGAGGCCGGTCCCAGGCCCGGAACAGCAGCGCGCAGATCACCCCGAGCACCAGGCCGGAGGCGTGCAGTTCCCAGCTCGTGCCGGCACCGGAGGGCAGCACCCCCCACAGCATCGATCCATACAGGAACCAGACCATCAGGGCCGCTCCGACCGAGCGCAGATCGCGTCGGATCAGGCCGGACACGAAAACGAACGCGAGCAGGCCGTAGATCAAACCGCTGGCGCCGATGTGGGTATTGGATCGGGCGAACAGCCAGGCCAGCGCGCTGGTGCCGACGAACAGCACCGGCAGGACCCGGATCGACGCGTTCGGGAACAGGTAGAGCATCAACGTGCCGCCGATCAACAGCGGCAGCGAATTGGCCATCAGATGCGCCAGGTCGAAATGCAGCAACGGCGTGGTCGCCAGGCCGATCAGGCCGATGCCGTCGCGCGGCCGCAGCCCGAAGCGGATCAGGTTCAGGTCCAGCGCCTGATCGAACAGGAACACCGACCAGACGACCACGAGAAAGCCGAACACGACCTTGAGTGCCAGTACGAAGTTGCCGGCAGCCCGATGCGAACCGGTGTACGACGGATCGGGAATCTCAAGGCGCATCGTGAATGCTCCCGCCTCGAGCATCGACCGAGCAACCGGCCCCGGAACCTTTTTTCCCCGGCGCCAACCCGGAGGCGATTGCAGCGCGCGCCCGGTCGCTGAGCCGCTGGGCCGGTGAATCGCGCAGCGGGCCTTCGCGCCGACCGGTCCGCGAACGCGGCTCACCGCATGCATCGGGTTCGATCGGCGGGTGGATGACCAGGCGCGCTCGGCCGGGGCGCACACGAAAGCTGCCCGGCTGGAGAATATCGCGCGTGCCGGATACGGTCATCGGCAGCACCGGCAGGCCGCGATCGATCGCGACGCGAAATGCGCCCTTGCGGAAACGGAGCAGTTCGCCGCTGCGGCTCCGCGTGCCCTCGGGAAAGAACAGGACGCCGGTACCATCGGGCAGGTCCGCCACGGCACGGTTGATCGCAGCGCGGGCCTGCTCCGGATCGGAGCGATCGATGAAGATGTGACCGATCGCTCGACAACCCTGCGCGACGAACGGAATCCTGCCGATCTCTGCCTTCATGACCCAGCGCAGATCGAGTCCGCAGAAGCCGTAGATCACCGGGATGTCGTACTGGCTCTGATGGTTGGCGACCACCACGTACGAACGCCCCGGCTCCACGTTCTCCATGCCTTCGATCTCGACGCGTACCGGCGTCGAGCGAGCAATCAGCCTGGCCCACAGCGCGGCGATCCGAAGGTTGGCGAAGCGCTGACCGCCGAACAGGCAGGCCAGGATCGCAACCGGGGCGGCGATGATCGTGAGCAGTACGACCGCCGGCAGCAGAACCAGCCACATCCAGAGCGGATAGAGGCGGTCCAGCCAGGTCGGGATGCGCGGGGATTCCGCGTGGGTCGACGACGCTTCGGTCATGATCGGATTCTAACCGCTGCCCGGATGGGGCACGAGTCCCCGCACCGAATCACGAGCCGACGGCGCAGGCCTGGGCCGGGCGACTCATGCCGCGCGCAGCGCGACCTGGAGCCGGCGCCAGGATCCGGTATCGAGCTCGTCGCGGAACAGGCCGAACACGCGCCTTCCCCGGGCCGGGTCGGCCACCCGGAACGCGCAGTAGAAGCCACTGGTGTACAGCGGCTCGAGGCGACCCTGCCAGGGACCGGACAGCGAGTCTGCTTCGACGATCACCAGACCCGGCTGGGGCATTCGAAGCCGAGGCTGGACGGGCGCTCCGCGCAGCGCGCTCGAACCCAGCGCAATGACGACGAGACAAGCCATGACCGAAAGCCAGGCATGCAGCCCCGAACAGAGCACCGCGACGAGGGAAAGAAGCATGCCCGTGCCGACCAGGAGGCGTCGGTAGCCAGGCACCCGCTCGGGACTCAGGGCCGACGCTCGACGACCCGCTCCACCTGGTCGGCCAGCGCATCGTCCTCCGGGCGCGCTCGCCCGGTCACCCAGTCCCAGAGCTGATCGTCTTCGGCGTCGAGAAGCTCGAGGAAACGGGCCCGGGACGATCCATCAGCGGCCGGCCAGCAGGACTCGACCCATGCCGTCAACAGCGTATCGAGCTCCCGCATCCCCCGCCGGCACCGCCAGCGCAGCTGCGACGCCGTCGGCTCGGCGCCATCCGGGGCGCCGGTCACGTCCGCGCCTCGGCTTCGGCAGGAGACCGGAACGCGTAGAACGAACGGGAAGCGCATTCGACGCGTTCGCGAACCCGGGACCCCGACCGCACGGTGCGCAATGCCATCATGAGGAGCTGAGGCCGTCGCGAGCGCATGGCCGGGAGTGGCCGCCGGCGCGCCGGAACCGCAGTGGACACGAGCGTCCATGAGGATCCCGAGCGCCGCCGAACGCCTCGAGCCAACTTCTGACACTCCAAAGACGCACCCGTGGCGGTTGCGCGCGTCGCGAGCGGCTGGCCGAGTGCGGCCGCCGGCGCGCAGCAACCGGAGTGTGCGAAAGCGCCAGACGCTCTTTTCGCCATCCGCAACGCCATCGTGAGGAGCTGAGGCCGTCGCGAGCGCGTGGCTGAGAGTGGCCGCCGGCGCGCAGGGACCGCAGTGGACATGAGCGTCCATGAGGATCCCGAGCACCGCCGGACGCTCTCAGCCACGCGCGCAGTAGGCCTCAGACCTCACGATCAGACGCCACGTCGTTCGAGCATCAGTTTCTTGATCTCCGCAATCGCCTTGGCCGGATTCAAGCCCTTCGGGCAGGTCTTCGCGCAGTTCATGATGGTGTGGCAGCGATACAGTTTGAACGGGTCTTCCAGCGCGTCCAGCCGCTCGCCGGTCGCCTCGTCACGCGAATCGGCCAACCAGCGGTAGGCCTGGAGCAGGACCGCCGGGCCGAGGTAGCGATCGCCGTTCCACCAGTAGCTTGGACAGGCCGTCGAGCAGCACGCGCACAGGATGCACTCGTACAGGCCGTCTAGCTCTGCGCGATCTTCACGGGACTGCAACCGTTCCTTGTCGGGCGGCGCCGGGCTCTGGGTGCGAATCCACGGACGGATCGACGCATACTGCGCGTAGAAATGGGTCAGGTCCGGAACCAGGTCCTTGACCACCGGCATGTGCGGCAGCGGATAGATCTTCACATCGCCGCGCACCTCGTCGATGCCCTTCGTGCAGGCCAGGGTATTCGTGCCGTCGATGTTGAATGCGCACGAGCCACAGATGCCTTCCCGGCACGAGCGCCGGAAGGTCAGGGTCGGGTCGTATTCGTTCTTGATCTTGATCAGAGCGTCCAGCACCATCGGCCCGCACTTGTCGAGGTCGATCTCGAAGCGGTCGATGCGCGGGTTGTCGCCGGAATCCGGGTCCCAGCGATAGATGCGGAAGGTCTTCGTGCGTTTCGCACCTTCCGGCGCCGGGAAATGCTTTCCGTCGCGGATCCGGGAATTCTTCGGAAGTCGGAATTGGGCCATGGAATCGGTTCCGTTTCGTTCTGTGTCGCCGGCAGGGACGTCGCCGGCTCGAATCAGTAGGTGCGCTTCTTCGGCGGAATCACGTCGACGTCGTCGGACAGCGTGTACATGTGCACCGGCCGATAGTCGATCTTCGCTTCACCCTTGTCGTCGAGCCAGATCAGCGAGTGCTTCATCCAGTTCTCGTCGTCGCGGTCCGGGTGATCTTCCTGCGCGTGCGCGCCCCGGCTTTCCTTACGGTTCTCGGCCGAGGCGATCGTGCTGACCGCATTGCCCAGGAGGTTGCGCAACTCCAGGGTTTCGACCAGGTCCGAGTTCCAGATCATGCCGCGGTCGCTGACCTTCACGTCGTCGAACGCCGCATTGACCGCCCGGAGCTTTTCCAGGCCCTCGGCCAGGGTCTTGTCGGTCCGGAACACGGCAGCGTCATCCTGCATCGTGCGCTGCATCCGGTCGCGGATTTCGGCCGTGGGCGAACTGCCGTCGGCGTGGCGAATCCGATCGAACTCGCCGATGAGACCGTCGACGATTTCATTCGACAAGGTCTTGTGCGGCTGGTCGGGCTTCATGGTCTCGGCGCAGCGCCTGGCCACCGCGCGGCCGAACACGATCAGGTCCAGCAGCGAATTCGAGCCCAGACGGTTCGCCCCGTGGACGGACACGCATCCGGCTTCACCGATTGCGAACAGGCCCGGCACGACCGCGTCGGGGTCGCCGTCCTTCAGGGTCACCACTTCGCCGTGGTAGTTGGTCGGGATGCCGCCCATGTTGTAGTGAACCGTCGGCAGCACCGGGATCGGTTCCCTGGTCACATCCACGCCGGCGAAGATTCGGGCCGTCTCGGCGATTCCCGGCAGGCGCTCGTTGATCACCTCCGGCCCGAGATGCTGCAGGTTCAGGTGGATGTGATCCTTCTTCTCCCCGACCCCGCGGCCCTCCCGGATTTCGATCGTCATGGACCGGGAGACCACGTCGCGCGACGCCAGGTCCTTGGCGTTCGGCGCGTAGCGCTCCATGAACCGTTCGCCCTCGGAGTTCGTCAGGTAACCGCCCTCGCCGCGGACACCCTCGGTGATCAGGCAGCCCGCGCCGTACACGCCGGTGGGATGGAACTGGACGAACTCCATGTCCTGGAGCGGCAGGCCGGCACGCAGCACCATGCCGTTGCCGTCCCCGGTGCAGGTGTGCGCCGAGGTCGCGGACAGGTACGCCCGGCCGTAGCCGCCGGTGGCGAGAATCACCGAGTGCGCACGGAACACGTGCAGCTTCCCCGTGGCCAGGTCCCAGGCCAGCACGCCTCGGCAGGCGCCCTCTTCGTCCATGATCAGATCGATCGCGAAGAACTCGATGAAGAACTGCGCGTCGTGCTTCAGCGACTGCTGGTAGAGCGTGTGCAGGATCGCATGGCCGGTCCGGTCGGCGGCCGCGCAGGTTCGCTGCGCGGTTCCCTCGCCGAAGTGCGTGGTCATGCCACCGAACGGGCGCTGATAGATCTTGCCTTCCTCGGTCCGCGAAAACGGCACACCGAAGTGCTCCAGCTCGATCACCGACGGGATGGCCTCGCGGCACATGTACTCGATCGCGTCCTGGTCGCCGAGCCAATCCGACCCCTTGATGGTGTCGTACATGTGCCAGCGCCAGTCGTCCTCGCCCATGTTGCCCAGCGCTGCGCTCATGCCGCCCTGCGCCGCGACCGTGTGCGAGCGGGTCGGAAAGACCTTGGTCACACAGGCCGTGTTCAGACCGGTCGCGGCCAGGCCCATGGTGGCCCGGAGCCCCGCGCCGCCGGCGCCGACCACAACCACGTCGTATTCGTGCGTTTCGATCTCGTAATTGGTAGACATCTGGATTCGGGAAGTCCTTGTTCGTATCAGCTGGCGAACGCGATGTTCAGCAGCGCGATGATGGACAGCAGGCCGCCGACGATGGCGCCGATCGACACCACCAGGTGGAGCGTCATCTCCGTCGGCCGATGATGCACATAGTCTTCGATGACGACCTGCAGCCCCAGCCGGCCGTGATAGAAGGACGCGACGACGAAGAGGATCGCCATGGCCGTATTCCACGGCGCGGCGAGCCACTCGCGGGCCGCTTCGAAATCGGCGCCAGCGAGCACGGAAAGCGCCCACACCAGCCACAGCGTGAGAGGGACCAGCAGGATTGCGCTGAACCGCTGGGACCACCAGTGATCGACGCCCTCACCGGCAGCACCGTGATTGTGCGCATTGGCAAGCGGATTGCGGAGCGATTTCATTGCACACCTCCCGAGGCTGCAGCGGCCTTCGCGAGCACCGGCACCAGCCAGACGATCGCCGTGAGCAGCACGGCGCCGATGGCGACCGCGATGGCCGATGCCCGGGCCGGGCCCAGGTCGAGCATCATCCCGGCGTCCCAGAACAGGTGGCGAATCCCGTTGAGCAGGTGATAGAACAGCGCAAGCGTCCAGCCGACCAGAAGCGCAACGGACACCGGAGAAGCCAGCAGGACCTGCACCCGCTCGAAGGCCTCGGGGCCCGCGGCCAGCGCGACCAGCCAGGCGGTCACCAGAAGCATTCCGGCCGAAAGCAGGATCCCGGAGATACGATGGAGGATCGAGCCCGCCATGCTCCACTCCCAACGGTAGATCTGGAGATGGGGAGAAAGCGGTCGTTGATCGTCGGAGGTGCGTGTGCTCATGCTGGCCTGCCGTGGTTGAAGTTCGTTGAATTGGCTATGAAGTGACTATCGTTGAACGGGCTATAGACGAACGGGCTATCGTCGAACGAGCTATCGTCGAACGAGCTATCGTCGAACTGGCCATCGTCGATCTGCTCGTGGACCGCCGATCACTGCAAGCACTCCGGCTGCAACGTCCGCAGGCACGACAACGGTCGAAGGACCATCTGGGGTCGGAGTGTATCGATGCCCGTGCCGTTTCCCGATGAATCGTCGGCCACGGCGATCAGAAATCGATGCAGCGGCCGTTCTTTTCCCAATCGCCGTAGCGGACCGGGTCGGGCCCCTTTCGGCCACCGATCTCCTGTGCGGCGACGCCCGTTCCGGCCCGCTGCGCATTGCCCGGGTCAACCGCCTGGTCAACCGATCGGTCTCCTGATCGGTCTCCTGATCGGTCGCCTGCTGGTTCATTCGCTCGATCTTCGTCGGCGGAACCCCGATTCACGAAATCTCGCGCACCGACGGCCTTTCGGCGGCCCGACGAGGATTCCGTCGGCTCGCGACGGCTTGAAACTCTTTCGTTCTCGGCCATGTCAGTATTCTAACTTCAACATGTGATTGGATGTCGCCAGATGCGCCGCACAGGAAAGCCATGCAGCAACGGACCGAACGAGCGATCGGAACAACGCGAAGCCGGCAGAGCGCCCGATGATCCGGGCCTGAGCGACCCGCCCTTCGAATTGCGCTGCATCGAGTTGACCGGGGCCGATGCAATCGATTTCGCGCAGGCCCAGTTCACGGTGGACGTCGAATCGTTGAACCCCGGTCTCTGGACGCCTGCGGCGTGGTGCGACGCCAAGGGCCGAACGCTCGCGCTGCTCCTGCTGGCGATCGATGGGGCCCGGGTGCATCTCGCCGCTCCCGATGCCATGGTCGACGATGTGGTCCGACGCCTGCGGATGTATCAGATCGGTCGTAAAGTGACGATTTCCGACGCAGGTCCGATCGACCCGGCCCACGCGAACGGCTGGCCCTTGTCCTTCGATGCAACGCGCTCGCTGATTCCCGGGCCGCCCTCGACCGAACCGGACTGGGCAGCCTGGCTCGGTCAGGATATCCGCCACGAGATCGCTTGGATCCTGCCCGACACGGCCAGCCGCTTCCTGCCCCAGATGCTGAAACTCGAAGAACTCGGCGGCCTCTCCTACCGCAAGGGCTGCTGGCCCGGCCAGGAGGTCGTGGCGCGGGTTCGCTACCGGGGGCGCGTCACGCGAACCATCACGGTCTTTCGCGGCCCCGGTCGCCGACCCGAACCCGGCGCTTCGATCGAGGTCGAAGGCTCCGAGGGCACGGTGCTGTACGCGGTCATGGACCCGGAATCGCCAAGCGCGCACTTCGGCCTTGCCGTGGTTCCGGTGAAGAGCTGACCGTCGATGCCTTGAGAGCTTCATAGCAAGCATCTTCTTCGGATTTGAATTCAATCACACTATGCTAATATCTGGTCCATAAATTGCATTTTCTATCGGCACGCTGGAGCGACCTGCTCGACTGAAACTTGCGAACCAAGAAACTGCGCTGGGGTAGACACCAAATGAACCATCCGAACCACGGAACACTTCGCTCCGCGACGGCCAGGACAGCCGGCGCGCCATTCGATTTCCGGATCCGCTCGAGCGAAATCCCCTCGAGCGAAATCCCCGATCGCCCGTCGGCCCGGGCGGACGGCTTTGCCCGGACATGGCTGATCCTGGGACTTCTGACGCTCGTGCTGATCGCCGGCCCGCTGGCGGCCCAGGACGACGGCGCCGGCGAGACGACCGCTGGCGAGACGACCGATGCGACCGAACAGAGCGCAGGCACCGACGACGTGGTCGTTCAGGAAATGACGGGGCCGATCGAGATCCTGGTCAACCCCGTCTACCTGCCCGACCAGGCCGAACTGGTCTATCAGCCCCTGGTCGACTACCTGCGCGAAGAGACCGGCCTTGACCTCCGGTTGACCACCGTGCGCAATTTCCACCGCTACTGGCTGGAGGCGCGCCGCAATGACGCTGCCCCGCTGGTGCTGGAGGATGCCCACATGGCGGCGTTCCGCAGGAACAACTTCGGTTATGTGCCGCTGGTCACGACCTCGCGCCCGATCTCGTTCTCGCTGCTGGCCAGCAACGCGAGCATGGAACCGACGCTCGGCGAGTTCGTCGGCAAGCGAGTCTCTACCCTTCCTTCGCCGAGCCTCGGCTTCCTGATCCTGACCGACTGGTACGAGAACCCGCTTCAGCAGCCGGTGGTCCTGTCCAATGCGACCTCGTGGCTGGACGCGGTGGAAATCGTGTTCTCGATGGAAGCCGATGCCGCCATCGTCCCGCAGTCGATTGCCGAGAAGTATCCGAACCTGATCACCATCGCGACCTCGGAAGAGATACCGGGACTGACGCTTTCGGCCGCCGCCTCCGTTCCGCAGAGCGTTCGCGACGCGGTCACGGAAGCCATGGTTTCGCTGCACGAGAACCCGGACTACCACGCTGCGCTGTTCGAACTCGATGTCGACCAGTTCGTCGAGGCCGACCCGGCCGACTACCGCGACCTCGACGCCTGGCTCGACAACATCTTCTCGCTGTAGAGCCGGGCGACCGATCCCCGACGCGAAACGGCGGCCCGAGCGGCCGCCGTTTTCATTCCAGGGAGAGGCGGCCGTCCGTCAGCGACGCGCCACCAGGTAGGCGATCCATCCGGCGTCGGCATCGCCCTGCTCGCTCGCGGTGTAGATTCCGTCGCCCTCGCCGGTTTCCTCGTCCGTGCCTTCCCAGTAGATCTCGGCCGAGGAGAACCCTGCCTCCAGCAGAAGCTCCCGGACCTCCGGCAGCGTCCACAGCCGCCAGTGGTACTCGAACGCGTCCTGCAGCTCCGATCCGTCGGGAAACTCGAAATGGATCCGGCAGGTCATGTGCTGGTCGATCGGGTTGAACGCGGCCTGATCCCAGACGTAGGTGAAGTCGTCGTGCTCCGTGCGTTCCTCGAGCTCCTGGTGGGCCTCGTAGCCGCCGAAGGCATCGAGGAACAGGATGCCGTCGTCGGTCAACGCCGCGCGGGCTCGCTCGAAATAGGTCCGGAGGCGATCGCGGGTCGTGAACAGGTAGTAGCTGAAGTTCATCGCCAGCACCGCATCGACCGGGGGCGTGTCGACATCGAGTACGTCGGCTTCGACCAGCTCGATGCGCGAGCGCTGCGAATCGTCGAGTCGCGCGAGGTGATGATCACGTCCCCAAGCCAGCGTCGGCCGGTCGAGATCGACACCGATCGCTCGGTGACCCTCGCCCTGGCTTACCCAGTACGCCGACGTGTTCGCCGTGCCGCAGAAATCCTCCCGGATGAACTTCAGCGGCCGTCCGGTCAGCGCCTCGAAGGTCTCGGACACGAACTCCATCTCCGACTCCGGGTCCTGCACGCTGGCCTCGTACAACACGTGCCGATCCGCCCGCTCCGCCATCGTCTGCTTTCTGTTCTTGTTCGCTTTCGCCATTTCAGTGCCTTGTCGCAGTCGCTGCAGAAGAGACCGATCCGGCAGGACCAATCACAATCGAGAGTTTCCGAGAGCGGCCGTGCACGGGATCGCCCCCGGATCGCAGTCCGGGGCACGCTCCGCGCAGTGGTCCGGAGCGCACTCCCCGTGCGTGAGGAACCCGAGCACCGCCGATCTGCCACACCTCTACGATGCCATCACGAGCCGAGCGTTCGTGAGCGCGTTCGTGTCGGTGGCCGCCGGCGCACAGGAGTCCGGAGCGCACTCCCCGTGCGTGAGGAACCCGAGCACCGCCGCTCTGCCACACCTCTACGATGCCATCACGAGCCGAGCGCTCGTGAGCGCGTTCGTGTCGGTGGCCGCCGGCGCACAGGAGTCCGGAGCGCACTCCCCGTGCGTGAGGAACCCGAGCACCGCCTGTTCTCCCCGTCACTACGATGCCATCACGAGCCGAGCGCTCGTGAGCGCGTTCGTGTCGGTGGCCGCCGGCGCACAGGAGTCCGGAGCGCACTCCCCGTGCGTGAGGAACCCGAGCACCGCCTGTTCTCCCCGTCACTACGATGCCATCACGAGCCGAGCGCTCGTGAGCGCGTTCGTGTCGGTGGCCGCCGGCGCACAGGAGTCCGGAGCGCACTTCCCGTGCGTGAGGAACCCGAGCACCGCCGGACGCCGACACGAACGCGCTCACGAGCGCTCGGACGTGATGGCCGGCCATGCGGATCGTAGGTAGATCACCATCGACCAGATCGTCAACACCGCCGCGATGCACAGCAGAACGCGCCCGATGTCCATCACCGGCAAGCCGAGCAGCGGTTCCCCGTACAGCAGAAAGCCGATCGCCACCATCTGGAAGATCGTCTTGGACTTTCCGACGCCGGATACCTTGACCCGTGCCCGCTGGCCGATCTCGGCCATCCACTCGCGCAGCGCGGAAATGGTGATCTCGCGGCCGAGGATGATGGCCGCGCCGAGGGCCAGCAGCGTTTCGGGATGGCGCTGGACGATCAGGACCAGCGCAACGGCCACCAGGAGCTTGTCGGCGACCGGGTCGAGAAATGCGCCGAAGGGGCTGACCATGCCGTAGCGTCGCGCGATCCAGCCGTCGGCCCAGTCGGTGATGCCGGCGGCGATGAACAGGCCGACGACGACTTCGTTCGACCAGCTCTGCGGCAGGTAGAAGAACAGGACCAGCACCGGGATCACCACGATGCGCAGCAGCGTCAGGACGGTGGGAAGGTTCAGGGTCAAGGTGGCGGCCGAAGAAGATTGCGTCTGGTCGACAATGGTACGCGTTTCAGTCGCGCAGATGACGATAGATCGCTTCGGCGAGCTGGGCATTGATGCCCTCGACGCGCATCAGCTCCTCGATACCGGCGGCGCGTACACCCTTGAGCCCCCCGAAATGGTTGAGCAACTGCTGACGACGTTTCGGACCGATGCCGGCGATCGCTTCGAGCGGCGAGGCCTGGGCGCGCTTCTGCCGCCGCTTGCGGTGTCCCTTGATCGCGAAGCGGTGGGCTTCGTCGCGGATCCGCTGGGCCAGGAGCGAGGCCGGATGATGCGGCCCTGGCGCCACTTCGCGACCGGCCAGCACCCAGGTCTCGTAGCCGGAGCGCCGCGCCGGCCCCTTGGCGATGCCGACCACGGGCACGGCGTCGAGGCCCAGGTCGGCCAGGACCTTTCGCGCCCGGTCGGATTGGCCACGCCCCCCGTCGATCAGGACGAGATCGGGCACCCGGTCGGGCTCTTCTTCGAGGATACGGCGATAGCGACGAGTCAGCACCTGGTCCATGGCCGCGTAGTCATCGCCGGGCGTGATGCCCTCGATGTTGAAGCTCCGATACCGCTTCTTCTGCAGGCCCTGATCCGTATGGACGACACAGGACGCCACGGTTTCGGTGCCCGAAATGTGGCTGATGTCGAAGCACTCGATCCGCGCCGGCGGCTGATCGAGCTGCAGCAGGTCGGCGAGCGCGGCCAGCTCGCGCCCCACCTGGTCGCGCTCGTTGCGCCGCCGGCGCAGCGCGTCGCGAGCATTGGACTCGGCGAGCTGCAGCCACTGGCGACGCTCGCCCCGGACCCGGTGCGCGATCTTCAGCGAACGTTCCCGCCGCGTCCTGAGGGCCTCGGCCAATACCTCGACCCCCTCCGGCTGCACGGACACGAGAATCTCGGCCGGCGGCTGGCGCTCGGCGTAGTACTGGCCCAGGAACGCGGCCATGATCTCGGGTTCGTGCGCCTCGGCATCGATGTTGCCCGGGAAGAAGGTCTTGCCGCCGACGTTGCGGCCGCCGCGGAATTCGACGACCTGCACCGCAACGGTGCCGCCCTCGGCGGCCAGGCCGATCACGTCGAGTTCCTCGGCACCGTCGGTGACGAACTGGCTGGACTGGATCTTCCGGATCGCCTGGATCCGGTCGCGCAGCAGCGCGGCGGTTTCGAAATCCAGGTCCTTCGAGGCCTGCTGCATGCGTTCGCCGAGATGCTCGACGACGGTCTCGTTCTCGCCCTTCAGGAACGACCGGGCGGCCTGGACATCGGCGGCGTAGGCCTCATCGGAGATCAATCCTACGCAGGGGCCGGTGCACCGCTTGATCTGGTACTGCAGGCAGGGCCGGCTGCGATTGCGGAACACGCTGTCGCGGCACTGGCGGACGCCGAACAACCGATACACCTGGTTCAGCGCTTCGCGCACGGCGCCGGCGCTGGAATAGGGGCCGAAGTACTCGCCGGGCCGGGATCGTCCGCCGCGGTAGAAGCCGATCCGCGGGTGCTGCTGGTGGCTGGTCAGGCGGATCCACGGGTAGCTCTTGTCGTCGCGCAGGTTGATGTTGTAGCGCGGCCGCAGCGCCTTGATCCACTCGTTCTCGAGCAGCAGCGCCTCGGCCTCGGTGCGCGTGATGCTGACCTCGATGGAGCGGATCTTCGACACCATCAGCCCGATTCGAGCGCCCTTGTCGCGACGGTCGAAATAGCTGGCCACGCGCTTGCGCAGGTTGCGGGCCTTGCCGACGTACAGCGGACGTCCCTGCCCGTCGCGCATCAGGTAGACACCCGGCGCCTGGGCAAGGTCGCGAGCAACCGCCCGACCGTCGAAGACCGCGCCCTTCGAGTCCTCGCTCATTCGCCGCCGGAATCGCCTCGACGCGGTCGCGCCGACACGCGCTGCATCTCATCGGCGAGCGCTCGCGCCGCAGCCTCGAGCATGTCGATCACCCTCAGGAAGCCGTCGTCGCCACCGTAGTAGGGATCGGGCACTTCGTCCATTCCGTAGTCGGGCACGAGGTCCATGACCCGTCGGAGTTCGGCGCGTGCATCGGACGGACGCATGCGCTCCAGGGCCTCGGAATTGGCGCGATCCATCGCGTAGATGCGGTGGAAGGAATGGAAATCGTCGATCGCCACCTGGCGCGCGACATCGTCGGCGATATCGAGTCCGGCCGCTGCGGCGGCGCGGATCGCCCGCGGGTCGGGACGCCGCCCGACATGATAATCGTGGGTGCCCGCCGATTCACTGACGAACTCGATGCCGGCCTCGGCCAGCGCCCGGTCGAACACGCCCTTGGCGGTGGGGCTGCGGCAGATGTTGCCCATGCAGACGAACAGGATCCGGGTCATGGGGAGCCCCCGGACTCGGATCGGTCGTCCCGGAACCACCTGCGCACCGCGGCCAGGTCCTCGGGGGTATCCACGCCCGGCGGCATCGCCTCGACGCCTTCGGCGACGACGATGCGCCACCCGGCGGCGAGCGCCCGGAGCTGCTCCAGCGACTCCAGCTCGGCCAGCGCACTTGCCGGCAGGGTGTTCCAGCGCTTCAAGGCACCCGCCCGATAGGCGTAGAGACCGACGTGGCGCCAACCCCGGGGGCCCGGATCGCCGCCGTCGCGCACGGCCGGGATGGGAGCACGACTGAAGTACAGCGCATTGCCGCTTGCATCGGCGACCAGCTTGACGATGTTCGGATCGCGCCACTCGTCCGGACCGGCCAGCGGCGTCCACAGCGTCGCCATCTCGGCGTCGGCCCTTGCCACCAGAAGATCGGCCAGCTGGCGGATGCAGGCAGGCGGCACGACCGGCTCATCGCCCTGCACGTTGACCACGATCGCATCGTCGGCAAGAGCGAGGCCTTCGGCGGCCTCGGCCAGTCGCGAGGTGCCCGAATCATGGTCAACCGCGGTCCGCACCACGTCGAAGCCGGCCGCCTCGACCGCGTTCGCGATCTCGTCGCTGTCGGTGGCGACATGCACGGTGGCGGCGCCGGACCGGCTCGCACGCTCGGCGACGCGCACGACCAGCGGCTTTCCGGCGAGGTCGGCCAGGGCCTTGCGCGGCAGGCGGGTCGATTCAAGCCGCGAGGGAATCAGGACATGGAAATCGCTCATGAGGAAAATTCTCGCACATGCGCGCGCACGGTCTCGAGCAGGGATTGCGGCAGCCGGGCTTCGACCCGGGCCACGAACAGGTCCGGCCGCGGGTCGCCGTCCAGGCGCGCCGCGTCCTTGGCGGTGACGACGACCGGCCCCGGCAGGCCGGCCAGCCAGGCCGCGTCGATCGCCTGATGATCCGCCAGCCGGTGACCGCGCGGCCGGAAGCCCAATGCCTGCAGCGACTCGAAGAAGGCGTCCGGATCGGCGATGCCGGCGACCGCGTCGACCTCGCCCCGAGCCGGCGGCTCCGTGGGTGCACCGGACACCCGGGACCAGCCGCTGGGCACCAGCTCGAAGCGCTGGAGCTCGGCCGGCAGGTCCGCCGCAACCGGCGCCTTGACCAGCACCGCGTCGACCCGGTCGAGGCGCCGCGCAGACTGGCGCAGCGGGCCGGCAGGCAGCAACGCGCCGTTGCCGAAGCCCCGGCGGCCGTCGATGACGCAGACTTCGAAGCTTCGCGGCAAGGCCACGTGCTGGAGGCCGTCGTCGCTGATCACGACCTCGCAGCCGCGCGTCACGGCAGCGTCCAGCGCGGCCGCCCGATCGCGGCAGACCCAGACGGGCACGCCCGTCGACCGGTGGATGGCCAGCGGTTCGTCGCCGACGCTCGAAGCGACCGATCGTGCGCTCACTTCCTGCGGCCGCCGCGGCTCTTCGCCGCCATAGCCGCGGGAAATCACGCCGACCCGGATTCCTTCACCGGCCAGCATTCGAACCAGCGCCTCGACCACGGGGGTCTTCCCACTGCCGCCAGCGGTCAGATTGCCGACCACGATGACCGGAATCGGCGGCCGAGCGGCCGGACGATCGAGCCGGCTCGCCGTCCACGCACCGTACAGCGCGGCCATCGGACGCAGAAGCGCCGGCGGATGCCGACGTCCGTACCACCAGCGCTCGGCCAGCCGTTCGACCGCCCGCCTCATGCGGGATCGGAATTCGACGCCGGCCCGTCCACCGATTCGCCGTCGGCGTCTTCCCGGAACTGGGCGTGATAGAGGTGCTGGTACAGGCCGTCCGGCCGGGCCAGCAGGTCCTCGTGGCGACCGCGCTCGACGATTCGGCCCTGGTCCATGACGACCACCTGGTCGGCGCGCTCCACGGTCGTCAGGCGATGGGCGATCACCAGGGTCGTGCGGTCGGCCATCAGGCGCTTCATGCCGCGCTGGACCGCCTGCTCGGACTCCGCATCCAGCGCGGAGGTCGCCTCGTCGAGAATCAGGATGGGCGCGTTCTTCAGCAGGGCCCGGGCGATCGCGATGCGCTGTTTCTGGCCCCCGGAGAGCTGGACGCCGGCGGCACCGATCCGCGTGTCGAGCCCGTCCGGAAGCTGGTCGATGAATTCCATGGCGTGCGCCTGACGCGCCGCGTCCTCGACCTCGGCGCGGGATGCGTCCGCCAGCTGCCCGTAGCGGATATTGGCCTCGATGCTGTCGTCGAACAGCACGGTCTGCTGGCCGACCAGGGCGATCTGGCGGCGCAGCGCGTCGAGGTCGTATTCGGCCAGGTCCCGACCATCGAGCAGGATGCGTCCAGCGCTCGGTGCATGGAAGCGCGGCAGCAGTCGAGCCAGGGTGGTCTTGCCCGAACCGGAGCGACCGACCAGTGCGGTGACCGTGCCCCGCTCCAGAACGAGGTCGATGTCCTCCAGCACGCGCCGGTCGTGTCCCGGGTAGCTGAAGCCGACACCCTCGAAGCGGACCTCGCCGTCGACGCGCCCGGGCATCTCATCGCCCTCGTCCGGCTCGGGGCGCCGATCCAGCACGTCGTAGATGGACTCCGCCGCAGCGATGCCCTTCTGGATCAGCACGTGCATGTTGGTCAGCCGTTTCAGGGGCGGGATCGTGGCCACCATCGCGGCGAGCACCGACATGAAGATTCCCGCCGACACCTCGTTGCGCATGAACTGGCTGGCCGCGACCAGCAGCAGGACGACCACCGCGCCGCCGGCGGCGAGCTGGATCAGCGACGAGGAGACCAGCTGGGTCGCCCGAAGCTTCAGGTGGAGCCGGCGGTTCGATTCGTTGACCTCGGCGAAGTCGGCGGCTTCACGCTGCTGGCCACCGAATACGCGGATGATCTCCTGCCCCTTGACCGCCTGCTCGGTGCGGTGCGTGACCACGCCCATGGAGTCCTGGATGCGCCAGGCGATCTTGCGGAATCGCCGGCTGACCACGAAGACCACGAACGCGATCGCGGGCAGCAACAGCAGCATGGTCAGGGTCAGGCGCCAGGACTGCAGCAGCATCACGGTCAGCAGGCCGACCACGGTCAGCAGGTCCCGCACGCTGCCCAGCAGCGCGGTGGTGGCCGCCTGGGCCACCTGCTCGGTGTTGTAGGTCAGCCTCGAGATCATCGTCCCGCTGCCCTCGCGATCGAACTCGGTGAGCGGGAGGTCGAGGTAGCGCCCGAACAGGTCGCGCCGCAGGTCGGCAATCAACCGTCGACCGAGCCATTCCATGCCGTAGCCGCCGCCGAAGTTGCCGACCACGCGGACCACCACGGCCACCATCACCAGCCCCGGAAGCCAGAGCGAGAAGACCGGCGCGCTGCTGCCCAGGGTGTCGTCGATCAGCGGTCGAAGAAGGTAGACGAACAGGGCCTGGCCGGCCGCATCCAGCGACACGGCAAGCAGCGACGCGGCCACGACCCAGGGATGGCCTCGGAGGAATCCGAGCAGTCGACGGTAGATCGTCGCCGCCGCCCCGGGTGCGCTCACGGCCCCGAACCGTCCTCTTCGACGGTCGCGATGCTGAGCCTGGAAATGCCCTGCGCTGCGGCGGCGTCGAGCGCACGCACGACCAGTTCGTGCCGCGCCGCTGCGTCGGCGCGGATGACCAGCGCGGCGTCCGGGTCGGCCTCGAAGGCCTGGCGAAGCGCCAGCTCCAGCGTCGGCTTGCGCGTATCGGCCAGCATCTGCTCGCCGAGGAAGTAGTCGCCGGTCTCCGTGATGACCAGGTCGATCCGTTCGGGCACGGACTCCTGGCGGGAGGTCGAGGCCTCGGGCAGGACGACCCGCAGGAGGGCCTGGCGCTCGAAGGTGGCCGAGACCATGAAGAAGATCAGCAGCAGGAAGACCACGTCGATCAGGGAGGTCAGATTGATCTCCGGTTCTTCGTCCTGTTCGGTCTGCAACTGCATCGCGAGCCTCCTCTTGCTCTCCGGGCCGGAAGTCAGCCCCAGCCGAGTTCGGACCGCCGCAGCTCGCGGTTGCCGTGCTCGATCGAGTTGATCAGTTCCAGCGCCTGCTGCTCCATGCCGACCACGTAGGCGCGGACCTTGCCGCGGAAGTAGCGGTAGAAGAAGTAGGTCGGGATCGCGACGGTCAGACCTGCAGCGGTGGTGATCAGCGCCTGGGAGATGCCGCCGGCCAGCGGCGCCGGATCGCCGACGCCGGCTTCCATGATCGCCGCGAACACCTTGATCATGCCGATCACGGTTCCGAGCAGGCCGAGCAGCGGCGTGATGCCGGCAATCGTGCCTAGGGTGTTCAGGAACCGCTCCAGGTCATGGACGACGTGCCGGCCCGTATCCTCGACCGCCTCCTTGACGACTTCGCGGGCGCGGTCGCGGTTGTCCAGCGCGGCGGCCAGCACGCGGCCCAGCGGGGACGACTGGCGGAGCGCTTCGATGTGCTTGCGATCCAGCTCGCGCTGCCGCGCCCAGGCCGATACCTTCTCGACCACGCCGGCCGGCAGCACCTTGCGGCGGCGCAACGTCCAGGCTCGCTCGATGATGATGGCAAGCGAAAGCACCGAGCACAGCACGATTGGCGACATCAACCAGCCGCCTGCGAGGACGATTTCGAGCATCTGCGGGTACCTTGGCCTTTCGGTGAACGATTCGTTGAACGCGTTGAAGGTTCGCGGGCCGGTGCGTGTTCCGGCCGACCGGGACAAGCGATTGGTCGCGTCGAGCGGTCAGGGCCCTGCGCGGCCGTCTCGGCCCGGCGTGCTGGCTGCATCATAACCAAGTCCTGCCGCCGCTGCCCGGCCGGCGGCGGGTTCGAGGCATGAATGGGCGCGCTGCCAGGGCCCCCGTCGGCGCTGGCGCTCGGCGTCCAGCCGGATCGGCCGGCCCGGCCTGAACTCCATCCGGATCGCACCGCATTCGCCGGTGGTCAGTAGCGGGATGCCGCGCCTTGCGAGGAAGTCGGTCAGACGGTCGTGCGGCAGGCCGAATCGATTGGGCGATCGCAGCGAAGCGAGGGCAAACCGAGGCGCGAGCTCGCGCCACCACGCCGGGTCGGCGCCGTCCCGGTGACCCCGGCTCGGCACGAGCACCGCATCGACCGGTCCGGTCCCGCCCTGCAATCGGGCGATTCCGGCCTTTCGTTGCTGCCCCGTCAGCAGCACCCGGCCGGCGCTCGACGCCACCAGCAGCACGCAATCATCGTCGCCACCGAGATCAGGCAGCGCAGCGCTGGGGTGGATCCATTGGAACGCCACGCCGTCGACCGACCAGGAGCGTCCCGCGACGCACCGTTCGTCGACCTCCGGGTGACGACCGACGAACGACGCCGAGGGCCATCGTCGCCGCGCATCGGCCAGGCCGCCGGCCTGGCCACGGGAGGTCCCCGGGACGACGATCCGCGTCACCGGCCCGGCCCCGCGCGACCGCAATGCGGGCACGATCGTGCCGCGAACCCGGCTCCAGCCGGTGCGGCCGGTCGTGCCGCCCGCCTCGCCGGGTCCGACGCCGAACAGCAGCGTGGACGTCCGGGTGCGCACGGCGACCGCCAGGCCGTCGCCGACGTCGAGCACGTCCAGCTCGAATCCGCCCTCCGGGATCGGCGCCGGTCGCCAGGCCAGCAGCGGAAGCAGCATGAACGCCCCGAGCGTGCGCGCCGGCCAGTGCCGGGGCGCCAGCAGCCACAGTGCGCCCAGGAAGCCCAGGGCGATCGCAAGCGACCCCGGCAACCAGTCGATCGACCCGGCCGGCAGCAAGGCACCGAGCCGGTCGATGGCGGCCAGCGCCCCGTCCATCGCGCGTCCCGACAGCCGCGCGAGCCCCTCCGTCGGAAGGCCCAGGCCGTAGGCACTGACCGAGACCAGGCCCAGCGGCAGGACCAGGAAACCGATCAGCGGAATGACCACCAGGTTCGCCGGCAGCGCGGCGGGCACCCATTGCTGGAACAGGCCGAGGTTCAGCGGCAGCAAGCCGAGACCGAGCACCAGCTGGGCCCGGACCAGCCCGAGCGCGCCGCGGCCGGTCGCCGCCGCCCGGCCGGCGAAGGCCCAGATCAGCACCGCGACCGCGGCAAACGAGAGCCAGAACCCCAGTGAGAGCGGCGCCAGGGGATCGTAGGCCAGCACGGCGGCCAGCGCGCACAGCAGCGCGCGGCCCGGCGCGATGGGCCTGCGCAGCAGCGCAGCACCCAGCCCGATGCCGAGCATCAGCAGCGCGCGCTGGGTCGGCAGCGAGAAGCCGGACATCAGGCCGTAGACGAACGCGGCCAGCAAGCCGCCGGCCAGCGCGTAGCGGCGTCGATCCGGCCAGAGCAATCGAACCGCTCGCGGGGTGAAGACCACGCCGGCAAGCAGCGCGGCGACGGCGGCCACCAGGCTTACGTGCAGCCCCGAAATGGCCAGCAGGTGCGCCGTGCCGGTGGCGCGCAGCTGCTGCGACAGCTCGGCGGTGATCCCGGAACGATCACCGACGGTCAGCGCGCGGATCAGGGCCGCGGATCGCAGGTCCGGGATGACCGCCTGCAGCCAGTCGGATGCGTCCTGCCGGAACCGCGCCAGCGTCGACCGCGGGCCTGCTGCTGCAAGCCGGGACGCGCTTTCGACCCGGCCCAGCGCATCGATGCGCTGGGCGAACATCGCCCGGCCCCGGTCGTAACCGCCGGGATTGAGGCGCCCGCTCGGCGGTTCCAGCCGGGCTTCGACACGCCAGGTCTCTCCCGGCCGGGGCCAGCCGTCGGGACGGTACCAGGCCAGCTCGACCCGGCGCAGGTTTGCCGTGTCGCCGGCGAGGCGGAGCTGGAAGCGGATGACCTCGCCGCGCGATTCCGGCAGCGCCTCGACCCGGCCGACCAGTTCGACGACCTCCCGGGCGCGTTCGGCCGGCCACGCCCGGCCGGCCTGGAGACCCGCCTGGAGATGGAACCACACGAATCCCGACGCCAGGGCCACCGCGGCCAGCCCGAGGGCGCGGCGGATTCGCGTGGATCGGTACGGAGGCGTTGCCCGTCGGGCCGCGGGATGATCGCTGCGAATCGGCGCATCGACGGGCCGAGGGTCGACCCGTCCGCAGACCCAGGCGACCGTCGCCAGGCTGCCCAGCAGGGTTCCGAAGACCCATGCCGGTAGCGCGGCGGCGACCAGCACCCCCGCAGCGAAGCCCGCCAGGCTCCACGCCAACGCCCGCCCCGGCTCCCCCATCAGTCCACGGCGTGCAACCTGCCTTCGGTCATCTCGAGCCGGCGATCCATCCGCGCGGCCATGCCCCGGTCGTGGGTGACCACGATGAAGCTCGTGCCCAGCTCCTGGTTGAGCTCGAGCATCAGGGCGTAGACGTTGGCCGCCGTCTTCTCGTCCAGGTTGCCGGTCGGCTCGTCGCCGAGCACGCAGGCCGGGCGGTGTACCAGGGCCCGGGCCACCGCCGCCCGCTGACGCTCGCCGCCGGAGAGCTCACCGGGCTTGTGGGACAGGCGCTGGCCGAGGCCGACTCGCTCGAGCAGTCCGGCGGCTTCGCGCTGGGCGTCGACGGCCGAGCGACCGCCGATCATCAGCGGCAGCGCCACGTTCTCGACGGCGGTGAATTCGGGCAGCAGGTGGTGGAACTGGTAGACGAAGCCCAGGTGCCGATTGCGGATCCGTCCGCGCTCGCGCTCGCCGGCTGCGGCCATGTCCTGACCGGCCACTTCGACGCGGCCGGACGTCGGGTCGTCCAGGCCGCCGAGGATCTGCAGCAAGGTCGATTTACCGACGCCAGAGGCGCCGACGATCGCGACCTGTTCGCCGGCCCGGATGTCCAGGTCGACGCCTCGCAGCACCTCGAGTCGGCTCTCGCCCTGGCGGAAGCTGCGGGTTACATCGGTGCATCGGATGACGGGATCACTCATAACGCAGCGCCTCCGCCGGCCGGGTCCGCCCCGCTCGCCACGCGGGATACAGGGTGGAGATCAGCGACAGGCCCAGCGCCAGCAACGCGAACTGGACGACGTCGGAGGCGTGCAGGTCCGACGGCAGATCGGAGATGTAGTAGATATCGGCCGAAAGGAACTCCGTGTTGAGCAGCGCCTCGAGACCGGCGACGATGCCCTCGACGTTCAGCGCCAGCAGCGTGCCGCCGACGGTGCCGAGCAAGGTGCCGATGACGCCGATCATCATGCCCTGGACGACGAACACCACCATCACTCCGCCCGGACTCAGACCCATGGTCTTGAGGATCGCGATGTCCGCCTGCTTGTCGGTCACGAGCATGACCAGGGTGGAGATGATGTTGAACGCCGCAACCACGATGATCAGCGACAGAATGATGAACATCACGGTCTTTTCCATCTGCACCGCCCGGAACCAGTTGGCATGCTGCTGGGTCCAGTCGCGGACCCGGTAGAAACCGGGGAGTTCGTCGGCCAGCTCCAGGGCGATCGAGCGGGCCCGGAACAGGTCCTCGAACGCCAGCCGCACCCCGCTGATGTCGTCTCCCATTCGGAACAGTGCCTGGGCATCCCGCCAGTGGACCACCGCAAGGCCGGCATCGAACTCGTGCACGCCGGCTTCGAAGACCCCGGCGACGGTGAATCGTCGAACCTGGGGCACCACGCCGGCGGCAGTGGCGCGAATCTCCGGGGCGAAGATCGTCACCGGGTCGCCCGGCCCCACGCCGAGCTTGGCGGCAAGTTCCACGCCGAGGAGAACCTGCCAACGGGCGTCGGCAAGGTCGTCGAGCTGGCCGACCACCATCTGCTCGGCCAGTTCCGACACGTCCGGCTCCAGGCCCGGGTCGATGCCGCGGACCAGCGCGCCCTCGACGCCCCGCCCCTTGAGCAGGGTCATGGACTCGACGAACGGTGCCGCGCCGATCACGCCCGGGTGTTCGCGGGCACGCTCGACCAGCGGTTCCCAGTCGCCGAAGGAGCGATCCCAGGTCGACACGGTGGCATGGGAGACCATACCGAGGATTCGTTCGCGCAGCTCCTTCTCGAAGCCGTTCATGACCGAGATCACGGTGATCAGGATCGCCACGCCGACGGCGATTCCGGCCATCGAGATCAGCGATATGAACGAGATGAAGTGATTGCGTCGTTTCGCGCGCAGGTAGCGCAGGCCGATCGCGACGGTCAGGGGTTGGAACACGGGGCGAAGACTCCGGTCGTGGATGGGGTTGGGAACAGCACTCGGCTCTGCATCATCGGGCGCCCCGCAGGCCGTCGATGACCGCGGTCAATTCGTCGGGCAGCGGCGAGGAGAATACCTGGTCGTCGGGCCACGGCAGGCGCAGGAACGCTGCGTGCAGGAACAGGCGCTCGAGTCCGGGCGTGGTCCGGTCCGGGTTGTAGCGTTCGTCGCCGGCCACCGGGGCGCCGCCTTCCAGCGCATGAACCCGGATCTGGTGCGTCCGGCCCGACTCGATCGTCGCCTCGACGAAGTCGTGTCGTCGAAAGCGTTCCAGCCGCTTGAAGGTGGTCTTCGCCGGCTGTCCATCCGGATCGGCGATCACCCGATGCTGTCCGCTTCCGTCGCGAATCTTCTTCAGCGGCGCATCGATGACGGTGACCTCGTCGCGGAGATGTCCGTGGAGCAGGGCCAGGTAGCGCTTCTCGACGGTCTGACGCTTGAACACCCGCTGGAGTTCACTCGCCGGCTGCCGCCCGAGCGCGAAGACCATGAGGCCGCTGGTCTCCCGGTCGAGGCGGTGGACCGGTACGGCGCGATCGTCGATCGCGGCGACCAGGTCGTTCAGGCCCCAGGCCAGGCCGCTACCGCCCTGCGACGCGATGCCGGACGGCTTGTCGAGGACCAGGAACTCCTCCTGCCGGTGCAGGATCGCCTTGCGGGCCTGTTCGATGCGCTCGGCCGGCAACGACGCGGCCGGCGCCTGGTCGCGTACCGGGGGCACCCGGACCCGGTCGCCGGCGGCCAGCTTGCGCATCGGCCTGCTGCGGCCGCCGTTGACCCGCACCTGGCCGGTGCGGATCAGCCGGTAGACCAGCGCGCGCGGCACGTTGCCGAGTTCGCGCATCAGGAAATTGTCGAGCCGCTGGCCGGATCGATCGGACCCGATCTCGACCTCGCGGACGGTGGCCGACGCCATCTGTTTCTCCTTGCCTGTTCGCCGGGCTTGTTCGCATGGGTGCGCTGCACGATCCGGATCGGCCCGGTGCGCTCGGTAAATTGCCCGAGCCGGGACCAGCAGCGTATACTAGAAGGGTTGAGCGGAGGCCTGTCGGCATCAAACCGAAAGCGCCGGCCGCTCGACCGGTCAACGCGGCCATGATAGCAGCGCGGATTCCGGACCCTGGGTTCGGCGCCCGTGCCGCTTCAGGCGCTCGTATCACCCTCTTCCACGAGGGCCCGGGCACGCGCCGACACCGGATCGATGCCTTGCGCCCCGGCGCTCGGCCAGCGCGGCAGGACGCCGCGTCGAACAACGAGAACACCCGTCGCCGTCGACCGCGGTTCGCCGCCGGTCCGGCACGACCGACAACCCGACGCCCCCGGCCACAAAACCAAGACCAGAAAGGCCGGGTCCGCGCGCGCGAGATGCGTGCGAGGTGGATCCTGGCGGCCGCTGGCCGGCCGGGCGCGTCCACGAGGACATGAACACACAATGAAACGCATGTTGATCAACGCAACTCAGCCCGAAGAGTTGCGTGTCGCCATCGCCGATGGCCAGAACCTCATCGACCTCGATATCGAGGTCCCCGCCCAGGAACAGAAGAAGTCGAACATCTACAAGGGACGGATCACCCGCGTCGAGCCCAGCCTCGAGGCCTGCTTCGTCGAGTTCGGCTCCGAGCGCCACGGCTTCCTGCCGCTGAAGGAAATTTCCCGCGACTACTTTTCCGACGCCGCCCAGAAGGCGCTCGACAATGGCGAGCGGGTCGATATCAAGGACGCGGTGCAGGGCGGGCAGGAAGTCATCATCCAGGTCGAGAAGGAAGAGCGCGGCACCAAGGGTGCGGCTCTGACGACCTTCATCAGCCTGGCCGGCCGTTACCTGGTGCTGATGCCGAACAATCCGCGGGCCGGCGGCGTTTCGCGCCAGGTTACCGGTGAAGATCGCAAGCACGTGATCGACGCGCTGAAGCAGCTCGAAGTACCCGACGACTTCGGGCTCATCGTACGTACGGCCGGTGTCGGCCGCGAGGCCGAAGACCTGCAGTGGGACCTCAACTACCTGATGCAGCTGTGGGAAGCGGTCCGCGATGCGGCCCTGTCGCGCAAGGCGCCATTCCTCATCTACCAGGAAAGCAACGTCATCATCCGCGCGCTTCGCGATCACCTGCGCGATGACATCGGCGAGATCCTGATCGACGCCGAGTCGGTCTTCGAGGACGCTCGCGAGTTCCTCCAGCAGGTCATGCCGCACAACCTCCGCAAGCTCAAGCGCTACAGCGACGCCACCCCGCTGTTCTCACGGTTCCAGATCGAGAGCAAGATCGAATCGGCGTTCGCCCGCGAGGTCCGCCTGCCGTCCGGGGGCGCCGTGGTCATCGACCACACCGAAGCGCTGCTGTCGATCGACATCAACTCGGCCCGCGCGACCAAGGGCGCCGACATCGAGGAAACCGCGCTGCAGACGAACCTCGAGGCCGCCGAGGAAATTGCCCGCCAGCTGCGGATCCGCGATCTCGGCGGCCTGATCGTCATCGACTTCATCGACATGAGCGGCCGGGACGCGCAGCGCCAGGTCGAGACGAAGCTCCGCGAAGCGATGCGCACCGACAAGGCGCGCGTCCAGATCGGACGGATCTCGCGCTTCGGGCTGCTGGAGATGTCGCGGCAGCGGCTGCGGCCGTCGCTGGGCGAATCCAGCCACATCACCTGCCCACGCTGCGACGGCTACGGTTCGATCCGCTCGATCGAGTCGCTTGCGCTGGCCATCCTGCGCCTGTCCGAGGAAGAGGCGATGAAGGAAAACACCGGCCGGGTCATCATCCAGGCCCCGGTCGCGGTCGCCAACTTCCTGCTCAACGAAAAGCGCAAGGCGATCGCCAATATCGAATCGCGCACCGGCACCCCGGTCACGCTGGTCGCCAATCCGCTGATGGACACGCCTCGTTTCGACATCCAGCGCCTGAAGTCGAACGAAGACGTCGAGGAGCCCAGCTACGCCCTCCCGGCCGGTGATGAAACCGAACTGGTCGTTACCGAACAGGAGAAGAAGCAGGCCACGGTCAAGCGCGAGGAACCGGCAGTCAGCACCATGCGACCGTCCCAGCCGGCCCCGCAGCGACCGGAGGCGGCCGAGCCCGTCGCTGCCGCACCGCCAAAGCGGATCGGTTTCTGGGAAGCGATCGGCGCGTGGTGGTCCGGGCTGTTCGCCGACCGGGCCGCCCCGGCCGACGACAAGACCGATTCAACGGCCGCGGGGGCCTCGAAGGCCGAATCCGGCGCCAGCGACAAGAAGGACGACCGGCCGAACCGCGGCCGCAAGCCCGCCTCCAGCGGAGGCGGCAAGAAGCGAACCCGGAAATCCGGTTCGGCCCGCACCGGCGCGAAGCCGCACGGCAAGCGAAGCGGCGACGAGCCGAGCGACGACGCCTCGCCGAACAAGGTCGACGGGAAGCCGGATTCCGGTAGCGCACCGGACGACAGCGGTCCGAAGAAGAAAAAGAAGAAGCGCCGGCGGCGCGGCGGCAAGAAACGCCGCAACAAGTACGGCACCGGCGGCAAGGACGGTTCGGCCGAAGGCTCCGGCGGCAACTCGCCGGACAAGCCGTCGGACAAGCCGTCCGACAACCCGTCCGACAACCCGCCGGGAAACCAGGCCGGCAAGCCGTCCGGACACCAGGACCGGAATTCCGGCAGCGAAGCGGGCGGCAAGGATGACCGCAACAGCGGCCAGTCCGAATCGAAGCCCCGGCCGAAGAGGGGTTCCAGGTCCGAGCAGAAGCCCGAGCAGAAGACGGAGTCGAAGCCTGGGTCCAAGCCCGAGTCCAAGCCCGAGCCGAAGCCCGAGCCGAAGCCCGAGCCGAAGCCCGAGCCGAAGCCCGAGCCGAAGCCCGAGCCGAAGCCCGAGTCCAAGCCCGAGCCGAAGCCCGAATCGAAGCCCGAGCCGAAGCCCGAATCGAAGCCCGAGCCGAAGCCCGAGCCGAAGCCCGAGCCCAAGCCCGAATCGAAGCCCGAGCCGAAGGCTGAGTCGAAGCCCGAGTCGAAGCCCGAGCCCAAGCCCGAATCGAAGCCCGAGCCTAAGCCCGAATCGAAGCCCGAGCCGAAGCCCGAGCCGAAGCCCGAATCGAAGCCCGAGCCGAAGCCCAAGCCTGAATCGAAGCCCGAGTCGAAGCCCGAGCCGAAGTCTCAGCAGGAGCGCAAGCCCGAATCAAACGCCCAGGACCGGCCCCAGGCGCAGCCGGCGGGCGAACAGCCCGGCCTGTTCACGCTGAAGGACGACAAGTCGCGGGGCAGCAAGGACTGACCCGAGATCGCCTCGACGGCCGCGCCCGGCGCGGCCGTTTTGATTTCGTGGCGAGCCGGCCGCGCGTGGCGACCTTGACGCTGGCGTTCGTGGAGCGGCGAAATCTCTCCCCACCGACGGGAGCGAGCTGCAGTGCAGCGACTGGTCGCTGCATCGACTCCCTTCACCCACATCGACTCACTCACATCGACTTGTCTGGCGAACGACTCGCTCTGCCCCGTGCGAGCGAGACCCTCGACCGAATCCGACTTTCCCATCCCGCGGGCGCGGTTCCACCTCGAGGCGGCGAATCATCGGACGATTCCGAACCGGCAGAGGCAGGCAACATCACCGGGAGAGGTCGCTTCGGGGTGCTCGAGCGCCCGGGTTGATCCGTCGTCGGCGTCAGGTAGCTGCGTCGATCAGGTCGTGACGAATCGCCTCGCGCAACAGCGCGACCTCGCTGTCGACCCCGAGCTTGTCGTAGATCCTGTACTTGTGGGTGGCGACGGTCTTCGGGCTGACGTTGATCAGGCGCGCGATGTCATTGGCTCGCCTGCCCTCGGCCAGCATCAGGGCCACTTCCAGCTCGCGAGGCGTCAGGGTCTGGAACGGCGAACGGGGAGCGCCAGGGAGCAGCGCCATGGCCAGTTCTGCCGCGACTTCGTTCCCGATGTGCCGCTCACCGCAATGCACGGTGCGGATCGCCTGGACCAGCTCGCTCGCGCTGCAGGCCTTGGTCAGGAACCCGGCGACGCCCATGTCCATGAGACGGGCCGGATACGGGGCCTGTGCATGCGCCGTAAGCGCGAGAATGCGCACGTCCGGCAGCTGGCGCAGAATCCGACAGCTCGTCTCGAAGCCCGAGAGTCCCGGCAGGCTGATATCCATAAGGATCACGTCGGGCACCAGGTCGCGGCACAGCTGCAGCGCCTCTTCCCCGGACTCGGCCTCGCCGATGATCTCGATGCCCGGGGCGTCGTCGAGAATGCCGCGCAGCCCCAGGCGGACCAGGTGATGGTCCTCCACGATCAACAACTTGATCATCACTACTCCCAGATTGCCAACAAGTACCAACATCACGGTGCCCTACACACCGCGTGTGACTACTTTACCGAAACCGGGCATGGAACGCGAACCGCATCGCGCCGTGGGGGATGATCAGGGCTTCGATGGCGGCTTGCGAGTCGCCGGGCCTGGCGGCGTCCGGGTGCTCGACGGCCTGGCCGGCGAATCGTTCGATGGCTTGTCCGATGGATCGCCCTTCCGGCCGGAGGCCGAGGAGGCGGACGTCGGGCGCGACGTCCCCGTCGACGACGACTTGGACGACGGGCGCGGATCGTTCGCGCGCTTCACCTCGCCCCGGCCCGGACCCCGGCTCGCGCCGCCCGAGTCACTCGCCGACTTCTGCGCGCCAGGCGTATCCTGACCCGGCTGCGGAGAGCGGCTGCCCAGCCGCTTCAGGCGGACTTCCTGGTCACTCACGCGCGGCATGCGGTCGCGAAGACTCTTGTCGTCGACCAGGGTTTCAGCACCCTTGCTGAGGTGGTCGAAGACGTCCTTGTAGCTGTCGGTCAGCTTGTTGATCAGGTCGGCGGTCTCGACGAAATGGGTCGTGACCTGCTCGCGGAACTGTTCGTGCTCCTGTTTCAGTGCCGCTACCGATGTGCCGCCGCCGCGCTTGCGGTCGATCAACCAGACCACCAGCGCGCCGAGCGCGAACCCGATGACTGCGGCGATCGTTGCGCCGATCCAGAACTCCATGCCGTCCTCCGTCGTTGCCGAATGCCTGCGCGAAGATTAACAGGTCGAACGTTCGACGAATGTTCAGCCGACCCGCTCGGCGACCCAGTCGAACACCGACGTGAGTGCGGAGGGAAGCGCGTCGGCATCGCTGCCGCCGGCCTGGGCGAAATCGGGCCGCCCGCCGCCCTTGCCGCCGACCTGCGCGGCAACGTGGTTGACCAGTTCACCGGCCTTGACCCGGTCGGTCAGGTCGGCGGTCACACCGGCCACCAGGCGCACCCCCTGCCCTGCTTCGGCGGCGAGCACGATCACCGCCGTACCGAGCTTGTTCTTCAGCTGATCGACCGTGTCGCGCAGGCTGTTCGGGTCCACGCCCTCGAGGCGCTCGGCCAGCACCCGGACGCCGCCGATTTCGCGCCCCCGACTGCCGAGATCCGCGCCGCGAGCGGCGGCCAGCTTCTGCTTTGCGCGGTCCAGCGCCTTTTCCAGTTCCCGACCGCGCTCGAGAAGTCCGTCGACCCGCTCGGCCAGTTGTTCGGGACTGGTCTTCAGGCGGCCGGCCAGGTCCCGCAACGCCCGGTCGGCCTGCTGCATCCAGCGCACCGCCGCCTGGCCGGCAACGGCCTCGATCCGGCGCACGCCGGAGGAGATGCCGGCTTCTTGGATGATCTTGAATGCGCCGATATCGCCGACCCGATCGACGTGCGTGCCGCCGCACAGCTCGGTCGAGAAATCGCCGAACTGCAGAACGCGCACTCGATCGCCGTACTTGTCGCCGAAGAAGGCCAGTGCGCCGGCCTGGATCGCCTCGTCGTAGTCCATCAGCTCGGCCGAAGAGGCAACGTTGGACTGGATCTGGGCATTGACCCGCTCCTCGATCGCCTCGATCTGTTCGGGTGTCACGGCGTCGGGGTGGGAGAAGTCGAAGCGCAGCCGGTCGGGCGCGACCAGTGAGCCTTTCTGCTGGACGTGGTCGCCGAGAATCTCGCGCAATGCCGCGTGCATCAGGTGGGTCGCCGAGTGGTGGCGAACCACGTCGCCGCGTCGGGCATCATCGATGCGCGCGGATACGGTCTGCCCGGCCTTCAGCGTTCCGGCCTCGAGGCGGCCCTCGTGGCCGTGATAGACGCCGGCAAGCTTGCGCGTATCGCTGACCCGGAAGGTCACTCCTTCGAACGACAGCGAACCCGTATCGCCCACCTGGCCGCCGCCTTCGGCATAGAACGGCGTGCGGTCAAGGACCACCAGCGCGGTCTCGCCTTCCTTAAGGATGTCGCGCTTCGCCCCGTCGACCAGGACGGCAACGACCCTGGCGTCGTCGATCGCCACCCGGTCGTAGCCGACGAACTCGGTCGGCGGCAATTCGGCGATGACCTCCGTGGACACGCCGTCGCGGGCGGCGAACTGGCCGGATGACCGCGCTCGCTCGCGCTGGGCCTCCATGGACGCGTCGAAGCCCTCTTCGTCGACCGACAGGTCGCGCTCGCGAGCGATGTCGCGGGTCAGATCCAGCGGGAAACCATAAGTGTCGTAGAGCTTGAAGGCGATATCGCCCGGGATCTCGCGGCCATTCAGGTCCGACAGCACGCCTTCGAGCAGCTTCATGCCCTGGTCCAGCGTTTCACCGAAGCGCTGCTCCTCACGGGCCAGGGTCTCGGTGATCGTGACCCGCCGTTCGACCAGCTCGGGATAAGCCTCGCCCATCGCATCGACCAGGGGCTCGACCATCGCGGCGAAGAACGGCGTTTCGCAGCCCAGCTTGTAGCCGTGGCGGATTGCCCGTCGGATGATCCTGCGCAGCACGTATCCGCGACCGTCGTTGGCCGGCAGCACGCCGTCGGCCACGAGAAAGGCGCAGGCCCGGATGTGGTCGGCGATCACCTTCAGCGATGCGGACTCCAGGTCGGTCGTACCGGTCTTCTCGGCGGCCGCTTCGATCAGGCGCTGGAACAGGTCGATCTCGTAGTTGGAATGGACGCCCTGCAGGACCGCAGCGAGGCGCTCCAGCCCCATGCCCGTATCGACGCAGGGCCTGGGCAGCGGCGTCATGGTGCCGTCGGAGGCGCGATCGAACTGCATGAACACCAGGTTCCAGATCTCGATGTAGCGATCGCCGTCTTCGTCGGGGGTGCCGGGCGGCCCACCGGGGACCTCCGGACCGTGATCGTAGAAGATTTCCGTGCAGGGACCGCAGGGGCCGGTGTCGCCCATGGCCCAGAAGTTGTCCTTGGCCCCGATCCGCGACAGCCGCTGCGGATCGACGCCGATGTCATCGAGCCACAGCTCGGCGGCCTCGTCGTCGTCCTCGAACACCGTCACCCAGAGCTTCTCCGGGGGCAGGCCGCAGTTCTCGGTCAGGAAAGTCCACGCGTAGCGGATCGCGTCGCGCTTGAAGTAATCGCCGAAGCTGAAGTTGCCCAGCATCTCGAAGAAGGTGTGGTGCCGGGCGGTGTAACCGACGTTCTCGAGATCGTTGTGCTTGCCGCCGGCGCGTACGCAACGCTGCGCGGTCGTGGCCCGGGCGTAGTCCCGTTTCTCGGCGCCGAGAAACACGTCCTTGAACTGGACCATGCCGGCGTTGGTGAACAGCAGGGTCGGATCGTTGCCGGGCACCAGCGAACTGGAGCGGACGATGCGGTGATCGCGGCGCTCGAAGAATTCGAGGAAGCCCTGGCGGATTTCAGCAGTGGTTTTCATCGGTGCGCTCGGGACGCTTCAGGCTTTAGGCAGTCTCGTAGTTTAAGGGTTTGGGGGCTTGGGGTGGCGCGCCCGCGACGCGCTCCCGGACCAACTCCATCACGCCGACCACACCCATGGCCCGAGGATTGCATGGGTAATCGGTATGCGACCAGAAACCGGACTGTCGAGCCAAGCGATGAACCTAGCCCCCGTCCAACCGAACCCGACCGCCGGCGGAGAAACGACGCCGCTCAGACGGCGGCTGACCGACCGGATGCGGAGCGATCTGCGCCTTGCCGTGATTACGCTCTACTCGGTCAGCACGTTGGTGACCATCGGGCCGTTTGCCCTGTACCGGCTGGCCTCCGGCCAGATCCTGGTCGGCCTGGCCGATGCCGCCATCGTTCTCGTGTTCTGCACACTGGCTGCCCTGGCCTGGCGGCCGAAGTGGACCCGTACCGTGGCGAATCTGCTCGCCGTGGTCGCCGCCGCTGCAGTCATCGCGGTCGTTCACTTTCTCGGTCTCAGCTACATGTGGGCGTTTTCCTGCCTGGTCGGAAACTTCCTGATGGCCGATCGCTACGCCGCCCTGAGCATCAATTTCCTCATGGTGCTGGTCATCGGACTCGAGCCCGGTCTGTTCGCCACGGACACGGACCGGGCCACCTTTGCCGCAGTTGCAGGAATGATCAGCCTCCTGAGCCTCATCTTCGCATCCCGGGTCGACCAGCAGCGGAGCCGACTGACGGAGCTGGCCGAACGCGACGGATTGACGGGTGCGCTGAACCGGCGGTCGCTCAACCACGACCTGCGTGGCCTGAAGGAGCACCTGGATAGCCAGTCGGCGACACATTGCCTGGTCCTGATCGACCTCGACAACTTCAAACACCTAAACGACCGGTTCGGCCACGAGGCCGGCGACCGGATCCTGCAGGAACTGACCCGATACGTCGAACGGAACACCCGGGCCTCGGATCGCTTCTATCGGTACGGCGGCGAGGAGTTCGTACTGCTCCTGGCAAACACAACGCTGGACGATGCGAGGCAGGTCGTGACGAAATTGGGGCGGGATTTCCCCGAACAGGTCCCTTCACCCGGCGGCGCGGCAACGTTTTCGGCGGGCATTACGCTCCTGCGATCGGAGGAGACCGTGGAGGCCTGGCTCAACCGGGCCGACCGCTGCCTGCTCGCAGCCAAGAAACTCGGAAAGAATCGGGTCGAAGTCGACCCCAGCCCCTAGCCGTCGCGTAATTCAGCGGTCGAGCAAGTCCCGAAAATGTTCGTGGGCAAAGCCCCGGCGCGAGAGCGCCTGTTGGCGCCGAGAAGCCTCCTTCAGATCGGCCGGTGGACCCGATCCGTACCTCCGCTCGTACCAGCGCCCGGCCACTTCCCGCCAGTCCGGCGACTCGGCGTCCAGCGCCCGGCCGGCCTCCGCGCGATCGACCCCGCGCTCGGCCAGCTCAGCACGGATGCGCAGCGGGCCGTACCCCTTGCCGACCCGCTGCCGAACGTAACTTTCCGCAAATCGCTGGTCGGACTGCAGTCCGTCGAACGCCAGCGCATCGACCGCGGACTGGACCGCCTCATCCGGCCAGCCCTTCTGGACAAGCTTGCGGACCAGTTCCCGGCACGAATGTTCACGCCTCGCCAGCAGCCGCAAGGCAGCCTCGCGAAGCTCGGCCTCGTCGACCCCGCCCTCCGGTTCATGCGCTGCACCGCCGCGGTCGAACGCCATTGCGTTCAGCCGGCCGCTTTCTCGACGTTGGACGGCCCGCCATCGGGCGCGTCGGCCTCGGCGGCCTTGTCCTTCGCATCGCTCTTCGGCAGCAGGATGTCGCGCAGCTGCTTCTCGATATCGGCGGCGATCTCCGGGTTGTCCTTCATGAACTGGCGGGCGTTGTCCTTGCCCTGCCCGATCCGGTCGTCGCCGTAGCTGTACCAGGCGCCCGACTTGTTGATGATCTTGTGCTCGACGCCCAGCTCGACCAGCTCGCCTTCGCGCGAAATGCCCTGCCCGTAGAGGATTTCGAACACCGCCTGCCGGAACGGCGGCGCCATCTTGTTCTTGACCACCTTCACGCGGGTCTCGTTGCCGATGACCTCGTCGCCGCGCTTCAGCGCACCGATCCGGCGGATGTCCAGGCGCACCGAGCTGTAGAACTTCAGCGCGTTACCGCCGGTGGTGGTTTCGGGCGAACCGAACATCACTCCGATCTTCATCCGGATCTGGTTGATGAAGATCACGGTGCAGTTGGTCCGCTTGATGTTGCCGGTCAGCTTGCGCAGCGCCTGGCTCATGAGCCGGGCCTGGAGGCCGACGTGCGAATCGCCCATCTCGCCCTCGATTTCGGCCTTCGGCGTCAGCGCCGCAACCGAGTCGACGACGACGATATCGACCGCGCCGGAGCGGACCAGCATGTCGGTGATCTCCAGCGCCTGTTCGCCGGTGTCGGGTTGCGAGACCAGCAGGTCGTCGACGTCGACGCCCAGCTTGGCGGCGTAGCTCGGGTCCAGCGCGTGTTCGGCGTCGACGAAGGCCGCGGTGCCGCCGACCTTCTGTGCCTCGGCCACCGCGTGCAGCGTCAGCGTCGTCTTGCCCGAGGATTCCGGGCCGTAGATCTCGATCACCCGGCCCCGCGGCAGCCCGCCGATGCCGAGAGCGACGTCCAGGGCCAGCGAGCCGGTCGACACCACCGGCACGTCGCGGGCTCCCGTGTCGTCGCCCATGCGCATGATGGCGCCCTTGCCGTACTGCTTCTCGATCTGGCTGAGTGCTGCCGATAGTGCTCGTTTTCGATTGTCGTCCACGGTAATTCTCGCTGTGTATTTGTTCAGTAGTTTACCCGCTTTGCGAGTATGGCACAGACACCCGGGGTTGCGTACGGCCGACGCGTCGGTCGCGGCGATTTCCTACCGGAATTCCTGCCGTTTTCCTACGCCCGCACGGATGCAGCCCTTCCTTCGCTGCCCCAGGGTCGATGATCGTGGGTTCATTCTAGGGGCCAGCTTCTCAAAACCTGATAAGGCCGGCCGGGACTCGATTCGACCAGCACGAAATCGAAGACCGGCCAGTCGATCGGTGTCATCGCCGGCAGCTGCGGCCTCGCCGCGAGCCGCCGGAACAGGGTCACGTGCGGCCGCCAGGCCCGGCGCTCCACGTCCAGGCCGCACGCCGAAACGTGATCGGCCAGGTCCGAGACCAGCCGGCGACCTGCCTCGACCGCCGGCCCGCCCAGCCAGGCCACCCGCGCCCGATCGAACACCCCGAAGCGGTCCAGAACGAGCGTGAACGGTCGATGCCGACGGGCAGCGGCGACCGTCCCGCCGATGGCTTCCATGGACTCGACCCGGTCGGCAGGAACTTCGCCGAGAAACAGCAGTGTCAGGTGCAGATTCGCGGCCGGCACGCGGCGCGCCGACGGTGCGTCGACCATGTCCCCGCGCTCGACCAGGACGGAACGGAGCGATGCACCGGGCCAGAGCGCGAAGAACAGGCGTCTGCGTTCTGGTTCGAACGAAGACACGAGCGACGTCACAGCCGTTCGAGCAGACCGTCCAGCGCACGTGCAACGGTCTGGCGACGGACGGCTTCGCGATCGCCCTCGAAGCGCTGCGTTTCGGTCTCGGGCTCGTCGTCCGGCCCTACCCAGCCGAAGCAGACCGTACCGACCGGCTTGTCCGGGCCTCCGCCGTCGGGGCCGGCGATCCCGCTGACCGCAATCGCATAATCGGCATGAGCAGCGTCACGGGCACCGCGGACCATCTCGGCGACGACCATCTCGCTGACCGCACCAAAGCGATCCAGGGTCACCGGGCGCACGCCGAGTTCCTCGGTCTTGGCCCGGTTGGAGTAGGTCACCAGACCGCGGTCGAACCAGGCCGAACTGCCGGCCAGATCGGTGCAGACCTTGGCGATCCAGCCGCCGGTGCACGACTCCGCAGTGGCCAGCACGCGGCCGTGCGTCTTCAGGGCCGAGGCCAAAGCCTCGGCGCGCCGGACCAGCGATTCGTCGTCTACCGGGCGATTCATGACGGTATGATGCCTGACCGCGTGTCGAGGCTGCTGACACGCAAGCCGCTGCCCTGTCTCCACCCGGTTCAAGACTTCGTCGATGGCCAACCGCGATCCGTCCACGCACACTCCGCTGATGCAGCAGTACCTGCGGATCAAGGCCGAGTACCCGGACATCCTGCTGTTCTTCCGGATGGGCGATTTCTACGAACTGTTCTACGACGACGCACGTCGATCGGCCGAACTGCTGGACATCACCCTGACCGCCCGCGGCCAATCGGCCGGGCAGCCCATTCCCATGGCCGGGGTGCCGGTTCACGCCGTGGAGTCCTACCTCGCTCGCCTGCTGCGCAAGGGCGAATCGGTCGCCATCTGCGAGCAGGTCGGCGACCCGGAAGCCGCCAAGGGCCCCGTGGAGCGCAAGGTCGTTCGGGTCGTGACGCCCGGCACCCTGACCGACGAGTCCCTGCTCGAGGCCCGGGACAGCCGACTGCTGTGCGCGGTCTGCGGCGGCCCGTCGGGGTTCGGGCTGGCCTGGATGGACCTCGCCGGCGGGCGGATCGCCTGCGCCCGGTCGACCGGAATCGAGGCGCTGGGCGCGGAACTCGAGCGCCTGCGACCGGCGGAGCTGCTGCTGCCGGAATCGTCCTTCGATCGCGCCTGGATCTCGGTCGACACCTGCCGCACTCCCCGCGCCGACTGGACCTTCGATGCGGAGGCCGGCGCACGGGCCCTGATCCGGCAGTTCGGCGTCAAGGACCTGTCCGGCTTCGGGGTGGACGGCGCCGAGGGCGATCAGGGGCCGGAGATCGGCGCGGCGGGTGCACTGCTGGACTATGCGCGCGCCATGCTGGCCGGCGACCTGCCGCCGTTGACCGGACTGCGACGCGAAAGCGCCGATGCGCACCTGCAGATGGACGCGGCGACCCGCCGCCACCTGGAAATCGACCGCCACCCCGACGGGCGCGACGAACATACGCTGGTCGGCCTCGTCGACCGTGCGGCCACGCCGATGGGGAGCCGCAAGCTGCGGCGCTGGATCACCCATCCTCTGCAGGACCGGACCGTGCTTGCGGCCCGCCACTCGGCCGTGGCGACGCTGCTCGAACACCAGGTGCACCCCCGCCTGGCCGAGACCCTGGCCGGCATCGGCGACCTCGAGCGCATCCTGACCCGGATCGGGCTCGGCAGCGCCCGCCCGCGTGACCTGACCACGCTTCGAGGCGGTCTGGAGCGACTGCCGCGACTGACCGATCAACTGACCGATCAACTGACCGATCAACTGACCGATCAACTGACCGATCAACTGACCGATCAACTGACCGATCAACTGGCCGATCAGCTGGCCGAGTCCGAGGATCCCGAATCCGAGAATCTCGAGTCCGGGAATCCGATGCTCGGCGACATCGTCGCGCAACTCCCCGAGCGCGCCGACCTGGTCGACCTGCTCGACCGCGCGCTGGTCGACGAGCCGCCGGTGCTGATCCGCGACGGCGGCGTGATCCGCGACGGCTACGACGCCGAACTCGACGAATTGCGCAGCCTCAGCGGCAACGCCGACGACTTCCTGCAATCCTTCGAGCAGCGCGAACGCGAGCGCACCGGGATCGGTACGCTGAAGGTCGGCTACAACCGGGTCCACGGCTTCTACATCGAGGTGTCGAAGGCCCAGTCGGAAGCCGTGCCGACCGAATACACCCGGCGCCAGACCCTGAAGAACGCCGAGCGCTACGTTACCGAGGAGCTCAAGGCGCACGAGGACAAGGTGCTGTCAGCGCGCGAACGCTCGCTGGCGCGCGAGAAGGCGCTGTACGCAGAGCTGGTCGAACAGCTGGCCGGCGAGCATGCCCCGCTGGCATCGATCGCCGATGCGCTGGCCCGGCTCGACGTGCTGGTAACCTTCGCCGAACGCGCCGAGTCACTGGACTGGGCCCGGCCGGTACTCGACGAGGCGCCGGGACTGGACATCGAGCAGGGGCGACACCCGGTCGTCGAGCCGTTCCAGGACGAACCGTTCGTGCCCAACGACTGCCGGCTGGATCCGGAGCGGCGCATGCTGGTGGTCACCGGTCCGAACATGGGCGGCAAGTCCACCTACATGCGCCAGGTCGCGCTGATCGTGCTGCTGGCGCACGCGGGCAGTTTCGTGCCGGCCGCCCGCATGCGCTGCGGTCCGGTCGACCGGATCTTCTCGCGGATCGGCGCGGGCGACGACCTGACGCGCGGACGCTCGACATTCATGGTCGAAATGGTTGAAACGGCCAACATCCTGAACAACGCGACGGACCGTTCGCTGGTGCTGATGGACGAGATCGGCCGGGGCACGTCGACCTTCGACGGCCTGGCGCTGGCGTGGTCGGTGGCCACGGAACTGGCCATGCAGCTGCGCGCCTTCACCCTGTTCGCGACCCACTACTTCGAGCTCACCCAACTGGCTGCCGATCACGACGGCATCGTCAACGTGCACCTCGATGCCCGCGAGCACAAGGACCGCGTGATCTTCCTGCACGCCGTGCGCGAAGGTCCGGCGAGCCAGAGCTACGGACTGCAGGTCGCCCGCCTGGCCGGCGTCCCGCCGCCCGTGGTCGCGCGTGCCCGCGGCCACCTCGACCAGCTCGAGAAGAAAGCCCGCGCCGCCGAGACCCCGCAGCTCGGCCTGTTCGACACCCCGCGCCAGGCGATGCCTGAGGTCGAACCCGCGCCCCACCCCGCCCTCGTGGCCCTGGCCGACATCGATCCCGACGCGCTGTCGCCGCGCGAAGCGCTGGAGAAGATCTACGAGATTCGAGGAATGCTGGACGACGGTCAGGATTGAGTCCGCGGCCCGGCCGAAGGCAACGTCATCCCGGACGCAGGGAAGCGGAGATCCGGAACCTCGTGACGCACTGCCGTCGTCTACTCGTGCCCATGGAAGGAGGTTCCGGGTTCCCCTGCGGGGCCCCGGAATGACGGAGTGAAGTTAGGGTTGCGCAATGACAGCGCCAGGTCGCGCCCTGATAGCGAAGGGATGCTTCCCCGCTCGACGAAGGCAAACGTCATCCCGGACGCAGCGAAGCGGAGATCCGGGACCTCGCCACGCAATGCCGCCCTTGCCCGCAGGCAAGGGTTCTACTGGCCCCTGCCGCCTGGTTCCTGCGCCCGGTGTCGCTAGACCCCCGGCTTTTCCCCCCACAACACCTTGTGCAGCTGCACCTGCAGCCGGGCGTCGAGGCCGCTTTCGAGCAGCCAGTCGGCGAGGGTCGCGGGCGGGAGGGCGTCCCAGACCGGGGAGAACCAGACGGCCCAGCGCTCGAGATCGTGCTCGCGCACCCAGTCCACGGCCTGGTCGAAGTCGGTCCGGTCGGCCACGACGAACTTGATCTCGTCATGCTGTTGCAGGTAGTCGAGGTTGGTCCAGTCGTTGCGCCCGGCCTCGCCCGAACCGGGCAGCTTCAGGTCGAGTACCTTGACCACTCGCGGATCGACCTCGGAGACGGTCAGTGCACCGCTGGTTTCCAGGGAAACTCGGTACCCGGAATCGCAGAGACGTTCGAGCAGCGGCAGGCAGGTCTTCTGGGCCAGCGGCTCCCCGCCCGTCACGCAGACGTGGCGACAGCCATTGCTCCGGACCTGCTCGAGCACCGCATCGATGGTCCACCACTTGCCGCCGTGGAAGGCGTAGGCGGTATCGCACCAGGTGCAGCGAAGCGGGCACCCGGTCAAGCGAACGAAGGTCGTGGGCCAGCCGGCGGAAGCGGACTCCCCCTGGATCGAGCGAAAGATCTCGGTGATCTTCAGCTCGGTGGCGGAGCGGTGGGGAGCAGTGGCCGGTGAGGACATGGGGCGGGAGCAGGGGCTGGTGACAATGGCCAGGGGACAAGGGACGAGGGGCAAGGGACGAGGAGCCCGGGGCTGGTAGAAGCGGCTCGACGGCCGATACTGACCCCTGGTCCCTAGTCCCTGCCCCCTATCCTGTGCATCTCAAAGTCGGCCTTCCAGGCGCATGGTGCGCAGCCGGTTCTCGGCCAGGCGCGCGTAGTTGGTGCCGGGATACTGTTCGACCACCTGCTGCAGCGCGGCCCGGGCCTCCGGCCAGTGGCCGAGTTCGTAGTGGCTGAAGCCGGTCTTGAGCAGCGCATCGGGCTGCTTGCCGCTGCCGGGATAGCGGTCGAGCAGGTTGCGGAACTGGGCCAGCGCAGTCTCGAAGTCGCGGGTGACGTAGTAGACCTCGCCCAGCCAGTACAGCGCGTTCGGCGCGTAGCTGGACTGCGGGTGATCGCGCAGGAAGCGATCGAAGCCCTCGGCGGCATCGGCGTAGCGCGTCTCGCGCAGCGCCAGGAACGCCTGGTCGTAGGCCTGCTGCTCCACCTCGGTCGGCGGCTCGAGCTCACGTTCGCCGCCCGAGGACTCCGGCTCCAGCGTGGTGATCTGCGCCTCGGCGTCGATCGGTTCACGCACGGCCGGCAGGTCGGACTGCGGCGGAGGGGAATCCTGCGCGGGCGACCGGGTCGACGTCGGCGGCGCTGCGGTCTGCGATGAGCTTCCGGACGGACCGGACGGGGTTCCCCGAGCGTCGAGCGCCGAGGTCGAGTCGGACGGATCGTTCGAGGCCATGCTCGACGGCCCGCCCGGCTGTCCGGCCCGGGGATTCACATTACCGCTCGAAGCGATCTCGCCGATGCGCCGGTCCAGGTCCAGGTACTGGTCCCGCTGGCGGCGCTTCAGGTTTTCGATCTCCTGGGCCTGGGATTCGACCAGGCCGCGGAGTTCGCGCAGCTCCTCGCGCATCTGCTGCAGCTCGAGGATGTACCGCGAAGCCATGGAACTGGCCTGGGAGTTGGCCTGGGAATTGTCCTGGGCCGGCGAAGTCGCCGGCGCCAGGATCAGGCCACCCGCCAGCGCGACCATGGCGATCATCGTGCCGATCGCGGTCGCGGGAGCAGGCATCGTGGATGCAGGTCGGGACGTCATCAGCGTCCTCATCAGCGCGCCGTGTAGACGATCTCCACCCGACGGTTGCGCTCCCAGCATGCGTCGCTGGTCTGGCGGCAGACCGGGCGTTCCTCGCCGTAGCTGACGACTTCGACCTGGTTGCTTGCCACACCTTCGGCCCGCATCAGGTCGAGGACGGAATTGCCGCGGCGCTCACCGAGGCCCAGGTTGTATTCGCGCGAACCGCGCTCGTCCGCATGGCCTTCGAGCAGCACGCGGGCCGAGGAATTCGCCCGCAGGTAGGCGGCGTGAGCGCGAATGATCGGCAGATACTGCGGCTGGACGTCCGAGCGATCGAACTCGAAGTAGATTTCGCGCTGGCTCAGCAGGCTGTCGGGATTGTCCAGGTTGCGCGAATCGGCGTAGTCGGCCGGATCGACACGATCGACTTCCACCGGATCGGCAGGCATCGTGGTCGAGTCGCCCGGATCGGTTTCCGGCGGCGTTTCACGGGTTTCGCGAGAGCAGGCGGCCAGCACCAGGCTCAGGGCGACGATCATCATCAGACGGACTGCGGTGTTCATGATTCCTCCAGGAATACAGATCAGGGACGGGTGGTTCGGTTTGTTGACTGCTTTTTTATGGACCTCGGTCATGCGCTACCTGTACCGGCAGGCATTCCGGCCCGCATCTTGGACCATCGTTTCTCGAAATCGTCATCCGGTCGAACACATATTTCGTTCGCCGCGCCCGTCGCATCGGTCGCGACCGGTCAGCGGTCACAGGTCATCGAATCCTCGGCGACCAGGCCGGTTCTCGCACGTCGCCGTCGGCCAGGACCAGGCGCTGCCGGAAACGGCCGTCGACGGAAACCGCGGCGAGCACGCCTCGCTCGCCCTCTCGCGTCGCGTAGAGCACCATGCTGCCGTTCGGCGCGAAGCTCGGCGACTCGTCCATACGTCCCGGGGATAATACACGCAATCTCCCGGAGTCGCGATCGAGAACCGCGATCCTGAAGTCCGATCCGTCGCCGTGGACCATGGCCAGCGCACCGGTTTCCGGGTCGACCGAAACGCGCGAGTTGTAGCGTCCCTCCACGGTCACCCGCTCGACGTCGCGCCCGTCGCGACGGACCCGGTAGATCTGCGGCCGCCCGGCCCGGTCGGAGGTGAAGAACAGGTGCCGGCCGTCCCGTGACCAGGCCGGCTCCGTATTGATCGAGTAGTGCTGGGTCAGCTGCTCGCTGCGGCCGGTTTCCAGGTCGCGAACCCAGATCTCCGGACTGCCGCTGCGCGACAGGCTCATCGCAAGGTAGCGCCCGTCCGGCGAGAAGGCCGGCGCGCCGTTGATCCCGCGTTCCGAGGATACGACCTCGCGCTGGCCGGTGAAGATGTCCTGCACGATCACGTTGGAGCGGCCGGTCGCGAAGGACACGTAGGCGATGCGGCGACCGTCCGGTGCCCAGCTCGGCGACAGGATCGGCTGGCTGTGGCGAACGATGGTCTGCGGGTTGTAGCCGTCGGAATCGGCAACGATCAGTTCGAACTGCTCGTCGTCGGTTCCGGTGTCGGTGACCTTGACGTAGGCGATCCGGCTGGCGAACGCGCCGGGCACGCCGATCAGCTCTTCATAGATGGCATCGGCGATCTGGTGCGCGCGCAATCGGTACTCGCCCGGCCCGGCCGCGATGGCGCGCGAGAACAGCGTACGGCCGGACGGCGTGGCGACAAGGTGGTATTCGATCTCCTCGCCCTGCCCGTTCGCCGCGGGCACGATGCGACCCATCGCCACGTAGTCGACGCGCAGCAGGTTCCAGGTATTCGCCCGCACCTCCGCCGGCCGGGTCGGCCGATCGATCATGTCGGCGACTGCCATCGGCTCGAACAGGCCCGAACGACGGAGGTCCGCGGCGATGACTTCGTGCAGCGGCGTTTCCGGAGGCAGCACGCCGGGCCCCTGAGCGAAGGGCACGACGGCGATCGGCAGCGCACCTTCGACGCCGTCGACGATCTCGATCTGCAGCTGGGCGCGGGCCGGGCCGGCGGTCAGGGCAAGCACGAGGCCCAGCAGCATGGCCGCACCCAGCACCCACCGCGGCGTCACGCCCGAGGGGCGCGGATCAGCCGTCGTAAACAAACTCGAATTCGATCTCACTATCAAAAACCTCCTCATATCCCCGATAGGGCAGCTGTTCGGTGCGTTCGACGGCGGCCAGGATCGACCGCCGGGTCAGTTCGTCGGCATTACACGGAGAGACAATCGATTGATCGATAATCACACCACCAGGTATCTGGATGACTCGGACCTTGCAGCGCAGGCCCGGTTCCGTGGTCGGCGGCCGCCGCCAGTTGCGTCGAATCAATTCCTGAATAGTGGCAGCGTACTCATTTTCTAGGGTCACCATCCTTTCCGCCAGTTCGGCCTGCTCGCGGGCGAGACGGAGCCGTTCGGCCTCCTGCTCGGCGGCCTGGCGCAGGCGCTCGGCCTCGCGCTGCTCGGCGAGTTCGGCCAGGCGGCGCTCCTCTTCCTCGCGCCGACGCTGCGCGGCCTCGCGCTGCTGGCGCAGTTCCTCGAGCTCGCGCAGGCGTTGTGCCTCGGCTTCGCGGCGCTGGCGCTCGGCGGCCTCCTGCTGCTCACGCTCGCGGCGCGCCGCCTCGGCCTCGCGTTCGCGCGCCAGCTGCGCCTCGCGCTGCTGTTCGAGCAGCCGCTGCCGCTCGGCTTCGGCGGCCTCGCGCTCCTGCTCGCGCTGCTGCTGTTCGGCCAGGTCGCGCTGGCGCCGCTCTTCCTCGGCGCGGCGCTGCTCGAGCAGGCGCTGCGCTTCCTCGGCCTGCTGCTCGGCGCGCTGTTCGGCTTCGCGCTGCCGGCTTTCCTGCTCGCGGCGTTCAACGACGGGCGCGGCATCGACCAGCACGAACGCCGGTGTCGGGCGAACGGGCTCGCGCGCGCTCCAGCTCAGGCTGCCCAGCCAAAGCAGGGCAAGCGCGGCGAGGTGGACCAGCACGGCCAGGCCGAGCGCGCGCGCGGCTTCGCGGGCGGGCGACGGCGCCTCGTTTGGGATGCGCGGCCTGTTCACTGGTCGGGCGGATCACCCATGAAACCGATCGATGCGACCCCGGCCTGCTGCAGCACGACCATGGTCTCGTAGACGTAGCGGTAATCGGTCTGCTGGTCGCCGCCGACCAGCACCTGCACGTCCGGGTTGCGGCCGGTGATGATGCGGACGCGCTCGGTCAGCGTCTGCGGATCGACCAGCTCCGGCGCATCGCCGGTGTTCAGGTACAGGTTGCCGTCGCGGTCGATCGTGACCAGCAGCGGCTCCTCGATATCGCCGAGCGACTCGGCGTTGCCCTGCGGCAACTCGACCTCGACGCCCAGATTCAGCAGCGGCGCGGTGATCATGAAGATGATCAGCAGCACCAGCATCACGTCGATGTACGGCACCACGTTGATCTCGGCCATCGGCCGGCGGCGCCGGCGCAGCGGCGAATCGGCCTCCATCTCAGCCCTCCTGCAGGCGGCGAGCCTGGCGGTGGAGGATGCCGGCGAACTCTTCCTTGAAGTTGTCCATCCGGACTTCCAGGCGGTAGACCTGGTTGGAGTAGCGGTTGTAGGCGATCACCGCCGGAATGGCGGCGACCAGCCCCATGGCGGTGGCGATCAGCGCCTCGGCGATGCCCGGCGCGACCATCGCGATGGTGGCCTGCTGCACCCCGGCCAGGGCGAAGAACGCGTGCATGATGCCCCAGACCGTACCGAACAGGCCGATGTAGGGGCTGGTCGAACCGACCGTGGCGAGGAAGCTCAGGTGATGCTCCATGCGGTCGACCTCGCGGGTCAGCGCGACCCGCATCGCGCGGTGCGCTCCGTCGCCCATGGCACCGGGCGAAACCGTCCGCTCTTCGCGAAGCCGCGAGAACTCGCGGAATCCGGCCTCGAAGATCGACTCCATGCCTTCTCGGACCTTGTGCTCGCCGGCGATGCGGTCGTAGAGCTGGCCGAGGTCCGCCCCGGACCAGAACCGCTCCTCGAAATCCTTCGAGCGTTTCTCGATGCGCTTGAGCATGCCGCGCTTGACGAAGATGATCATCCACGAGACCACCGAGGCGGCCAGCAACACGGCCATGACCAGCTGCACGACCAGCGTGGCCTCGAGGATCAGGCTCCAGACGTTCATGTCGGTTGTCATTCGAATTCAGGTTCCTTGTCGAGGGGTCGGGAAAAGGGGTCGGGGGTCAGTGTTCCGGAATCGGGCTTCAGGGCGCGTTAAGGGCGTTCACTTCAGCGACGAGGAGCGCATGGATCGAAGGTCGTGCTCTTCACTCGGCCGCGGTCTCCGGTCCCGGGTCGCTCGACGCGTTCACCGCGGCCGTGATCCGCTCGCGCACCTCGACCGGCGTCCGCGTCGGGGCAAACCGCTCGGCGTCGAGGCACGCGGCCCGGACTTCGGCGGTCAGCAGCGTTTCACCGTCGCGCTCGATGGTCTGAACGAAGTCCATCCGTGCACGACCGAGGGCTTGGACGCCGACGCTGACGTCAAGTTCATCTTCCAGGCGCGCCGGCCTGCGGAAATCGATCGCGACCCTGGTGATCGCGAAGACCACGCCGTGATCCTCGCGCAGGGGCACCTGGCGGACGCCGATCGAGGCCAGCCAATCCGAGCGTGCCCGCTCCAGGAACTGCAGGTATCGAGCGTGATAGACGACCCCGCCGGCGTCGGTGTCTTCCCAGTAGACGCGGTAGCGGAACGAAGGGTTACAGGCTGCCGGATCCGGTCCGGTCATCCGGAGGCATCCGGGTCGGGCTCGAACAGGTCCGGGCCGCCGCGGCCGGAGGGCGGCTTCAGGCCGAGGTGGCGCCAGGTCCGGTCCGTGGCCATGCGCCCGCGCGCGGTGCGTACGAGGAAGCCCTGCTGGATCAGGAACGGCTCGATCACGTCCTCGATCGTGCCGCGCTCTTCCGACAGCGCCGCGGCCAGGGACTCGACGCCGACCGGGCCGCCGTTGAAATGTTCGACCAGGATCTGCAGCAGCCGACGATCGAGCTGGTCGAAGCCCTCGCCGTCGACCTGCATCATCTCCAGCGCGTCGCCGGCTTCCTTGCCGCCGATCCGGCCATCGGCGCGGACCTCGGCGAAGTCGCGCACGCGGCGCAGCAGCCGGTTGGCGATCCGCGGCGTGCCGCGCGACCGCCGCGCGATCTCGGCGGCGCCCTTCGCATCGCACTCGATATCGAGGATGCCGGCCGAGCGGGTGACGATCTTCGCCAGGTCGTCGACGTCGTAGAACTCGAGCCGCTCGACGATGCCGAAGCGGTCGCGCAGCGGCGAGGTCAGCAGTCCGGCGCGGGTCGTCGCACCGACCAGGGTGAAGCGCGGCAGGTCTAGCTGGATCGAGCGGGCCGCCGGCCCTTCGCCGATGATGATGTCGATCCGATAGTCCTCCATCGCCGGGTAGAGCACCTCCTCCACGACCGGCGAGAGCCGATGGATCTCGTCGACGAACAGCACATCGCCCGGTTCGAGGTTGGTCAGCATTGCGGCCAGGTCGCCGGCCCGCTCGAGCACCGGCCCCGAGGTCTGGCGCAGCTGCGTGCCCATCTCGGCGGCAATGACGTTCGCCAGCGTGGTCTTGCCCAGCCCCGGCGGGCCGAAGATCAGCACGTGATCGAGCGCTTCGGCGCGGTTGCGGGCCGACTCGAGGTAGATGCCCAGGCGATCCTTCATCGCCTTCTGGCCAACGTACTCGGCCATCCGGGTCGGCCGCAGGCTGGCCTCGACGCGCGCCTCGTCGCCCTCGGGCTCGGCGCCGATCAGGCGAGCATCGTCGTCGTCGTTGCCGGCGAGTGGATCGAATTCGCTCATCGAGGGCTTGGATTCCGTGGGGCGAACGAGGCTTGTCGAAATAGTAGCGGAAATCGCTTGGCAGATCGGGCAGCGCCTACTTCGCCATCCGGTTCTTCAGGGCCTGGCGGATGAGCGCGCCGGCGCTGCCCGGCTCGCCGTCGACGCCCTTGACCATCTTCAGCGCCTCGGTCGCGGAATAGCCCAGGGCGATCAGGCCGGCTCGCGCTTCGCTGGCCACGTCGGGCGTCGCCGAGTCGGTCCCGCCGAGTCCCGTGGCCTCCAGGCCGAGATCGTCGAGCCGGGACTTCATTTCCAGCACCAGCCGCTCGGCGGTCTTCTTGCCGATGCCGGGCAGCTTGGTCAGCGCCTTGCTGTCGCCGGACTCGACCATCAGCGCGAAGTCCGCGGCCGAGACGCTCGACAGGATGGCCAGCGCCAGCTTGGGGCCGACGCCCGAGATCTTCAGCAGCGTGCGGAACAATTGCCGGTCGGCCGCCGCCGCGAAGCCGAAGAGCAGGTGCGCGTCCTCGCGGATCACCGTGTGGATGACCAGCTTGCAGGGCTCGCCGATGGCCGGCAGCGACCCGAAGACCGTCATCGGGCATTCCACCTCGTAGCCGACGCCATCGCAGTCGATCACGACGATCGGCGGCTGCTGTTCGATCAGCGTTCCGGAAAGCCTGGCAATCATCGTTCGGACCTCATCGGCGGACGTTCAGCAGTCATTTGTCGCGCGACCCCTTCATCGCAGCCGCACCCCGGCCGGCAGCCGGGCGGCGGTCTCGGCGGTGTGCTGGTGGCACAGGGCCACGGCCAGCGCGTCGGCGGCGTCGGCGCCGAACGACTCGTTCGTCTTCAGGAGCATGCGGACCATGTGCTGGACCTGTTCCTTGTCGGCACCGCCGCGCCCGACAAGCGCCTGCTTGATCAAGCGGGGGGCGTACTCGTGCACCTCGAGTCCGCACTGCACCGCGGCGCAGATCGCCGCACCGCGCGCCTGGCCGAGCTTGATCGCCGACTGCGGATTGCGACTCATGAAGGCGGTCTCGATCGCGACCACCTGCGGTCGGTGCGCCTCGATGGCATCGCGAATACCGTCGAAGAGGGCCGAGAGCCGGCCGGGCATGTCGCCGCCGCCGAGCTTCAAATCGAAGGCCGCGACCAGGCGGTGGCCATCGACCACGCCGAGGCCGGTGATCCGCGAGCCAGGGTCGATGCCGAGAATTCTCATCGGCGTCCCCGGGTCGCGGGACGCGGACGGCCAGCACCGCGGCTCGAGGGCACCGGGATCATCAGTCGTCGTAGGCCTCGGACGGAATCTCGGCGTTGTGCCAGACGTTCTGCGTGTCGTCGATATCCTCGAGCACGTCGATGAACGTCACCAGCTTGCGGCCGCCGTCGGCATCCTGCGGCACCGTGGTGCTGGCGCGCATGGTCACCTCGGCCTCGTCCGGCTCCAGGCCGGCGGCCTTGATCGCGCCGAGCACCTCGGAGAACTGCTCCGGCGTGGTCAGCACCTCGACGCTGTCGTCGTCGGCCGTCTCGATGTCCTCGGCGCCGGCTTCCAGCGCAGCTTCCATGATCCGGTCCTCGTCGGCACCGGGCCCGAAGCTGATCACGCCCTTCTTCTCGAACAGGTAGGCGACCGAGCCGTCGGTGCCGAGATTGCCGCCGTGCTTGCTGAACGCGTGGCGAACCGCCGCCACCGTCCGATTCCGGTTGTCGGTGACCGTCTCGACCATCACCGCGACGCCGCCGGGGGCATAGCCCTCGTAGCGGATTTCCTCGTAGTCGACGCCCTCGAGTTCGCCGGTGGCCTTCTTGATCGCGCGCTCGATATTGTCCTTCGGCACGTTCGCCGCGTTGGCCTTGTCCCAGGCCAGGCGCAGGCGCGGATTGGCATCGGGGTCGCCGCCGCCCTCGCGTGCCGCGACGGTGATTTCGCGCACCAGGCGCGTGAAGATCTTGCCCCGCTTGGCGTCCTGCGCCTTCTTGCGGTGCTGGATATTGGCCCACTTGGAATGACCTGCCATGGAACGCGATTTCCTGCCGATGAATCAAGCCGCGAAGTTTATCACGCGTGCCCGGCGCGGCCCCGCCCGCTGCCGGCCCCAGAGCCGCCGAGGATTCCCCGCGAACGGACGGTTCAGCTTCGAGTCAGCCACAACCGCTAGAATGACGCTGTAGACCCAGAACCCGACTTCCGGAGACCGTCCCATGCGCCGATTTGCCCTGCCTGCCCTCCCCGCGCTGCTTGCCGTGCTGCTGGCCTCGACCACTGCGCCGGCCCAGACCGGCGAGCTCAACCTGCTGACCGACCTCGGCACGCCCTTCCCGCCCGGCTGCCTGTCGATCGACCTGCCCGAGGAGCCGTCCGATCCCGACAGTCTGCTGGTCGACAGCAACATCAACGTTCCCTCGGCGTTGAGCGATGTCAACGACGCCACGGTCAACGTCCAGATTTGGCGTGTCGCCTGCGCCGACGACGGCTACTCGGTGGTCCTGGTCCGGATGGCCCAGGTGTCCGGCTCGCCGGTCGTGATCCCGCAGGTTTACGCTGAGGCCGGCGACGTCGATCGGCCCTTCCACGAAGCGAACCTCATTCTGATTCCCGCTTCCGGCAACGTGGGCGCGACCGGCGGGATCATCACCAACGCGGGCACGACCTGGATGCTCGCCGTGGAGCCGACCTCGATCGACGCCCAGACGACCTTTCTGCCCGAGGACTACAACGACCAGTTCACGGTCGAGTTCACCTGGGAGGCATACTCCGAGGCCGGGAACGTCAACTTCCCGGTTCTGCTCGACCAGTTCGAGCCCAGCCTCGATCCACCCCAGTTCGACGAGCCGGTCCTCAACGGCCGCTTCACCGGCCAGTGGGTCGCCGAGGGCCGCGAGCGCCAGGGGCTGGTCCTGCAGGTCGCCGAGACCGGCGACGCCAACTTCCTGTTCGCGATCTTCTTCACCTACCTCGACGGCGCGCCGCTATGGGTCACCGGCAACACCACGGCGATCCAGTTCCAGCCCGGCCCGATCAGCGTCGATGCCCTGCGCTTCGACGGCGGCGAGTTCTTCGCCGACCCGAACCAGCCGCCGGCCAGCGCGATCGATGCGACGACCATCGGCGCCTTCACCATTTCGGTGATCGACTGCAACACCATCCAATTGGACTACGATTTCACCGACATCGGCGAAGGCACCGGCTCGCTGGTGCTGACCCGCCTGGTCCGGGTGGCCGGCTACGACTGCAACCCCTGGGAATAAGCTGCGCCACGAAAGACCGGTGATAATCCCTGCGCGGCCCGGCCTTCCGGGCCGCGTTCATTTCCGGGCCGGCGAAGGCCAGGCGGCCGGGGCCAGGGCAAACACCAGCAGGCAGACCGCATAGGCCGCACCCGAGACCGGGTCCCGCTCCAGGATGACTTGCTCCAGCGACGCCGCACCGGCCGCGAAGGCGACCGCGAGTTCGGCGGCGAGCATCAGCAGCAGCGCAAGCAGGCCGGCAAGCAGCCGCTGCACGCGCGTGAAGGCCGGAACGCTCCGCACCATGCGCGAGGCCGCCCACAGGATCACCGCCAGCATGATCGGCATCTCGATCAGCTCGGCGTAGCGTGCGCCGACCTTCGGCACCAGAAGCGGCACCCGGACCAGCGCCAGCGCGAAGCCGGCGCCGAACACGATCGCGAAGTAGCACAGCGCGGCAAGGACGATCGATCGCATCGTTTTCATGTCGCCCCCCGACGGACGGTTGAAAGCAGTTCGGACAGGGTCCGGTCCCCGTCTGTGGCTATGATGCACCACTGCCGCCCGCACACCGCCCCCGCCGGAGCTTCGCCGATGAGCAAGACCACCACCCGAATCCTCCTGCTGGCCGGCCTTGTCGCCGCCGTCGGCGCCTTCTTCTGGTTCGACCTCGGCCAGTACTTCAGCCTGGCCGAACTGCGCGTGCGGCGCGACGAGCTGCTGGCTTACGTCGATCGCAACTTCCTGGCTGCGCTGCTGATCTTCGTCGGCATCTACATCGTGATGGCCGCACTGTCGCTCCCGGGCGCGGCGATCCTCACCCTGGCCGGCGGCGCGCTGTTCGGCCTGGTCGCCGGCACCCTCGCCGTCTCGCTGGCTTCCACCGTGGGCGCGACGCTGGTGTTCCTGGCCGCGCGATTCCTTTTCCGGGAGTCGGTCCAGAAGCGCTTCGGCAAGCGGCTGAAGCGAATCAACGACGGCGTGGAGCGCGACGGCGCGTTCTACCTGCTGGCGCTCCGGCTGGTGCCGATCTTTCCGTTCTGGGTCATCAACCTGGTCATGGCCTTGACCCCGATCCGGACCTGGACCTACGCCTGGGTCAGCCTGGTCGGCATGTTTCCCGCCACGGTGGTCTACGTAAACGCAGGCACCCAGCTGGCCCGGGTCGACTCGGTCGGCGACGTGCTCTCGCCCGGCCTGATCGGCGCCTTCGTGCTGCTCGGACTGCTGCCCCTGATCACGCGCTGGATTCTCCGTGTGATCAAGAACCGCAAGGTCTACGCCGGCCACGACAAGCCGAAGTCCTTCGCCTACGATCTCATCGTGATCGGCGCCGGCTCCGCCGGCCTGGTTTCGTCGCTGATCGGCGCCACGGTCAACGCGAAGGTCGCGCTGATCGAGAAGCACCGGATGGGCGGCGACTGCCTGAACACGGGCTGCGTGCCGTCGAAGGCGCTACTACGCACCGCGCGGCTGCTGCAGGAGGCCCGCGACAGCGAAACCTACGGTATCCGGTCCCTGCGCGCCGAGTTCGACTGGAAGGACGTCATGGCCCGGGTGCGCTCGGTCATTTCGAAGATCGAACCGCACGACTCGCCCGAGCGCTACCGCGGCATGGGCGTGGACGTGCTGCTTGCCGAGGGACGGCTGGTCTCGCCGTGGGCGGTCGAAATCACCGAGGGCGACGGCAGCGACGACGACGGCACGCGCACGATCACCGGACGCAGCATCGTGCTGGCCACCGGCGCCGAGCCACTGGTGCCGCCGATCGACGGCCTGGACAAGGTGCCGATGTGCACGTCCGACACGCTCTGGGACCTCGAACAGCAGCCCGGCAAGCTGCTGGTCCTCGGCGGCGGGCCGATCGGCTGCGAGCTGGGCCAGGCCTTCGCCCGATTGGGCTCGGCGGTGACGATCGTCGAGATGGGCGATCGACTGCTGCAGAAGGAAGACGTCGAGGCCTCCGAGGCGCTGACCCGGCGGCTGGAGCGCGAGGGCGTCACGGTGGCCACGGGGCACCGGGCCGTGTCCTTCGAAACCGCCGAGGGAGGCGGCGTGGCCGTCTGCGACAAGGACGGCGAGGAGGTGCGCTTCGAGTTCGACCGCGTGCTGGTCGCGCTGGGCCGCAGCGCGCGGACAAAGGGCTTCGGCCTCGAGGAGCTCGGTGTCGAGATTGCGGACAACGGCACGATCCGGACGGACGATTTCCTGCGCACCAACTTTCCGAACATCCACGTCTGCGGCGACGCGGCCGGTCCCTACCAGTTCACCCACGTCGCGTCGCACCAGGCCTGGTTCGCCGCGGTCAACGGCCTGATCGCGCCCTTCTGGTCGTTCCGGGCCGACTACCGGGTGATTCCATGGGCCACGTTCACCGACCCGGAGGTCGCCCGGGTCGGACTCAACGAGCAGGAAGCGGAGGAGCAGGATATCGAAGTCGAGATCACCACCTACGGCATCGACGACCTGGACCGGGCGATCGCCGAGTCGGCCGATCACGGCTTCGTCAAGGTGCTGACCGAGCCGGGCAAGGACACGATCCTCGGCGCCACGATCGTCGGGGCGCACGCCAGCGAGCTGCTGGCCGAGTTCGTGCTGGCGATGAAGCACAAGCTGGGCCTGAACAGGATTCTCGGCACCATCCACGTCTACCCGACGATGAACGAGGCCAACAAGTTCGCCGCCGGCGAGTGGAAGAAGGCGCGCAAGCCGGAGCGGCTGCTGAAACTTGCCGAGCGCTTCTTCGCCTGGCGGCGCGGCTGAATCGCCGAGCGGGACCCGGTTCGGTCGCCAGCGTGAATCGTCTATGCTGCGTTCGCATCCCGCCCCGACTTTCCGAGCGAGTCCGATCATCGAACCCTCGCCCGAAATCCAGGTCAGCATCATCGTGCCGGTCGGCCCCGGCGACCGGGCCTGGCGCGGCCTGCTGCCCTTGCTGGCCGATCTCCCGGTGCCGTTCGAGGTGGTGCTGAGCGGCTGCGAACCGCCCCCGGACGATCTCTCGCCCGCCGGCGCGCCCCCGGGCGTCCGATGGTCCGCCGAAAAGACCGGTCGCGCCCGGCAGCTCGATCATGGAATCGAAACCGCGCGCGCCGACCAGCTCTGGCTGCTGCACGCCGACGCCCGGCCGTCGACGCAGGTGCTCGCCGCGGCCGCCGAACCGATCGCGGCGGACGTGCTGGGCTGGTTCCCGCTGCGCTTCGAACCGCCGCGCCCTGCGGCCGTTCGCCTGAACGCGTGGGGCGCGAACCTTCGCTCGCGGTTCCTGGGCCTGCCCTTCGGCGACCAGGGCTGGCGGCTGCACCGGGACACCTACCAGCGCGTCGGCGGGTTCGATCCGGACTGGACAAGGGGCGAGGATCTCGAATTCGCCGTGCGCGCCCGGGACCGAGGCGTCCACCTCGAACGCTACCGACCCACGCTGGCGACCTCGCCGCGTCGCTACGCCGAGCAGGGCTGGTGGCGGACCACCGCCGAGCACCTCCGGTTGACCCGAACGATGTGGCGCGACGCGCGCCGTGGAGCCGGGCCGTGAGCCGCGCGGACGAACCGGCAAGGGCGGTCGTCGCGGTGTTCGTCAAGACGCCCGGCCGCTCGGCCCTGAAGACGCGCCTCGCGGAATCTCTTGAGGTCGTCGACGACGTCGAGACCGCCGAGTCGCTGTATCGGGATTCGCTGGACTGCGTGCGCGAGGCGATCGATGCCTCGGGACTCGCGCGGACCTGGGCCGTGGCTGAAACCGATTCGACCGGTAATGAACTCTGGGCCGACGCGCCGACGCTGGCCCAGCCGGCCGGCGACCTCGGCGCGCGGATGGCCGGAATCTATCGCGCGCTCAAGGAGCGATTCCCCGCCGTGGTACTGGTCGGCGGCGATCTGCCCCAGCTCTCGCCCGGCGAGCTTCGCGACGCCGCCGCATGGCTCGAAACCCCCGACCGCCACGCGATCGGCCCGGCCCGCGACGGCGGCTTCTGGCTGTACGGAAGCTCGGCCGAGAATCCGGCGGCCCGCTGGCCGGGCCTGCCCTACAGCCGCCGGGAGACCGCCGAACGCTTCCGGTCGGCGATCGACGCCCCGGCCGAACGCTGGCTGGAACTGCCGACCCGGACCGACCTCGACGACCGCGGCGACCTGGCCGGCGTGGCCGACGAGCTCGAGCGCCTCGAGGCGCCGACGGCGAGCCAGCGGCGGCTCGCCGACCGGTTGCGCCGCCTGCTGGACGTCCACCGTTGAGCTTCGACCCGCTCCAGCACGAGGCCGCGATCCGCCTGGGCAGCTTTCTCGGCGTGGCCGGCCTGCTGCTGGTGCTGCAGTGGCGCTTCGCGCTGCGCGGCGACGGGCGGCTCGCGCGACGCCAGGCCGTGAACCTCGCGTTCGGTGCGATCGACACGCTGGTGCTGCGCTTCGCGTTCCCGATCCTGGCCGTCGCCTGGGCCGCCGAAGTGCACGGCCGAGGCCTGTTCGGCGCCGTCGGCCTGCACCCGGTTCTGGAATTCCTGCTCGCGATCCTCGCGCTGGACCTGGTGATCTACTGGCAGCACCGCCTGATGCACCGCATCCCGCTGCTGTGGCGCATGCACCGCGTCCACCACGCCGACCGCGCCTTCGATGTCACCACTGCGGTCCGATTCCACCCGCTGGAAATCGCCCTTTCGATGGGCCTGAAGCTCGGCGTCATCACCCTGCTCGGCCCCAGCGCGCTTGCCGTGCTGGCCTTCGAACTGATGCTGAGCCTGGGCAGCCTCTGGACCCACACCGACTTCGCCCTGCCGAAACCTCTCGACCGCGCCGCCCGCTGGCTGATCGTCACCCCCTCCATGCACCGCATCCACCACAGCCCGGACAAGACCCAGACCGACACCAACTACGGCTTCCACCTCTCGATCTGGGACCGCCTCTTCCGCAGCTACCGCGCCGAGCCCAAGCATCCCGAACGTGACATGCCGATCGGCCTGGACGAGTACAGAGAGGATCGCGAGCAGGAATTGCTTGCACTGTTGATCAACCCGCTCCGAACCCCGCCGCCGCATTGAGCCACGGCGTCCAGCCGGCGTCACGAGATTCCGGATCGCCGCTGCCGCGACGTCCGGAATGACCAATTAAGGGGTTCGGCGCGATGGTGGCCGTCTGCGGTGAACGCTACTGGCCAACGCACCCGGAACGGGACGTGCCGGTCGGCCTGGACGAGTACATGATCGACCGAGAGCGAGGACTGCCGGCGCTGTTGGTCAACCCCCTCCGAACCCCGCCCCGGCATTGAGCCAGGGCGTCAAGCCGGCGTCACGAGATTCCGGATCGCCGCTGCCTCGACGTCCGGAATGACCAATTAAGGGGTTCGGCGCGATGGTGGCCGTCCGCTACGACCGCCGGCGTGGCAGCGCCACGTTGAGGATCTGCGACCGAGCAAAGTACGTTGTCAGAAAACTTTACCGGAGAGGCCAAGCCCCTCGCTAGGGGCGTGGCGCGTCACGAGGCGGTTCCGGGTGAGTCGATTTCGGCAATCCGGGACCGAGCGCCCCGCAGTCGTAGCAGCGCTACGGCGAGGACGCGCGACGGAGCCGAACGAAACCGCACCAACTTCGATCAGGAGTACCCAAGCGGTCCGGTCGGGGGCTGGTGCGTCGCGAGGCGGTCTCCGGTGACGTGATTGCGGCGCTTCGCGACCGGAGCCGACCGCAGGCGTGGCAGCGCCACGTTGAGGATCGGCGACCGAGCGAAGCGCCGCAAGCGCGTTATCGGAGGCCGCCGCAGTAGCACCAGCCCCCAACCGGACCGCTCACAAGAACTGTTCGTTGAGAATCCGCTCATCCAGCGAATGCTCCGGATCGAACAGCAGCACGTGCTCGGCATGCTCGTCCTCGGTGACTTCGACCCGCGCCACATCGCGCACCTCGTCGTAATCGGCGGTCGCACTCACGGGCCGGCGTTCGGCGTTGAGGATCTCGAAGTCCACCGTAGCCGCCGACGGCAGCACGGCGCCGCGCCACCGGCGCGGACGGAAGGGGCTGATCGGAGTCAGGACGACAGCTTCCGTGCCCAGCGGCAGGATCGGACCGTGCGCCGAGAGGTTGTAGGCGGTCGAACCGGCGGCCGTGGCGACCAGGACCCCGTCGGCGACCAGGCGATCGACCCGAACGGTGCCATTGACCCGGATCCGCACGTGCGCGGCCTGGCTGGTCTGGCGCAGCAGCGCAACCTCGTTGATCGCCAGCCCGCTGCGGGTCCGCCCGTCCTGGGTGGTCACCCGCATGCGCAGCGGCTTCAGGGTGAAGCTGGCCGCTGCGCGAATCCGCTGTTCCAGGTCGTCCTCGCTGAAGCGGTTCATCAGGAAGCCGACTTCGCCGAAGTGCAACCCGAACACGGGAATCCGGTGATCGCTGTTCTCGTGCAGCGAGTGCAGCATGAAACCGTCGCCGCCGAGCGCGACCAGCACGTCGGCCTCGGCCACCGGCACGTTGCCGTGGCGTTCGATCATCGCCTCGGCAGCCTCGCGAGCGGCCGGGCGAGCACTGCTCAGGAAGGCGATCCGCAGCGGGCCGTCGTTGAACATCGACTCAGCCGGTTGCGCTGAGCAACTGGCCCAGTCCGTGGATCGCGACCTGCATGGTGGCGTAGTCCTGGCCCGACGTTGCCCGCATCTCGTCGAGCATCACGCGGGTGCGTTCCACGCTGTCGGCATGCTGGCCGAACCAGGCATCGATCGGGTCGTCGGCATCGCGGTGCTCGGTCAGGATGCGCCTCGTCAGGACGCGGTGATGGCCGAACAGCTGGTCGCGCAGGTTGCCGCGGGCGTGCGCATGCCACTGTTTTTCCACGGAGAGGTTTTCGACGCTGTCGCGCAGCCAGCGCAGGCACAGCTCGTCGAACAGGCGGAAGTAGATCCGGCCGACCTGCTTGACCTCCAGGTCGAGGTTGCGGGCCTCGTCGACGATGTCCAGGGAGGAATACATCCAGCCCAGGGACGCGCAGCGCTGGGCGAAATCGGCATCGAAGCCCTCGGTCTCGTACTCGGCCACGCGCGTGCGCATGGCGTCGAGTTCTTCCTCGGTGAGGATGTCGGCCAGTGCGTCGCGGAAATCCTTCATGCCGGGGGCGAAGCGGTTGACCTTGCTCGAGATGTCGATCGCGAAGCCGCCGGGCAGCGTGATCAGGCGGCGGGTGGACTGGCGAAGCAGGTTCCAGAGCTCGAGATAGACGCGGTTCTGCGCCTCCGCATCGACCGAGTTGTCCAGCGTCTCGAGCTCGCGCCAGACCGAGCGCGCGTCGAAGATCTCGCGCGCTACCGTGAAGGCCTTGGCTACCGTCGCCGACGATGCGCCGGTGTCTTCCTTGATGCGCATGGCGAAGTACGCGCCCATCCGGTTGACCAGGTTGTTGGTCACGCGGGTCGCGATGATCTCGCGCTTCAGGCGGTGTTCGGTCATCAGGTCGGCGTGCGCTTCGCGCAGCGGTTGCGGGAAGTAGTCCTCCAGCTCGCGCGACAGGTACGGATCCTCGGGCACTTCCGAATCGACCAGGTCCTGGTACAGGGTGATCTTGCTGAAGGAGAACAGCACCGCCAGCTCCGGCCGGGTCAGCCCCTGGCCGTGGGCCACCCGCTCGCGCAGTTCCTCTTCGTCGGGCAGGTCCTCCAGGTCGCGATCGATCACGCCCTGGTGTTCGAGCATGGTGATGAAATGCGCTTCGGCGCCGAGGCGGGTCGAGGTCATCGACTCCATCATGCTCAGGGCCTGGGTCTGCAGGTAGTTCGAGCGCAGCACCAGCTGCTCCACCTCGTCGGTCATCTCGCGCAGCAACTCGTTGCGCTCGTCCAGCGTCATCCGTCCGGCGGTCACCGCCTGGTTGAGCAGGATCTTGATGTTGACTTCGTGATCGGAGCAGTCGACGCCGGCCGAGTTGTCGATGAAATCGGTATTGACCCGGCCCCCGTTGAGGGCGAACTCGATCCGCCCGCGCTGGGTCAGGCCGAGGTTGCCGCCCTCGCCGATCACCCGGCAGCGAAGTTCGCGTCCGTCGATCCGGACCGGATTGTTGGCGAGGTCGCCGACGTCGGCGTTGGATTGCGACTGGGCCTTGACGTAGGTGCCGATGCCCCCGTTCCACAGCAGGTCGTAATCGGCGGTCAGCAGCTTCTTGATCAGCGAGTGGGGGGCCAGCTCCTCCTCGTCGATGCCCAGCCACTCGCGGACCTCGGCCGAAATCGGAATGGTCTTGGACTGGCGCGAGAACACACCGCCGCCCTTCGAGATCAGCTTGCTGTCGTAGTCGCTCCAGCTCGAGCGCGGCAGTTCGAACATGCGCTTGCGCTCCTCGAAGGACGCCTCGGGATCCGGGTCGGGGTCGAGGAAGATGTGCATGTGGTTGAACGCGGCCTTCAGGCGGATATGCCTTGAGAGCAGCATGCCGTTGCCGAACACGTCGCCGGACATGTCGCCGATGCCGACCACGTCGAACGGTTCGCTCTGGGTGTCCAGGCCGAGTTCGCGGAAGTGACGCTTGACCGACTCCCACGCACCCTTGGCGGTGATGCCCATGCCCTTGTGGTCGTAGCCGTTCGATCCGCCCGAAGCGAAGGCATCTCCGAGCCAGAAATCGTGCTCGGCGGAGATCGCGTTGGCGATATCGGAAAACGTCGCCGTGCCCTTGTCGGCGGCCACCACCAGGTACGGGTCGTCGCCGTCGTGGCGCAGCACCCCCTCGGGCGGCACGATCCGGTCGCCGTCGAGGTTGTCGGTGATGTCGAGCAGGCCGTTGATGAACGAGCGATAGCAGTAGACCACCTCGGCCATGATCTCGTCGCGGTCGTCCGTGGCCGGCAGGCGCTTGGGAAAGAACCCGCCCTTGGCGCCGACCGGCACGATCATGGTGTTCTTGACGGTCTGCGCCTTGAGCAGGCCCAGCACCTCGGTGCGGAAGTCCTCACGCCGGTCCGACCAGCGGAGACCGCCGCGCGCGACCAGGCCACCCCGCAGGTGCACACCCTCGACCCGCGGCGAATAGACCCAGACCTCGCGGAACGGGCGCGGCCGCGGCAAGTCCGGAAGCCGGGCCGAGTCGAACTTGAAGCTCATGTAGTCGTGCGATTCGCCGCGGACATCGAGCTGGAATGCGTTGGTCCGCAGCATCGCCCGGAAGACATCGGCGAAACTGCGCAGGATGCGATCCTGGTCGGCGCTGGAAATCGAGTCCATCGTGCGCAGGATGGCAACCCGGACGGTCTGCGCGTCGTCCTCGCGATCGCCGGTCTCGCGCGCCACGTAGACCTCGTCGAGAAACTCGTCGAGGACCGGGTCCTCGATGGCTTCGGCCAGCTCCTTGCAATGGCTCTCGAGCTGCTTGCGTCCGGCGGCGCGCTGCTTGGCCGTCTCGTCGGCGCGGTGCGGATCGAAACGCGCCTCGAAATATTCGACCAGCAGCCGCGAAACCAGCGGCCACGCGGCCAGCGTCTGCTCCATGTAGGCCTGCGAGAAGGGTGAACCGGTCTGGAGCAGGAACTTGCCGCAGGCTCGCAGCACGCTGGCCTGGCGCCAGCTGAGCTTGGCCAGCAGGACCAGGCGGTTGAATCCGTCGTTCTCGTTGCGGCCCCGCCAGGTCTGTTCGAACGCGTCCTGGAAGTGGTCGCGCACCAGGTCCAGGTTCAGATCGGCCCCGGTCGGCGGGCGCATGTCGAAGTCCTGGATCCAGATCACGTTGCCGTCGGACATCTTCAGCTCGTAGGGACGCTCGGAAACGATACGCATGCCGAGGTTCTCGAGCATCGGAAGGACGTCGGACAAGGGGATCGGCTGGTCGTACTTGAACAGCTTGAACCGGAGGATGCCCTTGAGCCGCCGACGCGGCTTGTACAGGCTCATCTGCAGGTCGCTGATGTTGCGAAGGCGCGCTGCGGCCATCACGTCGAAGCTGGCCACGTGGGGCGCGACGTCGCCCTGGTAGCTGAGCGGAAACGCCTGGCCGAAACGGCGCAGCAGCTCCAGGCCCTGCTCTTCGCCGGAGTTGCGGACAAGGATCTCGCCGAGTTCGTCGGTCCAGGACCGGATCGCCAGCTTGATCTTCGATTCGATCTCGGCGGTGTCGATCACCGCCGGTGGTTCGCCCTTGGAGCGCACGATGACGTGCATCCGGGCCAGCTTGGATTCACCGACCTGGACCGAGAAGTCCAGGCGTTCGCCCTTCAGCGCGCGCTTGAGGATGTTCTGGACCTTCTGCCGGTTCTCGGTGTTGAACCGGTCGCGCGGGATGAACACCATGCACGAGTAGAACCGTCCGAAGCGCTCGCGCCGGATGAACAGGCGGGTCTGGGTCCGTTCCTGCAGATCGAGAATGCCCGTACCGAGCTTCAGCAACTCCTCGGCCGTGGCCTGGAACAGCTCGTCCCGGGGCAGCGTCTCGAGAATGTGCAGCAGCGCCTTGCCGGCGTGGCTGCCGGGCCGCAGGCCGGACATGCGCAGCACGTCGAGCACCTTGCGGCGGACGAGCGGCGTGTCCTGGCAACGGCGGATGTAGGCACCCGACGTGAACAGCCCGATGATCCGTTTCTCGCCGGCCACGCCGCCGTCGTCGTCGAAGCGCAGCACGGAGATGTAGTCCATGTAGCCGTCGCGATGGACCGTCGAGCGGCCGTTGGTCTTGGTGATGATGATCGGGTGGCTGACGTGCTTGCGGCCCGAATCGGAGTCCCGCGGCAGCTCCCGGCTGGGTGAGGCACGATGCTCCTCGCGCATCAACCCCAGACCGCTGCCCTCGACCACTTCCAGCAACCGGCGGTCGTCGGACTCGGTGATCTCGTACTCGCGATAGCCCAGGAACGTGAAGTGGTCGTCGGCCAGCCAGCGGAAGAACTCGCGCGCTTCTTCCAGCTCTTCGTCGTCCAGCCCGGAGCGGCTGTCGGCGAGCTCGCCGGCGATCTGCTCGGCCTTGCCGAGCATCGCCTTCCAGTCCTGGACCGCGCGACGGACGTCGGTCAGGGTGGACCGGATCCGGCGCTCGATGCGGGCCAGCGCGTCCGGCGCGGTCTGTCGGTCGATCTGCAGGTGCATCAGCGATTCGGCGTGCGCATCCGCATCACCGTCGTCGGCCAACGCCATCAGATGGCCACCTGGATCACGCTGGAGCGCGACCACCGGATGGATGATCAGGTGCACCGACAGGTCGAGCCGCGACAGGGCAAGAACCACCGAGTCGACCAGGAACGGCATATCGTCGTTGACGATCTCGACGACGCTGTGGCTGCAAGTCCAGCCGTGCTCGTCTTCGGTGGGGTTGAAGATCCGCATCTTGACGTCGCCGGCGCGACGCTCGCGGACGAACTCGCTGAACCCGGCGACGATTCGAGCCAGGTTCTCCGGCGGCATTTCCTCCGGCTCGATCGCCGGCAGGTTGCGCAGGAACGCGCGAGCGAAATCCGGATCGACCTTGCCGGGCTGCGCCTCGAGCGCATCGAGGACGCGTTGAACCTCCCGGCTGGTGCTGTTCTTGTTCTTGTTGGCTGCGCCCTGGCTACGGCGCGAGCGCCCTGACTCTGACATCTTCGTCTACCCCGACGTTGGATGCATGGCGTGCGCGCGGCGGCGGCTCCCCGCCGCGCGCGACGCAGTGATCTCGCGATTGGCTCGCGATTGTCCGACGATTATCTCAGGCCCGTCTCCTGCCGGCCGATGACCATCCGCTGGATCTCGCTGGTGCCTTCGTAGATCTCCGTGATCTTGGCGTCGCGGAAATAGCGCTCCACCGGCATTTCCTTGCTGTAGCCCATGCCGCCGTGAATCTGGACGGCCTGGTGCGTAATGTACATGCACGCCTCGGATGCGACCAGCTTGGCCATCGAACCGTCGACGGTGAAGCGCGCGCCGGTCTCCTTCGACTGGATCTTGGCCCAGGCAGCGCGCAGCGTCAGCAGCCGGGCAGCTTCGAGCCGGCACTTCATGTCGGCGATCTTGGCCTGGATCATCTGGAAACTTCCGATCTCGCGTCCGAAGGCCTTGCGATCGCGCGACCACTCGAGGCTCGCCTTGTAGGCGGCCTGGGCAATGCCGACCGCCTGCGCCGCGATACCGATGCGACCGGCATCGAGCACGCCCATCGCGATCCTGAACCCCTCGCCTTCCTCGCCCAGCAGGCAATCGGCCGGGCACTTGTAGCCGTCCAGTTCGACCTCGCAGGTCGCAGAGGCACGGATGCCGAGCTTCGGCTCGGTCTTGCCGCGGGAAAACCCTTCGAGCGTGGTATCGATGATGAACGCCGACACGCCCTTTGCCCCGGCGTCCGGATCGGTCATCGCGAACAGCACGATGTAGTCGGCGTGTGGGCCGGAGGTGATCCACGACTTGCGTGCGTCGATCACGTAGTGACTGCCGTCGTCGGACCTGACCGCGCGCGACTTCATGTTGGAGGCATCGGAGCCGGACTGCGGTTCGGTAAGTGCGTAGGCGCCGATCGCTTCGCCGGTGGCGACCGCACGCACGTATTTCTGCTTCTGTTCCTCGGTTCCGTGCTTCAGGATGCCGTTGCAGAACAGCGAGTTGTTGACACTCATGATCGTGCCGTGGGCAGCGTCTGCCTCGCAGATTTCCATCAGCGCCAGGGCGTAGCCGATCGTATCGAGCCCGGCACCGCCGTACTCTTCCGGAACCTCGATGCCCATCAGTCCGAGTTCACCCATCGCCCGGATGTTCTCGAGCGGGAATTCGCCCGACTCGTCGAATTCGGCGGCCACCGGCGCGATCCGTTCCTGGGCGAACTCGTGCGCCGCGGCCTGGATCATCTGCTGTTCTTCGGTCAATCTGAAATCCATGCTGAATATCGTCCTTTCAGTTCGGGCCCAAAGGCGAAAATCCCGACCGATCAGCGCCCTTCCCGGGCCGGCCGAAGCATCGCGCGATCAAGCGTCGAAGTATAGCACCGGGGCATGGAGCGACCCGTGGCCACGCGCGCCGCTCAGGGGTGTTCTCGACCGGTCCGGTCCGCTGGGGAAACGGCCCTGAGCGAGCCCGGACCGGAGGCGGAATCGCTGCCGCAGCCGCCTGCGGAAGGCCCCCGAACTACCCACGGATTCGACGCCCGAACGACACGCCGACACGGTCGAAGTCACCGTGAGAATCCGGGGTGCGGATGTTGCGTTTTGTGACGGAGTGCTCTTGACATGACTGCGTGACCGGTTAGAATTTCGTCTCCGGTCTGGGGTTCCCCCCTTCCCCGAGCCGGATTGTGGCCGAGGTTCCCCCCTTGCCTCGGCCACTTCTTTATGCCGAGGTGGCGGAATTGGTAGACGCGCTAGCTTCAGGTGCTAGTGTCCGTTAGGACGTGGGAGTTCGAGTCTCCCCCTCGGCACCATCCCCTGGTGCAATCTCTCGAATGGAAACCCGACCCGTTGAATCGACGAGTCGGGCAGACCGTATCCGCCAATCATCCTTGCGGGTGACCGCCCGCGTCGCGCTACAATGCGCACCGCGCCGAGGTGGCGGAATTGGTAGACGCGCCAGGTTTAGGTCCTGGTGGGGCAACCCGTGGAGGTTCGAGTCCTCTCCTCGGCACCATCGTTCCGGGTTTCATTGACCTGCGGTCGGCTGGGCAGGCGCGTGACGCCGCGCAGGACAGCCTGCCCCGGGGCGGCGCGTTGCCGTTTCGCGCCGGATGCGTTTCGCATCGCGGAGCGCACTGCATACGGTCGGCGTGGTGCCTCGTCCCGCTAGAAGCGTTTCGCCCCGCGCTCCGCGCTTGAGGGCGAAATGGCCTTTGATCTCGGACCCGGGACTTCCAGGGTTCGCCGCCCCGGCGAGGGGCCGTTGCAAATCCAGAACCAACCCCTTGAACCCTTTCGCGCCGCGCCCGAGCCTGAGGAGCAACCCCGCTCCGTTCGCACGGTTGTAAAGAGCGCTTTTGGGTACTTTTGAGGCGACTGTCAAAAGTACCTCCTCAGCAAGCGGGCGAAACCCGCGTGGCGAAACGCCTTTGTTCTTGCTTTGGATTCGAAAAACAAACCCCCAAAGGCCTTTCGCCCCGCGCTGCGCGCTTGCGGGCGACCTTCTTTTGTCAGGCGCGACAAAAGAAGGCAAAAGCGCTCTCTACAAGCGGGGCGTATCGAGGGGCGAGTGTCTCGGCTAAGGCCGTGGCACCAAGAATCGGTGGTCGACCTCGACTCAGGAGAAGCTGTAAAGCGCAACCTCGGGGGTTACCCACGGCGGGATCTGGTCGATGGTCGACGATAGGAAGCACTTGCGTCCCGAGCGGTTGCCCACCGGGGCAGATCGTCTTCGATCGCTATCCGGGTAGCGGAAAGCTGGCGCGTGACAAGCTTCTCGTGTCTCGGCGCGATAAGCGATTTTCTGCGCCGCGCCCGCGTCTCACGAGCAACCCCGCCCCGTTCGCACCGCTTGTAGAAGCGCTTTTGGGTACTTTTGAGGCGACTGTCAAAAGTACCTCGCCAGCAAGCGGGCGAAGCCCGCGTGGCGAAACGCCTTTGTTCTTGCTTTGGATTCGAAAAACAAACCCCTAAAGGCCTTTCGCCCCGCGCTACGCGCTTGCGGGCGACCTTCTTTTGTCAATCGCGACAAAAGAAGGCAAAAGCGCTTTCTAGAAGCTGGGCGTATTGAGGGGCGAGTGTCTCGGCTAAGGCCGTGGCGCCAAGAATCGGTGGTCGACCTCGACTCAGGAGAAGCTGTAAAGCGCAACCTCGGGGGTTACCCACGGCGGGATCCGGTCGATGGTCGACGATAGGAAGCACGTGCGTCCCGAGGGGTTGCCCCACCGGGGCAGATCGTCTTCGATCGCTACCCGGGTAGCGGAAAGCTGGCGCGTGACAAGCTTCTCGTGTCTCAGCGCGATAAGCGATTTTCTGCGCCACGCCCTCTCCTGACGGGCAACCCCGCCCTGTTCGCACCGCTTTGAAAAGCGCTTTTGGGTACTTTTGAGGCGATTGTCAAAAGTACCTCGCCAGCAAGCGGGCGAAGCCCGCGTGGCGAAACGCTTTTGAAGTATGGCTGGCCGACGAGGGCCAGCACCGTGTCACGCAGCCCGCGCGGCGACACCCTGTCGATTTCGATTACAAATTGATACGCATGCCGCCCGCGGCGCAGCCGCAAAACCCCTCAGAACGCGTTGATTCCGGTCAGCTCGCGCCCGACGACCAGCTGATGGATCGTCTCGGTCCCTTCGTAGGTGATCACTGACTCGAGGTTCAGCATGTGGCGGATCGGGACGTATTCCAGGGTGATTCCGGACCCGCCCAGCAGGTCGCGGCATTCGCGGGCGATGTCGAGCGCCATGCGCACGTTGTTCCACTTCGCCAGGCTGACCTGGGTCGGGTGCATTTCGCCGGCGTCCTTGAGCCGACCCAGCCGCAGGGAGATCAGTTGCGCGCCGGTGATGCGGCGGGCCATGTCGGCCAGGCGCAGCTGGACGGCCTGGTTGGCCGACAGCGGACGCTTGAACATCTCGCGGTCTTCCAGATAGCGCAGCGCTTCGGCCAGGCAGGCCTGGGCGGCGCCGATCGGGCCCCAGGTGATGCCGTAGCGAGCCTGGGTCAGGCATGACAGCGGTCCCTTCAGGCCCTTCACGTTGGGCAGCCGGTTGGCGTCGGGGACCCTCACGTTGTCGAAATACAGCTCCGAGGTGATCGAGGCACGCAGCGACATCTTTGCCTTGACGTCCCGCGCCTCGAAGCCCTCCGAGTCAGTCTCGACGATGAACCCCTGGATGCCGTCGTCGGTCCGCGCCCAGACGATTGCGATCTGGGCGATCGAACCGTTGGTGATCCACATCTTGGCGCCGTTGAGTATCCAGTCGTCGCCGTCCTTCTTCGCATGGGTCTTCATATTGGCCGGATCGGACCCGCCGTGCGGTTCGGTCAGCCCGAAGCAGCCGATCACGTCGCCGGCCGCCATGCGCGGCAACCACTGCTCCTTCTGCGCTTCGGAGCCGAACGCGTGGATCGGGTACATGCACAGCGAGGACTGCACCGACACGAAGCTGCGCAGTCCGGAATCGCAGCGCTCCAGTTCCTGGCAGATCAGCCCGTAGCTGACCGAGTTCAACCCGGCGCAGCCGTAGCCTTCGAGGCTGGAGCCGAGCAGACCGAGCTCGGCGATGTCCGGCACCAGCTCGGCAGGAAACCGGCCCTCGTCGAAGCATTCCGCGATCAGCGGCATCGCTTTGGAATCGACGAACCGAGCGACCGATTCGCGGATCATCCGCTCTTCGTCGGTCAGTTCATCGGCGATTCGGTACAGGTCGAGGGGGTCGAGTGCGGGCATGGCAATTCGGCGTCGTTGGGAGTGGTCCGTCGGGGGGCACCGACGTGTACGGGAATTGTACATCCGGCGCCTGCATGCGAGGTGGTCGGGCGGCTATAATGGCCGGATCGTTTCAACCAATCGGAATGGATACTGATGCGACGTCGACTGACCGCCCTGATGCTGCTGCTCGGGCTCCCGATGACCGCGCTGGCCGAGGGCGACCCGACCCGCGGTGAGACACTGGCCTACACCTGCACCGGCTGCCACGGCATCCCGTTCTACAAGAACGTCTACCCGACGTACACGGTGCCGAAGCTGGGCGGCCAGAATGAAGCCTACGTGGTCGCCGCGCTGAAGGCCTACCGGTCCGGCGAGCGCCAGCACGCGACGATGCAGGCGCAGGCCTCCACGCTGTCCGACCAGGACATCGAGGACATTGCCGCCTACTTCGCTTCCCTCGACGGAGACGCATCATGACGCGCCCTGTGACCCCCCGACTGATCGTTGAAGGACTCGTCGCCGGCCTCGCGCTCGCTATCGCCGTCCTGGGTACGGCAGACGCGGCCCACGCGGCGGGCAATGCGCAGCGCGGGCTCGAGAAATCGCAGGTCTGCCAGTCCTGCCACGGCCGCAACGGCGACGAAGCCCTGCAGCCTAGCTACCCGATCCTCGCCGGCCAGCACGCCGATTACCTGGTCCACTCGCTGAAGGCGTATCGCAACGGCGACCGGCAGAACGCCGTGATGGCCGGCTTCGCGGCCAACCTCAGCGACCAGGACATCGAGGACCTCGCCGCCTGGTTCTCGAGCCAGGACGGCCTCAACGACCTGACGATCGACTGATTCGCCTGCCCTCCGGCCTGCGGAGGGCTTCCGGTCCCGCGGGCTGCGCGCCACGGCTCACTCTCGGCTCACTCTCGGCTCACTCTCGGCTCAACCGCGGTTTCGCCACGCGGGCTTCGTCCGCTTGCTGGCGAGGTACTTTTGACAGTCGCCTCAAAAGTACCCAAAAACGCTTCCAGAAACTGTGCGAACGGGGCGGGGTTGCCTGTGAGATAGCGCCGCGGCGCAGAAAATCGCTTATCGCGCTGAGACACGAGAAGCTTGTCACGCGCCAGCTATCCGCTACCCGGGTAGCGATCGGAGACGATCTGCCCCGGTGGGCAACCCCTCGGGACGCAAGTGCTTCCTGTCGTCGACCATCGACCGGATCCCGCCCTTAAGAAGCGCTTTTGCCTTCTCTTGTCGCGCCTGACAAAAGAAGGTCGCCCGCAGCTGTGCAGCGAAAGGCCCCTGGAGTGGCAGAAAGGAACGCCCGCCTGTCGCCAGCCCTCAGTAGTAGGGGTTGGCGCCGCTGGCGTGATCGGTGGCGTCGACCACCTTGCGGATCTCCGGAACGGCCTCGCGCAGCTGGGTCTCGATGCCCTGCTTCAGCGTGACGTCGACCATGCCGCAGCCATGGCAGCCGCCACCGAACTGCAGGACGACGTCCCGTTCCTCGGTCACCTCGACCAGCCCCACCCGGCCACCGTGGCCGGCGACCATCGGGTTGACCCGCGTATCGAGCACCCAGGCCACGCGTTCGGTCAGCGACGCATCCTCGCCGGGCGCCTTTCCTTTCAGGCCGGGCGCTCGAATGCTGAGTTCACCGCCGGTTTCGTCGGTCTCGAAATCGATCATCGCGCCGCTGAGCGCCTCGCTGCTGTCGCGCTCCACGAACAGCGTGAAGCTTCCGCAGTCATGGGCCTCGTCATCGTCGGCCTCGCGGCCTGCGGGACAGTAATTCAGCTCGACGTCGGCATGGGGCGTGCCGGGGTCGCGCACGACCAGTCTCAGGCCGGTCTTCGGCGGTTGTTCTTCGAGCAGGCGGGCGAAGTAATCGCGCGCGGTGGGCGTCACGGTCAGCATGGGCGATCCCGGCTGAAAATCTACCGGAATTATATCGTACCGAATCAGTCCTGTTTGAGGCGCCCGACCAGCCAGGGCAACGACCGGTCGAAGCGGACATCCATGCCGCTGTGGGTGCCGTCGAATTCCTCGTGGTGATGCTCGATTCCGGCCGCGTCGAGCCGCCGGTGGAGTTCGCGGGTGCCGTAGTGGATGTAGTACTGATCCCGGCTCCCGGCGTCGATCCACAGTCCCTGGAGCGCATCGAGCGCGCCGAGTTCCGATACGGGCCAGTGGACCGGATCGAACGCCAGCCACCGTTGCCAGATCGTTTCGTCGAGCTTGGCGGTTTCCAGGTCGAAGGGAAGCGCAAGGCCCATCGGCTGGTCCGCGTCCGGCGAATAGCTGGCCGCCAGGCACAGCACCATCAGCGTATGGAACATGCGGCCCGACGGTCGCCGCGATCGCCAGAAGGTCCGCACGAAGGCCGCAAGGTCGCGCTCGTGCCGGGCGAGTTCGTCGCAGGCTCCCGGGAAGTCGCGGAGGTAGACCCGGTCGAACCCGGCGTCGCCGGCGTGACTGGCCACCGCACCGAACAGGCCCGGGCGAGTCCGCGCCAGGTGCAGCGCACCGAATCCGCCGGAGGACTTGCCGAACGCGGCGCGGCCGGCGGACTCGGCGATCGTGCGGTAGCGCCGATCGATCTCGGGGATCAGTTCATCGGCCAGGTAACGGGCGTAGTCGCCGATCGCCGGCGAATCGACGAACTGGTTGCCGCCGAGCGCGGTGTAGGTGTCGGGCATGACGCAGACCGCCGGGGCCATCTCGCCGCGATCGATCAGACGATCGAGGCGTTGGGGGAGCGTTTCGCCGTGATTGCGCCAGGCCACCTGGGCCGGGCCGGAACTGGTGTAGGCCGGCAGCGACCAGAGCACCGGGTAGCGCCGCTGATCGGCATCGTAGCCCGGCGGCAGGTAGACCGCCACGCTGCGTCGCGTCGGGTCGGCAAGCGGATTGCCCGCCAGCACGGTCGAGTCGAACTCGAAGCATTCGACCCGGCCGCCGTCGGCGACCGGTTGCGGCCGCAGCGCCGGCGCGTCCTCGCTACCCGTCATCCGAGCGGAATCACCTTGCGCTCGCGCGCCGGCACGCGCTCGAGCTCGGGCACCAGCTGCATCAACACATCACGGATGGCCTCGGAATCGTACTGGCGGACCGCCTGCTCGGCCTGCCGCAGACGCTGCTCGAACCCGGCGATATCGGGATACGCGTTGCGGGCGAGGAGAATCTTCTCGTGCCCGGTCTTGGCGTAGGCCTCGTGTTCGTGGAACAGCTCCTCGAACAGTTTCTCGCCCGGACGCAGTCCGGTGTAGACGATCTCGATGTCCCGCCCCGGTTCCTTGCCGGCCAGCCGGATGAGCTGTTCGGCCAGGTAGCCGATCCGGACCGGCTCGCCCATGTCGAGGACGAATACCTCGCCCCCCTCGCCCAGCACGGCGGCCTGCATGATCAACTGGCCGGCCTCGGCGATGGTCATGAAATAGCGCGAGATTTCCGGATGCGTCACGGTGACCGGCCCCCCCGCGCGGATCTGCTCGTTGAACAGCGGAACGACCGACCCGGTGGAGTTCAGCACGTTGCCGAAGCGCACGGTGATGAACCGGGTATTGCAATCCTGCCCGCCACCCTGCTCGCCAACTCGATCGGCATGATGATTCGCGTGACGATTGCTGTGCTGGCAATAGAGTTCGGCCACGCGCTTGGTCGCGCCCATCACGTTGCAGGGATTGACCGCCTTGTCGGTCGAGATCAGCACGAAGGTCTTCACCCCGTGACGTCTCGCCGCGTCGGCCATCCGCACCGTACCGAGCACGTTGTTCCGGAACGCTTCCCGGACCTGGTTCTGCAGCATCGGAAGGTGCTTGTACGCTGCGGCGTGGAAGATCACTTCGGGCCGGTGGCGGGACACCACGCGTTCGACCGTGGCCGGGTCGCAGACGTCGCCGAGCACGCTGTCCATGACCAGGTCGCGGAATTCCTTTCGCAGCCGGTAGTCGATTCGGTACAGGTTGTATTCGGAGCTGTCGAGAACCACCAGGCCGGCCGGGTCGAGCCGTGCGATCTGTCGGCACAATTCGGCGCCGATCGATCCACCGCCGCCGGTGACCAGGACCCGCTTGCCCGCCAGACCGGAACGGATCGCGTTCCAGTCCAGCGACACCGGGTCGCGACCGAGCAGGTCGTCGATGGCAACCGGCTTCAGGTCCTCGAAGCGGGTGATGCTGGCACCGAGTTCCTTGAGCGTCGGCAGGGTCTTGAACTCGATGCCGGCCTGCTCGCAGAGCTCGACGATCCGCTGCATCTGCATGTTGGTTGCAGAGGGAATGGCGATCACCGCGAGGTCGACCGCGGCTTCGCGAACGACACGCGGCAAGCGGTCGATGCTGCCGATCACCGGCACGCCATCGATTTCGGCGTTGCGCAGGCGCTCGTTGTCGTCGAGAAAACCGACCACCTCGAAGCCGCCGCGCCGCCGAAGTTCCGGCAGCAGCAGGCGCGCGGACCTTCCCGCGCCCAGGATCACGGTGCGCTGACTGGCGCGTCGCCAGCGAACCTCGGTCCGCATGTCCTTGATCGTCCGGAAGACCAGCCGGGGAAGCCCCAGCGCGAGCAGCAGCAGCGTCGGATAGAGCCAGAGCAGCGGCACCAGGTCGCGCGACGGAACGTCCATCGCGAGCAGAACGGTCGCCGCCGCGACCGCGCCGAGCAACGATGCCCGGACCAGATTGCCGAGATCGGGAAGACTTGCGAAGCGCCAGAGCCCCCGGTAGAGGCCGACCCGCCAGTGGATCAGCGCTTGCAGGGAAATCAGCAGCGCAGCCTCGGCAAACAGTTGCGCGGTCGACGGCCAGACGACGTCCAGCGCGGCCGCGGCGACCCAGCGCGCGGCAAACCACGCGCCCACGGCCACCAGCAGGTCGTGAAGAATGACGAAGACCCGGATGTTCTGATACCGCGGCGTACGCCTGAGCACGCGAAAGTTCATTCGTCCCTGTTCTCCGCCTTCGCTCGCCGCCTGGCCAACCACCAGATCGCGAGCAGCATGACCCCTGTGCACGCTGCGATCGCCACGTCCAGTGCCGGAAACTTCGATGCGAGCACGAAGGCCGGCAGCACGACCGCGAGGTCGAGAACCACCAGTGCGACGAGTACGCGGGCATGGCTCCAGCCCGAACGGATCAGGCACTGGTAGGCGTGATCGCGGTGCGGAGTATACCATTCACGCCCCGAAACCAGCCGCGCGAGCAGCGTCGCCGTGGCGTCGATCACGAACGGAGAAACCGCGATCGCGGCCGCCCAGACCGACACCGAACCGGTCACGGTCCCGGCCAGCGCGAGGAAGCCGAGCACGAAGCCCAGGGTCAGGGAACCGGAGTCGCCGAGAAAGATCCTGGCCGGCGGGCGGTTCCAGGCGAGGAAGGCCAGCGAGGCGGCCGCCAGCGCGCCGGCCAGGACCGCCAGCCCCGTCTCCCCGGAGTCCAGGAAGCCCAGAGCCAGCAACAGCCCGCTGAAGGCGGCCTGGGTGCTCGCCAGGCCGTCCGAACCGTCCATGAAATTGAACAGGTTGATCATCCAGACGATGGCCAGCGCCGCCAGCGGCGTCCAGGCCAGCCACGGCCCGATCGGTTCTCCGGCGAACTGGATGACGGGCACGCCACCCACGGCCATCACCACAGCCGCTGCGACGACCAGCTGGGCCGGAAGACGGATCGCGACGCGCAGCGGCCGGTGGTCGTCGGCCAGCCCCAGCGCGGCGACCGCCAGCAGGCCCATATGGAACGCGACGCCGCCCGGAACCGGCGGCATGATCACCGCGGCCGACCCGACGCCGATTGCCACTGCGATTCCACCCCCGCGCGCGACGGGGGCATCGTGGCTGCGCCGTGGGCCGGGCCGGTCGATCAGGCCTCGCCGCCGGGCATAGGCTCGCGCTACGGGAGTCAGCAGCAGCGTCAGAACGAAGGCCGCACCCACCGCCGCCAACAGGGCCGCAGAGTTCACTCGCCGAGCACCCCGATGACCGGCCGCGTGGATTCCCAGCCTCGACAGCTGGGGCACTGCCAGTGCCAGGTCTGGCCGCTGAATCCGCAGTCGACGCAGCGGAACCGGGGCTGGCCGTCCATGAGACGGTCCATCAGCCGGGTCAGCAGATCCGGGTCGATGGCGTCCAGGCGCTGGCCGTGGCGGTGCATGAGGTCGAGCAGGTAGCGGAGTCCGCGCACGCTGGGGCGCTTCTGCAATCCGTCGAGCAGCAATTCGATCGCGGCCTCCGGGTTGCGCTCGGCCTCGAGGCGCGCCAGTCCGAGCATCGGCGCGGCCGTGGTCGAGCGCTCGTCCATTCGCTGCAGGAACTCGACGAGTTCGTCGGACCGATCGAGCTCGGCGTGGGCGTATACCAGCCGCTCGAGCACGAGTGCGACGAGGTCCGGATCCTGTTCGCAGGCCGCCCGGTCGGCGTCGATCGCGTCGGCCCAGCGGTGTTCGTCGAAAGCCAGGCGAGCCTCGATCAGACATGCCCGGGCACAAGCGGCCTGATAGCTGCGGGCCGAGGCCAGGTGACTCCTGACCGTGTCCCGGTCGCCGGCCCGACGCGCCTGTTCGGCAAGTTCGCAGTGGAACTGGGCCGACAGTGCGGCCGTCGATTCGCCCGTCACGCGTTCCAGGGTGCGGGCCTGGACAATCGCTCCGGGCCAGTCCTTCTCCTGCTGATAGATCGCCAGCAGGCTGCGGACCGCGGTCTCCGAGAAGCGCCCCTCACGGGCCAGTTCGCTGAACAGCTTCTCGGCCCGGTCCAGCAGTCCCGCGCGCATGTAGTCTTCGCCCAGCTCCAGAAGTGCCTGGGTCCGGTGCTGCTCGGAGAGCTGCGACCGGCTCATGATGTGCCGGTGAAAATGGATGGCCTTGTCGACCTCGCCGCGCCGGCGGAACAGGTTGCCCAGCGCCAGGTGGGTTTCGACCGTCTCGCGGTTGACTTCGGCCAGGCGAAGGAACACTTCGATGGCCTTGTCGGGCTCTTCATTGAGCAGATAGTTCAGGCCGCGGAAGTAGTTGCTCGACAGGGCCCTGTCGTGCCGCCGCTGACCGGGTGCGGGGAAGCGTCGCGCCAGCCACCAGCCGCTGGCTGCAGCGACCGGCAACAACGCAAGCGCGATCCAGGTCAGTTCATTCATCGGTCGGCAGCGTCGTGCCGACTGATGGCGAACGGCGCCGCCGTCCCAACCGGCCGAGAACCGCACCGGCGAGAAGTCCGATCAACATTCCGAGCCCGACCGCAGCCGCCACGACCGCACCCAGCGAAGCTTCCCAACGGACGACGCCGAGGTCGAGCACCACCGGCTCGGCATTGAGCACGCCGAGCAACAGTCCGAGCGCCGCACCGGCGATCACGATCAGGGCGAAGAACCAGCGCAGCATGGTCAGTCCTGGGCCGCTTGCGCGGCGTCGTTGACGCGCTCGCGAAGCTCCTTGCCGGGCTTGAAGTGAGGAACGTGCTTGCCCGGAAGAGCGACCGCTTCGCCGGTCTTCGGGTTGCGCCCCATGCGAGGGGGACGAAAATGGAGTGAGAAGCTGCCGAAGCCCCGGATCTCGATCCGGTCGCCGCTCGCCAGTGTTGCGCTCATCTGATCGATGATCGACCGAACCGCCAGGTCGACGTCCGCATGACTCAAGTGCTTCTGGTCTGCCGCCAGCTTATCGATCAGTTCCGACTTGGTCATGGGTCGACGGGGTCCCTTCAGCCGAATGGTTCCGGTACGCAGTTGCCGCTAGGAACGGGCCGCCGCACGGCGCGGCGGCCCGGATGGGTGGCGTGGCTCAGTCCTTGCCGAGCTGCTCGCGCAGCAGTTCGCCCAGCTTGGTGCTGCCGGCCTTCGGCGCCTGGTACTGGTCGACCGCATCGGCGAGTTCGTCCTCGTCCTTGGCCCGAACCGACAGGGTCAGGTTGCGGGACTTGCGATCCAGCGCCACGAACTTGGCTTCGACTTCGTCACCGACCTTGTAGACCTTGGTCGCATCGTCGACGCGCTCCTTGAGCATGTCGTTGGCCTTCAGGTAACCATCGACCCCATCGGCCAGCTCGACGACCGCACCGCGTTCGTCGATCTCGCGCACCCGACCGGTCACGATCGAACCGCGCGGATGCTCGGCCATGAAGGTCGCGAACGGGTCCTGATCCAGCTGCTTGATTCCCAGCGAGATGCGCTCCCGCTCCGGATCCACGGCCAGCACCACGGCTTCGACTTCTTCGCCCTTGCGGAAGTTGCGGATGGCTTCCTCGCCCGGGGTCATCCAGGAGATGTCCGAGAGGTGGACCAGGCCGTCGATGTCGCCTTCCAGGCCGATGAAGATACCGAAGTCGGTGATCGACTTGATCGTGCCGGAGACCTTGTCGCCCTTGTTGTGCAGAGCGGCGAAGGCTTCCCACGGGTTCGGCTTGACCTGCTTCATGCCCATCGAGATGCGGCGGCGCTCCGGATCGACATCCAGCACCATGACCTCGACTTCTTCGCCGATGTGCACGACCTTGTTCGGATTGACGTTCTTGTTGGTCCAGTCCATTTCGGAAACGTGGACCAGGCCTTCGACGCCATCCTCGATCTCGACGAAGCAGCCGTAGTCGGTGATGTTGGTGACGCGGCCGAACAGACGCGAGCTCGGCGGGTAGCGCCGATCGATGTTGTCCCACGGATCCTCGCCCAGCTGCTTCAGGCCCAGCGAGACGCGCATGCGCTCGCGGTCGAAGCGCAGCACGCGGACTTCCAGTTCGTCGCCGACCTCGACCACTTCCGACGGATGGCGGACGCGCTTCCAGGACATGTCGGTGATGTGGAGCAGGCCGTCGATGCCGCCGAGGTCCAGGAACGCACCGTAGTCGGTGAGGTTCTTGACCACGCCCTTGACCACTGCACCCTCTTCCAGGCGCTCGATCAGGTCTTCGCGCTCTGCGGCGAACTCGTGTTCGACCACGGCGCGGCGGGAGACGACCAGGTTGTTGCGGCGGCGATCCAGCTTGATGATCTTGAACTCGAGGTCCTTGCCCTCAAGGTAGCTCGGATCGCGCACCGGCCGAACGTCGACCAGCGAGCCGGGCAGGAACGCCCGAATGCCGTCGATGCTGACGGTGAAGCCGCCCTTGACCTTGCCGGTGATCTGGCCGATGACGTTCTCTTCCTTCTCGGAGGCCAGCTCCAGCGTGTCCCAGATGCGGGACCGCTTGGCCTTCTCACGAGACAGGCGGGTCTCGCCGAATCCGTCCTCGACGGCGTCCAGCGAGACTTCGACATCGTCGCCCAGCTCCACTTCCAGCTCGCCGTCCGGCTTGCGGAACTGGTGGATCGGGACGATGCCCTCGGACTTCAGTCCGGCATTGATGACCACGACGTCGTCGCGGATATCGACCACGCGACCGGTGACGATGGCACCGGGGCGCAGGTTGGCTTCATTCAGGCTCTGTTCGAATAGTTCGGCAAAAGATTCAGTCATTGAAATGCGAAGGTTCCTGCAAGAGGCCGGTGCAACGGGTTCCTTGGGTAGTTGGGGTTGGGGCCCGGCTTCTTGTCGTCTGCGCCCACCCGGGCGCTCGTGAATGAACGCGCCGAGAAGCCGGTGTACGGCCCCTGCGACGCACGCTTGGGTACTACTCAGGTCGTGCTGTACTGCTTCACTTTCCTTCCGGCGGCAGGCCGAGGTTGCGTCGAACCCGTTCGAGGATGGACGCAACGACATCATCCAGACCCATTGCGGTCGAATCGATCACGATCGCATCAGGGGCCGGGACGGTCGGTGCGACGCTCCGCTCGCGGTCGCGTCGATCCCGTTCCTGCATGTCCCGAAAAAGACGCGCAAGAATAACAGGTTCCCCTTTTTCCTTCAACTGGTTATAGCGCCTGCGCGCGCGCTCCTCGACGCTCGCCTCGAGGAACACCTTGACCGGGGCGTCGGGGAACACCACCGTGCCCATATCGCGCCCGTCGGCGACCAGGCCGGGCCGCCGCCGACAGCCACGCTGCAGGTCCAGCAGGGCCTCGCGGACCTCGGGAATCGCCGCGACCTTCGATGCCATCACGCTGACCGGCTCCGTGCGCAGGCGATCGCCGACCGATTCACCGTCGAGCAATACATCGATTCCGTCGCGCCCCGGCCGGAACTCCAGCGGGAGATCGCGACTCAGGTCGATCAACGCCTCGCGCTGCTCGGCATCGATGTCACGATCCAGAGCGGCCAGCGCGACCGCGCGGTAGACGGCCCCGGAGTCGAGCACCCGCCAGGCGAGCGCCTCGGCGACCCGCGCCGAAACCGCGCCCTTGCCGGCCCCGGAAGGGCCGTCGATCGTCAGCACCGGCGCCGCGTGCGGCCCGTCGGTCTCGCGCCCCGTCTGCTCCACGCTCATCCTTCCACCTCCACGTCGGCGCCCAGCGACGTCAGGTCCTCGACGAAGCCCGGGTAGCTGGTCGCGATCCAGTCCGCGCCCTCGATTTCGATCGGCCCCTCGGCCACCAGGCCCAGCACCGCCAGGCTCATCGCCACGCGATGATCGCCCTCGGCATCGACCCGACCGGCGCGCACGGCACCGCCGACGATCGTCGCCCCGTCCGGGGCTTCCTCGATCTCGACGCCCAGGCGACGCAGCTGGGTGGTCATCGCCGCGATGCGGTCGGACTCCTTGACCCGCAGCTCCTCCGCGCCGCGGATCCGGGTGGTTCCGACGGCGGCCGCGGCCAGCGCCATCAATGCGGGAAACTCGTCGATGGCAAGAGGCACCCACTCCGGCGAGATGTCCAGCCCCCGAACGGGACCGAGCTGCCGGATGTGGAGATCCGCGACCGGTTCGTCGCCGGCCCCGCCCTCGACCCGGCGCACCTCGACCGCGCCGGCCTCGACCATGTCGCCAAGGATGTGCAGCACACCGGCTCGGGTCGGATTGATGCCGACGCCGCGCAGGCGGATGGTGGACCCGGGGACCAGCAGCGCGGCGATCAGCGGAAAGGTTGCCGAGGACAGGTCGCCCGGTACCGTCACGGTGGTGCCGCGCAGCGTCGCGGGACCTCGCAGGGAAGCACGCAGACCCCGGACATCGACAGCGACGTCGAACGCCGGCAGCAGCCGTTCCGTGTGGTCGCGCGACGGTGCCGGCGACACCACCTCGGTGCGGCCCTCGGCCGAAAGCCCGGCCAGCAGCAGCGCCGACTTGACCTGCGCGCTGGCCACGCCGAGCTCGAAGCGCTCGCCGGTCAGCGGTCGAGGCCGAACGGTCAACGGTGCGCAGCCCGCCGTACTTTCGATCGATGCGCCCATCCGCGCCAGCGGCTCGACGATCCGCGCCATCGGGCGCCCGCGCAGCGACGCGTCGCCGGTCAGGACCAGTTCGGCACCCTGGAGATCCGGTCGGCCGGCCAGGGCGCCGGTCAACAACCGGATGCCGGTCCCGGCGTTGCCGAGGTCGAGCGAACCCCTTGGAGCATGCAGTCGGCCGCCGCGCACCAGGATCCGGTCGCCGCGGCGTTCGACTTCGGCGCCGAGCGCCTGCATCGCAGCCAGCGTTGCACGCGTATCGTCGCCCTCGAGAAATCCGATGATCTCGGTCTCACCCTCGGCCAGCCCGCCGAACAGTGCCGCACGGTGCGAGATGGACTTGTCGCCCGGCGGCGCGATGACACCGGCCAGCGGGCCGCGCGCCGGATGGACCCGCAATCGCACCGGATCAGCCCCCGAGAATGTCGCCGAGCGCGTCGAGCAGGCGGCGATTCTGGGTCTCGGTGCCGACCGTGATGCGCAGATAGTCATCCAGTCCGTAGTTGCCGACCGGACGGACGATGATGCCGCGGCGCAGCAATGCTTCGTCGAGCTCGGCACCGGGGCGATCGAAGCGGGCCAGGACGAAGTTGGCGGCCGACGGCACCACGCTGACATCGAGCGCTTCGAGGCCCTCGCGAAGCTGGACCAGCCCGGCGGCGTTCATCGTCCGCGAGCGCTCGATGAACTCGTGATCGCCGAGCGAGGCCTGCGCGGCAACGAGGGCCAGGGAGTTGACGTTGAAGGCCGGCCGGACGCGGTTGAGCAGGTCGGCTACGCCGGGATTCGACAATGCATAGCCGACGCGCAGGCCGGCCAGCCCGTAGGCCTTGGAGAAGGTCCGGGTCACGACCAGGTTGGGGAACTGCTCCAGCCAGGTGGAGGCATCGCCCAGTTCGCCGGACTCGGCGTACTCCGTGTAGGCCTCGTCGACGACGCAGATCACGTGCCCCGGCAGCGAAGCCAGGAACTCGCGGATCCGTTCGCCGGACAGCCAGGTCCCGGTCGGGTTGTTCGGGTTGGCCAGGAACACCAGTCGGGTATCGGCGTCGATGCGCTGGTACATCGCCCGCAGGTCGTGGCCCAGCGCCATCGGGTGGTCGGCCGGCAGCGCCGGTGCCACCACGGCTTCGGCGCCGACCATCTGGGTCGCGATCGGATAGACCGCAAAGCAGTACTGGGAAAACACCGCCTTCAGGCCCGGGGCGAGAAAGGCCTGGGCCAGGAAGACGAGCACGTCGTTGGAGCCGTTGCCCAACGTGATGCAGGCCGGGTCGACGCCGTGCTTTTCGGCCAGCGCGGTCTTCAGGTGGAAGCCATTGGCGTCCGGGTACAGCCACAGGTCGTCGATGGCCTCGCGCACCGCCTCGAGGGCCTGCGGGCTTGCACCCAGGGGGTTCTCGTTGGACGCCAGCTTGATCGAATCGGTCACGCCGTACTCGCGCTCCAGTTCGTCGATCGGCTTGCCCGGCGTGTACGGCTTGAGCTGGCGCACGCCCGGCACGGCCAGCTCGTTGTAATCCAGCGTTTCCATCGACCCTCCTGGGTTACCGGTTTACTGCGTTTCTGGATTCAGTCGGTCTCGGCCTTCGGCTCGCGCTCCATCAGCACACGCACGCCCTTGGCCGCATTCCAGCCCTTGAACAGGATGCCGTGGACCTGCTCGGAGATCGGCATCTCCACGCCGGCGCGCTCGGCCGCGCGCATCACTTCCTCGGCGGCGCCGACGCCTTCGACCACCTGGCCGATCTCGGCCCGGGCCTCTTCCGCGGTCGCGCCCTTGCCCAGCGCCAGTCCGAAGCGCCGGTTCCGCGATGCATCCCCGGTGCAGGTCAGTACCAGGTCGCCCATCCCGGCCAGACCCATCAGGGTGCGCGTGCGGCACCCCATGGCCTCGCCGAGGCGCATCAGTTCGGCCAGGCCGCGCGTGATCAGCGCCGCCCGGGTGTTGTTGCCCAGGCCCAGCCCGTCGGCCATGCCGCAGGCGATGGCCAGGACGTTCTTGACCGCACCGCCCAGCTGGGCGCCGACCAGGTCGGCGGTGTAGTAGGCACGGAAGCTCGAGCCGTGCAGCAACGCGGCCCAGTCGCGGCCGAATTCCGGCGTCGACGCGCCGACGGTGACCGCTGTCGGCAGACCGCGTGCGACCTCGCCGGCGAATGAAGGGCCCGAAACCGCAGCCAGCGGGATGCCGCTGCCGAGTCGCTCGACCGCCAGCTCACTGAGCAGGCGGCCGGTACCGGGCTCGAAGCCCTTCGTGGCCCAGGCCAGCCCGGTTTCCTCACGCACCCCGGAGGCCACGGCGTCGAGGCTCTCGCCGAACGCATGGCTGGGCGTGACCACGAGGATTCGCTCGGCGCCGTCAAGCGCCTCGTCGACCCGTCCGATCGGGCGGATCGCGGCGTCGAGCTCGACGCCCGGCAGGTAGCGGGCGTTGCAGCGATCGCTCTGCATCGCAGCGACGTGTTCGGCGTCGCGCGCCCAGAGCCGGACGTCGTGGCCGACCCGGGCCAGCTGGATGGCCAGCGCGGTTCCCCAGGAACCCGCGCCGAGCACCGCGACTCGGCGGCGCTGCGCTTCATTCACCGCGCGACTCCCTGCCCCATCACTCGGCGGCGCCGTTCGGGGCCTGCTCCGACTGCTGCTGCTGGACGCGCTGGGCGTAGATGGCCTCGAAATTGATCGGCTGCAGCGGCGGCGCGACGAAGCCGCCGGCGGCGATCAGGGTGCCGACCTGGGTGCGCGCGTACGGGAACAGCACGTTCGGACACATCACATTGATCACGTAGGGCAGCTGCTGCTCGCTGAACCCGGCGAACTGGAACACGCCCGAGTAGTGCACCTCGGCGATGAACGCGGTCTTGTCGCCCTGCTTCGCCGTGACGGTCACGGTCAGCACGACTTCGTACCGGTCGTCGCCGAGCTGGTTGACGCGCTGGGCCAGGTTCAGGTTCATGTCCGGTTGGCCTTCGGCATTCTCCATGCCCATCGCGCCCGGCGCTTCGAACGACGCGTCCTTCAGGAACACGTGCTGGACGGCCATCTGGGCCTGCTGCTGGGTTTCGCCGCCTGCGGCGGTGTCGATCTGTTCGTCTGCCATGTCTGTCGTTTCCTCGAGAGTGTCTTTGAAAGTTCGTGATCCGTGTCGTGATCGGGAATTCGCTATCGGGAATTCGCAATCGGCAATTCGCAATCGGTGATTCGCAATCGGGTGCCTTGTTCGTTCGGTGACGGCGAAACGGTCGCCGTTGGCTCAGGCGTCGCGGCCGTCGTCGGTCGAACGGTCCGGCTCGTCGGCCGAGCGCCCGTCGCCGCTTTTCTGCCCGCCAACGGCCTTGGCGCCCGCCGATTTTCCGCCGTCGGCCCGGCGCGCCTTCCGGTCCTGGGACTTCGGTCGCGATCGGCCCTTGCCGCGCGTCACCGGCTGGTTGTCGGAGCGCCACTGGGCGAGGCCGCCCTTGAGCACGTGGACCTGCTCGAAGCCCAGCTTGGTCAGGCGCGAAGCCATCTGCGGCGAGACCTGGCCGTTCTTGCAGTAGACCAGGACCGGGCGCTCCCTGAACTTCATGAGCTTCTGGTTGCCCGCCTCGAGTCGCGATGGCGTCACGTTCTCGGCATTGAGAATGTGTCCCTCGGCGTAGTCCTTGCTGCTCGATACATCGAGGATCAGCGGATCCTCGCGGTTCATCAGCAGGATGGCCTGGTGGGTATCGAGTTCTTTCCAGCGGCGGGCCATCCGGCCCATCTCGCTGGCGATCAGCGCGGCCAGCACGACGGCGAACGCGCCGGTCAGCACCGGGTGGTTTCCGATGAAGGTCAGGACCTGTTCCATGGGATTCTCTAGCGGCTCGTTCCGTGCAAACCCCCATTATCCCGCATTCCCGTCCGCCCTGCTGGAGCGCGCCGCCCCCGAACCGGGCCTGTGGGATAATTCGGGCGTCGAAGCTCGAAGCGACTGCCGGAACGATAGCTGGAACGATAGCTGGGACGATAGCCCGATGCGATCCCGGCGTCGGTTGCCGCGCCGAATGCCGCACCGAATGCCATATCGGGTGTCAGGCCGATTGGGGTGCTGTTCGCGACCTTTTTCGCGACTTCGATCGAATCCGCCGTCGCCGCCCGCCCGGCCCGACCCGCCCGCGGACGACAAGGACCAAGCAACGAATTCCGACACGAACCGAAGCGAGACGTCCACCGACATGACCGCCCGAACTCCATTGCTGCTGCTCATTCTCGACGGCTGGGGCATCCGCGAACCCGCGGCCGACAATGCGATCAGCACCGCCGAGACCCCGAACTGGGACCGCCTCTGGGCCGACGATCCCCATGCCCTGCTCGAGACTTCCGGCGAGGCGGTCGGATTGCCGGCCGGCCAGATGGGAAATTCCGAGGTCGGTCACATGAACATCGGTGCCGGGCGCATCGTCTACCAGGACTTCACCCGGATCACCAGGGCGATCGAGGACGGCGAACTCACCGCCAACGCTGCGCTGCAGAAGGCCATGACCGAGTCCGGCGATCGCACGTTGCACCTGGTCGGCCTGCTCTCGCCGGGCGGCGTGCACAGTCACGAAGAACATCTGTTCGCGACGCTCCGGATGGCCGGCGACCTGCACCCCGGGCCGATCGCCGTGCACGCCATCCTCGATGGTCGCGACATGCCGCCGCGCTCGGCCGCCGCTTCTCTGGAGGCCCTGGAACGCGAGGTCGGGGCAATCGACCGCGCCCGGGTCGCCACGGTCGGCGGCCGCTACTTCGCAATGGACCGCGACAATCGCTGGGACCGGGTCAGGCGGGCCTGGGACGCGATCGTCGATGCCCGCTCCGAAATCCGCGCCGAGCGGTCGGCCGACGCCCTCGACGCTGCCTACGCGCGCGACGAGAACGACGAGTTCGTCCAGCCCACGTTGATCGGCGACGGCGCGCCGATCGATGACGGCGATGCGGTGATCTTCTTCAATTTCCGCGCCGACCGCGCCCGGCAGTTCTGCCGGGCCCTGGTCGACCCGGCCTTCGACGGCTTCGAAGCCCGTCGGCCGGAACTCTCGGTGCTGACCACGATGACCGCCTACATCGACGGGCTGCCCGCCGAGGTCGCGTTCCCGCCGAGCCGTATGGACCACCTGCTCGGCGGCCAATTGGCCGGGGCCGGGCTGCGCCAGCTGCGGATCGCCGAGACCGAGAAGTACGCGCACGTCACCTACTTCTTCAACGGCGGCGAGGAGCAGGTCTTCGACGGCGAGGACCGGATCCTGATCCCCTCCCCCGACGTGGCCACCTACGACCTGAAGCCGGAGATGAGCGCGCCGGAGCTCACGGACCGCCTGGTCGAGGCGATCGAAAGCGGCACCTACCCGGTCATCGTCTGCAATGTGGCCAATCCCGACATGGTCGGCCACAGCGGCATCTTCGAGGCCGCGGTCCAGGCCGCCGAAGCGGTCGACCGCCTGCTCGGCCGGGTCGTCGCGGCGGTGGACCGGGCCGGCGGCGAGCTGCTGGTCACGGCAGACCACGGCAACGTCGAGCAGATGCTCGATCCCGAGAGCGGCCAGGCGCATACCTCGCACACGACCAACCCCGTACCGCTGGTCTTCCATGGGCGACCGGCCACGCTCGAGACGGTCGGCAGTCTGCGCGACATCGCGCCGACGATGCTGGCGCTGCTGGGCCTGCCGGTGCCCGAGGAGATGACCGGTCGGCCGCTGGTGCATCCGGAGGAATGAAGCACCTGCGGACCTGCCTGCGAAGGGCCATGCCCGGCTCGGTACGCCGCTCGACCGCGAAGGCGCCGGCCCGCCCGCTCGTCGTGCTTCTGGCCGGCGCCATCGTCGCCTGCGGTGCAGCGTGGGCGCAGGACGAACGGCGCGACTCGTCGGACATCGAGGCCGAACTCGCCGAACTACGCGCCGAGATCGAGGCGATCCGGGAAGCGCTGGAGGAACGTCGCTTGCGGGTCGACGACGAACAGGCGGCCCTGGCCGCCGCCGAGCGGGAACTTGCCGCCCTGGCCCGCGACCTGCGCGAGACCGAGGCGGCCCTGGAACAGGCGCGCACCGCCGTTGCGGAGCTTCGGGATCGCGCGGATGCTCTGGAGGCGCGCGTCGACGCGCAACGCGAGCAGCTTGCCGCCCAGCTTCAGGCGGCCTATCGGCTCGGCTCGAGATCCCGCCTCCGCACGTTATTGAACGCCGCGGACCCCAACCGGATCAGCCGCCAGCTCGCCATGCACGGCTACATCGGTCGAGCCCGGGCCGAGCTCGTCGACGCGCTGACGGCCAGCCGTCGCGACCTCGACGCGGTGCTGGAAACCCGACGTCAGCGCGAACAGGAACTTGTCGCACTGCGCCAACGCCAGGAGGATGCTCTGGATGCGCAGCGCAGCGCGCGCGAAGAGCGGGAAATCGCCCTGGCTGAACTGCGCGAGCGGATTCGCACCGACGAAGCCAGGCTCGAGGAGCGCCGCACGGCGGCCGCCGAACTCGAATCGCTGCTGGCCCGGCTGGCCGGCGCTCTGGCCGATATCCCGCCCGAACTGGCCGCACCGCCGTTCGCCGAACTGCGCGGTGCCCTGCCGATGCCGGTCCCGGGCCGGGTGCGAGCGGCGTTCAGCGACGCCCGGAACGCCGAGGCGGCCTGGCAGGGTTGGCTGATCGAAGCCGAGACCGGCGACGAAGTGCGCGCCGTTGCCTACGGCCGCGTTGCCTACGCGGACTGGTTGAGAGGCTACGGAATGATGCTGATCGTCGATCACGGCGACGGCTGGATGAGCCTCTACGGCCACAATCAGGCCCTGCTGGCCGACGTCGGCGACTGGGTCGAACCCGGCCAGGTCGTCGCCCTGGCCGGCAGCTCCGGCGGCGAGGCGCGCGCCGGACTGTATTTCCAGTTGCGCCACGAAGGCGAGCCGGTCGACCCGGCTCGCTGGATCCAGCGCTGATCGATCCGGACGCTGTCCTGGATCAGCCCGCCGGGTACGGGTAGACGTAGCTGGTGCCCGGGCCGAGCGGCAGGCCCAGCATCCAGTAACCGATCAGGAACACCGACCAGACCAGCAGGAACACCACCGAGAACGGCAGCATCAGCGACACCAGCGTGCCGATGCCGGTCGACTTGACGTAGCGCTGGCAGTAGACCACGACCAGCGGGAAATACGGCATCAGCGGCGTGATGATGTTGGTCGAGGAGTCGCCGACCCGGTACGCCGCCTGGGTCAGTTCCGGCGAAAAGCCGACCTGCATCAGCATCGGCACGAAGATCGGCGCCAGCAGCGCCCACTTGGCCGAGGCCGAACCCACGAACAGGTTGACGAAGCCGACCAGCAGGATGATGCCGAACAGCGTCAGGCCGCCCGGCAGCGCAAGACTGCTGAGGAAGTTTCCGCCTTCCACCGCCAGCAGCACGCCCAGCCCGGAGCGGCCGAACTCCGCCACGAACAGCGCGCAGAAGAACGCCATGACGATGTAGTAGGCCATCGAACTCATCGTCGTCGACATCGCATCGACGACATCCTTGCTCTTCTTGAAGGCGCCGGTCATGTAGCCGTAGATCACCCCCGGCACCACGAAGAAGATGAAGATCAACGGGACGATGGACTGCATGATCGGTGCCGAGAACTGGGTCAGTTCGCCGGTCGCGGAATCGCGGAACGGCGAGCCGGCCGGAATCAGCGCCAGGATCAGCAGCACGAACCCGATCGCCATGACGATGGTCGACACCCACATCGCCCGATTCTCCTTCGAGCTGATTTCGTGCATCTCCGGCATCTCGTCCTTGTCGCCGTCCAGCGGCGTATCGGCGAGGCGAGGTTCGATGATCCGGTCGGTGATCCACCACCCCAGGAGCACGATGACCAGGCAGGACGCGGAGGTGAAGTACCAGTTGATCAGCGGATGGAGTTCCACGCTGGCGTCGGCGAGCTGGGCCGCCGGTAGCGTGAAGCCCATCAGCAGCGGGTCGATCGCCGACGGGATGAAATTGGCCGAGAAACCGCCGGATACGCCGGCGAAGGCCGCCGCGATGCCGGCCAGCGGATGGCGGCCGGCGGCGTAGAAGATGATGCCGCCGAGCGGGATCACCACTACGTAGCCTGCATCGACCGCAGTGTGACTGATGATCGCGATCAGGATCAGCATCGGCGTGAGCAGCATCTTCGGCGTGAACGCCAGCAGCTTCTTCAGCAGCGCATTGATGTAGCCGCTCTGCTCGGCCACCCCGACCCCGAGCATGGCCACGAGCACCACCCCCAGGGGCGCGAAGCCGGTAAAGGTGTTGACCATTGTGGTCAGGAAACTGACCAGGTTCGAACCGGTCAGCAGGTTGGTGATGGTGATGGCCTCGCCCGTCGACGGGTGCTGGGCGCCGAACTGGACGCCGGACAGCAGCCACGACAGGATCCAGACCACGATCATCAGCAGCAGGAACAGCATGGCGGGGTCGGGCAGACGGTTGCCGACCACTTCGATGAAATTCAGCGCGCGGTTCAGCCAGCCGCCCTCGTTCCCGGCCCGGCCGGCCGGCGGATGTTCGGTGGTGTTCATTCGATCGTTCCTTCGGTCGCGTCCCGGGGGGTGCCCGCGGACTGGTTCGTTGTACTGGTTCTCGTTCCCTTGGTGTCCTCGAAACGCCCTCTGCATCCTGCTTGCAGAGACGTCGTCCGCGCTCGATCCCCGGTCGCGGATGTGGCAGGAACGCTACCACAAGCGCCCTCTCCCGACCACCGGGTCCGGGCCATCAACGCTTGCGCCCGGGCCCGTCGACCGGCAGCGGCGTGACCTTCTCGCCGCTGGTCCGGTCGCGGATCACGGCAGCGCCGCGCTTCTTTACCTTCTCGATCCGGATCACCGACTGCATCGGCAGCAGCAACTGTTCGGTCTCGGCGAATTCGCGGCGCATCCGCTCTTCCGTCGGATCGATGACGACCCCGGCTTCGGTGTCGAACAGGAGCTTCGAGACGGTCACGAAGCCGATCAGGTGGCTGGACTCGACGGCCTCGGCGAACAGCTCGTAGACCTGGCCCTTGTTCAGGAACACGACCTTGTACATCGAATCAATCCTCTCTCGAGCCGAGCCGCGGTACGCGTCTCAAGCGGAACAGGCCCGAGACCGCGACGCCGGACAGGAATCCGGCGACATGGGTCCACCAGGCGACCTCGCCGGACTGCGGACCGAAGACCCAGTAGAGCAACTGGAGCGTGAACCACGAGCCGATCACCAGCAGCGCGGGAATCCGGGCAAACTGGAGAAACAGGCCCAACGGCAACCACAGGCCGATCCGCCGGGCCGGGAACAGGCCCAGGTAGAGCCCGATCACCGCCGAGACGCCGCCGCTGGCGCCGACCACGGTTCGACCCAGATCGGGGGTGCCCAGAACGACCGAAAAATTGGCCAGGGCGCCCAGCAGCACGAACGCCAGCACGAATTGAGCATGGCCGATCGCGCGCTCGACGGGAATGCCGAAGACCCACAGGTAGGCGAGATTGCCGACCAGGTGGAGGCCGCTGGCATGAACGAACAGCGCGGTGAACAAGGCACCGACCTGCCGCAGGTCCCGGTGCTCGCCGCCGGCGAGCGCAGCGCTTACCTGTTCGGGCGAGAAGCCCCAGAAGTCCAGCCAGTTGCCCGCCGCCGGCCCGATCTGGAGCAGGTGGACGCCCCACATCAGTGATGCGATCAGCGACACCGCGAAGACCCCGCCCGGAAACCGCGAAGCGTGCGAACGACGCTCTGTTCGGTGCACGACGCTCATTGTTCGTCGAAGCGCCGAAGTTGGGTCCCGGCCCGGAGGGCATTCAGCGAGGCGCTCTGTCCCGCGTCCCCGCCCCGGCTCATTCGATGCGGATCCGGTAATTGCGGAATCCGACCACGATGCCGCGCGGGCGAATTTCCTCCAGCTGCACGCCGCGGGCCAGGGCATCCCCTTCGCCGTAGCGCTCGCCGTCGACCAGCACGAACCGATCGGCCGGCTCCGGCGCGAACACGTGAACGGCCACATCGATCTGCGGAAATTCCGAGCGCAGGCCGGCCGGAAGCTCCCACGGCAGGATGCTGTCGTCTCTCGGCCGGCTGTCCGCCCCAGCCTCCGGCCCGTTCTCCGATCCGACTTCGGCCACCTGTGGGGCCGGCGGGGTCGGTGCAACCGGTGCCGGATCGCTCATCCGCTGCGGCTTCTCGGGCGCGGCCGCGGCGTCGTCGGCCGGTCGGTCCGGCGCAACGGGCCGGGGCCGGGTCTCAGCTTCCACCGTCGCGGTTCGTTCACCGGCCTCGGTTTCCCCAGGAGTCGCCGCCGAGCGGGGCTCACCTGCCGGCTCGAGTTCCAGCCGGGACCCGGACTCGGGCCGCTCGCCATGGGCTGCCCGCTGCGCTGCCGCAAGGGCATCCCCCTCGGGTTCGATCGCCGCGGATCGGGCGCGGCCCGGCGAAGCCTCCGGGCCGCGTTGCGGGGCCGCCGGCCTTTCGTACGCCGGAGCGACCAGGCGATGCTCGGGCTCGACGCGATCGTCGTTCTGGGGGGCCGCGCTCGAGCCTGCGTCGGCGCCCGGCGACCCGGTCCAGGCCTGCCACGCCGAGCGCAATTCGGGCTCGCCGGGTCGACCGGCGAGCCACCAGGCGGCCGCGATCACCAACGCCAGGCCGACCAGCGCGAACAGGAACAACGAGAGCCGCTTGCGCCTGCGCGGCGCCGCCGGCCGTTCCCCGGCCGCGGGGCCGGTCGGCAATCCGAGCGGCGGTGGAGATCCCGCATTCCGCCGCTTTTCCGATTTTCTCAGGGCATCGAGCAGCAGCGACATCAGCCCGCGCCTCCAGCAGGATCGTCCGCCGTGTCGGGGGGCGGGGGCCCGGTCGGTCCTTCGGCGACGGTCGAAGCGGCCGAGCCGGCGGACGGCGCCGTCAGGTAGAGCCGGGTTACCGGGCCGATCATGCCGTCTTCGCGCAGACCGTTGCGGCGCTGGAAGCCCCGCACCCATTCCTCGAACGCCGCGTCGTAGCGGTCGTTCAGGGGGCCTTCCCACGGCGATTCGGAATGCGCCGCGGCCGTGCGCTTCAGCGCTTCGATCGCCGCGTCGCGTTCGCCGCTGCGCCAGATCCGCCCGCTGTCGGGCCAGATCGCGAAGAACTCGCCGCGCCACCGGCGCTCGACGGCATCGGAAGGCACGCGGAAGTCCTGGCCCGACTGCCGAATCCGAAGCTGCCGGTCGCCGAGCGCCACCAGCAGCACCATCGCGCCGTCGGGCTCGGCGAGCCGCAGCAGCACCGGGCGTCCCAGGTCGCGGATCAAGGCGAAGTTGCCCCGGAGGCGATAACAGGCCAGGCCCTCGGCCTGCTGATCGCGACAGGCCTCTTCGACCAGCGTCGCGTCCACGCCGGGCCACAGCGCGGCGGCTTCGCGCATCGCATCGTCGGCGCTGGCGTCGTCGAGCACCTGCCGCCACATCGGCTGCGGCTCGTCCGGCGGCGGTTCGGCCGGCACCCGGTTCAGCGACCAGACCACGCCCGCGGCAACCACGAGCACCAGCACGACCGCGGCCAGCGAAAGACCAGCAGTCAGGCTGCGGCGACCGCCCTCCTCATCGCCGACCACCACTTCGCCGGCAGCCCGGTTGATCAGCGCCGGCGTGATCCGGTCGGTCTCGGCCGCGTAGCCGGCCATCAGGGCACGGTCGGCGATGATGTTGATCAACCGGGGCACGCCGCCGGAGACGTGGTGCAGCGTGCGCAGCGCCGCCGGCGTGAACGGGCAGCGCACGCCGCCGGCGATCGCGACGCGATGGCGAACGTACTCGCCGGTTTCCGACGGCGCCAGCGGGGCCAGGTGATAGCGCGCAGTGATCCGCTGCGCGAGCTGGCGCAGCGACGGGCGAGACAGCAGTTCGCGCAGCTCGGGCTGGCCGAGCAGGATGATCTGGAGAAGCTTGTCGGTGGCGGTCTCGAGGTTGGTCAGCAGGCGGACCTGCTCCAGCGTCTCGCGACTCATGTTCTGGGCTTCGTCGACGATCAGGACCGCGCGTTCGCCGGCCGCGTGAATGTCGAGCAGGCGGCGGTTCAGGCGTTCGTTGAGGTCCTCGAGGCTGCCGTCGGAGTCTTCGAGCGGCACTTCGAGTTCGCGGCAGACCGCGCGCAGCAGCTCGCGCGGCTCGAGCATCGGGTTGAGCACCAGGGCGATGTGGGTGCGCTCGGGCACCTGCTCGAGCAGCAGGCGGCACAGCGTGGTCTTGCCGGTACCGACTTCGCCGGTCAGCTGCACGAACCCCCCGCTGCCGCCGCGGCCGATGCCGTAGAGCAGGTGAGCCAGAGCGTCCTGGTGGCGCTGACTCAGGTAGACGAAGCGCGGGTCCGGAGTGATCGAGAACGGACGCTCGTCGAGACCGTAGAACTGTTCGTACATGTCAGTGGGCTGCGCTCATGATCAGTCCGACAACACCATCAGCGAAGCGTTTCCTCCCACCGCCGCGGTGTTGATCGTGCGCACGCGCTCGACGGCGAACCGCGCGAGATAGTGCGGCCCGCCGGCCTTCGGTCCCGTGCCGGACAGGCCCTCACCGCCGAACGGCTGAACGCCGACCACGGCGCCGGTCATGTTGCGATTGACGTAGGCATTGCCGACGTGGACCCGCCGACACAGCGCCTGCTGGACCCGGTCGATGCGGCTGTGCACACCCAGGGTCAGGCCGTAGCCGGTCGCGTTGATCGCGTCGATGACCTTGTCGATATCGCGCGCCCGATAGCGAACGACGTGCAGGAGCGGCCCGAACACCTCGCCGTCCAGGCTCTCGATGCCGCTGATCTCGTAGGCGCGCGGAGCAAACCAGAACCCCTCGGGCCGGCGCCCTTCCAGCGGCACCTTGGCCAGCAGCTTGGCGCCGGATTCCATCCGGTCGGCGTGCGACTGCAGCATCTGCAGCTGCGAGGCGTCGATCACCGGGCCGATATCGCTCTTGAGGTAGCCGGGCCAGCCCACGCGCAACTCCTTCATTGCTCCGGCCAGCATGGTCAGCACGTGGTCGGCGACATCGTCCTGCACGTAGAGCACGCGCAGCGCCGAACAGCGCTGCCCCGCCGACAGGAACGCCGACTGGATGACGTCGCGGACGACCTGCTCGGCCAGCGCCGAGGAGTCGACGATCATGGCGTTCTGGCCGCCGGTCTCGGCGATCAGCGTTGCCAGGGGACCGTCGCGCTCGGCCAGCGCACGGTTGATCGCTCGCGCCGTCTCGGTCGAGCCGGTGAAGGCCACTCCGGCGATCCTGGGGTCGCGGGTCAGCGCCGCACCCAACCGGCCGTCGCCGGGCAGCATCTGCAGCACACCCTCCGGAATGCCGGCGCGGTACATCAGTTCCACCGCCCGTGCGGCGATCAACGGCGTCTGCTCGGCCGGCTTCGCGATCACCGCGTTGCCGGCGACCAGCGCGGCGACCACCTGGCCGCTGAAGATCGCCAGGGGGAAGTTCCACGGGCTGATGCAGACGAACACGCCGCGACCGTGCAGAGACAATTCGTTGTGCTCGCCGGTCGGCCCGGGCAGCACGGTGGGGCCGGCAAACTCGCGTCGCGCTTCCATCGCGTAGTAGCGGCAGAAATCGGCCGCTTCCCGGACTTCGGCGATCCCGTCCTTCAGCGACTTGCCGGCCTCACGTACGCACAGCGCCATCAGCTCGTCGCGATGGTCCTCGAGCAGGTCGGCCAGGCGGTCCAGCGTGGCGGCCCGATCGGCCGCCGGCGTGGCGTCCCAGTCGCGCTGCTTCGACAGCGCCACCTCGATGGCCGGGCCGGCGGCTTCGGGCACCGCAAAGGCCACCTCGCCGACGCGATCCTCGCGATCGGCCGGCGAGCGCACCACGCGGGCGGCTTCCGAAGGCAGCCCGGACACCCCCATCGGAGCGGCGCGCCATTCACCGCTGCCGTGGGCCTTCATCTCGTCGGCCAGGCGTTCCAGTTCGCTCTGGCGGGCGAAATTGATGCCGCGGGAATTGCAGCGATCCTCGCCGAACAGATCGACCGGTTGTGGAATCTTCGGGTGGGAAAGCACCTCGAAGCGCTCGACCGCCTCGACCGGATCGGACACGACCTCCTCCGGCGGCAGTCGCTCATCGACGATGCGATTCACGAACGAGGTGTTGGCGCCGTTCTCGAGCAGGCGCCGAACCAGGTACGGCAGCAGGTCCTTGTGATTGCCGACCGGTGCGTAGACGCGGCAGTGACCGTGGAATCCGTCGTTGTCCAGCACCTCTTCATAGAGTTCGCGGCCCATCCCGTGAAGGCGCTGGTACTCGAAGTCGGTGCGCGAGCCGGCCATTTCGCTGATCGCGCAGATCGTGTGCGCGTTGTGGGTCGCGAACTGCGGGTAGAAGACGTCGCTCAGGTCGAGCAGCTTGCGCGCGCAGGCCAGGTAGGAAACGTCGGTATTCGGCTTGCGGCTGAAGACCGGATAGCCGTCGTGGCCCTCGACCTGGGAAAACTTGATTTCCGTGTCCCAGTAGGCGCCCTTGACCAGCCGGACCGGAATCCGGTGCCCGGTCCGCTCGGCCAGCTCGGCCAGCCAGTCGATCGCCGCCCAGGCCCGCTTCTGGTAGGCCTGCAGCGCCAGTCCCAGACCGTCCCAGCGAGCCAGCGATTCATCGTTCAGGACCGCAGCGAACACGTCCAGCGACAGCATCAGGCGCTCGGCCTCCTCGGCATCGACGGTCAGGGCGATGCCCGCGTCACGCGCCCGTCGGGCAAGATCGAGCAGGACCGGGGCGAGTTCGTCGATGACCCGTTGGCGCTTGACCGGCTCGTAGCGCGGGTGCAGCGCCGAGAGCTTGACCGAAATGCTGGGGACGTCGAACACGTCGCGGTCGTCGCCGGCCTTGCGGATCGCCGCGCCGATCGCGTCGATCGCGTCGGCGTAGGCCTTGCGGTAGCGCTCGGCGTCCTCGGCGGTCAGGGCCGCCTCGCCGAGCATGTCGAAGGAATAGCGGAAGCGGCGGTTGCCCTTCTTGTTCGCGCGCTCCATCGCCTCTGAAATCGTGCGCCCCATGACGTACTGGTGGCCCATGATGCGCATGGCCTGGCGGATCGCCAGCCGAACCACCGGTTCACCCGACTTGTTGGCCAGCCGCGCCAGAACCGAGCTGAAATCGCGGCGTGCCGATTGCCCCACGCGAACAATCCGGCCGGTCAGCATCAGGCCCCAGGTCGAGGCATTGACGAACAGCGACTCGCTCTTGCCGAGATGCGACTCCCAGTTGGCTTCCGACAGCTTGTCGGCGATCAGCGCCTCGGCCGTGTCGGAATCCGGGATGCGCAGCAGCGCCTCGGCCAGGCACATGAGCACCACGCCTTCCTCAGACGACAGGTCGTACTCGCGCATGAACGCTTCCATCGCGCCCTGGTCGTCGGCGCGCTTGCGCACCCGGCGCACCAGGTCCACGGCACGTTCGAAGATCGCGCCGCGGGCGTCGGCGCCCAGGCCGATCTCGCCCAGCAGCGTCGGCACGTGTTCCGATTCCGGGACGGACCAGGCCGCGTCCATGGCCTGTCGGAGGGGATGGTCGGGCATCTCGCCCGGATCAACGAAAGGAAACTCTGCGCTCATCGCGGCCCGCTGCTCCAGAAAAAAGGTGGCGAAAATACGAGTCTGTCGGCGCCCGAACAGCATCCGGACGGGCCTGCCCGGGGCGGCCGGCGCCAGTGTAACGCAACGTCGATCCCCTGCGATTCCGCCCGCGCATCGGGCGCCGCCGGGACGTGACATCCGTGAACGCTCGGATCGCCTCGATCGATCCGAATCCGTTACAATACGTTGTCTTGGGAACACCTCGCTCGGCGGTCGAACCCGATGCTGAAAATCGAAGCAAGCAGCGGCGAACGCGAGACCCGCCGTGCGGAATTGCTTTCGAACCTTTCGCTGACCTTCGACCGACTGGCCGCCGTGTTCCTGGTGCTCAGTGCGATCACGCTGCTGGTGGCGCTGCTGCCGACGCTGATGGGGTTCTGGCCGGTGTTCGCGATCGCGATGGTCCATCTGGCGATCGTCGGCTGGTGTTTCAGGCTCGCCTGGCGAGGGCACTGGCATCGACAGGAAGTACGCGTCGACGCCGAACGCCTGACGCTGATCGACTGCTCGGCGCGAGGGCGCTTCGAGCATCGCTGGCCGACGGGCTGGGTGCGGATCGAGATCGACCGCAGCGGCGGGGAACCTCGCCTGTACGTCGGCACGCACGAGGAACGCACCGAGGTCGGCGCCTTCGTGCCGGCCGAGGAGCGGCTCGAGGCGGCCGACTGGCTGCGACAGGCGCTTGCGACCTGCACCGCCCCGGCGGCAAGCCGGTGACTACCGTCGCGAGCACGTGAAGCGACCCGAACGACAACTACGAATTCAACCAATCCGCAAATCGACAACGAGCGAGTTCAGGATGAAGAGAACCAACGAACTGATCGTCGGCCTGGCCATGGTTGCAGTGATTGCCGCAGTCACCTGGGCTCTGTTCGCCGTGGGCGACAACATGACGCCGGGGGTGACGCCGTTCAGCCAGGACGTCTACCAACTGCATATGATCATCCTGGGCATCGTCACGGTCATCGGCGTGCTGGTGTTCGCGGCGATGTTCACGTCGATCTACCTGCACCGGAAGTCCAAGGGCGCCGAGGCGGCGCAGTTCACGCATTCGACCAAGGCGGAAATCACCTGGACGGTGATTCCCATCCTGATCCTCGTCGTCATGGCGATCCCGGCCACCCAGGTCCTGATCGACATGGAAGACACGAGCGGCGCCGAGCTGAACATCAAGGTCACCGGCTACCAGTGGCTGTGGGGCTACGAATACATCGAGGACGACATCCAGTTCTACTCGGCGCTCGACCGCGACAGCGCGCTGGCCCGCCAGATCGGCTCCGGCATCGACCCGGCCGAGGTCGAGAACTACCTGCTCGAAGTCGACAACCGGGTCATCGTGCCGACCGATACCCGGATCCGGTTCCTGCTGACCTCCGACGACGTCATCCACTCCTGGTGGGTACCGGACCTCGGCTGGAAGCGCGACGCCATCCCGGGCATGGTCAACGAAGCCTGGACCCTGATCGAGGAGCCTGGCGTCTACCGCGGCCAGTGCACCGAACTGTGCGGCAAGGATCACGGCTTCATGCCGGTGGTCATCGAAGCCGTGACGCCGGAGGACTACCGCGCCTGGGTCGACAGCCGGAAGGCCGGGATGGCTGCCAGCACGACCAGCGGCGTGGTCGCCGACTCCGGTCCGGCCAGCCCCTGACCGCACCGGACGGCACGCGGCATCGAGCCACGGTATCGAGTCACTGAACGACGAACACGAATGAATCCGCGACCTGCGGGTCGCGCACAGAGAACGCAGCAGCCCACCGATCGCAGTTACCTGTTTCAAGGGATCGCTAATGACGACGCAAACCGCACACGTTGACGACCATCACCACGAGCAGCCCAAGGGCTTCAAGCGCTGGCTGTTCACGACCAACCACAAGGAGATCGGAACGCTCTACCTGTTCTGGTCCCTGGCCATGTTCCTGATCGGCGGTGCGATGGCGATGATCATCCGCGCCGAGCTGTTCTCGCCCGGACTGCAGCTGGTCAACCCCGAGTTCTTCAACCAGATGACCACGATGCACGCGCTGGTCATGATCTTCGGCGCGGTCATGCCCGCCTTCGTCGGCCTGGCCAACTGGATGGTGCCGCTGATGGTCGGTGCGCCCGACATGGCGCTGCCGCGAATGAACAACTGGTCGTTCTGGATCCTGCCCTTCGCGTTCCTGATGCTGCTCTCGACCCTGTTCATGCCGTCGGGCGCCCCGGCCTCGGGCTGGACGCTGTACCCGCCGCTGTCGCTGCAGGGCGGCAACAGCTTCGCGTTCGTGATCTTCTCGATCCACCTGATGGGCATCTCGTCGATCATGGGCGCGATCAACATCATCGCGACCATCCTGAACATGCGCGCGCCGGGCATGACCCTGCTGCGCATGCCGCTGTTCGTCTGGACCTGGCTCATCACCGCCTTCCTGCTGATCGCCGTGATGCCGGTCCTGGCCGGCGCGGTGACCATGCTGCTGACCGACCGGTTCTTCGACACCAGCTTCTTCAACGCCGCCGGCGGCGGCGACCCGGTGATGTATCAGCACATCTTCTGGTTCTTCGGCCACCCCGAGGTCTACATCATGATCCTGCCGGCGTTCGGGATCATCTCGGAGATCATCCCGACCTTTTCGCGCAAGCCGCTGTTCGGCTACACGGCCATGGTCTACGCCACCGCCTCGATCGCCTTCCTGTCGTTCATCGTCTGGGCGCACCACATGTTCACCGTGGGCATGCCGCTCGGCGCCGAACTGTTCTTCATGTACGCGACCATGGTCATCGCGGTACCGACCGGCATCAAGGTGTTCAACTGGGTTTCGACCATGTGGCGCGGATCGATGACCTTCGAGACACCGATGCTGTTCGCGATCGGCTTCGTCATCCTGTTCACCATCGGCGGCCTGTCGGGCGTCATGCTGGCCATCGTCCCGGCCGACTTCCAGTACCACGACACCTACTTCGTGGTCGCCCATTTCCACTACGTCCTGGTCACCGGCGCGATCTTCTCGATCATGGCCGCGACCTACTACTGGCTGCCGAAGTGGACCGGCAACATGTACGACGAGCGGCTCGGCAAGATCCACTTCTGGTGGTCGACGATCTCGGTCAACGTGCTGTTCTTCCCCCAGCACTACCTGGGTCTGGCCGGCATGCCGCGACGCATTCCGGACTACGCCGTCCAGTTCGCCGAGTTCAACCTGATCTCCTCGATCGGCGGCTTCGCGTTCGGCCTGGGGCAGCTGCTGTTCGTCTGGATCGTCATCAAGTGCGTGCGCGGCGGCGAGAAGGCCACCGCACGGGTCTGGGAAGGCGCTCGCGGACTCGAATGGACGGTGCCGTCCCCGGCCCCGCTGCACACCTTCGATACCCCGCCGGTCGTCGACGATTCCGTCGCGGTGCACGAGGACAAGGTGCCGGGCTGACATGGGCGGCAAGCGCACCGACCACGAACGCGGACGGGATGCCCGCCGCGGTGACGACCCGGACGCACGGCGGCGGGGCGTACGACGCACCGCCATCGCGCTGGCCGTCGTCGCGCTCGCGGTCTACGGCGCGTTCATCCTGAGCGGCGTGTTCGGCCGCGCGGCGTGACCCGACACCTCGGACTTCGACCATGAGCCAGAACGAACGCAACCGCAAGGAACCGACCACCGCCCGCACCGCCGGCAAGCTCGCGCTGCTTGCCGTCGGCATGTTCGGCTTCGGCTACGCGCTGGTTCCGCTGTACGACAAGTTCTGCGAGATCACCGGTATCGGCGGCCGGACCGGCGACGCCGTCGCCGAAGTGGTCGATGCCGGCGACTCGGACCGGACGATCCAGGTGCACTTCGACTCGAACGTGAACACCGCACTGGACTGGGAATTCCAGCCGATGGAGAAGTTCATGGACATCCAGCCCGGCCGGATGTACGAGACCGCCTACATCGCCCACAATCGCAGCGATCGCACCCTGGTCGCCCAGGCCGTACCCAGCGTGGCACCCGGCCAGGCGTCGCTGTACTTCAACAAGACCGAGTGCTTCTGCTTCGAGCAGCAGCTACTGGCACCGGGCGAGTCCCGCGAAATGCCGGTCCGCTTCTACGTCGATGACCAGCTGCCGGGCAAGATCGACCTGATCACCCTTTCCTACATCATCTACAAGAACGAGGATGCGACCGAGCAGGCGTCCGTCGGGCCCTGATCGATTCGCCCCGAAACCCACCGGGAGTCAACATGGCAAGCGCAAACTACTACGTCCCCCACACCGCCAAGTGGCCGATCGTCGGCTCGATCGGACTGTTCCTTCTGGTGTCGGGCTTCGCCAACTGGATGAACGGCAGCGACATCGGGCCATGGATGGCCATTGCCGGCGCCGCCACCGTGATCCTGATGATGTTCGGCTGGTTCGCCGATGTCATCAAGGAGTCCGAGTCCGGCCTGTACAACAACAAGGTCGACGCCTCGTTCCGCCAGGGAATGATCTGGTTCATCTTCTCGGAGGTGATGTTCTTCGCGGCCTTCTTCGGTGCGCTGTTCTACGCCCGGATGTTCTCGGTGCCATGGATCGGCGGCGAAGGCACCGGAGTAATGACCAACCAGCTGCTCTACCCGGACTTCCAGCCGGCCTGGCCGACCAACGGGCCGGGCAACATCGGCGGTGACTTCCAGACCATCGGCGCCTTCGAGCTACCGCTGATCAATACTCTGATCCTGCTGACCTCCGGTTGGACGATCACCATGGCCCACTGGGCGCTGAAGAAGATGCAGCGCCGTGCCCTGGTGCTCTGGATGTTCGCGACGGTTGCTCTGGGCGCGCTGTTCCTGTACCTGCAGGCCGCAGAATACGTCCACGCCTACCAGGACCTGGGTCTGACCCTGGGCTCCGGCATCTACGGCTCGACCTTCTTCATGCTCACCGGCTTTCACGGCCTGCACGTAACCGTCGGCTCGATCATGCTTCTGGTGATCGCGTTCCGCTGCATGGCCGGCCACTTCAAGCCGGATCACCACTTCGGCTTCGAGGCCGTGGCCTGGTACTGGCACTTCGTCGACGTGGTCTGGCTCGTACTGTTCGTGTTCGTCTACGTGGTCTGACCGGGCCGTCCGCCTTCGGGCGCCCAGGCAACCACGAAAAAGGGGCCCGCCGGGCCCCTTTTTCGTATCCGGCATTCCGCCGGAAATCCGTCTTCCGGAGATGCGGCCGACCGACCGCGCTCCCCTCATCGCCTGACGGTCATGTCTTCTTCGGCGCGATCATCATCACCATCTGGCGGCCTTCCATGCGCGGAAACTGCTCGACGGTGATCTCGCCTTCCATATCGCCTTCGACCCGCTTGAGCAGGTCACGACCGAGATCCTGGTGGGCCATTTCGCGGCCGCGGAAGCGCAGCGTGACCTTGACCTTGTTGCCTTCCTCGATGAAGCGGCGCAGGTTGCGCATCTTCACGTCGTAGTCGTGGTCGTCCGTGCCGGGCCGGAATTTCACTTCCTTGACCTGGACCTGCTTCTGCTTCTTCTTCTGGGCCTGCTGCTTCTTCGATTCCTCGAAGCGGAACTTGCCCCAGTCCATGACGCGGCACACGGGCGGATCCGCCTGCGGCGCGATCTCGACCAGGTCCATGCCCTCTTCTTCGGCGAGCGCAATGGCGTCCTGGATGCTCCGGATACCGACCTGGTCTCCGTTGGATGCTACGACTCGCACCTTGGGCGCAGTGATGTCCTGGTTGCGCCGGGTCTTCTTGTCAGTGGCGATGTGAATGTCTCCTTAGCTGTGGATTGAGTTTGTTCGATCCTGCAATTTCGATTCCGCGATTATCGACGGACGGCGGCTGCAGGACAATGACCAAGCCATGATTATCGGCCGGCGTTTACCGACCGACCATCCTCGCAGCTTCCGCGCCGCGGGCCGGAATCAGTCTGCCGGATTCGTCCGTCCGCGCTGGGCGACCCACTGACCGAGCTTGTCGGCGAAGGCCTCCAGGCGCATCGAGCCGAGATCGTTGCCGCTGCGCTGTCGCACGGCGACCGTTCCTTCCTCGACTTCGCGATCCCCGACCACCAGCAGGAACGGCACTTTTGCCAGGGTCTGCTCGCGGATTTTAAAACCGATCTTTTCGTTCCTCAAGTCGGCATCGGCGCGGAAGCCCAGCTCCTCGAGCCGGCGCGCCACGCCCTGAGCATAATCGGCCTGCGCGTCGGTGATGTTCATCACCACCACCTGGACCGGCGCCAGCCACACCGGCAGGTTGCCGGCGTAATGCTCGATCAGCACCCCGATGAAGCGCTCGACCGAGCCGAGGATGGCCCGGTGCAGCATCACCGGCACCTGCTTTTCGCCGTTCTCGTCGACGTAGGCCGCACCCAGGCGACCGGGCATCGAGAAGTCGACCTGCATGGTGCCGCACTGCCAGACCCGGCCGATGCAGTCGGTCAGCGAGAACTCGATCTTCGGACCATAGAACGCGCCCTCCCCCGGCTGAATTTCATAAGGAATTTCAGCGACTTCCAGCGCCTCCTTCAGCGCCGCCTCGGCCCGGTCCCAGACCTCGTCGGAGCCGACCCGCTGCTCGGGCCGGGTCGAGAGCTTGACCTGGATATCCTCGAAGCCGAAGTCCTTGTAGACATCGAACACCAGCGCGTTGAAGGCCAGCACCTCGTCGCGCATCTGCTCCGGCGTGCAGAAGATGTGCGCATCGTCCTGGACGAAGTTGCGCACCCGCATCAGCCCGTGCAGCGAACCCGACGGCTCGTTGCGGTGACAGGAGCCGAACTCGGCCATGCGCAGCGGCAGGTCGCGGTAGCTTCTGAGGCCCTGGTTGAAGATCTGCACGTGGCAGGGGCAGTTCATCGGCTTGACCGCGTAGGTGCGGTCCTCCGAGGAGGTGATGAACATGTTGTCGGCGAAATTGTCCCAGTGGCCCGATTTCTGCCACAGGCTCAGGTCGACGATCTGCGGCGTGTGGACCTCCTGGTAGTCGGCCTCCTTCAGCCGGTCCCGGATGTAGTCCTGGATCATCCGGTAGATCCGCCAGCCGTGGTCGTGCCAGAACACCATGCCGGGCGCCTCGGGCTGGGAATGGAACAGCCCCAGTTGCTTGCCGATCTTGCGGTGGTCGCGCTTCTCCGCCTCTTCCAGCCGTCTCAAGTAGGCCTTCAGCGCCTTCTTGTCGCCCCAGGCCGTGCCGTAGATGCGCTGGAGCATCTCGTTGTTCGAGTCGCCGCGCCAGTAGGCACCGGCCAGCTTGGTCAGCTTGAAGGCCCCGAGCTTTCCCGTCGACGGCACGTGCGGACCGCGGCACAGGTCGATGAAATCGCCCTGGCGGTACAGCGACAGCGCCTCGTCCGACGGAATGCTCTCGATGATCTCGGCCTTGTACTCCTCGCCCTGGTCGCGGAAGAAGGCCACCGCCTCGTCGCGCGCCATCTCGCTGCGCTCGACCGGAATGTCCTCGGACACGATCTTCGCCATCTCCTTCTCGATCGTCTCCAGATCCTCGGGGCGGAAGGGCTTTTCGCGCGCGAAGTCGTAGTAGAAGCCGTTGTCCACGGTCGGGCCGATGGTCACCTGGGTCTCCGGGAACAGCCGCTTGACCGCCTGGGCCAGCAGATGCGCGGTCGAGTGCCGGATGATTTCCACCCCGTCCTCGTCGCGCCCGGTGATGATCTTCAGCTCCGCGTCGCCGGTGATCCGGAACCCGGTATCCACCAGCTTCCCGTTCACCTCCCCGGCCAGCGCGGCCTTCGCCAACCCCGGCCCGATCGACTCCGCGACCTCGTGCACCGTCACCGGCGCATCGAACGACTTCCGACTCCCGTCGGGCAACGTGATCTCAGGCATGCAAATTCCGTGCAGTCAAAACCGATACGAACCTTCAATTGTACCGGACCTCAAGACCCCGCTACGCCGTCGAAATCACCGCCGAGCCATGCAAAGTGGCCTCCTGGCCGTTTTCAGACGTCGATTCGGTCGGAAACCGCCCCGGGCCTCAGTTTCCGGGACGGTGCGCCTCGAGCACCCGGGCGTCCACCCAGAGAATGTCGACGTCCGAAAAGCCCTCGGCGCCCATGTTCCTGTGAAAGAACAGGTACCGGCCGTCCGGTGTGACGCTCGCGGCGGACTCCCAGGCCCCGGTGTTGACCATCTTGCCGAGGTTGATCGCCTCACCCCATTCGCCATCCGGCTGGCGGAAGCTCACGTAGATATCGGAACTTCCATATCCGGCTTCTCGGCGCCCATCGAACAGCAGATACGACTCGTCCGGCGCGATGAAGGGATGGGCCAACCAGGTGCCGGTATTGATCGCGACACTCGCCGGCTGTGGCGCTTCCCGCACCCCATCGATCAGCCTCGAATACCGGATCACCCCGTCGCCGTCCGTCCCGACTTCGTCGAAGTAGAACGTGCCGCTCGCCGAGGCCGTCAGCCGCATGATCCGCAGCGACTCGAACGGCTCACCCAGCCCGATGACCTCCGACCACCCGTCTTCGGTCTTCTCGCGGTAGCGCCGCCCCAGGTGCATGACCTGCCCGTCGGGCGAAATGAACGGCTGCCCTGCCCGCGGCATCGCCACCGACTCCGTCCACACCCCGTTTTCCTGACGAATGACGACGAAGGTCACCTCCTCGTGCGCCCCGCCCCGCCGCAGGAAATAGAACCTGTCCATCCCAGGCGTGAACGCCGCCCCGTACTCCCAGTGCGCACTCGACACCAGCCCCGGTGCGAACGACACGGGCACCATCCCCGGCGGCTCCTGGCCGAGAAACCCCGCTTCGGATTCAGCCCCTTCAGCGCGAACCAGACTCGCGAATGCACACGCCAGCAGGGCCGCGGCCACCGTAGAAAGGCTCGGCAGATGTCTCATTGTCGTCGTCTCGCATCGAGGGCCACGATCGCCAGCCTACCCCATCCGCCAATGGGCCTTCGCCCAGCCCTTGAACGATTCCGCACCGTCCGGGATCCCAGGCATCGGCGAGCCTCACGGCCACAATCGCACAGAGGAACTCTTCGTCAAGGACATCTCTGCGTGTCCCCTGGGTCCTGGTGGCACATGAGGATCGCGAGCACCGAACGGCGCTGCTGGCCGTGTGCCCAAGGAAGCCTGAGAAGGAAATGCAATTCCCTTTTTCAGGGCTTTCCTGGTGCGTCGATTGCGTTGGCGCGCGGAGCGCAGCGACCGCAGTGTGCCTTGATGGCACATGAGGATCGCGAGCACCGAACGACGACGCAGGCGGCGTGCCAGGAAAGTTCTGAAGAAGGGAATTTGGTGGGCGATGCTGGATTTGAACCAGCGACCTCTGCCATGTCAAGACAGCGCTCTAACCAACTGAGCTAATCGCCCGTACAGCGAAGCGCGCCAAGATACCAAAACCGGCCCGATTTGGCAATAGCGGAAACCTTTTTTTCGCCCCGGGCCGTCGCCGTCAGGACCCGCCGGTCCGGCTTCCCTATAATCGATCGTCATGCCCGCCGAACCCGCCTCCTCCGCCGCGCCCGACCAGGCCCTCGATGTCGAAGCACCGCCCGCCCCGGCGACCTTCGTCCACCTGCGGGTCCATTCCCAGTACAGCCTGGAGGACGGCCTTTCGCGGCCGGCGGAGCTGGTCGCCCGGGCCCGCGAGCTGGGCATGCCGGCGATCGCGATCACCGACTGGCACAACCTGTTCGGCCTGGTCAAGTTCTACCGCGAGGCGCACAAGGCCGGGATCAAGCCGCTGGTCGGCGCCGACGTGCGCATCACCTCGCCGAGCCGACCCGATCCGCACGTGGCCACGCTGCTGGTGGCCGACCGCACCGGCTACCTGAACCTGTGTCGACTGATCTCGAAGAGCTTCATCGAGGGCCGCGAACAGGGCCAGCCGCGGCTTCGCGAGGAGTGGCTGACCGCCGAGACCTGCGAGGGCCTGATCGCCTTGACCGGCTGGGCCGGCGACGTCGGCCAGGCGCTTTCGGCCGGCCACCCGAACGAGGCGCGCCGACGGCTGGGCGCGTGGACGGCGCGGTTCCCTGACCGGGTCTACATCGAACTGACCCGCACCGGCCGCTCCGGCGAGCGCGAAGTCGAGGGCGGGCTCCTGGCCGCGGCCATCGAGGCCGACGTGCCGGTGGTCGCGACGAATGACGTCCGCTTCGCTCAGCCCGATGAATACCTGGCCCACGAGGCGCGGGTGTGCATCCACCAGAGCCGGCTGCTCGACGACAAGCACCGGCCGCGCGACTACGTCGAGGCACAGAGCCTGAAATCGTCCGAAGCGATGGCCGAGACCTTCGCCGACCTGCCGGTGGCGCTGGAGAATTCCGTCGAGCTGGCCAAGCGGCTGAACCTGGAGCTGACCCTCGGCGAGTACGCCCTGCCCGCGTTCCCCCTGCCGGAAGGCGACAACGCCGATGACTACCTGCGCCGCAAGACCTGCGAGGGCCTGGAACGCCGCCTCGAAGTCCACGGCCTTGCGCCCGGCTACACCAATGCCGACTACGAAGCCCGGGTCGAACGCGAGCTGGAGGTCATCATCAAGATGGGCTTCTCCGGCTACTTCCTGATCGTCGCCGACTTCATCGCCTGGGCCCGCAACAACGACGTGCCGGTCGGGCCCGGCCGCGGTTCCGGCGCAGGCTCGCTCGTCGCCTGGTGCATCGGCATCACCGACCCCGACCCGCTGCGCTACGACCTGCTGTTCGAGCGATTCCTGAATCCCGAGCGCGTGTCGATGCCCGACTTCGACATCGACTTCTGCGTGGCCGGGCGCGACCGGGTGATCGACTACGTGGCCGACCACTACGGCCGCGACCGGGTCAGCCAGATCATCACCTACGGCACGCTGGCGGCCAAGGCCGCGGTGCGCGACTGCGGCCGCGTGCTCGGCTACAACTACGGCTTCGTCGACTCGATCGCCAAGCTGATCCCGCCGGACCTGAACATGACGCTGGCCAAGGCGCTGGAGCAGGAACCGGAGCTCAAGCAGCGCTTCGAGCGCGAGGACGACACGCGCAGCATCCTGGACCTGGCCATGCAACTCGAAGGCGTGGCGAGAAACGCCGGCAAGCACGCCGGCGGCGTGGTCATCGCGCCGGGGCCCTTGACCGACTTCACGCCGCTGTACACGGATCCGCGCTCCGGCTCGGTCGTGACCCAGTTCGACAAGAACGACGTCGAGGCCGTCGGCCTGGTCAAGTTCGACTTCCTCGGCCTGCGCAACCTGACGATCATCGACTGGGCGATGAAATCGGTGAACCGCGAGCGCAAGCGCGCCGGAGATGCGCCGATCGAGCTGGATGCACTGCCGCTGGACGACGAGGCCACGTTCCGACTGCTGCAGAAGGCGCACACCACGGCGGTGTTCCAGCTCGAGTCGCGGGGCATGAAGGACCTGCTGCGCAAGCTGGTGCCCGACAGCTTCGACGACATCGTCGCCGCCGTCGCCCTGTTCCGGCCCGGCCCGCTGGACGCGGGGATGGTCGACGACTACGTCGAGCGAAAGCACGGCCGGGCCACGGTCAAGTACCCGCACCCGATGACCGAGGCGATCCTGAAGCCGACCTACGGCGTGATCCTGTATCAGGAACAGGTCATGCAGATCGCCCAGGTCGTGGGCGGCTACACGCTGGGTGCGGCCGACCTGCTCCGCCGGGCAATGGGCAAGAAGGATCGCGACCTGATGGCGAAGCAGCGCGAGATCTTCTGCGCCGGCGCCGCCGAGAACGGTGTGGATGCCAACGACGCCGGCCACCTGTTCGACCTGATCGAGACCTTCGCCGGCTACGGCTTCAACAAGTCGCACTCGGTGGCCTACGCACTGGTCGCGTATCACACGGCCTGGCTGAAGGCTCACTACCCGGCCGAATTCATGGCCGCGGTGCTTTCGGCCGACATGGACAAGACCGACAAGGTGGCCAACCTGATCGAGGACTGCCGGGCGATGGATCTCGAGATCCTGCCACCGGATATCAATGCCTCGGTCTACCGCTTCGAAGTCGAGGACGGCCACATCCGCTACGGCCTCGGCGCGGTCAAGGGCGTCGGCGAGGGCGCGATCGAGAACATCGTCGCGGTGCGCGAGCGCACCGGCCCGTTCCGCTCCCTGGCCGGCCTGCTGCGCGAGCTCGACCTGGGCAAGCTCAACAAGCGGACCATGGAAACGCTGATTCGCGCGGGCGTGCTCGAGAGCATCAGCGACAACCGCGCCGCGCTGATGCAGGCGCTGCCCGATTCCTGGGCCGCAGCAGAGCGCCACCAGGCCGATTCGGCCGCCGGCCAGGCCAGCCTGTTCGGAGGCGGTGGCGGCGGCGACGCACCGAGCCCCGACGACGAACCGCCGCTGCCCCACGTGCGGCCCTGGAACGCGCGCCAGCGCCTGCGCGCCGAGCGCGAAACGCTGGGCCTGTACCTGACCGGCCACCCGATGGACGATCTGGCCGACGAGATCGCCGGCTTCGTCAGCTGCCGGCTCGGCGAGGTCGCCGACAAGCTGGGCAGCCAGCAGCCCCCACCGGGCAGCAACGGCGACGGCCGTCGACGCGGCCGCAACCAGGGCACGCCGATGACCCTGGCGGGCCTGGTCGTGGCGCTGCGCCGGCGGCCCGGCAAGGGCGTGTTCGCCGCGATCGATGACGGCAGCGCGCGGATGGAAGTCGCGGTGTTCGATCGGGTCATGTCCGAAAGCGGCGACATGCTGGTCGCCGACGAGATCGTCGTGGTCAGCGGCAAGGTCGATGTCGACGATTTCAACGGCGGCTACCGGATGATCGCCGAGCAGGCATTCACGCTGGACCAGGCCCGCGAGCGCTTCGCCCGGCACGTCCAGCTGAAGCTCAAGCCCAATGCCGCGCCGGACTCGGTGCACCAGGACCTGGCCGCCGCGCTGCGGCCCTATCGACCGGGCGAGATCCCGGTGATCGTGCGCTTCAGCAACGGCCGCGCCGAGGCGACCCTGAAACTGGGGGCCGCCTGGCGGGTCCGGCCCTGCACCGAGCTGCTGGCCGCGATCTCGGGGCTGGATGCGGTGGAGCAGGTGGAGTTGGTTTATGGATAAGGGGCGAGGGACCAGGGCCCAGTAACACCAGCACCCTCCACTGCCTCGTGCCTCGCTCTTGCCACTCGCTAGCCCCCGGCGCTTTGCAGGGCCGAGGCGCCAGGGCAAGGGGATGGTGGGGGCAGTAGCAACGCAATAGGTACGGGAAGGAGCTGGTGTTATTGGCCCCTGACCCCTGGCCCCTGGTCCCCGGCCTGACCCCCCACTAGCTCCTCACGCCTCGCCCGCGAGTCCCTGCCGACCGCCCCCTTGACTCCTTTACCCGATCCTCACAGCTACACTGAGCGATCTACCCTGCCCCATGCCGCGAGGCGCACACCATGATCCACGACGATATTCTTTCGACGATCGGCCACACGCCGACCGTTCGACTCAACCGGATCGGTCCGGACCACGTCGATCTGTACGCGAAGCTGGAATTCTTCAATCCAATGGCGTCGGTCAAGGACCGTCTCGCGATCGGCATCATCGAAGATGCCGAACGCCGCGGAACACTGAAACCCGGCCAGACCGTGGTCGAGGCGACATCAGGCAACACCGGGATCGCGCTGGCCATGGTCTGCGCGGCCCGGGGCTACCCGTTCGTCGCGCTGATGGTCGAGACCTTTTCGATCGAGCGCCGCAAGCTGATGCGCGCGCTCGGCGCGAAGGTGATCCTGACGCCGAAGGAAGAAAAGGGATCGGGCATGGTCCGGCGCGCCGCGGAGCTGGCCGAGCGCAATGGATGGTTCCTGGCCCGCCAGTTCGAGAACGAGGCCAACCCGGCCTACCATCGCAACACCACCGCGCCGGAAATCCTGCGCGACTTCGCCGGCCGCCGCCTCGACTACTTCGTCACCGCCTGGGGCACGGGCGGCACGCTGAGCGGCGCCGGACGGGTGCTCAAGACCGCGCGCCCCGAGCTGCAGGTGATCGCCACCGAGCCGGCCGGTGCAGCCCTGCTGTCAGGCAAGGACTGGACGCCGCACAAGATCCAGGGCTGGACCCCGGACTTCGTGCCGAAGGTGCTCGACCGAAGCGTCGCCGACCGGATCGTGCCGGTCACGGACGAGGAAGCCCGCGACATGGCCCAGCGCATGGCCCGAGAGGAAGGCATCTTCACCGGGATTTCAGGTGGCGGCGCCGTCGCCGCGATGGTCAAGGTCGCCGAGGAGGCGCCCGAAGGTTCGAGCCTGGTGGCCATCGTCGCCGACACGGGCGAGCGCTACCTGTCGACCTTCCTGTTCGAGAACGTCAACGAGGACTCGGACCGCGACTGGCTGATCGAACAGGGCTACGCCGACGACGACTTCTGAGGCGAAGGCGTCGACGCGATGTAGGCCAGGCCGCCCAACGCGCCGGCCAGGCATAGCAGGATCACGCCGCCGAAGGAACGCGCCGCGGCGATCGCGGTGATCGGCAGCGCCAGCTCCATCATGCCGAGCATCACGGCCAGCGCCGCGAATCCGGCCAGCGGGAACAGCACGCTCCGGATCCCGGGGCGCCAGCGGGCCAGGCCGCCGGCGATCGGCCAGGCCACGAGGAAGGCCGCGGCGATCAACGCCGAGTAGGTCGGCGCGAAGTGCACAAGATCGTGACCGAGCATCGACAGCCGCTCGCCGAGGGGAACCGGTACGCCGAGCCCGGCGATCGCCGAGGCGTTCAAGTGCACCTGGACCGCCGTCCCGCCGATTGCGGCAATCAGAACCGCCATGACCCAGCCAACCAGCGCGCGCTTCATCGCCGCCCCCGGCTGCTATGCTCCGACGGGCGTCCGCATTCGAGACCAGCGTCCATGGCGATCTTTTCCACTACGACTCTCTCCACTACGATTCTCGGCAGGCAGTTCATCGGTACGGTTCTCTCCGGGCTTGCAGCCGTTGCTATGGCGACTCTCTCGGCGTCCGCATTGGCGCGAGACTACCAGATCGAAACCGTGGCCGACGGGCTCGAATGGCCGTGGTCGCTGGCCTTTCTGCCCGACGACCGGATGCTGGTCACCGAGCGCACCGGCGCGCTGCGCGTCATCGAGGACGGGCAGCTGACGGATTCGCCGATCGAAGGGGTACCGGCCGTCTACGCCAACAGCCAGGGCGGCCTGTTCGAGGCCCTGCCGCACCCGGAGTTCGCGCGCAACGGCTGGATCTACCTTTCCTACGCCCATGGCACCTCGGACGCCAACGCCACCCGGGTTGCCCGGGCCCGACTGGTCGACGGCCAGCTGGTCGACCTGGAAGTGCTGTTCACTGCATCGCCGACCAAGGACACGCCGGTCCATTACGGCGGGCGGATGGCGTGGTTGCCGGACGGCACCCTGGTCATCGGCCTCGGCGACGGATTCGATTACCGCGAAGCCGCCCAGCGACCGGGCAACCACCTCGGCAGCATCGTGCGCATCAACGAGGACGGGTCCCTGCCGACCGACAACCCGTTCCTCGGGCAGGACGACGTCCGTCCCGAGATCTACAGCTTCGGTCACCGCAACATCCAGGGGCTGGCCTGGGACCGGCAGCGCACCATGCTCTGGTCCCACGAGCATGGACCGCGCGGCGGTGACGAAATCAATGTGATCGAGTCCGGCGCCAACTACGGCTGGCCCGTTGCGACCCACGGCATCGATTATTCAGGCGCTTCGATCTCACCCTATCGCTCGCGCCCCGGAATGGTCGATCCGGACTACGTCTGGACGCCGTCGATCGCCCCCGCCGGACTTGCGGTCTATCGCGGCGATCTGTTTCCGGACTGGAACGGCGACCTGCTTGTCACCGCCCTGGCTGCCCGCGACCTGCGCCGGCTCGAATTGCAGGGTCGCGAAATCATCGCCGAACACCGGTTGCTCGACGAACTCGATGAGCGAATCCGGGACGTGCGGGTCGGCCCGGACGGCGGAATCTTCGTGCTGACCGACGCGGCCGCGGGGCGGCTCCTTCGACTGCACCCGGTCGACGGCTAGTCAGCGCGGATCGGCGCGGTCGCCGCTTGCTTCGGCCTGCAGTGCATCGAGGGCGGTTTGCCACGGAAGCCAGGCGTTCCTCTTCCTCGAAGGGAATTTCGAAACCGACCGCAGATAATTGATTTCCCTGAACTCTTCGACGTCCACTTGCTCCGGATCGTCGAGCAACGCCGCGAACCGCTCGGCCGCGCGCCGGACCGCATCGACGGTTCGACCAAGCAGCCATTCGGTCAGCATCGAGGCCGAGGCCGTGGTGACTGCACAGGCCTCCCCGGTCCAGGCCGAGGCGCGGATGCGCCCGTCGTCGGCCAGCTCCAGCTCGATCACCATATCGTCGCCGCACAGCGCGTCGAGACCGCGGGCGCGGTGGGTCGCGGCGGGCAGTACACGTCGATTCTTCGGCGACCGGTTGTGGTCGAGGATCGCCTTCTGGTAAAGCTCGGTCAGCGCCATGGCGGCATTGTAGCCGGGCCCTGCGCGTCCACGCGCACGAGCCCTGTCGAAGCGCCGCATCGGTGGAAGGGTCCGGGCATGGCGTCGATGCACGGTGCCGAGCGAAAGCGCCCGCGGCACGCAGCCGCTTGACGGTGGTATATAACTCATGACATAGTCTATATCAGGAGTTACATAGCAGCTGGCGAAGGGAACGCCCGCCAGCACGGCAGGCAAGATCTTCGCGACCACGGGAGCCGCCGCATGGACATCACCCTCGACCTCAATCGCTGGATTCACATCGTCTTCGGCTTCACTGGACTGGCCGCGTTCTGGGTGCCGGTCTTCGCGCGCAAGGGCGGGCCGCTGCATCGCAGCGCCGGCAAGGTCTTTCGCTGGAGCGCCTTTGTGGTCCTGGCTGCCGCCGGATTCGCGGTGATCGGCAACGGCGCGGACGCCCTGGCCCGCGGGATCACGCCCGCCGACAATCCCGAGTCCTGGGGATTCCTGCTGTTCCTCGGCTACCTGGCGCTGGTGACCGGCGTCATTCTCAGCCATGGTTTCGGGGTGCTGAAGCACAAGCGCGATCCCTCCGCGATGGACTCGCCGTACCGCCGCGTTTCCGCCTGGACGGCCATCACGGCCAGCGTGCTGCTGATCGCCTACGCGCTCTACTTCCGGCCGGACAACATGATCATCCTGCTGGCGCTCTCTCCCCTGGGCATCGGCAACGGCCGCCAGATCCTGCAGGTGGTCTCCGGGAAGCGCAACGAGCCGGGCCTTTGGAAACTCGAACACCTCAATGCCATGCTCGGCTGCGGCATCGCGTTCCACACGGCCTTCGCGGTGTTCGGCATCAATCGCCTGACCGATTACAGCCTGCCCGGCATGTGGCAGGTGGTGCCGTGGATCCTGCCGGCGGCGATCGGCATTCCTGCCATCAGCATCTGGATGCGGCGCGAGCGCGCCAGGTTCGCCAGGGCGAACACGCAGCCGGCATGAGCCTGCCCGACATTCTCCTCGGCATGCTGGCCACACCGGCCAGCGGCTACGACCTCAAGCAGCGCTTCGAGAACCAGGAGCGGCACTACTGGTCGGCCAACCTGGCGCAGATCTACCCGACGCTGAAGCGGATGGAGCACGACGGCCTGCTGGAAAGCCGCGAAGAGCCCTCCGACAAGGGCCCGCCACGCAAGGTGTATCGCCGCACGCGAGCCGGAATCGATGCGCTGACGCAGTGGCTGCAGGACGGACCGGAGGTCCATTCGGACCGGCTCAGCTGGCTGGCCCAGGTGGGCTACCTCGCCCACCTTCCGAGACAGGAACAGCGGGCATTCATGGAAAAGCTGCGCGACGAGTTCCTTCGCCATCGCCGGGAACTCGAAGGCCTGGAAGCGCACTGGGCGGCGGAGGATCCGCGGTTTCCGGACGCGCTGCCCGACCCGGAGCTGTTCGCTCATTTCACGCTTCGACTCGGTCTGACCAAATACGCGACCATCGTCGAATGGTGCGAAGAATGCCTGGAGCGGCTCGATCGACGTGATGCGAAATCCGCCGCCAGCGGCTGAAACGTGGTAGGGTGCGCTCCGCATTGCGACTTCTGCGATGCGCGCTTCGCGGATGTGAATTCCTACCAAGGCCCCTCCCCGATTTGCCCTTCTCCGTCGACTTCGACGGTGCTCTGCCTTGGTACACAAGGAACACGATTCCATGAATTTCGATTCCCTCGGCCTCCGAGCCGAACTCCTGCGTGCCGTTCAGGCCCAGGGCTATGAAAAAGCCACCCCGATCCAGGCCAGGTCCATTCCCGTCGTCCTCGAAGGCCGCGACGTGATGGCAAGCGCCCAGACCGGCACCGGCAAGACCGCGGCGTTCGCGCTGCCCACCCTGCACCGGCTGGCCGAGACGCCTCGCCAGGGACGCGCCGTGCGCACCCTGGTGCTCACGCCGACGCGCGAACTCGCCGCCCAGGTCCACGAGAACTTCCGCGACTTCGGCCGCAACCTCTCGATCAGGTCGGCAGTCGTCTTCGGCGGGGTCAACATCAACCCGCAGATCGACAAGCTCAAGCGCGGCGTCGACGTGGTGATTGCCACGCCCGGTCGCCTGATCGACCTGATGCAGCGCCGTTGCGTCGACCTGAGCCAGCTCGAAGTGCTGATCCTCGACGAGGCCGACCGCATGCTCGACATGGGCTTCCTGCCGGCGATCCAGCGCATTCTCAAGGCGCTGCCGAAGCAGCGCCAGACGCTGCTGTTCTCGGCCACCTTCTCGCGCGAGATCACCCAGCTGGCCGGCCAGTTCCTGAACGACCCGGTCCGGATCGAGACCGCGCCGCCCAACAGCACCGTCGAGGCGATCGCGCAGAAGGCCATTCCGGTCGACCAGGCGAAGAAACGGGAACTCCTGTCCTGGATGATCGGCAGCAACGACTGGCGCCAGGTGCTGGTGTTCACCCGCACCAAGCACGGCGCCAACCGCCTGGCCAAGCAGCTCGAATCCGACGGCGTCAGCGCCGCGGCGATCCACGGCAACAAGAGCCAGGGCGCGCGCACGCGCGCGCTCGGCGAGTTCAAGTCCGGCAGGATCCGGGCGCTGGTCGCCACCGATATCGCTGCCCGCGGGCTCGACATCGAGCAGCTGCCGCACGTGGTCAACTACGACATTCCCGAGGTGCCGGAAGACTACGTCCACCGGATCGGCCGTACGGGCCGGGCCGGTCGCGACGGGCTGGCGGTATCGCTGGTCTGCGGTGCCGAACACGGCAAGTTCGAAGCCGTACGCAAGCTGGTCAAGGTCGAGATTCCGACCGAGACGGTCGAGGGCTATGCGCCGACCGAACCCTTGAATCATTCGGCCAAGTCTCCGCGAGGCGGTGGCGGCGGTGGCGGCCGGGGTCGCGGCAATGGCGGTCCGTCCGGGAACCGCAACGCCCGGGGCCGGGGCGCGCCTCGTTCGGCGAAGAGCGGCGGTCGCGCAAGCTCGTCACGCCGTAAGGATGGCAACCGCAGCGGCAGCCGGAACGGCAACCGCAACGCCGCCTGACCCCGACCAGCGCCTCAGGCGCCTCCCCCTTCCCGGCCGCCGGGAAGGTTCGCCGGCTTCGACCTGTCCGAACCGCCCCGGTATCATCGGGGTTCACGTTCACGCTGGAGCCCGCCGATGCAGACCCGTGCCGCCGTTGCCTTCGAGGCCGGCAAGCCGCTTTCCATCGAGACCGTCGACCTGGCCGGCCCCCGCGCCGGTGAAGTGCTGGTCGAGATCAAGGCCACCGGGCTTTGTCATACCGATGCATTCACCCTTTCCGGCAAGGATCCCGAGGGTCTGTTTCCCGCGATCCTCGGCCATGAAGGTGCCGGCGTCGTGCTCGAGGTCGGCGACGGTGTGCGCTCGGTCAAGCCGGGCGATCACGTCATTCCGCTGTACACCCCCGAATGCCGCGAGTGCGACTACTGCCTGAACCCGAAGACCAATCTCTGCCAGGCCATCCGCGAGACCCAGGGCAAGGGCGTGATGCCCGACGGCAGCAGCCGCTTCAGCCTGAACGGGGACCCGCTGCACCACTACATGGGCACCTCGACCTTCGCCAACCATACCGTCCTGCCCGAGATCGCCCTGGCGAAGATCCACCCGGACGCACCCTTCGACAAGGTCTGCTACATCGGCTGCGGCGTGACCACCGGGATCGGCGCGGTGATCTGGACGGCCGGCGTCGAGCCGGGCTCGAAGGTGGTGGTCTTCGGTCTCGGCGGGATCGGCCTGAACGTCATCCAGGGCGCGCGCCTGGCCGGCGCCGAGCAGATCGTCGGCGTCGACATCAACCCGTCGCGCCGCGAGCTTGCCGAGAAATTCGGCATGACCGACTTCGTGAACCCGGAAGAGGTCGACGGCGACCTGGTGCCCTATCTCGTCCACCTGACCCGCGGCGGCGCCGACTACAGCTTCGAGTGCATCGGCAACGTCGAGGTCATGCGCCAGGCCCTGGAGTGCTGCCACAAGGGCTGGGGCACGTCGGTGATCATCGGCGTGGCCGGAGCCGGCGAGGAAATCGCCACGCGACCGTTCCAGCTGGTGACCGGGCGAAACTGGCGCGGCAGCGCCTTCGGCGGGGCCCGCGGCCGGACCGACGTGCCGAAGATCGTCGAGTGGTACATGGACGGCCGGATCAACATCGACGACCTGATCACCCACACCCTGCCCCTGGAGAAGATCAACGACGGCTTCGACCTGATGCACGCCGGCGAGTCGATCCGCTCCGTCGTGATCTACTGAGCCGGAGGCCCCGTATGGCGATCGAACTCGAACAGCTCCATCACTGCCACGGCGGACGCCAGGGCTTCTACCGCCATCGCTCCGCAGAGTGCGGCGGCGAAATGCATTTTTCCGTGTTCATGCCGCCCCACCAGGCCGGCGATCGCCTGCCGCTGCTCTACTACCTCTCGGGGCTGACCTGCGGACCCGACGTGTTCCCGATCAAGGCCGGCGCCCAGCGCCTGGCCGCCGAGCTGGGCCTGGTCCTCGTCGTACCGGACACCAGCCCGCGGGATACGGGCATCAAGGGAGCGACCGACGACTGGGACTTCGGCGAAGGCGCCGGGTTCTACCTCGACGCGACCGAAGCGCCCTGGTCGGATCGCTTCCGCATGTACAGCTACGTCACGCGCGAACTGCCGGCGCTGATCGAAGAGGAGTTTCCGGTCGATCCAGCCCGCGCAGGCATCTTCGGCCATTCGATGGGCGGCCATGGCGCGCTGGTCATCGGCCTGCGCAACCCCGCGCGCTATCGCTCGATTTCCGCATTCGCGCCGATCGTCGCACCGTCGCAGGTGCCCTGGGGCCACAAGGCGCTGCCCCGCTACCTGGGCGAGAACCGCGACGACTGGGCGCGCTACGACGCCTGCGACCTGGTCCGTCGGCATCCCTTCGACGGTACGCTGCTGGTCGACCAGGGCCTGGAAGATCCGTTCCTGGCCGAACAGCTCAAGCCCGAGCTGTTCGAGGCCGCATGCACCGAAGCGGGCCAGCCGCTCGAGCTGCGCCGCCATGCCGGCTACGACCACGGCTACTACTTCATCCAGACCTTCATCGACGACCACCTGCGTCACCACGCCGCGGCCCTGGGCGCCTGACGCCGCTGGCCGAACTACCGATCCGGGGAGTGGCGCGGGTCGGCCTCGGGGACCGGTTCGTGCGCATTTCGGCGTGAAGCCGCTGGAATACCGCACCCGCACCGACACCCCGATCCGACCGCCGGACCCTTCCGGGCGACAGTTGCAACCGGCCTTCCCTTTGGTCCACTACCCCCGGTCCGTCGACGCGTGCACCGTGGTTGCAGGCAACAGAGGGAGCGACCCCATGGCACGCACCGCACTCCGGTTTCTTGTCCCCGGACTCTTCGCACTCCTGGCGCTCGGCGCCGCTCCGGCCCTGGCCTGCCGCGACGCCGTCGTCCTGGTTCACGGCAACGCCGGAAGCCCATCGGACTGGAACAACACCTACAACCGGCTCGTTCAACAGGGTTGGAGCTCCAGCGAAATCTTCCGCCCGGCCTGGGGCTCGTCGTGCGCGGCCTGCAACAATCACTCGGGCAGCGAGGAAACCCCGGTCCGCATCGCCCTGGCCGACGCGCTGGATGCATCGTGTACGGGACGCATCGACGTGCTCGGCCACTCGATGGGCGCAACGCTCGCCGCCAGACAGATTGCCGACTTCGACCTGGCCGGGTCCGTCGATGCCTTCGTCGGCATCGCCGGCGCGTTTCGTGGCTTGTGGTCCTGCGGACGCTATCCGTGGAACGTCTGGACCTCCACCTGCGGCTACTGGGGACTTTCGGTCAACAGTCCGTTCCTGAACTGGCTCGACGGCAAGCCGCTCGGTGCGCGGGTCTATTCGATCAAGTCCTGGTCCGACCAGGTCGTCTGCGCTACGGGCGTGTGCACGGTCGGCGGCGTCCACAGTTCACGCATCGCCGGCGAGGACGCGACCTACAGCTTCGGCTACGGCCACTTCGGCCTGCAGTCGTCGACGTCATCGTTCCAGGTCGACCTGATCGACTGAGCACCCCGCGGGTCGTCGAGTCGCGCGGCCCCTTCCGGCCGATCAGTCCTTCGACGCCAGCACCTCGCGCACCCGCGCCTGCAGCCGGGGGACGAATTGCTCCTCGAACCAGGCGTTTCGAGCCAGCCACGGGTTGTTGCGCGGGCTCGGGTGCGGCATCGGCACCACTTCAGTTGCGCCGTCCGAAGCAGCGCCAACCGGCGTGTCCAGCCAGTCCCGTGCGAGGTCGACGATCGGGCGACCGGCCCGTGCGCCCAGATGCCAGCGCTGGGCATAGCGGCCGATGACCAGCGCAAGCCGAATGCCGGTCATCCGCTCCAGGACACGTTGCCGCCACAGCGGCGCACACTCGGGGCGCGGCGGTGCATCGCCGCCGGCCCGGCCCGATGCCTTGCCGGGGTAGCAGAACCCCATCGGCACGATCGCGACGTTGTGGGGATCGTAGAAGGCCGTCTCGTCCAGCCCCATCCAGTCGCGCAGCCGCCTGCCGCTCGGGTCATGGAACGGCACGCCGGATTCGTGCGCGAGCCGGCCGGGCGCCTGGCTGGCGACCAGGATGCGCGACTCGGGATGCGCCTGGAGGATCGGCCGCGGGCCGGCCGGCAGATGCAGAGCGCAGTGCGTACACGCTCGCGCCTCGTCCAGCACGTCGGCCAGGCGCTCGCTCATGCAGGGCCGGCTCGACCCGGTCCCTCGAAGCGAAGGGCGATCAGGCGCACGACGGTCAATCCTCGGTTTCGCCAGGCTGGCCGGGCCCGATCCGCTCGGCGCGCTGGACGATTCCACCCTGGTGCAGCACCACCGCATCGACGGCATCGTCCTCGCCGCGTTCGAAATGCAGTTCGGCGTCGACCACCTTGTAGAAGAACACGTCGCCGCCCCGGGCAAACACCGGAAAGAACGGTTGCCCCGTAAGCCGCACCTCGAGTCCGCTCTCGCCGCCTCGGCGAACCGTGAAGCGCACCTGCGGCGTCAGGGCGTACTCGCCGACGTAGGCATCGAGCTCGCCTTCGTCGACCTCGATTTCGGATTCGTCGCGATCCAGTACGGCGGCGCGATCCGCGACGCGTTCGGCACGCTGCACCTGACCGTTCTGGACCAGCTCGACGGCGATCACTTCGCCGTTTTCGCGGAGGAAGCGCAGCGAGGCGTCGACCGCGGTCAAACGGTACCAGTCGTCGCCGACAGGCTCGATGGGCAAAGCAGACTGGCCGCTGAGCTGGGCCTGCAGTGCTCCGTTTTCGGCGAACACGCCGATGCCGACCGCGTCGGACAGCGCGTACTGGCCCCGCACCGATTCGTCGACCTCCGCCGTCGCATCGTCCCGAGCATCGACGCCGAACCAGCGCATGCCCATGGCCGTGGGGTCCGCGCTACCGGCGACGAGCACCACCAGGGCCTGGTCGGTCGTCGGCCGCACGCCGAAGAACGAGCGATGACCGGCGGTGCCACCGTTGTGCCAGAACACCGGACCACGCTCGGTCTCCGCGATGTGCCAGACGCGACTTACGGCGAACGCGCCGGCATCGGCCACGGGCTCGAGCTGGTAGGCGGGGTCGTGCTGCAACGGATTGCCCCGGTGCCCGAGAAGGACGCTCGCGAGGCCCATCAGGTCTTCGGTCGTGCTCCACAGCGCGCCGGCGCCGGCCAGCGCGTCGAAGGCCCAGGGCGGGATGATCTCGCCCCCGGCGAACGCGGCGGCTGAAGTATCGCCGGGCTCGAAGGCCGTGTCGTTCATGCGCAGCGGAGCGAGAACCTCTTCCTCGAGGGCCGCCGCATAGCCCTCGCCGTGTTCACGCCCCAGCAGCCAGCCCAGCAAGCCGGCGCCGAAATTGGAGTAGGCATAGTCCGCGCCCAGGGGTTGCCCGGCGCGGGCCGCGACAATCCCGCTCATAAGGGCCTCGTCGTCATAGGCAGCGTAGGGGTCCTGCGGGGCGGCGGCCGGGTTCAGGTTGGCGGGCAGGCGCGGCAGGCCGCTGGTATGGGTGGCCAGGGCTTCGAGCGTGATATCGGCCACGCCCGAGTTCTCGAATGGGGCTGCATCCTCGAGCATCTCGCCGATCGTCGTGTCGTAGGCCACCGCATCGGCGGCGACGCGCTCGGCCAGCAGCAGGTGGGTGAAGGCCTTGGTGATCGAACCGATCTGGTAGCGGGTCGTGCCGTCGGGCGCGCGGCGGTCGTCCTCCGACAGGGCGCCGACGAAGCGACGGCGCTGGATGCCCTGGTCCCAGGACGACACCGCCGCGGACAGCACCTCGCCGTCGGCGACCGCGGCGTCGAGCTGCGTGCCGATCTCGTCGATTGCCTTCGTTGCGGTCGGGCCCAGCAGAAGAAGGGCTGCGATTACCACTCTAAATTCAGAGAATTGCGTCATTTTCTTCCAGCTCCTTGCGAAGTTCGCGAATCTGTCGATCGACCGCGGCGATTGCAGGCCGGATGCCTTTCCGGACCGCAAGCCGATTGGCCACTTCGATCGCCGCACACAGCACCGCCACGAAGCCGGCGTAGACCAGCGTTTCGGGCGTGAGTCCGCGGATGCCCGCTACCAGGCCGATCACGCCGACGCCGATCGGACCCCAGTACCACCAGGCGACCGATGACAGCAGCTCGACCTGCAGCTCGAGTGCGCGACGCTCGGCGCGAAGGAAGGCAAGCGCGCTGCCGCCGGGATCCGGTGCCGGGATGGATTGGCGCGCTCGCCACAGGCGTAGCGGAATCCACGCCACGGCGACTGCCAGGAAACCCGCGAACGCGGCCGCCGTCGGCAGGCCGGCCATCGCCAGCATCACCGCAGCGACGCCGAACAACGGGACCAGCGGAATCGCGACCGCGGTTTCGAGCAGGTCCCGCCGCCGCACTCTCTGCCAGAGCTTCGTGCGCTGCGTCGGTCGCAGACGCTCCGGGGCAATCGGCTCGGGATCGCGCGCCTGCCACTCGTAGCGTAGTTGGTTCCAGTCCATCATGCGTCCTTCTCCATCATCCCGCGTCATCCATCTACCAGGAATCGTTCGTTGAACCGGGCCTTGAGCCGGCTCATTCGAACCGCCACGGCGCCCGGCGACATGCCCAGAACATCGCCGATCTCGTCGCGCGAAAGCCCCTCGAGATCGAGCAGCAGGACCGTACGGTTGATGGGGTCGATCTCGGCAAGAAAGGTCTCGAGGACGGCCATCGGATCACCTACCGCGATCGCGCCGGCCGGCTCCCGAACCAGTTCGTCCTGCGGCGGTCGGCGCTTGCGGACGTGTTGCAGACCGCAGTTCACCGCGATCCGATAGACCCAGGTGGAGAGTTTCGAGCGCCCCTCGAACCCCGGTAGGCCGCGCCAGATGGCCAGCGCGGTTTCCTGGAGCAGGTCCTGCCAGTCGTTCGGCCCGCCGTACTGGCGCGCGATACGCACCAGCTGATCGCGGTGGGCTTCGATGACGGCATCGAAATCGTGGGGCACGACGGCTCCCGGCGTGGTCTCTACAGGATTGGATGCACCCGGGCGCGGATGTTTACACCGACCCGTCGGAATCGTTCCGGGCCCGGTCCCGGGCCTTGCGCGGCGAAGAGTCCGGGTCGGCGAACCCGGCAGCCTCCTGCTCGGCCACCGCCTCGGCATGGTCCAGCTCGCCGCCCGGCCCCGCGCTGCGGTGGTCCAGCCGTTCCAGGGCGTCCAGATGACCGTACACCACCAGCACGTCGCCGTCCTTCATCTCGACCTCGCCATCGGGGGTACCGAGAAACGCCCCGTCGGCCCGCTGGACCGCAAGCACAAGCACCCCTTCGCGGTCCAGTGCGACGTCTTCGAGCCGGCGATCGACCAGCCAGTCGTCGCGCTCGACCATCCATTCGACGATCCGGAAATCACCGGACAGTCCGAGCAGGCTACCGAAATCGCGCACTTCGATTGCCGTGTAGCGCTCGAGCATTCGATCGATCCATCGCGACAGCGTCCGATCCACCGTACGGCTGTTCGCCACCGCCCAGAGCGCCACCAGCCCGCTGACCAGCAGGCCGACGCGAAGCCACAGCGGCGTGCCCGGATCTTCGCCGATGAAGGCCAGCAGCAGCGACGACACGGCGGTGATGATGCCCGCATTGCCGACCAGCATCAGGGCCATCAGAATGCGTCGCCTGACCGGATGATTGACCAGACGCTCCGATTCCGTGGTCGTGAAACCCGCTCCGGTCAGCGCAGAGCGAGCCTGGAAGCGCGCGACTTCGCGCGACAGGCCCGTGTGGACCAGCGCCGACGATGCGATCCGGGTGACCAGGAAGGAAATCACCAGCACCACCAGCAGCGACAGGATGGCCAGCACGGTTCAGGAGGTCCCGGCGCCCATCGTCGCCGAGCAATGGCGGCGATCAGCGCGCGACATAGGTCGTGATGAAGCCCACCCACATCGTCAGGAGCACCAGGAAGCCGAGGATGAAGACCGCGAAGCGGTGCATGACCTTGTTGTAGGTGCACTGGATGACGCTGTGGACGACGCGCAGGATCGCGAACACCCAGGCGCCTACCGCGAGCCAGGCGGGCACATGGCTGGTCGCAAGCGCAATCGCGACCAGCGCATAGAACAGCACCGGCAGCTCGAAGAGGTGGTTGTAGTTATCGGCGGCGCGCGTGTCCTTCAGGCGGTCGGCGCGTTGGGCCGACAGCGCAACCGACTGCGGGTGGATGCGGTTGGCCTTCATCTCCCGGACTCGCAGCAGGTACATCCGGACGCCGACCGCGAAGGTCAGCAGGGCCACGACCGAGGCGGCCATCACGAGCGAAGAGAACGGATTCATTCAGCGAACCTCCGGTTGCGTTGTGGAATGTAAATCTCGTCTGTCCGTTCGATTGCAGGCGAACGATCAGTCGATCCTTCTCAGCCGCTGCGGCGAGGCACCCGGCACGCGCTCGATCTCGCCACGCACCTCGAGCTCGAGCTTGACGGTCATCAGGTACCAGCCCACCGAACCGAATTCCTCCCGACGGGTGGCGTCCAGCGAGCGATCGAGGGCCGCCGAGATGCCGCCCCGCAGATCGCGGAACGGCGTGCCCTGCTCGTCGTTGCCGACCGACGCCAGGATCGCGTCACGCATCGCGTCGAACTTCCAGCGGAGAATCCGGGTGGGCTTGCCGCCCGATTTCGGGGTCCGGCAGGTGACGCGCTCGCCGTCGGATTTCACCAATCCGTCTCCCCGCGCGGCTGGCGCGCGATGTACATGCCGTAACTGTAGTACGCCCCGAAGCGTCGATACAACGCGACTTCCTCCCGCTCGGCCTCGACGAGCCGGACCGCCTCGGCCCGATCCGCATGCCGCTCCAGGAAGGCATCGAAGCCCGCCTCCAGGGGTTTGTAATATTCGTCCGTCCAGCACTCGGGCGGCAGCGTGAAATAGCCGATCGGCGAATACCCCGCCTCCTCCATCGCCTTCATCTTGGCCGACGCCGTGTCGATCGCGGGATAGGCGTTGCCCCAGAATTCCTCGATCGGCTTCGGTCGGCGGGGCGTCGTCCAGGTGAGCTCGCTGACGACCAGCACGCCGCCGGGCGCGAGCAGCCGCCGCCACGCCCGCAGCCCCTCGGCGAATCCGATGGTGTAGATCGCGCCCTCGGACCAGACCACGTCGAAGCGTGCATCGTCGAAGGGAAGGTCGTCGATCGAGGCCCGGACTGCCTCGACGCGTGAGTCCAGCCCACGTTCCGCGGCTGCGCGCTGCAGCCGGTCGAGGAAGGCCTCGCTCAGGTCGACCGCAGTGACGTGGGCATCAAGCACTTCGGCCAGGATCAGTGCCGAGGCGCCGGTTCCGCACCCCAGGTCGGCCACTTGCAAAGGGCCCGCTTCGCGCAAGCCGGCGAACTCGATGGCGCGCTCGGTCGTCGTCCGACTGCCCGGTCCCTGCCGTTCGTTGCATGCGTGCAGGTCGACCAGGAGTTCGAGGGTGCGCTCGTCCATCAGCGTCGGTCGGCCATGGCGACGCTCGAAACGGCAGACCTCCAGCCGGGATCCCCGATCAAGGCACCGCCAGGCTCCTTCATCCGGCGGCCCCCCTGTCCCTCGCGCCCCTCCATCAGCGTGGTTCCGAACGGCTTGGAGGCTCTGCCCGCATGCCCCGCCCCAGCCGCACCGCGTAACCGGACAGAGCCAGCAGCACCAGGCCGAACACGATCAGCGCGATCGGCCAGCCGAGCACGTCGGCGAAGTATTCACCGGTGAAGTAGCCGAGGTAGGCGAGCAGGACGATCACCGCGGCCACGAGCAGCGGCCGGCTCTGCACGTGGATGCTGAGCTGGACCAGGAGCACTGCCGCCACGATCAGCAACAGGTCGAAGGGAAACCGGCCCTCGACGAGACCGAACAAGCCGATCGCCGTGCAAGCGGCATAGGCGAACCACGCCAGGCCGCACAAACCGCGCCAACGCGTGCGCTCCAGGCCGTAGCTGATCAGCAGGCCGGATACGCCGATAACAAGCAGGATCCATTCACCTTCGACGTCGAGCCAGGCCAGGGTCGTCCCGAACACGAGAGTGGCGCTCAGCAACAGCAGGAACAGCAGGTCGGTGCGCTTCAGGGCGGCGAACAGCAGGCCGAACTGCGCGGTCATCACGCCGAAGACCAGCATCGCGCCGAGCAGTTCATCGGTCCCCGTCGAGTACTCGTCGAGCAGCACGAACAATCCGGTGGTCTGGAACAGGCCGGCGACCAGCAACAGCGGCGAGGCGGCCGACTCGTAGGCCGGGTCGCGTCCGGCGACCACGCCGAGCACCAGCAGCACCAGCCCCGACCCGAACACGGTCAGCACGCGGGCGAAGGGCGCAAGGTCGTCCCAGACCAGCTGCAGCACGCCGATCAGCCCGGCCAGCACCAGCAGACCGCCGACCACGGCCAGCAGTCGCCGCGCCCAGTCGGGCGACGAAGCCGTCCGATCCTTCGATGACGGAAGAACCGGCACCACGTCCGAGATGTCCAGGTCGTGCCGACGAGCCAGTTCGGCGATTCGCTCCAGGGCTTCCTCGCGCGTCATGGATCATCACCCGTAGCGACTACCCAGCCAATGAAGGCATCTCGGGTCGCGTAGCCGCCGTTCCCGGGAACCTCGAAGCCGACGCCGTCGCGTTCCAGCTCGTAACGGACGCCGTAGCGCCCGTAGCCGAACAGGTCACCGAACAACCCGCCGCGATGGCGCTGGCGGATCTCGAACCGGAACCCTTCGGGCGAAACCGGATCGGAATCGAGGCTGAGCCGCCTGATCGCATCGGGAAGCTCGATCGCCGCATCGGACTCTCCATCGGACTCTCCATCGGGCCCGTCACCGGGCTCGGGAACATCGATGTCGTATCGAATCGTCCGCCCGACGCGCGGCTCGTGCACGGCAAGCGTGAAGTTCGACTGCGCGACCTGGTGGGCCACGTTCTCGTTGTCCGGGAGCCGATAGTCGATCCGCAAGCGTCCATCGACGATGTCGAAGTCGAGGTGCTGGCGCAGGAAATAATCGGCCTGGTAGACGTAGAGGACCGGCGTGGCCGGCGGCTCGACGCCCCAGCGGTGGATCCCCTGCACCAGTAGAACGAGCAGGATCAGCGCCAGCGGGAGAGAGACACCCAGGGCAATGAACAGGTTGCGGCGCAAGACGTCACCCATCGCTCGATGCTAGCACTAGCAGCCGCCGGCCCGCTACGGCCGCCTGCGCTCAGATCACCCCGCACGGGTCGCGAGGCGTCTGCGCACGCGAAGCAACTCGTCGGAATACGAGCAGGGCGACTCATCGAGCACCTGCTGCATCAGCGGGCTGGCTGCCACGCTCCGCTTGACGAACCGGCGCCACGCCGAGTGCTCGCTGGCACGCAGGCTGTCCTGCTGAATGACCAGGTGCTCGAGGTAGTTCAGCATCATTTCGGCAACCGTGCGGGCCCGCGCGTAGTGTTCATCACCGTTCGCGATCTCGACGCCATCGAACAGATAGGGCCTGAGATCCGGATGCTCGACGAGCAGCGAGCGGATGCCCGCGGACTGCTGGTACAGCGCGGCCTGGGCCGAAACGCGGATCGAGGTGTTGACCCGCCGGAGTTGGTAGATCACAACGGCAACCCCGGCGAGCTGCAGCAGCACGCCGACGAGGACGGCAAGCGAGCGAATATCGAGATCGATGTCCATACTCTCCCCTTCGGATTCGTTCGAACGAGAAGCTAGCAGAACTCCGGGCGTTCGTCGGCACATATCGCTCCGGTGGCTCCGGCAGTGGGCCGGTGACCGGTTCGCTATGATGGCGATCGACTCCTGAAGGGTGCAGCCATGACCACACGAGACCTCGAGGCGCAAGGTCCGGCAATCGGCCCGCTCGGGCACCTGGCGCGCATGTCGTGGTTCGGAATGGCCCTCCTGGCCGGCTGCGCGATCGCTGACGAGTTCGATCGCGAGCACCACATCGGCGGGGTCGAGCGCATCGTCGCCATCGGCGACCTTCACGGCGACTGGAACGGCTACATGGCCACGCTCGAGGCCGCCGGCCTGGTCGACGATCGAGGCCGCTGGGATGCCGGCGAGACCCACCTGGTCCAGACCGGCGACATTCCCGACCGCGGGCCCGATACGCGACGCATCATCGAGCACATGGCACAGCTGTCTCGTCAGGCCGACCGCGACGGCGGTGCGGTCCACAACCTGATGGGCAACCACGAAGCGATGAACGTCTACGGCGATCTCCGCTACGTCACACCGGGCGAGTTCGCGGCCTGGGCCGATCGACGCTCTTCCCGCCTGCGCGATCGCTATCTCGACGAGCTTCTCGACCGGATGCAAGCCAGCGATCCGGAAGCCTTCGCTGCCCTGCCCGAGGATTTCGAACGGCAGTGGAAGGCCGAGCACCCGGAGGGTTGGCTGGAGCACCGCTACGCCTGGAGCCCGCTGTGGGCGGACGACGGCGAGATGTACGAATGGGTGCGGGCCCAGCGCGTCGCGGTGCGGATCAACGACGTGGTGTTCCTGCACGGCGGCATCAGCGCCGACTACTGCACCTCGTCGCTGTCGGACTGGACCGCCCGTGCGCGCGAGGCGCTGGATGCGCGCAGCCAGGAAGAGCTCGACATTCTGGTCGATCCGGTCGGCCCGCTCTGGTATCGCGGCCTGTCCGGGGTCGAGCCGACGGCGACTCCGGCGACCGTCGATGCCATCCTGAAGCGCTTCGAGGCCGAACACGTCGTGGTCGGCCATACGCCGACCGGCGGCGTGATCTGGCCTCGCTACGGCGGACGGGTCATCCAGATCGACACCGGCATCGCCGAGCACTACGGCGGCCATGTCGGCTATCTGGAGATCACGCCGCACGGGCGATTCGCCGGGTATCGCGACGGGCGCGTGCCGCTACCGGAAGACGATTCGGGCCTGTCGGACTATGTGCGCGCCGTCATCGATCTGCATCCGGGCGACGAGGCCCTGGCGGCACGACTGGCCGAACTGGAGGCCGAGGCGCTGGCGCGCGCAGAATCGGCAGAAGGAGAACCATCATTCGAGCCGGCCGGGTCCATCAGCTGCCGCGCAGACCCCTGATCAGCCGCGGCATACGCCCGTGATCAGCCGCTCGAAGCGGCCGTCGCTGTCCAGGGTCTCGAAGAAGTCGTCGAGGTAGCGCACGGCCTTGCGTCGATTCCGGTCGGTCAGGCGCGTTTCCGATTCGACGATCGAATACAGCGCGCCGCGCCGCTCCCGGATCATCGCCCGGGCCGGCTCGAGGCCTTCATTATGGGCACAGAACCCACGGAACAAGCGCTGTCGCACGTCCCCGATCGGCAGCTGTTCGGGCGCGGCGGCATAGGTCGTGTCGACCCAGCCGGAACTGTCGAAATCGTACGGCACGGCGAACAGCGGCTCGAGCGAGCCCTCCTCGCCGATCAACTTGACGTTATGGCAGCACTCGTCGCCGTCCCCGCCCAGCGGCGAGAAATCCACGTTGCCGATCATGTACTGGAACAGCATGAAGATGCTGGTCTCGTACGCCGGCAGGTCCAGGGGATGGATCTCCTCGACCTCGACCTTGTCCAGGCCGTGACGATTGCCGACCAGGCGATCGTCCTCGATCAGGAACGCGATGCGCGGCTCGTCCTCGCGGTCCCGGTCGGTGTCGATGTAGGTGATCTCGGCCGCCCGCACGCGGAAGCTCATCTCGGTCAGCGCGTTGTAGAGGCGATAGGCGAGGTATTCGAGCACCACGTACTGGGTCCAACGCTTGCCGTTGCGGCAGTGGGTGACGACCTTGATCGCCCGGTTGCCTTCGAACAGCGTGCTCTCGACGCGTTCTTCGTCGAAGCGCAAGCGGATCGGCGGCATGCCGCAGATTTCCTGGCGCGAAATGCCCCGCTTCTCGACGGTAGGCTCGAAGGTCCGTTCGACGCCCTCGACCCGCAGCACGGCCGGGAACGGTCCGGCATCGTCGCGCTGGCGGCGCAGGCTCCGCCACGGCGCGCTGACCTCCAGCGGAAGCGACTCCGTGTCGTGCTCCGCGAACAGCGGCACCGGGGGGTCCGGCGTCTCCGCAAGCGCAAGCGCTGCGATCCCGGCAAGCACCAGGGCGCTGGCCAGCCTCCCGCGCACCCCCTGCACGGGCTCACCCCCCCGTATCGTGGCGCGGGTCGGCATCCGCATCGGCCTCTCCTTCCTGCTCGGCGCGCTTGACCGCTTCCTTGCGTTCCCGCTTCGTGCGCTTGCGCCGCGCAACGAAGTCGGACTCCAGGCCGTCGCCGAAGCAGCACACGTAAAGCGTTGCGTAGCTGAAGAACACCGACAGGACCGCGGCGATCTCCAGGGCCTCGACACCGGCAGCGATGCCGGCGCCGATCGCAACGAGAATGAACAGCGCATCGAAGGTGTCCTGCAGCGCACGCCGGAACTGCACGCCGGCCACGATGCCCGCCAGGCTGAAGGCCAGCGCCAGGCTGTGCTGGACGACCAGCACGATGGCGGCGACCACACCCGGCAGGACCAGCGTGGTCTCGTCGAGCGAATGATCGAAGGTCTCCGCGCGGTACATGCGCTTGTGCACCCAGGCGACCGGCAGCATCAGGATCCAGAGCCCGATCAACGCGATCGCGAGACGTCGGGCGTAGCCCAGCCGGTCGAGTTCACCGGTGGCGTCGAGCACGGTTCGAACGACCTCGCCCTCGGCCCGCTCGGTTGGCGGCAGCTCGACCGACCAGGAGCCGGTCTCGGCCAGTTCCTCCACACCGCCGACGGGCAGCAGATCGACGAGCGGCGGATACGCCACCAGCCCGAGCACCAGCACGAGGGCCACGATCGCGTGATAGGCGAGCATGCGGCGCAGCAGGCGAAACCCCTCGCGGCGACGATGCTCGCGCGGCGACCGACCGCCGGGGGCCTCGTGCGTGCTCGGCGCTGCATCTGCGGGGTGGGTCAAGCCGGCCGTCCTCCGGTCGCCGTACGCGGCATCGGTGCGCGATGCTCGGCCAGCGAGGCACGGCCAGAATACGTCAGCGGCGGGAGATTGCCAAATGGCCGAATCGCTGCGGCCTGTTCGTCAGGACGGCGTACGGGCGAACCAGAGCACGTGCTTCGCCCCCTTGCCGGAGCGGTGCGGGCGCACGACCTCGGTCTCGACGTCGAAGCCGGCCGCACGCAGCCGTTTCGTGAACCGCTCGTCGGGCCCGGCCGACCAGATCGCCAGTTCGCCGCAGGAGCGCAGGGCCGCCTTGGCCGCAGCCAGCCCCGCTGCGCCGTAGAGCCAGTCGTTCTCGGCCCGGATCAGGCCCTCGGGCCCGTTGTCGACGTCCATCAGGATGGCATCGAACTTCGAACCCGGCTGCCGCAGGCATTCGGCCACATCGCCGATGTGGACCGTGGTCCGCGGATCCCGCAGTGGATGGCCCGAAGGCTCGCCCACGAGTTCGCGATTCCAGTCGACCACTTCCGGGACCAGTTCGGCGACCACCACCTCGGCGCTGCCGTCCAGCGACCGCAGGGCCGCGGCCAGGGTGAACCCCATGCCCAGCCCACCGATCAGCAGGCGCGGTGAAGGTCGCGCCGCGATGCGCGCGCAGGCCCGCTCGGCGAGGGCGATCTCCGAGCCGTGCACGCGCGTGTTCATCAGCTCTCCGCGCCCGGGAATCGAGATCGCGTATCGGTCGCCGTGCTCGTGGAGCCTGAGTTGCACGTCAGTATCGGGAATCTTCGCCGAGGCAAGCAATCGGGACTTGGGCACGGGGGTTCCGTAATCTCTGGAGGGGTCTTCGAGGATACCGCCGCGGGAAGGACCCGTCCCGGCCTTCGGCGATCGAAGGCACTCAGCCGAGGTCGTCGTAGCTCGTGATCCGGTTGCGTCCGGCCCTCTTGCTCGCGTAGAGCGCCTGGTCGGCCTGCTCGACCAGTTCGTCCAATCGGCAATCCGAGGTCGTCGACACGGAGGTCATGCCGATGCTCACGGTGAGCTGAAGCACGCAGAACTCCTCCTCGATCGACATCCGGGCGACGGCGGCCCGGAACGCCTCCAGCCGATCGCGCGCTGCATCAGCATCGGCGCCGACCGCAACTATCAGGAACTCTTCGCCACCGGTCCGGGCGACCAGGTCGCCGCTGCGCCGGAACATCGAGTGCATCAGCCGGGCGAGCTCCACCAGGCAGCGGTCGCCCGCGGCGTGACCGTGCTGGTCGTTGACGTTCTTGAAGTGATCGATGTCGACCACGGCCAGGGAAACCGGAAGGCCTTCCCGTCGAGCCAGGCCGAGCAGGCTCTCCGATCCCGCCTCCAGGCCGCGGCGGTTCAGCAGTTCGGTCAGCGGGTCCTGGCCGGAGAGCGCCTGGAGGACCTCGTTGGCGCGCTCGAGCTCGGCCGTCTTGGTCTCTACCGCATCTTCCAGCTCGTCCTGGAACTGCACCGTCAGAGAGCGCGCCCGATCCAGTGCATCGGCTACGGCCACGAACTCGGGGCTGATCTTCTCGTGGTCGGCGATCCGGATCTGCCGCCTGGACGGGTCGAGGATCTGCTCGGTCAACGACGACAAGGGGCGGGTCACACCGCGCGCAAACGTTCGGCTCAGCAGCCAGGCGAATCCGATCAGGGCCGTGAGCCCGGCCAGGAAGATGAACAGGAACAGACCGATCTGGCGTTCGACCAAGCTGGTGCGGCTCAATGCATGGACGGTCCAGCCATCGGCAGTCTCCGAAGACTCGATGAAATAGCGCACGCCGCCGATCGAGACCTGGTCGATCGTCGCGACGCGAAAGCGATTGTTCCGCTCGAGATCGACAACCGAAAGCGGCTCGACGGGCAGGTTCTCGGGCACGTAGAGCGCACGCCCGGCCCGATCGACGACCAGTACGCTCTCGTTGGCGTCGAGCACGGCTTCCAGCCTGGCGAAGGCGGGCAGGTCGAGGGAGCCTTCGACGATACCGGCAAATTCACCGTCGGCGTCGGTCAACGGAGCGCTGATCGCCACGATCGGGTCGTTGCCGAAGCCGCGCCCCCGGAAGCCCTCGGAAAGAAAACCGCCACCCTCGTTCATGGGCACCCGGAAATATGGCCGATCGCGCACCGAGCGCTGCGCGAGGGGCAGTTCGATCAACCGCCGGAAGAAGTTCGCCGGCGCGCCGTGAACGATCGTCCCCTCCGCATCGGCCAGGAGCATGCTCAGGAAACCCGGATAGGCGCGCTGCAGCCGATCCAGCCGCTGGAACGCCATGGGCTCCTGCTGACTCGAATCGTCGAACGCAAAGGCCCCCGAAGTCTCCTGAGCGAACAGCATCACCGCGGTCTCGTGCCGATCCAGGTATGACTCGGCCAGCAGCGCGTAGTCCTGCGCCCGCTGGACGAGGCGGCGATCGATTTCGGTGCCGATCACGTCGATCGACCGGTCGACGATCATCAGGGCCACCACGATGGCAGGCAGCGCGATCAGGGTAACCACGAGCGAGAAGATCTGCCGGAACAGCGAGACGCGGCGCAGGGACTGCATCACGGCGGGTATGCGCAGGCTGACCACCGCAATGAATGCACCACCGGCCAGGGCCGCGTTCAGCAGACCGTTGATCGCCTGCTTCAGCACCCCGATCCACAGATAGCCCTGCGCCATCTCCACCGAGTAGATCGCGATCAGGTAGTTCAGCGGCAACCCGATCACCAGCCAGAACACCAGCGAAGCCGACACCAGCGGCACGCGCCGGACCAGTAGCCACCAGATGATCGCCGTCTCGAGCACCGCCAGCGGCGGCCCGAGCCAGCCGCCAAGCGTCCAGGACAGGCCGGCGCCGGCCGCCAGGGAAACCAGCAGCGCCGACCGCGGGCCGAACAGAAGCAGGACCAGCAGGGCCAGCGACTGGCCGAAGTGCAGCGTCAGGGAACCGAAGATCGGCACCAGCAGCCAGCAGTTCATCAGGAACGCCGCGACCATGAGCGTCCCGTCGCGAATCGCGACCCAGGATCGGCTGGAACCCCTTGTCAATGATCGGCACCCGCAGGATCAGTCTCGCACTATAGCCGAGGCGCCCTGCCGCGGCTATCGGAGGGGAAAAACCGCGGCACACGCCGCCGCTAGAAGATTCCGGCTTCCAGCCCGGCGGCCAGGGTCATGCCGAGTTCTCGCGCGTCGGCGAGGAACCGGTCGTCCCAGTCGCCGCGGCAGATCAGCGGTGCCTGCACCGGGTTCCAGTTCAGCCCGCCGCAGATGCTCTCGATCGCGCGTTTGCTGCCGGTACCGTCCTTGCCCGCCCGGATCAGCACCGCGTAGGGCAAGGCGTCGGTGCGGTCGAGCAGGTCGTAGAAACAGCGGTCGAAGAAGTCCTTCATTGCCCCCGACATGTAACCGAGGTTCTCGGGCGTGACCAGGATCACCGCATGCGACGCCAGCACGTCTTCAGCGACGGCATCCAGCGGCCGGACGTGCCGGACCTCGACCCCGCGGATCGCGTCATCGCGGGCGCCGGCAACCACCGCCACGCACAGGCGGCGCAGGTTGGACGAAGGATCGTGGCCGATGACCAGGAGTCGAACAGGGTTGGCGTTCATGGCTCCAAGGGTAATCGAGGCCGATTCGATGCACGGGCGGCTTGACAGTCGGGGAGCGATCTCCCATCTTCAGCACCCGAGCCTATCTCTCAAGGACACCGCCATGACGCTGACCCTCGAACTGATGCCCCTGCTGGCCCTGGTCGCCGGCATCCTCATCCTCGTCGCGCCGAAGTTCCTGAACCTGATCGTCGCCATCTTCCTGATCGTCTACGGCGTCGTCGGGCTGTTCAATCTCTAGCGCGTCGACGCCGAGGCGGGCACGCGGCTGCTCAGAGCCCCCGCATCCACTCGGGCCGAAGCGGCGCGCCGGACGGGTCGGCGATCGCGGCGTCGAGCTGCGCCAGCAGGCGTTCCTTGTCGCGGTTCAACCGGCCCTTCAGCACCAGCCAGTTCGAAGCGTGGTCGGAGCGGAACACCGTGTCGTCGAGTTCCAGCGCGCCGATGAAGCGGCGCATCTCGCGGAACAGGCTCGCCTGGTCCAGCGGCTCGTAGTCCGGAAAGCCTTCGCGGAAGCGCGCCTCGCCCTGGGGGAAGCTGACCACCAGCGTGGCGAGGTACTCGGGCTGGGTCTCGTTGGCCAGCCGCGCCGAGTTGTCGGCGTGCCGGTCGCTGTACGCGGCCCCGCCCAGCCCGTTCAGGATCATCGCCGAGCGGGTGATGCCCGCCTCGCCGAGCTTGAGCAAGGCATCGCGGGTGGTCTCGAAGGTCTCGCCCTTGTTGACCTTCTCGAACACCGTGTCGTCGCCGGTCTCGGCGCCGAGGTAGGCCATCCGTAGCCCGGCCTCGCGCAGCTGCACCAGGTCGTCGACGGACTTGCGCTTGAGGTTGCGCGCCAGGCAGTAGCTGGAGACGCGCTGCACCGACGGCATGTGCTTACTGATGGCCTCGAGGATGCGCAGCAGCCGATGCGTCGGCAGCACCAGCGCATCGCCGTCGGCCAGGAACACGCGCCGGACGTTCGAACCGAACACCTCGCCCGAGCGCCGGATCATCTCCAGCACTTGGTCCTCGGACCGCGCCCGGAATTTCTTCTGCGGCGCGGTGTACATCTCGCAGAATGTGCATTGATTCCATGAACATCCGTCCGTCACCGGAAGGATCAGCGAATTGGCCTCGCTGGGTGGGCGGAACACCGGCTCGACGTAGCGGATCGGTTGTAATGTGGATGCAGGCATGACGCTTAGAGCGTGTTCTTGACGATCTCACCGGCCTTCATGACCAGCACGATGTTGTCGGCGTCGGCCAGTACCGAGAGGTCCTCCAGCGGCTCGCCGTCGATCAGCACCAGGTCGGCCAGCCAGCCCGCGCGGATTTCGCCGAAGTCGCCGTGCGGGTTCAGCTTGCCCGACATGCGGATCACCTCCGCGCTTTCCGAGGTGGCCTGGCGCAGGACCTCGGCCGGCGACCAGTAGTTGCCGCGGGCAGTGAACTCCTCGCCGATGCGGGTGTAGTCGCCGAACGCGAAATCCGTGCCGAAGCCGGTGGTGATGTCGTATTCCTCGATCAGGCGGATCAGGTTGTCCAGCCCTTCGCGCACCATCCGCGACTTCTCCCGGCGGTTCTCGTCGAGTTCCGCATCGCTCTTGTCGTCGGAAAACAGCGCGACCTGGGTGCTGATCACCACATCGTTCTCGGCGACCAGCTGCGCGGTCTCATCGTCGATCAGAAGTCCGTGTTCGATCGACCGCACGCCGTTTTCGACCAAGCGGCGGATCGCCTCGGCGGTGTAGGCGTGGGCCATCACGTAGGTGCCCCAGTCGCCGGCGGCCTGCACGGCCGCGCGGATCTCCGGCGGCGACGGCTGCAGCGTGTGGATCGGGTCGTACTCGGAGTTGACCCCGCCCCCGCCCTGGATCTTGATCTGGGTCGCGCCGTTCTTCAGGTTCTCGCGCACGGCGGTCAGGTGCGCGTCGACGCCGTCGGCCAGCAGCAGGCGGTTGCCGAGGTGGTACGGCGAGTCGCCGGTCATCAGCGGGTTCGGCGCCTCGCGATGGCGGGCGTCGCCGTGACCGGCGGTCTGCGAGATGAACGCACCGGACGGATAGATTCTCGGCCCGCGAACCAGCCCGGCCTCGATCGCGCGGGCCAGGTCCGGGTGCGTCCCGCCGGCGTCGCGGATCGTGGTGAACCCGCTGTCGAGGTAGAACGCCCCGGCCATCGCGGCCCGTGCACCGGCGACCGTCAGGTCGGCCCGGAACATCTCCATCGGCTCCTGCAGCGACAGGTGGGCGTGGATGTCGATGAAGCCGGGCGACAGCACACGGCCTCCGCCATCGATCACGCGCACATCGTCGCCAACCTCGATCGGCGTGCCGGAGACCTCGGCGATGCGCCCGTCGCGGACCAGGACGTGGCCGGCGCGCAGATCGGACCCTGTGCCGTCGAAGATCCGCACATCGCGGATCAGCACCGGTGCGGACCCGGTCTCCGCAAAGACCGACGCAAGCGACGTGGCGAGCACGGCAAGTACAGGCAGAAGCAATCGAAGCAACATGATCCGTGTTCCTTCCGGAGGCGAGTCCGGGGCGGCAGGGGATGAAGGGCGGAAACGGCGCCGCGGCAGTGCGAGGCCGGCCGAACAATATAGCAGCGTGGCGGCAGATGACACCACAACGGTTTGGCCCTAGACTGCGCCATCGAGACCGGTCGGGGAGGGCCGTTCCATGCCGTACGCAAAGACTGCCGTATTCTGGTTCATCGGCCTGCTAGCCGTTCTTGTCCTGGGCTTCTGGAAATCGTACTTCGCCGTGTTCTTCGACGGGATGCACGGCGCCCACCATGCCCACGGCCTGGCCATGCTGGCCTGGGTGCTGCTGCTCATCCACCAGGCCTGGCGCGTGCGCACGAAGAACCTGGCCGCCCACCGCTCGGTCGGCAAGCTGTCGATCCTGCTGGCGCCGATCATCGCCGTGTCCGGTGTGTGGGTCACCTTCCACAACGTCGCGCGCTTCGAGGAACCGATTCCGCCGTTCGGCTACAGCATCTTCCTGCTGGGCCTGTACTCGGTGTTCCTGTACCTGGTGCTGTACACGCTGGCGATGGTCCATCGCAAGAACGTCCAGTTCCACGCCCGCTTCATGGTCGGCACCGCGCTGGTGTTCCTGGTGCCGGGCCTGAGCCGCGCCATGGGCAACTACATCGCACCGACCGGGCTGCCGGCGCTGACCTTCTACCAGTGTCTCTGGGTGCCGCTCGTGGTCGCCATCGTCCTGCTCGCGCTCGACTGGAAGAACGGCAGAACGCGCAAACCGTTCACCATCTTCGTCGTGCTGTGGGCGATCCAGATGGCGCTGTGGCACCTGCTGCCGTACGTCGGCCCCTGGCAGCGCTTCACCGCCTGGGCCGCGTCGGTCGGCGCCTGAGCTCTTGCCAACCCGAACCGTCCGGCAGGCCCCGGTCGCGAATCACCGCCCCCTGCCTCGGCCCTCAGGCGGCTCGCTTGCGGCCAAACAAGTACGTCACGGCACACGCCAGAATGACCATCGCGGGGATAGACGCATACGACTCCAACGCCATGCAGATCGCCGCGAACACCGCCGCTGCTACCCAGAGCAGGATCGTGGCCGTCCACCCGGCAAACGCATCGAACTTCGTGCCCTGCTCCGGGCCCGCTACATCAGCGCGTCGCGTCAGGATGATCAACCAGGCCGCGAGTGCGATCACGAGTACATAGAGCATCAAGGTCGGCATGGGAAGCCTCCGAAATCAGGTTGGTTCAGGCGGCTGGAACAAGGATGGTATTGGTGTTTGAAACCCCAACGCCACGGTTCACCCGCGGCCCTGACGACGCGAAGCGGCGGCTGGGACGTCGGGTGTAACCGATGGTTAGCTCTCATATGGAACCCTCTTACCAATCCATGTTGGCTGCGTTATCGAATTGGTGAGCTAGGTGCTCAACAAACTCCTTCATGTCATCTTCTGATTGCATGCACCTGGCATACGTCCCGTCGCTGACCAACGTGAGAATGCTCGGTAGGCTGCTAAAAACAAAGTGTCGCGCTGGGAGTCGAGAACCGGACCAAAGATGATCAATAAATTGCTCTATTGCTGTTATTGCCCACCGTTCATCAAACGCTGCTTTTCCGGTAAGTGAGTACCGATGCTTCTGACTTCCGGTAAGAAGAAGCGGGACAGCGCCGGCGCCAGAGTGGAAACGAAACGCCTCGCCTCTCTTTCCAAATGCGCCATGGGCCATGAAGTTCCGCAACTGCGCGCGAAGATCAAGGAGGTTGTCGTAATGCTTTTTCGTTTCGCTGTCGGATATGTCGAGTGCAGCTTTAAACTTGGCCTTCCAATCGGCTTCTGCGAGACTCGCCACGTCATCCCCAGACTGCAGCTGACCCTGAAGAATTGCGAGGTGAATAAACGCATGCTCCGTCCAACTAAAAAATGCCTCGACCGCGGCCTGCGCGTTCCACTCGGCTTCCCTACGCAAGGAATACGACGGAAAACTCCCGGTTGTAACCGCCGTTCCGTCGGCCAAGGTCTCTTTCGTAATGTTTCTCTCGTTCTTACGCTGTTCCGCCTCGTTCGTTAGTGACTCGAACCGGCCGCGAAAGAATTCATAACGTTCAAAGAGCCAGTCACTCTTGTTCAGGACGTTGAGCTGACTTGTAGAAGCTGCCTGCTCGGCACGCCATTCGAAGTATGGCTCCGCCACCTTCACCGCCCTCGTAATGCGCGCGGCGATTTCCTTCGCGTCCGCTTCTGCTTCTGCGGTTGGAGGGCCGCTCATCCTCGCGTGAGGGTCGAGAGTTGGCGCAAATACTCCGAGACCCATCTTGCGGTGTTCAACTCCGTATAGTCTCCCGCGATATCGAATCGGAACATTCCAAGCGCTCTTTTCCCATTGACCCATATTGGGAAATCCAAGCAGGTCCACGAGGAGGAAGTAGACCAAGTAGTACTCCGGGAGAGTGCGACCCCCATTCGTGCGAGACGACAGCATCAGTCCTCTCGCTTCTATGTCTGATTTTGGCGCTCCCGCCGGCTCTACTTCGCCTAGTGCTTTGAGTGCAGCCTCGCGAACGCGCTGCAAGGCTGGCGGAAGTGCGCTGGAGTCATCTTTAGGACGCAATGTCACTACTTTGATTCTCCGACCTGAATCGCCCCGGCTTCTCTAGACACTCTTGAGCCGTTTTTTCGCTGCCTTCTCATACTCTACCGGCGACAGCCCGTCATTGGAACCGTGCCGCCGCCGGCGGTTGTAGAACAGCTCGATATAGTCGAACACGTCCGCTCGAGCTTCGTCGCGCGTTGCGTAGATTCGCCGCTTGATCCTTTCTCGCTTCAGTAGCTGGAAGAAGCTCTCGGCCACCGCATTGTCATGGCAGTTTCCGCGACGGCTCATCGAGCATTCGAGCTTGTGGTCGTCGATGAACTTCTGCCACTCGTGCCCGGTGTACTGGCTGCCCTGATCCGAGTGAACGAGCAAGCCCGGCTCGGGCTTGCGCTTCCAGACCGCCATGACCAGCGCCTTGAGCACCAGATCCGCCTGCATCCTCGACTGCATCGACCAGCCCACGACTTGCCGGGAGAAGAGGTCGAGTACCACGGCCAGGTACAGCCAGCCCTCGTAGGTCCGGATCATCGTGATGTCCGTGACCCAGGCGCGATTGGGTTGGTCCGGATCGAACTGACGGTCGAGGAGGTTCTCCGCGACCACCGCCGGCTTCCCGCCGTTGTAGCTGCGATGCTTCCGGTAGCCCACTTCGGCCCGGAGGCCCTCCATGCGCATCAACCGATAGACCCGGTGCTTGCCGATCTCTTCACCCAGGTCCCTCAGGTCGTCATGGATCTTGCGATACCCGTACACCGCACCACTCTCCAGCCAAGACTGCTTGATCAGGCCGGTCTGGCGCTGATCTTCCTTGGAACGCTGCGAGCACGGCGCCTTCAGCCAGGCGTAGAAGCCGCTGGGATGCACCTCGAGCACCCGGCACATCGTGCGCACCCTGAACTCCTTGCGATGGGCCTGGATGAACCCGTACTTCACCCGGACTCCTTGGCGAAGTACGTTGCGGCCTTTTTTAGGATGTCGCGCTCCTCCTCGACGCGCTTCAACTCGGCCTTGAGACGCCGCAGCTCGCGCTGCGCCTCCTCGTGCTCCAGCCTGGCCCGGTTCTTCGATCCGAACTTCTTGATCCAGGCGTAGAGACTGTGCGTGGTGATCCCCAGTCGTCCCGCAACCTCGCCGACCGAATGACCCCGGTCCGTGACCTGCCGAACCGCCTCGATCTTGAACTCTTCCGTGTACCGCTTTCCGCTCATCTGGCACCTCCATTTCGGCCATCATAAGATGGCTCAGAGGTGTCTAGGAAATCCGGGGCGATTCAACCTGTACGCCCATGACAGCTAACTTGAATTTAGGCGGCGAAAACGCCGGATAATCTTCGAGAGTCGGTTCGGTTCATGCGCCACTGCGTCGTAACCCCAGCCGCCAAGCTTGAATCGATCATGCCGCAGAGCGCGGCGCGAGGCAAGAGGGACGCCTACCCCACGGCGCCCGCCCATCACCCTCTGGCTCCAACCGCCGGAGTCAGGCCTTGGAGACTTTGGTATATGGCTTGAACGCAACGATCCCGAGCGCGGCGATGCCGATTGCGCAGAGCACCAGCACGGGCACGTTCAAGGGAACGGTGTTGGAGACGATGATGCCGACCAGGGCCCAGAGGACGGCCGCCGAATACTCAGGCGTGTCGGGTCGGGCGAGCTGGACGCTTACGGCGATCACCAGCGCAAGCGTGATGCACAGCAGCGCGGCCGCGGTGCCGCCGAGCCAGCCGTAGCCGGCCAGCACCAGGCCGATCGAAACGCAGCTGGCGGCGGTCAGCCAGCCGGCGTAGAGCGCGATCGGCGTTCGCAACCAGAACCGGTCGTCCCGGCCGGCGGCGCGCAATGCGAGAACCGCCGTGACCAGCATGATCCAGATCAGCACCGTGGCACCGAACACGGAGCGGTTCGCGATCGGAATCCACGCGGCACCCACCAGCAGGCTCGCAATCAACGGCCAGCGCGCCGCGTCCCAGCCCGGATGATCGATGCGTTTGAACACGCCGAACAATGCACCGGCCAGCAGCGCGAGATAGATCAACCCCCAGATCGAGAACGCGTAGCCCGCCGGCTGGACCGGTGGATCGACCTGGGGAATCGGGAACTGGTCCGGGGCGAAGCCGGCGAAGCCGCTGCTGAGGAACGGCGACAGCAGGAAAGCGACCGCGGACAACAGGGTGAGCACTGCCTTCGATCGGTGCATCGGGGTGCCTCATCGTGCTTCGAGTCAGAAACGACGATACCGGATCAGGCCCGGGCACGTGGCCGGATGAAAACCTCGCTGCAGTGGCTAACCGCGGCGCCAGGCGCCGGCGCCTTACCCGGCGTGCTGGCTCGCCAGCCAGCGATCGAGCTGGTCGGCGAAGGCCTTGCGGTCGCGATTGCCGAGCGGCGGTGGGCCGCCGGTCTGCAGGCCGCTGGAGCGCATGGTTTCCATGAAATCGCGCATGTTCAGGCGCTGGCGGATGGTTTCCTTCGTATAGCGCTCGCCGCGCGGGGTCACGACCGCCCCGCCCTTCTCGATGATCTCGGCGGCCAGCGGGATATCGCTGGTCACGACCAGGTCGCCGGCGTTGCATCGGCGCACGATCTCGTCGTCGGCCTCGTCGAAGCCCGAGGACACGATCACGTGGCGGATGTTCGCGTTCGCCGGCACCTGGATGGCGTGGTTGGCGAAGGTGGTCAGCTCGACGCCGGTCCGATGCGCCGCTCGAAAGAGAATCTCCTTGATGGCGCCGGGACACGCATCGGCGTCGACCCAGATCCGCGCCGGTTGGTCTGCGTCAGCCACCTGCTGGTCAACTTCCAAAGCTCAGCTCGCCGTCGACCACGTCGACCTTCACCGTATCCCCCGGCGAGTACTCGCCACCCAGGATCTTCTGCGCCAGTGGATTCTCCAGGCGACTCTGGATGGCGCGCTTCAGGGGCCGAGCGCCGTAGACCGGGTCGAAGCCGGCTTCTCCAAGGAGATCCAGCGCCGAGTCGGTGATCTCGAAGCCCATGTCGCGGTCGGCCAGGCGGGCCTTCAGGTACTCGACCTGGATGCCGGCGATCGCGCGGATCTGGGCCTGGTCGAGCGGGTGGAACACGACGATCTCGTCGACGCGGTTGATGAACTCGGGCCGGAAGTGCGTGCCGACCACGTCCATCACGGCCGATTTCATGGTCTCGTAGTCCTCGCCCTGGTTGGCCTGGATGCGGTCCGAGCCCAGGTTCGAGGTCATCACGATCACCGTGTTGCGGAAGTCCACGGTACGGCCATGGCCGTCGGTCAGGCGGCCGTCGTCGAGCACCTGCAAGAGGATATTGAACACGTCCGGGTGGGCCTTCTCGACCTCGTCGAGCAGGATCACCGAGTACGGCCGCCGACGGACGGTCTCCGTGAGGTACCCGCCCTCTTCGTACCCCACGTAGCCCGGCGGCGCGCCGATCAGGCGGGCGACGGCATGCTTTTCCATGAACTCGGACATGTCGATGCGGACCATCGCGTCCTCGGTGTCGAACAGGAACGAGGCCAGGGACTTGCACAGCTCGGTCTTGCCGACGCCGGTGGGGCCCAGGAACAGGAACGAGCCGTTCGGCCGGTTCGGGTCGGCAAGCCCCGCGCGCGAGCGGCGGATCGCGTCGGCCACGGCCTTGACCGCCTCGTCCTGGCCGATGACCCGCTCATGGAGCGCTTCCTCCATCCGCAGCAGCTTGTCGCGCTCGCCCTCGAGCATCTTGGAGACCGGGATGCCGGTCCAGCGGCTGACGACCTCGGCAATCTCTTCCTCCGTGACCTTCGACTTCAGCAGCTGGAAGTTGTCGGTGGTATCGGCCGACTCGGCCTGTTCGAGCTGCTGCTCCAGGTCGGGAATCTTCCCGTGCTGCAGCTCGGCCATCCGCGACCAGTCCTGGGCGCGCCGGGCGTTGTCCAGTTCGGCCCGCGCCCGCTCCAGTTCTTCCTTGATGTGGGTCGCCCCCTGCACCGATGCCTTCTCGGATTTCCACACTTCCTCGAGGTCGGCGAATTCGCGCTCGACCTCCTCGATATCGCTCTCCAGGTCGGCCAAGCGTTTCTTCGAGGCCTCGTCGGTTTCCTTCTTCAGCGCCTCGCGCTGGATCTTCAGCTGGATCAGGCGCCGCTCGAGACGATCCAGGGCCTCGGGCTTGGAGTCGATCTCCATGCGGATGCGGCTGGCGGCCTCGTCCATCAGGTCGATCGCCTTGTCGGGCAGCTGGCGGTCGGTGATGTAGCGCTGCGACAGGGTCGCGGCGGCAACCAGTGCCGGGTCCGTGATGTCGACGCCGTGGTGCACTTCGTAGCGTTCCTGCAGGCCCCGGAGGATCGCGATCGTGTCTTCGATACTGGGCTCGCCGACGATCACCTTCTGGAACCGCCGCTCGAGGGCGGCGTCCTTCTCGACGTGCTCGCGGTACTCGTCCAGCGTGGTCGCGCCGATGCAGTGCAGCTCGCCTCGCGCCAGCGCCGGCTTGAGCATGTTGCCGGCATCCATCGAGCCTTCCGCCTTGCCGGCGCCGACCATGGTGTGGATCTCGTCGATGAACAGGATGATCCGGCCTTCCTGCTTCTTCAGGTCGTTGAGCACGGCCTTGAGCCGCTCCTCGAACTCGCCGCGGAACTTGGCCCCTGCAATGAGGGCGCCCATGTCCAGGGACAGCACGCGCTTGTCGCGCAAGCCCTCGGGCACTTCGCCATTGATGATGCGCTGGGCCAGGCCTTCGACGATCGCGGTCTTGCCCACGCCGGGTTCGCCGATCAGCACGGGGTTGTTCTTGGTCCGGCGCTGCAGCACCTGGATCGCGCGGCGGATTTCCTCGTCGCGGCCGATCACCGGGTCCAGCCGCGACTGCTCGGCCTTCTCGGTCAGGTCGACGGTGTACTTGTCCAGCGCCTCGCGGGTGTCCTCGGCGTTCGGGTCGTCGACGGTCTCGCCGCCGCGCACCTGGTCGATGGCCTGCTCCAGGCCCTTGGCCGTGACCCCGCACTGGTGCAGGATCTCGGCGAGTGCGACCTTCGCATCGAGCGCGGCCAGCACGAACAGTTCGGAGGCGATGTAGGCGTCGTTGCGCTTCTGCGCGATCTTGTCGGTCAGGTTCAGCACCCGGCCGAGATCGTTCGACAGGTTGACCTGCCCGGCCTCGCCACCGGAGATCTTCGGCTGGCCGTCGAGCTTCTTGCCCAGCGCCGAGCGCAGCTGGGCGACCTGCGCGCCTGCCTTGGTCAACAGGCCGCGCATGCCGCCGCCTTCCTGGTCGAGCAGCGCGACCATCACATGCTCCGGTTCCAGCATCTGGTGGTCCATGCCCACGGCGAGGCTCTGCGCCTCGTTCAGGGCCTGCTGGAAGCGGGCGGTCAGTTTGTCCATTCTCATCCTCGACTCCTCCTTCTGAGGCTACTGCGGATGCGGCTGAAGGCGTCCGGCGGTGCTCGGAATCCTCGCGTACACGACACGTACGCTCCGGTTCCTGTGCGCAGTCGGCCGACCTCATCCGCCTCCTCGCTACGCGCTCAGAAGCTTCGATATCGGTGTTCAAGGGGCGACGAAATGACTTCGCCTCCAACCCCAATTCGACAGTTATCCACAGGGTTGGGTCGCGGGGGGAGTGAATCAAGTTGACCGTTCACGGCACCCGAACGCAACCGGGCCGCGCTCGATGGCGCGGCCCGGTCAGTGTCGATCAATCGATTGCGCCGCGGCTTGACCTACCGCAAATCGGCGCTCGAGCCCCAGAGGACTCGAGGCCTGGAGCCCGGGAGATCTAGGGGCTTTCGAAGCCGTCCAGGAAGATGTCCTCGAGGAAGCCGGGAGCGACGATGTCGGTGGTCACCTGCGACGGCGAGCCCGCATCGGCCACTTCGAGGGTCATGGTGCCTCGACCATCGACCGGCGGCACGTCGGTTTCCACTTCGAAGTTGAACAGGGAGAACCAGCTCAGCGCATTGGTGTTCGGCGGAATGCCCGGCGGCGCGGTGAACACCAGCTCACCGCCGACGTGCTCCACCGTCCAGTCGGAAACCTGCACGCCGTCGACCACCGGCGCGCCGAACCAGGTCTCGAAGATCTGGGCGCTGGCCGGCAGCGGAATGCTGACCTGGTCGATGTTTCGGTCGAAATCGTAGTTCTGGACCGCGTAGTTGTAGCGCCAGCGACCGGGAGCGACTTCCGTAGCCTTGCCGAGCACGCGCAGGTGACCCTGGGGCTGGTTCGCCGGGTAGAGCGCGCCCGGCGTGGCCGACGGCACCACAATCGTTTCGTGGCTTTCGTTCGGATTCGTGGTGTCGGCGGCCACCCAGTTCTCGATCGTCGGGCCGTTGGTGAACGGGCCCAGCGGGCCGAAGCTCCAGGTGCCGCCCGATTCGTTCGGGGTGATGCTGTGGAAGCCCATCGAGTTCCAGATGTCGATGTCGGCCATGACCACGTACCAGGAATCGAGGAAGTAGTCGGCCCCGGCGGTCTGGAGCTCGGCCGGGTCGACCACCAGGCGGTTCTCGAAGCTTCCCGAGTTGTTGGTCTGCGATCCGGTGCGACCCGGATCGAAGAACGAACCCTCGGAGAAGAACAGCCCGTCGGACGGAATGATGTCGTAGCGCGGCCCCTGGCTGGAGTTGCTGTTGTTGGTGCCGGTGCCGTAGACGTCCTCGCAGCCGGGCCACAGCACGTTGCCGCTGCCGCAGTTGATCGTGCAGTTGAAGTTCAGCGTCAGGAAGGCGTGCTTCACGCCCGAGGCGCCGAGCTGTTCGATCCGGCCGTCGGCGATTCGATACATGTTCCAGACCAGGAACGGGTGCTGATCGGGCGGGTCGAAGGGATACAGGCCGTTGCTGCTGAACTTGGGAATCCACGCGGCGTCGCCGGTATCGCTGACGCTCTTTAGCGTGGCCGAGGGCGCGACCTTGATGCCGTTCGCGCTCGTTCCCTGGTAGGCGACCTGGCCGATGTTGATCAGGCGAACGTCGACTTCGTGCAGATTGCCGAGCGATGAATCCTGCGGCCAGTGCGGCCGGCCGGCGCAGCTCAGGCCGCGTGCCGGGTTGCTGAAGCCGCGCAGGTTGGCGTCGGGCGGAATGTGCAGGTTGAGGTCCAGCCAGGCCATGCCGATCGGCATGCCGGCCAGCTCCGGAAAGCCGAGCGCGTCGGCCAGCGTTTCCGTCGCCCAGAGGTCTGCGTTGTGGATCGTGAGCAGCTGCTTGTCCTGGTCGGCGATCACGTGCGGATGGGCGATGGTCAGCAGGTGGCGGCCCTGTCCATCGCTGACCTTGAGCGCCGGATGATCGTTGTTGGTGAACCCGGTGGCGATCAGGCGTTCGAGAGAAACCCGGCGGCCGCGATACTCGAGCACGATGTCGGTGGCCAGGTCCAGCCGGCCGGCGTCGAAGTCCTCGAAGTTGCCAAAGGGCGCGTAGATCGAGATCGAGCCGAGGTTGCGGATGTCGACCGGTGCTTCGATCACGCCGTCGCGCGCCCGACCGTCGACGACAATCCGCAGGTCGGTCCGCTCCAGGTAGTCCGCGCGCAGTTCGAACTGCCCGGCGCCGCTCCAGGTCGACCAGATCGCGGACGAGTCTCGCTCGTGGCGGGGAGCCTCCTCGGCCGCCAGGGCCGGGAGCAGGAAACCGCACAGCGCGGCGATCAGGGAAAGTCGCTTCATGATTCGGGGGCCTCGGAGCAAGGGTAGGACCAGCAACCTTCGATCATAGCGGATCGGACCTGTCCGAGACAACGGGCGGCGGAAGCGTGACGCCGGTCACAGTCGCTCGTCGTCCCTGCCCTTGCGCAGTGCTTCACGGTCTTCCTCGAACAGGGCGGCGAGCTCATCGCGCGAGCGCCAGGCCATCGCGACCAGCTTCTCTTCGTCGTCCTTGTGGTGGACCTGCTCGGCCAGCGTCGCTTCGTCGTGCTCGCGGAAGCGATCCACGTAACGGCTGGGGTTGCGCACGCCCAGCGCCCGCAGCGACTCCTTGGCCAGGTCCAGCGACGACAGCCAGGACTCGCGGATCACGTAGTCGACGCCCAGCGCCATCAGTTCCATGGCGTGCTGGCGGTTGCGGGCCCGGGCGTGAATTCGCAGGTTCGGGTAATGGAGCCTGAGCATCCGCGCTGTCTGCAGCGACACATCGATATCGGAGATCGTCAGCACGAACAGCCTGGCATGATCCGCGCCGGCGGCGCGCAGTACGTCCGGGTTGGTCGCATTGCCGAAGAACACGCGGTGACCGAAGCGGCGCACGAACTCCACCTGCTCCTGGTCGAAATCCAGCGCGGTGAAGTGGATGCCGAGCATCGACAGGGTCCGGGCCACGATCTGGCCGACGCGGCCGAGCCCGGCGATGATCACGCGCGGCTCGCCGTGGTCGTCCGGAATACCCTCGAACTCGGGCCGGTCGTCGGTCTCGTCGTGGATCCTGGGCTGGATCCAGCGCTCGTTGATGAAGTACATCAGCGGCGTCAGCGCCATCGACACGGAGACGGCGACGATCAAAGGATCGACCACCGCCCGGTCGAGCACCTGCTGATCCATTGCGACCGCGAACAGGACGAAGCCGAACTCCCCGGCCTGCGGCAGCGCAAAGGCCAGCGACAGGGAATCGCGTGCGCCCAGCCCGCCGACCCGGCCGACCAGGAACAGCACGGCGAACTTGATCGTCATCAGCGCCACGACGATGCCGAACACCAGCCCCGGTGCCGAGACCACCAGGCCGAAGTCGATCATCATCCCGACGGCGATGAAGAACAGGCCCAGCAACAGGCCCTTGAACGGGTCGATGCCGGCCTCGAGCTCGTGGCGGAACTCCGAGTCGGACAGGAGCACGCCGGCCAGGAAGGCCCCGAGTGCCATGCTCAAGCCGGCCCAGTCGGCCAGCATCGCGGTGCCGATCGCAACCAGCAGCACGGCGGCCAGGAACACCTCGCGCACGCCGGAAAGCACGATCAGGCGAAACACCGGGCGCAGCAGGAAGCGGCCGCCGATGACGATGGCCAGGATGGTCGCCACCGCCTGGAACGTGGCCAGCCAGAAATCGCCCTCGCCCTCGGCGCTGGGCAGGGTCGAGCCGAACACGGGGATCAGCGCCAGCAGCGGAATGACCGCCAGGTCCTGGAGCAGCAGGATGCCGAAGGCCGAGCGGCCGTACGGGGCGGTCAACTGCTTCTTCTCGGCCAGCATCTGCAGGCCGATCGCCGTCGACGACAGGGACAGCACCACGGCCACCAGCAGGCCCAGCTTGCCGCTGCCCAGCCACCATGCGGCCAGGGGCCACATCACCAGGGTCGACAACGCCATCTGCAGCGTGCCGTTGACGAAGATCAGCTTGCGCAGCACGACCAGGCGGCTGGGCCGGAGCTCCAGGCCGATGACGAACAGCAGCAGCACCACGCCCAGTTCGGCGAAGTGCAATGTGTCCTCGACATCGCTGATCAGGTTGAGCACCCACGGGCCGATCAGAATGCCCGCCCCGAGGTAGCCCAGGACCGCGCCGAGCCCCAGACGCCGGGCGATCGGCACCATGACCACGGCGCTGCCGAGGTAGATCACCGCTTCGCTGAGAGGACTGGCCATCAGATTCCCTGGATGCTGCGAATGAATCCGCGACGATTATCCACGACCCGTGAGATGCCGTCGACCGGCCGGTCATCCTTATGGCTTCGTGATCGCTTCATGACTGCTTCGTGACTGCTTCATGACTGCTTCGTGATTGCCTCGATCCACGAAACGGCCAGTTCACGGAGTTGGCCGCGTATTCCTCGGGTCGCCGGCCAGCAGCCGGATCAGAAGCTCAGGGATGCGCGAGCATAGATGTACCGGCCATTGACGCCGATCGGATGCAGCACGTCGAAGGCGAAGTTGCCGAAGAAATCGTTGCTCGGATTGGACGGCTCGATCCTTGCATCGAACACGTTCTGCGACCCCAGTGCAAGCGCGAGGCGATCGCTGGCGCGCCAGGCGAGTTCGAGATCGACAGCGGTTTCACCGCCGAATCGCTGGCGGGCGAAGGAGAACTCGCGGACCACGCCGCTGGCGTAGCGTCCGCGCAGCAGGCCGCGCCAGGCGCCCTTCACGGCGGTGGCCTGCAGCGACGCCTGGTGCTCCGGGCTCGCGGTTTCCAGCGTATTGCGTTCCTCGACCCCGACCAGCATCAGCCCGGGACTCAGGTCCTCGACCGGCTGCGGCGGCGCGTTGATCGACTGGATGTCGGTCCTTGCGCGGGCATAGCGGCCGTCGAAGTCGAGCTGCCATCCGGCGGCCTCGGTCGCGTAGCCGAGCACCAGCTCGACGCCCCGGGTCCGCGTATCGACCGCGTTGGTGAACACGCTGATCGCCTGCACGCCCTCCCCGCCCGGCAGGTCCTGCACCGCGTCGATCAGGTCAGGGGCCTGCAGGCTTTCCGACAGCGTGATCCGATCGTCGACCTCGATCCAGAACGCATCCAGCGCGTAGCGGAAGCCCGAATCCAGCTGCCCGGTCAGGCCGAGGCTCGCGCTGCGTGACGTTTCCTGGTCGAGCGACTCGAAGCCCAGGGCGGAGGCCAGCGGCGAATCGACCCGCACCAGCCGTGACGAGATCCGCTCGCCGTTCGGGCCGAAGGTGTTGTCGCGACGCGACCAGCCGATCTGCGCCAGCGAGGGCGCGCGGAAGCCGCTGGCAATCGAACCTCGCAGGGCGACCTCGCGCGCGAGCGCAAGGCGGCCGCTGAGCTTGCCGTCCAGGGTCGTGCCGAAATCCGAATAATGTTCGATCCGCGCGGCGGCATCGAGCGTCAGCCTTTCGACCGGCGAGAAGCTGAGTTCGGCGAAGGCGCCGACGACCTGGCGGTCGATGCTCGCCTCGTCCTCCGGCGACAGGCCCTTGGCACCCTGCGCCCCGATATCGGGCAAGCCAACCAGCGCAGCCAGCGGTCCCGGGTAGCGGAAGTCGCCGGCCAGGTACGAGGCCGGGTCGCCGGCCTCGGACTCGAAGTCCTCGTGCCGGAACTGGGCGCCGATCACCAGCCCCAGGGGGCCGGCGGCGCCGGCGATCGGGACCTCGCGCCCGGCGTCCAGGTCCAGCCGCGCCTGCGTAAACTCGAACGCACCGGAATCGAAGCGGGTGGGACTGTCGGGGCCCAGCGAGGGGTTCAGGGAATTCTCGACGCCGAACTCGAAGCGGTTGCGGCCCAGTCCCGCCGAAGCGTCCAGCGTCCATTCGCCGCGCGTCAGCCGGCGCCCGGCCGTGGTTCCGAAGTCCAGGTTGTCGCCCAGCGTGGTCGGGCGGAACCCGTCCGGATACAGTGTCGGCACGTTCTGGTTCGAGTCGGGATAGCGATATACCGCGGCGCCCTCGCTGTCGCGCGCGGCCAGGGTGCCGAACGCGTACCAGTGCCCGTCCTCTTCAGGCCATTCACCATTGAACCAGGCCTTGAACTCGCGGGTCTCGGGGTCGCCCAGGCGGTGCGTGCGCTGACCCCGGAAGGCCAGATTGGCCTCGGTCTGCGGAATGAACGGCGAGACGCGATCGATGCCGGCGCGGTCGGTCGCCTCGCGAGCCAGCAACTCGAAGCCGAAGCGCAGTCCGCCGCTGCCGGCCCGCAATCCCTGGCTCCAGGCAAGCCAGGCGCTCTCGCCGTCGGTCAGCGTCCGGTCGATCGGGTCCACGTCGGTGTAATGGAGGCCGGCGGTCAGGTCGAGGCGGCCGCCGTCGAAGTCGTCGTCGAGCACGATGTTGATCACGCCGGCGATCGCGTCGGAGCCGTACTGCGCACCGGCACCGTCGCGCAGGACCTCGACCCGCCGGACTGCGCTGACCGGGATGGTATTGAAGTCGAAGGCATTGGTGCCGCGGCCGATCTTGGTGTTGTCGTTGACCACCGCCGAGGTGTGCCAGCGTTCGCCATTGACCAGCACCAGCACCTGATCGGGACTCAGCCCCCGCAGCTGCGCGCCGCGGATGTGGTCGGAGGTGACCGAATTCGACTGGCGTGGAAAGCTGAACGAGGGCAGCAGCAGCGCCAGCGCTTCGCCGAGCTCGCCGCCCAGTGCGGCTGCGGCGCGGAGCTCCTCGGCCTCGACGACATCGACCGCGACGGTCGCGTCGAGAATGTTCCGCTCGATGGTCCGACCGGCCACCGCGACGGCAGGAAGCTCGAGCGCGGATTCCTGGGCGTGCAGCGTCCGGCTCGGAACTGCAGCGAAGGAAACAGCAAGCGCCGCGGCCACCGAAGCTGCAAGCACCGCGGGCGGCGCGCTGGCGATTCCGGCAGCGCGCGGACCGCCGATTCGGCAATGCGTATCGAGACGTCGGGTGGAGCGATGGCGCATGGTGGCGTTCCTTGGTAGACGGGCTCAGGGATGGTCGAGATGCACGTGTAGACGGGAATCGAAGAAACCGCTGCGAAGCGTCAGGGACTCAGTCGAGGAAAGTTCGACGGGCGGTTCAGACGCCAGTCGTAGTCGATGGTCCCGATGCGCCCGGCGTTCCGGACGGCCTGCGCGCGCGACGGCTCGAGGTGCCGGGCCACGAAGTCGGTCGGCGAGTCGTAGCCGACCTCGAAATCGTCTTCGTACCAGTCGAACAGGCTGCTCCAGCGCACCCGGTCGTCGCCGATACGCAGATGCAGGTCGGTGGCCAGCGAGCGGCGGGTGTTGTCGTCGAGCTGGGCGTCGACGCGGTCCGGACGGTAGAGCTCGGCGCGCAACGGCGGGCAGCCGACCGAGGCGCAGTTGATCGCGAAGTGCACGCGCGGATCGAACCAGCCGCGCTCGAGGAAATCGTCGCCGAACAACGTGCCCTTCTCGATTCCGTCCAGGCTGTAGTTCTCTCCGCCAACATCGAAGATTTCGCGTTCGAACACCGCAAACGGACGGAACAGCGAACCGAAGTCCTTGACGCCGTCGACCAGTTCGCCCGTCTTCTCCGCCTCGCGCAGGACGTGGGCGATCATGAAGTAGTTGTAGGCGTTGATCCAGAAGGCGAGCGCCTGCTCGCGCGTGCTCAGCGTCGCCGGGTCGAACCGGGCCAGCAGCCGGTCCTGCCGATCGAGCCGGTCCGCGGTCGTCCCTGCGGCCAGCGCACCGGCGTAGTCGAAGGCCGAGACGCGCCCGCTGCCCTGGCTGTCCGCGGACCCGTCATTCACCACGTCGCGGACTTCCACGAAGTCATCGAGCAGATCGGCAAACGGCGCGTAGATGCCCGCGATCCGCTCGTCATGGGGCGGTAGGCCGGGACGGTCTTCACCGGGACCCCGCGCGGCGGCAGGGGTTGCTGCGAGCGAAAGCCAGAGCAGGGCCGAAATCCAGACGGCGAATCGGTTTCCAGGCACGTTCTCTCCCTTTGATGGTCGTTTCATGCAGTTTTCTGCACGCGCAGGCGTATTGCGAGTGGTGCGCTCCATGAGCCAGCCGGCACCCGGGGGCCAGTCGCCCGGGTCGGCTTCGAATCACGAGACCGGCTGTTGTCGGTGTTTCTTGCACCGGGCGCGAGCTGGGCGCGAGATCGGCGAGGACATCGGCGAGGACATCGGCGAGGACATCGGCGAGGATACCGGCGAGGACACCGGCGGGCCACGGACGCTCGCCCCGGAGCGAACGGGAGGGGTCAATGCGTGCGTCGCACCGGAAAAAGGAGCAAGATGGACGAGCCTGCCCCGGTCGACTCCGTATCCACTCACTTACCCTGCGAGGCGCCCGCGATGCCCACTCCAACCGATCGACCCGACACGACGCGCCTGGCGCTGTCGCTGCTGCTCCTGCGCATCGGCGTGTTCATCGTCATGCTGATGTGGACGCTGGACAAGTTCGTCAACCCGGGCCATGCAGAGGCCGTGTTCGCGAACTTCTACGGTCTGGACGCGATCGCCGGACCGGCGATGACGACCCTCGCGACCGCTGAACTGGTCCTGGTGCTGGCCTTCGTGGCCGGGGCGTTTCGCCGGGTGAGCTACGGGCTGGTCCTGCTTCTGCACGCCGTGTCGACACTGGGCTCCTGGCAGCAGTACCTGGAGCCGTTCGACCACCTGCTGTTCTTCGCCGCCTGGCCGATGCTGGCCGCATGCATTGCGCTGTACCTGCTGCGCGACGAGGACCGGTTGTTCAGCGTCGACGCAATGCGCCGAAGCTGACCGGCATCAGCGCGAAAGCGCGTCGCGGCCGGCGTAGACCGCCCGATCGCCGAGCGCTTCGTGGATGCGCAGCAGCTGGTTGTACTTGGCCACTCGATCCGAGCGGCACAGGGACCCGGTCTTGATCTGACCGGCGCCGGTGGCCACCGCCAGGTCGGCGATGGTGGTGTCCTCGGTCTCGCCCGAGCGGTGCGACATGATCGTGCCGAAGCCGGCGTCCCTTGCCATTTCGATCGCACGCAGCGTTTCGGTCAGCGTGCCGATCTGATTGGGCTTGATCAGAATGGCGTTGGCGGTCTTCTCATCGATGCCGCGCTTGAGCATCTTCGTATTGGTCACGAACAGGTCGTCGCCGACCAGCTGCACGGCGCCGCCGATCGCCTCGGTCAGCAGCTTCCAGCCTTCCCAGTCGTTTTCGCCCATGCCGTCCTCGATCGACAGGATCGGGAACTTCGCGACCAGGCTCGAGAGGTACTCGACGAACTCCTCGCGGCCGAACGCGCGGCCTTCGGAATCCAGCGTGTAGTGGCCGTCGGTGCAGAACTCGCTGGAGGCCACGTCGAGGGCCAGGGCCACTTCCTCCCCGGGCTTGTAGCCGGCCTCGACCACCGCCGTGAGCAGCAGCTCGAGCGCGGCCTCGTTGGAGTTGAGATCCGGGGCGAAGCCGCCCTCGTCGCCCACCGCAGTGTTGAGGCCGCGCGATTTCAGCGTGGACCTCAGCGCGTGGAAGATCTCGGTGCCGGCCTGCAGCGCGCTGGGGAAGTCCGGAAGACCGACCGGCATGACCATGAATTCCTGGATGTCGACGCGGTTGTCGGCGTGTGCGCCGCCGTTGAGGATGTTCATCATCGGCACCGGCAGGGTCGGGGTCGCGCCCGTGTCCTCCAGCAGCGATTCGTACAGGCCCTTGCCGCGGGCGGCGGCCACGGCATGGGCCGAGGCCAGCGACACGCCGAGCAGCGCATTCGCGCCGAGGCGGCCCTTGTTGTCGGTACCGTCGAGGTCGATCAGGCGCTCGTCGAGCGCCGACTGCAGCGATGCGTCCATGCCGATCAGCGCACCGGCGATCTCGCCGTTGACGTGTCCGACCGCCGTCGATACGCCCTTGCCGCCGTAGCGCCCTTCATCGCCGTCGCGCAACTCGACCGCCTCGTGTTCTCCGGTCGACGCCCCCGAAGGCACCATCGCCCGGCCGAATGCCCCACCCTCGAGCATGACTTCGGCCTCGAGCGTCGGATTCCCGCGGGAATCGAGAATTTCGCGAGCGTGGATCTTGGTGATCTTCATGGCATTACCTGTTGAAAAGGTTTGATTTTTTACCGCAGATGGACGCGGATGAACGCAGATAAAACTCCCGCAAAATCAATGGGCTTGGAAACGAACGTCCGAGATGAACCGCCCTGGCTCGACTCGAAACACCCATTCGCCAGCGACCTTCCGCGAGCCCTGTCGCCCGCCCGACTGATGTGCTGGCCGCGACGTCAGCGCTCTGCTTTCGAGCCCGTCATCTGCGTTCATCCGCGTTCATCTGCGGTTTCATTTGTCTTTTGAACCCCTCAAGCCTTCACTACGCGGTCGATCTCGACGAGGGTTTCGAGCATTCCCTCCATGTCCGACAGGCGCATGGAGTTCGGGCCGTCGCAGAGGGCCTTCTCGGGTTCGGGGTGGGTTTCCGTGAACAGGCCGGCGACGCCGACGGCGATCGCGGCGCGGGCAAGAACCGGGATGAACTCGCGCGCACCGCCCGAGCTGTCGCCCTGCCCGCCCGGCAGCTGCACCGAGTGGGTCGCGTCCATGACCACCGGGCAGCCGGTCTCGCGCATGATCGCCAGCGAGCGCATGTCTGCGACCAGGTTGTTGTAGCCGAACATGTAGCCCCGCTCGCAGCACATCACCTGTTCGTTGCCCGCCTCCCTGGCCTTTTCGACCACCGTGCGCATTTCCCACGGCGAGAGGAACTGGCCCTTCTTCACGTTCATCGGCTTGCCCAGCCGCGCGACGTTCTGGATGAAGTTGGTCTGGCGGCACAGGAACGCCGGCGTCTGCACCACGTCGACCACTTCGGCAACGGCATCCAGCGGCGTGTCCTCGTGGACGTCGGTCAGCACCGGCACGCCGATCTGCCCGCGCACCGCGACCAGGATCTCCAGGCCCTCGTCGACGCCCGGACCCCGATAGCTCTTCACCGAGGTGCGGTTGGCCTTGTCGAAGGACCCCTTGAATACGTAGGGGATGCCCAGGCGGTCGGTGACCTCCTTCAGATGGCCGGCCACGTCCAGGCACAGCTGCAGCGACTCCAGCGTGTCCGGGCCGGCAATCAGGAAGAAGGGTCGGTCGAGCCCGACCTCGAAATCAGCGATGTTCATGCAGGTGCCTCGTCGACGTAATCAGGACGCAGCGGCTTCGGGCTTGCGCACGTCGGCCTGCTGGTGCGCCAGCGCGGCGCGGATGAATCCGGTGAACAGCGGATGCGCTTCGCGCGGGGTGGACGTGAATTCCGGATGGAACTGGCAGGCCACGAACCAGGGGTGACCGGGCAGCTCGACCATCTCGACCAGCATCTCGTCCGACGACAGGCCGGCAATGACCATTCCGTGGTCGTGCAGGGTTTCCCGGTAATGGTTGTTGAATTCGTAGCGGTGGCGATGACGCTCCAGGATTTCGTCCTTGCCGTAGAGCTTGCGCGACTTCGTGTCGGGCTGCAGGCGGCAGCGCTGGGCGCCGAGCCGCATGGTGCCGCCGAGATCGCTGCCCTCGTCGCGCAGCTGCTTCTGGCCCGACTCGTCCATCCACTCGGTGATCAGGCCGATCACCGGGTGCGGGGAATCGGGGTCGATCTCGGTCGAATTGGCGCCGGTCAGCGCGCAGACGTTGCGCGCGAATTCGACCACGGCCGCCTGCAACCCGAGGCAGATGCCGAGATACGGGATGGCGTGCTCCCGGGCATAGCGGATGGCGGAAATCTTGCCCTCGAAGCCGCGTTCGCCGAAACCGCCCGGCACCAGCACGGCGTCGACGCCTTCGAGTACGCCCACGCCCTGCTGCTCGATCTGCTCGGACTCCACCGGCTTGATGTGGACCTTGATCCGGTCGGCGAGCCCGCCGGCCGAGAGCGCCTCGTTCAGCGACTTGTAGGCATCGGCGTGCTCGACGTACTTGCCGACCATCGCGACGGTGACTTCGTGGGCCGGGCGCGCCTGGCGCTCGACTACGTCCTCCCAGTCCGACAGGTCGGCGTGACCGGCCTTGAGCCCGAGCCGGTCGAGGATGATCCGGTCCAGCCCCTGGCGCTGGTAGAACAGGGGAATCTTGTAGATGTTGTCGACATCGACCGCCGAGATCACCGCCTCCTGGCTGACGTTGGTGAACAGCGCGATCTTGCGTCGCTCGTGCTCGCTGAGCATGCGTTCGCAGCGGCACAGCAGGACGTCGGGCTGGATGCCGATCGAACGCAGCTCCTTGACCGAGTGCTGGGTCGGCTTGGTCTTGATCTCCTCGGCGGCTCGCAGGTACGGCACCAGCGTGAGGTGCATGAACAGCGCCCGCCGTCCGTGCTCGGCGCCGAGCTGGCGGATTGCCTCGAGGAAGGGCAGCGATTCGATATCGCCGACCGTGCCGCCGATCTCGACCAGCGCCACGTCGTAGCCGTCGGCGGCCTGCTCGATCGAGTCCTTGATTTCGTCGGTGATGTGCGGGATGACCTGCACCGTCGACCCGAGGTAGTCGCCGCGGCGCTCCTTGGCAATGACGTTGGCGTAGATCTTTCCGGTCGTGAAGTTGTTGCCCTGGCTCATCCGCGTGCGCACGTAGCGCTCGTAGTGGCCGAGGTCGAGGTCGGTCTCGGCGCCGTCCTCGGTGACGAAGACCTCACCATGCTGGAACGGGCTCATGGTCCCGGGATCGACGTTGATGTAGGGGTCGAGCTTGAGGAGCGTCACGCGAAGCCCGCGCGCCTCGAGGATCGAGGCCAGGGAGGCCGATGCGATGCCCTTGCCGAGCGAAGACACCACGCCGCCGGTGACGAAAATGAATGAAGCCATGACCGAGATCCCGGATGATTGACACCGGGACGACATTCTACCCCGAAAACGCCGCCGACCACCCGGTCGAAACCCGGGTCGGCGAGGTGAAATCGACAGATGCCAATCACAAAACCGGTTGCTATACTCGAATCTCCTGTCATTTCCGGGGAGACAATCGCCATGACCGCCGAGTCCGACCACAAGGATGAAGAACGCCACGGCCCCCAGGGGACGCAGGTCTTTTCACGCGACCAGCTGCCGGGCAACCTGGCAACCGCCTCGGGCGACAAGACGGTGGTCGGCCATGCCGCCCGTCTGGTCGGCGTAGGCGACGGAGTCGAAGGCAAGGAGTTCGGCCTGACCTCGGACCGGACCACGATCGGCCGGTCCCAGGTCTGCGACATCCAGCTCGAGGAGCCCAGCCTGTCTTCCGAGCATGCGCGCCTGGTTCGCTCCGAAGACGGCTGGCGAATCATCAACCTGCTGTCGACCAACGGCGTGTTCGTCAACGACGAGAAGGTCTTTTCGCATCGTCTCGCCGACGGCGACGTGATCCGCCTGGGCCGCGTCCGGCTGAAGTTCCGCGATCCGAACGCGGCTGGGGGCACCTCCGGCAGTGCCGATCCGATGCGCTGGATTCCATGGATCGCGCTGGCCGTGATCGCCGCCGGTGGAGCCTTCTGGTTCCTCAGCGGCGCCGGCGGCTGATGGAGCGGATCGGCCGGTACGAAATTCGCCGCGAACTCGGTCGCGGCTCGATGTCCATCGTCTACGAGGGGTTCGACAGCCGCATCGATCGCGCGCTGGCGATCAAGGTGCTGCGCGAGCACGTGGCCCGAGACGTCAACGCGCGCCAGCGCTTCATGCGCGAAGCCCGCGCGGCCGGCGGCCTCTCGCACCCCAACATCGTCACCGTGTTCGACGTCGGCCAGAACGAGGGCCTGCCGTTCCTGGCCATGGAGCGCCTGTCCGGGGACACGCTCGAGGAACGGCTGGAGGAGCACGGCGCGCGGCCCTTCGGTGTCGAAGCCATCCTGCAGCTCGGCCTCCAGCTTGCCGGCGGCCTCGACTATGCCCACCGGCGCGGCGTCATCCACCGCGACCTGAAGCCGGCCAACATCCACATCGACCCGGACTCGTCGCTGGTCAAGATCATGGATTTCGGCATCGCCGCAATCGAGCGCGGCGACCGCGCCAGCGGCCACGCCACCGTCGCCGGCACTCCGACCCACATGGCGCCGGAGCAGCTGACCGGACGCACCGTCGACGAACGCTCGGACCTCTACTCGCTGGGCGTGGTCCTGTACGAGCTGCTGACCGGCGAGCTGCCGTTCGACGCCCCCGACTCCGAGGGGGTGATCGAGCAGGTGATCCGGCACCAGACGCGGCCGCTGAAGCCGCGCGACGCGAACACGCCGCGGGAGCTCGTCGACCTGGTCTACCGGCTGATGGCCCGGGAACCCGATTCCCGGCCGGGCAGCGCCCGCCAGGTCGTCGAGGAACTCGAGGAAATCCGCTCCGGGCTGCATCGCGGCGTGCTCCAGACCGTTCGCCAGCAATCGTCGCTGCTGCGCTGGCCGCTCACGATCGGCGCGACCGTCGCCGTCGTGCTGGTGCTCGGCCTCTGGTACGTCTATCGCTCGCAGACCGGCGCGATCGAATCGGCGACCTATGGCTTCGGCGACGCATTGGCCAGCCTGATCGCCCAGGAAACCGCCGAGGCGCTGATCCTGGAAGACACGACCGCGCTGTCGATCCTGGTGTCGGATTTCTCGGTCAACCCGCAGGTGGAGCACCTCCACGTCGCGGATGCCGCCGGCGTCGTCCAGGCATCCACCGACCCCTACCTTCGCGGCCAGCCGGTGCCCGATCCCCAAGGCGAGGCTGTCCAACGCGATGCTGGCAGCGTGGTACTGACGCGAAACGACGAAGGCCTGCTGCAGTTCGCGGTGCCGATCCGGTTCCAGGCTCGGCGCGTCGGGGAAGTCCGTCTCGGCCTCGACGGCAGCGCCCTGGACGCGACTGCGGCGACCACGATGACCATGCTGGTGCTGGTCTTCACCCTGACGATTCTGGTCGTCGCCTTCGGCAGCGCCTGGATGATGCGACGTCAGCAGCGCGCGCTGCAGCGCCTTGCCTGGGGACTGAAGCGACTGGCGCGCGGCCAGGTCGACTTCCGCCTCGAAGCCGAGCGCCGTGACGAATACAGCGACGTCTATCGGCAATTCAACCGCCTGGCGATCCGGCTGGACGAGCAGCAAGCGGCCATGCAGGAACTCGACTCCGATGAGGACCGGGCCGAAATCGGCGATGCGGAAACGGTCAGTGCCCGGCTGCGTCTGCAGCGCATCGACAGCGGCCCCGAAGACACGCTCGACCTCGGCGCAACCCCCGAGACCGCCGCAGTCGATGACGACGATGCGGTGACTGCATTGCAGCCGGGTCGCAAGGGACGCTGATTCAGCCCGCCGGGGCAGGTCGCCCCTCCTTCATTCACGCCCTACTCCCCGCCCGATCGCGTGATCGGCCCGGCTGAACCGCAGGTCTGCTAGTCCGGTTCGCCCAGACGGGTCCGCAGCCGTTCGGCGCGATCCAGGTAGACCCGCGCCGGCTCGAAGTCCGGGACCACGTCGAGCAGCTCGCGCCAGGTGCGGATCGCCACGTCGATGTCCCGCGCGCGCCAGGCCCTGAGCGCCCGATCGTGATGACGTTCGACCAGTTCGTCGCGCAGCTCGCCCTGAAGGGCAACGGCCGGCCCATAGTCCGCGTCGAGACTGCTCGCCTGCTCCGCCAGCGCATAGGCCTCGTACAGCAGGTCGCGCTCGCGGAAACCCTCGGCGCGCCGGAGCAGGCTCTGGACCTCGACCCGGGTTCGCCGCACGTCGATGCGAGCTCTCGAGGCACCTGGATCGAGGGCGTCGGAAACCTCGGCCAGGGTCGCCACCGCGTCGTCGAACTGACCGGCGTCGGACTCGGCCTGGGCCGTATCCAGGGCCAGCTCGACGAGCAGGCGCTCGGCGCGCGACGACAGGTTGCGCTCCTGTGCGGCGGCGAGCAGAAGTTGGCGTGCGTCGGTGGGCTGGCCCGAGGCCAGAAGGTATTCAGCCACCGTTTCCAGCTCGGACCGTCGGGGCTCTACCGGCTCCCCGTTGCGGCCTTCGCCGGCGGGCTCGGACACCACCGTTGGTGCCTCCGCCCCTCCTGAGGCGTTGCCCGGAACCTCGGCGGTGGCCGTGCCGTCGGACCCGTCACCTGGAACGCCATCGCCGTCGCCCCGCGCAACCACGACCGTTCCGGCCGGGGCCTCCTCCGGGTTCTCCGGCACCCTCAGTTCGGCACCGACGGCCAGCGTCCTCGGCACCTCGATGCCGTTCAGGCGGGCCAGGGCCACGAAGAGCAACGGATTGCCGAGCTCGCGCCCGGCGATCTGCGACAGGGTGTCGCCGGGCCGGACCGCCAGGGTCCGGTACGGGCCGGGCAGCAATTCGGCCGGCGGCGCGTCGAGCTGGCGCGCCAGCAGCGCGAGCGTCGGCGACCCCGGGCTCGCTTCACGCAGCGTATCGATCATCGCTGCGGCTTCTTCGAAGCGCCCGTACTGGAGATGGTCCATCGCATCGACCAGCCTCGTCGGGCCCGTCCGCTGCTCGCCCGGGTCCGGCGGGCCCTGGACGATCGGCGGCTCCGGCTCGGGAAGCGGCTTCTGCGGCAGCAATTCGCAGCCGGCGAGGGCCAGCACGGTCAGCAACAGCGCGGCGTAGCGCGCGAGAGACGGGCGGCTCACGCGGCACCGGGCATCGGCTTCCGGGCGCTCGTTGGATGATTGAATCCGCGGCATGGTCATTCCCCTATGTTGATGGCGTCCGAGCGGGCCTCGCCCAGCGCCTCGAGTTGTTCCAGCGTGACGCCGGCGCCCGGCGGCAGCGCGGCATCGTCCCCGCCAAGCGCAGCGTAGCGGCGCATGAGGTCGGCCAGGGCTCGGGTCCGGGCCTCGCCGATCAGCAGCGGATCGTGGTCGGCGACCGCAGCGATTCCGTCGCCATCCGACTCGCCGACCGCCCGCTCGATGTCGATCAGGGCACGGCGCGCGAAGCGACGGACCGCCGGGTAGTCGTCGTCGAGCGCCCGGACCAGGTGGGCGCGCCAGCGTTCCGGATCGTCGAGCTGGCCGCGAACGGCGGCCCGGCCGAGGCCTACCGCCATCACGGCGCGCTCGACCGGATCGCCACCCAGCAACCGGGCCACGCCGTCGACGACGGCGGCCGGCAATCCGTCGGCCCTGCGGACCTCGTTCGCCGCGCGGTCCCAGAGCCTCGCGGTCTCGCGCTCGGCCCACTCCAGGGAGCGGTCGGCATGGCACAAGGTGCACGCGTTCGGTCTCGCGTTGGCCGCGTCGGCGGCCGGGTCCGGAACCTCGATATGGTGCGAACGATGGATTTCCATCACCCCATAGACCATTTCGGGCATGTGGCAGGACAGGCAGTTCGAGCCCATCGTCCCGGCCTCGTGGTGGGTGTGCGCGGCGACGTCCTCGGCGATCGGGCGGTGACAGTCCAGGCAGGCCTGGCCGGCGCGCTGGTCCGCCGTCAGCATCCCCGCCGGATCACCGTCGTGCATCTCGTGGCAGCTGCCGCAGGTCATCGAACCCTCCGTGTGGCATTCCGACAGCAGCAGCCCCTGGTACTCGTAGGCGGTCAGGCGCGGCGTGCCGTCGGGCCAGAAGCGCTCCGCGAAATCGATGCCGTGGCCGACGACCGGAAGCTCGCTGTCCGGCCAGACCAGGTCCACCGATTCGAACAGGTCCTCGCCTGGACGATAGATCGGCCCCTCGTCGATGAATTCGCGCATGATCTCGACCGATTTCGGCAGGCGCTGGCCGTGGCACTGACCGCAGACCTGGGTCGCGGCGTCGCGGTCCAGGTGCTCGGGATTGACGATGGTCTCGTCGGCGGCATCGGTCAGCGTGTACCAAGCCCGGGTCAGCCAGTTGCGGTGTTTCTCGACGTGGGCTTCGGCCGGGCCGTGGCAGCTTTCGCAGGCGATGCCCAGTTCGGCCACGCGCGACTCGAACTGACCGTCGACCAGCGGATTGACCGGCTCGCCGGCTCGCGCCCGCCGGATCATGTCGTCGTAGTTGACGATATTCGGCTCCGGCCCGGTGTTGTGGCAGAAGATGCAGTTGTTGTTCCAGACCGTCACGTGATCGTCGAACTGCTGCTCGTCGGGGCCCAGGAACGCCGCATTGGTGTGGACCCAGCGCTGGTCCTCGTTGTGCCAGAGAAGGTGCAGCCGGTAGAAATTGCCGCCGCCGTCCGGGTCGCGCATCAGGTACTGCTGGTAACGATGCGAACCCACCGTGCGGTCGACGCGGTAGCGCGCGACGACGCGCTCGCTGCCCGGTGCCACGTATTCGAAGAAGAACCTGTCGCCCTCGCGGACAGGTCGAACGGTGAAGCCCCACTGGGTGACCGGTCGGCCGTCGAAACGCCCCTGTACGGTCTCCGTCGTCGCCTCCCGGGTCATCGTGCGATGGTAGGTCCGGTGCCAGCTGGAGAAGCGCCCGCGGTGACAGGTGTGGCAGCTCTCGCTGCCTGCCCAGCCGGGCTCCTCGGCCAGCAGGCTCGGCGACGCCGTGACGAGCGCCAGCAGGAAAAGCAACGCCCCGCCGCGGAGCGCGGACGACAGGAACTTCATGACGCGCCGCCGTCTGCGTATTCGGACCGCGTCTCGGCCGGCGGCCACATGTCGCTCAGCAGCACGCTGCGGTTGTTGTCGATGACCACTCGCGCATGGTGCCGGGTCATCAACCGGGGTCGCGCCACCCCGCAGGAGTGGGCGATGGTCTCGACCTCCTTGATCATGTTGCGGGCATACCACGCCACGCGCTCGGCCTTGTCCGACGGAACCAGGCCGCGCTGCAGTCTCGGATCGTGGGTGGTCACGCCGGTGGGACAGGTGTTCCTGTTGCACTGCATCGCCTGGATGCAGCCAAGCGCGAACATGAAGCCGCGCCCGGCCAGTACGATGTCGGCGCCCGCGCACAGCGCCCAGGCCACGTCGACCGGGTTGACTCGCTTGCCCGAGGCGAACACCCGGACGCGCTTGCGCAGGCCGTATTCGTCAAGCTTGTCGACCACCATCGGCAGCGCTTCGGACAAGGGCAGGCCGACATCGTCCATCAATGTCATCGGGGCCGCCCCGGTGCCGCCGTCACCGGAATCCACGGTGATGAAGTCCGGCGCATGCTCCGCGCCGCGGCGATGGATCGCGCGACACAGGTCGTCGAGGAAGCCGGCCTGGCCGACCACCATCTTGCAGCCGCAGGGCTTGCCGCTGACCTCGCGGATGTGCCCGATCAGGTCCAGCAGTTCATCGCAGGTCGATACCTCGGGATGACGGTTGGGGCTGATCGCGTCGCGCTCGCGCGACACCGCGCGAATTCTCGCGACTTCCTCGGTGATCTTGGCCCTCGGCAGGATGCCGCCCTTGCCCGGCTTGGCGCCCTGGGCCAGTTTCAGTTCGAACATCCGGACCTGTTCGTGGGCGGCGATGGCGGCGAGTTTTTCGTCGTCGAGGCGGCCCAGCTCGTCGCGCACGCCGAACTTGGCGGTACCGATCTGGAACACGATGTCGCAACCGCCCTCGAGATGCCACGGCGCCAGCCCGCCCTCGCCGGTATTCAGCCAGATGCCGGCCTTGCGCGCACCCATCGACAGCGCGCGAACCGCCGGCGCGGACAGCGCACCGTAGCTCATGCCCGAAACGTGGAAGAACTTGTCGGTGGTATACGGATGACGAGCGTACGGACCGATGGTCAGCTCGGCGATCGGCTCGGCTTCGTCGTCGAGCTTGGGAAACGCGCAGTTCAGGAAGATCACCGCCCCTTCTCGCCGGATGTCCCGGGTCGAACCGAACGCCGAGGTGTTGTCGAGGTTCTTGGCCGCCCGATAGGCCCAGGAGCGCTGGGCTCGATTGAACGGCAGCTCCTCACGGTCATTGGCGAAGAAGTACTGGCGGAAGAACTCGCCGAGGTGCTCGAACCAGTAGCGGAAGCGGCCGATCACCGGGTAGTTGCGCCGGACCGCGTGGCGGTGCTGGCTGCGATCGACGATGTAGAGCACGACCACGACGAGAACGCCCAGCCCCATCAGGAACACGAACAGGAGCGCCATGAACTGCAGCACATTGGCCGTTGCGTCGAACACCGCTTCCATCGATTCGCCTGCGCGGACCCTCTTGGGCCCGGCCCGTGGATGACAGCCGTCGATGGTAGTCCATGGCGCGGTCCGGGGGAACGCCGCGCGGCCCGGTGGCCTTTCGCGTTCCGCCTGCAAAGGCCTTTCGCTCCGCGCTGCGCGCTTGCAAGCGACCGTCTTTTGTCAGGCGCGACAAAAGAAAGCAAAAGCGCTCTTGACAGGCCGGGCGCCAGGACTCGGTGGTCGACCTCGACTCAGGAGAAGCTGTCGAGCGCAACCTCGAGGGTTACCTACGGCGGGATCCGGTCGATGGTCGACGATAGGAAGAACTTGCGTCCCGAGGGGTTGCCCACCGGGGCAGATCGTCTTCGATCGCTATCCGGGTAGCGGAAAACTGGCGCGTGACAAGCTTCTCGTGTCTCAGCGCGATAAGCGATTTTCTGCGCCGCAGCGCTATCTCACAGGCAACCCCGCCCCGTTCGCACAGCTTGTAGAAGCGCTTTTGGGTACTTTTGAGGCGACTGTCAAAAGTACCTCGCCAGCAAGCGGGCGCAGCCCGCGTGGCGAAACGCCCTTGTTCTTGCTTTGGACCCGAAAGACAAACCCCCAAAGGCCTTTCGCCCCGCGCTACGCGCTTGCGGGCGACCTCTTTTGTCAATCGCGACAAAAGAAGGCAAAAGCGCTTCTTACAAGCGGGGCGTATCGAGGCCGAGTTTCTCGGCTAAGGCCGTGGCGCCAAGAATCGGTGGTCGACCCCGACTCAGGAGAAGCTGTAAAGCGCAACCTCGAGGGTTACCCACGGCGGGATCCGGTCGATGGTCGACGACAGGAAGCACTTGCGTCCCGAGCGGTTGCCCACCGGGGCAGATCGTCTTCGATCGCTACCCGGGTAGCGGAAAGCTGGCGCGTGACAAGCTTCTCGTGTCTCGGCGCGATAAGCGATTTTCTGCGCCGCAGCGCTATCTCACAGGCAACCCCGCCCCGTTCGCACCGCTTATAGAAGCGCTTTTGGGTACTTTTGAGGCGACTGTCAAAAGTACCTCGCCAGCAAGCGGGCAAAGCCCGCGTGGCGAAACGCTTTTGATCCTGATCTATTTCGACTTTCAGAAAAAAATCAACCCCTTGAACCCTTTCGCCCCGCGCTACGCGCTTGCGGGCGACCTTCTTTTGTCAATCGCGACAAAAGAAGGCAAAAGCGCTTTCTAGAAGCTGGGCGTATTGAGGGGCGAGTTTCTCGGACAACGCCGTGGCGCCAAGAATCGGTGATCGACCTCGACTCAGGAGAAGCTGTAAAGCGCAACCTCCAGGCTACCCACGGTGGCTGCGGATCCGCGTCCGCTCCGGTCCGGCAGCACATCGCAACGAATCGCCCACCGGGCCGCGCGGGCTCCGAGCCCTCATCCGGTAGCCGAAAGCTGGCGCGTGACAAGCTTCTCGTGTCTCAGCGCGATAAGCGATTTTCTGCGCCGCAGCGCTATCTCACAGGCAACCCCGCCCCGTTCGCACAGCTTGTAGAGCGCTTTTGGGTACTTTTGAGGCGACTGTCAAAAGTACCTCGCCAGCAAGCGGGCGCAGCCCGCGTGGCGAAACGCCTTTGTTCTTGCTTCGGAATCGAAAACCAAAACCAACCCCGAAAAACCTTTCGCCCCGCGCTTCGCGCTTGCGGGCGACCTTCTTTTGTCAATCGCGACAAAAGAAGGCAAAAGCGCTTCTTACAAGCTGGGCGTATCGAGGGACGAGTTTCTCGGCCGATGCCGTGGCGCCAAGAATCGGTGATCGACCTCGACTCAGGAGAAGCTGTCGAGCGCAACCTCCAGGCTACCGACGGTGGCCGCGGAACGATAACCGCTCCGGCCCGGCAGTGACCTCGAAGGCCGCGTCCCCAGGCCGGTCGTGCTCCGATCCCCCACCCGGTAGCCGAAAGCTGGCGCGTGACAAGCTTCTCGTGTCTCAGCGCGCTAAGCGAGTCATTGCGCCACGCCCGCGTCTCACGAGCAACCCCGCCCAATTCGCACAGGTTTGAAAAGCGCTTTTGGGTACTTTTGTCGCGATTGACAAAAGTACCTCGCCAGAAAGCGGGCGAAGCCCGCGTGGCGAAACGCCCTTGTTCTTGCTTTGGATTCGAAAAAACCCCAAAAGCCTTTCGCCCCGCGCTACGCGCTTGCGGGCAAAGCCCGCGTGGCGAAACGCTTCTGGAGTCACCAGGCACGATCGCCGAAGCCGTGCCGCGCAGCCCGCGTGGTGAAACGCTTTCAACCTGCTCGCGGCACGATCGCCGGAACCCCGCCGCGCTCAGTGCGCCGCTTCGATCCATACCAACGTGGCCTGTCGACCCGACGGCGACGCGCGTCGGTGGCTGAAGAAGGTGCCCGGCTCATCGTGCGTGCAGCGGCCGCCGTCGGCCACCTGCCCCACTCCGGCGGCCCGCAGCCGGGCCATCGCGATCGCCGGCAGGTCGGCGGTCCAGTGGCCGGGCCGGGTCGCCTCGAAGGCTTCCGGGTATTCGCCAAAGGCATCGCGCACCGGCGCGTCGACCTCGTAGGCGCGTGGTCCGATCCTCGGGCCGATCCAGGCTCGTAGCTGCCCGGGCGGAACCGGAAGCGCATCGACGACCGCCTCCAGCACGCCGCCGGCCAGGCCGCGCCAGCCGGCGTGCGCGGCGGCCACGCAACGGCCCGACGCATCCACCAGCAGCACGGGCAGGCAATCGGCGGTCAGGACCACGGCCACCTGACCGGGGCGATCGGTCCAGGCAGCATCGGCTTCGATACCGGGTGCCCAGTCGTCGAGATGAATCACCCGCGATCCGTGAACCTGGCGCAGCCAGTGCGGAGCGCCCGGCAGCGCGGACCGCAGTCGCGCCCGGTTGGCCGCGACCGCCTCGGTCGCGTCGCCGGCCGAGGCGCCGAGATTGAAGGTGTCGAAGGGCGCGACGGAGGTACCGCCGTTGCGGGTCGTGGCGAAACCGCGCGCCGGCGCGGGCAGCGGCGCATCGATGCGGTCGAAATCAGTCATCGGCCGCGAGGGTCTCGATCAGTGCAGCCAGGTCGGCCGGCAGTGGGGAACGTGCATCGACCTCGCCCTCGGTGAGCGGATGATCGAACCGCAGCCGGACGGCGTGCAGGGCCTGGCGCGGAAACCGCTGCCAGGCCTCGCGCTGACGCTCCGTCAGGCCCGCCGGCGCGCCGCGCCGGCCGTAGGTCGGGTCGCCGACCAGCGGAAACCCCAGGTGCTGCATATGAACCCGAATCTGGTGGGTCCGGCCCGTATCGAGCTTGACGTCGAGCAGCGTTCCGCCGGCCAGACGGCGAGCGACCCGGTAGTGCGTGACCGCGCGTCGGCCGTCCTGGCGCACGACCTGCCGACGGCGATCGACCGGATGGCGACCGAGCGGTGCGTCCACGGTGCCGCCGGCGATGACCTCGCCCCAGACCAGCGCCTGGTAATGGCGGTGGATCTCGCGCTGCCGGAGCTGTTCGACCAGCGCGGCATGCGCCGCCGGTGTCCGCGCGACGACCAGGCAGCCCGAGGTGTCCTTGTCCAGCCGATGGACCAGACCCGCACGCGGCAGGCGTTCCAGGCCCGGGTCCCGGTGCAGCAAGGCATTGACCAGGGTGCCGTCCGGGTTGCCCGAACCCGGATGGACGACCCGCCCCGGCGCCTTGTCGACGACCAGCAGGTGCTCGTCTTCGTACAGCACGTCGAGATCGATCGGCTGGGGCTGCGGATTGCTCGGATGGGCCTCGATCGCCGCGTCCAGCACCAGGCGCTCGCCGCCTGCGACCTTGCGGTTGGGCTTGACGACGGCTCCGTCGACGGTCAGAGCGCCGTCGCGCAGCCAGGCGGTCAGGCGGCTGCGCGAGAAGTCCGGCCAGAGTTCGGCGGCGGCCTGGTCGACCCGGTCACCGGCCGACTCGACGGGCACCGTGGCCTCGCGCTGTTCGCGTTCTTCGCCGGCGCTCATCGAAGCGCCCTGGAACGGTGACGGCCGGCGGCGGATACGTTTATCATGTAAGGCTTGCCCGTTCGGATTCGCTCGTGCCCATGCGTCAGACCTCCCCCCGCCGTGCCAGTATCGCCGCAATCCTCGCCCTGCTGTTGCCGCTCGTGCTGCTCGTCGGCTGCGGCGGTGACGACGCGATCCGCGAGGACGACCGCGGCGCCGAAGAACTCTACAGCGAGGCCAAGGAAGCGCTGAACGCCCGGATGTACGAGGAAGCGATCAGTCTCTATCGCGGCCTGACCATCCGCTACCCGTTCGGTCGCCACGCGGAGCAGGCGCTCCTCGACATGGCCTATGCCCAGTACAAGGCGCGCAAGCCCGAGGCCGCGATCTCCAGCCTCGATCGGTTCCTGCGCACCTACCCGACCCACCCGAACGTCGACTACGCCTGGTACCTGAAGGGGCTGGTCAACTACGACCAGACCATGGGCTTCCTGCGCGAGATGTTCCCGGGCACCGCCGCCGATCGCGACCAGCAGGCCGCCCAGCAGTCGTTCCGCGACTTCCAGGAACTGATCCGGCGCTTTCCGGACAGCCGCTACGTCGCCGATGCGCGCCAGCGGATGGTGTTCCTGCGCAACATCATGGCCGAATACGAGGTCACCGTCGCGCGCTACTACCAGCGTCGCGGCGCTCACGTAGCGGCGCTGAACCGCTGCCGCTACGTGATCGAGAACTACCCCGGCGCACCGGCCACGGTCGATGCGCTGCAGATCATGGCGCGAGCCTACGACCGGATGGAGATGACCGAGCTGGCCGCCGACACCCGGCGCGTGCTCGAGATGAACTACCCCGACCGCGTCGATCCCGACGAAAAGAAGTCGCTGCTCGACCGGCTGTGGCCGTTCGACTGAGCGCGGCTCCGGGACCGAGCGACTCCGTCCGTCCCGCCCGGCCATGAACGATCGCGCAGACAGCCCCCGCGCCGTCGTCCTTCTGTCCGGCGGCCTGGATTCGGCCACTACGCTGGCCATGGCCCTGGACGAGGGCTTCGAATGCCACACGCTTGCGCTGGACTACGGCCAGCGCCATCGCGCCGAACTGGACGCCGCCGCCGTGCTTTCGGCCGCGATCGGCGCGGCCGGGCATCGAACGGTTGAAGTGGACCTTCGCCGGATCGGCGGCTCGGCCTTGACCGACGACCTGCCGGTGCCCGTCTCGTCGAGCGGGTCGCCCTCCGACGGCATTCCGATCACCTATGTCCCGGCGCGCAACACCATCCTTCTGGCGATCGCCACCGGCCTGGCCGAGACGCTGGCCGCCGACGCGCTGTTCATCGGCGTCAACGCGGTCGACTACTCGGGCTACCCGGACTGCCGTCCGCAGTTCATCGCGGCGTTCGAGGACCTGGCCCGGCTTGCCACCAAGCGCGGCGTCGAAGGCCACGGCCTCGCCGTGCGCACACCGCTTATCCACCTGAGCAAGGCCGAGATCATCAAGCGCGGTCACGCCCTGGGGGTCGACTACTCCGCGACCGTGTCGTGCTACCAGGCCGACGATGACGGCCGGGCCTGTGGCCGCTGCGACTCCTGCCGCATCCGCCGGAACGGCTTCGAAGCCGCCGGCCTTGCCGACCCGACCCGCTACGCCGACTGAGCGCCTCGGGCGCCCGGGTCTCAGACCACGACCGTCACCGGGCCGTGAGCGTGGCGGACGACCTTTTCGCTGACGCTGCCGAGCAGCAGGGTCTGGATGCGCGACAGTCCGCGCCGACCCAGCACCACGTGCACGCCTTCGTCGTCCTCGGTGCAGCGGATGATTTCCTCGGCCGGATCGCCGACCGAGGTCTCGTCGGAAATCTCGATGCCGTGCTCGCCGGCAGTGGCGCTGATTTCCTCATGGACCTTGTCGAACACCTTCTGGGCGGCGGACTGCGCGGCCTGGTCGATGTCGTCCCGGCTCATGCCGGCCATGCCGATGATCTCGACCGACGACAGCGGAAATACGTAGAACAGCCGAATCCGGGTGGACAGCCCTCGGGCCAATTCGAGCGCGAATTTCACGGCTCGCTGCGAATTGTCCGAGCCGTCGACCGGCACCAGCACTTCCTTGATGGTCTGCATCGCTCCTCTCCTGCGGGATTTCCAGACGTCGAGCATAGCGCTGTCGGCATGTCCCGGAAATGACCCTTGTCAATCCGGAATGGGCGACGTCAGGTGACCACCCGGCTTCGTGAGGAACCCGCTGGGCGGCTTCGGGCGACGACGGCGATCAGTCGCTTTCGGCAACCCGGCCTTCGAGGAGCTTCAGCAGCGCGGCTTCGTCGTATACGGTTACACCGAGCTCGCGCGCCTTGCCAAGCTTGGAGCCCGGATCGGCACCGGCGATCACCGCCGAGGTCTTCTTCGACACGCTGCCGGTGACCTTGGCGCCGAGCCCCTCCAGCCGCTTCTTGGCCTCCGAGCGCGGCATCGCGTCGAGGCTGCCGGTCAGCACCAGCGTCATTCCGTCCAGCGGACGTTCACCGGTCGCCTCGGCCGCCTCGGCCTTAGGCTCGACGCCCGCGGCGAGCAGACGTTCGACCACTTCGCGGTTGCGCCGCTCGTCGAAGAACTCGCGGATGTGCGCGGCCATGATCGGACCGACGTCCTCGACCGCTTCCAGGGCCTCGGGATCGGCCGTCATCAAGGCATCCAGCCCGCCGAAGTGCCGGGCCAGGTTGCGCGCGCTGACCTCGCCGACTTCGCGAATGCCCAGCGCGAACAGCAGCCGCCCGAGCGGCACGTCCTTCGACCGCTCGATCGCGTCGACCAGGTTCTGCGCCGACTTCTCGGCCATCCGTTCCAGGTCGGCCAGCGTTTCGACTTCCAGCGCGTAGAGATCGGCCGGGTCACCGACCAGCTCGAGCTCGACGAGCTGGTCGATGATCTTCGAGCCGAGGCCCTCGATGTCCATCGCGCCGCGCGAGGCGAAGTGCTCCAGCGCGCGCTTGCGCTGGGCCGGGCAGACCAGCCCCCCGGAGCAGCGCGCGTCGGCCTGGCCCTCGACCTGTTCGACGTGCGAACCGCAGACCGGGCACTCGGTCGGCAGCTGCCACTCGGCGAGCTCGGTCTCGCGCCGGTCGGGCAGCGATCGGACCACTTCGGGAATCACGTCGCCGGCCCTGCGCACCACCACCTGGTCGCCGGGACGCACGTCCTTTCGTCGGATCTCGTCGAGGTTGTGCAGGGTCGCGTTGGTCACGGTCACGCCGCCGACGAACACCGGTTCCAGGCGAGCCACCGGGGTCAGCTTGCCGGTTCGGCCGACCTGGACGTCGATCGCCCGCAGCGTGGTGATCTCTTCCTGGGCCGGAAACTTGTGGGCCAGCGCCCAGCGGGGAGACCGGCTGACGAAGCCCATCTCCTGCTGCTGGTCGAAGTCCTCGACCTTGTAGACCACGCCGTCGATGTCGTAGTCCAGGTCGTCGCGCTTCTCGCCGATCGCGCGGTAGGCGTCGAGCAGGCCGTCGAGGCCCTCGACGCGGCGGACCAGATCCGAGACCGGGAATCCGAGCTGGCGCAGTCGATCAAGCACGGCGGATTGCGACGCACCCAGGTCGGCCCGGCCATCGGGAGCAACATCGCCATCGGTCAGCGCCTGGTAGGCATAGAAGCGCAGCGGACGATCGGCGGTGATCGCCGGGTCGAGCTGGCGCAGGCTGCCGGCGGCGGCGTTGCGGGGGTTGACGAAGGTCTTGTGGTCGTCGGCGGCAAGCCGCTCGTTCAGGGCCTTGAAGCCCGAACGCGTCATGTACACCTCGCCGCGCACCTCCAGCGGGTCCGGCGCGTCGTCGGCCAGGGTCAGCGGGACGGCGCGAATGGTCCTGACGTTGCCCGTGACGTCCTCGCCGGTGCGGCCGTCGCCGCGCGTCGCGGCGCGCACCAGGCGACCGCCTTCGTAGCGCAGGCTGATCGCCAGCCCGTCGAGCTTGGGCTCGGCGGTGTAGACGATGGTCTCCAGATCGAGCATCTCCCGGATGCGACGGTCGAAGTCCTCCACTTCCTGCTCGTCGAAGGCATTGGCCAGCGACAGCATGGGCACCTCGTGCTCGACGCTTGCGAAGCCCTGGTCGGCGCGCGCACCGACGCGATGGGTCGGTGAATCGGGGTCGTCGAGTTCCGGGTGATCGGCTTCGAGCTGCTGGAGTTCGCGCAGCAGCCGGTCGTACTCGGCATCCGGTATCGACGGGTCGTCGTCGACGTAGTACCGGTGGTTGTGTTCGCGGATCTGCTCGCGCAGTTCGACCACCCGGTCGGCCGGGCGAGCGCTCACAACGAGATGCCTGCCTTGCGGTCGTACTCGCGCAGGTCTTCACGGATCTGCGCGATGCGCTGGCGGGTCAGCAGGCACTGGCTGTCGTCCATCAGATCGGCGTCGAGCAGCTCGGACAGGCGCTGCCCGGTTGCCAGCATCGCATCCCAGGCGTCGAGACCGCTGACGGGCCCGGGCAGCGTCATGAACAGGGTCACGCCCGGTGTCTCGAACAGGTTCCAGGCCGACGGATCGAAGCTGCCCGGTCGGGCGATATTGGCCATGCTGAACACCGGCTTGGGGGCACCCTGATGACGCCGGTGGAAGATCTTCATCTCGCCGAAGCGCAGCCCGGCCTTGATCGCGGCGTCGAGCAGGCTCAGGCCGCTGATCATTCGTTCACCGCGAGCGCGCAGGTACAGCGTGACGATGCGCGGCGCATCGCCGGCCGATTCGCTCTGACTGATCCGCTCGCGCGGTGCGTTGGACTCCGAAGTCTCGGGCTCGTCGCCGGGCCAGCGCGGTTCGACCCGCTCGCCGGCATCGGCGGCGGGCGGCGGAACCGAAAGCTCCGGCTCGCGGCGGTCCCCGGGATCGACCTTCGGGGCCCGTGTCGGGGTATCGGCCGTGGCGGAAGCGCGCGGCACCAGTTCGGCTGCGCGCTTGAGCAGCGGGCGCTTGCCCGCCTGCTTCGGTGCGCGGTCGGGCTCGGAGAGGTTGTTCGTGCCGGCGTCCTGTTCGTCGGCCGGGCCGGGCCTGCCTGCTTTCGCCTCGCGGCGATGCTCGATTTCCAGTTCCTTCAGGAACCCGAGTTCGTCGTCGCCGTCCGCATCACCGCCCGGAGCCGACGCCGAAGCCCCGCCACTCGGATCCGGCGTACGCCGAACGCGGCGCGCATCGTCGCGCCGGAGGGTCTCGACCGCCGAATCGGGGGCTTCGGAGCCGAGGTCGGGCAGCATCGTCTGGCGCGGCTCGCCGGCGCGACCATCGTCGCCCCCCGTTTCGTCCGCCCCGTCGTCGTGCTGGTCGTCGTGCTGGTCGTCGTGCTCGTCGCCGTGCTCGTCGTCGTGAGCGTCGGCTCGATCAGCGGGCTCGATGCCGGGCTCGACACGGCGCGACGCGTCCCGGCGTGTGGCGCCGGGCTTGCGGGCCCGGTCTCCCGGGCGATGCAGCATCCAGATCAGGGCCAGAATCGCCAGGCCGATCAGGATCAGGGTCAGACGCAGACTGTCCATCGCGGTCTCCGATCTCGGGTCAGGAAGCGGCCATCGCCACCGCCTTCTCCAGGTCCACCGACACGAGCCGGGAAATTCCCGGTTCGCGCATCGTCACCCCCAGCATCTGGTGCGCGACTTCCATTGTCACCTTGTTATGGGTGACGAACAGGAACTGCACCTTGTCGGACATCTCGCGAACCAGTTCCGAGAATCGTCCGACGTTCGCATCGTCGAGCGGCGCGTCGACCTCGTCGAGCAGGCAGAACGGCGCCGGGTTCAGGTTGAAGATCGAGAACACGAAGGCGACCGCGGTCAACGCCTTCTCGCCCCCTGACAAGAGGTGGATCCGGCTGATGCGCTTGCCCGGCGGACGGGCCAGGATCGCCGCACCGGCGGTCAGCCAGTCGTCGCCGACCATTTCCAGATGGCCGTGGCCGCCGCCGAACAGGCGCGGGAACAGCGTCTCGAGGTTCTTGTTGACCCGCTCGAAGGTGTCCTTGAACTTGGTTCGCGTGGTCCGGTCGATCCGCGAAATGGCGGCTTCCAGCGTTTCCAGCGCCTCGGTCAGGTCCGTGTTCTGCTGATCGAGGTATTCCTTGCGCTTGGATTCTTCCTCGTATTCCTCGATCGCGGCCAGGTTGACCGGCTCCATCCGGCGGATGCGCTCCTCGAGCTGGGCCAGTTCGTCGACCCAGGCCTGCGCCTCGGCGTCTTCCGGCAGCTCCCCGACCAGCTTTTCGAGCTCGCCGCCGAGTTCCTCGATCCGGGCCGCGTGGCGCTCGACCTCGATCTCGCGCTCGCGCAGGCGCAGCTGATGGTTGGACTGCTGCTGGCGGATATCGTCGGCCTCGGCCGATGCCTTCTGCCGAGCCTGGTCGTGGCCGCGCCACTCCTGCTCCAGTTCTTCCAGTGCTGCACGCGCCGCCTTCAGCCGCTCGTCGACTTCCAGCCGGCGCTCGAGCAGCTCGTCGCGCTTCGCGGACTGCTCGCGCTCCGGGGCGTCGCCCCTGGCCAGCGCCTCGGACAGTTCGACATAGCGCCCCTGCAGCTGGCCGATCTGCGTGTCCATGCGCTCAATGGCCTGCTTCAGCGAATCGAGACTGGCCCGACTGGACTCGAGCTTCAGCGCATGTTCTTCGCGCTTGCCGCGCGCCTCGCGGTAGGCATGGCGGGCCTGTTCGCGCACCTGGTGCTGCTCGGCGCGGGCCTTGTCCAGGGCCTGCTGCTCGCGGTCCTGGGTCTCCAGCTCTTCCAGCGCCTCCTGCAGCTCGCGACGAACCTGGCCGACCGCCTCGCGGTCGCTCTCCTGGCGCTTCTCCAGGGCTTCGCGTTCCTGGGCGATCTGTTCGCGCTGCTTCTTCAGCGCCTCGCGCCGATTGTCCTGACCGGCCTTGATGCCGGCCAGCTCGGCCTTGCGCCCGCGCAGCTTCTCGACCTGGCTGCGCGCCTGCTCGACCGCCTCGGCCGCCGTCCTGTCGGATTCCTTGCCCTTTTCGAGCTCGGCCGAACGCGTCTCGATCGCCTCGTCGAGTTCGGTCAGCGACGCTTCCAGCGCGCGGATCTCCTGCTGACGCGCCAGGCGCCCGTCGCCGGCCTCGCCCTGGCGAGCCCGCCAGACCCAGCCGGGGCCGCGCCAGGTGCCGTCCGGCGTGATCAGCGACTCGTGCGGGGCCAGCGAAGCCAGACGCGACCGGGCCTCGGCGTCGTCGTCGGCAAGTCCGACGGTGGCCAACAGGCCCGTCAGGGCGCCTGCGCCCTCGACGGCCTCGGCCAAGGTGCCGGGCCTGCGTTCGGCGTCGCCCGGACGGACCAGGCCCAGCGGACCGACCGGCACTTCCTCGGGCAGATCGCCGTCGACGAGCCGGGACGACAGCCAGTTTTCCAGCACGGTTTCGGCCGCCTGCTGCCAGCGCGGATCGACCTTCAGGGTTTCCAGCAGCTGCGGCCGTCCGTCCAGGCCCCGTTCGGCCAGCCAGCGGTCGCGGTCCTCGTCGGAGACATCGCCTTCGTTCAAGGTCTTCAGCGACTGGAGGCGGCCGTGCTGTTCATGCCGGCGACCCCGATCGGCCTCCAGCGAGCGGCGCAGCTCCTCGATGGCCTGGCGCTGCTTGTCGCGCCCTTCGCGCGCCTCGACCAGTGCGCGCTCGGCGTCGGCGAGCTCGCGCTCGATGCCGGTCAGCTCCTCGGCAGTGGCCGTCGATTCCGTGTCCAGCGCGTCGAGGCGACCCTCGTCGTCGGAGCGCATCCGGCCGAGCCGGTCGGCGGCCTGGTTCATCCGCTCGTCGAGGTGTTCGATGCGCAGTTTGAGCAGCTCGACCTGCTGGCGATTCTTCGCGCCGCCTTCCTGGCAGGCCGCGTAGGCCTCCTGGCGGGCGGTCAGTTCGGCCTCTGCGGCCTCGAACGCGGCCCGGGCCTGTTCCTCCTGCTCGCGGGCGGCGTTCAGTGCCGGCTCGAGCTCGGCCATCCGCTGGGTGACCTGCTCGACCTGAGTCTTGTCCAGCACCAGGTGCTGCTTGAGCTCGTTGAGCTGCGACTCGGTCTCTGCGTATTCGGCCTTGCGCCGCTGGCGGAGCTCGCGGGCGTGCTCGATGGCCTGCTCCAGGCGGGCGATCTCGCCGCCGACCTCGTACAGTTCGGCCTGGACCTTCGAGGCCTGCTCGGAGGCGCTGTGCTGCTTCTCGCGCAGCTGCTCGAGCGCCTTCTCGGCCTCGCGCTGGGCGGCGATGGTCTGCTCGAGGCGGGTCTCGGTCTGCTTCAGCGCCTTCGACTGGCCCTCGACGTCGCCGCTGGCCTTGCGCCAGCGCAGCGCGGTCAGCCGCGCCTCGTCCTCGCGGTAGCGCTGCTTGAGCTTGCGATAGCGCTCGGCGGCCTTGGCCTGGCGCTGCAGCTTGGCGATCTGCTTGCCGACCTCTTCGCGCAGGTCGGCCAGACGCTCGAGGTTCTCGCGGGTGTGCTTGATCCGGTTCTCGGTCTCGCGTCGGCGCTCCTTGTAGAGCGAAATGCCGGCGGCCTCTTCCAGGAACCCGCGCAGCTCCTCTGGTCGGGCCTCGACGATCTGCGAGATCATGCCCTGCTCGATGATCGCGTAGCTGCGCGGGCCCAGGCCCGTTCCGAGGAACAGGTCCGTGATGTCCTTGCGCCGGCAGCGGCTGCCGTTGAGGAAATACAGCCCCTGCCCGTCGCGGCTGACCTGGCGGCGCACCGAGATCTCGTTGTACTTGGCGTATTCACCGCCGGCGCGGCCGTCGGCGTTGTCGAACACCAGTTCCACGGTCGCCGTGGTCACCGGCTTGCGGGCGCTCGAGCCGGAGAAGATCACATCGCTCATCGACTCGCCGCGCAGCTGGCGGGCCGAGCTTTCGCCCATCACCCAGCGAACCGCGTCGATGATGTTCGACTTGCCGCATCCGTTGGGGCCGACAATGCCCATCAGGTTGGACGGGAACTTGATCGTGGTCGGATCGACGAAGGATTTGAATCCGGCCAGCTTGATGGCGGTCAGGCGCATGGGGGGTGACGGTTCTCTGTGCGAATGTTTCGGGGATCGAGATCGATGCTCATCGATGGTCGGGACCGGACTGCAGCACTGGATCGGCGTCGTGTCGATGCCGCGTCGACGACCAGGGGCCCCGGGTGAATTATTCTATTGCGACGCGGCTATTGTGCCTTGGAAATCCCGCCCACGTCAGACCCACAGGACCCCGAATGTCGACTTCCCCCAGCAAAGACCTGGAGACCTTCCCGAACCCGCGCCCGGAGATCGATTACACGATCCGCATCCGGGTGCCCGAATTCACCTGCCTGTGCCCGAAGACGGGCCAGCCGGACTTCGCCGAACTGCGCCTGGAATACGTGCCCGACAAGCTGTGCGTGGAGTTGAAGTCGTTGAAGCTCTATGCGTGGTCGTTCCGCGACGAGGGGGCGTTTCACGAGGCCGTCACGAACCGCATCCTGGCCGACCTGGTGGCCGCGACGAACCCGCGCTTCATGCGGCTGACCGCCGAGTTCAACGTGCGCGGCGGGGTGTACACGGACGTCGTCGTCGAGCACCGCGCCGACGACTGGACGCCGCCGACGAAGGTCGAACTGCCCTGACGGAGAATCGGCGGCGCGAACGCGTCGCCGGCGTTCCCCCGCGATCCGGGCGGAGCAGCCGAAGCGGATTACGGCGGGCTTATTCCGACCCGGCGCCCGCGTCGATGTCGGCGCTTTCGTCAACCGAGGCCTCGTCGACCTCGGGATTCGCGGCCGTCATCGGCAGCATGGGCACGATCTCGGCACCCTGGAACAGCTCTTCGACCAGCGCCTCGCCCTGCCGGGCGGTCAGTGTGCGGCGAATGCCCTCGCGCACGTCGGCGAGCGGCGGCGGCTCGAGGCCCTGGACATCAAGTACCCGTACGGCCAGCCACGAGTCGCCCATGGCCTGCGGCACCGGCAGCACGGCCCCCGCCTCGGCCTCCTCCAGCGCCTCGGCGAAGCTCGCCGGCACCTGGCTCAGGTCGATCCAGTCCGGGCGTACCACGGTCGCGCCGCTGGCCTCGGCCACGGCCACCACGTCGGCGAAGTCGCGCTCGCCGTTCTCCACCGCGTCCAGCGCGGCCAGCGCCTCGGACTGCTGCTCGAAGGGCACGGCCTCGATCCGGTAGCGCGCCTGGCCCGATCGTTCGACCTGCTCGCGGTAGGCCCGCTGGATGTCGCCCTCGGTGACCGGATTGTCTTCGCGGTAGCGGTCCAGGAAGCGGACGTTCTGCACCCGCAGATCGGCGATCCGGCGCTCCGCGCGGACCTTGGCGTCATCGGAAAGCCCCTGCTGCTCGGCCGCATTGGCGACCACCTGCAGCCGGATCAGGCCGTCGAGCAGCTCGCGCATGCGCTCCGTGTCGTCCTCGGTCACGCCGCCGTTCTCCATGACCACTTCCAGCATCGCCTTCGTCACCGGCTCGCCGCCGACCTCGACGAGCACAACGTCGTCCTCGTGCACCCAGCGGGCGTCATCGTCGTCGCTGCAGGCCGTAACAAGCACGGCGATCGGCAACATAAACGCAACGTGAATCAATCTCTTGCAAGGCATATCGAAACCTTTTTCTGAAGTTTGGTTCTCCATCTCGCCGACTCAGTCCTCGACGTCGATGGCCAGCGCATGGATGTCCGTGGTCATCAGGTCGCCGAGCGCGGCGTAGATCGAGCGATGGCGCGTGATTCTCGACTGCGCGGCCAGTTCCTCCGACCGGATCCGGACGCGGAAGTGCCCTCGGCCGTCTCGCGCGCCCGGGTGGCCGACGTGCAGGTGCGACTCGTCGATCACCTCCAGCGCGTCGGGTTTCAGCGCCGCCTCGATGCGCTCACGGATCATGGCGACGCGCCGGGCCGTTACCTCCGGGTCGATTGCCGACGGCCGGTCGGCGCTCACGGCAGCACCTGCTTGAACGGGCGCACGTCGGCGCCGGTCCACGCGCGCGCGGCAATGTAGGGATCGGCCTCGGCCCATTCGCGCGCCGCTTCCTGCGACTCGAATTCGGCGACCACGAGCGAGCCGCTGAAGCCGGCCGGGCCGGGGTCGTCCGCGTCGATCGCCGGCAGCGGGCCGGCCAGCACCAGCCGACCGTCGTTGCGCAGGGCTTCGAGCCGCGCCAGGTGGTCGGCTCGCGACGCCTTGCGGGCGGCTAGACCGTTGTCGGATTCGATGCCGAGAATCATGTAGAGCACGGGCGCTCCGGACTGCGTTGAAGGGACAGACAGCGCAGTATAACGAGCGCACCGGACCGGGGCGGGCTGCTACACTGCCGCCGATGAGCGACACCGTCCGGACCGTCGAAGATCGCGCGCAACAGGAGCGGGCACAACAGCAGCAGATTCCACTGGCCACGGTCCGTGGCGAGCCGCTGTTGAAACTGCCGGACGACCTGTACATTCCGCCCGACGCGCTGGAGGTCTTCCTCGACGCCTTCGAGGGGCCGCTGGACCTGCTGCTGTACCTGATCCGTCGCCAGAACATCGACATTCTCGATATCCCGATCGCCGAGATCACCCGCCAGTACACCGGCTACATCGAGATGATGCAGGACATGCGGCTGGAACTGGCCGCCGAGTACCTGGTGATGGCCGCGATCCTGGCCGAGATCAAGTCGCGGATGCTGCTGCCGCGGCCCAAGCCCGAGGAAGAGGAAGAAGGCGATCCGCGCGCCGAGCTGATCCGCCGGCTGCAGGAATACGAACGCTTCAAACAGGCCGCCGAGGACCTCGACGACCTGCCCCGCCTCGAGCGCGACATCGTGGTCGCCAGCGCCGAGGTCGTCGACGACAAGCCCGTGCGCGTGCCGCCGGAGGTCGAACTGAAGGAACTGTTGCTCGCGCTCAGAGACGTGATGGCCCGGGCCGAGCTGTTCGCCCAGCACAGCATCCAGTCCGAGCCGCTGAGCGTGCGCGAGCGGATGAGCCGCATCGTGCAGTCGCTGAAGGCGAAGGAGTTCGTCCGCTTCGAGGAGATGTTCGACCTCGAGGAAGGCCGCCTCGGCGCCGTCGTGACCTTCCTCGCCCTGCTCGAACTGCTCCGCGAGCACCTGGTCGACCTGGTGCAGCAGGAACTGTTCGGCCAGATCTACCTGCGGGCGCCGGGCCACGAGGAAACAGCCTGAATCACACCCCTAAAAGTGCTTTACCGCAGATGAACGCGGATGAACGCAGATGAGAAATACAGCGATCTCCGGCTCGGATACCCGACCGACACATCGACCCTGAACCCAATCTCTCGAATCCCGCTTATCAATGGACCCAGACAAACTCAAGCAGTACATCGAAGCCGCGCTGCTCGCGGCGGGCCAGCCGCTGACGCTGGTGCAGTTGAACGGCCTGTTCGAGGAAGACGAGCAGCCGGGGCACTCGCTGCTTCGCCAGGCGCTGTCGGCGCTGGACTCGGAGCTGGAAGGCCGCGCGGTCGAACTGGTCGAGGTGGCCGGCGGCTACCGCCTGCAGGTACGACAGAAACTGATGCCGGTGATCTCCCGGCTGTGGAGCGAGAAGCCGCCGCGCTACTCGCGCGCCCTGCTCGAGACCCTGGCGATCATCGCCTATCGGCAGCCGATCACCCGCGGCGAGATCGAGGAGATCCGCGGGGTTTCGCTGAGCGCGAACATCCTCAAGACGCTCCAGGACCGCGACTGGATCAAGGTCGTCGGCCACCGCGACGTGCCGGGCAAGCCCGAATTGCTGGGCACGACCAGGGACTTCCTCGACTACTTCAACCTGAAGGGGCTGGGCGACCTTCCGACCCTGGCCGAGATCCGCGATCTCGACAACCTCGAACCCGAACTTGAGCTGTCCGATCCCGATCGGCCGGCAAGCGAGACCCGAAGCGATGAGCAAGAAAACGAACCGACCCACGCACAAGACGAGCCGGAAACCGACCCGCAAGACGGCTCGCAAGACGACGCGCAAGACAAGCGGGACCTCGACCCCGAAGAACAGTCGGACCGATCAGAATCGGACAGCCCGGTCGACGGCGAAGAAGAAGACGCCGGGCAAGGCGGGTCCGAGCCGGACGACGACGAGTTCGAATCCGAAGGCGGAGAAGACGAGAGTCGGGAGGACGTCGGAGAAGGCGTCGGAGAAGACGACAAGGAAACCGACGTCGAAGCATCGGATGTCGAAGAAGACGAGCCGGAAGACAACGACCGGCGATAGGCCGGTTCGCCACGACAGCAGGCGTCCGCACGGGATGCCGCCGGAATCCGGCGAGCGGCTGCAGAAGCTGCTGGCCGGGGCCGGGCTCGGCTCGCGCCGCGCCATCGAGTCGAAGATCGCCGCCGGCCAGGTCCGGATCAACGGCAAGCCGGCCGAACTGGGCACGCGCGGCGTGGCCGACGACAGGATCCAGGTCGAGGGCCGCAGCTTCACGGTCAAGGCCCGCCCGGCCCAGCACCGCACGATGATCTATCACAAGCCCGAGGGCCAGGTCACCACGCGCGACGATCCGGAAGGCCGACGCACCGTGTTCGATGCCCTGCCCAAGCCGCCGACGGGTCGCTGGATCGCGATCGGCCGCCTCGACCTCAACACCGCCGGCCTGCTGGTCCTGACCACCGACGGCGAACTGGCCAACCGGATGATGCATCCGTCGGGCAACGTCGACCGCGAATATCTGTGCCGAATCCGCGGCAAGATCGACGACGCCGACCTCGCCCGCCTGCTCGAGGGCGTGAGGCTCGAGGACGGCATGGCGAACTTCTCCGACCTGGTCATCGGCGAGGAAACCGAGTCGCACACCTGGTACACGGTGACGATCATGGAGGGCCGCAACCGCGAGGTCCGCCGCCTCTGGGACGCCGTCGGTGCCCAGGTCGCGCGACTCAAGCGCGTGCGCTTCGGCCCGGTGTTCCTGCCCGCCGACGTCAAGCCCGGCCGCTGGAAAATCCTCGGCGCCATCGACCACCGGGTCTTGAGAGAAGACGTCGGCCTCCCCGGCCGCGCCACCGAACTCCTCGCCGTCGACGACAGCAAACCCGACCGCGAACCCAAACCTCCCCGGCGCCGGCGTTAGCTGTTTAAAAGCGTTTTCTCGCAGAGACGCAGAGTCGCGGAGGAAAACCAAGGATCAAGAGACTGAACCACGGAAGTCGACGCTCCGATTCGCGCTCAGCGCGATCCATCAAGTCTCTGATCTTTCCCTGGCTGATTTTTTTCCTTTCTCTGCGTCTCTGCGTCTCTGCGAGAAAACGCTTTCAGGACGCAGCCCCTAAGCCCCGGTCAGCGCCTCGACCTGGTCCGAATACGTGGTCCGGAGTTCGAGCCATTCGAGCTTGAACCAGGGGGTGAAGCGTTCGGGGTGGTCGGCCAGTTCCCGGTCGAGGTCTTCCGGGGCGATCCATTTCCACTCGGCGATTTCGTCGGGGTGGACCTCGACCTCGCCGCGGGCGCAGCCGATGTAGACGTGGCAGTACTCGTGCTCGGCGCCGCGGTCGCCGAAGTCGGCCTGGTAGATGAAGCTGTACAGGCGCTGGAGGTCCGATTCCAGGCCGAGTTCCTCGCGCATCCGGCGGGCCGTGGCGAACTCCAGGCTCTCGCCGCGCCTCGGGTGCGAGCAGCAGCTGTTCGACCAGTACAGCGGCCACAGCGGCTTGGCGTTGGCGCGGCGTTGCAGCAGCACGCGCCCCTGTCCATCGAACAGGAACACCGAGAAGGCCCGGTGCAAGGTGCCGTGACCCGTGTGGCAGTCGACCTTGTCGCGATGACCGATCTCCTTGTCGTGCTCGTCGACCAGGATCAGCGGTTCGTCGTCGAACGATACTTTCTTGTCAATCACACGATCGGCCGGCGCGCTCATGCGTCACCCCCGCGATCGTTGTCACCGTCACCACCGCCGTGACCACCGCCGTGACCACCGCCGTGACCACCGCCGTGACCACCAATCGTGACCGAAACGGACTGGTAGCCGGCCTCCTTCAGCGCGGCCTCGATCTTCGGGCCGGTCTCGCCGCCGGGCGGGCACAGCGCGATGATCGAGCCGCCGCCTCCACCGCCGGTGAGCTTGGCGCCCAGGGCGCCCTCGCGGCGGGCGATCTGGATCATTTCCTCCAGCTCCCAGCTCGAGACCTGCATCGCGTTGAGCAGGCCCTGGCAGACGTTCATCAGCTCACCGAGCGTCTCCAGTCGGTTGTCCTTCGAAACGTCGACCAGCGCATCGGCGCCCTGCAGCACCAGCGAATCGATCTGGTCGAAGATGTCCTCGTAGAGCGCCGGATGCGCTTCCCGGGCCTTGCGAACCCGGGCCACCGTGGCCGCGGTGAGGCTCTCGATGCCGGAGATGCCGACGACCAGGTCGACCGGCGTGGCAATCTCCATTTCCCGTCGCAGGGGGTTCTCGCCGGACCGGAACAGCATCGCTCGGCCGTAGGTCGACAGCGTGTTGTCGATCCCCGACGGGGTGCCGTGGGCGATCTTCTCGCACTCGAAGGCCAGCGCATTGACCTGCTCGTCATCGAGACCGAGTTCGAAGCACCGGTCCAGCCCCCGGATGGTCGCGACCGCGAGCGCGGCGGAACCGCCCAGCCCCATCGCGCGCGGCACGTTCGGGAAGATCTCGATCCGCATCGCCTCGTCCTGCAGGCCCAGCGACGAGAGGATCAGGTTCATCGACTTGTCGAAGGAGTGCTGGCGCTCGGTCCTGGTGTGCAGCCTCTGCTCAACTCCCCAGCGCGGGATGATCATCTGGACCCCGTCGCCGCCCTTCTCGACGTGGGCCTGGATCGCCAGCGGCACGGGTGCTGCCACCGCGTGGCGGCCGTAGACCACCGCGTGCTCGCCGAGCAGAATGATCTTGCCGTGCCCGGCGGCCATCGCCGGCGACTGCTGGCTGCGCTCATCGACCGCGGAGTCGTTTACCGCCTCACCCGCCGGGGCGCCGCCTTCGACGCGGGTTTCCTTCAGCTCGGCGACCAGCTCGCGGGCCTTCCAGATCTTGATCTCGCCCGACGCGATCAGCCGGTCGACCACCGTGTCGAAGATTTCCGGAGGCGCGCCGGCGGCGGCCACCACGCTTCGCGCATGCAGCGTCATGTGGCCCTGCTGGATGCCCTCGGTGACCAGCGCGCGGACCGCCGAAAAGTTCTGCGCCAGGCCGACCGCACCCATCACTTCGGCCAGCTCGCGCGCGGTCCTGACGCCGAGCAGGCGAAGGTTCATGCCCACCGTGGGGTTGGACTGCAGCGGGCCGCCGACGATGCCGACCTTGATCGGAATCTCCAGCCGGCCGACCAGCGCGCCGTCCTCGCCGCGGGTCCACTGGGTCAGGGAGGCGTAGTGCGATCCCCGGGCGGCCCAGGCATGGGCGCCGGCCTCGATCGCGCGCCAGTCGTTGCCGGTGGCCAGCGCAACCGCGTCGATGCCGTTCATGATGCCCTTGTTGTGGGTCGCGGCCCGGTACGGGTCGATCGACGCGAACTCGTTGGCCAGGATGATGCCGTCGCGGACCTGCTCGCCGTCGTGGCCCTTGCCGACCAGCGCATCGAGAGGGATCGAAACCCTCGCGCGCACCATCGCCCGGTCGGTCAGGTTCGACAGGATGCGCAGGAACACCTTGCCCTCGGCGATGTTCTCGACCAGCGAGGCCACGCCCTCGCACATCGTGTTGACCAGGTTGGCGCCCATGGCGTCGCAGGTGTCGACCAGCAGGTGGGCCACGACCATGTCGCCGCCCTGGCCCGAAGACGGGTGGATGTGGACTTCCAGGTCCTTTGCGCCGCCGCCGCGCGCGACCATGTTCGGGTGCAGGCTGTTGGCGAGATTGATGATCTCGTCCTTGCGCTGCAGCAGCGCGGCCTTGGCGCGCTGCGGATGCGGCACGTCGACGACCTGGATCTGTCCAATCAGAATCGGCTCGGTGCTTTCGACCTCGAAGCCGCCGCCGGCCCGGGCCACCTTGGCCGCCGAGCTCAGCGCAGCCACGATGGACGGCTCTTCGACCACAAGCGGCACGGCATACTCGCGGCCGTTGATCAGGAAGTTCAGTCCCAGACCGACCGGCAGCCCCATCACGCCGATCACGTTCTCGATCATCTTGTCGGCGGAATCGACGTCCAGCGTGTGGTCGCCGCTGACCAGGGCCTGGAAATCCTGCGGCGACAGCAGGCCCTGCTTGCGCACGGCGCGCACGCGCTCGGTGACCGACAGTTTGTAGAACTTGGGGATGCGTGCCACGAAAAACTCCTGGGGAATCAGCGACCCGGGGCCTCGACGCGCGCGCCGCCCGGATCGAGATGCAATTCTACCGGACGCCCACCGTGTTCCGAAGCCCGTCCGGCGAAGGCCTCCAGCGCGTCCGGATCGTCCGACAGCGCGACCCCGAAATCGCCGCCGCCGGCACCGCAGGTCTTGTAGGCCACGCCGTGCTCGGCGGCGAGCGTCGCGATGGCGCAGTGCGCACGGGTGACGATCTCCAGGCCCAGGGCGGACTGGAGCTGGAACAGGCCCTCGCCCCAGGCCGAGGCGGCCGCACGCCAGGCCGTGGGGGTGCCCCGGGCCAGCGCCCGCCCGGTGATGCCGTCCATCCGGCCGACCCAGTCGGATGCGGACTCCGGGCGAGCGACGCGCCATTTCTCGAAGGCCGCGGCGAACGCCGGCGTCGAGGCCGGCTGGCCGACCCAGATCGGCTGCGCGTGGAGCCCGTCGGGCCACTCGACGGTGTTCGTTCCGGAGGCCGATCCATCGCCCGTCACCACTCGCCGCAGCCCGCCGTGCAGGCTGGCGGCCAGGTCTGCGCCGCTGGCCGGAGCCCCCATGGCCTTTCGGTAGGCCGGGAGCAGGTCGTCGAAGGCAGGCACGGGTGCGTCCGAGAAGACTGCCAGCGCGGCGTCCAGCGCGGCCGCGACTGCGGCGCTGGAGCCCAGGCCGAGCTTGGCGGCTGCACCCTGGGAGTCCGTAGCGAACAGCGCCGCGGTATCGATTTCGATTCGCAGACCGATCGGCTCGATGCCATAGTGCGCAAGCCGCGCGGCCAGCAGGCGGCCGGTCAGGCCGAACAGGCGGTCGGGGCGATCGGGGTCGAACACCAGCCCGTCGCCGGGCAGGTTCAGCTGGGGCGCCGCGACGTGGAGGTCTTCCGTGTCCGCGCGCTCGATCGTCACGGCCGCGCGGCGGTCGACGGCCATGACCACGGCCGTCCCGCCGGCCAGCACCGCGTACTCGCCGAACAGCATCAGCTTGCCCGGCGCGCTGGTCCGGACCGCGCTCAAGGCTCGAACAGCTCCGCGCCCGGGCCCAGGCCGCTCTCGATCACGTCGAGGACCCCGGACACGTCGCGCAGCGCGTCACGCACGGTGGGCAGCGCGACGGACTCGCAGATCGCCTTGACCTGCGGACCGGCATCGACGGTGAAGAACACCGGCACGCCGTCGGCGCGCAGCGCGCGGATCCGGTGCAGGCATTCCATGGTCGTGGCATTGAAGTACAGCAGACCGGGCCGGGCCGACATCGCCAGGCCGTGCATGGCCAGCGCGCTACCCTCGGAGACCTCGGCCAGCCGTTCGAAATCCTTCGCCGCAATCGCGTCGCGTGCTTCGGCCAGGTCGTTTTCCTGGTTTTCGACCCAGCCGCGGTAGAACGGCGAGGTCTCGGCGGTGCGCTGCATGCCCTCCGTCGAGCCGACGTCCTTTTCGGCGCGCGTGGTGATGGCCACGGCCACCTGCAGCGGCCAGTGGCGGGCGTCGGCGATGGGTTTCGCGACGCTGTCGGAGCCGGTGTTGTAACGGCCGCGCTTCATCTCGACGAAGCCGCCGAAGATCGAGCGCGCCGCCGAACCCGAGCCGATGCGGGCCAGCTCCGAGAGCTTGCGCGCGTCCCAGTCCTGGCCGAGCGCGGCGGCCGCGGCGAGCGTCAACGCGGCAAAGCCGGAGGCCGACGAGGCCAGCCCGGCGGCGGTCGGGAAGTTGTTGGCGGTCTCGACGCGGGCGAAGCCGCGCACGCCCGCGCGTTCGCGGACCACGTCGAGGAAGGCCGAGATGCGCGGCGCCCGGTCCGGCGCGGGCTCGTCATCCAGCACGAGCTCGTCGGCGGCAAGCGCCGGGTCGAAGCGCACGGTGGTCTCCGTGTGCAGCGCCTCGAGTGTCAGCGAAATCGAGCCGACATCAGGAAGGTTCAGCGTTCGGTCGCGCTTGCCCCAGTACTTGACCAGCGCGAAATTCGCGCCTGCGCGGGCCGAGGCGGCGGTCGGCGCATCCAGTTCTCGGGGCTGGGCGGGCATGGGCGCGGGACGACGCATCGAAAGCAGAAGGAGGGCCGGAAGTGTAGCAGTGCATGCCGCCCGCTCGTACACTGGCCCGGTACGCCCTGCCCTGGAATGCCGGAACCGTTCCGATGACCGAACCTGCCCGTAGCTCCGACTGGATCGACCGCGTCAATAGCGAGCTGGACGCCTGGCTGCCCGCCGAGGACGCCCGGCCCGCGCCGCTGCACGCGGCCATGCGCTATGCCGTATTCAACGGCGGCAAGCGCATCCGGCCCCAGCTGGCCTTCGCCGCCGGCGGCGTGCTGGGGCTTTCAGCCAACGCGGTCGCACCGATCGCCGCGGCGATCGAGCTGGTCCATTGCTATTCGCTGGTCCACGACGACCTGCCGGCGATGGACGACGACGCGCTGCGGCGAGGCAAGCCCACGGTGCATCGGGCCTGGGACGAGGCGACGGCGATCCTTGCCGGCGACGCGCTACTGACCCTGGCCTTCGGCGGGCTGGCCCGGGCCGGGATGCCCGTGTCGGTGATTGCCGGCCTGGCCGACGCTGCAGGTTCCGGAGGCGATTCCGGTGGCAATTACGGCATCGGCATGGTCGGCGGCCAGTCGCTGGACCTGGCGTTCGAGAAGGAAACGCCGGACACCGAACTGCTGGAGGCCATGTTCCGGGGAAAGACCGGCGCGCTGATCCGGGCCGCGGTCGAGCTGCCGGCCCATATCCGCCCGGCCACCGAGGCCGAACGGCTGGCGCTGGCGGACTTCGGCGACGCGATCGGCGTGGCCTTCCAGGTCATCGACGACCTGCTCGACGTCGAAGGGAACACCGAGCAGCTGGGCAAGCCGGCCGGCTCGGACGCCGCGCGCGGCAAGGCCACCTGGCCGGCGCTGAACGGCGTGGAAGCGGCGCGGGCCCGCGCCGATGTGCTGCTCGACGAAGCCCGCGGCGCACTGGAACGGCTGCCGCCGGGCCCGTCGCGCGACGACCTCGCCGCGCTCGGCGCACTGATCGTCCGCCGCAGCTTCTGAGCACCCGCCTTCACGCGCAATTCGCGCCAGTGAACGCTCGTTGATTTCCACAGCTCCGCGACCGGCTAGACTTGGTTCACAAATGTGAAAACGCCCCATGGCGTTGCGCAGAACCCGATCCCCAACCGTTCCGAGGAGTGCTCGACGATGAGCGAAGAATCTGCAAATGCCACCATCCTGCTGGTGGAAGACCACGACGACCTGGCTGCCACGGTCGGCGCGTTCCTCGAGGACTCCGGGTTCGCGATGGACTACGCCGCCGACGGCTCGATCGCGCTGAACCTGCTCGAGGACAACCACTACGACATCATCATCCTCGATCTCATGTTGCCCAAGGTCGACGGCATGAAGGTCTGCAAGAAGCTGCGCGACCGCGGCGACTCCACCCCGATCCTGATGTTGACCGCCCGCGACCAGCTCGACGACAAGATCGAGGGCTTCGAGTCCGGCGCCGACGATTACCTGGTCAAGCCCTTCGACATGGAAGAACTCTCCGTGCGAGTGCAGGCCCTGATCCGCCGCGCTCGCGGCGAAGTCTCCGACGGCGCGATCAAGATCGGCGACCTGGTGTTCGATCCCCGCACGATGCGCGTCGAGCGTGACGGGAAGCGGCTCAACCTGTCCCCGACCTCGATCCGTATCCTCCGCATCCTCATGCGTGAGTCCCCGCGCCTGGTCAGCCGCGAGCAGCTCGAGAATGAACTCTGGGGCGACATGCTGCCGGACTCGGACACGCTCAGAAGCCACATGTACAACCTGCGCAAGTCCATCGACCGCCCGTTCGAAACCAAGCTGCTGCACACCGTGCAGGGCATGGGCTTCAAGCTGGCGCACCCGGACGACGCCTGATCTAGTAGGTAGATCACCCTGGATAGGAAATGGCTCGGCACTGCCGGGCCATTTTTTTGCCTGCCGGTCCCTGATTCGGATCGACTGGCGGGTCCAGCTGATCACCGGCCGCCAGTACATGTGGAACGTTCCAGACGGCCGCCTCGCCCACGGCGAACCACTCACCGAGTAGGTCAAGCCCTCCGTCGCGCTGACCAACCAGGCCGCCTACTTCAACGGCCACTGCTTCGTCGCCGCCTGGCAGAACCTGGAGATCAGCACCCTCGTCGGCACCCCGGTCACCGGCACCTGCACCTGCACCTACGCCGGCAGGGAGACCCTCGCCTCCGGCGACATCCGCGCCGGTACCCCGCGACTGGGGATAAAGGATGCGGACGGCGACTGGCTGGAGCGGAAGACGACTGAGCCGGACGTGGTGGTGTATCCGGATCCGAACCGCATCGCGGCCGGGGAGGACGGCATGCTCGAGAAATCGGTCGAGGTGCTGCTGGGCGAGGTTGACGGGGACGGCTGAGGACGGGCGTATAAGGCAACACGCTTCCCCCCCGAAACTGCGGGTTGATCCGCCACGAAAGCGCCCGGGATGCCCGGGCGTTTTCGTACTCGGCGGAACGAGTTGCGCGTTATCCGGCGATCGTGCAGGATAAAACCGGCGTTGGGCGGAGGAAACCGGTGGGGCATTCAAACAATTGCTTCGCCGCAAGAGCTGGCCGGATATTCCTCCGGCCAGCTCTTGCGCGAGAGCCCCTTATCAATCGTTGTTCCGGCCTTAACGCTAGTTGGAATGTGAAACCTCAAGTCGCCAACAACCGCAGCCAGGAAAGCCTGAATGAACATTGCATTTGTTGAGATACAGAATTTCAGGAAGCTGAAAGCTTGCCGCATCGAGATCGCGGAAGGGGAGACGATATTTGTCGGTGCCAACAACAGCGGCAAAACCTCCGCGATGGATGCTCTAATAATGTTTCTCAAACATAGCAAACGCAAATCTTTCGCGACTACTGACTTCACCCTTACAAACTGGTCGTCTATTGATCAGTTTGGGACGCAGTGGGTTTCTGCTGCCGACGATGATCAACCAGATCTCGCCGTCGAAACTCTGCTCCCTTTGCTGCCAACCATAGATGTATGGCTTACAGCAGAGGAGAAGGACCTTCACCGTCTTGCGCATCTTATCCCTACGCTCGATTGGACTCCGGAGGAATTACTAGGAGTCAGGCTTGTTCTTGCGCCAAAAGACATGGAGCAACTCTTTAAAGACTTCGGCAATGCCTACAGATCAGCGCGCGCTGCAGAATCCGCCTCCGACAAGGCAGACTCGCCGCTATCTCTTTGGCCAAGCTCTATGAGAAATTTTCTAGACCGACATATAGATACCCAATTCGAAGTTCAGTCCTACATCCTTGACCCTGCGCAATGCCAAGCCCCCGAAAAGGGCGTCGCCAAGCCTCAGCCGCTTCCGGCTGACAGCGATCGGCTCAAGAAAGACCCTTTCGAAGGACTGATCAAGATTGACGTGATCACTGCACAGAGAGGCTTTTCTGATCCGAAGACGGAGGACAACTCACAAGGTGGCTTTGCTAGCCTGTCGACACAGTTGCGCCGCTACTTCGCTAAGCACCTGAACCCGTCCGACGCCCCAGATGCAAGCGATATCGAGGCACTGGAAGCCATCGAAGCAGCGAAAACGGTATTCAACGAGAAATTGAAAACGAGTTTTGAGCCTGCAGTCGGTGAACTTGAGGGGCTCAACTATCCAGGTTTCAACGACCCACGAATTTCCATAACAAGCAAGATCGACCCGCGCGACAGCCTTGATCATGAGACTGCCGTTCAATTCGACTTACCTGGAGCAGCTTCGTTGTCTCTGCCCGAGAAGTACAACGGGCTTGGATACCAGAATCTCATTTCGATGGTGTTCAATCTAATCCGATTCCGGGACGAGTGGATGCGGGTTGGCAAAGCAGCCAAGGAGCAGAACAACAAAGAAGCAGCTATAGAGCCCTTGCATCTCGTCCTCGTCGAAGAACCCGAAGCTCATCTCCATGCGCAGGTTCAGCAGGTATTCATCAAGAAGGCCTACAAAGTGCTCCGCAGCCACGCTTCACTTGAGGGTTCTGCATTCCGAACGCAGATGGTTGTCAGCACGCACTCATCACACATAGCCCATGAATTGGACTTCTCTTGCCTAAGGTACTTCCGCCGGAAACCTGCCACGAAAACAGGCGAAATTCCAACTGCAACGGTTATCAATCTGTCGGAAACGTTCGGCAACCAAGACGAAACCTCAAAATTTGCCACACGTTATCTCCGAACAACCCATTGCGACCTTTTTTTTGCAGATGCAGTGATTCTTGTTGAGGGCTCCGCTGAACGCATGTTGATGCCGCATTTTGTTCGGGCGAAATTCCCAAAGCTTGATCAAAGCTATATTTCCCTTCTTGAGATTGGCGGCGCCCATGCTCATCGACTTAAGCCGTTACTGGATACCCTTGGAGTCTTGTCTCTTGTCGTCACCGATCTAGATTCCATCCAAGAAACGGGCACTAGTAAAGTGCTCCCGGATCGCGGCAAGGGCTATCGCACAGGAAACACCACGCTTAAAAACTGGATTCCCAAGCGAGAATCGCTGGATGACCTGATTGATCTGGCAGACGATGCGAAGCAAACAGAAGATGGGCTCGTAAGGATCGCCTACCAGTGCCCCATCACGCTGGAATACCAGGATAGAGAGGGTCACGCCGAAGCGATCCCGTATACATTTGAGGATTCGTTAGCCCTCACGAATCTCGCGCTTTTCAGGAGCCTCACCAATCCAGTTGGGCTACTAAAGAAGCTTCAGGCCGCCCTCAGAAAAGACTCTCTAAAGACAGCCGCCCACGATATGTTTATAAACCTTGGGAAGGGCAGCAAGGCTGAAATGGCCCTCGAGCTACTCTATCTCAACGAACCAAGTGAGGTAGAACCACCGGCGTACATCTCCGACGGCCTGAAGTGGCTTGAAGAGAGCCTCGCAGCGAGCAAGGTCGACGCCATCTCGGCGGAGCCCGAAGAGATGAATGATGTCTGAGACAGCCACTCAAGAACAAAAGCTCAGGGATACAATATACGCATGTCTCGATCTAGAGAGGCCCAGGAGCTTCTTTCTCTTCGCCGGCGCTGGAACGGGGAAAACACGGGCCGTCGTTGAAGCAATGGACATCTTCCGGAGCCGGTACGCCACTCGGTTCAGGCAGTCTGGGCAGAAGGTTGCTGTTGTAACGTTCACCAATGCGGCTTGTGACGAGATTCGGCGCAGGACTGACTTTGATCCCATCTTTTCCGTATCAACGATTCATAGTTTTGCCTGGGAACAGATCTGCACATATCACAGTGATATCGCCGCGCGGCTGAGCGTTCGACTGGGCACCGAGATTGCCGAGCTTGAAGATCAGCAAGCGAAGGGGAGAGCGGGGACGAAGGCCGCTGCTGAGCGGGAAGTTCAAATTGAGTCGAAGCAGAGGCGGCTTCAGCACCTAAGTGCCGTAAAGCAGTTTATCTACAATCCGAACGGCGAGAACATCGGCAAGAACTCCTTGAACCATGCTGAGGTTATCGCGCTTTTCTCCGAGTTCCTCGCCGACAAATCGCTCATGCGGCGGATGCTGATTCAGAAGCACCCTGTCCTTCTCATCGACGAAAGCCAGGACACGCAGAAAGACCTGATTGATGCAGTCCTCGCTCTCCAGGCAGAGCATCCGGACAGATTCTGCCTAGCTCTGTTCGGTGACACGATGCAGCGCATATATGCTGACGGGAAAGTAGGCTTGGGGGAAGCCGTACCGGCAGATTGGGAGAAGCCCACGCTTGTAGTAAACCATAGGTGCCCAAAGCGCATTGTGAGCCTTCTGAACCAGATCAGATCCGAGGCTGACGGCGCTCGACAGGAACCCAGAGAAGACGCTCGCGAGGGAGTCGTTCGGCTATTTCTTATCAGCGATGTTAGCGACCTGGACAAGCAGAAGGCCGAAGAAAAAGCGACCCAACTAATGGCGAAGATCGCGTCCGATGGCGAATGGATAAACAAAGATAGGGTCAAGGTTCTCACACTTGAACACCACATGGCTGCGCGCCGAGGCGGTTTCTCCGGCTTCTTTGAGCCGCTCTACAAAATCGGACGGTTCAGGACCGGCCTGCTAGACGGGACTCTGAGCGGAGTAGCGCTCTTTGCCCAGCAAGTGCTCCCGTTGATCGAGGCGCTGCGGTCCGGAGACCGTTTCGGTGTGGCTCAGATCATGAAAATGCACTCACCGCTGTTAACTACTGATAAGTTGCGTGAGAGCGAAGCCTCATTGAAGGAGATCCGTACGGCCCGGGATTCTGTGGAGTCCATGTTTTCTCTCTGGGATCACAACACGGATCCCGCCTTGTTGGACGTGCTCAAGAGGATTGCGCATGAGAACCTGTTCAGCGTCCCCGATGTATTCGCACCAATCCTGTCAGACACTGAGGCGGAGGAAGGAGAGGAAGAGGCCAATGTAGCGGAAACTGAAGATGCAGTAAATCCTGCAATCGATGCTTGGAGGGAAGCGCTTTCTGTGCCGTTTAGCCAGCTGCGTGCATATGTGGAGTACATTTCTGACAGATCACCATTCGGAACGCATCAAGGAATCAAGGGCCTACAGTTTCCGCGGGTTATGGTCATTCTGGATGATACCGAAGCCCGTGGCTTCATGTTCAGTTATGAAAAGCTGCTTGGTGCGAAAGCTCTGACTGCGACTGATGAGCGGAACCAGCTTGATGGGAGGGATACATCCGTCGACAGAACGCGCCGCCTCTTCTATGTGACGTGCAGCAGGGCCGAACAAAGCCTTGCCATCATTGTTTACACGAAGAGCCCCGAGCAGGTGGTAAAGCATGTGACTGATCTTGGCTGGTTCGATGAAGGCGAGATAATCAATCTCTGATTGCAGCACAATTCAAGCGAATTTGCGGTTTCAGGTGTGGCGGCCGGATCGAGTTTCCCGATCGTTCGTTCATCCCCGCACCCCGACATGCTGTCGCCCGATGTCGGCAATGCTCGACGCCCCCATCTGCGCCATAACCATCGACAGCTCCGCATCCAGCATCTCCAGCACCTTCTCGACCCCCGCCTGACCGAAGGCCGCCAGCCCCCAGATATACGCGCGGCCGAGGCAGACGGCATCGGCACCCATGGCCAGGGCCTTGAAGATGTCGGTGCCTCTTCGGAAGCCGCTGTCGATCATCACCGGCACGCGTCTCCCGACGGCCTCGACGACCTCGGGCAGGCTCTCGATCGCGCCCCGGCCGCTGGCCTCGGCCCGCCCGCCGTGGTTGGACACGTAGACCGCGTCGGCGCCCGCGCCCACCGCGCTGGCGGCGTCTTCCCGGGTGACGATGCCCTTGACGACGATCTTCATCGAGGTCACTTCGCGGATCCGGTCCAGGTAGTCCCAGGTCATGTCCGACGTATCGAAGTCGTCGTAGGACACGTTGGACCCCTGATACATCGGCTTTGCGCGCTGGAAATCCGCGACAAAACACGTGGACACCCGACAAAACACGTGGACATATATGGACGCCTCCCCCCGGTCAAGCCTGATTTTGAGCATTTTCGCCGGCTTCGGGCCGAACGCACCGGTCTCCCGTTGACAGAGAGTTGGCGTTTTTTGATTGTCCGATGAAGAAAGAGGGTCTGCTGACATATATCCGGGCTCTTCGTGGAGCGCTTTCTTTCGCTCCGGCCCAACATGAGTTTCGAGATGACCCCGGGGCCTATACACCCACTCGGTTTTTCACCTTGTCCAAGACCAGGCTCTCCCAGGGTCGGTGACCTTTGTCCTCATCGGTGATGCAGACTCAGTGGCAGGCCGTTCAGGACGAGCCGAACGCCTTCGCGGGGTCGTAGTGCGCACCGCGGGCCACGATGTGCCAGCCGATGCGCGCCATCTTGTTGGCCAGGGCGACGACGGCCTTGTTGTGACCCCGCCGTTCGATCAACGGTGTCACCCAGCGGCCGATTGGCGTGTCCTTGCCGCGAGCCCGTACGATGACGGCCCGTGAGCCGTGCAGCAGCATCGTTCGCAGGTACCGATCACCGCTCTTGGTGATGCCCTGGAGCCGCATCGTGCCGCCGGTGCCGTGCTGTCGGGGCACCAGCCCGAGCCAGGCCGATACCTGCCGGCCGCGCTTGAACTGCTGCCCATCTCCGATCGAGGCCAGGAAGGATGACGCAACCAGCTCACCGAAGGTCGGTGCCTCGAGCAAGCGCGCCATCGCGGGAAGCTCCCTGGCCCGGTCCACGATCCGTTGCCGGCTTCGCTTGACCTGCTCGCGCAGCATCAGGACGTCGACGTAGCGGTACGCGAGGGTGAGTCGAGCGGTTTCGGTCAAGTCGTTCTCGGCATCCTCGAGCGCAAAGCGCAGATCACGCAGCAGGCTGTGGATCCCGCGCTCGAAGCAGATGCCATATTCATGGGCGATGCCCCGGATCTGGTTCGCGATGGCCGTGGCGTGCTGGACCTGGAGTTGCCGGATGCGATGCAGCGTCTGCAGGTCCTGCTGGTCCAAGGACTTGATCGGCACCGCATGCAGCGCCGGGCGATTGGCCGCTTCGATGATGGCCAGGGCATCACGTGGGTCGCTCTTACCGCCCCGCACGAACGGCTTGACGTGCTGGGGAGGAACCAGGACCACCTCGTGGCCAAGCCGGGAGATGGTCCGACCCCAGTGATGAGCCCCGGCGCATGACTCCATGGCGATGCGCGATCGTGGCAGTTGAACAATAGCCTCAACGAACTTCGCTCGTTTGACCGGTCGATTGGAAACCAGCTTGCCAGCTTGGTTGACCTGACAGATCTGGAATGAGTTCTTTGCGAGATCGATGCCGACTGTTGTACGCTTCATTTGGACGCCTCCTACGCAAGTGACTGAGTCCAAGACCAGTGTGGCGCGAACCTGACGCCGATGCGAATGATGGAGGCGTCCATCTCATCACCCACGACAAAACACGTGGACACCCATGTCCTAGGAAATCTCTGTAGCGATATTCGAGCCGATTTCCGATTTCTCTGAGGCGGGCCAGCCGGCAAGCTAGTTCCAAGTCAAAAACCGGAGCGCTCGATGCCTCTCCCTCGTTCCCGCCTCGTCTGTCTGGAGGCAACGCCCTACTACCACGTGATCAGCCGATGCGTTCGGCGCCAGTTCCTGTGCGGATTCGATCGACTGACAGGGCGCGACTTCACCCATCGCCGGGGCTGGATCCGCGAGCGCATCTTCGAATTGCAGCGGATCTTCGCGGTCGACATCTGCGCTTACGCCATCATGAGCAATCATCTGCACCTGGTCGTACGAATGGACCAGGAGCAGGCCTTCGGATGGAGTGATGAAGAGGTCGCCGAGCGCTGGCTGCAGCTGTTTGGCGGAAACCCGCTGGTCAGGAGCTATCTCGCCCGGTCGGAGAACCTGTCGCAAGCCCAGCAAGAGGTTGTCGGTCGCGAGATCAGGAAGTACCGGGAGCGCTTGTACGATCTGTCCTGGTTCATGCGCTGCCTCAACGAACCCATCGCCCGCTGGGCCAATGCGGAGGACAACGTCACAGGGCGCTTCTGGGAAGGTCGATTCAAGAGCCAGGCGCTGCTGGACGAGGGCGCCGTCCTTGCGGCCATGGCCTACGTGGACCTGAACCCCGTGCGTGCCGGCATGGCCGAGACTCCGGAGGAATCAGATTACACCTCTGTCCAGCAGCGGATCGTCGAGCAGGATTCCGCGATCGATGATCTCGAAGATGCTTCAGAGGCTGGCATCCCGGAAGATCTGCGCGACGCAATCGGCCGCCTGATGCCATTCTCGGACCAGGAGAAAACGGATTCCGATCGAGCCCTGCCCTTCGCACTCAAGGACTACCTCGAGCTGGTCGACTGGTCTGGCCGAGCAATCGTGGAAGGCAAGCGCGGCAGCATTTCCGAGTCGCAGCCGCCGATCCTGAAGCGGCTGAAGATCGACCGAGGCAATTTCCTCCGCTTCGTGCGCCGCCACGACGGACCGAGATTCCACGGCGCGATCGGCGCGCTGGCAAGCCTCCGCGAGGCCGCAGAATATTTCAAAAAGAGATTCCTGAAGGGCCAAGAGGCCGCCGCCGCTCTCTTCAGCAGAATCTGAGACGACGCGCACCCAAACACCCAAACACGTGGACACCCAGTTTCTTGTTCCATTCCGGCGACCGCTGGGGTGATGAGTGTCCCGTTCTCGCTCTCCCGACGATCAAGATCTAATTCTGGCCACGGCTGGGGATGCCGATCTCGAGCCAGTTACGATAGAACTATGAGCAAAGACGGTCAGACCGCGCCAATGTGGTGGATTTACCTGCTGGACTGCGACGGGCGGCTATATACCGGTGTGACCACCGACCCGGACCGTCGCCTGCAGGAGCATCGCGCCGGACTCTCCCGGTCAGCACGTTTCACCAGGGGCGCCTTATCCGTAGAACTTCGATACACCGTGGCCCTGGGCGAGCGATCGCTGGCGCTGAGGGCGGAATACCGTCTGAAACGTCTATCGCGCTCGGAGAAATTGAGGCTGTGCCAGCAATCACCATCCGCCGCCACACTGCTGGAGCGGCTGGCGCTGGATTCCTGATTGGTAGTAACACCTGGACGCCCGTTTCCCACAGAACACGTGGACACCCATGTTCTGGATTGCCCATGTTCTAGATTGATCAGCCGCGCACGCCGATATGCTGCGGGCCGATGTCGGCGATGGTGGGCGTGCCCATCTGGCCCATGACCATGGACAGCTCGGCGTTCAACATTTCGAGCACCTTCTCCACGCCGGGCTGGCCGAATGCGGCAAGTCCCCAGATATACGCGCGGCCCAGGCAGACGGCGTCGGCACCCATTGCCAGCGCCTTGAAAGTGTCCGTGCCGCGGCGGAAGCCGCTGTCGATCATGACCGGTACGCGACCGCCAACGGCCTCGACGACCTCGGGCGGGCTTTCGATCGCGCCCCGGCCGCTGGCCTCGGCCCGCCCGCCGTGGTTGGACACGTAGACCGCGTCGGCGCCCGCGCCCACCGCGCTGGCGGCGTCTTCCCGGGTGACGATGCCCTTGACGACGATCTTCATCGAGGTCACTTCGCGGATCCGGTCCAGGTAGTCCCAGGTCATGTCCGACGTGTCGAAGTCGTCGTAGGACACGTTGGACCCCTGATACATCGGCTTTGCGCGCTGGAAATCCGCGATGCCGTTCGAATCATGGCAGCTGGCGCAGTCGCGGTCGTCGGTGCGCGCATACTGCCCGAGCAGCACGCGGTTGCTGCCGGCGTTCAGGTCGACGGTCAGCACGGCCGTGCGCGCGCCCGCAGCCTCGGCGCGTTCCAGCATCCGCTGCGACGTGTCCCACTGGTTGGTCGGGTAGAGCTGGAACCAGACCGGCTCGCCACGCGCCTCGATCACGTCCTCGATCGAGCTCGAGGTAACGTTCGAAAGAATCTGCAGGTGGCCTTGGGCCTTCGCCGCCCGCGCGCTCGCGAGTTCGGCGTCGGGATGGAAGGCGCGCTGGCTGCCCACCGGGGCGAGGACGATCGGCGACTTGAGACGCTCGCCCAGGAGCATGGTCTCGAGGTTGATGGCGCTGGTATCGACCATCCGCATCGGCCGGAGATAGATGTCTTCGAAGGCGCGCCGGTTGGCGCTCAGGGTCTCGTTGCCGTCGGTGCCGGTCGAGAGATACCCGTAGTGCGCCGGCGGCAGCGTCCGCTTCGCCACGGCGTGGAAATCGAATACGTCGAGCGCGTCGTCCGGCGAGCGGACCAGGAACTCGGCCAGCTGCATGGCGTCCAGCGACTCCTCGGAGAGCAGTCGTCCGGCCCCCGTGTAGGCGAGAAGCGGGCTGGCCGCGAGGAGCTTGAGCAGGTGGCGGCGGGACGACGATGCCATGGCGGAATTCTCCCTTCCCTCGATTGGATTTCGAATGTACCACTGTTCGCCGTGGACCCCTCTTCGGCCCGGAACGACTTCACGTTGGCGCGCAGGCCGGCGACTAACCTGCTACAACTAGAGTTTGTCTTGCAGATGTTGTCCCGGCCGCGCACCCGTTGCGGCCCCATCCAGAGTGTTCAGGAGCGGACCCATGAAGGTAGGTGCACCGAAGGAAACCGCGCGCGGCGAGGCGCGGGTCGCGCTGACGCCCGAGAGCGCGGGCCGGCTGCAGAAGCTCGGCTACGAATGCGTGGTCGAATCCGGCGCCGGGGCGGCAGCCTCGATCACCGACGAGGCCTACACCGACGCCGGCGTCGAGGTCGTGGAATCGGCCGAGGCACTCTGGAAGACCGCCGACATCATCGTCAAGGTGCGCGAGCCCTCCGAGGCCGAGATCAGGAACGCACCCGAAGGCAAGACCCTGATCGGCTTCATCTGGCCAGCCGCCAACGAGGACCTGCTGGAGAAGATGAAGGCGAAGAACATGACCGTGCTGGCCATGGACATGGTGCCGCGGATCAGCCGGGCGCAGAAGATGGACGCGCTGTCGTCGATGGCCAACATCGCCGGCTACCGCGCGGTGGTCGAGGCCGGCAACAACTTCGGCCGCTTCTTCATGGGCCAGATGACCGCGGCCGGCAAGGTACCGCCGGCGAAGGTGCTGGTGGTCGGCGCCGGCGTGGCAGGGCTCGCCGCGATCGGCACCTCGGTCGCACTCGGCGCGATCACGATGGCATTCGACGTGCGGCCCGAGGTCGCCGAGCAGATCGAGTCGATGGGCGCGGAGTTCGTGTTCCTGGACTTCGACGATGGTGACGACAATCAGCAGGCCGACGGTGCGGAGTCCGGCGGTTACGCGGCGCCCTCCAGCCCCGAGTTCCGCGAGAAGCAACTGGAGAAGTTCCGCGAGCTGGCCTCAGAGGTCGATATCGTCATCACCACCGCGCTGATTCCGAACCGCCCTGCCCCGGAGCTCTGGACCAAGGACATGGTGGCGTCGATGAAGCCGGGCTCGGTGATCGTCGACCTGGCCGCCGAGCGCGGCGGCAACTGCACGCTCACGAAAGCCGACGAGAAGTTCGTCACCGACAACGGCGTGACCATCATCGGCTACACGGACTTCCCTAGCCGCATGGCCACCCAGTCGTCGAACCTGTACGCGACCAACGTGCGCCACATGCTCGACGACCTGACGCCGGAGAAGGACGGCACGCCGGTCGTGAACATGGACGACGACGTGATCCGCGGCGCGCTGGTCACCCATGAGGGCGAGATCACCTGGCCGCCGCCCGCACCGAAGGTCAAGGCCATTGCCGCGGCCAAGCCGAAGAAGAAGGCACCGGAAGAGACCGCCGAAGAGAAGTCCGCGCGCGAGGCGGCCGAGCTGCGCAAGTCGCTGAACCGCACCGGGCTGATGCTGGCCGTCGGCGGGCTGCTGATCCTCGGGCTGGGCACGGTTGCGCCGCCGAGCTTCATGCAGCACTTCATCGTGTTCGTGCTCTCGGTGTTCGTCGGTTACCACGTGATCTGGGGCGTGGCGCACTCGCTGCACACACCGCTGATGGCGATCACGAATGCCATCTCGTCGATCATCATCGTCGGCGCCCTGCTCCAGGTCATCTCCGGCAGCGTGCTGGTGACGATCCTGGCCGCGGCATCGATATTGATGGCCTCGGTGAATATCTTCGGCGGGTTCCTCGTGACCCGCCGCATGCTCGCCATGTTCAAGAGGAGCTGATCCGATGCCGATCACGGAAGAATTCTTCAGCGAAGGGCTCATCGGCGCGGCCTACGTGGTCGCCGCCGTGCTCTTCATCCTCGCGCTCGGCGGGCTGTCGAACCAGGAGAAGGCCAAGCGCGCCATCTGGTACGGCATCGTCGGCATGGCGCTGGCCGTCGCGGCCACCATCGCCGCCACCGGCGACGCCGCGAGCACGGTCCAGTACCTGCTGATCGGGCTGATGGTCGTCGCCGGCGGCATCGGCGGCTGGATCGTCGCCAAGCGCGTCCAGATGACGCAGATGCCCGAGCTGGTCGCCGGCTTCCACAGCCTGGTCGGCCTGGCCGCGGTGTTCATCGGCATCAACGCGCACCTGGAGATGGTCCGGGCGCTGGCCGCGAAATCGGCCGGCACCGTCAGCGAACTGGCCGGCTTCGCCGCGACGATTGCCAAGAAGACCCCGATCGAGCTGAGCATCCTCAAGGTCGAGCTGTTCCTGGGCATCCTGATCGGCGCGATCACCTTCACCGGCTCGATCATCGCCTACGGCAAGCTCTCCGGAAAGCTCAGCTCGGCGGCGCTGACATTGCCGGCCCGGCACCTGCTCAACCTGGTCGCGATCGTCGCCTGCATCACGCTGGGCTACCTCTACCTTGGCGGCGCGGGCCTGTGGACCATGCTGCTCGTCGCGGTCATCGCCGGCGCCATCGGTTGCCACCTGATCCTGGCGATCGGCGGGGCCGACATGCCGGTCGTGGTCTCGATGCTGAACTCCTACTCGGGCTGGGCCGCCGCCGCGATCGGCTTCACGCTGGGCAACGACCTGCTGATCGTCACCGGCGCGCTGGTCGGCTCGTCGGGCGCGATCCTGTCCTACATCATGTGCAAGGGCATGAACCGCTCGTTCGTCTCCGTGATCCTCGGCGGCTGGGGTGGGGAAACGAGCTCGGCCGAGGCCGTCGACGGCGACATGGTCGAGGCCCAGGCCGACGACGTGGCCTCGGCCATCCAGGACGCCGACCGCGTGATCATCGTGCCCGGCTACGGCATGGCCGTGGCCCAGGCGCAGTCCTCGGTCTCTGCGCTGACGAAGACGCTGAGGGACCAGGGCAAGACCGTGCGCTTCGCGATCCACCCCGTCGCCGGCCGCCTGCCCGGCCACATGAACGTGCTGCTGGCCGAGGCGAAGGTGCCCTATGACATCGTCCTCGAAATGGAAGAGATCAACGAGGACTTCCCCGAGACCGACGTGGTCATCGTCATCGGCGCCAACGACATCGTCAACCCGGCCGCCCAGGACGATCCGGGCAGTCCGATCGCCGGCATGCCGGTGCTAGAGGTCTGGAAGGCGCGCCAGGTCTTCGTGTGCAAGCGCGGCCGCGGCACCGGCTACTCCGGCATCGAGAACCCGCTGTTCTTCAAGGACAACACGCGGATGTTCTACGGCGACGCCAAGGACTCGATGGATGCCCTGCTGCGCGAGCTGGGATGAACAAGCTGACGGGGCCGCGCTGGACGTTCACCCAGACAAGGATCTGCAATGGACCTCATCACCCTCTTGCTCGCTGCCGTGACCCTGGCGATCGTGAGCCAGACGTATTCGAAGATCGACAAGCTAGAACGCAAGCTACGGGAGAAGGAGGCCCTCGACGACGACTCCGGTGACGAATCGCGCTAGACCCCTCGAGGTCTTCAAAGTCATTCGTGGTACGACGCGACTCGCTCGACCTCGGCGCGTGAGCCGAGGATGACCGGCACGCGCTGGTGAATCTCTTCCGGCGCCACGTCGAGTATCCGCTGCGGCCCGGTCGTCGCCGCGCCGCCGGCCTGCTCGATGATCATCGCCATCGGGTTGGCCTCGTACATCAGCCGCAGCTTGCCGGCCTTGCCGGAGGCGCGGATCTTCGCGTCGCAGGGGTACATGAAGATGCCGCCGCGGGTCAGGATGCGGTGGACTTCGGCGACCATCGAGGCGACCCAGCGCATGTTGAAGTTCTTGCCCCGAACACCCTTCTCTCCTTCCAGGCACTCGGCGATGTAGCGCTCGATCGGTGCGTCCCAGTGGCGGCGGTACGACATGTTGATCGCGAACTCGGCGGTTTCCTCGGACACGCGCACGTCTTCGCGGGTCAGCAGGAACTCACCGAAATCGCGGTTGAGCGTGAACATGCTGACCCCGTCGCCGGTGGTCAGCACGAGAATGGTGGCCGGGCCGTACAGGCAGTAACCGGCCGCGATCTGCTCGATGCCGGGCTTGAGGAAGTCGGCCTCGGTGGGGTTCTCGACGCCCTCGGGAGCCTTCAGGATCGAGAAGATCGTGCCGACCGAGACGTTGACGTCGATGTTCGACGAGCCGTCCAGCGGGTCGCACAGCACCAGGTAATTGCCTCGCTGGGCGCCGTCGGGCAGCTGGTGGATCGTGTCCATTTCCTCCGAGGCCAGGCCGGCGATGTGGCCGTTGTGCTGCAGCGCTTCGATCATCAGGTCGTTGCTGATCACGTCGAGCTTCTTCTGCTGCTCACCCTGCACGTTCTCCGACTCGGCCGCGCCGAGCACGCCGACCAGGTCGCCCTTGTTGACCAGGTCGGAAATGCGCTTGCAGGCTACGGCGATGTCGTTGAGCAGGCCGGTGAAGGTGCCGCTGGCGCCCTTGAAGCCCTTCTGCTTGTTGATGGTGTAATTGGTCAGCGTGGTACCGATGCGCATGGGAAGAACCGGGTCGATGGGACGGATGTTCGCGGCGACGAACGGCCGGCAGTATAGCCGCTCACCGAAGTCGACCCGGCTCGAATTCGAGCGGCCGGCACCGGTCATCGGCCGTCCCGGGGCGCCCCTATACTGGACGCTCGACCTCGAGGACCCGCACGGATGATCTCCCTGGACCAGGTCAGCAAGAGCTACCGGACCCGGCACGATGCGCTGGCCCCGCTGTCGCTGGACATCGCCGAGGGCGAGCGGCTGGTGCTGCTCGGCTCGTCGGGTTCCGGAAAGTCCACGGTGCTGAAGCTGATCAATCGCCTGATCGAGCCCGATGCAGGCGAGGTCCGCGTGGGCGGCCGCCCGGTTCGCGACTACGACCCGGTCGCGCTGCGGCGGGGCATGGGCTACGTGTTCCAGGGCATCGGCCTGCTGCCGCACCTGACCGTGCTCGACAACGTGATGACCGTACCGCGGCTTCGCGGCGACGACGAGGCCGAGGCGGCGCGACAGGCCCGGGCGCTGCTCGAAACCGTGCAGCTGAGCCCCGAGCACTTCGGCGATCGCCTGCCTGGCGAACTCTCCGGCGGCCAGCAGCAGCGCGTGGGGGTCGCCCGGGCGCTGGCCACCGGGGCCGACCTGCTGCTGATGGACGAGCCCTTCGGCGCGCTGGACGCGATCACCCGCGATGAACTCCAGGCGATGCTGCTCGAACTGCAGCAGCGCCTGCGCAAGACGCTGGTGTTCGTCACCCACGACGTCTTCGAAGCCGTCCGGCTGGCCGAACGCATCGTGGTGTTGCACCAGGGCCGCGTGGAGCAGATCGGAACCTCTCGCGAACTGCTCGACCAGCCCTCGAGCGAATTCGTCGAGCTGCTGTTCGGCAAGCCGCTGGCCGCGCTCGAGCGCCTGCGCCAGCAATGACGCGACTCACCGACCTGCTGGCCGAACGCGGACCCGAGCTCGCCCAGAAGCTCGTCGAGCACGTCGTGCTGACCGGCGTATCGACCGCGATTGCCGTGGTGATCGGGCTGGCACTGGGCATCGCGCTGAGTCGCCGACGGGCGCTGCAGGGCCCGGTGATGGCCGTGGTCAACGCGCTGCAGACGATTCCCAGCCTGGCCCTGCTGGCGATCCTGCTGCCGCTGTTCGGCATCGGCATGACCCCGGCGCTGATCGCGCTGACGCTCTATGCGCTTCTGCCGATCGTGCGCAACACGCTGACGGGCATCGACGGCCTGCCGGAGGAGATCCTCGAGGCCTGTCAGGCGCTCGGGTTCACCGATCGCCAACGGCTGTGGCAGGTCGAACTGCCGCTCGCGCTGCCGACGATCATGGCCGGTATCCGCACCGCGGCGGTGATCAGCGTCGGCGTGGCGACCCTGGCGGCGTTCATCGGCGCGGGCGGGCTCGGCGATTTCATCGTCCGTGGGCTTGCGGTCAACAACAACGTGCTGGTGCTGCTCGGCGCGGTGCCGGCAGCCCTGCTGGCGCTGGGCATGGATCGCCTGCTGCTCCTGCTGGAGCGCCGATTGCGAAGACGCCGCGGCGGGAGTCCTGCAACATCCCGCCCTTCACGCCCGCGCGCCGGCGCAATCGCGCTGGCGGCCGTCGTGGCGCTACTGGCGGTCGGCGTGACGACCTGGCGCATCGCGACGGCCCCGGCCTCGACCGTGGTCGTGGCCAGCAAGAACTTCACCGAGCAGTACATCCTGGCCGAACTCATGGCGCAGATGCTGGAAGCGCACACCGACCTGGCGGTCGAGCGCAAGCTGCACCTCGGGAGCGTGCACGTCGCTCACAACGCCCTGTTGGCCGGCGAGATCGACCTCTACCCCGAATACACCGGTACGGCCTGGCGGGTGATCCTGGACGAACGCGAGACGCTCGGGCCGACCGAGACCTTCGAACGGGTTCGGACCGCCTATCGGCAGCGCCTCGCGCTCGAGTGGATCGCGCCCTTCGGCTTCGAGAACACCTACGCGATTCTCGTCACGGAGGAGACGGCCGAGCACCGGGAGTTCGAGACCATCAGTGACCTGGTGGCCAGCGCCCCGGAACTCGTCATCGGCTTCGCGTCGGAATTCCACGAGCGCAGCGACGGTTATCCGGCGCTGCGCGAGCGCTACGGACTGCGCTTCGCGGACACCGCGGAGATGGACCTCGGCCTGCTCTATCGAGCGTTGCGAGATGGCCGGATCGACGTGGCCGTCGGGAACTCCACCGACGGTCGGATTCCGACCTTCCGGTTGCGGGCATTGCGCGACGATCTCGGCTTCTTCCCGCCCTACGACGCCGCCGCGGTGCTGCGCGCCGACCTGCTCGGCGACCACCCGGAGGTCGGCGACGTGCTGGCGCGGCTGTCCGGCCGGATCGATACCGCGGCCATGCAGCGCATGAACCGCGCAGTGGATCGGAATCAGCGCTCGCCCTCGTCGGTCGCCGCCGAGTTCCTGGCCACCGAAGACCTCGCCCCGCCGCCCCCCTGACTGCGGTCGGTGCGGGGCTCGGCGCGGTGTGGGGTCGATCGTGGCCTGGTGCAATCAACCTAGGTTAATGACCGACCCGGCAGGACCGGACAGAATGGATCGCGAATTCATCGCTGGAGTGATCAATGAATAACGACCAGGCAGAAGCCAAGTGGGACAAGTTCAACGCCAAGGTCAAGCAGCAGTGGGGGGAACTGACCGATGACGAGGTCAAGAAGGCCGAAGGCAACAAGGACGAGCTGATCGCCAGAATCCAGGAGAAATACGGCGAAAGCCGTGAAGCAGTCGCCAAGAAGCTCAACGAGCTCGCCGACTGAACGCCGCCGACTCTCCATTTGCGGCATGCGTGAAAAGCGCATCGGCCCGATGGCCGCCCGTGCGGTCGTCGGGCTTTTTTTGTCAACTCGAGTTCGGGCCTCGGCGCGCCCCTTGCAGTCACGACGTCCAGTCACGATGCCCACTCGACGCCCGTTTTCCCTGATCACGGAGTGCGTTCCGGGCGCATACTCGGCTCATGGACGGCCCCATCCCGCCGTTCGGAGCGCCCGCCGGCCCGGAGCGCCGACCAGGTCGGCCGCCGGAAAGCTCGGCAAGAATTCGACCCGACCCAGAGCCGACTAGATACGCATGGACAAGCTCCTCGATCCGCTCTTCGACCTCCAGCCGCTGACGGTCTATCTGCTGATCGCGGCATTCTGCTGGACGGAAGCGGCATTTTTCCTGGGCTTCATCACGCCGGGCGAACTGGCCGTCGTCACCGGCGGCATTCTCGCCTCGCGCGGCCAGGTGCACTTCGGGGCGCTGCTCGGTATCGTCTTTTTCGCCACCGTTGCAGGCAATGCCACCGGCTTCTACCTCGGGCGGCGCTTCGGCGACGGGCTGCTGCAGTCGGCGTTCCTCCAGCGATTCCTGAGCGCGCCCATCCAGAAGGCGCAGGACTTCATGCTTCGCCGCGGCGAGTGGGCCATCGTGGTCGGACGCATCTCCACGCCGACGCGCATCATCACGCCCTTCCTCGCCGGCACGTCCGGGATGAGCTACCGACGCTTCTTCGTGTTCGATCTCATCGCCAGCCTGCTATGGGCCTTTTCCTTTCTTACCCTCGGCTACCTGCTGGGCGAATCCTGGGGCCTGATCCAGGAGATCAGCGGCGCGGCTGCGATGCTGGTCCTCATCCTGTTCTTCATGGCCTTGACCCTTCGCTGGATCGCGGTACGGGTCGTTGCCCACCAGCGCCGGGTAAAGGCCGCGTTCCGGCTGGCCTTCCGCGTCACCGGTACCCGCGGCGTCGCGCGGGCGCTGACGCCCGCCTTCGTCTGGATGGTGCATCGACTCGACCCGCGCCTCGCCCAGGGCCTGAGTCTGACGATCTGCTTCCTGGCGCTGATCGCCGCGATCGGCTGCGCCGGACTGGTATTCAGCCAGACCGAGGAAATCTGGGGACTGGCGCGAATCGACTACCCGGTGCTCGAATGGATGGTGGCAACACGGACCGAGGAAGCCGTTACGATCGCCCGGGCCACCCTGCTGGCGTTCCACTGGCCCGGTATGGCGGTGCTCATGATCCCGGTGATGGGCCTGGTCTTCCGCCACGCCGACTGGGTCGCCGCGCTGCGCTTCGGCGTCGGCGTGATCGGTGCCACCGGCGGTGCATTCCTGCTCGATCGCTTCGTGTTGTCCGGACACGTGGAAAACGCCGAGTTTCCATCGGTGCCCGTCGCGGCGGTGGCAGCATTGTTGGTCCACGCCACGGCGCTCACCGCACGACTGAAGGACTGGGCCGGGGCCGTAGCTTGCGCGGCATTCGTCACGTTCATCGTCTTCACGGTCGCGCTCGGCACGCTCGTTGCCGGGTGGGCCGCACCGTCGGGTATCGCCCTGGGCATCGCGCTCGGCATGGCCTGGGCCGCGGCTCTCGAACTTCCATGGACGGCGCTGGAAAACGATTCCGGCAGTTCGGGTGATTCCGACAGCGATGCCGATCGCGAGACCTCGAACTCAGACCCGGACACGGACACGGAGTCTCGACCGGATCCGAACGCTGCATGACTCGGCCGATCCGGAAACCACTGGCGACCCGGGTCATGCCGGAGAGCACGGCAATTGCGGTCAACAATTGCCGTCAACAATTGCCGTCAACAATAGACGACATCGATCGCCGGCAACGATGGGCAAGGGCGATTACCTGAAACAGTCGCCGACCACGATCGCTGACCACAATCGCTGACCACAATCGCTGACCACAGTCGCCGACCACGAGCGCCGGCAACGGTTACTGACAACGAATATGTTAGCGTTATTAACTGATTCACACGCAAGGAGGCTGCAATGGCAACTGCGACCGATAAGGAACTGGAAGAACTGAAGAAGGAATTCGCCAGCCTGAAGGGCGAGCTTTCCGAGATCGGCAATATCGTCTCGAGGATCGCGCACACCGCGACCGATGAAGGCAAGGAGCGCATCCAGGCGGCGGCGGATCGAACCCGGGATTCGGCGCGGGAGAAATGGGGTGCGTTCGAAAAGGAAGTCGAGGAACGCCCGATGACCAGCCTCGCAATGGCCCTCGGCATCGGTTTCGTACTGGGCAAGCTGCTCGACCGCTGAACACGATGACGCGGAGCGGCACGCTAACGGGCATGATGCCCTCCTGCGAATCGAGAACCTGGAGAACCTGGCAATGATCGGCAAGATCAAACGTCGCGTCGAAACCGGCGCGCTGGTGACCGTACTGGTCGTTCCCCTGGCGCTCTGCGTCGTCGCGTTTCTCGGGGTCGCGGGCTATTTCGCGTTCAGGGAATCGCTGCCGCCCGATCTCGCAGCGCTGGTGACGGCTGCAAGCGGCATCGTTCTGATCGCGTTGATCCTGCTGATCGCCCGGATTGCCAACTCCATCCGTGGATCGTCGCCGAATCGCCGCCGAAGCGAAGAGGATTTCGAACTGGGCAGCGAACTCGAGTCACTCCTGCGCGAACACGCAGACCCGGTCCTCAGCGACTGGGTCCGCAGGAACCCGGACAAGGCGGCGATCGCCACTCTGGCATTGGGCGTCGCGGCCGGCTACAGCACGCAGTTCCGACGCGTACTGCTGGACATGTACACGCGCTATGCGGAAACCGAAGGTCTGCGCCGCTCGACACGCAGGTAAGGGCGGATCTGCCGAAGCTCCAGGGCCGGTGCAGGCGTCCCCGCGCCCGGCCTTCGGCGCTGAACAATCACCGCACCGCCAGCATCATGGAAAAAGGCCCCGCACGTTGCGGGGCCTTTTCCTTTCTCTGCCGGAACCGACGGTTTCAGGAGCGGCGTGCAATTCGGTCGGAGCAGGAGGTGTCGGCGTCTGGCTTGTTCGTCACCTCAGGAATTCGTCGCCAGGGATTCGTCGCCAGGCAAAGCAATAGAACGGCACTGTTCCTCCGCTCAAAACCCCTCGCTATGCGCCGGCCCTGCGTCACTCGCCTGTGTCACTCGGAAGCTCCCTGCTTGCCCCTGCCGACGAACTCCACTCGCCGGGCCTTGGGAAAGCTGACCCGGAACGAGGTTCCGACGCCCAGCTCGCTTTCGGCCTCCAGGGGCCATCCGAACCGACGGCACAGCCGCGCGACGATCGCCAGCCCGAGCCCGTAGCCCTCGTTCGAGCGATCGTGGGCGCGATAGAACGGCTCGAAGGCGCGTTCCAGATCGCCATCGCTCATGCCGCATCCGGTGTCGCGCACGGTGACTGAATGGGCATCGACGTGCACGCTGACCTCTCCACTTGCGGTAAAGGTCATGGCGTTGCGCAGCAGATTGTGGAAGATGATGCCGAGAACACGCTCCGGGGCCTCGGTCTCGAGCAGCACGTCGGCCGACATCGATGTCCTGACCTCGGGCCGATCGACTGCACGGGTAACCTGATCGAGCTGCTCGGCAACGAGATCGTTCAGGACGACCGACGACCAGGACAGCTTCGACTCGGACTCGCGCGCCAGGATGAGCAGCGTCTCGACCAGCGATTCCATGTCGCGGACGGTTCGGGCCATTCGCTCGTAGGTGTCGGTGCGCCGGGGAGAGTCGGGGTTCTTCTTGAGAATGTCGAGGTTGCCCTTGAGCACCGCGAGCGGGGTACGCAGTTCGTGGGACGCGTTGCGAGTGAAGTTCCGCTCTCGGGCGACGAATCGCTCCAGCCGAGTCGTGAACTGATCGAAGGCGTTGACCAGAGCCAGCACTTCGGTGTCGGTGGTATCGGTCATGTCTTCCAGGCGAAGCTGATCGAACCGGCCTTCCTGGAAATCGAAGTTGCGAACTGCATCGGCCAGCTGAACCATCGCGGAAACGGCGCGCCGGCTCATCAGGTAACCGAGCCAGGTCAGCACGTAGATGATCAGGAGAACACCGGTCAGCGGCGCGATGCCGAAGTAGAACGCCAGGTTCGAAACCTGGTTTTCGTCGAACACCAGGTAGAGCCGCTGCCCATTGCGTTCGGAGACGTGCAGCACCGGCACCGTGCCCTCGCCTTTCTCGACGCGTCCGAAACCGGGTTCCCGATCTGCCAGCCAGTCCGGCAGGGGTTCGTTTGCGCCGGGCCCGCTCAGGTAACCGGTCAGATTGTCGGTGTTCGGCAAGGGGAAGCCGGGGTTGACGGCCCGGTTCTCCCAGAAGTGTTCGGCCTCCCCGTTGAGCGCTTCCTGCACCAGGACCTGCTCGACCACCAGCGCGGCGGCGTACACGCCCAGTACGGTCGCCGCCGAGATCGCCAACACCTGCAGGATGAACACCCGGACCAGCTTGGTCCGGATGCTGCCCTTGAGGATGCGGTTCAGCGGGCGCATGACTTCAACGTTTCTCGAACCGGAAGTGCGCGACCGGCCATTCGGTTCCGGCGTTGTATGCGAACAATTCTTCGCAGGCCATGAAGAACATCCGCCATCGCTGAATCCGAAGCCCAGCAGGCACGTCGGAGCCGTCGCCCTCGAACAGTGCCAGTGCGGCCTCGCGATTCCGATCGAGGTTGTCCAGCCAGGCACGGGATGTCTTCGCATAGTGCCGTCCATCGAGCAGCCAGCGGTGCGTGACTCGCAAGTGGTCCTGGAAGCGGAAGAAGGTATCGGCCGACGGCATCAGGCCCCCGGTGAAGAAGTGGCGGCCCATCCAGTTGTCGTCCCCCTCCGTCTCGAACGGGTACATCAGGTACCGGTGGCAGAACACGTGAACGAATAGCTGGCCGTTGTCCTCGAGCCAGCCCGACACGCGCTCCAGCAGCTTTCGGTAGTTGCGGACATGCTCGAACATCTCGACGGAAACCACCCGATCGAAGCGCCGATCCAACTCGAGGCGATTGACGTCGCAGGTCAGGATCTCGACATTTTCCAGCCCGCGGTCCGCCGCACGCGCCAGGATGTGCTCGCGCTGCGAGGCGGAGTTCGATACGCCGGTGATCCTGGCTTCGGGATACTGCTCGGCCATCCAGAGCGTCAGCGAGCCCCAGCCGCATCCCAGTTCGAGGATGCGCTGGCCGTCCCGGAGGCCGGCCCGCTCGCAGGTCAGCGCCAGCATCGCCGCCTCGGCCTCGTCGAGGGAACGGACGCCGTCGGGAAAATACGCCGAGGAGTACTTCAGGTGCTTGCCGAGCGCCAGTTCGTAGAAGCCCGCGGGCACTTCGTAGTGCTGCTCGTTGGCCGCCTCGGTCGCCAGCGCGATGTCCGACTCGCGCAGCTCGCGGATCCGGCGTTCGAACACCTCACCCTGCCGCTCGACGTCGTCGGCGAACTCTTCGCGAAGGCGCTGGCGAAGCAGGCGGCGGATCGCTCTGCGGATCAACGAATCCGGCACCCAGCCACGTTCGGCCCAATCGATGGCACTCATCCTCGCGCTCTCTCCAGATTCATGACGTTCGAAACGCTCGATTGGTCCCGCCGCTGCTGCGACGCGACGCCATCGCTCTCCGACTTGCTCTCTGACTTGCTCTCTGTCCTGGCCTCGGCCTCGGCTTCGGCTTCGCCTTCGCCGCCAGGCAAGGCCCGAAACAGCATGCCGGTCACGACCGCCCAGACCGGCCCGATGCACAGCACGACGACCCAGGTCGGCGCGGTCCACTCGACCGCACCCGCACGGGCCGCCATCGTATAGGACAGCGGAGATCCGATACTGGCCAGCAGCACCCACAGCCGCCAGCGGTGCCGGAAGACTGAAAGCGAGTGGTTGGCGGTCAGTCCCAGCGCGATCCACAGGCCGGTCAACCAGCCCGGCTGGAACCCCTCGAACGGCGCGGCCAGGGCATAGTCGACCACGCCGGCCTGCATCCAGAACGTGTCGAGCACGAGGCCGGCAGCAACGAATGCCGCCAGCGCGAGCAGGTCGTTGGGGTGCCGATGGGCGGGATGGAGTTGCCAGGCCAGCATTGTCGAAACCAGCAGCGCCGCCGGCCACAGCGTACCCCAGGCCGCGCCCAGCACGCAGGCCGGCCAGGCCAGCTGGAACAACCCCTGGTTGACCCAGAAATCACGCGTGGACCGGGTCATCGGCTCGCCCCATCCAAGTCGAAGGAATTGTCATGCATGCCGTTTTCGATACCGAGGGCGAGCCATCAGCAGGTGCACGTCGCTTATCGCGCGCTCCATGAACCCGCCTTCGCAGTAGGCGAGGTAGAAGCGCCAGCGACGGCGGAAGGTCTCGTCGAAGCCCATTTCGGCGATTCGGTCCCAGGCCGATTCGAACCGCTCACGCCAGGCGTGCAGCGTGCGCGCATAGCTCTCACCGAAATCGAACAACTCGATCAGGCCGAGGTCGCTGGCCCGGGCCATTGCTGCGGCGATCGCCGAGACCGACGGGATGAAGGCGCCGGGAAAGATGTAGCGCTGGATGAAGTCGACGTTCTTCAGCGCGTCGGCGTAGCGGAAGTCCTCGATCGTGATCGCCTGGATCAGGGCCAGACCATCGGGCTCCAGGCGGTCCTGGATGATCTTCAGATAGGTCTCGAGATAGTCGGCACCCACGGCCTCGATCATCTCGATGGACACGACCTTGTCGTAGCGGCCGTCGAGATCCCGGTAGTCCTCGAGCAGCACCTCGATGCGATCCTCCAGGCCCGCGGCGCGCACGCACTCGATCGCGTGGGCGTGCTGCTCCTTCGAGATCGTGGTGGTCGTGACCCGGCAGCCGGTGGTCTCGGCCATGTGGACCGCCAGCCCTCCCCAGCCGGTGCCGATCTCGAGCAGGTGGTCTTCGGGCCCGAGTTGGAGCCGCTCGGCGATCCGATCGAGCTTCCTGACCTGCGCCTGCTCGAGCGACTCGTCGGCCGAGGCGAAGATCGCCGACGAATACTGCATCTTCGGATCCAGCCACTCGGCGAAGAACTCGTTGCCCAGGTCGTAGTGAGCGGCGATGTTGCGCTTGCTGCCGTTCAGGCTGTTGCGATTGCGTCGGTGCAGCAGCTTCAGGAGCCAACCGTACAGCCGCGCGCTGCCCTTTTCCATGTCCGACAGCGCTGCTCGGCTGGCGGCCAGCACGCGAACCACCGCGACAAGGTCGGGGCTGTCCCACAGCCCCGCCATGTAGGCCTCGGCCGCGCCGATGCTTCCGCCCGTGGCCATCATCTTCCAGAAGTGTGGATCGTGGACCGCGACCTCGGCCTCGAGCCCGGTCCCGGCGCCGATGGCGCGCTCACCGTCGGCATCGCGGATGACCAGGCGGCCTCCGTCGAGCGTCTCGAGACGAGAGAGCACTCGCGCCCGGCAGAACCGGGCCAGACCCGACAGGCCCGGCGAGCGCGCCGCCGCCGCGGTTTCGAAATCAGCGCCCGGCATCGGAACCTTGCCGCGCGGACGAGCCGCCGGCCGGGTGGTCGTGGAACGGAGTTCGCTTGAGGTAGAGCATCAGGGCCTGCCAGTAGATGCCGCCGACCACCTTCAGGGCCAGCAGCGGAAACTTCAGCGGAAGGCGGCGCATGGCCGACTCGTCGAGATCGGCGAGGTGCAGCCGCATTCCGGCATCGAAGATAGCCTGAGAGTCTCCGTCCGCCGGAGTGACCCGCATGTGAACATCGAGGCGTTCAGCGTCCAGGCCGAAGCGCCAGTCGTAGTCGAGCTCCATGGGCAGGAACGGTGAGACGTGGAAATCCTTGGCGAAGCGGAACCGGTAGTCCGGACCCGGCTGGTCCCGGGCATCGAGCACGTAGGCGTGCCGCTCGCCCCAGGGCGTGTTGTGCACCTCCGCGATGATCGCCAGCAGCCGGCCGTCGGCGCGGTGCGCGAAATAGATCGAGACTGGGTTGAACACGAAGCCCCACTGGCGCAGGTGGGTCAGCATCCGCACCGGGCCGTCGGGCCGCTCGCCCAGGTCCAGTTCAACGCGGTCGCGGACCGCGTCCCCCAGCGGCCGGGCCGGGTTCTGCTCGTCATGAAAATAGTCCTCGCGGCGGAAGCGAACCAGCCCCCACCGGCTTCGCGACCAGAGCCGAGACCGAGCCAGGCGCTCATCGACGCGATCAACGTCGAGCAGGCTGAACCACAGGCGATAGCGGAACCTGTGGTCCTTCGGCGCCGATCGACGGTGCCAGACCGTACCGATTCCGTACTGGTCGTCAGGCCGCGACATCACGGGCCTCGCCCGAAAGGTCGTTGACGACACGCACGGCCGAGCGCACCGCGTCCTCGTGGAAACCCCAGCCCCAGCACGCGCCGGCAAACGAGACCCGGTCCACACCGTCGATCTCGCCGATGCGCAGCTGGGCCCGGCGCATTTCCGGGCCGTAGACCGGGTGGCGATAGGCGCGCCGGGCCAGGATCCGGTCCGGGTCGATCCGGCCGGTCTGATTCAGCGACACGATCAGAGGCACCTCGTCCGGCAGACCCTGCAGACGGTTCATCCAGTACGAGATTGCTGCGCGGTCGGCGGTCCTGCGGGATTCATCACCGGCGGAAGCATCGCGCCGGACGGTCCATGCCGCCCAGGCCTTGCGATGTTTCGGCATGCGCGTCGCGTCGGTGTGCAGCACCGTGTCGTTGTCCTCGTATTCGAACTTCGACAGCACGTCGCGCTCGGTCGCCGATGCCGATTCGCCGAGCAGCGCGAGCGCCTGGTCGGCGTGGCAGGCCAGGACCACGTGGTCGGCCTCGATCGTGCCGTCGTCGAGGTGGACGGTCACGCCCTGCCCCGTCCGGACGACGCAACGCGCCGGCGAATCCACCAGCAGCCGGCCTCCGAAGGACTCGGTCGCGGCCTCGACATAGCGCTGGCTGCCGCCCGTCACCGTTCGCCACTGAGGCCGGTCGTCGACCTGAAGCATGTCGTGGTTGCGCATGAATTCCAGCAGGTACTTCATCGGGAAGCGCCGCACTCGGCGATCGGGCGACGACCACAGCGCCGAGGCCATCGGAACGAGGTGATCGTCGGCGAAGGCCCTGCCGAAACCGGGCTCCGAATCGAGCCAGTCGCCCAGGGTCACCGAGTCGTCGAGCCGGTCGACGAGCGCCGGTGCGCGGCGGTAGAACTTCAGGATGTCGGCGACCATACCCAGGAAACGCGGCGAGATCAGGTTGCGCCGCTGACAGAACAGCGAGTCGAGGTCCGTGGCGTTGTACTCCAGCCCGCTCGCTTCGCAGGTCACGCCGAAGCTCATGTCGCTGGCGTGGCTGGCCACGCCGAGCCGATCCAGCCAGGCGCTGAAGTGCGGGTAATGGGCATGATTGAAGACGATGAAGCCGGAGTCGACGTCGAGCGGTTCCGGCATCCCCGGCGCCTGCACGCGGTGCGTATCGGCGTGCCCGCCGGGACGGCCCTTGGCCTCGATCAAGGTGACTTCGTGGCCCCGATGAATGCCCCTTGCGTCGGGTCCGGCAAGGTGCCACGCCGCATACAGTCCGGCGACGCCGCCCCCGATCACCGCGATGCGGCTCATGGGCGGAGCCTGCGGGTCTCGCGCACGCCGGACGGAACCGGCTTGAGATCGCGCACGATACCCAGCCAGGCCATCACCTTGAGCGCCGCGTAGCTCAGGTCCAGCTCCCACCAGAAGAAGCCCTGGCGGGCCGAGCCGGGGAAATGGTGGTGATTGTTGTGCCAGCCCTCCCCGAGCGTCAGCAGCGCCAGCCAGATGTTGTTGCGCGAATCGTCGCGCGTGTCGTAGCGGCAGCGGCCGAAGCAGTGGGCCAGCGAATTGATGGTCAGCGTGACGTGGATCAGTGCGACCGTCGAGACGAAATAGCCCCAGACCAGCAGCTGGCCGCCGGACGTGCCCAGTTCCGGCGCGAAGCGATCGAGTAGCGCGCCCAGCCCGAACAGCGCGGCAGCGTAGCCGATCGGCACCAGCAGGTCGAAGCGGTCGAGCAGGCGAAGCTCCGGATAGCGCGCCAGGTCGGGAATCTGCTCCCACTCGGTGGCGAAATGCCGGCGGCTCAGGAACCAGCCCATGTGCGACCAGAACAAGCCCTTGCGAGGTGTGTGCGGGTCGCCGAGGCGATCGGCGCGCTTGTGATGCCGACGGTGGTGCGCCGCCCACCACAGCGGACCGCGTTGGGTGGCGCTGGCGCCGATCAGGGCGAACAGGAACTGGACCGGGCGCGACGTGCGGAAGGCACGGTGCGAAAAGTATCGATGGTAGAACGCCGTGATGGCGAACATCCGGAGCAGGTAGCTGCCGACGCAGACGACAAGTGCGATCGGCGAGATGCCGACCCAGACGACGGCCAGGCAGGCCAGGTGCAGGCCGATGAACGGGATGACCCGCGTCAGGTCCACGCGATGCTGATCTCGAGCGTCGGCCCGCGTCTCGACGGACCCGGGTTCGAGTTGCTGGGTATCGAACCAGGCCAGGACGGACTTGATCATGCAGAAGGATTCTCGGGAAACGGAAACAGTATGCGGAGCGCATGCTCGCCGGTGGCGGTGAATCCGCCGTGAACCAGGCACCGGTCCGAGCGGGCCTGTTCACCGGCGATTGACGGTCGGACTCCAGACTCGGTCCATGATTCGAACCATTCTGCTTCCGATCCTCATCGCAATCCTCATCGCAATCGTGCTGGTCGCTGTTCTCGGGCTGGCGCTCTTGTGGTGGGCACCTGCTCCCGGAGAACCCGATATGCAAGCCTATCAAGAGGCCCTCGAGACCCGTTCCGGCTCGACCGCCGCGATCGACCAGGGTCTGGAGCGATTCCGCTCGACCTTTGCCGATCTCACCGCTGACGACGTCGCCGAAGAAATGCTCGCGCTGTACGCCGACCAGCTGTATTTCAACGATACGCTGGTCACGCTGGAATCGGGCCAGGCGGTCGCCGACTACATGGCGAAAACCGGCGACAAGCTCAGCGTAAGCCGGGTCGATGTCGATCACACGCTCCGCGACGGCGCCGATGTCTTCGTACGGTGGACCATGCACTTCAAGAGCTCAGCCTGGGGCATGAAGGTCGAGTCCCACAGCATCGGCATGACCCATCTACGCTTCGACGACAACGGCCGCGTCGTCCTGCACCAGGATTTCTGGGACGCCGCCGGCGGCCTCTACGAGCACCTTCCCATCGTCGGTGCCATGATCCGCACCGCCGAGCGGTTGATGAAGTAGCCGTGGAAGCAGTGCGCTAGAAAAGCGTTTTCTCGCAGAGACGCGAAGACGCAGAGAAATACGAAGTACAAGAATCTCGAAACTGCGGGAGCGCAGCCGCTGGGCACTCGGGACAGCGCTTTCTATGTCCTCCCGGTCAATCGCAGTGCAGAGTCCGACCGCGGTGGCTTCACGACCGTTCGATTCCGAGCAACCCGAACCGGCGTGCCGCCCCTGCCGGCAGGAACGAAGACAGAACTTCGAGTTCGCTGGGCCCCGAGTCGAGCCCGGGATGACAGGGACGGATTGGAGATCATGAGGTCCTCTCGCTTTCTCCGCGCTTTCGCGTCTCTGCGAGAAAACGCTGTTCCGATCACACCATCCGCGACAGCGGCCTGCGCCCTGATCGTTCTCGAGTCAAGGCACCCGCGAGATGCAACGGCAGCAGGACGGCGACGGACCAGGCGCCGAGGTAATGGATTCGATGCAGGCGCTCGGACCAGTTGCCGACGGCCACACCGTCGCCGAACGGGGCCGGGCCGAGGTGGGGGTCGAGGATCCAGACGCCGAAGCCCAGCAGCGGCAGGCCGAAGAGAAGAACGTAGAACGCGGCGTGAACGAAGGCCGCCAGCGCGCGGCGCGCCGGCGGTGAATCATCACGGGCCCGGGTGAACAGGGCCCGCGATCGATATCGGATCGTCAATCTCCACGCCGCCAGGGCGAACACCAGCGCGCCGGTGGCCAGGTGCCAGGGCAGGACCAGGCTCTTCAGCGGGTCGCTCCGGTCGAGCATGCCCATCCACAGGCCGAACAGGACCATGGACGGCAGCAGCAGCGCCAGCAGCCAGTGCAAACGGCGCAGCGGCCGGGGGTAGCGTACCGGTGCGGTCGGCTCCACCTGCAGACTCGGTCAGCGCGTCAGATCAGCGACCAGAGCGCGCTGAACTCGTGTACGTCCATGTTCGACGAGATCGCCCGGTTCTCCATGGCTTCGGCAATGCCCTCGCCCTGGCGCTTGCTGAAGTAACCGCGCACGGCACGATCGAACTTGTCCTCGAGCAGCGGGATCCCCTCGTCGCGACGACGGCGGTGGCCCACCGGATAATCGATGCTCACCTGTTCGGTCTTCGAGCCGTCGGTGAAGAACACCTGGATCGCGTTGCCGATCGCGCGCTTGTCGGCGTCGAAGTACTCCTCGGTGAAGCGCGGGTTTTCCTTGACGGTCATCTTGTCGCGCAGCGCGTCGATCCGCGGATCGGCGGCCACGTCGTCGTTGTAGGACTCGGCGGTCAGCTGGCCGAAGATCATGGGCACTGCGACCATGTACTGGATGCAGTGGTCGCGGTCGGCGTAGTTGTTCAGCGGGCCCGTCTTGTCGATGATCCGCACGCCGGCTTCCTGGGTCTCGATCTCGATCCGCTCGATGTCGTCGAGGCGGTCCTTGACCTCCGGATGGAGCTTCAGCGCGCATTCCACGGCCGTCTGGGCGTGGAATTCGGCCGGGAACGAGATCTTGAACAGGATGTTCTCCATCACGTAGCTGCCCAAGTCGCGTTCCAGCACCAGGTCCTCGCCCTTGAACAGCACGTCCTGGAAGCCCCAGCCCCTGGCGGTCAGCGCCGACGGATAGCCGATCTCGCCCTTCATGGTCAGAAGGGCCAGCTGCACCGCGCGACGGCAGGCATCGCCGGCTGCCCAGCTCTTTCGAGGTCCGGTATTCGGTGCGTGGCGGTAGGTCCTGAGCGCCCCGCCGTCGATCCAGGCGTGGGTCACGGCGTTGATCACGTCGTCGCGCGAGCCCCCGAGCATCCGGGTCACGACCGCCGTGGAGGCCACGCGGACCAGCAGCACGTGGTCCAGGCCGACGCGGTTGAAGGAGTTCTTCAGCGCCAGCACGCCCTGGATCTCGTGTGCCTTGATCATGGCTTCGAGCACGTCCTCGACGCTCAGCGGCTCACGACCCTCGGCCACTTCGCTGCGCGAGATGTAGTCGGCCACGGCCAGAATGGCTCCCAGATTGTCCGACGGATGGCCCCACTCGGCGGCAAGCCACGTGTCGTTGAAGTCGAGGTAGCGGACCTGGACGCCGATATTGAACGCAGCCTGGACCGGGTCGAGCTCGAAGTGCGTACCCGGCACCCGTGCCCCGCCCTTCAGGTCAGCACCCGGAACGACCGGCCCGAGCAGCTTGACGCACTCGGGAAAGCGCATCGCCAGCATCGAGCAGGCCAGCGAGTCCTTCAGGCAGTAATACGCCGTCTGCCAGGCCTCCTCGGAGGTGATCTCGTAGTCGCAGACGTAGTCGGCGATCTGCTGGATCAGGGCATCGGGCTCGGGGCGCGCAGCGGCGCGAATATCGACTTCTCCGCTCATGGACGGGATTCCTCGGGAATGGGTGGAAGGTCAGCCCGCTATTTTATCAGCGGTGGACGGGTCGCCGGAGCCCGGGGCCCGAACGGCGAAAGGCCAGACCGGTTTTTGCGCAGAGACGCGGAGGCGCAGAGAAAAGCAACGACCAGAAAAACCGCAGATGAACGCGGATGAACGCTGATAAAGGCGGACGACAGTCGTGATTTGCTCTCGATTACCTTGCTCTGCGTCCACGAGTGGAGGAAGACAACCGATCGAGCAGTTCGGCTCTTCGGTTTTCCAATCTGCGTTCATCCGCGTTCATCTGCGGTTCCAACGCTTTTGCTCTTGCTTTTCCTCTGCGTCTCCGCGTCTCTGCGAGAAAACGCTTTTCGAGCCGCCCTCAAGCCCGCTGGCGCCCCATCCAGGCAATCACCAGCGCGAGAGCGAAGGGGACGAGGCGCTCGACGGCATCGCCGGGGGCATCGGTGGTGAAGCTGAGCGCGACGGTCAGGAAGAACCCGGTGGCCATGGCGGCGAGGCGGTAGCCGGGACGGACGCCGCCGTAGATCAGCAGGATCAGCAGCAGCGGGCCGAAGGCGTTGCCCAGGCCCTGCCACGCGAACAGCACGCGTTCGAAGATGGTTGCCGGGAAGAACAGGGCCAGCACGACGGCGGCGATGCCGAGAACCACGATCACGATGCGGTCGGCGGCCAGCGAGAATTTCCCGTCCCGCAGGTCGTGGCTGACCGCCGAGCCGGCGACCAGTAACTGACTGTCCGCGGTCGACATGATCGCGGCCAGCACGCCGCCGGCGATCAGGCCACCGAGGATGGCCGGCAGCAGGTCGGCGGCCAGGACCAGCAGCAGCGATTCGCCGTCGGTCAGTTCGGGCATCAGAACGCGCCCTGCCCAGCCGAGGAGGACCATGCCGCTGTAGATCACCGCCGCCCAGGTCAGCGCAACATTGCGCGCCAGGCGGATCGATTCGGGCTTCTCCAGCGCCATGAAGCGGTTGACCACGTGCGGCTGGCCCGGGTAGCCGATGCCGATGCCGAACAGGCCGGCCACGAACACCACCGCCAGCGGCATGTTCGGCTGGTCGGCCCAGCGGACCAGCGACGGGTCATCGAGCGCGCGCAGGCCGGCGAACATCCCGTCGAAGCCGCCGACGGCGATCAACGCCGCGACCGGCAGCACCAGCGCGACCAGCAGCATCATCAGCCCCTGCAGCGCGTCGGTCACGCTGGCGGCCCAGAAGCCGCCGAGGAACACATAGGCGATGACGATAGCGGCGCCCGCGATAATCGCGAAGGTCGCCGAGACCGGCATCGCGGCACCGATCGCGGTCCCTGCGGCCTGGAACTGCGAGGCGACGTAGAAGGTAAAGCAGAACAGGATGATCAGCGCACCCAGGGCCCGCAAGCGGCGCTCGGTGACCGGATCCACACCCGCGGCCAGGAACTCGACCAGCGTCAGCGAGCCGTCGGCGTGGCTGGCCGGCTGCAGCCGCGGGGCGATGAACACCCAGTTGATAACGAAACCGATGAGGATCGCCGGCACCAGCCAGATCGCCTGCAGGCCCCAGGCGTAGGCTGCGCCGCTCATGCCGAGCAGCGTCCAGGCCGACGAGGAACTGGCCGACGCGCTGAGTGCGGCGACCCAGGGACCCATCTTGCGCCCGGCCAGGTGGAAGTCGGCCGTGTCCTGCGTACGCTTCTGGGCCCAGGCCCCGATCGCGAGCAAGGCGACCAGGTAGGCAAGCATGGTGGCGATCAGCATCGATGAGCGTCCGGTGGAGGATCCGGGGCCCATTGTACGGACCGGCCCAGGGCCGGTCCGGGGCTTCTCGGTCGTCCGAAACGCCGGCTCGATGGACCGGCAAGCCGGGGCGGCCTGCCGGTCGAGTCAGGCTCTGCTCAGAACTTGTAGGTGAAGCGCAGGCGGACGTCGCGATCGCGCTGCAGCTGCTCGGCGCCCTCGCGACGCTCGAGCTCGCGGCGCCAGCGGGCGCGGAATTCGAAGCGCAGCGCCGAGGTCATCTTGTACTGCCAGCGGAGCTCGGCCAGCTCGTTGTTCTCGCGGAAGTCGTTGGACAGCAGCATGCCGCCGTCGGACTGACCGTAGTTGACGCCCACGGAGTGCTTCGGGAACACATTGACCAGGTCCGTGCCGACCTGCCAGCCCCAGCCGTCGACGTCGCCCGACCCGGGCAGGCCCAGGGTGGATTTCAGCGGCGTGTTCGGCGCGTGCGCGATCTCGCCGACCGCGACCAGGCGACGGCCGGAGGCGTCGAGATCCCAGCCGGCGCCGAGCTTGAACGCACCGAGCACGTAGTCGTCGCGCTCGGCGCTGGCCGTGCCGGCCGGGGCCAGCGCATCGGGGTAGACGGTCAGCGAAAAGGTCCGGAAGAACACCGGGCCGACCTCGGCATCGCTGCCGATGACGCCGAAGAAGCCGACGCGAGCATCGCTGTCGTCGAAGGTGATCGGACCGCGGAAGGTCTGGCCGTTGCCGTCGCGCCCGTTGTACTGCACCGTTGCCTCGCCGTACCAGCCGTTGCTGAAGTTGCGGCGGTAGGACATGCCGTCGGTCCAGCCGATGTTGATCGAGCTGGCCTGGCTGCGATCGAAGCTGCGCGAGGCCATGTGCGGCAGGTCGAGATCCGACTGCATCCGGCCGATGGTCCACTGCGAGCGGCCGTCGCCGGATTCGCACTGCACGAACAGCTCGTCGAGCGTGGCCGTGCCGCCGTTGACGCCGGTTCCGCTGTCGCGGTTGGCGCGGATGTAGGCGTCCCAGTCGTTGCCGGACTCGTTGATGCGGGTCGCGAAGCGCGTCTGGAATTCGCAGTTCTCGCTGATGTCACGCTCGAGGCGCAGGCGGAAGCGCGCGCCGATCGAGGTGCTGTCGTCGGTGCCGCCGCTGCGCGTGTCGCGCCAGTTCTCGGCGTACATGTGGGTGCGGAAATCGCCGCTGATGTCCCAGTCCGACGCGAGCGCGCCGGCGGGAATCGCGAACAGGGATGCAGCGGCGCAGGCGACCGCCGGGCTGGACTTGAAAAAGCGCATGGTTTCGACTCGTGGTTGGGCTGACGGAACGATATGACGGTTTTGTTGCTGTTTCATTACAGCTACCGGCCGGCGTGAACTTCGATCTCGCACCGCTGACGGAACAGCTGCATCAGTCGCCGGAGGGACGGGGCGGCGCGATCCGGGTCCGGATGGACCAGGAACAGCGAGGCCGTGCGCTGGCCGGCCGGACCGAGGGGCAGCGGCAGTAGATCACCGCGCTCGAGTTCGTCGCGAACGTTGGCCCGCGCGAACCACGCGAAGCCCAGGCCCATGCAGGCCGCGCGGATCGAGGTCGCCTTGTGGCTGACCGTCCAGCGCTGCTCGGCCTCCAGCACGCCGACCTCGACGCTGCGGCGGCGGCCGGAGTCGCGCACCAGCAGGTGACGATGGCGCCGCAGGTCGGCCAGGGTGATGTCCCGGCCGAGCCGGTGCAGCGGATGGCTCGGTGCGGCACAGCAGACGAACTCGACCTCGAGCAGGCGCTCGCCGACGAAGCCGGGCGGCACCGACGAGGCGATCGCCAGGTCGACGTCGCCGCGCTCGATCAGTTCCTGCGTGCCGCTGAGCACCGATTCGTGGACTTCGATGCGCGTATCGGGGTGCGTCTCGCCGAACGCGGCCAGGATCTGCAGCAGGTGCCAGGTCGGATAGATGATTTCTACGGCCAGCCTCAGCTCGGCCGGCTCACCGGCGGCCAGGGCACCGGCCAGGCGCTCCAGCCGCACCGCCTCGTCGATCAGCTGGCGTGCCCGCCGGACCAGCACTCGCCCGGCTTCCGTGGGCACCGAGCGCCGGCCTTCGCGGCGGAAGATCTCCACATCGAGCTGGTCGGCGATGCGCTGCACCGCGTGGGTCACCGAGGACTGGGACTTGTTCAAGGTCTCGGCAGCCCCGGCAAAGCTGCCTGCGTCGACGACGGCCACGAGCGCGCGCCACTGCTCCAGCGTCGTGCGCCCCGGCTTCATATCTATTTTTTCGATCATTTATCGCGATATTATCCGCTTTTCTATCGATTGGTCAGATTATATCCTGCGTCCATGTCGAATCCATGGAGCACCCCATGACCGCCCAGACCATCCACAATGCGCTGCTGCTCACCTCGAGCCTGAACGGCCCGGAGGGCCAGTCCTCCCGGCTGGCGCGCGCATATCTCGACCGGCTGACCGCACAGTCGCCGGGACTGCGCCTGAGCCACCGCGACCTGGCCGCCGACCCACCACCGCACCTGGACGCCGAGACCTTCGCTGCCTTCCGTATCGCGCCCGATGACCGCAGCGCGGCCCAGCGCGCGCGAGTGGCCTGGTCCGATGCCGCCATCGCCGAACTGAAGCAAGCCGATCTCGTCGTGATCGCCGCGCCGATGTACAACTTCGGCGTGCCGTCGGTACTGAAGGGATGGATGGATCACGTGGCCCGCGCCGGCGTTACCTTCCGCTACACCGAAACCGGCCCCGAAGGCCTGCTGACCGGCCGCCGCGCGGTGGTCGTATCGACCCGCGGCGGCCGCTACGCCGGCACGCCGGCCGACACCCATACGCCGTTCATCGAGAGCTTCTTGGGCTTCATCGGGCTCGGACCGGTCGAGTTCGTTCACGCCGAGGGCCTCGCGATGGGCGAGGATCAAGCCACGGCAGCGCTCGAGGGCGCGCAGCGCGACCTCCAGCGCCTCGCCGCCTGAGGAGATGACGCCATGACCGAACGACGCATCCGAAACCGCATCAACGCCATTCCGACCTCCGACGGGGCCGGGGTGAAGCTCCGCCGCAGCCTCGGCGCGCAGCGCGGGCTGCACCTCGACCCGTTCCTGATGCTCGACGAGTTCTCGTCCGACGACCCGGATGACTACATCGCCGGTTTTCCGCCGCACCCGCACCGCGGCTTCGAGACCGTGACCTACATGCTCGACGGCCGGATGGAGCACAAGGACCACATGGGCAACACGGGCCTGCTGGACCCGGGCGGGGTCCAGTGGATGACCGCAGGCCGCGGCGTGATCCATTCCGAGATGCCGCGCCAGCGCGAGGGCCGGCTCCGAGGCTTCCAGCTGTGGATCAACCTGCCGGCGGCCGAGAAGATGGCGCCGGCCGCCTATCGCGACCTGGCGCCGGGGGACATCCCGGAGTTCGATTCCGTGGACGGTGTTCGCGTGCGCGCGGTCGCCGGCGCGACCCGAGTCTCCGCGGCCGGCACCGAGCTCGACGTCCGCGGTGCGATCAACGCCGAGCGCGACCGCAGCACCGACCCGCTGCTGCTCGATCTCGCGCTGCAGCCCGGCCGCTCCTTGACCGTCGATCTGGATCCGACGCACAACGCGTTTGCCTATGCGATCGACGGCACACCGCAGGTCGGCGGCGAGGCGCTGGCCGCGCACGCGGCCGGCCTGCTCGGACCCGGCGACCGGGTGGTGCTTTCGGCCCCGGACGACGCGCCGGTCCGCTTGCTCCTGCTGGCCGCGAAGCCGATCGGCGAACCGGTGGTGCAGTACGGTCCGTTCGTGATGAACTCGCGCGAAGAAATCGAGCAGGCGATGGCCGACTACCGGGATGGAACCCTCACGAACGACTCCCCGGCGGTTACGTAGGGCGGAAATGATCCTGCCCGCGCACAGGACTGTACTTGCATACAGTATCCTGAGCGCATGTCCGCTTACGCTCATCACACCACCGACTACGCCGAGCTCCACGCGCTGAGTCACTTCAGTTTCCGCCGGGGCGCCTCCGCCCCGGCCGAACTGGTCAAGCGCGCCCACGCGCTCGGCTACCGCGCGCTGGCGCTGACCGATACCTGCTCGATGGCCGGCGTGGTGCGGGCCTTCGAGGCGGCCCGCGAACTCGACATGCCGCTGATCATCGGCAGCGAGCTGGTCGCCGACTGCGGCACCCACCTGGTGCTGCTGGCCGAACGCCAGGCCGGCTACGCAACGATCTGCCGCCTGATCACGCAGGCGCGGAGGCGCGCGAAGAAGGGAACCTATTCATTCAGAATCAGTGATCTGCAATCTTCTCTTCAGAACGTTTCCGCGATCTGGAAACCGCCCCCGGATCGGCTGGATACGGTCGCCGGCACGGTCGAGCCGCTGCGCGCCGCGTTCGGTCAGCGGCTGTGGCTGGGCGCGACGCGGCGCCTGGTGCCCGGCGAGCGCGCCCGCTTCGAGGCGCTCGATGCGTTCGGCCGACGCCACGGCCTGCCCCGGCTGGCCTGCGGCGACGTGCGGATGCACCGGAGAAGTCGTCGCGCGCTGCTCGACGTGCTCACCGCGCTGGACCACGACCGACCGCTGGGCGAATGCGGCCGCGCCCTGGCCGCCAACGGCGAGGCCCACCTGCGCACGCGCCAGGCCCTGGCGCAGCTGTATCCCGAAGCCTGGCTGGACGAGACCCTGCGCGTGGCCGAGCGCTGTGAATTCCGGCTCGACGCGCTCGGCTACCGCTATCCGAAGGAGCTCGTCCCTGCCCCGCTGACGCCGACCCGGCACCTGCGCCGGCTGACCCTGGACGGGATGAAGCGGCGCTGGCCCGCCGGTCCGCCGGACGCGGTCCGCGCACAGGTCGCGCACGAACTGAAGCTGATCGAGGAGATGAGCTTCGAGGCCTTCTTCCTGACCGTCCACGACGTGGTCACCTTCGCCCGCGGCCGCGGCATCCTGTGCCAGGGCCGCGGCTCGGCGGCCAACTCGGCGGTCTGCTATTGCCTGGGCATTACCGAGGTCGATCCGTCGGCCCAGCAGCTGCTGTTCGAACGCTTCATCTCGAAGGAGCGCAACGAGCCGCCGGACATCGACGTCGACTTCGAACACGAGCGTCGCGAGGAGGTGCTGCAGTACATCTACGAGAAGTACGGCCGCGAACGCGCCGCGCTGGCCGCGACCGTGATCCACTATCGACCGAAGAGCGCGCTGAAGGACGTCGGCCGCGCGCTGGGCCTGGACCCGACCCGGATGAACCGGCTGACCGCATCGCTGGCCTGGTGGGACCGGCCCGACTGCTGGCCCGAGCGGCTGCGCGCGGCCGGCTTCGACCCCGATGCCGCGTCGGTGCGCCAGATGCTGACGCTGACCCACGAACTAATCGGCATGCCGCGCCACCTGTCGCAGCACGTCGGCGGCATGGTGATCAGCGACGACCCGCTGCACGAGCTGGTGCCGGTCGAGAACGCCGCGATGGCCGACCGCACGATCATCCAGTGGGACAAGGACGACCTCGAAACGCTGGGCCTGCTGAAGGTCGACTGCCTGGCGCTCGGCATGCTGACCGCGCTGCGCAAGAGCCTGGACCTCGTCAACGGCTGGCACCGGCGCACCCGACCCGATGCGCCTCCGTTGAGCATGGCCTCGATCCCGCGCGAGGACCCGGCGACCTACGCGATGCTGTCGACCGGCGACGCCGTCGGCGTGTTCCAGGTCGAATCGCGCGCCCAGATGGCGATGCTGCCCCGGCTGAAGCCCGCCTGCTTCTACGACCTCGTCATCGAGGTCGCGATCGTCCGGCCCGGCCCGATCCAGGGCGACATGGTCCACCCCTACCTCGAGCGCCGCGCCGACCCGTCGAAGGTGCGCTATCCAGGTCCCGAGCTGGAGAGGGTCCTCAAGCGGACCCTGGGCGTGCCGATCTTCCAGGAACAGGTGATGCAGATCGCGATCGTCGCGGCCGGCTTCAGTCCCGGCGAGGCCGACCAGCTGCGGCGTGCGATGGCAGCCTGGAAGCGCCGCGGCGGACTGGAGCCGTTCCGCGACAAGCTGGTCGCCGGCATGCAGGCGCGCGGCTATCCCACCGACTTCGCCGAGCGCATCTACAGCCAAATCCAGGGCTTCGGCGACTATGGCTTCCCGGAATCGCATGCGGCCAGCTTCGCGCTGCTGACCTGGTTCTCGTCGTGGATGAAGCGTCACCACCCCGCCGCGTTCTGCTGCGGACTGCTGAACAGCCAGCCGATGGGCTTCTACGCGCCGGCCCAGCTGATCGCCGACGCCCGGCGCCACGGTGTGAAGGTGCTGCCGGTCGACGTCCGCGCCAGCGGCGTGGACTGCACGCTGAGCCCGGCACCGGGACGGGACGGCGGCAGGGCGCACGAACCGGCGACCGAACCGGCAATACGTCTCGGCCTGCGCCAGGTCCGCGGGCTGGCCGAAGAGGCGGCCGAACGGCTGGTCGAGGCACGCCGGCACTGTCCGTTCACCGACACCGTCGACCTGGCCGAGCGCGCCGGGCTGGATGCCAGGGCGATGCGCACGCTGGCCGAAGCCGATGCACTGAAGGGGCTCGCCGGACACCGCCGCCGGGCACGCTGGCAGGCTCTCGGCGCCCGTCGCCAGGGCGATCTTCTGGCCGGTGCTCGCCTCGAGGAGCGCCAGCCGCAGCTGGGTCTGCCGGCAGTCCGCGAGGAGCTGATCGACGACTATGCGGCCACCGGACTGTCCCTGGACCACCATCCCGTCGCCCTCCTGCGCAGCCGCCTGGGGCAACGCGTGCAGCGGGCCCGGGCGCTGGCGAACCTGGCCGACGGCGTGCCGGTCCAGGCGGCCGGCGTGGTCACCCACCGCCAGCGGCCCGGCACCGCCTCGGGCGTGGTGTTCCTGTCACTGGAAGACGAGACCGGCATCGTCAACGTGATCGTCTGGCCGACGCTGCTGGACCGGTTCCGCGCCGAAGTGCTGCAGGCAAAGCTGCTCAAGGTGACCGGCATGCTGCAGAACACCGACGGCACCCAGCACGTCGTCGCCCGCCGCTTCGAGTCGCTGGACGGCTGGCTGGACGGACTGGCCGCGGACTCGCGCGATTTCTGTTGATGAGAGGCAGGGGCGAGGGGAAAGGGGTCAGGGGCGAGTGAAAGACAACCCCTCGCCCGAGGCCCGCGCGACGCACGCGCCGAAGTCGCTTCCTTCGCTCGACGCTTCCCCGGTGCGCTGCGCTTGCCCGGGCAATTCGCGACCTGACTCCATCCGTGGTCATTCCGGGCCGCCGGAGAGGCGGACCCGGAATCTCGCGAGCGCGACTCCTGCGCCTGGCCCGCCGCTCGACCCATGAGCGGTTCCCCGAGATTCCGGATCCACGCTCCGCTCCGTCCGGAATGACCAACGAGGAAAGAGCGTGAAGAGGGGTCAGGGGCAAGTGAAAATCGAAAACCCTTGCCCGAAGCGCGGACGATTGCGGCGAGGGGCGACAGTGGTTCTACTCGTCCCTACCCCCTCGCCCCTGGTCCCTTTCCCCTCGCCATAGCCCCTTTCCCCTGACGGAGTCGCGGCATCGATATCGAAGGGTCGGGTCCGGAGAGTGTCGCGCACGGGCCCGGTCGGGCCCGCCGGGCGGTTCAGCCCATCGCCGATTCGGCGCCGCCGCCGCTGTCGAGCAGCAGGAGCCCGCAGACATGGCAGGCGTTGAGGAAACAGGCCACGTCGCCGCGCTCGGCCCGACTCTCTTCGGTGAGTTCGTCGGCGGTCATCGGCTTACGGATCAGCAAGCGGGCCTGGCGGGAAAATGCTGTATCCGACAGCGCCTGCAGAGGAACCTGCGGCAGCATCAGGCGGACCTCCCCGGCGAGATCGGGGTGCAGCGCGCCTTCCGAAAGGGCAAGACCGGCGCGCCATTTGAGGTTGGTCAGGTTGTTCTGTTCGAGCCCGTTCGTGTGATCGATCAGTTCCGCGCTGGTCAGGGCGCGCGCGCTCGACGCCTTGAACGCATGCCGCAGCAGCCGAGCGAGTTCACGGTCCGACGCGCCGGAGTACCAGGCCCCGGCACCGGAATCGATGATCACTTCGGGCAGGTCGGCACCACCGACCAGGACCGGATGGTCCCAGTGGTGCCGGCGCAGGTGCTCGGCCAGCGGCAGGTCATCGTCGTCGTCACCGAACGACATCACCGCCCAGGTCGGCAGCGACTCGCCGGATTCCTCGTCGAAGTCCGCCTGCCCCAGTTCACCCAGGAGCTGGTTGAGCTGCTGCGAACGGATCGGTTTGGTCAGCATGAAGCGCGCAGGAAAATCACGCTTGCGGGTCAGTGCAACGACCGGCACCGGACCGCGATTGAGTTCCGGCCACGCCGCGGCACCGTCCGGCTCGTCGACATCGACCAGGATGACATCGCCTTCGTCGGCCTCGGAAATCGTGACCCGGACATCGGCCTTGCTTCCAGCCAACCCGACGAGCGATCGCAGCACGCGAACGTCCTTGTCGACGAGATAGCGGACCTGGATACGAAGGAGTTCAGTCATTCGGTCGGGCCGTTGGAGTCACCGTCCATGGGCCTAACATGGTACCGGAGCCGGCCGCCCAGCCCAAGCCACTCATGCGCGAACCCCGTCACACTCCGGGCCCGGTCCTAGGACACTGTGCTAGTCGATGCGGGCCACCGCAGCGACGAGCAAGCGTCGAACGCGCTGCATGGCTGAGGCCAGCACGCGATGAATCTCCTCTTCCGAAATCGGAGAATCCGCGATGCCCGCCGCGGCATTGGCGACCACGCAGAGGTTGGCGTAGTCCATGGCGATCTCGCGGGCCAGCCCGGCCTCGGGCATCCCGGTCATGCCGACCACGGTGCAACCATCGCGGGCCAGGCGCACGATCTCGGCGGCAGTTTCCAGCCGTGGCCCCTGGGTCGCGCCGTAGCACCCTTCGGCCACCAACGGCTCGCCCAGCTCACCGGCGGCCTCGATCAAGGCGCGCCGGACCGCGCCGTCGTACGGCTTCTCGAACTCGACATGCCGCAACGGCGCGGAGCCGCCGTCGCTGAAGGTATGGGCCCGCCCCCAGGTGTAGTCGATGAGCTGGTCGGCGGCGACCAGCGTACCGTTCTCCAGCGTCGGATCCACCGCGCCGACCGCGCTGATCGCCACCACGCGGGTACAGCCCAGCGTGCGCAGTGCATGGAGGTTGGCGCGATAGTTCACTCGGTGCGGGGGAATCCGATGCGGCCGCCCGTGACGGGCCAGGAACCAGGCGGGGCGACCGTCGAGATCGATCCGCACCGGGCGCGCCGAGGGCGGACCGAAGGGTGTGGTCAACGCGGCCGACTCGTAGGATTCGAACAGGTCCAGAGCACCGGTGCCACCGATGATGCCCACACTTGCGCTCGTCATGCCCAGCCTCCCTGCCGCTTCAGTGACCGTCCGCGTCAGTGACCGTCGGCGTTCTCGGGAAGTGCCCAGATTCCCGGCAATTCCCGCCAGTGTTCAGCATAGTCCATGCCGCAGCCGAACACGTACCGGTCCGGAACGTCGAGGCCATGGTAGTCGATCCAGTCCCTGGGCAAGCCCCGGTCGTGCTGCTTGCGGGCCAGCACCGCGGTCGTCACGTCGTGCTTCTCGCAGAGGCGATCGCGAACCGCCGCGAGGGTGTTGCCTTCGTCGAAGATGTCATCGACCAGCAGCACCGTGCAGCGCCGATCGGGCAGTCTCGGCCAGCGGACCCATTCGATCTCGCCGCCGCGCAGCGCACCGCGATAGCGGGTGGCGTGGACGTAGTCGATCCGCAGGGGCCGGTCGAGCCGACGCGCCAGTTCGACGGCGGGAAACAGACCGCCGGTCATCACCGTCAGCAGCAGGACCTCGCCGTCGGGCAGCGCACCGTCGAGGCGCTGGGCAAGGTCGTCGTATGCAGCCTGGACCCGCTCGGCCTCGAACAGGCATTCGGCGTTCCCGGGCAGGCGGCGTGGTCTCATCGTTCGCCCCCTTCGGATTCGGTGCCGGCCAGTTCCGGCGGCACCGAGTCGATCTTGAGCGTGCGCGTCGGGAACGCGATCTCGGCGCCGTGGCCCTCGATGATTTCACCGATCTTCAGCAGGACGTCCTCGCGGACCTGGTGGTATTCCTGCCAGACAATCGTCCGGGTCATGCAGTAGACCATGATGTCGAGCGACGATGCGCCGAAGCGATCGAAATGCACGATCAGGGTCTGATCGCTGGCGATCCCTTCGTGTGACTGCAGCATCGAGCGGATGTCGTCAACTACCTTGCGAACCTGCACGAAATCATCGTATCGCACGCCGATGTGTTCGCTGATCCGCCGATGGGTCATCCGGGATGGGTTGACGACGGCGACCGTCGTGAACACCGAATTCGGCACATACATCGGTCGGCGGTCGAACTTCATGATCGTGGTGACGCGCCAGCCGATCTTCTGAACCACGCCTTCGATATCCCTGTCGGGCGAACTGATCCAGTCGCCGACTCCGAAAGGCCGGTCCATGAACACCATGAAGCCACCGAAGAAATTGGCCAACAGATCGCGCGCGGCCAGACCGATCGCGATTCCGCCCACGCCACCGGCGGCCAGCAGGCCCGAGATCGGAATCTCGAGGATCGCCAGCACGGTCAGGACCCCGGTGACGATCACCGCGATCCGGACGATCCGCCCGAGCACGCTGATCGTGGTCATGTCGTAGGTCTCGTCGGCTTCGCGCTTGTGGTGCACGTAGGCCTGCTCGAATCCCTCGACCAGCCGGAACAGCAACCAGGTAACGGTCGCGACAAGCAGCAGTTGCTGGCCCAGCGACAGCAGGTCGAGCGAAAACACGATCGCGTCGGTGTGCGGCTCGAGCACGCGCGCGGCGGTCAGCAGGCCCTGGCCGTAGATCAGCAGCGAGATCGGCCGCTTTCCGGCGTACACCAGCGCGTCGTCCCAGAGTGTGTTGCTGCGTTCGGCCAGCTTCTCCAGGCGGTTCATCGCCTTGCGGTACACCAGGTCGATCAGCAGCGCCCCGAGGATCACCAGGAATGCCTGGAGAGTCCACGGATTCATACCGATCATCGCCGCCAAACGGTCCATCCAGTCAGCCACGGGCTTCCTCCGCCAGGGTCGTCAGAGTCTGTTTCCATGCCCGGAACTCGGGCACGAGTTGCTGTTCGTCGAGGGTCAGTCGCGATCGCCCGTACAGGGGACCGAGAGCGACACCCGGGACGTCGCCGCCGAGTGCGTCCAGCGCGACCGGCACCGAAGCCGGCTCGCAGACCAGGGCCAGGTCGCACCCGGCCGCGAGGGCGCGCCGCAATCCCTCGGGCGGCCCGCCGGCACAGGCGGCGCCGGCCATGTCGAGATCGTCCGACACCACCAGCCCGGCAAAGCCCAGCTGCTCGCGCAGCACGTCGCCGAGCCAGCACTCGGAAAACCCGGCGGGATGATCGTCGACCGAGGGATAGACCACGTGCGCGGGCATGACGAGATCGAGTTCGCCGGCGAGTTCGCGGAACGGTACGAGATCGCGCTCGCGCAGCGTCGGCAGGTCGCGCGGGTCGCTCACTTCGGTCAGGTGGCTGTCGGCACGCACCGTGCCGTGACCGGGAAAGTGCTTGCCGCAGGCAGCCATGCCGGCATCGCGCATTCCGGCCACGTAGTAGCGGGCGAGATCGGCCACCGCTTGCGGGTCCGCACTCAATGCCCGGTCGCCGATGACCTCGCTATCGCCACCCAGGTCGAGCACCGGGGCGAGGCTGAGATCGACACCGTGGCCGAGCACCTCCGCGGCCATGATGCGGCCATGTCGATAGGCCAGATCTCGGGCGCGATCGGGGTGACTTCCGTACCAGCCGCCGATCACGGCCAGCGGCGGAAGCGGCGTGAAGCCCGAACGGAATCGCTGGACGCGACCGCCCTCCTGGTCCACGCAGATCAGCAGGCGGCACGCGTCGTCCTCGCCGCTACCGCGCAGCGCGCGCAGTTGCCCGGTCAGCCGGCTCAGCTGTTCGGGCGTGTCGTAGTTGCGCGAAAACAGGATCACGCCGCCGACCGCCGGATGCATCAGGCGCTCCTTCGTCGCCGCGTCCAGCTCCAGGCCATCGATGCCGACGATCAGCGGCCCGGACCGCTTCTCCGACCGACCGCTCGTCCGACGGCCCGCCCCGGCGGCGCTCACGCAGCCTCCCGCTCGAACACCGCGAGCGATTCGACGTGCGCCGTATGCGGAAACATGTCCGCGACGCCGGCCTGCTTCAGTTCGAAACCGTGCCTATGGACAAGTTCGCCCGCATCGCGCGCCAGCGTGGCCGGATCGCACGATACGTAGACGACCCGGCGCGCCCCGCTTGCCGCAACCAGCGGCAGCACGTCCAGCGCACCCGAGCGCGGCGGATCGATCAGCACGCCGTCGAACGCACCTCGCAGCCAGTCGAGCTGCTCCGGCGGCTGCTGGAGGTCGGCGGTGCGGAACGCGGCGTTGTCCAGTCCGTTACTGCGCGCGTTGGCCTCGGCCGCCTCGACCATCGCCTGATCGAGCTCGACGCCGAGGACCGATCCCGCGTTGCGGGCCAATGGCAAGGAGAAGTTGCCAAGCCCGCAGAACAGGTCGAGCACCCGGTCTTCGGGGCCGACGTTCATCAGGTCCACGGCCCGTTCGGTCAACTGCCGGTTGATTGCCGCATTGACCTGCACGAAATGCTGGGGATGGAAGTCCATGACCAGGTCGAAGGCATCGAGGCGGTACTGCAGCCGATGCTCGGCCGGATGCAGCCGGTGCACCGTATCGGGCCCCTTGGGCTGGAGGTAGACGGCGATGCCGGTGTCGTCGGACCAGGCCACGAGGCGGGCCTCGTCCTGTTCGCTCAGCGGCTCGAGGTGGCGAAGCACGATCGCGGCGGAGTCATCGCCGGCGGCGCACTCGACCTGGGCGATGCGATCCGGCGTGCTCATGCCGCCGATCAGCGCCGACAGGCTCATCAGGCGGTCGGCGAACGCCGGGTGCAGCACATCGCAGCCTTCGATATCGGCCACGTAGCGACCGCCGACCTCGCGAAAGCCGACCAGCACCCGCCCCTTGCCCGGTACCAGACGGGCGCTCAGCCGGGCCCGCCGGCGATAGTTCCAGGGCTCGGCCGTGACCGGGTCCAGCCAGTGGTCCGGCTCGACCCGCCCGATGCGCTTGAGGTTCTCGGCCAGCCTGCCCTGCTTCCAGCGAACCTGCGCATCGGCGTCGAGGTGTTGCAGGGCGCAGCCGCCGCAGTTGCCGAACCACTCGCAGCGCGGCTCGACGCGCTCGGACGAGGCCTTGTCGACGACCAGGGTGATTGCCTCGTCGTACTTGCGGTTGCGACCGGTCAGCCGGGCGTGGACGCGCTCGCCCGGCAGCGCGCCATGGACGAACACGACCTTGTCGTCGAGACGACCCACGCCCCGGCCGTCGTGGGCCAGGTCATGAATTTCGACTTCGACGGGCTCGGCCGGCAGCCGCCGGCGACGACGACGGGCCAAGCCGCTACTTCCGCTGCCAGCTTCCGCTGGCGTCCTGGTAGTACCAGCCCGTGCGGGCGTTGGCGATCCAGCGGCGGGCGAAGGTTTCGCGAATGTCGTCTTCCCAGTCCGGCTGGCCGTTGGCGACCGCGATCTCGCGATACACGGCCCGCCGGTCGGCGTTCTCCTCGGCCACCACCTGCTCGAGCTCGCGTCGTTCGGACAGGCCGACCGCCGAGCGATCGCGGATCTCGACCAGACCGTCGTTGCCGAAACCGATCGCGCCGGCGTCGAACCACTCGGCGAGGCGTTGGGCGTGCCGTTCGGACATGCGCGCCTTGATCGCGTTGATCTGGGGGCTTTCGATGTCGATGTCCGCGCCCTGGGCATGCGCCGACGGGATCAGGACGTCGAGCAGTCGGCCGGCCAGGCTCGAACCCTTTGAAGCCGGCGGGAAGAGCGACGCCCGGGGTTCGGCCTGCTCGCCGATCACATCGCGGATGAAACGGTCGGCGGCTTCTTCGGCAGCGGCTTCGGGGAAGTACACGTTGATCGTCACGCAGGCGACGACCACGCCGCACATCAACGTTGCGCACAGCCACTTGATCGGGTTGGTCTTCATCGAGAGTTACTCCTGGAAAAGGGTACGGGAACGATCGCCGGCACCAGTCTGCGGCCGCCGGATTGAACCCCCGCTGAACGATCGAAGTGTACCAAACCGGCCCGGGCCGGCCGGTGTGCCGCGGTATCGGATCCTGCTCGATCATCCACCTTCAATTGCCGACCGTGACGCCCTCGCCCCGGGTTGCCGCGCGCAGCTGGCGGAGCAGCACCGGCCAGTCGACCTGACGACGAAAGCCGACCACGTCGAGGCGGGGAATGCCACGCCCGGCGACGATCCGGTAACCGCTGCCGTCGACCTCGTCCAGACCGCGCATCTCGCAGACGTTCGCGGCCAGCCGGCACCCAAGCCCGATTTCGCGATAGGCGAACTCGTCGAACAGGCCCAGCAGCGGCGCCGAAAGCGCAGCCGCGCCCCCGCCGCCGACGCTTGCGATCTGGTCGACCGCGCGCTGGGAGATCCGCCGCGGCAGCGGCGTGTCGGCCGGCGCGTGGAACCACGCGTCGAAGGCAACGGGCTGCCAGTCGAGCAGCCGCAGCCCGCGGACATGGCCCTGGAGCTCGCCCCGCATCGCGCCGAACTCGAAGGCCGAGGTCAGCGGCGCAAGGTCGAGCCGCTCGAACTCCACCGATGCCGACAGTGCCGGCAGCGTACCGAACGGTCGCTCGACGCTCAGGCCGCGAATTCGCGCTTCGCCGGAGAAGAGCTCGAGATCGAGCCCGCCGTCCACGCGAAGCGCACCGCCGTCGAGGCGAACGCCGGGAATGCGACCGGAAACGGTGCCGCCGAATTCCGGCAAGCCCAGGTTGCGGGTCAGGGCGGCGAGGTCCAGTGGCTCGATCACGGCGTCGAGGTCGACCGCCGGAGAGTCCGGGTCGCTGCGATCGACGACCAGCCGTTCGACCCGGACCGCGCCGTCGAGCATCGGAACGCGCAGCGGCTCGACCAGCTCCAGCGAACCACCCTGTTCGATCAGGGTCCACGACGCACCCCCCAGGGGCAGGCGATACACGGTGGCCCTGTCGAAGCGCACATCCAGCCGGTCCTGGAGCAGGTCCTGGCGCGCCGCCTCCTCCTGCAGGTCCGGGGACGCGTCGGCACTCGCTCCACGTGCCGAGCCGTCGCCGAGGACCAGCCGCCCCTGCAGCCCTTCGACGCCGACCCGTCCGGCCGGATCGTCGATCGCCACGTTCTGCCAATCGAGCTTCGCTTCCAGCGCACGTCCCGGATGCCAGTCCAGCGAGCCCGAGAGTTGCCCGGCGATCTGCAGGCCCGGCCAGCCGGCGCGGGCCGCCAGCGACTCCGCGCCCAGCGACCATGCGCGGGCGAGATCGACCGTTTCGAGGTTCAGCGAGGCGCTGGTCACGTCCGGTGCGCCGGCAAGTCCGGCGATGCGCGCCTCGAGCGCGGCCCGGATCGCACCCTCGCCGTTCCGGTCGGCATCGATGCGGAGCCGGAGCATCTGCTCCTCCGCGCCGGCGCGCTCGAGCACGCCCTCGACGTGGACGGGATGTTCCGGCGGAGGTAGATAGGCCGGGCCCAGCAGGGCTTCTCCGGCCGTCCAGCTCAATCGGCCGTGCAGCCGCCCGTCGGTCATTTGCGCGCGCCCGGTCAGATCCAGATCGGCCCCGGCATAGCGGCCGTCCGGCGTATCGAAGGCCAGCGAGCGGACCGATCCCTCGACGCGCAGAGAGCCGGCAGCGCGGTCCATTCGGGCGTCCAACCGGGCGTCCAACCGGCCGTCCTGGACGCTGATCGCCGATCCGGCCCCGGTCAGCCAGCCCGGCAGCGGCCACGCCTGCGCCTGCAGCACGCCGGTCGAGAAGCCCCAGCTCAAGCGCCCTTCCCCGTCGACCAGCGTCAGCGTATCGGGCCCGCGCTGGAACTCGCCATCGGCAAGGATGCGACCGTCCTCGGCGAGGCGTTCGACCGTGCCGCGTTCGCAGCGCACGGGGCCGGGCGCACAGCGGGCTGCCAGCGTTCCCCAGGCTCCCGGGCCGGGCAGCGTGATGCCGTCGAACTGCGCATCCACAGCGCCATCTCCGCTCGCGTCGATCCGCAGCGATTCGATGTGCACACCGCCGACCTCGACGCGATCGGCGCCAAGGGACCATTCCAGCGCGGCGTGGGCCGCCCGACCGGGGCCGAACTGCAGGGCAAGAGCGATTGCGAGCGCAGCGACCGGCAGCGGGATCGGGCGGACGACAGGCATGGGTCGACGGGCGTTCATCGGCTACCATTGTGCGTCATGGGTCCGGAGATTGGCAGCGGTGTTGGGGACGCGTCGGCGCTGGCGTCGCTGCGCGTGCTGGTCGTCGACGATCACCCGGTCAATCGCGCGTTCCTGCGCGCACTGCTGCGCCACCGCGTGGCGAGGATGGTGCTGGTCGACTCCGGCTCCCAGGCGATCGCGGCTTGCAGGAAGGAGCGTTTCGACATCGTTCTCCTCGACCTGCACATGCCCGACGTCGACGGCTTCTCGACCTGGGAGGCGCTGCGCCTCGAGCCCGCGCCGCCGATCGCGATCGCCCTGACCGCGGACGCCCGCGACGCCTCCCGCAAGCGCGCCGAGGACACCGGCTTCGGCGGCTACCTGGAGAAACCCGCCACACCCGACGTGCTGCTCGACACCCTGGTTCGCGTAGCCGGCGGGCAGAGAGTCTTCGAGCGCCCGCTACCGGCCGGCGGAATGGCGCCGTTGCTGGACGACCGCCACGGGCTCGACGCGCTGGGCACGCGCGACCGCCTGGACACGCTGCGCGCAGCCTTCGCCGACGAGCTCGCCGATGGGCTGGCGCCGCTGGAACAGGCGCTGATCGACGGCCGTCTGGACCGGGTCCGGGAATGCCTGCACCAGTGGATCGGGGCCGGCGGCTACGTCGGCGCCGATCGGCTGGCCCGGGCCGCCGGACGGCTGCGGACCGCGCTGACCGCCCCGAGGGCGGACGCTCTGGGCATCCGGTACCTGCAGTTCAGGCGCTGTGCCGAGGCGACGGTGACCGCGATGCGCTTGACGCGCTCAGGCTGAGGCTCGCGGCTCCATCAGGGCGCGCATCGCGCGCACGGCATTCTCGAGGCCGTCGAAAAGGGCTCGCGCCACGATCGCATGACCGATGTTGAACTCCCGGACACGGCCCAGGGCGACCAGTTCGGCCGTGTTGCCGTAGTGCAGTCCGTGACCCGCATTGACCACCAGGCCGGCGGCCTCGCCCCGCTCGGCCGCCGCAGCGATCCGCTTCAGCTCGCGCTCGGCCTGCGCACCGTGCGCTTCGGCCCAGCCTCCCGTGTGCAGCTCGATCACTGGCGCCCCGACCTCGGCCGCCGCGTCGACCTGCTCGGGCTCCGGATCGATGAACAGGGAAACCCGGATTCCCGCATCGGCGAATCGGCGGCAGGCCTCGGCGACCCGATCGCGCTGGCCGTCGACGTCCAGTCCACCCTCGGTCGTCAGTTCCTGGCGGCGCTCGGGCACGAGGCAGACATCGGGCGGCCCGTGGGCCAACGCGAACTCGATCATCGAGTCGTCGATCGCCATCTCGAGGTTCAATCGCGTGGTGACGACGTCGAGCAGCGCCGCGACGTCGGCGTCCTGGATGTGCCGGCGATCCTCGCGCAGGTGAACGGTGATCAGGTCGGCGCCACCGCGCTCGGCGATCCGCGCGGCCTCGACGACCGAGGGGTAATCGGTACCGCGCGCCTGCCTGATGGTGGCGACGTGATCGATGTTGACGCCCAGCAGAGGACGAGGATGCGAAGTCATGGCCTACTCCCTGTACAGGCGTGGGGTTTCGAGCCTACGCCCATCGAGTTGATGCTCGATCAATTTTCGCATGAGCCGACGGGCGGTTGCGGAATGCTCCGGGCTCAGCTCGCGACCGGCGGCGAGCGCGCGAAGCAAGTGCCCGGGCACGACCTGCTCCGGCCCCGGCGAATCCTGAACCTTCGAACCCGGCCCGGCGACCGGTTCCGGCCCGCGCACGGGATCGACCCGGTACCAGCCGTCGGGATCGACGGCGATGCGCGCCTCGCCGACCACGTCGAGTTCGGGCGCCACGCCGAGCGCGTCGAGCAGGACCATCTCGAAGCGTCGCAGCGCCTGCGACTGGCGCTCAGCGTCGGCCAACGCCGGCAACAAGCGAGCGTAGGCGATGAATACTTCCGATTCCTCGACGTCGCGCGGCAGGAGCTTGAGCAAGAGTTCGTTGGCGTACAGAGCGCACCATAGCGCGCGTCCGGTCGGCACACCGGTCCGGCCGACCGGCTCGGCACCGGTCAGGGTGGCCATTTCACCGCGCCGCACCCAGCTGACTTCGAGCGGGATGAACGGCTGGCCGAGCGGGCGCAGGGCCGAGCGCGGCCCGCGCGCACCGCGCGCCACGCCGGCGACCCGGCCATGGGTGGCGGTCAGCAGCTCGACGGTCAGACTGGTTTCGCGAAACGCCCGTCGATGAAGCACAAAGGCCGGTTCACGATCGACCCGGTGCATCGCCGGTCGTGCTCATCGTGCCGTGCTCATCGCTCGTAGCCCAGCTTGCCGAACAACGCCTCGCGCTCCATCCACCGCTCCATGACCGCGACGTTGAGATCGAGCCGAACAGGCTGTTCGAACAGCTGCTGCATGGCCTGCCGGGCGCGCGAACCGATGCGCTTGAGGGTCTGGCCGCCCTTGCCGATGACGATGCCCTTGTGGCGTTTCTCGGCGACCAGAATGCGAGCCGCGATCTGCAGGCGGCCATCGTCCTCGGCGAATTCCTCGACCACCACCGTCGTGCCATAGGGAATTTCCTGGTGCAGGTTCTCGAGCAACTGCTCGCGCACGAGTTCGGCGGCCAGGAACCGCATCGGTTCGTTGGTGAACAGATCCGGCGGATACAGCGGGGGCTGGGCGGGCAGCCGTTCGATGATCGCCTCGAGCAGCCGCTCGACGCCGTCATCGCGAAGCGCCGAGATGAAATGGACCTCGGCCGGATCGACATCGGCGGTCCAACGCTCGGCCAGCGGCAGCAGGTCGGCGCGATGCTGGACCCGGTCGATCTTGTTGAACGCGAGCAGGAACGGCCGCCCCGACTGGGCGGCCGCGCGCAGGGCCATGCGATCCTCGTCGGTCGGTTTCGATGCATCGACCAGGACCAGCAACAGGTCGACGCCCGGCAGGGTCTCGGCCGCGACCCGGTTGAGGTGACGATTCAGCGCGTGATCACGACGCTGGTGCATGCCGGGCGTGTCGACCAGCACGACCTGGCCGCGCGGATGGTTGACGATGCCGGTCACCCGGTGCCGGGTGGTCTGTGGCTTGTGGGTGACGATCGAGACATGCTCGCCGACGACGCGATTGACCAACGTCGACTTGCCAGCGTTCGGACGGCCGATCAGCGCCACGGTACCGGAATGCAAGGTCGCTTCGTCGGTCATCGCTGCGACTCCGCGTCGATCCGCTCGAGCACGGCGCGCGCGGCTGCCTGCTCGGCCTTGCGGCGCGATCCGGCAGTGGCAAGCAGCGGGGCTTCCAGCACGTCGACCGTGCATGAAACGGTGAATTCTCGCGCGTGGTCGGCGCCGCGTTCTTCAGTCACACGATACTCCGGCAGATCGAGGCCACGCGCCTGGAGGAACTCCTGCAGGCGCGTCTTGGGGTCCTTCAGCATGTCGACTTCGGGCAGCGCGTCCATCCGCGGCCGTAGCAGCGTCTCGATCAGCTTGCGGGCGCGATCGACTCCACCATCGAGTAGCGCCGCGCCGAAGATGGCTTCCAGCGCGTCGGCAAGAATGGACTCGCGCAGGTACCCACCGCTCTTGAGTTCGCCGGGACCGAGACGAAGGTGATCACCGAGCCCGAGTTCGCGGGCGACCTGGGCCAGGGTGCGATCCCGGACCAGGCGAGCACGCATGCGCGACAGGTCGCCCTCGGGGGCGTCCGGCCGCTCTTCGAACAGCAGGGCCGCAATGGTGAAATTGAGCAGCGCGTCGCCGAGGAACTCCAGCCGCTCGTTGTGGCGGTGTCCGCGACTGCGGTGGGTCAGGGCCTGTTCGAGCAGCGCCGGGTCGCCGAAGGTATACGGCAGTCCCGGCAGCGATACGACCCGCGCCGGGCTAGTTGAGGACTTCGACACGCTCGAACGAAACCACCACGTCGATGTTGCCGATCAGGCCTTCGCGAACCTCGTACTCAAGGACCAGCTGCGGCTGCGGCGACTTGACGAGCCGGATCTGGTCGGCCCGTAGCGAGCGGACGTAGTTGACGCTGAGCTTGCGCGAGAGCAGGTCGCGAACGCGGGCCTCGCTGTACTGCGCCGACCCGGGCTCTTCGGCCAGCCCCTTCATCGCGTTGACGATGTTGTAGTGGTTCATGTAGATCGGGACGAGTTTCATGCCGATGTAGGCGCAGAAGACGACCGCCGAAAGCAGCAGAAGGAACCCGATCAGCGTCATGCCCTTGAGGCGATTCTTGTTCATGCGTTCTCCCAACCGTTCCAGACCATCAGCGCCGGGAGCACGGTTCCCGGGCAGACCCTTCCCCCGATCGGCCGCCGGCAGGCGCATCCAGGCCCGCCATCCGACGTCATTCAATCCTATCACCGATCCTCGAGAAGTCGACACAGAACCCGCGCCCGCAGTCCCAGTGCATCCAGATGCGGATCGCCTTGCCCACGAGGTTCTCCTCCGGCACGAAGCCCCATGCCCGGCTGTCGCGCGAATTGTCGCGGTTGTCGCCCACGGCGAAATAGTGTCCTTCCGGAACGACCCAGCTCCGGCCATCGGCCGGGCGACGGCTGGGGTGGATCAGAATCTCGTGCTCTACGTCGCCGATCCGCTCGAGCCGGCGCTGCGGCCGCGTGCCCGGGATGTTGCGATTCAGGCCCTCGCCCATCCACGGACCGACGATGTCCTGCTCGACCGGCTCGCCGTTGACGAAGAACATCTTGTTGCGGTAGGTGACCGTATCGCCCGGTACGCCGATGACGCGCTTGATGTAGTTGACGCGGGGCTCTTCCGGAAACCGGAACACGAACACGTCACCGCGCTCCGGTTCGCCGGTTTCCAGAATCCTCGTATTGAGCACAGGAAGGCGCAATCCGTAGGAAAACTTGGACACGACGATGAAGTCGCCGATCAACAGCGTCGGGATCATCGATCCGGACGGGATCTTGAACGGCTCGAACAGGAAGGAGCGGAAGACCAGCACCAGGAACAGCAGCGGAAAGAACGACGCCGCGTACTCGACCGGCCGGGACGGCTCGTCGCTGCTGGCCTCCCCGGCCAGAACGCGGGCCCGGCGGCGACGCTTCAGGACCAGCTTGTCGAGCAACCAGATCACGCCGGTGGCCAGCGTCAGGAGCGTGATGATCAGAGCGAAATCCATGCGGTGAAAGTCCTTGCGTTGCGTTGCGGCCGCCGGCTACTCGCTGCGGCACGCCGGGCCTGGGGAATCGTGGGTCAGTTGTCCCCGTCGGTGCGCAGCACCGCGAGAAACGCCTCCTGGGGAATCTCGACGCTGCCGACATTCTTCATCCGCCGCTTGCCGGCCTTCTGCTTTTCCAGCAGCTTGCGCTTGCGGCTGACGTCGCCGCCGTAGCACTTGGCGGTCACGTTCTTGCGGTAGGCCTTGACGGTCGAGCGGGCGATCACGTTCGAACCGATCGAAGCCTGGATCGCGATATCGAACATCTGGCGCGGAATCAGTTCGCGCATCCGCTCGGCCAGGTCGCGGCCTCGACGCTGCGCCTGGTCACGGTGAACGATGCTCGACAGCGCGTCGACCCGCTCGCCGTTGATCATCAGGTCCAGCCGCACGAAGGGGCCGGCCTGGTGCCGATCGAAGGCGTACTCGAAGGACGCGAAGCCGCGCGAGCAGGATTTGAGGCGATCGAAGAAGTCGATGACCACCTCGGCCAGGGGAAGTTCGTAGCTGAGCTGGACCTGGCCACCGAGAAAGCGCATGTCGATCTGCGCACCGCGCTTTTCCTCGCACAGTCCGATGACCGCACCGAGGTAGTCCTGGGGCACCAGGATGTTGGCGCGGATGACCGGCTCGCGGACCTCGGCAATCTTGTTCAGCGGCGGCAGCGCGGCCGGGTTGTCGAGGCTGATCACCTCACCGTCGGTCAGCGCGATCTCGTAGACCACGGTGGGGGCGGTGATGATCAGGTCGAGGTCGTATTCGCGCTCCAGCCGCTCCTGGACGATCTCCATGTGGAGCATTCCGAGGAAGCCGCAACGGAAGCCGAAGCCCAGCGCCATCGAGGTCTCGGGCTCGAACTGCAGCGCCGAGTCATTGAGCTGCAGCTTGTCCAGCGCTTCGCGCAGATCCGGATAATCACTGGCGTCGACCGGAAACACCCCGGCAAAGACCCGCGGCTGGATGGGCTTGAAGCCAGGCAGTGGCTTTTCGGCTGGATCCTTGGACATCGTCAGCGTATCGCCGACCGGCGCGCCGTGGATTTCCTTGATGCCCGCGGCAATGAAGCCGACCTGGCCGCATTCCAGCGTTCCCTTGATCGTGCGTTTCGGCGTGAAGATCCCGATCTGGTCGGCGTCGTGTTCTTCGCCGGTCGACATCACGGTGATCTTCTCGCCCTTCTTCAGGCGGCCCTGCTTGATCCGGATCAGCGAGTTGACGCCGAGGTAGTTGTCGAACCACGAATCGATGATCAGCGCCTTCAGGGGGCCGTCGACCTCTTCGGGCGGCGGGATGCGCTTGACGATCGCTTCCAGCACGTCGGCAATGCCGTCGCCGGTCTTGGCGCTGACCAGCAAGGCGTCGCTGGCATCGATGCCGATGATGTCCTCGATCTGCGCCTTGACCCGATCGGGATCGGCCGACGGCAGATCGATCTTGTTGATCACCGGAATCACTTCCAGGCCCTGCTCCACCGCCGTGTAGCAATTGGCCACGCTCTGAGCCTCGACGCCCTGAGCGGCATCGACGACCAGCAACGCGCCCTCGCAGGCCGACAGGGAACGCGAAACCTCGTAGGAGAAGTCCACGTGACCGGGAGTGTCGATGAAGTTCAGCTGATAGGTCTCGCCGTCGCCGGCGGTGTAGTCGAGCGTGACGCTCTGCGCCTTGATCGTGATGCCGCGTTCGCGCTCGATGTCCATGGAATCGAGCACCTGCTCGGCCATCTCCCGATCGGTCAGGCCGCCGCAGACCTGGATGAACCGGTCGGCCAGGGTCGACTTGCCGTGGTCGACGTGGGCGATGATCGAGAAGTTCCGGATCCGGTGTGCACCGCTCATGCGCTGCCTCCGCCGGCCATCGCTGCGGCAGGATCGGGACTACGGGCAGGCATGTCGATCTTCGCTGGCTTCACGAACGGGTATCCGGATGAATGAAAGGATGGATGGGGTCGGACCGGGACCGCAAGCCGGCAGGGGCCCAGCGGCTCCTTCGCCTCGACGACGGCCGATACGGCGATCGCCGCCGCCGGAACGAGCCCGACGGCGGCGATTCCAGCCGCGTAGTATAACGCCGCTGCCTAGCGGTCGGCCTCGGGCGTGTAGGCCACGAAACGGCTTGCGCCATTGCTCCACAGCAGCACGGCCACAGACCGGCCCGGCTCGAGATCCTCGACGATGGCGCGGAAGTCGGCCATCGAATCGATCGGGCGATTGTTGATCATCTGCAGCACCTGTCCGCGGCGAATCCCGGCCCGATAAGCGGCGTCGCTTTCGACCGCGGTGATCATCACTCCGCCGTCGACGCCCTCGAGCTGTCGACGCTGGGCTTCGGTCAGCTCCTCGACCGTCAGTCCGAGGCTGTTGGTCGGAGTCGCGTCACGGTCGGGGCCTCGGCCGTCGTCGGTCGGAGCTTCCTCGCGTTCGGCCAGCTCGACCTCGAGCGTCTGCTCGTCGCCCCAGCGCGAGATCCGCACGTCGATCTCCTCGCCCGGACGGATCGAACCGACGATCGGCGGAAGGTCCGAAAATACCTCGATCGGGCGCCCCGCGACTTCCAGGATGACATCGCCGGCCTCGATGCCGGCCCGCTCGGCTGCGCTGCCCGGTTCGACCCGGTTGACCAGCGCACCTACCGGCCGATCAAGGCCCATTGCATCGGCCTGTTCGCGGTTCAGGCCCTGGATTCCAACGCCGAGGTAACCGCGCGCGACCCGACCGTATTCGAGCAGCTGCTCGACCGTGTCCTGGGCCGTCTCGATCGGAATCGAGAACGACAGGCCGATGTTGCCGCCCGACGCGCTGAGAATCCACGAATTGATGCCGACCACCTGGCCGTTGCGGTCGATCAGCGGACCGCCGGAATTGCCGCGATTGATCGCGACGTCGGACTGGATGAATGGCACGTATTGCTGCTGGGCCTGACTGCGGCCCTTGGCGCTGACGATGCCGGCGGTGACGCTCTGTTCGAAGCGGAACGGCGAGCCGATGGCGATGACCCACTCACCGGGCCGCAGCGTCGAAGAATCGCCGTAGGCCAGGGTCGGCAGATCCTGGGCGTCGATCTTGAGGACCGCGACGTCTGTTTCGGCGTCCGAGCCGACCAGCTCGGCGACGAATTCGCGCCGGTCCGACAAGCGAACGATGATTTCGTCGGCGTCCTCGATCACGTGATGGTTGGTGACGACCAGGCCGTCGGCCCGGACGATGAAGCCCGAGCCGCCGCCCTGCTGGTCGGGCCGGCCGCGGGGCATGCCGTCCCCGTAGGGATCGAAGAAGCGACGGAACAGCTCCGGCACATCACCCGGCGGCTGCGGCTGTGTCGCATCGGGGTCGGGGCGATTACCGAAGCGGGTCGTCTCGATATTGACCACGGCCGGGATCGTCGCTTCGACGATATCGGCGAAGTCGTCCGGCATGGCCTGCGCTCCGGCGCCCAGCAGGAGCATCGCCGCCAGGGCGGCATGGCGAATCAGCTTGAGTCTGTGGTTCATCTCGATTCGTCCTCGTTGAGTAGTTCCAATGGTTCGAGTCGTGCCAGCTTGAAGAGTCGAAACGGCAGCACGGACCGTCGGTCCCACTGCCGGCTCGGGATTCCATCCCCGGAGATGCAATCAATTCGCCGGCGATTCAAGCGCACCGCAGGCCGCGTCCGGATTCGTCTCGACGCGGGGCTCGAGCCCGGCCAGTGTCGAGCGACGAGCCTGCCACAGCGCCGCGAACGCGCCGGCCAGGCCGATAGCCAACGCGCCGGCTTCGGCCAGGCCGAGCGACGCGCCCACCAACAACAGGAGCACGAAAACCAGCAGCGGCAGCAGGTAGACCCGAACGGCGGCGCGGAGCAGCGCCCCCGTCGACAGGCCGACGCGAACCGCCGTACCGGGCTCGACGGCGCTTCCGTCCGGCAGCGGCAAGCGCATCGCCCGGCGCGAGCCGAACAGGCGACTCCACTGCGCGGCACCGCAACCGCGGCCATGCCGGCAACGACGGCAACGGGCCAGGTCGGGAAACTCCAGCCACCGGCGCCCGCCCGCGTCCTCGACGACGAGTGCGGTCTGCCAGAGACGCTCCGGGCCCATCGGCTCAGCGGAAATGGCGCATCGACGGATGTTCTGCCCGGCGAACGTGCTGGCCGATCATGCGGACCGTGCGTGCCGGCACCTCGCCGACCACGGTGACGATCCGGTCGTCGATGCGGCCGGTGTAGACGTTCATCGAGCCGATCACGTCGAGGTGTTCACCGATCCGCCGATCGCGTACCGGTTCGATGTAGATGGAAAAACTCGACAGGCCGTCGGAGAACAACAGGTGCTCGAGGGCCTGCGATTCGTCACCGAGGGTACGACCCACCGAGACGAGCCGGAACCCGGCCGGCAACGATTCCGGCATCCAGTACGGGTCCTGGGTCGCGGCGAAGGCCGGCTCGAGCGGATCATCGGCATCGCGGTAGCGAGTGACCCGGGCCGGGTCGGCCAGACCCGACGACAACTCCCCGTCGCTGATCCTCGCGCCGAGCTCCAGTTCCACGAAGGACAGGTCCTGGAGCACCTTGCCGTCGGCATCGAGCAACACGGAGCGCAGCAGCATCGCGGTGCGCTCGTCCAGCCACAGGCGTCGACCGTAGCGGAAGCCGTCGACCGGCAGGATTTCGATGATGCGCGCCGATCGGCCGGCGACCCGGGCCCGGGGGCCGACGCGGGCGCGATAGATGCCGTCCGGGTGATCGAGCACTTCGAAGGAAATGCGCGGCAGCAGGCGCGTCGGGAACGGGTTGTCGACCACCATCGGCGAGTCGCCCGAGACCAGGCTCCGAACCGAATCCCGGTCGCGCAGGATTTCGCGCTTCGGGCCGTTCAGAGTGATGATCCGCTCGCGGATCCCGTCGTCGTCGGCCCGGTGGTACACCGCCAGCGTGTCGAGTCGGCCGTCGCGAACGCTGACCATGGTGCCGCGATAGCTGATCGAGGCGACCGCGTGCTCCATTCGGGTCAACCAGTCGCGGACGTCATCGGCGGCGCGGGCATCGTCGGGTGCCAGCAGGCAGCTCGCCAGCAGCAATCCAAGCAAGCGGGCCATGATCATTCCGCGCGGTTGCTCATTCCGGGACGGCGGTCCCGTCGTCCTCGGCCGAGGGGGTGTCCAGCGGCACCGCGCTCACCGGAGCGTCGGAGGTCAGGATCGGGGTGAAGGAAACGAAGTTCGAGCCGCCCGAGGCCTGGCCGTGTCGGATGATGTAACGGCTGATCCGTTCGCGCGGATCGTCGGCCGAGGTCGCGGCCGGGCTGGCCGGGAGCTCGCTGAAACCGGCCGGTACCGCCTGTCGGCTGAACTGGCGATCCAGGGCAGAACTCTGGCTGACGAACGCCGGCGCTTGATCGGCGCCCTCGGGCCCCGGGGCGATGCGGTTGTCGAGGCCGACAACGGCGATCATCGCGATGCCGGCAGCCAGGGCGCCGCCGATTCCGAAGCGCGCCAACGGCGACATCCGGGCGACCGGGTCGACCTGTTCGTCGGCGATTGCCGCGCGGACCCGGTCGACCAGGTCGACCCGTCCCGGGAACTCGTTGTGCAGGCAGGCTCGCGCCATGTGGTAGCGCGTCCAGTCGTCCTGCATCGTCGCGTCGGTGGTCAGCCGGCGCAGCAGGAACGCGGACTCGCGGCGGTCCAGTTCGCCGTCGACCAGCGCGGACAGATGCTCGTTGTTTCGTTCCAAGGTGCTCACCTCGTGGTGATTTCGGTTGCGTTGCGAGTCGGCTCGCGACTCAATCTCCGGCCCCGTCGCCGCCGATCAGCGGTCGGAGACGGGTATCGATGGCCTCTCGGGCCCGGAAGATGCGCGATCGAACGGTTCCGATCGGGCAGTCCATGGTCGTGGCGATGTCGTCATAGCTCATGCCGTCCATCTCGCGCAGCGTGATCGCCACCCGGAGGTCTTCCGGCAGTGCCGAGATGGCATCGTTGATCGTCTTCTCGATCTCTTCCTTCAGCAGTTCGTGTTCGGGCGATCCGCGGTCCTTCAGACGCGTATCGACCTGGAATTGTTCCGCGTCGGTTGCATCGACGTCCGACAACGGTGGGCGGCGGCTCTGCGAGACCAGGTGGTTCTTGGCCGTGTTGATCGCGATCCGGTACATCCACGTGTAGAACGCGCTGTCGCCGCGAAAGCGTCCGATCGCCCGATAGGCCTTGATGAACGCCTCCTGCGACACGTCCAGCGCCTCGGCATGGTCCGAGACATAGCGCGAGACCAGGCTGACGATCTTGTGCTGGTACTTGCCCACCAGCACGTCGAACGCACGTTTGTCGCCCTTCTGCACTCGTTCGACCAGTTGTTGATCGATTTCGCGTTCGCCCATCGGGCCGTCCTGCTCCTCGTTGAGTGGTTGCCGACGGCCGGCGACAATCCTAGGACCGCCGCTTCGCCGTCAGGTTCCCGAAAATCCGGTCCGGCGCCGCCGGTCGCGCGTTGCTGCTCCGGCGCCCGCCGACCGGTCAGAATTCGCGCGTCACGCGCAGGACCTCGTCCAGCGAAGTCACCCCCGCGACCGCCTTGTGCCAGCCGTCGTCGAAAATTCCCTCTCCGGCGCGACGAGCCGTCTCGGCCAGAGCCTGCTCCGGCGCCCGCTCGTGAATCAGGCGCTGCAGGTGATCGTCGATCTCGACCAGCTCGCAGATGCCGGTGCGCCCAGCGTACCCGCTCTCGCCGTCGGCCAGGTCGCGGCGCGGCCGGTACAGGGTCGCCGGGCCGTCGCGCTCGATTCCCGCGGCGGCCAGATCCTGAGCGGACATCTCGATCGCTTCGCGCAGCTCGGGGTCCAGCCTCCGGACCAGCCGCTGGGCGACCACGCCGATCAGGCTGGAGGCCAGGAGGAACGGCTCGACGCCCATGTCGACCAGACGATTGATCGCGCCGACTGCGGTATTGGTGTGGAGCGTCGACAGGACGAGATGACCGGTCAGCGACGCCTGGACCGCAATGCGGGCGGTTTCCAGGTCGCGGATCTCCCCGACCATGACCACGTCGGGATCCTGGCGCAGGATCGCGCGCAGCCCGCGAGCGAAGGTCAGGTCGACCTTCGGGTTGACCTGGGTCTGGCCGATGCCGTCGATGTCGTACTCGATCGGGTCCTCGACGGTCATGATGTTGCGCCGACGATCATTCAACGCCTGCAGCGCGGCATAGAGCGTGGTCGACTTTCCGGAGCCGGTCGGCCCGGTGACCAGCAGAATGCCGTGCGGCCTGCGGATCAGCGCATCGAAACGGTCGAGCAGCGTGTCGTTCATGCCCAGCTCGGCCAGCGAAAGGCGGCCGGCCTGCTTGTCGAGCAGGCGCAGCACGACGCGCTCGCCGTGACTCGACGGCAGCGTGGACACGCGCACGTCGACCGGCCGGCCGGCAAGCCTCAAGCCGATCCGGCCGTCCTGCGGCACACGCTTCTCTGCGATGTCCAGGCGCGCCATGACCTTGATCCTCGAGACCACCGGCGCGGCCAGGGCACGCGACAGCGACAGCGTCTCGGACAGCACGCCGTCGATGCGGAAGCGGATTGCGAGGCGGTCCTCGAAGGGTTCGAAGTGGACGTCGGAGGCACCGTCGCGGACGGCCTGCGAGAGCACGCCGTTGATCAGGCGGATGACCGGCGCGTCGTCAGCCGACTCGAGCAGGTCGGACGGCTCGGGCAGTTGTTCGGCCAACCGGGCCAGGTCGAGATCGTCGTTGAGGTCGGCGGCGACCTGCCGGGCCTCGGCGTCGCCGGCCTCGTACAGCCGGGCGATGGCTTCACCGTACCCGGCCTCGTCGAGCTTCTCGACGGCCACCGCGCCGTCGAGGTTCCGTCGCACTTCGCGCAGCGCCTCGAGGTCCGTCGGCGTACGGACCAGCAGACGGTACCGGCCCTCGGCATCCCGCCCGGCCACGGTGACGCCGCGGCGGCGGGCAAATCCGAAGGACGGTCGGAACGCGTCGCTCATCGGCCCCCGTCGCCGGCCGGCGCCTGCAGGAACGCGTCGAGCTCGGGCAGCAGCGGCGTGTCGGGCCTGCGGATCAGGCCCGTTTCGTCCTCGCGCTGCTCGATCTGGCGCTCGCGGAGCAGCGAGTACTTCGACTGCGTGACCGAGTCCATCAGCGCCGGGTCGTCGAGGATGCGCGGCCGGATGAACACCATCAGGTTGCGCTTGACGCGGCTGTCGGCCCGGTACGTGAACAACTCGCCGATCAGCGGGATCCGGCCCAGCCCCGGCACGCGTTCCGTGCCTTCCTGCAGGTCGTCGCTGATCAGACCGCCGAGCACCAGCATGGCGCCGTCGGGCACCATCACCCGGGTCGAGATGGTCCGCTTGTTGGTGATCAGATCGACCGCGCCCGCGATCGGGGCGAGCGAAGAGACCTCCTGGTCGATCGCGAGCATGATCGAGTCACCCTGGTTGATGTGCGGGGTGACGTTCAGCTTCAGCCCGACCTCGCGGCGCTCGATGGTCTGGAACGGGTTGACCTGGCCGTCTGCGTTGGAGATTCCCTCGGCGAGGAAGCTGCCGGACAGGAACGGCACCTCCTGGCCGACGTTGATGCTGGCCGGCTGGTTGTCCATGGTCACGATGGAGGGTGTGGACAGCACATTGGTGTTGTTGTCGGTGGCCAGGGCGCGCGCCAGGGCGCCGATCTCGAGCAGGTCGATGCCGAGCAGGCTGGTCCGACCGCCGACGTAGCCGAGGTTCAGGCCGCTGCCCGGAAGCACGGCCGTGCCGCCGTCCTCGCCGGCGCCGAGGCCGGCGCTGAGGTTCAGGATATTGCGCCCGCCGCTCTGGTAGTTGGTGCCGCCGAAGAAGCCGGAATCGCCGGACTCGAAGAACTGCCACTGGATGCCCAGTTCGCGTCCCGTATCGGCGGCGACCTCGGCGATGATCGCCTCGACCAGCACCTGCGCACGACGGATGTCGAGCTGCTCGACCACCGCGGCGATCTCGCGGTAGACCGACGGCGACGCAGTGACGACGATGGCGTTGGTCGCGGCGTGGGCCTGGATACGTGCGCGCGGCCCGTTCTCGCCGGGCTCGTCGACCAGGCTCTCGAGGACCGGGACCATGTCTTCCGCGTCGGCATAGTTCAGGCGAATGACGCGCGAACCACCGGCGGCGTCCAGCGGCGTATCCAGGTGCGTGACCAGCGTGCGCAGCCGCAGCCGCTGGGCCGGCGAGCCGCCGAGCACAAGGCTGTTGGTCCGGGGGTCGGCGTGGACCAGCGGTCGATCGCTGCCGTAGATGGCGTTGACCATCTCGGCCAGTTCGTTCGCGCTGGCGTGGTTGAGCGCCAGCACCTCCGGACCCTCGCCGGTGGCCGAATCCATCCGGCGCAGCACCGATTCGATGCGGCGGACGCTGGCGGCGCGATCGCTGACCAGGACGCTGTTCGACGCGCCGTGCGCGGCCAGGTAGGCCGATTGCGGCACCAGCGAGCGCAGCAGCGGCACGGCATCCTCGGCGCGGACGTGTGAAAGCGCGATCAGTCGCGTGACCTGGTCCTGGCCCCCCGCGTCCCTGTCGCCGTTGGCGCCGAAGCGGGCCGTCGCGTCCGGCACGATCCGGGTGACGTTGCCGTCGGAGAGCGCGCTGAAGCCATGCACCGCGAGAATCGACAGGAACACCTCGTAGACTTCCTCGGCATCGAGCATCTCGCTCGACACCACGGTCACCCGCCCGGACACGGCCGGATCGATGACGATGTTGCGCCCCGTGATATCGGCAACCGTGGTGATCAACGAGCGGATTTCGGCATCCTGGAAATTCAGGACGTGGCCGTCTTCGGTCGCCGGCTGCTGCGCGAATGCAGGCGCGGCAAGCGCCAGCACCAGGAGCAGGATCGATCGGCAGTGGGTCATCGCTTGGTTCCTATGCAGTCGAAGTCATTGGCGATCCGGGGAATCGCGGCGGGAATCGCGGCATCGACCCGTCCCCCGCGTCGCGACGAATCGCGCCGAGGCGGCCCCGGTTCTCAGAAGCCCGACAGGTCCGGCGTCAGAACCAGTTGTCGATCCCCCCGCCGCACGGTGATCGCGACCCGTTCACCGGGATTGTAGTCGCCGAACACGGCGCGCACATCGGCCTGGGTGGAAACGGGTTGTCCGTTGATGGCCAGGACGACGTCGTTGAGCTCGAACCCGAGACGCTCGAACAGCGCGGAATTGCGCCCGGCGCGCACCCGGAAACCACCGCCTGCCACCGGCAGGATAGTGATCTGCTCGGCCAGCCGATCGGGGTTCAAGGTGAACGCAGCGGTCAGCGACGACAGTGAAGCCGTCCCGATGCCGGAAGGCGCATCCCCGGCACCGCCCTGCCCGGCCGACGATTGATTCGACGATTGATTCGACGATGGGCTCGCCAGGCGCGCCCCGGTCGACCGGCCCGGTCCGGAGGCCGCCTCGGCGCCGCCCGGAAGAGCCAGCGCCTCGATCCGGCCGCTGCGCCGCAGGAGCACTCGGCGGGTTTCGATCTCGGTCACGCGCGCCTCGCCGGGCAGCTCGTCCCCGACCCGGTAGACGCCCTCGTTACCCTCGGCGTCGACGATGATGGCGTAGCCGTTGCGGCCGGCCACCGCCCCGCGCAGCCGCAGCTTCAGCGGCGTCGCTTCGACCGGCTGCGCCAGGCCGTAGTCCCGGGCGACGGGTTCGCCGAACAACGCCCAGTCGACGTCGACCAGGGGTTCGGCGGTGGAAGCGGGTGCGACCTGCGGGAGCTCGATTCTGTCCCCGGTCGGAACGCGGGGGCCGGTGACGGCCTGTTCGATCAGCACCGCGGCGGCCAGCGTGCAGGCCAGCAGCGCAAGTGCGCGCAGGAGACGGTCGTACGGCGGCATCGACTGCATCAGGACGTGCATGGCGGGTCGGACGGAATCCGCGGAACCGGACACGGCCGGCAGGTTAGCACAGCGTGCCGCAGGTCAGGACCGGCGGCGGCCGCCCCCGCGATGGCCGCCCCCGCCCCCACCGCCACGCCTTCCGCCGCCCTTGCGGCGTCGATCGGGCGTGGCGCTGCTTTCCTTCGGCGGCAGCGCGCGATCGAGCTTCGGCAGGTCGCCCGCGTCGTGCTCTTCCAGCGGGATCGGCTTGCCGATGTACTCCTCGATCTCGGGCAGGTGAAACGCATAGTCCTCGCAGGCGAAGCTGATCGCCTCGCCCAGCGCGCCCAGCCGCGCGGTTCGCCCGATCCGGTGGACGTAGTCGGCGGCATCCTGCGGCAGATCGTAGTTGATCACGTGGCTCACGCCGGGGATGTGCAGGCCGCGTGCCGCCACATCGGTCGCGACCAGGATCGGCAGCGTCCCGTCGTGGAACTTCTTCAGCAGGGTCTGGCGCTTGTTCTGGCGCACCGAGCCGGCCAGCATGGCCGAGTCGAAGCCGTTGCCGCGCAGCGTGCGGTCGACCACGTCGGCGGCGCGCCTCGTGTTGACGAACACGATCACGTGACCGTCGTCCATCGCGCGCAGCAGCTTCACCAGCAGGCCGGGCTTCTCGTTGTTGGCCGGATAGTAGACGACCTGGCGAACCCGGTCGGTCGTCTTCCGGTCCTCGTCGATGCGGATGGTCTCGGCATCGTTCATGTGCTCGTAGGCCAGTTCCGTGACCTTCAGCGGGAAGGTCGCCGAGAACATCAGGCACTGGCGCTTGTCCACCGGCGGCATCGCGCGGAACAGGTAGCGGATGTCGCTGATGAAGCCAAGGTCGAACATCCGGTCGGCCTCGTCGAGCACCGCGATCCGGATCTTCTCCAGCGAGAACACGCGCTGCTTGTAGAAATCGATCATCCGGCCGGGAGTGCCGATGAGCACGTCGACGCCTTCGGCCAGGATGTCGCGCTGCTTCTGGTAGTCGACGCCTCCGTAGGACAGACCGAATTTCAGGCCGGTGTGCTTGCCGAGCTGCATCGCGTCCTTGTGGATCTGGATCGCCAGCTCGCGCGTCGGGGCGATGACCACGGCGCGCGGATGGTGGCCCGACGAGTCCGGGTCGGGATCGGCCAGCAGGTTCTTGAAGATCGCCAGCAGGAACGCGGCGGTCTTGCCGGTGCCGGTGCGGGCCTGGCCGGCCACGTCGCGGCCGTCGAGGGCCAGCGGAAGGGTTCGCGCCTGGATCGGCGTGCAGCGCTCGAAGCCGGCGTCGGCCAGGCTGCGGGCGATCGCTTCGGGCAGGTCGAAGCTGGCGAACGAGACATCGGTGAGGACGCGCTCTGCGTCTTCGGCGGAAAGGGTCTGGGGAGCTGCGGTGGATTCGGTCACGGATACCTTCTTGATTCGTCGGGGGCTGGCCCAGCGCCGTTCCGCCGCCGAACGGCTCGGACTCGGGATCTCGGGGCGCGGATTCGATTTGCCGGGATACGGAACGAGCGTCGGCGCTCGCCGGAATCGAATCCGTCGACATGGACCCGTACCCTTGAAATCAGCGCGGCCAACCGGATGTAGCGATGCAGCAAGACTCGGCGCGCACCGCTTTTGCGCTATTCTAGCACCGGATCGGCAGCTCGCCGATTCCATCCCCGGCGGTGCCGAACCGCACCCCACCCCATCCACACGAGGAGACCCCAGTCGTGTCCGACAAGATTACCCACGTTACCGACGCATCCTTCGAACAGGACGTCCTGCAGTCCGAACACCCCGTCCTCGTCGACTACTGGGCCGAGTGGTGCGGACCGTGCAAGATGATCGAACCGATCCTGCACGAGCTCGCCGACGACTACGACGGCAAGCTGAAGATCGCGAAGGTCAACATCGACGAGAACCAGCAGATCACCAGCCAGTTCAAGATCCGCGGTATTCCGACGCTGATGATCTTCGACGGAGGCAAGGTCCAGGGCATGAAGGTCGGTGCCGTGACCAAGGGCGTGCTCAAGGAATTCATCGACCAGCACGTCTGATCCGCATGCGGCGATCCGCAGGGTTCGGGGCGCCCGTCCGCGCCGGATTCCCGGTCTGGACGGCGCGCCGCGTTGGTGCTAACCTTGCCGCATCCTGAGCAGGCAGCCGCCTGCCGACACTAGATACTCCAGCAACCTCTCGGAACGGCAGTCTCGTTCCTCGCCCGCCATGCCGTGGGCACGACTCGTCGATTGCCCGGCCGCACCCCGGTCGAACGATCGACCGATGTTGCGCGTCGACCGCGCCCGAGCCGCAGGCTTCCGGCGCGCACGACTCCAGAGCTTTCCCAGGCGTATTCCAAGGCACGTAGAAACCACAAATGAATCTCACCGACCTGAAGAAACTGTCCGTGCAGGACCTCATCGAGATGGCGTCCGAGCTCGGCATCGAGAACATCGGCCGCTCGAAGAAGCAGGACGTCATCTTCGCCATCCTGAAGGCGCGCGCAAAGAAGAAGGAGCCGATCTACGGCGACGGCGTGCTCGAAATCCTGCAGGACGGCTTCGGCTTTCTGCGCTCCTCGCTGGGCTCTTACATGGCCGGCCCGGACGACATCTACGTCTCGCCCAGCCAGATCCGGCGCTTCAACCTGCGCACCGGCGACATGATCTCCGGCAAGATCCGACCGCCGAAGGACTCGGAGCGCTACTTCGCGCTGCTCAAGGTCGAGGAGATCAATTACGACCGGCCCGAGGCCAGCAAGAACAAGATCCTGTTCGAGAACCTGACGCCGGAGTTCCCGCGCGAGCAGTTCCCGCTGGAACGCGGAAACGGCTCCAGCGAGGATGTGACCGGGCGCATCATCGACCTGATCGCGCCGATCGGCAAGGGCCAGCGCGGCCTGATCGTGTCGCCGCCGAAGGCCGGCAAGACGATGCTGCTGCAGCACGTCGCGCTGGCGATCCGGGCCAACAATCCGGACGCCCACATGATCATCCTGCTGATCGATGAGCGGCCGGAGGAAGTCACCGAAATGCAGCGCACCGTCGACGCCGAGGTCATCTCCTCGACCTTCGACGAGCCGGCCACCCGCCACGTCCAGGTCGCCGACATGGTGATCGAGCGGGCCAAGCGACTGGTCGAGCACAAGCAGGACGTGGTGATCCTGCTCGACTCCATCACCCGCCTGGCCCGGGCCTACAACACCGTGGTGCCGTCCTCGGGCAAGGTGCTGACCGGCGGCGTGGACGCCAACGCCCTGCAGCGCCCGAAGCGATTCTTCGGCGCCGCGCGCAAGATCGAGGGCGGCGGCAGCCTGACCATCGTCGCCACCGCGCTGGTCGATACCGGCTCGAAGATGGACGAAGTGATCTACGAGGAGTTCAAGGGCACCGGCAACATGGAAGTGCACCTGAGTCGCCGGATTTCCGAGAAGCGCGTGTTCCCGGCCATCGACATCAACCGTTCCGGCACCCGTCGAGAAGAGAAGATGATCGACAACGAGCTGCTGCAGAAGATCTGGATCCTGCGGCGGATCCTGCACCCGATGGACGAAATCCAGGCCATCGAGTTCATGCTCGACAAGCTCAAGGCCACCAAGACCAACGAAGAGTTCTTCAATTACATGAAGCGCTGATCGGGGCGGGTAGCTGGCGACCAGCGGGTCGCCGAGAATCAAAATCAACAGCGTTTCGCCACGCCGGCTGCGCCGGCTTTCTGGCGAGGTACTTTTGACAGTCGCCTCAAAAGTACCCAAAAGCGCTTCCAACAGCGGTGCGAACGGGGCGGAGTTGCCCGTCAGGCAATGGTGCGGCGCAGAAAATCGCTTTCCGCGCTGAGACACGAGAAGCTGTCGAGCGCCAGCTTTCCGCTACCCGAGCAGCGATCGAAGGCGGTCTGCCTTGGTGGGCAACCCCTCGGGCCGGACGTGCTTCCTATCGTCGACCATCGAGCGGATCCCGCCGTGGGTAACCTCGGAGGTTGCGCTTTACAGCTTCTCCTGAGTCGAGGTCGACCACCGATTATCGGCGCCACGGCATCAGCCGAGAAACTCGCCCCTCGATACGCCCCGCTTTTGAAGAGCGCTTTTGCCTTCTTTTGTCGCGCCTGACAAAAGAAGGTCGCCCGCAAGCGCGAAGCGCGGGGCGAAACGCCTTTGACGTTGAAGTTGAATCGAGAAGACACGCGGGTCGCCAGCAAGGACCCTCCGACGGTCAGCGCACCACGTCGCTGACCACCACGCCATCGATGATGGTCCCGACCACGTGCGTGGTGTACTCGAACGGATTGCCGTCGAACATCGCCACGTCGCCGTCCTTCCCGACCTCCAGCGAACCGACGCGGTCGTCGATCCCCAGGATCGCTGCCGGTGCGGTGGTGACCAGGGCGAGCGCCTCGCGGGTGTCCAGGCCATAGCCCAGCAGCAGCCCGGCTTCCCACAGCACGACCCGGGTCTTGGGAACGTAGCTCTCGTAGCCGGACTGGATCGCGACCGGAATGTCGGCATCGAGGAGCGTCCTCGCGGTCGTGAAGGAGAAGTTCGCCCGAGCGCTGCCGCCCCAGGCGCGGATCATCGTGGGATGGAGCAGCACCGGCACGCCGGCTTCACGGATTTCCTCGACCAGCAGGTGGGCGTCGGCCGCGCTGGCCAGCACCAACCGGATGTCGAATTCCTCGGCCAGCCGAAGCGCGGCGAGGATGTCGACGTGGTGGTCGGCTTCGAGGATCAACGGTCGCTCACCGGCCAGCACCTCGGCCAGCGCGTCCTTGCCGAGATCGCGGGCCGTGCCATCGCCGTCGCGTTCCTCCGCGTAGGCCTGTGCGTCGATCAAGGCGGCTCGAAGGAGCGCCACGGCCTTGCTGCGATTGCCGGGCGAGGACCGATCGTGACCGGTGGCCGCCGGACCCAGCGTGGCCGACATGCCATAGCTCGGAACCAGCACGGCCTCGGCGACTGTCTCGCCCCGGGTCTTGGCGATCAGGGTCTGACCCGAAACCACTTCCCTGGGGCCGTGACCGGTATGCACAGTGGTGATGCCGTGCTCACGCAGCCAGCCGACCAGATCCTCGCGGGGGTTGTAGGCGTCGATCGCCCGCAGCTCCGGCTGAACCGGGGCGGAGCGTTCGAGCTGGTCCTGGTCGTGCGGCTGGTTCATGGCGCCGGACAGGCCGACCGTCGATCGGGCGTCGATCAGGCCGGGCGTGGCCACTTCGGCCTCGATCACCTCCAGGCCCTCCGGCAGGTTGATTTCCCCGGCCGGCCCGACCGCGCGGATGATGCCGTCCTCGATCCATACCACGCCATCGGCGATCGGCTCTCCGGTACCGGTGTGCAGCGTCCGGGCATGGACGGCGATGTCCTGCGCCGACAGCGGCATGGCCGCGACCATGAGGGCGGCAGTGCAGGCAAGCGAGCGGAAGCGGTTCATCGCAGGTCTCCGTGTTCGGTGTGCGGTCCGGCGCCGTGCAGGTGACCAGCGCCGTCGCCCGGGGTCAGCGCGTTCGCGCCGCCTTCGGCAACCAGGCGGTCGTCGGGGTCGTCGAGATCGAACCGGCGAACGCCTTCGACCCAGGTCTCGAGAACGCGGGTGCGAACGCTGAACGGGTCGCCCGACAGGATCACGAAATCCGCGTCCTTGCCCGGCGTCAGCGAGCCGGCCCGCTCTTCGATGTCGAGCATTTCGGCGCCGGCCAGGGTCATTGCGCGCAGTGCCGCGCCGCGCGACATGCCGGCGCGCACACCGAATGCCGCCATGCGCAGGAAATAGCGCGAGTCGGTGATCCAGTCGTCGGTGTGGAACGCCACGTCCGCCCCGGCCCGCTCCAGCGCGGGTGCGCTCGCCGAATCGAGGTTCAGCGCCTCGAGCTTGCCGCCCGGGCTGTCGACGATGATCAGCGAGACCGGCACGTCGGCCGCGGCGATCTCGTCGGCAACCCGCCAGGCTTCGCTGGTGTGATGCAGGACCATTCGGAAACCGAATTCGTCGCGCAGCCGGATCGCGGTCAGCAGGTCATCGTGGCGGTGCGAGTGGAAATGCACCACGCGGCGCCCGGCCAGCACCTCGGCGAGCGCGTCCTTGCCGAGATCGCGCGCCACCGTAGCCTCGTCGCCCTGCCCGTCGGCGTATTCCTGCGCAGCGACATAGGCGGCGCGGACCAGCGCGGCCGACTTGGCGCGCGTGCCGGGGAACGGCGCATCGCGCAGCGAGTTCGTACCGTTGGCCATCTTCAGTCCACCGGCCGGGGCTCCATCTTCGAACCGATAGACCAGTTCGTCGATGGTGTTGCCTTCGCGCAGCTTCAGGTAGATGGTCTGGCCGCTGATCAGGTGGCCCGAGCCGGGCATGACGTTGACGCTGGTGATCCCGCCGGCCAGCGCGCGGCGGATTCCGGACGAGCGGACGTCGACCGAATCGTAGGCCCGGGCTTCGGGCTGGATCGGCGAGGAACGGTCGCCGCCGCTGACCTCGCCGATGTGGCTGTGGGTGTCGACGAGCCCGGGCAGGATCACACTGTCCGGTGCAAGCTCGACGATCTCGGCGCCGCTCGGCATGGTCACGTCGCCGCGACGACCGATCGCGCGGATCGCACCGTCGTCGATCAGCAGGACACCGTCGGTGATCGGCGGACCGTCGATGGGATACAGCGTGGCGCCGACGAAGGCGCGCGGCGCTGCCTGCGCGGACGCACCGGCGACGGAGATGACCAGCGCGCAGCCCAGGGCCAGCACGGTCGGAAGGAATCGGCTCATCGTGGATGCTCTCCGCATCGAGGGGACCGATGCAGGATGCCAGAACCCGGACCGCGGCGCGAACCCGCGTCCACGTGCCATCGAGCCGCCGCGGACCACCGCGGGAGGACCGGCTAGAAGGGCATGCCGCCGCCCCCGCCCGGCATACCGCCGCCACCGGGCATTCCGCCGCCCGGCATCCGCTTGAGCAGCTTCTTCATCGCGCCCTTGCTGCCCATCTTCTTCATCATCTTCTGCATCTGCTTGTGCTGCTTGAGCACCTTGTTGACCTCCTGGATCGAGGTCCCGGAACCCTGTGCGATGCGGCGCTTCCGTGATCCGTTGATCGTATCCGGATAGCTGCGTTCCTTCGGCGTCATCGAGTTGACGATCGCGATCATGTGGCGGGTCGGATTGCCCTGCAGCTGTGCCTTGGCGGCATCCGGCAGGTTGCCCATTCCGGGCAGCTTGTCGGCCAACGCGCCGAGACCGCCGAGGTTCTCCATCTGCTCCAGCTGGGTCTTGTAGTCGTCCAGGCCGAATCGCCGCGAGGCCTTGCCGACCTTGCCGGCAAGCTTCTTCGCTTCCTTCTCGTCGACCTTGCGCTGGACGTCCTCGACCAGGCTGAGCACATCGCCCATGCCGAGAATCCGGGCAGCCAGGCGGTCGGGATGGAACGGCTCCAGGCCGTCGAGCTTCTCGCCGGTGCCCAGGAACTTGATCGGGACGCCGGTGATGGTCCGGACCGACAGCGCGGCACCGCCGCGGGCGTCACCGTCGGTCTTGGTCAGGATCACCCCGGTCAGCGGCAGCGCGTCGTGGAAGGCCTTGGCCGTGTTGGCCGCGTCCTGGCCGGTCATCGAATCGACCACGAACAGCGTCTCGGCAGGATCCACCGCCGCATGCAGGCGACGGATCTCGTCCATCATCGCCTCGTCGATGCCCAGCCGTCCGGCGGTATCGATGATCACCACGTCGGCGACCTGCTTGCGCGCCTCGGTCACGGCAGCTTCGGCGATTGCGACCGCGTCGTTCGCCTCCGGATGTCGATAGAACATCGCACCGGCCTGGCCGGCAACGGTTTCGAGCTGATCGATCGCGGCCGGACGGTAGATGTCGGCCGAAGCGACGAGTACTTTCCTGTTCTCTCGCTCGGCGAGCAGCTTGGCCAGCTTGCCGGTGGTGGTGGTCTTGCCTGCGCCCTGCAGGCCGGCCATCAGCATGACCACCGGCGGCGTACGGTTCAGCGCAAGCGGTGCGCGGTCTCCGCCGAGCACGCGCTCGAGTTCGTCGTGGACGATCTTGACCAGCGCCTCTCCGGGCTTGAGGCTGGTCAGGACCTTCTGACCGACGGCCCGCTCGCGCACCTGGTCGATGAACGATTTGACCACCGGCAGCGCGACATCGGCCTCCAGCAGGGCCCGGCGAACGTCGCGCAGCGCTTCGGAGATGTTGTCCTCGGTCAGCTTGCCGCGTCCGCGCAGGCGGTTCAGCGAGTCACCGAGTCTCTGGCTCAATTGATCGAACATGGCGGGTCCGGTCTGGGGTTTCGTGAACGCTGGGATTATACTGGTCGATCATGCCGCCCCGTCGCCGACGTTCAAATCCCGGCGCCGCCACGGGATCGGCATTTCCCGTTCACGAGATTCGATGTCCTTGACTCCGAGCCTGCTCGTCATCATCGCCTCCGCGCTCTACCTGCTCGCCGCGCCGGCGCTCGCGATCGGCCTGCGCGACGGGCACGCGAGCGCGCGGGCGCTCGGGCTGGTGCTCGCGGTCGCCGCCCTGCTGGGCCACGCCTGGATCGAGCTCGTTCAGCTGCAGGCCGTCGGTGGATTCACGGCGGACTTCTTCAGTTCGCTGTCGCTGGTCGCGCTGATCGTCGTCGCGATCCTGCTCGCCGCCTGCATCCGTTTTCCGGTGCTGGAACTCCTGCCCGTGGCCCTGCCGAGCGCCGCCCTGCTGCTGGTGCTCCAGGGCATTTTCTCGCCCGAGCCGACCCGCCTGGCCCTGGCCGACCCGCGCATCGAAGTCCATGTGATCAGCTCCCTGCTGGCCTATTCGGTGCTGCTGATTGCCGCCATGAACGCCGTATTCATCTTCATCCAGCACCAGATGCTGCACCGGCGGTGCAGCGCGCGTCTGCTCGACGCGCTGCCGCCGCTGACGTCGATGGAGCGGTTGCTGTTCCAGCTGATCGCGGCCGGCTGGCTGCTGCTCTGCGTGAGTCTGGGTACCGGGCTGGTCTTCGTCGACGACCTGTTCGCCCAGCACCTGGTGCACAAGACCGTGCTGTCGCTGCTCGCCTGGCTGATCTTCGGCCTGCTGCTCTACGGCCGTTGGCGTCACGGTTGGCGGGGCATGCGCGTGGTGCGGCTGTGCCTGATCGGCATGGTCATCCTGCTGCTCGCCTACTTCGGCAGCAAGGCCGTGCTCGAACTCGTGCTCGATCGCCGCTGGCAGGCCGACTGAGATGGCCGAGCTGTCGCTGCAAGCGCTACTGCTGATCCTGCTGCTGCTGATCCTGCTCTCGGCGTTCTTTTCCAGCTCCGAAACCGGGCTGGTCGCGCTCAACCGCTACCGGATGCGCCACCAGGCCAAGGGCGGTCACCGCGGTGCAGCGCTGGCCCAGAAGATGCTGAGCCGCCCGGAACGGATGTTCGGGCTGATCCTGCTCGGCAACAACCTGGTCAACATCCTGGCCGCATCGATCTCGACGCTGATCTTCCTGCGCCTGCTCGGCGACGCCGGCATCTGGGTGTCCACGCTGGTCCTGACCGCCGTCATCCTGATCTTCGCCGAGGTCGCGCCGAAGACACTCGCCGCGCTGCACCCCGAGCGCATTGCGTATCCGGCCAGCTACGTGCTCGTGCCGCTGCTGAAGGTGCTCTACCCCTTCGTCTGGGTGATCAACGTGCTGGCCTCCGGCGTACTGCGGGTGGTGGGCGTGAAGAAGGCAGATGCGCGCGGCGACCACCTGACCCGGGAGGAGCTGCGCACCCTGGTCAAGGAGGGTGGGCGCCAGATCTCGCTCGACCACCAGCAGATGCTGTTGAACATTCTCGACCTCGAGTACGGCACCGTGGACGACGTGATGGTTCCCCGCCAGGACATCACCGGCATCGACCTCGAGGAAGACTGGGAGAAGATCCTGCACATGCTGACCCGATCGATCTACACCCGGTTGCCGGTCTGGAAGGGCGACATCGACAACATGGTCGGACTGCTGCATATCCGGACCGTGATGGTGAAGCTGTCGCAGAACACGCTGACGCCGGACGAACTCGAACGTTCGATCCGCACGCCGTACTACATCCCCGAAGGCACCGCGCTGACCCAGCAGTTGCTGGAGTTCCAGAGCCGGGAGCGGCGGATGGGCATGGTCGTCGACGAATACGGCGACATCCAGGGCCTGGTCACGCTCGACGACATCCTCGAGGAGATCGTCGGCGAGTACACCAGCGAAGGCACCGCGCGCCAGCGCCAGGTTCGCAAGCTCGACGACGGCAGCTGGATCGTCGCCGGCAATACCACGGTCCGCATGCTCAACCGGAGGATGGAGTGGGACCTGCCGACGGCGGGCGCCAAGACGCTGAACGGCCTCATTCTCGAGCAGCTCGAGTCGCTGCCCGACGGCCATACCTCGATCCGGCTCGGCGACCACATCCTGACCATCGTGGACATGGCCGACAACCGCGTACGCAAGGTGCTGTTCAAGCCCTGGCGCCTGCGTCGCGCGGCCTGATCGCGGCACGCCCCACGCGGCCCGAAGCGGCCCCGAGATCCCTGCTACTGCTAGAATGTCGCGATGGATTCACGCACTTCGGCCGCGATGCCCGACGACCGTGCCGCCGTTCGCCAGGCGCAGGTCCTCGTGCATGACCTGTTCGACCGGAAACCAGGGCTGTACTGGCTCGATTTCACGCTCACCACGTCGATCGCCTGGGCCCTGACCGCGGTCTACTTCATCGACCCGGCCGGCCCCCTGCTGCAGTGGAGCGCGATGTTGCTGGCGGCGATCGCATTCTTCCGAACGGGGACCTTCATCCACGAGATCGTCCATTTCCGGTCCGGCGAAATGCAGGGCTTCAAGTGGGCATGGAACCTGCTGGTCGGCTATCCGCTACTGATGCCCTGGGTGCTCTACCGCAACCATATCGAGCACCACAGCCATCTTCACTTCGGCACGCCGGACGACGGCGAGTACCTGCCGCTGGCCGCGATGCCGCCGAGCGAAACGGTGAAGTACCTGGTCCAGGTGCCGCTCCTGCCGCTGCTGGCACTGGTGCGGTTCGGCGTGCTCGGCCCGCTGTCCCACGTATCCCCGAGGCTGCGGGAGTGGCTGCTGGTCCGGGCTTCTGCGGCAATCACGAATCCGTACTATCGGAAACGGTTTCCCGGCCACCACGAGCGCGAACTGGTCCGCTCGGAATGGTTCTGCTTCGCCTGGCTGGTCGGACTGGCCCTGCTGACCGCCTTCGGCCCGATGACCGGCGTCCACTGGCTGATGGCCTGGGCCCTGCTGGCCACCGCGATCGGCCTGAACTGGCTGCGCAATCTCGCCGCGCACGGCTACGGCCATTCCGGCGAGCCGCGCAGCCACCTGGCCCAGCTCGACGACTCGATCAATCTCACCGGTCAGACCTGGCTGACGGCCTGGTTCTTTCCGGTCGGCCTGCGCTATCACGCACTGCACCACCTGCTGCCCGGCCTGCCCTACCACCGGCTGGGCGTGGCGCATCGTCGCCTGCTCGCCGACCTGCCTGCCGATCACCCCTATCGCCGAAGCAACCACGGCGACTACTTCACCGTGGTCGCTCGCCTGCTGCGCGGCAGCTGGTCGTCGCGCGGCGATGCAACGGTGCTGCGGCGCTGGCAGACCGGCGTCTGAGCCCCTCGATGACGACCGCCCCCGACGCCCGGGCCGAATCGGCCTTCCCCCCGGCGCCCGCACGCCGGCGCCTGGCCGCCCTGATCAACCCGCTGAGCTTCCGGATGAGCCTGCGCGACCGGGCCGAACGCACCGAGGCGAAGATCGTCGAGGCCGGTGGCCAGGCCTACCGCGTCACGGACCTGACGACGATCGAGCATGCGCTGGCCGACGCGATCGAACGCGGCGTCGATACCCTGGTCCTGGCCGGCGGCGACGGTACGCTACAGGGCGCGGTCAGCTACCTGGCCCGCCATCTGCCTGCCGAGCGACTGCCCGAACTGCTGGTGCTCAGCGCGGGGAGGACGAACTACGTGGCCGCGGACCTCGGAACCCGGGCCCATTTCCTGGCCACGCTCGACCGGCTGCTCGACCCCGAACGGACGGCCTCTCGCCTGGAACGCCGAACGCTGCTGGTCCGGCATCCATCGATCGATATCCAGCACGGCTTCTTCCTGGCCGGCGCGATGCTCGACCAGGTGATCCGCAACGTCCACCGCTGGCGCACCGCGCGTCCGGGCTGGCGGCGCAACCACCACCTGGCGTCCGCCTTCGGCGTGGTCCGCCAGCTGCCGGCCCTGTTGACCGATCGCGACCCGTTCTCGGCCCGGCGTCTCCGCCTCGACGCCGAGGCCCTGGGCACGCTCGATGCGCCGATGCGCTTTCTGATGATGACCACCCTCGGACTGGACGACAGCCACGCCCGGCCCTACGCCGAACGCGGCGACGGCGACCTCCGGGTGACCGCGATCTCGGCCGACGCTCGACGCTGGCGCCGGCGGATGGCCACGATCGTGCGCGGCCGATTCAGCGAGGACATGACTCCCGATACGGGCTACCTATCCGGCCACTGCCGCCGGCTCACGATCGAGGGCATCGATTCGATCGTCCTCGACGGCCAGGAGTTCGACCTCGACCCGGCGCGCCCCCTTCGCGTCGAACCGGGTCCGTCGCTCGGGTTCCTCCGACCGTGAACGATTCGGACAGCCCGCTGGTGCGGCTCATGGCCGACGACCTGGCCGTTGCGCCGCCCGCCGGCCTGGACCCGCTCCTCGACGCCATCGAGATGCGCTGCGGAAAGGCGCTGCGCGGTGTCGTCCTGTACGGATCCTGCCGTCGGAATGCCGACCTCGGCAATGGCCTGGTCGACCTGATGGCCATCGTGGATTCCTACCGGGCCGTCCACGGCGCAGGTCCGGCAGCGCTGTTCAACGCCCTGCTCCCGCCGAATGTCTATTACCTCGAGGCCGGCCCGGAATCGGCGCGCCTGCGCTGCAAGTACATCATCGTCAGCGAGGCCAGCCTGGCGCGCCGAACGGCCGGCGGCCTAGACGCCTATTTCTGGGCGCGGTTCACCCAGCCATGTCGCCTGGTCCGGTCGGCCGGGCCGGAAACTGCGCAGCGAATCGCGGCCTGTCGCGCCGCCGCGGCCCGAACCTTCGCTCGCGAGGGGCTCCCGCTGGGCAACGAAGCATTGACTGCACGCGATTTCTGGATCCGCGCAATCCGCGCCACCTACGGTTGCGAACTGCGGCCCGAGCCGCCCGGCGCCGCCGAGGCGCTGATCGACCGCGACCCCGAATTCTGGGATGCGGTCAGCGCCCGGACGCTGCCCGCCCTGAGCCGTGTCGATGGCCTCGACGACGGCCGGGTGCGGATCCGGCTCGGCACGCTCGAGCGGGCGCGGGGTCGTGCGCGCTGGATCCTGCGCAAGGCCTGGGGCCGGACCTGCAACGTCCTGCGCCTGCTCAAGGCTGCCGGCACATTCAGCAATGGAATCGATTACCTTGTCTGGAAGATCGAACGGCACAGCGGCGTGCGGATCGAACCCACCGAACGCATGCGACGCCACCCCCGCCTGGCCGGGCTGGCGCTGCTGTTCCGACTCTGGCGCACCGGAGCCCTGCGATGAAGGCCGACTCGTCAACCCGCTCGTCCAACGGCGCACCCGGAGTGCCTCCCGAGTCGACGCCCACCGACCCGGGGGCCGGCCGGCGCCCCACCGCCGATGCGGACGGCGGCACGGGACGGATGCTGGTATCGCTGTTCCGCCGCTACCCCGGCCGGAGCGCCTCGGTGCTGCTGGCACTCCTGCTGGCCAGCCTGCTCGACGGCGTCGGTCTGTCGACGCTGCTGTCGATGATTTCGCTGTCCAGCCAGTCCATGGACGACTCGGGCGCCGTGCTCGACGAGGCGACCGAGCAGTCGCTGCCCGAACAGCTGATCGGTGACCTGTTCGGCTGGGCCGGCCTCGAGGCCTCGCTGCCGAACCTGCTCGCCTTCGGCATCGCACTGATCCTGCTCAAGGCTGCGGTGGTACTGCTGGCCAATCGGCAGGTCGGCTATGCGGTCGCCCAGGTCGCGACCGACCTGCGGCTGGACCTGGTCCGCGCGGTGGTCGCCAGCCGCTGGCGGTACTACCTGTCGAAGTCCATCGGCAGCCTGGCCAACGCGATGGCCACGGAAGCCCAGCGCGCTTCGGAAGGGTATCTCCAGGCGGCGATCATGGCCACGCAGATCATCACCGCAATGGTCTACACCGTGGTCGCGCTGATGATCTCCTGGCCGGTCACGCTGGGGGCGCTGGTCCTGTCCGCGCTGGTGCTCGGCGGGCTGAATCTGCTGGTTCGCATCGCAGGTCGCGCCGGTCGCAAGCAGACCGGGCTGCTGCGCAACATGCTGTCGGTGATGACCGACCAGCTCGCGGCCATCAAGCCGCTCAAGGCGATGGCGCGCGAGGACCAGTTCGACACCCTGCTGTCTGGCCAGACCGAGCAGCTCAACAGCGCCCTGCGCAAGCAGGTCATTTCAAAGGAAGCGATGAAGGCCCTGCAGGAGGCGATGCTGGTCGTGCTGGCCGCGATCGGCCTGTACGTCATGCTGGTACGGCTGGACATGCCGCTATCGGCGGTGATGATCCTGATCTTCCTGCTCGCTCGAATCACCGCGTTCCTGTCCAAGGCGCAGCGTGCGTGGCAGCACATGGCGATCGCCGAGAGCGCGTTCTGGTCCTTGCACGAGTCCATCGAGGACGCCCGGGCCGAGCGCGAGTCCAATAGCGGGCGTCGCACCGCGACGCTGGATCGCTCGATCGTGCTGGACGATGTCGGCTTCAGCCACCCCGGCAAGCCGGTGTTCTCCGGCCAGACGCTGGAACTCCCGGCGGGCGGCCTCACCGTGCTCACCGGCCCGTCCGGCTCCGGCAAGACCACCCTGATCGACCTCATCGCCGGCCTGCTGCAGCCCGACCGCGGTCGAATCCTGATCGACGGCGTGGACCTGGCCGAGCTCGATCGTTTCGCCTGGCGGCGCCAGATCGGCTATGTCCCCCAGGACGCCCTGCTGGTCAACGACTCGGTGTTCGCCAACATCACCCTGGGCGCGCCGGGCCTGAGCCGCGACGACGCCCGCCGGGCGCTGATCGAAGCCGATGCGATGGACTTCGTCGACCAGTTGCCGGCCGGGCTCGATACGCGCATCGGAGAGCGCGGAGGGCAACTGTCCGGCGGGCAGCGGCAGCGCCTGGCCATCGCACGGGCGCTCGTGCACCGCCCCCGGCTGCTGATCCTCGACGAGGCAACCAGCAATCTCGACGCCGCCGCCGAACAGGCGGTTCTGGAGACCATCGACCACCTCAAGCAGCGCCTGACCCTGCTCGCGGTGACCCATCACCGGCCGCTGATGGAACGCGCCGATCGACTGCTGGTCGTCCGCGATGGCGTGATCACCGCCGACGAAGCTCCCGAGCGATCATGAATCCGACGCTTCGCAAGGTCCGGCGTGGCCTGGCGCAAGGGCTTGCGATGGCGCTGGCCGGTTGGGCAGCACGCGGCGGGGCGAGGCGCGTGCGCCGGACCGGCCGGGCCGTCGGCACGCTCCACTGGATGCTGGCCTGGCCGTTCTGGGGCCGCCTGCGCGGCGACGTCGCCCGCGCCCTCGGCGTCGATCGTCGCCGGGCCAGCCGGATCCTGCTCGGCGGCGCGCGAACCAACGACGGAGCGATCTTCGAGGCGTTGACGCTGGCCCGTCCCGGCGCCGATCCAAGGGCGCTGGTGGAGGCCGTCGAGGTCCGGAACACCGGCGTCCTCGACGAACTCGCCGAGCGCGGCCGGGGCGCGATCCTGCTGGGCATGCACATGGGCAACGGCATTCTCCTGGCCGGCAAGCTGGCCGCGCAGGGTCGTCCGGCCCACCTGGTCTTTCGCGATCCGCGCCGCATGCGGCCCGGCTACCTGGAGCAATGCATCGCGGCCACCGGGGCCACGCCGATTCCGCTCGATCGCGAAAACCCGGTCCGCAGCTTCCGGCACATGCTCCGCGTGCTGTCTTCCGGTGGCCTGATCTTCGTGCTGATGGACCAGGCCAGCAAGCAGGAAGGGGAAATCCGGTCCTTCCTCGGCAAGCCGCAGCGCACGCCGACCGGCGTGCTGAAGCTGGCCGAGCGCACGGGCGTGCCGCTCGTTCCGATCGACGGGCTCGAGCGAGAGCCGGAGTGGGTCTTTACCGTGCGCGATCCGCTGCCACGCGCCGACGGCCTCGACGCCACCCTCGATGCGGTGGTCGCGCACATGGAAGACCAGGTCCGCGAACGTCCCGCGATGTGGTCGTGGCACCAGCGCCGCTGGAAGCGCTATCATTTCGATCCCTCGGCACCCGTCTCCAAGGAGAGTGCACCATGCCGCTGATTGCGCAACGCATCCTGCGCGGTCTCACCCCGATCGTCGACCCGTACATGACGCCGGCGCGACGCAACCGCCCGGAGAAGATCATTCTCGGCGTGCGTCCCGGACACCGACCCAGCGACAAGCCGCCGGTGCGCATCTTTCTCGGCTCGGAACGCAAGCAGTTCCGCGCCGAGCGGGCATTCATCTGGTCGGTCGAAAAACATCGCGACCCGGGCCGGATCTACGAGATTCACCTGCTCAAGGGCCTGAAAGGCTACATCAGCGGCTTCTGGATCACCGGCTTCACCAACTACCGGTTCGCGATCCCCTATTTCTGCGACTATGCGGGCCGTGCCATCTACAACGATGTCGACCAGGTCTGGCTGACCGACCCGGCCGAGTTGTTCGACCGGGCGATGGACGGCGCGGGCTTCCTGTCGATCAACGATCACGACACCTCGGTGATGCTGGTGGACTGCAAGCGCATGGCGCAGGTCTGGAACCGGGAGGCGGTGCTCAAGACCACCCGCAAGCGAATCGAGGCGCGGGCCCGTGCGGCCGGCCTCTGGGGAGAAATGCCCGGGCGCTACAACGCGCGCGATGCCGAGTACGAACCCGGCGAGTCCGCCTGCGTCCACTTCACCACGCTCCATACCCAGCCCTGGCGTCCGTTTCCGGACTGGTTCGTCTACGACCGCAACCCGACCGGCTCGCTGTGGTTCGATCTCGAACGCGAAGCCGACGAAGCGCGCTTCCTGCCGGTCTCGAGCAAGCGTCCGACAAGCGCCTGGCCGGACGTCGCGCTGAAGATCACTTCGCGACCCGACGGGCCCGAGCTGGCGGCATTGCTGGGGCCGGACAGCGAAGGGCGGACGGTGGCCGCGCAGCGCCGCATCGAGGGACTGCTCGAAACGCTGCCCGACGGCGACCTGCCCTGGGTTCTCGACCGCCTGTTCCGGACCAGCGAAGCGCTGGACGTGACCCTGCGCGAGCCGGTGCGCATCCGGCTGAATCGTCCGCGCCGACCCCTGCATTTCTGGATCGAACAGTTCCGCCAGGCCGAGCGGATGAATCCCGGGACCCGCTGGCGGCTGGAGCGCCGGGTCGGACTGCGCCGGCGCGTCGTGACCGGCGGCCCTCTGCGGACGGGACCCTTGCTGTTGCTGGCGGGGCGCCGGGCTGCACCGGTGCGCAAGGCCGAGCACCTTGGTCACCTCCTGGCGCGCCGCGGCGGCCGCGACCTGGTCCGCATGGCCCTGCCCGGCTGGCTGTCGCTGGCCTGGACCGCCCTTACGGCACGCGGTGCGCTGCGCAAGGCTTTCGAAGACGCGGCAGTGGTCGTGGCCTCGGGCGGCACCGCGTGCCGAACGGCGCGCCTTGTGGCCGCCCGTTGCGAACAGCCGCCGGCGCTGGTCCTGATCGGACGTCACGCCGGGCGCGTGCCGGAACACGGCGGCGCGGTCGTGAGCATGACCCATCACCAGCTGCCGCCGCACCCGAACCGGGTCGAGATGCTGGTCGGCTTCGGTCACGAGGATGGGTTCCGGCCGCCGGGCAGCTCCGAGCCCTGGCAGAACTGGCTCGAGGCTCCGCGACGCGTAGCGCTGCTCGTCGGCCGCCATCCCTCGGGCAGCTGGCCGGCATCGGAGCTCGAGGAACTGGCGCCGCGCGCGCTGGACTGGGCGGATCGTCGCGATGCACGCCTGCTGGTCGTGGCACCGACCGACGCCGGGCGATCCGGTACGGTCCTGGCGAAGCTTCTCGAAGGCAAGGCCGACGTGTTCCACGGCTCGCCCGAAGCCGACGATCATCCCTACGGCCTGGCGCTTGAGCGGGCCGGCGCACTGCTCGTCGCCGGGGCCGGTCCCGGTATGTTCCAGGACGCTCTGTCGGCCGAGGCGCCGGTCTATTTCTGGCCGGACCGGACCCGGAAGGGACCGTGGGCCCGGTTCGCCCAGCGCGTCGCGGATCGGGCCTTCCGGCCCAGCTACAACAAGCGGGGCAGCGTTCGTCCTCAGCAGGGCCGGACCTACCTGTGTGCACGCGCGGTGGAACGCGGCTGGATTCTCCCACCGACCGGCCTGGGCACGTGGCAAACCAGCCTGGTCGAACGCGGCCTGGCGGCCTGGATCGACGACGAGGCGGTGCCGTCGGTGCGCTACCAGGGCGAAACCGACGAGGTAGCGGCTGCAGTGGCCGACAGGCTGCACCTCGACTCGGCGGGGATGCCGCCCCGGGCGTCGGAACCGAGGCCACGGCAAGCCCGACGATGAACCGGCGAAGCGGCACCGACCCGACCGGGACGCCGCTGGTCCCGCGTCCACTCACCCGGAACCTGGCCGTTCTGGGCCTGGCCGTGCTGCCCATGCTTGCCGCCGGCGCAGATGGGGACATCTATCGCTGCGAGGACGGTGAGACCACGGTCTTCAGCGACGTCCCCTGCGACGAGGCCGCCGAAGTCCACCAGCTGCAGCGCTCGCTGAGCGTTATCGCTTCGCCGAAATCGCTGGCCCGTATCCAGCAGGCCAACGCGGCCTATCTGAGTAGCGTGCAGGCCGAGCGGGAGGCCCGCCGTTCCGCACGCGCCGAACGGGCGCGTCGTGAAGCCCGGGCTGCTCGGTACATGCCGCCCGCGGTGCGCACCGTTCCGGTCGCTCCGGCCTACCCGTTCTACCCGGCAAACCCGGCCGCTCCGGGCCGGAGACCGTCGGTCGAGCCGAATCGACTGGAGGCGAGGCGCGATGCGTCGAACCGCCGGCCGCGTCGGGCCACCGACGAATCCCGCCCACCCCTCTCGGCCGGCGGACGCCAGCTCGGCGCGCGTCGCGAGGACGACGACGGCTGAACCGTCGCCGATTTCGGCGGCAGGTACTCCGGCGGCGCGGAGTCGGCTACCAGTGAATGCCGCGCATGAGGTGCGCGAACGCCATCTGCTCCTGCGTGACGCTTCGCTCGTCCTTGCCCGGTCGCTCGCCGCGCGCGGCGGCCGAGTCCGGAAACATGCGGTATGCCGAGTTCATGACGATTTCCGAGATCTTCGGCGCAATGCCGTGCAGCACCTGCCCGAAGATTCCGAGTCGGGTCGCAATGCGCTGCGGCCGGTAGATCACCGCCTGCTTGACCATGTCGGCCGCGTCTTCGGGCGTGATGGTCGGGACCGAGTCGTAGATCTTGGTCGGCGCGATCATCGGGGTTCGAACCAGCGGCATGTTGATCGTCGTGAACGCCACGCCGGTGTCGTTGAACTCGGACGCCGCGCAGCGGGAAAATGCGTCCAGCGCAGCCTTGGACGCGACATAGGCCGAGAACCGGGGCGCATTGGTCAGCACGCCGATCGACGAGATGTTGATGATGTGGCCTCGACGACGCTCCTCCATCTTCGGCAGCAGGCCGAGGATCATCTTCAGCGCACCGAAGTAGTTCAGCTGCATGCAGCGCTCGAAGTCGTGGAATCGATCGTAGGACAGGTTGATCGAGCGGCGGATCGACCGGCCGGCGTTGTTGACGAGCACGTCGACCCCACCGTGCGCCTTGGTGATCCTGGCGCACAGCTTGTCGGCGGCGTCCAGGTCGGCCAGGTCGCAGGTGTAATGGCTGGCCTTGCCGCCGGCCTTCTCGATCAGCGCCTTGACCTCCAGCAGTTCGCTTTCCTTGCGCGCGATCAGGAGCACGTGCGCGCCCGCCTCGCCCATCATCAGCGCCGTGGCCTTGCCGATCCCCGACGATGCGCCGGTGACGAGCACGACCTTGTCGCGGACGTGCCCGCTCAGCGAGCGGTCGATGAACAGGTCCGGGTCGAGGTGCCGCTCCCAGTAGTCCCAGAGCACCCAGGCGTAGTCCTCGAGCCTCGGCACCTCGATGCCCGAGCCTTTCAATGCGCGCTCGGTCTCCCGCGTATCGAAGCTGGTCGGGTAGTTGAAGAAATTCAGCACGTCCTTCGGGATTCCGAGATCGCCGAGGACCTGGTTGATGATTCGACGCACCGGCGGCAGCATCCCGAGGCCCTGCTTGATCGGCTGCGGAATGAAGCTGAACAGGCGCGCGTCGATGCGCATCGACATCAGCGGCGCGTGCGCGGCCTCGGCGAACAGGTTCATCACCTCGCCGATGCGCTTCGGGTTCGGGTCGGTCAGGTGGAAGCAGGTGTTGTCCAGCTTCGGCTTGTGCGCGATGTGATCCATGGCCTTGGCCACGTAATCCACGGGCACCAGGTTGACCCGGCCCCCTTCCAGGCCCAGTGTGGGCACCCAGGGCGGCAGCATCTTGCGCAGTTTCTGGATCAGCTTGAAGAAGTAGTACGGCCCGTCGATCTTGTCGATCTCGCCGGTCTCGGAATGACCCACGACCATGCCCGGCCGATAGATGCGCCACGGAATCGGACACTCCCTGCGCACCAGGCCCTCGGATTCGTGCTTGGTCCGGAAATACGGGTGGTCCAGGTTACCGGCCTCTTCGAACATGTCCTCCCGGAAAAGACCCTGGTAGAGGCCGGCCGCAGCGATCGACGAGGTGTGATGGAAACATTTCGCGCCCACCTCGGAGGCGAATTGCATCGCATGACGGGTGCCGTCGATGTTCACGGCCTCCTGCGATTCCGCGCTGGCAGAGAGGTCGTAGACGGCGGCGAGGTGGAACACGTGCTTGATCTTGCCGGAGAGCTTCTCGCGATCGGCCTTCGACACGCCGAGCGCGGACTTGGTGAGGTCGCCGCTGACGGCCACGACGCGCTTTGCGTCATCGGCCCAGCGCTCGGCCACCAGGGCATTGAACTTCTTCTTCGAACCGCGCCGGACCAGGACGTGGACGGTGCCCCGACGCTTCAGCAACTGATCGATCAGGTTGCGCCCGATGAACCCGGTCCCCCCGGTGACGAAATAGCCCATGAAACTCTCCTGTGCGGTGGTGTTCCTTCAACGGTCTAGGATAGCCGCAAGCCCGGCCCGAACACCAGCGCTCGAGCCCGGACGTTGACCGCGGACCGGGCGCGTGCTAGAAGAACAGCCAACCGCGACGTAACCGAAGGGACCCGATGTGAGCGATCTGAACGATGAATTCGAAGCGGCGGCCGTGCGCGTCAAGCAGCTGGACGAGCGACCGGACAACGACACGCTGCTGAAGCTCTATGCACTGTACAAGCAGGGCGCGGAAGGCGACGTCAGCGGCGACAAACCCGGATTCTTCGATTTCGTCGGCGTCGCGAAGTACGAAGCCTGGGAGAAACTCAAGGGGACCGAGCAGGACGAGGCCAGGAAGCGGTACATCGCTCTGGTCGATTCGCTGACCGGCTGACCTTGCACGTGTGCCATCGCTAGGAAGCTCCTGGCCGTGACTCGCCCGAACACCCGCGAACGGATTCTCGAGGTCTCGCTCGACCTGTTCAACCACGACGGCGAGGCCGCGACGACCACCAATGCGATCGCCGATACGCTGGACATAAGCCCCGGCAACCTGCACTACCACTTCCGGACCAAGCAGTCGCTGGTCGACGCGCTGTTCGAGCGCTTTGAGCAGCGCATGCTCGCCCTGCTTTCCGACGACGCACCGGACCGCATCGAAATCGACGATGCCTGGCTGTTCCTGCACCTGGTGTTCGAGACGATCGCGGAGTACCGCTTCATCTACCGCGACCTGACCGATCTCTGCCACCGCTACGAGGGGCTGCACCGCCGGATGCGCGGGATCCTGCGCCTGGCGATGCGCACCGCCGACCTGATGCTCGAGGCGCTGGGACGGAACGGTGAGATGGACATCGACGACGACGCCCGCGAAACGCTGGTCCGCACCATGATCCTGGTCGCCAGCTACTGGATCGCCTTCGATACGGTGCTGGAACCCGATGCCGAGGCGCGCCCCGATCGTGCGGCCTGGCAGGTCATGAGCCTGGTCAGCCCCTACCTCGAGGGAGATGCCAGACTCGCCTTCGACCAGCTGGGTCGCGCCTACCGACGCAGCTGACCGCGCCCGGCAGGCAAAAAAAACCCGGGCCGAAGCCCGGGTAAAAAAGCAGCATGTTCTGGAGCAACGACTCGAGCGAGCTCCGGCTGCTTCGGGGTAGACCTGGGGATCAGGAGGCGTCGGAGCCCGACGCCTTCTGGGATGTCTTCTTGGCCACCTTCTTCTTGGCCGCCTTCGGCGCGCCTTCGGCCTTGGCCAGCTCACGCACGCGGGTGTTCAGTTCCTGCACGCGCTTGCTCAGTTCCTGGATTTCATCGCTGGTCGGCACACCGAGCTTGGACAGGGCGCGAGCAACGCGCTCCTCGAATACCTTCTCGAGCTTGTCCCAGTTGGTGCGCGCCTGTTCGCGCGCCTTGCCGACCCGGCCTTCGACGTCGTTCTTCACGCCGCCGACGGCCTCTTCGGCCATCTTCCGGCCCTTGCCTTCCAGCTTGCGGCCTTCGGAAACCAGGCGCTCGAACAGCTTGGAGCTTTCGCTGATGACCTTTCCGGTCTGTTCATTGACCAGCTTGCCGCCCTTGCGGACCAGGTTCACACCTTCGTCCTGGGCCATGGCGAACGCGCCGAGGCCGGCCAGCCAGATTTCATGCGCGTTGTCCTGCGCCCGGCCGATGGAGGAGCTGGGCTTGCGAGCGGCCGTCTTGCGAGCCACTTTCTTCTTGGAAACCTTCTTCTTGGCAGTCTTCTTCGCCATTTCGATTACCTCGTGAATTCGGGGGAACGGATGAGTCAGTTGACCCATAAGCTAGCGTCGATTTCTAGAGCGGTCACACTAGAACCGAGGCCAGTGGCGTGAAATCGCGTCCGCGGGCAGAATGGGGCTCGCGGCACGCCGACCCGAGCGGACAACCCCAGCGGACAACCAAGGAGACGACATGGACACCGGCAAATGGGCCGAGATCGACCTCGACACGACCGACTTCGCCTACACCGGCGGAGCGCTGAAGAAAGCCTGGAAGGAACTGCATGCCGGCGACCTCGAGCCGTGGCCGGGCGAGTCGAAGCTGCAGGACGGCTGGCGCGCATTCCATGCCGGGGACTTCGGCGCGGCGGTCGATGCGGGGCTGGCCGCCGGCGGCGAAGGCCACGTGCTGGCCAACAAGGCCTCCGGAATCTACGCCGATTACCTGGAAGAGGATGAGGACGCCAAGCAGGCGATCTACCAGGCCGGCATCGTGCGCGCCGACGCCGCGATCCAGGCCGAGCCGGACAATCCCAACGCGCACTATTTCCGCGCCTACCACCTCGGTCGCTACAGCCAGTGCATCTCGATCGCCAAGGCGCTGAGCCAGGGCCTGGGCGGCAAGATCCGCAATTCACTGGATCGGGCGCTGGAACTGGCGCCGGACCACGCCGAGGCCCACACCGCCATGGGTCTGTACCATGCCGAGATCATCGCCAAGGTCGGCAAACTGATGGGCTCGATGACATACGGCGCCAGCGCCGACAAGGCGATCGAGCACTTCGAGGAAGCGATCCGCCTGACCGACGCCCCGATCGCCTGGATCGAATACGGCAACGGCCTGTACCTGCTCTTCGGCGACAAGCGGGTCGACGAATCGAACGATGCCTACGCCAAGGCCGCGAAAATGAAACCGATCGATGCCATGCAGGCGCTGGACGTCCGCTTCGCCACCGACTCCCTGGCCTGAATCGAGGCTCTACCGAACGTTCGGGGCCCGGCCTTCGGATGATGGACGAGAAGAGCGTAAGGAACACTGCAAGGCCGCAAAGAAGATTCGAACGAAAAAGATGGGACTGGGCGAAACCTGAAAAACCTCACCTGCCAGACCCGCCCCACCCCGCCGTGCCAGCGGGGTCTTATCCGCGTTCATCTGCATTCATCTGCGGTTCCAACCGCCTTTGATTTTGCCGGTTCCTGACCCCGGCTAATCTTCGGCCCCGATCTCGTCCAGCCAGGCCTGGTACTGGTTCTCCACTTCCTGCGGGCTGCGATCGGCGTCGGGGCCGAGCATCATGACCAGGGCCAGAAGATTCTCGAATTCGTGGCCGAAGCGCTCGACGATTCGCTCGGGATCGGGGACGCGCTTGTTGTCGCTGATCACACCGCAGTACACCTTGTCGTTGTAGCTCAGAATGCTGATGCCCATGCCGATCGACTCGCTCTGCGGCACCCAGAACATCATCTGGTCGATCTCGGCCCCGGCCAGGTACAGCGACTGCCGCGGCCCCGGGACGTTGGTCAGCACGGTCGTGGCCTTGCGGGCGAACAGCTCCAGCGCGGCCTTCTGGACCACCAGGGGCGCCATGCCGACTGTGGCCAGCAGCCCCAGCGAAACCGTGGCCTGCTTGGACTTCTTCAACCGGTGCATGTTCTCGGCCACGCGGTAGACCCGGGCGAGCGGATTGGATTCCCAGATCGGCAGGTCCAGGAACACGGTTCCGAAATGGTTGCCGAGGTCCTTGGCGTGTTCCAGCGGCCGCAGGTTGACCGGAATCGTCGCGCGGATTTCGAGTTCGCTGGGGTCGTCGCCGTAGTCGAGCAGGTACCGGTGCAGCGCGCCGGTCATGATGCCGATCAGCACGTCATTGACGGTGCAGCCCAGGGCGCGGCTCAGGGCCTTGACCTCGCCGAGGGGAAGCGGCTGTGTCCACGCGACCTTCTTGCGCACGCCCAGCTTGCCCTTGAAGCGCGACGGGGGATCATCGTTGAGCAGCAGCAGGGTCGCCAGTTCGGACAGGATTTCCGAACCGGCGTCGGCGTAGTCGACGGCCTGCGACGGGTCGCGGATCAACGAAGAGGCCTCCTCGACCAGCTTGTAGCCCAGGTGCTGCACCGCATCGATGCCTTCCCGCGCGGGTTCGAGCAAGCGCTTGAACACGTTCGACTCGCGCACTCGATGACGTTGCCACTGCTCCGGGTGAACCAGCTCGAGCGAATTCTCCCGATCGCTTTCGGTCAGGGACAGCATGACCTGCACCAGCGCGATGCCGTCGGCGTAGCAGTGGTGGATCCGGGTGATCAGGGCCGGACCTTCGACGTAGTTCTCGACGTAGTGGAATTGCCAGAGCGGCCGGTACTGGTCCAGCGGCGTCGAGGCCAGCTCCGAGACGAACTCTTCGAGCTCCTCGCGACCCGCGTCGCCCGGCAGCGCGATGCGCCGGATATGGGACGTCAGCTCGAAATCCTCGTCCTCTTCCCAGAAGCAGCCGCGCGAGGTCTGCACCGCCTTGTGGCGGAAGCGCGGAAAAGCCAGGAATCGCGAGGCGACAACCTCCTTCAGGGATTCGTAGTCGACCGAGTCCCGCAGCACGATCACGCCGGTGATCATCATCAGGTTGGTGGGCTGTTCCATCCGCAGCCACGCGGTGTCCACCTTGGCGATGGGCTGACGATTGGGGGAGCTCAAGGGAGGGGCATTCCTGCGGAAATTCTCCTCCGATTCTTTCACGCGCCCCGCGGGGGGTCAACTGCGCGGAATGCGAACAGAAGTCCGCCGACAATCTACTGAAATGAAAACGTACCGCAGATGAACGCAGATGAACGCGGATGAGAACCAGGGGCTCGAGGGAAGAACCGTGGCACGCAGAGTCTTTGCAGTACACGGCAGCCGACGTCGGATTCTCCTGTCATGGAATCCCCGGTTTCATCTGCGTCCATCTGCGTTCATCTGCGGTCAGCCTTGGTCATGATCCAATCCGCGCCGGAAACGAAACGTGCCCGCTCGGGGCGGGCACGTTCCAGGGTACTGCTTTCAGCGATGCTCAGGGCGTGGTGAAGGTCTCCACCCCGACCGCGCCGGAGGCGGCATCGGCCTCGCCGATATCCAGCGGCAGGTAGTCGTTGACCAGCCAGCGCATCAGCTGGTTCGTGTAGAACGGGCTCAGCAGGATGCCGCTGCGACCGCCGGGGATGATCTCGTCGGCCACCGGTCCGGAATCGGTGATCTCGGCGACCACCCGACGCGCCGGGCCCGACCCGAACATGAAGTCGTTGACGCCGTCGGCGCGTGCGCTGTGTCCCGATGCGTCGACGACATCGTAGCCGCCGGAGCGCGCCACACCGGGCAGGCCCGGGCCGACCTGGCTCAGGCCGCCGCCGTTCGGCACGTTGAAGGGGTCGACGCCCAGGGGGTGGGCGAACACGATCCGGTGCAGCAGGCCCCAGCGATAGTCGTCCTGGTCGGTGGAGTTGCCGAAGGCCGGCGCGAACTCGTCACTGGCCAGCAGCTCCAGTGCGTCGTTCAGGCTCGCCAGCAGCACGACGTCGCGGGCTGTGGCCATGTCCGGCGCGTCGGGAACGTTGAAGAACGGGATGCCGGAAGCGCCGATGCCCATGTTGCTATCGAAGCTCTGCAGCAGGTTCATGAACGCGCGGTTGGCCACCCGGCTGCTCGGCAGCACGTCCTGCAGCCCGATCGCGCTCAGGGTGCCGTCGATCGTGTTTGCGATCGCCTGGCCGCGGAAGGTCGAATAGATCGTCGCGGCCACGCTGTTGTCGATCTCGGCCGCATCGGGCGCCGGCAGGTTCATCGGGTCGTCGCCCGGGTCGAAGCCCTGCTGGATGCCGGTCGGCGTCGAAAAGTCCCAGGCCGCCAGTCGGCCGACCGCTTCCTGGATCGCCGGGCTCAGCGCGAACTGTGCCAGCCCCGGCCAGGCCCCATCGGCGGTGGCGTTGTCGAAGGCCTGGAGGATGTGCGGAACCACGATCTCGGCGTCGAGCATCTGGTTGTTGGCCTGCAGCGCCTTGATGTCGTCGACCGTGATCGGGTCGCCGGAGGCGATCAACGACTGCAGCACGCGGTCGATACGGCCCTGGCGAAGTCCGGGGTACGCAGCGCCGAGGTAGTAGATGCCGTTGGCGCCCGGGCGCAGCTGGTTCAACGGGTTGTTGTCCAGCGTGTTGCCGACCGGGTCGTTGTTGGCGTTGGCGATGTAGCCGGAGGCCGGGTTCACGATCTGCGGCATCTCGTCCATCGGCAGCGCGGCGAAGTCGATGCCGCGCGTGACCGGGGCGCCGTCGACCGGCAGCCACTCGTGGTTCAGCGCACCGGTGCCGTCACGGAGGAGGAACGGCGGAACGCCGCCGTCGACGGTGTTGCTCTGCAGGTCGGCTCTGAGCGGTACGGTGCCGGTGGTGAAGTAGGCGATGTTGCCTTCGACGTCGGCGTAGGCGAAGTTCTGGCCACCGATCGTGAAGTCGCTCAGGCCGTCGCGGAACTCGGCGAGGTTGGTCGCACGCGCCCACTTGCGGAAGGTCGAGAGCTCGAAGGTCGGGCCCCAGCCCGTGTACTGCACCGAAACGCCGGTGGTGGCCGTGGGCTGGGCGACGATCGGGCCGTTGTTGCGGCGCGGGACCAGGAACGAGATGCCGCCGGCGTCGTAGCCGATGTTGGCCCGAGCGATGTTGTCGTTCTCGCCGTCGCCGACGCCGTTGACGAAGTACGACTGGAACACGTAGCGGACGGGCTCGGGTTCGCCGTTGTAGATCGTGTGGGTCGGCAGGCCGAAGTTGTTGACCAGGAATTCCTCCTGGTAGTAGTCGGTCACGTCGTTGGAGTTGACCGTCGAGCCCCAGCAGATGTGAGTGTTGCAGCCCTGGATGACCAGCGGTGTGCCGGCGAAGGCAACCCCGCTGACCGCCACGTCCTCATCGACGATCACCAGGTTTTCCTTGGTGAAGGTCGACGGCATGTCCAGGCCCAGGTGCGGATCGTTGGCCAGGATCGGGAATCCGCTGGCGGTGACGTCACCGGAGACCACGAACCAGTTCGAGCCGGCCGGTTCCTCGGCACGCGCGATCGACTGCCCGATCACCGGCAGTTGCTGCAGCGCATCGACGTGCTGCTTCAGTGCATCGCGCAAGGCTTCAGCGCCGGGCGGCGCCCGGAAGATCATCGGCGAGGTGTTCTTGCCTGCCGTGGAACTGCCCGGCACCGGGATGATGCCGGCGTCGGCGAACCAGGTCGGAATCGAGACGCGATCGTCCTCCGGCGCGGTCCGCACGATGTCCTCGAAGAACAGCGCGGTGCCGTCGAAGCCGGCGAAGTCGCCGACGCCCTGGTAGGTCAGGAGCTGGACGGTCAGGTCGGCATCGTCGCTGTCGAAGGACAGCTGGAAGGCCAGCAGCTTGCCGATCGCGAGCGAATCCAGCGGCGACCATTGCTCGGCAGCCGTCAGTTCCAGCGGGCCGTACTCGGGCGGCAGCGGATTGTTGGCCAGCCAGTGGTTCACGCCGTCGGCGTAGGCACGGACCCACCCTTTCTCCGATGCGTCCAGGCCGGTCCAGGTGGCCAGCGCGGCCCGGCGCAGCCCCAGCGTGCGCAGCTGGATGTCGTTGCCCAGGGCGCCCTGGCCGAGCAGCTCGGCCAGCGTGCCGGACGCGGCGCGACGGAGGAAATCCATCTGGAAGAATCGGTCCCGGGCATGCAGGTAGCCCTGCACGAAGGTCACGTCGGCCTCGGTCTGCCCGACGATGGTCGGAATGCCGTCGGCATCAGTGTAGACGGTCACATCGTCGCCCAGTCCGGGCACCTCGACGGTCTGGGCGGCAGCCGTCAGCGGCATCGTCAACGTTACGGCGAGGGCCGCGGTCGTCAGCCAGGCCGGCACGAACGCACGGTCGAGCAGCGTCTTGATCTTGTTCATGGATCTACCCCGTTCTTTTTGGTTGTCCCGGGCGACAGGCGTCCGGCAGCCATCGATTATTGCACAGCCGTGAGGCGGCTCACACCCCGGCACGCGAGGCGTGACGACGCGGGCGTTACAGCCGGGTCCGGACTTCGATGAGTTCGGGGAAGAACCGGAGTTTCAGCGCGCGCTCGAGGAAATCCACGCCGCTGGACCCTCCCGTGCCGGTCTTGTAGCCGATGACCCGCTCGACGGTCTTGAGGTGGCGGTAGCGCCAGAGCTGGAACGACTCCTCGACGTCGATCAGGCGTTCGCACAGCGCGTACTCGGTCCACCAGCGGGTGGGATCCCGGTAGATTCCGACCAGCACGTCGACCAGGTCCGACGAGAACTCATGGGGCTGGGACCAGTCGCGCTCGACCAGCTCATCGGGCACGTCGAGGCCGCGGCGGGCGAGGTGGCCGATGAATGCGTCGTAGAGCGACGGCGACTCGAGGATGTTCTCCAGCCTGGCGCGGGCCTCGGGCTGATGATCGAACACCCGGACCAGGTCGGCGTTCTTGTTGCCGAGCAGGAACTCCACCGACCGGTACTGGAACGACTGGAAGCCGGACGACGACCCGAACACGCCGCGGAACTGGATGTACTCGCTGGGGGTGAGGGTTTCGAGGACCGCCCACTGGTCGAACAGCTGCTGCTGGATCAGCTTGACCCGGGCCAGGATCTTCAGACAGGGCGACGGATCATCGTCGACCAGGTTGGCGATCGCCGCCTTGAGCTCGTGGATGATCAGCTTGAACCAGAGTTCGGCGGTCTGGTGCTGGATGATGAACAGCATCTCGTCGTGGTGCGGGGGGTCGCTGAGCGGGAACTGCGCGTCGAGCACCCGATCGAGACCGAGGTAGCCGTGGTAGTCGAGTCGGTCGCCGAGGTCGGTGTGGATGCCGGCTTCGAGGTCGCGCCGATTGGGTCTCGCGTCGTCCTGGGTCATGCGGAATCCGGTCGGGGTTCGGGGATGGCTGGCAGTGTACCGCCCCCAGTTGGGCGCGGGTATAATGCGGGGCTGACCTCGGCCCACCCCAGGACACGTCAAGATGTCCGTCGGGTGCCGGCCGTGAAACCCTTATCCGTAGACAATGAGGTTTCCCATGGCGGCTACCATCGCCTCGTTCAAGGTCGACTATTTCCAGTTCCTCGATGCCGAGGGGCGGCTGGTCGACGGCGTCCAGGTCCCGGCGCTGGCGCGCGACGTCAAGCAGCTGGTCGGCCTGTACAGACTCATGACGCTGACCCGCGTGTTCGACAAGAAGGCCGTGGCGCTGCAGCGCACCGGCAAGCTCGGCACCTACGCCTCCTGCCTCGGCCATGAAGCCGCCCACGTCGCGATCGGCTCCGCGATGCGCGACGAGGACTGCTTCGCGCCGATGTACCGCGAATACGCGGCACAGTTCTACCGCGGCGTGAAGATGTCGGACGTGCTGACGTACTGGGGCGGTGACGAGCGCGGGAACGATTTTTCCGGGCCGAAGCACGACTTCCCCTGGTGCGTGCCGATCGCGACCCAGTGCCTGCATGCGGCCGGCGCCGCCATGGCCTACAAGCTGCACGGCCAGCCGCGCGTCGCGGTGACCGTGGTCGGCGACGGCGGCTCCTCGAAGGGCGATTTCCTCGAGGCAATCAATGCCGCCAGCGCCTGGAAGCTGCCGCTGGTGCTGGTCATCGTCAACAACCAATGGGCCATATCGGTGCCGCGCGGCAAGCAGAACACCGCGCGTACGCTGGCCCAGAAGGGAATCGCGGGCGGCCTGCCGTCGATCCAGGTCGACGGCAACGACCTGATCGCCTCGCGCTGGGCCATGGACAAGGCCATCGCCGCGGCCCGCGAAGGCCGGGGCGCCTCGGTGATCGAGATGGTCACCTACCGCCTGTCCGATCACACGACGGCCGACGATGCACGCCGTTACCGCGAACAGGACGAGGTCGATTCGGCCTGGAAGAACGAACCGTTGCTGCGGCTCCGCAAATACCTGGTCGACCAGGGCGCCTGGGACCAGGTCAAGGAAGAGGAGCTCCTTGCCGAGTGCAGCGAGCGCGTTTCGGGCGCGGTCGACGAATACCTCGACCGGGTCGACAACGATCCGCAACCGATCGACGCGATGTTCGACTACATGTTCAAGAACCTGCCGCACCACCTCGAAGAGCAGCGCGAAATCGCGCGACGCTTCCCGGCCAAGGGAGGGAGCCACTGATGGCCGAGATCACTCTAGTCGAAGCCGTGACGCTGGCCCTTGCGCACGAAATGGAGCAGGACCCGACCGTGGTCGTGTTCGGCGAGGACGTGGGCGTCAACGGCGGCGTGTTCCGCGCCACCGCCGGCCTGCAGCAGAAATTCGGCGACGAGCGCGTCATCGACACGCCGCTGGCCGAAGTGATGATCGCCGGGATGGCCGTGGGCATGGCGTCCCAGGGCATGAAGCCGGTGGTCGAGGCCCAGTTCGAGGGCTTCATGTATCCGATGGTCGACCACGTGGTCAACCATGCTGCCCGTCTGCGCCACCGCACCCGGGGCCGCATGAGTTGCCCGGCCGTGTTCCGCGCGCCCTGGGGCGGCGGCATCCACGCGCCCGAGCACCATTCGGACAGCAACGAGGCGACCTGGGCCCACTTCCCGGGCGTACGCACCGTGATTCCGTCGTCGCCGAGCCGCGCCTACGGCCTGCTGCTGGCCGCGATCCGAGACCCGGACCCGGTCGTGTTCCTCGAACCGAAGCGAATCTATCGCTGGCAGCGCGAGGAGGTCGTCGACGACGGCGAGGAACTGCCGCTCGACGTCTGCTTCGTGCTGCGCGACGGCACCGACGTGACCCTGGTGACCTGGGGCGCGATGGTCAAGGAAACCATGGAAGCTGCCGTCGAACTCGAGAAGGAAGGCGTCAGCGCGGAGGTGATCGACGTCGCGACGGTCGCGCCGATCGACATGGAAACGATCCTCGAGTCGGTCGAGAAGACCGGGCGCTGCGTGATCGTCCACGAGGCGCCGAAGCACTGCGGTGTCGGCGCCGAAATCGCCGCCGGCCTGGCCGACAGCGGCATCTTCCATCTCAAGTCCCCGATCAAGCGGGTGACCGGCTATGACACCATCATGCCGCTCTACCGCAGTGAAATGAACTACATGCCGAGCGCGGAACGAATCGTGCACGCGGCCAAGGAAACGCTGGAGTACTCATGAAGACATTCAACCTCCCCGACCTCGGCGAAGGCCTGCCGGACGCCGAGATCGTCGAGTGGCTGGTCGCCGAAGGTGACCAGGTCAAGGTCGACGACCCGATCGTCTCCATGGAAACCGCCAAGGCCGTGGTCGAAGTGCCCTCGCCCTACACCGGCACCGTAAGCAAATTCCACGGCCAGGCCGGCGACGTGATCAAGACCGGCGCGCCGCTGGTCGAGTTCGATACCGGCGACGGTGAATCGGCGGCACCGGCATCCGACGACGCGTCGGGCGCCGACGCCGACGCAGAAGCGAAATCCGAAAAGGCGACCGAACCGGCCGCCGACGACGCCGGCCAGACCGAACCGGAAGAACGGGCCGACACCGGCACCGTGGTCGGCAACGTGACCACCTCCGACGAGGTGGTCCGGCAGAGTCACTCCACGGTCGGCGGCGTCAAGGTCACGCCGGCGGTCCGTGCCCTGGCCCGCAAGCTCAAGGTGGACCTCGGCGATGTCGAGCCCACCGGCCCCGACGGGGTCGTGACCTCGGCCGACGTTCGCAAGGTCGCCGAGGGCGGCCCGAAGCGCAAGGCCGCAGATACAGAGGCGCCCGCGCCTAGCCCGGCACCCGCACCGGCTCCGGCCCCTGCGCCCGCACCGGCCGAAGCCAGCGGCGACTGGGAACCGATCCGGGGCACGCGCCGGACCATGGCCCGCGCGATGAGCGAGTCGCACGCCCGCGTCGTGGCCACCACGATCATGGACGACGCCGATATCCACGCCTGGCGCCCGGGCGAGGACATCACGGTCCGCCTGCTGCGCTCGCTGTGGGCAGGCGCCCAGGCCGAGCCTGGCCTGAACGCCTGGTACGACGACGAGCAGAACATGCGCATGATCCACAAGGGCATGCACGTCGGAATGGCGGTCGACACCCCCGACGGCCTGTTCGTCGCGCGCCTGCGGGACGTGCACTCGTCCGATCACCAGGGCCTGCGCTCGGAGATCAACCGGCTGCGCGACAACGCCAAGAACCGGTCGATTCCGCCGGAGGACCTGAAGGACTACACGATCATGCTGTCGAACTTCGGCGTGTTCGCGGGCCGCTACGCGACCCCGATCATCAACCCGCCGTGCGTTGCGATCGTCGCGGCCGGCGTGCTCCGGCACGAAGTGGTGCCGGTGATGGGCGGTATGGAAGCCCACCGCATGCTGCCGCTCTCCCTGACCTTCGATCACCGGGTGTGCACCGGGGGTGAGGCTGCGCGGTTCTTGAAGGCCATGATCGCCGACCTCCAGAAATCGAACTGACGCTGCTGCGCGGCCGTCTGGAAGCGTCCGGCAGTGCTCGGAGTCCTCATGCACACGAGTGCACTGCGGGTCCTGCGCGCTGGCGGCCACTCCCAGTCGGCCGCTCACGACGCGTCACTTCGATTTCTGACCAAAGCAGAACTCGCTGCAGACGCGATGCAGTATTTCCGTAATCCTTCTGCGCTAGTTTTGTCGCTTTCGTGAACGGGATCTTCTGATGCGCGTCAGCATTTTCGGGACGGGATACGTCGGGCTGGTGACCGGGGCCTGCCTGGCCGAAGTCGGCAACCATGTCGTGTGCATGGACATCGATGCCGACAAGGTCGAGCGGCTCGAGCGCGGCGAGATTCCGATCTACGAGCCGGGTCTCGAAGCGCTGGTCCGCCGCAACCACGCCGCAAAGCGACTGACCTTCACCACCGACGCCGACGAGGCGACCCGGCATGGCGAGATCATCTTCATCGCCGTCGGCACGCCCCCGGACGAGGACGGCTCGGCCGATCTGCGGTCCGTGCTGGCCGTCGCCCGCCAGATCGGACGCAGCCTCACGGAGGCGCAGCTGGTGGTCACAAAGTCCACGGTCCCGGTCGGCACCGCGAAGCAGGTCCGCGCGGCGATGCGCGAATCCGACGGCGGGTTCGAACCCCGCGTGGCGTCCAACCCCGAATTCCTGAAGGAAGGCGCTGCGGTCAAGGATTTCATGAACCCCGACCGGATCATCATCGGTGTGGCCGATGAAGTCTCCGAACGGCAGCTGCGCCTGCTCTACGCTCCGTTCAATCGCAACCACCAGAAGATCGTCAGCATGGACATCGCCTCGGCCGAGCTGACCAAGTACGCCGCCAACGCGATGCTGGCGACGAAGATTTCCTTCATGAACGAGCTGGCGAACCTCGCCGAGGACGTCGGCGCCGACATCGAGCGGGTCCGCATCGGAATCGGCTCGGACCCGCGGATCGGCTATCACTTCATCTACCCCGGCGTGGGCTTCGGCGGCTCCTGCTTTCCGAAGGACATCCGCGCGCTGGCCCGTACCGCCCAGGATCACGACCGCCCGGCGCTCATTCTCGGCGCGGTCGAAGCGGTCAACCAGGCGCAGAAGCAGCGCCTGTTCGAGAAGATCATCGCCCGCTTCGGCAAGGACCTGTCCGGCCGGACCTTCGCGGTCTGGGGGCTGGCGTTCAAGCCCGAAACCGACGACATCCGCGAAGCTCCCGCCCGGGTTCTGCTCGAGGCCTTGTGGAGGGCCGGCGCGCGGGTCCGCGCACACGACCCCAAGGCGATGGACGAAATCCGCCGCGCCTACGGCGATCGCGACGACCTCACGCTGTGCGACGACCCGTACGCCGCGCTGGACGGTGCCGACGCGCTGGCGGTAGTCACCGAGTGGAAGGCATTCTGGAGCCCCGACTTCGAGAGGATCCGGGATTCGCTCGCCTATCCGGTGATCTTCGATGGCCGCAACATCTACGACCCGGTCGAGCTGGCCGCACTCGGCTTCGAGCACGAGTCGATCGGTCGCGGCAGCGGCTCCGCCGACGCCTGAGCCGCCCCGCTGCCGGTGGCGTGATTCGCGCCCGGAATCCGTTCCAAGGTTGCACGGTATCGCCGCTTGCGGCTATAACGGTGCGCATTGCCCTCAATCGACTTCGGAATGCTCCGGGAGCCCCAATGAAACATCTGCTCACCTCTTTGATCGTCGCGCTGGCCCTGTTCGCCACCGTCTCCGAGGCCTTCGCCCAATCCGGCACCACGGTCCGAGTCCGTGAAAGCTCGAACCGCAGCATCGCCGACGCCCAGGCCGATGCCTACAACGGTCCGAAGGCGCGGATCGCCGTTGCCCGCTTCGAGAACAAGACCGCGGACTCCCAGAACTGGTACAGCCCGTCGATCGGCGACGGCATGGCGGACATGCTCACCACCGCGCTGGTCAACTCGGGCCGCTACATCGTGCTGGAGCGCGAAGCACTCGATGACGTGATGGGTGAACAGGATCTAGGCGCCTCGGGCCGCGTGCGCTCCGATACGGCGGCAGCCATCGGCGAGATCGAAGGTGCCGAGCTCTTGATCGTGGCCGCAGTGACCGAGTTCGACGGCAACAGCGGCGGCACCTCGGGGAGCCTCGGTGGAAGCCGGATCGGCCGCGCATTCGGTGCGCTGGCTGGAGGATCCCGCTCGGCCCACATGGCCATCGACCTGAGAGTCGTCGACGCGACCACGAGCCGCGTACTGGCCGCGACCAGCGTCGAAGGCGAGGCCAAGGACTTCAATCTCGGCGGCGCGCTCGGCGGCTACACGGGCAACTATGCGCTGGGCGGCTCGCTTTCGGGCTGGAGAAACACCCCGCGAGAGAAGGCGCTGCGCGCCGTGATCGAAGGTGCCGTCGACTACGTGATCTCCGTAACGCCGCCGCAGATGATGCGCTACGGAGCCAATACCCAGCCAACCAGCGGCGGCACCCCTGCCCCGGCCTCCGCGTCCGGCGGCGACCGCGTCGTGATCACCGCCGGCTCGCTCGATGCCCACCAGGGCCCGAACGCGAGCAGCCCGGTCGTCTTCACGCTGAATTCGGGTGCCATCGTCGAGGCCGCCGTACGCGCCGGGGCGTGGATCCAGGTCCGGGACGACCAGGGTCGCACCGGCTGGATTTCCGCCGACGGCACGCTGGATGTCCAGTAGCGCCCGAATCGTCCAATCGATCACCAGTTTCCAGGGAGGGAACCGAAATGAAACAGTCCGTCTGTAGCAGCATTCTCCGAACTTCGCTCGCCGGTGCGCTCGCCGCGCTGATGCTCACCGGCTGTCCGACCGCCGGGACCACCACCAATGTCCGTGAAAGTTCGGGCACCAACATGGCCGATGTCCAGGCCGAGGCCTACAACGGTCCGAAGGCGCGGATCGCCGTTGCCCGATTCGAGAACAAGACCGCGGATTCGTACAACTGGTACAGCCCGTCGATCGGCGACGGCATGGCCGACATGCTGACCACCGCGCTGGTCAACTCCGGCCGCTTCATCGTGCTCGAGCGCGAGGCGCTCGACGACGTACTCAGCGAACAGGACCTCGGCGCCTCGGGCCGGGTCCGCGGCGACACCGCGGCGGCGATCGGCGAGATCGAGGGTGCCGAACTGCTTGTGGTCGCGGCGGTCACCGAGTTCGCGGCCGACTCCGGCGGCACCCAGGGCCGGATCGGCGGCGGAAACGTCGGCCGGGTGCTCGGAGCGCTGGCCGGTGGTTCGCGCTCTGCCCACATGGCCATCGACCTGCGCGTCGTCGACGCCACGACCAGCCGGGTGCTGGCCGCCACCAGCGTCGAGGGCGAGGCCCGCGACTTCAACATGGGAGGCGCTCTGGCCGGATACACCGGCAGCTACGCGCTCGGCGGATCGCTCTCTTCGTGGAAGAACACACCGCGCGAAAAGGCGCTGCGCCAGGTGATCGGCGAGGCGGTGAACTACGTCATCTCGGTTACGCCGCCGGCGATGATGCGCTACGACCAGTACGGCAATGTGGCCGGCAGCGGAGGTTCTTCGTCCGGCGCCGCATCGACCGGCGAACGCGTGGTGATCACCGCCAGCTCGCTGAACGTGCGCCAGGGCCCGGGCACGAGCAACCCGGTGGTGTTCTCCCTGGCCTCCGGGGACATGGTCGACGTGCTGGGTCGGGCGAGCGGCTGGGTGAACATCCGCACGTCCGACGGGCAGGAAGGCTGGGTCTCGGAGCAGTTCGTACTCGAAGTGCAATGAGCGATCGCGCGCGATCGGGCGCGCTCTGATGATCGACAGTTGAAGCCCGGCCCTGTGCCGGGCTTCGCTTTTGGCCATGGGTCAAGCAATTCGCCACGCGGGCTGCGCGGCATGGCTTCGGCTATCGTGCCTGGTAACTCCAGGAGCGTTTCGCCACGCGGGCTTTGCCCGCTTGCTGGCGAGGTACTTTTGACAGTCGCCTCAAAAGTACCCAAAAGCGCTTCCAGAAGCTGTGCGAACGGAGCGGGGTTGCCTGTGAGATAGCGCCGCGGCGCAGAAAATCGCTTAGCGCGCTGAGACACGAGAATCTGTCACGCGCCAGCTTTCCGCTACCCGGGTAGCGATCGAAGACGATCTGCCCCGGTGGGCAACCCCTCGGGACGCACGTGCTTCCTTTCGTCGACCATCGACCGGATCCCGCCGTGGGTAACCCCCGAGGTTGCGCTCGACAGCTTCTCCTGAGTCGGGGTCGACCACCGATTCTTGGCGCCACGGCCTTAGCCGAGAAACTCGGCCTCGATACGCCCAGCTTGTAAAGAGCGCTTTTGCCTTCTTTTGTCGCGCCTGAGAAAAGAAGGTCGCCCGCAAGCGCGTAGCGCGGGGCGAAAGGCTTTTCGGGGTTGGTTTTGGTTTTCGATTCCGAAGCAAGAACAAAGGCGGTTTCGCCACGCGGGCTTCGCCCGCTTTCTGGCGAGGTACTTTTGACAGTCGCCTCAAAAGTACCCAAAAGCGCTTCTACAAGCGGTGCGAACGGGGCGGGGTTGCCTGTGAGATGGTGCCGCGGCGCAGAAAATCGCTTATCGCGCCGAGACACGAGAAGCTTGTCACGCGCCAGTTTTCGGCTACCGGGTGGGGGATCGGAGGACTACCGGCCTGGGGACGCGACCTTCGAGGTCACTGCCGGGCCGGAGCGGATATCGTTCCGCGGCCACCGTCGGTAGCCTGGAGGTTGCGCTCGACAGCTTCTCCTGAGTCGAGGTCGACCAGCGATTATTGTCGCCACGGCGTATCCGGGGAAACTCGCACCTCGATACGACCCGCTTGTAAAGAGCGCTTTTGCCTTCTTTTGTCGCGATTGACAAAAGAAGGTCGCCCGCAAGCGCGCAGCGCGGGGCGAAAGGGTTCAAGGGGTTGGGTTTGGTTCTCGATTCCGAAGCAAGAACAAAGGCGTTTCGCCATGCGGGCTTCGCCTATCGGACGGAGGATCGTTGTCGGCAACGCGTCACCGACAACGCCCCCAAAAAAACAAAGCTACTCGTCGAACTTGAGATGTCGGACCGACTGCCCCTCGTCGCGAATCTCGCGCAGGGCGTCGATACCGATCTCGATCTGGGCATCCACGTACTGCTGGGTGATTGCGCGATCGCTGGCGTCGGTCTTGACGCCTTCGGGCACCATCGGCTGGTCCGAGACAAGCAGCAGCGCGCCGGTCGGGATGCGGTTGGCGAACCCCGTGACGAAGATCGTTGCGGTTTCCATGTCGATGGCCATGCACCGGGTGCGGCGCAGGTATTTCTTGAATTTCCGGTCGTGCTCCCAGACCCGGCGGTTCGTGGTGTACACGGTTCCGGTCCAGTAATCCCGCTCGTGGTCGCGGATGGTCGATGACACGGCTCGCTGCAACTTGAACGCCGGCAGCGAAGGGACTTCGGGCGGGAAATAATCGTTGGACGTGCCCTCCCCTCGAATCGCGGCGATCGGCAGGATCAGGTCGCCGAGCTTGTTCTTCTTCTTCAGCCCACCGCATTTGCCGAGGAACAGCACGGCTTTCGGTGCGACCGCGCCGAGCAGATCCATGATGGTCGCGGCATTGGCGCTGCCCATGCCGAAGTTGATGATCGACAGGCCCTCGGCCGTGGCGTTGCGCATCGCCTTGTCGCGTCCCTTGACCTCGGCGCCGAGCCTGTCGGCGAACTTTTCGACGTAGTTGTCGAAATTGGTCAGCAGGATGTGCTTGCCGAAATCCTCGATCGGGGTGCCCGTGTAGCGCGGCAGCCAGTTCTGGACAATCTGTTCCTTGGATTCCATCGCGGCTTCAGTCTCCCGTTGCAATGTCGTTGATCATGGCCTTCACGCCCGCGCGTTTCCGGTCGGAACCGGCGCAAGCTCCGACCCCAGCGCGGCCTTCAGCGGATCCAGCCACGGCTCGAAGTGCTTCCACTGCTCGACTCCGGCGCGGTAGATCGGTTGGCGGACCTGCTCGGAGCTTGCCGTGCGCACCGAGCGGCGCGTTCGATGGAACTCCACGCAGGCCTCGTCGAAGGGCAGATCCAGGTAGTCGAGCATGCGTCGGACCTGGCCTTCGAGGTCGTCGACGACCTGTTCGTAGTCGACCTGGAGGATGCGGCCGGGATACACGGCGTTCCAGTGCGCCATCAGCGCGACGTAATCGCGATAGTAGCGCCCGATGTCTTCCAGGCTGTAGGAGAACTCCTGGCCCTCAGCGAACAGCTGCTTGAATCCCGAAAAGCAGCAGCCCATCGGCGACCGGCGGGCGTCGATCACCCGCGCATTCGGCAGGATGGAGAAGATCAGGCCCAGGTGCCGGAAGTTGTTCGGCATCTTGTCGATGAACAGCGGCGCATCCTCGCGGTGGATCCGCGTGTCCTCGATGAAGCGGCGGCCCAGCTCGGCGCGCTCGTCCGGGCTCATCTCGGCCAGCATACCCGGGTAGCGATGCGCATCGCCCCGGCGACGGCGGCCGTCCAGTCGATGGGCCAGCGCGAGGATGTTCGGCAGCTCCAGGGTCCCGTCGATGGCCGGGTGCGATGCCAGGATCTGCTCGATCAGCGTGGAGCCCGCACGCGGCAGACCGACCACGAAGACCGGATCGGGCGCCTCGTGCCCGCCCTGCAGCAATTGCTCGGCGCGATCTGCACTGAAGAATTCCATCTGACGATCGAACTCGGCCTTCATCCGGTCGGCGCTGTAGTCGATCTGGCCGCGCTTGATCGAATTTCCACGCTCGTACTGTTCGAAGGATCCCGCCCACTGTTCGCGATCCTCCAGCGCCTTGCCCAGCGCAAAGCGCAGGTGAATCTCGTCGATCGGTGCCAGGCCGCCGGCGTCGAGCACGTCGCGCATGCGCTCGACCTCGACGTCCTCGAAGCGGAAGGTCTTCATGTTGGCCAGCGACCACCAGGCGTCGCCGAAGGCGGGCCTGCCCCGGCAAGCTTCCCGGTAGGCCTCGATCGCCGCTTCGTGCTCGCCGATGGTCTTGAGTGCATGGCCCCGGAGCATGTGGACGTTCCAGGGCTGGGGGGAGATCTCGATCAGCGGTTCGAGCACCTCCATCGCTTCGTCGTAGCGTCCGATGGCCGAGCACTGGTTGGCGTAGGCCAGCTCGGCGGCGAGGTTGCCGGGCATTCGCCGACGAAGTTCGGCCGCGGCCTCCCAGGCCTCGGCGAATTTCTGCCGCTTGTGCAGCACCTTGACGTAATCCATTCTCGCCAGGTCGAACCCAGGCTCCAGTTCGAGCACGCTTTCGAGCAGGAACTCCGCGTCGTCGTAGATATGCAGCTGGACGCCGATCGCAGCCAGCAGGCGCATCGCCTCGGGGTGGTGCGGGTGCTGCTGCAGGAAATAGCGGCAGAGCTTCTCGGCCTTGTAGATCTGGCCTTCGTGCAGCTGGCTGGTCACCGTGACCAGCTCCGGCGGCAGGCCGGTCAGCCGCTTGAAATTCGCCCCCGCCACGCGCGCTCCTTCGACATCGCCGGCCCCCTGCCTCAACTCGGCCAGGCAACGCCAGGAAGCCGGCAGGCCCGGATTCAGTTCGGTCGCGCGGGCATAGGCATCGCAGGCCTCGCCGGACTCGCCGCGGGCCTTGCGGACATGACCGATCTCCTGCCAGGCGCGGCCGTAGTCCGGCGCGACCTGCACCAGCCGGCGCAGGCTCGCCAGCGCCTCGTCGAAGCGCTCGAGGTAGCGCAGGCTGACGGCGTTCAGGAAGAGTGCACGGGGATGGTCGGGAGACGCGTCCAGGACGGCCTGGACGCTCTCGAGGGAGTCGCCGAAGCGCTGCTGCTTGAGCAGCGCCTCGGCCTGTTTCAACGAAGAATCCGGGCGAGCCGGGGACTCGGAAGCATCGATGGAACGCATCGACGCATTGTACCCGGCCCGCCCGGCGGTTCCGTCACCGCAGGAATTACAGCGGCAGGAACCGGTAGGTCAGGCGAATGCCCGCAGTCGTCGGACGATTGGTCGTGATCCGCGGGATGTCGTCCTGGGTGTTGATGAACAGCTCGGCGCGCTCGTCGAACAGGTTCTCGACGAACAGCTCCGCCGTCCAGCTTCCACGCGAAATGCCCGCCGCCGCGTTGAAGATCGCGTAGGCATCCTGCTCGCGACGTTCCTCGGCGACCAGCGAACTGAACGACTTGCCCGAGTACTTGCCCGAGACCTGGACGAAGCCGTAGTCGGCCCACTCCCAGTCCATCGACTGTTCGTAGCGGCCGCGCAGGCTGGCCTGGATCTCCGGCACCAGCGGCAGCTGGCTGCCGATCGGCGCGAGTTCGATGACCTGGGCGTCGACGTCGGTCAGCTCCGTATCGTTGTAGGAAACCGCACCGTAGAGCGTGAAGTTCGGCGTGGCCCGCCAGGCGAAGTCGGTCTCGATACCGAAGATCTCGGAATCGGCCGAATTCTCGATGAAGGTCAGGATCGACACGTTCTGCGGGTCGAAGCGCGAGACCTGCATGTTCTCCCACTCGATGAAGTACGCCGCACCGTTGAAGCGGAAGGAATTGCCGAACAGCAGCGTCTTCCAGCCAATCTCGTAGTTGGTCACGTCATCGGTGTCGTAGGTCGCGCTGACGGTCGGGAAATCGGGATTGACCGACGGAATCCCGCCACCGCGGTTCCAGCCGCCGGGACGGAAGCCCTCGGACCGGGTGAAGTAGAGCATCAAGTTGTCTTCCGGCGTCCACGACACGTTCAGCTTCGTGATCACGTCGTCCTGCTCCAGCGGGTCCGGCGTGTGCCCGCCGTCGACGTCGTAGTCACGCCCGCTGTCGAGGTCGACGGAACCGGCGAAGATCCCGTTGGCGAAGTTCGACGAGCCCGTGAAATCCGATTCGATTTCGTAGGCGCGTGCGCCGATCGTGGCCTGCAGTGTGTCCGGGATCAGCTCGTAGCTGAACTCGCCGAAGAAGGCCAGCTGTTCCTCGGTCCGACGGATATCGTTGAAGAACGCCACTCCTGCCGGCCGGGTCTCGGGATTGACCTGGAACGCATCGGAAATCGGTGCGTTCGGCGCGAAGCCGAGATCCGGCGTGGCCAGGTAGAAGTAATCGTCCTGGGTGTCGATCTGGAAATCGTCGTAGTACACCCCACCGACGAAGCGCCAGCGATTCTCAGCCGGCGTGGAGATCCGGAACTCCTGCGTGAAGCGCTCGTGCTCCTGGAGGATCTTCGTGCCCTTGGTCGGGTCCAGGCACTGTCGATTCTCCGTGATGAAGCGCGGATCGATGTCGTAGTTGACGATGTAATCCGGGTTGTCGTAGGTGCAGGTGTAGTAAGCGATGAAGGCGCCGGCATTGTTGTAGCCGGTGTAGTCGACCGACTGGTTGACCTCGCGATCGAGGTAGCCGCCGGTGTAGACCATGTTCAGCGCGCCCAGGCGACCTTCGAGGGTCCATGTGGTCTGGTTGAACTCGTCCTTGAGTTCATCGGGGAAGAAACGCGTGACTTCGAGGTCACCGACTTCGGGATCGTAGTCGAACACGCCGTCTGCGCCCAGTTCCTGGTAGGTGTTCTGGACCAGCAGGTTCCAGTCGCTGTTGAACTCGTGATACAGCCCGGCGCGAAGACCCTTGTAGTAGCTGTCGTTGAAGTTTTCCTCGACCAGGTCCGCGTTGTTGACCGTCTGGTAGGTCGCGTCCGGACCGAGATCGACCGCGGATTCGGGATTGATCTCCGGGTCCAGCGTGAACTCGCCGAGTACGTTGTCGATGTAGCCGCCGAGGTTGACGTTGTAGAACGCGATCCGGGCAGCCGTCGAATTGCCGATCGGCAGGTTGAAGAACCCCTCGCCGGAGCTGTTGAATTCACCGTCCTTGGTGAACGAGGCCTCGCCCGTGAAGCCGGCGTCGAACAGGCCGAGCTGGGGCTTGTTGGTGATGTACCGGATCGTACCGGCCTGGGAGCTGGCACCGAACAGCGTGCCCTGCGGTCCCGGCAGGACCTCGATGCGCTCGAGATCCGTCGCGTAGACGTCCAGGTTCCGCCCCGGCGCGGTCACCGGCTGCTCGTCGAGATACAGTGCGACGTTGGGCGAGGTGCCCTGCGCGCCGGACAGCAGCACGGTGATCGGCTGGACCGCGAGGCCGCGGATGTAGATGGTCTGCTGACCGGGGCCGCGGCTGGCCGCGTTGAGGCTCGGCGTGTTGCTGCGCAGGTCGTCGAAGTTGCCGATGTTCATCTCGGTCAGCGCCTTCTGATCGACCGCCTGCACCGTGATCGGCGCCGACTGGAGGTCGACCTCCTCGGTCTTGGTCGCGGTGACGACGATGCGGCTGATCTCCTTGGACTCCGTCTCCTCGTTGTTCGCGGCCTCGTTGTCCTGCGCGAACACGCTCGCGGACGTCGATGCGGCCAGCCCCCAGAGGACGGCCTGTGTCAATCGATCTCGTCTTGGCATGGTTCGTTCTCTCTTTTGTGTTGGTATGGACGGTGGTCAACAGACCCAGTCCGGCCGAAAGGACGAACGTCTCCGCGACGCTCGCCCGGAAACCCGCCGAGAGGATATCTGGAGTGCCTGAACCTTCAACAGCCGTAATCCGCACCGTGCAACGAGCGCGGGCGAACGGCGATTCGGACCATCACGGTTGCAAACCGGAGGTGCCGAGCAAATAGGAAGGAATGAACGACCTGCTCAACAACATGCAGCCGCGATGGCCAGTGGCACACCACGAGTCTTCTGGCGTCGGTCGGAGCGGCGGAAGTCTGCGCACCGCCCCGCTTTCGGCAAATCGACTGTCCTCTGCTTCGAGCCTGTTAAAACAAGGTTAACATGACGAGGGTTCACACCCCGGTTCACACCATGACCACGAGCGTCGTCACCGCGTTCGCACCGGCCTCCGTGGGCAACGTCGCCGTGGGCTTCGACCTGCTCGGCCACAGCATCGAAGGCCCGGGCGACCGGGTGACCGCGAGCCCGGCGAGCACTCCCGGTGCACGTCTGGCCGGCATCGAGGGCTGCGTGACCGAGTTGCCGCAGGATCCTGCCCGGAACACGGCCACGCGAGCCGCCCAATCGCTGATCGACGCCCACGCGCCTGGCGCGGGCGTCGATCTGGTACTGCACAAGGGCATTCCCCTGTCGTCCGGGCTGGGCGGCTCGGCCGCCTCGGCAGTCGCGGCCGTGGTCGCGACCGCGGCCGCGCTGGACCTTCGCCTCGACGCCCACGCGCTGTACCCGCACGCGCTCGCCGGCGAATCGGTCGCCAGCGGTGCCGCCCATGGCGACAACGTCGGACCGCAGCTGCTCGGCGGCCTGGTCCTGGCCCTGCCGGACCGCCTGGTGCGGGTGCCCGTTCCCGCCGGCCTGTGGGCGGCCGTGGTCCACCCGCACATCGAGTTGTCGACCCGGGCATCGCGGGAAGCCCTGCGCGACCCCTTCCCGATCGACCTGATCGTTGCCCAGACCAGCCGCCTCGCCCTGCTGTTGTCGGGCTGTCACGACAACGACATCGACCGGATCGACGCAGGGCTCGAGGACCTGCTGGTCGAACCGCGCAGGAAGCACCTGATCCCCGGCTTCGACGCCGTTCGCGGCGCTGCGCTGGACCACCGTGCGCTCGGTGCGTCGATTTCCGGCGCAGGCCCCAGCGTGTTCGGTTGGTTCCGCAGTCGATCCGATGCCGAGCGAGCGTCCGAAGCGATGGCCCAGGCCTTCGCATTGCACGACCTGGCCGCGGATCGGCACGTTTCGCCGGTCGACGGGCCCGCGGCACGACCGGTCGAGGCGCACCGGATCGAGGACCGCTGAATGAAATGCATCAGCACGCGGGGCGAAGCCCCGTCCGTGGACCTGGCCGAGGCGCTGCAGGCCGGCCTGGCGCCCGACGGCGGACTGTATGTTCCGGAATCCCTCCCGCCGCTCGATGCAGCCGGCCTGGACCGGGCTGCATCCCTGCCCGCCACGGCCGAAGCCGTCCTTGCACCGTTCTTCGCCGGCGGTCCCCTGGCGCCCGGCCTCTCGGCGGCGTGCCGGGCCAGCCTGGACCTGCCCTTGCCCGTCGTCGCCCTGCACGGTGCAGGGCGATCCGACCGGGCACTTGACGGCGACCCGGACGACGGCGCCGAAGCCTGGATCCTCGAGCTCTTCCACGGACCGACGGCGGCGTTCAAGGATTTCGCGGCACGGTTCCTGGCCGAGTGCATGGGTCGTCTGGCCGAGCGCGAAGCCGAAGACGCCGGGGCAAGAACGATCCTGGTCGCCACGTCCGGCGACACGGGCGCGGCCGTGGCGGCGGCGTTCCACGGCAGGCCGCGATTCCGGGTGCGCATCCTCTATCCGGAAGGACGGGTCTCGCCGCTGCAGGCCCACCAGCTCGGTGCCTTCGGCGGCAACGTCACGGCCTATCGCGTCGCCGGCAGCTTCGACGACTGCCAGCGCATGGTCAAGGCGGCGCTCAACGATCAGGATCTGCGGACACGCGCCCGGGTCAGCACCGCCAACAGCATCTGCATCGGCCGCCTGCTGCCCCAGGTCGCCTACTACGCGCAGGCGGCGCTGGAGCTGACCGGGTCCGGCCGCGACGAACTGCAGGTCGTCGTCCCCACCGGCAACCTGGGCAACGCGCTGGCCTGCGTGCTGGCGCGCGAGCTCGGCTTCCCGATCGGCGACATCTGGCTGGCGACCAACGCCAACCGCACGCTTCCCGACTACTTCGCCAGCGGCGATTACGTCGGCCGCGACGGGCTGGCCACGCTGGCCAATGCAATGGACGTGGGCGATCCCAGCAACTTCGAACGCCTGGCGTGGCTGTATCGGGACCGCGACCTCCGCGACGCCCGCATCCACGCCGTCAGCGTGCCGGACGAGGCCATTCGCGATCGCATCCGGCGTGAACACTCGGCGCGCGATCTCGTGGTCTGCCCGCATACGGCCTGCGCGATGGAGGTCCTGGCCCAGCGCCGGCGCAGCGGCGACCGCCGGGCCTTCCTCGTCGCCGCGACCGCCCACCCGGCCAAGTTCGCCGAAGTCGTCGAACCGTTGATCGGCCGGACCGTCGAGCCGCCGCCGGCCCTGGCCGACCTGCTGTCGAGACCGAGCCGGGCGGAACCGCTGCAGCCCGACCCGGCCGAGCTGCGCCGGGAACTGCTGGCCGCTGCGTCGTCCGGATGACCATCGACGACTTCGACGCTGCGCTGTTCGACATGGACGGCCTGTTGATCGACTCCGAACCGCACTGGCAGGACGCCGAGATCGCGGTCTACGCGCCCTTCGACGTGCCGGTCACCCGCGACCTGTGCCGGGCGACGGCCGGCCGCCGCATCGACGAGGTGCTGACGCTCTGGCACGAGCGTTTCGACTGGAGCGGTCCGCCGGTGGCCGAGATGGTCGAGCGGGTGCTCCAAGATGTGACCGATCGGATCCTGGCACACGGTCAAGCGTTGCCCGGGGTGCAAACGGCCATCGACGGGCTGCGCGAGCGCGGCCTGAAGATCGCGATCGCCTCGTCCTCGCCGCATTCCTTGATCGACGCCGTGGTCGAGAAGCTGGACCTGGCCGATCGAATCGACCTGACCCATTCGGGCGTCGACGAACCGCAGAGCAAACCCCATCCCGGCGTGTTCCTGACCGCTGCCCGCAGATTGGGCGTGGAGCCGGGTCGCTGCCTGGTCTTCGAAGACGCACCGGCCGGCGTTGCCGCCGGCAAGGCGGCGGGAATGACGGTCATCGCCATCCCCTCTGTCTTCGATTCCGGCGAGCCGGGGTTTGCGGACGCCGACCTGCTCCTTGCCTCATTGAACGATTTCGAGCCGCGTTCGATGTGACCCGCTTCACAATTCGTCTGCGGGCGACTACTATCGGCGGATCGACCGTGTCGGCTGCTGCCGGCCCACCCAAAGGGAGCCAATGAATGTCCTTCTCGAACCCGGCCGCGTTGCGCGGTCTTGCGCTGCTGCTGACCACCCTTTCCGTTCCGGCTGCCGCCGAGTCTCTCGACGCCCCGGAAACCCATAGCGTCGAACGTGCCTTCGAAGTCGCGCGGCCCGATGGATCCGGCGCGGCGCTGCTGGTTCTGCGCGGCGCCGATCGCCGGACCCACGAATTCGGCTTCGAGCCGGGCGAGCCGGTCGAGATCAGCGGCACCATGCTCCGGGAAGCGAGGATCGGCGAAGGACTCTATGCCTGGCGCGCAACGTTCGAGCCGGTACTGGACGACGCGACGCGCGCCATGCTCGAGGCCTCGCGCCGCGACCCGTCGGTCGAGGCCCCGGGCGTCGGGATTCCGGACCGCAGCGGCTCGGTGCGCGTCATCGACGGCGGCTTCCTGGCCTCGGTGATCGACATCGAGCCCCTCGAGGGCGACGACGGCGCACCGCCGACCCGCGACCAGATCATCGCCGACGACCTGATCGTCAACGGAGGTTCGTTCTGCGTGGGTATCGACTGCGTCAACGGGGAGTCGTTCGGTTTCGACACGATCCGACTGAAGGAGAACAACCTGCGCATCCATTTCCAGGACACGTCGAACAGCGGCAGCTTCCCGACCAACGACTGGCGCCTGGTCGCCAACTCCCAGGACAACGGGGGCGCGGAGTTCTTCGGTATCCAGGATGCGGAAACCGGCCGCTTCCCGTTCTTTCTCGAAGCCGCGGCTCCGAACAACGCCATCTACCTCGACAGCAGCGGGTCGGTCGGCTTCGGCACCAACGTGCCGGCCGTCCAACTCCACGTGGTCGACGGCAACACGCCGACCTTGAGACTCGACCAGGACGGCAGCGACGGCTTCACCGCGCAGACCTGGGACGTGGCCGGAAACGAGACCAACTTCTTCGTCCGTGACACGACCAACGGCAGCCGGATCCCCTTCAAGATCCGGCCCGGCGCGACGACCAATGCACTCGTGATCGACGCCGACGGCAGCATCGGCATGGGTATCCTGGCCTCCGAGGCCGGCCTCCATCTCCGTCAGGGCGGCGCATTCAGCGGCGAGTGGTTGCGCATCGACATTCCGGACGATGCCGATCCCGCCACCGAGGAACGCCGCCTGGTGCTCGACAACGCCGGCAACCTGTTCGTCGGCGGCGCGATCACCCAGTTGTCCAGCCGCCACTCCAAGGGCAACCTGCTGGCCGTGGCGGGCGACCAGGTACTGGCCAAGCTCGCCGAGCTGCCGCTGTGGACGTGGAACTACCTCAGCGCGCCCGAGGCCGACCGCCATATCGGCCCGGTCGCCGAGGACTTCTACCGGGCCTTCGGCTTCGGCACGTCCGAGCGCTCGCTGTCGCCGTCCGACGTCGCCGGCGTGGCGCTGGCCGCCAGCCAGGCACTGACGCGGGAGATCGAGGAACGCGACCAGCGAATCGAGGACCTCGAAGCCCGCCTGGCACTACTCGAGGCGGCGCTGCTCGAGCAGGAGACCGCGACCGACTCGGAGCGCTGAGATGACGCGCTCCGTTCGCTTGCTGCTGGCCGCGATCGTGCTGGCCGCCGGCGGCCTGATGCATGAACTCACCCATGCCCAGCTACTCGGTCTGACCCACGAATCAGGTGCGGCCCAGCTGGCCGAGATCGACGCCGCCTCGAACGTCACGCCGATCGGCGGCCCGGAACTGCCGACCCCGCTCGCCTACGCCGCGGCGGCCTTCGACCCGTTCACCGACACGATCTTCGCGCTCGGGCCCGACACGGTCGCCGCCGACGGCACCCTGGCGCTGTTTTCCTTCGACGTCGCAAGCGGCGCACGAACCCAGGTCGGCAATACGGGCACGACCGAGCGGGCCGCCGCGCTGAGCTACGAAGCGGCGTCGATGCGACTGATCGCCGCGCTCGTCGATCCCGGCACCGGCACGCTCCGGCTGGCCGAGGTCGACGGCACGAGCGCGGGATTGACCACCATCAACACCGGCGCGGCCGACTGCTGCGTGCTCGAAGCGGGTGTCGCCACCGAGCGCAGCGGCGAAGTCCTGCTGGTCGGCCGACGCACCACGGACGCGGCCACCGAGCGCTACCTCGTGTCGCTGTCGACCACCGGCGACAACGCCGCGAGCTTCACCCTGCTCGACGGCCCCGTCTCGGCGATCGCCTGGGACCGGATCGGCATGACCCTCTTCGGGGTTCGACAGGAGATCACGGCCCCGCCGGCCGTCAGCGCCACGGCCCAGCTGGGCTCGATCGATGGCAGCGGAATCTTCACGGCCATCGGCCCGGCGGTCGCCGACTGCTGCGCCCTGGCGCCCGGTCTGGCAACCCCGGCCCTGAGCGCGCCCGGCTCGCTGTTCGCGGTCGGCAGCCCGGTCGGCGGCACGGCAGGCATCATCGAGTGGGACACGGCGACCGGGACCGCGGCCTTTGCCGGCACGCTGCCCGGCGGCACGGTGGTCAATGCCCTGTTCGACATCGACGCCGGACTGACGCCGACCACCACCACCATCGATTCCATCGTGCCGAGCCCGGTCACGGTCGGCCAGAACTACACCGTGTCGGCGAGCGTGAGCTCGATGGCCGCGATCGACGGCGGCACGATCACCGTTGACGACGGCCTCGGCAACAACTGCGCGATCGCCGTGTCCATGGCCTCGCCCGGCGGCGCCTGCGCCCTGCCGGCCACCCAGGTCGGCGCATTGACCGTCACCGCGACCTATTCCGGAACGACAACCCTCGGACCGAGCCAGGACACTGCCGCTCAGACCGTGGTCCAGGCCGTCAGCACGACGACGATCACCGGCATCGTGCCGAGCCCGGTCGACGTCGGCCAGAGCTACACCGTGTCGGTCTCCGTGTCTGGCTTCAACCCCACCGGCACCGTCGATGTCGACGACGGCCAGGGCGAGACCTGCCAGGTCGTGCTGCCGGCGACCGGATGCATGCTGAACGCGCCGAGCGTCGGGCCGCGCACGATCACCGCCAACTACTCGGGCGATGTCGACAATCTGCCGTCATCGGATACCGCTGCACATGACGTCGTGCGCGTCGTTTCGACCACCTCGATCGACTCGATCGTGCCCGAACCCAGCGCAGTGGGCAACGCCTACACGGTCAACGTCTCCGTGACCGGCTTCGGGCCGACCGGCAGCGTCCTGGTCGACGACGGGGCCGGCAACGGCTGCTCGATCGTGCTTCCCGCCGCCTCGTGCGTGCTGGCCAATAGCGCGGCCGGTACGCTGACCGTCACCGCGACCTACCCGGGCGATGCCAACAACACGCCGAGCAGCGACAGCACGGCGCACATCGTCGATCCGGCGACTTCGGTCACGACGATCGATTCGATCGTTCCCGAGCCGAGCCTCGTCGGCGACGCTTATGCGGTCAACGTCACGGTCGCAGGCTTCAACCCGACCGGCACGGTCGCCGTAGACGACGGCGCGGGCAACAGCTGCACCATCGTCCTGCCGGCGACCTCGTGTCAGCTGGGCAACAGCGGCGCGGGTTCCTTGACGGTGACGGCCGCCTACCCCGGCGACGGCAACAACACGGCGAGCAACGACACGGCACCGCACGTCGTCGATCCCTCGCCGACCACCACCAGCATCGACCTGATCGATCCGTCCCCGGCCGGCATCGGCCAGCCCTACGCGGTCGAAGTCAGCGTGACCGGCTTCGGCCCGCCGACGGGCAGTGTGGCGGTTGCCGACGACAACGGCGCGGCCTGCACGATCACGCTGCCGGACACCTCCTGCGATCTGGTCTCCACCGCAACCGGCACACGCACGATCACCGCCGACTACAGCGGTGACGCCGACAACGAGCCGAGTTCGGACAGCGCGAGCCAGACCATCACGCTCGCGGTGACCACGCTGGTCCTGACCGCCGACAACAGCGTCGTACCGCAAGGTGTGCCGATCGAGCTGACCGCCGTCGTCACCGACGGGTTCGACCCGGTCACCGGCACCGTCGACTTCGAGGTCGACGGTGCGCCGATCGCCGGCTGCTCCGCCGTCCCCGTGGCGGCCGCCCAGGCGCTGTGCTCGACCAGCTTCGTCAACCAGGGCGTGTTCTTCGTGACCGCCGACTACGGCGGCGATGCCAACAACCAGCCGGCCTCGGCCGAGCTCCTGGTCCAGGTTCGGCCGCTGATCATCCCGACCCTGTCTCGAACCGGGCTGATTGCGCTGATGCTGCTGATGGCGGTGGCTGCCGCATCGATGCTGCGGCGCCGCCGTCCGGGTCCGACCGCTCGCTCGTGAATTCACCACAGTGACGCAGCGGTCATGATCCGCCGGGTCACGGTCGCACCGCTGCTGGCAGCGCTCGCGCTGCCGGCGGCGGCCGACTGGAGCTTCACCGAAGTGACCGCTTCGGCCGCGCCGCCGTTCTCGCTGGACCTGGAGTTCGGCCCGGTCTCGATGCCCGACTACATGTCCGGCGGTCTCGCCGCGGGCGATGTCGACGGAGATGGCTGGGTTGACGTGTACGTACCTCGCGGCGACTTTCGCCCGGCCCGCCTGCTGATCAACCAGGGTGACGGCAGCTTCGTCGACCGGGCCGGCGACTGGGGCCTCGGCGTCGCGGCCAGCGGAGAGAACATCTACGCCGTCGGCGCCACGATCGCCGATCTCGACGGCGACGGCCTGCGCGACCTGCTGCTGCCCGGCATCCGCGGCTACGGCCTTCGCTATCTGCGCAACGAGGGTTCGGTGTTCGTCGACCGGTCCGCCAGCCGCGGTCTGGGCCAGGTCGGACCGGACTTCTATTCCGTGGCGGTCGGCGATGCGAACGGCGACGGCCGGCTGGACCTGGCCACGGGCCACTGGGGCAGCGGCCAGGCGCCGCTGGATCCGGGGCACCTGTGGCTGCAGTCCGACACCGGCTTCGCCTGCGTCGGCCAGGAATGGGGCATCAGCCAGGTCTTCGGCCAGCCCGACAGCGGCAACGATTTCACCTTCACTCCGAACTTCGGCGACCTCGATGGCGACGGCCGCAGCGATCTCGCCGTGGCGGGCGACTTCCTGACCAGCGAGTATTTCCACAATGCCGGGGGCACGGGCTATGCCCAGCGCACCGACGCGGTCATCTCCGACGAGAACGGCATGGGCGCGACCCTCGGCGATTTCGACGGCGACGGCCACCTCGACTGGTTCGTGACCGCGATCTACGACGAAACCCCGCCGCCCGGGCTCGGCCAGGGCGGCTCCGGCAATCGCCTGTACCGCAACGATGGCAGCGGTGTGTTCGTCGATGCCACCGAAACCGCCGGCGTCCGCGACGGCGCCTGGGGCTGGGGTGCCTGCGCGGCCGATTTCGACCTCGACGGCGACCTCGACCTGTTCCACGTCAATGGCTGGAACACGCCGAATTCCGACTTCGCCGACACCCCGGCCCGGCTGTTCATCAACGACGGCAGCGGCGTATTTTCCGAACAGGCCCCGCTGCGCGGCATCGACGACATCGCCGAAGGCCGCGGCATTGCCTGCTTCGACTTCGAGCGGGACGGCGACATCGACGTGTTCATCGGCGTCAACCAGGGATTCGGTCGCATCTACACCAACGACGCTGCGGACGACGGTACGCGGCGCTGGCTGGGCATCCGCCTGATGGGCCGCTCACCGAACACCGAGGCGCTGGGGGCGCGCTTGACCGTGACGGCCGGGGGAGTCTCGCAGCTCCACGAGATGCAGATCCCGATCCACTACCTGTCCAGTTCACCGGCCGAGCATGTGTTCGGCCTGCCGGCGGGATCGGGGGACGTGGAAGTGGTCATCCGCTGGGCCGATGGTTCACGCGCCACCTACCGGACCGGCCGGACGCAGCGCTGGCTCACCTACGCCGAGCGGGGCGCGGACGAGCTGTTCGCCGGCGGCTTCGAAGCGCTGCCCTGACGGACCGGTCGGCCGCCTTCTCGAGAAGGGTCCGGCCTACTCCGCCGACGCCTCGCACTCGGCCTTCAGGGCCTTGAATTCCTCGCGCAGTTCCGCCAGGGGACGGGCGTGCAGAAAGCCGTAGGACACACAATCGTCCTTGCCCTTGCCGGCGTGGTGAATCTTGTGGGCCTGGATCAGCCGCTTGATGTAGCCGCCCTCCGGGTTCCACTTGAAGGGCCAGCGGCGGTGAACCAGGCCTTCGTGGAACACGAAGTAGATCAGGCCGTAGCCGGCCATGCCCCAGCCGATCCACCAGGTCGGGCCCAGCGTGTCGCGGCCGAACCAGATCAGCGTGATCGAGACTGCCGCACCGACCACCGCGTACAGGTCGTTGAGCTCGAACCAGCCCTTGCGCGGCCGATGGTGCGATTCGTGCCAGACCCAGCCCCAGCCGTGCATGATGTACTTGTGCGAGAACCACGCCACCCATTCCATGGCGATTATGGTTGCAAGAAAAAGAAGTACATTCAGCAGCATGCGAGCATCATCTCGATTCGATTCTAAGGTGCAATCCGGCGTGCCATCCACAGGCTGGCGCCGATGGCGACGAGCGCGCCGAGGCCCAGCACCGACCACGGCAGCACGAGGTCGACCAGCGCGTCGCCGCGCCAGAGCAGCCCTTGCCATGCATCGATGGCCCAGGCGTTCGGGGTGAGCCAGCCCAGCTCGCGGAGCCACCCCGGCATCATGAAGCGCGGCACCATGCTGCCGCCCACCGCCGACAGTATAAGGACCACGAAGGAAGACGCCGTCTGCGCCTGTTGACGCGATCGGCACAGGGAAGCGGTGAGCAAACCGAGGCCGGCCGCTGCCGCCGAGGCCAGCAGCGCGGTCACCAGCCAGGCGCCCGGGTGCTCCAGCCAGGCCACTCCGTAGAACAGTCCGGCAACGATGAAGATCAGCGTGACCTGCACCAGGCCCTGCAGGGTGAGAAAGATCGCCTTCCCGGCCACGACGGTCGGATAGCCGCCGGGGGTCGCGACCAGCCGGTCGACGATGCCGCTGGTCCGCTCGTCGATCATGGAAATCGCACCCTGCATCGCCGCGAACAGCAGGAACAGGATGGCGACCGCTCCGGCGTAGTAGGTGATGCCGCCGCGGTCCGGGTCGATACCGCTGAGGACCTGTCGCGCAACCAGGCCGTCCTGCGACGCGTCTTCCTCGTCCGACGTCCCGGCAAGCTCTTCCCGGGCGATTTCCTCGAGCGCAATCTCGAGGAGCTCCTGCTGCTCATCCGTATACGGCCCGGCCAGGGCGTCGATCAGCGAGGCGGCGCGGGCCACGCCCAGTTCGGGAAACTCTCGCTGCAGCAGCCGCTGGACGCGAGCGGCCACGACCGGTCCGGCCAGGCCGCGCGATGCATCCGAGACAATCAGAACAGGCGCAGGGGCGTCCAGATCGGCAGTCGGATCGCGGCTCGGCTCGGCTCGGATCCGGATCAGCGCATCGACTTCACCGCCGGACACGCTCGCCTCGCCATCGGCCGGGCGCGGCGAGCGCACGGCCCCGAGAGCCGGCGAGCCGACCAGGGCCTCGACCAGGGCTTCGGTCTGCGGGCTGCCGACCTCGTCGACCACGTGCACACGCAGCTCCAGCGAATCCGCACCGGTGCCGGAAAACACCTCGGCGAACACGCAGAACATCAACGGCGGCAGCGCGAACACCATCAGCAAGGCGCCGCGATCGCGCAGCAGCCCCAGCGCCATGATCCGCACAACGGTCGCGATCACGACGGTGCCTCCGGCGGGCGTCCGAACAACCGGTGCCAGAGCGAGTCGAGCCCCGGCCGGCGCACGCGCCACTCGATCGCCGGCAGCGCATCGAGCGCGTCGACGTCGATCGCGCCGGCCAGTCCGCGCCACTGCAGCGGCGCGTTCGGATCTTCCGGCTGCAGCCCCAACCCGGCCAGGGTCTCGGCCAGCTCGTCGTCGGGCAGGGCATCCAGCGTCACCTGCCACTCGCGGCGATCGGCGAAGACATCGTGGATCAACGATGCCGGCGAACCCTCGGCGACCAGGCGGCCGGCGTCGAGAAACGCGACGCGGTCGCACAGGCGCCCCATCTCCTCGAGATCGTGACTGGTCATCAAGATCGCCATGCCTTCTTCGGCCAGGGCGCGGAGCACGCGCTCGATCGCCAGCCGAGCCGGCAGGTCGACGCCGACCGTCGGCTCGTCGAGGATCAGCACCTCGGGGCCGTGAACGATGCCGCAGGCGATGTTGGTCCGGCGCTGCCATCCGCCCGACAGCGTGCCGACCCGTCGCCCGACGACTTCACCGAGGTCGCAAGTTCGCACCGCCCGATCGCAGGCGCGGCGCGCCTCGGTGCGGCCCAATCCGGCCAGTCGGGCGAAGGCCCGGAGGTTTTCGCCGACACTCAAGTGCGGGTACAGGGCGATCTGCTGCGGGGCCAGGCCGATCCTGCGCCGAGCCGATGCCGAGCGCGCCGGGTCCTCACCGCCGACCCGCACCCGCCCGGTGGCCGGCGCCAGCCGCCCGCAGAGCAGGCGGATCAGCGTCGATTTTCCGGCGCCGTTGGGGCCCAGCAGCGCGCAGATACGGCCGGCGCCCAGCGCCAGCGACACGCTCGCCAGCACGGCGCGATCGCCGTAGGCAAAGCCGAGGTCCTCGGCAACGAGGGTCACGTCGCTGGCCATCGAACCGCAGGAAGGACGTTCAGAGGAATCGCGCGAACAGGGCGCGCACGTAGCCGTCGAGCGCGGCCCGGCCTGCGGCCGCCGGCAGCACCGCTTCCCCGGCGGCCAGCTCGCGCTCCACGACACCACGCAGCGCGTCTTCGCCGACCCGGTGGACCGATCCGGCCTTGTCGCAGTCCTGGCCGGCGTCCTTGCCGGTCGCACCGGCGAACCTGCGCGCATCGAGCAGGTCGTCGGCGGCCTGGAAGGCCTGCCCCAGGTGGCCGGCGTAGCCCTGCAGCGCGTCGAGCAGGGGGTCTTCCAGCCCCAGGATGCAGCCGGCGCCGGCGGTGGCCAGCTCGAACAGCACGCCGGTCTTCTGGTGATTGATCTCGGCCATCGCATCGCCGTCCAGGGCATCGGCGCGCTCGATCAGGTCCCGGCTCTGGCCGGACACGAGGCCGGCCGTGCCGACCGCGTTCGAAAGTCGGTCGACCAGCACACAGCGCAGGTCGGCGCCCAGGGCCCGGTCGCGCGCCAGGACTCCGAAGGCCTGGTTCAACAACGCGACCGCCGCCAGCGTGGTCGTCGCCTCACCGAAGGCCTGGTGGCAGGCCGGCTGGCCCCGCCGCAGGCTGGCGTCGTCCATGCACGGCAGGTCGTCGAGCATCAGGGAGGCGCAGTGCACCATTTCCAGGGCACAACCGAAATCGATCATTCGCTCGGGGTCGCCACCGAAGTGCAGCGCGGTGCGGATGGCCAGCATGGGCCGAACCCGCTTTCCCGCAGCCAGCAGGCAGTAGCGCATCGCCTCGGCCAGCTGCGGACACGTCGCGCCGGCAATCTCTTCATCGCCGGGAATCAGCTCGGCCAGGCGGACGTCGATCCTGCTTCGCCAGTGCGCGTCGATCTCGGCGTGCTGCTCCGGAGACTCGAGCAGGCCGGCATCGTCGGACAGGGCGTCTTCAGTGGTCGCGGCCATGCGGCCCTCCCCTCGTGGCGGCGGATGGACCGCAGCAGGCGGGCCCCGATCCAAGGTCGAAAGCGGTCGGAGGCATTTCGGTTCGAACCCGTGGCATGTCGCCATGGTAGCCGCCGGACGTCCTGAATTGAAGCCCGGCATTTCGCCGGCCCCGACCAGTGAACGACAGGCCACGGCGCAAGCTCGCGGACCGGGTATCCTGTCGAGCAAATCGAGCATGCGCCGCCGGCAGAAGTCGACGCGCCCGAAACCGCTCCTTCCGGAGCAACCCGGAATCACGGCGCAGCCATTATTGCCGGGACTATTGCCGAGATCATTGCCGGGATCCAAGCACGGAGCAGCAGACCACCCATGACCGACCCTCGAACTGACGCCCGGACCGCGGCCGTCATCGGCTCCGGCTTCGGCGGCCTTGCGCTCGCCATTCGCCTGCAGGCCGCCGGCATCCAGACCACCGTGCTCGAGAAGCGCGACAAGCCCGGCGGTCGCGCGTACGTCTACGAGGACCAGGGCTTCATCTTCGACGGCGGCCCGACGGTCATCACGGACCCGTCGGCGCTGCGCGCGCTGTGGGAAATTGCCGGCAAGAACATGGACGACTACGTCGAGCTGCTGCCCGTCGACCCGATGTACCGCTTGTGCTGGCAGGACGGCAAGGTCTTCGACTACACCAACGATCCGGACCGTTTGGAGGAGCAGATCCGCCGGTTCAACCCGGCCGACGTCGACGGCTACAAGCGCTTCCTGGAATACTCCTACAAGGTCTTCGAAAAGGGCTACCTGGACCTCGGCCACAAGCCGTTCCTGAACTTCGGCTCCATGGTCAAGGTTGCGCCGGACCTGATGAAGCTGCAGGCCCAGCGCAGCGTCTACAAGCAGGTGTCGAAGTTCATCAAGGACGAACACCTCCGCCAGGCCTTCTCGTTCCACCCGCTGCTGGTCGGCGGCAACCCCTTCCAGACCTCGTCGATCTACACCCTGATCCACGCGCTGGAACGCGAATGGGGCGTGTGGTTCGCCAAGGGCGGCACCGGCGCGCTGATCCGCGGCATGGTCAAGCTGTTCCAGGACCTCGGCGGTACGGTCCGCCTGAACAGCGAAGTCGCGAAGATCGAGACCGCCAACGGCAAGGCCACCGGCGTTCGCACCCACGACGGCTGGCACGGCGAGTTCGACTCGGTCGCCAGCAACGGCGACGTGCTCCACACCTACGGCGACCTCCTCGGCCACACCGACCACGGCCAGAAGAAGCGCCGCTCGCTGGAAGCCAAGCGCTGGTCGATGTCGCTGTTCGTCATCTACTTCGGCCTGAAGCGGGTCCACACGAACCTGCAGCACCACATGATCCTGTTCGGCGCGCGCTATCGCGAGCTGATCAAGGAGATCTTCAACGGCCCGGACCTGGCCGACGACTTCTCGCTGTACCTACACGCCCCGACGCTGACCGACCCTTCGCTGGCGCCTGAAGGCTGCAGCACCTACTACGTCCTCTCGCCCGTGCCGCACCTCGGCAAGGCCGACCTGGACTGGGACGAGGTCGGCCCGAAGTACACCAAGCGCATCCTCGGCTACCTCGAGGACCACTACCTGCCCGGGCTCAAGAACGACCTGGTCACCTGCCAGACGCTGACTCCATTTGGATTCAGGGACGACCTGAATTCGCACCTGGGTTCGGCGTTCTCGGTCGAGCCCGTGCTGTGGCAGTCGGCCTTCTTCCGCCCGCACAACCGCGACAAGAAGATCCCGAACGTCTACCTGGTCGGCGCCGGCACGCACCCCGGCGCGGGCATCCCGGGTGTCGTCGGCTCGGCCCGCGCCACGGCCGGTCTGATGCTCGAAGACTACGGCCTGCAGGCCCAGGAACGCTGATTCATGGCCGAGGCCCGCGCACCGCTCGACGACGCGCTGGGCCGCGAGGCCGCCGAGACGATTGCGGAGGGCTCGAAGAGCTTCGCCACGGCCTCGAAGCTGTTCCGCCCCGCCATGCGCCGCGACGTGCTGCTGCTGTACGCCTGGTGCCGCCACTGCGACGACGTCACCGACGGCCAGGAACTGGGTCGCGGCCAGACCGGCACGGCCTCGCCGGACTCGCTGGATCGCCTGAAGCGGAATTCGCTGGCCGCCTGCCGCGGCGAACCCAGCGACGCACTGCCCTACCGCGCCCTGGCCGAGGTCACCCGGCGCCACGACCTGCCCGAAGACATCGTCCTCGACCACCTCGAGGGCTTCGACCGCGACGTCGCCGGCTGGCAGCCGCAGACCACCGACGACCTGCTCGAGTACTGCTACTTCGTCGCCGGCGCCGTCGGCATCCTGATGGCCCGCATCATGGGCGTACGTGATCTCCCGACATTGCGCCGCGCCTGCGACCTCGGCATCGCCTTCCAGCTGACCAACATCGCCCGCGACATCGTCGAGGATGCCCGCGCCAATCGCTGCTACCTGCCCACCGAGTGGCGAGCGCTGGCCCAGCTGGACGTACCCGACCTGGTCCGCCCGGAACGCGCAAGGGACGTTCACCCCCTTGCGGCCAAGCTGGTCGAACTCGCCGAGCCCTACTACGCATCGGCGAAGATCGGCGAACGAGCCCTCCCCGCCCGCGCGGCCTGGGCCATCGCCACCGCCCGCGGCGTCTACCGCGATATCGGCCTCCAGGTTCGGAAAAAGGGGCCTGAGGGACTCGCCGAACGAGCCTATACGTCGAAAGGTCGCAAGAGCTGGCGCGTCATCACCGGCGGCACCCAGACGATCGGCGGGCGGTTCCGGAACGGTGCGCCGCAGCGCAGCGACCTGTGGACGCCACGCGCACTGGCAGGACAGGAAACCTGACGCTTGGAGAGCACGGGATCGGCGAAGGCACCAAGCACCAGAAGCAATCCACCGAAGCCGCCTGCCCCTGCGGCTACGCCCGCCTGAAAATCCACGCCCCGCCCCGCTTCCGGATGTACTGCCACTGCACGATCTGCCAGCGCTACAACCGGGCCCCATTCGCCGATGCGTTGGTCTGCGCATCTAGCTGGGTCGAACCGCCCGCGACGAGCACGGTGCCGCGCAACTATGGTGCAGGCCGACATTGACCTGCCGGAGCCGGTGGCTCACTACTTCTACGAGAAGCGCATCGCGGACCCGGAGGATGAACTGGCACGAATTTAGGGAATCCGCCGTCCTAACCATCAAAAAGTTATCCTACAATCGTGAAGGGGAGTAAGCGGTTACGAACCGTAAGCTGAATTTTTAATGCAATCAAATAAAGCGGGAACGCAGGACGATAGTGGTCAAGTAACCGGCCCATACTTTTGTTGGACATCGACTATGGCGGCGCTCCACCGACTAACCAGAAGTAAGCCATCGCAGCAGCAAGAGATGCGGTCACTGCACCCACCCAGGAAAGTATGCTCGGCCAAGACTTTCGAATTAGCCCCGGACGCTCTGGGCTTGGATATGCGACGAAGTTGGGAATGAAACGCCGATGCGCGAACACTAGGACTGAGAGCAGCAATAGCACGACCGCAACAAACGCTGCCCGCTGCCACAACGCTTCAAGTTCTGGGATTACTATTAACATCCCAACAAAGATCATTGGGTTTACGACTCCAACTCCGAAGCGCCTGTAAGAAGTTATCAAAGTCTTTTGGGCCGATCTCAACTCCCTGACAATAGTTTCCGCCTTCCCGAGAACCCAGGCTTCTCGTACGCCTTGCACGTTGACGGAGTTGGAGACAATGCCAAGATCCACCGTCACCACTCTATTGATCCCATAGGCATCCGGCTCTTGGATAGTGACCTTGAAATAGTGCAGCGGCTGCAGCTGAGCGAAGTCTTGAAGAAATTCGTCGGCATAACGGGAGACTTCGACACCGCCCTTCGAATAGGTGACAACCGCACGCCCGCCCTGGAAATCCTCCGTTATCCGCGCAATCAGTCGATCGACGTCTGTGGCATACAGGCGAATAGCCCCCAATATACGAGTAGCAGAGTGGATTTGCTCAGGTGATGCGGTACCGGCATCTCGAATCTGAGCGCGGGCGCCATCGTGCGGGAACAGTTGGAACGTGCCACCGGTTCCAATACTGCTCTTCCATAAGCCGCGCAGCTGGCCCTCGGCCGTCAGCTGACCCTCGATATTCAATTCCCCGGCCTGTAGACCTTCCGTTGCGGACTTCGGTAGCCCTTTGAGTCGCAGATTACCCTGTTCAAACGATCCCTTTATGTCGTAGACAACGATGCCGAGGCCTTCATCTTGGAGTCTTAGGACACCGGAAAGCACGTCCTCCGTGCTGGTGAACTCAAGAAAGACGTTTCCGGTGTTTGTTCCAAAATCCGACCAGCCCAAAGCTCTCCGAGCACCGTCATCGTAATCTCCTAGATGCCACTTGCAATGCCATAGGTCTGCGCTGAGCCGCACAACCTGGCCGCGCATAGTGAATGGCTAGTAGACCCAATGAGCACTGGGCGACTCATTTGGCGCTGGTCGCACGGCGTACAGGCTCGGCGAGTGTAGAAAGTTTAGGCATTTCTATTCCTAGGTCGTCAGGAAGAGTCTGGATTAGCAGCTCGATGTCGCCCCCTAGTCTAAGTGCCGTTTCTGACGTGCAAAATGACTGCCAATGTTTCGTTTTCTCGCGAGCTTCGCCAGATATAAGTTCAGTATTAATCTCTGTAGATTCAGCGTGCGCAACCGCGTTACGGAAGGCCATCAAAAGCGAAACGGATTGGTAAGGTCGGCGCCCCCACTCGACCTCCACCCCCTTTGCTGCGGAAAGAATCTCCAGCTTCTCAATCGGCGAAAGCTTCCGCTTTATTGGAGTCCAGTGGGGGAAGACTTCTCGACCCAAGTGATTCAAAAATGCCTCAAACGCCAACGCTGAATAGAGGAGAATACTTAGGCATTCGACAAACGGGTATCGTTTTGCAGCTTTCAGATCGTTTTTAGACTTGTGCACCGCCATAAGAAGATAGGCGTAACTGTAAGAGTTGTATCGAGCGCTCATAATGAATCCTAAAGACTTCCGAGAGCCAGCAACCAGGCAGCGTCCTTTCGGCTGGGCCGAGGGACTCCGAGGAGCTTGATCACCAAATTAAAATCCGACGGCATCGAGCACCCTACCCAGATAGATCTTTGCCACGACGAGCGCCAAAAGAACAACCGCAAGGATGAGCGAGCCAGCGGCACACCAGAACAATCTCCAAGTTGCCTTGCCGAATGCGTTCGCGTTCGCACCAAAATATGTGAGCGGCTCAACTTGCACGCCGTGTCGCAGCCTTTGTGTAGTAAGGCGGAAATCTAAGAGTCGTGTAACCGTCGCACTGATCGAGGCGACCGAGGCAATCAGCAAGGCCAGAAGACAAACAAGGAACGCCGCAGCGTACAAACCCGATGGTTTGAAGGATGACTGCTGCAGGAGTGAAAAGCAGAGCGCGAGCCCCCCCAAACTCAGCGTGCCCAGCAGCGCAAGGACGACGGACATTTGGGCCATGGTATGGCCCTGCCATCGCACGAAACGCTCTTTTTCTTCGGTCATCGTTTCTTTCCAGTGGCACCAACGTCTGAGCTATGCTGCGCGACCTTTCCGTGTCCGGTAAAGGACCAATAAAGCTGGAACGTACTAGAGCGATTTGTCGGATTTCGTCATGGCGCAACCGTAGTCTGCTCGGCGTGCCCACAAGACGTACATTTGTAGTAGCGCATCATTACTCCAAGATCACCTAGAGTGTGATGCGGTTTACTGCTCTCCAATTCCCAAGTCCGTTGTCTACACTTAGGGCACGGATCGGCCTCCACTGCACTTAGCTCCCGAACCTGCTCTGATAGACGGATATTTTCCTCGAGCACAGACGCTAGTTTTAGCTTTACATCTGCCAGTTCAAGACTTAGGTCGGCAAGAAGGTTCTTGAACTCGGCACTCTTAACGTTCTCCGAGACCTCCTTAAGCCGGGTGGCAAGACTTATTGCATGGGACAGGGAGCTAATAATCTCGCTGGACATATAGAGTTCCGTAAATTTAACGCAAACCATCAGGCGCGCGAGGTACGAGCGTCGCTTGGATGGTCTTGTTAGCTCATCAACCCGACAAATTTTGCGATGGTCTGACCAAATGATAGTCCTTGTTTGGCAAAGTCGTTTAATTGGGAAAGTACGGACTTCGCCTTTTCCGGCTCGTTCTGCATGCGCTCAAGAGCATCAATGAATTCTTCAGGAGTAATATTGACATTCATAGTGTTCTGATCGCCGACCTGCACATTCTGGGCGTTCAGCGATCCGATGTTAAGCTGCCTGCTTGAGTTGCCTGAGTTACCTGGGTTCATCCTTTGTTCCCACTTGTCAAAATCTACGCCTTTTGTAATGCGCGGCATTCCGTTAGGGAGCTCTTCGAAGTGAGCATAATCCGACCCTTCAAGTTCATCCGCCACTGCTTGGACCTCGACGAGGTGGTTGCCAATTGACTTTCCTGTTGCAATATCAAAGGCTACCTGAAGGTCCGTCCAAAGAAGAGCCTTATTCGGTGGGAGTTCTCTGAGCTTGTTGAATATTACTTTCTCGATTTTCTCTTTCACGCGGACTCCTTACTACAAGAGCTAACCATGAAATATGCGGAAAACTGCTGTGCAATGAATGGGCATGCAAGTTCGCACGTTAGTACGCGCATTGCCGTAGAAGAAATTCTTCAAGTCTCTAATTTTCAACGCCCTACCCCACTTGCCCTTCCTAGCTATCCTGCATGAAAGCTGTATAGCGTGCAAGGCGCTACTTGTGCCGAGTTCAGAAATCACGCGGCCCGGTCACGATCCGGGCAAACTAGCGAGACCGCGGCCGCGCAGGCGCTCCGAACGGCGCGAATCACGCCACGACCACGTCCAAACAGGTAGGCATCGCAGCATGACCCGGAGTCTTCTCATGACAATTTGTCGCATCGGCGTTCTGCCGCTGTTCCTGGCCGGTTGCGTGGCCGACCCACCGCTGGTCACGGCCGTCTGCAACCCGGATATGCCGATCACGCCCATCCACCAGGTCCAGGGCAGCGGCGCGATCAGTCCGCTGCAAGGCTCGATGGTCCAGATCGAAGGCATCGTCGTCGGGGACTTCCAACAGCGAACCTCCGGCGGGATCGGGTCGCACGGTGATCTCGACGGGTTCGCCGTGCAGGAACAGACCGCCGACATCGACGGCAACCCGTCCACCAGCGAGGGCGTGTTCGTGGTCGACGGTGCGGCACCGCCCATCGACGTGTCGGTCGGCGATCGCGTTTGCGTGACCGGCACGGTCAAAGAAGTGCTCGGCGAAACGCGCCTTCTTGCCACGGAGCCCGGGGGCCGCATCGCCCTGCTAGACAGGGGATTCCCCCTGCCCGTCGCGCGGACGGTCTCGCTGCCGTCGACCGGCATCGTGATCAACAACGACGGCATCGAGGTCGGCGACTTCGAGCGCTTCGAGGGCGAGCACGTTCAGGTGGCCGGTCCGCTGACTGTGACCGACCTGGCCAGCCTCGACCGCTTCGGCGAGATCACGCTCTCCGCCGGCGGACGACTCGAATCCTATACGCAGACCAACACCCCGGACCCGGTCGGCTTCGCGGCCCACACGGAGAGCGCCGCGCGCCGCAGCCTGCGCGTGGACGACGGCATCGAGGCCACATGGCCGGACCCGATCCCCTATCCGCCGCCGAAGCTGGAACCGACCAACGTCGTCCGGGTCGGCGATGGGGTCAGCGGTCTACAGGGGGTGGTCACCTGGCGCCGGGGCGATGGGATCGACCCGACCAGCGACGGCGCTCAGGACTACCGCCTGATGCCGACGGCTGTGCCGAGCTTCGTCGCAGACAACCCGCGCCCCGCGCTGCCGCCCTCGGTCGGCGGCGACGTCAAGGTCGCGGCCTTCAATGTCGAGTACTTCTACAACGGGACCGCCGGCGACCCGGCCAGCTTCCCGATCGGCGGCGGCCGCACGACCCACTCGGAATACCTCAGGCAGCGGGACAAGCTGGTCACCGCCATCGCCGAACTGGGGGCCGACATCGTCGGCCTGAACGAGCTGGAGAACGACTACGTCGACGGGCCGAACAGCGCGATCGCAGACCTCGTCGACGGCCTGAACGCCGCGCTGGGCGCCGGCACCTACGCCTACCTGGACCCGGGCATCACCTTCGGCAGCTCGCCGCTGGTCAACGGCCTGATCTACAAGCCCGCCACCGTGAGCCCGGTCGGGCCCCTGGTCTGGCTGTGGAACGACGACTTTGCGAACCCGGGCGGCGCCTACCCGTTTCTCCTCCACCGCGCGGCCCTGACCCAGACCTTCGACACCGCCGCCGGCGCTTTCACCGTCAGCGTCAACCACCTCAAGTCCAAGGGCTGCCGGCCCGCGCCCGTCGGCCCGGACAACGACGCGGGCGGCGGCGCCTCGTGCTTCAACCACGCCCGCATGATCGGCGCGCTGGCCCTGCTCGAATGGTTCGCCAACGACCCGACGGACACCCAGCAGCACCTCGGCGTATACGATCCTGATGTCCTGATCATCGGCGACCTGAACGCGCACCCCGCCGAAGATCCCATCGCTGCACTCAAAGCCGGCTGGGACGGCGTGCCCGGCAACGCCGACGACTGGGTCGACCTGCTCGCACCGAGCGACTACAGCTACGTGTTCCGCGGCCGCGCCGGGCGCCTGGACCACGCCATCGCCAGCCCCAGCCTCGCCGCCCAGGTCAGCGGCGCCGGCGTCTGGCACATCAACGCGGACGAGTCCGGCGCGTTCGACTTCTCGGAGGACAACCCCGCCCCGGCGGCGCTGTACGCCATCGACCCGTATCGATCCAGCGATCACGATGCGGTGGTGGTGGGGGTGCAGTAACGGCCTGCCCCCAAGGTTCAGACGCGCGTATCGGTGCCGACGAGGTTCAGGACGCGTCCGACCCTGTTCGGACGCCCTTGTGTCGATAGAGCTTCGTTGTGCCCAAGCGCGTATCCGGTGCCCCGATCTCGGCGAAGGCGTGCTGGATATCGCCGGGCAATTCGAAGAACGTCGCTTCATCGATCTGAAGCACCGTCCGGTCACGGTCGGCGGTGTCGCAGACCCGCTTGGCCAACGATGGCGTGCGTCCGATGACCGAGGCCGTGCGCAGCTGGCCGAAGGAAAACACGATCGGATGCACCGTGCCCGTGGAGACACCGATGCGCGCGAAGAGCCGCACGTCGAGGTGCGCCAGGTCCTGCCGGTACTGCGCGATGAGATCCGCAAAGATCTGGTTGACGGCGGTCGCGCAGGCCAGCGCGCGCACGGCACAGTTGCTCGATCGATCATCCAGGCGATCCGGGAACACGGCGATGAAGCCGTCGCCCGTGAAGCTCTCGAACGTGCCCTGGTTGCAATCGATCGCCTCGACCGCCGCGCGCAGGAACTCGCCCATGAATTTGCGGACGGTGAAGCTCCGCGCCTCATCGGCAAACAGCGCGGAGGAGTTGGAGATGTCCATCGAGACCACCGAGCCACGCTTCGAGTCCCGGGGCACGGACAGACCCGCGATCTCCAGGTTGGTCTCCTTCGCGCCGAAGAAGCTCTCGGCCAATTCCAGAACGGCCGGTCGGAAGCGATTCACTGCATCGGCCGCCCTGGCCGGGTCCAGCGCCTGGCCGGCCAGGAGCTGGATGACGCCGACGCGGCTGCCGCTGCCGTCCACCGCGCTGGTCTGGAGGCATTCGCAATAGATGCTCGAAGGCTGGTACTTGTCGATCGAGAACGCCGACTGTCCGGCGGTCAGCGTTTCGCCGGTCAGGAAGCAGGTCACCGCCTTCGAATCGCGGCCGGCAAAGACCGTGCCGATGAACGATTGATCGGAGATATCCGTGGGTGCGGTGGCCAGCACGATCAGACCCAGGAACGCGCCTTCGTCGTTGTGCGCCGGAACGTAGAAGGTCGCCCGTTCGGCGCCGGAGTGGTCGAGGATGTCGTTCAGCGCGCTGACGACCGCGCTCTTCTTCGCTACGGGCAGGTTGGTCTCGTCGCCGTCGATACTGATGCTCTTTTCCAGTTCGGCGATGCGCGCGTTCTTGTTCGCGATCCGCTTGCGGGCTGCGTCAAGGTCCTTTTCCATCAGGCCCATGCGGTACTTGAGCGTGACCCAGCCGACCGCCCCCGTCACCAATGCGCCACCTGCCGCGAGGACGAAAGGGTGTGCGAAAAACTCAGAAATGCTCATGCTCTACCTCCCAGCATCGCCAGGTCGGACCTGCGCGATGACCAACGGCCCCCGCGAAAAGCATAGCGTTTCCGGGATCGCCGGGCAATTTGGCACTGCAGGACGGACTGGCTCGGCCGACTCCATGCGGCCCGGGATTTCGCAATGGTGTCAGGACAGGCCCGTGGACACACAGCTCCGGGGCTGGACCGCGTCGCTATTCGCCGGCCGTATCCGACCGAGTCTTGACCAGCACCCAGCGCACGATCCGGTGGCCGGGCCAGTACAGTGCCGCGGCCGTGGCGATGCACAGCAGCGGGAGATAGGCCGCATCCGGCAGCCAGGTCTGCTCGATGCCGAAGGGTGCGTGAGAGTAGTTCAGGTTGCGCGCCGGGTCACCGAACCACCAGCCGCCGACGATCGCCAGCGAGCCGATGACGCACTGCAGCCAGGGGCCGCGATCGTCGTAGCCCTGGCGCCGGCACAGCCAGATCGCATAGACCGGGAACCACAGGTGATAGGTCGACGCCAGGCGCTGGATCAGCGGTAGGGCCGGTTCGAACATGTAGGCGGTGATGCCGGTGGGGCTCTGTCCGGTCACCAGCCCGGCGACGAAGTCCAGGCCCCAGACGATACCGACAACAGTCACCGTCCCGGCCTGGCTGGAGACCAGCAGTGGACTCGGAAACCAGGTCGCCACCAGCACGATGAACAGCGCGCAGTTGCACAGCCACCAGAAATTCTGGGCGCCGGCGGTGGCAAGGATCAGGGGCACCCAGGCGAGCATCCAGGCGCTATAGAGAATGCGCGCCGCCAGCGGCACGGGATGGCCGGCTCGGCTCTCGCGATTCATATCGCGATTCATCTGGCCACTCGCTTCGCGACTCGTCCTGCCACTCACGAACACCCCTCTTCTGGATCCGCGTTCAGCGTACTGCGACCGGGGCCGGCCGGGCAATGGCCTGCGCCGCGAGGGCCTTAGCGGCTCAGCGCAGCAGCAGGATCGGGATCCGGCAGCTCTGCAGCAGCGCGGTGGTGGTGCTGCCGACGATCATCCGGCGAATGCGCGAGTGGCCGTACGCACCCATGACCAGCAGGTCGATGTCCAGCTGCTCGACGTGGTCGGCGATCACGCGTTCGGCGTCGCCGGCTTCGACGTGCGTCCGCGGCTCGAAGCCTGCGTCGCGCAGCCGTTCGACGGCCCGGTCGAGGGCCTCGTTTCCTTCCGACGACGTACCGGCCATGACCACGTGGCATTCCAGGCCGGAAAGCAGCGGGCTCATGCAGACCATCTCGACGCACTTCTGCGTCGTCGGGCTGCCGTCGAAGGCGATCGCGAAGCGCTCGACCGGGCGGAAGCTGCGCGAGGACACCAGCGTCGGCCGGTGAACGGAGCGCACGACGCGCTCGAGGTTGGCGCCGAGGTGGTCGCCGTTGATTCCCGCCGATTCGCCGCGCTTGCCGAGAACGAACAGCCGGACCCGGTCCTCCAGCTCGGTCAGCGCCTGGGCCAGCGGCCCCTGCCGCTGTAGCGCCTTCGGGTTCAGCGCGCCCGCCTCGGCGGCGCGCGAACAGGCCTGCTCGAGCATCGCGCGCCCCTGCTGCATCTCGACCCGCGACCGCCGCGCATCGAGTTCGGCCAGTTCGTCGAGCAGGTGGCTTTGGGCGTCGATACCGATGGTACCGCTGAAGTCCACGCCGGCAGATCGCTTGCTGCGGTCCTCCAGGACGTGCAGGCACTGCAGGTCAGCGCTCAGCCGTTGCGACGCCCAGGCCGCGTAGTCGACGACGGCGGGGTTGTAGGTCGAGACGTCGAGACAGGCCATCACCGTGCCGTCGACCGGGATTTCGTATTCGGTTGCGCTCATCACGGTTCTCCTCAGTGGCCCAGCAGGCGGTCGGCGTCGGGCTTGTCGGCCACGCCGAGACGGTCGACCAGGGTCCGGCTGGCCTCGTCCATGCCGATGATCTCGACCGCGACCCCCTCACGTCGGAACTTGAGGATGACACGATCCAGCGCGCCGACCGCGCTCAGGTCCCAGAAATGGGCGCCGCTCACGTCGATCCGGACGGTCTCCACCACTTCGCGGAGATCGAACTCCGACATGAAGCGATCGGCGGAGGCGAAGAACACCTGACCGGTCACGATGTAGGTCCGGACCGAACCCGTCTCGTCCAGCGATCGATCCACGACCAGCACCTGGCCCACCTTGCGCGCGAACCCGAGCGCCGACAGAAGCACGCCGGTCAGCACGCCCTTGGCCAGGTCGTGCGTGGCGACCGTGACGACCACCGTGCCCAGCATCACCAGGCTGGAGGTCTTCGGGTGCAACTTCAGGTCGGCAACGGAGCGCCAGCTGAAGGTGCCGATCGACACCATGATCATCACCGCCACCAGCGCGGCCATCGGAATCCGGCCGACCCATTCATCGAGGAACACCACCATCAGCAGCAGGAACACGCCGGCCAGCAGCGTCGATAGGCGCCCGCGGCCGCCGGACTTGATGTTGATCACCGACTGGCCGATCATCGCGCAGCCGGCCATGCCGCCGAAGAAGCCGGAGACGATGTTGGCCATGCCCTGGCCCCTGGCCTCGCGGTGCTTGTCGCTGGGCGTGTCGGTCAGATCGTCGACGATCTGCGCGGTCAGGAACGATTCCAGCAGGCCGACCGTCATCAGGGTCACCGAGACCGGCAGGATGATCCACAGGGTCTCCAGGGTCCACGGAATGTCCGGCAGCAGGAACATCGGCAGCGCGTCGGGCAGCTCGCCCTTGTCGCCCACGGTCGGCACCTCGATGCCCAGTGCCAGCGAGGCCGCCGTGAGCGCCACGATCGCGATCAGCGGCGACGGCACCGCCCGGGTCAGAAGCGGCAGGCCGTAGATGATGACCAGCCCGGCGGCGACCATCGGGTAGACCGCAATCGGCACGCCGATCAACTCGGGCAGCTGGGCCATGAAGATCAGGATGGCCAGCGCGTTGACGAAGCCGGTGACCACCGATCGGGACACGAAGCGCATCAGGTCGGCCAGGCGCAGGTAGCCGGCGACGATCTGCAGGAGGCCGGTCAGGACCGTGGCCGCGAGCAGGTACTCCAGGCCGTGGTCGCGGACCAGCGTGACCATCAGCAGCGCCATCGCGCCGGTGGCCGCCGAGATCATCCCCGGCCGCCCGCCGGCGAATGCGATGACCACCGCGATGCAGAACGAGGCGTACAGGCCGACCTTCGGATCGACGCCGGCAATCAATGAAAAGGCAATCGCCTCGGGAATCAGCGCCAGGGCCACGACCAGGCCGGAAAGCGTGTCGCCGCGCAGGCTGGAGAACCAGTCGCGCCGGATGTTGTGCAGAAAATACATGGCAAGGACCTGACCGCCGCGGCCTCTCGAGACGCGGCATCGATGAATGAATCGCTGAGGAACTGCGCACCGCGCCGCCGAGAACCGGCGCGCGATCGTCCAGGACGAAAGCGAGGAAGCCGGGTATTGTATTCGGTCAAGCCCTGCCGAAGTGCCCGACGGCCGCGATTCCCCTTTGCCCGACGAAAGGCCGCCGAAGCTTGAGGGCGGGGCCAAGCGAACCGATTCTGCCCCTGGAGACCCGTTTTGTCCCTTCGAACGCTAAACAGTGCCCGCCTGAACGTCGTCGAGTCCGGCTCCGGCCCGGAAACGCTCGTCCTGCTCCACGGCCTGCTGTTCTCGCAGCAGATGTTCGACGCCCAGGTCGAGGCGCTGGCCTCGCGCTTCCGCTGCGTGCGGATGGATTTCCGCGGCCAGGGCGAGAGCGAGGTGACGAAGTCGGGCTACGACCTGGACACGCTGGCCGACGACGTGATCGCGCTGATCGAATCGCTGGACGCCGACGGGTCCGGAACACCGGTCCACCTGCTTGGCTTCTCGATGGGCGGGATGGTCGCCCAGCGGGTGGCGCTGAAGCGGCCGGATCTGCTGAAGTCGCTGGTGCTGATGAACACCTCCGCCGAGCGCGAGAAGTGGACCAAGCGGCCGCGCTTCGCTTTGCTGAACCTGATCGCGCGCTGGTTCGGTCTGGGCATCGTTGCGCCTCGCATCCTGCCCCTGATGTTCTCGGATCGGTTCATTGCCGATCCGGCACACCGCGAGGAACGCGAGCGCTGGGTCGCGATGGTCACCGCCAACGACCGGGTCGGCGCAACGCGCGCGGTGCGCGGCGTGGTCTCGCGCAAGTCGATCCTCGACCGCATCCACGAAATCAGCCTGCCGACCCTGGTCATCACTGCCGACCAGGACCGCGCGACCTCCCCACGCAAGGCCCGGCACATGCACGAGCGTATCGAGGGCTCGGAGCTGGTGACGATCGAGGAAAGCGGCCATATGACCACGGCCGAGCAGCCCGAGGCAGTGAACCGGGCGCTGGCGACTTTTTACGCTTCAGCTTGGAGCGAGCGATTAAAGCGGACGCAGCGCTGTGAGTTGGACAGTTAAGGCTTCTTCTTGGATGTCTTACGCCGCGACTTTGGGGTTTGGGACAAGGTGCTTCCGGCTGCTGACTTTGCCGCCTTAGAGGTCTGAATCGCCCCGGCTTCTCTAGACACTCTTGAGCCGTTTTTTCGCTGCCTTCTCATACTCTACCGGCGACAGCCCGTCATTGGAACCGTGCCGCCGCCGGCGGTTGTAGAACAGCTCGATATAGTCGAACACGTCCGCTCGAGCTTCGTCGCGCGTTGCGTAGATTCGCCGCTTGATCCTTTCTCGCTTCAGTAGCTGGAAGAAGCTCTCGGCCACCGCATTGTCATGGCAGTTTCCGCGACGGCTCATCGAGCATTCGAGCTTGTGGTCGTCGATGAACTTCTGCCACTCGTGCCCGGTGTACTGGCTGCCCTGATCCGAGTGAACGAGCAAGCCCGGCTCGGGCTTGCGCTTCCAGACCGCCATGACCAGCGCCTTGAGCACCAGATCCGCCTGCATCCTCGACTGCATCGACCAGCCCACGACTTGCCGGGAGAAGAGGTCGAGTACCACGGCCAGGTACAGCCAGCCCTCGTAGGTCCGGATCATCGTGATGTCCGTGACCCAGGCGCGATTGGGTTGGTCCGGATCGAACTGACGGTCGAGGAGGTTCTCCGCGACCACCGCCGGCTTCCCGCCGTTGTAGCTGCGATGCTTCCGGTAGCCCACTTCGGCCCGGAGGCCCTCCATGCGCATCAACCGATAGACCCGGTGCTTGCCGATCTCTTCACCCAGGTCCCTCAGGTCGTCATGGATCTTGCGATACCCGTACACCGCACCACTCTCCAGCCAAGACTGCTTGATCAGGCCGGTCTGGCGCTGATCTTCCTTGGAACGCTGCGAGCACGGCGCCTTCAGCCAGGCGTAGAAGCCGCTGGGATGCACCTCGAGCACCCGGCACATCGTGCGCACCCTGAACTCCTTGCGATGGGCCTGGATGAACCCGTACTTCACCCGGACTCCTTGGCGAAGTACGTTGCGGCCTTTTTTAGGATGTCGCGCTCCTCCTCGACGCGCTTCAACTCGGCCTTGAGACGCCGCAGCTCGCGCTGCGCCTCCTCGTGCTCCAGCCTGGCCCGGTTCTTCGATCCGAACTTCTTGATCCCGGCGTAGAGACTGTGCGTGGTGATCCCCAGTCGTCCCGCAACCTCGCCGACCGAATGACCCCGGTCCGTGACCTGCCGAACCGCCTCGATCTTGAACTCTTCCGTGTACCGCTTTCCGCTCATCTGGCACCTCCATTTCGGCCATCATAAGATGGCTCAGAGGTGTCTAGGAAATCCGGGGCGATTCAGTCCGCCCGTCCCGCAGTGTGTTGGACGCAGCTTTAGCTGCTTTCTTCCCTGTTTGCCGTTTGGGGGTTTTCGTTTGGGAGAGAGCGCTCGCAGATGACGCCTTAGTTTTAGCGCCAGTGCCCCGGTTTCGTAGCGTCTTTGAAGCGCTTGAGGCGGCTTTCTTTCCCGTCGTTCGCTTATTTGTGGCCATTGTAATTGTTCCTCGCGAAGTGCTTGGCAGTGATCCACTGCACTGATGCAATGCCCATAGACTTCAAGCGTTTGCATTCACTTAAATCTACTTGTTATGACATTCGCTGGAGCAGTAGTAGCACCCATCGACTTGACTGAAATACCTCCTCGCTGCCAAGACCGCAGAATGGCACGTCGAAAACTCACCGAGGTATATCAGATTCTCTGGTGCCGGCATGTACGAGCATCCAGTTCTGTGAACCTCGTGATCTCCGTTGGACTGAGCGTTGGAGTTGACGTAGTACAAAGGCATATTGTGCCCTCCAAAGTTTGACCTACATCACAACATGTGGGCACTTAGGTGACTTTCAAGGACAACAAACCACACTATATTGTGGTTGCGATTTGCTTTGAAACGGCCAGAAGTTCTAAAAAAGCAACAACTCGGAAGACAAGTCAGGTGCGGACGCCGCCGAGCAGCGCGGCGGCGTGTAGCATGGTGGGCAGACCCGCCATGTCAACCCGATCGAGATCGAAGGAATGACAAGCATGAACGCCCGTGACAACAGCACTGACGAAAACTCCAGCAGCCACGGCGCCGAGGGCATCGCCCAGCTGGAATCCAAGCTGACCTTCCTCGAACACACCGTCGAGGTGCTGGCCGGCGAGCTCGAGGCGCAGCAGCGCGAGACCCGGCGCATGCACCAGAAGTTGAAGGGGCTGCAGGAGCAACTCGACAGCCAGCAGCGCGACACGGGCATCGACGACTCCAATGACCAGCCGCCCCCGCACTACTGACGGTCTCGCCGGCATCGCGCCGATCGGCCGTCGCTCGCGCAAGCCCGGCGCGGGCCACGAAAAGCGCGTTCCGGTTCGCCTTGCCGGGCATCGAGGACATCGCCCATGATCCTGCATCGTCTCGCCGAAGCCCTCCGGCGCCAGGACTGGCTGACCGTGGTGGTCGAGTTCCTGATCGTCGTGACCGGAATCTTCGTCGGCTTGCAGGTCAGCGACTGGAACGAGCAGCGCAAGGCCCGGGAGGAAGAGCTTGTCTATCTCGAGCGACTCCTGCAGGATCTGGACGAATCGATCGTGGATACGAGCGAGGACCGGGATTTCCAGGTCGAACATGCCCGGCAGGGAGCGCTGGTTCTCCGCGCCCTGAAGGAATGCCGGCTCCACCCCGACGAGAGGGATGAATTCGCCACCGGCCTGTATCGTCTCGGCAAGATCGCTTCGGTCAGCCTCGCTCGCGCGACCATCGACGAGCTCCGCTCGACGGGCAAGTTCACCGTGCTGCGCAACACGGCGCTGCGCGCACGGATCAGCAATCTCCTGCTGGAGCACCAACGAAACCTGGACTTCATCGGAGACCTCCAGAATCGGCTCGGACCGCAGATCAATTACGTGGACCGGCACGTGGCCATCCTGGTCACGGGGCCGATCGGCGGCGGTGCCTCGCTCACCGGTGACCAGGTCGAAATGGACTTCCAGGCGCTCTGCAACGATCCGGAGTTCTACAACGCGGTGGCCGCCGGCATCAACTACACCTGGGATGTGACGGCCGGTCTCGACCGATGGCTCGACGACATGGCAGCCGTGCGCGGCGCCATCGCGATCGAGCTGGGGCAGTTGACCGGCGGAGAGTCCCCGTAGGATCGCGTCCGGGCCCGACCGCGGGCGACCTGGCGTTACACTCGGCGTTCGGCTCGAAATCGCGAAAAGACCTGTGATTTCAAGGCCTCAGGACCGTCAGCATTGCGGGAATCCGCAAAAAAATCCGGCGGATTTTCCCGCTGAGCCCTCGTTTTCGTGTATAAAGCTCGGCTGAGTCAAGCAGTTCCCGACGGCGCCACCCCGCGGTGAGCGCCGTTTTTGCGCATTTCACGGTTCCAGCAAGGCGACAACGAGCGCCCCATCGCCACCGACAAGGCGGTCTCGGGCGGGCTTGCAGCGCACCGGCGTTTTTTCACGAATCTCTTTGGACGGACAGAATCATGAGCGACCTCTCCCACTACCGCAACATCGGCATCTTCGCCCACGTCGACGCCGGCAAGACCACGACGACCGAGCGCGTGCTGAAGCTGACCGGCAAGATCCACCGGACGGGCGAGGTGCACGACGGCGCCGCGACCACCGATTTCATGGATCAGGAAAAGGAGCGCGGCATCACGATCCAGTCCGCGGCGACGACCTGCTTCTGGAAGGACCACCGGCTGAACATCATCGACACCCCGGGCCACGTCGACTTCACCGTCGAAGTCTACCGCTCGCTGAAGGTGCTCGACGGCGGTGTGGGCGTGTTCTGTGGGTCCGGCGGCGTCGAGCCGCAGTCCGAGACCAACTGGCGCTACGCCAACGACTCGGAAGTCGCGCGGATCATCTTCGTCAACAAGCTCGACCGCATCGGCGCCGACTTCTACCGGGTCGTCAAGCAGGTCAAGAACGTGCTGGGCGCCAAGCCGCTGGTCATGGTGCTGCCGATCGGCACGGAGGGCGAGTTCAAGGGCGTGGTCGATCTGCTGACCCGCAAGGCCTGGGTGTGGGACGACACCGGCCTGCCCGAGAATTACGAAATCCAGGACGTGCCGGCGGACATGGCCGACGACGTCGAGGCCTACCGCGAAGAGCTCATCGAGACCGCCGTCGAAATGGACGACGATCTGATGACGGCCTACCTGGAAGGCGAAGAGCCGTCCATCGACGACATCAAGCGCTGCATCCGCGACGGCACGCGCACGCTCGAGTTCTTCCCGACCTACTGCGGGTCGGCGTTCAAGAACAAGGGCATGCAGCTGATCCTTGACGCCGTCGTCGACTACCTGCCGAGCCCGACCGAGGTCGAGCCGCAGGACCTGACCGACGAGGAAGGCAACGCGACCGGCGAACACGCCACCGTGTCCGCCGACGAGCCTTTCCGTGCGCTGGCGTTCAAGATCATGGACGACCGTTTCGGCGCGCTGACCTTCGTGCGCGTCTACTCGGGCACGATCAACAAGGGCGACACCATTCTGAACTCCGCAACCGGCAAGACCGAGCGCGTCGGCCGCATGGTGGAGATGCACGCCAACGACCGCAACGAGATCGACCGCGCCCAGGCCGGCGACATCTTTGCCTGCGTCGGCCTGAAGAACGTCCAGACGGGCCACACCCTGTGTGACCCGAAGCACCCGTGCACGCTGGAAGCCATGGTGTTCCCGGATCCGGTCATCTCGATCGCCGTGGCGCCGAAGGACAAGGCCGGCAGCGAGAAGATGGGTGTGGCCATCGGCAAGATGATTGCCGAGGACCCGTCCTTCCGCGTCGAGACCGACGAAGACTCGGGTGAGACCATCCTGAAGGGCATGGGCGAGCTGCATTTGGACGTCAAGGTCGACATCCTGAAGCGCACCTATGGCGTGGAGCTGGAAGTCGGTGAGCCGCAGGTGGCCTACCGCGAAACCATCACCCAGCCGATCGAAGACAGCTACACCCACAAGAAACAGTCGGGTGGTTCGGGTCAGTTCGGCAAGATCGACTACCGCATCAAGCCGGGCGAACCGGGATCGGGCTTCAACTTCGAGTCCACGGTGGTCGGTGGCAACGTGCCGAAGGAATTCTTCCCGGCCATCGAGAAAGGCTTCGCCGGCATGATGGCGGAAGGTCCCCTGGCGGGCTTCCCGGTGCTGGACGTCGAGATCGAGCTGTTCGACGGCGCTTTCCACGCCGTGGACTCCTCGGCTGTCGCGTTCGAGCTGGCCGCCAAGGGCGCCTACCGCCAGTCCATGGTCAAGGCCGGCCCGCAGCTGATCGAGCCGATCATGAAGGTCGACGTGTTCACGCCGGAAGACCACATCGGTGACGTGATCGGCGACCTCAACCGTCGTCGCGCGATGATCAAGGACCAGGAGCCGGGCCCGACGGGTGTCCGCATCAAGGCCGAAGCCCCGCTGGCCGAGATGTTCGGCTACATCGGCCACCTGCGCACGATCACATCGGGCCGTGGGCAGTTCTCCATGGAGTTCTCGCACTACATGCCGTGTCCGAACCAGATCGCCGAGAAGGTGATCGCGGCGCAGAAGGAGCGCAACGCAGCCTGATCGCGCCACGCGCGAAGTTCCAGGGCGAACTCGAGGCCCCGACTGCGAAAGCGGTCGGGGCCTTTCTCATGCCCCGGGAATGGCCGGGGGATGGATGGGCAATCGATGGGAATGCGCGGGGGCGGGTCAGCGCCGACGATCGACCGGCTTGCCGTCGTTCAACTCGGCGGCGGCGCGCCGCACGGTGGTTCGCGTAAGGCCGGCGGCCAGGCCCAGCAGGCCGGACCAGACCAACGCCTGCGTCCAGCCGACGTCGCTGGACGCCGGGTTCTTGGGCGCGGGTTCGCCGGTGGTCTTCTCGTAGGACCGATCCAGCACGGACTTGACCGCGCTCCCCGCCCCGAAGACGGCAACGGCGACGAAAATCTTCCTGGCGAGACTGGACATGTCGAACCTCGGATCGCTGGGTTGAAGTGTTGAACGAACAGGCAGCACATGGGCTGCAAGGCTCCGTTACAGGCAATGTGTCGTGACGACCGTATCGTCGGTCACTCACGCCCCTCGGATTCACCGGAACCCTTGCAGTCGGAGCCGAGACCTCGCTCGAAGATCACCTTAGCCCGAATCCTTCGTCCCGGGCTTAACCCATGTTGAGCAGGCGCCGGCGCACCGTCAGGCGTCGATCTCGGCCAGCGGGCGTGTCGGAACGGCCCCTGCGAACCGGCGCCAGGCGCCGACGACAGCCTCCGGCGCTTCGACCTGCGGATAGTGCCCCACGGCGGCGAGTTCCTCGATAAAGCCTTCGTTGCCGATCTCGGCCCGGTACCGCTCGACCAGGTGGCGGCCCGACACGGGATCGAGGACGCCATTGATCAGGGCCACCGGCACCTTCGGCGCCTGCAGCGCACCCACCCAGCGGACCCGCTTCTTCCTGCGTTCGGGCATGTAGCCGAGCAGCCTGGGGACCACGCGCCGGCCATTGCCGCGCTCGACCAGCGACCAGAACGCGTCGATCTCGTCGTCGGAGGGCTGCGTGTCGGGGCCGAACACCGCCGCGAAGGACCTCGCGAACCGGGCCCTGGACATGGTCCTGGCCAGCAACGGACCGATCGGGCTGTGCAGCAGCTTCTGGATCAGGCGCGGCCGATGCGCTTCGGGGAGCAGGCCTCCGTTGAGGAAGCACACGGAAAGCATCCCCCAGGCGCCCGTGCCCTCGTTGCGGCGGGCGAGCAGCTCCTGCGCGACACTGTCGCCGTAATCGTGGGCCAGCACGTGAAAGTTCACAACACCGAGATCGGCCAGCAGCTCCTCGCAGCGATCGGCCTGGTCGGCAAGCGAATAGGCATGGTCCGGCGGTTTGGCGCTGAAGCCGAAACCGAGCAGATCCGGGGCGATCAGACGATGATCTGCCACCAGCTCGTCCCAGATCCACGACCAGTCCCACGAGGCCGTCGGGAACCCGTGGATCAGCAGGATCGGAACACCGTCGCCCTGCTCGCGGAAGAAGAGCCGATGGCCCAGGATGGTTTCGATGCGACCGGCCTCGCGCCAGTCCGTCAGCGGAACCCGGATGCCCGTACGCTGTTGCTTGTTCAATGCGCCCTCTCGCACTCCGATCGCCCTTCCATTCAAGGATGCCACGAATCCCGGGCCCGGTTCGAGCCGCCGGCGCCCCGACGCAGCGCCCCCCGGCCGCGGATCGGGGATTGGGCTAGACTCGCGGCATGTGGTCCGCCTACGCCTCGCTGTTCCTCGTCGCCGCCCTGCTTGCGCTCTTCGTGCTGGTCTGGGGCATCGTGCTCTTCAATCGCCTGGTCCGGGCCCGCAACCTGGTTCGCGCCGGCTACGCCGATATCGACGTCCAGCTGCAGAAGCGCCACGACCTGGTGCCGCAGCTCGTCGAGGCGGTCCGCGCCTACGCCGGCTACGAGCAGACCGTGCTCGAGGACGTGACCCGGCTGCGCGGCCGGGCGCAGGAACAAGCCGAGCACGGAGAGGACGTGGCCGACCGCGACGCCGCCGAACAGGCGCTGGCCGGTGGTCTGGGCAAGCTGGTGCTGTTGGCCGAGGCCTACCCCGACCTCAAGGCCGCCGAGAACTTCCGCCAGTTGACTACCGAACTGACCGCCGTCGAGGACGACATCGAAAAGGCGCGCCGCTTCTACAACGGCGCGGTGCGGCAACTCAACGACCGGGTCCAGCACGTGCCCGACCGATTCATCGCCGGGCCCTTCGGGTTCCGGGAAGCGCGCTTCTTCTCGGCCGGCATCGAGACCCGCCGAACCCCGGACATCGGGAAGGCTCTGGCCGGGGACCCGGCATGAAGCGGCTGCTGGCCCTCCTGCCGCTGGCCCTCCTCGTGCTGGCGGCCGGCCCGTCGCTCGCCGACGAGCGCATCCACCGCTACGATTCGGAGATCACGATCCGGCCCGACGGCAGCCTGTACGTCGCCGAGACGATCGATGTGCGTGCCGAAGGAAGGCAGATCCGGCGCGGAATCTACCGCGACTTCCCGACCGTCTACCGCGACGCGCTCGGCAACCGCGTGACCGTGCCCTTCGACGTCGTCGCCGTGACCCGCGACGGTCAGCCCGAGCCATGGCATACGGAGGGCGTCACGGGGGGCACCCGGCTGTACATCGGCGATGCCGGCACCTTTCTCGAACCGGGCAAGTACAGCTACCGGATCGAGTACACCACCGATCGCCAGCTGGGGCACTTCGAGGCCCACGACGAGCTGTACTGGAACGTCACCGGTAACGACTGGGCCTTTCCGATCGACGCCGTGGAGGCCACTGTCCGCCTGCCCGCGGACATCGCCCGCAACGACCTTCGAATCGATGCCTACCTCGGCGAAGCCGGATCGCAGGGCAGCGACTGGACCGTCGAAGTGCCGGCCCGGGACACGGTCCGCTTCCTCAGTGGTCGTGCCCTCGACCCCTACGAGGGACTGACGATCGCGGTCGGCTTTCCGAAGGGCCTGGTGCCGGAACCCTCCGCGCTGGAGCGGGGACAGCGGCTCCTGGTCGACAACCGAGGTGCGATCGTCGGCCTGATCGGACTGCTGCTCGTCATCGGCTGGCAGGCCTGGGCCTGGAACCGGGTCGGTCGGGACCCCCTGCCCGGGGCGATCTACCCGCGCTACGAAGCGCCGGAGGGGTATTCGCCCGGCATGCTGCGCTACGTCCTGAAATTCGGCTACGACAAGACCGCCACGGCGGCCGCGCTGGTCCACATGGCCGTGCTCGGCCACGTGGTGCTCGACAAGCCGAAGAAGCGCTTCGTCGTCCGCCGCGGCGAAGGTACACCGGAATCGAAGACCGAGAGAGCGCTGTTCGAGGCGCTGTTCGCCGGCGGCGACTCGCTGACCTTCGAGCAAGCGGAGCATGCCCGGGTCGGCAAGGCGGTCAAGGCCCACGAAAAGGCGCTGCGCTCGCGGATGGAGGCGCACTATTTCAGGCACAACCGTCGGTGGTGGGTGCCGGGCCTGCTGATCGCCCTGGTCTCGGTGCTGCTGATGACGGTGCTGGTGCGAACGCCCGAACCCGGTCTCGCGCCGTTCCTCGCTTTGTTCTCGATCCTCTGGAACGGCTTCGTCGGCGTGGTGGTGGCCGGAATCTACAAGGGCTGGAAGGAGGTGACCGGGCTGAAGATCCTGCCGATGCTGATCATCAGCCTGTTCATCGTCCCCTTCGTGTTCGCCGGCCTGGTCATCCTGGGCGTGTTCGGCTGGCAGGTCGGCCTGCTGCCGATGCTGGTGCTGCTGGCTCACCTCGCGCTGACCCTGACCTTCTACCAGCTGATGAAGGCACCGACCGAGCGCGGGCGCGACCTGCTCGATGCGATCCAGGGCCTGCAGCTGTACCTGAACATCGCCGAGCGCGAGGATCTCGAACGCCGCCACGGCGGCGACCGGCCGGTGACGATCGAGGAGTTCGAGCGCCTGTTGCCCTACGCCATCGCGCTCGACAGCGCCGAGACCTGGGGCGAGCGCTTCGAGGACGCCATCCGGCAGGCCGAGATCGACGGCTCGATCCGGAGCCACAGCTGGTACAGCGCCTCGATGACGGGTGGAAAGCCGTTCAGCGGCGCGACCCTGTCGAAATCCCTGGCCGGCGGCCTGTCCAGCAGCATCGCCGGCTCCGCCTCCCCGCCCGGCTCATCGTCGGGCGGCGGTGGCGGGGGCTTCTCCGGCGGCGGCGGAGGCGGCGGCGGGGGCGGCGGTTGGTAGAGACTTCGTTCTGGTGTCGTGCCCGAGTCGTTTTGGAGGATGGACCCGAAGGCGCGAAGGGGCGAAGAACGCGAAGAACGGCGTCAAAAAGGACTTCGAGCTCTCCTGTTCCGAAGCGGACGTGCCCCGAAACCCGTCGCCCCGGACTTGATCCGGGGCCCAGCGACCTGGTAGCCCGGGTACGCGAAGCGCACCCGGGTGCTTTCGGCAAGCAGAACCGAGCCCACTCCGGGGATCAACGTTGCCGCAGCGCCCGCACCATCCACCCGAGCCCGAGCAGCGCGAGGACGGTCAGGTAGGCGGTGGCGACCGCGATGACGTTCAGGCCCATGCCTTCGACGTCCAGGAGGTGATGGAAGCCGATGATGATCGCGACCAGGGCGATCGGCGTCAAAGCCATCAGCGCACGATCCAGCCATAGAACACTTGTGCTGCGTTCGGCTGGTGTCGACCACGCGTACAGCCATAGCAGGAACGCCACCACCGGCGCGGAGATGAGCAGGTCGACGAGGATCGATACGGTCATGGTTGCTTTTCCTGTTCGGTTTCGTAGCCCGGGCGAGTACCGCGCACCCGGGGGACATTCGTCCGTTGAGCCAGCAATCGAGAGTGGATGTCAGGCTCCTGCCGCCTGTGGGAGTGAGCTTGCGAGCGAATCCCGAAGGCCCCGGGTCCGATCGTTCAAAAGCTCACTCCCACAGGGGTTTTCTTTTCGTGCATTTTCTCCGCGTCTCCGCGAGAGACCGGCCTTTCCTTCCTGTCATCTGAACGAGCGATGCCGGCCACCCAGCACCTGCCCAAGCCGGTCCCCGGCCGCCACGCCCGCGGCCCAACTGCCCACTGAACCGAGCACGAACAGAGCCGAGGCCGTGAGCGAGGACTGCAGCAACACATCCGCCTGCAAGCTGAACATCGAAAACGAGGTCAATCCCGCGAGCAGGCCGGGCACCACGAACAGGCGCTGGCGCGGACCGGCCGCGATCGCACCCTCCGGGCCGGTCAGCGCGGCGTAAAGACCGATCGCGAAGGCCCCGACGAGGTTGGCCGCGAATGCCGCGAACAGGCCGCAACCGAAAACGTCCAGCGCGAACCGCGCCAACCCGCCTACGGCGCTGCCGGCGCCGACCCAGGCGAGTCGTTCGACCTGCGTCGGTCCGCTCAAGCCAGCAGCGCCCCGACCCGGAACAGCAGCAGGCAGCCGATCACCGTGACCAGCCCGTAGCCGAGAGCGATTCGGCCATGCGCTCGTCGCTGCCAGGTCTCGAGCACGAAGGCCGATACGGTGGTGAAGCTGCCGAGCCCGGCAACCAGGCCGAGACGCAGGCCCGGCGTCGCAGCAAACGCCTGGCTGCCGACGACCGCACCGAGCAGGAAACAGCCCAGCAGGTTGACGATCAGCGTGCCCAGCGGCCATGCCGTGTCACGGCGCGCGATCTCGACCGAGACGACCAGTGCATATCGCACCATGCCGCCCAGGGCCGAGCCGAACGCGATGATCAGGCAATCGACCGGGCCGGTCATCCGGTCAGACGTCCGCGTCGACGATCTCGAAGTCCAGGTCCGGCAATCCGTCGATCCTCGCCTCGACGCGATCGCCGACCGAAAGCGATCCAACACCGGCAGGCGTGCCGGTGAACAGCACATCGCCCGGGTGCAGCGTGACCTCCCTGGACAGCCGGGCGATCAGTTCGCCGACGGGCCAGATCATGTCACCCAGGGCGGCAGCCTGCCGCTGCGCGCCGTTGACCGAAAGCACGATCCGATGCTGCGCATCGGGCGTCCAGTCGTCGACCGACGCCCACGGCCCCAACGGCCCCGAGGCATCGAAGCCCTTGGCCAGCGCCCAGGGCTTGCCGCCCTGCTTGGCTTTCGCCTGGACATCGCGGCGGGTCAGGTCGCAGCCTACCGCCCAGCCGACCACGCAGTGCAGGGCAGTCCTGGCGTCGAGATTCCTCCCGCCCTGCCCCAGTAACGCAACCAGCTCGACTTCGTGGTGCAGGTCTTCGGTGGCGGCGGGATATGGCACGGCGTGCGCCTGGAACATCGCCGTGGCCGGCTTGGTGAAGAAGATCGGGTCGTCGATCGAAGGGTCGGAGCCCATCTCGCGGGCATGCTCGGCGTAGTTGCGGCCGACGCACCAGGCGTGGCGAACCGGGAACACGGCGTCGTCCGGCCCGAGAAGCTCGGGCGGCGACCACTCGGCGGTGCGGGTCATCCGTCGCGGTCCTGCGCTCAGCCGAGCGCCCGGATGCCGACCGCTTCACGCAGCGTTCGGATGAACGGCGTGGCGACGTCACGAGCGCGCTCGGCGCCGAGCTTCAGCTCGCGCTCGATCCTCGCCGGGTCGGCGATCAATGCCTCGTAGCGCTCGCGCGGGCCGGCCAGTTCGGCGTTGACCAGTTCGAACAACTGCTGCTTGACCTCGCCCCAGGCGATCCCGTCGGCAAAGGCCTGGCGCATCTCGCTCCGCTGTGCCGGACTCGCGAACGCGGCGTAGACAGCGAACACGCTGGCCTCGTCCGGGTCCTTTGCTTCCCCGGGTTCCTGTGAATTGGTCTTGATCTTCATGATCGCCTTGCGCAGCTTCTTTTCCGGCAGCCACAGGGGAATCGTGTTGTCGTAGCTCTTCGACATCTTGCGGCCGTCGGTACCCGGCAGCGTCGCCACGTGCTCGTCGGTCACCGCCTCGGGCAGCAGGAAGTGTTCACCGTAGCGGTGATTGAAGCGACCGGCGATGTCGCGCGCCATTTCCAGGTGCTGGACCTGGTCCTTGCCCACCGGCACATCGTGGGCGTTGAACATCAGGATGTCGGCGGCCATCAGTACCGGGTAGCTGAACAGGCCCATGGTGATGCCGTAGTCGGGATCCTCGCCCGCCGCTTCGTTGTCGGCCACCTGGGCCTTGTAGGCGTGGGCTCGGTTCATCAGCCCCTTGGCACAGGAACAGGTCAGCAGCCAGGTCAGCTCCGGAATCTCCGGAATGTCCGACTGGCGGTAGAACACGCTCCGCTCCGTATCCAGCCCCAGGGCCAGCCAGGTCGCGGCAATCTCCAGCGTCGACTGGTGGACCCGCTCGGGCTCGAAGCACTTGACCAGCGCGTGGTAGTCGGCCAGGAAATAGAACGAGTCGGTGGCCGCGTCGCGGCTGGACTCGATCGCCGGCTTGATCGCACCGACGTAGTTGCCCAGGTGGGGCGTACCGGTGGTCGTGATGCCGGTCAGGACGCGTTTTCGTGGGCTTTTCGAGTCGCTCATCGGGCGGTTCCGGAGGGGCTTGGGACACCCCGTATTCTAATCAATCCGGCTGCCTCGAATCGGGTCCGAACCCCGGTGTCGGAGTCCCTCGGATCGGGAACCCTGCCGGAATTCTCCAGATGATCGGCGCAAAGACTCGAAGGCGCGAAGAGAAAAGCCAGAAACTTCATCAAAATGAGCAGACATCTGCTCGCGAAGCCACGTCGCCCCGGATCCGCCCCGCAGCCTGGTGTTCCCGAGTCGATGTCGAAAAGAGCGACAACGCGCTTCACCCGAGCAGGTCCGGGTCTTCCCGACAAAAGGCTTTCTTGCCTTTCTCTTAGCGCCTTCGCGCCTTCGCGCTAGTCATCTAGGTGATCAGAGCCTCGACACCCTGCCGGAGCCGCTCAGTCCTCGGGAGCGATCTTCATCGGCTGCATCTTGTCGTCGACCGCGACCATGACCAGCTCGCCCTGGATGGCCAGCTCCTGGGTGCCCGACAGCGGGTCCTCGCGCAGGATCGACACCGTGACCGTCACCGAGGTATTGCCGACGCGCGTGACTTCGCCGATCAGCTCGACGATGTTGCCTCGGGGAATCGGGGTCTTGAAATCGACCCGGTCCATCGACACCGTGACCACCTGGCGTCGGGCGAAGCGGGTCGCGGTCAGGAACGCGACTTCGTCCATCCACTTCATCGCCGTGCCGCCGTACAGCGTGCCGATCGGGTTCGTGTCCTGCGGGAACACCAGCTTCGTGATTCGCGTACGCGCGTGCTCGGTGCGTTCTTCGACGTTCATGGGTGGACTCGTGCGTTGAAACGTGCAGCCATTCTAGTGCGATCGGGTTTCAGAGGCTTCGTTCCCGCTCCGTGGATCGGCCTTGAGATGATGAGCGCGAAGACGCCAAGGCGCAAAGAGAAGAACGAAAAACGGCCCTTCATGAACCGACAGGCCAGACCCTTCGATGGAGATCGGCGAAACAGTGGTTCATGCTTCAGCCGAGCATATGCCTTTCAGTTCCTCGGGCTTGCCTCTCTCTTCGCGCCTTGGCGTCTTCGCGCGCATCATCTTGGGGAATCCTGCACCGAAGCACGAACAACCTGTAAAAAAAGACCCCGGACAGGCCGGGGTCAACTGGAGGCTTCTCGGTCGAGAAGTCGGAGGTCTTGATCAGGCAGCTTCTGACAGGCCCTTTTCAAGCGCCGGTTCCGTGTCGAGCACGGCAGCCACGGCGTGGACGACCGAAGCGATGCGGACCGCGTCCTGGATCGCCTTGGTGCTGACACCGTGCTTGACCAGAATCTGCTCATGGCTGTCGATGCACATGCCACAGCCGTTGACGGCCGAGACGGCCAGGCTGATCAATTCGAAATCGGTCTTCTCGATTCCGGGGTTGCCGATCACCGTCATGCGCAGGCCGGCCGGCATCTTCGAGTATTCGTCGTTGCTGGCCAGGTGCAGGAACCGGTAATAGATGTTGTTCATGCCCATGATCGCCGCGGCGGCCTTGGCGCCCTTCAACTGCGCTTCGTCGAGCCTGGCTCCGGCCTCGGCGGCAATGGTGGAAATCAATTCGTCGTGACGCGACGCGATGGCGCTGGCCAGCGCGATGCTCCAGACCTGGACTTCGCTCAGGGCGTCGTGCTGCTCGGCGTCGAGCACATTGCCGAAATTGATCTTGAGGTCCCGGGCATAGTCCGGAAGGGTCTGCTTCAGGGTGTCGATGCTCATCATGAACTCCTGCGTGGATCCGTCGAAGGTTCGTAGGAGCGCAGCGACGCTCCGCTGAAAGAAGATGTAGGGGCCCGGTCGAAACGGTGCGCAAGGGCGCGTCCGGAACCCGGTGCTGAATCAGGAACCGGCCGCCGCGGGGGCGGCCGGCGGGTCGGCCCCTTCAGGAGTGATATGAAGGGACGGTCGGGGACCCGGTTCGGCCCGACTCGGCTCCGGGCGCGAGGCCCGGAACCGATCGGCCGGAAGCTACGCCTGGGTCAAGCGGCCTGCAGGTGGTCGTCACCCTTCTGCCAGTTGCACGGGCACAGCTCGTCGGACTGCAGCGCATCGAGGACACGCAGCGTTTCCTTCGGGTTGCGGCCGACGTTCATGTCGGTGACCGACACGTGGCGGATGATGCCCTGCGGATCAACCAGGAAGGTCGCGCGGTTGGCGACACCTTCTTCGGCGTGCAGGATACCCAGCGAGCCGGAAAGCTCACGCTTGACGTCGGCCAGCATCGGGATCTGCAGATCCTTCAGATCGTCGTGGTTCTGACGCCACGCCAGGTGGACGAACTCGGTATCCGTGCTGGCCGCCAGGACCTGGCAATCGCGGTCTGCGAATTCGTCGGCGAGGTCGCTGTAGGCCTTGATCTCGGTCGGGCAGACGAAGGTGAAGTCCTTCGGATAGAAGAACACCAGCAGCCACTTGCCGCTGTAGGTGTTGCTGTCGATATCGGTAAAACCACTTTCGATGTCGGTTCCGACGGTGGCCTTCAGCTGGAACTTCGGAAACTTGTCTCCAATCGTCAACATATCGTTCAACTCCTTGTAGTTCAGGGCTCTGATTCAAAAAGAATTCTTTCAATCGACCCGGCGCTGTCCCGCGACCGGATGCGCACTAAGATACGTCCGATTTTCAATAATTCAAATTGATTGTTTTGATGCCGGCTATTCGGTTTGCCTATCCATCGCGGAGACGCTGCGCGACAGGGGCTTCAGCCATCGCCGGGGCCGCTCAGCCGCGCCCCGATCCACTGCCGGGCCGGGTCTTTTCCAGCGTGCGGGAAAGCCCCGCGACCACACCGCCGATGTCCGACAGTTCCGCCGGCAGGATCAGCGTGTTGGTCTCCTGGGCGAGCTTGCCGAACTCCTTGACGTACTGTTCGGCGATGCGCAGGGAAACGGCGTCGGCGCCCCCGGGCTGGTTGATCGCCGTGGCGATCCGCTCGATGCCGGCCGCGGTGGCCTCGGCGATCAGCCGGATTTCCTCGGACCGCCCCTTGGCCTCGTTGATCTGCTTCTGCATGTCGCCTTCGGATACGTTGATCATTTCCTGCTTGAGGCCCTCGGACACGTTGATCTTGGCTTCCCGGGCACCCTCGGACTCGGCCACCACCGCCCGACGCTCGCGCTCGGCGCGCATCTGTTTTTCCAGCGCGTCGCGAATCGTCTCGGGCAGCACGATGTCGGCAACCTCGTAGCGCAGGACCTTGATTCCCCAGGGCTCGGAGGCCTCGGAGAGGACTTCGACCACCTTTTCGTTGATCGCCGATCGCTCCTCGAACGACTTGTCGAGATCGATCTTGCCGACCACCGAGCGAAGCGTTGTCTGGGCCAGCTGGATGGCCGCGTAGCGATAGTCCTCGATGCCGTAGGAGGCAAGGCGAGCGTCGATGACCTGCATGTAGATCACGCCGTCGACGTGAATCTGGATGTTGTCCTTGGTCACGCAGGCCTGCTGCGGAACATCGATCGCCTGTTCCTTCAGCGTGTGCTTGTAGGCCACCTTGTCGATGAACGGAATGAGCAGGTGGAAGCCGGCGTCGAGCACGCTCTGGAACCGGCCCAGGCGTTCGACCACGTAGGCGGAGCGCTGGGGCACGATCTGCGCGGTCTTGACCAGCGCGACGACGACGATCAGCAGGACGATCAGCGAAAGCAGGGTCGGAAAATCCATGGTGGGGCTCCCTATCGGATTCGGTCGGTGTCAGTGTTCGGTCGGTTGGAGGTGGCGGTCCTGGTCCGCGGACCGGGGTCGGCGCGGTCAGCCGGCGTCGGACCGAGGAGCGGGACGTTCCCGGGATACCTGCAGCGTGATGCCTCGATGGCCGGTCACCCAGGCGGTGTCGCCGATCGACAGCGGCGTGTCCTCGGGCTCGACTTCGGCCTTCCAGTCCACGCCGCTGAGCCGCACGCGGCCCACGCCGTCGATGAAGTCGGCGGTCACGGTCACCCGCTCGCCGCGGGCCTCGATCAGGTTCTTGTCGCCGTCCCAGCGATCGGACACGCTGCCACGGAACCATACCTTGACCTTCTCTCGGGCCAGGAGCAGGGAGCCCAGGGACAGGATGGCGAACAGGACGATCTGCTCGGGCGCCGAATCCAGCAGGCCGACTGCGGTGGCCAGGCCGACCAGCAGGGCGCCGACCCCGAAGAAGACCGCGATGATGCCGGTCGCGAAGAATTCCGACAGGACCAGCAACGCCCCGAGGATCAACCAGAACCACGATGTTTCCAGCACGTGCGACTCCCTCGTCCAACCGACAATCGATGGAGGAAGTATAGGCGCATCGCACGCCGCTTCCATAGTCAGGGTCAATGATCGGCCGCATATTCATTACTGAGGCATAATGAACGCCGGTCCTGAGCCGGGAACCTCCCGATGAACCTGCGCGCCCTGCAATATCTCGTGACCCTGGCCGACGTGCGCCATTTCAGCAAGGCCGCCGAGCGCTGCCACGTCAGCCAGCCGACGCTGAGCACCCAGATCCGCAAGCTCGAGGAGGAACTCGACGTGCTGCTGGTCGAACGCTCGCCGCGCCAGGTGATGCTCACGGAGGTCGGCGAGGACGTTGTGCGTCGAGCGCGCGCGCTGCTCGGCGAGGTCGATGCGATCAAGTCGATCGCGCGGCGCAGCCGGGACCCGCATTCGGGCACGCTTCGGATGGGCATCTTCCCGACCCTGGCGCCCTATTTCCTGCCCCACGTCGTGCCTGCCATCCGCAAGGCCTTTCCCCGGCTGACGCTGCGCTTGTTCGAGGAAAAGACCGAAGACGTACTGTCCATGCTCGGCCAGGGCCGCCTCGACGCCGGCCTGCTGGCGCTGCCGGTCGAGGGCGATTCCCTGGCCACCCGCGTGTTGTTCGAGGAACCATTCGTCCTGGCCGTCCCCGAGGGCCACGCCCTGTGCGCCGCCGACCAGGTGGAGCTGAGCGACCTCGAGAACCAGGAGTTGCTGCTGCTGGAGGACGGTCACTGCCTGCGCGAGCAGGCATTGGAGGTCTGTCAGCTCTCCGGCGCGCACGAGCAGCTCGATTTCCACGCCACCAGCATGGAGACGCTGCGCCAGATGGTCGCCGCCGGCACGGGCATCACGCTGATGCCGGTGCTGGCGGTCAAGCCCCCCGTCGCGCACACCGAGAACCTGGTCACCCGCCCCTTCAAGGCACCCGGTCCGAAGCGCACCATCGCCCTGGTCTGGCGCAAGTCCTCGGCGGTTTCGGGCTTTCTGGAAGAACTCGCCGAGGTGCTGCGGGAGATCGATCCGGGGCTGCTCGAGCCTTGAACCGAAGAAGCAAGTGCGACAGGAACCGCGGAAGAACGCAGATGAACGCAGATGAACGCAGACAAGAAAATCAGGCCGTGTAGCCACTTGCTTCGCGGAAGCAAGTTACCGGGCTGGCACGCTGATGCTTCCGCCTACGCACTGACCTCCTGAACGGCCGGACCTCGGTACCGTAGCCGGGGTAAGCCCGGAGGATGGGCGCGAAGACGCGAGGGCGCGAAGAGAAAGGCAAGAATCCTCGAAACAGCCCCCGGCACCCGTAGCCCGGGTGAGCGAAGCGCACCCGCGGCCTTGCAGCATCAATCCGAAGTTGCCGGGTGCGGCCTGCGGCCTCATCCGGGCTACGTCACTATGAAACCTGAACTGAAAGGATAACTGCGAAAGAAACCGCAGATGGACGCGGATGAACGCAGGTCGGAAAAGCGCTCGGCGTCTTGCCCGTCATCGCGTCAGAAAATTTCCGGGCCGGAATCTCTCCGTTGCCGCGCATGCTGTGTCCACGCGGGCCGCTGGACGTCAGCTCCCTGATTTCTATTCTATCTGGCAGCTTCCCCACTCGCCTTCGCGTCCGCCTTCTGCGGGACCGTCCCAGGAACCAAACGAAAATTCACGAAAACGAAAACGCCGGCACAAGGGCCGGCGTGGTTTGTCAGGTCATTCAGCGGACTGAGCGTCAGTCCGCCTGTCATCCGCGCTCATCCGCGCTCATCCGCGATCATCTGCGGTAGACAAGCATCTCAGCCCCGCTGGTCGATCGGCGGGACGTCGCGATCCTCGGGTCCGGTGTAGTCGGCGCCGGGGCGGATGATGCGATTGTTGGCGCGCTGCTCCATGACGTGCGCGGCCCAGCCGGTCACGCGGGACATGACGAAGATCGGCGTGAACAGGCCGGTCGGGATGCCCATGAAGTGATAGGCCGAGGCGTGATAGAAGTCGGCGTTGGCGAACAGCTTCTTCTCCTCCATCATGATCTTCTCGACCTCTTCGGAGACGTCGAACAGCACCTCGTCACCGACCTGGTCGGACAGCTTGCGCGACCACTCGCGGATGATCGCGTTGCGCGGATCCTTCTCGCGATAGACCGCGTGGCCGAAGCCCATGATCTTTTCCCTGGCCTCGAGCATGCGGTGGACGTCCTTGCGGGCCTCTTCCACCGAGTCGTACTTCTCGAGCATGGCCATGGCCATTTCGTTGGCGCCGCCGTGCAGCGGGCCGCGGAGCGAGCCGATTGCACCGGTGATGCAGGAATGCATGTCCGACAACGTGGAGGCGCAGACGCGCGCGGTAAAGGTCGAGGCGTTGAATTCGTGCTCGGCGTAGAGAATCAGCGATACATCCATGACGCGCGCGTGCAGCTCGCTCGGCGACTCGCCGTGCAACAGCTTCAGGAAATGCGCGCCGATGCCGTCTTCGTCGGACTCGGTCTCGATCCGGACGCCGTCGTGGCTGTAGCGGTACCAGTAGGTGATCATCGACGGGAACGCGGCCAGCAGACGGTCGGCGACCTCCTGCTGGTTCTCGAAACCGTCCTCCGGCTCGATGTTGCCGATAAACGAGCAGCCGGTTCGCAGCACGTCCATCGGGTGCGCCGAGGCCGGAATGCGCTCGAGCACTTCCTTCAGCGAGTCCGGCAGGCCGCGCATCGACTTCAGGCGCGATGCGTAGGCGTCGAGCTCGTTCTTCGTCGGCAGCTCGCCTTTCAGGATCAGGTACGCGACCTCGTTGAAGGTGGCGTTCTCGGCCAGGTCGTCCACGGCGTAGCCGCGGTAACGAAGGCTGTTGCCTGCCGCACCGACGGTGCAGATCGCGGTCTCGCCGGCCGACTGGCCGCGCAGACCGGCTCCGGTCTTCTTGTCGCTCATTTCGATTCCTTGCTGAATAGCTCGTCGAGTTTCTCTTCGAATGCGTAGTAGTCGAGGTAGCGGTACATCTCATCGCGCGGCTGCATGATGTCGATGACGTCGCGCTGGTGGCCCTGCTCGAGCAGCGCCTTGTACACCGCTTCGGCCCCCTTGTTCATCGCGCGGTAGGCACCGCAGCAGTACAACACGATATCGACCCCGACCTCTCCCAGTTCGGGCGTCGAGAACAACGGCGTCTTGCCGAATTCGGTGATGTTGGCCAGGATCGGCACGCCAACGGCTTCCCGGAAGCGCTTGTACTGCTCGAGATCCTGCATCGCCTCGGGAAAGATCATGTCCGCGCCGGCCTCGACGCAGGCCACGGCGCGCTCGATCGTCGAGTCCATGCCCTCGACGGCCAGCGCGTCGGTCCGCGCCATGATCACGAACTCGTCGTGGGTGCGCGCGTCCACCGCCATCCGGATCCGGTCGACCATCTCGGCCTGCGAGACGATCTCCTTGCCGGGACGGTGCCCGCAACGCTTGGTCTGAACCTGGTCCTCGATATGCACGCCGGCCGCGCCCGCCTTGTCGATCGAACGGACCGTCCGGGCGATGTTGAACGCGCCCCCGAAGCCGGTGTCGGCGTCGACCAGCAGCGGCAGGCTGCAGGCGTCCGTGATTCGGCGGACGTCGACCAGCACGTCGTCGAGCGTGCTGATGCCGAGATCGGGCAGGCCCAGCGAGTTGGCCGCCACCCCGCCGCCGGACAGGTAGATCGCCTTGTGGCCGATCTTCTCGGCCATTTTCGCGGTCAGCGCGGTGATCGTGCCGACCACCTGCAGCGGCGCCTGCTCGGCGACCAGCTGCCGGAACCGGGCTCCGGGGTGCTCCTGGGCCATGAACTCTCTCTCGATCCGGGACAGCCCGTCATTTTACACCCCCTGCCTTTTCCCCGGGCCCCGGCTTGCCGCCGCCCCAGCAGAGGTCGCTGCCGTTGATCTGCCTGATCCGGGCGAACAAGCAAGTGCCAGAAAAACAAAAAAGCGTTCTCTCGCAAAGACGCAAAGGCGCAGCGAAAACAAGAAACCGACTGCTCTTGAAGCGCTACCCACAACAGCTGAACCAACGAGCCCGGTCCGTTCTCTCATCCCGGTTGAGGATCACGCCCTGTCGTTCTCTGCGATTCTCCGTGCCTCTGCCTCTCTGCGAGAAAACGCTTTTGATTTTCTGCGCGCCCCGTAACGTCTGGACGGCCCCGGGAACGACCGAAGCCTCAACCGCGCGGCACGCGGACGGCGTGGGCGATGATGGCGTATTCGAAGCCGTCGTCGAGGTCGGCGGCGGGCGTTTCGCCGAGGTCTTCCGCGTAGTGTGCGGCCTGCTCGGCGGAGATCGCGCGGCGCTGGAAGGTGCCGGCGAGCACGACCCGCTTGCCGGCCGAGTCGGTGGGCACGAAGAACGCGTAGTCCCGGAAGGAGACCCGGGCCGTGGCCTCGCCGTCGCGGGCGATGAAGAAGCAGCCTTTCTTCCGGCAGACCTGCACGACCTCGGTCTCGACCAGCACCTCGGTGCCGTCCAGCGTTTCGGCGTTCGAGACGACCGCAGCCAGGGTCCGGGCCTCGCCGTCCGGCAGCGGCGCACCGAAGTCTTCCCACTGGGTCGAGGCGGCGACGGGCTCGGACAGGCGAATCGGCTCGTCGGCAGCGACTGCAGCGGCCAGAAGGGCAAGGACGGTAACGAGGGCTGAGCGGATGGCGCGCATGGGGGTTCACTCCGGAACGATTCCGTCCGGATTCTACCTGCACGAGGTCGACGGCTTGCTTCCGCGGCGGCAGGTGCGACAATAACGAGCTGTTGACTCGAACCCCGGACATTCCATGGCCCTGCCCCGCACGCTGGCGCTTGCAGCGCTGCTCCTGAACTCGATGCTGATTCCGAGCTCCCCGACCATGGCCGACGAACTTACGCTGGAACGCATCTTCGCCTCGCCTGCGCTGGAGGGCCCGACCCTCCGGGCGGTACGGCTCTCCCCGGACGGCTCGCTCGTCACGTTCCTCCGCGGCAGCGACGAGGACCGCGACCGTCTCGATCTCTGGGCCTACGACCCGGCCACTGATACGACGGCGCAGCTGATCGCCGCGAACGACGTCCTGCCCGAGCCGGCCGAACTGTCGGACGAAGAACAGGCGCGGCGCGAACGCGCCCGCATTTCCGGGCTCTCGGGCATCGTCGAGTACCGATTCTCCGACGACGGTCGCTACCTGCTGTTTCCGCTCGGGGGCGACATCTACGTGGCCGACCTGGCGCCGGATGCGGCCTCGGATCAGGCAGCCGACGACCCTGAAGCCACCGATCCTGAAGCCACCGATCCCGAGGCTCCCGAGGAAGCGGCCGTCGAACCGGCCGACGGCGGTGCGGGAGACGCCGCGACGGCCGTCCCGACCGGCATCCGGGTCCGCCAGGTCACTTCCGGTGAACCGTTCGATCTGGATCCGAGGCTTTCGCCCGACGGCTCGCAGGTGGCCTTCGTGCGCGACCGGGACCTGTGGCTGGCCGACGTGGCCAGCGGAGAGATCCGGGCGCTGACCGACGACGGAGAGGGTGCCGTGTCCAACGGCATGGCGGAGTTCATCGCTCAGGAGGAAATGGGGCGCGATCGCGGCTTCTGGTGGTCGCCCGACGGAGCGCACATCGCCTTCCTGCGGGTCGACGAATCGTCCATCGAGCCCAGCCGCCGCTACGAGGTCGAGGGCGATGCGATCACGATGATCGAGCAACGCTACCCCTATGCCGGCACGCCCAACCCAAGGGTCGAACTCGGCGTGGTGTCGGTCGAGTCCGGCGAGGTCCGCTGGCTGGATCTCGGAGAAGATTCCGATCGCTACATCCCCCGCGTGGCCTGGCACCCGGCCGGCGACGCGATCGTGGTCCAGCGGCAGTCACGCGACCAGAAGACGCTGGATCTCCTGCTCCACCGGCTGGACGAACCCGAGCCGCGACGCATTCTGACCGAACGCGCCGACAGCTGGATCAACCTGCACGACGACCTGCGGTTCCTCGACGGCGGCGAGAGCTTCGTCTGGTCGTCCGAGCGCTCCGGTTACCGCCACCTGTACCTGGTCGAGACCGCCACCGGCGAGGCTCGCGCGCTCACCGCCGGCGAATGGCCCGTCGACGCCCTGGTGGCCGTCGACGAGGACCTGGGCCTGGTCTATTTCACCGCTGGCGTCGAAGGGCCCACGGAACAGCACCTGTACCGCCAGTCGCTGGCCAGCCAGGACCCGGAGGCCGTGCAGCGGATCTCGCGCCGCAGCGGCTGGCACGAGATCACCTTCGACGACCACGGGCGGGTGTACCTGGACCTGTACTCCAGCACCGAACAGCCGCCACAGCTGTCGCTGCACTCGTCGGACGGCGACCGCCTGGCCTGGTTGGTCGAGAACCGCATCGACGACGACCATCCCTACGGCCCGTACGCCGCCGATCACCGGCCCACCGAGTTCGGCGTGCTGGCCGCGGACGACGGCCAGTCGATGCACTATCGCGTCGTCCTGCCGCAAGGCTTCGGCACCGAGGGCGCCGGCCAGTTTCCGGTCATCCAGTACGTCTACGGAGGGCCGACCAGCCGCCTGGTCCAGAATCGCTGGGGTCGCCGGCACCTGGTCGAGCAGTACTGGGCGCGCAGGGGCTACGCCGTGTTCTCGATCGACAACCGCGGCATCGAGGGCCAGGGCGTCGCGTTCCAGGCGCCGGTGTACCGGAACCTCGGCGTGCTCGAGGTGGTCGACCAGAAGCTCGGCACCGAGTGGCTGAAGGCCCAGCCCTGGGCGGACCCCGACCGCGTCGCAGCGTTCGGCTGGAGCTACGGCGGCTACATGACGCTGATGATGCTGATGCAGCATCCCGGCACCTATGCCGCCGGCGCATCGGTCGCACCGGTCACCGACTGGGCGCTGTACGACACCCACTACACCGAGCGCTACATGGGCATGCCGAGGACGGCCGACGGCGCGCCGACGGAAGCCTACGAGCGCGGCAACGTGCTGACCTACGCCGACCGACTCGCCGACCCGCTGCTGCTGATCCACGGCATGGCCGACGACAACGTACTGTTCACCCACTCGACGATGCTCATGCAGCAGCTGCAGGACGAGGCCATCGACTTCGACCTGATGACCTACCCCGGCGAGAAGCACGGCATCACCGGCGACGGCCAGAAGCTCCACGTCTACCGCCAGATCACCCGCTTCTTCGACCGTCACCTGCGGCCGGGGGAGTAGCCTTCGGTCCGACGGCGATGCCCTTGTCCTTTAGAGGATGGGCGCGAAGGCGCGAAGAAACGAAGCCAAGGACGCCAGGAAGGACGATCTGAAAGGCGTTTTCTCGCAGAGACGCGGAGACGCAGAGAGCGACGGAAGCGCGGGGGATTCAGCCTCCGGCGACTTGATCTTCCCAGATCAACCCTCTCGCAACATACAAGCGACTCTGCCTTCCGTAGCCCGATGGAATGGACCCGCCCTCTCTTTTTAGCGGCGTCGCGATGCGCCAAACTGGTTGTGCAACCAATCAGTCCAAGGAGGACGGGCCCATTCCATCGGGCTACGAAAAGCAATGACACTGGGTCCCGGGTCAAGCCCGGGATGACAGGGATAGTGGTCTGGGTCGGGATCACGGAGAGCATGCTTCGCTTCCGCCGTTCTCTGCGTCTCCGCGTCTCCGCGAGACAACGCCTTTCAGAAGATCCCAACTGAACTCTGGTTCTCTCTTCGCGCCCTCGCGTCTTCGCGCCCATCATCTAAAGGCCGGGCCCCAAACGCCCGACCGAAGCCACCGCTATTCGTGGATGTCGTAGCGGTCGTCGATGTAGTCGCGGAAGCGCAGGTATTCGCCCTGGAAGGTCAGGAAGAATTCGCCGGTCGCACCGTTTCGGTGCTTGCCGATGATGATCTCGGCCTTGCCCTTGTCCGGCGAGTCCTCGTTGTAGACCTCGTCGCGGTAGATGAACAGGATCATGTCGGCGTCTTGCTCGATCGCCCCGGACTCGCGCAGATCGGCCATGACCGGGCGCTTGTTGGGGCGCTGCTCCAGAGCGCGGTTGAGCTGCGACAGGGCGATGACCGGGACCTTCAGCTCCTTGGCCAGCGCCTTCAGGGAACCGGAAATCTCGGAGATCTGGGTGGCGCGGTTCTCGTTGTTGCCCGGCGTCTGCATCAGCTGCAGGTAGTCGATCAGGATCAGGCCGATATCGTGCTCGCGCTTCATCCGGCGCGCACGGGCGCGGAGATCGGTCGGCGACAGCGCGGGCGTTTCGTCGATGAAGATGTTGGCCTTCTTCAGCATGCTCATCGCCGACTGGAGATTGACGAAGTCCTGGTTGTCGAGCTTGCCCGTGCGCAGCTTGTTCTGGCCGATCTGGCCCAGCGACGAGAACAGGCGCAGGACCAGCTGCAGGTCCGACATTTCCATCGAGAACACCGCCACCGGCACGTTGCTCTTGATTGCCGCCGCGGCCGCAATGTTCATGGAGAACGACGTGTTGTGCACGCAGACGTCGTCGGCAATGAAGTTGTGCGTTTCGGGGATGGTCAGGTCGTACACCTGGCGCTCGCCCAGTGCCTCTATGCGTTCGACCCGGTCCCAGGTCACGTCGCTGGCGGCCAGGTTCATCAGGTTGGGGTCCTGCAGCGCCATGCCGATCCGGGCCAGCCGCTCCCGACCGATGCGGCGCTTGTAAGGGTGCATGTTCGACGCCGGCAGCCCTGCCCGTCGAGCGACCTCTGCCCAGGACAGGGGCCCACGGGCCCGGTCGATTTCCGTCCACAACTCCAGCGGCAGCAGGTCGACGTTGCTGTGCGCGCGTCGATCCTCGAGCGATGCACGCGCCCGGTCCACCGCCTCCTGCTTGCCGTGAATGCCGATCTCGTCGATCAGGGTCCTAAGGGATTCGGTGTGGGTGATCTGCAGCTGCCAGCTGGGGCCTCGTCCTTCGCGGTAACGCACCGATCGGGCCCGTAGACGAGCGATGATGCCGAAGCGCAGCAGCAGGTGCTGGACCTGGCGCGCAAGCCGCTCGCTGACGGACGCAAACCCGGCCTGGACCTGCCCTGTGGCGTAGATGCTGATCCAGCCGTCGGTGGCCAGCAACCGGTTGAGGAACACCGCCAGCTGCTCACGCGGCAACGTGAATACAGCGTCCGGGACGTGCTTGCCGTGAGCATCGCGCCCGTACAGGCCCAGTTCGTCCAACCATGTCCGCAGGGGGTTCGGCCGATGGCGTCGCGCTTGCTCGGGTGACTCTCCCGCCAGCGTGGACACTTCGACGCCGAGCAGTTCGGCCAGACGTTCCGAACTCGCGTCATCGGGCACGTTGCGACCGGTGCGCCAGTAGTGCACGGTCGCAGGGGCCACGCCCATGTCGGACGCCAGCGCGCGAGCCGTCCGACCGGATTCGTCGATCAGCGCATCGAGACGGCCGGCGAACGCCGCTCGTGTGGCGGCGGTTGCTGCGTGGTCGGTCGCAACGGCGAACGATGCGGCACGGTTCTCTGCTTCACGTGGAGCCAGTCGCAGCCCGCCGAACGCTTCGACGGCGTCGGCGAAGTCGCGCTGGATTTCCGGGTTGTCGGCAGTGAACATCGGCGTCGGGCCCGTCAACCCGCCATCGCCGATCAGGTAGCCAAGCAGCCGAACCTCGCAGTCGCGCATTGCGCGGGTACCGAACACCGGCAGTCGTCGCGGCACCGCGACGAGTTCGCCCGGCTCGATGTCGCTCAACGACTTCCAGCCCCCCGGGGTCAGGAACGGATGGGTCTGAGTGGTCCCGACCCGGCGGCCGAGCGCGGTCTCGACTTCGAATACCGGCTTGACGCCGTCGTCGACCCAGGCTTCGGGCTCAGCTCGCTCGAGTCGCCATTCGGAATTGAGCGTGCCCACCCGGCCGCTTCGCTCGCGACAGACCTGCTCGATCGTGCGCACGGACCCATCGTCGAGTACGACTTCGGCGCCCGCGTCCAGGCACTTGCCCATTGCCGGCCGCCCAGCCACGATGATCAGGTCGGTCGGCTGCAGGCCGGCGGTGTGGCGATCGAGCTCGGAGAAGCCGGTCGGCACGCCGGTGATGTCGCCCTCGTTGTCCTGCAGCTCGTTGAGGCGATCCATGGCGCGCGACATGACGTCTTTCACATGCGTATAGCCGCTGCCGCTGGTGCGCATGCCCTGCTCGGCGATCGCGTACATCTTCTGTTCGGCCGCCTCGAGGACTTCCTTGCTGCTCCTGCCCTGCGGGTTCAGCGCCGAGTCGGCGACCTCGGTGCCGATCTCGATCAACTGGCGCAGAATCGACTTCTCGCGCACGATCTCGGCGTAGCCGAGGATGTTCGAAGGGCCCGGTGTGTCGTTGGCCAGCATGGTCAGGTAGGCGCCACCGTCGACCCGGTCGGTCAGGTCGTGCTTGACGAACCAGTCGGCCACGGTGACCGCATCGGTGGGCTGGTGGTCTTCCTGCAGCTCGCCGATCGCCCGGTAGATCAACCGGTGCGTCTCGCGGTAGAAATCGATCTCGTGGATCTTGTCCGCGACCTTGTCCCAGGCCGTTTCCGAGAGCATCAGGGCGCCGAGCAGGCTCTGTTCGGCTTCGATCGAATTCGGCGGTTGGCGCGGCGGGTTCAGCGGGGTGGGAAGCGGTTCGGCCACAGTGATCTAGATCCGGGTCTGGTTCGGGAAACGGTTTGGAAACCGGCGCCGGCATGGCTCCGGGGAGCCTGCCCGGGGACCGGGCCGATCAGTCTAGCAAGTCGCGGCGCACCGAGCGAGGCGAACCGATGAATCCAGCGATTGCGGGGGCCTTGAACGAAACAGGCCCGGAAGACCGGGCCTGTTCGCAGAGCATCGTTCGCGGGGGCGGATCAGCCGGCGGCGGCTTCCTCGCCGACCACCACGATCCTGACCTCGGTCTGCACGTCCGCGTGCAGGATCAGGCCGACGGTGAATTCGCCGGTTTCGCGGATCGGGCCTTCCGGCTGGTCGACCTCGATCTTCTCGACCGGGTAACCCATCTCGGTCAGGCGATCGGCGATCTCGCGAGCGCTGATCGAGCCGTACAGGCGCCCTTCCGGCGACACGTTGACGTGGAACTCGACGGCTTCGACGCCATCGATCGCTTCGCGGCGGGCTTCGGCAGAGGCCAGCTTCTCGTTGGCCTGGCGCTGCAGCTCTTCACGCTCGGCCTCGAACTTCTCGAGGTTGGCCTTGGTGGCGCGAATGGCCTTGCCGCGGGGCAGCAGGAAGTTCCTGCCATAGCCGGGCTTGACCGTCACGACGTCGCCGAGGTCGCCCAGGGCGTGCACCTTTTCAAGCAGAATCAGTTGCATGGGGCACCTCAGTGGTTGTCGGAGTAAGGCAGCAGGGCCAGGTAGCGCGCGCGCTTGACCGCGGTCGAGAGCTGGCGCTGGTAACGGGCCTTGGTGCCGGTGATGCGGCTCGGAATGATCTTGCCGGTTTCACCCACGAAGTCCTTCAGCAGGTCGACGTCCTTGTAATCGACCTCGGTGATGCCTTCGGCAGTGAAACGGCAGTACTTGCGGCGGCGGAAGAATTTGGCCATGGATCAAGCCTCCTCGGATTCGCTGGCGGACGCTTTCTTGCTGTCGTCCGAATCGTTGTCGTTCGAGTCGTCGTCATCGTCGCTGCTGTCGCTGCTGTCGCCGCGATCGTTGCGATCGTTGTCGTCGTTGTCGCTGCGGCGGCTGCCGCGGCGCGACTCGCGCTCGTCCTTCTCTTCCTTGCGCTTCATCATGATCGACGGTTCGCTGACCGCCTCGGAACGCTTGACCGTGAGATGGCGCAGGATGGCGTCGTTGAAGCGGAAGATGCTTTCCAGCTCTTCCAGGGTTTCGCCGTCGCACTCGATATTCAGCAGCAGGTAGTGCGCCTTGTGCAGCTTGTCGATGGTGTAGGCCAGCTGCAGACGACCCCAGTCTTCCGACCGGTGGACCTGCCCGCCCTTGGACTCGACCAGCGACCGGTAGCGTTCCAGCATGCCGGGCACCTGCTCGCTCTGGTCCGGGTGGACCAGGAACACGATTTCATAGTGTCTCAATGAACTCTCCTTCTGGTTGAACCGCCCGGGGCAACCGCGCCGCCGGTCCGGTAAAGCCCCCGGTTGGCCGTGCGGCCACCGTGGAGCAAGGTCTGCGCAAAATCGCGCAAGCCGGCAAGTATAGCAGGCTCAGCAGTTAGTGGACAAGCCAGGCAAGCCCATGGCGCGCGCGAAGCGGCTACCGTCCGATGCGCTCGAGGCCGATCTGGAAGCCCTCGGCCGCCAGACCGAGCGCCCGTGCACCCGTATCGGCCCAGGCCTGGCCGATCGCCGCGCCGGTCTCGGCGTCGAACGCTCGCAACCGCAGCAGCACGGGCTGGTCCGGGCCGGGCCAGTACGGCGCCAGTTCAACATCCACGCCCAGCGGCATGCCGGCGGCATCGAGGAGCGCGGCCGACCGGCCGTCGGAGGTCAGCGCCACGTCCTCGGCGCGGCGCCAGGCCTCGCTGCCGGCATCCCTTCGCCCGGCCCAGCCGCGATAGCGATGCACCGGCAGGAATTCGATCACCCGATCGCCGCCGCGCTGTGCACCGTCGGCCGACACGACCCGGTCCCCGATCAGCAGGCGCTCGCCGTCGTAGGCGATTTCCTTGACCAGCCCGACTTCGGCATTGCCCGTCCCGAACCGGCAGGTCGCCGCTTCCGTGGTCAGGACCACGCCGTCTTCGCGGATCGCACCGGTCAGTGGACAGTCGCCGACCGGCGCGCCGTCCGCCCCCAGCGGCGCGAACACGCCCTCGACACGGGTCGGCACCGCCGTCGGCGCGATCGAGACCGCGAAGCGACGCGCGTCCTCCCCGGCCGACTGCTGGGCAAGTTCGATGACCACGGGATTCACGCCGGGCACGCTCTGGCGCCGGATGGTCAGGGCCACGGGCCGAGCCTCGCGGCCCGGAGACTGGCCGACGTATCGGCCGATCAGGCGGTCGGCGACGACTTCGGGTCCGGGCTGCGAGGGATCGACCGCCGGTTTCGGATTGCCGGCGCATCCGGCCAGGACGACCAGGGCGGCGGCCAGCACCAGCTTCGGGCCGACCGTCGAGGCAACTGTCGAGGCGGTCGTCGGGTCAGTCGCCGAGTCAGGTGTCGGGTCAGTCGTCACCGGCATCCTGGACCGTCGATCCCGGCGATTCGGGGAAGCCGGGCAGCAGCAGGCCGGGATCGACGCGCGTCGAGCCGAGGTTCATCCGCCAATCCAGATGCGGCCCGGTGACCCGCCCGGTGGCGCCGACTTCGGCGATCACGTCGCCCTGCTCCACGCGCTGGCCCTCTTCGACCAGGATGCGGTGCAGGTGCAGGAATGCCGAACTGAGACCCAGCCCATGGTCGATCAACAACGTGCCGCCGGAGAAGTACATGTCGTCGTGGGCCAGCGTGACGATACCGCCGGCCGGCGCATGCACCGGCGTGCCGGTCGGCGCCGCGATATCGATGCCCCAGTGCGGGCTGCGCGGTTCACCGTTGAGGATGCGCTGGGAGCCGTAGACGCCGGTGATCGGCCCCGACAGCGGCCAGGCGAAGCCGTGGGCGTAATCGGTCCGATCGTCGACCCGCTCGCGCGCGGCCCGGGTCATGGCCGCTTCGGCACGAATCCGCTCGAGCGACTCGGGGTCCGGCGTGACTTTCGAGGGCGGCAGCCCATCGATGCGCTGGATATCGAACTCGCGCTCTGCCGGGACCAATTCGCGCTCGAAGCGCTCGCCGTCCGGGGTGATCACGGTCAGCGTCCTCGGGGCGTCATCGTCACGGGCGAAGCCGATCAGGAAGCGGCCGTCGGAGCTGCGCGCCAGCTCTTCGCCGTCGAGCAGCACCCGGTGGTCGGCCGGGGCTTCACCGAACAGCAGACCGCCCTGGACGAGCTCGCCGGTCAGGGTGAGATCCTGTGCGGCAACCGGACCCGGCCCGGCCAGGCAGACGACCAGGAATACGATCCGGATCAGCAGCTTATGCATCGCTGCTCGCGCGGATGATCAGTTCCTGGCCGGGGCGCAGCACGCTGTCGTCGTCCAGGCCGTTCAGGCGCATCAGCTGCTGCAGCCCCACCTGGTGGCGCCGCGAGATGTTCCACAGCGAATCGCCGCGCCGGACGACATAGCGGGTCGGCTGCGCAGCCGGCGGCGGCTGGCGGCCGGTCTCGATGACCAGGCGCTGGCCCGGACGGATCAGGTCGTTCGACCCCATACCGTTCATGCGCTGCAGCTCGCGCACGGCGAGCCCGTAGCGCCGCGCGATCACCCAGAGGCTCTCGCCGGACCGCACGCGATGAATGAACCGGTCGGTCGGCAGCAGCTGCTGCTGCAGGGCGACCAGCTCGCGATAACCTTCGGCATAGGCCGGCTCGGTCGAGGGGCTGTCGACGTCGATCGTTCCGGCAAGACGCAGGGTCTGTCCGGCAACGAGGCGGTCGCCGGACAGGCCATTGGCGCGCTTGAGTTCCGCCACGGTGGTGCCGTGGCGTCGCGCAAGCACCGACAGCGAGTCGCCGCGACGGACACGAATCTGCTGCCAGTCGACCGGCGCCTCGGCCGGCAACTCCGACAGCGCGGCCCGGGCCCGGTCGAGATCGTCGATCGGCACCACCAGGTAGTGAGGGCCCGACGGCGGCGTCCGATGCTTGTTCAGCCCGGCATTGAGGGTGACCAGTTCGGCCAGGTCCAGCTCGGCGCGAAGCGCAAGCGCGACCACATCGACCGGTCCGTCCAGGTCCAGCCGCGCCACGCGGGGCTCGTCGAGCAATTCCGGCAGGTCGAAGCCGTAGCGCTCCGGCGCCTGCACCAGGCAGCCCAGGCCCTTGAGCTTGGGCACGTAGCCGCGGGTCTCGCGCGGCAGCGGCAATTCATCCCAGGCGGTACCGCGCCCACGGGCGGCGTTGCGGCGCATCGCCCGCATCACCCGGCCCTGGCCGGCGTTGTACGCGGCGACCGACAGCGGCCAGTCGCCGTCGAACAGCCCATTCAGGTATTCCAGGTAGTCCAGCGCCGCGGCGGTCGAAGCCACGAAGTCGCGGCGACCGTCGTACCAGTCGTTGATCTCGATGCCGAAATCGCGCGCGGTTCCGCTGAGGAACTGCCAGGGGCCGGCGGCGCGGCTGTGCGAGTACGCGAAGGGGTCGAAGGCGCTCTCGACCACCGGCAGGAGGGCCAGTTCGCCGGGCAGGTCGCGGGCTTCGACTTCGTTGGCGATCTCGTGAATCCACGGCTGGGCGCGCACGAACACGCGTTCGAGATAATCGCCGTTGTCGGCGTACCAGTGGGCCCAGCGTGCTGCGCTGCTGTCGGCAGGACAGTCCGAGATCGAGAACCGGTCGACCAGCCGCGGCCAGACCGACACCGGCCCGGTCTCGCCGGGCGTGGGCGCCGTGCGCTCCAGCGCCAGGCGCTCGAACGCCTCGTCGACGGCCTGGAACGGGTCCGACGGCGAGGGCTCCACCGCCGAGACGGCGGCCGGCGTCGCGGCGACCGGCTCGTCGCGCGTCTCGACCGCGCAGCCTGCCAGGATCGCCAGCGCGAGCAGGGAAATGCCGGCCCGGGGAAGGCGTTCGGCGCGTGGATTCGTTAAAAATTTGTTCAGATTCACAGGCATGCGGGTTCTTCTTACCCCTTCGTCGTCATTCAGCACAAAACCATTCGAGAGTATGTCCGATCGGCGGACAAGGTCAAGAGAACCCCGTCACACCCGTACAATGACGGCAGACCACCGACAACGGAAACCGCTTGAAGATCACTTCGGACACATTGCTCGACATGCTTCGCGACGCCGGCCGCCCGGTCACGCGCCGCGAACTCTCCGAGAATCTCGGACTCTCCCACGCCGAATCCGACCAGCAGATCAAGCCGCTGCTGCTCGAACTCATCCGCGAGGGCCGGGTCGTGCGGAACCGCCGCGCAGCCTACGGCCTGACCGAGAACATGGACCTGCTGCGCGGCCGGGTCAGCGCGCACGCCGACGGCTTCGGCTTCTTCGTACCCGACGAGGAAGGCGACGACCTGTTCCTTCCGCCGCACCAGATGAGCCAGGTGTTCGATGGCGACCGCATCCTTGCCTCCGTGGTCAACGTCGACGCCCGCGGCCGCAAGGAAGGCCAGGTCGTGGAGGTGCTCGAACGCGCCCACCAGCAGATCGTCGGCCGCTACGTGATCGAAAGCGGCGTGGCGATGGTCGTGCCCGACGACCCGAAGCTCAACCACGACGTGCTGATCCCCGAACCCTCCGCCGACGGCCTGGCGCCGGGCAAGATCGTGGTCGCGCGGATCACCCGGCCACCGAGCTTCAAGCGCAGCCCCGTCGGCGTGATCGTCAGCGTGCTCGGCGAGGCCGACGAGCCCGGCATGGCCACCCAGATCGCGATCTTCAATCACCAGCTGCCCGCGGCGTTCCCCGATGAAGTCATCCGCGAGGCCGAAGCCTTCGGCGATTCGATCGACCCGGAACGGGCGAAAGGCCGGCTGGACCTGCGCGACCTGCCCCTGGTCACGATCGACGGCGCGGATGCGCGCGACTTCGACGATGCGGTCCATGCCGCGCCCCGGGGTGACGGCTGGCGGGTGATCGTCGCCATCGCCGACGTCGCCGAATACGTCACGCCGGGCTCGGCGCTGGACGACGAAGCCCAGAAACGCGGCACCTCGACCTACTTCCCCGACCAGGTCGTGCCGATGCTGCCAGAGGCGCTGTCCAACGGGCTGTGCTCGATCAACCCCGACGTCGATCGCCTGGTGATGGTTTGCGACATGACCCTGGATGCGAAGGGCAAGGTCACCGGCAGCCGCTTCGCCGAGGGCGTGATGCGCTCCAAGGCGCGGCTGACCTACGATCAGGTCCGCCATATCGTCGAGCACGGCGACGAGGCGCTGAACGAACGCTTCGCACACGTCCGCGAGAACCTCGATCATCTCTACGAGGTCTACCGCCTGCTGGCGAAGAAGCGCGACCAGCGCGGCGCCATCGATTTCGATTCCAGCGAAGTCAACTTCGTGTTCGATCCCGACGGACGCGTCGAGCAGCTGCGCCGTCGAACGCGCCACGACGCGCACAAGCTGATCGAGGAATGCATGATCGCCGCCAACGTCCAGGCCGCGAAGACGGCAGAGACGATCGAGCGGCCGGTGCTGTACCGCGTCCACGACGTACCGCCGCCGGACAAGCTCTCGGAGCTGGAGGCCTTCCTCTCCGCCCACGGCCTGGAAGTGAACTGGAAGGACGAGCCGGAGCCGGCCGACCTGACCCGCATCCAGAAGAAGGCGCGCGGCACGCCGATCGCGCCGCTGGTCGATGCGGTGCTGCTGCGAAGCCTGGCGCTGGCCGTCTACCAGCCCGAGAACAAGGGCCACTTCGGCCTGGCGCTGGAGGCCTATTCGCATTTCACCTCGCCGATCCGCCGCTACCCCGACCTGCTGCTGCACCGCGGCCTGAAGGCCTGGCTGCGCCGCCAGTCCAGGAAGGACTACCCCTACTCGGCCAAGAAGATGACCGAACTGGGCCGCGAGTGCTCCTACCTGGAACGCCGCGCCGAGAACGCCAGCCGCGAGGTCGACGAGCGGCTGAAATGCCAGTTCATGCAGCGCCACGTCGGCGAGGAGTTCGACGGCGTGATCACCGGCGTGACCGGCTTCGGCGTGTTCGTCGAGCTGCCCGAGATGGGCGTGAGCGGACTCGTCCACATCACCTCGCTGCCGAACGACTACTACCATTTCGACCCGACCGGCCGGGTGCTCACCGGCGAACGCCGGGGCCTGCGCTTCCGCCTCGCCGACCCGGTCCGCATCGAGGTGCTGTCGGTCAGCGTCGACGAGCGCAAGATCGACTTCCGGATCGCCGGTGAAGGCGATGCGGAGGACGCGAACAAGCGGGCCGGTGGCCGCAAGCCGTCGAAGAAGAAGGGACGACGCCGTGGAGGCAAGAGCGGGGGCAAGAGCAACGGCAAGAGCGGTGGCAATAAGGACGGCAGCGACGGCGACGGCAAGGGCCGGTCCGAAGGCAGCAACGACGGCGGCAGGAAGAAGAAGCGCCGTCGGGGGAAGAAGCGATGAGACGGGAACAGACCGGCGGCATCAACGCCGTCGAGGCGCTGATCGAGCGCAGTCCCGAGCGCGTGCTGCAGCTCTGGGTGGCCGGCGACAACCCGCGGGTCCGGGCGCTGGTCGACCGGGCGAAGGCCGCCGGCATCCCGGTCCAGCACGCGAAGGCCGCCACGCTGGACAAGCAGACCGGCGGCGAGACCCACCAGGGCATCGTGGCCGAATTCCGGCCGATCGAACCGATGAGCGAGGCGGAACTCGACGCGCTGATCGAAGCGCGCGGCAGCGAACTGCTGCTGCTCGCCCTCGACCAGGTCCAGGACCCGCACAACCTCGGCGCCTGCCTGCGCTCCGCGGCCGCGGCCGGGGTCGACGCAGTACTGGTGCCGCGCGACCGCAGCGCCCCGCTGAGCCCGGCGGCTCGCCGGGCCGCGGCCGGCGCGGCCGAGGTCGTGCCGCTGGTCGAGGTGGCCAACCTGGCCCGATCGCTGGAGCACATCAAGCAGGCCGGCGTCTGGGCCGTGGGCCTGGCCGGTGAAGCCGACGCCGCGCTCTACGACATCGACCTGACCGGGGCGCGGGTAATCGTGATGGGCAGTGAGGAAAGCGGGCTGCGCCGCCTGACCGCCGAGCGCTGCGACGAACTGGCGAAGATCCCGATGGCGAGCACCATGGAAAGCCTGAACGTATCCGTGGCCACGGGCATCGCGCTGTTCGAGACCGTGCGGCAGCGAGGCGATCGATCAACAGCGCGATCAAAAGCGCGATCAAAAGCGCGATGAACAGCGCACCCCACCCATCCGCGTTCCGGATCGAACTGCCCGGCTGGTTCGACGGCTGGCTGGCCGCCCAGCCCGAGCGCTACGCCGACGACGAGGCCCGGATGGCGGCGGCCATCGAGCTGTCGCGGCTCAACGTCGAGCGCGGCACCGGCGGTCCGTTCGGGTCGCTTGTCACCGCCGCCGACGGCCGCCTGATCGCCGCCGGCGTCAACCGCGTCGAGCCCGATTCGTGCAGCAGCGCGCACGGCGAGATCGTTGCCCTGAGCCTGGCCCAGGCCCGGCTGCGCGACTGGAACCTGGCCGAGCACGGAGCGCTGGAACTGGCCACGTCCTGCGAACCCTGCGCGATGTGCCTCGGCGCGATCCCGTGGTCCGGCGTCAAACGGGTCCTGTGCGGCGCGACCAAGGACGATGCCGAAGTCACGGGCTTCGACGAGGGCGAGCGGATGGAGGACTGGATCGGCATGCTGCAGCGCCGCGGCATCGAGGTCGTCACCCGCCTGCTCCAGCCGGAGGCCGCGGCGGTACTGCACGACTACGCCCAGCGCGGCAGCCGGATCTACAACCCGGGCTGAGGCCGGCAATGCGGCGCCGGGGTTCAGCCCGCGTTCACCGCCGAAGCGGCAAGCTGGGTTCATGAAAGTCATCCTGGCCGGCCTGTTGATTGCGCTCGCCGCGGCTGCCGACGCCGCTGCGCCGCCGATCCGCCTGATGCTCGAGCCGCCGAGCGAGGCATCCGACCCGGAGCCCTGGACGCGGTGGATGCAGACCGCACTGGGTGCGGTCCAGACGGTCAGTCCCGATTTTCCGGTCACGCAGCTGCGCGTTCGCCTCGAGGGCGTCGACACGGGCGGCGGCGCGGTCGTGTTCGGCCGGGTCCGGCGCGGATCGCCGCCGGGGCTGGAGTTCTACGTCGACCCGCATGCCGATCTCGATGCGCTGAATGCCGACTGGCGCGGCTTTCACGAGGCCGCCCACCTGCTGATCCCGTTTCCGGGCAATCGCGATATCTGGTTCACCGAGGGCCTGGCCTCGTACTACCAGTACCTGCTCCAGGCGCGCGCCGGCGTGATCTCCGAGCGCGACGCGTGGACCGAGCTGGCCCGGGGCTTCCAGAGAGGCTTCGACGACCCGCAGGGCGCGGACCGGAACCTGCGCAGCCTGAGCCCGCGGATGCGCCAGCTGCGCGCCTACCGCCGCGTCTACTGGACCGGCGCTGCGTTCTTCCTGAACGTCGACGTCCGGCTGCGGACCGAGACCGGGGGACGCTATTCGCTGGACTCCGCACTGGCCGAGTTCCACCGCTGCTGCATGCACCGGCGCTCGCGCTGGAGCGCGCGTGACCTGATCGAACAGCTGGGCTCGCTGACCGCGCCCTCGATCTGGCGGCAGGAATACCAGCGATTGATGGACGGCGTTGCCGAGCCCGAGATCGAACGGGCCTTCGGCCGGCTGGGCCTTGTGTTCGACGGTTCGGCGCTGGAGTTCGATCCGGATCCGCGGGCGGCAGCGCTACGGCGCGCGATTTCCGCGCCGGGCTCAGCTGCTTCCGCTCGCCTCGTATTCGATCTCGACGATCACCAGTGACCGCACGCCACCCGGCGTCTCCACGCTGATTTCATCGTCCAGGTGCGCGCCCACCAGCGCACGGGCCAGGGGCTTAGCCGGATGAGTGAACCAGATTTTGCTTGACGGACAAGACAATCTCTAGCAGCTCCACCGAATGCACGCAGGGCCTTGCCCGTTACCGAAAGTGCTCAGTCGATTCGGCTGATGTAGTTGAGTATTGATGCGACAGTCGCCCCGGAGCGGGGTCGCAGAGGGGCGGCTACCGGGGTCTCCGGAAGACTCTTTGTTTTGCGGACAAAATGCTTCTGAGGAGAGCACACGATGACCACCGTGTCACAGGGTACGAAGAGGAAGCTGACTCTGCTGCAACTCGCAGAGGAACTCGGCAACGTGTCGAACGGCTGCGAGATCATGGGCTACCCCTGCTACACCTTCTACAAGGTCCAGAAGGCCTTCAAGGTCGGCGGCGTGGCTGCCCTGATCGAGCAGCGCCGTGGACCGAAGCACCCGCACCCGAACCGGGTTCCGGAAGCCACCGAAGCCCGGATCCTCGAGTTCTGCCTGGCTATGCCAAACTACGGCGCCCAGCGCGTTGCCACCGAGCTTCGGCTGGACGGCGTGGATGTCGGACCCTACGGGGTCCGCGGCGTCTGGCTGCGCCACGATCCGGAGACCCGCTACAAGCGCTTGCTGAGGCTGGAGGCCGAGGCCTAGAAGCAGACCTTTGTGCTCTCCGACGAGCAGATCCGGCTGCCGAAACGTCACTCGACCAAGTTCCGGATGCGCCATGTCGAGACCTCTGCCCCCGGCGAGCTGCTGAACCAGGACACCTTTTACTGAGGCCAGCTCAAGGGCGTGGACAAGGTCTACATCAAGATCGCGATCGACGCCTTCTGCTCCCTGGCGTCCGCCAAGATCTGTACCTCCAAGATGCCGATCACGGCCGCCGACCTGGCCTACGACCGCGTCCTGCCCTTCAACAAGGCGCTGGGCGTGGCCATCAAGGCCGTCCCGACCGACAATGGGCGAGAGTTCTGCGGAAAGCCCCAAGCCCCCGAGCCACCCCACGAGCTGCTGCTGGCCCTATACGATATCGAGCATCGAACTACGAAGGTCCGTTCACCCCGGACCAACGGCTTCGTCGAGCGGATGAACCGGACGCTGCTCGACGAGCACTTCTGGATCAAGGGCCGGGAGAAGTGGTGCGAAGGAATCGACCAAGTCCAGGCCGATCTCGATGAGTTCCTGACGTTCTACAACCTGAAGCGCACCCACCAGGGCTATCGCTTGAAAGGCCTAACCCCGGCTCACGCTCTGCGCGAAGCGCTGGGTCGAAAGAAGTTGCCGCCGATCGTTCCGAAGGACCCAGCGTTGGAGGTCGCGAAAGCGGCATAACCGAAGTCGCTGGAGACGCCGAGTGTCGGGTAATTACTCAACTTGTGCAATAAGGTGACTCAGAGGCACCTAGGAAATCCGGGACGATTCTAGCATCACCCCGCGCCCCACTCTTCCCGTGTCATAAGCACTGTGATCAATTCACGAACTCGCTGCTCAACAGCTTCTTTTGTAACTGCGCGCTCGGAATTATCGTAATCATGATATGCGTTAGAAAGCAGCGTTAGATGCACGTAGTAGTTAATGTAGACGAAAGTATCGAAGTCATTCCCATACTTCTCTCGTGCACTTTGTGAACACTCCTTGACACGATCAAGCTCATAATCAACAGCACTCAATGAACGTCTTATGAGCCCACTGTCGTCAGCGCCTCCCTGACTCTGAATCTGTTCAAGATAGCCTCCCAACGTCTCGGCAAGAAGCAATCTCTTGTTACCAATATCGATACATCTATTCACAAACCCCCGCTGGCTTGCAATGCTCATGTCATCACAAGCCGCAAGATGAAAACCGCAGAGCAGAGCCAGAATCTTTTTCATGGGCGTCTCTGCCATGGCGGCTTGAGCTCCCAAGGCGCGCGGAATGGATTGAAGCACGTAGAAGGCGCCCATCTGAAAAGTGAATCGTCCAGAACGCACTCTAAGTCAACCACACACGAACCGCGACATTTACCCTCTAGTGAAGCGGTTGATTTCAACGAATCAATTAGTTGATAAGTCATCAGCACGTTAGACCCTATCCAAGATAGTCGATTGCAACGATCACCAGTGACCGCACGCCACCCGGCGTCTCCACGCTGATTTCATCGTCCAGGCGCGCGCCGAGCAGGGCACGGGCCAGGGGCGAGTCGATCGAGATCCAGTTCCTGGCCGCGTCGATCTCGTCGGGCCCGACGATGCGGTAGGTGGTTTCGCTGCCGTCGGCATCCTCGACGGTCAGGGTCGCGCCGAAGTACACCTTGGCGAGGTCCGCAGGCTTTCCCTCGATCGGCTTGAGCACGTCGATCCGCTTGCTCAGATAGCGGATGCGGCGGTCGATGCCTCCGAGCTGCTTTTTCCGATAGGTGTACTCGGCGTTTTCCGAGCGGTCGCCCTCGGCGGCTGCCGCGGCCAGCGCCTTGACCACCTCGGGGCGCTGGACCCGCCACAGGTCCTTCAGCTCGGCCTTCAGCCGCTTCAGCCCGTCGGCGGTGACGTAGGGGCTGGATTTCTCGGCAGGTGGACGCCAGCGACCCACGGCTAGCCGACCCGTTCTTCGTTCCGGTTCATGGGGATCACTTTGCCACGGCCGCCGAGCACTCGCCGGTCCACGAGTGGCGCCGGGCAGAAATTTCTGCGACCTTTTCCCGATCCACGCCGTCTGAGCACTGCAATGGACTTCTCGACCCCTCTCGACGAGATCTCGCTGGCCGCGCTGAAGAGCGACTGCCGGCGCACCCAGGAAAAGGTCTACCGCGACTACTCGCGGCCGGCCTGGACCCTGGCGGTGCGCCTGTCCGGCTCCGAGGCCACGGCCTGGGACGCGGTCCAGAACGGCTTCGTCAAGGCCTTCGAGAAGATCGCCCAGCTCGAACGCGCCGACCGCTTCGGTGCCTGGCTGCGGCGGATCGTCGTCAACCAGGTGATGGACGCCGGACGGCGGTCGATGGATCCGCTGCCCGAACACCACGAGCCGGTCGAGGCCGACCCGGACCGTGACGGCGCGCTGGACCTGGTGCGCGCGCTGTCGCGTCTCGACGCCCAGGACCGCGCGGTGCTCTGGCTGCACGACGTCGAGGGCCTGACCCATGCCGAAATCGCCGAAACGCTGGACCAGAGCGTGCCCTGGTCGAAGACCCGTCTCAGCCGGGCGCGCGCGAAGGCGCGCCAGTGGCTGCAGCCCCCGACCGGTCACGGGACCGGTCCCGAATCCACGAACACCACCGCGAGGTCGATGCCCCATGGCCGATGACCACACCACGACGACTCGAGACCCGGATCCGCTGAATCTGAAGTCGCTGCCCGATCTCGACCCGCCCGAAGGCCTCTGGAACGCCATCGAGACCTCAATGGACTCGCGCGCCGACCGCGGCGCCGCCCGACGCGGCTGGATCCCGCTGGCCATGGCCGCCACCGTGGCCACGCTGGCCCTGTGCATCGCGCTGCTCCGCGGCACCTACGGCCCGGTCCCGATCACAAGCGACGAGGCGGCCGACCCGCTGGTTCGCCTGCAGGCGGTTTCGGCCGCCCTGGAAACCCAGCTCGACGACTATCGCTACGGCGCGGTCAGCGCCTCGACCGCAGACTCGGTCGCGCGGCTGGAGCAGGAGCTGGCCTGGCTGGACGTCCAGATCAACGAAACGCCGGACGATCCGGTGCTGTGGGCCGAGCGCGTGGCGCTGCTCGGCGAGATCAACCAGCGCTACATCCGATCCGACTGGCGCAGCGAAATGATGCTGGCCAGCTACTGAATCCGAGAAGCGATCTACCCAAGACCCCAACCGGGCCCTGCCCGAACCGAAAACGGAGAAACGTCATGAACAAACCGGTGATCAAGCCCCTGCTGTTGTCTGCCGCCCTGCTGCTCTCGCCGCTGGCCCTGGCCCAGGACGAAGGGACGCAGGCCGACCGCGATGCGCTGCGTGCCGAGATCGACGCCGCCCGCGCGGAACTGGCCGAAGCGGCCCGCCGGATGGCCCGGCTGCAGCGCCAGCTGGTCGAAGAAGGCGGCCACCAGGGCCGCTGGCAGATGAAGATGGGCGAAGGCGACGAGAACATCGAGATCATCGTCGACTCGGCCATCGAACATGCCTTCGGCGGCAGCACGCCGAAGCTCGGCATCCTGGTCGGCGGCGAAGGCGGCGACTTCGAGGTCCTCGGCCTGACGCCCGGCGGCGGTGCCGAGGCCGCCGGCCTCGAGCGCGGCGACAAGGTCGTGGAAGTCAACGGCACGGCGGTCGGCGGCGAGACGTCGATCGGCGATGCGCTTGCCGACCTGGACGCCGGCAGCGTGGTTCCCGTAGTCGTCGAGCGCGACGGCGAGCGGGTGGCCTTCGAGGTCGAGACCTCGGCCCCGGAACAAGGTCTCCGGGCCTACGCGCATCGCTTCGCGCCCGACGTCGAGATCGACATGGAGGCGCTGCACGAAGGGCTCGAAGGCATGGAACGCGAAATCATCATGATGCATGAAGGCGATATGCCGGTCCCGCCGCACGCCCCGCGAGCGCCGCGTCTGCCCGGCTTGTTCGTGCTCGGTGGCGACTCGGACCTGGTCTCCAACCACGATGGTCTGGCGCCCTACTTCGGCACCGGCGACGGCGTGGTCGTGCTCCGCATCGACGGCGACAACCCGCTGCAGCTGACCGACGGCGACGTGATCCTCTCCGTCGACGGCGAAACCATCGACCGCCCGGCCGACCTGGGCCGCGCCATGCTCGACCGCGAAGCCGGCGATACGGTGGTGCTGGAGATCATGCGCGACGGCACGCTGCAGCAGGTCGAGGGCACCGTGCCCGAGAGCCGGTTGCCTGGCCTGCACCGCAAGCGCGCAGTCGGCGTACGAGCGCCCCGCCCGTCCGCCCCGCCCCGGCCGGCAGCTCCACCGCGCCCGGCCCGGGCCCCGGGCAACCTGTTCTGACCCGCCCCGCCGGATGCTGCACCTCAACGCCGGGCCCCGCCCGGCGTTTTCTTCTGGCGTAGTTCGAAAGCTGTTTCGTCCACAGATGAACACCGATGAACACGGATCAAGAACCAGATCGGTCGATCGATGTCCTCGATGTCTCCGCCCGAATCCCGCCAGTCTCACGCCGTGGACTTGGTGAATCTTCTTGATGCAAGGCCCATTGCCCGGTTCAGTCCTTCGGAGCCTGGCTGCGGAGGTCGCAACGGTGAATTCAACGAAAGCGTTGATCAAGCACACAGGATTCATTGTCTGCAAGTGAAGACACGGGCTCCGCAGACTGGCTCCTCGTGTGTTGCATCCGCGATCACGCAATCACCAGGGTCTTTACTCGGTTCGAGCTGCTATTCGATTTTTCGATCTGTGTTCATCCGTGTTCATCTGTGGACAAATACCCGCTGCTCCCTCTTCACAAAAAAACGCGCCGGGCAGGACCCGGCGCGTTCCGTCAGGTGAGTGGATACCGGTGACTTACCGGGTGCACTCGTTCGATCCGAGCCCGGTCAGACGACCGATCTCCATCGTTCCCGACTCGCCGTCGACCGTGTATCGGACTTCGCCGCTGTCACAGTCGCTGAACTCGATGACCAGGTCACCGATGTCGGTGAAGTCCGGCTCGCCTTCTTCCATGGCGGCAAACACGCCGTTGTCGGTGACATACACCTCGTCGGCGACGAGCTTCAGGCCCTGGCGCTCGCCGTAGGCCAGGATCCAGCGCTGGTTGCCTTCGGCGTCGTAGGTCATCCAGTAGATCAGCATCCGGCCGTCGCGGATCTTCTGGATCACCACGCCTTCGCGGGACGGCACGACGTTGAACCAGTGGCCGCCGAACTCGGCGTCGACGATGAAGGGGGCAGGCGTCTGTGCGACCGGCTCGGCGCTGAACTGCTCGGCCTGGACGTCGACGCCGGTCGGAGAATCCGGGTTCGGCGTCTGGGTCGTCAGCACGCCGCAGAGCGTATCGCCGTCCGGGCTGCAGTTGGCGATCGGCTGCGAGCCCAGGCTGCCCGGTGCAAAGATCTCCCCTGCGATGTACGAGGTGCTGGGCGAGAACGGGGCGATCGTGATGCCTTCGCCGCTCTCGTCGCCGAGCTGATCACCGGCCACGTTGACTGCAGCGCCGAAGAAGAAGTTCGGCGGGTCGAGAACGTCGGTCGCGACCAGGTCGACCGTATTGACGATCGCTTCCGGGGCCATGCCGAGAATGGTGACCGAGGCGTAGGCGATCTCGTCGCCGGGCGGATAGCCGAGAAAGTCGATGAAGGCCTGGCCCACGGCGTAGAGCCGGCCATCGCCGTCGAGGTCACGTCCGGACACCGTGCCCGAAATGCTCGCACCGCCGTCGAAGCCATCCTGCTCGAAGGTGTAGCGGAGCAATTCGTGGGTCTCGATCGGTGCCGATGATTCGGCCGCGAACAGCAATTCGAAGTTCGGGAACGGGTCGACCGGGTCCAGCGTGGTGATTGCCGAGCAGGGATTTCCTTCCTCGTTGCCGCACAGCCCGGTCGGACCCTCGATCAGGCTGCCTGAAATGGCCGGGGAGAACAGTTCGCCCGCCCAGTACGAAGTGCTGGGCGCCAGCGGCGCGAAGGAAACGCCCTCGTCCGGGTCGTCGCCGATCGGACCGCCGTCGAGGTTGTAGGCAAAGCCCCAGAAGAAGTTCGCGTCGTCGGTGATCGGCGCGACCGAAGCGTCGAATACGTTGGTCACGGTCTGGCCGAGCACGCCTTCGATGCGAACGCTGGCATAGGTGACTTCGGGCTCCCCTTCCGGGATGCCGAGGAAGCCGGCCAGGCCGGGGGCAATCGAATACAGCCGGCCGTCGCCGTCGAGGTCCTCGCCGACGATCAGGCCGGTCACGGTGCCTCCGGCCGGATAGGTCTGGGAAAACTGGATGCTGACCGGCTCGGCGGCAGCGGGGCCGGCCAGCGCCAGGCCAAGGCCGAGTGCGAGCGAGCCCGCCAGCGGCTTCAAAACGTTCAGTCGAGTGCATTTCATGTCGGATCTCCTGGTCCGGACTGCGCCGGATCGTTGCTTGCCAGAGGGACCGGCGACCGGTCCCGGTGCCGCTCGGTTCGAAGCGGGCCGGCCGGCTGCTTGCCGACCGTGCAGTTCCAACATCGCGTCCGCCGCCGGAGATGTCCTGTCCAAATGCTGAAAAATCCTAAATTTCATAGGAATCAACGATATAAACATGCATTCCCGGGCGCTTGATGGCAGAGAGCCGGCCGTGTAAAGTGCGAAACTCATCACATAGGCGGCTGCAATCAGTGGACATCAAGGGCGGGCCGGAAAACCGCGTGAACTGCGTCGAAATTCGGGGGCGATCGATCGACCTCGCCAATGGCCGGGTCATCCACGAGGGCAAGGAGCACTACCTCGCTCCGCGACTGCTGGCGCTGCTGAGCTTCTTCGTCGAGCATGCCGGTGAGGTCCTCACGCGCGACCAGATCATCGAATCGGTGTGGGGCCATCTCGATGCGGCCACGGACGACTCCGTGAACGTCGCCGTTTCGGGATTGCGGCGAGAGCTGGGGGATACCCGTCGTCCGCATCGCGTGCTGCAGGCCGTCCCCCGCCGCGGCTATCGCCTGGTCCCGGACGCGGTCACCGGGCTCGACGGCGGATCGATGCCGACCGCCGTGACGAACGACGCGGCGCCGTCGTCGAGCTCGACGCGGCGCGGCGCATGGCTCGCCGCCGCGGCAGCCGGGGTGGTCGCGGTCCTCGTGGTCTTCCTGCTGTCCGAGCGCCCCGAACCGGTAGAGCTTGCGGCAACCGCACAGCCGGCAGCCGCGCGTGGGAGCGCCGGACCGGACGATGAACCGCGCCCCACCGCTACCGGACGCCCGTCGGTGGTCGTCCTGCCGTTCCTCGACATGAGTGCCAACGGCGACCAGCAGTTCTTCGCCGACGGGCTGGTCGACCGGATCACCCACATGCTGACGCAGTCGCCCGATCTGCAGGTCGTCGCACGGACCTCGGCCTTCGCGTTCCGCGATGGCGAGTTCAGCATTCGCGATATCGCCGACCGACTCCAGGTCGACGCGGTGCTGGAAGGCAGCGTCCAGCGCTCCGAGGACCAGGTTCGCGTGCTGGCCCAGCTGATCGAGACCGAGAGCGAGGCCCACTTGTGGTCGCGCACCTTCGACCGGCCCGTGGACGACCTTTTTGTCGTCCAGGACGAGATCGCCAACCTGGTCAGCCGGACGCTGACCGACACCCTGCTCGCGGACGCGGTCACGGCCCATCCCCGGAATCGCGAGGTCCACGACCTGATCACGCGCGGGCGATTCCTGATGGATGAATACACCCAGACGTCGGCGCAGCGCGCACAAGCAATATTCCAGCAGGCTCTCGACCTGGACCCCGACCAGGTGGAGGCGCTGATCGGCTACATCGACGCGGTCGGCATGGAACGTTCGCAGGGCGCGTATCGAACGAGCTCCGATGTCGAGGACTTCACCGAGACCTACCTGGAACGGGCGCGCGCCATCCACCCGGACCACCCGCTGGTGCTTCGGGCGACCGGCGACTGGCATTTCCGGAACGGGAGACTGGACGATGCTGAACGGTTCTACGAAGAGGCCGTACGCCGGAATCCGAACGATCCGTTCGCGCACGCCACCCTCGGCTGGGTCCGCTTCCGCACTGCACAGTACGACGATGCGATCCCGGCGCTGCAGCAGGCGATTCGCCTCGATCCCTTCTCCGGCCTGGCCAATGTCTGGCTGGCCGATGTCTACTGGGCAGTGGGGCGGTCCGAAGAAGCCCTCTTTCGACTGCGCCGGATCATCCGCGACCGGCCCGAGTATCCGCAGGCCTACGGACGGATGGCCAATTACCTGGCCCAGACCGGCGAAACCGGCGAGGCTGCACGCTACGCGCTGCGGCAGCGAGAACTCGACCCGTCCAGCCCGGCCCGGGCGTTCCAGGTCTGCGAGAGCTACCTGCAGCTCGGCGACATAGAGGCCGGCCGGGAATGCACGGATCGGCTCCAGGTCGAGCACGACCTTCCCTTGAGGACGCCGTACCTGCGTTCGATCATCGCGCTGCTGGAGGGCGATTCCGCAGCCCGCGTCGAAGCGCTGGAATCGATCTACGAGAAGGGGGTTCGCGAGCCGCTGATCAAGGCCCTGCTGGCCGAGGCCTACGCGCAACGGGATTGCTCCCGCGCGATCGAGGTCCTCGACGCCTCGTTTCCCGAGCTGTTCGCCGCCGCGCCGACCATCAATCCGATGAATCTCTCGGCCGGGCTGACCGCAGTCCACTGCATGCAGCAGTCCGGCGACGAGATGCAGATGGGACCGCTGCTCGCCGCGATCAGCGAATTCCTGGAACGCAATCGGATCAAGCAGGGGCCGTGGCAGGTCTTCGGGTACGAGCGCGCGGCCCTGGCCGCGCTGAACGACGACACCGAGACCGCACTGGACGAACTCGAGGATCTGATCGACAGCGGCTGGCGCTACAGCTGGTGGGGACTGGATCGCCTGCCGATGTTCGACGATCTGCGCGACCACCCCCGCTTCCGGGCCGCGCTCGAGGCCCTGGACGAAGGCGTGGCCAGGCAACGCGCGCACTTCGAGAAGCACCGCGACGAGCCGCTGACCTGATCCGGGATCACACGCACGGTCTCGCGCGCTGCTGCACCGCTTCACGCAGATCGAGTGACCGCGTCCGGAGATTCCGGATCGTCGCTGCGCTCCGTCCGGAATGACCAGAAGGGTTGGCACGGGGTCGAGGCCACCTCACCCTGTCACGATGGAGGCCACCCCACCCGGCCACGTTCGTGGCCACTCCACCCGGTCACGTTCGTGGCCACCCACCCGGTCAGCCCCCACCCGGTCACGATCAAGCCCCCCCCTTGGTCATTCCGGGGCTCGCGCAGCGAGAACCCGGAATCTCGTGAAGGGGGCTTCTGCATCGCTTCTCGCGGACCGGGTGATCGCGTCCGGAGATTCCGGATCGTCGCTGCGCTCCGTCCGGAATGACCAGAAGGGTTGGCACGTGGTCGAGGCCACCTCACCCTGTCACGATGGAGGCCACCTCACCCGGTCACGGTCGAGGCCACTCCACCCGGTCACGTTCGTGGCCACCCCACCCGGTCAGCCCCCACCCGGTCACGATCAAGCCCCCCCCCCCCTTGGTCATTCCGGGGCTCGCGCAGCGAGAACCCGGAATCTCGTGAAGGGGGCTTCTGCATCGCTTCTCGCGGATCGGGTGATCGCGTCCGGAGATTCCGGATCGTCGCTGCGCTCCGTCCGGAATGACCAGAAGGGTTGGCACGTGGTCGAGGCCACCTCACCCTGTCACGATGGAGGCCACCTCACCCGGTCACGGTCGAGGCCACTCCACCCGGTCACGTTCGTGGCCACCCCACCCGGTCAGCCCCCACCCGGTCACGATCAAGCCCCCCCCCCTTGGTCATTCCGGGGCTCGCGCAGCGAGAACCCGGAATCTCGTGAAGGGGGCTTCTGCATCGCTTCTCGCGGATCGGGTGATCGCGTCCGGAGATTCCGGATCGTCGCTGCGCTCCGTCCGGAATGACCAGGAGTTTTGGCACGGGGTCGAGGCCACTCCACCCGGTCACGTTCGTGGCCACCCACCCGGTCAGCCCCCACCCGGTCACGATCAACCCCCCCCTTTGGTCATTCCGGGGCTCGCGCAGCGAGAACCCGGAATCTCGTGAAGCGGGCTTCTGCATCGCTTCTCGCGGACCGGGTGATCGGGTCCGGAATGTCCAGGAGTTATTGGGTTCACATCCCTCCGGGTGCGCTGCGGTGAGCTGGGCTGCGCGGGTTGTCCGACGCTCCCGCGTTCGCCATCCGCGTAGACTGGCCGCATGCGGATCGTCGCCCACACCTGCTCGAACACCGAGATCGTCTGCGCGCTGGGCCGGGCCGAGTGGCTGGTCGGCGTGGACGACCATTCCGATCACCCGCCGGAGGTGGTCCGCGACCTGCCGCGGATCGGCCCGGACCTGGACATCGACGTGGACCGTGTCGCGTCGCTGAAGCCCGACCTGGTCATTACTTCCTTGACCGTGCCCGGCCACGAGCGCTGCCTGGAGCGCCTCGAGGCCGCCGGCCTGCCCTGCCTGGTGACCCGGCCCCACTCGCTGGCCGACGTGGCCGCCGACATCCGGACGATTGGCGAGGCGCTGGACGCAGTCGAGGCAGCGGGCCCGCTGCTCGAGCGCTTCGAGGCGGTGCTCGACCGCCCCGCACCGGCCGATCCGGTGCCGGTGCTGGTCGAGTGGTGGCCCAAGCCGGTGATCGTTCCCGGCCGGAAGAGTTGGGTCAACGAGATGCTCGCGCTGGCCGGGGGGATCAACCCGTTCGCCGGGCGCGATGCCGAAAGCCTGGAAATCACGGCCGAGGACGCGGTCCGCGCGGCACCCGAGGCGGTGGTCATGAGCTGGTGCGGCGTCGAGGAATCCAAGTACCGACCGCACATCGTGGCTCGCCGCGAGGGATGGCATGACGTGCCGGCCATCCGGGACAAGCGGATCGTACCGATCAGCGAGGCCTGGTTGGGCCGTCCGGGGCCGCGGTTGCTGGACGGCATCGAGCGACTGCGGGCGGTCGTCGAGTCCTGCCGCAAAGCGGCCTGAGGCTTCGCGGCGCGTACAATACGCGCTCATGACTACTTCCGAGTCCAGCACCGCCCAGGAAAGCGATTCCCCGGCCGTCGGCCTGGTCAGCCTCGGCTGCCCGAAAGCGCTGGTCGATTCCGAGCAGATCGTGACGGGCCTGCGCCAGCAGGGCTACCGCCTGGTCGGCGACCATGCCGACGCCGACCTGGTGATCGTCAACACCTGTGGCTTCATCGACGCGGCCAAGGCCGAGTCGCTGGAAGCGATCGGCGACGCGCTGGATGCCAACGGCAGGGTGCTGGTTACCGGCTGCATGGGCGCCAAGCCCGAGGACATCACCGCGATCCACCCGAAGGTGCTCGGCGTGACCGGCCCGCACCAGGCCGAGGCCGTGCTCGGCGCGGTCAACCGCAGCCTGCCGCGGCCGCACGACCCGTTCACCGACCTGGTTCCGCCGGCCGGCCTGAAGCTGACGCCGGGCCACTACGCCTACCTGAAGATTTCCGAAGGCTGCAACCATCGCTGCCGCTTCTGCATCATCCCGGCCATGCGCGGCAACCTGATCAGCCGTCCGATCGGGATGGTGCTGCGAGAAGCCGAGCAGCTGGTCGAGCGCGGTGTGCGCGAACTGCTGGTCATCAGCCAGGACACCAGCGCCTACGGGGTCGACACGCGCTACGCGAAGGACTACTGGAAGGACCGCGAGATCGAGACCCGGCTGTACGACCTGGCCCGCGAACTCGGCGAGCTCGATGCCTGGATCCGGATGCACTACGTCTACCCGTACCCGCACGTCGACCGGATCATTCCGCTGATGGCCGAGGGCGCGATCCTGCCCTATCTCGACATTCCGTTCCAGCACGCCTCGACCCGGGTGCTGAAGGCGATGAAGCGCCCGGCTGCGGCCGAAAACACGCTCGAACGCATCCGCACCTGGCGCGAAACCTGCCCGCACCTGGTCGTCCGCTCGACCTTCATCGTCGGCTTTCCCGGTGAGACCGAAGAGGATTTCCAACAGCTGCTGGACTGGCTCGACGAAGCCGACCTCGACCGGGTCGGCTGCTTCAAGTACTCGCCGGTCGAGGGGGCCGCGGCCAACGAATTGCCGAACCCGGTGCCCGAAGAGGTCAAGGAAGAGCGCTGGCACCGCTTCATGGAACACCAGCAGACCATCAGCGAGCGGAGACTGGCGCGCCGGGTCGGCCAGGTCGAGCCGGTCATCGTCGACGGCGTCGAGGGAGACGCGGCCATTGCGCGGAGCTACGGCGACGCGCCTGAAATCGACGGCAACGTGATCGTTTCGGGCGGGGGCCACCTGGCCCCGGGCGACTTCGTCGACGTCGTGATCGAGGGCCACGACGCCTACGACCTGTTCGCCCGCCTGCAGGACTGATTCCCGTCCGCACCGCGCGCGCCATCGGCGCTGGCGCGGTTCGTCGGCGCTTCGGTTCCTCGCAGGCCGGCGATCATGGCCGGAACTATTGGCCGGAGATCCGATCACAGTCACCGTTCCCGCTCGGCGCGAGGCACATCCGCCGGCCGAGCCGTTGAAATCGCGCTCGATCGGGCGCACACACCCAGAACGAACCACCCACAGGATTCTTCCATGAACAAGCCGCTCACCCGATTCCGCCTGTCCCCGACCGCCGCCATGGTGATCGCCCTGTCCGCCGCCTCGTTCGGCCTGGCCGGCTGCGGTAGCGAACCGGACAACGAACCGGCCGCCGAGTCCGAGTCGCAGGTCGAAGCCGCGCCGCGTCCGCTGCCCAGCGCGGACCGCCGGTCGGACCGCAGCAGCGGACCGCCCGTGCGCATGGCCACCGGGCCGGAGCGCCAGTCGCTGCCGAATTCGGCCGACGCGCGCTACCAGGTCGTGCCCAAGGTCGAAGGCCAGCTGGATTCGGAAGGCGACGGCCTGGAAACCATGCTCGTCGCCACATCGGATGCGGCGTTCCGGCAGAGCCTGAACGAGGTCGCCGCCAGCACGTCGGCCGCGCAGTATGGCGAACTGGAGCAGGCCATCCGCTTCCTGCTGGCCTACGATCCGGCTGTGCTGGGCAGTTCCGAACAGCTTCGCAACCTGGTCGACGGCATGACCGGCGCAGAGGTCATCGCACGCGCCAAGGGCCTCGCCGAGACTCGCTACGGCAACTCGCCGAACCGCAACTGATCGGCCGAGCAGACCGGCTCACCGGTCTGCATCCGCGAATCACGACGGCCGGGTCCTGCCCGGCCGTTTTCGTGTCCGGTTCGTGCAGCGGATCTCCGTTGCGGTCTTGCGATCGCCGGCATTTCATGGACGCCCCCCCTCCGCCTGCTGGCCGGGCAAAAGAAAACGCCCGGGCATGAACCCGGGCGTCTTCGGTGTCGTTGCGGCCGCCCGGTACGGGCCAACCGCTGACGGGTCGCTCACATCGGACCGGTGGTCTCCCCGGTGCCGTCGGTCACTGCCAGTCCGCGGCGCTCGAGCAGCGGCTGGATGTCCGGCGTACGACCGGCGAAGTTCTCGAACAACTTCATCGCGTCCTTGCTGCCGCCCTGCGAAAGGAGGGTCGCACGGAAGTGATCGCCATTCTCGCGGGTCAGGCCTCCGTTCTCCTTGAACCACTTGACCGAATCGGCGTCGAGCACTTCGCTCCAGATGTAGGAGTAGTAGCCGGCCGAATAGCCGCCCATGATGTGCGAGAAGTAGGTCGTGCGATAGCGCGACGGCACCGGGTCGTACGCGATGCCGGCGGCTTCCAGGCACTCGGCCTCGGTTTCGAGGACCTCGTCGGCGGCGGGAATCTCATCGGCCGCCTTCGTGTGGTAGCACATGTCGAGAATCGATGCGGCGAGGTACTCGGTGGTTCGGTAGCCTTCGTTGAACTTCTCGGCCTCGATCACGCGGTCGAGCAGTTCCTGAGGAATGCGCTCGCCGGTCTCGTAGTGCAGCGCGTAGTTCTCGAGGATGCTCGGCCAGGTCGCCCACATCTCGTTGACCTGCGACGGATACTCGACGAAATCGCGCGGCACGGAAGTGCCGGCCTGGCTCGGATAGCGCACGTCGGAGAACAGACCGTGCAATGCATGGCCGAACTCATGGAACATCGTGGTGACCTCGTCCAGCGTCATCAGGGTCGGCTCGCCTTCCGGCGGCTTCGGAATGTTCTGGTGGTTGGCCACGACCGGTTTCGTGCCGAGCAAGCCCGACTGGCCGACATAGGCGTTCATCCACGCGCCGCCGCGCTTCGAGGGCCGGGCGTAGAAGTCGCCGTAGAACATGCCCAGCAGCTCGCCGTCGGCCTCACGCACCTCCCAGACGCGGACGTCCGGGTGGTAGACCGGCAGGTCCGGACGTTCGACGAAATCGAGCCCGTAGACCTGGTTGGCCGCGAAGAACACGCCGTTGACCAGCACGCTTTCCAGCTCGAAGTACGGCTTGATCTGGCTTTCGTCGAAATCGTAGCGGGCCTGGCGGACCTTCTCGGCATAGAACGGCCAGTCCCAGGAGGCCAGCTCGAACGGTTCCTCTTCGCTCTCGTCGATCATGGCCTGCAGGTCGGCGGCTTCCTTGCGCGCATTCTCCACCGAAACCGGCGCGAGCTGGCCGAGCAGTTCGTCGACCGCCGCGACCGTCTTGGCGGTGCGCTCCTCGAGCACGAAATCGGCGTGCGTGTCGTAACCCAGCATGTCGGCGCGCTCTGCGCGAAGCGTGAGCACGCGCGAGACGATCTCGCGGTTGTCGAACTCGTTGCCGCGAGCACCGCGGTTGAGCGACGCCTCCATCAGGCGCTGGCGCACGTCGCGGTTGGTCAGCGAGGCCAGCTGCGGCTGGCTGGAGTAGTTCATCAGGGTCAGCACGTACTTGCCGTCCATGTCCCGGTCGGCCGCCTCGGCCGCTGCGCCCTGGATCTGCGCCTCGGTCAGGCCGTCGAGCTCCTCGGCGGTGTCGACGACGATCGCGGATGCATTGACTTCCTTGAGCACGTTCTGCGAGAACTCCGTACCCAGGCGGGACAGTTCGGCATTGATCTCTCGCAGGCGCTCCTTCTGGGCTTCATCGAGCAGCGCGCCGGAGCGAACGAATCCCCGGTGCGTGTCCTCCAGCAATTTCATGGAGGCCGCGTCCAGGTCCAGCGTCTCCCGCTGCTGGTACAGCGCATCGATGCGGGCGAACAGGTCCGGGTTCAGCTGGATGGCGTCGGAATGGGCGGTCAGGCGCGGCGACATCTCGCGCTGGATGGCCTGGCGCTCGTCATTGGTGTCGGCGCTGACCAGGTTGAAGAACACCCGCGTCACCTTGCCCAGCAGCTCACCGCTGCGCTCCATGGCCACGATGGTGTTTTCGAAGGTCGGTTCCTCGTCGCTGGTCGCGATCGCCTCGATCTCGGCCAGGTGCTCCTCCATGCCGCGCTCCATGGCCGGGACGAAATGGTCATCCTCGATCCGGTCGAAGGGCGGCATGCCCAGGGGCAGGGTCCAGTCTTCGAAGAACGGGTTCTCGAGACCGGCGGTGGACTCCTCCATCGTCTCGTCGGAGGACGCTTCGGCCGGGGCCGTCGCTTCGGGAGCGGCGCTGTCGGTCATGTCGACCGGCGCCTGTTCGGTGTCGCCACAGGCGGCAAGGGCCGCGGCCATGGCAACGATCAGGATGCGATTGGGGACGTTCACGTGGGGAATCTCCGTTGGTGAATCGGAAGGGGACAATGATCGAAAAAGCGACCAGTCAGCCGGAAATCATAGCACCGGGACCGTCGTCGGCGCCCCTGACCAAAGTCATGCAGGGCTACGAACCATCCGGGGGCGATCAGCGCGACATCCGATCGGCCTGATCGGCCGAATAGCGAAACGCGATCTTCCGGTCGCAATCGAGGACCGATGGATCCTTGTCGAGGTAGTGGAGACGATCGAGCAGATCCTGGATCAGCGCGATGCGGCCCGGCTTCTTGGAATCGTTGCGGACAATGGTCCACGGCGCGATCGGCGTGTGGGTCCGGTCGAGCATCACGTCGCGGTGGCGCGTGTACTCGTCCCACTTCTCCAGCGCGGCCTCGTCCACGGCGCTGATCTTCCACTGCTTGAGCGGGTTGCGCCGGCGCGCGGCGAGACGCGCGGCCTGTTCCTCGCGGCCGATGTCCAGGTAGTACTTGATCAGCTTGATGCCCGACTGCAGCAGCATCGCCTCGAAATCCGGTGCGGTGGAGAGGAAACGCCGGTATTCGGCATCGGTGCAGAAGCCCATCACCGGCTCGACGCCGGCGCGGTTGTACCAGCTGCGGTCGAACAGGACCATTTCGCCGGCGGCCGGCAGGTGCGCGGCATAGCGCTGGAAGTACCACAGGCTGCGTTCCCGGTCGGACGGCTTCGGCAGGGCCACCACGCGCAGGTCGCGCGCGCTCAGGTGTTCGACGATGCGCTTGATCGCCCCACCCTTGCCGGCCGCGTCACGGCCTTCGAAGACGACGACGATGCGCTCGCCGGAAGCGATCACGTGGCGCTGGAGCTTGACGAGTTCGACCTGCAGCGCGTGAAGACGCTCCCTGTAGTCATCCATGGCGATCATCCACGGCAGTGGCCCCGGGCGCCGTCCATGCCTGCGCTCTCCGGGTGAAGCGCTTGCGCGCCGACCGCAGCCGGCCGACGGGCCGCGATGACCGATCGGGATTCACCAGGTCACGTCGTCCGGAACCGGTGGGTAGTCGTCGTCCTCGGGTGCATCGGGTTCCTTGCCGGCAAGATCGGGCACCAGGTCGGGCGCGATCGCCTTGTAGGCTTCGAGAACCTCGGGTTCGACGATCAGGTAGCCCCCGCGCAGACTCACCACGCCGAGCTCGCCGGCATTGATCTTGTCGCGCTGCTCCGGGGTGCACAGCACGCGCCGGATGCGGCCGATGTGCTCGAAATAACGCGGCAATTCGGCGTCGGCGGCGTTCAATGCCTTGCCCTCGACGAGCTTGTCCAGCTCGAGATTGCGCTTCCGGCGGGCTTCCTGGTCGGCCACCCGCGCCTGCTTCTCGCGCTCCTTCTCGGCCTTTTCGGCGCGCATCCGGGCCGCGTAGGCGCGCTCGAGGTCGCTCTGCGGCTTGCGTTCCTTGCGGTTGGGCGCCTTGGCACCGGCCGGCTTGCCCGATTTCGGGCCGCCCTGGCCGCGCCCGGCTCCGCCGCGCGCCTGCTTCGGGCCCTTGTTCGGTCCCTTGCCGCTGCCGGGCTTTCCGCCCTTGCCGGTGGCTTTGCGGGGTTTCTTGCGTGCCTGCTCCTCGTTGGCCAGGCCCGTGTTCAACAATGCGTCCTGAAGGGAACCCAAGGTCGAATTCTCCGTTGGAAGGGATCGCGGCCGGCCGGGCCGGCCGCGAAGGGGGTCGAGCCCGAAGGCTTATTCCTGGCCGGCTGCCTCGGCGATCTCGAGCAGCTCGACTTCGAAGATCAGCGTCGAGTTCGGGCCGATCGGACCCGGACGACCCTGTTCGCCGTAAGCGAGGTCGGACGGGATGACCAGCTCGTACTTGGCGCCTTCGCGCATCAGCTGGAGCCCTTCGGTCCAGCCCGGGATGACCTGATTCAGGCCGAAGGTGGCCGGCTCGCCGCGGGCATACGAGCTGTCGAACTCGACGCCGTTGATCAGCGTGCCCTTGTAGTGCACGGTGACGCGGTCGGTGGCCGACGGGCGCTCGCCCTCGCCTTCCTCGATGACGCGGTACTGGAGGCCCGACTCGGTGGTCATCACGCCTTCCTTCGCGGCGTTCTGTTCCATGAAGGCCTGGCCTTCCTCGAGGTTCACCTGGGCTTCCTGGGTGCGCTCCTGCTCGAGCTGCTGCTGGCGCCGCTCGATGAACTGCTGGCGCTCGGCCAGGGCTTCTTCCTGCGTCAGCAGGGTTTCTTCACCCATGTAGACGGCGCGCAGGCCCTCGATGAGGATGTCGACGTCCAGCTCCATGTCCTGGCCGGTCAGAGACTGACCGATGTCCATGCCGATCGTATAGCTGAGACGATCTTCCGGGGTTTCCAGCTCGGTGGTCTGGGCCTGGGCGGTGCCGAGTGCGAACAGGGCGACGCCGGCCAGTGCAGCGGGCTTGCGAATCATAGATTGGTACTCCGAAACGTTGAATTGGATTCGTGCAGATGTGGCATTCATTCCACCGGCCACCGGGCACCGCGTTCGACGCGATGGAACCGTTGTCGTCACCCGAGTGGCGCGAAACGGGCGAATGATACCAAAGCAACCGCCGCGCTTCGCGCCGGCCGCCGAATACCTGTGACCGCGCTCGGGCCGATTCGATCCATCGAATTCACTTGACAGCGTCTTGGTGTACTAGTAGAGTAATACACCAACACATGCACAACGCGCGGCCCATCGCCGCCAGGAGCCTGACCATGTTGCCGATCACGAACCACCGGGTGCTGCATATTCCGCACGGCCTGGCCATCGGAGCCGCCATCGTCGGCCTGATCGTGGCGCTGAGCTGGGATCGGCCCCAGGCGACCGACCGTGCGGCCGCTGCTCCAGCGCCGTCGATGATCACGATCGAGGACGACCGCGACGACGCGGCCGACAAGCACGGGCCCGGCCCGGGTCGCGAAGACCCGCGCGGCCGCGAGATGCTGCCGGGCTTCGGCCCGCTGGTCCTGCCGTTCTCGCCGGGGCGCCGATGAGCGACCGCTGGGACGACAACCAGCCGATCTACTGGCAATTGCGCGAGCGCACCGTCGCGGCCATTCTCGACGGTACGCTCGCCGAGGGCGAACCCCTGCCCTCGGTGCGCCAGGTCGCGGTGGATTTCCACATCAACCCGCTGACCGTGTCCAAGGCGTACCAGTCGCTGGTCGACGATGCGCTGGTCGAAAAGCGTCGAGGGGTCGGCATGTTCGTGGTCGAGGGTGCGCGCGAGCGCCTGCTCGAGTCCGAGCGTGCCCGCTTCCTCAAGGAGGACTGGCCGAGGATCGCCGAACGGATCCAGCAGCTGGGCCTGGACATCGACGAACTGCCCGGATTGAATTCAACGAAACCGACGGAGCACTGATGAACGCGACCATCCACGCCCGAAACCTCAGCCGGCGATACAGCTCGACCGTGGCCCTGGACCACGTCGACCTCGACGTCCCCGCCGGCCGCATCGTCGGCCTGATCGGCCCGAACGGCGCCGGCAAGACCACCGCGCTGAAGGCGATTCTCGGCCTGACCCGCTTCGACGGCACGCTGGAAGTTCTCGGCCTGGACCCGTCGAAGGACCGCGACGACCTGATGCAGGACGTCTGCTTCATCGCCGATGTCGCCGTGCTGCCGCGCTGGGCGCGGGTCTGGCAGATCATCGACCTGACCGAGAAGCTGCACCCGAAGTTCTCGCGCGAAATCTGCATGAAGTACCTGTCGAAGACCAAGATCAAGCACAAGTCCAAGATCCGGTCGCTGTCCAAGGGCATGATCGTCCAGCTCCACCTGGCCCTGGTCATGGCGATAGATGCCAAGCTGCTGGTGCTCGACGAACCGACGCTGGGTCTCGACATCCTGTTCCGCAAGCAGTTCTACTCGAACCTGCTCAACGAGTATTTCGACGAGCAGCGCACGATCCTGATCACGACCCACCAGGTCGAGGAAGTCGAGCACATCCTGACCGACCTGATCTTCATCAAGGACGGGAAGCTGGTGCTCAACGACACGATGGACGACATCTACGAGCGCTATACGGAAGTCATGGTCAAACCGGGCGATGTCGACGAGGCGCGCTCGATGAAACCGCTGCACGAGCGCGTGCTGTTCGGCCGCCACATCTTCCTGTTCGACCGCGCCGATGCCGAACGCCTGGAGACCCTCGGCGAAATCCACAAGCCCAGCGTGTCCGACCTGTTCGTGGCCCTGATGGGCGACAAGGAAGCCGACGCCGAGGCGCACGCCGACATCGGGGAGGGCGCGGCATGAAGGACTCGATCAACCGAATGTTCATCCTGGTCCGGCGCGAGATGTGGGAAAGCCCGGTGGCCTTCAAGTGGACGCCCATCATCATCTTCGGATTCATCCTGCTGATCACCCTGCTGACTCTGGTTATCGGCATCCGGGTCGATGACCAGATGGTGTTCACCAAGGACGGTATCCGCATGTTCGCCGAGTTGGACGACGCCCAGCAGCGGCTATTCACCTCCGGCGCGCTGTTCTCGATTTCGGCGCTGTTCCACCAGGTGATGTACCTGGTGCTGATCTTCTATCTCGCCGGCAGCCTGTACGACGATCGCCGCGACCGGTCGATCCTGTTCTGGAAGTCGCTGCCGGTCTCCGACCTGATGACCGTGGCCTCGAAGGTGCTCGCCGCGTGCCTCCTGGCGCCGCTGCTGTATCTTGCCGGGATCGTTCTCACCCAGATCGCGCTGCTGCTGATCGGGTCGGTGCTCGGGCTCATGGCCGACATCAACGTGTTCGCCGAACTCTGGGTGCCGGCCAACCTGCCGAAGCAGTGGACGCTGATGCTCTACGGCAGCCTGGTCCAGGGGCTGTGGCTGCTGCCGATCTATGCGTGGCTGATCTTCTGCTCGTCATGGGCGCCGCGCCTGCCGATCCTGATCGCCGTTCTCGTGCCGCTTCTGATCGGCATGCTCCAGCACTTCTGGAGCTTCTTCTCGAGCTTCAAGCTGCCGGACGTCAACCTGCTGCTGATCATGCTCGATCGCATCGGCAAGGGCGTGACGCCCGCCAGCATCGAGTGGGAAGAGATCGCGACCTCCGCCGGCTCGACCATCCGGCCGTCCGAAGACCTGTTCATGAACTTCGGCTCCGTGACCCGGCACCTGTTCAGCATGGAGATGTGGATCGGCGTCCTGATCGGCCTGGTGCTGCTGGCCGCGGCCGTGTGGTTCCGGCGCCGGGCGACCGACAACTGATCGAGGATCACTGCAAGCCCGCCGGCGCCCAGCGCCGGAGCGCACAACGCCCGCCGGGATTCCGGCGGGCGTTTTTCTTATTCGGGGTCGCTCTGCAGGAAACGCTGCAACGCTCGGTAGAGAGCGGCTTCAGGGTTGGTTGCCGTGTGGATGAACCGGGCAAGTTAGCCCACGTTTCACGAGCTAGAAGCGTGCAGGCAGTACCGCCACCGTTTGCGATGCAAGCGCTCGGTCGGTAGGCTCTGCGGCTGACCAGTACTGAAGGTTTGAGGACAACGATGACACGTCGCTTTTCGATCACCGTTTTCTTGATGGTCCTTGCCGGCGTCGTCGCCGCTGACGTCGGTCCGGAGACGGATAAAGAGTTCGTGGTGGTCACGGCGTTCCCAAGCGATCTGCCGAATTCGTTAACTGCGAGGAGCAAGATCCCCCACGGATGCCTGGTGTACAACCCGGGTGCGGTCAATATCCCGCACGAGGCCCGGCTGTTCTTCGATGGCATCGTTCAGTCAGACTCCGGCTTAGGCACCACGGAACTCCGCGTCAGAGGTTGGCGCGAGGGGTGCCATGAACCCGGCCGCTCGATCATCCTCTTCGATCTCGAACAGGTCGATCCCTTTGCAGGAGAGATTTCTGCAAGATTCCCGACGGAGGTCTTTCTCGAAACGTCCGACGGAAGTCGATACTCCGCAAGGATGCTGAGCGGTCCGTCGAACAACGAACGAAATCCGGGATGGGAAGGGAGTCGAGAGCTACCCAACTACAGGCCGGAGCGCAGCGGCTTCACCTTCATGATCGATTCCGTCGACCCGGACCTGACCGTTGACCAGTACAACGGAAACATCACGGTTCGATTCGAGGACATCGAGCTGGATTTCGATTGGCTGCTTCCCCTGATCGTCGACGTCCCGGCCTACGATCCCGGCTCGCTCCCGCCTCGATTTGCGGCACCCGCCCTCCACGGGCGTTACTCCGGCCAATGGGTCTCGCCCGACCTGCCTCGCTCAGGCTTATCCCTCCAGGTCGGTGAAACCGCTCAAAATCAAAACTACGTGTTCGCCATCTGGTTCACCTACCTCGACGGCGAGCCCATCTGGATCGTCGGAAACACCGACCTGCTGATCGGCAGGGGTCGGGTCGAACTCGAAATGCTCAGGCTCGAAGGTGGCGGTTTCGTCACGAACCCCGGCACCTTCGACTCCAGCGATATCGATAGCGAGACGATCGGCACCATGACCCTGCGGGCCCTTCACTGCAATGCGCTCGAGGCGGAAATGGACTTCACCGCGGCAGGGCTGGGCAGTCAGACACTGATCCTCGATCGGTTGATCCGGATTGCAGGATATGACTGCGATCAGACGCAGTGACGCCAGAAGTGGGATTCGTGGGGCATGCGCTTAAACGCTCCAACCAAGGCCAGCGGAGTAAATCCGGGATCTTCGATCAGATCGATGGCGGAGATCACCACTTCTTGAAACGTTCGTGCCCCGGCCGGCGTGCCGTAGGGAATGGCTGTCGCTACGCTCCAGCGAGCTCGCGCCTGCGGCGCTCGGTTCGAACCCTGGGGTGGCTGTAGCTGACGCAATCGATGGATTCAGCGGGAGGGATCGTGGCTTTCCCAGACCACCCTGCCCCGACCTGGCGTCCCCTAGGGGATGGCTGTCGCTGCGCTCCAGCGAGCTCGCGCCTGCGGCGCTCGGTTCGAACCCTGGGGTGCTGCGTGACAGACTGAGTCGAATGATTCCACACGGGCAATCGAGGCTTCGGGAGACGGAGGTGCCCCGGCCGGCGTCCCCTAGGGGATGACTGCGCCGCCTGCGGCGGCTGGCCCTTCGGGCTCGCGAGCCTGCGGCTCGTCTCGTGAGCTCGCGCCTGCGGCGCTCGGTTCGAAAGGAGCTGTATGGGAGGTCGCGCATCCCCACCCGCCCGGCGCGGTGTGACGCCCTCGATGGTTGGGTGTAGGGGCGGATGGCTAGGGGATGGCTGTCGCTGCGCTCCAGCGAGCTCGCGCCTGCGGCGCTCGGTTCGAACCCTTGGGGTGCCGCATCTCGGATTCTGCCCCGGATCGAAGGCAGGAGTAGCTTGGAAGGAGAATGGCCTCGATTTGGCCAGGGTTCGATCCCCGCATAGGGGAGGCCGAAAAAGAAAAAACCCCGCGCAAGGCGGGGTTTTCTCTTTTTTGGCGTCCCCTAGGGCTATTTTTTCCTAGCATCAGCGCGTAACAGGAAGTCGCAGCAAACCCAAACGAAACAAGCTTTCTAGAGCTTCTATTGTCTCGGACCGTAACTTGAAGTAGCATCCAACAACAGATTTTTAGTTGTACTTATTGATGTACTTCAGCCAATGCAGTGCGCAAACGGAGGGCCGATGCCCAGAGTAGCGAGGGAGCTGCAACCCATCCAGGTGAAACGATTGGACAAGCCTGGGTTTCATCCAGTCGGAGGCGTCGCCGGGCTGCTACTGCAGGTCCGTTCTACCGGATCACGCTACTGGGTCCTTAGAACCCACGTTGGGGGCAAACGACGAAATATCGGAATCGGCGGTTACCCAGAGATAGGGCTTTCAGAGGCCCGTGACGAAGCACGCGAACTGAAGCGCAAGATTCGCTCTGGGATCGACCCCGTGAACGAGCGGCGCCAGCGCAAGGCCAAGCTTATCGCGGAGGCGGAGCAAACCATCACTTTTCGAGACGCCTGGCGGGAGTTCTGGAGGGACAAACGATCCGAGCTGGGAGACAAGACGGCGCGCCATTGGGAGGCCAGCATAGAAAACTATGCGCTTCCCGTACTTGGCAGCCTGATCGTCCGCGAGATCGAAACCCGGCATATCGACGTGACGCTCCGCCCCATCTGGGAGTCCAAGACAGTCACTGCAAAAAAGCTGCGAGGCAGATTGGAGAACATCCTGTCCTGGGCCACCGTCAAGGGCTATCGACGCGGGGATAACCCCGCGAGGTGGGCAGATAATCTGAAGGAGTTGCTGCCGAGACCTTCGAAAATCCATCGCACGCAGCATTTTCGTGCCCTGGCCATTGACGACGCGCCAGAGTTCCTTGCTGAGATTCGCCGTCGTGATGGCAGCGCAGCTCGATGCCTAGAGTTTGTAACTCTCACGGCAGCCCGAAGTGGCGAAGCACGCGGTGCCCGTTGGCCAGAAATCGACCTGCAGCGCCGGACGTGGACGATCTCGGCGAAGCGAATGAAAATGGATCGGGAGCACGTTGTACCCCTTTCCGATGCGGCGTTGAAGCTTCTCCGGACTTTGCCCCACGATTCGGAGCTCGTATTCCCGGCGCCTCGAGGCGGCGTGCTTTCCGACATGGCCCTGCTAAACGTGCTCAAGCGCTCAGGGTGGCACGACCGCACCACGGTGCATGGACTTCGAGCGACCTTCAAGAGCTACGCCGTCGAGCGAACAGATAGCCCGGATTTCGTATCTGAGCTCGCGCTGGCCCATGATGTCGGCGACAGCGTTATGAAAGCGTATCAGCGCTCGGATTTGCTGGAAAAACGCCGGGAATTGGCCGAAGTCTGGGCAGGGTTTCTCGAAAACCCGTCGCACGTTCAAACTAACGCGCAAGGCGGAGAAGTGTCTTGAGCAGACCAATTGACTATACGCATGCTCCACCAGAGTTCATCGAGAACCTACAGTGGGTTTGTGCCTTGGACGCTTTCGATTTTTGCGATCCAGAGCCACTTGCTACCCTAGTTCAAAAGCAAGAAATACCGAAGGAACTACGACCGGCAGTTTCCGACATAATTGCGGGAACGAGAAAGCCAAACAGGCGGCGGGCCGCGGCCTCAAAATTCGAGGCCATTTCGCGAATGGAAGTCGCAACCTCTGTATCTTTCATGATTGGCCTCTGGAACATTTCTCTGTACGACCAGGCCAATCCCGCAATTTCAGATTTGAAAGGTGCCCACTTGCATGCGGATGTCGAAGGGATCGAGACGACCGAGGCCATCGAATACTTCAACCGAATGAAGAGAGAGCATATTTCCGAAGTCGCGGCAGAATTTGACGTGAGCGAGGAAACCGTGGAAAACCTCCTTCGAGACTTCCGCAAGAAAATCAGAGATTATCCAGACGTGTAACGCAATACCCTGTTGCTCTACACAAGCCAGATTCCGAATCAGCCTCAATTGAAACAAGCTCTTCGCTCCTGATACCAATGGAGTCGAGGAGATGCGAAACAAGACTGCAAGCGCCTGGCTATCTGACAAGCAATGCGCACTCAGATATTCGGTCAGCAGAATCACCATCTGGCGCTGGGCCAGACTCGGGCAAATGCCTAAACCAATCAAACTTGGCAAAGGGACCACTCGGTGGAGACTTTCCGAGCTGATTGAATGGGAATCCACAATTGAGAGGGATTCTCGTGGCTAAAAAGCGCTCTGGAGGCCGCTATATTTCGATTCCAGTAGCCGTGATGGAACAACAAAAATTTCGCCAACTGTCCGCATATGCTCGGATGCTTTTGCTTGAAATACTCCTCCAGTATCGTGGTTACAACAATGGCGACCTTTCGGCAACCTGGTCATTGCTGAGCCAACGTGGCTTTCGCTCAAGATCGACACTTTCCAAGGCACTTAAGGAGTTGCTGGATTCAGGCCTGATCATCTGTACACGACAGGGCGGACGGAATCGCTGCTCTCTTTTCGCGGTTACCTGGAGGAGTGTTGACGATTGCAAAAACCCTAGCACAGGCATGACCAAATTTGACGCAGGTATCAAGTCTGGCCTTCCACCATTGACCTGGAGGGACTAGCCATACATTGCAGTTCATCTACTCTCTATGCGTGTCAATGTGCTCGCCATGCGTGTCAAATTTAAGACGACTCGCACGAATCTAGAACACTGCAATCGCGACTAGCCCGCCAAGCGTGTCAGTCAGGGTGGGGTTCGTCGCGCGGCTGCTCTCAATGTGGACACCTTAGTAGTTAGCCAGTACAAGCAGCAGTTCTGACATCGATCATTTGCAGTCGAGCTCACATCCATAGAGCGCGGGCCGGGAGCCCATTCGGATTGAGGGTTGCTGGGGGGCATGGCGAACTGAAAACATGGCGCGAGACGGCTCGCGCACGCGCGCGTAGTGTTCTGTCAGAACTCCGATGTTTAAGCGCGGACTGTCGGTGAAGCTGAATTTTTTTTGAGCCGATTTCACTTTGCCCTCGGCATTCGCACCGGGTGTTTCTGCACCAATACTTCCCTACAGCCAAGACGTAATGTAGCCTTCTCAGAGATAAAGACCTTTGCGGAAGCAACTATGCCCAAGCCTTCCACCGATCCCCAGAGAGAAAAGCGAGCCTTCACGGACTTCATTTCCGCTCTTCGATCACCCATGATCCTCAAGTTTCTAAACGTCGAGAGGCTGGTCTCCTCGGACGAGTTCCTAGATGCCAGCCGCTTCGCCATGGAGCACCTGAAGCAGCACGGTGATTCTGGCTATCTGAAAATGATGCTTGACTGCTTGTCCACTTCACCCAAGTACCACGCCATCCTTGAGTGGTACTGCCAAAACGGAGGCCTGATGCCGATCGTGGGAGACGGTGATGTTGGGCTTCGAAGAATCAAGAAGAAGCCTCCGGTCGGTACTGTTCCCCTGGCGCACTGCCTCGGTAATTTTAAGGGCACCAAAAAGGCAGTGATGAAGCAAATTACCGCGGATCGAGAGAACGCTGCCTTCGGTCCAGCTTACGTGGACGTCATGGAAACAGGGAGAGTGGTTCCGGGAAGCTATGGCGCCGGTAAAAAGGGTTGAGCGGTCGGACTATGGCGGATTCGCGAAATGGCGCGAATCGGCTTCTAATTGGCGTCTTTAGGGAGTGAAGGAATGCAGAATTGAGGCCTAAATTTTGAACCTGATTACGGGCATCGTTCCGAGTTTCATTGTTGAGGAATCCAAAAGTGCTGAGACCTCCGCAGAGGTTTGCGAGTCTTTCGAAGGCGCCGCTAATCGCTATGCTTGCCTAAGGTCTGAATCACGCTGATTGCGAGCGTTTAGCGTCTACGAAAGACGCCGAAAATGTTGATAAATGTTGAGGTTTTTTCAGGTTCTTAATTCGCGTACTACTAAAGAAACATCAAAAATCACGCGGTTTCACTGCGTTTTTTTGCGAAACCCTTAGAGCCCAGCGAAGCGTGCAGACAAGTTAGCCAGCACGATCTGCCTCTTCTTGGCCGCCGTTCGGGAAGAATATCTGCAGAGTACCGAAAAGCCCGTCCACGACGCTCTCCTTCCCCTCGAACAAAGCCTCCGGCCCTCCCCCATGCACGTCGCTGAACGGCGGCTCGTAGAGCGCCTTGGCCTCGACAACGCCGTTCTGGGTGAGCTGGTCGATGATCAGCTCGACGAAGCGAATCTGGCGGGGAGAGAGGCTCTCGTCGCTCAGGAAGCGTGAGAAGGCAACCTGGACGGCCTCCCGGTCCATTCCGACGATGAATCGGACGAAATGAGCCAGCGAGGGCGCCTGGGAGCGCGTGAGGAGGTCGGAGAGCAGGGTTTCGCCCTCGTCCTGGCCAATATCGACCAGCATGGCCTCGAGCTCTTCCAGGTTCTTCTCGGTCAGCGGCTTGTTGGTTCGCAGGCGCTGGATGACGGCGTGGTCGAGGTGGTTGCGAAGGTACTCGCGGACCTTCTTTTCATACTGGGTACCGGTCATCTTCGGCATGGGGATGACTTCCCCTTCCCGGATGCCGAGGATGTCGTCCTTGAGGTTCGAGTAGACGACGGTGCGCTCTTTCCGGTCGATGAAGGGCACCAGCCCCCTTACCCGCTTCCGCATGTCCTCCAGCAGGTCGAGGGTCATTCCCTCCCAGAACTCGGGCGTCTGGAGGCCCTGGAGGAAATCCGCCTGCTCCGCGACCGCCGGGATGCTGGTCTTGTCGTCGAGCAGTTCGGAAACCTTCTGGACGCGCTGACGCTGCTTCTCGTAGACGTTCTGCTCGCCCTGCAGCAGCGCCAGCTGCATTTTCAGGGCGGTGAGGTCGAACAGGCGGGATTCGACGTCGTCGGTCTCGATCTGGCTCGGCAACGCGGCAACTCGCTGCTCCAGCGTCTGTCGATCCTGGTCGCTGAGGGTCTCCCATGCATTCCGGTCCTGGAACCGCTCCACGGCCTCCAGGTGCATCCGGACGATGAAATTCTCCCGGTTCATGGCCGCGACTTCCTCGTGGAGCCGGTCGGCCAGTCCGATTTCGAGATCCAGCCCATCATCGCGGTCGGGCTGGCGCTGGAGCTGGCCGAGCAGCTCGACGCGGGCGCGGAACAGCCGGGTGCCCAGCGGCACGCCGCCACTGCCCTCGATGCCTTGGGGATTCTGCTTGAAGAAATCGAAGTTGTAGCAGAAGTCGAAGACCCGGAAATCTTCCTTGTCCATGCCCGGGCCGAACAGGTCCGGGCGCAGGCGCGTGCCCCGCCCGATCATCTGCCAGAACTTGATCTTCGAATACACAGGCTTGAAGAACACCAGGTTGACGACCTCCGGGATGTCGATGCCGGTATCCAGCATGTCGACCGAGATCGCGATGTGCGGCGCCTTGTCGACCTGCGAGAAGTCGTCAATCAGGCTCTGGGTGTAGGTCGCGTAGTTGTCGATCACCCGGGCGAAGTGGCCGCCGTACTCGGGATAGTGGTGGTTGAACCGCTCCTCGATGAACTTGGCGTGGTCGTGGTTGCGGGCAAAGATGACCGTCTTGCCCAGCCGATCGCCGCCTTCCACGCGGTAGCCGTTTTCCATCAGGTGCTGCAGCGCCTTGTCGACGGTGTCGCGGTTGAACAGCCAGCTGTTGATCGCCGCAGCGCTGACCTTGTCGGGCAGCCCCTGCTCGTCGACGTCGTCTCCCCAATCCAGGCTCTCCCAGTGGGCTTTCTCCTCGTCGCTTAAGTCTTCGTAGTCGATCCCCTCTCGCGGGAACCGCAGATCCACCTGCTGCACCCGAGGCGGCACCAGGAACCCGTCGCTGACAGCCTTGTCGAGCTCGTAGGCGTCCGTGGGCACGCCGGGCTCCAGGTCGAACAGTTCGTAGGTATTGCGGTCGACCTGCTCCCGGGGCGTCGCCGTCAGGCCCACCAGCATCGAGTCGAAGTAGTCGAAGATCGCCCGGTATTTTTGGTAGACCGAGCGATGCGCCTCGTCGATGATGATCAGATCGAAATAGCCGACCCCAAAGCGGGCGTCGCCCCTTCCTTCCGTCGCCTTCTCGATCAGGCCCATCATCGTCGGATAGGTGCAGACGTAGACCCGCCCCTCCTTATCCTTCTCCGTCACCAGGTTGACCGGGCTGGATTCCGGCAGATGGATCTTGAATGCGCTGCAGGCCTGCCTGACCAGTGACACCCGGTCGGCCAGGAACAGCGCCCTCTTGACCCAGTTGGCCCGCTGCAGGACGTCGACCAGCGCGATCGAGGTCCGCGTCTTGCCTGTACCGGTGGCCATCACCAGCAGCGATTTGCGTTGGCCCTTGCTGAATCCCTCGGAAATGCTGCCGATTGCCCGCTTTTGGTAATAGCGTCCGGCGATCGCCTCGCGCACCTGCCCGACGTCCAGCGTCTGGCGGCTGTCCCGGCGCCGTATCAGGCGCTCCAGTTCGGATTTACGGTAGAACCCAGCCACCTTGCGCGGTGGGTACAGCGCGTCATCCCACAACCAAGTCTCGTAGCCGTTGGTGTAGAAGATCAAGGGTCGCTGGCCGTGCATCTGCTCCAGGCAATCCGCATAGAGCTTGGCCTGCTGCCGGCCGGCCGTCGGGTCGGCGGTCGTCTTCTTCGCCTCGACCACGCCCAACGGCTTCCCATCGTCGCCCCAGAGCACGTAGTCCGCGTAGCCCAGGCCCTTGGCATTCGGCATGCCCTGAACCTCGTACTCGCGGTCGCGTGCCTGCTCCAGTTTCCAGCCGGCCCGATTCAGGTCGAAGTCGATCAGATAGCGGCGGGTATCCGCTTCGGAGTAGTCGTGGGTATCCGGCGTCGCCTCGGCCTGCTCCCGCAGACGAGCCACCTCCTCCTTCAAAGCCGCCATTTCGGCATTCACCGCGTCGGCTTCCTGCTTACGCTTCAGCTCGGCCTCGGAGCGCTTTTCGAGCTCCTTCTCCAGCTCCACCAACTGCTCGCGCGGGACAACGTCTTCGGCAGTCGGGGGCTCCGGGACGCGTTCGTCCCGCCACGCGGCCCCATCCCGCGGATGGTTCGGGGCGTAGGTCCGTGTCAGCCAGTAGCAGAAATGGTGAAGGTCTCGGACCACCTGCAGCGCCAGCTCGGGCTTGACCGGCTTGCGCTCATGGACGGCGAAATTGCCGGCCTTGTGGATCAGCTGCGCTTTCTGGAAGGCCCGCTCGTCCATGATGCGACGCAAGCTGGGCTCGTACAGCAGCGCAGCCAGATTGCGGTCGTAGGGCTGGTTCAGGCGATCCTCGAAGCGGTACAGCCAGTGGAGTGCGGCCTCGAGGGCAAAGCGCGCGTGGAAGCAAGCGGCTCGGGGGTCACCGTGGATATGGCCCTCCGCCTTCGTCGCAGCGGAGGCGATTTCGCTGAATCGGTCGGGGAGGAAGGCGAAGTTGGTCATGATTCGCTAGAGCTTCCCAGAAAACGCTCGCTGCTGCAGGGAATGGAAAAGCCCCTCCAATTCAACCCCCTGGATTACTAGAGTTTGTTTGTGCTTTTGCATGGTTCCCACGGCGGCATCAAAGATTTGCTGTGTGCGAATGGGTGGAACGGGAACGGGCAATGTCTTCAATCGACCAAGACTAATGCGCCCTCTAGTCTGACCCCGGACCAAACCTGACGCGCTGCCTACCAGAGCTTCGCAGTTAAGTAACCAACAGACGTAAGAGCTCAACACGACTTCAAGGTTAGGACGGAAAAGCAGACAATCTGCCTTGTTTAAAGCCCGATCTAAGTACTCAGGGACTACACATGCTCGCAAATTTGGATCGCCTAGCGTTCCAATAATCACGTCTCCAGGCTTGCAATGATTCCGAGGAAGAGACTGAAAGTGTTCTTCGGCGATGAAAGCTAAGTCGTCTTCCAGCAGTTCACCAACGCCGATATTCTGTAGACGAAGCACACGAACGCCTTCAGCAACGTAATGGCTAGACTTCAGGTTGGACCCGAACGGCCCATCGCAGAAATGATCAGCTAACTCGGACAAGGGCTGCTTGCCCCACCCCTTCGGATTCTCCACCGGGTCGCCGAACATCTCGAGGAAGGTGGATTGCAGGAGGGCGTCGAGTTGGGCGAGGGACTCGCGGCGCTTGGCCCGCAGCGCGTCTGCCGCATCCAGAATCTTCGCGATTCGCTTCTGTTCGGCGAGGGGTGGGAGGGGGACAGCCAATTTTTTCAACTTCGAGGCATTGACACCTGGTTGAGCGGCCCCTTCGGCCATACGGTCGATCTGACCCCAATACTGGTCGGATGTGAAAAAGTGCGCAAGATATCTAGAATCAGCTCGCTGGTTTGGCCGCACCCTAATGAGGTACGACGCAAACACCGCTTGGCCCGGTGGCGATGACACCAGATAGCACTTACCCGTCGTAGCGCCGGTTCGTGCAAAAAAGAGGTCTCCGGGGGCTACTCGATACTTTTCTGCAGCCTCGGATGTGCAATCAGCTCTAGGAACGGTATCCCAATCGATCCTGCCGTCTTGCAGATCGGTGATGCGAAGAAATTTCGGCCCTTCGGAGTCGCGGTCAGCCGACGCCGTCAACCCGTAATCGACCTTGAGCGCGATTTCTCCCAGAGGCACCGTATCCACTATCTCAACATCTCCTCGAGCTCGGCACGTCCCTTCGCGATCTCCTCGTCCAACTCCTTTAGACGGGCAAGAATTACCTCTGGAGGGTCATACTCGACCGCCTCGTATTCGACCTCTTTGTAGCGATTGACCGACAGGTCGTAGTCGTTTTCCGCAATCTCGGGCTTCCGCACCAGGAAACTCTGGTCCGTCCGCTTACGCTCGGCCTCGACCGCAGGGTCCTTCCAGCGCGCCAGGATGTCCGGCAAGTCGGTCTTGTCCGGCTGCGGTGTGCGCTTGTCGTCCAGCGAGAAGCCGTCGGCCTCCATCTTGTAGAACCAGACGTTGTCCGTGCCGCCGGAGTTGGTCTTGGTGAAGACCAGGATCGCCGTCGAGACCCCAGCGTAGGGTTTGAACACCCCGGACGGCATGGAGATCACCGCGTCCAGCTTCTGGTCCTCAACCAACATCTTGCGCAAGCTCTTGTGCGCTTTGCTGGAGCCGAACAGCACGCCGTCGGGCACGATCACCGCCGCCCTGCCCCCGGTCTGCAGCATCCGCAGGACCAGCGCCATGAAAAGCAGCTCGGTCTTTTTCGTCTTAACGATCTGCAGCAGGTCCTTGGCCGTGGACTCGTAGTCCAGGCTTCCGGCAAACGGGGGATTGGCCAGGATCAGCGAGTATTTCTCGGCGTCGGTCTCGTCGGACTGGGCCAGCGAGTCGCGGTAGCGGATGTCCGGGTTCTCGACCCCGTGCAGCAGCATGTTCATGCTGCCGATCCGGAGCATGGTGGTGTCGAAATCGTAGCCGTGGAAGGTGGCCTCGTTGAACCGGCGCCGCGAGGCCTCGTCGCGGTAGATCGCATCCGAGTGGTGCTCGCGGAGGTACTCCGAGGCCGCAACCAGGAAGCCCGCGGTGCCGCAGGCCGGGTCGCAGATCCGGTCGTCCGGCGTCGGCGCCGTCATCTCGACCATCAGTTTAATGATGTGCCGGGGCGTCCGGAACTGCCCGTTCTGCCCCGCGCTGGCGATCTTCCCGAGCATGTACTCGTACAGATCACCCTTGGTGTCCGCATCGGTCATGTCGATGTCGTCGAGCTGGTCGACCACGCTGGCCAGCACCCGCGCCGTCGGCATCATGAACAGCGCGTCCTTCATGTGGTGCGAGTAGGTCGTCCCCTCCTCGTCGCCATCGCCTGCACCCAGGGCCTTGATGAACGGAAATACCCCGTCCCGCACCGCATCGAACATCTCCTCCGGCGAGAAATCCTTGAACCGCGACCAGCGCAGCCGATCCTGCTCCTCCGAGAAAATCGGCTCCTCGATCCCCTCCCCCAACCGCGCCGCCTTCCTTTCTTTAAGCGTGTGCAACTCGTCCAGACGCTTGATGAACAGCAAATAGGTCAGCTGCTCGATGACCGAGAGAGGATTGGAAATGCCGCCGGACCACATCGTGTTCCAGATGCGGTCGACTTTGGATTTTAGTTCGCCGATTATCACTCTTGGCCTCTCTTTCTCATCTTGCTGATGTTTCAAAACCAGACACAAAAACGAAGTCGCTTTGTTCGTGGTACTCAGCTATACCAACGCTGGGAACAACTCCGACCGATCCAAAGTTGTCCGCGAAGAACACTCTCTCATCAATCGCCACAACAGAGCCCACTTGAAACGTACTCACGTAGGGGAAATCCAGAATTTCATTCTCATTTAACCGAAGGATTGGACGGGAATCGGTTTCTCCTGCGACTCGGAAATTGCCTCCTAGAAAAAGAACTTCGCCGACTAATGCAATCGCATCCACAGTGCCTTGGTCAAGCGCGGATGCCAAGTTTCCAACACTTTCCCAACTGCTGCCACACCACTTCGCGATTCCCGGAACAGTCTGATCTCCGGCTTGACCAAAATCGCCTCCGGCATAGACACAACCATCTCGGTACTCAATCGCATTTACCGGACCGTCCAGTCCGCTCCCACCTGGTTCGATCAAAGGACTCCACTGGCCAGACTGATATCTGCCAATATAGGGAGCTGCAAACCCGCCAGCCTGCTGAAAAACACCCCCAACATAGATGGCGCCCCCACCATGCGCCAATGCGTTTACTCGTCCAGACACGCCCGCTCCAAGCGCTTCCCAATCTGCCCCGTCCCAAATTGCGATGTTATTGGCGATGAAGGCACCTGCTTGGGTAAACACGCCACCGACGACTAAGCCCGCTGGACCTACTTCCATCGCGTACACTCGGCCATTGACACCCGGCAATCCCGCACCTTGAAGGGCGGACCAATCTGATCCATCGAACTGGGCGATATTGCTTGCTACAACCCCTCCAATCTGATTGAGCGACCCGCCAACAAAAACCCTGTCCTCATTCACCGCAATCGCACTAAGAAACTCACCGTCCTGTAGTTCGGAATTACCAAGTGGCATCCATCCGGAACCATCCAATTTGGCTACGTTCTGGACAACGGCTTGACCGGCGGAACGAAGAAAACCAACCGCGTAGACGGACTCACCGTATGCTGAGAGCGCGCGAGCAGGGCTGTTCAGCCCTAAACCTTGGCCAGAAATAACCGGTAGCCAGCCTGTCTCCGCTAGCACCGCTATTCCATTTGCTACAACGCCGTTTACCGTTTCAAATCGACCACTTAGTATCAAATCTGATTGGTCTGCATACGCATCAAGGATAGTTGATTCTGGAGCGCCGGCGACCGCCTCCCAACTCAAACCATCCAAACGCACAAGAGTAGTAGATAGATTTTCAAAGTCACCTGCTGCATAAACCTCGGGACCAACGACAGCCAAGGCCTCTGGGGTTGCATTCAAACCGCTCCCCAATCTGTTCCAGGTCAAGCCGTCCCATCTGTGTACACGGAAAGAAGTATCAGCCGCGGCCAACAACATTCCGTCATGCGATTCAAGCGCATTGACACTGCCCGACAAGCCATCTCCGACCGCCGATAGAGACGACCCATTCCAGCGGGCGATATTTTCAAGTGGCAACGTGCCCGATAGGTCAAAGTCGCCGCCAACAATCAGCTCATTGTCGTAAATAGCCAAGACTCGAACATCGTCATTAACGCCCACTCCCACGGGATTCCAATCCACGCCATCCCAGCGCGCGAGGTTGTTCAAAGCTAGACCATTCGACCGATCGAAGCGACCTCCAGCAAACAAGTCCCCCTCAAACATCTGGAGATCATTGACCCAAGAGAAAGTCGGGTCCGCTGCCGAAAGCCCCTGCCCCATCGAAACCCATTGTCCTGCCTCAAAGTAAGTGATGTTTCTTGACGTTACAGAGCCTGCACCTGAGAATCTTCCCGCCACATAGACTCGTTCGGCTTCCACGAATATCGCATACACCTCGGGGCCGATGGCGCCGCCCAACCCAACAATCTGTTCCTCGGAAAAAGCTCGCCAGTTTGACGTCGCCTCGTCGTAAATAGCGATTGCGGGAGAGAGGGCCATTCCGCAGGAACGAAACCGCCCCCCAACGACGATTTCCGTAGCGGTCAGGCGTCGAGCAACCAGAATCTCGCCGTCACAACCGCGAGGCAAATAGTAGGCAGTCGAAACAGGATCGGGTAGATTTTGACCCCCTGCCGGAAAAGCGAGAGAAAGAAACAAACTGACCGCAAGCGTGCGCGATGAAAACAGCCTGACGAGAAATGCCCTGACCAAAACCATCTACAGCGCTCCGTTAAACAATTCTGAGGGGGGGGGGGAGAATTAGCAAAGACTATCAGGGGGACTGAAGATGTGCGTTGCTATCGAGCGGAAGCGTTGGCAGCTCCGTCTGTAGATGGCCTGAAGCCGGCCTCAGACAAAGAAAAACCCGGCGCAAGGCCGGGTTTCTCGGACCGTCGAGCTTTTAGGCCCTCTGGTAGTAGTACGGCTTTCGAATATCGGCGTAAGCGCCTGATTCGTCTGCCTGATTGGCGTCCCCTAGGGGATTCGAACCCCTGTCGCCGCCGTGAAAGGGCGGTGTCCTAGGCCTCTAGACGAAGGGGACGTTGTGACCTTCAAAGCAGAGCTTGCAAAAGCAGAACTGCTAAAACGCCTAGGATTCTTTCGATTCTGGTGGAGCCAGGCGGGATCGAACCGCCGACCTCTACAATGCCATTGTAGCGCTCTCCCAGCTGAGCTATGGCCCCAGAGATCAAGCGCGGCATATTAGCCGGGAAGTCGGGTTTTGTCAATTACAATGGCGAAAAATCTGCTCCTTTCCGATGTCCGAATCATCCCCCTCCAACCTGCCCTCGTGCTGGGTGCTGGCTGCGCCCGGCGCCGGCGACCAGCGGCAGCTGCTGACGCTGGCCGGGCAGCTGTGCGGCGGGGTGCAGGTATTCGAGGAAATCGATGGAATCGGCACGGTGCTGGCCGACCGGGTTTCGGGGGCGGCTCGCCGGGCGTTGGGCAGAGAGAAGGCCCGGCGCTATTCACCGCCGTGGCCGGAGCTGGTGCTGGTCGCCGGCGGACGCAGCGTCGTCGACGCGCGGCGGATCCGGAAGGCTTCGGGCCATCGTTCCCGGATCGTGGCGATCGGCCGACCCTGGGCTGCGTACGCACCGCTGGACCTGATCGTGACCACGCCGCAGTACCGGCTGCCGCCGGCCGACAACGTGGTCGAGATTCCGCTGCCGCTGAATGCGCCTCCGCCGGTGTCTGCCGACGCCCGGGAGCGGCTTCGAAGGGCGCTGGCCCGGGTGAAAGCACCGACCGTCGGCGTGCTGCTCGGCGGGAACTCCGGGTCGTTCCGGTTCGGGCCACGGGCGATCGAGAGGATCTCCGGGCAACTGACGGATTTCGTCGACGCCTCCGGAGCGCACCTGGTCGCCTGCGGCAGCCCGCGCACACCGGCCGGAGCGCTGGACGCGTTGCGTAACCACCTGGGCGAGAAGGTCACGCTGTTCCCCTGGGCGCCGGATGCGGTCAACCCCTACCCGGCCGTGCTGGCCGACTGCGACGCGCTGGCCGTGACCGGCGACAGTGCGTCGATGCTGGCCGAGGCGTGCCTGTCGGGCAAGCCTGTGGCCGTGCTGGAATTGCATCCGCGTCGGCGAAGCCAGGTGGCAAGAGCGATGGGCAGCATCGTGCCCGAATCGGCTCGAAACACCCTCACCCGCCGCGGCCTGTGGCTGCCGGCCCGCGACCTGCCCCGCCTGCACGCCGTCGCGGCAGCCCACGGCTGGGCCCGCCCCCTCTCCCGCCTGCTCGACGGCCCGGTCGAGAACCCGCCCACCCTTGAAACTCTGCTGGCCCCGGTCCGGGAACGGATCGAGGCACTGCGCTCGGGGTGAGGCTTCGTTCGGGTTTCGTGCCAGCTTTCTTTAGATGATGGGCGCGAAGACGCCAAGGCGCAAAGAGAAAAACAGGGAAATCAGGTTTCAGGTTTCGGGTTTCGGGTTTCAGGTTTCAGGAAAACCAACAGCCAACAACCAACAATGAAAAAAGCCTCTCGCGGAGACGCAGAGGACGACTTTCGAAGTTCAGTCAGTTCACGCTTTTTTCTTTGCGCCTTGGCGCCTTCGCGCTCATCATCTAGAAGCCGAAGCCGCAAAGCCCGCCGAGGTCCCGATCAAAGCAGCGCGTCGAAGTGGGCGCTGCGAATGAAGCGGGTCTTGCCCTGGAGAAGCTTGCGCTTGGTCCAGGCGACGGTGGTGATCAGGCGGACGTAGTCGAGCTGGCCGTCGATGTCGGGGCCACCGGACTCGGTGACCTGGGACGCCATCACCGGGACGTCGCCGGGCGCCAGCCAGCGCAGGGAGGCCTGGGCCAGTCCCGCGCCCAGCGGCTGGTCCGCGCGGAGGCTTTCGATATCGATCGCGACCAGGCGCGCGCCGTCACGGCCCCCACGCGCGTCGCCGGCGATGACGAAGTTCTTGGCCACGGGATCGACGTAGTCGTAGCCCAGCAGCAGCGTCTCGGGCGCGACGGTCTCGGCGCGCGTGGCCAGCGCGCGGGCCCGCTCGGCGGTGAGCACCCCGGCGGTGACCAGCAGATCCAGGTCCACCCGCAGCCGGGCGTCGCAGGGCAGATCGCTGCGCGCGATCTCCATCGGCGCCCGGCGCCACAACTCGGCCAGGAAACGCGCCAGGCGGGCGCGATCGGTCGAGTCTTCGGGGTCGAAGCTCCTGCCCTCGACGAAGGCGAGGAGAAGTTCGTTCTCGTGCCGGTGGACCAGCGGCGGGAAGCGGCCGTGGCCGGCGAAGGCGTCCAGGGCCGCCTGCACCTCGGCGGCCTGGGCGCTGTCGCCGAACACCACGCGCTTGAAGCGCTTGCGGCCGAGGCGGACGAAATACACCCGTTGGCGCTTGGCGAACACGCCCCGCCAGCGCTGCAGCCACCAGAAGTAGAGCCGGCGCGAGAGCGAGTGGGCGTTGGTCTGGAACAGCGAACCGAGTCGGGCCTTCATCGTCGTCGTTGGTCGTCGTTGGTCGTCGTCGTGGGTCGTCGTCGTTGGCTCTGCAGAACGGCGGAAAGACGGGCCCTGCGGCGCGTCGCGGCTGTCGGGATGGTAGCATGCGCGTCCCCCTGCAGCCCCCGATTCCACGCATGCCCGGACCCGCAGAAACGAATCCGAAGGTGACCGTGTTCATCCCGGTCCACAACCGGGCGAACTACGTTTGCGTGGCGGTCAACAGCATTCTGGCGCAGGACTTCGAAGACTTCGAGCTGCTGGTCGTCGACGACGGCTCGACCGACGATACGGTCGAAACGCTGGAGCGCTTCGACGACCCGCGCTTGCGCATCGAGAAGAACGACGGCAATCGCGGCATCCCGTATACGCGCAACCGCGGCCTGGAGCTTGCGCGCGGCGAATACATCGCGCTGCTCGACAGCGACGATCACGCCTATCCGAAGCGGCTCGGCCGGCAGGTCGCCTTCCTGGACCGCAACCCGGACCTCGTGCAGGTCGGCAGCTGGTGCAGCTTCATGAACGCCGACGGCGAGATGCTGAACCAGGTCCGGCGCCAACCGATCGATCCCGACGACATCCACGCCCACCTGCTGTTCCATTGCCCGCTGGTCAACCGGACCATCATGGCGCGGACCGCGGTGTATCGGGACTTCGGCTACGACCTGGACTTCCCCCGCTGCCAGGACTTCGACCTGCACGCCCGGCTGTCGGCCGAGCACCGGATGGCCAACCTGCCGGAGATCCTGGTCTGCGGACGCGAGCATCCGGGGCGCTGGACCGGCAAGAGCGCAGGCCTCGGTCGCGATCGCAAGATGGCCGTGGCGCGTCGCCTGCTCGAGCGGATCGGCATCGAGGCCGATGAGGAAGAACTGCTTCGGCACCACGCCCTGACCCGACGGGACGAAAAACGCGACGACCCGCTGGGCCACCTGGACTGGACCGAGTCCTGGCTGTGGCGGATCAAGCAGGCCAACCGCGCCACGCCCCACTACCCCGAGCCGGCGCTGGGCCGGACGCTGGGCGCGATCTGGGCGCTGAACTGCTGGCACGCGCGGCGCGAACTCGGCCGCCGCAAGGCTATGGCGCGGATGCTCGGTTCGGGCCTGGCGCGGGGGCTGCCCGGCAATTTCAGTGCGAAATTTCTCTGGTCGACCCGGCGACGCGCGCCGAAGGCCCGGGTCGACGATCGACCGCCGGTTCATCTCTGAGACGATTCTTCCGGGCGGGTGCCTCTCTGAAGCATTCGCGCGCAAGCGCGCTCCCACGGCCCGTGCCAGGGATCGATCGAGTCAGATCGGGCCGGCCAGCTCGCTAGATCTTGAGCCTGCTGCGCAGCCGGTACCAGGGGGTGTCGCGGTTGATGACCACGATGAACACCTTGCGCAGCGCACCCTCCGGGGCCCGGATCGGCTTGACGCCGTGCCAGGAGTTGCCCTGGCGGATGAACAGCAGGCTGCGGTTGCCGGTCGACTCCGAGCCCATGGCCTCGTCGAATTCCTCGAATGCAGGCGCCGAACTGGCCGAAAAACGGCCCTTGTCGTCGAGCACCTGCGTCTCGCCGCCCCACCCGGGGTTCCAGTCTTCGTCCGTGTTCAGGTAGAAGATGTGCGAGCCCAGCTTCCAGACCGCGTCGCAATGCGGGGAGACCGAGCACCCGTTCGGGGTGTAGTGGAAGTGGAAACGCAGGCTGAACTTCTCGTGGCCGATCATCCGGGCCAGGAAGTCCTGGTAGACCGGCCCGCGCAGTTCGTCGACGAAGGCCTTCCATGGGTCGGAGACGGGCAGCGCGTCGTTCCATTCCAGGGCGTACCGGTCGTGACTCTGCTGGCCGTGCTTGCGGCTCTTGCCGAAGACCGGATCGAACAGCTCGACGTCCGGCAGGTGGTCGATCAGCGTTCGATAGCCCTCGTCGGTGAGCAACCCGGCCGGGTTGGCCCAGGGATAGGGTCGGGTGGCGCGGAACGCTTCGCCGTCCATCGCGGCCAGTTTTTCGGGATCCAGGAACATGAGATCAGGGGCTCGGGGTCAGGGGTCAGGGGTCAGGGGTCAGGGGCTAGTGTTCGACCATCCAGAGCCGAAACATTCGCCGGCGCCCAGAATTTCAATCCGCGCATAACGTCAGCATTGACGGGCGCCGACCTTGCCGACTTTCGCTAAACGTCAGCATTGACGGGCACCGACCGTGCCGACTTTCGCTACACGTCAGCATTGACGGGCGCCGGCCGTGCCGGAATCCCGCAAAACGCAAGCATTGACAGGCGCGGGCCCTGCCCGCGTCCCGTCGAATGCGGAACAACAACTCCATAAATGAATTATGGCATCCGGGGTGCGGTTGCGGTGAGCGTCGACGCACCGCGCGAGTACACTGCACGCTGCCCGTCCGAATCCCCTTTCCCCCGATGCGCTTCGTTCATCTCACCGACCCGCACCTGACGCCGCTGCCCGGGCGCTTCCCTCCGGGCTGGCCGTCGAAGCGCTGGCTCAGCTGGTTGAGCTGGCAGCGCCGGCGCCGGCACCTGCACGACCGGCAGCGCCTGGATGCGCTGGTCGCCGCGGTCCGTGACCGGGCCCCGGACGCCTGGGCCCTGACCGGCGACCTGTGCCAGACCGGCACCGCCGGGGAGATCGAGGCCGCAACGCACTGGCTCGCGCAGCTGGCGCCGGCCGATCGGATCCTCCTGACTCCGGGCAATCATGACGTGTTCGGACCCGGTTCGCGCGAGCAGATCGACACCCGGTGGGCGCGCTGGCTGCACGGTCCGGTCGACCGCGTGGCCGTCCGGCGCTTCGGTCCGACGACGCTGATCGCGGTCGATTCTGCCGTGGTTACCCGCGCAGGTTCCGCGGCCGGCCGAATCGGCGCACGCGGCCGGGATCGGCTCGGCGCTGCACTGCGCGACGCACGCGGCACGTTCCGGGTCGTGCTGATCCACCATCCTCCGGCGCCGGGCCTGTGCAAACGCCGCAAGGCCCTGGTCGACGACGCCGAACTGGCCGACCTGCTGGCCCGGGAAGGCGCCGGCCTGGTCCTGCACGGGCACCTGCACCACGATCGACGCCACGACCTGTCGGCGGCCGACGGATCGACGATTCCCCTGCTCTGCACCGCCTCGGCGTCGGCGCCGGACGCGTCGGCGCGCCTGTTCGACGTCGACGCCGACCAGACCGGCTTCCGGGTCCGGATGCGCCGGGTCCGCCCGGACGGGGTCTCCGACAGCGAGGAGTGGCTCAGCCCCGGTTGAGCGATCGGGGCGACCCGGACTGCGTGCCATCGGCCGTTCGGCGGGTGGACGGGCCTCGGGAGCCGGAAACGCGAACGGCCGGGACAGTGCCCGGCCGCTCCACAAACAGGTCCGCAGACAGGTCGTCAAACGGGTCGTCAAACGGGTCGTCAAACGGGTCGTCGACCCGCGTCACTCGACCCGGAGGGTTTCCTTGGCCATTTCGGCGGGGACGGGCTCGGGGTCGGGGAGGTCCGGTACCTCCTCGGTGGCGGTCATGGTCTCGGCGCTGTGGCCTTCCGCGAGCAGGTACTCCAGCCATTTCAGCAGCGCCCGGTTCATGCGCCAGCTGCGCTCGACCAGGCCGCGCACCGGCAGATCCGGGCCGGCCAGCCGCTCGATGCCCTGCTCGGGCGAGAACGAGGTCGCCTCGGCCATCCGGGCATCGTGGTAGACGCGGATGTGCGCGTTGGGGTGCTGTTCGCGCTCGGGCCCGAGCACGTAGGTCAACTGCAGGAACGTGGTGTAGTTGTGCCGTTCGAGCACCCGCAGATACAGGTCCGGCGCGCCCTTGACGCGGGAGACCAGCAGATCGCTGCGGCCCAGGTCGTTCGGCATCAGCACGTTCAGGGCATGGAAAACGCCCGAGTGCAGCGACGGCAGGCGTCGAGCGATGACCCGGGAAAGCGTGTTCGGATTGCGCAGTAGAGTCGACATTTTCGGCAGGTTACCACAGCGATTCGCGATTTCCGATTCTTGACAAATCGGCTCGAAAGTGGTTCAGAAAAGTTCGCGCTGAAGGCCCAGTTCGAGCAGAATCCGGCTGCCGAGCTCCTCGACCGACGCACTGGTCGAGCTCAGCATCGGAACTCCCTCGGACCGGAGCAGCGCCTCGGCCGCATCGACCTCGTAGCGGCACTGCTTGACCGACGCATAGCGGCTGTCCGGCCGCCGCACCTGGCGAATTTCGGCCAGTCGCTCCGCGTCGATGGTCAGGCCGAACAACTTGCGCCGATGCTGGCGCAGGAAATCCGGCAGTCGCGGTTTTTCCAGATCTTCTTCTGTAAGGGGGTAATTTGCGGCCTTTATGCCGAAATGCAAGGCCATGTAGAGACAGGTCGGGGTCTTGCCCGACCGAGAGACCCCCACCAGCACCACGTCGGCTTCGTCGAGGCGCTTGGAAATGCCGTCGTCGTGGGTCAGCGCGTAGTTGGTGGCCTCCATGCGATCTTCGTACTGGTGGCTGTCGCGGATGCCGTGCGCCTGGCCGACCGAATCCGACCGGCTCTGGCCGAGGATGTCCTCCAGCGGCGGCAGGAAGGTGCCGAAAAGGTCGAACACGTGGCCCTTGGAGTGGCCGAGCAGCTCGCCGACCTCGGTGTTGACGATGGTGTTGAAGACCAGCGGCTGCACGCCGTCGGCCTCCGCGGCGCGGTCGATCAGCTGGACGGCGTCCTCGGCCTTCTCGCGCGTATCGACGAACGGCAGCCGGATCTGCCGGAATTCGCAGCCCTTGAACTGGGTCAGGAGGCTGTGGCCGAAGGTTTCGGCGGTAATCGCGGTGCCGTCGGAAATGAAGAGAACGGTTCGGCGCATGCAGGTGACCTGGTCGAAACGGACGGTTGGTGGGACGGTACAATGCCGGGCTTCAGAACTCACCCACCCGGGACGCGACGCACGTGAACGAGTATATCCGCTGGCTCGACCAGCTCGGCATGGACGACCTCGACCAGGTCGGCGGCAAGAACGCCTCGCTGGGCGAAATGATCTCCAACCTGGCTGCCTCCGGGGTGAACGTGCCGGGCGGCTTCGCCACCACCGCCGATGCGTTCCGCGAGTTCCTGGCCGAGACCGGCCTGGACGCGAAGATCGCCGGCCGCCTCGAGGACCTGGAGACCGACGACGTCAAGGCGCTGGCTGCAGCGGGGTCGGACATTCGCCGGTGGATCGTCGAGACCCCCCTGCCCGACGCGCTGAACCGTGCGATCACGGACGCCTGGGCGGAAATGCAGAAGCGCTTCGGTGCGGACCTGGCCGTGGCGGTGCGCTCGTCGGCCACCGCCGAGGACCTGCCCGATGCCTCGTTTGCCGGGCAGCAGGAGACCTTCCTCAATGTGCGCGGCCTCGACGAGGTGCTGAGCAGGATCCACGAGGTCTTCGCCAGCCTCTACAACGACCGGGCGATCGCCTACCGGGTCCACCACGGATTCGAGCACGCCGACGTCGCGCTGTCGGCCGGCATCCAGTTGATGGTGCGGTCCGATACCGGCGCGGCCGGGGTACTGTTCACGCTGGATACGGAGTCCGGCTATCGCGGCGTGGTCTTCGTGACCTCCAGCTACGGTCTGGGCGAGAGCGTGGTCCAGGGTGCGGTCAACCCCGACGAGTTCTACCTGTTCAAGGCCAACCTCGAGGAAGGCCGCCCGGCCGTGCTGCGCCGGTCGATCGGCACCAAGGCCAGCCGCATGGTCTACGCCGACGGCGGCGGCGTGGCCACCGAGGACACGCCGGAGGCGGACCGCAACCGCTTCTCGATCACCGACGCCGACGCCGAAGCGCTGGGCCGGATGGCGCTGGCCATCGAGGCGCACTACGGCCGTCCGATGGACATCGAGTGGGGCAAGGACGGCCAGACCGGCGACATCTACATCCTGCAGGCGCGCCCGGAGACGGTGAAGAGCCGCAGCGGCCAGGTCATGGAACGCTTCAAGCTCGAGGGCTCGGGCGAGGTCCTGGCCGAGGGCCGCGCGATCGGCCAGCGCATCGGCAAGGGCAAGGCCCGGGTCATCGACGACATCTCGGCCATGCACGAAGTCGAGGCCGGCGACGTGCTGGTCACGGACATGACCGACCCGGACTGGGAGCCGGTGATGAAGAAGGCTTCGGCCATCGTGACCAACCGCGGGGGACGGACCTGCCACGCGGCGATCATCGCCCGTGAACTGGGCATTCCGGCCGTGGTCGGCTGCGGCGACGCCACCGAGCGCGTGCGCCATGGCGACGAAGTCACCGTCAGCTGCGCCGAGGGCGACACGGGCCGGGTCTTCGCCGGCCTGCTGGACTTCAGCGTCTCCGAGGACAGGCTCGACGAGATGCCGGAGGCGCCGATCAAGATCATGATGAACGTCGCCAACCCGGATCGCGCCTTCGACTTCGCGCAGATTCCGCATCACGGGATCGGGCTGGCCAGGCTGGAGTTCATCATCAACCGGATGATCGGCATCCATCCGCGCGCGCTGCTGGAATACGACCGGCAGAGCCCGGAGCTGAAGGCCGAGATCGACCGCCGGATCGCCGGCTACGACTCGCCCGAGCAGTTCTACGTCGACCGCCTGGTCGAGGGCATCGCCACGATCGCCGCACCCTTCGGACCGCATCCGGTGATCGTCCGGCTGTCGGACTTCAAGTCCAACGAGTACGCCAACCTCATCGGCGGCGAAGCCTACGAGCCCGACGAAGAGAACCCGATGATCGGCTGGCGCGGCGCCTCGCGCTACGTCACCGAGAGCTTTCAGCCTGCCTTCGAACTCGAATGCCGGGCGATGCGCCGGATCCGCGACGAGATGGGCCTGCACCACGTCTGGGCGATGGTCCCGTTCGTGCGCACGGTCGATGAAGCCCGGGAAGTGGTCGAGGTCATGAAGCGCTTCGGCCTGAAGCGCGGCGAGAACGGCCTGAAGATCATCATGATGTGCGAGTTGCCCTCCAACGCGCTCCTGGCCGATGAATTCCTCGAGCACTTCGACGGCTTCTCGATCGGCTCCAACGACATGACCCAGCTCACGCTCGGCCTGGACCGCGATTCGGGCCTGGTCGCCCACCGCTTCGACGAACGCGACGGTGCGGTCAAGGCCCTGCTGGAAATGGCCATCAACGCATGCCGCGCGCAGGGCAAGTACATCGGCATCTGCGGCCAGGGCCCGTCCGACCACCCGGACCTGGCCGAGTGGCTGATGGCCAAGGGGATCGAGAGCGTATCGTTGAATCCGGATACGGTCGTCGACACCTGGCGCCGGCTTGCGGCGATCAGGAACGCCCGCTAGGAGCGGGCTCGCTTGTCGCCGACCGTGACTACGACTCGCCGCCGAGCGGACCCATGTACCGGCGGTAGTAGCGCAGTTCGCGGATGGAATCGCGGACGTCTTCCAGCGCCTGGTGTCCCGTGTCCTTGACGAGCCCTTCGGCGATCTCCGGAGCCCAGCGGCGGGCCAGCTCCTTCAACGTGCTGACGTCGAGGTTCCGGTAGTGGAAATAGGCTTCGAGGTCGGGCATCTGGCGGGCCAGGAAGCGCCGGTCCTGGCAGATCGAGTTGCCGCACATCGGCGACGTCCCTGCCGGCACGTGCTCTTCCAGGAATTCGATCGTGCGCCGCTCGGCGGCGCGCATGTCGATGTGGCTTTCCAGGCAGCGCTGGACCAGCCCCGAGGCGGTGTGGGTCCGCGTGTTCCACTCGTCCATCGTCGACAGCTCGTCGTCGGTGGCGTGGATGGCCAGGTTCGGCCCGGTCGCGATTTCCTCGAGCTGGGCATCGGTGACGATGGTGGCGATCTCGATGATGCGGTCCCGGCGAACGTCCAGGCCTGTCATCTCGAGATCGATCCAGATCAGGCGGGTAGCTTCCATGCGACGTGATCCTCGACGTGATCCAGAATTCGAGCGGGGACTATACCAGCGGCTCGTCGGTCGCTCAGGGCGGTCGAGATGAGATCGCCGATGCGGATCGTCACCGCGCTCGGCAACCACGGTCTCGCCGTGCCGGACGAGGACCCGACCGCGGCACCGACGGACCTGCACTTCCGCCGCCGTACGGGCCGGCCGCTGGCCGGTGACCTCGTCGAAGTCGACGGTGACGGCGCGGTCTCGGCCATTCTTCCGCGCACCAGCGTGTTCGGTCGCGGCACTGCGCGAGGCGAATTCCAGCCCATCGCCGCCAACCTCGACACGCTGCTGGTAGTGATCGCAGCCGAACCGGCGCCGAGCGAGGACCTGCTGCACCGCTACCTGGCGGCGGCATGGATGCAGGGCGTCGATCCGGTCCTGGTGATCAACAAGTGCGACCTGTCGATTCCCGATGCATCGCCGTTCAGCGACCTGGCAGAACTCGGACTCGAGGTCCATCGCACTCGCGCGGAGCCGCCGGTCGATCTCGACGGCCTGCGCGAACGACTCAGTTCCGGAATCCACCTCCTTGCCGGGCAGTCCGGCGTCGGCAAGTCGTCACTGGCCAACGCATTGCTGCCCGAACTCGGCCTCCAGACCGGCGGGCTTTCGCACAGCACCGGCAAGGGACGCCACACGACCACCGCCGCCCGCCTTCACCCCCTCCCGGGCAGCGGCTGGCTGGTCGACACCCCCGGAGTCTGGGAATACGGCCTGTGGACGATGCCGGTCGGCGAACTGGAGCGCGGCTTCCCGGAGTTCGCAAGAGCCCCGGGTTGCCGATTCAGGAACTGCTCGCACGACCATGAACCCGGCTGCGGCGTGCGCAGCGCGGCCGAGGCCGGCCTGGTGCCGCCGTGCCGCTACCGGGCCTGGCTGCGCCTGCTCGACGAGCAGCGGCGACTGGCCGCAAGCGGCTGAACGGTCGGCCGGGCCGCGGTCACCAGTCCAGCGCCTCTCCGTTGGCATGGCGGAAGCTGCCGGTCGTTTCGAGCGACAGCTCGTCGTAGCGCTGGATGAGCCCGGCGGCAGCCTCGGCCGGACCGACATGGCCCGTATTCCCGGTCATGTCGGTCTGCACGTAGCCCGGGTGCAGCAGTCCGACCGCGATGCCGCGAGGCTGCAGCTCGTGGGCCAGCGACACGCCGGCCATGTTCACGGCTGCCTTCGACATCCGGTAGCCGTAGTGACCGCCGGAGGTGTTGTCGGCGATCGACCCCATCCGGCTGGTGATGATCGCGACCTTCGAACCCGTGCCGAGACGGTCGACCAGCGCGCGGGTCACGCGCAGAGGCCCCAGCGCATTGACCTCGAACTGAAGACGGTAGTCGTCGAGCTGGTCTTCCAGCGCGTCGAACTCGCTCGATCGCAGGACACCGGCGTTGTTGATCAGGCCGTCGAGTTCGACGCCGTCGAGTCGACCGGCCAGGTCGGCCAGCGAGTCACGGTCGGTCACGTCGAGGCCCGATTCGATCCGGGTGTCCAGCGCGGTGAGCGCGGCAGAGGCCTCGCGGCAGACGGCAATGACGCGATCGCCGCGCTCGGCGAACTGGCGCGCCAGTTCCAGTCCGATTCCGCGATTCGCACCGGTGACTAGTAAGGTAGCCATGGGTCTCTCCTTTCGTTCGGGTGCATCGACGTACGTTGGGGCAGCACCCCGCGTCGCGCAATGAATTCTCGGAAAATCGAAGCGCTATGCTACGATTTTGACGCCACAAGGATGTCGCCGTAAGGGACGGAATCCGACGCCTCGCGTCGGCGGCGGCCTGGACCACCGGGGGCCATGGAGAGCACCATGAGCAAGAAGAGATTCGCGATGCGCAATGCAAGGAACGGGCTGGCCTTCGGCCTGCTGTTGATGGCAGTCACGGCGCCCGCCGTTGCCGACGTGCTGCTGATCGAGGAAGTCCGCGAGCGGATGCGCCGCGACCTGCCCGAGAACGGGATGACGATCGAAGCCGTCGAACAACGCTACGGGGTGCCGGTCAACCGCAGCGGTCCCGTCGGCGATCCGCCGATCACCCGCTGGGTCTACGACGACTACAGCGTCTACTTCGAATACGACCTCGTCATCGACAGCGTGCTGCATCGGGGAGCGGTGATTCGCGCCGCGTCCGGCGACCAGGCCGGCAACAACGGCTGACCGCCTTGTCCCGGGTCGAAGATCGTTCGCACTACCGCCTGCCGGCCGAATGGGAGCGGCAGTCCGCGCTGCTGCTGACCTGGCCGAATCCGGACGGTGCCTGGTCCGGGAACCTCGACGCGATCGAGTCCGACTACATCGAACTGGTCGAAGCGGCCCTGCGCCACCAGCGCGTGGTCCTGCTGGTGCCCAAGGGCAGCCGCCGCGATCGCGATCGGCTCGGCGAGGACCGACCCGGCCTGCACCGCATCGAACTGCGCTACAACGACACGTGGATTCGCGACTACGGGCCGATCACGCTGTGCCGGGCGGGTCAGCGCATGGCGCTGGACTTCCATTTCGGCGGCTGGGGCGGCAAGCATGAATACGGGCTCGACAACCTCGTCAACACCCACCTCGCCCGGCACTCCCTGTTCGACGACATCGAGTTCCGGCAGTGCCACCTGGAAATCGAGGGCGGCGCGATCGAGTGCAACGGCGACGGCGTGCTGCTGGTCAATCGTCATTGCATGCGAATGCGCATGCCCTTCCTCGACGACGCCGAGCTCGATCACGAGCTGGCCCGCTGGCTGAACCTGAGGAAGGTGCTGGGTATCGATGTCGAGCCGCTGCCCGGCGACGATACGGACGGACACATCGACACGCTGGCGCGCTTCGTCCGGCGCGATGCCATCGCGTTCCAGTCGCTGGCCGACGGCGCCGCCACGCGCGAGCTCAACGGACAACTCGAGGCGTTGCGCGACGTGGAGGGCCGACCCTTCGAACTGTTCTCGCTGCCGCATCCGGACGACACGGACCCCCAGCTTCCGGCCAGCTACGCGAATTTCATCCTCATCAACGGCGCGGTGCTGGTGCCGAAGTACGGCAGCCGCTTCGACGCCGAGGCGCTGGATCGAATGGCGCAACTCTTTCCCGACCGCACGGTCGAACCGGTACCGGGCGCCATCCTGACTACCCAGGGCGGCGGCCCGCATTGCGCCAGCATGCAGATCCCGACCGCGCTGAACTGACCACGACCCGGACACTCCTTAGATGACCGAATCCACGCTGACCCTGGGCCTGGTCCAGCACGCCATGGGCGAAGACCTGGACGCCAACCGCGCCGCCAGCCTGGACGGCATCGCCGCGGCAGCGGCCAGGGGCGCACAGCTGGTGCTGCTGCCGGAGCTCCACGCCAGCGAATACTTCTGCAAGGTGCAGGACCCGGATCGCTTCGACCTGGCCGAGCCGATCGACGGCCCGACGAAGAAGGTGCTGTCCGAGGCCGCGGCCGACTACGGGCTGGTCGTCGTCGGCGGCATCTTCGAAGCACGCGCGCCCGGCCTGGCCCATAACACCGCACTGGTGCTCGACACCGACGGCTCGCTTGCCGGCATCTACCGAAAGATGCACATTCCCGATGATCCGGGCTACAACGAAAAGTTCTACTTCACCCCCGGCGACCTCGGCTTCGAGCCGATCGAGACCTCCCTGGGCAAGCTCGGCGTGCTGGTGTGCTGGGACCAGTGGTACCCGGAAGCGGCCCGCCTGATGGCCCTGGCCGGCGCCGAGGTCCTGCTCTACCCGACCGCGATCGGCTACGACCCGAACGCCGACGACGCCGAGTCGCAGCGCCAGCTGAACGCCTGGAAGATCATCCAGCGCGCCCACGGCGTGGCCAACGGTATCCCGGTGGTGGCCTGCAACCGCGTCGGCTTCGAGCCCGACCGCACCGGCAGCGGCCACGACGCGACGTTTTGGGGCAACAGCTTCATCTGCGGCCCGCAGGGCGAGATGCTGGCCGAGGCCGGTGCCGAGCCGGAAGTGCTGATCGCGACCGTCGACCGCAAGCGCACCGCCAACGTCCGCCGCATGTGGCCCTACCTCCGCGACCGCCGCATCGACGCGTACGGTGATCTCGTCAAGCGCTTCCGGCGGTAGTTACCTTCGCGTTCTTCGCCGCTTGTCACGCTTGTCGGCTTCGGTCCTTCAGATGATTGGCGCATAGGCGCAAGGCGAACGGCGTTTTCTCGCGGAGACGCGGAGACGCAGAGAGAAGCCAAGGCAAATCCAAGTACTGCCGGGTGCGCTGCGCTTACACGGCCTACAAAGCTGGAAAGGCAAAGGCGAAAGGCGTTTTCTCGCGGAGACGCGAAGACGCGGAGAAGAACCTGAAATCACTCTCCTGTGGGAGCGGGCCTTGCCCGCGAAGCGTCCCGTAGGGAGTAGACCAGCGCTGCGCTGATCTTCTGGAAAGGCAGAAGCGAAAGGCGTTTTCTCGCAGAGACGCGAAGACTCAGAGAGAAGCCAAGGCAAATCCAAGTACTGCCGGGTGCGCTGCGCTTACACGGGCTACAAAGCTGGAAAGGCAAAGGCGAGAGGCGTTTTCTCGCGGAGACGCGAAGACGCGGAGAAGAGCCTGAAATCACACTCCTGTGGGAGCGGGCCTTGCCCGCGAAGCGTCCCGTAGGGAGTAGACCAGCGCTGCGCTGATCTTCTGGAAAGGCAGCAGCGAAAGGCGTTTTCTCGCAGAGACGCGAAGACGCAGAGAGAAGCCAAAGCAAATCCAAGTACTGCCGGGTGCGCTGCGCTTACAGGGGCTACAAAGCTGGAAAGGCAAAGGCGAGAGGCGTTTTCTCGCGGAGACGCGGAGAAGAGCCTGAAATCACACTCCTGTGGGAGCGGGCCTTGCCCGCGAAGCGTCCCGTAGGGAGTAGACCAGCGCTGCGCTGATCTTCTGGAAAGGCAGAAGCGAAAGGCGTTTTCTCGCGGAGACGCGGAGAAAGGCTTTGATTGGATTTCCTGGATGCGCTTCGCCTATCCGGGCTACGAGGCTGGTAGGCGCTCGCTCCTCCCGTTTCACGTAGCCCGATGGAATGGACCCGCCCTCTCTTTTTAGCGGCGTCGCGATGCGCCAAACTGGTTGTGCAACCAATCAGTCCAAGGAGGACGGGCCCATGAACGAAGTTACCGTAGTCGGGATCGATTTGGCAAAGAACGTGTTCGAACTGGCGGGCCAGAACCGCGCCGGGCGCTTGGTCTATCGCAAGCGGGTGAGGCGCTCGAAGCTTCGCGAGACGGTGGCACAGTTGCCGCCGTGCCTGATTGCGATGGAGGCTTGCGGCGGTTCGCATTACTGGGCGCGGGAGTTCATGTCCCTGGGGTATCGGGTTCGCCTGCTACCGGCCCAGTACGTCAAGCCGTATCGGACCGGCCCCAAGAATGATCGCCGCGATGCCGAGGCGGTGTGTGAGGCGGCGACGCGTTCGAAGATCCCTGAAGTGGCGGTAAAGCGTCCGGATCAGCAGGCGATGCAGGGGCTGCACCGGGTGCGCTCTCAGTTGGTTGGGCAGCGCACGGCCTTGAGCAACTGTGCACGCGGACTTTTACAGGAGTTCGGCATCGTCATCCCGCGTGGGCATGCGGCACTGCGTCGCATGCTCGCCGAGGTGTTCTCGGAAGCGGCGCTGCCGGACGATCTGATCGTCGCACTCCAGGCGCTCGCCGACCAGCTCGGTGAACTGACGATCCGTATCGATCGGCTGACCGCTCGGATCGAGCATGAGGCCCGAGGCGACGCATTGCACCGGACCTTGCTGACGGCGCGCGGTGTGGGGCCGATCACGGTGACGGCCTTCACCGCGGCGATCGGCGATCCCTCGACCTATCGGAACGGAAGACAGGTCGCTGCCGCGCTCGGTCTGGTTCCGGCACAGGACTCCAGCGGGGATCACCAGCGCTTGCTGGGGATCTCGAAGTGCGGGGATCGTTACGTGCGATCGCTGTTGGTCCACGGGGCCCGCTCAGCGCTTCGGGCCGCCCGAGGCAAGTCGGATCCACTGAGTCGTTGGATGTGCCGCCTTGCGGATCGGCGAGGTCACAACCGAGCGATCGTCGCCATCGCCAACAAGATGGCTCGAATCCTGTGGGCGATGATGAAGTCGGGCGAAGCGTTCGTGGCTAATCGCGCGGTCGCTGCCTGAGAACAGACCCTGCCTACTGAGTTGCAGACCTGATGAAGCGGATGATGGGAAAGGACAACTCGCCACGCCCGAAGACGCAGGCTTACCCGAAGGCCGCTTGCAGGCCGCTAGCCCGATGTGCGCAGCGCGTGGAGCGAATCTCCATCAGGGCCCAGGGAGAAAACTCCCGGATACGAGGCCGGATATACGGATGCAGCCAACTTCCCACCGTCGACTTCGTCAGTGTTGCAATCGAGGGCGGGTCCATATACGGGTAAGCGCAGCGCACCCGGGGTCTTTACGCTTTCCCGCCTTTCTCTGCGTCTCCGCGTCTCCGCGAGAAAACGCTTTTCTCTTTTTGTTTTCGCCGTTCAACGAGAAACACTTCTCTTCGCGTCGTCGCGCCCATCATCTAGAGGCTACGCGCACGACACCCGAACGAAACCTCACTCCATCGAATACCCGTACTCATCGAGGAACGGCTGCAGACGGTCGCGGTACGGCATGAGGGCTTCGCGGTAGTTCTGCCAGCGGCCCGCGGAGCGGCGGTAGATCTTCTGGGCGACCTGCTCGTAGCTGTTGGTGCGGACGCGTTCGCGGTTGGCCAGCCGCATCTCGGGGTCGAGCATGGCGGGGTCGAAGTCGATGGCGAGGAACCGGCAGGCGGCGGCGACTTCCGCCTCGGGATCGTCGACCAGGTCTTCGTAGCGAACGACGTGGGTGCGGTCTTCGATCAGCGGCCGGATCTGCCTCCACAGGTTCATGACCTGAACGTAGGTCGCCACCGTTTCATCGAGCGTATCGAAATGGACATAGGCCTCGTTCGGCACGTAGTGCTGCATGAAGTTGCTGAGCACGACGTCGGCCGGGTGGCGCAGCGAGAACACGAAGCGGGCCTCGGGAAAAGCCCGGGCGAGCAGCGGCGCGTGGATCACGCGCAGCGGTAGCTTGTCGATGACCAGCGACGCCGAAGGACCTTGCAGCGCCTCATTCACCGCCCGTCGATACGCCGCCCGGAACGCTTTGGCCTTCGAGTCCTCGACCGACTCGTCCCGTTTCCAGTACGGCACGCGCTCTTCCAGCACCGTGCGCGCACGCTCGAAGGTCGGCTGCTCGTCGAGCGTGGCCACGCCCTCGGCCGCGTTCAGGATCGTGTCGAGCAGCGTGGTACCGCAGCGCGGAAAGCCGATCATGAAGCACAGGTCGTGTCCGCCCTCGCCCTGGGCAATTCCGGGTGCGCCGCGAGCCAGCCAGTCCGCAATGCCCGCGACTTCGCGCGGAAATGCTACGGCATCGACCCTCGCCCGGCGCGATCCGGCTGCCGCTTTTGCATTCGCCGCTCCATAGGCTTCGAGCGCCGGGCCGTAGTGGCCAGCGCGATCGAGCGCGGTGGCGTGCTCGAAGTGATATTCGAGGGCCATGCGCTCCGGCAGGCCGCGCGGATCGATCCGGTCGAGCAGTTCGAGTGCGCCGGCGATGTCGCCGCGACGGCGCTTCAGTCGCGCCGCGTCGATCGCCACCCCGGGATGTTCCCGGGCCAACGGCAATGCGGGCCGCAGCGCCGCCTCGGCCTGCTCGAGGCGGTTCGCCTTCTCGAATACGTTGGCCAGTTCGCGTCGTGCATCCACTTCGTTCGGATCGAGCGCCAGCGCCTGTTCGAGGGCTTCGACCGCTGCTCCGGTCTGCAATCGCTCGTTCAGCAGCACGCCCAGGTACGTCCAGGCCAGCGGATGCTCGGGCGCGCGCTCGAGCACCGCGCGGTAGTCGGACTCGGCAGCCTCGAGCTCGCCGAGCGCCTGGCGGGCCAGACCGGCGTTCAATTGCGCATCGACATCGCCGGCATCGTGCAGGACGAGCGCCTCGAAATCCGCCAGCGCGGCATCGGGACGTTCGGCCAGGGAATGCGTGATGCCGCGGTTGAAGCGCGCTGCGCGCAGGCCCGGCGCACGGTCGAGCGCGCGTCCGTAGGCTTCGAGCGCCGCTTCCAGGCGGCCCATGGCTCGCCGCAGGTGCCCGAGGTTGTAGGCCGCGACCGGTGAGTCGGGATCGCGCCGCGCGGCCTCCTCGAAGCATCGCTCGGCGTCGGCAAGCCTCCCGGCGTTGAACAGCGCGCGTCCGAGATGGCCATAGGCCGCGGCACACCCGGGATCCATCCGCTGGGCGGTCTGGGCGGCATCGACGGCCCGCGGCAGGTCACCCTGCAGCAGGGCCTGCGCCGAGCGGCTGATCCAGCCCTGGGGTGAGTCGCACGCGGCAAGTCGGCGGACAGCGGGGTCGGCCCGATCCGGCCGGCCCTCCGCCAACCACCAGTCGCGCAACTCGGCGGCGGCGTCTTCCGACGTCGCGTCGTGCAGCATCGAGAGCGCCTGCTCGGTCCGGCCGCGAGCAAGGAGCTGCCGGGCCTCGGTCAGGTCGAGGGAGCGATTCATCCGGGGTCTCGCACGAGAAGGTCACGCGGGGGCACGGGCCGCCAAGGATACAGCGATCGAACCCCGATGTCGGAGGCCGAGGCCGCAGTCAGGTTCCCGGACCGCACTCCATGCACTCGTCCTCGGGAGCGCCGGTCTGCTTCAGCGAGGCGTTCAGGTCGCGCAACGCGGTGCGCAGCCCCTCCTCGAGCACGGGATGGTAGAAGGGCATGTCGAGCATGTCCGGCACGGTCATACGCTGTTGGGCCGCCCAGGCCAGGAGGTGGGCGATGTGTTCCATGCCGGGTCCGAACAGCTCGGCCCCGAGAAAGCGCCGGTTGCCGTGCTGGCCGAACAGGCGGATTTCGCCGCAGTCCACACCCATGGTGCGCGCGCGGCCCTGATTGCGCATCGACGCCCCGCCGATCGCCAGCTGGTCGCCGCAACGCGCTTCGGCCTCATCGCGGCCCAGGCCCACCTGGGCAATCTGCGGCTCGGTGAACACGATCGACAGGGGGCAGCGCCGGAGACCGGCGCGCACGTCGGGCCAGCGACCGGCGTTGGCGCCGGCGATCCGCCCTTCGTCCGCGGCCTCGTGCAGCAACGGAACTTCGTTGTCGACATCGCCGGCGATGAACACGTGCGAATCGCCGCACTGCATCGTGTAACGGTCGAACACCGGCACGCCGCGGTCGTCGAGCGCGAGTCCGGAGTGCTCCAGTCCGAGGTCGTCGACGTTGGGTCGGCGCCCGGTGGCGGCGAGCAGGCGCTCGAAGCTCTCGTCCTCCACATTGCCCCCGTCGCGCCAGCGAATGCCAACGCCGTCCTTCTCCGCTTCGATGGACTGCACATCGGCATCGGGGTGCAGCGGAAACTCCGCGCGGAAGCGTTCCAGCGCCAGCGCGCGAATCGCCGGGTCGCGGATCGGCCCGACCGAGCCGCCGACGCCGAACATCCGGACCCGGACGCCGAGCCGGGCCAGCGCCTGACCGAGCTCCAGCCCGATCACCCCGGGCCCGAACAGCGCCACCGATTCCGGCAAGCCGGCCCAGTCGAAGACCTCGTCGCTGGTTGCCAGCCGATCGCCCGCCGCCTCCAGCGCCGGCACGACATGACTGCGCGAGCCGGTGGCGATCACGATGCGCGCCGCGTGAATCCGGGAACCGTCTTCGAGTTCGAGTACGTGGGGGTCGGTGAACCTGGCCCGGCCGCGCAGCAGCATCGACTCGTCGATGCGCCGGTGCATCGCCTGCACCGCCAGCCGAACGAAGCGATCCCGTTCCCGGCGCACCCGGTCCATGACCGCCTGGCCGTCGATCTCGATGGAACCGGCTCGAACGCCGAAGCGACTGGCCTCGCGGGCGCCGTGCGCCGCATTGGCCGCGGCGATCAGCAGCTTGCTGGGCATGCAACCAACCCGGGCGCAGGTCGTCCCGTACTCGTCACCTTCGATCAGCACCGCCCGGTCGGTGTGATCGCGCACCTGGCCGAAAGCGATCAGGCCTGCGCTGCCGGCCCCGATGACCGCCACGTCCACTTCACGCATCTTCGTCATGCCGCGTCTCCTGCTCCAACCGTCCAAGGACCTTCCAGGCAATTCCTGCCCGGCATTCCATGGACAAAGGGTACCGGAACGTCGGCATGTGGCACACTCGCGACCGATGGCCGACACACGACTCGTTCGCGACTACCCTGCACTGACCCGGCACCGCGCCGAGCTGTACGCAGCGCGGCGCCAGCGGACGACCCGGCTGGCCGTGGCGCTGCCGCTGGCCGTACTCCTGGTGCTTGCCCTGTACGGCTGGAGCCCGCCGGCTGCGCTGCTGGTTGCGGCGGTCGCGTCCATGCTGCTGTTCTTCCTGTTGCTGCCCGGGTCGACATCGGTCGACCCCGGTGCGTTGGCGGGTATCGAGGGCGAAGTCGCCACGCTGAAACGGCTGCAGCGGCTGCCCGACGACTATCGAATCGTCAACCGCGTGCGGCTGCCCGACCCGCGCCTGCCCAACGGCGAGCGCGAGCTGGACTTCGTGGTCGCCGGACCGTCCGGGCTCTGGATCGTCGAGGTCAAGAATACGCCGGGACTGGTCCAGGTCGTCGGCGGTGCACGCCACTGGCCACTGTCGAAGCGCTCGGGATGCTCGAGCTGCCCGGGCTGGAACGCCATGGACAACCCGGAGCCGCAGGTCCGCGACCAGCTCGATGCACTGAAGCGCTGGTTGTTGATGAACGGCGTCGCCGCCGAACCGCGGGGCGTGATCTGCCTCGCCCACCCGGAGGTCGCGATCCGCGACGCCGACCGTGCGGCCTACCCGGTGCGAGTGCCGGACCAGCTGGTCGAGACGATTTCAGGGTCGATTTCAGGGACGATTGAAGGAGCGAGTGCCGGGACGCGTGGCGGAAAAAGGGCGTCGGGCGCGCCTGCCGCCGACCCTGCCTCCTTGACACCGCTGCTCGAGGCGCTGCGCCACGGTCGCCTCGATGCGGCGGCGTAGGCAACCCGGTCGTCGAACGGGGTGGGCCGCGCGGGCGAAAACGATTCGAAGCTCCCGGCGCGGCCGGTTCAGAAGGCCCAGCGCAGCCCGCCGGTGATGAAGTTCGAGCCGCCGTCCACGTCCTTGAAGATGCCCTTGCCGCCGGACCGGTGGTGCAGGCGTACGAAGGCGGATATCGGCGCATCCCCGGGCGGGGCGAACTCGAACTCCAGCATCAGGTAGCCGAGGAGCTTTGCGCTGTCCTCGGTGGTCGGCCGCGTGGCGCGCGGTTCGATCGGCGGCACTTCGGTCGCATACGAAAACCCGGCCCCGACCGCGACGCTGGTATCTACATAGGCATCCCACCAGAAGGGTTTCCAGCGGGCGATGTAGGCGCTGTTGAATTCCCAGTGATCCTGGAAATCGCCCCAGTGCTTGACTGCCTGGCCCTCGACTTCGAAGCGCCAGCGCCGGGTTTCCCGGTGCGTCCAGGCCGGGGCGACGCTGACCAGGTAGGAATCGATGAACGGCGTGTCGAACTTCGTGATGATGTCGAGCAGGCGGTCGGTTCCCGCCTTGCCGGAGTAGACAGAGAGATGCCATTGGCCCGTACGATCGTCGGCGACGCCCCCATCGTCGGCGAACGCGGAAATGGCGGACAGCAACAGCACAGCGGCGGCAATCGGCCGCGCAAGCAGGAACGGCTTCATCGTGGGCATCGGTCGAGATCGATCAGCCGGTATCGTACATCGCCGGCCCGGCATGCGGCACCCGGATTCGCGAGGTTGCACTCCGCGGCGATCAGGCGTTCGAACCCTTCGGTCGGCCCAGCCAGCGAGGCACGCGGCGGCAATAGGCTTCGAAGAGGGCGCCGAAACGAGCGCGCAGAATCCGCTCTTCGGGCAGCACCTGGAACCGGTGCAGCCAGGCCGCCAGCAGCGCCGGACCGGCCAACGCCAGTAGCGCGTCGAACATCATCGCCGCACCCAGCAGCACGACGACGAAGCCGACGTACATGGGATTGCGGCTGATCGAGAACACGCCGCGCTCGACCAGGCTCGTCGCCCGGTCGGGGTGCATGGGATCGACGGTAGTCGCGTGGCGATGGAACTGCCAGGCGCCCGCCGCGGCGAACAACACGCCGCCGATCGTCAGCGCAGTACCGACCGCATCGGCCGGCCCCGGAAGCCCCGGCCCCCAGCGTGCGGCGACGCGCATGGCCAGCAACAGCAGCACCGCGACCGCAACCGGCGGCACCCGCAGCTCGAAACGCTCCACCAGACCGCTCACTCCTTTTCCTCGTCCCCAGCAGCGATCAGCGCGCGCCATCCGGCCTCGCCGATCCGGCGCAGGGTCTCGATGTTGCGCCGGTAGATCGCGTCCGGATCGTCGCAGGCTTCCACCGCGCGCTCCACGCTGCTCTCGCGCAGCAGGTGCAGGGTCGGAAACGGCGACCGATTGGTGCAATTGGCGGGGTCATCGGCGGCGACATCGGCGAACCGGTAGTCCGGGTGGAAGCTGGCGACCTGGAGGGTTCCGGCCAGGTCCAGCACGTCGAGCAGCGCGTCGGCAACATCGAGGAAGTCGTTGTACTCGAGAAAATCGACCAACGCTCCGGGATGGACGAGCAGCGTGGTCTCCAGCCGGCTCGGTTCGCTATCGGCGAGGGTCTTGAGCTCCCGCTCGAGGTCGCCGGCCAGCTCGTCCGCGCCGGTCGCGGCGCTGACGGCGATCCGGACCCGGCCACCCTCGTACGGGCCGCGCGCGAAGGGACACAGTTCGAGCCCGAGCACGGCGCGCTCGAGCCAGCGACGCGTCGCCCGCTCCACGTCGGCATCGGATGGTCCGGGCTGGATGGATGCGGGCATGGCGCTCGAGCAGAAGGGAGAAGATGGGCAGTCTACGCGGCCGCTCCACCCGTGACTAGCGGACGCGTGGCCGACGGGAATGCAACCATCGATATCGTGACCTTTCGGATGGCAGCCATCCGGATGGCTCCCGCCGGGGTCCGGCTGCCCGGAACGCGGCCGCAGGCGAACCGGGGCTGCTACACTTCGGCGCCGATCCTGCGCGACCCGCCCGATGTCCGAATCCGAGACTCCTGAACGCGACGCGTCCATCGATGCGCGAACCGACCGAAACGGCGAACGGCCGGACTTCGCCGACGAGCCGGTCCGCGAAGTCGAACGGGACGGTGTGCACTACACCCTCCTGGGGACCGCGCACGTGTCGCCGGCGTCCGTCGCCGCAGTGCGCCACCACATCGAATCGGGCCGCTTCGACGCCGTGGCGATCGAGCTGTGTCCGTCGCGCCACCGCGCGCTGACCGACCGCGACGCCTGGCGCAACATGAACCTGTTCCAGATCATCCGAGAGCGCAAGGCCGGCATGATGATGGCCAGCCTCGCCCTGGCCGCCTACCAGCGGCGCATCGCTGAACAGTTCGGCATCGAGCCCGGCGCCGAGATGAAGGCCGCCATCGACGCGGCGGAGGCTGCAGACCGGCCGCTCCAGTTGATCGACCGCGAGATCGGCGTGACCCTGAAGCGCACGAGCCGCCGCCTGTCGTGGTGGAAACGCTGGGTACTGACCAATGGCATGGTGCTGAGCCTGTTCTCGCGCGAGGAGATCGCAGAGGAAGACATCGAGCGCCTGAAGCAGGGCGACATCCTGACCGAGACCTTCAGCGAATTCGCCGACCAGTCGCCCGAACTCTACGAGAGCCTGATCGCCGAACGCGACCGCTACATGGCCGCCCGGCTGCGTGCGGAAAACGAGGGTCGCGGCGAGCGGCGGGTCCTTGCCGTGCTCGGCGCCGGCCACCTCGCCGGCACCGTCGAGGCTCTCCGCGCCGATGCAGACCCGGTGGACGAAGTCCGCGACCTCGACGCGGTACCACCGGCCTCGAAGGTCTGGAAGTTCATCCCCTGGCTGATCCTGGCGGCGGTGCTCACCGGCTTCGGAATCGGCTTCTCCCGCAGCCCGGAACTCGGTTGGTCGCTGGTGCTGACCTGGGTGGTCATCAACGGCGGGCTCTCGGCGCTCGGAGCGGGGGTGGCCCGGGCCCACCCGTTGACCGTGCTCGCGGCTCTGTGCGCCGCCCCGCTGACATCCCTGAACCCGACGGTCGGCGCCGGGATGGTGACCGGCGCGGTCGAGGCCTGGCTGCGCAAGCCGCGGATGGGCGACTTCGAGTCGCTGCGCGACGACGTGATCCATCTATCGGGCTGGTGGAAGAATCGGGTCGCCCGCGTGTTCCTCGTGTTCTTCCTTTCCAATCTCGGCTCCGCGATCGGTACCTGGGTGGCCGGGGCCAGCATGATCAAGCAACTGGCCTGAGGCCTGCGCCCGGACCGCCGCACGGTGGCGATGGGCGTCGAAATCAAGCACAATCGAAGGTCGGGGGGAGCCGCGCCGGAAGCGCGATAGCCCCTGTGCCAAGCCACCGATCGAGACCTGCGAGACCACCCGATGAGTCTGAAAGAGCGCCTGTTCGGGCTGCCCTGGGAACACAAGGACACCGCCACCCGCACTCGCGCCGTGGCCGAGGGGGCCGATCCACGTCTGCGCGAGGCCCTGCCCGGGCTGGCGGCCAACGATCCCGAGGCCACGGTCCGCGTGGCCGCACTCAAGCGCATGGACGACGAGGCGCAATGGCTGGCTGCCCGCGCCAACGACGGGGATGCCTTGGTGCGCGATGCGGCCGATCGAGCCCTGATCCGGCTGGTCACCGAGGCCGGCGGCGATGTGGCGGCACGAAGGAACTGGCTGAAGTCCGTGGACGACGGCGACCGGCTTCGCCAGGTGGCCGAGCGGGCGGCCGACGAAGCGTTGCGGCGCGACGCGCTGGCCCGGATTCAGGCCCAGGGATTTCTCGGCGATCGCTACTGCGACGAGACGTCGGACGCGCTGGCCGCCGAACTGCTCACCCGTCTCGACCAGGTCTCGACCCTGAAGCGGATCGCCGACCGGCTGCGTACGCGCCACAAGCAGCGCCACCATGCCGCGCTTGAGCGGCTGGCTTCGCTGGAAGGCGACGACCGGCACGAGACGCGAGACGCGCTTGCCCTGGAGCTGATCGAACGGGTCGAGCAGCTGGCCCGCGGTCAGTTCAAGGGAGACCGGGTCCAGCGCGCCGATGAACTGCAGCGCGACTGGGACCAGCTGGCCGACCCGGACCCCGCCCACGCGCGCCGCTTCGATGGCGCGATGCGCATTGTCCGACGCGCGCTTCAGCCGCGGCCGGAGGCCGCCGAGCACCCCCCCGCCGAGCCCGAAGAAACGAACGACGACCCGTTGCAGCCTCTCGTCGACCGGGTCCAGGCGCTGGCCAGCCGGCCGCTCGGTGACGAAAGCGAGGCCCGGCTGAAGCAGCTGGTCACCGAGTTCGAGCAGGCGTGGAAATCGCTGGACGCACCGGACGACGACGCCCGGGCGAAGATGAAGCACTTCCACGCGCTGGCCGACGAAATGCGTGCCCGCCTGAAACCTGCACCCCCCGCCCGCCCCGGGTCGGGCGCGGAGCCGGCCCAGGCCAGGGACCCGGCGCCGGCCGGCCCCGATCCCGAATCGATCGAAGCGCTCGACCGGGCCCTCGAAGCCGCCGACGCGGCGATCGAGAACGGCGAGATTCCACCGGCCTCCGAGGCCGTTTCCCGAGCGCGCAGCGCCCACGACCGTATCCCGAAGAAGCATCGACCGCGCGACGTCGAGGGCCGTCTCAACCGGATGGCGCGCCGACTGAAGGAAATGCGCGATTGGCAGCACTGGTCCAACAACAAGCTGCGCGAGCGGCTGATCCAGCGCGCCGAAGAACTCGATGCCGCCGAGCTGCATCCGGACGCGATCACCGAGCGGCTCAAGGAATTGCGCGAGCGCTGGCGCGACCTCGACCGGCAGGAGATCCTGCCCGGCGAAAAGCGGAAGTTCGCCGCACCGCACGCGCAGTGGCGGCGCTTCCAGGCGGCCTGCAAGGAGGCCTTCGACAGCGCGAAACCCTACCTGGAAAAGCGGACCGAGGTACGCGAGGCCTCGCTGGACGAAGTCAACGAGTTCCTGGCTGCCGCCGACCGACTGGTCGAGGACCCCGACGCCGAACGGGACGCGCTGGTGCGCCATCAGCGCGCCGCGCGCCAGGTGATCCGGAATCTCGAGCAGGTGCCTCCGAAGGCCCGCGGAAAGGTCGCCAAGCGCTTGCGCGCCCTGATGGACGGCATCTCCGCCCGCCTCGACGAAGCGTCCGAAGCGATCGAACAGGAGAAGCGACGCCTGGTCGCCGAGGCGCGCAAGCTGGCCCACGAAAAGGACCGGGCCGTGGCCATCGACCGGGCCAAATCGCTGCAGGCCGAATGGAAGAAGGCCGGCCGGGGACGCAAGAAGATCGAGGACGCGCTCTGGAAGGAGTTCCGCGAGCCGATCGATCCCCTGTTCGAGGGGCTGAAGCAGGAGCGCGACGAGCAGCGCCAGGCCGAGAAGGCCGCGGTCGATGCTCTGAAGACGCTGTGCCAGAAGGCCGAGGCGCTGGCGGAAGCCGACGACGCGGAGATCGAGGCCGCGGCCGGCCCGCTGGCCGGACTCGAAGCCGAGTTCAACCAGCACGGCCGGGTGCCGCCCGCCCTCAGGAAGCGAATGGAGGCCGCGATCGAGCGTCACCGCCAACGCATCCGCGAACTCGACGAAGAGCGGGAGCGCGCCGCGCAGGCCCACCTCGACGCATTGTCCGATGCGCTGCAGTCGACGTGGAATGCACGATCGGCCGGCAAGTCCGCGAACATCGACCGGCCCGATGTGCCGGAGAACGACGAGCTGGCGCGGATGCTGGATGCGCGGCTCGACGCCTTTCTCGACGACGACGCGACGCCCGAGGTTCTCGCCGAGCAGGTCCAGCGGTTCACGGACCAGGCGCGCCAGGTCTGCGTGGAAATGGAATGCCTGTCCGGGCTGGACACCCCAACCGCCGACAAGCAGCTGCGCATGGATTACCAGCTCGGCCGACTGGCCGGCCGTCTCGGCGAGGGCGCCGAACGACCGGACCTGGACACGGAGCGCGACGATCTGCGCGAGCGCTGGCTGAGTTCCTTCCCGCACGACCCCGAGGCTCACGGCGAGCTGGAGAAACGCTTCGCCGCGGCCGACCGGATTCTCAAGCAGATGGGCGCTTCATGACGCAAGGTGTTCGGGTGGCGACCTCACCGCCGCTTTCGTTTACGGTCAGGATTCGAGCAACCATCGCGCTCGTTGCATCGGCCACGCTACTGCCCGGTCTCGCGCTCGCGCAGGACGGCGGTATGGTCTCCAACGCAGGCTGGGTCTCGCTGCTTCCGCCGGTGCTGGCGATCGGCCTGGCCCTGGTGCTGCGGCAGGTCATCCCTGCCCTGTTCGCCGGCGTCTGGATCGGCGCCTGGGCGGCGACCGGCTTCTCGCCGATCGGACTTCTGACCTCGTTGATGGCCACGGCCGATACCTACATTGCCGAAGCGCTGGCCGACCCCGACCACGTGTCGGTGATCCTGTTCACGGTGCTCGTCGGCGGCATGGTCGGGGTGATTTCGCGCAACGGCGGCATGCTCGGCATCGTCGAGCGCATCGTGGTCTATGCCGACACCGCGCGCCGCGCCACGATGGCCACGGTGGGCATGGGCCTGGCGATCTTCTTCGACGACTACGCCAACACCCTGGTGGTCGGTAATACGATGCGGCCGATCACCGACCGCCTGAAGGTCTCCCGGGAAAAGCTCGCCTACCTGGTCGACTCGACCGCCGCCCCGATCGCCTGCATCGCGCTGGTCACGACCTGGGTCGGTTACGAAGTCGGTCTGATTCGCGATGCGATGGCCTCGATTCCCGGGCTGGAACTGAACGCCTACATGGTGTTCCTGAATTCGATCGCCTACAGCTTCTATCCCCTGCTCGCGCTGGTCCTCGTGTTCAGCGTGGTCGGCTTCGGGCGCGACCTGGGACCGATGCTCGCGGCCGAACGGCGCGCCCGTCACCAGGGCGAAGTGGCGCCGCCGAGCGGCGCGGCACGGGCCAGCGGCAACGATCTCGACGACGTGCAGCCCGAGGACGGGATTCCGCTGCGCGCGACCAACGCCGTCGTGCCGATCCTGACCATGATCTTCGGCGTCGTCGCCGGCATGTTCATCACCGGCGACGGCGAAACGATCCGGGAAATCATCGGCTCTGCCGACCCCTACAAGTCATTGATCTGGGGTTCGCTGGCCGGCTCGCTGGTCGCGATCGCGCTTTCCGTGATCCAGCGCGTGCTGTCGGTGGAGGAAGCCTTCGCCGCGTGGTTCTCGGGCTGCCGGTCGATGCTGTTCGCGATTGTCATCCTGGTCCTCGCCTGGTCGCTGTCGGCCGTGACCGACGTCCTCGGCACGGCCGACTACCTGGTCTCGCTCATCGGCGATTCGCTGCACCCGGGTCTGCTGCCGGCGCTGGTGTTCGTGGTCGCGGCGCTGACCGCGTTCTCGACCGGGTCGAGCTGGGGAACGATGGGCATCCTGCTTCCACTGATGGTGCCGCTGAGCTGGGCCCTGATGGAAGCTCAGGGCATGGCAGGCGCGGAACATCTGCCGATTCTCTACGGGACGGTCGCCGCGGTGATGGGGGGCGCGGTCTGGGGCGACCACTGCTCGCCGATTTCCGACACCACGATTCTGTCGTCGATGGCCAGCCAGTGCGATCACATCGAACACGTTCGCACCCAGTTGCCCTACGCCATGCTGGCCGGCGGTGCCGCGCTGCTTTTCGGCGCGCTGCCGGCCGGGTTCGGTGTGCCGTGGTGGATCTGCCTGGCGCTGGGCGCGGGGACCGTGATCACGGTGATCCGCTGGCGCGGTCAGCTCCCGTAACGGGCGCGCAGGATACTCACCCGACGCAGGTATTCGCGGGTTTCGTCGAAGGGCGGCACACCGCCGTAGCGGTCGACCGCGTTCTCGCCGGCGTTGTAGGCGGCCACGGCCAGTTCCCAGTCCTGCTCGAACCGCTCGAGGAGCTCGGCCAGGTAGGCCACCCCACCGGAAATGTTCTCGACCGGGTCGAACGGGTCGGCGACGCCGTACCGGGCCTGGGTGGCCGGCATCAGCTGCATCAGTCCCTGGGCGCCGGCGTGGCTCTGGGCCTTCGGATTGAACCACGACTCGGCATGCATGATCGCGCGCACCAGCGCCGCGTCGACGTCGAACATGTCGGCAGCAACCCGGACTTCGTCGCGGAACGGCTCGCGCTTCAGCGGCGTGGCGTGCCAGTCCACGCCCTTGATGCAGGTCCCGTAGCAGCCGATGTTCTCGAGGTCGGCATAGCGCCCGCGCTCGGGCGGAATGTTCGTCAGCACGGTGATGCCGTTCTCGTCCGTGTACCGATAGACCTGCGCGGCCGCAGGTGCGGCGAGCACCGTGACCAGGACCATCGTTGCCGCCGCGCGCACGGTCAGAACCCGCCGGTCACCGTGATCCCGCCGTCGGCGGTGATCACCTGGCCCGACAGCCAGGCCGAGTCCGGCCCGACTAGGAACGCGATGACCCGGGCGATGTCGTCGGGCTCCCCGATGCGGCCCAGCGGCGTGGTCTGCTCGAAATGCTTGACCGCGCGCTCGTCGGCCAGCAGGGCCTTGGAGAAATCCGTACGGATCAGGCCCGGCGCCACGCCGTTGACGCGGATGCCGTCGCCGCCGAACTCGAGCGCGAGGTTGCGGATCAACTGGTTCTCGGCGGCCTTGGACATGCCGTAGGCACCGATGACCCGGTTGCCGAGCTGACCGGCGATCGACGAGACCAGGACCACCGCGCCCCCGCCGGCCTTCGCGATCTGCGGCCTGGCCAGGTGGCTCAGGCGCAGCGAGCCGAAAACATTGTTGTGCATGATCACGTCGAAGGCCTTGCGGTCGACGTTGTCCGACGGGCCGTAGACCGGGTTGCTGGCGGCATTCAGCACCAGGTTGTCCAGGCGGCCGAACGCGTCGACGGTGTCGGCGATCAGCGCTTCGAGCTGCTCGTCCTGGCCGACGTGACAGGCAATCGCGCGGGCTTCGCCGCCGGCCTCGCGAATCGCCTCGGCCACGGTTTCGCAGGAATCCTGGTTGCGGCTGGAGATCACCACCCGGTGACCTCGCGAGGCAAGCAGCTCGGCCGCCGCTCGGCCGATGCCGCGGCTGGATCCGGTGATGATGGTTACGGGCCCTTCGCTCATTCAGACTCCCCTGGGTTCACGAGTTCCGGTCAAGCCAGCGTGTGGTGCTCGGACGGCAGGAAGGCCACGCAGTTCAACCGCTCGGCGTGCCACTGCCCCTTCGAGTCACGGTGCAGTTCCGTGACCGACGCATTGTACAACTCCACGTTCAGGCGGCGCTGCCAGGCCAGGTCGCGACCAAGCAGGGCCGCCGCCAGCGTACTGATCACGCCTGCGGAGGTCACCGCGATGACGCAGTCCGCATTCTCCAGCCCGGCCTCGAGGCGCCGACCTGCGCGGCGAACGCGCTCATCGAAGCCCGCCCAGCTGCCGTTCACCGGACAGGCCAGCCGCTGGCCCTGCCAGGCGGCCAGCACGTCGGGAAACAGATCGAGAAAGGTCTGCAGGTAGGCCACCGGATCGGCCAGGGCCTCGTCCGGCGGCGGCGTCATGTCCAGCCCCGAGGCGGGGTCGAACGCGGCTTCCAGCAGATGGTCGACGCGATACTCGTTGAGATCGTCGTCGATCCGATGGTCCCGGCCGATCCGTTCTGCGGTTTCGCGATGGCGGCGCAACGCTCCGCGGACCAGCGGCCCGGCATCGTAGCGGTCCTGCAGATGATGTCCGAGGGTCTCGGCCTGCGCGTGTCCAACCGGCGACAGGCGGTCATAGTCGTCGGTGCCCAGCGACCCCTGGGCGTGACGGACCAGGACGAGCCGTGCCGATCCGACTCCGGCATCGGGGTCGTCTACCGGGTCGGGGGAGAGCTTCGTCATGGGCGCGGTCGTCGGGTCGGTCATGAGGTCGGTCATCGAGGCGGTCGGGGCCTCCAGCGCGAGGCGAACGCAGGATCGTACACGGGGTCGGTCGATGCATTGCGGTCGCTCAGCCGATCGCTCGATGAGTCGGCAACGGGCTAGACTAGCCTCGTTCGTTGCATCGGGTCCATCATCCATTCCAGGAGGAAACAAGAGATGACCATCGAAAGCATTCTCGGGGCATTGATCATCGGCGGTCTGGCCGGCTGGATCGCAGGGCTGCTGGTAAAGGGTCGCGGCCAGGGCCTGATCCTGAATATCGTCGTCGGCATCGTCGGCGCGATCCTGGGCAGCTGGCTGTTCGGCCTGCTCGACATCCATGCCGGAGGCCTGATCGGCAGCCTGGTCATCGCGATCGTCGGCGCCGCTGCGCTGCTGGGGCTGCTGCAGCTGTTCAGGAAGTAGCCGCGCTTCGATCGAAGTGCGGCACGCCGGCGAAGCTCAGGGGCCGGAGGCAGGCGTCCTGCGACGTCGACGCTTCTGCGCAAGCGGATCGATAGCCCGAGGCGAATGGAGTCGTGCCGGTCGAGCGCGAGCGGTCGACTCGAACGCGGGGGTTCGCGATCCTCACGTCGAACCGCTGAACTCGAACCGCTGAACTCGAACCGCTGAACTCGAACCGCTGAACTCGAACCGATGAACTCCCACCGATGAGCTCCAACCGATGACCGCGGACACCTTCCTCTGGCACGACTACGAGACCTTCGGCGCGGACACGCGGCGCGACCGCCCCTGCCAGTTCGCGGCCATTCGCACCGACCAGGAACTCGCGCCGGTCGGCGAACCCGAGATGCTGTACTGCCGGCCGACGCTGGACATGTTGCCGGCGCCGGAAGCGTGCCTGATTACCGGAATCACACCGCAGATGGCCGAAGAGCGCGGCGTGCCCGAGTACGAGTTCGCCCGACGGATCGCCGAGATCATGAGCGCGCCGGGAACCTGCTCGGTCGGCTACAACAATTTCCGCTTCGACGACGAAGTCACGCGCTTCATGTTCTGGCGCAACTTTCTCGACCCGTACCGCCGCGAGTACGCCAACGGCAACAGTCGCTTCGATCTGATCGACGTGCTGCGCCTGACCCGCGCGCTGCGCCCCGAGGGCCTGACCTGGTTCGACCGGGAGGACGGCACTCCGGGCTTCCGCCTCGAGGACCTGGCCGCGGTGAACGGGCTGGAGACGGGGGATGCGCACGACGCACTGGCCGACGTGCGCAACACGCTGGAGCTGGCGCGACGGGTCCGGGCCGCGCAACCGAAGCTGTGGAACTGGGCGCTGCACCTGCGCGACAAGTCCACCGTCGACGACTTGCTGTCGAAGCGCGAGGTGATGCTGCATGCGTCGGCACGTTTTCCCGCCTCGATCCACTGCATCGCGCCGGTCCTGCCGCTGTTTCGCCATCCACAGATCGCCAGCCAGTGGCTGGTCTGGAATCTCCGGGTCGATCCGACCGAGTACGCGGATCTCGACACCGAAATGCTGTCCGACCTGTACTGGACCCCCGCGGCCGATCTGCCCGAGGACCTCGAACGCTTGCCGGTCAAGTGGGTGCGGACCAACCGCTGCCCGATGATCGCGCCCACCGGGGTGCTCGACGACGCGGCCGCGGAACGCACCGGGATCGACCTGGCCCACGCCAACCGTTGTGCCGAGCGGCTGGGCCGCGCCGAACCGCTGATCGGACGCCTGCTCGAGATCTTCGGCGCACCGCGCGAGCCGGGCGCCGGTGATGTGGACCGGGACGCCGACAGCGCGCTGTACGCCGGCTTCGTGCCGCGTGCCGACCGGGCCCTGGCCGACCGCATCGCCGACCTTCCGCCCGAGGACGTCGCCGACCGGGTCAACCGGGACCCCTCGCCGTTCACCGACGCGCGCCTGAACGACCTGCTGCTGCGCTTTGCCGGACGACACGCACCCGGGGCCCTCAATCCCGACCTCGCGGCCTCCTGGGAGGAGTGGAGGCGCAGGAGGCTGGTCGACGACCCGGACCTGGCGCCGATCCGGCTCGAGGAGTACCGGCGGCGCGTCGAGGCGCTGGCCGAGCAGCACGCGGACCGAGGCGATCTGTTCCGGGCTCTCCGCGAGTGGCCCGACCGGCTTGGCCTCGGCCCGGGCGCGGCGTCCTGAGGCTCGGCCGGGCGGCCGATCGGTTGCAGACCGGTCGCCGAAAATCAGTCGGACAGCTGCCAACCAGCAAGACATCCGCCGCCCGCCGGCGCGGCCGGAACCGGCGTTTCCCGAACGAAATCCCACGGTTGGCGGCGTCGACGGCCGCATTCGTTATGCACACGGGTGACGAACCGCACGTTGACGCTTTCTTTACGCAAATTTCCTACAAAACGTTTCAAGCTTTCGGCAATAACTGTATGAAATTATTGCTTTTGTCTCGAAATGGCTGATTTTTGGTCAATTCCGTGACACGCGCGCGGCTGTCGGGGCCGGCCCATTTACACACAAAGTTTTCCACAGGTTTTGTGGATAAACGAGCGGTCCGGGAATCGCTCGCCGCCACCGTCCCGTCGAGGTCCGTCGGTCGCTGCGATCCCGTGCCTACGCCACCGCCAGCGCCAGCTGGTCCGGCGCCGCCTGGGGCCGGCCACGACGGGTTGTATCGACCGCCTGTCGCAGAAGCCTGTCGCTGCGCGGCGAGACGAATTCCAGCACGCTGCCGTCGTCGAACTGGAGCATCATCACGACCGGCGGTTCGCCCTTGCGTCCGGGGCGCGCGATCACGCCTTCGATGCACTTGCCCACGATTCCGTCGCGCAGGCCGCGGCTGGATGAGGTATCGATCGGGTTCATGGCGCTCTCCTGGTTCACCGGGTTGGATCGTCCTGATGATCGTAGTGAACCACCCGGCGTTCTCAGAACGCGAGAACCGGAAACGATCGGAATCTACCAGGAGGGATCTACCAGGAGGGATCGAACAGGAGGGATCGAACAGGAGGGATCCGACAGGAGGGTTCAAAGCCGGAGGGCCGGCCCCGGGATCAGACGTTGAAGCGGAAATGCATCACATCGCCTTCCGCGACGATGTACTCCTTGCCTTCCAGCCGAAGCTTGCCGGCCGCCTTGGCGCCGGTTTCTCCACCGGCGGCGATGTAGTCGTCGTAGGCGGTGACCTCGGCGCGGATGAAGCCCTTCTGGAAATCCGTATGGATGCGTCCGGCCGCTTCTGGCGCCGTCGCGCCGCGTCGAACGGTCCAGGCGCGCACTTCCTTCGGCCCTGCGGTGAAGAAGGTCAGCAGGTCGAGCAGGTCGTAGCCGGCCCGGATCAGGCGATTCAGCCCCGGCTCGGTCTCGCCGAGATCGGCCAGGAACTCGGCCTGTTCGTCCGGCTCGAGCTGCGCCAGCTCGGCCTCCATGGCCGCCGACACCACGACCACCTCGGCCTGCTCCGCTTCGGCCCGCCCCCGAACGGCGGCGACGAACGGATTGTCATCGGCGCTCGTGTCGTCGACATTGGCCACGTACAGCACCGGCTTGGCGGTAATGAACTGCCAGCTGCGCAGGCGGACGCGGTCCTCGGACTCCAGCGCCATCGAGCGCAGCGGCTCGCCGGCACCCAGGTGGCCGACCACGCGTTCGAGCAGCGCAGCCAGCTTCATTGCATCCTTGTCGCCCGACTTGGTCTGCTTGGCCGTGCGCGCCAGCGCCTTCTCGGCGGCATCCAGGTCGGCGAGCACGAGTTCCGTATCGATGGTCTCGATATCGGAGATGGGGTCGACCCGGCCGGCCACGTGGGTCACATCGTCGTCCTCGAAGCAGCGCACGATGTGAGCGATCGCGTCGGTTTCCCGGATGTGGGCAAGGAACTTGTTGCCCAGACCTTCGCCCTTCGACGCACCGGCGACCAGGCCGGCGATGTCGACGAACTGCATGGTGGTCGGCAACACCTTTTCGGGCTTGACGATCGCGGCCAGCGCATCGAGCCGGGGGTCGGGCACGGGGACCATGCCGACGTTCGGATCGATGGTGCAGAACGGATAGTTCTCCGCCGCGATCTCGGCCCGGGTCAGGCAGTTGAACAGCGTCGACTTGCCCACGTTCGGCAGACCGACGATTCCGCACTTGAATCCCATCAGATCATTCCTCGAATGCCAGGTTCAGATGTCGCCGACTCAGTCGGCCGAGCGGTCGCGAGCGTGCAGCCGCTTCATCGCCTCGCCCGAATGGCCGCCGAGGAAGTCGGGCAGGACCTCCAGCGCCTTGTTGAGCGAAGCCTCGATCGCCTGCTCGTCGCCGGCCGGTGCCCGGGAAAGCACCCAGGGGGTGACCTGGTCGGCGGTGCCCGGATGACCGATGCCGATCCGCAGCCGCCAGAACCCGGGCGTGCCGAGATGGCGGAAGCTGCTGCGAAGGCCGTTGTGACCCCCGTGCCCCCCGCCCTGCTTCAGCCGAGCCGTGCCAGGCGGAAGGTCGAGCTCGTCGTGCGCGACGAGCACGCGATCGGCTTCGATCCGGTAGAAGTCGGTGGCAGCCCGGATCGACTGCCCGGACTCGTTCATGAAGGTCTCGGGGGCCAGCAGCACGACATCCCGGCCGTCCAACCGCGTCTTCAGCGCACGGCCGAGCAGCTTCTTTTCGCGGCGGAGTTCACCGCCGAAGCGGCGAAGCACGGCGTCCAGAAACCAGAACCCGGCATTGTGCCGGGTCCTGTCGTACTTCGGGCCGGGGTTTCCCAGCCCGGCAATCAGCCAGAGGCCGTCCATCGATGGTCGAAGTCAGGGACGTCCTTACTCGGACTTGTCCTTGTCCTCGTCGTCGGACTTGCCTTCGGCATCGCCGTCCGTGTCGCCGTCTTCGGACTCCTCGCCGTCGACCTCCTCGGCATCTTCCTCGTCGGCAAGCTCCGGCTCGGCGCCTTCGGCCATCGCGGCGTCGGCTTCGGCAGCCAGCTCGCCGGTACCCTGACCGGCACGGACGAAGACCGCGGAGACCAGCGACTGATCGAAGTCCTCATCGTGCGCGATCGCCGGAATGGTCACGCCTTCCGGCAGCTTCAGCTCGCTGAGCATGAACGCACCGCCCGGCTCCAGGTCGCCCAGGTCGACTTCGATGTACTCCGGCAGGTCCTTCGGCAGCGCCGAGATCTCGACCTCGGTGACCATGTGCGAGATGACCACACCGCCCTTCTTGCCGGCCGGGGAGGAGTCTTCGTTGACGAAGTGCAGCGGCACGGAGATGCGGATCTGCTGGTCGTCCTTCACGCGCAGGAAGTCGACGTGCATGATGCGCGGCTTGAACGGGTGACGCTGCAAGTCGCGCAGCACGACCTTCTGCTTGCGGCCGTCCCCGACCTTGAGTTCGAGGATGGAGGCGTGGAAGCCTTCTTCGTCGGAGGCGTGAAAGATGAAGTCGTGCTCGAGGGTCAGGGACACCGGGTCCCGGCCACCGCCGTAGACAACGGCCGGCACCTTGTTCGCGTGACGCAGGCGGCGGCTCGCACCTTTCCCCACATCCTCGCGGACTTCGGCCGGCACTTTATAGATTTTGCTCATTCGGGAATACCCCATGAAATTTGAGTGGAAACCACGGAAACCCGCGACCAGGCCTCCGAACCAGCCGCCCATTATAAACCGGTTTCAAGAGTCGGGAAAAGCCCGGCGATAGGGGTCGCGTGGGCGTTTGCCGGGAAGACCCGTTCACCGCAGACGGACGCAGATGGAAAATGCCAGGGCGCAAACCGGCCGGGTCGATGTTCCGCATTCGTCGACCGGATCCGATGCGGCCGGCCCGAAAGGCTGCAAATTGATGCAGTTACGGCCGCCAGAAGGCTCGCTGTTCCGCTGAGGTCGCCCTCGGGCGATCGAGCCGCTTGCCCGGTGGAGGCTGCAATTTCCCACCGAGGTCGGAAAATCACCAGTCCGCCCCTGGAGAACAGCCGCGTGCGACGTAGCGCGATCCGTCCTTTCAATAGTTTCTATCGGAGCACGCGTCCTACTGATCTGCGTTCATCCGCGTTCATCCGCGTTCATCTGCGGTCTGTTCTGCTGCGCCAGGCCCAGCAAAGAGTCTTCTATTCCGCTTCACGCGCAGCCGCCAGGGCGTCGGCGAGGCGCTTGCAGCCGCGCAGGTCCAGCTTCGCCTTGACGCCCTTGACGTTGCCGGACGGAACCAGCGCGGTGCGGAAGCCCTGCTGGGCGGCCTCGCGCAGGCGCTCTTCGCCGTTGTAGACCGGCCGCAGTTCGCCGGACAGCCCGGCTTCGCCGAACGCGACCAGGCCGCGCGGCAGCGGCTTCTCGCGCAGCGAAGACTGCAGGGCCAGCGCTACGGCAAGGTCCGAGGCGGTCTCGCCGACCCGGATGCCGCCGGTCACGTTGACGAACACGTCCTGGTCGCCGACCTGGATCCCGCAGTGACGGTGCATCACCGCCAGCAGCATCGCCAGCCGCCCGGCATCGACGCCGACCGCGACCCGACGGGGCTGCGAAAGGCTGCTCGGGGCAACCAGGGCCTGCACTTCGACCAGCATCGGCCGGGTGCCTTCTCGCGTGACCAGCACGCAGGAACCGGCTGACGGTTCGCTGTCTTCCGACAGGAAGATCGCCGACGGATTGGCCACGGCACGCAGCCCGCCGTCGGTCATCGCGAACACGCCGAGTTCGTTGGCCGCGCCGAAGCGATTCTTGACCGACCGGATCAGCCGGAATCGGCTGCCGGAATCGGATTCGAAATACAGCACCCCGTCGACCATGTGTTCGAGCACCCGCGGGCCGGCCAGCGCGCCCTCCTTGGTCACGTGGCCGACCAGCACGACGCTGCAGCCGGTCTGCTTGGCGAACTGGACCAGCCGCGAAGCGCACTCGCGCACCTGGGCGACCGCACCCGGCGCGGACTGCAGGGCCTCGCTCCACAGGGTCTGGATCGAATCGATGACCAGGAACTTCGGGCCGTTGGCCGCCGCGGTCGCCAGGATGGTCTCCAGGCGGGTCTCGGTCAGGCACTCGAGGCGGTCGGGCTCCAGGCCCAGGCGGCGGGCCCGCATCGCGACCTGCGCGGCCGATTCCTCGCCGGTGACATACAGCGAACGGATCCGCTCGGCCACCGCGGCCTGGGCCTGGAGCAGCAGGGTCGACTTGCCGATGCCGGGGTCGCCGCCGATCAGGGTCACCGACCCGGGCACCAGGCCGCCGCCGAGCACGCGGTCGAGTTCGCTGAGCCCCGAGGAGAAGCGCGGCGTGTCCTCGGCCCGCACCGCATCGAGACGAACCACCTCGGCCGAAGCCTCGCCGGTCCAGTTCGAGCTGCGCCGCTGGCGCGGGCCGCCCCCGCTCGCCGCTGCAGCGCTTTCCTCGAGGCTGTTCCACGCACCGCAGTCCGGGCATTGCCCCGACCACTTGGGCTGGCTGGCGCCGCATTCGCCGCAGAGATAAAGAGTCCTGGACTTCGCCATGGCGCTATTCTGGCAGAAGCCCGACCGCAGCTTGCGTCCCTGCGCGCGCCGCTGTTCGAGTCCGGGACCGGGTGCCGGTCCGGTCACCGATACAATGCAGGCACAACACCGAAACAACGAGGCTGCGTGGAGCGCGAAGAACAACCACTGATCGGCGAGTCCGGCGCATTCCTGGCGGTCCTCGAGCGTGTCTCGCACGCCGCCGCGCTGGACCGGCCGCTGCTGATCGTCGGCGAGCGCGGCACCGGCAAGGAACTGGTCGCCGAACGCGTGCACTACCTTTCGCCGCGCTGGGACCAGCCGCTGGTCAAGCTCAATTGCGCCGCGATCAGCCCGGCCCTGCTCGAATCCGAGCTGTTCGGACACGAGGCCGGTGCGTTCACCGACGCCTCGCGAACCCGGATCGGACGCTTCGAGCAGGCCGACGGCGGCACGCTGGTCCTCGACGAACTCGCGACCACCGCGGCGCCGGTTCAGGAAAAGATCCTGCGCGTGATCGAGTACGGCGAATTCGAACGGCTGGGGAGTTCGGAAACTCGCCGGGTCGACGTGCGCGTGGTCGGCGCGACCAACGAGGACCTGCCGACCCTGGCCGCCGACGGTCGGTTCCGCGCCGACCTGCTCGACCGTCTTGCTTTCGATGTGATCACCTTGCCGCCGCTGCGCGAGCGGGGCGAGGACCTGATGCCGCTGGCCGAACACTTCGCGATGCGGATGAGCCGCGAACTGGGCCGCGAACTCTTCGCCGGGTTCTCGTCACGAGCGATCGACCAGCTGCGCGCGTGGTCGTGGCCCGGCAACGTGCGCGAATTGAAGAACGTCGTCGAGCGCGCGGTGTATCGACTGCCGGAGGCCGGCGATGCGATCGACCGGGTCGAGTTCGATCCCTTCGAGTCGCCCTGGCGCCCGCACTCGGGCGAACGCGGCGCAACGCCCGAGCGCGTGCCCGACGACCTGAAGGGCTGGCTGGCCGAGCGGGAGCGGGAGTGGATCGAGCGCGCCCTGGCCGAGTGTGGCCACCACCAGAAGCGCACCGCTGCCCGGCTGGGCCTGACCTACGATCAGCTGCGCGCGGCGCTGCGCAAGTACGGAATCTCCCGGTAGCGGACCCGCCGTGTGACGCGGCAGGCGAGTTCGTAGGGAATGGTGCCCAGCGCCCCGGCCACTTCCTCGACCGGCAGGCCTTCGCCCCACAGAACCACCGGGTCGCCGACCGCGGCCGCGGGCTGGCCGGCGAGATCGATCGTCATCATGTCCATGGAAACGCGCCCGGCGAGCCGCTGTCGACGGCCGTTGACCAGGACCGGCGCACCGTCGGGCATGTTGCGCGGATAGCCGTCGCCGTAACCGATCGCCGCAACCCCGATCCGCAGATCGCGCTCGGCGACGAAGCGCGCGCCGTAGCCGATCGAGTCCCCGGCCGGCACGTCGCGCACGGAGATCAGCTGCGTCGACAGCGTCATCACCGGCTCCAGGCCCAGCGACGCGCCCGGGCGATCGGCGATCGGCGAGACGCCGAACAGGATGAGACCGGCCCGGACCCAGTCGCGGCGCGCGTCGCGGCGGGTCAGCAGCGCCGCCGAGTTGGCGATGCACCGGCGGCCCGAAAGGCCTTCGACCGCCGCATCGAAGGCCGCGATCTGGCGCGCCGTCATCGGGTGTGCGGGCTCGTCGGCGCAGGCCAGGTGGGTCATCAGCACGACTTCGTGAACGCCGGGCAGGGAGCTGAGCCGCCCATGCGCGTCCCGCGCCTGGTCGAGCCCGAAGCCGAGTCGATGCATACCGCTGTCGATCTTCAGCCAGACCCGCGGTGCCAGCGCGCGGCCCGAGCGCTCGATCCAGTCCAGCTGTTCGGGCGAATGGACGACCATCTCCAGGCCGAGTTCCTCGACCACGGCCAGCTCGTCGCCGGTCAGGACGCCCTCGAGCAGCAGCACCGGAATGCGCGGGTCCAGCACGCGGATCGCGCGCGCCTCGTCGAGCGTGGCGACCGCCAGCAGGTCGGCCTGCCCGAGCGCCGGGAAACAGCGTTCAAGCCCGTGGCCGTAGGCGTCGGCCTTGACCACGGCAACGACGCGCGCGTCGCCGGCCCAGTCGCGCACCTTCTGCAGGTTGCGCGCAAGGGCGGCAACGTCGATGACCGCTTCGGTGCCTCGCGCCATGGGTCTGCTCCGCGTCTCGTTGGGTGGGTTCCGCGACGATCCGGTCGGTCGAATGCTCGATCGAACAAGCAGTCAACCGCTCGGTCGACCGGTCAGCCGATCAGGATGCCGCGGCGTTTCAGGTAGGCCAGCAACTCTTCGACGCATTCGTCGACGCTGAGTTCGGACGTGTCGACCGAGATTTCCGGGTCCTCGGGAGCCTCGTAGGGCGAGTCGATGCCAGTGAAGTTCCGGATCACCCCCGCGCGAGCCTTGGCGTACAGGCCCTTGGGATCGCGCGATTCGCAGACCTCCAGCGGTGCGTCGACGTGAATCTCGATGAATTCGCCATCCTCCATCAGCTCGCGCACCATTGCCCGATCGGCCCGGAACGGCGAGATGAACGCGGACAGAACGACCAGGCCTGCGTCGGCCATGAGCCTGGCGACCTCGCCGATCCGGCGGATATTCTCGACCCGATCGTCATCGCTGAAGCCCAGGTCGCGATTCAGACCATGGCGGACGTTGTCGCCGTCGAGCAGGTAGCTGTGATGGCCGCGCCGGAACAGGGCGGTCTCCAGCGCGTTGGCGACGGTCGACTTGCCGGCACCGGACAGGCCCGTGAACCACAGCACCGCCGGACGCTGAGCCTTCTGCGCGGCTCGCGATCGCTTGTCCACTGCCTGCCGATGCCAGACCACGTTCTGCGACTTGTCGGCCAGCGCGTCGGTAACCGGCCGGACGATCATGCCGGCGCCGACGGTCAGGTTGCTAACCCGGTCGACCAGGATGAACGCGCCGGTGCCCGGGTGGGCGTGGTAGCCGTCGAAGGCCAGCGGTCGACCGGTGCGGATGCGGCAGTAGCCGATCTCGTTCAGGTCGAGCTGGTCGGCCGGGTGATGCTCGAGCGTGTTGACATCGATGCGATGGTGCAGCGTCTCGGGAGTCGCCGGCAATTCGGTCGCGGCTAGCTTCAGGTCATACTGCCGGCCGGGCAGCAGCGGGCGCTCGTTCATCCACACGACGCGGGCGTCGAACAGTTCGCCGACTCGAGGCAGGTCTTCCGTGTGAACCAGCATGTCGCCGCGGCTGACGTCGACTTCGTCGGCCAGCGTGATCGTCAGCGACTGGCCGGCCACGGCTTGCTCGACCGGCTGACCGTGCAGCAGCACCTCGCGAATGCAGCTGCGCTTGCCCGACGGCAGGACCACGACTTCCTCGCCCGGCGCCACGGAGCCGCCGGCCAGCTGGCCGCAGTAGCCGCGGAAGTCAGAGCGACTGCGATGCACGTACTGGACCGGAAACCGCATGGCGCGCATCGTGTCTCGGCCGGCCCCGGTCGGTACACGTTCCAGCCAGTCGAGCACCGTCGGACCGTCGTACCACGGCATGGACTCGGCCGACCGGGTGACGTTGGCGCCGGTCAGCGCGCTGACCGGCACGCAGTGGTAGTGCTCGATACCCAGCTGGTTGGCGAAGGCGGCGTAGTCCTTCTCGATCGACTCGAAGGTCGACCGGTCGTGGTCCACGACGTCCATCTTGTTGACCGCCACGAGCACGTGTTCGATACCGAGCAGGTGGACCAGGTAGCTGTGGCGGCGGGTCTGCACCTGCATCCCGCGCGTCGCGTCGACCAGGACCACGGCTGCACGGGCCGTAGACGCCCCGGTCACCATGTTGCGGGTGTACTGCTCGTGGCCGGGCGTGTCGGCGATGATGAACTTCCGCGTGGCGGTCGTGAAATAGCGATACGCGACATCGATCGTGATGCCCTGCTCCCGCTCGGCCTGCAGGCCGTCGACCAGCAGGGCCAGGTCCGGCGCATCGCCCGTGGTGCCGAACTTGCGCGAGTCGCGTTCGACCGCAGCCAGCTGGTCGTCGAAGACCTGCTGCGTATCGAACAGCAGCCGACCGATCAGCGTGGACTTGCCGTCGTCGACCGAGCCGCAGGTGATGAAGCGAAGCAGATCCTTGGTCCGGTGACGGTCCAGGTATTCGTGGATGTCGAAGTCGGTCGAGGCCGTGTCGCTCATGGTCAGAAATACCCCTGCTGCTTCTTCTGTTCCATCGACGACGACGCGTCGTGGTCGATCGCACGACCCTGGCGCTCCGACGAGCGCGCCAGCAGCATCTCGTGAATGATCTCCGGCAGCGTCTCGGCCTCGGAGCGGATCGCGCCGGTCAGCGGATAGCAGCCCAGCGTGCGGAACCGGACCCGCTCCATGCGCGGCGTCTCGCCTTCGGCCAGCGGCAGGCGGTCGTCGTCGACCACGATCAGCATGCCGTCGCGGTCGACCACCGGCCGCTCGGCGGCGAAGTACAGGGCCGGTACCGGGATGTCTTCGAGATGGATGTACTGCCACACGTCGAGCTCGGTCCAGTTCGACAAGGGAAACACGCGGATGCTCTCGCCGTCGGCGACCCTGCCGTTGTAGAGGTTCCAGAGCTCGGGTCGCTGGTTCTTCGGGTCCCAGCGGTGGTGCCGGTCGCGGAACGAGAACACCCGCTCCTTGGCCCGGGAACGCTCCTCGTCGCGCCGGGCACCGCCGAACGCGGCGTCGACCCGGTGCTCGCTGAGGGCCTGCTTCAGCGCCTGGGTCTTTAGCACGTCGGTGTGTACCCCCGGGCTGTGGTCGATCGGGTTGATGCCCTGGGCCAGCCCGTCCCGGTTGCGGTGGGTGATCAGCTCGATATCGGGTTCGGCGGCGACCCGATCGCGAAATTCGTAGACTTCGCGGAACTTCCAGGTCGTGTCGATATTGAGCAGCGGAAACGGCAGGCGACCCGGCGCGAAGGCCTTGCGCGCCAGGTGGAGCATCACGGCCGAGTCCTTGCCGATCGAGTAGAGCATCACCGGCCGCTGCGCCGTCGCCGCGACTTCGCGGATGATGTGGATGGCTTCGGCCTCGAGCGCCTCGAGATGGGTCGTGACGGCGCGACCGCATCCGCTCTCGCTCAGGGCTTCTCTGCTCTCGCTCATTGCGTCGTTACCTCCGCGGGTCATAGCGAGCGCGTCCGTTCGCGCAGGAACTCGGCGAAGTCGGCGCCCAGTTCAGCGTGGTTCAGGGCGTAATCGACGGTAGCCTGCAGGTAGCCCAGCTTGCTTCCGCAGTCGTAGTGCCGGCCTTCGAACTCCAGGCAGTCGACGCCCTGTTCATCGATCAGTGCCGCGATCGCGTCGGTGAGCTGAATCTCGCCGCGCGAATCCGGCGCGGTGGTTTCCAGCAGGGCGAAGATTCGCGGCGTGAGGATGTAGCGCCCGACCACGGCAAGGTTGGACGGCGCGTCTTCCGGCGCGGGCTTCTCGACGATGCCCCGGATCGGCTGGAACGGTCCGTCCCGGTTCTCCGGATCCACCACGCCGTACTGGAAGGTTCGCGACGGATCCACCGCTTCGACGCTCAGCACCGAGCGGCCGGTGGCGGCATAGCGTTCGGCCAGCTGCTTGAGTACCGGACGATCACCGGCATCGATCAGGTCGTCGGCCAGGATCACCCCGAACGGTTTGTCGCCGACCAGCGGCCGCGCGCAGAGCACCGCGTGGCCCAGGCCCAGCGCCTCGCGCTGCCGGACATAGACGCAGTGGATGCCTTCCGGCAGAACGTCGCGGACCTTGTCGAGCAGGTCCTGCTTGCCGCGCTGGGCCAGCTCGGTTTCCAGCTCGTAGGCCATGTCGAAATGGTCCTCCAGCGCGCGCTTGGTCCGTCCGGTGACGAACACCAGGGTGCGGGCGCCGGCGGCGATGGCCTCCTCGACCGCGTACTGGATCAACGGCTTGTCGACCACCGGCAGCATTTCCTTGGGGCTGGCCTTGGTCGCGGGCAGAAAACGCGTGCCGAGGCCGGCGACCGGAAAGACCACCGTTTCGATCGCGGTGCGGGTCATGGCAGGGATGTCCTGAGGCCGGAAACTGGCGCACTATTCTACCCGGCGGATTCGCTGAATGCCCGGAACCGGAGGGCGATGAAGCAACCGGCCTGGATGCCGCCGTCGCGTCGACCCGGCCGCAGCGCGCTGGATTAAGCTGTGGGATCGACCGCCGAGGAAGGCCGCATGGCTCTACTGCTGATCGCGCCGGACCGCGATACGAACGATCTCGAACGCCGACTGCGCAGTCTCGATGCCGGGCTCGACCTGCGGCTCTGGCCCGAGGTCGGCCGCCCGGCCGACATCGTGTTCGCCCTGGCATGGAAGCCGCCGAAGGACGCGTTCGCGAAGCTGCCCGCGCTTCGCGCGGTCGGTTCGCTGGGTGCCGGCGTCGACCACCTGGTGGGCCGGTCCGATCTGTCCGACGACATCGTGGTCACCCGGCTCGCGGGGCCGCGCCTGGCTGCCGACCTCGCCGCCTACCTGGTGGCGATGACCGTGGACTGGTGGAAGCGCCTGGACGAACAGCGCCACTGCCGGGAATGGCGGCCGTTGGAGCCGCGCCCGACGCCGCGGATCGGCCTGCTGGGCACCGGGGCCATGGGCCGGGCCGCGGCGCAGGCATTCCGGGCCCTGGGTCTCGAGGTCTCGGGCTGGAACCGGTCCGGGGCGCCCTGCGACTCGATGGCGACCTGCACCGGGGAGAACGGGCTGGCTCGGCTTGCCGGCCGATCGGACGCCCTGATCAACGTGCTTCCGCTGACCGCCGCGACGACCGGCCTGCTCGACCGGACACTGTTCGCACGCATGCCGTCCGACAGCCTGCTCGTCAACGTCGGCCGGGGCGAGCACCTGGTCGAAGCGGACCTGCTCGCCGCGCTGGACGACCAGCGGCCCGGGCGGGCCGTGCTGGATGTGTTCGGCGAGGAGCCCCTGGCGGCCGACCACCCGTTCCGAGACCACTCCCGGATCGTCGTCACGCCGCACATCGGGGGACGAACCGACCCCGCCGAAGCAGCGCGACTGGCCCTGGAGCAATACCGTTCGATCCGCCGGGGCGAGGCCCCGGCCGGTCGGGTCGACCGGATGCGGGGCTATTGACGGATCGGGCCAAGCGCGCTCAGCGCTTGACGAACTTCAGCGTGAACCGGTCGCTTTCTCCGATGGGCTGATAGTCCGCCGGGTCTTCACCTTCGGGAGTGCGCATCGACGGCGGGAGGGTCCAGACGCCGTTGGGGTGGTCGGCCGTGTCCTTCGGATTGGCGTTGACCTCGCTGGACCCGGCCAGCCGGAAGCCGTGCGCTTCGGCCCGGGAGACCACCCAGCTGGACTTGACGTAGCCCGTGAACTCGCTGTCGTCGCCGTCCTCGGGCAGGCGATGCCCGACGATGCCGAACACCCCACCGGGCTGCAACACCTCGTGAACCGCGTCGAGTACCTCGTCGAACACCCCGTCGCGCTTCCAGCCGTGCACGCTGCGGAACGAAACCACCAGGTCGGCCGAGCCCGGCTCGCCGAGGGACGCGCTCTGCGGCGGGTGGAACGGATGCACCTCGGGCTCGCCGAAGCGTTCGTCGGCAACCCGTTCGCGCCAGGCCGCCATGGCCGGCTCGTAGTAACCGGGAGCGTCCTCGATACTCAGGTCGAAGTGACCCGCCACGTAGCGTCCTTCCTCGGCCAGGTAGGGCGCAATGATCTCCGTGTACCAGCCCCCGCTGGGCGCGAGCTCGACGACCGTCATGTCCGGGGCGATGCCGAAGAAGGTCAGGGTCTCGTACGGGTGCCGGTGCTCGTCCCGGGCCGCTTCCTCGGCTGGCCGATCCGGGTGTGCGATCACGGCTTCGAGCCGCTCGTCGGCGAGCGCCGCGGACGCGAACAGGGCCGGAATCAGGATCAGGCCGGCGAGACGGGCCGGGCCCGGGAAACGCTTGATGCAATGGTGCATGATCGGATCTCCTTGCGATGCAGGTCAGGTTCGGTTCGATTCGCCTCTTCTAAGGAGAATCGAGGCGCAACGTCAGGTCGTAGAGCGCGTGCCCGCTGCGCGAATACTTTCGCTCGAACGGCGTCAGTGCCGCGTCCGTGCTGAACGATACCACCGGCGGAACGCCCAGGCCGTGCAGCGCCAGTGCGCATCGGCACTCCTCGGCGTAGATCGCCCAGTTCGTCCGCAGCGTCAGCGTGCCGCCGAGCGCGATCACGGCCGGCCAGACCGGGTGGGCGTGCCAGCGACGCTTGAGGTGGGCCGGTTTGGGCCAGGGGTTCGGGTACAGCAGGTACTGGCGAACCGGGCGTTCGCCGGCCTCGAGGAGCAGGCGCCAGACGTCTTCCAGTCGCGCTCGCAGGCGAAGCTCGTTGGCTGCCGGCGGGCGCGGCGCCCGGCCCAGGCGGTGCGCCGACCGGTCAACGCCGACGACCTGCGCCGCGGGGTGGCGCCAGGCCAGGATCGCGGTGGATGCGGCCGTACCGCAGCCGGCATCCAGCACCAGCGGCCGATCGGAACGGCGCCAGTCCAGGAAGGTCTCGAACGCGTCCTGGCTGCCCGCGTGAATCGGGGCTTCCCAGGAAGCGACCCGGTGACGACGTACGGTTTCGGCCAGGCGCGGATGCACGCCGCGCTGCGAGGAATGCACAGGGCGGGCGGGAGTTTCCCGGAGGGATGGCGCGGCAGGTTTCGGGGAAATGGTGGGCCGTGAAGGACTCGAACCTTCAACCAACGGGTTAAAAGCCCGGTGCTCTACCACTTGAGCTAACGGCCCGCCCGAAACAAGCGCGGAATTATAGCAGCCCCGACCTGAGTGGGGGACCTGGACGGTAGCGAGGTCATCGATCAGCCCTCTCGCGTCTTGACGCGTCGGTAGACGACTTCCTGCTCATCGAGCGTGCGCTGGTCCAGCGGCCGGCCCTCGGCCTCGGCCTCGGCTTCCATCGCCCGGAATCGACGCTCGAACTTGTGGTTGCTGCGACGCAGCGCGCTGCCGGGATCGACGTCGAGCTTGCGCGCCAGGTTGGCGACGGCGAACAGCACGTCGCCGAGTTCGTCCTCGAGTCGATCCGGGTCCGCGCCTTCGAGCTCGGCCTCGAGTTCGTCGAGCTCCTCGCGGATCTTGGCGAACACCTCGGCCGGCCCCGGCCAGTCGAAGCCGACCCGGCCGGCGCGTTTCTGCAGCTTGACCGCACGACGCAACGCGGGAAGTCCGCGCGATACGCCGTCGAGCACGCTCGTGGCGCCGGCCGAAGCGCGCTCTTCGGCCTTGATCGACTCCCAGTTCGCGGTCTGGGTCTGCGAGTCGAGTCGCGGCGCATCCTCCCCCGAACGATCGAAGACGTGCGGATGGCGCCGGATGAGCTTTTCGGCGATGCCGTCGGTGACCGCGGCGAAATCGAACGCACCCTGTTCCTTGCCCAGGCGAGCGTGGAAGACGACCTGGAACAGCAGGTCGCCGAGCTCTTCGCGGATATGGTCCGGGTTGCCCTGTTCGATCGCATCGGCCACCTCGTGGGCTTCCTCGATCGTGTACGGCGCGATCGACCGGAAGTCCTGTTCCAGGTCCCAGGGACAGCCCGTGTCGGGATCGCGCAGCCGGTCCATGACCTGGAGCAGGCGATCGACGGCTCGATGGGTTTCACTCATTCGGAATCCTCGTCGGAGGCCAGCGGGCGCGAGCGGCGCGCCTCGGGCGGCAGATCGACGACCACGCGCAGACCGCCGAGCGGCGAACGATCCGCCCGCACGCTGCCATCATAGCTGGACACGATGCGCTCGACGATCGAAAGCCCCAGGCCCTGCCCTTCGACCGGCCCGCCCCGCCGCTGGTCGCCGCGCACACCTCGCTGCAGCATTCGCTCGAAATCCTCGCCGCTCATGCCCGGTCCGTCGTCGTCGACGCAGATCCGCAGGCCGCGCCGTCGCAGGCTGGCCGTTCCCTGCGTGGCCGATACTCGCACGCGCGAGGAACCGTACTTGCCCGCGTTCTCGGCCAGGTTGCCGACCAGTTCGAGCAGGTCGCGCTCCTCGACGTTGGCGGCCAGCCCCGCGTCGACGTCCAGTTCGAACTCGACGCCACGGTAGAGCTTGCCGAGCGTGCGAACCGCGCGCTCCAGCACCGGCCGCACGCCGACCAGCGCGCGCATCGTGCGCCTGCCGGACCGCAGCGCGCGGTCGAGCTCGGCGCGGACGCGGACGCGCATCTGATCGACGGTCTCGCGCAGCGATTCGAGGTCGACGGAGTCGTCGTCGAGTTGCGTACCCAGCACCGCCAGCGGCGTCTTCAGGGAGTGGGCCAGATCGCCCAGGGCACGGCGGTACTGTTCGACGTTGCTGCGCTCGGTTTCCAGCAGCGCGTTGAGGTTCGCCGTCAGCGGCTCGAGTTCTCGCGGGTAGCGACCGCGCAGGCGGTCGGAACGCCCGGCTTCGACATCGCCGATCTCCCCGGCGACGCGACGAAGCACCATAAGCGGCTGGATCAGAAGCACGGTCAGCGCAATCAGCAGGATCAGTCCGGCCAGGACGAGCCAACGCCAGAGCACCGACCGGAACCGGGCCAGGGTCTGGTCGAGGCGGGCGCGGTCTTCGGCCGCCCAGATCACGAAGTCGAGAATGCGCCCGTCGGGCAGCTCCCAGCCCAGCCCGATCCGATATCGATGCAGGTCGCCGTCGCCAGCGGAGATCCGCTGCTCGGCACCGCGCTCGACCGGCTCGGCAAGCGGCTCGACGGGGGTTCCGAGCACCGACGGCGACGACCAGATCGCCGAGTCGGCGACGATCCCTGCGTAGAGCCCGGATTCCGGTTGGGCGAGCAGCGAATCGCCGAGGTTGTCCGGCGGCACGAGTCGGCCTTCGGCGTCCACGTCCATGCCGGCCAGGACCTGGAACGCCGCGCCTTCCAGCCGCTCGTCGAGGGCCAGCTCGACCGCGCCCCGATAGGCCTGCTGGATCGCAAGACCGATCAGACCCAGGGCAACCAGCAGCACGACCAGGGCCGAGGCGGCGAGGCGGACGAACAGCGACGGCGCCGGGCTGTGGTGGGACCCGACCTCTTCCACCGGGGCGGCACCGGCGTGCGCGCGATCCAGTCCGGGTCGGCGCGAGCCTGAACTGCCGGGAATGCGGGAATCAGGCATCCGGACTGAAGCGATACCCCCGGCCGCGCAGGGTCTGGATCGGCTTCCAGTCGCCCTCGGGGTCGAGCTTTCGACGCAATCGACCGAGGATGACTTCGATGACGTTGGACTCGGGATCGGCGTCGTCTTCGTAGAGGTGCTCGTTGAGTTGAAGCTTCGACAACACCTGGTCCGGATGGAGCACGAAGTAGGCCAGCAGCTTGTACTCGAACTGCGTGAGATCCAGCGGTTCGCCGTTCAACGCGACCTTCTGCGAGTTCAATTGCACCTTCAGCGGACCGAACTCGACCTCCGAGCTCGCGTGGCCGCCTGCGCGCCGCAGGAGCGCGTTGACCCGGGCCAGCAGCTCCTCGGTGCGGAACGGCTTGGTCAGGTAGTCGTCCGCCCCGGATTCCAGCGCCTCGACCTTGTCTTCCCAGTGGTCGCGCGCGGTGAGGATCAGCACCGGGTAGCGCTTGTCGGCGCGGCGAAGTTCCTTGACCACGTCCAGACCGGAACGGCCCGGCAGCCCGAGGTCGACGATCGCGAGGTCCAGCGGATACTCCAGCGCCATGTAGGCGCCCTCGACGCCTTCCCCGCAGGCATCGACAACGAAGCCTTCGCGCTTGAGGCGCTCGGCCAGCGTCTCGCGCAGCGCGGTCTCGTCTTCCAGCAACAGAACTCTCATCGACGACCTCCCTCGGCCGGTACCCGGATCGTCCGGACCACGCCGTCTCGGGTCATGATGCGGATCTCGTAGAAGCGCCGTCCGTTGCGTTCGATCACCCGTGCCGACACCACCCGCGCGTCGTTCTGCCGGGCAACCCGTTCGGCGACTTCGCGAAGGCTGTCGGCTCGCGCGGATTCGACCGGCATGAAGGTTGCGGAGCACGCAGCCACGAGAAGCGCGGCGAGCGTCGTTCGAACACGGGTGGTCCTGGTGGGTCGACGATTCATGCAGCCATTCTAGTCCTGCGGTCTGAATCCGTGCTGAACCGCAGAACGCGCTCCGCGACGGCGACCTGCGCAGGACCGGTTGGCCTGAGCCGCAAACGAAAAAGGCCGCCCCGGGGGCGGCCTCTTCCGAATCGGGGCGTCAAGCGCCCGGCGATTGCGTTACGCCATCATCCGACGGCCGGCGAACCCGCCCAGGGCGAGCAGCACCAGTGCCATCAGGATCAGGCCCCAGCGGTTCATGGTCGGAACCACGAGCGGCTGGCCGGCGCAGGTCACGGTGTAGTTGGCCGAAGCCACGTCCGCGCCGGTGATCGTGCAGGCCACGTCGGCCTGGTAGATCTGCGGGGCGGCCGGCGTGCACTGGAAGGTCGCAGCCTGCGAACCGCCCGGTGCGACCGTGAAGCTGATCGGATCCGGCGAGAAGGTGAACACGCCATCCGGATCGGTCACGGTGCAATCGACGTCGTAGCTGTCGGCCGAACCGCCGTTGGAGAACGTGATGTCGCCCGGGGGCGTCATCGTCACCGGCGGCACGATGCCCAGGTTCAGGTTGCCACCGTCCGGCGGGGTCGACGAGAACGTGGCGTCGGTCTGACCGGCACACTCGAGGTTGTACGTGGTCGGATCGTCGTCGCCGTTATGGTTGATCGTCAGCGTGCCGGTGAAGGAACCGGTGGTGCCGGCATCCGGCGTACAGGTCACTTCCACTGCGTCGGCCACGGCCGGATCACCGACCACGAACGGGCCGCTGTCGTTGACAGTGACGGCGAACTGCGGATCGCTGACGGTCGCGCTGGCGATGTTCAGGTCCGAAGCCGGGCTCGGGCCCACGCCGTCGTTGGACACGTCGATACCGATCGGTGCCGAGGTCGTGCCGTTGGTCACGGTGCCGAAGCTCAGCGGACCCGGAGCAGCCGGGCTACCGGCGAACGACGGAACCGCGTTGGCGATATCGCAGTTGACGGTGACCGTGCGCGTACCGGTGCCGGAGCCTTCGTTCGGATCGTCGAAGGTCAGCGTGATGGTCTCGCTGAACATGCCGGAGGTGGTCGTGTCGCACTCGACCGTCACGCCATCCGTCTCGTCGACCTGGATGGTCGCATCGGTCAGACCGTCCGTGATGCTGATTTCCGGCGTACCCGACTCGGCCAGCGCAGCGTTCGTTGCCGCGTTGGTGAAGCCGTCATCGGCGTTGGTGATGTCGAAGGAACCGGTCGGATTGGTACCGCCGATCACGCCCGTCAGGTTGATCGTGGTGGTCGACACGGCCACGTTCGGCGACTCGCCGGCGCAGGTGAGGTCATAGTTGGCGTTCGGCTGGTTCACCGAGTTGTTGGCGAACTCGACGTTGGCCGTGAGGTTACCGCGCGAAGACGGCGTGCACTCGATGTCGACGCCGACAGGAGCTCCACCATCCGCAATGCTGAACGGTGCGGTAGTCACCGTGAAATCACCGGCGTTCGCGCCCGTGATATTGAACGCGGTCACATCCAGCTGCTGGTCGCCGATTTCGCTGACGGTGACTGCACCGCCCAAAGCCAGCGTGGAACCAACCGGGGCCGGGCCGAAGGCAACCGTAGCGCCCGAGGCCGGGGTCGACGAGTAGCCTGCATCGCCGACGATTGCGCCGGTGATCGTGGCATTGTTGCCGGTCATGGGCACGTTGCCGCCCGCAGTATCGGAACCCACAGGGTTCGTAAACGTTAGGGTATGCGTTCCGGGCTGCTCGATCTGAAACTCGAACTGACCGAACGGCACGATGTTGAACGGCGTGATTTCCTGGGATGTAAACAGGTCGGCTACCAGTGTGCGTATCGTTCCGTTTCCGGCGCCGCCAGGCTCTGAGCAGGTTGCACCGTGACTGGCGGGCCGGTTCGCACCGCACTGAGAGATGTCTACCGGGGTCAAAACGGCCGGATCATAGAGAAGGTCAAATTGAAACGCGGACGCGTCGTCGGCATCAAGTGCCGAATAGTCGTAGGTGACTATGACCGTGCTGCCGACGCCGCCGGAGGCGCCGTTGACCGTGATTTCGATGTCGGCAATAGCAGCCGCCGAGGCCACCATAGCGGCCCCGGCGATGCTCGCCGGAAGTAGTTTCTTGAAGTACATGGCTAGTCTCACTCCTGGATTGAGATCGGTTATCTAGTTATTGGAGGTGGTCGGGCGTAACGTCCGCGCCCTGCGCGTCTGCGAACAACACGCCGTCGAGCGAAAGCGATTCGAACTGGCTTGCCGCCGACAGCTGGCGCGCCTGCATCCGCGACGAGTTGTCGCGCGACGGCGCGGCGATCGTCACCATCGTCCCGTCGGCCAACACATCGCTGGTCATCGAGAACACGATGACCCGCAGGTTGCCTTCCGAGTTGATGGAGCAGCTCGCGGTGTGCGTTTCCGCCACGCTGGTGCCGCAGTCGAACTGCCCGTCCGTCACCTTGATCCCCTTGACGTCGAACTGCAGGCCCGAGACCTGGCCGTCCGACACGTATTCCACGGTGAAGCCGTTGCCGGCCTTCTGGATCCACAGATCCGCCGACGATGCTTCGTTATCGGCTGCGACGGCCGCGCCGGCCGCCAGCGTCAGGGCTGCAGCTGCAGCCAGAATTCCACGATTGATCGACATGATGGTCAACTCCTTCAGGGATTCGGGTTAAAGGACGCAAGCGCCGGAAGCGGAGGCAAGGTTCACAGCCAAAACAACATCCTGCACATTTATCACGCCGTTTTCGTTGCAATCAGGCGTGCCTGAAGCAAGAGCAGTCCCGGCGGCCTCATTCACGGTCACAACAACGTCCTGCACGTTGACAACATCATCAGCGCTGCCATTGGCGTTGCAGTTGCAGACCCGTCCAACCGCCGTGCTGCGGCGCGACTCGTAGGCGTCGAAGCCCAGGGAGCCGGCGGCGCCGTTGATGTTGCCGAGGCGAACCGACTGCAGCTGCGTGCTGACGTTGTTCAGCGTGGTGTTCTCGACCGCGCTCTGGCCGTTGACGGACAGGGAGATCACGCCGTTGCCAGCGCCCTGCGCCCAGTCGATCTCGACCGAATTCCAGTTTCCCGAAACGCCGGCCTGGCTGACGCTCTGGCCGGTCAGGTTGTCGGTCAGCGTCACGTTGCCGGAAGCGTCGACGCTGACGTTGAAGCGCTGGCTGCCACCGGACGTGTCGCCGAAACCGCGGTATACGTCCGCAGGGGCCGAATTGTCAGCAAGAACGTAGAAGCGCGCGACGATGCGATCGATGCCGCCCGGGTTGTTGTCCTGGACGTAACCGGCACCCGTGGCTTCCATGCCACAGAGACCGGCGTAGCGGGCGATGCTGTCGGCCTGCGGGTCACCGGCAGCGACCGCACCGGAGTCGGCGCTCCAGTTGTTGAGCGTGCAAGCCATGGCGGCCTGGCCGGCGAATGCTGCACCCAGCAGCAGCGCGCCTGCGGCGGCCGTCCGTCCGAGGATGGAATTCGAAATAGCGTTTCTCATGAGAACCAACTCCTGAATGTCATCGAGTTCAATGTGTTGCAACAACTTAAGTTAGGTGTCCGCGGGTCGTACCTAGGGCCCTCGGTAATCTTGCACACTCCCCGCCGGCGTCCGTGGTTTCCGGACCGCCAAGCGCGATAGTAGCAGCATTCCCGCCGGGTTTCCAATCCCCGATTTGCGCAGATTCGGGCCTCGAAAGTGCCGATTTCGTCACGTTTCGGGGACCTCTTCCGGGCCGGTTCGCGACTTCGACCCTTACCTGTATAAACGCGATTCATGAAGATTTCGCGTCATCACCGGAATCCTGAACGCCGACCTCCCTGCTCGCATCGCCATCGGGGCCGACCTTCCGGCTCCGAAGCCAGCCGTTCGGAGCCAGTGATCAGAAGATCTCCGCGATGCAGCAGCGCAGCGAACCGCCGGCCTTTTCGATCTCGTCGAGTTCGACCGCATGGACCCGGAAACCCCAGGCCTCGAGCCGCTCCCGCTTCTCGGGCGCCAGTGCCCGCCACGCCGTTGCGCTGAAGAACAGGTCCTCGGAGGTCAGGGCAAGACAATTGCCGGCGAACGCCGTCTTCTCCTCCTGGCTGATTTCGAGCACCTGGCCCGGAAACGATTCGGCGATGGCATCGGGCACCGTCGGGTCGACGAAGGCGTCCGGACAGATGACCAGCGCGCGGGAGGCCAGCACCGACATGACCACGTTGGTGTGGTACTCCTCGGGTTTGAGGTCGAAGCGGAAGGTCAGGGCGAGTTCAAAGGCCTCGTGCATCGCCCGGCAACCGGCCTCGTCGACCCGCCGGGTCATGCCGCAGAAGCCCAGCCGGCGAGACCGATCCATGACCAGCGCACCGGTCAGTTCGGCCACGCAGGCATCGTCGACGCCGAGATCGACGGTCTCGTACTCCATCAGATCGGCGAAGAACGCACGGATATCGTCGCGCCTGGCCTCGCGCTTGCGCTCGGGGTTGAGCATGGCGCCTACGATGAAACGCCCGGGGATGGTCGCGAACACGTTGTTCGGAAACAGGTCGTCCGGGTTGTCTTCACGCCCCGGGAAGCGGATCACCGGCACGCCGCAGGCCGCGATCTCCTCGGTCAGACGCCGGTGCTGGTCGAGCGCAAGCGAGGGGCTGACGCCGACCGTCAGGTCCATGTAGCGATTGTCCCGGGCGGCCTGCCGGGACAGGCGGAAATCGGCCGGCTCGACCAGGAACACCGCGCGCGGCACGGACGGGCAATCGGCGTTCAGCCAGCCCTCGGCCAGGCGCTCGCGAAACTCTTCGGGGCGGGTGACGATCATTCTGGTGCAGACCTATCGAAGCAGTTCGGGTTGGACGGGCATGGGTCGAAGGGCATGGACCGAAGGGCGTGGGTCGCCCTTGCAGGCTCGGTCAGCCATGCCTCGGGGGCGCCATTGTCGAGGCGGCCCCCGACTTCGTCAACACTTCTTCGCGCTTCGGCGGCGCGCCCGGAAGAACCCACGCAGCCGGTCGGCGGCGATATCGCCGAGCACGCCTTCGTCGACCCGGCATCGGTGATTGAGCATCGGGTGATCGAGGATGTCGAATACCGAACCGGACGCGCCCGCGCGCGGGTCGCGGGTCGCGAACACGACCCGCTCGACCCGCGCGTGCACCAGTGCACCGGCACACATCGCACACGGCTCCAGCGTCACGTACAGGGTCGAGCCTGGCAATCGATAGTTCCCCAGTCGCGTTGCTGCACGACGCAGGGCCACGATCTCGGCATGGGCGGTGGGATCGGCGTCGGTGATCACCCGATTGGCGCCCTCGGCCAGCAGTCCGCCCTGCGCATCGACGATCACCGCGCCGACGGGCACTTCTCCGGCCGCCTCCGCGTCTTCGGCGACGTCCAGCGCGCGCTGCATCCAGGTCGCATCGATGTCGGTCACGGGGCACCGCCCGGCAGGTTGGACACGGAGCCGGAGGACCGGCCAAGGACGTTGAACGGGGGCGCGGAATGAAGGTCGCTGCGTTCCATGCGTGGATCATATCGGAGTCCGGCGACCGACCCGGAAGATGACGGAAATGTGACGCTATACTCGGCGCGCCGGGATCGGCAGGCATATCACTGAACACGACACGTTGAACACAACACGTTGAGCACGGAAGGTTGAACACTGAACCTGGAGAACCAGGCCGCACAAGGGCGCGGCCGGCGCATCGATCCGGCCGGCCCCGGGCCGGGCGATTCGTGCTGCACGCGTTCGCCGTCCTGGTGCTTGGCGCAGCGGCCGTCGCCTTCGACCCGTGGATCGACGCGACCCGGCCGGTGCACCTCCTGCTTCTCAACATCGCCCCGGTCCTGATCATCTACCTGGCGGCGCTTGCGCTGGTTCGCCGGGCTTCGCTGGCCGCCCTGTGCGCCCTGCTGCCGCTAGCCCTCATCCAGTACATCAACGCCGTCAAGCTCGACGAACTGGGCCAGCCGTTCTCGATCCACGACATCGGACTCACCGGCCAGCTGCTGGCCGACATCGGCCTGTTCGCGCGCTACAGCCACGGTGCGATCCTGGTCGTGATCGTGGGCCTGATCATCGGCCTGGCGCTCGCCATGCGTCGCCTCGAGGCGCCATTGCGCGCCGGCGCCTGGCAGATGGCGGTGCTCGCGATCGCAGCACTGGGGGCAAGCTGGATGCTGTCGGCATCGGCCGAGCGCGTCTACGGGGACGCCGGCTTCTACGAGCGCGCCTGGGCCGTGGACGGCCGCATCGAGAACGTGGGTCTGGTCGCGCAGCTGGTCGCGCATTCCGCGCGCCGGGTCGCCGCCCGGCCGGGGCGCAACCCCCGGGCGCTCGATCGCGCGCTGAAGAAGATCTCGGACGCCGCGGCGGCGGACCCGAACTCCGGCTTGGACGGAACGCGGCCCGACGTTCTCGTCATCCTCAGTGAGAGTTTCTTCGATCCGTCCACTCTGGCCGGACTCGACGACTGTGCCGCCCTGCCCGCCTGGTGCCGGCTGCGGGATGCGGGCCTGCACGGCGAGATGCTGGTGCCGACCTTCGGCGGCAATACCACCCGCACTGAATTCGAATTCCTTACCGGCGTTCCTTACCGGGCCCTGGCGCGCGAGGTCTACCCCTACAACTCGGTCGTGACCCGGCCCACCCAGTCGATCGCCTGGACCCTGCGCGAAGCAGGCTACGGGACCGCCGTCGTGCATCCGCACTCGCGCGGGTTCTGGAAGCGCGATCTCGCCATGCCGGCGCTGGGGTTCGACCGATTCATCGCCGCCGACGACCTGAAGGGACGGAACGAACGGCGCGGATTCTGGATCTCGGACACGGTGCTCACGGATACCGTCATCGAACTCGGCGGCTCGATTTCCTCACCCTGGTTCCTGTTCGCGATCAGCATGGAAAACCACGGGCCCTGGAACGCGAACCGGCCCGGGCCCGGCACCGAAGCCCTCGAAGGAATCCCGGTTCCCGACCACCTGACCGGCGACGAAGCGCGGGCGCTGCGGCAGTTCACCTACCACGCGCGCGCTGCCGTGGCCGAACTCGAGCGCCTGGTCGACTGGATGATGCAGCGCGACCGACCGACCCTGGTGCTGTTCTTCGGCGACCACCTGCCCGCGCTCGACGAGGTCTTCGAACGGACCGGCTTCGATCGACCGGCTCCGATGAACCGGCAGCCGGTGCCCTGGCTTCTGCTGTCGAACCGCGACCTGGATCCGATCCAGCCCGGCGCGGCGCCCGACCGATCGCACGAACTGGGCCTGTGGCTACTCGAACGAAGCGGCATTCTGCCGTGCCCGATCCAGGAAGCGCTGATCCGGGCGCAGGGCGATCCCTCGCTGGGCGGAACGCTCGGCGAGGACGAGTACCTGGCGCTGTATGCCGAAGTCCTCCATCGACCGCCCGGCGACTGCCTGCCGGGTTCTGCGGCGGGTACCGCTTCGGCCGGGCTCTGAAAACGGGCCGCGATTCCTTCGAAACTCTCCGCCGACGGTTGCGGTCGCCGGTTGCGGCCGACGGTTGCGGCCGACGGTTGCGGTCGACGATGGGGCGGCCAGGAACGGCGGCCGGGCCTCAGCGCGAATCGCTCACCATGCTCCGACAGGTGCGGCCTTCGATGACCAGCTGCCAGCCGCCCCCCGGCCCGGCGCCCTGCCGGCCTGTCGCCACGACCCGCGGGCCGTCGCGTTCAGGGGCCAGGTCGATCCAGGCCAGGGGAGACGACTCGCCGACCACGCTCGCCAGCGGCGCGGCCGGCAGGGAATCTGCGGCGGGATCACCCAGCCGGGCCACGAGCACGCTGGCGGCTTCGGCCAGGTCGGCATCGAGGTCTTCATCCGTGTCGCCCGGCCCGAGCTCGAAGGGCCGATAGCGGCGGGCCAGCACCGTGCCGGCGCGGTCGAACATCATCAAGTACCACCCGGGCCGTTGCGGCGGCACCGGGCGGCCGCGGTGGATGAACCGCCCGGCCTGGTCCCGCCCACCGATCCGGACCTCGAGGCTCTGCGCGCCATCGCCGGCGATGATCAATTCGGCCGGAGCGCGATCGGAACAGCGCAGGCGGGCCGGCGCCAGCGAGAAACTCGCCGCAAGGCCGTTGAGCACCGAAAGCAGTTCGCTCTTGGCGCAGGTGTCGATTGGCGTCTCGATCGGCGTCTCGATCGGCGTCTCGATCGGCGTCTCGATCGGCGTATCGATCGGCGTATCGATCGGCGTATCGGTCGGAGGCCCCAGCGGCGCATCCCGCTTGCAGGGGCGCTTGTTGGTGACCGGGCGACCCGCATGGAAATCCCCGAAGCGGGTGATGAAGTAGCGCGTGCCCTCCGCCGCCTCCGCCAATGAGCGGCCCAGGGCGAATTCCGCATCGTGTTCGACGCCGAGCAGGTCGAGCACGGTCGGGGCCAGGTCGTAGCTCGCGCCCTCCGCCTGCGCGGCCTCCGTCTCCCCTGCGCCCAGCACGACCATCGGCAGCCGGCGATCGAACACGCCGTCGCCGAACAGGTCCTGCATGGCATCGCTGGGGAAGACGTGGTGATCGGCCGTGATCACCACCACCGTGTCATCGAGCATTCCGGATGCCCGGACCGACTCCACCCATCGCGCCAGCAGCTGGTCGGTGCAGTGCACGGCATCGAGGAAGCGGTCCTCGCCGTGCGGATACGGAGCGCACTCGGCATACCGATAGCCGGGCAGGTGCGTACCGATGGTCAGCAGGGTCAGGTTCCACGGCGCATCGCCCGCGTCCAGGCGTTGGATCCAGTCCAGCGACTGGTCGAGCAGGTCGGGATCGGCCAGCCCCCAGGTATCCGGGCGCTGGTCCAGGCCGCGCTTGCGCCAGTCGTCGATGCCCAGCACCTCGTCGAAGCCGTGCGCGGCCAGGAAGGCGCCCTTGCCGGCAAACCCTGTGCCGGCGCCACCGAGATAGACCTGGCGGTAGCCGGCACGCGCCAGCACGTCGCCGAGACACGGCAACTGCGCGGCGAGTCCCGCGCCTTCGGCCAGCGAGTCGCTGCCCCGTTCGAAGGGAATCAGGGTTCCGCACAGCGAGTTGGTCAGGCCTTCGATGGTGATGTAGCCGCTGGCCCAGAGGTGATCGACCCAACCGTGGTCCTCGATCAACTGCGCCAGGTTCGGCATCAACTCCGGCCACCGCTGCTGCTCGACGAGGTGAACCCCGATCGATTCCAGATAGACGATGACCAGGTTCCTCGGCCGCGCCGCGGGGACGGCGTCGATGCGATGCTTGCCGCGCAGGCTCACGTCGACGAGTCCGCTCCGGGCCCAGCGGTCCAGGACGGCCCGATCCACCGTGGTCACGCGCGGCGAGTTCCACTGCAGCCAGCCCTTCACGAAGCGGACCTCCGGCTGCAGGCCGAAGCCGGCGACGAGCAGCCCGGCGCCGAGAAGCAGCACGACCACGATCGCGCGACCGTGCGCCAGCACGGGCCGACGGGTCAGGCCGAGAACCAGGGCCAGCATCAGCACCAGCAGCACCGCACCGCGCCGCGCCAGTCGGTCGTACTCCTGCAGGGCGACGCCGACCGACTCGCCCTGCAGGTGGAGAAAGAATTCCTGGGTGAAACCGGCCCCGCTGAAGTCCACGACCCCGTGCTGGAGCAACCGGGCCACCAGAAGCACGAGCAGGACGGGAATCAGCCAGGCCCAGCCGAGTCTCGGTCGACCCAGGGCGTGAACGGCGATCAGCACGAGAACCACGCCCAGGGTGCTGAGCAGCGCAAGCAGGCATTCGAAACCGGTCGCGCCCAGCGTCCGAAGCGTGAGGACCACCGGCAGCGCCAGGATCAGGGTCAGCCCACCGGCCAGCGCCGAAAGTGCGGCCGGCCGACGCGCCCGCTTCGACCGGACGTCGCCGCCGGTCGCGTGTCCTGTTCTAGTCCCGCCCACGCGCCGGACCGCCGGTCATTCCCACTCGATCGTCGCCGGCGGCTTGCCGGAGATGTCGTAGACCACGCGCGAAACGCCGTGGCACTCGTTGATGATGCGGCGCGAGACGTGGTCCAGGAACTCGTGGTCGAGGTAGGCCCAGCGGGCGGTCATGAAGTCGATGGTCTCGACCGCGCGCAGCGCGACGACATATTCGTAGCGGCGTGCATCGCCGACCACGCCGACCGACTTGACCGGCAGGAACACGGCGAAGGCCTGGCTGACCCTGTCGTAGAGCCCGGCCGCGCGAAGTTCGGAGATGAAGATGTGATCGGCCTTCTGCAGCGGCTCGACGTACTCGGGCTTCACTTCGCCGAGGATGCGCACGCCCAGGCCCGGCCCCGGGAACGGGTGGCGCATGACCAGCTCGGCAGGCAGGCCCAGTTCGACGCCGATCCTGCGGACCTCGTCCTTGAAGAGCTCGCGTAGCGGTTCGATCAGGTCGAGGTTCATGTCGTCGGGCAGGCCGCCGACGTTGTGGTGCGACTTGATCACCTTGGCCTTGCCGGTGGTCGCGCCGGCGGACTCGATGACGTCCGGGTAGATCGTGCCCTGGGCCAGCCACGAAGCTTCCTGGTGACGGCCCGCAGCCTGTTCGAAGACGCGGATGAACTCCCGCCCGATGATCTTGCGCTTCTGCTCGGGGTCGGACACGCCGGCCAGCGCGTTCATGAACTGATCACGCGCGTTGACCCGTTCGACGCGCACCCCGAGGTGCTCGGCGAAGGTCGCCATGACCTCGTCGCCTTCCCGGTACCGCAGCAGACCGGTGTCGACGAAGATGCACAGGAGCTGATCGCCGATCGCCTGGTGCAGCAGCGCGGCGACCACGGACGAATCGACGCCGCCGGACAGGCCCAGCAGCACGGTGTCTTCGCCGACCGGCTCACGCACACGGGCGACCTGATCCTCGATGATCGCTTCGGTGGTCCACTCCGCGGCGCAGCCGCAGATGTCGTGGACGAAGCGTTCGAGGATGCGCCGGCCCTGCGCGGTATGGGTCACTTCCGGGTGGAACTGCAGGCCGTAGTAGCGGCGCTCGTCGTCGCCCATCCCGGCGATCGGCGCCGAGCCGGTGGTGCAGATGACGTCGAAGCCGTCCGGCGTGCGGATCACCTTGTCGCCGTGACTCATCCAGACCTCGAGCATCGCCTTGCCGGACGCATCGACCCGGTCCTCGATGCCTTCGAGCAGCCGGCAGGTCGCGCCGAGTGCCACCTCGGCATAGCCGAACTCCTTCTCGTCAGACGGCTCGACCGCCCCGCCGAAGTGCGCGGCCATGGCCTGCATGCCGTAGCAGATCCCGAGCAGCGGGACCTCGAGATCGAACACGGCCTGCGGAATCGTCGGACTGTCGTGGAGACCCACTGATTCGGGCCCGCCGGACAGCACGATGCCGCTGGCGCCGAAATCGCGGATCGCCTTTTCGCCGACATCGAAGGGCATGATCTCGGAGTACACGCCGATTTCGCGGATGCGGCGGGCGATCAGCTGCGTGTACTGGGAGCCGAAGTCCAGGATCAGGATCCGGTCGGCGTGGATGTCGTGAGTCGGCGTGGTCTGGGACATGGCTTGAATCCGGGGGCCAGGGGTCAGGGATCAGGAATCAGGGGTCAGGGGTCAGGAGTCAGGGACTAGGGAGCGACGACCGAGCGGCAGGCGAAGTGCATTCCACCTCGCCCCTTCTCCCTGGTCCCTCGCCTCAGTTCCATCAACCCAGCTTGTAGTTCGGCGCTTCCTTGGTGATCGACACGTCGTGAGCGTGGCTCTCGGTCACGCCGGCGTTGGTCACGCGCACGAAGCCGGGCCGCGTGCGCATGTCCTCGATCGTGCCGCAACCGCAGTAGCCCATGGCCGAACGCAGGCCACCGAGCATCTGGTGGATCACGCTTCCGAGCGGGCCCTTGTACGGCACCCGGCCCTCGATGCCCTCCGGCACCAGCTTCTCGGCCTCCGTATCGCCCTGGAAGTAGCGATCCGACGAGCCGAGCTGCATGGCACCGAGGGAACCCATGCCGCGATAGCTCTTGTAGGAGCGGCCCTGGAACAACTCCACGTCGCCCGGCGCCTCCTCGGTGCCGGCGAACAGGCTGCCGATCATCACCGCCGAGGCCCCGGCCACGATCGCCTTGGCCAGGTCGCCGGAGAACCGGATGCCGCCGTCGGCGATCACCGGTACGCCCTTCTTTTCCAGCGCGCGCGCGGCGGCGGCCACGGCGCTGACCTGCGGCACGCCGACGCCGGCAACGATCCGGGTGGTGCAGATCGAGCCCGGCCCCTGGCCGATCTTGACCGCGTCGGCACCGGCATCGACCAGGGCCTCGGCCCCGTCGGAAGTCGACACGTTGCCGCCGATGATCTGGACGTGCGGGAAGTGTTTCTTGCACCACGCCACCCGGTCCAGCACACCCTTGGAATGGCCGTGCGCCGTATCGACGACGAGGATATCCACGCCCGCCTCGACCAGGCCGGCAACGCGGTCCTCCGTATCACCGCCGGCACCGACAGCGGCGGCGACCAGCAGCTGCTCGGAATCGTCCTTGGCGGCGTTCGGGAAATCGCGCGACTTCTGGATGTCCTTGACCGTGATCAGGCCGCGAAGCTGGAAGTCGTCATTGACCACCAGCACCTTCTCGATGCGGTGCCGGTGAAGCAGTTCCAGCACCTCGTCCTGGCTGGCGCCCTCGCGCACGGTGACCAGCTTCTCCTTGCGGGTCATGATGTTCCGGACCGGATCGTCGAGCTTCTTCTCGAAGCGCATGTCGCGGCTCGTGACGATGCCGACCAGCTCCCCGTCGTCGACCACCGGCACGCCCGAGATGTTGTGACGGCGGGTGATCTCCTGGACTTCGCGGATCGTGGTCTGCGGGTCCACCGTGACCGGGTCCTTGATCACGCCGGCCTCGTACTTCTTGACCACCCGGACCTGGTGCGCCTGCTCCTCGATCGACATGTTCTTGTGGACAACGCCGACGCCGCCGGCCTGGGCCATGGCGATCGCCAGGCGCGCCTCGGTAACGGTATCCATGGCCGCCGAGAGAAGCGGGATGTTCAGGGTCAGGTCGCGGGTCACCCGGGTCGACAGGTCCGCGTCCTTGGGCAGCACGTCGGAGAAGGCGGGCACCAGCGAGACATCGTCGAACGTCAGGGCTTCTTCGATCAGGCGCATGGCGGCTCCTCCGGCAGGTAAATCCGGCCATTATAGCCCGGCCTGTCAAGCCCTCCGAGGATTCGCGTATCCGGCAAAGCCTCCCTACAATACGGCGCTCTGCGACCGCCCCTTTCCGCTTCCGGAGCCGACCGATGACCCCGTCCGACCCGACCCGCGAACCCGACTCCGCCCACGACGCCGACCGCGCACCGCGCGGCTTCCGGATGCCCGACACGCTGGCGCTGATGTTCTTCCTGATGATCGCCGCGCTGGTGCTGACCTGGATCCTGCCGGCCGGCAGCTACGAGCAGGTGACCAACGAGGCCGGACGCGAAGTCGTCGTGCCGGGCACCTACGAGGTCATCGAAGATGCCGAGACGCTGACGCCCTGGGCGCTGTTCACGGCCGTTCCCAAGGCGATGGAGGGCGCCGCCGACATCATCGTCTTTCTTCTCATCATCGGCGGCGCGATGGCAGTGATCCGCTCGACCGGCGCCATCGAGGCCTTCCTGGCGAAGTTCATCACGCGCTTCGACCATCGCCCCTCGCTGCTGATCGGAGCCGGCATGTTCATCTTTGCCGCCGCCTCGGCGACGCTGGGCATGGCCGAGGAGTACATCCCGCTGGTCGCGATCCTGATCGCCCTGTGCCGGGCCATGAAAATGGACGTGGTCGCCGCGATCGGCATCATGGTCTGCGGCTACTGCATCGGCTACGGCGCGACCTGGGTCAACCCGTTCACGCTGTTCATCGCCCAGGGCATCGCAGAGCTCCAACCCGGGTCGGGCTTCTGGTTCCGGTTCTGGATCTTCTGGCCGTTCCTGGCCATCGGCATCCACCACGTCTGGCGCTACGCGACGAAGGTCCAGGCCGACCCGTCGGCCAGCCTCGTCGCCGACGTGCCCGGCGCCCAACCTCCCGAAGCCACCGAGCAGCCGCCGCTGGACGGCGTGCGCACGGCGGTGATTGCCCTGACCGTGGCTGCGATCGGGCTGATGATCTGGGGCATCACCCAGCAGGGCTGGTACCTGAACGAACTCGGCGCGATGTTCATTGCCGCAGCGATCGTCGTGGGCCTGGTCGCCCGGCTGTCGATCGACGGGATCGCGGTCCAGTTCACCCGGGGCGCGGCCGAACTGGCCGGCACCGCGATCCTGATCGGCTTCGCCCGCGCGATCGCCGTGCTGCTCGAGGACGGACAGGTACTGCACACGATCGTGAACGGCATGGCCGAGCCGCTGGTCGGCCTGCCGACGGAACTCTCGGCGGTCGGCATGCTGGCCATCCAGGCCACGATCAACCTGTTCGTGTCCTCCGGGTCGGGGCAGGCGTTCCTGACCATGCCGCTGATGGCGCCGATCGGCGACCTGGTCGGCATCGAGCGCCAGGTCAGCGTGCTCGCCTATCACTTCGGCGACGGCTTCGTGAACATGGTCGCGCCGACCAACCCGGTGCTGATGGGCATCCTCGGCCTGGCCGGCATCCCCTACCTGCGCTGGCTGAAGTTCGTCGTGCCGCTATTGCTGAAACTGCTCGCCCTGGCCGCGGTGTTCATGGTCGTTGCGGTGCAGATGGGATACAACTAGGGGAAAGGGACTAGTGGGTAGCCGTCGAACTACCGGATTTTGCTAGCCCTTAGTCCCTGGCCCCTGGCCCCTAGTCCCTAGCCCCTGGTCCCTCCTCCCTGCACTTCAGGGGCAGGCCCCCTGCACGATCCGGGTCAGGTCCATGGTCCGGTCCGGGAAGTCCGGCAGGATCGAGTCGACGACCATGGTCGCGTTGTTGCAGTCGTCGAAGGTCAGGGTCAGGGTGCCGAACGGGGTGCGCACGACGTCGTCGGCGTCGAAGTTCGAACCGAAGCCGGTGCCCGAGGTGATCACCGTATCGGCGAACACGATCGTGTCGCCCTGGATGGTGCCGGTGCCGATCAGCCAGACCTGTTCACCGTCCAGGTAGGTGTAGAAGGTGACCACGTGGACCCCGGCGCTGCCCTCGACGGCGAGCTGGAAGCCCTCGCCGGAGCGGTCCGGGTTGAACCAGTTGCCGGCCCGCGTCGCGTTCATCGGATCGGGGATGCCGCCGGCGCAGTCGACCGGGACGATGCGCTGCATCGGCAGGACCACGTCCTCGAAGCCGGCCACGATCGGCGCCATGGTCACGGTTGCCGTATTGCAGTCGTCGAACTCCATCTCCACCGGCCCGAACGGAATGCGGACCACGTCGTCCGGATCGAACGCCGCGCCCCAGTCGGCGCCCGCGGTGATCACCATGTCGTCGACAACGATCCGACCGTTGTCCAGGCCGCCGGTGCCGATCATCCAGACCTGGTCGCCGTCCTTGTAGACGTAGCAGGTGAGAATGAACAGCGAGCCGTTGGCTTCGCGCGTCAGCTGGCAGCCTTCGCCGGACCGCAGCGGCTCGAACCAGTTGCCGGAGACCGGCGCCTCGGGAGTGACGCTGCCGCAGCCCAGGACGCGGACGTCGTCGATCAGCCAGCCGTCGCGGCCGCCGATCGACGAATCGGTGCCGAGTCGGTAGCGCAAGCGAACGGTCTGGCCGGCGAAATCGCTGAGATCGACCGCATAGTCTTCCCAACCACGGGGGTCACCGCACCAGGCCGGCGATCCCGCCAGGGGGTTGCCGAAGCTGTCGTCGATCGGTCCATCCTGCGGCCTGAATCCGATCCGATCGCCGTTCAGCGCGGTCCAGCTGTTGCCATCGTTGGTCGAGATTTCCAGAACTGCCCCGTCCCAGCACAACCCTGTCCCGGCCTCGATCTCCTGCCGATTCTGGAAGCGCAGCGTCAGCGGGCCGACGTTTGGGAGGTCGATCGGCGGAGACACCAGTCGCTGGTCGCTGACCGAGGCGACGTTGAGCGCCTGCCACGACGTCGTGCCGCTGACCGAGTCGCTGGTGATCTGCGCCCAGGTGTTCTGGATGCTGCCCGCGCCCTGGGTCCAGCCGTTGGTGCCGCTTTCCATGTCGTCGGACCAGAACTCGAACGGCTGCTGGCCGGCCGGGCACTCGCCCGCCGCCGGCGCGGTGACGAAGCTTCGTGTCACCGACGGTGCCGCCGTGCCGCAACCGTTCTCGGCGGTTACCCGCCAGAAATACTGGGTCCGCGTGTCGAGGCCCACGGTCGTCGACGTGGCACCGCGAACCTCCTGGCTGACCACGACGTCCTGGAATGCGAAATCGGTCGCGACCTCGACCCGGTAGACCGCGGTTTCGCTGCTGCCGCTCCAGCTCAGGCTCACGCTGGCGTCGAGACCGGTCTGGCCGTCGGCAGGTGCGACGGGCGCCGCGGTGCCCGGCTCGGACGCTGCGAGATGGAACGCGAACGGCTGCGAGGCGCTGTTGCCGCCGCCGGTGCCGGTCACCGCGACCGTGCGCGGGCCGAGCGCCGCACCGGCCAGGTTGCCCAGGGTCAGGGTGCTGCTGCCCGGCGGAACGAGTGCCCCGGGCGCGAACGAAGTCGTGGCGCCCGACGGCGCGCCGGAGGCCGACAGGGTGACCGTCGACGAAAAGCCGGGTTCGGCGGTCAGACCGATCGGAACCGCGATCGAGCCGTCGGCACGGCAGGCCTGCACCGGATCCAGCGGATCGATCGCGAAGGGCGAGGAGCCGCGACCGGAAATCGTCAGCGGGTTGCTGCCCACCGGGTCGAGGTAGTCGCGCATCCGTGTGCTGGGCGACCCGAGGCCATCCCAGGCGTGGGCCAGCTGGCCGTAGAAGTCCGACAACTGCAGCCCGGTCGCGCCGCAGAACGCCGGCCCGCCGGACAACACGCCGACCAGCCGCTGGCTCGAGGTGTAAAGCGGCGAACCGGACGAACCCGGTTCGGTCACGCCCGGCGGCAGGGACGGCGGCTGCGGAGACGGGATGTTGGTCAGGATCGGCGGGTCCGTGTGCCAGAACGCATGCCAGTGCACGCCGGCCGCGCCCGCGATATCGCCCGATTCGAGGTCGGTCTGCACGAAGGTGATCCGCTTTTCATCGCCGCTCGGGTGATGGATGCTCGCGCACAGACCGGCCGTGCTGCCCGCAGCGCCCTGGGGTCCACAGCTCGCCGGCGTCGGCCGCCGGTCCCAACCGGACCAGAACAGGTCGAAGTCCGGATCGGCCGGGTCGTCGAACTCGATCAGCGTGAAGTCCGAACAATCGCCCGGATCGCTGCAGCTGGCACCGAACGGATCGGTGGTCGCGGCCAGGAAATCCGCTCCGCTGTTGGTCTGCGATGGATCGGGCGGATCGACCTGCCCACTGGCCGAGCTTCCCGGAGTCCGGCAGGACGGCCACTCGTAGTTCCAGTACGCAACGACCGTCGAGGCATTGCCCGAGTCGACACCGCAGTGGCTGGCCGTGGCGAACAGCATCCGGCGGTCGTTGGCGGTGTTGTTGACCAGCGAGCCGGTGCACAGGAACTGGCCCTCCAGCGTGTAGCGCGCCACCGAGCGTCTCGGGTCGTTCCAGGCGTCGCCCGGGCCGAGGCAGGCCACGTCCATGTTGCAGCTGCCCGAGCGCGCGCCGCCGTCGCTCTTGCCGCAGTCCGACTCGCGCTTGCCGGGACCGTCGCCGACGGCTTCCTGCCTGTACCCCTCGGCGACGCGCCCGAAGCCGCGATAGCCGCGATTGACGCGAACTAGTTCCAGCGACGCGGTGTGCTGGTATTCGAACGGCACGTTCAGTTCGATGACCACGTCGCCGGCCGGCAGCACCGGCGTCCAGAACTGGCCGTGGCGTTCGTTGATCTCGGGCCCGTACGGACCGAGCACCTCGAAGCGGTCGAGCTCCTTCCGGGCGGCGGCATCGGCGGAGTAGATCCACAGCCGCGCGCCGTCGGGCAGGAACACGTTCCGGAAGCCGAAGTTCAGGGACACCGCGTCCGGCGCCCGGACCCGCATTCGCCAGACCGCGTCGTCGCCGACCGCGCTCCAGCGCCCGGACTTCGCCGGCGTCTCGGCGAGATCGAGCCCCTCGGCGAAGCGCGGCGGCTGACCGAAGGCCTCGGCGACCGCGTCCTCGGCGGCCAGGCGTTCGACCTCGAGCGCCGGTGCGGTCCAGCCGGCAAGCGCCTCGGACTGCTTTCGACCATCGGCCCAGCTCGCGGGCTGGGCCGCGACGACGGCGCTGATGAACAGGTGGGCCAGCAGAACGGACAGGGCAAGCGACAGGCGTTGGCGGATCATAGCGGGCTCGGGCAGGAAAGGAGACGATTATCCAGACCCCCGGACAGCGCGGTCAAGCGCGGGCCGCTCCGCGTGCCGGGCAGACACGAAAACGCCGCCCCGGAGGACGGCGATTTCGCTGGTCCGATTTGTCACGGGTCGCCGGGCAGGCCCGGCCGACACCCATACGCACCGGCCGCTGGGCCGCCGGCGCGGGATCGGGCCCTACCTCGGCGGCGGGCTCTCGAAGCCGTCGGCAAAGATGTCCTCGCCGACACAGCTTTCAACACGCACGTCGTCGATCGTCCAGCCTTCGCGGCCGCCGACGGTACCGTCGGTGCCGACGCGGAAGCGCAGCTGGATCGTCTCCCCGGCGAAGTCGGACAGGTCGATCACGTAGTCCTCCCAGTCGCGCGGATCCCCGCACCAGGCCGGCAGGCCGGCCAGCGGGTTCGGGCCGCCGGAGAAGTCATTGACGATACCGTCGTGCTCGCGGAACAGCACGCGAGGATCGGACAACTCGGTCCAGCTTCCGCCGGCGTCCGTCGAGACTTCGACGATGGCTGCATCCCAGCAGGCTCCGGCCGCGTCCTCGAGCTCCTGGCGGTTCCAGAACCGCAGCGTCAGCGGCAGTTCCGCCGCGCCCGGCAGGTCGATCGGCGGCGAGACCAGGCGCTGGTCGCTCTGCGAATCGAGATTCGCGGCGTTCCAGGCGGTGGTGCCGCTGACCGAGTTGGCGTTGGTCTGCTGCCAGGTGTTCTGGATACTGCCCGCACCCAGCGTCCAGCCGTTGATGCCGCTCTCCATGTCATCGGAGAAGCGGGTCAGCGGGAACAGGTCGATCGGGCAGTCGCCCGGCTCGGGCTGGGTCGTGAAGTCGAACACCGAGCTGACCGAGCCGTCGCCGCAGGCGTTGCCCGGCGTGACGCGCCAGAAGTACTGGGTGCTGGAGCTCAGCACGCCGGCACCGACCTGGTACTCGTTGTTGCTGACCAGTTCGCTGATCACCACGTTGCCGAAGCCGGCGTCGGTGGCGACCTCGACCAGGTACTCCTGCACCTGCGAAGAGGCGGTCCACTGCAGCAGCGGCGTGCGGCTGGTGTTCATGGCGCCGTCGGCGGGCGACGACAGGTTGAACGCACCCGGGAAGTCGTCGAAGACGGTCAGGCCGAGGTCCAGCGTCCGGTCCGAAGCACCGGCCGACTGCCCGAGCACGGTCAGCGTGTAGGGGCCGTTCGGCACCGTCTGGTCGACCGAGATCGTGGCAAGCGATGAGTTGTCGGGCACCACCGGGTTCGGATTGAACGAGCCGGACATGCCTGCAGGCAGCGCCGGATCGAAGCTCAAGACGACCGGGTTGGTGAAGTCGCTGATCGACAGCACGTCGATGCTCGGCTGGAAGTCGTCGGCCGAAGACACCGTACAGACCTGGCCGACGGCGTTGGGCGAACTCAGGGCAAAGCCGGGCTCACCGCAGGCATCGAAGCGGAACGCACCGATCCGCGTGCTCCAGGAACCGCTGGTGTTGTATTCGCCGGTGAACCAGAACGTACACTCGTCGACCGGGTCGACGTTGAGCGAGGAATAGTCGCCGTAGCGGTTGCTGTTGTTCGAAGCACTGCCGTCGACGAGCACGTATTCGCCTCGCGGCATCGTGTCGAGCGCATCGGAAACGAGCCGGCCGATGTAGCGCAAACCGGGGAACACGGACGTCGCGTCGGAGACGTTGTATCCCAGCGCGATGTTGCCCGTGCCGTCCATGGCGATCGAGGACATCCACCGGTTGACGTTGTCCGGCGAGACCACGCCTTCCTGGTACAGGTTCCAGCCGGCGCCCGTGTCGCGGAGCTCGGCCCAGAGCACGCCGTGGACGTCGGCCGAGCCGCCGACCACGTCGCCGACCCAGGTACCGACCAGCGCTTCGTAGCTGCCGAAGTTGCGGTACTGCGCGCGCCACATCACCGGCTCGCGCAGCGGATCGAGCTGGGTGCCGCTGGTCGGCTGCGGCACACAGGCGAACGCGGTCAGGCCGCACAGCTCGGATTCGAAGTCCTGGACCGGGATGTCGGTCGGACCGCTGAAGGAGCTGTTGGCCGGCGTGTCCCAGTCGACCACGAATTCCCAGATCTCGAGAAAGTCCTGGGTAGGATCGACGCCGGGCGTGGCCGTCGAGCCGCCATGGACCTCATCGTCGCGATGGCGGAAGAACAGTCCGGGCGTGCCGGGCGGCGGCGGAATCAGGCCGTCCCAGTCCGCAGGCTGGACCATCTGGAAGCCGAAGCCCGACAAGGTCGGCACCTCGAACACCTGGGCCGGCCGCGTCGGCAGGCCCTGGAGCATGTTCTCGCGATCGAAGGCGTAGACCGTGCGACCCGCACCCGGAGGTGCACCGTTCTCGTTCGCACCGATGTAATAGGCATCGGGCCAGACGCCCCACTTCGGATAGTCGGGCAGGCCGCCGGACGACGATGCGAATTCGTACAGGAACCAGTTGCCCGCGGTCGGGTCGGCGGTTTCACTGATGTACACGCAGAAGGAATTGCCGGTGAACTCGGACAGGAACCACCGTCCCGTCGGCTGGCCGACGCCGTTGTCGACGGTCTCGTCGAACATGACGATCGGGTCGCCGCTGCCGCTGGTGCAGCCGGTGCCCGATCCCGTCGCCAGCGACGACAGATTGAAGTTCGCCACTTCGGCGCCGTCGGTCTTGTCCAGGATCAGGACCCGGGTATTCCCGTTGATCATCTGGATGTAGTAGTCGTTGCCGACGTCGCCGATCGTGTCCGGCGGGTTGACGCCGGTAAAGCCGTTGCCGTCCTGGTTGATCAACGGCGTATCGAACGCCCGGCCGCCGGACAGGGACGGCATGCGGTTCTGCCATTCGCGAAGCGTGTTGGGTCCGGTGGGCTGGGGTTCGGTCACCGGCGGCACGTAATCGCGCGGCACGCCCTTGCGCTGCGGAATTTCCTTGATCGGATCGCCGGGCTTCCACTCCGGCGGCGCCGGCAGGCGGCTCATGTCCGCCTGGATATGAGCCGGCACCACGCCGTTGTCGTACAGTTCGGCACCGCGCAGCACGATCTTGTCCTGGGCGACTGCGGCGCCGGCGGCCACGAGGCCCGCCGTGGCCAGCGCAAGGGCGCAGCGTGTCGGGACGCGTTTCGATAACTTCATGTTCGTCTCTCCCTGGTTCATTTCGTTCGATTCGGTGCGAAGCGTTCTCGTTCGATGCGTTTTCCGTTTTCGATGAGTTCCGCATTCGCGCATACGTGGTTCCATTCGTCGTTCAGGTCCGGCGGTCGATTCCGCTGGCCGACCCGAGGCAGGGTCTGACGGGCCGGTCGATCTCACCGGATGCCCTCGAACACGAGCCGGACCGGGGCGGCGTCGGTGCGGATCGCCAGCGTGGCCTCGGCTTCGTCACCGCCGAAGTGTTCCGTGCGCCCGCGCAGCTCGCGCCGGGCCAGCAGCCAGGGCGAGTCGGTCGTGACCGCCGCGCCGGACAGCACTTCGAACGCCAGCAGTTCGGGGTCGTTCATCAGCACGTCGACCGGCGCGCCGCTGGTCGCGATCCGGCCACCGGCCGGCGCGATGCCCCGCGGCGGCAGGTAGACGACGTGGCCCTCGGTCACCTCCACATCCACTTCGCCGCTGGTGCGAAGGCGCACCGAACCGCGCTCGGCGCGCAGCCGGACCGGGTAGCTCGCGCCGTGCATGGTGAAATCGCCTTCGGCAAGTTCGACGTCGAGTTCGACCCGGTCGGGCAGGGCCAGCGTAAGGTCGATGCGCAGCACGCCGTCGCTCGCATCCAGCGGTCGCTCGGAGGCCGGCCGCAGCTCCAGCACGCCGTCGTCGCGCATCTCGACCGACGGGCGCACGGGGTTGGTCACGCCGGGTTCGGTCTGCACGGTCAGCGCCAGTTCGATCGACGAGGCCAGCGGCACTTCGCGAATGCGGATATTGCCGTGGTGGTTGATCACGCGGACCTTCTGGCCGTCCTTGACCGCGACTTCCTCGGTCAGTCGGACGATCTCGCCCGCGCCGGCCGGTTCGGGCTCCGTCGACGCGGCCGGTCCGGCCGGCAGGAGCAGGCAGGACAGCATCAGAAGCCTCGAGACGGGCGCTGCGAACCGGGGTCGAATCATCGCGTAGAGCCTAGCAGACCCGCCCCGCGAATGACACCTCGGCGGCGTGGATGAAGCGACAGCGGCGCCTCGGTGGGGCACCTCGGTGGGGCACCTGGGCGGGGCACTTCGGCCAGGCACCTCGGCAAGACGCCTCGGCCAGGCCCCGGGAGCGAGGCGAGTGCTTCCGGAGGATCGGCCCGCGGGATCGAGCGCGGCTCGGCTCAGTCGACGTACAGCGAGCTGACCGATTCGCCCTCGGCCATGCGGCGTATCGTCTCGGCCAGCATCTGGGCCACCGACAGCTGGCGGACACGGCCGCACTCGAAGGCGGCTTCGGACAGCGGGATCGTATCGGTCACGACGATCTCGTCGAGCCTCGAGTTGGAGATGTTGTCGATCGCACGTCCGGACAGCACCGGGTGTACACAGTAGGCAACGACCTTCTTCGCACCCTCGTCCTTCAGCGCGCCGGCCGCGGCGCACAGCGTGCCGGCGGTGTCGATCATGTCGTCGACCAGCACGCAGGTCTTGCCGCCGACGTCGCCGATCAGATTCATCACCGTGGCCTCGTTGGCCCGGGGACGTCGCTTGTCGATGATCGCCAGGTCGGCATCCAGCCGTTTGGCGATGGCGCGGGCACGCACGACACCGCCGACATCGGGCGAGACCACGATCATGTCGTCATTGCCGTAGTGCTTCCAGATGTCGGCCAGGGTCAGCGGCGAGGCGTAGACGTTGTCGACCGGGATGTCGAAGAAGCCCTGGATCTGGTCGGCGTGCAGGTCGACGGTGACGACGCGGTCGGTGCCGACCACGCCGATCATCTTGGCCGCGACCTTGGCCGTGATCGGCACCCGCGAGGAGCGGGGCCTCCGGTCCTGGCGGGCGTAGCCGAAGTACGGAATGATCGCGGTGACCCGGCCGGCCGAAGCGCGCTTGAGCGCATCGATCATGACCAGCAACTCCATGAAGTTCTCGGCCGTCGGGTTGCAGGTCGGCTGGATCACGAAGATCTCCCGCGCCCGGACGTTCTCGACGATCTCGACCATCACTTCGCCGTCGCTGAACCGTCCGACGTTGGCCTTGCCCATCGGCACCCCGAGGTGGCGGGCCACGGCGTGAGCGAGTTCCGGGTTGGCGTTCCCGGTAAAGACCATCAGCGACGGTGTGTTCGACGATGTGCTGGACGAAGTGCTCAACGCTCCGCTCCCTGTTCGGATTCGGCTGTTCGGATTCGAGAAATGGCAGGGACGGCAGGACTCGAACCTGCGAATGCGGGGATCAAAACCCCGTGCCTTAACCAACTTGGCGACGTCCCTGTCGAGTGCCGTGAACCTGTGGCGTCCGGACGCGGCGGATTATAGCGGGTCGGTTCCCGGCGCGCGACCGGTCACCGCCTTCTCGGCCGGGATTTCTCGCGACGATGCGGCTCGCTCGAAGGACCACCCGCTCAACGCGGCACGGATGCGGTACGGCGGATGGCGCGCCTCGATCCGGGCCGGCATCAGCACCGAATAGCCGGGCGGCACCGACAGGCGCTGGAAATCCAGCGCCCAATCGCCGACCGTCAACGCGGCCAGCGTGCCATCCTCCGAAAATTGCAGCGCGGCCCGCTCCGGAGCCGGCAACCCGACCAGCCAGCGCGTCATCCAGCGAACCGGAATCGGCCACCCGGTCGCCTCCCGGACCAGGCGGTCGGCGTCCGGACCGCGCCGTTCCTCCAGGTCGCTGCCGACCAGCCGGGCGCCGTCGGGCCCGAAGTCCAGGCGCCACTGCTGGCCACCGGCCAGGGTGCGCAGGTGGACCCGATGGCGTTCGCCGTCGGCGGCCCAATCGAAGGCCAGGCTCCCGCCGCGCTCGCCGTCGGAAAGCCCGAGCCGACCCGAAACCGACCAGACCGGATGGGAGGCCAGCCAGCGTTCGCGCTCCTCGAGCCACGCGCCCTGTTCGCGTCCCTCGCGGACCGTGGCGCAACCCGCCAGCGCCAGGACCAGGACGGCGGCAAGCGCAGGGGCCGCAGTCGTACGGTTCTTCCGTGCCCTCGTCATCGGATCGGGAGCCGAACTTCCGGGTTCACGAGCCCGCGCCGATCCGCTCGAGCGTGGCAACGAACAGCGGGTCGTCGGGAAACTCCGTGCGGCCGCGTTCGATCCAGGCCCGCGCTTCTTCGTAGCGCTGCAGCGACCAGAGGACCTCGACCAGGTGGGCGACGATCTCGGCGTTCAGTTCGGCGTTCGCGGCGCGCTCGAGGTACGGCGCTGCCTGCTCGGCTCGATTGAGCTTGAACAGGACCCAGCCCATCGAGTCGAGGATCGCGGGATTGTCGGGATCGATCGCCAGCGCGCGCTCGATCAGCCGGTAGGCCTCGCGCTGGCGGTCGGTCCGATCCGACAGCGTGTAGCCCAACGCATTGAGCGCCAGCGCGTTTTCGGGCTCGCGCTGGATCAGGGTGCGCAGGTCCTGCTCGGCCAGGTCGATCCTGTCCATGCGAACTGCGGCCATCGCCCGCCCGTAGAGCAGCGCGGCGCTGCCGGGGGTCTCGGCCAGGGCGTCGCTGAACATCGCCAGCGCCTTGTCGCCGCGGCCCTGCTCGATCAGGAGCTCGGTCTCGATCAGCCAGGCCTGTTCGGCGCGGCGCGGGTCCGGCAGGGCGCGGACTGCTGCAAACAGCTCCGATGCCCGGTCCATGGCGCCCCGTTCGCCGAGCAGCGCGGCCCGGCGCAGGTCCGCATCCGGGCGGGCCGGGCCGTGGACCCGTTCGAACCAGTCGATCGCCGCCTCGTCCAGGCCGGTCGCCTCGGCCGCCAGGGCGGTCAGCCACGCAGCCTGATCCGTATCGCCGGTCTCGCCCGCGGCGGCCAGTTCGGCCAATTGCTGCCAGCTTTCGCGCGCACTCGCGCTGCGCCCCAGCTGGTGCTCGACCAGGGTCCTGGCATACAGCACCTCGACCGTCGGCGGCAGCTCCGTGAGGACCGCCAGCGCGTCTTCGCGTCGACCGTCGGCACGCAGCAGTTCCACCTCGGCCAGGCCGGGACCGACCGGGTCCTCGGCCAACTGCCGTGCCGCGTTGAAGCGAGCCCGAGCGCGCTCGACCTCCCCCAGCGCCTCGGCAAGTCGGCCGGCCCACATCGCTGCGGCGGCGGAGGGCTGGGCCTCGAATGCGCGATCGGCATACTGCAGCGCCTCGGGGAACCGATCGAGCTGCACCTGCAGGCGGCTGCGCTGGAGATCGGCGAACGCCGGCTGGTCGACCGGGGCATGGCGCTGCAGCAGTGCGTCGAGAATGGCCTCGGCTGCCGACGGCGACGGCGCCGACGGCAGCAGGGCGGTCACCGTGCCCCAGGTCGACGGGTCGTCCGGGCTGCGCTGAATGAATCGACCGAGCCGCTGGCCGGCCGCGTCGAGGTCATCCTGCCGGAACGCTCCGAGAATCATGAAGTGATGCGGCGGTGCTGCGTCCGGGTCCAGCTCCAGCCAGCGCTCGGCCGCGCGATCGACCGCCGGCCAATCGCCCAACTGTGCGGCCAGCCGGGTGGCCTGTTCGGCGATCTCGACGCGCTCGGACATCGTCATCGCCTCGAGGTAGCGGTCCAGCGCCGCCCGGGCGTCCCCCAGGTCCTGCGCCTGGCGCGCGTCGGCCAGCAGCTGGCGGACCGCTTCGCCGCCGTTCGCGCTCGTCAGCGCGGCCGACTCATCGGCCGAGTCGGCCGACGAACCCGATCGATCGACCGTTCCGGCACAGCCGGCCAGCAGGACGAGCACGGGCAGGAAGTGGTTCAGCGAAAGGAACCCGCGCGGAAACCTGTTCGTTTCCTTGATTTGCTCTCCTCGAAGGCCGAAAATGGGTGGTTTGTCCGAACCTGGTTCGCGCATGTCGCTTCTTGCCCTCGGGCTGAGTCATCAAACGGCGCCGGTCGCGGTTCGCGAGCGCCTTGCGTTCGTGCCGGATCGTCTCGACGACGCACTGACCGCGCTGCACGCCGTGGCCGGCGTCGAGGAGTGCGCGATCGTCAGCACCTGCAATCGGACCGAACTCTACGTGGCCGGAGCCGAGGCTAGCATACAGGCCCTGGACGACTGGCTACACCGCTGGCACGGCGTGGCGCCCGGCTCGATGGGCCGTCACCTGTACGGTCTGCGGGGTGCTCCGGCCGTGACCCACCTGCTGCGCGTCACCTCCGGCATGGACTCGATGGTGCTCGGCGAGCCGCAGATCACCGGCCAGGTCAAGACCGCCTGGGGCGGTGCTCGCCGGGCCGGAACGCTGGGCCCGGTGCTCGATCGGCTGTTCCAGCACGCGTTCCAGACTGCCAAACTGGTCCGTACGGAGACCGGCATCGGACACAACCCCGTCACCCTGCCCTATGCGGCCCTCAAGCTTGCCCACCAGATCTTCGGCGACGTCGGACGGATCGGCGCGCTGATGGTCGGCGCCGGCGAAATGATCGAGGACTGCTGCCGGCACTTCCTCGGCAAGGGCCTGAAGCGACTGACGATCGCTAATCGAAGCGCGGAGCGAGCCGATCGCCTGGCCGCGGAGTTCGGCGCGCGCGCCATTGGCCTTGATCGGCTGGCCGAAACGCTGTCGGACCACGATGTGGTCGTTGCCTGCACCGGCAGCCCCGATCCGGTGATCACCGAGCCGATGATCCGGCGTGCGCTCGAGAAGCGCCGGCAAAGACCCCTGTTCATGGTCGACCTGTCCGTACCGCGAAACGTCGAGCCGGCGATCGGCGAGCTCGAGGACGTGTATCTCTACACCATCGACGACCTGCGCGAGATTGCCCAGCGCGGTCATCAGCAGCGGCTCGATGCGCTGGACCAGGCCGGGCGCATCGTCGACGGCCAGACCGAGGCCTTCGACCGCTGGCTGAACCTGCACGCGGCCAGCGCCACGCTCAAGGCCATGCGCGAGCAGGCCTTCGACCAGCGCGATCGCCTGCTCGAGCGCGCCGTGCGCGACCTGGCCGCGGGTCGCGACCCCGAGGATGTGCTGAAGCAGTTCGGCCACCGCCTGACCAACCGGCTGCTCCATCCGCCCAGTACCGCGGTTCGTGAAGCCGCCGAACGCGCCGACGATCCGCTGCTCGAGGCGGCGCGTCGACTGATGCTGCGCGGGGACGACTCGTGAGCCCGGGTATGCGACGCCGGCTGGAGCAGGCCGCCGAGCGCTTCGAGGAGGTCGAACGACAGCTGGCCAGTCCCGAACTGGCAGGCGCCACCGACGAGTTCCGGCGGCTGAGCAAGGAATATGCCGACCTGCAGCGCATCGTCGAGACCTGGCAGGCACTCGAAGCGCTGGACGACCGCGAGGCCGAGGCCCGAGGCATGCTCGACGATGCGGAAATGCGGTCGATGGCCGAGGACGAGCTGGAAGCGATCGAGCAGGAGCGACCGGCCCACGAGCGCGAGCTAAGGCGCCTCATCATGCCGGCCGATCCCAACGACGAGCGCAATCTCTACCTGGAAGTGCGCGCCGGCACCGGGGGCCAGGAAGCGGCGCTGTTCGCCGGCGACCTGCTCAGGATGTACACGCGCTACGCCGAGGAGCAGGGGTTCCGCGTCGAGATGCTCTCGGCGCAGGCCGGCGAGGCCGGCGGGTGGCGCGAGGTCGTGGTCCGCGTGGTCGGCCGCGGCGCATATTCGAAGCTGAAGTTCGAGTCAGGCACCCATCGGGTCCAGCGGGTTCCGGCCACGGAGTCGCAGGGCCGCATCCACACGTCGGCCTGCACCGTTGCGATCCTGCCGGAGGTCGACGACGTCGATGCCGTCGACGTCGATCCCAACGATCTTCGCATCGACACCTTCCGCTCCTCCGGCGCCGGCGGCCAGCACGTAAACACCACCGACTCGGCGATCCGAATCACGCACCTGCCCAGCGGCATCGTGGTCGAATGCCAGGACGAGCGCTCGCAGCACAAGAACAAGGCCCGCGCGCTGGCCCTGCTCGGCGCGCGGCTGCTGGAGGCCGAGCGGGAACAGCAGCGCGCCGAACAGGCCAGTTCACGGCGCCTGCAGGTCGGCAGCGGCGATCGCTCGGAGCGGATCCGGACCTACAACTTCCCCCAGGGCCGGATCACCGACCACCGGATCGGCCTGACCGTCTACGACCTGGGCAACGTGCTCGATGGCGACCTCGATGTACTGATCGAACCCCTGACCGAGGCCGACCAGGCCGATCGGCTGGCCGAACTGGGTTGATCGATCTATCGGCCGGTCGATTCCCGGCCGTTCGGAGCCGCGGGGATCTGGATGCGTGCTCGTGCTCGCGATCGGTACCGCGAACCGGTTGTAGGATTCAGCGCGACGAATCGCCGGGCCTGGGCATCATCTTGCGCATCTGCTTCATCATGATCCGGAAGTACAGTTCCGGAAACCAGCGCTTCAGCCGGTACATCCAGCGCGTGTCGCGATGGGTCAGGAGCAGGAACTTCGGTCTCCGCACGGCCGACAGCACCACCGCGGCAACGTCCTCGGCGCTGACCCCCGAGCGGGCCATCCAGCGCTGGACCCGCGAGGCATAGTCGCCGTCCGGCGCCCGCATGGTTTCCGTGAGCTTGGTCGTCACGAAGGCCGGACACAGCACCGAGACCTCGACCCCGGCCGGCGCCAGCTCGGCGCGGAGCATTTCGGAAAGCGCAACCACGCCCGCCTTGGCCGTGCCGTAGGAGGCGATCGCCGGCGCGCCGGCCAGGCCCGCGAACGACGCCACGTTGATGATGTGACCGTGCCCCTGGGCGCGGAAGCGGCCGACGAACTGGTGGCAGCCGCGGACCACCCCCATGAGGTCGATGTCCAGCACCCATGCCCAGTCTTCCAGAGGCGTCTCGCCGAGCATGCCGCCGGTCGCCACGCCGGCATTGTTGACCAATACGTCCAGGCGCCCGTAGCGGGTACCGATCTCGTCGTCGAGGCGCGCCCACTGAGCGCTGTCGGTGACGTCCATCGCGCAGGCAAAGTGGCCTTCCCCGTCGAGCTGCTCGGCGACCGAGAGGGCCCGGTCCTCGTGCTGGTCCGTGACCACCACGCGATACCCGTCGGCGGCGAAGGCCTTCGCCATCGCCGCGCCCAGGCCCGAACCCGCGCCGGTAATCGCGACCACGGGGGCCGCGCTGCTGCCATTCGTCATTGAACGAGTCTCCGTGCGAATCATGCCCGCGCCGCGAGGCGCCCCGGTTCGAGCATACCGGACCGAGGTCTCGCGGAGGCACCGGCCGCTCCGACTCGGCCGCATGGCCTTTCGCTCACCGGGGGAACGGGCCCTGTCGCTAGAATAGCCGCCCCCTGTTCCCGACCCGGATCACCGATCGCGCATGTCAAGCCGTTTCCACCTCCTCGATCCGCCCCGCGCCGCCGCCGGCGACCGCACCCAGTGGCCGGCCCTGGACGGCCTCGGCCTGGCGCTGGCGCTTTCGGCCTTCGCTCGACGGGCCGGCGGGCCGGTCCTGGTCGCTGCGGCCGACGGGTACGCCGCCCGACGCCTGCGCGATGACCTGAACCTGCTCGACGGACCCGCCGCCGAGCTGTTTCCCGACCTCGAGATCCTGCCCTACGATCTGTATTCGCCGCACCCGGACCTGATCTCGCGGCGTCTCGAAGTGCTGACCGCGCTGCCCGGACGCAGCGAGGGCATCGTGATCGCGCCGGTCAGTGCGCTGATGCAGCGCCTGGCGCCGAAATCGTGGCTGATCGGCCGGAACATCGATCTGATGGTCGGCCAGGACCTCGACCTCGAGACCTTCCGCAGCCAGCTCGGCGATGCCGGCTACTCGCTGGCCGAACAGGTCTGGCAACCGGGACAGTTCGCGCTGCGCGGCGCGGTCTTCGACCTCTGGCCGATGGGCTGCGAACAGCCGTACCGCCTCGAGCTGTTCGACACCGAAGTGGAGTCGATCCGGACCTTCGATCACGAGACCCAGCGGTCGACCGGAAAGCTCGACGAGGTTCGCCTGCTGCCCGGCCGAGAGTATCCGTTCGACGAGAGCGCGCGCAGCGACTTTCGCCGCCGCTTCCGCAATCGCTTCGATGTCGACCTGCGCCACGCCACGCCCTACCAGGACGTCGGCGACGGCATTCACGCGCAGGGCCTCGAGCAGTACCTGCCGCTGTTCTTCGACGAGACCGCCGGCCTGCTGGACTACTTTCCGGCCGAACACCGGCTGGTCGTTCTCGACGGCGTGGAGGAGGCCGCCGCCGAATTCGCCGAACAGGTCGCGATCCGGCACGACCAGCGCCAGGGAGACCGCGAGCGGCCGGCGCTGGATCCCGACGAGCTGTTCTTCGACGCCCGTGAGCTGGTCGACGCGCTGAAGACCGACGCGGCGGTCCAGGTCACGCGCCGTGCTCCGGCGCGCGACGCGCTCACCGAGCCGCCGAAGCTCGATCTCGACCACGCCCCGGAAAAGGTGGCCGAGGTGCTGGCCGGTTCGGGCCGGGTGCTGCTGGCCGCCGACACCGCAGGGCGGCGCGAACTGATCCACGACAACCTCAAGCGGATCGACCTGAAGCCGAAGGCGCTCGCGTCCTGGGCGGCATTCGTCAGCGGCGACGATCCATTGGTGCTTGCCGTGCTGCCGTTCTCCGGCGGCTGTCGCCTGCCCGAGGCCGGCGTGACCGTGCTGACCGAGGCCGAACTGTTCCCGGGCCATACGCGCACCGTGCAACGCGACAGACGTTCGGGACAGGATCCGGAAAGCCTGGTCCGCAGCCTGGCCGACCTGCAGCCCGGCGCCCTGGTCGTGCATCTCGAGCACGGCATCGGTCGCTACCTCGGCCTGGAGGTGCTCGACGTCGGCGACACGCGCGGCGAGTTCCTGACCCTGGAATACGCAGGCAGCGACAAGCTCTACGTCCCGGTGACGGACCTGCACCTGGTCAGCCGCTACACCGGGGCCGACCCCGAGCACGTGACCCTGAACCAGCTCGGCTCCGATCGCTGGAAGAAGACGCGCCGCAAGGCCGCCGAGAAGGTCCGTGACGTTGCCGCCGAGCTGCTCAACCTGCAGGCCCGGCGCGCCGCACGCGAGGGCCGTGCCGCCGAGTTCGACCGCGGCCTGTACGCGCGCTTCTCGGCCGGCTTCGAATACGAGGAAACCGACGACCAGCAAACCGCGATCGACGCGGTGCTGGCCGACCTGCGGGCGGCCCGGCCGATGGACCGGGTGGTCTGCGGCGACGTCGGCTTCGGCAAGACCGAGGTGGCGTTGCGGGCGGCGTTCGCGGTCACCGACGCCGGCCGCCAGGTCGCCCTGCTGGCGCCGACCACGCTGCTGGCCGAACAGCACCACCGGACCTTCGCCGACCGGTTCGCCGACTGGCCGGTGAACGTGGCGCTGCTGTCGCGCACCGGCGGCAAGAAACAGACCGACGCCACCCTGGCCGGCCTCGCCGATGGTTCCATCGACATCGTCATCGGCACGCACCGGCTGCTCCAGGGAGACGTCAAGTTCAAGGACCTGGGGCTGGTCGTGGTCGACGAGGAGCAGCGCTTCGGGGTCCGCCAGAAGGAGCAGCTGAAGAAGCTCCGCGCCGAGGTCGACCTGCTGACGCTGACCGCCACGCCGATCCCGCGGACCCTGAACATGTCGATGACCGGCCTGCGCGAACTGTCGATCATCGCCACGCCGCCGTCGCGCCGGATGGCGGTGCGGACCTTCGTGTCGGAATGGGACACGGGGACCATCCGGGATGCGGTCAGCCGCGAGTTCCAGCGCGGCGGCCAGGTGTATTTCCTGCACAACGACCTGAAGACCCAGCCGAGGATCGCCGACGACCTGCAGAAGATGTTCCCGCGCGCGCGCATCGGCATCGCCCACGGCCAGATGCCGCCGGGCGAGATGGAGCGGACCATGCGCGATTTCTACGCGCGTCGCATCAACCTGCTGATCGCCAGCACGATCATCGAGAACGGCATCGACGTGCCGACGGCCAACACCATCATCATCAACCGCGCCGACAAGTTCGGCCTGGCTCAGCTCCACCAGCTGCGAGGCCGGGTCGGCCGGTCGCACCATCTGGCCTATGCCTACCTAATCACGCCGCCGCAGCGCTCGCTGACGCGCGATGCGCGCAAGCGGCTGGAAGCCATCCAGTCGCTCGAGGAACTCGGCGCCGGATTCACGCTGGCCACCCACGACCTGGAGATCCGCGGCGCCGGCGAACTGCTCGGCGAGGATCAGTCCGGCCAGATCGAGGCGATCGGCTTCCAGCTCTATTCCGAGCTGCTGGACCGCACCGTCGAGGCCTTGAAGGCCGGCATCGAGCCCGACCTGGACGAGCCCGTCGACATCGCCTCGGAGGTCGACCTGCATACCTCGGCGCTGATCCCGGACGACTATCTCCCCGACGTCCACCAGCGCCTGGTCCTCTACAAGCGCATCGCCCAGGCGAAGAAACCCGCGGATCTGCACGACCTGCAGGTGGAGATGATCGATCGCTTCGGCCTGTTGCCCGATCCGGTCAAGCACCTGTTCATCGCCGCCGAACTCCGGCTGGAGGCGCGCGAACTCGGCATCCGCAAGCTCGAAGTGGGCCCGGCCGGCGGCCGCGTGGCGTTCCTGCCGAAGCCGAAGATCGACATGGCCGAACTGATCCGGATGATCCAGAAGGAAGCCCACAGCTACTCGCTGCCGGACTCCGATCGATTGCGCATCCACGGGGAATTCGAATCGCTGGAGGATCGGATCGGCGTGGCCGAGGACCTGATCGAGCGGCTGCGACCGGCCGGCGGCGATCCAGTACACTCCGCCGCATGAGCCGAGCCGCACCGCCTGCCAGTCCGCTTGTCGCAACGATTGTCGTAACAATCGTCGCTGCAGGCGCCGCGCTGTCCTCCGGCACCGCCCGCGCCCAGGCGCACGACGCGCCCACCGAGTACCGGATCGAGGCCCTGGTCGTCGAGCCGGTGGACTACCGCTCCGACGACTGGCCGGTCGACACGCCAGGGCGCTACGACGGCGCGCTGGACCCCCGCGTGGTCGCCGAAACCGCGACCCTGCTGGCCCCCGCCTGGTCGGCCGTTGTCGCGCCCGGCGTGCCGATCCCGCAGCCTCTGGCCGAGCGCAACGGCCGGGTCGTGCTGGACGACGCTACCGATCCGCAGGACCCGGATGACGCCTACCGAACGCTGACCCGGCCGGCGCTGTTCGCCGCGCTGGAGCCCCTGCCGGGGACCCTGGCCGAACTGCGCGCGCGCGTCGCCGCCAGCGGCGAGTTCGAAGCCGTGACCGCACTGGCCTGGTTGCAGCCGGCCGGCCGGCCACGGCAGCCCTCACCGATTCGCATCCACGACGATGTCGTCGTCGACCGCGAGGCGGTCGAGAACCCGGCCCTCGACGGGAACGAATCCATGACGGACGATGGTGCGGACGCTGCGTCCATGGAGCAGTGGCGCGTGTCGTACCGCCTGGACGGATCGCTGGCCGTGATCCGCCGCCAGTTCCTGCACGCCGAACTCGACCTGCAGTGGCAGGTTCCGGTCCAGCGTCTCGGCGAACTCCCGCCGGGGGCGGCCTCGACGCAACTCGGGCCGAACGACGCCGCCAGCGCCGACGGCTGGCGGGTCCACCGCCTGCGCCAGTCGCGGGTCATCCGCCCCGACCGCTGGGAGTACTTCGACAGCGAGCGCTTCGGCGTACTGCTGCGCGTGACCGAGCTCGATCCTCTCCTGCCGCTGCCGCCGCCCGAACCGCCCGCACCGGTCGACGGCGGCATCGAGGCCGCGCCGCGTCCGCAGCCGGCCGACACTCCACCGGACACAGCGGAGCGCGCCCGGGGACGGTAGAATCCTCGCCCCGGCCCGACGACCGGCTCGAACCGGCCTGTTCTCATGGATTCCAACACCCTGACCGCGCTGTCGCCACTCGACGGCCGCTACGCCGCCCGCCTCGGTCCGCTGGCCGATGTGTTCTCGGAGGCCGGACTCATCCGCCACCGCGTGCTCGTCGAGCTTCGCTGGTTCCGCCACCTGGCCGACTGCGACGGCTTCACGCCCTTGCCGAAGCTGGCGGCCGACGACGCGGCCTACATCGACCGGCTGGCCGAAGAATTCGACGAGGAGGACGCCGCGGCGGTCAAGGCGATCGAGCGGACCACCAACCACGACGTCAAGGCCGTCGAGTACTGGATCAAGGATCGCTTCGCCGAACGACCGGGGCTGGCCGTTCGCAGCGAGTTCGTGCATTTCGCCTGCACGTCCGAAGACATCAACAATCTCGCCTACGGGTTGATGCTGCGCGACGCGCTGGTCAACGTGCTCGACCCGGTGCTGGCCGACCTCGACCACCGCCTGGCCGCACTGGCGGTCGACCACGCGGAACTCGCCATGCTCTCGCGCACCCACGGCCAGAGCGCGTCACCGACCACGCTGGGCAAGGAACTGGCCAACGTGGTGTTCCGGCTGCGACGCCAGCGCCGCGGCCTGGCCCGGGTCGACATCACCGGCAAGATCAACGGCGCGGTCGGCAACTTCAACGCCCACCTTGCCGCGTGTCCGGACCTCGACTGGCCGGCGCTGGCCCAGCGCTTCGTCGAGGACCTGGGCCTGGTCTGGAACCCCTACACGACCCAGATCGAGCCGCACGACATGATCGCCGAGGCCGCGCATGCGCTGGTCCGGATCAACACCGTACTGCTGGACTTCGCCCGCGATACCTGGGCCTACATCTCCCTGGGCTACTACGCACAGAAGACCGTCGAGGGCGAAATCGGCTCGTCGACCATGCCGCACAAGGTCAATCCGATCGACTTCGAGAACGGCGAAGGCAATCTCGGCCTGGCCAACGCCCTGCTCGACCACCTGGCGACCAAGCTTCCGGTCTCGCGCTGGCAGCGCGACCTGACCGATTCGACCGTCCAGCGCTCGATCGGCAGCGCGCTCGGCTACTGCCTGCTGGCCTGGCGGTCGATCGAACGCGGCCTGGACCGGATCGAGCCCGACCCGTCGCGGATCGGAGAGGACATCGACCGCGCCTGGGAAGTGCTGGCCGAAGCCATCCAGACGGTCATGCGCGTGCACGGCATCGACCAGCCCTACGAGAAGCTCAAGGCGCTGACTCGCGGACAGCGGATCGACGGCGAGCGGGTGCGCGCATTCATCGAGTCGCTGGACCTTCCCGCCGACGAGCGCGAGCGGCTGCTTGCAATGCGGCCGGCGGACTACACCGGCAACGCCGCGGCCATGGCGCGCGCGATCGAGCAGTACACGTGAAGCCGATCGCACTGGCCGAATGGGACGACTTCGAGGCGCGTCGCTTCCTCGACGAATTCTGGCAGCGCAAGCCGCTGCTGATCCGCGGCTGGCTGAAGCCGGCCGCGCTCGGCCTGGACCAGATCCAGCGCGCGGCTGCCGACGACGACCTGGCCGCCCGCCTGGTGACCGGTTCCTTCGAGAACCTGGACTGGGCGCTGGAGTACGGCCCGTTCGGCGACGACGACCTGCCGCCGCTCGACCGGCCCTACCAGTCGGTGCTGGTCCAGGACATGGACAAGAGATTCGCCCAGGTCGCCGAACTGCTCGAGGCCTTCGATTTCCTGCCGAACTGGCTGCTCGACGACATCATGGTCAGCCAGGCCGGCCCCGGCGGTTCGGTCGGGCCGCACGTCGACGCCTACGACGTGTTCCTCGTCCAGGCGGCCGGAACGCGGCGCTGGGAGCTGGCCGGCAGTTTCCAGCCCGACCTGAACGAGGACTTCGAGCTGGCGGTGCTGCGCAAGTTCAAGGCCGAGGTCCACTGCATCGCCGAACCCGGGGACGTGCTCTACGTCCCGGCCGGCATCGCCCACCACGGCATCGCCCAGCAGACCTGCCAGACCTGGTCGGTCGGCCTGCGCGCACCGTCGTCGGCCGAACTGCTGGCCGAACTGGCCGCCTACCTCGGCGAACACGAAGGCCGGCTGCCGCGGCTCAACCCCTTGAAGTTCGATACGGAGCGCGCCGAGCGGATCGACCAGACCCTGCTGCAGCACGCGCGACGACTGCTCGCCCAGGCCATCCAGCTCGACGACGACGCGCTGATCGCCTGGCTGGGCCAGACCCTGACCGCCTACCGGCAGTGGTCGCCCGAGGATGATGACGACGACGAGGACGACCTGGGCCTGGAGCCGCCGCTGACCTTCCGCCCGGGCACACGCCTGGCCTGGAGCGACACCGGCCTGCTGTTCGTCAATGGCCAGCAGTGGAGCTGTCCTTCGGAGTTCGCGCGGCAGCTGTGCCGGAACGGCCGGATCGACGAACTGCCGGACGACGAGGAAGCGCGTGCCGTGCTCGAGCAGCTGATCGAGCAGAACGAGCTGGTCCGGCCGTCGTCGTGAGCCTCACGGGCGGGTGCCCGCGATGGCTCCCGGGGTCCTAATGGCAGGCCGCAGGCGTTATACTTTTCGACTTGTCCGCGTGACGCGATCAGCGCCCTTCTCCGACTCATGACCGAAACACTGGAGCAGAAATACCGGACGTCCCACCTGTCCGGTCTGAATGCTGCCTTCGTGGAAGAACTCTACGAAGCCTGGCTCGACGACCCGGGTTCGGTCCCGGACCACTGGCGTGAGACCTTCTCCGAGCTGCTCGACGGCGCGGAGGACGACACTCGCCACCGCTTGATCGAGGCCCGCTTCGAGGTCCTGGCCGAGGAGATGGCGCGCGGCGGCGCTCCCGTAGCGGCCGAGGATTTCAAGCAGGCCGGCGTCCTGCGGATGATCAACGCCTACCGGGTCCGCGGCCACCAGCGCGCACGCCTCGACCCGCTGGGCCTGAGCCAGCGGCCGAAGGTACCGGACCTCGACCTCGAGTTCCACAGCCTGTCGGAAGCCGACAACGGCACCACGTTCCACACCGGCAGCCTGGCCGCCCCCGATCGCCTGCCGCTGTCGGAAATCGTCGCGGTCTGCCAGGAGACCTACTGCGGCACGGTCGGCGTCGAGTACATGCACATCACCGACACCAACCAGCGCCGCTGGCTGCAGCAGCGCCTGGAGCGGACCCGCGGCCGCTACGAACTGCCGGCCGAGGATCGCAGGCGCCTGCTCGAGAAGCTGGGCGCAGCCGAGGGCCTGGAGAAGTACCTGCACTCGCGCTACGTCGGCCAGAAGCGATTCTCGTTGGAAGGCAGCGAAAGCCTGATCCCGCTGCTCGATACCCTGATCCGCCATACGGGAAGCCAGGGCATTCGCGAAATGGTCATCGGCATGGCCCACCGCGGCCGGCTGAACGTCCTGGTCAACATTCTCGGCAAGTCGCCCGGCGACCTCTTCGCGGAGTTCGAGGGCAAGATCCAGAACGACGACCCCGCCCGGTCAGGCGACGTCAAGTACCACATGGGATTCTCCTCGGACGTTCGCACGCCCGGCGGCGTCATGCACCTCGCGCTTGCGTTCAACCCCTCGCACCTGGAGATCGTCAATCCCGTGGTCGCCGGCAGCGCACGTGCCCGCCAGAACCGCCTCGACGACCAGAACTTCGAACAGGTGCTTCCGGTACTGATCCACGGCGACGCCGCCCTGGCCGGCCAGGGCGTGAACATGGAACTGTTCAACATGTCGCAGGCCCGCGGCTTCAAGGTCGGCGGCACGCTGCACGTGGTGGTCAACAACCAGATCGGCTTCACGACCAGCAACCCGCTGGACGCGCGCTCGACGCTGTACTGCACGGAAGTCGCCAAGATGGTCCAGGCGCCGATCTTCCACGTCAACGCCGACGATCCCGAAGCGGTGCTGTTCGTCACCCGCGTGGCCGCCGACTTCCGCCGCGAGTTCAAGAAGGACGTGATCGTCGATCTCGTCTGCTACCGGCGCCTCGGCCACAACGAGGCCGACGAACCGGCCGCGACCCAGCCGCGCATGTACGACGCGATCCGCAGCCTCGATTCGGTGTTCACCCAATACTCGGGGGCCCTTGTCGACGACGGCCTGATCGAGCGCAAGCAACTGGAGTCGTGGCAGAAGGACTATCGCGACCGGCTCGACGCCGGCCAGCCGGTGGTCGACCTGGTCGATGACGGCGATGCACTGACCACGGTCGACTGGTCGCCCTATCTCGGTAACGACTGGCGCACGGAGGCCGACACCTCGATGCCGGTCGAACGGGTCAAGGCCCTGTCGGACCGGCTGACCACCCTGCCCGACGGCTTCAGCCTGCACAAGCAGGTCGACCGCATCATCGAGCAGCGCCGCAAGATGGCGGCCGGCGAAGCGCCGCTGGACTGGGGCTTTGCCGAAACCGCTGCCTATGCCGGTCTGATCGATGACGGCACCGGCCTGCGTCTGGTCGGCCAGGACTCGGGCCGCGGCACGTTCTTCCACCGCCATGCGGTGCTCTACAACCAGGAGGACGGCCGTTCGATCACGCCGCTGGCCGAACTCACCGACGATCCGGACCGGGTCGCGGTGATCGACTCGCTGCTCAGCGAGGAAGCCGTGCTGGCCTTCGAATACGGCTTCGCCACCGCCGACCCCGGCACGCTGGTGATCTGGGAGGCGCAGTTCGGCGACTTCGTCAACGGTGCCCAGGTCGTGATCGACCAGTTCATCACCTCCGGAGAAGCCAAGTGGGGGCGGCTGTGCGGCCTGGTCATGTTCCTTCCCCACGGCTACGAGGGCCAGGGGCCGGAGCACTCCTCCGCCCGCCTCGAGCGCTTCATGCAGTTGTGCTCGGACAACAACATCCAGGTCTGCGTGCCGACCCTGCCGGCCCAGTGGTTCCACCTGATCCGCCGCCAGATCGTCCGGCCCTACCGCAAGCCGCTGGTGGTCATGACGCCGAAGAGCCTGCTGCGACACAAGCAGTCCGTGTCGTCGCTGGAGGACCTGGCCAGCGGCGGCTTCCAGCTGGTCATCGACGATCCCGCCCAGCCGGACCCGAACAAGGTCGAGCGGGTCGTGTTCTGCGCCGGCAAGGTGTACTTCGACCTGGCCAAGGTGCGGGACGAGGCGGACAGCGACCTCGAACGCGTCGCGCTGGTCCGGGTCGAACAGCTGTATCCGTTCCCGCGCGAGGAACTGACCGCCATCATCGAGCGCTACAAGCAGGCCGGCACGGTCATCTGGTGCCAGGAAGAGCCGATGAACCAGGGCGCCTGGTTCCAGATCCGCCATCACCTGCAGGCCTGTGTGCGCGACGACCAGCAGCTCGACTACGCGGGCCGGGCCGCCTCCGCATCGCCGGCGGTCGGCTACTACCAGGTCCACGTCGAGCAGCAGGAGCGCCTGGCCCGGGACGCCCTGGGCCTCGATTCGTAAGCTACGTCCATCCAGACTTTTCCCAAGGATTCACCATGAGCACTGAAGTCAAGGTCCCCACCCTGCCCGAGTCGGTTTCGGACGCCACGGTCGCCAAGTGGCACAAGAAGGCCGGCGACACCGTTCGACGCGACGAAAACCTGGTCGACCTGGAAACCGACAAGGTGGTGCTGGAAGTGCCGGCACCGGCCGATGGCGTACTCGAAGCGATCGACGCCGAAGAAGGCGAAACCGTGACCGCCGACCAGGTGCTGGGCAGGATCGAGGAAGGCGAAGTCGCCGACGAGGAACCCGAAGAGGCCCAGGACGACGAAGCTTCGTCGGACGAGGACAAGGACTCCGGCGGGGATTCCGACGAGCGCTCGTCATCCGGTTCATCGGGTGGCGGCGAGGCCGGGTCGTCGTCGTCGGGATCGTCGTCGGAATCGACCTCGCGCTCGTCGAAGAAATCGCGATCCGAGTCGACAGCGGGTTCCGGGTCGGGCGGCGATACGGGCAAGCTCGCTCCGTCGGTGCGCAAGCTCGTCGACGAGAACCAGGTCGACCCGTCCGAGATTCCCGGCAGCGGCCGGGGCGGGCGGATCACCAAGGGCGACGTGCTCAGCCACCTGTCCGGCGGCGGGCCGCGCCCGGTGGAGCGGGTCAAGATGTCGCGCCTGCGCTCGCGCATCGCCGAGCGCATGAAGGAAGCCCAGAACACCGCGGCGATCCTGACCTCCTTCAACGAGGTCGACCTGCACGAGGTCATGCAGATTCGCTCGAAGTACAAGGAGGCGTTCCAGAAGAAGCACGACGTCAAGCTCGGCTTCATGTCCTTCTTCGTCAAGGCCTGCTGCGAGGCGCTGGACAAGCACCCGGTGGTCAATGCCGCGGTGGAAGGCGACGAGATCGTCTACCACGGCTTCCAGGACGTCGGCATCGCGGTCTCGACCGACCGCGGCCTGATGGTGCCGGTGCTGCGCAATGCCGGCCAGCTGAGCCTTGCCGAGATCGAAAGCCAGATCGCACACTACGCCGAAAAGGCGCGCGCCGGCAAGATCGAGCTCGAGGACCTGCAGGGCGGCACGTTCTCGATCACCAACGGCGGCGTGTTCGGTTCCCTGCTGTCGACGCCGCTGCTCAATGCACCGCAGAGCGCGATCCTCGGCATGCACACGATCAAGGAACGACCGGTCGCCATCGACGGCGAGATCGTGGTCCGGCCGATGATGTACATCGCGCTGTCCTACGACCACCGGATCATCGACGGCAAGGACGCCGTGCAGTTCCTGGTCGCGGTCAAGGAAGCGCTGGAAGACCCGGCCAGAATGCTGCTGGGCCTCTGAACTGCAGGGATGAGGGACCAGGGGTCAGGGACCAGGGACTCGAGACGCGCAGAAACCACTCGGGTTTCACCAGCCCCTCTCCCCTTTCCCCTCGACTTCGAGCCAGATACTCCGGCGACGCCCGGCGTCGCCCCGACATACGAACAGAGACGCAAATCACCATGGCAGACAACGAATTCGACGTGATCTTCATCGGTGGCGGCCCCGGCGGCTACGCCGGAGCCATCCGGACCGCGCAGCTGGGCCTGAAGACCCTGCTGATCGACGACCGCAAGGACGACGACGGCAAGCCCGCGCCGGGCGGCACCTGCCTGAACGTGGGCTGCATTCCGTCCAAGGCGCTGCTGGATTCGTCCAAGCACTTCCATCACATCCAGCACGACTACACCGAGCACGGCATCTCCACCGGTGATGTCTCGATCGACGTGGACAAGATGCTCGACCGCAAGCGCAAGGTGGTCAAGCAGCTCAACAGCGGACTGATCCAGCTGTTCAAGGCCAACAAGATCGAGTTCGTCAACGGCCGCGGCAAGCTGTTCGCCGACCGCCAGGTCGAGGTCACCCCGAACGACGGCGACAAGTACACCGCCACGGCCAAGCACATCGTGCTGGCGGCCGGCTCCGTGCCGTTCTCGATCCCCAACGTCGAGGTCGACAACGAGCACATCCTCGACAACGTCGGCGCGCTGGAGATTCCGGAAGTACCCGAGCGCTTCGGCGTGATCGGCGCCGGGGTGATCGGACTGGAAATGGGCAGCGTCTGGCGCCGCCTGGGCAGTGAAGTGGTATTGCTCGAAGCCGTCGACGACTTCCTGCCGGTGATCGACCGCGACATGGCGAAGATCGCCCAGCGCGAGTTCAAGAAGCAGGGCCTGGACGTGCGGATGGGCTCCAAGGTCAGCGGCGCGAAGGTCGAGGACGGCAAGGTGTCGGTCACCTACACGGACGGCAAGGACGAACACACGGAAGTGTTCGACAAGCTGCTCGTCGCGGTCGGACGCCGCGCCGCGTCCGACGACCTGGTCTCCGACGACAGCGGCGTGAAGCTCACGGACCGGGGCCAGGTCGAGGTCGACGGCAACTGCCGCACTTCGGCCGACGGCGTCTGGGCGATCGGCGACCTGGTCCGCGGCCCGATGCTCGCGCACAAGGCCTCCGAGGAAGGCATCGCCGTGGCCGAGACGCTGGCCGGTCAGTCCGGCCACATCAATCTCGAGACCATTCCCTGGGTGATCTACACGGACCCGGAGATCGCCTGGGTCGGAAAGACCGAGGCGGAGCTGACCGAAGCCGGCATCGAGTATCGCTCCGGCAGCTTCCCGTTCGCCGCGACCGGCCGCGGCCTGGCGATGGGCAATGCCTCCGGCCAGGTCAAGATTCTCGCCGACGCCGAAACCGACGAACTGCTCGGCTGCCAGATCGTCGGCGCCAACGCATCGGAGCTGATCGGCGAAGTCGTCGTGACGATGGAATTCCACGGCGCCGCCGAGGACCTCGCCCGCATCGTCCACGCCCACCCGACGCTCTCCGAGGCCGTCCACGAAGCCGCCCTGGCGGTCGACAAGCGGGCGATCCACAAGGCCAACTGATCGCGCAGATCGCATTGATCGCGCACCGCATTGATCGCGCACCATGTGCGGCTTTCGAAGACCCGGCGTCCAGGCCGGGTCTTTTTTTGACCGAGGCGGGGCCGGAGGGTCCGCTGGCTCGGGGCGGAGTTGTTCGACGGGCGTTTCGCCACGCGGGCTTTGCCCGCTTGCTGGCGAGGTGCTTTTGACAATCGCCTCAAGAGTACCCAAAAGCGCTTTTCAAAGCGGTGCGAATTGGGCGGGGTTGCTCGTCAGGCCGCGCTGCGGCGCAGAAAATCGCTTAGTGCGCTGGGACGCGAGAAGCTTGTCACGCGCCAGCTTTCGGCTACCGAAAGAGGGATCGGAGGCGGACCGACCTGATGAGCGATTCGTTCTGATGTGCTGCCGAGCCGGAGCGGATATCGTTCCGCGGCCAACGTTGGTAGCCTGGAGGTTGCGCTTTACAGCTTCTCCTGAGTCGAGGTCGATCACCGATTCTTGGCGCCACGGCCTTAGCCGAGAAACTCGGCCTCGATACGCCCAGCTTGTAAGAAGCGCTTTTGCCTTCTTTTGTCGCGATTGACAAAAGAAGGTCGCCCGCAAGCGCACAGCGCGGGGCGAAAGGGTTCAAGGGGTTGATTTTTTTCTGAAAGTCGAAATAGACCAGGATCAAAAGCGTTTCGCCACGCGGGCTTTGCCCGCTTGCTGGCGAGGTACTTTTGACAATCGCCTCAAAAGTACCCAAAAGCGCTTCTAGAAGCTGTGCGAACGGGCCGGGGTTGCCTGTGAGATGGCGCCGCGGCGCAGAAAATCGCTTAGCGCGCCGAGACACGAGAAGCTTGTCACGCGCCAGCTTTCGGCTACCGAAAGAGGGATCGGAGGCGGACCGACCTGATGAGCGATTCGTTCCGATGTGCTGCCGAGCCGGAGCGGATATCGTTCCGCGGCCACCGTTGGTAGCCTGGAGGTTGCGCTTTACAGGTTCTCCTGAGTCGAGGTCGACCACCGATTCTTGGCGCCACGGCATCGGCCGGGGAACTCGTTCCTCGATACGCCCAGCTTGTAAAGAGCGCTTTTGCCTTCTTTTGTCGCGATTGACAAAAGAAGGTCGCCCGCAAGCGCGTAGCGCGGGGCGAAAGGCTTTTTGGGGTTTGTCTTTCGGATCCAAAGCAAGAACAAGGGCGTTTCGCCACGCGGGCTTTGCCCGCTTTCTGGCGAGGTACTTTTGACAGTCGCCTCAAAAGTACCCAAAAGCGCTTCTAGAAGCGGTGCGAACGGGGCGGGGTTGCCTGTGAGATGGCGCCGCGGCGCAGAAAATCGCTTAGCGCGCTGAGACACGAGAAGCTTGTCACGCGCCAGCTTTCGGCTACCGGATGAGGGCTCGGAGCCCGCGCGGCCCGGTGGGCGATTCGTTCCGATGGGCTGCCGGACCGGAGCGGATATCGATCCGCAGCCACCATCGGTAGCCTGGAGGTTGCGCTCGACAGCTTCTCCTGAGTCGAGGTCGATCACCGATTCTCGGCGCCACGGCCTTAGCCGAGAAACTCGGCCGCGATACGCCCAGCTTGTAAGAAGCGCTTTTGCCTTCTTTTGTCGCGATTGACAAAAGAAGGTCGCCCGCAAGCGCGAAGCGCGGGGCGAAAGGGTTCAAGGGGTTGATTCTCGTTTGGAATCTGGAACGGCGCCCCGCCGGGGGCCGCGAACTCGGGTAAGGCCGAATCGAAAGTCAAAGGCGGTTTCGCTACGCGGGCTTTGCCCGCTTGCTGGCGAGGCTGCACACGGAGAGGCGTCCCCCGGCCCGAAGCCCATCGCCCGCCCAAACCCGTTACGCTTGCACGTCTGCAACCGGACAACCGAGCCCACCGATGAGCCAGGACATCCCCGACAGCTTTCGCGCGTTCCGCATCTTCGATGACGAGGACGGGTACCGTTCCGAAATCGTCGAGCAGTCGATCGACGATCAGACCGACGGCGATGTGGTCATCCGCGTCGAGTATTCCAGCATCAACTACAAGGACGCCCTGGCCGCGACCGGCAAGGGGCGGATCCTGCGCACATTCCCGCTCAACGGCGGAATCGATGCCGCCGGCACCGTGGTCCGGAGCGATTCCGATCGCTTCGACCCGGGGGAGGAAGTGCTGATCACCGGCTGCGACCTCTCCGAGACCCGCGACGGCGGCTATTCCGAGTATCTGCGGGTGCCGTCGGAGTGGCTGGTCCCGAAGCCCGATGGCCTGTCGCTGCGCGAGGCCATGGTCCTCGGCACGGCCGGGTTCACCGCAGCCCTGTGCCTGTGGCGGATGGAAGCCAACGGCCAGACGGCGGACATGGGGCCGATCGTGGTCACCGGCGCCAGCGGCGGGGTCGGTTCGATCGCGCTGGACCTGCTCACGCGCGCCGGCTACGAAGCGCACGCGATCTCGGGCAAGGTCGAGCATTTCGACCGCCTGCGCGAGCTCGGCGCGACCCAGTGCATCTCGCGCCAGGACCTGCACTGGAGCGAGAAACCGATGGACTCGGCGAAATGGGCCGGCGCGATCGACAACGTCGGCGGCGACATGCTCTCGGGGCTGACCCGGGTGATCCATCCCTGGGGCAGCATCGCTTCCTGCGGCATGGCCGGCGGCATCGGCGTCAAGACCACGGTCATGCCGTTCATCATCCGCGGAGTCAGCCTTCTGGGCATCAACTCCTCCGGCTGCGCGTACCGGATCCGCGAGCGGATCTGGGACCGCCTGGCGAGCGACTGGAAGCCGGCCCATCTCGACCTGATCGAGGCGCGTGAAGTCGGCCTGGACGAGATGACGCCCTGGTTCGACAACGCCCTGTCGGGCGGCTCGGTGGGCCGGGTCGTGGTTCGCGTCCGGCGCGACGCTTGAGCGTCCGGAGGCGTGGTGGGCGGCGCGGATTTTGTAGTATAGTTTCCGCTCTCCAGGCACTCATTCAAAGGGAAAAACGATGGCCAAGATTCTGATTGTCGACGATTCCGACACGCACCTGTACACGCTGTCGAAGATCGTCGAGGAACAGGGGCATGAGGTGATCACGGCCAGCAGCGGAGAAGAGGGCGTCGAGGCGGCCACGGCGAACAAGCCGGACCTGATCCTGATGGACGTGGTGATGCCGGGCCTGAACGGTTTTCAGGCCACCCGGAAGATCTCCAAGAACAAGGACACGGCCGAGATTCCGATCATCTTCGTGACCACGAAGAACCAGGAAACCGACCGCATCTGGGGCCTGCGCCAGGGCGCCAGCGCCTACCTGACCAAGCCGGTCGACAAGAAGCAGCTGCTGAACGCCGTCAACGAAGCCCTCGGGGGCTGATCCCGATGACGATTGCACAAGGCGAGCGCCTCCCGCAGGCGCAGCTCACGATCATGGGCGAATCCGGCCCTACGCCGATCGACGCGGCCGAACTCATGGGAGAGGGCACCACGGTGCTGTTTTCCGTCCCGGGTGCGTTCACGCCGACCTGTTCGGCCAAGCACCTGCCCGGTTTCATCGAGCACGCCGATGCGCTGCGCAAGGCCGGCGCCGATCGCATCGTCTGCATGGCGGTCAACGACATCTTCGTCATGGACGCCTGGGGCAAGGCCGCAGGGGTGAGCGAAGACGATGGGAACCGGATCGTGATGGCCGCGGACGGCAACGGAGACTTCGCCCAGGCGCTCGGCCTGGAGATGGACGGCCGCGCATTCGGCATGGGCCTGCGGTCCCAGCGCTTTGCTCTGATCGTGCGCGACGGCGTGGTCGAGCAGCTGCTGGTCGAAGCCCCGGGCGAATTCCGGGTTTCCAGCGCCGAGCACGTGCTCTCCGTCCTCGGCTGAGTCGTTCCGTCCCGCTTGACCGTTCCTGTCTCGATGACCCGTCCGGTGCTCAGCCGCCGGACGGCGTCGTGTAGCGGACCGGGTCGACCCCGCTCGGTTCGATCCAGCCCAGCTTGAAGCCCACCCACAGCCCGATCACCAGCAGCAGCGACAGGCCGATCCGCCAGGTCAGCCTGCGCACGGTGCGGTCGCCTTCACCCTTGTCGTTGACGAGGAAATAGAAGCTCGAGGCCAGGCTGTAGAGTATGGCCACCAGGAAGGCGAGAACGATGATCTTGATCAGCACGACAGAACGTCCGGATTCGGGAGTCCCGTATCCTACCCGCTGGGCGTCGGGCGCATGACAACTCCGCGAAATGCCGGCCGGAACGTCGACCGCGACAGTCGCCCGACCGCTCGATCGGCAGTCCGGGCTGTCGTTCCGCACCTCGCCGCCGCGCTGGTGGTGGGTGCCTGCCTGTGGCTGATGACCTGGCAGCTCGATCGAGCGGATGACAAGCGCGCCCGGATGGCCGAGGTGGCCGATGCGCCGACCATTCTCCTGCAGGACGTCGACGCGGAAACGCCGACGCCGACCCGCATCACCGGGGGCGGGCGATTCGACGACGATCGCCAGGTCCTGCTGGACAACCGCGTGTTCAAGCGACAGCCGGGCGTGCACGTACTCACACCGTGGACCCTGGACGACGGACGGGTCGTGCTGGTCGACCGCGGATGGACCGCCTGGCCCGACCGCAGTGCGCCGCGCCCCGATCCGGAGCCGCCGCCGGCCGAACGCATCGAGGGCCTGCTGGTCGATCCGCCCGAAGTCGGCCTGCGACTCGGCGAAACCGCGCCCCTGGATGTCGACGACTGGCCGAACCTGCTCACCTACCACGCCGACGGCCCGCTGCGCGCGGCCTTCGGCGACGCCTTGCTTCCGCAGATCGTGCAGCTGGACCCGGCTCATCCGGGCCACCTGACCGGCGCTGACTGGCCGGTGGTCACCTTCGGGCCCGAACGCCATGTCGGCTATGCCGTCCAGTGGGGGTTGATGGCCGCAGTGGTTGCCGCCATCTGGATCAGTCTGAGCCTGCGCGCCCGCCGCCGGTCAACGACGAGGAATTCCACGAAATGAAGGCTCGACTCACGCTGATCCTGCTGTTCGCGCTGTTCCTGGCGCCGATCGTGATTGCTGTGCTGCTCAACTCGCGTTGGGTCGACTGGGAGCCGGCGCCGGAGCGCTCGCACGGCGAGCTGCTCGACCCGGTCGTCGCCCTGCCCGCCTTCGACCTCGTCACCGAGGGCGGGGAGCGGCTCGGCGCGGCCGATCTGCGCGGCCGCTGGCTCCTGGTCCAGGTCGAGCCCGGAAGCTGCGACGCGGCCTGCGAGGAGCGGGCCTGGCTGCTGCGCCAGATCCGCGCCGCCCAGAACCGTCACGTGCCCGATATCGGACTGCTGATGGTGACCGCCGTCGCGCCCGAGGCCGCCGTCGCGGAGCGGGTCCGGGCGCTCGACCCGACGTTCCGGATTCTCGGCGGACCGGCGGCCGACGGGCTTCGGCAGACCTTTCCGGGCGCTGCCGACGGCGGTTTCTACATCGTTGATCCCGAGGGAAATATAATGGAGCGCTTCGGCCTGGAAGCCGATCCGACCGGAATCCGCAAGGATCTCCGCCGCCTGTTGACCTGGACCGTTCGTGACTGAAATGACGACTTCCGAGAGCGGAAGAACGACGATATTTCGCCGCCTCGCCTGGTTCGCGACCGGGCTCGCCCTGATCGTGATCGTGGCCGGCGCCTGGGTGCGCCTGACCGACGCCGGACTCGGCTGCCCCGACTGGCCGGGCTGCTACGGCATGGTCACCTGGCCGAAAACGCAGGAGCACATCGAAACGGCAACCAGCGCCTTCACCGAGTTTTCCGCATATCGGGCCGTGGACTCGGGCAAGGCCTTCCGCGAGATGGCTCACCGCTACATCGCGACGCTGCTGGGTTTCCTCATCCTGGTCATGGCCGTGATGGCATGGCGCAATCGCAGCGACCCCGCTCAACCGGTCGCCCTGCCGAGCGCGCTGCTGGCGCTGGTGATCTTCCAGGGCATCCTGGGCATGTGGACGGTGACCCTGCTGCTCAAGCCGGCCATCGTCACCGCCCACCTGGCCGGCGGCATGGCCACGTTCTCGCTGCTCTTCTGGCTGTCCCTGAAGGTGTCTTCGAGCGGTTCAGCGGCTCCCAGCCTGCCGGCCCGGGCCGAACACCGCTGGATCTGGTTGGGCTTCGCGGTGGTGGTGATCCAGATCCTGCTCGGCGGCTGGGTCAGCACCAACTACGCAGCGCTCGCCTGCCCCGATTTTCCGACCTGCACCGGGGCGTGGTGGCCCCGGACCGACTTCAGCGAAGGTTTCCGCCTGTGGCGCGGCGTCGGCGTGGATTACGAGGGCGGCGTGCTGGACCAGCCTGCCCGGGTGGCGATCCACCTGGCCCATCGGCTGGGGGCCCTGGTCGTGATCGGGGTGCTGGGCTGGCTGTTCGCCCGGCTGGTCCGGGTCGAGGACCTGCGCCGTCCTGCCGCCGTGATGCTCGTCGTGCTGGCCGTGCAGGTCGCGCTGGGCATCTACAACGTGGTCGGCGCACTGCCGCTGCCGAACGCGGTCGCCCACAACGGCGTGGCTGCCCTGCTGCTGGCCAGCCTGATCTTCCTGCTTCACCGCAGCCGCCGCTCGATTACCTGATCGATGTCGGCCGCGACCCGCAAGCTGTCCGCGTTTCTCGGGCTCTGCAAGCTCAAGGTGGTCGCCCTGATCGTGTTCACCGCGATCGTCGGCATGGCGCTGGCGACCCCGGGCATGATTCCGCTCCAGCCGCTGTTCCTCGGCGGCCTGGGCATCGGCCTTGCGGCCGCGTCGGCGGCTGCGCTCAACCACCTGCTGGACCGCCGTATCGATGCACGGATGACGCGGACCCGCCACCGGCCGCTGCCGAATCGCGCGCTGACCGAACGCGAGGTGGTCGTGTTCGCGCTGGCCCTGGCCGCAGTCTCCATGGTCATGCTGGTCGTGGGCGTCAACTGGCTGACCGCGGTGCTGACCTTCTTCAGCCTGATCGGCTACGCGCTGATCTACACCGTGTGGCTCAAGCGCGCCACGTCGCAGAACATCGTGATCGGCGGTGCGGCCGGCGCGGCGCCGCCGGTGCTCGGCTGGGTTGCGGTCACCGGCGAAGTGCATGCCTACGCGCTGATCCTGTTCCTGATCATCTTCGTCTGGACGCCACCGCATTTCTGGGCGCTGGCGATCTACCGACGCGATGACTACGCCGGGGTCGGCCTGCCGATGATGCCGGTCACCCACGGGGTGCCGTTCACCCGCTGGCAGATCCTGTTCTATTCGATCATCCTGGTCCTGGTCACCCTGCTGCCCTTCCTGACCGGGATGAGCGGCTGGGTCTACCTGGCCGGCAGCCTGGTTCTCAACGCCGGTTTCCTCGGCTACGCCATCGCGCTGATGGTCAGCCGCAGCGAGCAGCTGCCGATGGCCTTCTTCCACTATTCCGTGATCTACCTGATGGCCCTGTTCGCCATCCTGCTGGTCGATCACTACTTCCATTCCTTCTTCGGGGTTGTCTGAATGTCCAGCATGTCCAGCAAGACTTCCGCACTCGGCGCTTCGCTGAAAGCGCTCGAGGACCGCGCCGAGTTCGTCGGCCGCCACATCGGTCCGCGCGATGAGGACGTCGAGGCCATGCTCGGCACCCTGGGCCTGGAATCGCTCGACGCGCTGATCACCGAGGCCACGCCCGGCAGCATCCGCGCCGAACGGCCGCTGGATCTGGCCGCCGCGCGGAACGAGGCCCAGGTGCTGGCCCGGCTTCGCGACATGGCCGACCGGAACTCCGTCCTGCACAGCATGATCGGCCTGGGCTACCACCCGACCCACGTCCCCCCGGTGATCCTCCGCAACGTGCTCGAGAATCCCGGCTGGTACACGGCCTACACGCCCTACCAGGCCGAAATTTCGCAGGGCCGACTCGAGGGCCTGCTGAACTTCCAGCAGGCGGTCATGGACCTGACCGGCATGGGCCTGGCCAACGCTTCGCTGCTCGACGAAGCGACCGCGGCGGCCGAGGCGATGACCATGATGCGTCGCGTTGCGCGCAAGAACCCCTCCAGCCGTTTCCTGGTCGATGCCGACGCGCTCCCGCAGACCATCGACGTGATGCGCACCCGGGCCGAGCCGCTGGACATCGAGGTCGTGGTGTCCGACGACCTCGAACGGGACGCGGCGTCCGGCGACTTCTTCGGCCTGCTGGTCCAGTATCCCGGGGCCGAGGGTCGACTGGGCGACCCGGAGACCCTCATCGGTCTTGCCCACGAGAACAACGCACTGGCCGCCGTGGCCGCCGACCTGCTGTCGCTGGCGCTGCTGAAGCCGCCGGGGGAAATGGGCGCCGACGTGGTCATCGGTTCGGCCCAGCGCTTCGGCGTGCCGATGGGCTACGGTGGCCCCCACGCGGCCTTCCTGGCCACGCACGAAGACCATCGTCGCAACGTCCCCGGGCGCATCATCGGCGTGTCGCGCGACCGCCACGGGGCCCCGGCGCTGCGCATGGCGCTGCAGACCCGCGAGCAGCACATCCGGCGCGAGAAGGCGATGAGCAACATCTGTACGGCGCAGGCGCTGCTGGCTGTGATGGCCGGCTTCTTTGCCGTATGGCACGGCGCGGACGGCCTGCGCACGATCGCCACGCGGGTCCACCGCCTGGCCCGGGTCACCGCGGCCGGCCTGAAGGCCGCCGGCCTGCCCCCGGTCCACGACGAGTTCTTCGACACGCTGACCCTTGAAGTCGACGATCGAAGCCGGGCCGACCGGGTTGAGCGCGCGCGGCGCGCCGGCTTCAACCTCCGCACGGACGTCGACGGCCAGCTCGGCATCAGCGTCAACGAGGTCACGACGCGCGAACAGATCGCCGACCTGCTCGAAGCCCTGACCGGCGACCGGCCAGATCTCGACGAACTGGACCGGAGCCTCGACAACCACGCACCGGCGATCCCCGACCGCCTCGCTCGCAACAGCGACTACCTGACCCACGAGGTGTTCTCGCGCTATCACTCCGAAACGGAGATGCTGCGCTACCTCAAGCGGCTGGAGAACCGCGACCTGAGCCTGGCCCACGCGATGATTCCGCTGGGCTCGTGCACCATGAAGCTCAACGCCACGGCCGAGATGATCCCGGTGACCTGGCCCGAATTCGCCGAGCTGCACCCCCTGTGTCCGCATGACCAGGCCCGCGGCTATCACGCGCTGGTCGATGATCTCGACCGCATGCTGCGCGAGATCACCGGCTTCGACGCCGTTTCGCTGCAGCCCAACGCCGGCTCGCAGGGCGAGTACGCCGGCCTCCTGACGATCCGCCGCTACCAGGCGTCCCGCGGCCAGGGCCATCGCGACGTATGCCTGATCCCTTCGTCCGCGCACGGCACCAACCCGGCCAGCGCGCAGATGGTCGGCTACCGGATCGTGGTGGTCGGCTGCGACGACAGCGGCAACATCGACCGCGACGATCTGAACGCGAAGATCGAGAAGCATCGCGACGAACTGGCCGCGCTGATGATCACCTACCCGTCTACCCACGGGGTGTTCGAGGAGGACGTCATCGCGATCTGCCAGAGCGTCCGCGACGCCGGCGGCCAGGTCTACCTCGACGGCGCCAACATGAACGCCCTGGTCGGCATCTCGCGCGTGGCCGACTATGCCGACGTCTGCCACCTGAACCTGCACAAGACCTTCTGCATCCCGCACGGCGGCGGCGGGCCCGGCGTCGGTCCGATCGGCGTGCGCGAACACCTCGCCGGGTTCCTGCCCGGCCACGTCAGCGGCGTGCTCGGGGCCGGCGCCGGCACCAATCCGGCGGTGGCCGCAGCGCCCTGGGGCTCGGCGGCGATCCTGCCGATTTCCTGGGCCTACATCGCCCTGATGGGTCGCGACGGGCTGCGCCGCGCATCCGAGGTGGCCATCCTCAATGCCAACTACATCGCCCAAGGCCTGCAGGACCACTACGACATCCTGTACACCGGCCGCAACGGACGAATCGCCCACGAGTGCATCGTGGACCTGCGGCCGTTCAAGGAGTCGGCGGGAATCTCCGAGGAAGACGTGGCCAAGCGCTTGATCGACTACGGCTTCCATGCACCGACCATGTCCTGGCCGGTGCCCGGGACGCTGATGATCGAGCCGACCGAAAGCGAATCGCGCGAGGAACTGGACCGCTTCATCGAGGCCATGATCGCCATCCGCGGCGAGATCGACCGGGTGGCCAGCGGCGACTTAGACGCCGACGACAACCCGCTGAAAATGGCGCCGCACACGATCGCCGAACTCGGCGCCGACGAATGGACCCACGCCTATTCCCGCGAGCAGGCCGGGTGGCCCGTCGCGTCGCTGCGGCTGGGCAAGTTCTTCGCCTCCGTCGGCCGCGTCGACAACGTCTACGGCGACCGCAACCTCGTCTGCTCCTGCCCGCCGATGGAGGTCTGGGCCGAGGCCAGCTGAAGTAGGGCTCCCGGGCGGACCGCCTGCGCCGGTCCCCGGGACGACCGTTGGCCTGAACATGAAAAAGGCCCGGACGAATCCGGGCCTTTTCCGTTTGCACCGTTCGGAACCGATCCGGCATCGCGGACGATGCCGGACCCCGCCTCCTAGTCCTCGGAGGGCGAGAAGCTCAGTTCGTCATCGCGACGAAGCGTCGACGTCCAGTAGGGTTCCATGTCGGCCAGCGCTTCGCCGAACCGGTCCCAGGTCGCTGCCGCCTCGTCCTGGCCGACCGCATCGGCCAGGATGCCGTCGGCACCCTTGCGATCCTCGTCCATGGCGGCGAAGTCGGCATAGTGCTCGACCACGAAGTAGTCGGCTTCCCAGCGATGGTTGCCTTCCATGTCGTACCAGGTTCCCATGTGCTCGTAGTCGGCCTCCTTCATATGGCCGGTGATCTCACCGACCACTTCGCGGAAGACTTCGCCGTCGGCGACCCGGAACTGGTGCAGCTTGACGACCGAGTACCCCTCCGCGTCGCCGCTCCAGTCCGACATCCGCTTCGCGAACCGGCGCTCGACGCTGTCCATGTGCGGCCAGACCTGTTCGCGGACCACGGACCAGCATTCCTCGCTGGCGGCATCCTGCTCACCCATTTCCGACCACATGTCCATGCGCGACACGATGGTCAAGGTGTTCAGCTTGCCGTCGACCGGCCACCACACGGACCAGGCATTTTCCCCGCCCTGCTCCTCGTAGCATTCCATGTAGGCCTTCATGCCATCGCGGAACTCCATGCCGTGACCCATCGTGACGCCGATCTCGGTCATGGTGATCATGTAATCACCGCCGGATTCGTGATCATCGGCCGCGACGGGCAGGCACCACGCAGCGGCAATCGTCCCGGCAACCGCCGCGGCAAGCATCTTTTTCCGAATGTTCATTCGCTCTCTCCCTGAAGTTGGATGGGGCGCCGATACCTCGCGGATGCGAGGGCACGACACCACGCTCGCCATCCTGCCCTGCGGTCACGGAAAAAGCAACTGAATGTGATGCGGTTCGCGTTTTACGGATATCAGGACTCGGGCTCGTCAACCCCGTCGACCGGGTTCGACTCCGACACGCCCTCGACCACTTCCATGGCGTGCAGGCGACGATCGTCGGCGGCGGTCACCTGGAAGGTCCATCCGTCGATGCCGACCGACTCGCCCACTTCCGGCAAGCGACCGAACTCGGCCACGACCAGCCCGCCGATCGTGTCGAACTCGTCATCGCTGAAGGCGGTGCCCAGCGCCTCGTTGAAGTCTTCGATCGGGGTCAGGGCCTGGACCTGGAAACGGCCCTCACCGAGGCGCTGGATGTCCTCGACGGCCTCCGTGTCGTGCTCGTCGTCGATGTCGCCGACGATCTCCTCGAGCACGTCCTCGATCGTGATCAGACCCGACACGCCACCGTACTCGTCGACGACGATGGCCATGTGGTTCTTGTTGACGCGGAACTCGCGCAGCAGCACGTTCAGCCGCTTCGATTCCGGGATGATCACCGGCGCCCGGATCAGGTCGGCCAGCACGACGTCGCTGTCACGGCCGACCAGCCGCAGCAGGTCCTTGGCCAGCAGGATGCCCTGGATCTCGTCCTTGTCCTCGCCGACCACGGGAAAACGCGAGTGGCCGGATTCCAGAATGATCGGGAGAATGTCGTCCAGCGAGCTGCCCTGGGACAGCACCACCATCTGGGAACGCGGAATCATGACGTCGCGCACCTGGAGCTCATCGACCTCCAGCGCGCCTTCGATCATGGCCAGCGTGTCGGATTCGATCAGGCCGCTTTCCGTGGCTTCCCGAATCAGCTCGATCAGGTCGTCCCGGCTCCGCGGTTCGCTGCCGAAGGCGCGCCCGAGGCGCTCCAGCCACGATCGGCCCGCAGAGCCGTTGCTACTGTTGGATGAGTCGTCGTTCATCGAAGGGAAGGTCCGCTCTCCTGGTGGGTCATTGAGTGGGTCATGGGGTGGGGCATTGGCCGGGCGCGTCCGCGTCCCGGTAGGGGTCGGCAATGTCGAGTGCGGCCAGCAGCTCGCGCTCGACCGCCTCCATGCGTTCGGCCTCTTCTTCCTGCATATGGTCGAAACCGCGCAAGTGCAAGATACCGTGGATCACGAGATGCGCCCAGTGGTCGGCCGGGCGCTTGCCCTGGACGTGGGCCTCACGGGCGATCACCGGGGCGCACAGGACCACGTCGCCGGAAAGCAGAGGCAAGTCGACATCGTCCGGCAGGCCCGGCGGCCGCGAGGATGGAAAGCTGAGTACGTTGGTCGGGGAATCCTTGCCCCGCCACTCGCGATTCAACGCGCGGCTTTCGGCCTCGTCGACCACGCGCAGGCAGATCTCGACCCCGGTGCCGCCCTCCGGCAGGGCGGCTTCGGCGAAGCGGACCAGGTCGGTGTCGGACGGCACGCCGTCCAGGGCCACGGCGTGCTGGATATCAATTCCCATCGTGGTCCCTGGCCGCATCGGCCCGCTCGTAGGCCTCGACGATCCGCCGCACGATCGGGTGGCGCACCACGTCGCGGGCATCGAAGAAGGTCTGGCCGACCCCCTCGACGCCGCGCAGCAGTTCGATGGCTTGCTTCAGGCCGGACAGCGTCTTCGGCGGCAGGTCGACCTGGGTCTGGTCGCCGGTGATCACGGCCCGGGAACCGAAGCCGATCCGGGTCAGGAACATCTTCATCTGCTCCGGCGTGGTGTTCTGCGCCTCGTCGAGGATCACGTAGGCGTCATTCAGCGTGCGGCCGCGCATGTAGGCAAGCGGCGCGACCTCGATCACGTTGCGCTCGATCAGGCGGCCGACCTTCTCGAAACCCATCATTTCGTAGAGCGCGTCGTACAGCGGGCGCAGGTAGGGGTCGACCTTCTGGGCCAGGTCACCGGGCAGGAAACCGAGCCGTTCGCCGGCCTCGACCGCCGGGCGCACCAGCACGATGCGCTGGACGCGGTCCGACTCCAGCGCGTCCACCGCGCAGGCCACGGCAAGGAAGGTCTTGCCGGTGCCGGCCGGGCCGACGCCGAAGTTGATGTCGTTGTTGGCGATCCGCTCCAGGTAGCGGCGCTGGTTCGGGCCGCGCGCCCGGATCAGGCCGCGCTTGGTCCGGATCACGGTCTCGCGCTCGCCGTCCTCGGCCTCGTCCAGGCCCGAGGCCTGCAGGCTGAGGTTGACCAGGGCCGGCGTGAGCACCTCGCGCTCGGTCTGCCGGAACAGCTTGCGCAGGACCCGGCGGGCCGCGCCCGTCGCGTCCGCCTCGCCCTCGATCGCGAACAGGTTGCCGCGCGCGTTGACGGAAACGCCGAGCCGTTTCTCGATCAGGCGCAGGTGCTCGTCGAAGGGCCCGCACAGGTTGGCCAGCCGCTCGTTGTCGGCCGGCTCCAGTTCGAGCGTGACCGGTTGCGTCGACGTCGCCATTCAGGCCACTTCGCGGGCAGGGATGCGCCCGCGCAGCGAATTCGACAGCGCCGCGGTGATCTCGACCTCGGCGAAACGACCGACCAGCTCTGCCGGCCCCTGGAAATTGACCACGCGATTGTTCTCCGTGCGTCCGGCCAGTTCGTTGGGGTCCTTGCGGCTGGGACCCTCGACCAGCACCCGTTCCGTGCGACCGACCATGGCCTCGGAAATGGCTTGCGCCTGCTTGTTGAGCTGGGCCTGAAGTCGTTGCAGTCGCGCTTTCTTGGCCTCCATGGGCACGTTGTCGGGCAGGCTGGCGGCCGGCGTGCCCGGGCGGGCCGAGTAGATGAAGCTGAACGATTGGTCGAAGTTCAGGTCGCGGATAAGCTTCATGGTCTGTTCGAAGTCGGTCTCGGTCTCGCCGGGAAACCCGACGATGAAATCCGACGACAGGGAGATGTCCGGCCGCGCCTCGCGCAGCTTGCGGATGCGATCCTTGTACTCCAGTACCGTGTGGCCGCGCTTCATCAGCGCCAGCACCCGGTCGGAACCGGACTGCACCGGCAGGTGCAGGTAGTTGGCCAGCTTCGGCGTATCGGCGTAGGCCTCGACCAGGCGGTGGGAAAACTCCACCGGATGCGAGGTGGTGAAGCGGATCCGCTCGATGCCGTCGAAGGAAGCGACGTAGCGGATCAGCATGGCCAGGTCCGCCGTGCCGCCGTCGTGGGTCGGACCCAGGTACGCGTTGACGTTCTGGCCGAGCAGGTTGATCTCGCGCACGCCCTGCGCCTCGAGCTGTGCGATCTCGGCGATCACGTCGTCGAGCGGCCGGCTGACCTCCTCGCCCCGGGTGTAGGGCACGACGCAGAAGGTGCAGTATTTCGAGCAGCCCTCCATGATCGACACGAAGGCCGACGGGCCGCGTGCGCCCGGCGGCGGCAGGTGATCGAACTTCTCGATCTCCGGGAAGCTGACGTCAATCGCCGCCTTGCCGTCCTTGCGCACCCGGTCGAGCATCTGCGGCAGGCGGTGGATCGTCTGCGGACCGAAAACGAGGTCGACGTAAGGCGCGCGCTTGAGTATGCCATCGCCTTCCTGGCTGGCCACGCAGCCGGCCACGCCGATCACCACCCCGGGCCGCGCCTCCTTCAGCGGTCGCCAGCGGCCGAGCTGGGAGAACACCTTTTCCTGCGCCTTCTCGCGGATCGAACAGGTATTGACCAGGATCACGTCGGCCGCCGATTCGTCGTCGGTCAGCTCCAGGCCGTGCGACGCCGCCAGCACTTCGGCCATGCGGTCGGAGTCGTATTCGTTCATCTGGCAGCCGTGGGTCTGGATGTAGAGCTTTCCGGCCATTCGCGGTCACTGGGTGAAAGGACCGGGAATTCTAGCAAATTCAGGCCCCTTGCCCCGAAATCGCCCACATCCGCCCGCACCCCCTGCCGCGGAATATGCGCCCCATCCTCGCCGCCCCGCCGCTCGGGCCGTGTCGACTCCTTGGCCCCCGGGCTGCTACCGTGGGTTCCACTTCCACGCGGCGACGATCGGCAGGGATGAGCAATGAGTGACGGCAAGCGGTACAACGGCGACCGGAAGGACCTCGAGGACTTCATGGACGGCGTCGTCCAGCGCAACCCGGACGAGAAGGAATTCCACCAGGCGGTGCACGAAGTCGCCGCCGACGTGCTTCCCTTCATCGCCGAACACGACCGCTACCAGCGCGGCAAGCTGCTCGAGCGGATGACCGAGCCCGATCGTGTCGTGTCGTTCCGGGTCAGCTGGATCTCCGACGACGGCCAGGCCCAGGTCAACCGCGGCTGGCGGGTCCAGTTCAACAACGCGATCGGACCGTACAAGGGCGGCCTGCGCTTCGACCCCGGCCTGACCGAGTCCGTGCTGAAATTCCTCGGCTTCGAGCAGTGCTTCAAGAATGCGCTGACCGGCCTGCCGATCGGCGGCGCGAAGGGCGGCGCGAATTTCAACCCCAAGGGCAGAAGCGACGACGAGGTCATGCGCTTCTGCCAGGCCTTGATGAACCAGCTGGTCCACTACATCGGCCCGAATCGCGACATTCCGGCCGGCGACATCGGCGTCGGCCAGCGCGAGATCGGCTACCTGTTCGGCCAGTACCGGACGCTGACCCGGGAGTTCGTGGGTGCGCTGACGGGAAAAGGCGTGTCCTTCGGCGGCTCCGAGCTTCGCACCGAGGCGACCGGCTACGGCGTGCTGTATTTCGTCAAGGACATGCTCGACCGGGCCGGCGGCGACGTCGACGGCCAGCGCATCGCCATCTCCGGTGCCGGCAACGTGGCCCTGCACGCCGCCGAAAAGGCGATCGAGCTCGGCGCGCGGGTGATCACCCTGTCCGACTCCAGCGGCACGATGCACGACGCAGGCGGACTGGACCAGGAACAACTCGACACCATCAAGCGGATGAAGGCCGACCGCGGCTGCCGGATCGAACAGGTCGCCGAGGCACTGGGCTGGGATTACCGGAAAGGCGAGACGCCCTGGTCGGCCGAGTGCGACATCGCCCTGCCCTGCGCGACCCAGAACGAGCTCGACGGCGACGATGCGAAGCAGCTGGTCAAGAACGGCTGCCGGCTGGTCGCCGAGGGCGCCAACATGCCCTGCACCGCCGAGGCCGTCGACCGCTTCCAGGACAAGGACGTGCTCTACGCGCCCGGCAAGGCCGCCAACGCCGGCGGCGTCGCGGTCTCCGGCCTGGAACGCGCCCAGAACGCCCAGCACCTGGTCTGGACCCGCGACCGGGTCGACCTGGAACTGCAGAAGATCATGCGCGACATCCACGACCGCTGCGAGCGCCACGGCGGCAACGGCGACGGCCGCCCGGTCAACTATCGAAGAGGCGCGAACATCGCCGGCTTCGAAAAGCTCGCCGACGCGATGATTGCCCAGGGCGTGCTCTAGCGCCTCGTGCGTCTACGGCCCGGGCTCGTCACGGCCTAAGAAAAGGGCGCCCCGGGGGCGCCCTTCACGTTCCTGGCTCACGGACCCCGGGGGGATCCGGCGCGGTCGCTCAGATCATTCGGCGGACCTGAAGTCCACCGACCGCCATCAGCATCAGTACCAGGGCAATCAGCCCCCAGGCGCCGAGCACCGGGATCGAGAGCGAGGCGATGACGATCACCGAGCCGGCATTGTTTGCGCCGTCCGGATCGGCCGTATCCGATGCCACCGAGGCAGTATTGGTCTGCACGCCATTCGCACGCTGGACCTGCGCGGTCAGCGTCACCGCCACCGTGCTGCCCGCCGCCACCGTACCGATCGAGCAGGTCGGCGCACCGCTCGGATCTTCGAAGCAGCCGCTGGTGCTGACCAGCACCTGGCCTTCGGGCAGGTCGTCGGTGATCACGACATTGTCGGCATCCGACGGCCCGGCATTGGTGACGCTCAACGTATAGACCACCGATTCGCCCTGCTGGATCGCGTTGTTGTCGACCGTCTTGACGATCGACAGGTCCGCCTCGCCGGAAACGGTAGTGGTGACGCTCGCGCTGTCGTTGGCCGCGTTCGGGTCGACCGTCGGCGACGATACCGTTGCGGTATTGGTCACATCGCCGGTCGTCGCCGGATCGATGTCGAAGGTCACGTCGACGCTGATCACGTCGCTCGGCACCATGGTACCGAGCGCGCACGGGAAACCGCCGGCGCACGGCGCAGTGGCCGAGGCAAAGGTGAAGCCTGCCGGGGTCGGGTCGTCCAGGGAAACCGTCTCCGCATCGGAAGGCCCGTTGTTGGTCACCGTGAGCGTGTAGGTGACCGGCATTCCGCCGGCAGTGGCCGTGCCCGGACCTGTCTTGGTCACGCCCAGGTCGGCCTCGGCCTCGATCGTCGTGGTCGCCGTCGATTCGTCGTTTGCGGCGTTCGGGTCGGTCGTGGCCGTGGACACCGTGGCCGTATTGCTGACCGAGGTGCCGCCGATCGATGGATCGATGTCGTAGGTCACGTCGAAGGCCACGCTCGCGCCGGCACCCATCGCGCCCAGCGCGCATGGGAAGCCGCCGGCACAGGCGCCGGTCGCGGAGACGAAGGTGTAGCCGGCCGGCGTCGGATCGGCAACCGCCACGGAGCTCGCGTCGGACGGGCCGTTGTTGGTCACCGTGATGCCGTAGGTGACCTGCGTTCCTGCCGTGGCCGTGGCAGGTCCGCTCTTGGCGATCGACATGTCGGCCTCTGCGACGACCGTTGTCGCAGCGGTGGCCGTGTCGTTGCCCGGGTTCGGATCGGTAGCCGAGCTCGAGACCGTCGCCGAATTCATGATCGTCCCCACGACACTGCTGGCCACCTGGCCGAGGATCGTGTAGGTCGCCGAACCGCCGGCTGGGACCGTGCCGAGAGAGCAGTTCGGAACACCGCCCGGATCCTCGGCACAGCCGCTGGTCGAGACCAGCGTCACGCCCGCCGGAAGGCTGTCGTTGACGACCACGCCGGTCGCGTCGGATGGGCCCGGATTGTCGACGGTGAGCGTGTAGGTGATCGTGTTTCCGGCGATCACCGGGTCCGGCGAATCGGTCTTGGTCAACGCAAGATCAGCTTCGGCCACGACGGTCGTGGTTTCATCGAAGCTGTTGTTCGTGCCGTCGGGATCGGTCGTGCTGCTGGTCACGGAGACCGAATTGGTCACGACCCCGACCACCGAGGGATCGATCGCGGCCGTGAGCGTGTAGCTGGCCTGCCCGCCGGCGGCGATCGTGCCAAGGCTGCAGTTCGGCGCGCCGGTCGGGTCTTCTGCACACCCGCTCGTGGAGACCAGCGTGAAGCCCGGAGGCAGCGTATCCGTCACCACGACGTCGGTGGCATCGGACGGGCCGAAATTGTCCACCGTCACCGTGTAGGTCACGTTGGTGCCGGCCACCGCCGGATCGACGTTGTCGGCCTTGGAGACCGCGAGATCGGCTTCGGCGATGACCCCGGTCGGCTCGATCGCCTGGTCGTTGGCCGGAATCGGGTCGACATTCGCGCCGCCGACCGTGACCGTGTTGCTCAGCGAACCGGTATAGTCCGACGGGACGTCGACCGTGATCGTGAACGACGAGGTGGTGCCCGGCGCGACGGCACCGATCGTGCAGGTCGGGGCGCCGACCGGATCCTCGGCACAGCCGCTGGTGGAAACCAGCGTTACGGCCGGGTCCAGGGTAGTGGTCGCGACGGCGGCCGTTTCCGGCCCCGGGCCGTCGTTGGTCACGTTAACCGTGTAGGTCAGCTGCGTGCCGGCAACGACCGGATCCGTGCTATCGACCTGGGTCACCAGGCGTTCGGTGATCGTGATGCCGCAGGTGGTCACATCGGCGCCGCCCGGGTTGGGTGCGATCGTCGTGGATGTATCCACCGTACCGGGCGCACCGCCCGTGGCCGACTGCGAGTCGGAACCGTTGGCGCCACCGCCATTCACGTTCGTCGCGAGACCTGCCGACGGATCCAGCGCACCGAGGAACTTGATCCGCCCGCCGCCGCCGCCGCCGCCGTAGCCGCCGAAGAACACCCCACCGCCACCACCGCCGCCGCGGGCGAGCACCGAGCCGCTTCCAAGGGTATTGCGCGACGACTCGACCACGATGCCGCCTCCCCCACCGCCACCACCGGCGGAAGACTCGTCGCCGCTCTGATTGCCCGGACCGCCGCCGAAACCGTCGGCAGCCAGGATTCCGACGATCCGGATGTCGTTGGCCAGCAAGTCGACGATGCCGCCGCCGCGACCGCCGCCACCCGACGGCACCGCGCCAACAGCGGCGCCGGATCCACCGCCGGATCCGAATTCGATTCCCGGCGGCAGCGCCGCGCCGTAGGCCGAACCACCGGGTGCGGGGGCCGGCGAACCACTGTCCACGCCACCGCGGCCACCGTCGCCGCCGTAGGCACCGCCGCCGCCACCGCTCTGGTCGCTAAAGAAGCCGGCTTGCGTACCGCCTACCCCCGGGCCGAGGCCGGAACCGGTATTTCCGTTGGCGTTCGGGCCCGTCACCGTGGCACCGCCCGCTTCACCGGCACCGCTCGCGGTCAGCGTGCCCTGGATCAGTACGCCGGCCGCGGTGACGTCGAGCGGCGCGGACGTGCCGCCCAGCACCGAGACCGTGACGCCCGGTGGAACCATGAAGCCGCCCACGTTGGTGAACGGCACGCTCGGATCGATCACGTCGCCGTTGGCGAACACGATGCTGCTGCATCCGTAGTCACCGCCCACGATGGCGCCGCCGCGCGGCTCAGTCACCGGCTGCTCGGGCAGAGCCGGAGGTACCGGGCGCGAACCAGTCTCGAAAACCAGCAGGTCGCCGGGCCGTGCCGCCTTGACCTGGTCGAGCAGGTTGGGATGGTCGGCAAGGCGCGCCAGCCTCGAAGCCGTCTGCGGTAACCAGTCGGGATAGTCCAGCACGAATTCGATCGCATAGGAACGGCCGGCCAGGGTCGACGGCGCGCGCAGCGAGTAGGTCCCGGGCTCGACCTCGTAGAAGTCGACCGGATAGGTCCGGCCCGACGCGAGCTTCGCCACGGGCCGGCGTTCGATTGCGTCACCGACCAGCAGCGAGCCGTCGGCCAGCCGCTCGATCGATTCTCCGGCACGGTAGCGCAGCTCGACCTTGCTCAGGTCGGCGCCCGGCGCGATCTCGAGCCGGCGGATGAACTGTCCCGGGCGGGTCTCGTAGCGCGCATCGATGCCCGGATAGAGTTCGTCGAGTTCGATTCCGGCAAATCGCCCGGCCCCCGCGACCGGCTGGTCGATGTCCTTGGAGAACCAGAACAACACCGAACCGTCGAGCTTCTCGGCAGCCCGGAACGGGACCCGTGTGGCGCTATGGAACGCGACGCGGATCGCCGATCGACCCGCATTCACGCTGCGAGAGTCCGGCGAGATCTCGAACCCGTGATCGATGACGGCGATGCGGTAGCCGCCCGGCTCGATCACTTCGTAGTCGACGAACGCTTGGCGCTGACCCTGGTTCTCGATGAAGAACGTGGATGGATCGTCCGTCTGGGCAAGGCCCAGGGCAGGAATCGAGGCGACGAGAAATGCTGCAAGAACCCGACGGATGCCGGATCGAACCGGAATGCTCATGAATTTCCTCCCTTGGGCGAGCTGTGCGGTCTCTCCCGGACCGCGCCGGTGGAACAGTACACAATTTCCACGGAATGGTCCAGCGTTGGCACCGACGCCATCAAATCCCGGCTTCGTCCGCTTCACCGGCGCCGCCAACCAGCGCGTCCGCCCGGGCTCGGTGGCGCCGGGCCAGCTCGTCCATCCCCTTGTGGGCGTAAAGCCGCGCAAGGCCACGCTGGATTTCGACCGATTGGGGCATCCCCTCCTCGGCCAATTTCAATGCGGCGATCGCCGCGTCGGCATAACCATTGCGGATATAGAAGTTCGCCACCTCGAGCTGGCGTAGCGGCCCACGATTGCGGTACCACATGTCCTGATGGATGCTGTCCCGGTAGCTCATGACCTCGATCCGGCCTTCGGTCCGGGAAGCCGCCTCGTCGGCGCGGTCATCGAGCCCGGCCTGTCGATAGGCCCGCGCGATCGCATTCCATACGAGGTAGTCCTCGGGAACGAGTTCGGCGGCGAACTCCAGATGCAACATCGAGCCGGGAAGGTCACCGGATTCCAGCAGCGCCAGACCCAGCTGTCGATGCGCGATCGGATAGGCCGGGTCGAGAGCGATCGCGGTGCGCAGCGCAGCGACCGCCTCGTCGAAACGCCCGTGGTCAGCGTAGGTGTTGCCGAGGCGGATCCAGACCGGCGGATAGCGCGGATCGAGCCGGGCTGCCGCGCGGAAATAGTCGATCGTGCGCTCGACCGGATGGCCGAGTGCGGGCGCCATGACGCCAAGGAGGTGGGGCGGTCGCGGATCGTCGGGTCGCAGCGTCCAGGCTCGGCGGAGCACGGTTTCCGCCTCTTCCAGCAGCGCGTGGGCCTGCAAGGTAACGCCGTAGTCGTACCAGGCGGCCTGCGATGTGCGGTTCCCAGCCAGTCCCGCTCGGCTGCGCCGCAGCACCTCGACCACCGGAGGCGACATTCCTGCCGTGTCCGGCGCGGGAATCTCCCAGGTCCAGACAATCGGCGCAAGCAGCACAGGACGCCATTGCGGCCGGTGGTCCAGCGCCCATCGATAGCCGATGACGACGCCGGCCAGCACGCCTGCGACGACAAGGAGCTTCAGCATCGATCGGGGACTCACGGTTCCGCTCCCTCCCCCCGGAGCAACGTGAGCGCGCAATCCAGGCACTCGACGTCGAAATGCTCGCGCGCTCCATCCGTCCACCGGACCTCCAGCACCGCTGGACCTTGAGCCTCGGGGACGCCGAAATGTACCTCGGCGGGCTTTGCCGACAGGTACCCTGCGGTGGTGCGGACCACGCGCCGCTGCCGAATTCCGCCTGACTCCAGGAACAGGCTCGCGCCGATCGCGTCGCCTCCCGTTGCCGGATCGACCGCGCGGACCCGCAGCCACCGCCCCTCGCGCGGCGCCTCGTTGCGCCACAGGGTGGCCGAGGCGTCGATGTGCGTGACCACGGCATCCAGATCCCCGTCGCCGTCGAGATCGCCCACCGACAGCCCGCGACTGACCTGTCCTCGCCGACAGGCGGGACAGCTCTCCGGCGCCATCGGCTCGAAGCGACCGTCCCCGTTCAGGAACACCTGGTCCGGCTGCCCCATGGTCGACCACGGTTCCGGCGATGCGCTCTCGGGGTGCCGGCTGCCGAACGATCGAACCCGGCCGTTGGCGACCACCAGGTCCAGGTCACCGTCCAGTTCCAGGTCGATCGCTTCAACGCCGAAGCCGGTGAACGGCATCGACGGCGCACCGAGACCGGACTGACCGGTGGCGTCGCGGAACGCGCTGGGGCCGACCGGGCGATAGAGCGTATTGGTCTCGTTCTCTAGGTGGGTCATGAAGGCCTCGGCCGCGCCGTCACCGTCGAAGTCCTCGGCCACGACGCCCATCCCCGCTTCCGGATTGCCGTGCTGATCGTAGGCCATGCCCATTGCCACCGCATCCTCCAGAAACGTGCCGTCGCCCTGGTTGAGCCACAGGTGGTTCGGATCACCGTCATTGGCGACCAGCACATCGACGTGCCCGTCGACGTCGAAGTCCTCGCAGACCACGCCGAGACCATGATCGGCGCGCGCGGCAATTCCGGCCTTGGCGCTGACATCCACGAAGCCCCGACCGCCGTCGTTGAGCAGCAGCACGTCCGGGACACCGGGATAGGATTGCGGGCCGCAGTAGTCCACTCGGCCCGACGGATCGAGGCACGAGAGTTCCGGATCGAACTCCACGTAGCGCGTCACGAACAGGTCCAGCCAGCCGTCGGCATCGAAATCGCAGAACGCCGCCGAGGCCGAGAAGCCCTCGATGCGAACGCCCCAGGCGTCGGTCGCGTTCTCGAAGCGGCCACCGCCGCGGTTCAGATACAGTTGATCGGGGCCGAAGTTGGTCACCAGCACATCGGGCAGCCCGTCCCTGTCGATGTCACCCACGGCGACGCCCATGCCGTAGCCCGGGTCGCCCAATCCGCTGACCTCGGTCTTGTCGACGAAGCGGCCATCGGGCTGTTGCTGAAGGAAGCGGTTGACCGTGGCCCCGTCCCCGCCCGCACCGCCGTCCCGATCGAGCGTCCCACCGTGGCCCCGCACGAAGTACAGGTCCAGATCTCCGTCGAGGTCCGCGTCGAACACCGCGACGCCACCCCCCATGATCCTCGGCAGCCGTTTCTGCCCGTCGTCGCCGGACGCGTAATCGACGTTCACGCCCGAGCCCGCGGTACGGTCGATAAGCCAGCCCGTTGTCGCATCCTGCGCGTCGCCACCGCAGCCAGCGACGGACAGCGCCAGCAGACCCGACACCGCCGCCGCGCAGATCGACCGCCCACCGCGTGACCGGGAGGCCACGACGGCCGGGCGCACCTGTACTCGATGCATCAACCCGGAGGCCACTTCATCTGCCGCCCGCCGAGCAGATGCAGGTGGATGTGATAGACCGACTGCCCACCCTGCTCGTTGCAGTTGAAGTTCAGGCGGTAGCCGTCCTCGGCGATGCCTTCTTCCTTCGCGATCTTCGCGGCCACGAGCACCATGCGGCCGACCAGCTCGGCGTGGTCGGACTGCAGGTCGTTGAGCGTGGGGATGCGCTTCTTCGGGATGATCAGCACGTGGACCGGCGCCTGGGGTTCGATGTCGCGGAAGGCCAGCAGGTCGTCGTCCTCGTGGATGATGTCGGCCGGAATCTCGCGGGCGACGATCTTTTCGAACAGGGTGTCGGACATGGTCATCTCCTGTGGGCGGTTGAAACTCAGTCGGCGCCGGGCCGCTCGACCTTCGCGAGCGCTTCGAGCACGGCCTCGGCAGCGGCGTCCGCGGTCGGCAGCGACGAGGGGTCTTCGGCGGGCCAGACGCGCGATCGCAGCGGGCTGTAGAACGCGCCGGGGTCGAAGATACCCACGGCCGGGCCGGTCTTGCGGCACTCGGCGGCCAGCGTGGAGGCCAGCGCCCGAACGCCGGACTGCGCAACGCCGTAGCCGGCCCAGTAGGCGCAGGCCCGCGCATCCGGGTCGTCGACCACGAACAGCACGCGGCTGTCCTCGGTGCGGCGCAGAAGCGGCAGCAGCGCGCGGGTCAGAAGCATCGGGCCGGTCAGGCCGGCCTGGAGTTCCTGCATCCACTCGTCGGGCGGCAGGTGTTCGACCGGACGAAGCCCCTTGAACTCCGCGGCGGCGTGAATCACTCCGTCCAACCGACCGAACTCTCCGGTCAGCGAATCGGCCAGCTCGGCATAGTGGTCCGGACCGGCGCCGGCCAGGTCCAGCGGCACGCACAGGGGCGCGCGGCCGTCTGCGGCGAGTTCGTCGTGGAGCTTCTCGAGCTTGCGCCGATTCTTGTCCAGCGCGATACAGTCGGTTCCGGCCGCGATCAGGCGGCGGACCAGGGCCGCGCCCAGCGCGCCGGCCGCGCCGGTGACCAGCACGGCGCGGGTCGTTTCGTCGTTCATCGGTGCTCCTTGTCGAGCGTCGCCAATCGCCCCATAGTATCGTCGTCGACACAGCAACGCGGCCCGACGCGCAGCGATCGTCGCCGACCAACGCACCTGCAACCGGATGCCACACCATGCCGTTCTACGAATACCGCGCCGCCGATGCCGGCGCTTCCGAACCTTCCGGGTGCCGCCACTGCCGCGAGGGCTTCACCGTGCTGGAGAAGCTGTCGGCGGATCCGCTGGACGCCTGCCCCGGCTGCGGCGGCCCGGTCCGGCGCGTCATTTCCGCCCCGCAGGTCGTGTCCGGCAAGGCGCACATGCACCGAGCCGACAACATCGAGAAGCACGGCTTCACCCAGTACAAGAAGATCGGCAAGGGCGTCTACGAGAAGACCGCCGGCAAGGGGCCCGGCATCATCAGCGACGACTGAACGCCCGACCTTGTCCGACTGACCTTGTCCGTCTGGCCCGTCCCCCGGCTCAGCCGTGCCGCAGCGCCTGCCGACCGGGCGTGGCCAGCGGCGGAACCAGCACCACCCAGGCCATCACCGCGATCCCGATCGCCCACAGGGTGACCCCGGCGTCGAGGAGCAGGCCCAGGACGATCGGACCCAGCGCGGTCGAGACCACCATCAGCGCCATGAACACGCCGCGGACCAGGCCGAGCTGGCGGGTGCCGTAGAGCTCGACCCAGACCGCCGCGGCGAGCACCGTATTGATTCCGGCGGTCAGGCCCAGGCCGATGAACATCGCCCACATCGATGCGGTCGGGCCCAGGCCGCCCAAGCCCAGCAGCGCAAGGCCCAGCGGCAACAGTTCGACCCGGAGCAGCGGGCGTGCGCCGAACCAGTCGATCAGGCGACCGGCGGCGAAGGAGGCCAGGAACTGGCAGGCCGCGAAGGCCATGAAGCCACGTCCGACCAGCAGCAGAGACCACCCCTGTTCCTCCGCGATCGCGGCCTGGTGCAGGAACAGCGCGGTGACCACCACGGGCGGCACCAGCACGATCAGGAGCACGCGCAGGAAGTTCGGTTCGACCAGCAGGCGCGCGCGACCGACGCGCGGCGGGGCGGACGTCTCTTCGGGCCCTTGCGCCGACGGGTCGCCGACCAGCGGCCGTCCGAGCGCGTACAACCCGGGCCCGACCAGCAGCACCGCACCGACAGCCAGGCTCCACCACACCTCCCGCCAGCCGAGCGAGTCGAGGGCCAGGGCGACGATGGACGGGAACAGCGCCTCGCCCAGGATGAACCCGTAGCTGGCCATCGCCAGCGCGCGACCCCGCCGGGCCGTCGCGAAGCGCCCGGCCGCGACCACCGCCAGGTGGCCCAGGAGCCCCTGGCCGGCGAGCCGGAGCAGGAACAGGCCAACGGCGAAGCCCAGCGGAGTGGCAGAGCCGGCCACGGTCGCCGCACCCGCGGCCAGCAGCACGGCCACCCCCAGTGCCGCTCGCTTCAGCGCAACGTGATCGGCCAGGCCGCCGATCCAGAACATCAACAGGCCGCTGGCCAGCGTGGCGGTCGAATACAGCGTGCCGAAGGCCGCGTCGCTCAGGCCGAAGGCGGCCCGGAACTCTCCGCCGAACAGGCCGATGAAGAAGGTCTGGCCGACGCTGGAACACAACGCCGCGGCCAGCGCGAAGCGACCGGCAGGCGGAATGCCGCGGGGTGCGGCCGGGTGGTGATCGGTGGGCATGGACAGCGGCTTCGTCGGATGGGGCGGCCAGCCTAGCCGATGGCGGCGACGCCGGCACGGGTTCACCCGGGCCTGGGCTATGATCCGCAGCATCCCCGACTTCGCGAGAAACACAATGACCCGAACCAGGAACTGCATTCGATCGATGGCCCTGGCCGCGGCCGTCGCACTGCTCGCCGCAGGGCCGGCGCTGGCCGAGACCCTGCGCACCGAGTACCAGCAGATCGAGCTCGAGGCGGTTGCCGAGGGCCTGAACCATCCCTGGGGCATGGCATTCCTCCCGGACGGCGACCTGCTGGTCACCGAGCGCGGCGGGCGACTGCTTCGGGTCGAACTCGACGGCACCACGACCGCGATCGGCGGCGTGCCCGAGGTGGCCGCACGCGGCCAGGGCGGGCTGCTCGACGTGACCCTGCACCCAGCCTACGAAGAAGACGGCAACGGCTGGATCTACTTCACCTGGTCCCGGGCCGCACCGGACGGCGTGAACTCCGCAACCGCGCTGTCCCGCGGACGGCTGGACGGCGATCGGCTGGTGGACGTCGAGCAGCTCTTCATCCAGGACCGGTTCTCGACCCCGGGCCGCCACTACGCCGGCCGCCTGGCCTGGATGCCCGATGGCACGCTGTTGATGAGCATCGGCGACCGCGGCGCCGAACCGCGCCGGGCCCAGGACCTGGCCGACCACGCGGGCAAGCTGCTGCGCCTGAACGCCGACGGCAGCGCCCCGGCCGACAACCCGTTCCACGGCCGCGACGACGCTGCGGCCGAGGTCTGGACCTACGGCAACCGCAACATCCAGGGCCTGGCCGTTCACCCGATGACCGGCGAGGTCTGGTCCGTCGAACACGGTCCGCGGGGCGGCGACGAACTGAACCGGATGGAGGCCGGCAGCAACTACGGCTGGCCGATCGTCTCGCGCGGCCGCGACTACCGCACCGGCGAGAAGTTCTTCGACGACACTCGACGCTCGATGGACGGCGTCGTCGACCCGTACGTCGACTGGACGCCGGGCCTGCACCCGTCGGGGCTGGTGGTGCTGGCCGACGACACCTTCCCGGCGTGGCAGGGCAACTTCCTGGCCGGCGGGCTGGCCACCGAGCAGCTTCGCCGGATCGTGTTCGAGGACGGCGAAGTGGTCCATGAGGAACGCCTGATCCATGGCGAGGTCGGTCGCGTGCGAGACCTGGTGATCGGGCCCGACGGCTTCGTCTACCTGGTAACCGACAACGGCGAGAACGCAGACGGCGTCTGGCGGATCCGGCCGGCCGACTGACCGACTCCTCGACCCGGCCCGGGCCCCGCCCGGCGCCGGTTCAAGCGGCGTCGGGGCCCCGCCCGATCCACGGCTCGAAGGGCCAGTCCGACCCGTTGCGCATGGCCTCCAGCGCCTGCCGTTCGCGCGCTTCGATCGTCTCGACGAAATATTCCGCCCGCTCGTCCATCAGGGCGAACGCGTCCAGGCCTTCCATCAGGAACGCCTGCAGCCGGCCGACGCCGGCCGCCTCGGCAGGTGCGCGCATCCAGCGCACCAGACGTCGGATCATCTTCTTCTGCACCGTCTCGGCCAGCAGGCGACCGAGGCTGCCGATCAGCACGATCTGCTCCTCACGTTCTTCCCAGGCCCCCAGTTCCCGGTAGGCGCGCGCATATTCGGGCTGATCGAGTTCGCCGGCCAGGTGGCCGGCCAAGCGCGCATCGAGCTCCAGGCTCATCCACTGCAGCCGCATCGCCTCGCCGACCGCGAACAGCAGGTGGTCGGGCAGGAAGCGACGCATGATCGGCACCACGCGCTCGAGCTGGCGGTCGCGCTCGCGCATGTCCTTGCCGCCGTAGAGTTCGTCGAGGAAGAACACGCAAGCGTCGCCGAAGCGCTCCTGGCGAGCCAGGTCGGCGTAGGTCGCGTCCAGCCGGGCCCGCTGCCACCGCTGCAGGCGCTCGAGCCCCTGATCGTCGGCCGGAAGCCGGTCGAGCAGCGCGAGGCTCTGCCGGACCTGCTCGGCGAGGTGCTCAGCGCCGCTGGCCGCAGGTCCCGGTCGCGAAGACGTCGCGCTCATGCGTCCAGGGCGCGGATCGCGTCGACCAGTTCCTCGCGGCTGCGTCGGAACAGCGCGACCGCCTCGACATGGGCGTAGCGGACAACGTGCGCCTCGTCGAGCAGGAACACGCCGCGCTTCATGCCGATCAGGCCCTTGCAGCCGTAGGCGTCGGCGACGTCGAGGCCGGCGTCGGTCAGCAGCGTGAACGGCAGTTCGTGTTTCTCCCGGAAATTCCGGTGCGAGTCGGCGTCGTCGGCGCTGATGCCGACGACCTCGACCTCCAGGTCCTCGAACTCTTCGAGCCCGTCCCGGTATTCGCAAAGCTGTTTCGTGCAGACCGGCGTGCCGTCCCCGGGATAGAACACCAGGAGCAGACGCCTGCCGGCGTGGTCGGCGAGCCGCCAGATCCGACCGTCCTGGTCGGGCAGTTCGAAGTCGGGGGCCGGCTGGCCAGGTCCAACGGGCATGGAAGAGTCCTGTACGAGGTGCGGGCCTGCAGCATAGCAATGCCCGCGTGGCGCGCGCGTACGGACCGGGTCCGGCGTTACAATGGCTGCGGTGACCATGAACGAATTCCCATGCTGACGCTGAACCCTGCGGGAAGGAAACGCAAGGGCCGCAAGGCCCCGAAGATCGGCCTGGCGCTGGCCGGCGGCGGCCCGCTGGGCGCGATCTACGAACTCGGCGCGCTGCAGGCCGTCAACGAGGGAATTTCCGGCCTGCGCCTGCACCAGCTCGACAATTACGTGGGCGTCAGTGCCGGCGCCTTCCTGGCGGCCAGCCTCGCCAACCAGGTGACCACGAGCCAGATGTGCCGGGTGTTCCTCGGCGCCCCGGGCGCGGAGTTCACCTTCGAACCCGAGTCCTTCCTGCGACCGGCCTTCGGCGAGCTCGGCGGCCGCGCTCGCAACACCCCGGGCGCACTCTGGGGCCTGATCACCGAGGCGATCCGTCACCCGACCCGGCTCGGCCGGCTGGAGTCGATGGGCGACCTGGCCCGGGTCCTGCCGACGGGCCTGTTCGACAACGAGACCATCCACAACTTCGTCGCGCGCATGCTCGATCGGCCGGGCCGGACCAACGACTTCCGCGACCTGGACACGACCCTGCGCGTGGTGGCGATGGACCTGAATACCGGCGCCGCGGTGCGCTTCGGCGAGCCCGGCCTCGACGACGTACCGATCTCGCGCGCCGTCCAGGCCTCGGCGGCCCTGCCCGGTCTCTACCCCCCGGTCCGGATCAAGGACCGCTACTACGTCGACGGCGCCCTGCGGCGCACGCTGCATGCTTCCGTCGCGCTCAACGACGGGGTCGACCTGCTGATCGGGGTCAATCCGCTGGTGCCCTTCGACGCCGCGCAGGACCCGGAGCGGATGCAGATCGACCAGGAACGGATGATCGACGGCGGCCTGCCGCTGGTGCTGGCCCAGACCTTCCGCGCACTGATCCAGTCGCGGATGCAGATCGGCATTTCCAAGTACGCCAGCCAGTTCCCGGAGTCCTCGATCCTGCTGGTCGAGCCCGACCGGCACGACGAGCGACTGTTCTTCACCAACATGTTCAGCTACTCCAGCCGCAGCGACCTGGCCGAACACGCCTACCAGCACACGCGCCGCGAACTGCTTTCTCGCGCCGACGACCTGGAGAAGTTCCTGGCCCCCTACGATCTCGGTCCCGACCGCGACGCCCTGGCCGAGGAACGCTCGCTGAAGGCCAGCCTGGCCCAGGAGCCACCCTACCTCGCACCGCTCGGCAACAGCCTGGCGCGCGGCCTCGATCGCCTGGACCGCCTGCTCGAAGATCTCTGAGTCTGTGCCCGGCGAAACGACTGCGCTCGATTGTCCTTCCGGATTGTTGGGCTGCCCTCGAGCGATTGTGACCAATCGCCACCCATTTCGACCGACCCCTTCCGGTAAGGATCCGATAAATGACCGCGAATTTCCTGACAGCCGTCCGAACTTCATTCATCGCGCTTTCGACCATCGTGCTCGCGGCCTGCGCGACTCCGTCAGCGCAGGATTCGGTCGACATTCGCGGTAGCCGAACGCCGTGGCCCGCCCCGGCGGTCGGCGACCTCTCGCCCGTCGAACGCGAAGGTTGGAGAATCTACCGACACGATCAGGCCGCCTGGAAGGCAACGGATACGCTGCTACATGACGGTCCCGGACCCGAAGGCGTGATCGGCTACATCACGGACGAAGACGGAGATGAGAGCGTCATCGTGCGATTCCTGACTCGATGCAAGGACCGACCTTGCAGTCTCCTCGACGTACGCGTTCAGGGTGATGATGCGCTCATCGCCAATGACCTCGGCCCGCTGACTGAGCGTCAGATCGCTTCCTGGAGAGCTCGTCAATTGGCGGTCGAAAGCGGCTACCGGCAGTGCTCGCCGAATTACAACAGCGTTGTCTTCGAGACCGAGTATCGTGGGGAACCCGCTTGGCGGGTCTACCTGCTTGCTGCTTCGACCCAACCCGACGTCCTGATTCTCGCGGGGCATCACCGGTTCCTCGTCGACCGAGACGGTCGGACGATGATCGAGAACGAAGCGCTCTCCAACGGCTGTCTATCCATGCGCATCGAACAGGAGATCGCGGCACCCGTCGTGACCCATATTCTCCATGACACACCGATCGAGACCCACGTGTTCACGAGCCTGGACTTCCGGCTGCCGGTCTACGTGGCCACCAGAACGGGCGATTTCAAAATCGAAGGTGCTCGCATCGAAAAACTCCGCGATCGAGTACCTGACGAGGACTGAATCGAGGTAGACCGGTTCTGAACGACGGTCTCGTCAGGAGGCCATCGACAGCAGTCCGACCATCCACCAGGACAAAGGTGCAACCCGCGGCCCGATTTCGGTCAGGATCGGCTGGACACGGCGCTCGAAAGCACTTGGCGCGCGGCCTCGATCGCCTGGACCGCCTGCTCGAAGATCTCTGAGTCTGTGCCGACCGCGCCGCGAAGGCGGTCCTTCTCCTGAAACGAAAAGGCCCGGGAAGACCCGGGCCTTCTGCTGTTCCCTGGAGCGTTCGCTCAGCTCTCGAAACCGTCGGCGAAGACGTTCTCGGTCGAGCAGCTCTGGACGCGGATGTCGTCGATCCACCAGCCCGGGTGAGCCACCGAGGAGTCGGTGGCCAGGCGGAAGCGCAGCTGCACGGTCTGGCCGGCCCAGGCGCTGACGTCGACCACGGAATTCATCCATTCCTGCGGATCTCCGCACCAGGCATCCAGCCCGGCGGCCGGGTTGGAGAACCCGCCGTCCACCGGTCCGTCGTAGGGGTCGGTCAGCATGTCGGCGTCGAGCACCTGATCCCAGCTCGCTCCGCCGTCGGTGCTGATTTCCAGCAGGCCGCCATCGAAGCAGCCGGCGCCGCCGTCTTCCATCTCCTGGCGGTTCCAGAACTGGAAGGTGTGGGCGCTGGTATTCGCCGGAAGCGCGATCGGCGGCGAGATCAGCAGCTGGTCGCTGACCTGCGCCACGTCGTCACCGTGCCAGGCCTGGACGCCGCTGTTGACCTGCGCGCCCTGCAGCACCCAGGTGCTGCCGGTACCACCGGTCGTCCAGCCGCCGGCCCCGGATTCGAAATCCTCGACCAGATGGGTCTGCGCGGTCGAGCCGATCGAGCAGTCGCCCGGCAATGCCACGGTGGTGAACGAGCGCGTCGAGGAAACGGCGCCGCCGCACTGGTTCGCAGTGGACACGCGCCAGTACAGCACGGTGTTGCTGGGCAGCGGCGAGGTCACCACCGACGTCGCATCGGTGGTCGCGGAGAACACGATGCTGCCGAAGCCCGAATCGTCGGCGACCTCGACCGTGTACTCGGCCGCCTGGGCTGCGGCGCTCCATTCCAGCGTAACCTGCTGCGGCACGTTCGTGGCCCCGTCGGCCGGCGAAGTCGGTCCGGCGGTTCCGGCCGCTGCCGTGAAGACCGCCAGATCGAGGTCCACGCTGCGGCTGGTCGTCCCGCTGGTGCCCTCGACGGTGACCGTGTAGTCACCCGCCGCGGCCGAACCGGTGTTGCCGATGGTCAGCGTCGACGAGCCCGGCGGGTTGACCGGGTTGGTCGTGAACGTCGCGGTCGTACCGGCCGGCTGGCCGGTCGCGGCCAGGGCCACCGGGCTGCTGAAGCCCAGCACCGAGCCCACGTCGAGGTCGAAGCCGGCACTGTCAGGGGTACAGATGGCCGCCGCGGTCGGCGTCGAGGCGAGCGTGAAGGTCGGTTCCTGCACGCAGTTGTAGCAGACCAGGGCGAAGTCCTGGTCCGTCGCGTCGCCGACGTTGGGCACGCCGTCGCCGGCGATGTTGAACGCCGAGACGTTCACGGTCAGCGCCGACACGGCACCGGCGTCGAAGAACACGGCCTCGTAGTTGTTGGCGCTATCGGCGCTGCCCCCGGCCACGCTCCACTGGCCGTTGAAGACGTTGCCGAGGTAGGTCTGGCCGCCGGCCTCGACCGACAGGTTCAGGTCGTTGACCTGCGGGCTGGTGCCGATCGCGCCGGCCTGGTCGGTGTAGACCATCATCACCCGCACGGGGCGGGCCGGATCGGCGGCCGAGACGGTCATGTTCCAGGACTCGCCGCTGTTGTCGAGCAGCACGTCCTGGTTGACCACCACCTTCAGCGCGTCGTCGAACAGCAGGCCCATGTTGGGCATGCCGTAGCCCTGGACGTTGCTGGGCAGCGTGTCGTTGGCCGACACGCCGGTCAGGTAGGTCGGGTGGGCCAGGATGTAGGCCTTGAGCAGCGCCGGGCTGGGATCGGCGAGCGGTCCGGCGTTCGCCGGCAGGATGCCCGCGGCGTTCTCGAGCCACCACCACGCCAGCGAGGTCACGCCGGCGACCGCGGGGGTCGAGTGGCTCGTTCCACTGGAGGCGGCGAAGACCGACTGGCTGCCGGGGCGGAACTGGTCGCAGACGCTGCCGCCGTTGTAGTTGCCGCTGGTGCTGGCCGTGCCCTGGATGTGAGTGCCCGGGGCGATCGTCTCGGGCTTGACGCGGCCGCCGGGCGACGGGCCGCGGCTGGAGAAACCGATCACATCCATCGCGTTGTCGGCGCCGCTCGGCCCGACCGCGCAACCGTCGGTCCAGTTGCCGTCCTCGTCGCTGGGCCGGTCGTTTTCCGACGCACCGACCGTGAGCATGTTCTTGCCGTTGCCGGGCGTGCCGACGGTGGCGGTGCCGGGGCCGGAGTTGCCGGCCGCGAACAGCACCATCAGTTCCTGGTTCAGGGGCGCGGACGGGTCGGCGTCGCGAACGCCGGCATCATAGGCCTGCGAACTGTCATCGTAGGAACCGGCGCAGCCCGAGCAGCCCCAGGAGTTGGTGCTGATCCGCGCGCCCTGCTGCCAGGTGTGCTGGATCGTGCCCGTATCGGTGCCGCCGCAGGCCGTGAGATCGAAGCCCGGGGCGAAGATGCGGGTGCTGGCCAGCGATGCCCAGGGGTTGACGCCCTGGCCGCGCTGGAAGCCGTCCGGATCCTCGAAGGGGAAACCGGTGCGCTCGTCGTAGCCGCCGACGATGCTGGTATTGATGTGGCCGTGACCGCCGAGGCTTTCGCCGCTCGTCACGCTGTGGCAGCTGGTGACGAACTGCAGACGTGACGGGTTTGCGTCGTCGCCGTCGACGTGCAGCGTCGGGTCGCCGCTGGCGGCCGTGCCGTTGCCGACCCCGTCATCGACGATCACCACCACCGGATAGTCGGCCGGCGATGTCGAAAAACCCAGGCCACCGAGCCATGCGAGGTAGCCCGTGCCCGAGGGACCGGTCATGCCGCCGTCGAAGTTGCCGGCCACGATCTGGTTCTGGACTTCGTCCATCAGGTGCCGCGGCAGGACTTCCTCGACCCAGTACACGTCGGGCCGAGCCGCGATCGCCTGAAGATCCTCGACCCGGACGTCGAAGCGCGCGTTCTGGAAACCCATGATCGGCGACCAGTCGACCCGCTTGCCGACCGCGAGGTCGTCGAGGAATCGCTCCGTGTCTGCCGCGCCGGGGTGACGGACCATCTGGATCGTGACCGGGATGACCGAACTCCCTTCGCTCGTGCGCTTGTCGAAGCGGCCGCGGGCGGCCGGGCCGAGCTTGAAGAAATCGGGATACGGCTGGCTGAACTGCAGCACCGAGCGCTGGGCGGCCATCGTGTCGAGCGCCGCGCGAGCGTCCGCGCCGGCCCAGACCAGGTAGCCGTAGTTGGCCACGTAGTGCACCGGCTCGGCCCCGGTTGCGCGCACCTGGTCGAGCCAGGCCTGCTGGACCGGCCCGATGAACTGGACCATCTGCAGCGCCTTGCCCTGCGGCGCGCGGGTCGACCAGCCGGCCGGCACGCGGATCGAATCGGCCTGGGTGTCGAAGGGCTGGGCATCGAACAGCAATCGATTCGCCTCCGGCAGCGGCTGAACGCCCCGGGGCAGTCCTTCCAGACGCCATGCCCGGAACTCGTCTTCCGGCATCGCGAACAAGGCGTAGTCGCCGTAGTCGGCCACGCTGCGCAGCGCGCCGCCGTCCGGCAGCCGGGCGGAGGCCGGCGCGGTGAACTTGATTTCAGCAGCGAAGGCGCCGATAGAAACGCAGGCGTCGAAGGCGAACTGCGCGGAAAGAGCCGCGGCGATCAACGCGCCGCGAAGCAATGAACGATGCATGGAGACTCCCCTGGGATTCCGATCCCGTGGTTGACTGATTCCCTGAATTTAGCCGGCACGCGCCGACGTCGCGTTCAGTATAGGCAGCCCCGGGGGGCGTTCGCAATCGGGGCGCCGGGACGGCCGCCGGATGAGCGGAGAGCGGCGATCGCAGCTGGCCGCCCTGGACGGATGTCGAAATCGGCACGACGGGAACGGCCCGTGCAATCGGCCAACTCAATCGGCCAACTGCCCGCCGGCGGAATTCAGCCGGCGCGGTCGGACCGGCGGCGAAGCGCGCGAGCCCGGCGCCACAGGCTCAGCGCCGCAAGCGGCCCCACCGCATCGAGCCGGTGCTCGAGCGCGCGACCCGGACGCCGGACGATGCGGCGACCGAGGCGCGCGTCCAGCGTCGCGTGGAGCACCGCGTGTCGATGGCGCCACGCGGCTTTCGCGGCCAACGATGCCTCGGCGCGATTCATCGTGGCCACGGCCTGCCCGGCCATCCAGGCCAGCAGCGCACGGGTGCGGTGCGGCTGCTCCCCGGCGGCGACCTGCTGGCGCGTGACCTGGAACTCGGCCTGCAGCTCCAGCGGCACCGTCCAGCGCTGCTGGCGGGCGTCGAGGACCAGGTCCCGGACCATGCGGACGCGGTAGGCGCCGGCGGTCAGCGCGACCAGCGGTGCGACGACGTCCTGCCGAGGCTCGTCGTCCTCGACCAGCCCGGCCTCGGCCCGAGCCGCAGGACCGGCCAGGGCCCGTGCATGGTCGTCGAAGGCATCCACGGTCTCGAAGCGGGGCGCGTCCAGCGTGGTCTGGACCGCATCGACCAGGTCGTGCAGCTCGGCCACGGTCCGGGGCCTGGCCGAGCCGGTCGCACTCAAGGCCTGCAGCGCCGGATGCGGAAGGTGTTCGGTCAATGCCTGGCGCCACCAGGCGAGCTTGCGACGGCCGACGTCCGCGTCGGAGACTTCGCCGGGCACCCGGGCGATCTCGCCGATCACCGCACGCAGCGCGAGCAGCGGATCGCGCAGCTTGTCGGCCGCATAGGGTCGGACAAGGGTCAGCGGGTTGCCGGGTACCAGCAGCCGCTCGGCGCACCAGGCCAGCGACGGATTCATCTCCGCGTCAGTGGACGCTGCCGCCATCGGGGGCCTCCGGGTCATCGCTGAGCAGCAGCCGCTCGAGATCCAGCCGATCGAAGTGATACCCCTGGTTGCAGAACTGGCAGTCGACATCGACCTCGCCCTGGGTCGCGACGATCTCGCGCAGCTCGTCTTCGCCGAGCCCGCGCAGGACCCCGGCGACGCGTTCGCGAGTGCACGGGCACTCGAAGCGCAGGGGGCGGGCTGGGAACAGCCGTCGCGACTCCTCGTGGAACAGGCGATGCAGCAGGGTTTCGGCGTCCAGGCCCAGAAGTTCGTCCGGCGACAGGGTTTCGAGCAGGGTGCCGGCCCGGTTCCAGCCGTCCGCATCCCGGGCCTCGCCGGGCAGCTTCTGCAGCATGACGCCGGCCGCGCGGCCGCCGTCGACGGCCAGCAGGATTCGCGTCGGCAGCTGCTCGGACTGCTCGAAGTACCCCTCGATCGCCGAGGCCATGCCGCCGCCTTCCATCGGCACGATGCCCTGGTAGGTCTGGCCGCGACCCGACGGCTCGAGCGTCATCGTCAGCACGCCGCCCTCGGCCAGTCTCCGGAGATCGCCTGTGGTCGGTTCGGCGCCGGCCTCGACCCGGGCCAGGCCGCGCAGGCCGCCGTCGTCGGTGCAATCGGCCATCAGCAGCGTCAACGGGCCGGGGCTGGAAAGCTGCAGACTGATCCGGCCGCGGAACTTGATGCCGCTGGAGCACAGCGCCGTCACGACCAGGGTTTCGGCCAGCAGCCGACCGATGGACGGCGGATAGGCGCCGCGCGCCAGCACGTCGGTCAGGGTCCGTTCGAGGTGAACGACCACGCAGCGCGCGTTGACCTCCTCGAGCAGCACGCGCTGCAGGCGATCGCCGGTGTTGTCGACCGGGGCGTCGTCGTGGTCCGGGTCGTGCTTCGCTTCATCATCCGGCCCGCTCATGCCGCACCCCCGGGCTGCAGTTCGGCCAGGCCGGCCAGCAATTCGATCGGTCGCGCGACCAGCAGGTCCGCGCGCCACTGCCGCGGATCCTCGTCCCGCCCCAGGTACCCCCAGGCCGCGGCCACGGTGCGGCAGCCGGCCGCACGGCCGGCCTGCACGTCGCGTTCATCGTCGCCGACCATCACCGTATCGCCGGCGGCCACGTCGAGCCGGCGGCAGGCCTCGAAGATCGGATCGGGCGCCGGCTTGGCGCGCGCCGAGGTGTCGCCGGCGACCACGCAGGCGATCCGGTCGGCCCAGCCGGCCTGCTCGATCACCGGCATCGCCAGCCGCTCGATCTTGTTGGTGACCACGCCCAGCTTGAGGCCCATCGCGCCGAGCCGGTCGAGGAGGTCCTCGACTCCCTCGAACGCCCGACTGGCTTCCCAGCAGTGGGCCTGGTAGTCGTCCAGGTAGGTGGCCCGCCACGCGTCGCGCTCGCGCTCGTCCAGCTCCGGGATGCCCGCCTGCATCAAGGCCACGGCCCCGCGCCCGGCCAGCGGGGGCAAGTGGGAAAGATCCATCTCGGGCAGTCCCAGGCGCTGGCGCAGCCGGGCCACGGCCGCGACCAGGTCCGGCGCGGTGTCGGCCAGGGTGCCGTCGAGGTCGAACAGCACCGCACGGATTGCTGGCGACGTCGGCGAGGATGCGTTCACCGCGACGACCTCATGCCTCGGGCTTGCGAGCATGCAGCAGGTAATTGACCATCGGCCGATGGTCGATGCGCACGCTGTGCGAGAACGGGTTGTAGTGCATGCCGGCGATCTCGACCACGTCGCCGCCGGCAGCGCGCACGAAGCCGGCCAGCTCGGACGGCCGGATCAGCCGGTCATAGCGATGCGTACCCTTCGGCAGCAGGCCCAGTACGTATTCGGCTCCGACGATGGCGGTGACCCAGGCCAGCGGCGAGCGGTTGATCGTGCTGAAGAACAGGTCGCCGCCCGGCCGGGCCAGCGCGAGGCAGGCTTCGACCACGCTTGACGGGTCGGGGACGTGCTCGAGCATTTCGAGGCAGGTCACGACGTCGTACGCGCCGGGCGACCCGGCCGCCAGCGACTCGGCGGTGGCTTCGCGGTAGTCGATCTCCAGCCCCGATTCCATCCGGTGCAGTTCGGCGACCTTCAGCGCCTTGCCGGCACGATCCACGCCGGTCACCTTCGCCCCGCGACAGGCCATCGCCTCGGTCAGCAATCCGCCGCCGCAGCCGATATCGACCAGCGTACGGCCGGCTACGCCGGCGCGCTCGTCGATCCAGTCGGCGCGCGGCCCGTTGATGTCGTGCAGGGGCCGGAATTCGCCTTCGGGATCCCACCATCGCGAGGCCAGCCGATCGAAGGCTTCGGTCTCGCGCAGGTCGACGTTTTCGGTCCGTGTCTCGGCCGGGTCCGGTTTCGGGTCGGTCACGTTCGATGCCTCCGGAAGTTCATCGTCTTGGAGAAAGCCTGCCGACGGAGCGCAGGCGCTTGTCGGTCGCGTGCGGGAATCGGTCAGGCCGCCGGCGTCCCGGCGATGCGCTGCCGCCACCGCGCGGTGCGTGCGAGCAGCCCGTCCTCGTCCAGCGTCGTCAGCCGTCGGTCGTCAAGCAGGCGACGACCGGCGACCCAGACGTCGGTGAACTGGCAGCGGGCCGCGGCGAAGACCAGCTGCGAGATCACGTTGTGCACCGGCTGGGTCTCGATCGTGTCGAGCCGGATCGCGGCCAGGTCGGCCTGCTTGCCTGCCTCGATGCTGCCGATCCGATCATCCATGCCCAGCGCCTTCGCCCCGTGAATCGTGGCCATCGACAGGGCCCGCGCCGCCGGCACCGCCTCGGGATCGCCGCTGGTGCCCTTGGCGAGCAACGAGGCCAGCCGCAATTCGGCCAGCAGATCCAGGTCGTTGTTGCTGGCCGCGCTGTCGGTGCCCAGGCAGACGTTGGCTCCGGCCCGGTCGAGCGCGGCCACCGGGCAGATGCCGCTGGCCAGCTTCAGGTTGGAGTCCGGGCAATGAAGAATGTGCACCCCGGCCCGGGCGACCCGTTCGACGTCCGACGCCGTGAGCTGGGTCATGTGCACGGCCAGCAATCTCGGGCCGAGCAGGCCGAGCTTGTCGAGCCGGTCCAGCGGATGCAGGCCGTACTCGCTCCGGCTGGACTCGATCTCGTCGGCTGCTTCGAGCAGGTGCAGGTGAATCGTAAGGTCGAGTTCCTCGGCCAGCGTGCGGATCCGTTCGAAGGCAGCATCGTCGACCGAATAGGGGGCGTGCGGCACGAAGCTGATCCCGATCAGCGGCTCGCCGACGAACCGTTCATGCACCTCGAGTCCGCGCCGGAAGTACTCGTCGGTGGTCTGGGCCCATGCGGTCGGAAAGCGGATCATGGGCATGCCCACGACGGCCCGCATGCCGGTGCGGATGGCGACCTCGGCGGTCACGTCGGGAAAGAAGTAGTTGTCGTTGAAGGTCGTGGTGCCGCCGCGGATCATCTCCGCGATCGCCAGCTCGGTGCCGGCGCGCACGTAGTCCGGGCCCATCAGGCGACCCTCGACCGGCCAGATGTGGTCTTCGAGCCAGCGCATCAACGGCAGGTCGTCGGCCAGGCCTCTGAGCAGCGCCATCGCGCTGTGCGTGTGCATGTTGACCAGACCGGGAATCAGCGCCCGGCCCGGCAACGCCACGCGCTCGATGCCCGCATGGCGGGAATCGAGTTCGTCGACCGGCACCAGCGCGGCGATCCGGCCGTCCTCGACGACCACCGCCGTCCCGGTCAGCACCCGGCCTTCCGGGACGACCGGGATGACCCAGTCGGGCAGCAGCGCGACCGGGCTCGAATCCATCATTCCTTGACTCGCGACACGTACTCGCCGGTCCGGGTGTCGATGCGCAGCACCTCGCCCTCGTTGATGAACAACGGCACGCGCACGGTGGCGCCGGTCTCCAGCTCGGCCGGCTTGCCGCCGCCGCCCGAGGTGTCGCCGCGAACGCCGGGATCGGTCTGGACGACCTTCAGTTCGACGAAGTTCGGCGGCATCACGGTGATCGGCTCGCCATTGAACAGCGTGATCTGGCAGCGGTCCTCTTCCTTCAACCACTTGGCGCTGTCACCGACCGTGACGGCATCGGCGGCGAGCTGCTCGAAGCTGTCCGGATCCATGAAGTGCCAGAACTCGCCGTCGCTGTAGAGGTACTGCACCTCCTTTTCGAACACGTCGGCGCTTTCGACCGTCTCGTTCGACTTGATGGTCTTTTCGACCACCCGGCCGGTCTTCAGGTTGCGCACGCGGATCCGGGTGAAGGCCTGGCCCTTGCCGGGCTTCACGAATTCCGTGTCCATGATGTTGTGCGGATCGCCGTCGAACAGCACCTTGAGGCCGTTCTTGAGGTCATTCGCTCCGTAGTTCGCCATGTCGTCTCCAGTTCGGTAGCGGTCGGTCTCGTACAATTCGGCATGCCGGCCCGGGGCATGCCCCGTTCGGCCTGTTCTCGCCGTCTCTTTCCGGTCCGACCTGAGGTTTCGATATCCAGCCCGTAATGATAACGCTCCCGCACCGGTCCAAGGCCGTCTCCGACTGGCCGCAGCAACTGCGCGACGCCTGGCGCGACGGCCATGCCCTGCTCGACCACCTCGGGCTGGAGCCGGCCGCGCTGGGACTGGACCCCGACAGCCCGTTTCCCCTGCGCGTGCCGCGCGCCTTCGTCGACCGCATGCGCAAGGGCGACCCGGCCGATCCGCTGCTGCGCCAGGTCCTGCCGCGGACGGACGAACGGCCCGCGGTCGAGGGCTTCGACACGGATCCGGTCGGCGATGCGGCCAGTCGGGCCGGTGCCGGCCTGCTGCACAAGTACCATGGTCGGGTGCTGGTCATTACCACCGGCGCCTGTGCGATCCACTGCCGCTACTGCTTCCGCCGCGAGTTTCCCTACGCCGAGCACCAGGCCCGCGCGTCCGAATTCGACGCGCTCGCCGCCTACCTCGCCGACCGACCGGACGTCACCGAGGTCATCCTGTCGGGCGGCGATCCGCTGATGCTGTCCACCGACCGGCTGCGCCGGCTGAGCGAGGCCCTGGCCGACGCCCCGGGTCTGAAGCGTCTGAGAATCCACACCCGCATGCCGGTCACGCTTCCGGCCAGGGTCGACGAGAGCCTGTGCGACTGGCTCGCCGCCTTGCCCTGGGCATCGGTGGTGGTCGTCCACGCGAATCATGCGCAGGAGTTCGACGCCGAAGTTGCCCGGTCGCTTGCCCGGTTGCGCGACGCCGGCAGCTGGGTGCTGAACCAGGCCGTGCTGCTGGCCGGCGTCAACGACGCTGCCGATGCGCTGGCCGAGCTGATGGAAACCGGCTTCGAGGCCGGCGCGCTGCCCTACTACCTGCACCTGCTCGATCGCGTTCACGGCAGCGCACACTTCGAGGTCGACGAGGCCACCGCATCGCGGCTCGTCGAAACGCTTCGCCGACGCCTGCCCGGCTACCTGGTGCCGCGCCTGGTCCGCGAACGCGCGGGCGCACCCTACAAGCTTCCGGTGCTCTGAATCGACCGGCGCTCGTCCAGCGAACTATCGACAGTCGATCGGCAAGCGAGAAGCGGTCGCACGGCGTCGTTCGGCATCGTAGAATGCCCGAAGTCGGGGGCTCGTTCCGCGAGGATGCGAGGCGACAAGGGGGTTCACTAGCAATGGCAACGATACAAGGAGCCCGCATGGCGGACCGCCAGGACCGACTCACTGTGCTGACCGTGGACGACGACCCCGGCATCGTCGGCGAACTCGAATCCGCAGTCGGCGACGCCGGACTGCAGTTCCAGTTCGCCGATACGCCGAACGCGATCACCCGGACGACCGAGGAAGCGTCGATCGACATCGGCATCGTCCACGTTCACGGCGGCAGCCAGGCCCTGATCGAACCGCTGGCGCGGGCCCTGCGTGCGCAGAAACCACCGGCGCCGCTGATCGCGCTGGTCGACATGGAGCCCGAATCGGCCGCCGCGGCCGCCCAGTGCGCGGCCGAGGGCATCGCGCGATCCGATGATCCTCGCAATGCCGCCCGGCTGATCCGCGAACGCGCCGAGCAGCTCCGCACTGCGCGAACCCAGGCTCGCGAACTGCACCAGGTCAGCGACATCCAGGAACGCTACAACCTGCTGCTTGAATCGTCACGCGAAGCGATCGCCTACCTTCACGAGGGCCTGCACGTCTACGCCAACCCCAGCTACCTCGAGCAGTTCGGCTACCCCGACTTCGACGAACTGGAAGGTTTTTCGATCCTCGACCTGCTGACCAACGCCCACGACGGAACGGACCTGAAATCGCTGCTGAAGTCGCTGGCCCGGGGCGATGTGCCCGACGCGCCGATCGACGTTCAGGCGATCCGGGTCGACGGCAGCGAGTTCCGTGCCCGGGCCGAGTTCTCGCCTTCGCGCTACGAGGGCGAGGACTGCATCCAGATCATGGTCCGGGAGAAGGTCGCGGCCGGCGACAGCGAAGAACTGCAGCAGGAACTGGAAAAGCTCCGCTCGCGCGACATGCTGACCGGCCTGCTCAATCGCCAGGAGTTCATCCGTCTGCTGCAGGACGACATGGCGGAAGTCGACGATGACCACAACACCGCCGTGCTGCTGGTCTCTCTCGACGAATACGCCGCGCTGCAACGCAAGGTCGGCGCAGCGGCCTCCGATCAGATCATCCTGCAGATGGCCGAACTGTTCGGCGAGGTCGTCGACGATGAATTGCTGCCCACCCGCCTTGCGGACAACGTGATGGCCGTCCGACAGCAGGTCGAAGACCGCGGCGAAGTGGTCGCGCTGGCGACGCGCCTGGTCGAGCATTTCTCCGGCAAGATCCTCGAGATCGGCGGCAAGTCGCCGACGATCACGGTCTCGGTGGGCATCGCGCTGGGCGCAGGCCAGATGTTCAGCGCCGACGAACTGCTGGCGCAGGCCCAGACCGCGCTGCAGGAAGCCGAGCGCACCGGCGGCAACTGCTACGTCCGCTACCGCCCCAGCGCCGACACGGGAGATGGCGACGAGCTGGAGCAGTGGTCCGAGCGACTGCGCCATGCGCTCAACAACAAGGAGTTCCGACTCGTCCAGCTGCCGATCACCAGCATGGAAGACGACGAGTTCCAGATCCGCGAGTGCGAGTGCCGGCTCCGCACCGAGGGCAGCGACGAGGTGATCCTGCCCTCGACCTACCGACCGGCAGCGGTCAAGGCCGGCCTGGCCACGGACCTGGATCGGCACCTGATCGAACGCGTGGTCGCCGACGGCATCGACGAGGAATCGCACCTGCTGATCCCGCTTTCGCTGCCGAGTCTCACCGAAGACGGCTTCGTGGACTGGCTTCAGGAACGCATCGAGGACGGTTCGCTTCCGCCCCAGCGCTTGATCGTGGGCGTCCACGAGTCCGAAATCCAGGAGTCCCTGCGCGAAGTCCAGCGCTTCGCCACCCGCTTCGCGGCGCGCGGCGTTCGCTTCGCGCTGCTCGGCGTCACGCTGGACGCAAAGGTCGACCTTCTGCTGAAGAACCTGAGCTTCGATTTCCTGAAGATCGACGGTAACCTGTCGGCCGCACTCGGCCGCGACGAAGTCGCCAAGGCCGCGCTGGAATCGCTGGCTCGCGAGGCCAAGAGCCACGCGATCGAAGTCATCGCGCCCAAGGTCGAGAACACGGCCGACCTTGCCGCGCTCTGGCAATACGGCATCACGCTGGTTCAGGACGACTTCGTTCGCGACTGACGATCTCGCGGCCGTCGAGTAGAGTCGGCGCCAGCGACCCTCCCGTCCAGGCGCGTGCCCGCTCAGCGGGCGCCGTCGTGCAGCGCCCGGATGCGCTCCTCGAGCGGCGGATGGCTCATGAACAGCCGCTTGAAGCCCTGGCCGGTCCGGCCCCGGACGCCGAAGGCCTCGACGGCTTCGGGCAGCTGACCCGGCTGCTGGCTCTGGCGCAGGCGTTCGAGCGCGGCGATCATGTTCTGCCGTCCCGACAAGCGGGCTCCGCCCGCATCGGCCCGGAATTCGCGCCAGCGCGAGAAGGCCATCACGACCATGCTGGCCAGGATGCCGAGCACGATCTGCAGCACGATCACGCTGATGAAATAGCCCGGGCCGTAGCCTCGGTCGCTGCGGAACACGACGCGGTCGATCAGCTGGCCGAGCACGCGCGAGAGCAGCAGCACGAAGGTGTTGAGCACGCCCTGCAACAGGGTCATCGTGATCATGTCGCCGTTGGCCACGTGCGAGACCTCGTGGGCCAGGACGGCCTCGACCTCGTTCGGACGCATGGCCCGGAGCAGACCGGTCGATACGGCGACCAGGGCCTTGTTGCGCGAGGCGCCCGTGGCGAATGCATTGGGTTCGGCGGCATCGAAGATGGCGACGTCGGGCATGCCGATCCCCGCCTCGCGCGCCTGGCGCTCCACCGTCGAGACCAGCCAGCGCTCGATGTCGCCGGACGGCGATTCGATCACCTTCGCGCCGGTGGTCATCAGCGCGATCTTCTTGCTCAGCAGCAGCGATACGAACGCGCCGCCCATGCCGAACAGGAACGCGAACACCAGCGTGTAGGCGAAGTTGTAGTCGATTCCCTGGGCGCGCAGCCAGGGTTCGAGCAGGTTCATCACCACCCCGAGCACGACCAGGATCGCCAGGTTGGTGCCCAGGAACAGGCCGATTCGACGCATCATGTGCGGACTTCCGTGGATTGGACCGTAGGCGAATATGGTTGCCTGGCCGGAAAAAGACAAGGATCGCGCGGCCTACCGCGGGCGCTTTGCGCCGTCACCGACCGGGCCGCTGCACTTCGGCTCGCTGGTCGCCGCGGTCGGCAGTTTTCTCCAGGCGCGCCGCCAGGGCGGCTGCTGGAACATTCGCATCGAGGACATCGACCCGCCCCGGGTCGTTGACGGAGCGGCGCGCGATCAGCTCGAAACGCTGGCGCGCTTCGGCCTGCGGTCCGATGGTCCGGTGCTCCGGCAGATCGACTCCACCCCGCTCCACCGCGCTGCGGTCGAGCGTCTGCTGGCCGCCGGCCGGGCTTTCCAGTGCGGCTGCAGCCGATCCGACCTGCCCGCTTCGGGCATCTACCCGGGCACCTGCCGCGATGGCCTGCCGCCGGGCAGGGAGGCGCGAAGCATCCGCTTCCGGGTGCCCGATGACCCGGTCAGGGTTCGCGACGCGCTGCGCGGCGAATTCGACGAATCGCTGCCCGAACTCTGCGGCGACGTCGTGATCCGGCGCGCCGACGGCTTCTACGCCTATCAGCTCGCGGTCGTGGTCGATGACCTGGCAGCGGGCGTTACCGAAGTGGTTCGCGGCGCCGACCTGCTCGACTCTTCGGGCCGCCAGCAGGCGCTGTTCGAGGCCCTGGGCGCGCCGCCGCCGGCCTGGCTGCACCTGCCGCTGGTCGTCGATTCGACCGGCCGCAAGCTGTCGAAGTCCAGCGGCGCCGACCCGGTGGCCTCGCGCCGTCCGCACGAGGCGCTGGCGCTGGCCCTGACCGCATTGGGTCATCGACCGCCGGCTGGCCTTCGAACACTGGACTCACTCTGGGCCTGGGCGCTGGAGGCCTGGACCCCGGAGGCGATCCCGACCGACCCGTTCGAGTTGTGATCACTCGGCTGGATCGGCCGCCGAAGCAGGGCGCGAACCCGGCCCCGCCCTGCGTCCGCGCGCCCTGCCACGGGTTCCGACCTCGGGCATCCGTCGCTATACTGATCCATTACTTTCCGGAACCCGGCATCGATGACGTCGAACTACCTGGATTTCGAACAACCGATCGCGGAGCTCGAGGCCAAGCTGAGCGAGCTACGCAACGTCGGCACCAGTCAGGAACTCAACCTCGAGGAAGAGATCGAGCGGCTGGAGGCCAAATGCGCCGAGCGCATCGAGACGATCTTCTCCGGTCTCACCGACTGGCAGATCTCGCAGCTTGCGCGGCACCCGAAGCGGCCGTACACGCTCGACTACATCCCCTTGATCTTCGACCGCTTCCAGGAACTGCACGGCGACCGGATGTTCGCCGACGACCATGCCATCGTCGGCGGCCTGGCCTCGCTGGACGGGCGCGCCTGCATGGTGATCGGTCACCAGAAGGGCCGCGACACCAAGGAGAAGATCCACCGCAACTTCGGCATGCCCAGACCGGAGGGCTACCGCAAGGCCAAGCGCCTGATGGAAATGGCCGAGCGCTTCGGCCTGCCCATCCTTACCTTCATCGATACGCCGGGCGCCTACCCCGGCGTCGGCGCCGAAGAGCGCGGCCAGTCCGAAGCGATCGCACGGAACCTGATGGTCATGGCACGACTTTCCGTGCCGATCGTCTGCACCGTCATCGGCGAGGGCGGATCGGGTGGAGCGCTGGCGATCGGCGTCGGCGACCGGACCAACATGCTGCAGTACTCGATCTACTCGGTGATCTCGCCGGAGGGCTGTGCGTCGATCCTGTACAAGAGCGCCGAGAAGGCCGAAGTGGCGGCCGGCGCGCTCGGCCTGACGGCGACGAAGCTCAAGCGGCAGGGGTTGGTCGACAGCGTGATCCGCGAACCGCTGGGAGGCGCCCACCGCGACCCGGCCCAGACCGCCCAGCGCATGAAGGAGCTGCTGATCAACCAGCTCGAGGCCCTGGATCGTCAGACCGACGGGGAACGGCTGGACACGCGCTACCAGCGCCTCATGCAGATGGGCGCGCTGGACCGCGAGTGAAACCCGCCGCGTCCGGCCGGCCCGCGCTGGACCGTCGGGCCTGGGATGCACACGGTAGGCTCTGGATCGCGTTCAGCGGCGGCCCCGACTCGACCTGCCTGCTGCATCGGCTGCTCGCCGCCGGCCTGGCCGATCGCCTGCGGGCGATGCACGTCGACCACCGGCTCGATCCCGACAGCTCGGCCCGGGCCGACCGGGCCTGCCGGATCGCCGAATCATTCGGCGTGCCCTGCGATCGGATCGAGCTCGATGCCGGGCGCATGCGCGGCGGGATCGGAATCGAGGCGGCAGCACGCGAAGCCCGCTATGCGGCGTTCGCCGAGCGGATCGCCGCCGGCGAGACGGTGCTCACCGCCCACCACGCCGACGACCGGATCGAAACGCTGTTCCTGATGTTGATGCGCGGCGCCGGGCCGCGCGGCCTGGCCGGTATGCCCGTGCGCAGGCCGCTCGGCTCCGGCTGGCTCGGTCGCCCCCTGCTGGCCTGGACCCGCGCCGAGCTGCGCGCCGAGCTCGAAGCCGCGGACCTCGAATGGGTGCATGACGCGACGAACGACACGAACGGCCCCGACCGGAACTACCTGCGCAACAGCGTACTGCCGGCCGTCGGGAAACGCTGGCCGGCCTATCGGCAGGCGGTCCTCCATTCGCTGGACTGGCTGGACCACGCCGCCGGGGCCATCGAGCGGCAGGCCGAAGGCGATCGATGCGCGCTGACCCGGCTCCGCGGTGCGACCGCCGAGGCGGGCGAATCGGTCCTCGACCGCGAAGCCTGGCTCGCCCTGTCCGATGCCCGAGCGCTGGAGGTACTGCGGGCCTGGCTGCGCCCCGATCCTCCGCCGGGCTACGGCCAGCTGGCCGAGTTCCGGGACCAGTGCCGACGGGCCGGCGCCGACCGAACGCCATGCCTCTTCGACGCCGCGTACCGCCTTCATGCATGGCGCGATGCGCTGTGGCTCGATCGCGGGCCGGCAACCCCGGAGGACTGGACGGTGACCGCCGAGGACGGCGCAAGGACCGATGACCCCGCGAGAAGCCCGACGACCGTGGAGCTCCCGGCCGGCCTGGGGCGGATCGGGTGGCGGTCCTTGAGCGGCCGGATCACGATCGGTGCGCTCGAACCCGGCGAGCGGCTTCGGCAGCACAGCGGCGGGCCGCGCAGGAAAGCGGCGGAGCTCCTGCGCGAAGCCGGCCTGCCGCCCTGGCGCCGGCATCGCGTTCCGGCGCTCCGTATCGACGGGGAACTGCGAGCCCTGGGCACCCGCTGGCAGGATCCGATGCTCGTCGACGCGGGGCTTTGCTGGACCGGAGCGCCCGACGACTTGCTACCCTATGTGTGCCGGCAGCCGACCGGATCGCCGACCGGATCGCCGACCGGATCGCCGACCTGATCCGCCGCCCCGGACTGCGGCGGCGCGATCACCCGAATCGACCCCGGCCGGCCCGCTCCATCCGACCCACCGCATGCGAGAGCCCTGACGATGACCGGATCGACCCGATCGAAGAAATCCAGCGCCGAGACCGATCAGCCGCCCTCATTCGAGGCCCAGCTGGCCGAACTCGAATCGCTGGTCGAGGCGCTGGAGTCCGGCGACCTGGAGCTGGCCGAATCGCTGGACCGGTTCAGGCACGGCGTTGAACTCAGCCGATCGTGCCGCGCGATGCTGGACGCGGCCCAGCAGCAGGTCGACGCCTTGCTGGACGAAGACGCCCTCAGTCCGAAGGACTCGAACGCTGACCTCGAGGCTGGATCCGACGAAACGTGAGGTTGATCCTCGGGCCGGTCGGACGCGCGGTCTTCGGGATCTGGTGCTGCCAGTGATGCTGCAGGTCCCCTTCCATGACCACCAGGCTGCCCGTGGCGAGGGTGTATTCGAAGCGTAGCGAGCGCTCGTGCCGATTGCGGATGAGGAAGCGCCTCGAGGCACCGAGACTGACCGAAGCTATCGTCGGATCGCGGCCCAGTTCGGGCTCGTCATCGGCGTGCCAGCCCATGCCATCGGCGCCGTCACGGTAGAGGTTGATCAGCACGCTGTTGAAGTCCACGCGCAGTTCGTCGGCCAGCCGGTCACGCAGTCGCCGGACGCAGGGATGCCAGGGGGCGGCGCGGTAGTCCCCACCCGAATATCGATAGATGACGCCTTCATCGCCCTGGAACGCGATCAATCGAGGTTGCCGCAGCTCCCGGCCGAACATTTTCACGGTGCGACTCTGCCAGTCGATCTCCGTTCGCAGCGCCTCGAACAGATCGAGCGCCGACCGGGGCTGCAGCCAGTCCGGCTTGCAGACCAGCCGTCCGCCGGGAGGCAGGTCATTGACGCTTCCCTCACCGGACCTTGATCGCTTCTTCATTCAAACTCCACAGGAAAACGATGTCGGACCCGCAGACTTGCGCCGTCCGATGGGTCATTTCGACCCTCGGGGTCCCCAAACATCCACTCAAAGGAGTGCTCAATGAAAGCTGCTTACCGTATCGCAATCGCGTCCCTGCTGGCCGCCGCGCTGGCTCTTCCGGCCTTCGCCGGCCACCACGGCGACAAGAAGGATATCGTCGACACCGCTGTCGAAGCCGGATCGTTCAACACCTTGGCCACCGCACTGGAAGCCGCCGGCCTGGTCGAAACGCTGAAGGGCGAAGGGCCGTTCACGGTCTTTGCCCCGACCGATGAAGCGTTTGCCAAGATCCCGTCCGACCAGCTCAACGCGCTGCTGGCCGACCAGGATGCGCTGACCGCAGTGCTGACCTACCACGTGGTCGCCGGCAAGGTCACCGCGGCCGACGTGGTCGAGCTCGACAGCGCCACCACCGTGCAGGGGTCCGATATCGATATCACCGTGACCGACTCGGGCGTGATGGTCGACGGCGCCAACGTCGTGACCACGGACATCATGGCCAGCAACGGCGTGATCCACGTGATCGATACCGTCATCATTCCGTGATCCTCCGGTTGGAATGACCGACGGATGATCACGGCGCGATCGAACGCGTCGTGGCCATCGAAAGAGCGGGTGCTTCGGCGCCCGTTTTTTTTTGCCTTCACCGCCGCCGGGCCAGGGCCGGGACCGCTGGTCACGGCGCCCCCGGACCGGTGTCTTCGCCGACCGCAGCGCGTCGCCCCCTCTGCCGAAAAACCTCGAAATGAGAACGACTTACGAATGCGAATGATCATCGCAGCGTGACGAATGCGGCGCGGTTCAGGGTCCATACATGCAGTAGACTTCATCCTCGTCGAATTCGAAGCAAATCACGGCCTTCCGTCCAAGGAGAGTTCCCATGTCGAAGTGTTCCCGCAGAAACCTGTTCAAGCTCGCCGGTGCCGGTTCGCTGGCGCTGATCCTGCCGACCATGACCCGATTCGGTGAGGCGCTGGCGCAGGAACAGCTCGATCCCGCCGATGCGCAGGCCGCGGCGCTGGGCTATGTCCACGATACGGAGGAAGTCGACAGCGGCCAGTACGCGTCCCACGAGGTGTCGCAGAACTGCGCCAACTGCCAGCTCGCCCAGGGTGACGACGGCGAATGGATCGGTTGCGCGATCTTTCCGGGCAAGCTGGTCAACAGGAACGGTTGGTGCAGCGCGTGGGTGCAGGCGCAGGGCTGAGCCGGCCCATCGAACCCGGGTTCAAGCGATGAACCGACGAGAACGCCCCGGCCGGTCCGGGGCGTTTTCGTAGCCGCCTGCCGTGTCGCTGCGCGTCAACGGCTGCGGGCCAGAAGCGCTGTCGCCACGACAACCAGAAGCAACGGCGGAACCAGCACCACAGGCGCCGGCGGCAGGTCGGTGACCAGCGCGAAGAAGCCCGCCATGCCGGCCAGCAGGTGATAACCCAGGCCGATCCCGATCGCGGCGACCAGTTTCAGGCTGAAGCCCCGGCCCTTGCCGGGCGATGCGGCCAGCGCCGCGGCGATCAGCACCATGCCGATCCCGGCCAGGGGCAGCGTGATTCGGCGCCACAGCACCAGTTCGAATTCCGACGCGTCCTGGGCGCGATCCTTCAGGCTGGCCACGTAGGTCCAGAGGTCGGACAAGGGCAGGCTGGACGGAGGCTGGCGGAACAGTTCGAGTTGGCGCGCGGTCAGGAACGACGCCCAGCGATAGGTGTCGTGCCGCTCGATGCGCGGCTGCCCGTCGTCTGAAAGTCGCTTGACCGTGACCTCCTCCAGGGTCCAGGTCTGCGGCGCCGGCACCGCCCGCTCGGCGCGGATCTGGCGCTCGAAGGCACCGCTCTCGTCGAACTCGTAGATCGCGATCTCGCCAGGCAACTGACCGGGATCGAAGCGCCCCACGTTCATGAAATCGACGTCGGAGCGTACCCAGAGCCCATGCCAGGGATGCCACAGGCTGCTTTCGCCGGGCGCTGCTGCCTGGCCCTGTTCGATGCGCTCGCCGGGTGGATAGAGCACCGGCGCCAGGAACTGCAGGGCGGCCAGGGCAGCCAGGGCGACGGCCAGGGCGGGCACCAGGGCAAGTCGGGTGACGTGGAGCAGCGAAGTGCCGGCAGCCCGCATCACGGTCAACTCTCGCTGGGCCTGCAACCCGGCCAGCACGCTCGCCGTCGCCAGCACCGTGACCACCGGAAGGAGATCGATCAGCTGGACCGGGACCGCTGTGGTGGCCGACCACAGCGTGCCGAGCATGTTGGACCGGCCGCCGGCCTCGCCGAGCGCGTCGAGCAGCGCGGTCAGCCAGACCAGCGCCCCGACGGCCAGCGTCATGCCGCCGTAGCCGCGCAGCAGTCGCGTCATCAGGTAGCGATCCAGCACCTTCACAGCGGGGCTCCCGGGCCGCGCCAGTTGCGCCAGAGCCGCAGGCCGACGAACGCCAGCGTGACCAGCGGCGCCCAGAACAGGCCGGGCCAGATCGGCATGGTCGCGGCGTCGACCCGATTGGCCAGCGTTCCGACCGCGGCGAAGTAGAGCGTGACCAGCACGGTTGCGAGGATCACCCTCGACGTCTGGCCGTGTCGCGGGTTGATCCGCGCGACCGCCAGTGCCAGCCCGGCGAGCACGATCACCGACAGCGGCATCAGGGTGCGCCACTGCAACTCGCCCCATTCCAGGGCCCCGCCGCCGGCCATGAGTTCGGTCAGCCCCAGCTCGCGGCGCTTGCGCGACGGCTCGACCGCCTCCGGAGGATCGAATTGCACGACCAGGCGCTCGCTGCGGCCGACCAGGTCGGCATCGCCGCCCTGCTGCAGCCGGTAGGACCGAACGTCCCCGCTGAACTCCAGTGCGATCGAGCCGTCCGCGCGGTCGCGCTGGGCCAGCTGCTCGGCGCGCAGCAGGTTGCGGTAGGTCGGCGTGCGCTGGTGGACCAGGACGTCGTAGAGCACCGACCCGTCGCGCGCCTCGGCAAAGATCATCCATTCCTCGTCGCCGATCTCGAACCGGCCCGGCTCGACCCGCGAAAGGTCGATGCGGGCGACCAGTTCACCTTCCATGCGATACAGCGTCTCGTAGGCCCAGGGCCGGAAGACATGGGTGATCGCGGCAACCAGCAGCACGCCGAGCAGCGCGATGGCCAGCACCGCGCGAACGATCTTGGCGCGTCCCACGCCCGAGGCTGCGATCGCGGTCATCTCGTAGCCGCTCTGCAGGCGCCCCAGCCCGGTGATGGTGCCGAGGAAGATCGCGGCCGGGATCAGTACATCGAAGAACAAGCCGAGCTTCAGGGTCGCCAGCGTGACCACCGCGCTGATCGAGAGCCGTTCGATCACCGCATCGGCGAGGTAGCTGGAGAAATAGTAGGCCAGCATCACCAGCAGCACGACGGAGAACACGCCGAGGATCGGCCGCAGCAGCTGGGCGGCGACATAGCGTTCGATGCGCTTCATCGTGGCTCGTCGCCCGACGCGCGACTGCGATGACCGGATGCGGCCTCATCGGCGAACACGCCTTCGACCAGCGCCAGGTCGTCCGGCGTGTCGACGTCCACCGCGGCCTCGGGCCAATCGACCAGCACCGGTGCGGCGACCACGCCGAGCCGTTTCGACAGCGCGGCGAACGCGCCGTCCACGCTCAGGCGTCCGAGCAGGTAGCGGACCAGGTCGATCACCCCCAGGCGGCGGATGATCCGCCAGGGCCGCTTGCGGTCTCGCTCGAAGGCCTGCCACTGCGCGATCAGGCGCCGGCCCGCCGTGGTGCGCACCAGGAACAGGTTGGTGCCGCAGACCCGCCGGTCGGCGAAGCGATAGCGGGTCCGGCGGCCCTCGGGAAACCGGGCCTGGACCGCATCGGCGTCGGCCAGCCCGACCACCGCGTCGGCCCCCGTGTCGGCCGCCTGGGCGATGAAGCGACGAAGTCGATCGGTGGTCAGCAGCGGGTGGTCGCCGGTCAGGATCAGCACCCCTCGGTCGGCGTCGATGTCGGCCATGGCCGCGGATACGCTGGCGGCCGGACCTGCGGCCGGCGCGATCCGGCGGCTCTCGGGACCGCCGGCCAGCGCGGCCTCGTAGGCGTCGTGATCCGGTCGGACCACCCGGATCGGCCGCTCCGCGTCGAGACCGGCGGCGGCGTCGAGGACGCGCAGCAGCATGGCCCGGCCGGCCACGGGAACCAGCACCTTGCCGGGAACCCCGGCCGCGGCCGCGAGCGGGTCGCCGGGTCCTCGATCACCGGCCAGGACCACGATGGCAAGCGTATCGGAGCTCATCGGCCGGAACGGATCGGCGCGCCATCACCCGGAGACCCGGGCCCGGAGGACTCGATCTCGCGCTCCACGATCTCGTAGCGTTTCGCGACGTTCATGCCCAGGGACTCGATCAGCGAGCGCATGCCGCGGTTCTGCTCGAGAATCCACGACTGCTCGGCCCAGGTCACGCCGTCGGCCAGGAGGTGGTCGCGGGTGGCCGCCATCATGGCGTAACTCAGCGCGGCGCCGGTCACGCTCCGATGGTGCTCTGCGGCCACGCCCATCAGCGGCACGCGCACGCGCCGATTCGATTTGCGCCAGATACGCCAGAGCAGCTTGATCGCGCCGAAGGGAAACAAGCGGCCGCCGAGGTCGCGGGTCAGTTCATTCAGGTCCGGCAACGCCACCATGAAGGCCGCCGGCTGGCCGTCGAGGAGCGCAAGCTGCACGTAGCCCGGACGGATCAACAGCTTCATGTCGTGGATCGCGTGGCGGAACTCGCTTTCGGTCATGGGAACGAAGCCCCAGTTGTCCGACCAGGCGTCGTTGAACAGGCCGCGCATGGTCTCGGCATGTCGATCCAGCTCGCCGCGATCGATCGCCTCGAGCCGCACCCGGTCGCCGAGTCGCGCGAGAATCCGGCGCATGCCGCGCGGATCGTCGAACGCCGGCGAGCCCTGGTAGGCCAGAAGCGTCGCCGCCGATTCGAACCCCAGCTCGGCCAGGCGCGACCGGTAGTACGGCCGGGCGTGCCCCATCAGCATCATCGGCGGCGTATCGAACCCGTCGACCAGCAGACCGCATTGCTGGTTGATCGACAGATCGAACGGGCCCTGCATCCGGCGCCGACCCGCGCGGCGCAGCCAGTCGGCGGCAACATCGGTCAGCGCCGCGAAAACATCCGCGTCGTCTTCGGCCTCGAGCTGCCCGAACCAGCCGAGATCGCCGCGGCCCTGCGAGTCGTTCAGGCGGTCGACCTGGGCACTGATCCGACCGACGGTCCGGCCGTCGCGCAGGGCGATCCAGGCGCAGCCGGAGGCGTGCTCGAAGAACGGATTGCGCGGGGCCCAGAGCTGGCGCTGCTGGAGCTTCAGCGGTGGAATCCAGTTCGGATCGGCGGCGTAGAGCCGGTCGGGGAGCTCATGGAAACGCGCCCAGTCGCGGCGCGTGCGCACCCGGCGCAGTTCGACCCCGCGGACCGATGGGCTCATGGTCGACAACGCTCGACTGGCATAATCGGTGCGGAATATTGCAGAATTGTGGTCATTAACACAATATGAAGCGCGCTCGGAATAGCGTGTCGCGAAGTTGCGCAGGGCCAGACGTGTTTCCATTGACACGCCAGCGTCTTATAATGGTCGATTAGATTTCGTTAAAAAAACATCTCGCTGGCGATTCTACGCGAGAACGCAGAACAACAAGGGAACATCGGTTTGAGCCTGAAGCCAACCCCCACGCAGAATTCGCTGCCGCTGAAGACCTCCGGCTACCGAAGCCTCGCCGAAGCGCTGGACTACGCCGCCCAGGGGACCACGGGCTGCAATTTCCACAACGGCCGGGGCGAGCTGACGTCGGTCATGACCTACAGTGAACTGCGAGAGCGTGCGCGATCCACCGCGCTGAAGCTCGCAGGCCTCGGACTGCCTCGAGGCAGCCGGATCGCGCTGGTGGCCGACACCCAGCCCGAGTTCCACGTCATGTTCTTCGCCTGCCAGTACGCCGGCCTCGTGCCCGTGCCGCTGCCGGCGGCCGTGCATCTGGGCGGAAAGGGCGCGTTCGTCAAGCACCTGCGCGCCCTGCTGCAGGACTGCCGCGCACGCGCCGCGTATGCCTCGACCGATTTCGAGCCCTTCCTCCGTGACGCGGTGGACGGGCTCGACCTTGCGGTCAGCGGCACGCTGGACGCCTTCGATGCGCTGGAACCGGCCGCCGCGCTGCCCGAGGCGCCGGAAGCCGACGACCTGGCCTACCTGCAGTACACCTCCGGCAGTACGCGCTTTCCGCGCGGCACGATGATCACCCAGCGCGCGGTGCTGACCAACCTGGCCGGCATCCTTCAGTACGGGGTGCAGATCCGGCGCGGCGACCGCTACATGTCCTGGCTGCCGTTCTACCACGACATGGGCCTGGTCGGCCTGATCCTCGGCCCGGTCGTGTCGCAGCTGTCGGTCGACTACCTCGGCACCCGCGATTTCGCGATGCGCCCACGCCTGTGGCTGGAACTGATGTCGCGCAATGCAGCGACCATTTCCTACGCCCCGCCCTTCGGCTTCGCGCTGGTCGCCCGCCGCCTGCGTCCGGGCGACGTGTCCCGCTACGACCTGTCGGCATGGCGTGTGGCCGGCGTCGGCGCGGAAATGATCCGCTCGAACTGGCTGCACCGCTTCGCCGAAGCCCTGGCGGAAGCCCGATTCTCCGATTCGGCGTTCCTGCCCTGCTACGGCATGGCCGAATGCTCCCTGGCGGTCAGCTTCGCCCCGCTGGGCCAGGGCCTGGAAGTCGACCGGCTCGATGCCGACCTCCTGGCCCGTGAACGCCGCGCCGAGCCGATCACGACCGACGACGAACTGCGGGTGACCGAATTCGTCAACTGCGGCCGGCCGCTGCCCGACTATGAAGTCGAGATTCGCGATGCCGACGGCAACCTGCTGCCCGAGCGCCACTGCGGGACGATCCACCTGCGCGGCCCGAGCGTGATGTCCGGCTATGCGAACAACGAGCAGGCAACCGCTGAAGCGCTGACCGGCGACGGATGGCTGAACACCGGCGACGTCGGCTACCGCGCCGGCGATTCGCTCTACATCACCGGTCGAGCCAAGGACCTGTTGATCATCAACGGCCGCAACATCTGGCCGCAGGATCTCGAGTATCTCGCCGAACAGCAGCCGGAGGTCCGGCCCGAAGACGCCTCGGCCTTTGCCATTGCGTCGGAAGACGGCAGCGAAGTGGCCGTGCTGGTCGTCCAGTGCCGCGAACAGGACCCGTTCCGGCAGGCCCGCCTGGTCGAACGCCTGAAGCAGCAGATCCAGTCCGAGTTCGGCATCGCCTGCCTGATTGAACTTGTGCCGCTGCACACGCTTCCACGGACCTCGTCGGGCAAGCTTTCGCGCAGCGGGACGAGGCTCGATTTCCTCAAGCGCAACGGCCTGGAAGACACGGAAGTCCTGCCGCGCGAACTGGTCGACCGCACGCCCCACACGCAGGCACTGAACCAGGTCGACTGAGCCGTGCCGGTTCTCGCGCTGACCGGCGTGACCGGCTTCATCGGACGCGCACTGCTGGCGCGCCTGCTCGGCGATTCCAAACTCGACGACACCGCGCTTGGTGCTCCACGGCCCTCCGGGCCCGCCGGCGCCGGGCTCAACCTCCGCGTGCTCGTGCGCGGCCGCGGACGGATCGACGCCGCGTTCGCCGATCGCATCGAACAGGTCGACGGCGATCTCGGCGATCCCGACGCGCTCGCCGAGCTGGTCTCCGGCGCCGATGCGGTGGTCCACCTCGCCGGCGCGATCGCCGGCAGCCGCGCCGAGGATTTCGACCGGGTCAACGTCGAGGGAAGCCGCCGCCTGGCCGATGCGATCCGGGCCCACGCGCCCGGCGCCCATGCCCTGCTGGTCTCCTCGCTGGCCGCAGCGAACCCGACACTGTCGTGGTATGCCTCGTCCAAGGCCGGTGCCGAACAGGCCTGGCAGGCCCTGCCGGGCGAGTGCCGATCCATCCTGCGCCCGCCCGCGGTCTACGGACCCGAGGACCCGGCCCTGGCCGATTTCTGGAAAGCGCTTTCCCGCGGGTGGTTGATCCGTCTCGGCCCGCGCGAGGCCCGCTTCTCGCTGGTCCATGTGGACGACGTCGTGGAGGCCATCATCCGCTTGCTCGAACACGGCCCGACGAAGACGACCCTGACGCTGGCCGGGCCGGGGCCGGACGGCGGCTGGCGCTGGGCCGACATCGCGGCGATCGCTTCCCGGCTCCGCGGCCGGCCGGTGCGGACCATGGCGGTCCCCGCGGCGCTGCTCGGCGCAGCCGGCGCCACCGGGCTGGCCATCCAGCGCCTGCGGGGACGCCGCGCCCTGCTCTCGCCGGGCAAGGTGCGCGAATTGCGGCACATTGACTGGGTCTGCGATAATCTCGCGCTTTCCGCGCACCTCGGCTGGACGCCCGAACGGGCCCTGGTCGACGCGCTGCCCACGCTACCCGGATGGAACCACGCATGAGCGACCCCTCTCCCAGGATCCGCAGCGCGATCGAAGACGCCGTTTCCGCCTCCCTGCCCGAACTCGAGGGCATCGACTTCGATGCCACGCTGACCGGCGACGTCGGGCTCGACTCGGTCCAGGTCATGGACCTGGTCATGGAGATCGAGGATCGGCTGGATATTTCGATCCCGCTGGAGGCGCTGGCCGAAGCCCGGACCCTGAACGAACTGGCGACGCGGATCCAGCCCCTGGTCGAGGAGCGGAGCGAGTGAGCCTGTTCGACAAGTTCAAGCCGCTGGCCGAAGCGCGCGCCGGCCTGGTCCGCGCCGGCAGCGAACCGAACGCGGTGCCGCCGGTGGCCACGCCGATCGAGGCGGTCCACTCGGCCACCGAAGGCACGATCGGCGGACGGCGGGTGATCCTCGCCGGGACCAACAACTATCTCGGCCTGACGATGGACCCGGACGTGGTCGAATCCGCCCGCGATGCGCTGAGCAGCCACGGCACCGGCACGACGGGATCGCGAATGGCCAACGGCAGCTATTCCGACCACCAGGCGCTGGAAAGCGAACTGGCTGCTGCCTGGGGCTGGCCGTCGGCAATGGTGTTCTCCACCGGCTACCAGGCCAATCTCGGCGCGATCTCCGCCCTGGCCGGCAAGGACGACTTCCTGCTCCTCGACAGCGATTCGCACGCCAGCATCTACGACGGTGCGAAGCTCGGCAACGCGCAGACGGTCATCTTCCGTCACAACGATCCGGCCAACCTAGACCGCCGGCTGGCGCGGCTCGGGGAGAATGCGTCGCGTGCCCTGATCGTGGTCGAAGGCCTGTATTCGATGATGGGCGACCAGCCGCCGCTGGAGGAATTCATCGAGGTCAAGAACCGCCATGGCGCCTGGCTGCTGCTCGACGAGGCGCACTCCTTCGGCGTGTTCGGCGAACACGGCCTCGGCGTGGCCGAGGACCGCGGCCTGATCGACGAGATCGATTTCGTCGTCGGCACCTTTTCCAAGAGCCTGGCCGGCATCGGCGGGTTCTGCGCCAGCCGCCACCCGGAGCTCGAGCTGCTCCGGCTCGCGGCCAGGCCCTACATCTTCACCGCATCGCCCTCACCCGCCGTGATCGCAGCGACCCGCAAGGCACTGCAGAAGGTCATCGACGGCCAGGCCCTGCGCAAGCAGCTATGGGCCAACATCCACCAGCTCTACGCCGCGCTCGACGACCTCGGCTACCGGCTCGGCAGCGACCTGCCCGGACCGGTCGCGGCGATCGTCCTGCCCGACCGGCAATCGGCGCTGGCCCACTGGTACGGCCTGCTCGAAGCCGGCGTCTATGCCAACCTGATGATTCCGCCGGCGACCCCGAAGGGCACCAACCTGCTGCGCATCAGCCTGAGCGCGGCGCACAGCCCGGAGCAGATCCAGCACATCGTCGACGCCTTCGGCGAACTGCGCCGCGCGGCCTGAGCGCCGGGAATCCAGGGAAGCTCCCGAAACTCTCCCGGGAATCTACCCGGGCCGTCGACCGCCCACCGGTCGCCGGTCGAGGGTTTCGCTTCACGCCGGTTCGAGGCCGAGTGCCGTTATCCTTGGCCCATCGACCCCGAGGAGATTCTGCGTGACCCATCCGATCACGAACCGCGTCGCGACCGCCGCGGCCGCGCTGCTGCTCGCCGCCACGGCAAGCGCCCAGACCCCCGACCTGAAACAGATCATGGCCGATCCCGACTGGATCGGGCCCCCGGTCGAAGCCGCCTGGTGGCAGCTCGACGGCGAGCGTTACCTTGCGCGCGTCAAGCGGCCCGATTCCCAGGTCCGGGACCTGCTCTCGATCCGCGTTCCCGGCGGCGAGATCACTCGCCTGGACACGAACGACCTGGCGGAGGTCGACGGCCCCGAGGTCGTCTACGACCGCGCTCGGTCACGGGCGCTCGCGATCCGCGAAGGCAACCTGTTCCTCCACGACCTGGAGCAGGACTCGCGCACGCAGCTGACCGCCACCGGCGATGCCGGCGACGCACGCTTCGGAGCCGACGACACGAGCGCACTGGTTCGCCTGGGCGGCGACTGGGTCCGGGTCGAACTCGATTCCGGACTGGTCCGCCCGCTGGCCGATCTCCGCTTCGACGACGAACCGGACCCGGAGCCGGAGGCCGACAGCCTGCAGGCCCACCAGCTCGACCTGTTCGAGACCCTGGCCCGCGAGAGGCGCCAGCGGATCGAGCAGCGCCGGCACGAGCAGGCCATCGCCGACGCCGACACATCGAGCGCACCGCAGCCGTTCTACCTCGGCAAGGAGCACGAGCCGCTGTCCTCCCGGCCCTCCGCCGATGGGCGCTGGCTGCTGATGTCGGTTCGCAAGGCCGGCGCCGACGACGGCCGCGACGACAGGATGCCGCGCTTCGTGACCGAATCCGGCTATGTCGAGATCGAGGACGTGCGCTCCCTGGTCGGGCGCGATGCACCGGTCCAGCAGCAGCTCTGGCTGCTCGACCTGGAGCGCCGGATCAAGCATGAACTCGAGTTCGACGGACTCGAGGGAATCGACGTCGACCCGCTGGCCGATCTGAAGGCCGGGCAGGACATCGAAGCCCACGACGGCGACGACCCGCGGCCGATCACGGTCACCGGCCTGGCCTGGCACCCCACCGATGCGGTTGCCGCCGTCCAGGTCGAGGCGATCGACAACAAGGATCGATGGACGGTCCGGATCGACACCGGCTTCGACCCGGACGAAGGTCCGGCGATCGACGAAGTGCATCGGCTCACCGACGAGGCATGGATCAACTGGTCCTTCAACGAGTTCGGCTGGGTCCCCGGGACCGACACGCTCTGGCTCCTGTCGGAGGAATCCGGCTACAGCCATCTCTACACGATCGACGCGCGCGGGCGGGTGAAGCAGGTCACGGAAGGCGAGTTCGAAGTCCATGACGTGAGCTTCGGCGTCGAGGACGACGTGGCCTGGGCGCTTTCCAACCGGACCCATCCCACCGAATACGACCTCTACTCGATCGATCTCGACCGCGGCGACATGACCCGCCTGTCCGAACTCCGGGGCGTGGAAAGCTATACGCTCGGTCCCGACCTCGAGCGGATCCTGATTCGCCATTCCGGCAGCTATCTGCCCACCCAGGCCGCCGTGCTGCCGATCGACGGCGGCGCCCCTTACGCGGCCACCGACACGCGGACCGAGGCCTACCGGGCGATCGAGTGGCAGGAACCGCGCTTCGTGGCCGTGCCCTCCAGCCATGTCGATCGACCGATCTGGTCCAAGTTCTACCCGGCGCGCGGCGATTTCGAAGGGCCGCGGCCGGCCGTGCTGTTCGTGCACGGAGCAGGCTATACCCAGAACACGCACCATCGCTTCCCCTACTACTTCCGCGAACAGATGTTCCACAACCTGCTGACCGCCCGCGGTTACCACGTGCTCGACATGGACTATCGAGCCAGCCGGGGCTACGGGCGCGACTGGCGAACCGCGATCTATCGCCGGATGGGCACGCCGGAGCTCGAAGACCTGGTCGACGGCGTCGAGTGGCTGGTCGAGAACCACGATGTCGATCCGGACCGGGTCGGCGTCTACGGCGGCTCCTACGGCGGCTTCATGACCTTCATGGCGATGTTCAACGCGCCCGAGGTCTTCGCCGCGGGAGCGGCATTGCGTCCGGTCACCGACTGGAAGCACTACAACCACCCCTATACCTCGAACATCCTGAATACGCCCGAGGTCGACCCGGAAGCCTACGATCGATCGTCGCCGATCGAGTTCGTCGAAGGCCTGGAAGGAGATCTCCTGATCAGCCACGGCATGCTCGACGACAACGTGTTCTACAAGGATGCGATCCGGCTCGTCCAGCGCCTGATCGAACTCGAGAAGGAAGACTGGGAACTCGCGTCCTACCCGCTCGAGCCGCACGGCTACGTCCACCCGGAAAGCTGGCTGGACCAGTACCGACGCATCCTGAAACTGTTTGAGGAATCGATCGGCGATGAACGCGCAGACGGCATCGGTGACGACGCATGAGCGCCCTTCGACCGACCGGGAATCGCCGGACCCGCCGTGTCGCCGCGCTGATCGGTGCTGCGCTGGCGGCCGGTCTGCTGGCGGCAGGTGCATCGGCGCGGAATTCTCTGACCGTCGACGACATCTTCGGCCTCGAGTACGCCGACGCTCCGCGCCTGGCGCCCGACGGCAAGCGGGTCGTCTACGTGCGGCGAACGCTGGACGCAATGTCCGACCGCAATCGAGGCCAGCTGTGGATCATCGATGTCGACGGCGATCGCCACCAGCCGCTGACCTCGGCCGAGGGCCACGCCACCTCACCGGCGTGGTCCCCGGACGGCAGCCGGATCGCGTTCATCGGCCACGACGGCTCGGACAGCAGCCAGTTGCATGTGCTCTGGCTGGACAGCGGCAGGCAGACGGCGCTGACCCGCGGCCCGAAGAGCCCATCGGACCCGGTCTGGTCACCGGACGGCGAGCGGATCGCCTTCAACCGCTTCGTGGAATCGCCGCCGCCGAACATCGTCGAACCGCTGGCTCCGCCCGAAGGCGCCGAATGGGCGCCGCCGGCGCGTGTCGTCGACCGCCCGGTGTTCCGGGCCGACGGCGCGGGCTTCCTGCCCCACGGCCAGACCCAGCGCTTCGTCGTGCCGGCCGACGGCGGCCCGGCCCGGCAAGTGACCGACGGCCCCTACCCCCAGCCCGGCCCCGTGACCTGGTCGAGCGACGGGACCTCGTTGGTGTACGCGACGAATCGACGTGACGACTTCGAACTCGAGCCGTCCGATACCGAGCTGGTTCGGCTGGATCTCGAAACGCTGCGCACCACGACGCTGACCGACCGCTTCGGTCCGGACAACGCGCCGGCGTTCCAGCCAGGCGGAGATCGCCTCGCGTGGCTGGGCTACGACGACGAGCGCCTCGGGTACCACAACGTCGAGCTGTACCTGATGGACAACGGCGAACCGCGCGTATTGACCGCGGACCTCGACCGCTCGATCGACGCATTCGAATGGGCCGATGACGGCGATGCGCTGTACATCGCCTACAGCGACCGCGGCAACGGCGTGATCGACAGGCTGGACTTCGATGGTGACCGAACGCGCGTAGGGGCAAACGTCGGCGGCACGACCCTGGGACGGCCCTACGCCAGCGGCGCGTTCGACGCCGGGAACAACCGCGTGGTCTACACGATGACCAGGCCGGCCCACCCGGCCGATCTGGTCCTGGCCCAGCGCGACCGCCGGATGCAACGCTACGGAACCGAACGGCTGACCCGGCTCAACGCCGAGCGGGCCGCGCGTCGCGACCTGGCCCCGGTCGAGGAGTTCACTTACGAATCGTCGGCCGACGGCCTGGAGATCCAGGGATGGCTTGCGCTGCCGCCCGGCCACGAGCCGAAGGACGATGGCCCGCTGCCGTTGATCCTCGAAATCCACGGTGGGCCCTTCGCTGACTACGGCGACCGCTTCTCGATGGAAGTCCAGTTGATGGCCGCGGCCGGCTACGCGGTGGCCTACATCAATCCGCGCGGTTCGACCAGCTACGGCGCCGAGTTCGCCAACGAGATCCATCACGCCTACCCGGGTCAGGACTACGACGACCTGATGAGCGGCGTCGATGCACTGATCGAACGCGGCATCGCCGACCCGGACCGCCTGTTCGTCACCGGCGGCTCCGGCGGCGGCGTCCTGACCGCGTGGATCGTCGGCAGCACCGACCGGTTCCGCGCCGCGGTGGTCGCCAAGCCGGTGATCAACTGGACCAGCTTCGTGCTGACTGCCGACTACACGCCCTTCTTTCACAGGTACTGGTTCCCTGCCCCGCCCTGGGAAGCCCAGGACGAGTACTGGCGACGTTCCCCGCTCTCGAAGGTCGGCAACGTGACCACACCGACCATGGTGCTGACCGGCGAGGCCGACTGGCGCACGCCGATCTGGGAATCCGAGCAGTTCTACCAGGCGCTGAAACTGCGCGGCATCGATTCGGTGCTGGTGCGGATCCCGGAAGCACCACACGGCATCGCGGCACGGCCCAGCCAGATGGCATCGAAGATCCGCCACATCCTGGCCTGGTTCGAACGATACGATAAGGGCCCGGACGGTTCCGCGAACGATGCCTCGAGCGGTTCCTCGAACGATTCCGCGGACGATGAGCCGGACGATGAGCCGGACGATGCATCGAACGAAGGCTGAGCCGCTCGGTCCGCAGTGATCGAAGGAAGCCGCCCGCCCTACTCAACCCAAGGAGACCCCGACCCTCGCCATGAACGTACTGATCACCGGCAACTCCAGCGGCCTCGGCCTAGGACTCACGAAACGCCTGCTTGCCCAGGACGCGATCGTATGGGGCATGAGCCGTTCCGGTTGCCCGATGCACGACGACGACGGCCTGCGCGACCGCAAGGTCGACCTTGGCAACCTCAACGCCATCGAAGAAGCCATGGACCGGCTCCTCTCGGACTGCCTGCGACTGGACCTGCTGGTTCTCAACGCCGGCATTCTCGGTCGAATCCAGGAAATGCACACGACCGACGTGCACGACCTCGAGCACCTCTACCGGGTCAACGTCTGGGCCAACAAGCTGATTCTCGACTGGTTCATCGAACGGCAGATTCCCGTTGGGCAGGTCATCGCGATCTCGTCCGGCGCCGGGCACAACCTCAGCCACGGCTGGGGCGGCTACGCGATGTCCAAGTCCAGCATCAACGACATGGTCGCGCTCTACGCCCACGAGATGCCGGACACCCATCTGACCGCGCTGGCGCCCGGTCTGGTCGACACCGGCATGCAGGACTACCTGTGCAAGGACGTCGACACGGACGAATTCCCCTCGGTCCAGAAGCTCAAGGATGCCCGCGGCACCGATGCCATGCCGTCTCCGGACGAGTCGGCGGAGCAGATCCTGGGCCTGCTCGACACGCTGAAGAAAGGGGAAAGCGGCCAGTTCGTCGACGTGCGGACCCTCGACGACTGACGCTCGAAGAAAGTCCCCGGTGGCCGGTCGGCCGGCCGCCGGGGCGAGCGATCAGAAGCTCAGGCGCAGATTCGCCCGGTAGATCGTGGTGTCGAACTCGAAGGTCTCGGCACCGACCGAGATGCCCAGCAGATCGTTGATCCTGAACAGCGCGTCGGCACCGCCCAGGAATTCCGGATCCTCGAAGCCATCGGCCTGTGCGCCGACGTAGGCGCGCAGTTCGATCGGCCCGTTGCCGGGCGCACCGCGAACGCCGAAGTCGATGCGACCACCGTCCTGGTCCGCCCCGCCGAACTCGATGCCGGCGTAGGACAGTTCGACGAAGGTCGCCACGGAATCGGACACATCGCTGTGGAAGCCGACGCCGATCTTGTAGTAGTTCAGTTCGTCGAATCCGAAATCCCAGCGATCGTAAGCGCCCTGGAAGTACAGGCTGTCGGTCACCGCGGCCGAGCCGCGCACGTTGAAGCCATCCTCGGAATCAAGCCCATCGGGGTCGAAGAACGAAACGCCCCCTTCGATGTACGACCAGCTCATGCCGTCCTGGGCGAAAGTCTCCGTGGCAGGCGCCACGGTCAGAGCTGCAGCCAGCGCTGCGGCCGGCATCCAACGATTGTTCATTCTCGGTACCTCTGCAAATTGAAGGGTCTGCGGGCAGGCGCCCGGCGCACGACAAGCCGCAGAACGGACAAGCCGTCTCGCGGTTTCGATGTCTTGACGGACTGCCACGCCCGTCGGCAGTCTCACACGGCGAACCGCGCGGGTCAACGGGCTCCCGCCCCTGCACGGCGCGTCTGCCTGTCGTATTTTCCGGCCGGATTCCGTACTCTAGGAAAGACCACCGTTTGCCAAGGGATTCAGCCATGATGGACTTCAAGATCGGCGAGATCATCTCGCTGCTGCTCAAGACGATGCCGTTTCTGATCTTCCGGTTCCTGATCTACTTCGGGATCACGCTGGCCTACGTGCTGATCACGGGCATCGGTGCCGGTGTCGGTTATGGGGTCGGGGCGATCGGCGGCAGCGCCGAAGGCGGCACCTTCTACGGCGGTCTGATCGGTTTCGGCATCGCCGGGGCCATCATGTACTTCATCCGCGAATACCTGCTCTACCTGGTCAAGGCCGGCCACATCGCCGTGCTCGTCGAGTTGATGGAAGGCCGGAGCCTGCCCGGCGGCAAGGGTCAGATCGACTACGCGCAGGGCATCGTCCGCGAGCGCTTCGCCGAGTCCTCGGTGCTGTTCGGCGTCGACCAGCTGATCAAGGGCGTGCTCAAGGCCTTCAACCGGGCCTTCTTCACCATCGCCAACTTCATTCCCATCCCGGGCGTCCAGGGCATCGCCAAGTTCATCAACACGATCGTCACCCTGTCGCTGACCTACCTCGACGAGGTCATCCTGGCCTACAACATCAAAACGAAATCCGAAAATCCCTGGGCCTCGTCGCGCACCGCACTGGTGCTCTACGCGCAGAACTACAAGGCCTTCCTGAAGAACGCGTTCTGGCTGGCCTTCGTGATCTGGGGCATGACCTTCCTGGTCTTCCTGCTGATCCTCGCGCCGGTGGCCGGCTTGGTCTCGCTGTTCCCGGGTGCGGCCGGTTCGCTGGCGCTGATCATCGCACTGGTGTTCGCCTGGGGCATCAAGCAGGCGGTGATCGAACCGCTGGGCATGACCGCGCTGATGCAGGTGTTCTTCAAGGTCACCGAGGGCCAGGAGCCGAACCCGGAATGGGAGGGCAAGCTGGAGAAGGTCTCGAAGAAGTTCTCGAAGATGAAGGAAAAGGCCACCGAGTGGACCCCGGGCGATTCCGGTTCCGACGACTCCGGGTCCGGCAGCGAGCCGCCCGCAAAGCAGCCCACCGGCTGAACGCGGTCGCTGGCAAAGGAACGAGGAGGCCGGGCGCATCGCGCCCGGTTTCCACTTATCCGCCGCGCGGTTCGAGGTCGGGTTGACGCGTCGAGGAGCCCTGATCCGTCGCAGGCCCCGCGGGGCCTTCGAGAACCTCGAGGCGCTGGCGAATCCGGCGCAGTTCGTCGAGTAGTTCGCGCCGGGCCAGCGCCTCCTCGTCGTCGTGGATCGAGTTGGTTGCCGTGACGATGATCGCGATGAACAGGTTCAGCACCATGAAGCTCGAGACCAGGATGAACGGCACGAAGTAGATCCAGACCAGCGGCATTTCCTCGAGCATCGGCCGAGCGATGCCCGACGACCAGGACTCGAGCGTCATGATCTGGAACAGGGAGAAGAAGCTCTTGCCCAGCGTGCCCCAGTAGTCCGGGAACGCCTCGCCGAACAGCATCGTGCCCATTACCGCGAAGACGTAGAAGACCAGCACCAGCAGCGCTGCGGTCCAGCCCATGCCCGGCAACGCGCGCATCAGGGACTCGATGATCATCTTCAGCCTCGGCACCTGGGACAGGAGCCGGAGCACGCGGAGAATGCGCAGCGCACGGAGAATCTCCAGCGGCCCGGCCGCCGGCACCAGCGAGATTCCGACGACGAAGAAGTCGAACACGTTCCAGCCGGAGCGGAAGAAGCGATGGCCGAACGCGACCAGCTTGATCGCGATCTCGACCACGAACACCGCGAGAATGGCCTGATTGATCGAGGTCAGCAGCCCACCGAAGCCGGCCATCACCGCATCCGAGGTCTCCAGGCCGAGGATGACCGCATTGACCAGGATCAGCGCGATGATGGCGTTGCGGGGGCCCGGGGATTCGATCCACCGGCCCAGCTTGACGCGCCAGCGAAGCGACGCCAGCGATTTCTTCGACGAACTCACGTTTCGGGATCCTCCGGGTGGGTCCTGCGCCGGCTCGCGCGTCGGTGTCCTTCGGTCCACGAACGACCGGCCTGCATCCGTTCGACGAAACCTTCGACATCGCCCGCCTCGACCGATTCGATCAGGGCTTCGACCGCTGCCTCGAGCCTGCGCAGCACTTCGGGTTGTTCGGGATTCAGCCGCTGGATCTCGAAATACAGCGACGGGTTCTCTGCCGCGACGTCGCGGGCGATCTCTAGCTGCCGACCGAACGTCGTGGACGCCACGGCGGCCAGTTCGTCCGGGCTGCGGCCGGAGCCGGCCACGGCGTCAGCGAACACCAGGTTGACTGCGTGCGACAGCCCGAGAACCCAGGCCATCAGGCCGTCGTGCTCCTCGAGCGGAATGTCGATGCAGTCGGCCATGGTCTCGGCGAACAGTTCGCGGGCTCGAGCCACGGCCCCGGCGCTGCCGCAATCCATGAACAGCACGTGCCGGCCGGCCAGCAGGCGGGTGTCGGGGCCGAACATGGGGTGGATCGATGCGACCTCCAGACCGGTCGAGGCCGCGCGCCGAAGTTCGGCGACCAGCGGACCCTTGACCGATGCGATATCGACCACCGTGGCCGCGCACCGCGCGTCGGCCAGCTCGCGCAGCAGGTCCGCAGAGGCCTGGATCGGCGCGCCGAGCACCACAAGTTCCGCATCGGTCGGCGCATCCTGCCAGCGACGCACCGCATCGGCGGATTCACGCTCGACGGCCGGGTCGGCAACCACGACGCGCCAGCCCTGCTCGGCCAGCAGCCGCGCCATCCAGTCCCCCATCCGGCCCAGCCCGCCGACCACGACCGCGCAGCGGCCGTCGCCGCGGCCCGAGCCGGCGACCCGCTCGGCTTCCTGGCGAGCCAGCGAGGCCTCGATCAGCTCGGTCAGAAGCGTCTCGGCCAGGGCCGGGTCCAGCCCCACTTCACCGGCCCGGGTCCGAACCCCGTCGAGCACCTGGCGCTCGCGGCGGAAATCGCGCAAGGCCCTGCCCGAAGACTTCTTCAACCGCCCGATCTCGGACACGATCCGCTGCCGCTCCGCCGCCCGCTCGACCAGCTCCCGGTCGATCCGGTCCAGCTCGGCCCGCAGCGCATCCAGCTTCGATTGCCTCGAATCAGTCATCGCCACTCAATGGAGTCCCCCCGCCCGAAATCCAAATCCGCCCCAACCAGCGAATCTTCGGCCAATTTTCGGGGGCGCGCAGTAGGCGATCGCCGGAAATTGGATGGTCGGGGGAGAGCGTAGCGAACAGCACGCTGCGGGTGGCCGCCCCCGGATCGGAGTCCGGGGCAGGCTCCGCGCAGCGACCGCAGTGCACTCGATTGTGCATGAGGATCGCGAGCATCGCCGGACGCCCGCAATTCCAAGCTCGTCGAACTGGAGCAATTTTCGGGGAGCGCGTCGCCGACACCCGGCGTCAAACCCTCTACGGTGAAAATCGATTCAGCGCGTCGCGAGCGGCGTGCTGCGGGCGGGAGTTCCAGGCGATTCGACCAATTTTCGGGGAGCGCCCCCGGATCGGGGTCCGGGGCAGGCTCCGCGAGCGGCCGATGGGCGGTGGCCGCCGGAGCACAGGGACCGCAGCGTACGTTGGAGATACGTGAGGATCCCGAGCACCGCCGGACGCCGCCCATCGGTCGCGCAGTAGGCGAGCACCGAAAATTGGATGGTCGGGGGAGAGCGTAGGGAGCAGCACGCTGCGGGTGGCCGCCACCGGATCGGAGTCCGGGGCAGGCTCCGCGCAGCGACCGCAGTGCACTCGAGTGTGCATGAGGATCGCGAGCACCGCCGGACGCCCGCAGCGTGTTGCGCAGTAGCTCTCCGCCGATCATCAGGCGCGGCCCATGAACTCGCCGGTCTCGGTATTTACCTTTATGGTCTCCCCCGGCGTGATGTAGTCCGGCACCATCACTTCCAGCCCGCTGTCGGTGGTCGCTGGCTTCGCCGAACGGGTGGCGGTCGCGCCCTTCATGACCGGGGCCGTGTCGGCGACGGTCAGCTCGACCGATTGGGGCAGCGTCAGGGCGACCGGCGTGCCGTCGATCAACAGTACGTAGATGCCGCCGAGGCCGTCGGTGAGGTAGCCGGCGGCATCGCCGACCGCGTCCTCGTCGAGCAGGTACTGGCTGAAGTCCTCGTCGTCCATGAACACGAAGCCGTCGGCGTCTCGGTAGGAGAAGCTCGACTGGCGCCGGACCAGGTCGGCTTCCCTGGCAACGTCGTCTCCCTTGAGCGTGAGTTCCTGGCGGTCGCCGCCGGGAATGGCTTCGAGCTTGAAACGGTACAGCGTGCTGCCGCCGCGTGCGGTGGGCGCCGAGCGCGACACGTCGCGGACGGCCCAGACGCGGCCTTCGTGCTCGACGACGAAGCCGCGCTTGATTTCATTGGCCTTGGGCATGGGTTCTGCTCCGGGGTGTTCGGGAAGGTCGCGATTATCGTCGAATTCGATGCCGGATTCCGGCTCGGGCGACTGGACCCGAAGCAGCACCGGCGGTCGTCGCCTCCCCGTGCATAATCGGTCGCTGGTCTCCCGCCCCGGACGAAGTCGATGCGCCTGCCGATCAAGCGACTGCTGGTCACCACCCTGCTCTCGATGCTGCTGCTGCTTGTCGCGGCCTGGTTCGGGGGGCGTTGGTACCTGGCCGGCAGCGTGCTCGACGCCGACGGGCGAGCCGTGCTGGCCGGCCTGGACGCGCCGGTGGAGGTGGCCTTCGACGCACGGGGAATTCCGCGGATCCGGGCGGCCACGGACGCCGACGCGCTGCGGGCCCTGGGCTGGCTGCACGCCGCCGAGCGGGGCCTGCAGATGGAGCTGATGCGCGCGGTCGCCCGGGGCGAGCTGTCGACCCTGGTCGGGTCCGCGGCGCTGGACAGCGACCGGCTGCATCAGCGCTTCGGCTTTGCCCGACGGATCGCACTGGATCCACCCGAGCTCGACCCCGAGGTCCACGAACTGCTGATCGCCTACGTCGACGGCATCAATCAGCGCCTGGAGGCCGGCGACCTGCCGCCGGGCCTGGTCCTGCTGGGAGGCCAGCCGAGACCCTGGACCGTCCCCGATGTGCTGACCCTGGCCTATTACCAGACCTGGTATCCGACCACCCTGGTCCAGCGCCTGGCCAAGGCCTGGCGGGCGGCCGGAGACGCCGGACCGCCCGAGATGGCCGAATGGCTGGACGGCCTCCCGGCCTGGGGCCTGCCGACGATTCCAGCCCAGCGCATGACCGAGGCGTCGAACACCTGGGTGGTCGGTCCGGCGCGGTCGGCCAGCGGCTCGGCGCTGCACGCCTCCGACCCCCACCTGGACATCACGATGGCGCCGGGCCTGTGGTACGCGGCCGGCCTGCACAGCGAGCAGACGCTGGACGTGGTCGGCGTGACCGCTCCGGGCATTCCCTTCGTCGCCATGGGCCACAACGGGCGGATCGCGTTCGCGTTCACGGTCGCGCCGGTCGACCTGTTCGAGTTCTACCGCTTCGAACGGCTCGACGGCGACGCCGACCTGCTGCGCGGTCCCGAAGGGCCGGTCGAGGTGTACGCGCACGCCTCGAGGCTGACGGTGGCCGGCGCCGACGATCCGGTCGACCTGGTCACCCGCAGCACCGAATACGGCATCGTGGTCGACGAGGACGAGACCGGCGCGACGGTCATGCACTGGGCCGGGTTCGACCTGCCGGTCGGCGACCTCGTCGCCAACGGCCTGGCGCTGAACCGCGCCGCAGATTTCGAGGCATTCCGGGCGGCCGCCAGCGACATGGGTGCCCTTTCGGTCAACTGGAGCTATTCCGACCGCGACGGCAACATCGGCTACGTGCAGTCCACGCCGGTGCCGATGCGAACCCACGACCGCTTCTACGTCACGCTGGACGGCGCCGACCCCGACAACCACTGGGCCGGCATCGTGCCGCCGGACCAGCGGCCCCATGCGCTGAACCCCGACCAGGGCTGGCTGGCGAATTCGAACAACCATGCCTCGGGCGATTTCGAGTGGCCGATGCCCGGCTACTACAAGCATCTGCGGATGCGGCGCGCCGCCGCATGGCTGGCCGGCGAGCGCTCGCTCGATCGATCGACGATGCACGCGATGCAGATGGACATCGTGTCCGAGCGTGCGCTGATGTGGAAGAACTGGCTGGCCGACGTGGCCGAACGGACGGGCCGCGCGCCCCTGGCCGCCGAACTCCGCGCCTGGGACGGCGCGATGGCCGTCGACTCGATGACCGCCGGCCTGTTCGCGCTGTGGTGGCAGTACCTGCCCGGCAGGCTGTTCGCGCAGGGGCCGGTCGACGTCCGCCACGGACGCACACTGCTCGACGACTGGCTTGCCGCAGCCCACCCGTCACCCGTGACCGGGGTCGTTCGCGAGACCGCCGCCGAGCAGGCGCTGGACGATGCATTGCGCGGCCCGCGCCGACCGCTCGGGGCGATCCAGACCCTGACGATTGCACATCCGCTGGCCCGCGCGGGCCTGCTCGACCGCTGGCTGGACCTGACCCGCGGCCCGATGCCGATCGGCTCCGGGCCGGGCGCACTGAACGTCACCTACCACCGCTGGCACGCCGGCTCCGAGCAGCTCTCGGCCGCCGCCGGTGCGTCGATGCGCTACGTGATGGACTGGGCCGACCCCGACGGATTCACGCTGAACCTGGCCCTGGGCCAGTCCGGCCATCCGCTTTCGCCGCACTTCGACGATTTTCTCGTCGACTGGCGAACCGGCACGCCATGGACCGTGCCGTGGTCGGACGAGGCCGTCGATGAAGCGACCGTGGCAACGCTGCGCATGGAACCGGAAAATTGATCGGATCATCCGATCGATCGCCAACCAGCCGCTACGGAATTCCGATCCTTCTTTGCGGTCCAAATTTCCCGTCGGCAGTCACCGCGCGTTCCCCGGACGGTGGTAGATTGCCCGGGCGATTTCCCAAACCATCGAACCTCGAGGAGTTTTTGGACCATGAATGATCCACGGCATCAAGGCCAGGTCCGCACCGCGACCTACACCGGCACCGACTCCCGTCCGACGATCGACGACGATGCGCGTCGCGTGCTGCGCAACACCTGGAACCTGCTGGCCATGACGCTGCTGTTCTCGGCCGGCACGGCCGCGCTGTCGATGAGCCAGGGCTGGGGCCACCCGGGCCTGGTGATCACGCTGGTCGGTTACTTCGGCCTGCTGTTCCTGACCATGGCGCTGCGCAACTCCGCATGGGGCCTGGTCAGCGTGTTCGCCCTGACCGGCTTCATGGGTCTGACGCTGGGCCCGATCATCAGCGCCTACCTGACCATGTTCAGCAACGGCAGCGAACTGGTGATCTCCGCGTTCACCGCAACGGCGGTCGCGTTCGTCGCACTATCGGCGTTCGCCGTGACCACGAAGAAGGACTTCAGCTTCATGGGCTCGTTACTGTTCGTCGGCATCCTGGTCGCGTTCCTGGCCGGCCTGGGCGCGTACTTCTTCCAGCTCCCGGCACTGGCTCTGGCCGTTTCGGCGATCTTCGCGGTCCTGATGTGCGGCCTCATCCTGTTCCAGACCCAGCAGATCGTGCAGGGCGGCGAACGCAACTACATCATGGCCACGGTGACCCTGTTCGTGTCGATCTACAACCTGTTCACCAGCCTTCTGCACCTGTTCGGCTTCGCCTTCGGCGAGGAATGAACACGGCGCCCGGCCCGGTCTCAGCCGGGTCCGGGGCCGCCATTGGCCCGCGTCTCCAGGGCTGGTAAAATGACGGTTTGACTGCCCCGCCGGCCCCGTGGCCGGCGGCTTGCATTTCCGGAGGTAGACCCATGTCCAGCATTCTCGAAGAACTCGGCCGACTGCGCGAGAGCGGCGGCGAAATCCGAACCCAGGGCCTCGCCGACGAGGTGATCGAGCGCTTCGCTGCACGCGACTCGCGCCTGCACCAGGCCGTCGACCAGGCGTTGAGCGTCGCGGAGTGCTGGAAGTCCGCCTACCCCGAGCTCTGGTCGGCCGACGATGTCGAACAGCAGCAGCAGCTCCAGTCCGGCTACGTCAACTTCTACGCCGACGACGCCGTGAACCCCTACGTGGCGCTGGCCGCCAAGGGCCCGTGGATCATCACAACCAAGGGCGCCGTGCTGCACGACTCCGGCGGCTACGGAATGCTCGGTTTCGGGCACGCCCCCGACGCGGTTCTGGCCTCGATGAACCAGCCCCACGTCATGGCCAATGTCATGACGCCGAGCTTCAGCCACCTGAAGTTCGTCGAGACGCTGCGGGCGGAACTGGGCCATACGCGCGATGAAGGCTGTCCCTTCGAGCGCTTCCTGTGCATGAACTCCGGCTCCGAGTCGGTCACCGTCGCCGGCCGCATCGCCGACATCAATGCCAAGCAGATGACCGATCCGGGCGGGCCGCGCGAAGGCGCGACGATCAAGCGCCTGTCGCTGACCGGGGGCTTCCACGGCCGCACCGACAAGCCGGCCCGCTATTCGGACTCGACCCGCAAGACCTATCACCGTCACCTCGCCTCGTTCCGGGACGACGATGCGCTGGTCACCGTTCGACCGAACGACCTGGACCACCTGCGGGAGATCTTCGAGCAGGCCGAGCGCGACAACGTGTTCTTCGAGGCCGCGTTCATGGAACCGGTGATGGGCGAGGGCAATCCGGGCGCGGCGCTCGACCCCGAGTTCTACGCGCTGGCCCGGGAGCTCACCGAGAAACACGGCACCTTGCTCCTGGTCGACTCGATCCAGGCAGGGCTGCGGGCCCAGGGCGTGCTCTCGATCGTCGACTATCCGGGCTTCCAGGACCTGCCGGAGCCGGACCTGGAGACCTGGTCGAAAGCGCTGAACGCCGGCCAGTATCCGCTGTCGGTGCTGGGCATGAACGCCAGGGCCGCGGCCATCTATCGCAAGGGCGTGTACGGGAACACCATGACGACCAACCCGCGTGCGCTCGACGTGGCCACCACGGTGCTCACGCTGGTCACTCCCGAAGTGCGGCGCAATATCGTCGAGCGCGGTCGCGAGTTCGTCGAGAAGTTCAAGAAGCTCATGGACGAACTCGAGGGCCGGATCACGCAGGTCCAGGGAACCGGCCTGCTGTTCTCGGTGGAGCTCGACGGTCAGCGCTACAAGGCCTACGGCGCCGGGTCCACGGAGGAATACCTGCGCGAGCACGGGATCAACGTCATCCACGGCGGCGAGAACTCGCTGCGCTACACGCCGGGCTTCTCGACCACGTCGGCCGAAGTCGACCTGATCGTCGAAGCCACCCGCGACGCGCTGCTGAACGGTCCGGTCAAGCAGGTCGACCAGGCCGCCTGATCGCCCCGCTCTGCTGCCGGCGGAAGCACCAGCGAAAACGCCCCGGTTCAGGCCGGGGCGTTTTCGTATCTGACGGTCGCAGCGCGTCCGAGCTCAGAAGTCGAAGTACAGGGACAGGTGAGCACCCGGATAGGACCCTGGCCAGGGACGACGGTACGGCGGCGGAATCGGCGGACCGACGTACAGCCCCGGGCGGATCACCGGATGCGCGCCATGCCGGCAGCGGGGGCCGTGGCGGTGCCGGGGGCCGTGCCCGTAACCACGACCGTAGCGATGGCCGTGACGGCTTCCGTGACGGCTTCCGTGACGATAGCCTTCGCGATACCCGTGACGGGCGCCGTGACGCGCTCCATGCCCGTAGGCGTGACGATTTGTATAGCGATTGTCGTAGCGATTGTGGTAGCGATACCCCGCTGCAACGCCGTGCTTCGGACCGTGGTCGCGGTAGCCGTGGCCGCCGTGACGCGGCCCGTCGGCAAGGGCCAGCGAAGACGCGGCGAGCAGCAGCGCGGCCAGCGTCGCGGATACCAGGTGAGTACGCTTCATGTCGGCCTCCGTGCCGATGGGTACGGGTACACTCTAGGACGATCCTGCTGAATCCGACCTGAATCGATGACCAACGCCTCCCTGATCGAAGTCCACGCCCACGAAGGCGGCATCCGCGAACTGCGGCTGGCCCGGCCGCCGGTCAACGCGCTGAATCCCGCGCTCGTCGCCGAGCTGCTCGACGCCGTGCGGACCGCCGCCGACGAGGTCGATGCGCTGGTCCTTTCCGGGCGCGAGGGCCTGTTCTCGGCCGGGCTGGACCTGCCCGAACTGCTGGCGCTGGATGAGGACGGCATGCGCGGCTTCTGGACCGATTTCTTCGGGCTGCTCGAGGCCCTGGCCCGGTCTCCGATCCCGATCGCGACCGCGATCACCGGCCACAGTCCGGCCGGAGGCACCGTACTTGCGCTGTTCACCGACTATCGGGTCCAGGCCGACGGCGACTTCAAGCTGGGGCTCAACGAGGTCCAGGTCGGTCTGGTCGTCCCCCCGGTCATCCATCGCGCGCTGGCGCGCCTGATCGGCCCGTATCCGGCCGAACGTCATCTGGTCGCCGGCCGGATGATCGGCGCGGCCGAGGCCGACGCCCTCGGCCTGGTCGACGAACGGGTCGCCGTGGACCGCGTCATCGAGCGCGCGATCGAGTGGTGCCGATTCCACCTCGACCTGCCGCGACACTCGATGACCGCGACCCGCGAACTGGTCCGCGGTGACCTGTGCGCATTCTTTGACGACCCGACAGCCAGAGATACGGAAGCGTTCGTCGACTTCTGGTTCAGAGAGCCCACCCAGGCCACGCTGAAGCAGGTCGTCGAACAACTCAGGAAGCCTCGCTGACCAGCCGCCCCCCGAAGCGCGATCGGGAGCACCTGATTGCGCCTCGCAGGACCACCTGACTACACTGGGCGCATGAGCAGCGATGCCCCCGCCCCCCCTGCCGACAAGCAGCGCCCCTTCGCAGCGCCCTGCCGTCTGCTGACGGTTCGCGCGCCGCTGCAGTGGCTGAGCGCCGGATGGCGCGACTGGCGCGCAAGTCCGCGCGCCAGTCTTGCCTACGGCCTGTCGCTGTTCGGCTTGAGTGCCCTGATCACCGTTCTGGCGTGGAAGGCCGGCCGCTACGGCCTGGTCGTGGCGATGCTGTCGGGCTTCGTGTTCATCGCCCCGCTTTTGGCGACCGGGCTCTACTCGATCAGCCGCCAGCTCGAGCGCGGCGAACGGCCGTCCTTGTCGCGCTCGCTGCGACGCATGCGCATGGCCCTGCGGGACGCGCTGATCTTCGCGCTGGCCTTGACCGTGATCTTCCTGGTCTGGGTGCGCGCGGCATTCATGCTCCACGTGTTCTTTCCGGTCGGAGTCGAGGAGAACCTGCAGGCGCTGCTGACGTTTCTTGCGATCGGTTCCGCAGTCGGGTCGATCTTCGCGGCGGTAGTGTTCGCGATCTCGGCATTCTCCCTACCGATGATCGTCGACCGCGACGCCGACATGATCACCGCCTGCGTCACCAGCGTGAACGCGGTGCTTCGCAACAAGCCGGCGATGCTTGCCTGGGCGGCGTGCATCGTCGCGCTGACCGCCCTGGGCTTCGCAACCGCCGGCCTCGGCCTGATCGTCACCCTCCCGCTGCTCGGCTACGCCACGCATCACGGCTACCGCCAGACCATCGACGCCTCGGACTGGCCGGCCTCGCCCTAGGTGGGAAAGGGACCAGGTGAGAGGGGCCAGGGACTAGTGGGTGGCCAAGCTTGGGGGTTTACCAGTCCCTGGTCCCTTTCCCCTCGACCCAGCCCTACTTCCATTTCAACTCGTACAGATCCAGCCGCCGATCGCGCAGGTTGCGCACCGAACCGTGCGAACGGATTTCGCGCAGGTTGTCGAGGTCGAGGTCGGCGATCAGCATCGTCTCCGTATTGGCCGTGGCCTCGGCGGCGATCGCATCGTGCGGAAACGCGAAGTCCGACGGCGTGAAAACGGCGGCCTGCGAGTACTGCATGTCCATGTTCTCGACCCGGGGAAGATTGCCGACCGAGCCGGAGATGACCACGTAGCACTCGTTCTCGATCGCGCGCGCCTGGGCGCAGCGGCGCACCCGCAGGTAGGCGTTCTTCGTGTCGGTCCAGTACGGGACGAACAGGATGTGCAGCCCCTGTTCGGCCAGCAGGCGCGGCAGTTCGGGAAACTCCACGTCGTAGCAGACCAGGATTCCGATCTTGCCGAAGTCCGTATCGAAGACCTTGACCTTGTCGCCGCCGACCAGCCCCCAGTAGCTGACCTCGTCGGGGGTGACGTGGATCTTGTACTGGCGGTCCCAGGTGCCGTCGCGCCGCAGCAGGTAGCACACGTTGCGCAACTGCTCGCCGTCGTACTCGGGCATGGACCCGGCGACGATGTTGATGTTGTACGACACGGCGAACTTGAGCATCTGCTCGCGGATCGCCTCCGTATAGCCGGCCAGCTGGCGGACCGCCTCGGCCGGCCCCTGGTCGTTCCACGGCGCCATCATCGGACCGTTGAAGAATTCCGGGAACAGCACGACGTCGGCCTGGTAGCCGGAGACCGCGTCGACGAAGTACTCGATCTGACTGTAGAGGTCGTCGAGCGAACGGGTCGGCCGCATCTGCCACTGCACCGCGCCGACCCGGACGTCGGACGGGCGCCCGCCGATGATCCCCGATTCCTCCGTGTGGTAGATGTTCACCCACTCCAGCAGCGTGGCAAAGCCGTGCGAATCCTGGTCGTCGGGGAGGTAGCCGCGGATGATCTTGCGGACCTGGAAGTCGTTGGCCAGCTGGAAGGTCAGGATCGGGTCGACCAGTTCGCGGGCGCGGACCTTGTCGACGTACTGCTGGGGCGTCATCACCTCGCGGTGTTTCCTGTAGCCCGGGATGCGTCCGCCGACCACGATGCCGCGGAGGTTCAGCTGTTCACACAGCGCCTTGCGCGCATCGTAGAGCCTGCGCCCCAGGCGCAGATCGCGGTAATCGGGATGGACGAACACGTCGACGCCGTAGAGCACGTCGCCCTTCGGGTCGTGGGTGGTCAGATAGCCGTTGCCGGTGATGTCCCAATACTTGTGATCGTGGCCCCAGCGGCTGTACTTGACGCGCAGCGAGATCGCCGCGGCCACCACCTTGCCGTTGTCCTCGATGCACAGCTGGCCTTCGGGAAAGCGCTTGATCTGCGACGCGAACTGCTCCTCGGTCCACGCGCCGTCGAGCTTGCCCGGGTAGACCCGGTCCATGATCTCGGCGATGTCGGCGTAGTCCCCGGGCAGGGTCTGGCGAAGCTTCAGGTGGTGTCGGTCGGATTCGGCGCTCATGCGGTCGGGCCCGTTGGAAAGGCTCCTAGCCTACACGGCGTCGGGCGAAGGCGCGGGCACACGACGGGTCGAGTCATGGGTCCATCGATCGCCGCGAAAACGGGCCCGTTGATCGGACCGGGCGCGGGCCTACATCGGCGCGCCTTCGACCCGGTGGACCGCTTCGCCGTCCAGCGCGGTGACCAGCACCTGGATCGAGTGCAACCGGTCGGCCGGCACGTCCAGCGGGTCGCGGTCCAGGACCAGGAAATCGGCCCGCTTGCCGACCGCCAGGGAACCCACCTCGTCTTCGACGAACGCCGCCTTTGCCGCCTCGATCGTGAAGCCGGCCAGCGCGACCTCGACGGTCACGCGCTGGTCCGGTAGCCAGCCGCCGGGAGGCTCGCCCTCGCGGTCCTGCCGGGTTACCGCGGCGTGGATGCCGAAGAACGGATTGACCGGCTCGACCGGAAAGTCCGATCCGAAGGCCAGCGGCGCCCCGGCCTGGCGCAGTCGCTGCCAGGCGTAGGCACCCTCGAGTCTCGCCTCGCCGAGCCTCTGCTCGGCCCAGCGCATGTCGGATGTCGCGTGGGTCGGCTGCATGCTGGCCACGATGCCGGCGTCGGCCAGGCGCGGGATATCGTCGGGATGGATGATCTGCACGTGCTCGATGCGGTGGCGGCCCGGATTGTCCGGGTGCGCGGCCTGCCCGGCGATCAGCGCATCGACGACCTGGCGGTTGGCGCGGTCGCCGATGGCGTGGATGGCGACCTGCAGACCGCAGCCCATGGCCCGGTCGACCACCGATTGGAGATCGGCATCGGACTCGAACAGAAGGCCCCGGTTTTCCGGGTCGTCGCTGTACGGCGCCAGAAGCGCGGCTCCGCGGCTACCCAGCGCCCCGTCGGCGTAGAGCTTGACCGCGCGGGCGGTGACCCGCTCGGTCTCGACGATTCCCATTCGACACAGCGCATCGAGGTGCGCGCTTGCGCCGTCGGCCATGGCATGGATCCGGGTCGTGAGCCCACCGGCGGCTTCGCGATGCAGGAATCGGCGCACATCGGCCAGGGACGTACCGGCATCGTGCACGCCGGTCAGACCCAACCGCGCCATCTCGGCCAGCGCTCGATCCAGCGCCAGGGCAAGTTCGGCTTCCGAAGGCGGCGGAACCACGGCGCGAAACGGCGCTTCTGCGCGGTCGACGAATACACCGGTGGCCTGACCGGCCTGGTCGCGGACGATCTGCCCGCCCTCGGGCTGCCAGTCGCCGGAGAAATCCACGCCGGTCGCCTCGATCGCCGCCGAATTCGTCCAGACCGCGTGGCCGTCGACCCGCTCGAGCACCACCGGCCGCTCGGGGAACGCCTCGTCGAGGTCGGCGGCGGTCGGAAACGAGGGGTCCTCCCACAGCGTCTGGTCCCAGCCCCGGCCCTGCAGCCAGGCGCCTTCGGGCAGGTCGGCTTCGTGCGCACGCAGGCGTTCGACGATTTCCTGCCGGCTGGACGCGCCCACCAGGTCGGCGTTCAGCCGCGCCAGGCCGAGGCCCATCACGTGACCGTGCGCATCGATCAGGCCCGGAATCACCGTCCTGCCGCCGAGATCGATCGCCTCGACGGCCGGATACGCCGACTGCAGTTCCTTGCTGGACCCGACGGCCACCAGGCGACCGTCCGCGTCCCAGGCCAGGGCCTCTGCGCGCGGACGCTCCGCATCCATTGTGTGGATCACGCCGTTGATGGCCACCTTGACCGCGTCGTGTTCGACATCGGCCTGGCCCGCCAGGGGCAGTGAAAAAAGGGCCAGCATCAGCGCGGCCGCGAAGGAGCGGTCGATTCGGGTCATGGGTCGGGTCTCTTCGGCAATGCCTCATTGTTGGCGACTGTCACGGCTTCGTCAACGGGCCGTCATGGATCTGCAAGGCAATGTCACCACCATGTCGAAAACCCGGAAGAGAATTCGCGATGACCGCCCCGGCCCGAGCCCTGCCAACCATGCACTTCCCAACGATCAGGCGGCCCGACATCGATCCCGGACTTGCCGGGTCCTCGCGCGCCGGCGTGCTGCTGCGTCCGGACTACACGGCCGCACCATCTTCAGCGGCGCTGATCGGCGGGGGGAAAGCGGCATGAAGATCCTGCTGGTCACCGATGCCTGGACGCCGCAGGTCAACGGCGTGGTCCGTACGCTGGTCCGGACCCGACAGATCCTGCAGGCGCTCGGGCACGAGGTATCGGTCCTTTCCCCGGAAGGACGGACCACCATCGGCTGCCCGGGCTACGGCGAGATCCGGCTGACGCTGCGGCCGCATCACGCCGCGCGCGAGGTCCTGGTCGACCGGGAACGCTTCGACGCCATCCACATTGCCACCGAGGGTCCGCTGGGCTGGGCCGCGCGTCGCCGTTGCCTCCAGCTAGGCCTGCGCTTCACCACCTCGTACCACACGCGGTTTCCGGAGTACCTCCGCCTGCGCGCACCGATTCCGCTTTCCTGGAGCTATCGACTGATGCGCCGCTTCCACGCGCCGGCGGCGCGCACCTTCGTGCGCACCGGCACGCAGCGCCGCCTGCTGACAGAGCGAGGCTTCGAGCGGCTGGGGATCTGGCCCGGTGCCGTCGATACACGCCTGTTCCACCGGCGAGACAAGGACGCGCTGGCCCTGCCGCGGCCGATCTCGATGTACATGGGGCGGGTGGCGCCGGAGAAGAATCTCGAGGCCTTTCTCGACCTGCCGTTGCCCGGCTCGAAGGTCATCGTCGGCGGCGGTCCGTCATCGGCCCGACTGCGCCGGCGCTACCCGGCCGCCCATTTCCTCGGCTACCGCCACGGCCGGGCGCTGGCCGAGACCCTGGCCGCGGCCGATGTCTTCGTGTTCCCGAGCCGAACCGACACCCTGGGCCTGGTCATCCTGGAAGCCATGGCCTGCGGGGTACCGGTTGCCGCGCTGCCGGTCCCCGGGCCGCAGGACCTGATCGTCGACGGCGCCAACGGCGCGCTGGACGAGAACCTGCGCGATGCGGTCTTCCGCGCCCTCGCGGTGGCGCCCGAAGACTGCGTGGAACATGCCCAGCAGCATTCCTGGGAGGCCAGTACCCGGCGCTTTCTCGACGGCCTGGTCGCGGCCCGCAGCCAGCCGCCGACGTCGATAACAGTGGGGCGGACCGCGCCGCTGGCAGACCCGACCGGCTGATCGTTCAGCACGAGGCCGGGTCGGTCCGGGCTTCCGTGGGCGACGCGACGCCTGGGCGTTCGTCCTGCGGCGTGACGTCGCCCCCTGCCCCGTCGCCTGGCTCGTCGAGCCCCCGTTCCTCGGCCTTCTTCAGCCAGCTGAGCGAGTGCCAGGCGATCGCGATGCCGCCCAGTCCGTTGGCCGCCGCAATCGCCGCATAAACGGTCGCCGATCCGTCGATTCGCGAGGCGATCCATACCATCGGCACATAGAACACCGCGATCCGGGTCAGCGAGTACCCCAAGCCGGTCATCGACCTGCCGAGGCCGTTGTAGCCGCCGGCGGCGACGATCGCGACCCCATAGCCCCACAGGCTGATCGGCACGATGTGCAGGTAGCGCGCAGCTTCCTCGGCCACCGCAGCTTCCGAGGCGAACCAGCCGGCGATGGTTTCCCCGACCAGGGCGAACATGCCGGCCAGCAGCAGCGACCAGGCCGCGCAGATGGCGAAGGCGATTCCGAACGCCTTGCGGACGCGTCCGACCTCGCCGGCTCCCCAGTTCTGTCCGGCCATGGGTCCGATCGCCGAGGACAGCGCCAGCATCGGCAGGATCGCGAAGGCCTCCAGCCGGGTCGCCACGCCGAAGCCTGCAACGACCTGCGACCCGAGGACCGCGATCAACGCGGTGGCCACGGCAATTCCGGCCGGATTCGACGCGTTGCCGATCGCCGCCGGCAGCCCGATCCGCAGTACCTCGCGGGCCGAGCGCAGGAACGGCCGGGCCGCGGGCACGCGTGCCTCGACGATCCGATCGCGCTTCAGCACCAGGTACAGGGCCATGACCAGCGACAGTACGCGGGCGACCAGCGTGCCAAGCGCGGCCCCTTCGATGCCCAGCTCCGGCACCGGGCCGACGCCGAAGATCAGTACGGGGGTGACCGCTGCGTTGACCACCGACGCCGCGATCATGATGAAACTCGGCCAGAACGCGTCGCCACAGGCGCGAACCATGGCATTGGCCACCATCGGCACGACCACGAAGGGAAGCGAAAGAAACCAGATCCGCATGTAGGCGACGACCAGTTCGAGCACATCGCCCTCGGCGCCGAGCAGCTGGAACAGGGGCCGGACCAGCAGGATGCCGGCACCGGCCATCAGCACCGCGATGACCGAGGCCAGCAGCAGCGCGTCGGTGGCTCGCCGGTGCAGGCGCTCCTGCTGGCCTTCGCCGACCGCCCGCGCGACGACCGAGGCCGCGCCTGCGGCCAGCCCGATGGAAAGGCTGGTCAGGGTCAGGGCAACGGGAAAGCTGAACGACAGCGCGGCCAGCGCGTCGGTGCCCAGGCGACCGACGAAATAGGTATCGACGAGCTGGACGGAGATCACGGCGGCGATGCCGAACAGCATCGGCCCGGCCAGCCGCAGCAGATTGACGGCGACCGGACCGGACGTCAGGTCGCGATCCTGCGCCTTCCGGTCTCGAGCCGGCTCCGCCGCTTCGCCTCGATCCGGATCGTCGTGGGGGGGCTGGTGGTCGCTCATGCAGGCTGTGCCGACGGGCGCTCGGCACGTCGCATCCGGTCCGGGAGAAGCGCCAGTATCCACGGCCGGCGTGCAGGCGACGCGACCGGGCCTTCGATGATGCTGCTCGTATAATCCCGCGATGACCATCTCACCTCCCGGCCCCGAATCCCTCGTCTACACCCCCGGCGAGCTGAATCGAGAGGTTCGCGTCCACCTGGAAGCCGGGTTCGCGCGGATCTGGCTTTCCGGCGAGATCTCGAACCTTGCCCGGCCCACGTCCGGGCACCTCTACTTCACGCTGAAGGACGCGCGGGCCCAGGTCCGCTGCGCGCTGTTCCGCGGCAATCAGGGCAACGTTTCGGCCCGGCCGGCCAACGGCGACCAGGTGCTGGTCCGGGGCCGGATCAGCCTGTACGAACCGCGCGGCGACTACCAGCTGATCGCCGACGCCCTGCTTCCGGCCGGAAGCGGCGCGCTCCAGCAGGCCTTCGACGCGCTGAAGAAGAAGCTCGAGGCCGAGGGCCTGTTCGACGCGGATCGCAAGGCCCCCCTGCCCACACACCCGGCCCGGATCGCCGTGGTGACCTCGCCATCCGGTGCGGCCCTGCGCGACATCCTGACCACGCTGCGGCGGCGCTGGCCGGCGGCCCGGGTGGAAGTCCACGGCAGTACCGTGCAGGGCGAGAACGCACCGGGCGAACTGGTTCGCGCGCTGCGTGCCGCCGATCGCAGCGGTAGCGACGTGGTGCTGCTGGCACGCGGCGGCGGATCGATCGAAGACCTGTGGGCGTTCAATGACGAGGCGCTGGCCCGGGTCATCGCCGCCATGCAGACCCCGATCGTTTCCGGCGTCGGCCATGAGACCGATTTCACCATCGCCGACTTCGTCGCCGACCTGCGCGCCGCCACACCCACCGCTGCGGCCGAGGCCGTCACGCCGGACGGTCCGGCCCTGCTTCGCCAGATCGACGCTCTGAGCAATCGCCTGCGACGCGCGATCGGTCGTACGCTGCAGCAGGACTGGCAGAAGCTCGACGGCCTTGACCGGCGACGCGCCGCGGCGCACCCGAAACGCCGGCTCGGCGAGTTCGATCAGCGGCTTGGTGGCCTGCAGCGGCAGCTTCGCCGTTCGGCCCGGCGCCGGCTGGAGCGTGACCTGCGCCGGACCGAGGGCCTCGCCGCTCGGCTGGCCGCACTGCATCCGACTCCGCGACTGCGTGAGGCAGCCGGGCGCCACGACGCACTCGACCGGCGACTTCGCATGTCGATGGCGCAGGCGCTGGAACGGGCCGCGTCGCGGCTCGGCCAGCATGCCCGGGCGCTCGATGCGGTCAGCCCGCTCGCGGTCCTCGACCGGGGTTACGCGGTGCTGCTCGACGATCGCGGCGGACTGCTGTCCCGGCGTGACGACTTCGAGCCCGGCCGGGCCTTCCGGGCGCGGGTCCGCGATTTCACCGTCCACGCCCGCGTCGAAGACGTCGAGAACGCCCCGGGCACCGGCGGGACCTCGCCGGACGAATGAATCGCATCTCCGCAATCGCCACCGTCGAACAGACGATCCGCAAGAGCCGGTTCATCGGAGTCTGCGGCCCGGTCGACAGCCCCGAGGAAGCGGCGGACTTCGTTGCCGAGCACGGCGCGGCGGGCTGCCGGCACGTGGCCTTCGCCTGGCGGCTCGGCGACGCGGTGCGCTTCGACGACGCCGGCGAACCCGGCGGCACGGCAGGACGACCGATCCTGGCCGCGCTGGAGCACTTCGAACTGGACCGTTCGATCGCGGTAGTCAGCCGCTTCTTCGGCGGGGTCAAGCTGGGCACCGGCGGCCTGGCCCGGGCTTACGGCGGTACCGCGATGGAGGCCATCCAGGCCGCACCGCAGGCGCCGATCGTCGCAATGGCCGAGCGCATCGTTGACGCCGGCTTCGAATGCGCCGACGCGCTGCACCGCCAGATCGACGACCTCGGCGGCGAGAAACTCGACGAACGCTGGACCTCCGACGGCGTCACGCTGCACGTCCGCCTCCCCGAACGCCACGCCCCCGCCCTGGAACGCGCCGTCCGCGAGATCACGCGCGGCCAGGGAGGCTGTTCGGCACCCTAGATCGAACTTGAACGTGGTTTCGTAACGAGCACCTACCGCGGATGTGCATGGGTAAGAAACAAAAAGCACTTACCGCAGATTACGCGGATGGACGCAGATACAGGCAAGAAACAGAAAGAACAGATCAAACCGAAGACCGAGAACCGCGGTCTGTCCACAGATGAACACGGATGGACACGGATAGAGCCAGAAGCGGAAAACGAGAGGGAAAGACCAGAGAGTCTGAAGCACCGACTCCACCCCCGCGATGATTCGCCGTTCAGAGCCGGTGTGGACCTACGCTAGGAAAGAGAGTCGAGGATTCCCTCCACCCGCTGCACGGACCAACCCCCTGCCCTCGCTGAATTTTCGGCCTCTCGGAAGACAGAGCCGAGCTTGATCCGTGTTCATTCGAGTTCATCTGCGGACACGAGCTTGTTCCAGGTTCTTCTTATCCGCGTTCATCCGCGTCCATCTGCGGTCAACAAGCTTTGCTTTTCTCGATCATTATCCGTGTTCATCCGTGGACACGAGTTCTTCCTGAGTTTCTATGTCCGCGTTCATCTGCGGTAAATCTGCGGCAACCAAGCGGACACTTCTCCACCGCTCATTCCTCGTCCACCGGCTCCAGCAGGTCGGCCAGCCGAGGGGCAAGGTCGTCGGCGCGGGGCTCGGGGATGCGGAAGGCCCAGGGCGACAGGCGGGCATCGACGGCGACGGCATCGGCGAGGCGTTCGGCAGCGTCGCTGTCCGCCTCCGGGGCCTCCGGTTCGCTTTCGCCGTCGGCCTCGTCGACGGTGAAGTGCACCCACGCCGATGAATCGTCTTCATCGCCTTCGCGCCAGGTCCAGGCGGTGAAGCGCAGGCCGTCCTCGGTAACCAGCACGGTCCGCGTCGCGTCGTCGGGGTGCGGCGGGTCGAAGCGTCGAACGTCGTCGAGGCCGAGACCGCGCAGCGCATTGGCCAGTGCGTTGCGCTGCCAGGCCGGGCCCGCGGCTCGGCCTTCGGGCACGCCGCCCAGGACCCACTCTCCCTCGACGTCGGCCTCGCCGTCGCCGGTCACCTTCTGCAGCCGCACGGTTTCGCCGTCGGCGTGGGTGACCGTCACCGAGAGGAGGTCGTCGGCCGGAATGTCCATGATGCCCGGCTCCAGCCAGGCCACAGGGTCGATGGCGACCTCGATCACTCGATCGGCCAGCCAGGCCTGTTCCTCGTCGGCCGATCGGACGTAGCTGCCGCTGTCCGTCGGATCGACCTGCCCCACGATCACCGGAACGAGTTCGGTGCCCGGAAATTCGATCCGGCGACCGCTTGCCCCGGCATCGTCGAGGTCGGCCACGCCCAGTCGCCGGTAGAAGTCTGCATTGGCCGTCTTCGGTTCGCTGCGCTCGGCCTCGGCCAGGGTGCGAAGCAGGTCGACGACCTGCTGGAAATCGGCCTCGTAGCCGTCCCGATCGAGCACCCGCCAGCGCTCGTCTTCGCGCCGCAGGCGCACCGCCACGGCCCCGCCCGGCGCCACCACGTCCACCGCGTCGACGCGGTTGATCCGCTCGGCCAGCCCGGCCAGTACCGGACCGCCGGATTCGTCGGCAACGGGGCGTTCCGCGCCCAGCCAGATCACCAGGCCGATCGCGAGCAGCGTTGCGCAGGCAAGAAGCAGCAGTCGATTGCGCATCATCATCGTGCGTCTTCCTCGTGCTGGGCGCGGCGGCGGCGCCACGCGATGAACAGGGCGAACAGCGTGACCAGCAGCGGCATCAGCGCGATATTGATCAGCTTGACGCGGCCGCCGAGCGCTTCGATATCGCTGTCGAGCTCACGGCGAACCTGGCGCAGCTGGCGCCGGATCTCGAGCCGCTGGTCCATGAATCTGTCGATCTCGGCCTCCTGCTCCGGCGTCAGGATGCTCAGGTCGGCGTCGCCGCGGGCCTGCTGCAGTTCCGTCAGGCGGGATTCGGCCTCGCGCAGCTCGAGTTCCAGCTGCTGCTCCGTCGCCCGCAGGCGGGCCTCGGCCTCGCGACGCAGCGTGTCGACCAGATCGAAGGGACGGTCGGACGAAGCGCGTCCGCGAATCGAGATCAGGTCGGCGTTGCCGAGCAGGTTCTCGACCGCATTGACGGCCAGCGCGCCGTTGTCGGCGAACGGTTCGAGCAGGACCTGGCCCAGGAAGCGCTGGCGCTGGACCCAGAGGGCATCGGCCAGAAGGTCCGTGTCGGCGACCAGGATGGCGTTGAGGTCACCCTCGGTGCGCCAGTCGTCGTCCGCAGCCTCACGGTCCGGATAGGCCGTGGTTGCAGTGCCGGTCAGGCGCACGGCCAGCGTGCGAACGCCTGTGCCCTCGCCGAGTTCATCGGCCAGCGAGGCGGGATCGGCCGCCATCCGCAGCCGTTCGGTGGGCAGTTCACCGGCGGCCTCGCTGGATTCGAGCAGAGCCACTGCATCGAGCCCTTCGGCCAGCTTCGCCAGGTCGAATGCACCGATCGACGCGGTATTGATCACCTCGAGCTGCGCCGTGACGATGTCCTCGGCATCCATGTCTGCCGCCGTCAGGCCCAGGATCGCCGGGTGACGGACCGGAGGTTGCCCCTGCTGCAGCGTGACCTGCAGCGCGCGACCCGGGTCGGCGACGAAACGATCGACGTCGAAGCCGACGCCCCAGGCGTCGAACAGGGTCGGCAGCGACGAGTCGCGCTCGGCCATGAACCGCGCGGCCGGGTCCATCGGGTTGTCGCCGGGGTCGGCCTCGGCGTACGGGTCGACGAAGGCCAGCAACCTGCCGCCGCCGAGCACGAACTGGTCGATCGCACGGAGCAGGCCCTCGGAGAGCCGCTTGGGGTGGACCAGCACCAGCGCATCGAGATCCTCGGGCAGCGATCCGGCCGTCGGCTGGATGGTCTGCACGTCGAACAGTTCGGCCCACTGGTCGTGGACCGCCCAGGCGGGGTTGCGCTGGCCGGTCTGCGGGTTCATGCCGCCGGCCAGCGGCAGGCCGCTGACGAGGCCCACGCGCGGCCGGTCCGGCGTGGCCAGGCTGGAAATCATTCGGGCCAGGTCGTACTCGAGAAAGGTCTCGCGCTGGGGCGAGGCGAAGGGCAGCACTTCCAGCCCGTCGATCCGGTTGGTGCCGACCACGCCGAGGTAGAGCAGGTCGCCGGCCTGGCTCAGGGGAACGCCCTCCAACCCGTAGCGGGCCGCGTCGTCTTCCTGCTCGGAGAACGGCAGGGGATCGATGCGCTCGATCTCCAGCGCCCCATCCGACCGGCTGGCCATTTCCTCCATCAGTTCCCAGACCCGCTCCGCATAGCGCCGGATCTGCGGCAGGTCCTCGCTCGCGGAATCGCTGAAGTAAAGCCGGAGGGTGATCGGCTCGTCCAGCGATTCGAGGATGTTCACCGTGCCGTCCGATAGCGTGTAGAGGTCGTTCTCGGTCAGGTCGACACGCAGGTTGCGAAGCGTCAGTCCCGCCAGCATCGTCAGCACGACGAACAGCACGGCGAGCAGGACCAGTGCACCGGTTGAGTACAGCTTGTTCATGCTATTGCGCCTTCTTCAGTTCGATCACGATGCGATTGGCCGCGAGCCAGAAGCCGATCACCAGGGCGAAGTAGACGAGATCCCTCAGCTCGACCACCCCGCGCGAGATGGAATCGAAGTGGCCCAGGAAACTCAGGTTGGCGATCGCATCGACCGCGGCCTGCGGCAGCCAGCCGCGGAACAGGTCGAGCACCATCGGCAGACCGGAAAGCAGGAAGCCGAAGCACACGACCACGGCCAGGATGAACGCCACGACCTGGTTGCGCGTCACCGCCGAAAGGCAGGCCGAGATGGCCAGGAAGCCCCCGGCCATCAGCCAGCTCCCGAGGTAGCCGGCCAGGACTACCCCGTTGTCGGGGTCGCCGAGCACGTTGACGGTGATCCAGGTCGGGAAGGTCAGCGCCAGGGCCAGGCCGACGAACAGCCACGCGGCCAGGAACTTGGCGATCACCGCCTCGCCGGTGGTCACCGGAAGCGTCAGCAGCAGCTCGATCGTGCCGGACTTCCTTTCTTCGGCCCACAGGCGCATGCCGATGGCCGGCACCAGGAACAGGTACAGCCAGGGGTGGAAGGTGAAGAACGGCTGCAGGTCGGCGATCTCGCGCTCGTAGAAGCCGCCCAGATAGAACGTGAATGCGCCGGCCATCAGCAGGAAGATGACGATGAAAACGTAGGCCACGGGCGTTGCGAAGTAGCTGGCCAGCTCGCGCCGGAGCAGGATGCCGAGGTTGTTCATGCCGAGTCGTTCCCGAATTGCAGACATCAGGCGGCCTCCTCGCGGTGCGGGTCCGTATCGGCGTCCTGGGTGATGGCCCGGAACACGTCATCCATCCGGCCGGCTTCGAGCTGCATGCGCGTCACCGACCAGCCGGCCCGTTCGGCCAGCGCGGTCACGGAACGGAACAGGTCGCCGCGCCCCGAGGGGAACACCGTGACAAGGCCACGCCGGACTTCCACCTCGCCGGCCTCGGGCAGCTCGCTCAGCGCCGAGGCCGCGGTCTGCAGGTCCGGTGTGGCCAGGCTGACCGCATTGGCGTAGCGCGATCGCGCCAGAAGCGCGGCCGGCGTGTCGTCGGCCAGCAGGCGGCCGCGGGCGATGATCATTGCCCGCGAGCACAGCGCGTCGACTTCCTCGAGGATATGAGTGGAGATGACGATGATCTTGTCCGGTGCCATCTCGCGGATGAGGCGGCGGACCTGCTGCTTCTGATTCGGGTCCAGGCCGTCGGTCGGCTCATCGAGGACCAGCACGGGCGGGTCGGACAGGATGGCCTGGGCCAGCCCGACCCGGCGCTTGAAGCCCTTCGACAGCGTCTCGATGGTCTGGCGCCGCACTTCACCGAGCTCGAGGCGCTCGATCACGTGATCGACGCGCCCTTCGGCCCGGGCCCCGCGAAAACCGCGCGCGCCGGCAGCGAACTCCAGGAAACGCTGGACCGACAGTTCGCCGTAGAGCGGTGCGCCTTCGGGCAGGTAGCCGATCAGGCGGCGTGCGGCGAGCGAATCCTCGCGAATGTCGTGGCCGTGGATCAGGGCCGTGCCGGACGTCGGCGGCAGGAAGCCGGTCAGCATCTTCATGGTGGTCGACTTGCCCGCCCCGTTCGGGCCGAGAAAGCCGAGCACGGTCCCGGGCTCCACGCTGAAGCTCAGCCGGTCCACCGCGGTGAAATCACCGTACCGGCGGGTCAGTTCCCTGGTCTCGATCATGCCTGGACACTCCGCGATCAATGGGCTCGTTTCGGAACTGCGTCTCGATTATGGGCCGGCCGGCAGGATTTCAAGCCGCAGCAAGGCACCCTGAAGCGCGACGCCGCCCCGTGACGCCGAATGGGATAGCCTACCTGCTTTGCCCTTCGCGCTACGCGCCGGATTCCTACCCCGCCATGCAGTTCGACATCCTGGATCACATGCCGGCCGGCCTGCTCGGCCTCAAGGCCCATGAGCTCGCCGACCGCCTGGCGGGACCGACGATGATCCACCTGCCCGGTCGCCGGCCCGATCCCCTGTTCGTCTCGGTCATCCAGCACGGCAACGAGACCTCGGGCTGGGACGCGGTTCGCCGGCTGCTGGCCGGGCGCTACGCCCGCGACCCGCTGCCGCGCAGCATGGCGCTGCTGATCGGCAACGTCGAGGCCGCGGCCGAGCATCGCCGGCGACTCGATCACCAGCCCGACATGAATCGCTGCTGGCCCGGGTCGCACGACGAGGTCACGCCGCTCCACCGCGAGCTCGCCCGGATCACCGAGCACGTCAGGCAGCTTCGTCCGTTCGCCAGCATCGACATCCACAACAACACCGGCGAGAATCCGCACTACGCGGCGGTCAACGCGATCGAGCCGCAGCGCCTGATGCTGGCCAGCCGGTTCTCGCGCACGGTGATCTTCTTCACGGAGCCGTCGGGCGTGCAGTCGATGGCCTTCGGTGCGTTCTGCCCAGCGGTGACCCTGGAATGCGGCCAGCCCGGCCAGCAGGGCGGCACGGACCACGCGATGGCCTACCTCGAGACCGTGCTGAACATCGACGAACTCCCCCAGCGGTTCCCCAACCCCGAGGACCTCGACCTGTTTCAGGTCACCACCGCAGTGCGCGTGGACTCCGACTGCAGCTTCAGCTTCGGCGAGCCGGGCGCGGACCTCGTGCTCGATCCCGAGATCGATCGGATGAACTTCACCGAACTGCCGCCGGGCACGTCACTGGCCCGCCACAACGGTGCCGACCGTTCGCTGCTCGTGGCCATCGATACGGACGGGCATGACTGCACGTCGGACTGGTTCGAGATCGACGGCGATCGCGTCGTCACCCGTCGGCCGGCGATGCCGGCCATGCTCAGCACGCACGCCGAGGTCGTCCGCCAGGACTGCCTGTGCTATCTGATGGAGCGGATGCGCATCCGACGGCCGGCGCCGAATGCAGGTCGGCACACGGAGCTGCCCGAGAGCGCCCCCTGACCTTCGGCAGGCGCGACGCGGAGCGCCGCGGCGATACACTGGATACGGGAATGAACAACCGGGAGGGCAGCCATGAATTTCTGGACCGCAATGGTGGCGATCGCCGGCATCATGGGCATCGTCGCGATCACGCGCTACAAGATGGAAATCCGCAATTCGAAGTCCGCCGACCCGGACCCCGAACAGGCCGAGACCGTGCGCCGGCTCGAGGAGCGGGTCAAGACCCTGGAGCGCATCGTCACCGACGACAAGGAAGCGCTGAAGCGGCGCTTCGACGACCTCTGAACCCGGATCTCCACCGGAGCCTTGCCGATGAGTGATTCCGACGACGAGGTCGGTTCGCCGATCCAGCGAATCGTCCGGCTGTTCCTGAAGGGCCTGGCGACGATCATCCCGATCGCCCTGACCCTGCTGATCGTGTTCTGGCTGGCCGGCCTGGCCGAACGCGGCGTGGGTGCGATGATCCAGTGGGTGCTGCCCGAAGACCTGTACGTCCGCGGTATGGGCCTGGTCGGCGGCGTACTGATCGTCATCGCGATCGGCCTGCTCAGCCAGGTCTGGCTGTTCCGCAAGCTGATCGACCTCGGTGAAGCCCTGCTCGACCGGCTGCCGCTGGTCAAGCCGGTATTCCGCGCCACCAAGGACTTCGTCGACTACTTCAGCGGCGACGAACGGAAGTTCGACCAGGCCGTGCTGGTCCGCCACCCGGACTTCAGGATCGCGATGATGGGCTACGTCACCCGCGAGGATTTCTCCGACCTGCCCTTCGGTCGCGAGGACGAAGTGACCGTCTACCTGCCCCTGAGCTACCAGGTCGCCGGCTACATGATCATCGTGCCGAAGGCCTGGCTCGAACCGGTCGACATGCCCTTCGACGAATCCCTGCGCCTGATCCTCACCGCCGGTATGGCGCGGCGGAAGTAGCTCGCGGTCGCGAAATTCAACTGCGAATGGAAACCGCAGATGGACGCAGATGAACGCGGATGAAAATCGTCAAGAAAGGAATACCCCCATACCTCGAGGGATGCCTTACGCGGGAGTTGACCGGACCACGGGGAGGGAATTTCATCCCGCTTCGCCAATCCCACGACGGACGAGTCAAGCTTTGCCACGCTGATCGATCGTCGCGTGTTTTCCGCAGCCAGAGCTTCGATCCGGACTGAACGTAAGGGCCGATTTTCATCCGCGTTCATCTGCGTCCATCTGCGGTAGAAATCCTCTGACTCAGCCCTCGACGGCTGCAGGCACCTCCGAGCGGACCTCCCGCACTTCGGCCCCGCCCGACTCCCAGCGCGGGTCGTGGGCGGCTTCGAGGGTGCCGGTCTCGTAGTTCCACATCACGCCGTGCATGTTGCCCCAGGGGCGGGCCCGGACTTCGATCTCGTGACCGCGGGCCTCGAGTGCTTCGATCTCGGCCTCGGTCAGTGCGTCGCGCTCGATCGAAATCCGGTCCGGCAGGTACTGGTGGTGGAAACGCGGCAGCGAGACCCACGATTCCGGCCCGTTGCCCTCGAGGAAGTCGAGGATGCCGAGCAGCACCATGGTGATGATCCGCGAGCCGCCGGGCGTTCCGAGCACGGCCAGCCGGTCCGGGCCGTGGATGATCGTCGGGCTCATCGACGACAGCATCCGCTTGCCCGGCTCGATGGCGTTGGCGCGGAAGCCGATCAGGCCGTAGGCGTTCGGCTCGCCGGCCTTGGCCGCGAAGTCGTCCATTTCGTTGTTCAGCAGCACGCCGGTGCCCGGCGGCGCGTAGGCCGCACCGTAGGGCAGGTTGACCGTCAGCGTGGCCGAGACGCGGTTGCCGTCGGCATCGATCAGCGAGAAATGAGTGGTGTTGGTCGAGTCCTCGAAGCGGTCCGGGTCGGCGGCCAGGTGGGCCGATGGCAGCGCACGGTCCATCCGCATCGTGGTGCGCACCCCGGCCGCATAGTTCTCGCTGAGCAGCAGGTCGGTCGGAATATCGGTGAAATCCGGGTCGCCGAGATACAGCGCCCGGTCGCGGTAGGCGCGCCGCATCGCCTCGGCGAGCAGGTGGACGCGGTCGACGCGCTCCATGGCGAAGTAGCCGAACGGTTCGATCAGCTCGAGGATCTGGGCAATGGCGATGCCGCCCGACGACGGCGGCGGCGCGGTCAGCAACGTGTATTCGCCGAACCGCGTGCGGATCGGCTCGCGCTCGACCGCACGGTAGTTCGCCAGGTCCTCCATGGTCCAGATGCCGCCCTCGGCGCGCACGCCGGCAACCAGCTTCTCGGCGGTCTCGCCACGGTAGAACCCGTCGGCACCTTGCTCGGCCACGCGCCTGAGCGTCGCGGCGAGATCGGCCTGGACGATCGTGTCGCCGATCGCCGGCAGTTCGCCGCCGGGCATGAAGATGGCTGCGGTCTCGGGCCACTGCAGCATGATGTGTGCGCGCCAGTTCAGCAGCTGCTGGTACTTCAGATCGACCGTGAACCCCTCTTCGGCCAGCCGGATTGCAGGCGCCAGCGATTCGGCCAGCGGCAGCTCGCCGTAGGTTTCGGCGATGTGCGCCCAGGCCGCGATCGCGCCGGGAATACCGGCGGCCAGCGCACCGTTGATGGCCAGTTCACGCTGGAACTCGCCGTTGGCGTCGAGGTACATGTCGGCCGTCGAGGCCGCCGGCGCGGTCTCGCGGCCGTCGACCATCGTCGCGAAGCCGTCCGACGCCCGCTCCAGGAGCCAGAATCCGCCGCCGCCGATGCCCGAGGACGCCGGCTCGACCACCGCGAGCGCCGCGGACACGGCAACCGCCGCGTCGAACGCGTTGCCGCCGGCTTCGAGCACTTCGAACCCGGCTTCAGTGGCGTCTTCGTGGGCGCTGGCGATCGCGGCCCGACCCGGGCCTTCGGCGGCGAAGCCGGCCGCGGGAATCAGCAGCGACAGGACGAACGGAAGGATCAGCAGGCGATTCGACATGGTTGCTCCGTTGGTGCGGGGGCGCGTCCGGTCGCGCCGGAAACGCAAGGGAAGAGGTTCGGTTCGCGGCGTGCGGTCAGTCGGCGTAGCGCCGCTTGAGCGCGTCGACGACGCGCGCATCGACGAACTCGGAAACATCGCCGCCGAGCCGCGCGATCTCCTTGACCAGGCTCGACGAAATGAAGCTGTACTCCTCGGCCGGGGTCAGGAACACGGTCTCGGCATCCTGGATCAGGTGCCGGTTCATCGAGGCCAGCTGGAATTCGTACTCGAAATCCGATACCGCGCGCAGGCCGCGCAGGATCACGCCGGCGCCGCGCTCCTGGACAAAGTGCGCAAGCAGGTCGCTGAAGCCCACGACTTCCACGTTGGCCACGCCCTGGGCATCGAGAACCCGCTCGGCCAGGTCGATGCGCTCGGCCAGCGAGAAGGCCGGCTTCTTGTGCGGGCTCTCGGCGATCGCGACGACCACCCTCTGGAACATCCGCGATGCGCGGTCGATCAGGTCGGCGTGACCGTTGGTCAGCGGATCGAAGGTTCCGGGATAGATGGCGACGCGGTAATCCAGCGCTACGGTCATTTCGAACTCGTTCGCGTGAAACGGCCGCCGATTATACCGGCCGGCTCACGAAGCCCGGCCGTCGTCCTCCCGCGTGCAGGTCAGCAGCTGCAGGCGCACGTCGCCGAGAACCTTCTCGCGCAGGATGTCGAAATCATCGCGGTCGGCCAGCGGATCGACCGAGCGCCGATCGCTCTCGACATAGACCCGCGCGCCGGGCGCGAGCCGGCCCGCCTCGGCCAGCGCGTCGAGCACCGCACCGTGCAGCCCGGCGTCGAAGGGCGGGTCGACGAACACCAGGTCCAGCGGCGCTTCGACCCAGCGAAGCCAGTCCAGCGCATCGGCAGGGGCGAAGACCACGCGATCGGCGCCCGGCCAGTCAGCGACCGCCGTCCGCAAGCCGTCGACCAGGGAGCGATCGCGCTCGACCAGGTCGACCCGCGCTGCACCCCTCGACGCCGCCTCGAGACCCAGCGCTCCGCTGCCGGCGAACAGGTCGGCGACGCGGCGCCCGGCGACCCGGCCCTGGAGCCAGTTGAACAGGGTTTCGCGCGCCCGATCGCCGGTCGGACGCAGGCCTCGCCGGTCGGGCACGGCCAGCTTCCGGCCGCGCCAGTCGCCGCCGATGATCCGGACCTGCCCCGTGCGTTTGCGGCCATTCATGGTGCTAGCATAACGGTCTTCAAAGCCCTCACCTTCCGCATGTTCTCGATCTTCCGCCGCAAGAAATCCGGCGACGGCCTCGAACCGACCGCCGTCGTCGAAAAACCGCAGACCGGCCAGGATCCGCTCGAGGCCCGGATGGAGCGCACCCGCTCCCATCTTTCGGGGCTTTTCGGGCTGATCCGCGGCTCGGAGAAGATCGACGAGGACCTGCTCGACGACATCGAGACCACCCTGCTGACCGCCGACCTCGGCGTCGCGGCCACGACCCGGATCATGGACCGGCTGCGCGACGGCGTGAAGCGCGGCCTGGTCAGGAACCCGGCCGACGTGCTGCCGGCCGTCCAGGCCGAACTCTATGCCCTGGTCGAGCCCTGCGAGCAGTTCCTGGCCGTCGAGCCGGACAAGAAGCCCTTCGTCATCCTGATGGTCGGCGTCAACGGCGTGGGCAAGACCACCACGATCGGCAAGCTGGCCCGCCGCTACCTGGACGACGGCCTGAAGGTCATGCTGGCTGCCGGCGACACGTTCCGGGCCGCGGCGGTCGAGCAACTCAAGGAATGGGGCAAGCGCAACGACGTGCCGGTCATGGCCCAGGACCAGGGCGCGGACTCCGCGGCGGTGATCTTCGATGCATTGCAGTCCGCGAAGGCGCGCGACGTCGACGTGCTGATCTGCGACACCGCCGGCCGGCTGCACACCCAGGGCCACCTGATGAAGGAGCTCGGCAAGATCCGCCGGGTGATGGGCAAGGTCGATGAACAGGCACCGCACGAGGTGATGCTGGTGGTCGATGCGGGAACGGGCCAGAACGCATTGGCCCAGGCGCGCCAGTTCAACGAGGCGGTCGAACTCAGCGGCATTACCGTGACCAAGCTCGACGGCACGGCGCGCGGCGGCATCGTGTTCGCCATCGCCGAGGAGATGAAGCTGCCGATCCGCTTCATCGGCGTCGGCGAGCGCGCCGTGGATCTTCGCCCCTTCGACGCCGGCACCTTCGTCCACGCGGTGCTGCCGGTCGACGCGGATTGACCCGGCCTCGGTGAAGCCGTTTGCCGAACGCCTGCTGCGCTGGTCGAGCCAGCACGGCCGCCACGACCTGCCGTGGCAGCACCCGCGAACGCCGTACCGGGTCTGGATCTCCGAAATCATGCTCCAGCAGACCCGCGTCGAGACCGTGGTCGGCTATTTCGCACGATTCATGGATCGCTTTCCCGACGTCGAGAGCCTTGCCCGCGCTCCGGCCGACGACGTGCTGGCGCACTGGTCCGGTCTGGGCTACTACGCCCGGGCCCGCAACCTCCACGCTGCGGCACGGCGGATCGTCGAGGACCACGATGGCGCGTTCCCCGGCGACGTCGAGTCCTTGGCCGCCCTTCCCGGGATCGGCCGCTCCACCGCTGCAGCCATCGTTGCCCAGGGCTTCGACCGACGCGCCGCGATTCTCGACGGCAACGTCAAGCGCGTGCTTGCCCGCCACGCCGGCATCGAGGGCTGGCCGGGGCGGAGCCCGGTCGAGCGCGCCCTGTGGACCGAGGCGGAGGCACGCACCCCGGCCGGGACCGCGGCCGACTACACCCAGGCGATCATGGACCTCGGCGCAACGCTCTGCACGCCGACGAACCCTCGCTGCGCGGACTGCCCGGTGCACGCCGATTGCGTGGCCTTCCGTCAGAGCCGCCAGGCGGAGCTTCCCACGCCGAAGCCGAAGAAGAAGCTGCCGACCCGCGAGCAGGAATTCCGGCTGCTGCGCGATGGCGACGGCCGGGTGCTGCTCGAGCGCCGGCCGCCGGCCGGCATCTGGGGTGGCCTGTGGTGCCTGCCGACCTCCAGGCAGGGCGACGACGCACGGGAACCGTTGGAATCGTGGCTATCGGCCGAGTCGCTGGAGTCGCTGGAACCGCTGGAGCCGATCGAGCACGTGTTCTCGCATTTCCGCCTGCGCATGCAGCTCGTCCACGAGCGCGTGGCCCGACCCGGCGACGCGGTCGGCGATCGCGACGATCGGCGCTGGATGACCGCCGAGGAGTGGCTCGAAGCCGGTCTGCCGAAACCGGTCCGCGCGCTGCTCGAGCGGCTCTAGAACCGAACCGCACGACTGGACCGGCCGCGGCCCCCGGGCGCTCTACAATGGCGGCCTGCCCGAACCCGGAACTTCAGCGATGAGCCGAACCGTCCACTGCGTCTACCTCGACAAGGAAGCCGAAGGGCTGCCGCGCAAGCCCCTGCCCGGCGAGCTGGGCGAGCGCATCTACAACGAGATTTCCGCCGAGGCCTGGCAGAAATGGCTGGCCCACCAGACCATGCTGATCAACGAGAACCGGCTCTCACCGATCGACCCCGATCACCGCAAGTACCTGATCGAACAGGCCGAGGCCTTCCTGTTCGGCGGCGAGGTCGATGAGGCGTCGGGCTACGTCCCGCCGTCGTCCTGACGCGAAGCTGCATCCACCGCGCCCGTTTCAGCGATCGGTGAAGAGCCTTCAGCGGTCCGTGAAGAGCCTTCAGCGGTCAGCAACAATCGCTTCGCGCCACCCGGCGTGATCGAACGGCGCGATCGACTCGATCGGGCAATCCCGGCCCCGCAGCAGGACCCGGTCTGCGGTGGTCAGCCGGTTCGGACTTCCCGGCAGCAGCCGCAGACCCACCGGTTCACGGGCATCGGCCACGCAGGGCTGCCGCAGCTCGATCGCGAAGAAGCGATTGCGATTGACCCGGACCATCACCCAGTCCCGGTCCAGGGCGTGCCAGTCGACCAGTTGGCTGTAGCCGAAGGAGCGCACCGGCTCGCCGACGAAGCCTGGATAGACAGGCGCCGGATCGGCGGATTCCGCGTCCGGGTCGGCCGTCATGGCGCAGCCGGCCAGGCCGAGCGCAAGCAGCAGGGCCAGCAGGCTCCGGCAAAGGAACACCCTCTTGTTCATGGACATCGAGCTGGATCGATTCATCGTGCGTAACTCCTCGAAAGAAAGATCTGCGCGTAGCGACGTTTCGGGTAGCGCGGCATTCAGCGCTCCCCGAGCCCTGACTATGGCATCGTAGCGCGATGAACGAATCGAACCGTCGAATCCTGCTCACCGCGGCCCGCTCCGCCGCCAGGTCGGCTGCCGCTCTGGCAGTTTCGCTCGCAACGATCTCCGTCACCGCGGCTCCGCTGCCCAACCCCGCCGGACCCGACGCCATGGCCCCGGAACTCGCCGAAACCCCGAACGGCGCCGTGCTTACCTGGATCGAGCCCGTCGACGACGGGCACGCGCTGCGTTTCGCGGAGTTCCGCGGCGACGGGTTCGGGCGAACCGGGGAGATCGCGCGCGGTACCGGCTGGTTCGTCAACTGGGCCGACACGCCGCGCCTGTTCGTCGTGCCTGACGTCGTACATGACCTCGCGCCCGACGTCGCCACCAGCGCTGTCCCGAGCGGCGACTGGATCGCACACTGGCCGGTCAAGAGCGGCGAGTCGACCTACGCCTACGACGTGGTTGTCTCGCGCTCGAGCGACCGCGGCGAGACCTGGTCGCTTCCGGCGATTCCGCACCGCGACGGAACACAGACCGAACACGGCTTCGTCAGCTACTTCGCCGATGCCGCGGGCACGCCGCACCTGGTCTGGCTGGACGGCCGCCATAGCGCGGTCGACGCAGGGGAGGAGGCCGGAGACGGGTCTCAAGGCGCCCGTCACGGCGACGGTCACGGCGACGGTCACGGCGCTGGTCACGACGATGGTCGCGACAATAGCGCGGCGATGACGCTGCGCACGGCCAGCATGGTCGGCGCGGCGTTCGGCCCCTCCATCGAACTGGACGACCGGGTCTGCGACTGCTGCCAGACCGCCAGCGCGCTGACCGACGCCGGCCCGGTGGTGGTCTATCGCGACCGCACCGAGGACGAGGTGCGCGACATTCACATCGTTCGCCGGATCGACGGCGAGTGGACCGCGCCTGCGCCCGTCGCCGAGGACGGCTGGACGATCGGCGGCTGCCCGGTCAACGGACCCGACGTCGCGGCCCGCGGGTCGCACGTGGCCGCGGCGTGGTTCACGATGGCCGATTACGTGCCGGCGGTCCGGCTGGCGGTGTCGAAGGATGCCGGCGCGACCTTCCACGCCACCCGGCGCTTCTCCGAGGGCACCGCGCTGGGACGGGTCCAGCTCGCCCGCCACGACGGCGACTGGCTGCTGATGTGGATGGACGAGGTCGACGGCGGCGCCGCGCTGAAACTCGCCCGGCTGGGTCCGGACGGCGAAACCCGCGAAATGCGCGAGCTCGCAGACCTCGGACCGGGGCGCGGCAGCGGTTTTCCGCGCATGGCACTGATCGAATCCCCGGGCGGCGACGAACTGCTGGTCGCCTGGACCGCCTCCAGCCTCGACACCTCGGGCGAACGCACGACCCACGTGCGGACCGCGGTCTTCGACCTCGGTCCGGACCTTGGCCGGGACCTCGATCGCGACGCCGATTCGCCGCCCTCGGGTTGACTTTTCGGCCCGATCGGGGTGTAATACGCGGCTTCCGGTCGCCGGGACCGATTCGCCCGAATCGCCCTGCCCGACCCGCAAGTCGCACAAGACGGCCAGGTAGCTCAGTTGGTAGAGCAGGGGATTGAAAATCCCCGTGTCGGCGGTTCGATTCCGTCCCTGGCCACCATTCCACCCTGATTAGAGCATCGAGCTTTGTAGGAACCTTTTCCTGCGAACCGCCTGTTGCGCTGCGCGCAACGCGGTTAGATGGCTGTCAAAAAGCGACAGCGACCTATGCTTCGCTCCGGTTCCGTCCCTGGCCACAATTTCTAACACATTGTTCCTAATGACTATTCCAACGCGCATTGACGTTGCCAATATCTTTTGGCACCGAAGCCGTGTAAGCCATATGTAACCCAGATCAGGAAATCTAGCCTGGTTCTTGCCACTGCCACGCGCATAATTGAGCAACAAACAATCAACTTTAACGTACGTAAAAACTGCTCTGCTGGGCCGCAATTCCCAACGTGTCCAGAAATTGCCCAGTCCGGCCATTCGCTAATGTCTCTAGAAATAGACCAGCCATCCACCGGAACAGGCAACCGACCCTTCGATCGGTGTGCTGCCTTTTTTACGGCTACCAAAAATTCCAGAGTTGTTTTTTTCGGCTTCCGAAAACTCCCCACGCGTACTGCGTAAAAATCCTGCGGAATGTCGGGTCGATTTCCTACAGACAGGGCCGCCCCTAACGTGTCCGAAAATTCCCCGTGCGTATTGCGCAGATTTCCCACAAAACGTCGGGTCGATTCACTCGACCCGCTCCAGCTGCTCTCCCTCCCGCCGAACGGCGCGGGCCGGGATGCAGGTTTCTAGATTCGAAATTCCAATTATCCCCGCGCAAGAACATGACTGGGCGCGCGACCTTCGTCGATCGTCTAAATTTTCGACACGCTCCCGGACCCTAGGGCGCGATACGGTCCGCATTAGCGGGACTCAGTGAACCCGATGCAGCGACCGGCCTGCATTTGGATGGGCCGTCCGGTTTCTTCCGAACTCTTGACGACTCGCAAATCGTCGATCGACCGCATTGGAAACCGCCAAGTAGTCAGTTTTCCTACAAATGGGTAGGAAATTTTCTGATGACCGCATCCGACTTTTTTTCGCTAGCTTTTGGATAGGGGGGCAGACCAATCGCTATGGAGAACCGAAATGCGTGATGCAAGCAGACTCCTTCTTTTTGCCTTAGGCACGTTCTTTTTCTTGACTGGCCTGTCTGGGCCATCAGCGGTAAGTGCAAGTGATGCATTGCTCGAGCAGTCAGGAGAGCAGACGCGCAATGTAAGTTGTATATATTCCTTCAGGTGGCGTTGCCGATACCCTTGCAGCTTTGCTCCGAGCAGCGTAGGTGCAGACGGTTCCCCAGTGTTTTGCGTTAGTTGCGGCAAGACCTGCAATTCAATTCCTCTCGGCGACCCGGGCACGGAAAAGATTACCCTAGAGGCCGACGCACAAGCGCCGAGATTCAACTTCAATGTGACTTCAGATATTCTAAATAGATTGGCAGAAGTAGGATCGCAGCATTTGTATTTTGTAACGCAAATCACCGAGTGGGGAATTCCAATGGAATCGCCCGCGTATGGAGAGACGAGCGTGAGTTCCTCTCACGTGGTCACGGAATCAGTCTTGGGCAAGCTACAGAGTTCAAAGTCCAATACTAAGTCTTGGGACATTAATGCTTCCGCATTTGAAGAGCTTCTCATTTCTGAGGGGGCGAATGTGATGCCGGACCATGTTGTTTTCTATAAGGCCGGAGTTACCGTTTTCGAGGATGGGACTGCCGAACTTCGGATCACTTCGGACCTGGTGGACGAGAAGTCGGGCGCTGTAGTTGGCCCAATCGGCAACGAAACTGTTCTCGGCTTTGCCGCCGCATCCGTGGGTGAGAACGGCGGCTGGTATACCGCAGACACGGTTACGACTCGCGATCGTCTGTGACCGAGGAATTTGGCTGTCAGCATCCCGCGGGAGGCTTCTCCCGCGGGTTCAAGAATTACAGGAGGTAGCTTGATATGAGCCACTCGATTCGTTTAGGACTAAGCACTCTACCGTTGATCCTGTTCTGCACTTTGGCGCACGTGAGCGGAGTGATTGCCGCCGTTAGTGACGACGACGCAAGCGGATTGATCAACCCACAGCCAAGTGGGCCCTTTGTGTGTGAATCACTTTCGCTTTCCGACCTGACCTCCAAAGATCTTTTTGTCGGAATTGATCCAGTCTCTGGAATTGCTTCCATGGAACGAGCACTACCCGACAGTCCTGAGTTGGTCTTTGCTTTGATGCTGCTGATGCCCGTCGACGGCTGGGTACAGTCGTTCTCTGGGAAGGGCGGGTTCACTGCAACGCTAGGAATTGTCCCAGGCTCGATTGACCTTGCCCCCTTGATTTCGGACTTGCGGAATTCGTTAGATCCAGAGCAAGGTCTTTCGCTTCAGTCCATCGAACGTTTTCACACCGAGCTCCAGAAAGCGGCGGAATCACAAGGGGCTCTCCTTCCACCGGAAGAGGCACTGGAAATACAGGGCACGATTGAGAGGTTCGGAGCGCAGGATGGACAGATTCGGTTGGTGGTTACGACTGAACGGCAATTGATAGATATGGAAACCGGGGAAGTCTCCCAAAGTCCTGGGTATTCTCAAAAGACATTTTCCGTTAAATTTGAGAACCCCCCTACGGGACACGTCCCGATTCTTTCGGCATTTGGAGTTGAGCGATCTATACCGCTATACCGGATTGAGCCAAGAACCTGAGTTGCCCTGAAGAATCGCGATTCAGCGAACTGACAGGCTGTCGGCCTGCCTACGGGCGGGCAGTTTCAATTTGATACCCTGTCAATTGAGACTGAGCGGTGGCCGCATTATGAAAACAACCACGCTTATTGCTCACTTGCTCCTTTTCTTGGCATTCGCCATCAACGCCAATGCATAAGTATTCGTTCAAGAATCATCAGGGAACACCATCGGATTACTGATTAACCACTAGAACGGAGACACCCACCACGGGACACGCTTCATTTGGACGCCTCCTACGCAACTGACTGAGTCCAAGACCAGTGTGGCGCGAACCTGACGCCGATGCGAATGTGAATCGCCCCGGGTTGTCCGGAGAGTTCGTAGGGTGAGCTATGACAGGAAGCCGGACACCCGCTTCCCGTGTCTCATCTCCAGAGTCTGTAAGCGCGAAGCGGGTCTGAGATTCGCCCCCCGGACCTCTACTCGCGCGATCCCGCCAAGCAATCCAGCGCGTCTCTTGACGAGAGAATTCGGATGTCCTTCCACGGGTCGAGAATCAGGAGGTCTTCGTCGCCGCTGATGATCAGCGGACACTCGGCGGTCAGGGCGGTTTCGAGGAACATGTCGTCGTTGCGGTCGCGGCAGCCCATCGGGGCACCGGTGATGCCGACGACTTCGGAGACGGCATCGAGTTCGGCGAGGAAGCGCAGGCGGCTTTCGGCGTCAACGTAACGGCCGAACTTCGGGTCTATCAAGCGGGTGGCCAACTCGTTCATCGTCGGCTCGGAAAACATGAGTACGGCCTGCGTTCTTCGCAACTCGTCGAGTACTTTCGCCGGCGCACCGTGTCGCGACAGGACGGCGCTGATCAGGACGTTGGTATCGAGGACGAGCCGGTCAACGGTCATCGGCCAGGAGTTCGGCCAGCACCTCCTCCGTCAAGCCGTTCTCGGCCGCCTGGTCTCGCAGTGCATCCACCGTGCCGGCCAGGCGATCCCACGCGATGCCGCGCAGGCGCTGGTACTGCTCCTCGGACAGCAGGACACCGGCCGACCGGCCGCGGCGGGTCACCCGTACCGGCCCCCGCTGCGCCGACTCCAGCAGCTGGCCGAACTGGTTCTTCGCGGTTCGCGCGTTGACTTCCTTCATGTGGTCATTGTAGCTATTTCGGCTACAAAGGCGCAAGGCAGGCGCGGGTCGAACAGCCATGGCCGCCCGGAGCGGCTACGCTATCGGCACCTTCCACGGAGTCGATTCGATGAAAGTTTCCCTGGTTTCGAGTCGGGTCGCGGGTCTGCTGCTTCCGCTGCTGTTCAGTTCGCTTGCCGCCCACGCCGACCCCGTTGCAGCCAACGCCGACGCGGACTGGACCCAGGTCGTGATTGTCCGCCATGCGGAAAAGGCCGATGACGGGACGTCGGACCCGCCGTTGACGGACGAGGGCCGGGCGCGGGCCGCGGCGTTGGCGGAATTGCTCGCCGACGCGGGCATCGAGGCGGTCTATTCGACCCAGTTCCGCCGGACGATGGCCACCGGGCGGCCGCTGGCCGAGCGGCTCGGGCTGGAGGTGCAGGTGCGGCCGATCGAGTCGGGCGGGGTCGAGGCGCACTCGAAGGCGCTGGCCGCCGAGGTGCTGCGCGAGCACGCCGGAGCGGCGGTGCTGATCGTCGGCCACAGCAACACGGTCGACGACCTGGTCGAGGCCTTCGGCGCACCGGACCTGGACGACCTGGACGAGTCGGTCTACGAGCGGATCTTCATCGTGCGCACGCGGCCCGGCGGACCGGCGCGCCTGGTGCGGACGGCCTACCCCGAAGGCGACGGATGAGCAGCCGATGAGCGAGGCCGAGACGCAGCAGCCGGGGCCGATCGACTGGGCCGACTTCGAACGGGTCGACCTGCGGGTCGGGGTCGTGGTGGCCGCCGAGCCGTTTCCCGAGGCGCGCAAGCCCGCGATCCGAATGCGGATCGATTTCGGCGAGGACATCGGCGAACTGAGCTCGAGCGCGCAGATCACGGAGCACTATGCCCCCGATCAACTGGTCGGCCGGAACGTCGTGGCCGTGGTCAATTTCCCGCCGAAGCAGATCGGGCCGATGATGTCCGAGTGCCTGGTCACGGGCTTTCATGGCGAAAACGGCGCGGTCGTGCTGTGCGTGCCGGATTCTGAGGTGCCGGATTCGGAGGTGCCGCCGGGCACCCGATTGAGGTAGCTCAGACCTCGGCCGGCAGGCTCCAGTCGATCGGCGCCTGGCCCTGCCCCTCCAGCCACTGGTTGGCGCGCGAGAAGTGCCTGCAGCCCAGGAAGCCGCGATGCGCAGAAAGCGGCGATGGGTGCGGTGCGGTCAGCACCAGGTGACGATTCCGATCGATGCCCTGCCCCTTCTTCTTCGCATGCGAACCCCAGAGCAGGAAGACCACCGGGTTGGAGCCTGCGTTCACGACCTCGACGATGCGATCGGTGAAGCGCTCCCAGCCCTTGCCCTGGTGGGCCCCGGCGTTGCCGCGCTCGACGGTGAGCACGGCATTGAGCAGCAGCACGCCGTGCTCGGCCCAGGCCTGCAGGCAGCCGTGGCCGGGAATCGCGAACCCGATGTCGCTGTGCAGTTCCTTGTAGATGTTGACCAGCGAGGGTGGCACCCGGACCCCGGGCCGCACGGAGAAGCACAGGCCGTGGGCCTGGCCGGGCCCGTGGTACGGGTCCTGGCCGAGGATCACGGCCTTGACCTTCGACGGCGGGGTGGAATCGAGCGCGTTGAAGATACTCGAACCCGGTGGATAGACCTCCGCGCCGGCCTGCTTGCGCGCCTGCAGGAAGTTGCGCAATTCGCCCATGTAGGGCTCATCGAATTCCTCGTCCAGGGCGTCGAGCCACTCCGGGTGCAGGCGGATTTCGCGGGGGTTGGACATACCTCGTCGTGCCATCATGTATGGACAATGGAAGCCTACCGGATGAGGTCGTCCCTGGCGACGCCGGATTCGCTTTCCACCACTCCATACGAGGACGATTCATGACGATCAAGACCGACGCGGTCATCATCGGCGCCGGCCCGGTCGGGCTGTTCCAGGTATTCGAACTCGGCCTGCTCGACCTCAAGGCCGAGCTGGTCGACTCGCTGCCGCAGGTCGGCGGCCAGTGCAGCGAGCTGTACCCGGAAAAACCCATCTACGACATTCCCGCGTGGCCGGTGATCGGCGCGCAGGAGCTGGTCGACAAGCTGCAGGAGCAGATCAAGCCGTTCGACGCCGGCGTCCACCTGAAGCAGGAGGTCACGGGCTTCGAGGCGAAGGACGACGGCCGCTTCCGGGTCGAGACCTCGAAGGGGACGGTATTCGATGCGGGGGCCGTGATCATCGCGGCCGGGTTGGGCTCGTTCCAGGCGCGCCGGCTGCGCGCCAAGGGGCTCGACGACCTGGACGCGCAGAACATCCACTACAAGATCACCGACCGCAAGCGCTTTGCCGGCAAGAAGCTGGTGATTCTCGGCGGCGGCGATTCGGCGCTGGACTGGACCGTTGACCTGGCCGAACTGGCCGAGCACATCACGCTGGTCCATCGGCGCAAGGACTACCGCGCCCAGCCGGCGACGGTGGCGAAGATGAAGGAGCTGGCCGCCGCCGGCAAGGTCACCGAGCAGCAGGGCACGGTCGGCCAGGTCTTCGGTGAATCCGGCAGGCTGTCGGAACTGGAGCTGAACACGCTGGAGCGCGAGAAGCTGCGCGTTACCGGCGACGAGGTCCTGGTGTTCTGGGGCCTGGCGCCGAACCTCGGGCCGATTGCCGACTGGTCGCTCGAGATCGAGAAGAAGCAGATCCCGGTCGATACGGAGAAGTTCCAGACCTCGATCCCCGGCGTGTTCGCGATCGGCGACATCAACACCTATCCCGGCAAGAAGAAGCTGATCCTGTCGGGTTTCCACGAGGCCGCGCTGGCCGCCTTCGCGGTCCAGAAGCACCTGAACCCGGACGCGCGCCAGTTCCTCCAGTACACGACCACCAGCCCGATCATGCACAAGCGCCTCGGCGTGGCCGACGACGCCAGGAAGAAGGGCTGACGCGTGGCTGCCGTCCCGGGAGCCGCCTGAACCGTGTTCGACTGGCTGCTGCGCGGCCGGCGCCGTCGCGAGGCCGAGGCACTCGCCCCGACGCACGGCGAACTCGCGGCCATCGTGGCCGCCTGGCCGTGCCTGCAGCGCCTGGATGACCGCAAGCTCGAACGGGTCCGGGACCTGGCCGGTCAGATCCTCGCCCGCTTCGAATTCCACGGCGCCGGCGGCCTGGCGCCCGACCGCGCCGACTGCCTTCCGGTGGCGGTGCTGGCAACGCTGCCGATCCTGAATCGCTCGCTGGAGTGGTACCGCGACTTTCGCACCTTCATCCTCTATGCCGAGGAGTTCGAGGTCGACGTCGAGGAAGTCGATGACGACGGCCTGGTCCACCGGGGCCGGGACCTGCGCTCGGGCGAGGCCTGGGAGCTGGGTCCGGTGGTGTTGTCGCTGGCCGACGTGGCCGAGTCGGGCCAGGGCCAGGGCTATCACGTGGTGGTCCACGAGCTGGCCCACCAGATCGACCGCCTGAACGGCGAGATCGACGGCTACCCGCCGCTGCCGCCCGACCTGCCCCACCAGCAGTGGGTCGATACGCTGACGGACGCCTGGAATCGTCTCAACGCCGAGCTGGACGCCGAGCGCGAGCCGTTCCTCGACCCCTACGCCGCCGAGAGCCCGGCCGAGTTCTTCGCCGTGGCCTGCGAAGCCTTCTTCGACGTCCCTGCCGACCTGAAGGCGGCCGAGCCGGCGCTCTACAGGGTGCTGTCGACCCTGTTCGGCCAGGATCCGGCGCTACACTGAGAGCCGGGCAAGAACGGGAGCAGCGGATGAGCGGAGGCGGTCCGATGGCGATCGGATGGGTGCTGACCGCGGCCGGACTGCTGATCCTGGTCAGCGTGCTGTTCAGCCGCCCGTCGGAGCGCGTGGGCTTCCCGGCGGTGCTGCTGTTCCTCGGGCTCGGTCTGCTGGCCGGACGTTGGCTGCCCGAGCCGTTCTCCGATTTCGACCTCGCCTTCCGCATCGGCACCGTCGGCCTGGTCCTGATCCTGTTCGACGGCGGCCTGAACACGCCCTGGCGAACCGCGCGCGATCACCTTGCCCCGGCCGCGGTGCTGTCCACCCTGGGCGTGGTCGGCACCGCCGGACTGGTCGCCGTGGCCGGCCACCTGCTGGGCCTGAGCTGGATCGAAGCATTGCTGGTCGGCGCGATCGTCTCGTCGACCGATGCAGCGGCGGTGTTCTCGGCGCTGAGGGGCTCCAACGTCCAGCTGCGGCGCCGCGTCGGCGCGACGCTGGAACTGGAGTCGGGCCTGAACGACCCGATGGCGGTGATCCTGACCCTGACCCTGACCGCCGCAATGCTGCAGCCCGAGGCCTTCTCGGTGCCGGTCTTCCTGCTGGAAATCGCGATCCAGCTCGCCGTGGGACTTGGCGCCGGGCTGACGATCGGATTCTTCGGCCAGCAGCTGCTCAAACGCATCCGCGTCCCCGCTGCCGGGCTCTACCCGGCGCTGACGCTGGCCCTGGCGCTGCTGGCCTTCGGCCTGCCCACGCTGTTCATGGGCTCGGGATTCCTCGCGGTCTATGTCGCCGCGCTGGTGCTGGGCAACCAGCGGATGCCCTACCGGGCCGGCATCCTGCGCGTGCACGACGCACTGGCCTGGCTCGGGCAGATCACGATGTTTCTTGTTCTCGGCCTGCTGGCCGTGCCGTCGCTGTTGGCCGCAGCAAGCTTCGACGGCCTGATTCTCGCGCTGGTCCTCGGCCTGGTCGCCCGTCCGCTGGTCGTCGCCCTGTGCCTGTCGCCGTTCGGCTACACCGCGCGCGAGACCGGGTTCGTGTCGTGGACCGGCCTGCGCGGCGCGGTGCCGATCCTGCTGGCCAGCGTGCCGGTGATGAGCGGCGTCGAAGGCGCTGCCGCACTGTTCCACCTGGTGTTCTTCGTGGTCGTGGTCAACGCGCTGATACCGGGCGCGACGGTGCGCTGGGCGGTCGCCTGGTTCGGCGTCGAGCGCGCCGGCCAGGTCCGTCCGCCGCCGGTGCTCGAGATCACCGCCACCGAGAACCTGCCGGTCCGCGTGATCTCGTTCCTGATCTCGCCGGCCGCGCTCGTCGCCGGCAGCAAGGCCGGCGACCTGCCGCTGCCGGCCGGCGCCGATATCCTGCTTCTGGTTCGCGACGGAACGGTGCTGCCGGTCGGCGACCAGACCGTGCTGCAGCCCGGCGACCACGCTCACCTGATGATCAGGCCCGAGCAAGCGCGTGCCGTGGAGTTGCTGTTCGGGCTACGCGAGGAGGACTAGGGAATCTCCCGATGCGTGGGCGCGCTCAGGCGCGCGTGTCGACTCCCAGCCGATCCCCGAGGTCCTTCAACAATGCCGCGGTGGCTCCCCAGATCCTGAACTCCGGATGAGCCAGGGTCAGGATTTCGAAGGTCCGTTCTTTCCACTCCACTCGATCGCGTTGCCACGCGGACGGGTCCCGGACGTGGCTGAGCGGCACGGAGAACACCCGGTCCACTTCGTTGCGGTCGGGAACCGGCTCGAACTGCGCGTCGATCCAGCCGACCACCGCGGTCATCCGGAATCCGGTGATCGTGTCGTAGCGACCGAGCAATCCCGCCGGGCGGACCCGGTCGGGCGCGAGGCCGGTCTCCTCATGGGCCTCGCGCAGAGCCGTTTCCACCACGGTCTCACCGCGCCGATCGCGGCCGCCGCCCGGAAATGCCACCTGCCCGGCATGCTTGGCCAGGTGCGCTGCGCGCACGGTCAGCAGGATCCTCGGGTCGGATTCTGCCGTGACCGGCACCAGCACCGCGGCCGGACGCGGCCGTGCGCCGCCGTCGGGTCGGTATCCGCCCACCGGTAGATCGGCAATCGGGGTGTCGAGCGCGAACAGGCTACGACGCAGTGACTCTTCGAGAGTCATGCGGAAAGGAGAGTCATGCGGAAAGGAAGGTCATGGGAACCGCACTAGCGGGAGATCTCGCCCCGCCGGAAGGCCGGCGGGGACGGGGAATCGAGCGAGGCTCAGTCGTCGAACAGGCTATCGGCACGATCGGGCAGCGCCTCGATAACGGCGCGGCGCTCCTCGACGCTCATCGACAGCCAGCCGCCGATTTCGGCGGAAGTGCGGAAGCAGCCCATGCACCGACCGAGTTCATCGAGTCGGCATACGCCGATGCACGGCGACTCGATCGCTTCGAGTTGCTGGGCCGGATCGCTCATTCGTCAGCGGCTTCGAAAGCGTCGTTGTCGATCAGTTGCCGCCGGCGGGATCGGGCTCACCGATCTTGACCAGGCGCAGGTCGAACTGCAGCGCTTCGTTCGGGCCGATCAGCGGCGGATCGCCGCGCATGCCGAACGCGAGTTCCGGCGGCAGGAACACCTGCCACATCGCGCCTTCGCGCATCAACGGCAGCACTTCCTGCCAGCCCTCGAGCACGCTGTCGACCTGGAACACGGCGGGCACGCCTCGGGCGAAGGAACTATCGAATTCGCGGCCGTCGATCTTGGAACCGCGGTAGTGGACCGTGACCGTGTCTTCCAGCGTCGGACGAGCGCCCTCGCCTTCTTCGATCACTCGGTACTGGACGCCACTGGGCAGCGCGACGATGCCGCTCTTGGACCGGTTCTGGGCCAGCCATTCATCGGCCTGGACCTTGTTCTCTTCGGCCATCTGCTGGAACTGTTCCATGCGCTGCTGGCGCATCCGCTCGTTGAACGCGGCGAGCACTTCGCGCATCTCGGGAACGGCGACCTGCGGCTCGCGTCCGGCGTTGGCGTCACGGATCGCGGCAATGACCGCTTCGAGTTCGACGTCCCACTGGCTGGTCTCGGACCCGAACTCGTAGCCGATCGCGTAGCCGAGCTTGCCGGCGTCGGACTCGAGGTCCTGGGCCTGCGCGGCGAGCGGAAGCAGGGCCAGCGCGGGCACCAGCAATCTGAACAACGTGTAACGCATAAAGAATTCTCCGGGCGATGTGAGGTGTGGCTCGAAACAGCCCGGCATTTTAACCGACCGGGTGCGAGCCCGTTGGACACGCGGGCGGCAGCGCCACCCGGCACTAGGACCGGCAGGCACCACAGAGGTTCCCCCTGGACCGTGTGGTTAATTTGACTATTTTATGGCTATTTGCACACTTCGCTTCCCGTCACCGCCTCCCAAGTTGTTGATTTACCGATGCCTTCAGTTTGGCACGCCGCTTGAATACTCATTGGCGACGGGCGCTCTTGCCCACCCACGACTCGCAAACCAGGAGACATCGGACATGGGAATCTTTTCGCGACTGGGCGACATCATCAACGCCAACCTGAATGCGGCGCTGGAAAAGGCCGAGGACCCGGAGAAGATGATCCGGCTGATGATCCAGGAGATGGAGGACACGCTGGTCGAGATTCGCTCCGCGACCGCCAAGTGCATCGCCGAGAAAAAGGAGCGCGCGCGCCTGCTCAAGCGGCTGGAAGAGCAGATGGCCGACTGGGCATCGAAGGCCGAACTCGCCCTGGACAAGGGCCGCGAGGATCTCGCTCGTGCCGCTCTGGCCGAGAAGACCGCGCTGGGCGACCGCATCGAGCACCTGGAGGAAGAGCTTTCCCAGTACGACGAACAGCTGCAGAAGTACGACAACGATATCGCGCGCCTGCAGGCCAAGCTCGATGACGCGCGAGCGCGGCAGCGCACGATCGTGATGCGCCACCGCTCGGCCGAGCACCAGCTGAAGAGCCGGCGCCAGATCCACAACCAGAAGATCGACGAGATGCTTCACCGCTTCGACACCGCCGAGCGCCGGGTCGACCATATCGAGTCCGAGGCCGAGGCCCTGGACATGGGCCGCCAGCCGAAGACGCTGGGCGACGAGTTCGACTCTCTTGCGCGTGACGAGCGCGTCGAGGCAGAACTCGAGGAACTCAAGGCCAACCGCGGCGGCAAGGCCAAGCCGGAATCGAACGCGAGCAAGGAGTCCTCGTAATGGAATGGGCGTTCGTACCGCTGATCCTGTTCACGGTCATCGTCGCGCCGATCTGGCTGATCCTGCACTACGCCACGCGCAACTCGGCCAGCAAGCGACTGACCAGCAAGGACGAAGCGATGATGGAAGAGCTTCATGCCAGCACCCGACGCATGGAGGAACGCATCCACAACCTGGAGCGGATTCTCGATGCCGACACCCCCGAATGGAGGACGACCCATGACCGCTGATGTCTACCGCAACCGCCATCGCCTCTATCGCAATCGCGAACGCGGCCTGATCGCCGGCGTCTGCGCCGGAATCTCGGACTGGACAGGCTTCAATCTCACCGCCCTGCGCGTCATCGTCGTACTGCTGGCGATCCCGTTCACCGCGGTCATCGTCATCGGCTACCTCGCCCTGGCGCTGCTGCTTCCGGTCAAGCCCGCCGACCTGTACAAGGATGAGGATCACGAGCGCTTCTGGGCCGAGACCCGTCGAGCCCCGGTCGACTCGGTCTCGTCGCTGAACCAGCGTTTCCAGCGCCTGGACGAGCGGCTGCAGAAGCTCGAGAAGTGGCTGACCTCGCGCCAGTACCGAATCCGCTCGGAACTGGACGAGTGATGCGCGGGGTGGCCGAATACGCCACCCCCACCCTCACGGCGGTGGCCGCAATCGCCACCGCCCTTTCCGCCGCGAGTCTTCGCTGGCTGCCGAGTTCCGACCTGACGCCGGTCTCCGAACTGGCGGCCGGGTTCGAGCCGGAGGCCTGGCTGAGCACCTTGTGGACATGGCTGCTTGTCTTCGCCGACTGGATGACCGACGCCGGTCTCGCCGACGGCGGGCTGTCCGGTTCCCGACTGGTCGAATCCGGGCTGGCAGCGCTGACCGGCGCCTGAGTTAGACTTCCGGCCGAACCCCTCCACCGGAACCGCCGAATGGACTTCGAAAACCTGTCCGTCGACGCAGCCGGGCCGATCGCCCGCGTCACCGTCGACCGCCCCGAGCGCCTCAACGCGCTCAACCACGCCACCATCACCGAACTGGACCGCGCGTTTTCCGCGCTGGCCGACGACCCCGCAGTGCGTGTGGTCGTCCTGCGCGGCGCCGGCGACAAGGCCTTCGTGGCCGGCGCCGACATCACCGAGATCCGGGACCAGTCGCCGGTCGAAGCGCGCGGATTTTCGCGCGCCGGCCAGGCGCTGATGAGCCGCATCGCGGATTTCGAGAAGCCGGTGATCGCCGCGATCAACGGCTATGCGCTGGGCGGCGGTCTGGAGCTTGCCCTGGCCTGCCACCTCAGACTGGCCAGCGAGCGGGCAAAGCTCGGCCTGCCCGAAATCAAGCTCGGCATCATGCCGGGCTTCGGCGGCAGTCAACGACTGGCCCGGCTGATCGGGCCCACCCGAGCGCTGGAATTGATGCTCACCGGTGAGCCGGTCGACGCCGCCACCGCGCATGCGTTCGGCATCGTCAACCACGTCGTCTCGGCCGACCAGCTCGAGGACCGGGTCGACGAGCTCGCCAATGGACTCGCCCGATCCGCACCCGAGGCGGTCCGAGGCATCCTTCAGTCTGTCCGGCAGGGCCTGGACGGCCCACTCGAGGCCGGACTCGCGCTGGAAACCGCGCGCTTCGCCCTGTGCTGCGCAACCGACGACATGAAGGAAGGCACCGGTGCGTTCCTCGAGAAACGGTCGCCGAAGTTCAGTGGCCGCTGATCCGATCAACCTGCGCGAGAAGCTTTCCGCGCTGAGCGAGCACTGGTCGCCGAGGGTGGTTGCAGAGCTCAACGAATACCAGTTCAAGGTCGCGAAGTTCAAGGGCGATTTCGTCTGGCACGACCACGCCGAGACTGACGAAGCGTTTCTGGTGCTCGAGGGCTCGATTGGCATCGAATTCCGCGACCGGACGGTGCGGCTGCGCGCCGGCGAGCTGCTCGTGGTGCCGAGGGGCGTCGAACATCGCCCGTTCGCGGAGCGGGAGTGCCAGGTGCTGCTGATCGAGCCGCGCGGCGTGACCAATACGGGCGAGGCCGGCGGCGAGCTGACGTCGGACAACGACGTCTGGCTCTGAGTGGAGACCCTCAGCCGGTCGGCGAGTCCGGTTTGCGGCCTGCCGGACCCGCGTACTTGAGTTCACCGGCAGGAATCCGGGCATCCAGCCGATTGCCTTGCGGCGGCAGCGGACAGGTCGTGAATTCGCTGAACGCGCACGGCGGGTTGTACAGGCGATTGAAGTCCAGCACCACCCTGCCGCCCTCGTCGGGCCAGTCGGAATACAGGAACCGGCCCAGGCCGTAGGTCTCGCGACCCGACGTGCGGTCGGCGACGATGTAGAACAGGTCGTCGTCGGAATCGATCGCATCCAGACTGTGCCGCACCCCGTGGAGCTCGAACACGACGCGGCCGGGGTTGGGCTCGTCGATCAACTGGCCGAGCACGTTGGCGACCTGCACCGTGCGGCCGGCCTCGTGCGGCACCCATTCGCCGACCACGCGGTAGGCGGGATCGATCGGAAAATAGTCAAGGCCCCGGAAGCCGACCCGCGTCGGCGAGTCCGGATCGCGCACGCGAAGCGCGCGACGATCGCCCGGGGTCACCAGGTGCGCCTGAACCTCGTCGGCCTCGATCAGCGTCGGTTCGTCGCCCGCGGCCAGCGCAGCCGAGGCGACCGCCTCGCCGCCGACGGTGACCGGTCCGATCGCATCGGGATCGACTTCGAACACGACCTGATCGGCATCGACGACCAGGCGCCCCCAGCGATCGGGCCCGCCGGGCAGCACCAGGTCGGCGCTCTCGGCGCGGCCGAGCACGTAGTTGCCCGGCTCGAGCATGACCAACCCGACCAGGCTGAGGTAACCGTAGGGCTCGGTCAGCCGGGCCAGCCGGCGCTGCCGCCAATCCAGCACATCGGCTTCATGCGCGGCCCTGTCGTTCATCGCGATTTCGTTCATCGCGATCTCCTCCCGGTTGTCGCTACGGGCATCGATGCGGGCATCACCCGAATCGACCGTATCCGGCACGCCGCAAGCGGCGAGGCAGAAAGCGGCCGCCGTGAACAGGGCCGCCAGGCTCCACTCACGCGCGCCCATAGACGTCCTCCAGGCGTTCGATGTCGTCCTCGCCGAAGTAGCTGCCGGTCTGGACTTCGATGATGTGCACGTCGTCGCGGCCGCGGTTCTCGAGCCGATGCAGCGAACCGGCCGGAATCTCCACCGTATGGTTCGGTCCCAGCTCGCGCTCCTCGTCGCCGACCCGGACGCTGGCAACCCCAGACACCACGGTCCAGTGCTCGCTGCGATGCTCGTGCCGCTGCAGGGAAAGCACCCCGCCGGGTTTGACGACCAGGCGCTTGACTTTGCAGTCCTCGGCATCCTCCAGCACCGTGAACCGCCCCCAGGGTCGGTGAACGGTTCGGTGATAGATCGCCGATTCGTGGTCGCGCCGGGTCAGTTCCTCGACCACCGACTTGACCTCCTGGGCGCGGCCCCGTCGGGCGACCAGCACGGCATCGGGGGTGTCGACGATGACCAGGTCGTCGACGCCGACCGCCGCCACCAGTCGCTGGTCCCCCTGGACGAAGGTGTTGCGGGCGTCGACGAGCACCGCATGGCCCTGGATCTGGTTGCCCGAACCATCGGTCTCGTAGAGTTCGCTGATCGCCTGCCACGAGCCGATATCGCTCCAGCCGCAGCTCATCGGAACGACCGCCCGCTTCGGCGCCTTTTCCATCACCGCGAAGTCGATCGAGTCGCTTCGCACCGCCGCGAAGGAGTCGGCGTCGAGCTCGACCGGATCGGCATCGCGGTCCGTCTCGGCCCAGGTCGCCTCGACCGCGGCGAGGATGTCCGGCGCCTGCTCGTGCAGCGCTGTGAGGATGGCATCGGCGCGGAACACGAACATCCCGGCATTCCAGAGATAGCGGCCGCTGTCGAAGTAGCGCTGCGCCGTTTCGGCGTCGGGCTTTTCTACGAAGGCTTCGATCTGCTGGCCGCGACCGTCGACGGCCTGTCCGGCGCGGATGTAACCGAAGCCGGTTTCCGCGTGGGTGGGCTGCACGCCGAGACAGACCAGCCAGCCGTCGGCGGCCAGCGCACCGGCCTTCGCCACTGCCGCTTCGAAGGCTTCGCGGTCGCGCACCAGGTGGTCGGCCGGCAGCACCAGCAACCGCGCGTCTTCGCCATGCCGGTCGCGGACCCAGAGCGCGGCCGCAGCGATCGCCGCGGCGGTATTCCGGCCGGTCGGTTCGAGCAGGAAATGGTGCGTCGCCTCGGGTTCGGACTCGCGGTAGATATCGCGGGTCAGGAAGAAGTGGTCGCGCGCAGTCACGGTCAGGGTTTCCGTCACCTCGACCGCGCGCAGTGCCCGCCGGACGGTAGTCGCGGCCAGGGTCTGGCCGTCGGCCAATCGCATGAACGGCTTCGGGTGGGCCTTGCGCGATACCGGCCACAGGCGCGTACCGGCTCCGCCGGACAGGATCACCGGGATCAGCGGTCGGGTCATGAACTGGCCTCCTTCCACATCTCCAGGCAGCCGGTCAGGCCGTCCTCGACGCTGGGTACGACGCGACCGACGATGGACTCGAACCGACTGCAGTCCAGCACCGACCAGGCCGGCCGACGCGCCTTCTGCGGCCAGCGAGCGCTGGCGATCGGCTCGACCGCGACCGGCACCGGGATCACGCCGTGCTCCGCCGCGCGAGCCACGGCGAGTTCGGCGAAGGCGTGCCACGACATTTTCCCGTTGCCGGCGAAATGCATCCGCGTCACGCCGCTGCCGAACTCGCCCCGCCGCTGCAGCAGTTCGACCACGGCATCGGCAAGATGACCGGCCCAGGTCGGCGACCCGACCTGGTCGGAGACCACGGTGAGCTTCTCGCCGCGTCCGGCTCGGGTCAGGATCGCGGAAAGGAAATTGTTCGGGAAATGGCTGTACAACCAGGCGGTGCGTACGATCAGCGCGTTCGCCCCCGAGGCCTCGATGGCCAGCTCGCCCTCGAGCTTCGACCGACCGTAGACGCTCTGGGGATCGGGCGCGTCGTCCTCGCGCCAGCCGTTGTCCCGGGTGCCGGAAAACACGTAGTCGGTCGAGAAGTGGACCAGGGGCACGGAATGTTCCGCGGCCCAGGCGCCCAGCCAGCCGGGCAGGTCGCGATTGAGCTTCAGCGCCATGCCGGGCTCGTCCTCGGCCCGGTCGACGGCGGTCCAGGCCGCCGGATTGACGATCATGTCGGGGCGGACCCGGGCGAGGGCCTTGTCAAGCAGCCTGCGGTCCGAAAGGTCGCAGCGGAAATCTGCGCTCTGGAGATCGGTGGTGACGACCTCGCCGAGCTCGCCCAGGCGGGGAGCCAGGTGACGGCCGAGTTGGCCGGCGGCTCCGGTCAGCAGTATTCGCATTTCGGCAACTCCTCAGGAGCGACCTCGTCGAGGCGAGGCGCGTTCGAATCCTTGCCCGACAGCGACGAGGGCTCGAGCGGCCACTCGACGCCGATCGCCGGGTCGTTCCACGCGATCGATCCATCATATTCCGGGCGGTACGGGCGTGTACACAGGTAGCTGAACGTCGCGTGTTCCGACAGCACCTGGAAGCCGTGGCCGAAGCCCTCGGGAATCCACAGCTGCTGGTGATTGGCCTCCGACAGTTCGACGGCAACCCACTGACGGAAGTGCGGCGAGTCGGTGCGCAGGTCGACGGCCACGTCGAGCACCGTGCCCTCGGTCACCCAGACCAGCTTGCCCTGCGGCTCGGGCCACTGGTAGTGCAGCCCCCGCAGCACGCCGCGAGCGCTGCGGCTGGTATTGGCCTGGCAGAAGCGTTCCGGCAGCCCGTGCTCGGCGAAGCGCTCGGCCCGCCAGGTTTCGAAGAACCAGCCGCGCTCGTCGCCGAACACGTCCGGTTCGATCCGGGACACGCCGGGCAGCGAGGTGGCGTGAACCTTCACCAGTCGTCCTGCGCGTCGTTGGGAATCTCCGCCACGCGCCGCAGGTAGTCGCCGTAGCCCGAGGACACCAGCGGCCCGGCCAGCTCCAGCAGGCGACCTCGATCGATCCAGCCCTGCCGAAAGGCGATTTCTTCCGGACAGGCCACCCGCAGACCCTGGCGCGACTCCAGCGTCTCGATGTAGCTGGCGGCCTGCTGCAGCGACTCGTGCGTGCCGGTGTCCAGCCAGGCGTAGCCGCGCCCCATCCGCTCGACCACGAGTTCGCCGGCGTCCAGGTAGAGCCGGTTGAGATCGGTGATCTCCAGCTCGCCCCGGGCCGACGGCTCGAGCGCCGCGGCACGTTCGACGGCCTGGCCGTCGTAGAAATACAGCCCGGTCACGGCGTAGTTCGACTTCGGCCGGGTCGGTTTCTCTTCCAGCGAGAGCACGCGGCCGTCGTGATCCATCTCGACCACGCCGTAGCGCTCGGGGTCGCTGACCGCATAGCCGAAGACCGTAGCGCCGGACTCGCGCCGCTGCGCGCGGGCGAGCAGCTCGCGCATGCCGCCGCCGTGGAAGATGTTGTCGCCCAGGATCAGGCAGGACGGGCGCTCGCCGACGAACTCGGCACCCACCCGGTACGCATCGGCCAGGCCGCGGGGCTCGTCCTGCACCGCGTAGCGGACGTCGATCCCCCATTGCGAACCGTCGTCGAGAAGGCGCTGGAACAGGGCCTGCTCGTGCGGCGTGGTAATCAGCAGGATCTCGCGGATGCCGGCCTGCATCAACGTCGAGAGTGGGTAGTAGATCATCGGCTTGTCGTAGACCGGCAGCAGCTGCTTGCTGACGACCCGAGTCAGCGGATAGAGGCGCGACCCGGCACCGCCGGCCAGGATCAGGCCCTTCCGGTTCATGCCCCGGCTCCGCCGGCCGTGCCCAGCCGCTCGCCGCCGTACCCATCGCGCTCCGAAGCATCGCCGGAATCACGGTACTCGCCGCTGCGGATGCGCTGCCACCACGATTCGTTGTCCAGGTACCAGTCAACGGTCCGGGCCAGGCCGGTTTCGAAATCGACCTGCGGTCGCCAGTCCAGTTCCTCGGCGATTCGCGTCGCGTCAATCGCATAGCGGCGGTCGTGGCCCGGGCGGTCGTCGACGAACCGGATCAGCTCGCGACGGGGCCGGTCGCTCGGGCGACGCCGGTCGATCAGGTCGCAGAGCGTGTGCACCACGTCGAGATTGCTGCGTTCGGCGTTGCCGCCGACGTTGTAGGTCCGGCCCGCTCGACCGCGATCCAGCACCTGCTCGATCGCCCGGCAATGGTCCTCGACGTACAGCCAGTCGCGCCGCTGCTGGCCGTCGCCATAGACCGGCAGCTCGCGACCTTCCAGCGCATTGAGCATCATCAGCGGGATCAGCTTTTCGGGAAACTGGCGCGGACCGTAGTTGTTGGAACAGTTGGTAATGCAGGCCGGCAGTCCGAAGGTCCGATGCCACGCCCGGACCAGGTGATCGGACGCCGCCTTGCTGGCCGCGTAGGGCGAGCTGGGCCGGTACGGAGTGGTCTCGCTGAATGCGGGATCGTCCGGACCGAGGTCACCGTAGACCTCGTCGGTCGAGACGTGCAGGAAACGGAAATCCGGGTGTCCGTCGCGCCAGTACTCCAGCGCGGCATCGAGGAGGACCTGGGTTCCGACCACGTTGGTGCGAATGAACGCGCCCGGATCGTCGATCGAGCGATCGACGTGGCTCTCGGCGGCGAAGTGCACGATTGCCGCCGGCCGAGCTTCGGCCAGCACGCGCCGGACCACGGGCGCATCGGCGATGTCGGCCCGGACCAGGCGATGGCGGGCGGCGTCGAGCCCGGCCAGCGAATCGACGTTGCCGGCGTAGGTCAGGCAATCGAGATTGACGACCCGCCAGCGGTCGCCGGCGAGCACGTGATGGATGAAGTTCGCGCCGATGAAGCCGGCGCCGCCGGTGACCAGCAGGGTGTCCATGTCAGCGTCCGATGTCATCGACTGTCCGCGAGCGGCCGCGCTGCGCGCTCGCCGCGGGGGTCAGAACGGGATGTCGTCGTCCATGTCGTCGGCGGCCGGGGCCTGCTGCTGCGACGGGGCATTCTGGGGCGCGGGGCGCGAGCGCTGCTGGCTGCCGTAGCCGCCGGCGGACTCACCCATCGGCGCGTCGCTCCGGCCGTCGAGCATCTGCATCTCGTTGGCGACGATTTCGGTGGTCCAGCGGTCGTTGCCGCTCTGGTCCTGCCACTTGCGCGTTTGCAGACGACCTTCGATGTAGACCTTGGAGCCCTTGCGGAGGTACTCGCCGGCAATTTCACCGAGGCGCGCGAACAGCACGACATTGTGCCACTCGGTGTTCTCGCGCTGCTCGCCGGTCTGCTTGTCGCGCCACTGCTCGCTGGTGGCCAGGCGAAGGTTGCAGACCGCCGTGTTGGACTGGGTGTAGCGAACCTCGGGATCCGCGCCGAGATTGCCGATCAGGATGACTTTATTGATTCCGCGCGCCATGAAATCGTGTGCCTTGGAAGTTGTCGTAAACGGCCGACGAGTCTAGCACGGGGTCGATCGGTGGCCGGGGTCGATCGAGCCGCCAGGACGGCAGCAACGGGTGGAGGCTGCCGCCGACCGCGAGCGCGCTTGCACGTTGGCCGCGCCAGCGGCCGTATAATCACGCCGATGAGCCACGCGCGCCCGATTCCCGACGCTCGCTCGGTCGATGCGGTCATGGACCGCACCGAGGCCGATCGTGCCGCCATGGACCAGCTGATCCGCGACCGCCTTCGTTCGGACGTGGTGCTGGTCAACCAGGTCGCCGAATACATCATCGGCGCCGGGGGCAAGCGGTTGCGCCCGCTGGTCCACCTGCTCGCGGCGCGCGCGTGCGGACATCGCGACGACCAGCACATCCAGCTGGCCGCAGTCATCGAGTTCATCCACACCGCGACCCTGCTGCATGACGACGTGGTCGACGAATCCGACCGCCGGCGCGGCCAGAAGGCGGCCCACACGGTGTGGGGCAATGCAGCTTCCGTGCTGGTCGGAGACTACCTGTACTCGCGCAGTTTCCAGCTGATGGTCGAGCTGGAATCTCCCCGCGTGATGTCGATCCTCGCCGACACCACCAACACGATCGCGGCCGGCGAGGTGCTGCAGCTGATGCAGCTCGGCGATGCCGACCTGGACGAGTCGGGCTACATGCGGGTGATCGGCGACAAGACCGCCTGCCTGTTCGCTGCGGCCGCGCGGCTCGGAGCGGTCATCAGCCACAGCGACGAGACAATCGAGGAATCGCTGGCCCAATACGGGTTCGCCCTGGGCCAGGCCTTCCAGATCACCGACGACTGGCTCGACTATTCCGGCCAGGACGGCTCGCTGGGCAAGAACCTCGGCGACGACCTGGCCGAGGGCAAGGTCACCCTGCCGCTGATCCTTGCGTTGCGGGCGGCCGGCGCCGACGATCGCGCCTTCCTGACCTCGGTCATTCGCAGCGGCGGCACCGAAGACCTTGACCGGGTCCGCGAGATCCTGCGCCGGACCGGTGCCCTGGACGAGTCGATCGCCCGAGCCCAGGCGTTTTCCGACCAGGCCGTCAACGCGGTCGAAGAACTGCCGCGATCGGCCGAGCGCGATGCGCTGGCCACTCTGGCCCGCTTCGCCGTCGATCGTTCGCTCTAGTCCCGGCGTCCACGGGATAACTGCCTTCTTGCTGCGCGACGCCGCGGCGCGCGGCGCTAATCGGCCGGTCGCCGCAGCGCGTGCGTGCGCACCGCGACGCGGAAGGCTTCCCCTCGCGCCTCGAAATCCCTGAACCTGTGAAAGCTCGGGCCGCCGGGCGACAGGAGCACGCGGTCGCCCGGTTCTGCCAGGGCAGCGGCTTCGCGCACGCCCGCATCCAGTCCCTCCACGCCGCGGACGCGGTCGGCATCGACCAGCCCAGCATCGATCAGCGCGCGCGCGGCCTCGGGCCCCGTATCCGGCAGGGCGACCAGGCCTCTCAGGCGGATGCCGGCGTCGACCAGTGCGTCCCAATCCGCTCCGCGCTGCTGGCCGCCGACGATCAGCACGGCTGGGCGCGGGTCCGCCTGGAGCGCGGCGCGGGTCGCGTGCGGCGTCGTCGAGATCGAGTCGTTGACGAACTCCACGCCGCCGATCCTGCCGAGCGACTCCAGCCGATGGGCCAGCCCCCTGTAGCCGCGCGCAGCCGCCAGGGCTCCCTCGCGATCGATGCCCAGCGACCCGGCCAGCTCGACGGCCAGGGCCAGGTTGTCGAGGTTGTGCCGACCGGGCAGCGACCAGTCGGGCCGGGCGAAGACCCGTCGGTCGCCGACGTACAGGCCGTCCTCGACCGCGTGCAGGCCACCCGGGTCGTTGGCCGGTCGGGCATGGGCAATGCCGGCCAGCCGTTCGCTCAGGATCGGATCGCCAGCGTTGAACCAGAGCGGCCGGCCCTCCAGCAACCCGGCGAGCCGGAGCTTGGCGTCGTAGTAAGCATCGACCGAGCCGTGCCAGTCGACGTGCTCCGGAAACAGCCGGGTGATCGCGCCGAGCGACGGCCTGCCGACGAGGTCGACCAGCTGGTAGCTCGACAGCTCGACGACGAACACGTCGGCTTCGATATCGAGAAGGTCGAGCAGCGGCCGGCCGATGTTGCCGGCCAGTTCGACCGGGATTCCGGCCTCGTCGACCAGATGCGCGAGCAGCGAACTGGTCGTGCTCTTGCCCTTGCTCCCGGTCACCGCGACGACGCGGGCGTCCGGGCGCTCGGCGAACCAGATCGAGGAGGAGGTCGACATCGGCAGGCCGGCGCGCCGGCAGTGCTCCAGCCCCGGATGGCCGGGCGGCACGCCCGGCGAACGCAGCACCACGTCGAAGCGGGCGGGATCGACTGCGAGCTTTCCCACGGTCGTCGGAGACCGCGGTTCATGGTCCGGCGGCCGCTCGGCGAATACGTGCAGCTCGGACGGCCCGGCGCGCTCCAGCAGAACGCGCTCGGCGGCCCGACCCTCGCGGCCGTAGCCGATCAGCGCGACCCGTGCGCCGGCGAAATCAGCCAGCCGCCAGCGCATCGAATACCTCCGGGATACGGTGCTCGCCGCCGGGCGCGCACAGGGCCTCGATCGACGGAGTGCAACGGCGATCGACCCTCGGTGCAAGCGCCCGGATCACGGCGTGGCCGGCCCAGGCCGGATCGTCGGCAAGGGCCAGCAGGGCGGCACGGGCCTCGTCGGCCTCGCCGACGCATTCGAATGGTCGATGACCGTCCAGTTCCAGCAGCTCGGCGAATCCGTCCACGCGCTCCGGGTCGGCCAGCAGGTCGGCACCGAAGATCCCGCGCAGCGTCTCCGGGGACAGGAACGGCGCGAGGGCCAGGAACACGAACAGGCATTTCGGGCAATGCCCGCACCAGCGATCGGTCCGCGCACCGTCGAGGTGGAAGTTGCGATTGCAGCTGGAGAACACCCCGTGATAGTCGTCGAGCCCGGCGAAATCGCGGACCACGGCCAGCTCGCGCTCGCGACGCAGCAGCGAGAAGACGCGAAGGTCCTCGGCGACTGATTGGCGCATCCAGTCGTCGAACCCGGCCTCGAAGGCCAGGCTCTTGGCCCACTGGTGATTGACCGTTCGACCGCCCATCCGGAGCGTCGGCTGGTCGGCCGAGCGTTCGTTGGCGAAGACCACGTAGCGGAAATCCCAGAGCACCGCGGCCACGGCAAGCGCGGCGGCGTTGATCGCGGTAATCGGCACATGGCCGTTGATCGCGCCGGCCGCATTGAGCTCGGCGAGCGCCGGGTCGATCCTGCGTTCGATGCGCCGATGAGGAAGCCCGGTACGGTGCGCGACCCGCCCGATCAGCTCGGCCTGTCCGACCTGCACGGTCTCGATCGGCAGGCCCGTACGCCGCGCCCGCTCCAGCGCGACCAGCGAGTCCTTGCCTCCGCCCATCGGGACCAGCGCACGCTCGCTCAGGCCCAGGGGGGGCGCCGGCGACGCACCATCACCGGCAGCTCGGGCGCGGAACTCGGGCCACCAGGGCGCCGCCAGCTGGTTGCGCCAGGCCAGTTCGGCCAGCCCGTCGCGGTAGACCGCCTCGAGCAGCTTCGCCGTCTCCGGGCCGGGACGGCGGTCGGCGAACTCCACCTCGCCGCGGCAAGCGACCTTCCAGTAACTGACGCCGGCGATCCAGTGCAACGCATCGACGGCAGCGCGAAGCGCGGCTCGTCGCTCCTCGCGAACCGGCTCGGCAGGCGCGCCGAAGTCGAAGCGCTCTACCAGCGACCGAGTGCGACCGCCGAACTCCAGGGTAAAGCGCAGCGCAAGCCGCCCCGTGTCCGGTGAGAACTCGGGCGATTCGAAACGAAGTCGGGCCGACGCCGGATCAGGCATCGTGGGGCTCAGGCACGGTCGCGATCAGGCATCGGCCGATGCGGCATTCGCGGTGGGGTGATCCATGCCGCCGGACTCGCCGGCATCGCTGCCGTCGAGGTCATCGCCGCCGTCCGGACCGCGCCGGGGCCAGGCCCGCAGCACGGCGTTGACGAGCGTGGCCAGCGGAATGGCGAAGAATACGCCCCAGAAACCCCAGATTCCGCCGAAGACGAGAATCGCGACGATGATCGCGACCGGGTGCAGGCTCACGACCTCGGAGAACAGGATCGGGACGAGGACGTTGCCGTCGAGGAACTGGATGATGGTGTAGGCAATCAGCACCCAGCCGAACTGCATCGTGAAGCCGAATTCGATGAACGCCAGGATCGCTACGGGAATCGTGACCACCGCCGCGCCGATGTACGGGATAAGCACCGAGAAGCCGACCAGCATCGAGATCAGCATCGCGAATGGAACGCCGAGCAGCGTAAAGGTCACGTAGGTGACGATCCAGACGATGAGGATTTCCAGCACCTTGCCGCGCACGTAGTTGCCGATCTGGACATCGACTTCCTGCCAGACCGACATCGCCAGTCCGCGATCGCGGGGCAGGTAGCGCCGGAACCAACCGAGAATCTGTTCCTTGTCCTTGAGAAAGAAGAACACCAGGATCGGCATCAGGACCAGGAAAACGACCAGGCCGATCAGGTACATGAGGCCCGAAGGCGAAACCACGGTGGTCGAATAGCGGCCGACCTCCTCGCCGATCTTGCCCAGGATCTCGTTGACCTGCGCCTCGCCGACGATCTGCGGATACCGCTCCGGCAGCTCGGCGACGTAATTCTGGATCTGGCGGATGTAGCTAGGCAGCGCCGCCAGCGCCTGGCCGAGCTGGCGGGTGATCATCGGCGTGATGTAGAAGAACAGCACCAGCACGGTGGCCATGAAGGCCATGAAGACCGCCAGAACGGCCATGAAACGAGGCGCCCCGTATCGGACCAGCCGCGCGACCACGGCTTCGAGCAGGTAGGCCACGACGATGCTCGCGAACACCGGAGCCAGCATCTTGCCGAAGGTCATGACCAGCACCACGCCGAGAATCAGCGAGATGGCGAGGATCACGACCTGCGGGTCGGAAAAGTTCCTCTCGTACCACTGGCGAATCTGCAAGAACATGGCGCGATTATAGCGCCCGATCGCTACAGCACCGTTGCGGTCGAAGCGGGTTCGCCCCGTGGCGCAACCGGGATCGAAGCGGCCCGGGCCGGGCCGACTCGAGACAGCGATGGCTCAAGCGATGCACCAGCCGCGAGATCGAAGGCAGGATGGAGACCGGGCCCGGCAGGAAGGCCGGTACGCAGGCCGAAGGGTGCGCGGCCCCGTGCGTGACCGGGTCACGCCGGACCCAGCCAGGATCAGAAGGAGACGTTCAGCCGGGCCGCGACTTCCACGGCCTGGTCGAGCCGATCGCTGACCACGCCGAGGACGTTGCCGCCGAAGGCGAATTCCGGCGGCGCATAGCTGGCCGACAGGTCCAGCCGCACCCGCTCGCCGACGCCCTTGCCGATGCCGACGAGGATGCTCTGCTGCGCCAGTTCGCCGGACAGCGCGCTGGCCAGGGTCGGTGCGGTCGGAGTCGGCTGCGAACGCGTGTGATAGTCGACCCGGAACTCGAAATCGCTCTCGTGCTGCCAGCGCAGACCGAAGCTGTAGACGGTCAGGTCGTTCCACTCGAAGCTCGGGCTGGTGCTGTCGCCGAGCAGGGCGTTGAAGCGGGCCGGCAGTGCGCGACTCGGGAAGGCGCCCACGTCGCTGTAGAAGACCTGCGAGACGGCCATGGTGAATACCGTGCGGTCGCTCGCCCGGAGATCGACGCCCATCTGCATGCGCGGCGGAATGTCGAGGTCTGCGGAGTAGCCGTGGACGCCGCGCAGCGAGGCCAGTTCGTCCATGTTGATCCGCGACTGGTAGGCGGCACTGATCCGCACACGCGGCGCCAGATCGGTTTCGAAGCCCAGGCGCAGGCCCGCGCCCTGCGAGCGCTCGAGTTCCTGCGCGTACAAGCCCGAGGCCCGGACCGGGGCCAGCGGGTCATGGAACCGGGCTTCGAACACCTGGGTGTCGAGCATGGAGTGGCTGAACTGCTGCGACGCAAGTACTGCGGACACGCTCACCCGGTTGCGGTCGGACAAGCGACTGGAGAACCCGGACAGCATCATCGAGCGCTGGAACGAGAACGCGCCGTTGCCGGTCGAGGCCGGCGCGCTGAAGTTCATCTGCGAGAGGTTGGTCAGCGAGGTCGAGAACAGAGCCAGGCCGTTGCGCGAGTCCGCCAGCAGCGGACGCGCGAACTCGGGCAGGACGACGTTGTGGTCGATCTGCAGCCAGGTGATGTCCGGCCGGGGTCCGCGATGCAGATTCGGAAGATCGGGCGTGAGTTCGTGGGCCAGGTACGCTTCCCACGGTCCAAGCTCCATGCCGAGCAGCGACCATGTCACCCCGAACGATGCGCCGGGCAGAACGCCGGACGGCGCCGCGCGCAGCGTCGAGGCCGGAGCGGCAGCCAGGGCGGCCGCCAGGGCAGCGGATGCGATCGAAAGACGCCGGATCATCGGTTCGTGTGTTCCCCAGTACGATCAATGGTTGCTGGTTTCGAGCGATTCGCCCGCCCGGGACCACGATTCACGCTGCCCGGGCCAACGATCACTTAACGTTGAGATGAAGTGTAATGGCTCGGTTGGCAAAAATACAACGTCTTTTCCGGCGTTTTCCGTGATGCGCCCCTCAAAACCCCGAAATTCAAGGCTCAACGACCCATGACCAATGTTGCAGATCTACAACAATCGACCTCGAACCTGGATTTCGCGGCGCTGACGATCGCCGGCTCGGATTCGTGCGGCGGCGCCGGGATCCAGGCGGACCTGAAGACCTTCGCCGCCTTCGACGTGTACGGTGCCACCGCGCTGACCGCAGTGACCGCCCAGAACACCCTCGGCGTCACAGCGATCGAGCAGCTGCCCGCCGACCTGGTCGCCGCGCAGATCCGGGCCTGCCTGGACGACCTGCCGGTGGCGGCGATCAAGACCGGCATGCTGGCCTCGGCGACCCTGATCGACGCGATCGACGCCGCCCTGCCCCGCGATGCAACGCCGCTCCTGGTCGTCGACCCGGTGATGGTCGCGACCAGCGGCGATCGACTGCTCGACGAATCCGCCACCGAGGCCCTGGTCGCCAGGCTGCTTCCCCGGGCCGCGCTGGTCACGCCGAACCGACCGGAGGCGGCGGTACTGACCGGCACCGATGCCGACGCCCCGGTCGACGAACTGGCCGACCGGATGCTCGCGCTCGGTCTGCAGGCGGTGCTGATCAAGGACGGACACGGATCGGACGCGATCTGTCGCGACCTGTTGGCAACGGCGGACGGCCATAGACGCACCTTCGAGCGCGAGCGGCGTTCCGGACGCTACCACGGCACCGGCTGTGCACTGTCCGCGGCGATCTGTGCACTTCTGGCCCGGGGCGAGACGGTCGAGGCGTCGGTGACGAAGGCCGGCGACTGGCTGGCCGAACAGATCGCCGGCGCCCGCCTGCCGACGAAGGGCGATCTGGCGCTGCTTCCTTTTTCGAGGGGTCAGGGACCAGGGGAAAGGGACTAGCGGGTGGTCCGGGGAAAGGTTCTACCAGTCCCTGACCCCCGGTCCCCTGCCCCTTCAGTCAGCCCTCGATCTGGTCCACCAACGCTTCGGCGAAGGTGGAAGTGGTGCCGGTGCCGCCGAGGTCCGGGGTGATCCGGTCCCCGGAGGAGATGACTTCGCGGATCGCGCGGCGCAGACGCACGGCGCGCTCGTTCATGCCCAGGTGATCCAGCATCTGGGCCGCACCCAGCAGCAGCGCGCAGGGGTTGGCGATGCCCTGACCGGCGATATCCGGGGCCGAGCCGTGAACGGCCTCGAACATCGCGGCACGGTCGCCGATGTTGGCGCCCGGGGCCAGGCCCAGGCCGCCGACCAGCCCGGCGCAGAGGTCGGAGATGATGTCGCCGAACAGGTTCGTGGTCACCATCACGTCGAAGCGCTCGGGATTCATCACCAACTGCATCGCGCAGTTGTCGACGATCATGTCGTTGAATTCGATGTCCGGATAGTCCGACGCGATCTCGCGCGCGATGTCGAGAAACAGGCCGGAGACGTCCTTGAGGATATTGGCCTTGTGCACCGCCGTGACCTTCTTCCGGCCCGCCTTGTCGGCCAGCTCGAACGCATAGCGGACAACGCGCTCGCAACCGGTGCGGGTCGCGATCATCTTCGATTCGGCGCGCGACCCGTCCTCGCTGGTCCTGGCGTCCTCGGCAAGGTAGGCGCCCTCGGTGTTTTCGCGCACGGTGATCAGGTCGATCCCGTCGTAGCGGGAGCGCGTGCCGGGGAAGCTGATCGCCGGGCGCACGTTGGCGTAGAGGTCGAATCGCTTGCGCAGCTCGACGTTCAGCGATCGGAAGCCACCGCCGACCGGCGTGGTCAGCGGCCCCTTGAGCACCAGCTTGTTCTTCTCGATCGAGTCCAGCGTGGCCTGGGGCAGCAGCGTGCCGTCGGCGTCCTGGGCAGCCAGGCCGGCGCGCTGGAAGTCGTACTCGAAGCCGCAGTCCAGCGCGTCGAGCACCTTCAGCGTGGCGTCCATGATTTCCGGGCCGATGCCGTCGCCTCGGATGACGGTGATGGTGGTGGTCACGTGTCGGGATCCTTCAGGTTGAATGGGGCGGAACGGCTCAGTCGGCCAGCAGACGATCGAGACCGCCTTCCTGGTCGAGCGCATCGAGGTCATCGAAGCCACCGACGTGGAGGTCACCGATGAAGATCTGCGGCACCGTGCGGCGCCCCGTGCGCTCCATCATCTCCGCGCGTCGGGCCGGCTCGGCGTCCAGCGACACCTCGGTCCAGCGGACACCTTTCGACTTCAGCAGGTTGCGGGCAGCCACGCAGTAGGGGCAGGCAGCGCGGGAATACATCACGATGGCTTGGCTCATGGTCGTTTCCGGTCGGTCGGTGGCTGCGCCGGCAAGCGCAGCGGGTTCATGGGTTCGGGCGGCGACGGGCGCACACGGCGCCGGACGTCCGCTTCAGATGCAGGACTCGGGCCGAGGCAGACCCGCGTAACGACAGGCTTCCCGGATCGGACCGTCCGGAAACAACCGGTACAGGGTTCGGCTCGAGGCGTCGTGTTGCGCGGTGCCGTCGCGCATCGCGCGGATCGCGACCCGCATCAGCGGCGGCATGCCGTAACGCTCGTGGTGGTCGCGCACGAAGCGGATCAACCACCAGTGCAGCGCCCGCAGTTCGACGCCGTCGCGCTCGGCCAGCGCTTCGGCCACACCTTCGCTCCACGTGCCGGCGTCGAGCAGGTGTCCGTCGGCACCGAGTTCGACCCGGCGCCCTTCGATGTCCATCACGGCCGCTTCGGTCATCGCCTACAGAACCACTATTTTACGGGCTCGGCGCCGAAGCTGCTCGACCTCGTCGGCACCGATCCGCCCGGCCTCGACGACGGCGACGGATTCGACCGCGTTCTGGTCGATGGCATCCGGGCACAGCCAGAGCCGGCCCAGGTCGAAGTCGATCACCTGGCACCAGCGCTCGCTGCCCGGGCCCGCCAGGTGCCCGGCACCGGCGCCCCGGAACAGCACGTCGATGTCGAACTCGAGGGTCGCGGCGGCCAGGACGGGCTCGAGCGACTCGAGCCGGTCCCGGTCGTCGACGGGGCCGTGGACGATCTCGAACAGCAGGTCAGCGGTCATCGTCCACCCCGCTTGCCTGGCCCAGCGATATCAGCTCGGGCTCCGGACCCGATTCCGGCAACAGCGCATCGAGCCATCCGGCCAGCGTGGCCGGTTCGAACGGGGCCGGCGGGTCACGGTCGTGGCGGCGCGTCCAGGAACCGATGCAGACCTGCCACTCGGCCGCCGCGATCAGCGATTCGGGCACGACCGGGTCCGTCGCCAGCGTTACCCCGTCGCCCTGCAGGAATACCCGCGTGGACCCGGGCCGGTCGTGAAGAAGCCGGAGCAGCCGGGCATGCAGCTCGGGTCCGGAGGCGACGCGCACGAGCACGATGCGCTCCGGCGCCAGGGAACCGGGACCGGGGCTCATCGGTCTGAGGTACTCGTGAGGTGCATGCTTTATTCTTGCATGACCGTCCATCCACCGACCTGCCGAGCAAGAGCGAACCCGATGCCGAACGCCCTGCGACGTCCGATCTCGAGCACGCTGCACCTGCTGCTTGCCGCAGCCCTGGTGCTCGGCGCCGCGCCGTCGGCGGCCCAGGACGGCGTCCGGCTGCCGGACATGGGCGGCACCGGCCAGGTGCTGCCGCCCGAGCAGGAGCGCGCGTTTCCGCGCGACTTCCGGCTCTACATGCGCCAGGAAGGCCTGCTGGTCGAAGACCCGATCGTTGCCTCGTACTTCGAGGACATGGGCTACCGCCTGGTCATGCACTCCGACTATCGCGACCGCGAGTTCCATTTCCACGTCCTGCGCATCCCCGGCATCAACGCATTCGCCGCACCAGCGGGCGTCGTGGCGCTGAATGCCGGACTGATCCTCGCGGCCGACAGCGCCGACGAGGTGGCCGGCGTGGTCGCCCACGAGATTTCCCACGTCTCGCAGAACCACCTTCAGCGCGGCATGGAAGCCCAGCAGACGATGTCCCTGCCGATGATGCTGGCGACGATGGGCCTGGTACTGGCCGGCAGCATGGCCGGCGGCATGGACGCAGAGACCGCGCAGGGGGTCCTGGCCACCGGTGTGGGCCTTGCCCAGCAGTCGCAGATCAACTACACCCGCCAGAACGAAGCCGAAGCCGATCGGATCGGCATCCAGTTGATGGCGCGTGCCGGCTACGACCCCGGCGGCATGGCGGCGTTCTTCCAGACCCTGTCCCGCGCCTCGCGCTCCATGGGCGCCGGACCGCCGGAGTACCTTCGCACGCACCCGATGACCGTCAGCCGGGTTGCCGAAGCCCGCGATCGCGCCGAGCGCCTCGACGTGCGGCGCCCGTACCAGGACGACCGCTTCCACCTCGTGCAGGCGCGCCTGAGGGTGTCCATGGCGCGCCAGCCTGAGGAAGCGATCGAGTTCTTCCGCGGCCGGCTCGACCAGGCCGAGGGCGTCGAAGCCGCCAACCGCTACGGCCTGGCGATGGCGTTGATCGATGCCGGCCGCTACACGGACGCGGAGACCGAGATCGGCTGGTTGCTCGAGCGCGAGCCGGACCACCAGCTGTATCGCCTCATCGAGGCCGACCTGCTGATTGCGCGCGAACGCATCGACGCGGCGCTGGACGCCTACGGAAAGCTGTATGCCGCCTACGGGCAGAGCCAGACCGTTGCCATCCCCTATGCCCGGGCGCTGCTGCGTGCCGGCTCGCCGCAGGCGGCCGAGCGCGCGGCGGAGATCCTGGCCAACGAACTGCGCCGCCGACCCGGCGACCTGAACGTCAGCGAGATGCTCGCCTATGCCGCCGATCGCTCCGGCGACCCGGTTCGTGCCGCCGAAGTGGTGGCAGAGAACTACTACCAGCGCGGCGGGCTGGTCCAGGCCATCGAACAGCTCGAGCGCATCCTCGAGCGTGACACGCTGGACTATTACCAGCGCGCCCGGATCACCGCACGGCTCGACCAGCTGCGCGGCGAGCAGGTGCGCCAGAGGCGCTGATGCCCCTCCGGCGCGCGGCCGTACGCGTCACGGAACCGAAAAGCAGCTGTCACGATTCAGTAACCTGCGCTCGAATAATGGATCGGGAACCCTGCCGACCGGTCCATAATGAAACCGAAGATCCTGGTAGTCGACGATGAGGCACCGATCCGGAACATGCTCGCCTTCAGCCTGAACCGAGCGGAAATGGAGGTCGACGTGGCCGCCGACGGCGACCAGGCGCTTGCACGCCTCGACGAGGCGCCCCGCCCCGACCTGATCGTGCTGGACTGGATGATGCCCGGGCTTGACGGACTGCAGTTGACCCGGACCCTGCGCGGCCGCGACGACCTCTGCGATATTCCGATCATCCTGCTGACCGCCCGGGGAAACGAACGCGATCGCAGCCAGGGCCTGGATTCCGGAGCCGACGACTACGTCGTGAAGCCGTTCTCGACCCGCGAGCTGATCTCCAGGGTGCGCGCCGTGCTCCGCCGCGCAAGGCCCTCGACGGCGGCGGCGAATGGAGCATCACCCGACATGGGGCGTTCGGCCGCAGCGGTCGACGCGTCGCGAATCCGGGTCGGTGAGCTGATGATCGACGTCGAATCACGGCGGGCGCTGGCCGGAGAGCGCCCCCTGAGCATGGGGCCCACCGAGTACCGCCTGCTGCGCCTGTTCATGCGCCATCCGGGGCGGGCATGGAGTCGCGGCCAGTTGCTGACCGAACTCTGGGGCGACGACCGCGCGGTCGAGGAACGAACGGTCGACGTGCACATCCGGCGCCTGCGCAAGGCCCTGGAGCCGACCGGACACGCCGCCTACGTCCAGACCGTTCGCGGCCACGGCTATCGATTTTCCGACGTCGTCTGAATGGCCGCCCGGGACTGCGACGACGTGAACGAGCCGCCGGTCGCCGGGCCGGTCGAACGGGTCCACCAGCAGGCACCCGCGCTCGACGGCTGGAGCGACGACGACCTTGAACACCCATCCCTGTATCTGAACCGTGAGCTCAGCCTGCTGTGCTTCACCCGGCGCGTGCTCGAACTGGCCCGCGACCCGGAGCTGCCGCTGCTCGAGCGGGTGCGCTTCCTGTGCATTTCCTGCACCAATCTCGACGAATTCTTCGAGGTCCGCGTGGCCTCGATCCGCCAGCGATTGCAGCATGGCGCCCAGCAACCGGGACCGGACAACCTGACCCCCGCCGCGACCCTGACCGCGATCCGCTCGGCGGTCGATGAACTGGTCCAGGCGCAGTACCGCGTACTCAACCACGAACTCACCCCGGCGCTGAAGGCCGAGGGCATCCGCGTCCTGAAGCGATCGAAATGGTCGAAGGCCCAGCACAAGTGGCTGCACCAGCATTTCCGGCGCGAACTGATGCCGGTCCTCAGCCCGCTGGGCCTGGACCCGGTCCACCCGTTTCCGAGAATCCTGAACAAGTCGCTGAACTTCGCGGTGGAACTCGAAGGCCGCGATGCCTTCGGTCGCGACCCGGGGCTGGCGCTGGTTCGCGCGCCGCGTTCGCTGCCGCGCCTGATCAAGATTCCGAAAAGCTACAGCAAGGGCGACAACGACTTCGTCTTCCTGTCGTCGATCCTGCACGAATTCATCAACGAACTGTTTCCCGGTATGTCCGTGTGCGGCTGCTACCAGTTCCGGGTCACCCGGAACTCCGAGCTCTTCGTCGACGAGGAAGAGATCGAGGACCTGGCGCGCGCGCTGGAAGGCGAACTGCTCGAGCGGGGCTTCGCCGAGGCCGTCCGCCTCGAGCTGGCCGAGAACTGTCCGGAACACGTCGCCAAGCTGCTGACGTCGAAGTTCGGACTGGACGAAGCCGACGTCTATCGCTGCGACGGGCCGGTCAACCTCAACCGCATGGTCGCCCTCTGCGACAGCGCCGACCGCCCCGACCTTCTCTACCCGCCGTTCCAGCCGAACATCCCGGCCGCGCTGATGACCGGTAACGACCTGTTCGCCGCGATTCGCCGCTGCGACTGGCTGCTGCACCATCCTTACGACGGCTTCGCCCCGACCGTCGACCTGCTGCGCCAGGCGGTGGCCGATCCCGAGGTGCTGGCGATCAAGCAGACCCTCTATCGGACCGGCAGCGACTCGGTCATGGTCAACCTGCTGATCGAGGCGGCTCGCGCGGGGAAGGACGTTACCGTGGTCGTCGAACTGCGCGCCCGCTTCGACGAGGAGGCCAACATCACGCTGGCCACCCGGCTACAGGAGGCCGGCGTCCAGGTCGTCTATGGCGTGGTCGGGCACAAGACCCACGCCAAGATGATGGTCATCGTGCGTCGCGAACGCGGCCGGCTCAAGCGTTACGTCCACCTGGGCACCGGCAACTATCACCAGGGCACGGCCAAGGGCTACACGGACTTCGCCCTGCTGACCGCCGACAAGCAGTTCGGGCAGGATGTGCACCAGCTGTTCCAGCAGCTGTCCGGGCTGGGCCGGGCACCGGACTTCAACCACCTGATCCAGTCGCCCTTCGACCTGCATGACTGGGTGCTCGGCCGGATCGAGCGCGAGGCCGACCACGCCCGCGCCGGCCGGCCCTCGGGCATCGACGCGAAGATGAACTCGCTGACCGAGCCGCGGGTGATCCGGGCGCTGTACCGCGCCTCGCGCGCCGGCGTGCCGATCCGACTCGTCGTTCGCGGCACCTGCTGCCTGCGACCCGGCGTGCCGGGGCTGTCGGAGACCATCCAGGTGCGGTCGATCCTCGGGCGCTTTCTCGAGCATTCGCGGGTCTACCGCTTCGCCAACGGCGGCGATCCGGATACCTACGCCTCGAGCGCCGACTGGATGGAACGCAACCTGTTCCAGCGGGTGGAGGCCGCGTTTCCGCTGCTCGCAACGAAGCTGGCAGAGCGGGTCCACGAGGAGGCCTTCGAGCTGGCGTTCCGCGACAATCGCGAGGCGTGGATCCTCGAAGCGGACGGCAGCTATCGGCACGCGTGGCCGGGCGACGACGCCGAGCCCCTCCGCCTGCAGCAGGCCCTGATCGAGCGCAGCAGCGAACACGCCTGAGCGGACGGGCGCGTATGATCCGTGTCTGATCCACGGCCCCACGGCGCGCTCCATGACCGACAGCGACCTCTACGCGGCCGTCGATCTCGGCAGCAACAGCTTCCACATGCTGGTCGCCCGCCGCGAGCACGGCGAACTGAGGGTGATCGACCGGATCCGCGAAATGGTCCGCATCGCCGGCGGGCTGGACGACGAAGGCCGCCTCGAAGCGGATACCCGCGAACGTGCACTCGGCTGCCTGGCCCGCTTCGGTCAGCGACTGGCCGGCATTCCCAACCGCCAGATTCGCGCCGTCGGCACCCAGACCTTCCGCCGCCTGCAGTCGCCGCGCGCGTTCCTGCTGGTGGCCGAAACCGCGCTCGGCTGCCCGATCGACATCATCAGCGGCCGCGAGGAGGCACGCCTGGTCTGGCTCGGTGCGCGACTCGGCGCGGCGCCCGAAGAGGATGCCCGCGTCGTGCTGGATATCGGCGGCGGCTCGACCGAGATCGTCGCCGGGCACAGCCGCGACCCGGCCCTGGCCGAAAGCCTGCAGTACGGCTGCGTTTCGGTGACTCGCCGGGCCTTCGGCGACGGCCGGGTGACCGCCCATCGCTGGGACCGGATGAGCGAAGAGATCGCCGAGGAACTGCTGGCGCTGCAGCCGGCCCTGCGTGCGATCGGCTGGCGCCGCGCGGTCGGCACGTCCGGCACGATCCGGGCGGTCCAGTCGATGATCGCGGCGCGCGACGGGGAAACGCCGCGCCCGATCACATTCGACGACGTCGCCGACCTCCGCGCCCGGGTCCTGTCGGCCGGGAACGTCGACCGGGTCGACCTCCCCGGCCTGTCCTCCCGGCGACAGCCCGTGATTGCCGGCGGCCTGCTGGTGCTCGAGGCGTGCATGAACGCGTTCGCGATCGAACGCCTGGACATCAGCCCCTACGCACTGAGGGAAGGTGTGCTGATCGACCTGTTCGGCCGGCTCGAACAGACCGATCCGCGCGAAACCACGGTGCAGGCGATGGCCGAGCGGTTCGGCGTCGATCGCGCCCAGGCCGACCGCGTGCGCGACTTCGCCCTGACCGGGTTCGAGCAGGTGGCCGAACAGCACGGCCTCCGTCGCGCGCACCGTGACCTGCTCGACTGGGCGTGTCGGCTGCACGAGAGCGGACTGGGCATCGCACACAGCCAGTACCAGCTGCACAGTGCCTACATCGTCGAGCATTCCGACATGGCCGGCTTCTCGCGCCAGGAACAGGAGCTGATGGCCTTTCTCCTTCGCTACCAGCGTCGACGCATCCCCGCCGATGCCCTGGACGTGCTGCCGGAACGGCTGCACGAGGTCGCCCGCGTGCTGCTGGCGCTGGTGCGTCTCTCCGTGGCGCTGTGCCGGGCGCGCTCCGACAGCGACCTGCCCGATTTCGCGCTCCGGTCCGACGAGCGCGGGCTGAAGCTCCGGCTGCCGGAAGGCTGGCTGGGCCGTCATCCGCTGTCGGCGCGCAGCCTGGCGATACAGCGCACCCAGCTGGCCCGACTCGACGTCGGCCTCAAACTCGGAAAACTGGGTGCGCCGCACCCGGGTGCATCGAGTTCGTGAGCGTTACACCGCTGACCGTTCGCCTGCGCCAACGCGCCGAGTTGGCCCGGATCATCCGGACCTTCTTCGCCGAGCGCGGGGTGACCGAGGTCGCCAGCCCGCTGACAGTGGACGGCGTGACCGATCTGCACATCGAGAGCATCGCACTGGCCGACGGCGGGTTCCTCCGCACGTCGCCGGAGTACGCCCACAAGCGGTTGCTGGCCGCCGGCGCGGGCGACCTGTACGAACTCGGGCCCGTGTTTCGGGCCGGCGAACACGGTCGGCGCCATCGGCCGGAGTTCTGGATGCTCGAGTGGTACCGGCTGGGCTGGAACGCCGAGCGCCTGGCCGAGGAAGTCATCGACCTCGTCAGGACAGCGTCGGGTCGCGACTGGCGAGTTCGACGCACGACCTGGTCCGAGCTTGCGCTAGAAGCGGTCGGCTTCGACCCGCTCGACGCCGAGATCGAACGGCTGACCGGCGCACTGGACGACGCGCCCGGCGGCCTGGACCGGAACGGCCTGTTCGACTGGCTGCTGGCGATGCGGATCCAGCCTGCCCTGCCGGACGGACAGTTGACCGTGGTCCAGCGCTTTCCGGCCAGCCAGGCCGCGCTGGCCCGGCTCTGCCGCGACGATTCGCGGACGGCCGAACGCTTCGAGGTGTTCGCAGGCGGCCTGGAACTTGCCAACGGCTACTTCGAGCTGACCGACCCGGATGAGCAGCGGGAGCGGTTCGAGGCCGACAACCGCGAACGCCTCCGGCGCGGACTTCCCGCAATGCCGATCGACGAGGCGCTGATGGAGGCGCTGGAGCAGGGGCTGCCGGAATGTTCGGGCGTGGCCCTGGGCTTCGAGCGCCTTCTCATGGCCGTCCACGACCTGGACGACATCGCCGAGGCAAGCGGCATTCCCTCGCCCTGAATCGGCGCCGGCCGGCCGGAAGACACCACAAAAAAAGCCCGCGCAGAGCGCGGGCAATGGAGTCGAAAGCGATCGACGACGGGGAGACCGGCTGCGCCGGCTACCGTCCGAGCGGGCAGGAGATGAGCTTCCCGCTGCAGATTCGAGCCCCCACCCTAGCCCGGCGATGTGTCGGTTTCGTGACGATTGCCGTGATGCGATGACGATTGTTATGTGGATTGCTATGACGGTCGTTAGGACGGTCGTTGCAACAATCGTGCTGCCTGGTGAACTCGGTACCGACGACGGCCGTGACCATTGCCATCATCCTGTTCCTACGACTGGTCGCCACCATCGACCTCGGCGCTGCCCTGTTCCGGGCCGTCATCGGCGTCCGACCCTGGATCCCGGTCGTCTTGTGCATCGTTCTCGGAGCCCAGCAACCGGTCCAGCGCCACCCTCAAGCGGCTCATCGTGGTCATGCGATTGGGATGGTGGACTCGCAGGTAATCGCTGCACGGCCGCCACATGAGGACCCGTTCGACGGAAAGCCCGATATCGCAGCCCGGGCGTTCCAGGCCGGGCCACCACAGAACCGATCCCGGAGGATCGAGCGTGTTGCCGTCCGAATCGCGGACCGCGACCACATAGCCCAGTGCCGGCGGCGTTCGATTCCGATCCAGTACCGCCACGCTCAATGGGCGCGACCGAACCGATGGATCGTCGTCGTCGGCCTCGGCGAACGTCAACAGGGGACGGCCATCCGGATCGATCCGCTCCTCGACCGCCACGGGCCACACCGGGACCGCCAGACGAACCAGCGGCACCAGCAGCACCACGGCTGCAATCGGCAGGAAAATCAGCGATACTACGATCGTTTTCAAGAGTTCGGATGCAGTTCGCAAGGGGGGCGCCGGAACGAATCATACCAATCACCCAAGAGACCCCTCAAAGGCCCGTCGATGACATCCACCCTGCGAATTCGACCTGCCCGCCGCGCCGAGCTGGACCGCCTGGCCGGCCTGATCCGGAACCGCCTTCCGGATCTGATGAAATCCCAGTCCGCGACCCAGCGAGAGAACATCGAAAAACAGCTCAATCGGCTGCTGCCTGACGAAGCGCTGATGCTGGCGATCGAAAATCGGCAGCTGGTCGGCATGGCCGCGCTGGACCTTGATCGCGCGCGGCTGATGGCCATGTATCTCGATCCGAACGTGGCCAGGGCCGAGGCCACGCGCCGGTTGGTCACCACGATCGAGCGCCACGCGCGCACCTTCGGCATCGGCCGGCTGTTCTGCACGGTCAAGCCGCAGGCCTGGTCCTTCATGGAGCGCATGGGCTACGAGGTTGCCGAGACGCCCGGCGACGGGGAGCCGGTCACCCTGGCCAAGCGGTTGTTCGACGAGGCCGAACCGTGGGAGAAGGAGGTTGCCGAGCTGCACCGGGAACTGGGCATTCCGTCGAACTACGGCGTGCGCTACCGGTTGCGGTTGATGCCCGAGAATGCGGAGTGCATTTCCATCGGCACCGATATCTTCGACCGCGACATCAAGCTCGACAAGGCGGCCGGCGAAGCGTGGAAGGCGATGAAGACCGACGCCCAACGCAGCAATATCGACCTTCAGCCGGTCTCGGGGTTCCGCACGATCGGCTACCAGGCGGGGCTGCTGCGCAAGAAGCTGAACGGCGGCATGGCCATCGGCAAGGTCCTGCGCGCGAGTGCGGCCCCCGGCTACAGCGAACATCACAGCGGTCGAGCCCTCGACCTGACCGCGCCGGGCGTTGCGCCCCTGACCTCCGAGTTCTCGATGTCCCGGGCCTACGAATGGCTAAAGGCGCGCGCCGGCATGTACGGCTTCCACGAGTCGTTCCCGAACAACAATCGGCACAACATCGACTGGGAACCCTGGCACTGGTGCTACCACAAGCATTTCGATCCGCGCAAGGCCTGAAGCCGACAGGTCCGCGGCGACTGCGGCGGTCCGGACCGATCGTCAAACCGATTCGGCCGCCGATGCCAGTTCCCGGCGTGCCGAGCGGATGACGCCGCTGCCGGACCGGAGCAACAGCAGGGCCAGTGCAAGCGCGACGACCAGGTCGGGCCAACCGGCCTGGAACCACCATACGCCGGCAGCGGCCGCGAACACCGCCACGTTGCCCGCGATGTCGTTACGCGAGCACTCCCAGACCGAGCTCATGTTGATGTCCTCGTCGCGATGCCGCCACAGCAGCGCCAGACAGGTCGCGTTGGCCACCAGCGCGACCAGACTGAACACGCCCATCAGTTCGAACACAGGCACGGACGGCACCCAGAGTCGGTAGACCACCTGGCCCAGTACGCCGAGCGCGGCGGCCAGGATCAGCACTCCCTTGAACAGGGCGACGCGAGCCTTGGCGCGCAGACTGCCTGCCACCGCCGCCAGGCTCAGCGCGTAGGTCACCGCATCGCCGAAGTTGTCCAGGCTGTCGGCCAGCAGCGCGCTGGAGTCGGCGACCAGCGCAGCGGCCACGATGACCGCGAACATGACCGCGTTGATGACCAGCACGGCAATCAGCGTCGAACGCTGCCGTTCGCGCAGGCGCTCGATCGACGATGGGTCGCAGCAATCGCTCATCAAGGGGCTCGAGTCCGAATCCAAGCGCAGGATAACGCCACGCTCGCCTCTGGCGCAGCCCAGCACCGGGTCCGCGGCGGGTCAGCCCTTGATGTCCTGGTAGGCGTCGAGAGCACGTTGCCGGCTGCCCTTCAGGTCGACCAGCATCGACGGGTACCCCCGCTTCTCGCGTTCGTCGTCGCCGAGCTTCTTCAGCGCCTTGATGTCCAGCCCTTCGAGCTCGGGGCACCACCGCTGGATATAGGCCGCGTCGGGGTCGTACCTCTCGGCTTGCAATTCGGGATTGAACACGCGGAAGAACGGTGCCGCATCGGCACCGCAGCCGGCGGTCCACTGCCATCCCTGCGTGTTGTTTCCGAGATCCGCATCGACGAGCGTGTCCCAGAACCATCGCGCACCTTCCTGCCATGGGATCAGCAGGTTCTTGGTCAGATAGGACGCAACGATCATGCGGACGCGGTTGTGCATCCAGCCCTCGTGCCACAGCTCGCGCATGCCCGCATCAACGATCGGCACGCCCGTTCGCCCACGCTTCCACGCCTCGAGATCCTCGGCGTAGTCGGATTTCGCCCGCCAGGGGAAATCGGCGAACTTGTCCTTCAACGGTTCGTCGGTGATCTGCGGTTCGTGGAACAGCAGCAGTGTGGAGAACTCGCGCCACGCGAGCTCACTGACGAACGTCAATGGACCCTTGCCGCCGGGCAACTCGCCGGACGGCTCCAGCGCTTCGATCACCTGGACCGGAGAGACATGCCCGAAGTGCAGGTACGGCGACAGCGACGATGTGCCGCGGAGATCAGGCCGATCCCGCTCGCTCCCATAGCGCCCCACATCGTCTTCCACGAAGTGCTTGAGTCGACGGCGCCCGGCCAGTTCGCCGACCTCCCAGCGATCGCGGATACCGTCCGCCCAGTCGACCTCGGGCAGGAGATCCAGCGAGGCCAGGTCCACCGAGTCGGGCAGGCTCGACGGCCCGTCGAGATCCATCGGCTCCGGGCGGCTCGCTACGGCACGCCAGTTCGATTGCATTCGCTTCCAGTACGGCGTGAAGACCTTGTAGTACTCGTCATCGCCGTGGAGCAGCTCCCAGGGTTCGAACAGCATCGCGGCGCGAAAACTCTCGACTTCAAGGCCCGCTTTCTTCAGCGCTGTCTTGATCCGCTTGTCTCGCGCGACGATCTCCGGCTCGTACAAACGGTTCCAGTAGACGGCCTCGGCGCCGGTCTCTCCGACCAGCTGCTCCAGCTGCTCGCCGGCCGCGCCCGCGCGCAGCACCAGCCGCCCGCCGCGATCCGATATGCGGTCGGCGAGATCTTCAAGTGCATGATGAAGCCACCAGCGGCTGGCCGCGCCCGGCGCCCAGTCGCCCAGGGCATCGGGGTCGTGAATGTAGACGGGCAGCACCCGCTCGTGGTGGTTGCGGGCGTGATCCAGGGCCGGATTGTCGGCCAGGCGGAAGTCACGGCGGAACCAGACGATGGCAAGGTCGGTCATGAGTCGGATTGTCGAGGGTGAGCCATGAACGACGGGTGATCCGCTCGAGCCGGTCCGTCAGGACTCCCGCTTCAGACCTCGCGCGATGACCAGCAGCGCCACGCCCATCACGATCGGTCCGATCGCGCCCAGCCAGGCCACCGGCGAGCCGCCCCCGCTGACCTGCATACCGATGCCGGCGGCGCCCAGCGCCAGCAGGATCAAGCCGAGAATCTGCAGAACGCGCGCTCCGTTCATGGAATGGATTCCTCGCAATGGGTTGGCAATTCCCGGGCACGCCCTGTCTTCGGCGATCCGGGGCTGCACGAGATTACCGCGTGTCGAGTTCGCGCAGCGTCAACCGGGCCAGCCTTTCGATCCGATCGAGCTGGACATCCGCTCTCTCCAGGAACTCCTCGTCAAGCGAACCTGGATCCGCGCCGTGGCGGCCACGAATCTCGCACCGCTTGGCCAGCTTGCCGAGACCGAGCTCCTCGAGGCGAAAGCCGAGTTCGGTCCAGCGCTCGGCCAGTTGGGCCTCATCGGACGCCGTCGCCTCGCCCCGTTCGAGTGCGCGCAGCATCACCTGCGTTCGCCGGACCACTCGGACCACGTCCTGCAGCGCATGCCGCGATTCCTGCTTGCGTGCTCGACCGGCTCGACGCAGATTGCTGACCCAGCGCGAGAGATGGCCGAGCAGCCCACGCCAGGTTTCGGGTGACAGCTCGAATCCGCTCATCCACGGCCTACCGAAGGACCGGACGAACCGGACCGACGTCTCGGCGACACGATCACGTCAGCACCCCCGTCCATGCCGAAGCCATCAGGACCAGACCGATGACAAGTCCCGACGCGGCCAGGATCACGTCGCTGTAGGGCTTCTCGGGATGAACTCCAGGGATCAGCACGGCCCGATCCGGCCGATCCGGATCAACGTGGACCTCGACGTCGGAACCTGCTTCGAGGCGCCTGGCCAATTCCACTGTCCTCGGATAGACGACGGTATAGAGGGCGGGGGCCGTTCCGCGATGCGTCCGGCCCTGGAACGAATAGCGAAAGTCGACGGCCAGGTGCTCGACGTCGCGCATCTCGCCGTCGACCCTCCGGCCGCCCCACAGTCGAAGCGAATCGATCCGGCCGGGCACCGTGGGCCAGGATCGACTCCGACGCGCCAGTCCGAGATTGCGGATCGCGCGGACCAGCGTGATCGAACCGATCAGTACGAAGAGCGCGCCGAACCAGAACGCGAGGGAAATCACCTGGTCGTCCGCCGCTGCTCCTTCATGGCGTCGCTGCGCTTGCGCTCGAGGGCCTCCAGGTAACCGTCGGCCAGACCGGTCACATAGCGGCCGTTGAAACACGAGGAGTCGAAGCCGGCCAGCTTCTTGTTCTTGCCGCGCACCGCAGCCTCCAGATCACCGAGATCCTGGTAGATCAGGCGGTCGGCACCGATGTACTCGCGGACCTCTTCTTCGCTGCGGCTGCCGGCCACCAGCTCGCTGGCCGCCGGCATGTCGATGCCGTAGACGTTGGGATGGCGAACCGGCGGCGAGGCGCTGGCCATGTAGACCTTGTTGGCGCCCGCGTCGCGGGCCATCTGGATGATCTGCCGCGAGGTCGTGCCGCGGACGATGGAATCGTCGACCAGCAACACGTTCTTGTTGCGGAACTCCAGCTCGATCGCGTTGAGCTTGCGCCGGACCGACTGCGCGCGCTCGGCCTGGCCCGGCATGATGAAGGTGCGGCCGATGTAGCGGTTCTTGATCAGGCCCTCGCGGTACTTCACGTCGAGCATCTGGGCCATCGGCAGGCAGGCCGTGCGGCTCGTGTCGGGAATCGGGATCACCGCGTCGATGTCGTGATCCGGCCATTCCCGGAGGATCTTCTCGGCCAGCTTCTCGCCCTGCCGGAGGCGGGTCTTGTAGACCGACAGGTCGTCGATCATCGAGTCGGGTCGCGCGAAATAGACGTACTCGAAGATGCACGGCGTATGTGCCTGCGCCTGATCGCTCTGGTGGCGGTGCAGCTCGCCGTCCATGGTGATCAGCGCCGACTCGCCCGGGGCGAGATCGCCGACGAAATCGAAACCCAGGATGTCGAGCACGACCGACTCCGAGGCGATGATGTATTCATCGCCGTTATCGGCTTCGCGCTTGCCGAGCACCGCCGGCCGGATACCGTGCGGGTCGCGGAAACCCAGGAGGCCCACGCCGGCGATCAGGGCAACGGCGGCATAGGCCCCCTTGCAGCGCGCGTGCATGCCGTCGACCGCGTCGAACACCGTCGACGGCCGGATGCCCTGGTCGGCCCGAACACTGAGTTCGTGGGCCAGGATGTTGAGCAGCACCTCGGAGTCCGACTCGGTGTTGACGTGCCTGCGGTCCTGGTTGAACAGGTCCTCGGACAGCGATTCATCATTGACCAGGTTGCCGTTGTGACCCAGCGCGATGCCCCAGGGCGCGTTGACGTACATGGGCTGGGCCTCGTCCGGACGATCCAGCCCGGCGGTCGGATAGCGGACGTGGCCGATACCGACATCGCCGGTCAGGCCGTCCATCAGCTTCGCGTCGAACACGTCGCGGACCAGGCCGATGCCGCGCGCCGAGCGCATGCGCCGCCCGTCCAGGGTCGTCATGCCGGCGGCGTCCTGGCCGCGGTGCTGCAGGATGGTCAGCGCATCGTAGATTCGCGCCGCGACCGGGCTCCGGCCAAAGATTCCAACGACTCCACACATTCAGATCGGCTCCGCTCTCGAATCGACGTCCACCGCCGCATCCTCGGGCGGCGATTGCATCTGTTGTTGGCCCGAGTCGAGCAGTTCCTGCACCGAATCGGGAAGAAATCCGGCCGTCCAGACGGCCATGGTCTCGAACCGCGGGATCAGGCGTGACTCCTGCCACCACGGGTCGTACGGAAACGGGGTGATCCGCGCCAGCATCACCGCGATCAGCACGATCACGATCCCCCGAGCCAGTCCGAACAGGCCGCCGAACATCCGGTCCGTCGCCGACAGACCGGTCTTTTCCACGACCTGGCCGATCAGGTAGCTGATCAGCCCGCCGATCACCAGCACCAGCACGAATACCGCAACGAACGCGATCAGCGTTCGGGCCGACGGCAGCGTCACGTGCGGCTCCAGCGCTTCGGCCAGCGGCGGCGAAGCCTGGAATGCCGCGAACGCCGCGGCAACCCAGACCAGGATCGAGAACACTTCCTTGATGAAGCCTCGAAACAGGCTGACCAGCACCGAGAGTGCGAGTACGGCCAGGATCGCGATGTCCGCCCCGTTCATTCCGCACGGCTCCGTGCGAGCCGATTCACGGGTGGCTGACGACCAGGCCTTCGACGCCCGCCTCGTCGACCAGTCGTGTGCGAAGCGTTTCGGCCGCGGCGCGATCGTCCACCGTTCCGACGAGCACCTTCCAGATCGCCCGGCCCGACGCATCTTCGCTCTGGCGAAACGCTTCGAAGCCGAGATTGCGCAGGCGCGCCGTCTCGCGCTCCGCGTTCTCCTCACTGGCAAAGGAACCGACCTGCACGGCGAAACCCGGCGTGGCCTGCAATGCCGCGTCCGAGACCTCGCGCACGATCGGTTCGACCCCGACGACCGTGGCGGCGATCTGGCCGCGTGCGGTCTCGGCCCGGTTCCGGTCGGAGTAGGGCCCGGTGCGCAAGCGATACAGCATCGTGTCGCCGCGCACGACCTCATCGGCGATGACGGGGTGGCCCAGCGCCTCGAGGCGCTCGCGCGTGGCCTGCGAGGATTCCTGCGATCCGAAGCTCGCGACCTGGACGACCCAGTTGCCGTCGCCGGCAGGCGGCGGGGGCTCGGCGGCAGGTGGGCGCTCGGACGTGCCGGAATCGCCCTCGGCGGCCGGTGCCTGCACGGATTCGCGCGAGTCGCGCGAGGACGACGCCTCGTCGGACGTCTGCGCGGGTCCGGGGTCGGCCCCATCGGCGTCGGCAAGGGCGGACTCGCTACGGTTCGGCGTGGTCGCTTCGGCCGGGTCCGTGGCATCGGACGGTGCATCACGCTCCGACGGGTTCAGCACGATCTCGTCCGGCGGGGTCCGGCGCGGCTCGGCGGGCGCGATCGCGGACTCGCCCGCCGCGGGCGCGCCGCGTTCATCGCGGTCGTCGCCCCCGGCAGCGGAATCATCGACCCGCGAAGGGGGAACGCGCGCCAGGTCCGGATCGAGGGGGATGCGCCGCACCTCGCGATCCCCGCTCGGCATCTCCGGGAGCGGTTCGCTCAACCGACGGTCGTCCAGCTCGGGCTCGGGTCCGACCAGCAGCATGGGCAGGAAGATCACGGCCAGCGCGATGAGGATGGATGCCCCGATCAGGCGGCGTTTGAGGACGTTGTCCATAGGCGGGCGTAATCCGTTACGAATCGCTTCGGCGAACGGCGGCAGAGGCGGTCAGGAACGAACCGAACACGATGACCTCGTCGTCGCCGCGACAGTCGGCACGGGCTTGCCGGAGCGCCTCCGCGACCGATTTCGGCGACGATTCTACCGCGTCCGGCGACCCGGACACACCGCCGCGGGCGATCCGCCGCGCCAGCGTCTGGATGGGAAGTGCGCGCGGGCCGTCCAACTCGGCCAGGTACCAACGGTGGATCGCCGGGCCGACCGCGCGCGCGATCGCGGCCACGTCCTTGTCGGCCAGGGCGGCGAACACCGCGCGCTTGCGTCCCGGTCGTGCCTCCAGCAGCTCGCGCAGCGCGCGAGCCGCCTGCGGATTGTGCGCCACGTCGACGAAGGTCGGCGGGTCGTCGGCGATCCGTTCGAATCGCCCCTTCGCCCGGGCCGAGGCCAGTCCCTCGCGGATCGCCCGCTCGCCGACCCCCAGCCGGTCCAGTACGGCCACGGCCGCAGCTGCATTGGTCCGCTGGTGGTGACCGGCGATGCCCGGTGACAGGCCGGCGATCCGGCGAGCCTCGCTCCCGGGCGAGCCGAGTCGGACCGCCAGGCGCCCCCGGTGCCATCGTGCCGCCAGGCCCGAGCCCCAGGCAATCACCTCGGCGCCGAGCGCCTCGAGCCCCTCCAGCATGCCGGCCGGCGGGCGCGCTTCGACCACGATGGCCGGCCGTCCGCGGCGTGCGATACCGGCCTTCTCGCGTCCGATCGCGGCTCGGGTCGAACCGAGCCAGTCCTTGTGGTCGAGGCCGATCGACGTGACCACGGCAATGTCTGCATCGACCACGTTGACCGCGTCCAGCCGGCCGCCCAGGCCAACCTCAAGGACCAGCGCGTCGACGTCGGCCCGCTCGGCCAGCACGAACCCGGCCAGGGTGATCTGTTCGAAGTAGGTCAGCGGAACATTGCCGCGGGCCCGCTCGACGGCGTCGAGGGCGGACACGAGCTCCTCCGCCGGGGCCGGTGCACCGTCCAGGCGGAATCGCTCGCGGAAATCGACGACGTGGGGCGATGTATAGGCCAGCGTGGAGCGCCCCGCCGCCCGCAGCCCCGCTTCGATGAACGCGACCGTCGAGCCCTTGCCGTTGGTGCCGGCGATGCTGACGATGCTGCGGCCGCCGAGCCCGGGGGCCAGTTCGTCGAACACCGCCCGGACGCGGTCCAGACCGAGGTCGATCCGCGCTTCCGGGGTTCGAGTCTCCAGTTCAGCCAGGCGTTCGGCCAGCGCAGCGTTCGCCGACACGGCGGCCGACGAAGGGTCAGCGGGCGCCGGGGTCACGGGAAGTCATCAAGGTCGAAGGTCAGTCGTTGCCGCCGGATGGGGTGTCGTCGGCACGGGGTCGGGATCGACTGTCCGATGGATCGTCGGACCGATCGTCGGACCGATCGTCGGACCGATCTACCGACCCGCTGTCCGACCGGTCGTTCGCTTCATCCGCGCCGTCGAAGGAGCCGCCCATCGTCGAATCGCCGCCGGGCGCGCCATCGACTGGGTCGTCGATCTCGCCTTCGCGCACACGTCCGTCGCCCCGGCCACCCATCAGCAGGCTGAGCACCTGGTGCAATCGCGACCGCATTTCGCGGCGATCGACGATCATGTCGATCGCACCCTTCTCGAGCAGGAATTCAGAGCGCTGGAAGCCTTCCGGGAGCTGCTCGCGAACGGTCTGTTCGATCACCCGAGGCCCGGCGAAGCCGATCAGCGCAGCCGGCTCGGCCACGTTGAGGTCGCCGAGCATGCCAAGGCTTGCCGACACACCGCCGGTGGTCGGGTGGGTCAGGACCGAGATGAACGGCAGTCCGGCCTCGGCCATCCTGGCCAGGCCGGCGGAAGTCTTGGCCATCTGCATCAACGAGAACAACCCCTCCTGCATCCGGGCACCGCCGGAAGCGGCAAAGCAGACCAGCGGTTGGCGATGTTCGAGGGCCGAGTCGACGCCGACCATGAACTTCTCGCCGACCACAGACCCCATCGAGCCGCCCATGAACTTGAAGTCAAAGGCGCAGGCGGTCAGCGGCAGGTCCATCAGTGCACCGCGCATGACGACCATTGCGTCATTCTCGCCGGTCGCTTTCTGCGCGGCAACGATACGGTCCTTGTAGCGCTTGGTATCGCGGAATTTCAGCGGGTCCTTCGGCGTCAGATTCTGGCCGAGCTCGACTCGACCGCCTTCGTCGAGGAAGGCCTCGAGACGCGCCCTGCCGGTCAGCGACATGTGGTGGTCGCACTTCGGACAGACGTTCAGCGAACGCTCCAGTTCCGGCCGGTACAGCACGGCCTCGCAGGACTTGCACTTCGTCCACAGGCCGTCGGGCACCTTGCGCGACTTGCCGCCTTCGGTTCGAATTCGCGACGGCATCAGTTTCTGGAACCAGCTCATGCCTCGGCCACCCTGTCGTTACCTCGGTCGTCACCGGCTGATCGGGCGGCGTCCATGGCACTGCGGATCGAGTCGGCGAAGCGCCCGGCCACGGCCACGGCATCCTCGACCGTATCGCTGGCGTCGAGGGCCTTGACCAGGGCCGAGCCGATGACCACCGCGTCGGCGACCCGGGCAACGTCGGCGGCCTGCTCGGGGGTCGAGATTCCGAACCCCACGGCAACCGGAACCGGGGTGTGGGCGCGCAGGCGCTCGATCGCGGGCGCCAGCGCATCGGCGTCGAGCGCGGCCGACCCGGTCACGCCCTTGAGCGACACGTAGTAGACGAACCCGCCGGCCATCGGCGCCATCCGCTGCAGTCGAGATTCGGTGGTCGTCGGCGCGACCAGGAAGACCTGGTGCATCCCGTGCTGCTCGAGCGCCGACCGGGTCTCTTCGGCCTCGTCGGCCGGACAGTCGACGATCAGCAAGCCATCCACGCCTGCCTCGGCGGCCTGCTCGACGAAGGTCGTCAGACCGCGCCGCTCGATCGGATTCATGTACCCCATCAGGATGACCGGCGTAGCGGCGTCGTCCGCGCGGAATGCCCGGACCATGTCGAACACCCGATCCAGCGTCATGCCGGAGTCGAGCGCGCGCTGGCAGGCGTTCTGGATCACCGGCCCATCAGCCATCACGTCGGAGAAGGGCACGCCCAGCTCGAGCAGGTCGGCCCCGCCCTCGACCAGTCGGTGCATCACGGAAACCGTGGCTTCCGGCGCAGGATGGCCAGCGGTAATGTACGGGATCAGGCCGGCGCGGCGAGACTCGGCCAGCTCGGCGAAGCGACGATCGATTCGGTTGCTCACGGTGCTCAAACCTCGATGCCCTCCAGGTCCGCCACGGTATGAATGTCCTTGTCGCCTCGGCCGGACAGGTTGACCAGCACGGTCTGGTCCGGCGACATCGTGGCCGCCAGCTTCAACCCGTAGGCGACCGCGTGTGCGCTTTCCAGCGCCGGCATGATGCCTTCCTTCTTCGTGCAAAGGTGGAAGGCTTCCAGCGCTTCCTCGTCGGTAATGCCGACGTATTCCGCACGCTTCATGTCCTTCAGCCACGAGTGCTCCGGCCCGACGCCCGGATAGTCCAGCCCGGCCGACACCGAATGGGTGTGGCGGATCTGGCCGGCCTCGTCGTCGAGCAGATAGGTCCGGCTGCCGTGCAGCACCCCGACCCTGCCCGCGCACAGGCTGGCTGCATGGTCCAGGCCCGACAGGCCGCGACCCGCGGCCTCGACGCCGTACATCGCGACCTGTTCATCGTCGATGAACGGGTGGAACAGGCCGATGGCATTGGAACCGCCGCCGACGCAGGCAACGAGCGCATCGGGCAGCCCGTCGTACTCGTCCAGGAACTGGCGCCGGGCTTCGCGTCCGACCACCGCATTGAAGTCGCGGATCAGTGCAGGGTACGGATGCGGGCCGGCCACGGTGCCGAGGATGTAGAACGTATCGTCGACGTTGGTCACCCAGTCGCGCATCGCCTCGTTCAGCGCGTCCTTGAGCGTGCGGGAGCCGGACTCGACCGCAACGACCTCCGCACCCAGCAGCTTCATGCGGAAGACGTTGATCGCCTGGCGCCGGATGTCCTCCGCGCCCATGTACACCACGCAGTCCATGCCCATCCGTGCCGCGACCGTTGCCGAAGCCACGCCGTGCTGCCCGGCGCCGGTCTCGGCGATCACGCGCTTCTTGCCCATTGCACGGGCGAGCAAGGCCTGGCCGACCGTCGAATTGATCTTGTGCGCACCGGTGTGGTTCAGGTCTTCGCGCTTGAACACGATCTTCGCGCCGCCGGCGTGGGCCGTGAGACGTTCGCAGAGGTAGAGCGGCGAAGGGCGGCCGACGAAATGAGCAAGGTCTGCGTCGAGTTCGGCCTGGAATTCAGGATCGTCCGCGTACCGCCGCCACGCGGCCTCGAGCTCTTCCAGCGCCGCCATCAGCGTCTCGGAAACGAACCGTCCGCCGAAGGTACCGAAATGCCCGCGGGCATCCGGCATCGAGCTTCGGGTCGCCGTGTCGTCGGCCCGCGGTCGATCCGCGGACAGGGGCGCCACTTCAGCCATTCCTAACACCTCGCATGAATTGATCCATCAGATTACCACTCTTGATCCCGGGCGCGGATTCCACCCCCGAGGACACATCGACCGCCGGCGGTCGAAGTGCTCGGACCGCGTCGGCCACGTTGTCGGGGCCCAGGCCACCGGCCAGCATCCAGGGCCCATCCGGCGGGGTCAGGGTCGCCCATTCCAGGCGCCGGCCCGAGCCTCCCATGCCGCCCGCCGCATGGGCGTCGAGCAGGAGCGCCGACGCATCCGGAAACGCATCGTAGTCGACCGCCCCCGGCGAAGCCATCGGCAGCGCCTTGATGTACGGCCGGCCGAACTGGCGACAATAGGCGGCATTCTCGTCGCCGTGGAACTGCAGCCAGTTCAGCGGCACGCGGTCGAGAACCTCGCGCACCTGCTCGGGCGTCGCGTTCATGAACAGCCCCACCGTTCCTGTCAACGCAGGCAATGCATCGCAGATCGCCCTGGCTGCCCCGGCGTCGACGTGCCGCGGGCTGCGCTCGACGAAGACCAGGCCGATGGCATCGGCGCCCAGCTCGGCCGCCAGGCGTCCATCCTCCGGTCGCGTGATGCCGCAGATCTTGATCCGCGTTCGCATGGTTGTCTGGTCTCCGCTGTTCCGTTCGTGCCGTTCTCGAAGCCGTTGCCGTCGTTCGCTTCGGCTAGCTGAGGTCGCGACCCCGTGGAAACGGCATCAACGATTCGTCCCGGGTCGGCAACTCGGGGTGGTCAGGATAGTCCACACCCATGAAATAGAGGCCTTCTGCCGGGGCGGTCACGCCGGCGCGCTTGCGATCGCGCGCCTCGAGCACCGAGGCCAGCCATCCGGGCTCGCGTTCTCCGCAACCGATCGCGTTGAGGCTGCCGGCGATATTGCGAACCATATGGTAGAGGAAGGCATTGGCGGAAACGTCAATGACCACCTCGTCGCCATGGCGCTGGATCTCGATGCGCTTCAATTCGCGCACCGCGTGCTTCGCCTGGCATCCCAGGGCGCGGAAGGACGAGAAATCGTGTTCGCCGACCAGCACCTGGGCGGCGTCGTGCATGCGCTCCGCGTCCAGCGGACGGCGCTCCCAGGCCACCCGACCGTTGTGCAGGCCGGGCCGGATCCAGCGATTGAGAATTCGATAGCGATAGTGGCGACCGCGGGCCGAGAATCGCGCGTGGAATCGGTCGTCGACGAAGCGCGCCCAGCGCACGGCCACAGGGTCCGGAAGGTTGGAATTCGCGCCCAGCACCCAGGCCCGCTCGCTGCGGGTCGAGTCGGTCTCGATATGAATGACCTGGCAGGCGGCGTGGACGCCGGTATCGGTGCGCCCGGCACAGTGCACGGTCACGCGGTGATCGGCAACCGTCCCGAGTGCATCCTCGAGTACTTCCTGGACGGTCGGTCGCTGCTGCTGGCGCTGGAAGCCGCGGAACCGGCTTCCGTCGTACTCGAGTCCGAACGCGATTCTGTGACGGTTCGCGGCCGCTTCGTCAGAGGTCATCCAGCAGCTTCTGGGCCTGTTCCTTCTGCTCCGGATTGCCTTCCCGGACGACCTCTTCGAGCAGCGTTTTCGCCGAGTCGGTGCTGTTCCAGGAAAGATAGGCGCGGGCCAGGTCGAGCTTGACGTCGACGTCGTCGTCGCTGGGCGCGAAGATGTCGTCGCCGTCGCCTTCCGCTGCGTCTCCGCCATCGCTGCCGCCGGCCGGAGCGGCGCCGCCCTCGTCTTCGCTGGTCCAGTCGCCGAGCGATGCTTCTTCGTCCGCATCATCGCCGGCGTGCCGATCGGCCGCTTCGGTCTGGTCGCCGATCCGACGCGTCGCGTCGTCACGTTCGGCGTCGCCTGCCAGGTCGTCATCCAACCACTCGGACTTGGCTTCCTCGTCGGGCACGTCCGGCGTACTTGCGTCGCCGAGCATGCCGATCGCCGGTTCATCGGCCTCGGTGGGATCGACCTTGCTGTCGAGATCGTCGTGGTCCGGATCCTTGCCGCCGAGGACGAGCGGTTCGTCTTCGTCATCGCCGCCTTCCCGCAACATCGGCCCGGCGTCGGCTTTCTCGGCATCGTCGTCGTCGATCAACCAGTCGCTATCGTCGGACTCCTCTTCCTGCTCGGCGTCGAGCCGCGACATCAGGTCGCCGACTTCGCTCTCTTCGTCGATGTCGGTCTTCGGCTCTGCCGACGAATCACCCGCTCCGCTCATCCAGTCGGCGCTGCCCTTGACCAGGACGTGCTCCGGAGACACGGTCGCGGCCAGTTCGACGGCTTCGCGCCAGGCCGGCTCCTCGCCGGAATCGACGTGTTCGAACATGTGCTCCAGGGCGTCCTCGAAGGCCTGTTTCTCGCCGCGCCCGGCCAGGGCCTGAAGCAGCGCAAGGTGCGCGCCCAGGTCGCTCGGACGCTCGGCCACGGCGGCGCGAGCGCGATCGACGGGGTCGGTCGCGGTCGGCTGCGTGACTGCGCCCCGAGACGGGGTAGCGCCGCGTCCGGCCCCGCTCATGGCCGCTGCGCCGTCGGCTTCACGCCGGCGCCGCTGTAGCGCGACCCAGAACCCACCGATCGCGAGCAACAGAGCGATCAGGCCGGCTATCGGCCAGAACAGCGGGCTGGACAGGATGCCGTCCCGGTTGCCTCCGACCTGCGTGACCACCGGCTCCTGGGGAGCTTCCTCTGCAACGTCCTCGGACGCATCCGATTCGGGGCGCGACTCGAGCGCTGCGACGTCGTCCGCGGCGGTGCCTTCGTCGGCATCGGCGGAGTCGACCGGCGCACCGTCGGTTCCGCCTCCGGTTTCGAGATCGGCTTCAAGATCGTCGCCGTCCAGCGAGGCCGTTTCGAATCGATCCAGGTACTGGTCGAGTTGCGCGGTGACCTCGGCACGGAGGGCCGGGTCCGCGTCCTCTTCGGCCGCCAGACGGGCGGCCCTCAGTGTCTGCTCCAGGCCGGCCAGTTCGGCGTCTGCGATACCGGCGCCGTTCGGATTGTTCTCGACCAGCGTCTCGAGCTCGTCGAGCCGGGACCGGAAGTCTTCGGCTTCGAGCCGGGCGGCGTAGAGCTCTTCCTCGGTCCGGGCAAGTTGCTCGCGCAACTGCGCGACTTCGGCGCCGTCGTCTTCCATGCCGGTGCCGGACGCGTCCTCGCCGGCCGGGACGAGTTCGAGGCGACCTTCGGGCTCGGGCTCGCGCGATGCCGCGGGCGTGCCGGCAGCCGGGCGCGGATCACGCGGAGCTTCCGGTTCGGGGCGGGCCGGCTCGGCGTCGCCGCCGCGGGCCGCATCGGAGATCACCGGCACGTCACCGGCGAGCCGTTGGTTGAACATCCGGTTCTGGGTCTGCACGGTCGCACGGGCGGACGTGTCATCGACCTGCCGGACCTCGTCGGCGGTAGGCAGCGTAAGCTCGCTGCCGCGCAGCAGCTGGTGAATGTTGCCGTTGCGGAATGCCTGGGGATTCAGTTCGACGATCGCGACCATCATCTGGTTCATCGAAACGTCGCTGGCCGGAAGATTGCTACGGGCGATCGACCACAGCGTATCGCCGCTCCGGACCAGGCGCTGCCCGCCTCCGGAGCGAACGGCGCGCGGCGTGTCCTCCGCCGCCGGACGATCCGCTTGCGTCGAGCGCGATGAGGGCGACGACTCGACCGGCCGGGACATCGGCTCTGCAGCGGGGGCCGGCTCGGCAGACGGCGCAGGCTCGGACCGGGTGCTGGCCGGCGGCGCGATGTCGAGCACCGGGGGATCCAGGAACAGGGTGTACTCGCGCAGCATGCGGCCGCTGGACCAGCGGGCGTCGACCAGCATCTGAACGATCGGATCGGAGACCGGGCGCGTGGACCGGACCCGGACCACCGCCGGGGAGCGGCTCCGGTCGACCTCGACTTCGAGACCGAGCGCAAGCGCGCTGGCGGTCAGGCCAAGCCGTTGATAGTCCTCGGCCGACGCCGTATCCACGGTCAACGAATCCAGATCGGCTTCGGATGCGTCGAGCAGCCGGATGCGAACGTCCAGCGGCTGGTTCAGGTAGGAATCGACCCGTGCTTCACCCAGCCCCAGCGCGCCGACCGGATCGGCAGCCAGCGCCAACAGGCCGACGGCGGCCAGGATCGCGAAATTACGTGTACCGCGCATGAGCGACTCCCCTGTGCTCGATGACCGAGCCAATCGTTATGATTATGGTCGGAGTATACCAAGGGGTTTCGGCCTGAAACAGCCTCGCGCCGGCGCCTGTCGCCGGCCTCGGTCCGGACCGGTCGAGCGAACCCTCAGCGCCGGAGCCGGAGGATGGTTTCGGCGATCTGCACCGCGTTCAGCGCCGCGCCCTTGCGCAGGTTGTCGGCGGTGATCCACAGATCGATGCCGCGCGGGTGGGTCGGGTCGCGACGAAGGCGACCCACGACCACCGCATCGCGGCCGGATGCGTGCTCCAGCGGGGTCGGTTCGGCATCGGAGGCCAGCAGCTCGACGCCCGGCGCGGCCGCCAGCAACTCCCGCACCCGCTCCAGGTCGATCGGCTCGCGGGTCTCCAGGTGGACCGCTTCCGAATGGCCGTAGAAGACCGGCACCCGCACCGCGGTCGCATTGACGCCCAGGCGGTCGTCGTCGAGGATCCGCCGGGTCTCGTTGTGCATCTTGCGCTCCTCGCGCGTGAACCCCGGCATGTCGCTGTCGGCATCGAACACGTCGATCCGGGGAATCACGTTGAACGCGATCGGCGCGCTGAACACGGCGACCTTCGGTTCGCGGAAGCTCAGCTTGTCCATCGTCTGCCGGCCCAGTTCCTCCATCGCTCGCCGGCCGGCGCCCGACACCGCCTGGTACGTCGCCACGTTGATCCGTTCGATGCCGGCGGCGCGATGGATCGGCGCCAGCGCCACTACAAGCTGGATCGTCGAGCAGTTGGGGTTGGCGACGATGCCGGCATGCTCCGGATCGGCGAACGGTGCCAGGCGGTCGGGATTGACCTCCGGCACGACCAGCGGCACGTCGCGGTGCATGCGGAAGAACGAGGTGTTGTCGATGACCACCGCCCCGGCCGCCGCAGCGCGCGGCGCATGGGTTTCGGAGACCGCTCCGCCGGCCGAGAAGAAGGCGAAATCGATGCCGGCGAAATCGAAGCGCTCGAGCACCTGGACGCGGAGATGCTTCTTGCCGAACTGCACCTCTTCGCCGGCCGAGCGCTCGCTGGCCAGGGCAACCACCCGGCCGACCGGAAAGCCTCGTTCGGCGAGGAGCGCAAGCAGCACCTCGCCGACCGCGCCGGTGGCGCCGACGATCGCCACGTCATGGGTCCGTTCCGTCATTCGTGCCTCCGTGCCCATCGCGAGCGCGCTCACTCCACCCGCGGCGACTGCGGCGGAACGTCGCCGCACTGCGCCCGGTGAAGCAGGTAGTGGTCCATCAGCGTCAGCGCCATCATCGCCTCGACGATCGGCACCGCCCGGATGCCGACGCAGGGGTCGTGCCGTCCGGTGGTCACGATGTCGACCGGCCGACCGTCGACATCGACGGTCCGGCCCGGAATGCGCAGGCTCGAGGTGGGCTTGAAGGCGACGGCCACGGTCACCGGCTGGCCCGATGAGATGCCGCCGAGCACGCCGCCGGCCTGGTTGCCGAGGAAGCCGTCGGGGGTCATCTCGTCGCGATGCTCCGTGCCCTTCTGAGCCACCGAGGCAAAGCCCGCGCCGACCTCGACCCCCTTGACCGCGTTGATGCTCATCATCGCCGCGGCCAGGTCGCCGTCGAGCTTGGCGTAGACCGGCGCACCCCAGCCGGGCGGCACGTTCTCGGCCTTGGCGCGGACCAGCGCGCCGACCGAATCGCCTTCCTTGCGCAGCGCGTCCATGTAGGCTTCGAGTTCGGGCACCTTCACCGGGTCCGGACAGAAGAACGGGTTGTCGTCGATCGAGTCGGCGTCGAAATTCCCGTCGCATACCTGGTCGCCGAGCTGGCCCAGCCAGCCCGTGATGCGGATGCCGAACCGGTCATCGAGGTACTTTGCCGCCAGCGCGCCGGCGGCCACGCGCATCGCGGTCTCGCGCGCCGAGGACCGGCCGCCGCCGCGGTAGTCGCGCAGGCCGTACTTGTGGTGGTAGGTGTAATCGGCGTGGCCCGGCCTGAACTGGCCGGCGATGTCGGTGTAGTCCTTGCTGCGGGCATCGGTGTTGTAGACCACCAGCGCGATCGGCGTTCCCGTGGTGCGACCCTCGAAGGTGCCGGACAGGATCTGGACGTCCTCGGCTTCGCGGCGCTGGGAGGTATGGCGCGAGCGTCCCGTCGCCCGGCGCAGCATGGCGTCACGGATCTCTTCGGCCGAAATCGCCACGCCGGGCGGGAAGCCGTCGATCACGCAGCCGATCGCCGGCCCGTGGCTTTCGCCGAATGTGGTGATGTTCAGCACGTGGCCGAAACGGTTGTAGCTCATGCGTCCTTCTCCTCGTTCCTGTCCTCGGCACCCATGTGGGGTGTGTCGACCGCGACCGGGCGGTCCAGCGCGCCCGAAGCGGCCAGCTCCACCGCCGCAGCCCGGTCGAGCAGGAACACCCCTTCGCCTCCGTGCTGGAACTCCAGCCAGATCGCATCGGTGTCGCCGAGCAGCTGCTCGGCCATCGGTGCCGCCTCCCCGACCTCGACCAGCAACAGGCCGCCCGGCTCGAGGTGATCGCCGGCCCCGGCGATCAGTCGCCGCACGATGTCGAGGCCGTCGCGGCCGGCCTCCAGGGCTTCGGCCGGCTCGTGGCGGTACTCGTCCGGCAGGTCCCGCATCGATGCCTGCGGCACGTACGGCGGGTTGCTGACGATCAGGTCGTAGCGCGACTCACCGAGCGCATCGTAGACGTCGGACTCGAGCAGCCTGACCCGGTCGCCGACGCCGATCCTGCGTAGATTGTCGGCCGCCACCTCCAGCGCTCCCCTGCTGATGTCGCTCGCATCGACGTCGAGGGCCGGCCAGTGCCACGCCAGCGCCCCCGCGATGCAGCCGGACCCGGTACCGATCTCCAGTACCCGCAGCGGACGATCGAAATCCAGCCAGGGCTGGAGGCCTTCCACGATGAGTTCGGCCAGCGGGGAGCGCGGCACCAGAGTCTCGGGCGTGACCCGGAAGCGCAGGCCGGCGAACCATGCTTCGCCGAGCAGGTAGGCCAGCGGCTGGCGCGTGTCGATCCGACGCGCCAGGAGCGCGTCGAGGGCGCGGCGGTCCTCGCCGGCGACCCGAACCCCGAACATCGCCTCGTCGAAATCCGGCGAGAGGTCGAGCTGGTAGGCCACCATCCAGCACGCCTCGTCGATCGATCGCTCGGTGCCGTGACCGAAGAACAGACCGGCCGAATCCATGGCTTCCGCAGCCTCCCGGACCCACTCGCCCAGGGTGGGCGTAGGGGTTTGATCGGACCGCGTCGACATGGGCGGAGTATACGGCATTGGTATACTGCCCCCATGCGAAAACCGATGCCCGAAACCCGAGGAAAGCCCGTCCCGAGGCCCACCCGACCGGCCCTGCCGGAGCGCGCATCGGGACGGGTGCTGTGGATGGTGCTGGTCGCGCTCGTCGCCGTGCTGGCGGGCGTGATCGTGGCCCGTCCGATGTTCTCGCCTGCGCCCGAGTACCGAGCCGCGTCCATGTACCCGCAGGCGCGTCCGATCGAGGCCTTCGCGCTGCAGGATGCCGATGGTCATCCGTTCACCGAGGCGGACCTCCAGGGCAGGCTGTCGCTGATCTTCTTCGGCTTCACCAACTGCCCCGACGTGTGTCCCGACACGCTCGGCCAGCTGGCTTCCGCCGTCGAACGTCTCGAACTGATGCGCGTCGAAGAGCCGCCGCAGGTGGTGTTCGTTTCCGTCGACCCGGAGCGAGACGGCGGACAGGCGATGCGCGACTACGTCGAGTGGTTCGACGAGGACTTCCGCGCGGTCACCGGCGACGACGAAGCGCTGGAGACGGTCACGCGACAGCTCGGCGCCCTGTACATCCGGCAGGAGCCGGACGAATCGGGGTTCTACAGCGTCGACCACTCCGGCATGGTCGTCATCGTGGATGCGCAGGGTCGGATGATCGGCCGATTCGCCCAGCCGATCGATACGGAGGCGATGATCGCCGACCTGTTCGATCTGGTTCGCCGCAGTGGGTGACCGCGTCTCCGTCGTCGGGCGGGCCGGCGTCGCGCTGCAGCACCTGTTGCCCCAGCATGCACTGACCTCGCTGGCCCACCGGATTTCCGTGTCCCGTGCCGGCTGGGTGCGCCGGCCTCTGATGGCGGGCTTCCAGCGCGTGTTCGATGTCGACCTGGACGAAGCCGAGGTGCCCGACCAGGGGTTCGTCAGCTTCGACGATTTCTTTACCCGCGCGCTGAAGCCCGGCGTTCGCCCGATCGCCGACGCCGACCTGGTCAGCCCCTGCGACGGCACGCTGAGTCGGAGCGGACGACTCGACGGCGGACGAATCCTGCAGGCCAAGGGCCGGACCTTCACCGCCCGTGAACTGCTGACCGACGAGGACGCGGCGGCACCGTTCGCGGGTGGCCGCTTCGCGACGATCTACCTGGCCCCCTACGACTACCATCGCGTGCACGTGCCCGCCAGCGCCCGACTGCGCACCGAGATTCGCGTTCCGGGGCGCCTGTTCAGCGTGTCGGACACGACCAGCCGCAGCATCGACCGCCTGTACGCCCGCAACGAGCGCATGGTCGCCTTGTTCGACACCGACTTCGGGCCGATGGCGGTGGTGATGGTCGCCGCGATGCTGGTCGCCGGCATCGAGACCGTCTGGGACGCCGGCGGGCCGCTCCGCCCCGAACGCCGGATCACCCGCCGCGACTTCGATTCTCCGGTCGACCTGACGAGCGGCGACGAGCTCGGGCGCTTTCACTGGGGTTCGACCGTGGTCCTGCTGACCGGGCCGGAAGCCCCGGACTGGTCCGACGAGCTTCGGCCGGGACGCCGGATGCGCCTCGGCGAAGCGCTGACGGCGCGAAGCGAAGGGAACTCCAACCGCCCTCCAACGTCCGAGTGAACATGAACGATCTACGATTGTTGTCACGATGCTTCACCGCTCTTGCCGCGGCCGCGTTGCTCTCGCTGGGAAACGCCGTTGCGCAGGACGAACACTGGCTGGCCGAGCGTGCCGCGACTTCCGACGTAGTCGTACTGGCCAAGCTCGATCGCACCGATTACGAATACGCCCGAGGATTCCCGGTCGACGGCCGGGCGTGGTTCGACGTGCTGCTTTCCTACAAGGCTCCGCGCGTCGTCGAGCGCTTCATCGTCAAGGAGTCGGGCCTCAAGGACATCGAGTGCTATTTCCCGGAGACCGAATCGGGCATCGAGGATCCCCGCTACCTGCTGTTCCTGGTCATCGACCCGGACGACGGCTACCGGGGCCACCCGGACGGCTGCGCGTTCGAGGTCCTGGTCGGCGCCGACAACGGCTACGCGATCCGCTGGCCGCAGCCTGCGCTAGGCGGGGAAGACGGCCAGGGCGACGAAGCGCTGCAGGCGCTGGTCCAACCGATGAGCTTCCAGGGACCGCGCTCGAGGATCGACGCCTCGGACATGCTCGCGCACCAGCGACGCGCGCGCGCCGAGGCGCAGTTCATGCGCGTCGACGGCACGGCCCTGCTTCCGACCCGAGGCATCCCTCTTGGCGATTTTCGCCAGCTGATGCGCGACGGCCTGGTCAGCGAGGACGGCGCCATGCGCGCCCGCGAACAGCGTCGTGCCGCCACGCTGCGCCAGGCGCTGGACGACGCGAACCGGGCAGGCGAGGACGGCGGCGGAGACAACTAGCCCGGCGTCATTGCCGCCAACACGGCCTTTCGCCCGGCGGAGCCGGCCTCCCACAGGACCGCCGAGCCCCTCCTCGACATCGCAACCCATGCACCCCTGTGGGAGACCACCTCTGCCGGGCGATCGACCGGAGCCCGGTCACCGTCCTCATTGCGAGGACCATCCGACTTTCGAATCGAACATTCCTCGGCGGCTGCTGGTCCGGGCGGATTCGCCCCATGGCGCGCAAGCGCCCTCCCACAATTGAGATCAGTTCACACCAGATCAGGTCACACCGCCGCGACGCTCCCAGCCTCGGCTCCGGTTGACTCGCCCGGCCCTCAGCTGACGATCCGGTAGCAGGGCTCGTAGGCGGTCTCGCCCGGAAGCTTCATCCGGTGCTGGCGCACGAAGCGCTGCAGCAATCGATCCAGCGCGTCCATGATCTCCCGCTCGCCGCGAATCTCGAACTTCCCGTGTTCGCGGATGCGACGGATCCCGTCGGCCTTCACGTTGCCCGAGACGATCCCCGAAAACACCCGGCGAAGATTGGCCGCCAGCTCGTGGCCCGGCAGGTCGCGAGAAACCGGCAGGTTCGCCATCGCTTCGTGGGTCGGATCGAAGGGCCGCTGGAATTCCTCGTCGATATGCAGCAACCAGTTGTAGTAGAACGCGTCCTGGGTGTCGACCCGGTAGGCGCGCACTGCGTCCAGTCCCTGCCTCATCTCCTGCGCCACGGCTTCCGGGTCGTCGATGATGATCCGATAGCGTTCGCGCGCCTGGTCACCGAGCGTCAGCCCCACGAACGCGTCGATTTCCTCGAAGTAGTCGGCCGACTCGGCCGGTCCCGTGAAGACCAGCGGGAACGGTTGCCCGTCGTTGGCCGGGTTCAGCAGCACGCCGAGCAGGAACAGGATTTCCTCGGCCGTACCGACGCCGCCGGGGAACACGACGACGCCGTGACCGAGCCGCACGAAGGCCTCCAGCCGCTTTTCGATGTCCGGAAGGATCACCAGTTCGTTGACGATCGGGTTCGGCGACTCCGCCGCGATGATCCCCGGCTCGGTAATGCCGACATAGCGCCCCGGAAGCATGCGCTGCTTGGCATGACCGATGGTCGCGCCCTTCATCGGACCCTTCATCGCGCCCGGCCCGCAGCCGGTGCAGATGTCGATGCCGCGCAGGCCCATCTGGTAGCCGACTTCCTTGGTGTAGTCGTATTCGAAGTCCGGGATCGAATGACCGCCCCAGCAGACGACCAGGTTCGGATCCACGCCGGTGTCGAGCAGGTGCGCATTCCGCGCGATCTCGAACACGGTGTTGGTGATGCCCTCGGGCGATCCCTGGTCGAAGTACGGGTTGGGCCGGATCTCCGTGTGGAAGTAGACGATGTCGCGCACCACGGCCGACAGGAGCTCGCGGATGCCGCGGATCATCTCGCCGTCGACGAAGGAGCAGCCCGGCGCGTTGTCCAGGTCCAGCCGGATTCCCCGGTTGACCTGCTCGACCCGGATCGCGAAGTCGGAGTAGCGCGCCAGCATCGCCTCGGCGTCGTCGCCGGGGTTGCCGCTGTTGAGCACGGCCAGCGCACAACGGCGCAGCATGTCGCCGACTTCCTGGGTTGCGTCGGACAGGCGCGAGACCTCCTCGCGGGACAGGATGTTCAGCGTGCCGGCGGGGTAGACGTGGGTGGTGTGCTTCTGCTGCGCGCATCCGGTGCGCGGCGAGTTTTCGTTCTGGCTCATTCGTCGATTCCCGTTGGTCGTTCCAGTTTGGCTCTGCGCATGATCGGCAGACTCCCCGAATCGAGCGGGCCGGTCAGTGTACGCATCCGGCGCAGAAAGGAAAGCCCGGTGGCGATCGATCATGAAAACGAACCGCAGATGGACGCAGATCAAAACTTACCAATCGTTGGCCCATGCGACTGCGCGAAGTCGAGGGTTTCGATGCTGTCGTTTCCGCTTCGGCCACTCGAGCCCTTTGCTGGCTACGAGAACTCCTTGCGTGCGGCTCCCGGGGCTGCAGCGACTGCGCCTCGATTCGCTGGCACCAGGTGCTCCTCCCTGTAGCCGAGTGGACATTCCCACGATGCTCGCCGGCGATCCGGCGTCGAGATCGAGGAATATCGGTCTCCGCCTTTTCATCTGCGTCCATCTGCGTTCATCTGCGGTCAACCCATTGCCTTACCCGAAAAAAAAGAGCCCGCCGATCGCTCGGCGGGCTCCGGTCCTGCTTCAAGCACCGGCCCGGGGCCGGGGCTTGTGGTCACGCCACGATCAGAAGTCGTAGCGCAGGGTCAGGCGGATCTCGTAGACCGACTGCGGACGGCTGGTGAAGATCGTCGGATCGTCATCGAAGTCCGTGAAGCGGTAGACGCAGTCCGTGGCCTGCAGGCAGGTGGTGCGCGGCGCATCACCCTCGAGGGCGGTTGCACCGTCGACGCCGTTGGCGGCCAGGTCGGCAGCCGAGATCAGGTCGGCACGAACGATGTTGGCCTGGCCGAAGCTCGGGCCGTTGGTGAAGCGGCCCCAGTCGTCATTGATCAGGTTCAGGAAGTTCTCGATGTCGAGGATCAGCTTGAACCGGTTGTCGCCGACGAACTTGCCGATGCCCGGAATGCCCGGGAGTTCCTGCTGGAAGCGCAGGTCCCAGATGTTGTTCCAGTCGTCGGACACCAGCGAGTACGGCTCGAGGATGCCGCCGACCGGGATGTTGTTCTCTTCGACGTAGTTGAAGAAGCCGGCCACGTCGAAGTCCGAACCGTAGACGACGCGGGGATCGCTCCCCGGAGTCGGGATGTAGAGCGGACGGTTGTCGAACGGGCTCTCGCCCTGGCCGGCACGGCCGAACAGCGCGTTGTCGCGGCCAACGTCGAAGGTGGCGCCGAACACGTCGCCCTTGAACACCCGGCCGAACACGTCGACGCGGGTCAGCAGGTCGCCGAAGAAGTCGTTCTGGTAGCCGAAGTTGAACTTGAACGAGTCTTCGATCTGGAACGGCGAGGTGCGCGGATCCGGGTTGTTCTGGTCCAGCGTGTACTGGCCGCGCCAGTTCGAGATGCCGCGCGAGGACGTGCCCTCGGAAATCACTTCGGAATCGGTGTAGGCGTAGCTGACGTCGAAGTTGAACCCGGAGTCGAAGGCCTTGGAAAGGCCCACCGTGAACACGCTGCTTTCCGAACCGTCGGCGTTGCCGAGCTGGGTCAGGTTGTTGATACCCAGGTCGTCGAGGTCGGCGTAGATCACGCGGCCGTCCGGTGCGACCCCCGTCGGAAGCGCATCGGGGTTGGCGGTCTGGGCCAGGTTGCGCCAGACGAAGCCGTCGCGGACCTTGGTGTACAGGTACTGCGCGGTGAAGCGGTAGTTGTCGCCCAGATCCATTCCGAACAGGTTGTTCAGGTCGAAGCCCTGCTCGAAGCGCAGCGAAGCCTTCCAGTCCGACGGCGTGTCGAAGTCCTCGGCAATGTAGTCGATCGGCACCGCAACACCCTGGGCCACTGCGTCCTGCAGTTCCTGCGGCACGTTGCGGATATCGACGTTGGTCGCGTCGAAGGTCTGGGCGAAGAAGGTCGCGCTCTGGAACGCGTTCGATACCCAGACTTCCGGGTTGCCGCCGGAGAACAGACCGAAACCACCGGAGACGGTGGTGCGCGCCGCCGGGGTCCACAGGAAGCCGACGCGCGGCAGCCACAGCGCATTGCCGTCGAGGTTGTTCGACGTATTGACGCCGTACTGAGCGCTGATCGCGTCACTGAACGCCGGCTTGTCGCTTTGCAGGAAGCGCTCGTAGCGCACGCCCGCGCTCAGCTCGAAGTCCGGCGTGATCGCCCAGCGATCCTGGACGAAGAACGCGATCTGGTCGTAGCCCCAGGCGGCGGCGCCGTCCTGGGCGTTGTTGCTGGTCACGTTCTCGTAGCGGACACGCCCCGGCGTGCGGTTGACGAATTCGTCGTAGTTGTTGAAGGTGAATTCACCGTTCGAACGCGGCACGAACAGGTTGAACAGTTCGTACTGCTCGAACTCGGCACCGAAGGTCACGACGTGGTCGCCGGCGAAGTATTCACCGGAGAGCAGGATGTCGAGTCGTTCGTCGTCGAATTCGTTGGCGTGGCGGAAGCGATCGCAGCCGAGCGTGAAGCTGACTTCATCGTCGCCGAGGAGACCTTCCAGGGGGCTGCCGGCGACGGCGTCCTGGTTCCAGTCATCCAGCGTGATCTGGCCGAAGCCACGACCGACGCGGCAGTTCTGGCCACGGACCTTCTCGACAAAGTTGATGCGCAGGCTGGTCGAGAAGTTGTAGGACCAGTCGCTGAACAGCTGCAGCGTGTAGGCGTCGATCTCGTTCGGCACGTCGTACCAGGCACCGGTGAACTCGTCCGCGCCGACCGAGGTGTCGTTCTCTTCGGTCTTCTGGTAGGTGAACGAGGCGCGATGGTCGTAGTTGATGTTCCAGTCCAGCTTGGCCAGGGTGCGCTCGGAGGTTTCCGGCACGTTGGCGACCTGCGGGCGACCACCCGGATCGAAGCCGTAGACCTGCTGGGTCAGTTCACGAAGGGCCGAGAAGAAGGCCGGATCGACTTCATTGTTCTGGTCGAACCCCAGGAAATCAGCCGGCGCGGCGTTCTCGTACTCGTCGTAGGACAGGAAGAAGAACAGCCGGTCCTTCAGGATCGGACCACCCAGCGTGAAGCCGTATTCCTCTTCTTCGAAATTGCCCGGATCGAAGGTCTGGCCGCCGTCGAGATCGTTGCCGATGAAGCTGTCGTCGTTGTAGGCGTAGTAGATCGAGCCATCCCATTCGTTCGTACCGGACTTGGTGACCACGTCGATCAGGCCGCCGGTGAAGTCCGAAGCGGTGACCGAGTAGTCGGCCGCGACCAGCGTTGCCGATTCGACGGCGTCGAGGTTGATCGGCGAACGCGCGGTGGCGTAGGTGCCCGAACTCAGGCCGAAGTCGTCGGTCTGGGCCGCGCCGTCGATGGTGAACGCGTTGAAACGCGGGTTGACGCCGCCGACGGACAGGTTGCCGACGCCGTCGGACTGGGCCAGCGGATCGCGCAGCAGCGTGCGGACCACGTCACGGTCGGTCGCCGGCTGGTTGGCGATGTCTTCGGCCGAGTAGGTCGAACCCACGCCGTTGTTGAGCTCTGCGGCCCGGGAGATGACTGCACCGGTGACCTGGACGCGATCCAGATCGGCCGCTGCTTCGACCAGGGTGAACCGGAACGGATCCTGCGCGCCCGGATCCAGGTACACGTTTTCGAGACGCTGGATCTGGTACCCGTCAGCGGTGACCGTGATGTTGTACGGACCGCCAACGCGCAGACCGCCCTGGAAGAACTGACCGGTTTCGTTGGTCTGGGCCCGGGACACGGTGCTCGACGGCACGTGGATGATCTCGATGGAGGCGCTGTCGATGACATCGCCGTCGGCCGAGATGACCTGACCGCGGAGGTTGGACGACGTGGTCTGTGCCAGGACCGTGGACGTGGCCAGGGCAGACACGACGACCAACGCGAGCAGCGCGCGCAGGCTGATCGAAAGGTTCGTGGGTTTCATGCAGTCAAACTCCAGAATGGTGAATCGTTAGATCGAAAGCGACGAGCGTCCCGGGTCACGGCACGCACCGCCCTTCGGAACAGGTGCAAGGTACGGGCCGTCGATGACACCGCGATTACAAGATTTTAACGGAACGGGCACCCGGAGCGCGACCCGAATTCACGAAAAACCTGCGATTCACCCGCGGGACGCCCGGGATTCAGCGACGAAGCGGCCTTCGGGGCGGCCGCGGTCGAGAAAGTGGCACCGGGGTGTTGCCACTCCCGCACGGTGCATTTATACTGTCGCGCTTCGTTCGGGGTGTAGCTCAGCCTGGTAGAGCACTGTCTTCGGGAGGCAGGAGTCGCTGGTTCGAATCCAGTCACCCCGACCACGATGCAGTACGGTCCGCGTTCCCGGCGCGAACCACCGCAAGACGGCAGCCCTCGAGCTGCCGTTTTTCGTTTCTCGCCTGCCTGCTTCGACCTGCCCGGCGGCCCGACGGGTCCGGTGACTCCAGCCGTGAACCGATCACTCGCCGGCCGCGGCGAACGCGTCCCGGGTCAGGTTCTCCGGCGCCCCGCCGCGCCCGACGACCACATCGTCCTCGATCCGGATACCGCCGAAGGGAATCATTGCGTCGATCGCATCCCAGTCGAACCGATCGGCGAACCCGCCGTCGCGGAGATCCTTCAGCAGGCTGGGGATGAAATACAGCCCCGGCTCCACCGTGACCACATTGCCCGCCTCCAGGGTGCGGGTCAGTCGAAGGAACGGGTGGGCGTCCGGCGGCGGCAGCGGAGTGCCGTCCGGCGCGACCCGACCGCCCACATCGTGGACCTGGACGCCGAGGTGGTGGCCGAGCCCGTGCGGGTAGAACCGGCTGGTGATGCGATCCTCGATCATCGCGTCGACCGGCATCTTCACCAGACCGGCATCGTGCAGGATGCGCGCCACGCCGCGGTGGGCCTCCTCGTGCATCGCCACGTAATCCATACCTGGCTGCATGCGCTCGACCAGCCGAAGCTGCAGCGACTCCATGGACTCCAGCAGATCGGCGAACAGTCCGTCTGTCGATCGCACGCGGGTGCGCGTGATGTCGGCGGCCAGGCCGTGGCAATCCGCGCCAGCGTCGATCAGGAAGGTGCGGTGCGCGTCCGGCGCCACGGCGTCACGGAGCTGGTAGTGCAGCACGGCCGCGTGCTCGTTCAGCGCCACGATGCTGTTGTACGGCAGATCGTTGGGGTCGTGCGCCGCGGCCTTGAGGTAGGCCAGGTGGATGTCCAGCTCGGAACCGCCGCCGTCGAAGGCATCGGCCGCCGCGATGTGCCCGGCCACCGCGCGCCTGTTGGCCGCGCGCAGGCAATCGAGCTGCCAATCGGTCTTGACCGTCCGGTCCTCGTCCAGGCGCCAGAGCAATTGCGGCGGGTTCAGATCGGCCCGGTTGCCGATTTCCGGGAAATCGACCGGTTCGGCGATCAGGGCCGTGGCGTCGTCGGCGTCGAGTACGTGCGCCCAGCCGTCGGCCGAGCGAACGGTCTCGATGTCGTAGGCCTCCGCCCACCAGTCCTCCGGCGGCGTCGCCGCGGCGTGCCAGAAGTCGTCCGGCTCGTTGAGCCAGAGCGTCGGCTTGCGACCGGGGCGGATCTCGAGCAGGCAGTCGGCGTGGCTCGGCAGCGGCAGCCAGTGGACGAAATGCCCATGGGCCCGGAACGGCACGTGGTAGTCGTCCTGGAATCGCGCGTGCGATCGTCCGCTGTGGATCAGCAGGCGATCGTAGCCGGCCTGGGCCAGCCGCTCGACGGTGTTGCTGGTCAGCGTTTCGACATGGGCGGCATAGTGCCGGACCGGGGGCAGGAAATCGGAGCGGGAAGACATGGCGTTGGACCGGATTGGTTAGACTGAAGCCGGGCAGTGTACCAAGCACCTGTGCTGCTCCACCGTGCGCTCGACGGCAGCTCGGCGAGCGCGGCGCGACGCAGGATTGCACGCCCGACGTTCAACGCCCGACATCCACGCGACGACCATGGAATCCGCATGCCGCTGACCCTGCACAACACCCTGACCCGGCGCAAGGAAGAGTTCGTTCCGCAGGACCCCGAGCGGGTCACGATGTATGCCTGCGGCCCGACCGTCTACAACTATGCGCACATCGGCAACGCGCGCCCGGCGGTGATCTTCGACCTGCTCCATCGGCTGCTCGAGCGTCGCTATCCCAACGTCATCTACGCGCGCAACATCACCGACGTCGACGACAAGATCAACGCCGCCGCCCACGAACAGGGCATCGAGATCGGCGTGATCACGAAACGCTTCACCGAGGCCTACCATGCCGACATGGCCGCCCTGGGCGTCGGCAAGCCCACCGTCGAGCCGCGCGCGACGGACCACATGGCCGAGATCATCGCGATGATCGAAACCCTGATCGAGCGCGGTCATGCCTACGCTGCCGAAGGCCACGTGCTGTTCGACGTGACCACCTTCGACGACTACGGCGCGCTGTCGCGGCGCGATCGCCGCGAGATGGTCGCCGGCGCGCGTGTCGAGGTCGCTCCGTACAAGAAGAGTCCCGGCGATTTCGTGTTGTGGAAACCCTCCGACGATACGCAGCCGGGCTGGGACAGCCCCTGGGGCCGCGGACGGCCCGGCTGGCATATCGAGTGTTCCGCGATGAGCGCCGCGCACCTCGGCGAGGTCATCGACATCCACGCCGGCGGCCAGGACCTGGTCTTCCCGCACCACGAGAACGAAGTTGCCCAGAGTCGCTGCTGCCACGGCAGCGAGACGTTCGCTCGCTACTGGTTGCACAACGGTTTCGTGACCGTCGAGAAGCGCAAGATGTCCAAGAGCCTCGGCAACACGCAGATCGTCCACGACCTGCTCGAGGACTGGCCGGGTGAAGCCATGCGCTATCTCCTGCTCTCGGCCCACTACCGGCAGCCGCTGGACTGGTCGGAGTCGGCCCTGGTCCAGGCCGTGACCACGCTCGATCGGCTCTACCGCACGATGGCGGAAAGCGATGCGTCCGACGACGACGCCGATGCCGATACCGCCGTGCTCGAGGCCCTGGACGACGATCTCAACACGCCCGCGGCGCTTGCCGAGCTGAATCGGCTTTCGCGCGAGACTGCGCATGCCGAGGGTGCCGAGCGCGTCCGGAAAGCGGCGGTGCTCAAGGCTTCGGGCGAGGTGCTGGGCCTGCTGCAGGACCCGGACGGCTGGCGCGCTGCCCGGACCGACGCGGTGACCGACGTCGACGGCGAAGAGATCGAGCGCCTGATCGCCGAGCGCAATACCGCCCGCACGGCGCGCGATTTCGCCACCGCCGACCGGATCCGCGACGAGCTGGACGCGCGCGGCATCGAACTCGAGGACGGTCCCGACGGCACCCGCTGGCAGGTCCGAGCCGGGGGTAGCACGTGAATTCGGCGGCCGAAGAACAACGCGAGATCATCGCCGAATTCGAGCTCTTCGACGACTGGCTGGACCGCTACCAGTACATCATCGATCTGGGCCGGAAGCTCGAGCCGCTGGCGCCCGAGGAGTTTCGCGATGACGCCTTGCTCGACGGATGCCAGTCCCAGGTGTGGTTGATCGCCGACGGCGACGCCGATTGCATGGAGTTTCGCGCCAACAGCGACGCGGCGATCGTATCGGGCCTCATCTATCTGGTGCTGCGCGTCTACTCCGGGCGCAGCGCGAGGGAAATCGTCGATACGGAGCCGGCGTTCGTCGACGCCATCGGTCTGAGCCAGCACCTCTCGCAGACGCGGGCCAACGGCCTGGCCAGCATGCTCCACGCCATCAAAAGCCGCGCCCGCGACACGCTGGACGCGGCATGACGCGTCGTGGGCCTCGCTGGACACGCAGTTCGACGGCAAGCTCCGGCGATCCGCACACGAGAGCCCTTTCGAAACGACGATTCGATCAGCAGGGTCGGATACGGTCGCGAGAGGCGTCCCTCACGATTCGCCAGTCGGTGCGGCGGAACGCAGTGGCACTCATCAGCCTGTTCCTGGCGATCACCTCGCTCGGCTACGCGGCCTGGCGCGGCGAGACCTCGGAAGTCCAGCGGAATCATCGGGAGGGCGCTTTTCGGGTCCTGGTCGAAATCGGCGAGCTGCGCCAAGCAGTACTGACCCGCAGCTATTTCCTTCCGAGGGTCGGCGACCCCTCCGCGACCGACGTTCCGGACCCTGCGAACTGGGTCATGGGTTGGGGCAAGGTGATGATGATCCGCGATCTCTCATCGGTGCTTCCGGAGCCCCTGCCCGAGCGCGGACAACAGCTGTTCGAGGCCTGGCAGTCATCGGCCGGCCGACTGCACTCGGAAGATCGTACTAGCCGTCAGGACGCGACCGACGAACTGCTCGGCCGGATCGACCGGATCCGAGACGCCACGGTCACGGTGATCGATGACTTGGGCTGATTCGCGCCCGGCACCGCGCTGCGCTTCATGATGGACAGACGAAGAGAGCGAATGAAGCAGGGCCCGCACACGGCGGGCCCTCTTCGCGTCGCCCGGCGGCCGGGCAACCCTGGTCCTGCATGGTTCGCGATCAGTCGCGGGCAACCACCGAAATCACGACGCGGCGGTTCATGCGACGATTTTCCGGCGAAGTGTTCGGCACCTTCGGCCGCGACTCGCCGTACCCGACCACGTCCATCCGATTGCGGGGCACGCCCCGGGAAACCAGATAGTCGGCAACCGACTGGGCACGCCGCTCGGACAGGCCCTGGTTGTATTCCTCCGTGCCGATACTGTCCGTGTGCCCGGCGATCTCGATCGACACGATCGTGTCGGCGTCGCTCAGGGTGCCGACCACGCCGTCCAGCTCGCGCTCGGCGGCCGGCAGCAGTACGGCCGAATCGAACTCGAAGGTCACCGTGGAGTCCAGCTCGAGGATGACCTCGGGTTCAGGCGCCGGTGCGGGCGCAGGCGCCGGTGCGGGAGCCGGTGCCGGTGCGACGTAGGGCTCGGGCTCCGGTTCCGGCGCCGGCGGACGCGGCGGCTCGCCGAACTTGTAGCTCAGGCCCAGCGAGAAGATGCCGTCCAGGAAGCCGTTATCGTTGTCGAAGGTGGCCCGATCGTTGTCGTAGCGTGCTTCGAACTGCGTACGCAGGCTCCAGTGGTCGCCGAACCGGGCGGTGGCACCCAGGCCCACGGATGCGAAGGCGTCACGCCCGTCGTCGAGGAAGTTGTCGTGCTCCTGCAGGCCGACGCCGGCCAGCACGAACGGACGCCAGTTCGAGAACTGGCCCCAGTGGTAGCGGCCGAACAGGCCGTAGCCCACGTTCTCGAAGCTCGTGTCCACACCGGCCGGAACCGTGAGACCGTCGCCTTCGAATTCCGATTCGTAGGCGTCGATCTGGAACTCGAGGCTGAAGTTGGGCGAGAAGAACTTGCCGATCGACACGCCGTAGTACGGCCACTCGTCGTCGGTCAGCCGGTCCTCGTCGACCAGCGCGGCGCCGCCGATACCGGTGACGTACCAGCGATCGTCGAACATTTCGTCCTGCGCGACCGCCGCGTTCGCGGCCAGTGCTCCGCAGATTGCCAAAGCCAGACGTTTCATAGCGTTAACACTCCCATTGGGTTGGGGTTCGGTAAACGGTCTCATCATAGCGTAGACCCACTCGGGCTGCGACCGGCAACGACCCGGCTGCAAGCAGATTCAGCGACTGTCGCGCATCTGCTTCTGTTTCAGCTCCCAGCGTTCCTGCGCGTCGAGACACAGCGTCGCGATCGGGCGCGCCTCGAGGCGAGCCAGGCCGATCTCCTCGCCGGTCTCTTCGCAGTAGCCGTAGCTACCGTCGTCGATTCTCGACAGCGCCTGGTCGATCTTGCCCAGCAGCTTGCGGTAGCGATCCCGGGTGCGCAGCTCGAGGCTGTTCTCGGTCTCGCGCGACGCACGCTCGGCCTCGTCGCCGACGTCGCGTACCTCGCCGCGGAGATTGTTGATCGTCTCCTGCGACTCGTCGATCAGTTCCTGACGCCAGTCCAGCAGCTTCTGGCGGAAGAATTCCAGCTGCTTGGCGTTCATGTATTCTTCCTTTTCGGAAGGCCGGTAGTTCTTCGGCAGTTTCACTCGCTCGGTCGACATGGATTATTCCCGATGGTTCAGCCAGCGCGTTGACAAACCGGCGATTATATACCTCGTAGCGGGCACGGACACAAGTACGGATGCAAAGGCTCTTGATCGGACTGATCCACCTCTACCGCCGGACGCTCTCACCGGTGATCGGACAGCAATGCCGGTTCACCCCGAGCTGCTCGCGCTACACGGAAGAAGCGATCGAGCTCTACGGCGCCGGCCGCGGCAGTTGGCTGGGCTTCAAGCGCATCCTCCGCTGCCAGCCCTTCTGCGCCGGGGGGGAGGATCCCGTGCCGGGCAGCGATCGCGAAGCGATGCTGCACGAGCCTTGCGACGATACGGGCAGCGATCGCACAGCGATGCCGACCGAGCCGAACGACCACACGGAACGCCGCTGACCATGGGCTGGATCGGGCGACGGATGGACCACCTCGGCAGTGCCGCCTTCGGCGGCGCCGGCGGTCTGGGTTTCTCGCAGGCTCCCGCCTTCACCCAGGCCTACCTGCAGCGCCTCGGTGGGCACGTCGACGAAGCGCACCGGACGATCGAGAAGATCCGTCAGGGAGAGCTGCTGCCGTGGCTGGCGCCCGAGGGCCGCGCCACCGCGATCGCCGAGCTCCAGGTGCGGCTCGACGAGCTGCTCTCCCTGCAGGCCCAGCTCCGTGAAACCCCTCCCCTGCTCCGTCCGCTGAACCTCCTGCGCCACGGCGAATGGTCGATCGCCGAGCGCGCGGCCGGCGACTTCGTGCCGGCCATCCCGCTCGATCCGGCCTCGCTGACCTGGACGGGCATCGGGATCGTCCTCGCCGTGATCGCCTACGAACTGCTCTGCCGCGCGCCGATCGGAGGCGTACGCTGGTACCGCAGGCGCCGCCAGGTGGACCCGGGCGACGAAGCGGTCAGATCGAAACGATCACGCTGACGCCGGCAAAGGTCAGCAGCACGCCGAAGATCCTGCGGGCGCTCAGCTCTTCCTTGAGCACCCACCAGGAAAACAGCACGATGAACGCCGCCGCGGTCTCGTTGAGCACCGAGGCGATCGAGGCATCCGTAAGTCGGTACCCGGCCAGCCAGAGAATCATCGACAGGTAGGTGCCGAGGAACGAGGCCAGGACGATGGTCCGCCAGGGCTGCGGTTCCCGGTAGCGGGCCACGATCCGCCGCGCAGACCCGGCTACGGCCACCAGCGCCAGCATGGCAAGCGTGCCGGCGGCAAGGCGCAGCAGCACCGTCCAGAAGAAGTCGTCGCCCTCGAGCACCGGCTTGACCATCACCACGCCGGTGGCCATCAGCAGGACCGAACCGGACCCGAACGCGACGCCCAACTTGAGCGCCCGCATCGAGACGTCCATCCGGTTGGTCCGCCACGTCACCAGCAGGATGCCGGCGAGCACCAGGACGAATCCGGCCATCTGCCACAGCGCCAGCGTCTCGCCGAGAAACAGGATGGACAGCAGGATGACGAAGGGGCTGTACAGGCTGGCCGTGACGCCCGTGCGGGCCGCCCCCATCAGGTTCAGCGCGCGCAGGTACCAGGTGTCGGCGATCGCGATGCCGATCACGCCCGAGACCGCGACCAGCCCCCATTCCGCAGTCGAATAGACAGGCAGCGTGAACCCTTCCGTGAGCAGCACCGTGGGCACCAGCAGTGCAACGCCCAGCAGGTTCTTGAAGAGGTTCAGTTCGAAGGCCGGCAGCGTCTCGCCGGAGCGGCGAAACAGTACCACTGCCATGGCCCAGACCGCCGCGCAGGCGACGGAGAAGAACTCACCCATCGGGGTCGGCCGATCGCCTCGACCGGTCGCGTCGCGTCCAGGCCGCCACCCACCACCACGGCGCCAGCATGGCCAGCGCGATCGCCACCTTGACGCCGTAATCGCCGATCGCCAGCGTCACCCAGGGCATGGTCGTGCCGGCGAAGGCCAGGGCGAAGAACAATGCCGTATCCAGCGCAGAACCGATCACCGAGGAAAACAGCGGCGGCTGCCACCAGGCACGGCCGCGCAGACGGTCGAACACCGCCACGTCCAGCATCTGCGAGGCCAGGAATGCCGCGCCCGACGCCAGCGCGATCCGGGGTGTCGCCAGCCAGGCCGACAGCACCACGGCCAGCGCGAAACCGGCCCATACGACCCGTCGGGCGGCGAGCGGGCCCCGCATGCGGTTGGCGAGGTCGGTCACGAAGTAGCTGATCGGATAGGTCAGGGCACCCCAGGTCAGCCAGTCGTTGACGGGATACTGGACCAGCACGTTGGCGCTGGCGACGATCGCCATCATCGCCAGCGTCAGGAACACGATCAGGCGCATCGGTCGGGCTCCGTGCCGGCGACGTCATCGGGGTCGAGATCCGGGCGCGAGGCCGAACGGGTTCCGGCGACCGGGAGGTTGTCGGCCGGTCGGTAGGAGAACACCACGGAGAGCTTGCGCCGGTCGGTCAGGTTGCGACCGGCGGCGTGCAGCAGACCGGCATGGAAGAACAGCACGTCGCCGGGCGCCAGGTCGACCTGGACGGCGCGCTCCAGCCAGGGTCCGTTGGACGGTGCATCCTCGAGGAAGAAGCGCTGGGCATCGAAGCTGTCGTCACCGAAGTTCGCCCGGTGCGATCCGGGAATGACCCGCATGCCCCCGTTGCCCCGGGCTTCGTGACCAAGCGCGGTCCAGGCATTGACCAGCTCCGGACGCCGGTACGACCAGTAGCGCAGGTCCTGGTGCCAGCCCGTTGCGCTGGAAAAGGCCGGCAGCTTGGTCATCACGCAGTTGTGGTGCGCCCGCACGACGCGCACCGACGACGTGCCCAGGAAGGCCTTCGGATAGGCCACCAGGTCGGCGGCGCACGCCCATGCGGAAAACGCCGGATCGAGGGCCAGGGCGTCGAGCAGGCGGCGGATCGTCTCGCTGCCCGGAGCGCGAGCCGACGGCGCGCCGGGATAACCGACCTCGCGTTCCAGCTCGAACGGCGGAGTGCGCCTCGACAGCGCGCCCTCGGCGGCTTCACGCATCGCTGCCACCCGATCGGCCGGACAGAGCCCGCGGGCCACCAGGTACCCGTCGCGTTCGAATTGGCCGGTGGTGGAAACGTTCATGCCGCCGCGGATGGTCGAGCCCCGTATCGGGGCGATTGGCTTCGGGTCGTCGGAACTCGACGGTCGGGCGACCGGCAATCCGGATGGGGCTCGCGGAGCGGGATCCGCGACAGGCCGGCGTCGATCTCGAGCCGGCGATGCGCAACGTCGCGATGCACGTGCCGCAGCTCACCGTTCAGAGAGTCACTCCGACGCTTCGAATCCCACTAAACTAGTCGCCGGCATTCTATCACCGGGGACCGATGACGCCGTTGCTGACGCTGGGACTCGCGCTGCTGCTCGCCTTCGTACTCTGGCGGGTCTGGCCGGCGCCGATCGCACTGACCTTCCGTGCGCTGGACCGCCGGCACGGGCGTCTGAAATCGTGTCGGGTCCGGACCGGTTCGATCGACTGGCACGCACTGGAAGGCGGTCACGGGGAGCCGCTGGTGCTGCTCCACGGATTCAACGCCGATGCCGACCATTTCAACCGGGTCGCCCGCTACCTTTCACGTCACTTCCGGGTTCTCGCGCCCGACCTCCCCGGCTTCGGCGATACGCGCGTCGACGGCGCGCTGGACTACCGGATCAGCGCCCAGGCTGACCGGGTCATCGAGTGGATGGACGCGGCGGACATCCAGCGTTGCTACCTGGGCGGAAGCTCCATGGGCGGCTACATCGCGGCCGAAGTGGCCCGGCGCGCCCCCGATCGCGTCCGCGCCTTGTGGCTGCTCGCGCCCGGCGGCGTGGAGGGCGTCCCGCCTTCGCCGCTGTTCCAGGAAATCTCCGAAGAGCGGCACAATCCGCTGATCATCCGCCACCTGCCCGACTTCCACCGCCTGATCGACTACTGCTTCGTCCACCCGCCCTGGATCCCCGCCCCCCTGGCCCGCCACCTTGCCGCGCGTGCGGCCGACCGGGCCGTCGATCACCAGCGCGCCTTCGATGCCATCCGCTTCGACTCCGAGCCCCTCGAGCTCATCGTCGACGGGCTGGACGTGCCCGCGCTGGTCGTCTGGGGACGCTCCGACCAGGTCCTGAACCCGGCCGGAGCCGCGGCCATCGCCGAACGCATGCCGTCGGCCGAAACGCTGCTGCTTCCCGACACCGGTCACCTGCCCATGCTCGAGAACCCCTGTACGGTGGCCGAAGCCTGGACCAGCTACACCGAACGGCTCGCCCGGGCTCGGCTCGAAGGCTGATCCCGCGGCAACGAATCGCCCCCCCGGCTGGGCATCCTCCCGGTTCGCCGCTAGAATGGCGGTCAGACAATGAAAAGGAGCCGGGGGGCCATGGCAATCACCAGACTCTCGGCCAACCAGCTGCGCTGGAACGTCCGCCCCGACCTGCTCGAAGCGGCCGCCGGCGGCCATCCGGTCACCGCACTGGGCAGCGAAGAAGCGATCGAGTCGCTCGGCAACGCGCTTCGCGGTAACGACGGAGACCAACCCCACCTGTTTCTGCGCGGCCGCCCGGGTACGGGGCGACGCCGCCTGGTCGAACGCGCCCTGGCCAACCGAGCGCCACCGCCGGCGGCCGGCGACGACCTGGTGTTCGTCTACAACTTCGACCACCCGCACCAACCGCGCCTGCTCCGCCTGCCGGCCGGCATGGGCCGCAAGGTGCGCGCCGAACTGCGCCAGGTCATCCGGTTCATCCGCGACCAGCTCGACCCCGCGCTCGAGGCCCGACCGATCCGCAATCGCCTGCAGGCCCTGCACGACCGTGCCGACGCCGAGATGCGCAAGATCACCGACCCGATGGACGAGCGGCTCAGGCCGGACGGGCTGGTCCTGGTCCGCGAGGAGGTCGGCCGCCTGGTTCGACTCGGGGTGCACGTCAAGCAGACCGGCCGGGTGATATCGCAGGACGACCTCGCCAACCTGGTCTCCAAGGGCCAGGTCGACCGGGAGGAATATCTCAAGATTCGCGAAGTCATCCGGAACGAGCAGGACGAGCTGGCTCGCCTGACGACCCGGGTCAACGAGATCTGGCGCCGCAGCCAGGATCTGGCCAATCGGCTGGTCCAGAGCGAGGCGCGCCGCCTGCTGGCCGGCCTGATGCGCAGCGTCGACGACCAGATCGGTCATCCCGACGTCGCCCGCCACCTCGAGGCCATTCTCGAAGACGTCCTGGAGCACGGCGTCGGCGGCGGCCGCGCGGCCGACCTGGACCTGGAGGGCCGCTACGGCGCCAATCTGCTGATCGCTGTCGACCCCGGCGGCACCGCACCGGTCGTGGTCGAAAAGCATCCGAGCGCGCGCAACCTGTTCGGTTCGATCGATACGGTCTGGCACGCCGGCCGGGCCGACGCCGTTTCATTCCAGGGCCTGCGCGCCGGCAGCCTGCTCCAGGCCAACGGCGGCCTGCTGATCGTCGATGCCGACGCCCTGCTCGAACATCCAGAGTGCCTGAACCGGCTGCAGCGGACCCTGGCCACCGGCGAGTTGTCGATCGAGTCGATCGATCGTCGTGCACCGGGAGCCTCGCTGAAACCCGACGCCGTGCCGGTCTCGCTGCAGCTGGTCCTGATCGGTTCCTTCGACGCCTGGCGCCAGCTCAATCGCGAGCACGGCGAACTGGCCCGCAGCCTGGACCAGGTCATCGACCTGCCCGACCGGGTCTCGCGCGACGAGAACAACGTTCGCGCCCTTTCCGCGCTGCTTGTCGCGGAGTGCGAGCGCCAGGACCTGCCGCCGTTCGATGCCGGTGCGCGGGCCCGGCTGGTCGAGGAGGCCGCCCGGCTGGACGGCCGCGGCGGACTGTCGACCTCGCTGGACCGGCTTCTGGCCCGGGCTCGCGCGGCGGCGCGCCTGGCTCGCCAGGCCGGCGAGGCCGAGGTCGAGGCCGCCCACGTCGAGTTCGCCATCGAGCAGGCCACCGTTCCGCTGTTGCGGCTGCAGGGCGACGAACCCCAGGGCGGCGCGGGGTTCCCCGGCGCCCGTTCGATGCCCGGCCAGGTGCACCTGCTGGCCAGGCGCGATGACGGAGCGCGAGGAGCCGCTCGCGTGCTCCGGCTCCAGTGCGCGAGCCTGCCGGCCCGCCATGCGTCGATCCGCGTTCCGCCGGGCCTGCCCGATCGCGAGGGCACGGAGGACCAGCTCGAGATCCTGCTCGGCACCCTGCTCGGCCTCGACAAGGAACCGGGCCTGCACGCCGCTCTGGAACTGATCGCGGCCGACGGCTCGGTCGTCACCGATGCGCCGGGTGAGACATTTTCCCTGGCTGCGCTGGTCGCCCTGCTCAGCCAGATCACCCGCACCCCACTTCGCCAGGATATCGCGCTGGTCGGCGACATCGACCTGACCGGCCGGGTGCTGCCGGTGGCCGACCTCAACGAGCGGATCGAGTCGCTGTTCGAACGCTGCTACCGCACCAGCCACGGCGGCAGCGCGCACGGTGGAGCGGGCGTGGCGATCCCGGCCGTACAGCGCGACGAACTGATGCTGAGCCCGCGCATCGTGCAGGCCTCCGGCAACGACCTGTTCCAGGTCTTCGCCGTCGGAAGCGTGGCCCAGGCGATCGAGTTGCTGGCCGGCCAGCATCCAGGCAAGCGCATCGACGGGCGATTTCCCGATGGTTCGCTGTTCGCCAGGGCCCGCCAGCATCTCGTTCGCTGACCGGACGGACCCGGTCCGCATCATCGCCGACCCTCTTGCCCCGAACACGAAACAGCACGTATAATGGCGCGCTTGATTCGTGGTGATCGGGGCTTTTGCACAAAGCCCGCCTGCCCGGTCGGCCCGACGCCGACCGCCGGACCCCGGTTCGGAGGGGGTTTTCTGGAAAAGCCCGGTCGCCACTTGGAACCATGCGGTACGGAACCATCCGACGCATAAAACACGTGGAGTTTCAGACGAAATGTCTTTGAGCGCAGAACAGAAACAGCAGGTCGTTTCGGAATACCAGCTCTCGAGCGGCGACACCGGGTCCCCCGAAGTGCAGATCGCGTTGCTGACCGCACGCATCAAGCACCTCACCGATCACTTCAAGGACCACAAGGGCGATCACCATTCCCGCCGTGGGCTGATCAAGCTGGTGAACCAGCGTCGCTCGCTGCTCGACTACGTCCGCAACAAGGACGTCCAGCGCTACCGCGACATCGTCCAGCGCCTCGGCCTCCGCCGTTAAGCGCGTTCCCCGGCTCATGTGATTCGACGGCATCGGTTGTTGTTCATTCAACAGCCGGTGCCTCGTCGTATCCGGAATCCGCACGCGTTGGATGGCAATATCCATCGCTCGTTCAACGATCGACCCTACTTACGTCCCTGGAGTATTCGCAGTGTTCAACAAAGTCACCAAATCCTTCCAGTACGGTGAGCACACCGTCACGCTGGAAACCGGCCACCTCGCCCGTCAGGCGACCGGCGCCGTCCTCGTCACCATGGGCGACACGGTCGTCCTGGTCAGCGCCGTCGCGCGTCCGGAAGCCAAGCCCGGCCAGTCGTTCTTCCCGCTGACGGTCAACTACCAGGAGAAGTTCTACTCCGCCGGAAAGATCCCGGGCGGCTTCTTCAAGCGCGAAGGCCGCCCGACCGAAAAGGAAACGCTGACCTCGCGACTGATCGATCGTCCGCTGCGTCCGCTGTTCCCGAAGGGTTTCCTGAACGAAACGCAGGTGATCGCCACCGTGATGTCGCTGAACCCGGAGGTCGACGGTGACATCCCGGCCCTGATCGGTGCCTCGGCTGCCCTGGCCATTTCCGGCGCCCCGTTCCAGGGGCCGATCGGCGCAGCCCGCGTGGGCTTCCTCGACGGCAACTACGTGCTCAACCCGAGCGCGACCCAGCTGAAGGAATCGCGCCTCGACCTGGTCGTCGCCGGTACCGACAAGGCCGTGCTGATGGTCGAGTCCGAAGCCGACCTGCTGACCGAAGACGAGATGCTCGGCGCCGTCACCTTCGGCCACGACCAGATGCAGACCGCGATCAAGGCGATCAACGAACTCGTCGAGGAAGCCGGCAAGCCCAAATGGGACTGGCAGGCCCCGGCCAAGCCGGAAGGCCTGGCCGACAAGGTCCGCGAGCTCGGCATGAGCGGGCTCGAGTCCGCCTACCAGCACACCGACAAGACCCAGCGCCACGAAGCCATCGGCGAAGTGAAGAAGAAGGTCGTCGATACGCTGTGTCCGGAAGGCGAGGAAACCGCCTGGTCCCAGGGCGACGTCAAGGACGCCTTCCACGCGATGGAAAAGGACTTCGTGCGCAGCCAGATCATCGACGGCAAGCCGCGTATCGACGGTCGCGACCTGACCACCGTGCGTCCGATCGATGTCCAGGTCGGAACCCTGCCGCGCACCCACGGCTCGGCGATCTTCACCCGCGGCGAGACCCAGGCCATGGTCGTGACCACGCTGGGCACCGGCCGCGACGCCCAGATCATCGACGCGATCGAAGGGGAGTACAAGGATCCCTTCATGCTGCACTACAACTTCCCGCCCTTCAGCGTCGGCGAGACCAATCACATGCTGGCGCCGAAGCGCCGCGAGATCGGCCACGGCCGCCTCGCCAAGCGCGGCGTGATGGCCGTTGTGCCGAAGCCCGAGGACTTCCCGTACGTGCTGCGCGTGGTCTCGGAGATCACCGAATCGAACGGTTCGAGTTCGATGGCTTCGGTCTGCGGCACCTCGCTGGCCCTGATGGACGCCGGTGTTCCGGTCAAGGCGCCGGTTGCGGGTATCGCGATGGGTCTGATCAAGGAAGGCGACAAGTTCGCGGTCCTGACCGACATCCTCGGTGACGAGGATCACCTCGGCGATATGGACTTCAAGGTTGCCGGTTCCGATGCAGGCATTACCGCACTGCAGATGGACATCAAGATCGACGGCATCACCCGCGAGATCATGCATGCCGCGCTGGAGCAGGCCAAGGCCGGCCGCATGCACATCCTCGAGGAAATGAACAAGGTGCTGGACAAGCCGCGCTCGGAAATGAGCGAGTACGCACCGCGCCTGTTCACGATGAAGGTCCACCCGGACAAGATCCGCGAAGTGATCGGCAAGGGCGGCTCGACGATCCGCCAGATCACCGAGGAGACCGGCACGACGATCGACATCGCCGACGACGGCACGATCACGATCGCCTCGGCCAACAAGGACGCCGCCGACGACGCGCGCCGCCGGATCGAGCAGATCACCGCCGACGTCGAGGTGGGCAAGATCTACGAGGGCACGGTCCAGAAGATCATGAACTTCGGCGCCTTTGTCCAGATCCTCCCGGGCAAGGACGGCCTGGTCCACATCTCGCAGATCTCGAACGAGCGCGTCGAGAACGTCACCGACGAACTCGCCGAGGGCCAGAAGGTCAAGGTCAAGGTCCTGGAAGTCGACAAGCAGGGCCGCATCCGGCTCAGCATGAAGGAAGTCGAGCAGGACTGATCGCAACCCCGATCAAGCCCGGGGCGCCCTGCGTCCCGGGCTTTTTCATACCCGGAAGATTCGCATGACCAAGACCCTTTCCGTACCCGTCTCTCCCGGCGAACTGCTCGACAAGATCTCGATCCTGGAGATCAAGGCCGACCGGATCGCCGACCCCGACAAGCGCTCCAACGTCGAGCGTGAACTCGACCTGTTGACCGGCCTGTGGCATTCCACCTCTCTGGAAACGGCCGAAGTCACCGCAAAGCGCACCGAACTGAAGCGGATCAACGAATCGCTGTGGGACATCGAAGACGCGATCCGCGCCTGCGAGCGTGCCGACGACTTCGGCGAAGGCTTCGTCGAACTGGCCCGCTCGGTCTACCGCACCAACGACCGCCGCGCCGAAGTCAAGCGCGAGATCAACCAGCTGCTTGGCTCGAACATCGTCGAGGAGAAGAGCTACCAGCCCTACGATTGATGGGCCGCCGCACCGCTTAGACCGGCAACCGACACCGCGCGAAGAGGATGCAAGGACGGACCGGCCGGCACAGGCAGCGGTCCCGTCAACCCGCTGTGGACCCGAGCAGGCGCTGGACCAGTTGCCGTTCGATTCCGGACTGCAGCGCCGCCCGTTCGACGCTTGCCCGCCCCTGGCAGGCATCCAGCGCGACGCTCGCTCGCAGTTCCGATGCGGGATTCACGTCGATCGCTCGCTGCAGTCGCCTCATGCCCTCCTCGGCGAAGCCCCCCAGGCACTCGGCCAGGCCGGTCCAGAACAGCGTTTCGGCGACACGTGGATGATCCGGCCCCAATGAGCGCTCCCGAAGTTCGAGCGCCAGGTTCAATTCGGCCCGCGCCGACCCGATCCGGTCGAGCACGAGCAGAACCCGCCCCCGGTTGGTTTGCTGGAACGCCCGATCCGGATGATCGTCGCCCTTCACCGCACGGATGATGCGCTCGGCCGCATCGTAATGCTCCAGCGCCTGCTCCCATTCCTGCTCATCCTCTGCGACCAGGCCGAGATTGTTGAGGTTGTTCGCGACGTTCAGGTGATTCGGACCGAGCTTGCTGCGGTTGATCTCCAGCGCTCGCTCGAACGCGACACGGGCATCGAAGGATCGCCCGGCGGCCCGCTCGGCAAGCCCGAGGTTGTTCAGCGCGCCGGCCGCCTGCGGCGAGTCGGCCATCCCGGCCCGGTCGAGAATCGCCAGCGCCTCGGCCAGGGTTCTTCGCGCATCGTCGGCCCGACCCAGCTCGAACCGCGCGCCGCCGAGATGGCTGAGCGAACGAGCGGTCAGCGGATGATCCTCGCCGAGTACCCGGCGCCGCAGCGTCGCCACCTGCTCGAACGCGGCTTCCGCTTCGCCCATCCGGCCGAGCGCGAACAGGGCGCTGGCTTCGGCATCCAGGGCGGTCGCAAGATCCGCCGTCGACCGATCGCTGCGCTCGCCTTGCCAGCGTACCGAATCACGATAGGACGCCAGAGCCTCGGCAAGCTGGCCGTTCATCCAGTGCCACGAGCCGAGCCGAAGTCGATTTTCGGCCACCCGCCGCGGGTCCGGCGAAGGCACCCGATCCAGGCGGGCCGTGGCGTCCTCGAAATCGCGGCCTGCGGCATCCAGGTCGCCGGCGCGCTGCGCGGCCGCCCCCCGCGCATGCAGCAGGTCCACGGCGAGGAAGGTCGGGCCATCGTCGTGGAGCAGAGCCAGGCCGCGGCCCAGCGACTCGTGCGCAGCAGCGGGTTCGCCGGCCGCCAGCTGCGCGCGCCCGACGCGCAGCCATCCATCTGCCCGATCGATGGCGCGCGTCGCCCCGGCGCCCCCCTCGAGCCGTGCAAGACTCTCCGTGGCAAGTTCCAGCGCGGCCGGGTAATCGCCGAGGTTGCGGTGTACGTCGGAGAGCGTGCGCAGAAGCCCGGCGTGGAGTTGCGGATCGAGGTCGCGGCTGTCGGCGAGGCGCTGGCGTCCGCGCGCGAGCAGCTGGCCTGCGGTCGGTTCTGAACCCTCGTTGCGAGTGGAATCGGACTGCACGAACAGGTCGCGAAGAAACTGGGCGGTCAGCTCGGCCTGTTCGCGTTGGCGATCGCTTTCGGCCAGTGCGGCCCGGGTCCGCGCACTTTCATGAACGATCCCGACCGCAAGCGCGACGATCACGCCTGCGACCACCGTCACTGCAGATAAGGCGACCCAGTTGCGGCGGACGAACTTGGCGACCCGGTACACGGGACCGGTTGCGCGCGCACGGGGCGGACGGTTCTGAAGGATGGCGTGGATGTCGTCGGTCAGCGCATCGACACCGGGATATCGTTCTTCTGCCCGGAACGCGCAGGCGCGGCCGACGATCCAGTCCAGTTCGCGCGGCAGGTCCGGATCGATAGCGGTCGGCTGCGGCGGTCGACGCCGAAGCTCCAGCGAATCGGCCTGGCCATCCGGCCCGAACGGCGCCTGGCCGGTGCAGAGCTCGAACAGCAGCAGGCCCAGGGCGTAGACGTCGACCGCGGTCCCTGTGTCGTCACGGAGCAGTTGCTCGGGGCTTGCGTAGCCGGGCGTGTTCGGCACGCCCTGCCCGACCCGGGTCAGGGCATCGTCGCCGCTGGCCTCCAGCAGCCGCGCAACGCCGAAATCCAGCAGCCTGGGCCGGCCGGCCTGGTCGACGAGCAGGTTGGCCGGCTTCAGGTCGCGGTGGACGACCAGCCGTCGATGGGCGTAGGCCACCGCATCGCAGGCCTCGGCGAACACGCGTAGACGGCGCTCGAGCGGCCAGGCGGCTTCGGCGGCGGCCTGGGTGATCGGCCGTCCTTCGACCAGGTCCATCAGCAGCCAGGGCCGATCGTCGTCGGCCTGTCCGGCGTCGATGAGGCCGGCGATGCCGGGATGATCCAGCCCGGCCAGGATGCGTCGCTCGCGATCGAAACGAGCCCGGAACGCATCGTCCTGCAGGGTCGTGGCAAGCAGCTTCAATGCGGCCTGCTTGTCGAAGCGCCCGTCGGCGCGCTCGACACGGTAGACCTCGCCCATGCCGCCCCGGCCGAGCGGAGCGAGGACCCGCCACGGGCCTACGCGTGTGCCTGGCGCCAGCGGCTCGGCCACCGCGATCGCGTCCCGGTCCAGCGGCGTGCCGGTGCGACCGGCGGCCGCCAGCAGCGCGGCGAGCTCGGCGCGGAGGTCCGGGTCGGTACAGTGGTCGTCCAGCCAGGCATCGCGCTGCTCCGGCGGGAGCGCCAGCGCGGCGTGGAATCGCTCCCACAGGTCGGTCCAGTCGGGCAGGCTCATCGCGTCATCGTTTCCGGGCCTCGGTCGTCGAGCCGGAGGCACATGCCGCCCCGCAGCCCTGCCCCGATCATATACGTGGATCCATGGGTGGGTCGGCAGGCGGAAAACGCCGCCAGGCGGCGACCGCCCACTTTCGCCTCGCCCGCATCGATAATGAACGCGCTTGGCACCGTGGCCCGCCGGAGACCGCAGCACATGGACCGTTCGATCGACGACGACCACAGGACCCTGGTGCGCGCCTTCAACGAGGGCTCGCCCGATGCATCCGGCGAGTTGTTCGAGGCCCTGTACCAGGAACTTCGGGTCATCGCGCGCCGCCACCTCGCCGGTGAAGGCGCCGCGGCCACCCTCTCACCGACCGTGCTGGTCCACGAGGCCTTCCTCAGGTTCACCGGCCGACCGATCGACCGGATCAACGACAACCGTCATTTCCTCGCGCTGATCGCCCGGGTCATGCGCCAGTGGATGGTCGACCACGCCCGCAGGCAACAGGCCGCAAAGCGCGGCAATCGACCGCTGATGGCGACCTTTGCGGAAGACCGGATCGCGGACGACGGCGGCCTGGATGCCGACGAGTTGCTGGCCATGGACGATGCGCTCTCGGCGCTGCGCGAACGCGACCCGACCATGGCCGACGTGGTCGAGTTCCGCTATTTCGTCGGTTTCACGATCCCCGAGACCGCCTCCGCCCTCGATCTGTCCGAACGCACCGTGGCGCGGCACTGGGAGGCCGCCCGAGCCTGGCTGCTGGTCCGGATGGGTCCGCGCTGAAGGCCCGGCACCGAAGCCGACGCAACGAACCGCCGATCCGCCCGCCCAGCCACCGCACCGCCGCGGCGTGCCGGTCATGCTGGCGCGATTTGCCCCATTCGTGCGCATATCTCTCCGAGGGCCGGCAATCGTCGGCGTACTGGCCAACCCGATAGGGGAGATCGACATGCTTCGCATCACCGTGACCACCGCGTTACTCGCGGCTCTGACGCTGCCCGCGTTCGGCCAGGATCCCGAACTGCTGGTCCTGACCGAGACCGAGAGCGGGGACCTGAACACCCAGGGCGGTCGCCTGATGGGCGTTTCCGGCAACGGCCGCTTCGCGGTATTCCGCTCGCTGAGCCCACTGGTCGCGGCCGACTCCACCGGCAACCAGGTCTACGTGCGCGACCTGGAGACCGGCGACCTGGAACTGATCAGCGCAACGCCCGCCGGCAGCGCGTCGTCCGAGGCACAGTCGGACCCGGACCCGGACGTCTCGAACCGGCGCGTCATCTCCGACGACGGCCGGTTCGTGGCATTCCGCTCATCGTCGTCGGATCTGGTTCCGGGCGTAGACCCCGGCTTGCTGGACTGGCTGTTCGTGCGCGACCGGCAGACCCAGACCACCACGCTGGTCAGCGTGGACAACAACGACGTTCCGGCCAACCAGAGCGTGACCGAGCGCTACACGCTCGATCCCAGCGGCGTGGCCGTCGCGTTCATGTCCTTTGCCACCAATCTCGACCCCCTGGCGCCATCCGGCGGCATCTTCCTTCACCGCCTCGACGCGCCGGTGGGAAGCAGTGTTCGAACCCGGGCGGCCTGCCGCGACCGCGACGGCGTACCCCGTTCGGACTCGGCCTGCGGCGGCTTCACGATCTCCTGCGGCGGCGCGATCATGGCCTTCCGCGGCGGCAGTTTCCACCCCTGGGTCGAGGGCGAAGACCTGGCCTTCGGCGAGACCTACACCGACTACTTCGTCGGCAATACGATCGCCGGCAACTGGGTTCGGATCGGGGCCGAGGCGGGCTTGCCGCCAGACGACGGCGTCCTCAGCAACAATGCCGGCGGCGCACCCTCGATCGATTGCTCGGGCTCGCGCGTGGCGTTCTGGACACGCACCGAGTTACAGCCCGGCGATACGGACGACGCGGATCTCTACGTGTACGACCTCATCGCCCGTCGCATCACGCTGATCGAGGACCCGGTCGGAACCTCGCTGGAGCCACCGGGCTTTGCCTTCGGCCAGGCGCTCAACGAAGTTTCCCTGTCCTCGAACGGCAATCTCGTCGCCTTCTCGACCCAGCGCGCCCTGGACCCCAACGACACGAACGGCCTGTCGGATGTCTACACCGTGGAACTGTCCCGCGACCCGATCGCGCCGTTCGATTTCCAGTGGGTCAGCCACGCCCTCGACGTGGCCGGCGACAGCCACGCGTATCAGCCTTTCGCATCCAGCACCGGCCAGGTCGCCTTCCGTGCGCCTTCCGACAATCCGCCCTGGCCCAGCCCCAATCAGGGCGAGGGCCACCTGTTCGCTCGCGGAATCGTGCTCGAAGGAATCTTCTTCGACGGCTTCGAATGAAGCCGGGGCCGTACTGACGCGCCAGGCAGGCGAACCCGTGGTGGTTTGACGTCGTTCGCGGCCGTGCGCCCCGGGATGCGCTCAGCTCAGCGCATCGCCCGCCAGGCAATCAGTGCGCTGAAGGCAAACCCGATCATTGCCGGAACGGAGTGCTCGGACAGGAAGGGGCCGACGTCGAAGGCGGCGAGCACGGACGAGGCGATCAGCAGTCCGGCGGTCAGCACCGCGCCCGGCGTGCCGCGGTTGTGGGTCTTCAGCGAGGCCGAGATCCTCTCCAGGTCCTCGCTCTCGAGCCGGGCGCGGAACTGGCCGCGCGCCGCGTGTTTCAGGGCATCGAGCGCGAAGCCCGGGACTTCCGGTGCGCTGGACAGCCACGCCGGAATCTCGCGGCCGATCCTGCGCGCGGTGCGCTTGATGCCGTAGCGCTCGCGGAAGATCCGTTCCAGCTCGGGCTTGGCCACGTCCCAGATGTTGATCTTCGGGTACAGGTCGCGGCCCATGCCTTCGATGTTCAGCAGCGTCTTCTGCAGCATGATCAGCTGCGGCTGGACGGTCAGCTTGAACCGCCGCGCGACGTTGAACAGGTTGACCACCAGTTCGGCGAACGAGACTTCTTCGAGCGGCCGGGTGAAGCTGGGCTCGCAGACCGTGCGCGCGGCGGCTTCCATCTCGTCGATCCGGGTATCGGCCGGCACCCACCCGGCCTCGATGTGCAGTTCGGCGACGCGGCGGTAGTCGCGGTTGAAGATCGCCAGGAAGTTCTCGCCGATGTAGTACAGGTCCTTCGGCGTCAGGCTGGCGACGATGCCGAAGTCCAGCGCGATATAGGTCGCGTTGTCCGGGTCGGTGGTGTCGATCCGGATATTGCCGGGGTGCATGTCGGCGTGGAACAGGTTGTCACGGAACACCTGCTGGTAGAACACCCGGATGCCGCGGCGGGCCAGCTTCTCGAGGTCGACGCCCTGGCGCCGCAGTTCGTCGATGTCACGCACCGGCACGCCGCCGACCCGCTCCATGGTCAGCACGTGGTCGGCGGTGTGCGACCAGTGGATGCGCGGAATGTAGAGGTCGTCGGAGTCTTCGAAGTTTCGCCTCAGCAGGCTGGCGTTGGCGCCTTCGCGCTGCATGTCCAGCTCGTCGTAGATGAAGCGCTCGAACTCCTCGACGATCTCGTTGGGCCGGATCCGGTCGCCTTCCGGGTGATACCTGCGGGCCAGGCGAGCCAGCGCGCCGAGCAGTTCGAGATCATCGCGGATGCGGTCCTCGATGCCCGGGCGTACGACCTTGACCACGACCCGGTCACCGTCCGGCAGTTCCGCCGCGTGGACCTGGGCGATCGACGCCGAGGCCATCGGTTCGACATCGAAGCAGGCGAACAGCGAATCGATCGGCGCCTTGAGCTGCTGCTCGACGATCGCGCGGGCCTGCTCGCCGGGGAACGGCGGTACCGCGTCCTGCAGCTCGGCAAGCTCGTCGGCGATGTCGGGGGGCAGCAGGTCGCGCCGGGTCGACAGGATCTGACCGAACTTGACGTAGATCGGGCCCAGTTCCTCCAGCGCCAGGCGGAGGCGGCGTCCACGCGGCAGCTCGCGCACCCGCCGTCGGCCCCACGGGACCAGGCGCACGGCCCGAGCGATGCGCAGCGGAGGGAGTTCGACCAGCAGCTCATCGAGACGATAACGCGCCAGCACCACGGCGATGCGCAGCATGCGGAGCCCGCGTCGAATCACGCGTCGAGCCTCCTGTGCACCTTGCCGGCGAAGCGGTCGACGGCCTCGCGAAGGTCGTCGACGCCGTCGCGAAACGCTCGCCATTCCCCGGGAGCCGGCACCAGGTCGCTTTCCTCGCGCAGCCAGTGGGCGAACTGGTCGCCGCCGGATCGTGCGGCATGGCCGCCGAAATCGACCGCTTCACGGACGACCCGGTACATCTGCGGGCCGATCAACGGTCCGAACGCGTCGGCCAGGCCCTGCTCGAGGTCGGGGTCGAGCCGGTTCATCGCCTGCTGGAACTTCTGCGCCAGGCGCGCGTCGCCCTCGATGCGCACCCCACCGGGGCCCGACAGATCGGGGACGGCCATCGCCAGCAGCGCGCCGGGCGTGCCGCTGACGGTGGTGTCGGCTTGCAGGTCCGCGGCCTCGGGCTCGGCCAGCACCCGCAGGCGGTCACCCTCGGCGCCGATCCACAGGTCGATGCCCAGGCCTTCCAACTCGAACTTCAGCCAGTGCCCGACCAGCGGCGCGAGGTGGTCGGCTGCCGCCGGGTCCAGCGCGGCGGCCCGGTTGGCGACCTGCTCGCAGGCGCGGGCCAGCAGCGCCGGCAGGGGCGTGACGTAGCGCGCCATCAGGTGCGGGCACCGCGATGGATGGCGGCGATGCCGGCCGAGAGGTTCTCGTAGCGAACGCGCTCGAAGCCGGCCTCCTGGAGCTGGCCCGCAAGCGCTTCCTGGTTCGGGAAGCGGCGGATCGATTCGGCCAGGTACTGGTAGCTTTCGCGGTCGCCGGCGACCATGGCACCGAGCCTCGGCAGGACCTTGAACGACCACAGGTCATAGGCCCTGGCGACCGGCTCGGGCGCGACGTGGGAGAACTCGAGGATGTGGACCCGGCCGCCCGGTTTCAGCACGCGATACATCTCGGCCAGCGCGGCGGCCTTGTCGGTCACGTTGCGCAGGCCGAAGGCGATCGTCAGGTGATCGAAGGTGCGGTCGGCGAAGGGCAGCGACTCGGCGTTGACCTGCAGCCACTCGAAGCCGCCGACCCGACCGCGATCGTCCATGCGCCGGCGGCCGGCTTCGAGCATGGCCCGGTTGATGTCGGCGACCAGCACCTTGCCGCCGGGCTGGACCCTGCGCCGGACCAGGTCCGCGATATCGCCGGTGCCCCCGGCGAGATCCAGCACGGCCTGGCCTGGCCGCAGGCTGCAGCCGGCCACGAAGTGGCGCTTCCACAGCCGGTGGATGCCGACCGACATCAGGTCGTTCATCAGGTCGTAGCGGTCCGCCACCGACGAGAACACGCGGCCGACCAGCTGCGTCTTCTCCTCGGGTGAAACTTCGCGGAATCCGAAATCCGTCATGGTCCAATCCAGCGTTTCTGGCCGCACTCGGCAACGCCCGACAGGGTACCCGATCCGTCGACGCGACCGCGTCGGCACGAGCGATGGGGCCTCTTCGTCAGCGCGCGCCTCGTCAACCCGGTCCGGACAATTGTCGAACACGCAGAGCCGGCGCCGTTTCCTCCGCCCAGGCGACGTGGCCGACCAGGCCGGGACCGGCCTGGAGCCTGCGCAGGCTCCAGACACCCGGGGGCCAGTCGCCCGGCAGCGCCATCGGCTGTTCCTCCGGGACCGGCCCCAGCGCGATGCCGGCCACGTTACCCGCCAGCGTCCGGCCGGCCGCCTTGACCAGCGCCTCGCGCGCGGTCCAGTGGTCCAGGAATCGACGGCAGCCATCGGCCGCCCGTTCGGCACAGACCGCTTCCGCGTCGTCTGCGGGGAAATAGCGTCGCGCCAGCTTCTCCCAGCGCGGGCGGCGGTCGCCGGGCTCGATATCGACGCCGACGGGCGTGCCGCCGCTGACGGCGATCGCCAGCCACGGTCCGGCGTGCGACTGGCTGAACGCCAGCCGGCGGGCATCCTCACCGGCCAGCACGGGCTTGCCGGCGGGCTCGCGGTCGACCACGACGTCGCGCCCGGGCCGATCGAGGTAGGCGCCGAGCAGGAGCCGCAACAGGAAGCGCTGCTGGACCCGCTCGAGTTGCCGCGTCTCGGCACCTTCCGAGGTCGCCGCCAGCGCGCCGAGACCGGCCAGTGGCAGCCGGTCCTGCCGGATCAACCAGACGTCCACCGCGCCTTCGTCCGGGCCGGGTAGCGAGCCCAGCGGCAGGGTTCGACGCTCGATCGAATCGTCGACGGCGGTCATTGGCTGCCCCAGCCGAAGGCACGGATGCCCGCGACCCCGAAGCCGCCTGCGGCCCGCGCGCGACCCCAGTCGTCCGGCTCCATGCCACCCAGCGCCAGCACCGGCAGCGGGGACAGGGCCACGACGCGCTCGAAATCGTCCCAGCCCAGCGGCAGGGCGCCGGGATGGCTGATCGTGGCGGCGACCGGCGAAAGGGTCACGAAATCGGCGTCCAGGCCGGCCGCCATGTGGATTTCCTCGAGGTCGTGGCACGACGCGGCCAGCAGCCGATCATTGCCGATCGGGCGACGGTGGTTCTCGACCAGCTGGCTGGTGGTCAGGTGGACGCCGTCGCAGGGCCAGTCAACCACGGTCTCGAGCGGACCGGAAGCCAGCCACCGCGCTCCGGCGGCCCGCGTGCGCGCGGCCACCGCCTCGATCAGTGAGTCGGCGATCCGCTCGCCGGGACCCGGCCGCAGCCGCAGGAGACGGAAGCCGGCGTCCAGGCAGGCCTGCCACGCGGCCAGGAACGCATCGGCATCGCCGAAGGAGGCCGGCGACGGCGAGATCGAGTAGTGGGCGTCGAGCCCGAGGAGGCGGACCAGCGGACGATCGGCCTCGGGCATGTCCAGTGCGCGAAGTTCGTCGACCGGGACCCACTTCAGCGCCTGGCCCTCGCGGCCTTCCGGCGTGCCGGCGAAGGAGTGGACCTCGAACAGGCGCAGGCGGACGGTCTTTTCGGGATAGGCGTGGGTCACGCTGACCAGCGGCCGCATCGGCCCGCTCTCGATGCCGAGTTCCTCGGCCAGTTCCCGGGCCAGGGCCCGGTGCGGCGCCTCGCCGTCCTCGATCTTGCCGCCGGGAAATTCCCAGCGCCCTTCGAGGTGGCGACCGGGCAGGCGCTGCGTGACCAGCACGCGGTCGTCGCCATCGCGCAGCACGCCTGCGGCGACGTCGATCCTGGGCCGCGGCGCGTCGTTGTCGACGGGCTGCTCGTCGTGCATGCTCAGACGCCCTCCCCGCGCTCGGCCAGGAAGGCCTCGGCCCAGCCTTCGAGCCGGTCGTCCTCGATCGCGCTGCGCATCTCGCGCATGATCCACTGATAGAAATGGAGATTGTGGATCGTCGCCAGCCGCGCGCCCTGGATCTCGTTGCACCGGTGCAGGTGCTTGATGTAGGCGCGCGAATAGTGGCTGCAGGTGTAGCAGCCGCACTGCGGGTCGATCGGCCGCGTGTCGGCGGTGAAGCGTGCATTGCGGATCTTGACGTCGCCCTTGCGCGTGAACAGGTGCCCGTTGCGCGCGTTTCGGGTCGGCATCACGCAGTCGAACATGTCGACCCCGCGCAGGACCGAACGGACCAGGTCTTCGGGCCGACCGACGCCCATCAGGTAGCGCGGTCGATCCTCGGGCAGGACCGGGCAGGTCGTCTCCAGCACCTGGAGTCGTTCCTCCTCCGGCTCGCCGACGCTCAGGCCGCCGATCGCGTAGCCGTCGAACCCGATCGCTTTCAGGCCTTCCGCCGACCGGATCCGGAGGTCGTCGTACATGCCGCCCTGGACGATGCCGAACAGCGCGGCCGAGGCGTTCCCGCCCCCTGGCTGTTGCTCATATCCCGCAACATGGGCCGCCTTCGACCGTTCGGCCCAGCGCAGCGAACGCTCCATGGATTCGGCCGCTTCTTCGTGGCTGGCCGGATAGGCGGTGCACTCGTCGAAGATCATCACGATGTCGGAGCCGAGCTCGCGCTGCACCGCCATCGATTCCTCCGGCCCCATGAAGATCCTGCTGCCGTCGACCGGCGAGGCAAAGGTCACGCCCTCCTCGGTCAGCTTGCGCAGATCGCTCAGGCTCCAGACCTGGAACCCGCCGGAATCGGTCAGGATCGGCCCGTTCCAGTGCATGAAGTCGTGGAGGTCGCCGTGGGCCCGGATCACCTCGGTGCCGGGACGAAGCATCAGGTGGAAGGTGTTGCCGAGGATGATCTCCGCCCCGATGCCGCGCAGCTCTTCCGGCGTCATGGCCTTGACCGTGCCGTAGGTGCCGACCGGCATGAAGGCCGGGGTTTCCACCGAGCTGCGCTCGCCGAAGACCAGCCGCCCGCGGCGGGCCGCGCCGCAGCTGTGCAAGCGTTCGAATTCCATCAGGTTCCTCGTGTCAGTACCAGCGCTTCGAGGTCGTCGTTCGCCTCGAAGCTCATATCGCGCGGGGGGTTGAGGACCAGCTCGTGCGGCACGTCGCCGGCACGCCGCAGGCGCACGCCGACCAGAAGGTCCCCGGCCTCGGCGACGCTCGCATCGAACTCGGCAAAGGTGGTGCGGCCGCGCACGCGATAGTGGGCGCAGGGGTGGAACTCCAGCTCCGGTCCGTCGGGCGCGAACAACGCGTTGAACACCACCCCCAGCTCGGGCCTGAGCGCCAGCTGGGCGAGCACGTGGCTCATCAGCAGCGGCGGAATCAGGGTCTCGGCGCGCGCACCCCGGACCAGGCCCTCGTTCGCGGCATCGGCCAGTTCGATGATCCGGTGCGGCTGGCGGTCCTGCCCTTCGAGCAGCGCCTCGAGCATCCGGTGACCGACGATCGCCCGGGCATCGGCCTCCTCCGAGCTGCCCAGGCGGTCGCTGGTCAGCAGGACGATGCTCCGGTAGTCGGCCAGCGGCAGCTTCTCCAGCACGCCCTCGAGCAGGTAGTCGTCCTCGTACTGGGTCAGCGTCAGCGCGTCGCCCGTATCGCGACCTTCCAGCGCGGCCCGTCGCTCTTCCAGCGGCACGAACGACAGCAGGTCGACGTCCCAGTGCCGGTCGTTGCGCGCCGCCAGCGTCTGGAGCAGGACCGGCACACGGGCGTTCCAGCCCAGCAGCAGCACCCGGTGGGACGGTCGGCCCCGGCGCGACGGAGCCTGCTTCGACGGCCGGTCGACGGTGCCGACGCGCGCGCTGCCGCTGCGTTCGAACTCGACGTCGGCGGACTCCCGGGCGAGCAGGATGATCCGGTCGTCGGCCTCGACCACCGTATCGCTGGGCGGCCCGAGCAGCGCTTTTCGTTCACCGGCCTGGTCGCGCACCAGCCCCAGCACGCGGGCGCACGGCACGCGTGCGGCGATCTCCTTCAGCGGAGCCCCGGCCAGCCGCCCGGCCGGCCGCAGGTGGAATTCGTTGCCGTCCAGCGAAGTCAGCGTCTCGCGCAGGAAGGCCGCCAGCCCCGGATGAAGCACCGTCTGCAGCAGCATCCGGCTGATCGTGCGATCGGACGCCACAGCCTCCAACGGTCCGCGGTAGGCACGCTGGACCACGGCCAGGCGCCGCTCATCCTGGACCTCGGCGATCACCCGCGGCGGGGCGCTGCCCGCATCGGCGGCCCGCGCATCCATCGAGAGGAGTACCCGAATCGTTTCCACGTCGGGGTCGAGGCCCTGGCCGACGTCCTGGCCGCGGAAACCGAAATCGCTGGGCAGCAGCACCACGGCGGCGTTCAGGCAGGCCGCGCGCTGGATGGCTTCTTCTTCCAGGGCCGAACCGTAGCGCAGGATGATGCGGTTGGCGCTGTGGGACAGCACGGGATCGCCGCGGAGTTCCTGCGCCTGCACCGCCGAGACGTCCTCCGACAGCACGACCGGGGTCACGCGACGCAGGCCGAAGGAGCGCAGGAACCGTCGCTCGGCCCGCTGGGTACCGACCAGCTCTCGCAGCAAGGGAAGCGTCCGGTTGGTCCAGCCGATGATCACGACATGGTTCGTCAGCGCCACCGGCGTCAGGCCGCGCTCGAACTCGCGCATCCGGCCGATCAGCCACTGGGTCAGGATCGCGACCAGGGCACCGAGGAACACCACGTAGCCGCTGATCGTGAGCAAGGTCGATACGAAGCGCCGCCAGCCGCCGACGTCGTCGCCGAGGTAGCCCGGATCGGTCAGGCGCAGGAACGCCCACCAGATCGCGTCGGGCAGCGACCCTTCGCCGCCGCCCAGCAGCATCGCCGCTCCGCCGATGACCGAGATCGCGCCGATCAGTGCGGCAACGATCAGCAGCTGGAAGCCCGCGCCCTTGACGAACTGGCGCTCGACGAAGAACTTCAGTCGATCGACCAGCGGCAGTCGGATCACGACCAGTCCTTCGCGGTCGCCCCGATCCGGCGCCGGCGCAGCCGGCGGGCGGCCCATTCGGCCAGCTGCGGCCGACGGATCTTGGCGTTGTGCCGGATGTCGGTCGGCAGGTCCTGGCGCATCAGCACGTCGCGGATCATCGCTGTTTCGGCGTGCATTTCGAGCTGGTCGTGAACGCTGGCGATCACCGGGCCGGGCTTGACCGTGGGCTCCGGCTCGACGATGACCACGGGAATCTGGCGGCCCGGCTCGCCGACCCCGACCAGGGCCGAACGGAACACGCCGTGAACCGCATTGACCCGGCCCTCGATGCACTCGGTGTACAGCGTGCCGTCGGCGGTGATCACGCGTTCCGACTTGCGGCCGCAGTACCACAGCCTGCCGTCATCGTCGATCCAGCCCAGGTCGCCCATGCGATGCCATACGGCGCCGTCCGGGTCGGCCATCTTGGCCAGCCGGGTCTGCGCGTCGCGCTGCCAGTAGGTCTCGGTAACGGTCGGGCCGCACACGCAGATCTCACCGATCTCGCCGCGATCGACCCGGGCCGAATCGGCCAGCTTCTCGATCGGCCGGTCGGTGATCTTGATGATGCGCACGGTGTTCGCCGCCAGCGGTCGGCCGACACAGATGCCCCGGCCTTCCCGGTGCGCATCGGCCAGGCCGTCGAGCAGTTCGCGGCCGGCCACGGTGGCCACGGGCAGCACTTCCGTCGCGCCGTAGGGCGTGTGCAGGTCCGCGGTCGGATTCAGCGCGCCGAGCACCCGTTCGACGACCTTCGGCGGAACCGGCGCGCCGGCCGACAGGGCGCGCTTGAGCATGGGCAGCTTGATGCCGTTGGCTTCGAGGTGCCGCGACAGGGTGTTCATCAGGGCCGGCGAGCCGAACAGGTTGGTCACACCGTACTGTTCGATCATGCTGACCAGCATGTCCGGGTCGGCCTTGGCGGGCCGGGTGAAGTCCATCTTCGGGATCACCGTGGTCATGCCCAGGGCGGGGTCGAACAGGGCGAACGGCGGAAAGGTCGGCAGGTCGACTTCGCCGGGACTCATGCCGAAGGTCTCGCGCATCAGCCGCACCTGGGCGACGAAGTTGCGGTGGCGGTAGACCACGCCCTTGGGAATACCGGTGGACCCGGAGGTGAACAGGATCGCCGCCGGACGGTCCGCGGCTTCGTCGCCTTCGAACCCGGGCGGCCGGAAGTCGGTCGCATTGCCCGACAGCAGGTCCTTGTACTTCCGCCCCAGGCCGAACGGACGCGGCCCGATCGTGATCGTCGACCGGATCGATTCACGACCCCAGCCCAGCAGCAAGCGGGCCCATTGCGCCCGGGCCACGCCGATGAAGACCCTGGGGCGGGCCTCGGCCAGGCAGGCCTTGAGCGGCTTCATGCCGATGCCCGGGTCGATCAGCACCGGCACCAGGCCGGCCTTGAACAGGGCGAAGAACAGCGCGAAGAACTCCAGCGAAGGCGGCACCATGAACGCAACGCGGGTGCCGGGCTCGTAGCCCTGGGCCTGCAGGCCCGCCGCCAGCCGGTCGCTGAGGTCGTCGAGCTGGCGGTAGGTGTAGCGCCGGTCCTGCCAGCGGCCGTCGACGCGACGCGTCGGCACGACCAGGGCCACCGTATCCGGTTGGGCCCGGGCCTGGCGGGTCAGCGCTTCGGCAATGTTGACGAGTTCGGTCACGGCGTCGATCGCTTCGGTTGGGCTACGGCTGCCACGAAGTGTAGTACGCCCTCGCCGGTCAGGCGAACTTCACGGGCGGCGCGTCGTGAAGCAGGCGCGCGTAGCGCTTGTGCACGTCGCCCAGGCGGACCCGCCCGAGGAACCCCGAATAGGCGAGGTAGCTGACCAGGAAACGCCGGTCCTCGGCCCACGGCGGCAGGAACTTCGGTGCCGCGACCAGGCCCAGGTCGGCCAGTTCGCAGAGCACGGGTACATCGTCCAAGTCGAGCTTGCCGCAGAACAGGAGGAGGAGCAGGTCGGCGCGCCCGCCGGCGACCACCGAACGGAGGAAGTCGTGCACCCGGAGCAGGCCGTCGAGGTAGACCACGTCCTTGGTGAACGGCGCACCCCCGGAGAGAACGCCACCCCGGAACACCCGCCGCGCCTGCTCGAAGGCGTCGCGCTCGTCGGAGCCACGCTCGCGGAAATAGCCGAAGACCTCGACGAAATCGGCGCCGTCGATGGCCATCTGGATGGCCAGCACCCGGTCGGTCAGGCGGCCGAGGCGGTCCAGGTCCATGCTGCCGGTGATGAACTCGGAAAACACCGCCAGGCCTTCCTGGGTCCGGGTCGTACCGGGATGACTCGCGGCCAGGATCGGCAGGGCCTTCTGGTGACGGCCGTTGAGCGCGGTGGCCACGTGGATGCCGGCCTCGTGGTGGATCAGCTGGGTCACGTCGCGATCGGTGAAGCGCGCGGCAGCGCGGATCTTGATGCGCGCCGGACCGGCCGTGGCGTTGGCCGACAGGGTCTCGACGAGTTCGATCTCGGGCGCCTCGTCGCCGAACAGCTTCGCCACCGCCGGGCGCATCCGCTCGGCCAGCGCCTCGGCCGTCACCGTGGCTTCCTCGGCCGCGCCGAGATCGATGTGCGAGAGCCGATCGAGCAGGCGCCGCATCCGCCGCGCCAGCTTCAGGGGCGTGGTTCGGGCGTCGGCCAGGGTTTCCGACGGCGCGCCGTAGAGCCTCCGGGAATGCTCGAAGAACGGCGCCCGCCCCAGCTGCGTGGTCATCGAGGCGGCCTCGTCGAGCCGCTCGGCGATCCGCTCGAACCACGGCCGCGCCGGACCGCATTCGGGAATGATCCGGCGGGCGTCGGCCAGCGCTTCGCGCACGGGACGAGGATCGACCTTCGGGTATTCGACGTCCGGCAGGCGCCTGGCGCCGCCGGCCAGGAAGGCGCGGCGAACGTCCTGGGGCCAGGCCAGCAGGCCCAGGATGCGCAGCGGTTGCTCGGCAGCGCGCAGCGCGGTGGCCGCACGCGTGATCGACTCGGAAAGCCGCGGATTCGGCGCTGGATCGGGCATCGGGTGACGTGAACCGGGCGGGGGCGGGATCAACGTATAATACGAGGTTACCTGCCCAGAGACCCGCCGCGCGCGGGCCGGATTGTGAGAATGCTGTTCGAAAACGTTGCCATCCAGTCCGTGGTCTCCGTGGACCCGCCGCACAAGGTCTCCAGCGAGGAAGTCCTGGAGCGCCTGGCGCCGACCCTGAAGCGCCTGCGCGTTCGCGGAAACCCGCTCATCGACCTGGCCGGCATCCAGGAACGCCGCTACTGGGACGACGGCATGCAGCCGTCCGACGCCGCGACGCTGGCCGGCCGCAAGGCCATGGAGCGCGCCGGCATCGACCCCAAGCAGGTCGGCATTCTCATCAACACCTCGGTTTCGCGCGACTTCCTCGAGCCGTCGACGGCCTGTGTGGTCCACAACAACCTGAAGTTGTCGAACACCTGCGAGAGCTTCGATGTGGGCAACGCGTGCCTGGCGTTCATCAACGGCATGAACATCGCCGGGCGGATGCTCGAACGCGGCGAGATCGACTACGCCCTGATCGTCAACGGCGAGTCGAGCAAGGAACTCAACGAGACGACGATCAACCGGCTGCTTCAGCCGTCGGTCACGCGCAAGCAGTTCAAGAGCGAATTCGCCTCGCTGACGCTGGGCTCGGGCGCGGCCGCGATGGTCATGACGCGCCGCGACCTGATGCCGGACGGCCCCGCCTACAAGGGCGGCGTGACCCGGGCCGCGACCCAGTTCAACAACCTGTGCCGCGGCTGGAACCACCAGATGTGGACCGACACGCGCAGCCTGCTGACCGAGGGCATGAAGCTGGCCACGCTGACGTTCACGGCCGCCCGTACGGTGCTGGGCTGGGTCGCCAACGACCTGGACCACATCGTCATCCACCAGGTGTCCAAGGCGCATACGGACATGTTCATCCGCATGTTCGGCGTCGAACCGGAGCGGGTCTACCGGATCTTCCCGCGCCTCGGCAACATCGGCCCCGCGTCGATTCCGACCGTGCTCTCGCGGATCGTCGACGAGAACCGCGTCAACCGCGGCGACAAGATCGCGCTGATGGGCATCGGCTCGGGCCTGAACTGCTCGATGGCCGAGGTGGTCTGGTAGATCCCGGACCGCTCGACCCGTGTTCGACCATCTGACCTGACCCGCCGGACCGCCGGAGACCGCCGACCGTGACCGACCTGCCCGGCCTCGACCGATCGCTGTACCCGTTCGACAGCCACTACCACGCGCTGCCGAGCGGCCACGCCCTGCACTTCGTCGACGAAGGCCCGGCCTCGGGCCGTCCGGTGGTCATGGTCCACGGCAACCCGACCTGGTCGTTCTACTACCGCAACGTGATCCGCGCGCTGGCGGGCGACCACCGCTGCCTGGCCCCGGACCACATCGGCATGGGCCTGTCCGACCGCCCTACCGACGAGGACTACGACTACACGCTGGGCCAACGCATCGCCGACCTCGGCCACTGGCTCGACGCCGTCGAGCCGGACCGGAAGATCGACATGGTGGTCCACGACTGGGGCGGCGCCATCGGGCTGGGCTGGGCCGCGCGCAACCCGGAGCGGATCGGCAAGCTGGTGATCCTCAACACCTGGGCATTCACGATTCCCGACGATGCCAACCTGCCGAAGTCGCTGGCCTTCGCCCGAACCGGCCTCGGCGCGTTCCTGATCAAGGGCTTCAACGCCTTCTCCGGCCTGGCCACCCGCATGGCCACCGCCCGCAAGTTGCCGAAAAACGTCGCCAGGGGCCTGACCGCCCCGTACCGCGGCGGATCGCACCGACGCCTGGCCACCCTGCGCTTCGTCCAGGACATTCCGCTGAGCGAGAACGATGCGGCCTGGTCCGTACTGGCCGAGACCGAGCGCCTGCTACCGGCGCTTGCCGACAAGCCCAAGTTCTTCGGCTGGGGCGCCAAGGACTTCGTGTTCAACGACGAAGTCCTCGACAAGTGGCGCGAAATCTTCCCCGACCCGCGCATCGAGTACTTCGAGGACGCCGGCCACTACGTGCTGGAAGATGCCGCCGATGAACTGGTGCCGATGATCCGGGAGTTTCTGGCCCGCTGATTGACGTCCGCTTTCAGCCGCCCGCGGCCAACCGCAGGCCGGTCGACGTCCAATTCATCTCGCTCGCCACTGAGATCGTTCTATCGCACTTGCCGACTCATAATCGGTAGGTCGCAGGTTCAAGTCCTGCAGGACCCACCATCTTCCTGAATCCTATGGGGTTTTGGGAGTGTGACTCATTGATTCCTGGGTCGGGTGGTCGGGAGCGTCCCTCACCCAGCCTGATCCCGCAACCCCCCGGAGCCACCCATGCGCACCGTCGAAATCAACCGAGAGCCCGTAGAGCTCTACAAGATCCTGAAGTTCGAGGGACTGACGTCCAGCGGCGGCGAAGCGAAGCTGCTGATCGGGGACGGACAGGTCACCGTGAATGGCGAGATCGAGACCCGGCGAAGCCGCAAGATGGTGGGTGGGGATGTGATCGGGTTTCGGGGGGAGGAGTTCGAGTTGAAGTTGGAGGGGGGTGGCTGAGGCGGGCGCTGGTCCAGCGAGGTTGTGTTCAGAATCCAAATGATCTTCTACTGGCTGTAGCGCTTTCGCTTCGTCGTGGCGCGCTCTCAGATCAAACTAGCAGAGAATTGCCAGATTGGGCGTGGCCCAAAAGCCGGGGTACGGTCAAACATCTCGGTTAAGTCTCTTCCGAATTTTTCATTGGACTATCCTCCATCCTTTGAATTTCCTTGCCAACCAAATGAGGCCAGATCAGCCCGAAGACTAAAGACAAATAGAAGACAACAACCCCCATAAATGGCAAAGCGTTACCGCTATAAAAAGCATAAAACGCTGCTGCTAGCCCAAACATAAGATAGATCGACAGTAGAACAAGCAGAGGCGGTGAACGCAAGACGGGACGCAGCACGTTCTTTAAAGCGAATCCAGCTCCAACAACGAATATGACGGAAACCAGTAAACCCAAATGGCCGAAAAACCGCGTAACCCCCAAAGGGAACGACGCTAGAAGCGTCACCCATACAGTCACCTCAAACCGATCTTCATAATCGAGCTTCGCCGAAGATTGGAGTACTTTCATTTCTGAGTCTCCCCTGTCTGCTGATGCTGTGCGGAATCGAAATAAAGCATGGCGGCGTCCGCAACAAAAGAGACACCCAACAAAAGAGACACCCACGACGTACGGGAACAAAAGAGACACCCACCACGTTGGACACTGGTGAAACCAACGAAACTGCTTGAGTGCACGAGATCGAATTGACGATCGCCGTTTGCAAACAAAAGAGACACCTGCAAACAAAAGAGACACCCACCTCGTAGGAAATAGCTTACCGCAGATCGGGGTGATTTTTCGATTGGCAGGCGACACTGGGTTCCGCAGGTTCAATCGAGACGTTTTGCTGGGTCAAGTCCTGCGGGGCCGGCAATTCCCCAATCAATTGAGACACCCACCACGTAGGAAATATCTTACGGCGGATCGCGGCGATTTACCGATGCCTTCGGCAATCCGGGCATCGTAGGCTTGGTTTCAAGCCTCTACGCACGAGAGTCCGATGCCTCAGCCGCGCTGTCGTCTTGTCTCGCTCGAAGCAACACCTTATTACCACGTCGTCAGCCGCTGCGTTCGGCGGCAGTTCCTCTGCGGCTTCGACCGCGATACGGGCAAGGACTTCTCGCATCGGCGCGATTGGATTCGGGAGCGGATATTCAAGCTGGCGGATATCTTTGCCGTCGACATCTGCGCCTACGCGGTCATGAGCAACCACGTCCACCTGGTGCTGACCGTTCGGCAGGACATTGCCGCCGAGCACAATAACAACGGAGACATATATGGACGCCTCCCCCCGGTCAAGCCTGATTTTGAGCATTTTCGCCGGCTTCGGGCCGAACGCACCGGTCTCCCGTTGACAGAGAGTTGGCGTTTTTTGATTGTCCGATGAAGAAAGAGGGTCTGCTGACATATATCCGGGCTCTTCGTGGAGCGCTTTCTTTCGCTCCGGCCCAACATGAGTTTCGAGATGACCCCGGGGCCTATACACCCACTCGGTTTTTCACCTTGTCCAAGACCAGGCTCTCCCAGGGTCGGTGACCTTTGTCCTCATCGGTGATGCAGACTCAGTGGCAGGCCGTTCAGGACGAGCCGAACGCCTTCGCGGGGTCGTAGTGCGCACCGCGGGCCACGATGTGCCAGCCGATGCGCGCCATCTTGTTGGCCAGGGCGACGACGGCCTTGTTGTGACCCCGCCGTTCGATCAACGGTGTCACCCAGCGGCCGATTGGCGTGTCCTTGCCGCGAGCCCGTACGATGACGGCCCGTGAGCCGTGCAGCAGCATCGTTCGCAGGTACCGATCACCGCTCTTGGTGATGCCCTGGAGCCGCATCGTGCCGCCGGTGCCGTGCTGTCGGGGCACCAGCCCGAGCCAGGCCGATACCTGCCGGCCGCGCTTGAACTGCTGCCCATCTCCGATCGAGGCCAGGAAGGATGACGCAACCAGCTCACCGAAGGTCGGTGCCTCGAGCAAGCGCGCCATCGCGGGAAGCTCCCTGGCCCGGTCCACGATCCGTTGCCGGCTTCGCTTGACCTGCTCGCGCAGCATCAGGACGTCGACGTAGCGGTACGCGAGGGTGAGTCGAGCGGTTTCGGTCAAGTCGTTCTCGGCATCCTCGAGCGCAAAGCGCAGATCACGCAGCAGGCTGTGGATCCCGCGCTCGAAGCAGATGCCATATTCATGGGCGATGCCCCGGATCTGGTTCGCGATGGCCGTGGCGTGCTGGACCTGGAGTTGCCGGATGCGATGCAGCGTCTGCAGGTCCTGCTGGTCCAAGGACTTGATCGGCACCGCATGCAGCGCCGGGCGATTGGCCGCTTCGATGATGGCCAGGGCATCACGTGGGTCGCTCTTACCGCCCCGCACGAACGGCTTGACGTGCTGGGGAGGAACCAGGACCACCTCGTGGCCAAGCCGGGAGATGGTCCGACCCCAGTGATGAGCCCCGGCGCATGACTCCATGGCGATGCGCGATCGTGGCAGTTGAACAATAGCCTCAACGAACTTCGCTCGTTTGACCGGTCGATTGGAAACCAGCTTGCCAGCTTGGTTGACCTGACAGATCTGGAATGAGTTCTTTGCGAGATCGATGCCGACTGTTGTACGCTTCATTTGGACGCCTCCTACGCAAGTGACTGAGTCCAAGACCAGTGTGGCGCGAACCTGACGCCGATGCGAATGATGGAGGCGTCCATCTCATCACCCACCACGTAGGAAATATCTTACGGAGAATCGCGCCGTTTTGCCGATGCCTTCGGCACGCCGGGCATCGTAGGCTTGGATTCAAGCCTCTACGCAGGAGTGTCCGATGCCTCAGCCGCGCTGCCGTCTTGTCTCGCTCGAAGCCACGCCGCATTACCACGTCGTCAGCCGCTGCGTGCGGCGGCAGTTTCTTTGCGGTTTCGACCGCGATACGGGCAAGGACTTCTCGCACCGGCGCGACTGGATCCGAGCGCGGATCTTCGAGCTGGCCGAAATCTTTGCCGTTGATGTCTGCGCCTATGCGGTGATGAGCAACCACGTGCACCTGGTACTGACGATTCGACAGGATGTCGCAATGGAATGGGATGACCGGGAGGTCGCCGAGCGCTGGCTGCGGTTGTTCGGCGGGCGCCCGGTGGTCGGCAACAAAAGAGACGCCCACCACGTAGGAAATAGCTTACGGCATATCGGGGTGATTTTCCGATAGGCAGGCGAGGCTGAGTGCCCCAGGTTCAATCGAGACTTTTTTGAGTCAAGCCCTGCAGGGCCGACCTTCTTCCTGAATCCTATGCATGGAAGGTGGGTGTCTCAGCCCTTCACCGGAGGCAGGCGCTGGTCTAGCGGGCCTTTCGGATTCAAATGATCTTCTTCTGGCTGTAGCGCTTTCGCTTCGTCGTGGCGCGCTCGCAGATCAAACTAGGAGAAACTCTCCGCATTGGACATGGCCCGAACTAAAGGGCCACGGTCAAACTAACAAATTCAGACCTAAGGCTGCTCCACTGGGCAGAAAATCGCAACTCTCCCCTCAACACTGACAAGATTCCCTTCGTCAACTCCGTAACTAGAATGATTACCCCTCTTCACAATGATTCCATATCGAGATCGCTCTCCAAAAAAGAAGCTCTCAGCAAGCTCAACCACATTGATTTTATCGGGCGCTATGTTCTCTCCTAAAATGCGAACTTGCGCGTGGCCATTAAAACCAAGAAGCGCCCAGTCAATATCCGCATTCTCCACATAAAAAATCCCTGGAATCATTCCATAGCCGTACTGAATTCTTGATTCATATTGATTAGGATCCTTATCAAACTGATCCACCCAATCGATTAGATGCTGTCTAACTTGTTCTGATTCGATTGTTGTTTTGAGCCGATTACAGTAATCAATATCCATCTCTGAGCATGCGCACAAGAGCAACACTGAGACGAACACAACCGCCCTATTGCAATCTAAAAACTCAGGAACCTTAGTTATTTTTTTCATGAAAGTCATACCCTCTCCAAGCCCACTGCCTTGCTGGCCCAGACTTAGCGGAAGGCTGAGACACCCACCACGTAGAGCCTGTCCCGATTTCTGTGTAACCGCCCGTTCTCATAGGTGATCGGTCACCCGGTCTTCGAACTGGATAATAAATAAAGAACAAAAGAGACACCCACGACGTAGGAAATATCTTACGGCAGATCGGGGCGATCTACCGATAGCTTCGGCAATCCGGGCATCGTAGGCTTGGTTTCAAGCCTTTACCCACGAGAGTCCAATGCCTCAGCCGCGCTGCCGTCTTGTCTCGCTCGAAGCCACGCCGCATTACCACGTCGTCAGCCGCTGCGTGCGGCGGCAGTTCCTGTGCGGCAAGGACGACCTGACGGGACGCGATTTCTCGCACCGGCGCGACTGGATCCGAGCGCGGATCTTCGAGCTGGCCGAGATCTTTGCCGTTGATGTCTGCGCCTATGCGGTGATGAGCAACCACGTGCACCTGGTACTGACGATTCGACAGGATGTCGCAATGCGGTGGGACGACAAATAAAAAAGAGACACCCACCTCGTAGGAAATAGCTTACGGCAGATCGGGGTGATTTTCCGATTGGCAAGCGACACTGGGTGCCGCAGGTTGAGTCGAGACGATTTGCTGGGTCAAGTCCTGCAGGGCCTACCATCTTCCTGAATCCTACGCATGGAAGATGGGTGTCTAAGCCCCTCGACATCGATGAAACGATTTGAAAACAACGCTCACTGAGCGGTCACTGATCTTTGCTATCAATCAGCTTTCTCTGGCCAAGAAGAAAGAACGAGACCATTGCGAGCACGGTAATTCCGAAGATCAGTGAAAGCAGTACGCTTGGAGGTTTCCAAATATCGAACTTCTGCAAGCACCAGAGAAGAATCCAAAGAAAAACACCTGCAAACTGCACTACATCCAGTATTTTCTCGAACGTCGTCAGTTTACGTTTCATCGTGAACAAAAGAGACACCGGCGAACAAAAGAAACACCCACCCCGTAGGAAATAGCTTACGGCAGATCGGGGTGATTTTCCGATTGGCAGGCGACACGGGATTCCGGGTTGTGCTCAGAATTCAAATGATCTTCTTCTAGCTGTAGCGCTTTCGCTTCGTCGTCGTCCCTATCAGATCAGACTAGCAGAGAATTCCCATATTGGGCGTGGCCCTAATGCAGGGGTACGGTCAGGCCGTCTAACGACCTCGACTGATTGAGATAAGGCAGTTCCACAACTACTGCTCAGCGTCGTGGTCCAATACCGGAACAGGCCGTGGCAACTCAAGAGAATGAACCGACTCCCCCGTTTCCATATATGCTTCCCCACCCACGATTTCTCCGGCTTTTACTGCAAACGTCGCATAACATATAGCGCCGCGAACCTCCGTTTCCTGTGGGCATAACATTCTTACCTGAAAGGCAAACTCAACCCCCTTCGTATTCTCTAAGAACAATGTTGGCCGATAGGAATCAATGTTCATTTGGCGCTCATCCCATAAGAATTGAAATTCTTCGCCTGCAATTGATATGACTACAGTCTTACAAAATCTGTCGGAATCGCACTCGAGCCTTATGGAATTCCCATTCTGATAGTTCACAACAATGTCGCGGATCATAGGTTCTGTCGGCGCGACTGCCTTGAGGCTCTCAGTGCCCAACACCAGCATTAGTGCTACCACAAGTGGAAGTTGATTGCTCATTGTTGGTGTATCTCCGGATGATCAATACGTTGCCAGATTATACCGTTAGCTGTAGCAAGACCCCCCGGACCGTCGTGTTCAGAGAATTCGAATCGTCTCTGGCGGGGGAGTCGAGGCCGAACACGCGAGTTTGACGGCGCCAAGTCAGGCCTGAAAAGCAAATCCGCATCGTTTGGCCGTTGACCCTCATCAATTCCATGAGAATGCACGTCCAGTAGGTGACCACTCTGATCCCGCATTGGCGTGAAGCCGTCCGCAACCTTTGTTACATAGCTCCACACGTGTGCTCCTGAAGTCTGAATCCTCGCGGCATACTGCGTAAATTTAAAGCCATAGATTTCAACCTCCCTCTCAGCAAAAACAAAGCGATGCTCATGCCTTGATTGCTGGGTTAACTCAAGGATACGCCTATTCGCCCGATCTGAGAAACCAGAAAAACTCTCTCCCGGATGCCCAACGAGTGTCTCAACATCAACTGTGAGCGATGCGGCTTTCTCCTTCGTCAGCTGGTTCACACCAAACTGGATACTAGACGTAATCGCCCCATTTGCGAAATCCCCGCCCGAAATCTCTGAAATGGTCCCGCCGATAAGGGCTGAAACCGTCACTCCCGCAAGGTCGAAATTGAGGTTCTGATCTACGTGAGGAGCCGCTGCCGAGCTTGCAGCTGATGAAATAAAACCGTGCCCAAATTGGCCGCCGCCAAGATCGGAAGCTATGCCGCCCACGACGCCATGGGAAACAATCTTTGCGGCATACCCAGCCGTTGTGAGCTTGCCCCCCTTGGAGGCCCATGCAAACGAATCCAGTCCTTGCCCGATCCCAAAAGATGCCAGACCGGTGAATGCGCCAATCTTGGCACCTTTCCAGGTCCCAGTTTGGAACGTCCCGACGACCGCGCCCGATACGGTAGCCACCGAGGCGGAAATTGCTGTCGCCTGGGCAGTGGTCATTGACGCATTAAGTGCCGCATAGGCGTACGTGGCATTGATTGTCTGCGCAGTGGCTGTCGAGATCATTACCGCCATAGCGGTCGTCACAAACTCATCAAGGCCGAAGTGCCCGGAGGGATCCGTAAAGCGCATTGGATTGTTGTGAACGTAGGTGTAGCGATTGAGCGTTACTACGTCCTCGATATACGAATCCGCCTGCAGGAAACGCCCAACGTGCGGATCATAGATCCGGCCATTCATGTGGATCAGGCCGTGGGTATCCAGGTGTTCATGCCCCGTGAACCCTCGCGGCGTGACTTCCAGCATTGAATCCGCCCATACCGGACGGTTCGGGTCAATCCAACCGCGCCAAACCGGAGAATCGATGCCAGCAGAAGCCCTTCGCTCCCCAAAGGCGCTGAAGCGCATCTCGGCAATGACATTTCCGTTGATATCCGAAAACGCGAGCAGGCTACCCTGGTGGTCGGTATGTCGGTAGCGTGTTGTGTCGATCAGCTGACCTGCGAATCTGTCAACCAGCCCCAGTGCGACACCAGCCACTTCGCGCCGTGCCACGTCCAAGGACACGTTGCTCAGCGGCGTGGCAGCATTACCATTAGGGTCGCCAAGATACTCAAACTCGACTGATCCCACGTAGTGCGTGCGTCGGACTTGGCCACCTTCCTCGACGCGCTTGATGAATCTTGCTCGCGAAGCACCGTAGACAAACGATGTAGAGGACCCGGAATTGCAGGCACCAACACAGATCGTCTCCGGCTTGTTGAACTGCGTATATCGGATTTCCTGCTCGATCCCGGCGCTTCCTTGACGACTCGTGAGATTCCCGTTCAAGTCGTAGAAATAGCTGCGCTCAGTCGCAGTCCCCGGCTCTCCTGTATGGCTTACAGCGTGAGGTTGCGGGTGCATGTACTCATACTTGCCGGTGTCTTGACAGACTGACGATCCCGGAACGGCCCCTGCAAGGTCGGACTTGCAGCTGATATTGCCGACAAGGTCATACTCGATCAGCTGACGTATCGAATAATCACTTGAGCTAGCAGAGAGCGGATACGTTGGTGGGAGATCAATTGACGAGTGAACGACGTCGGTCAGGCGTCGCTTCGTTCCCTGATCGTAGCCGTAGAACTCGTAGTTGGGGATACCACTGGATGCAAGATCCGCTCGGAAAATGAGGTTGCCGATATCGTCCCACTGATGGTCGAGATAGACTGCAAAGGTATCCGCAGCGGCACCATTGGGCACTCGATCGGCACGAATCAGCACTTCGGACGTGGCTGGATCGTATTCTCGCTCGAGAACGATGCCATTCCCCAGCTCTGCCTGGAGCGTTCGGCCCCGAGCTCCTGCCAAAAGGAACTCGACCCGCACGGGGGACTCATCGAGCTGGTAGCGAGCATCATGGACCTTGGACACGTGTCCGGTGTCCGCGTACCGGAACAAGTCGCCTCGAAAACCGCCTGAAGCATCAAACTGTGCCAGCACCCGCCCGAATTCATCGAAATGCGTCGATTCGGAGTAGCTAAATGTGTAACTTGGGCCAGATGCGGCAGGCTCGCTGATCAGAGTCGAGACGGTAGTCACACGTCCAAAAGAATCCCTGGAGAAGGAAATTTCCTGCACGGCGTCGATCGAACTCCAGCTAGCAGGCTGAGTCGAGATTTCCCTCTCCAGCAGTCCGGACACCCCGCTTCGGCCTCCAGAATTGCTTGCATAGGGGTCGAATTCCCAGACGGATGTGGAGACGCCCGCAACCGCCATAGTCGGATCCCAACAATCGAGACGCCCATCAGCGTCTAAAGGCGGAGCGCTACCAAGGTTAAACACCTTCTGCTCCACCAATCGACCCAGATCGTCATAGTGGTTGACGGTGGCGTTCTCCTCGGCATCTACCTGACAGACAAGCTCACCTAGGGCGTTGTAGCGATAGTACCAATGGCCCTTATCTGGATCTTGCATTTCAATCTTATTGCCCAGATGGTCGAACTCGATCGAAATGCGATCGGTCGGGCCCGCAATTGGGCCATCGACAGACGTCAGCCGCCCCAAATGGTCGTATGTGAACGTCGTTTGAGCGTCGTTCTCAGCCCTCTCGCTTGTCTTTTCCCCAAGGACATTAGTGGCTTCGAAAGTATCCAAGCCCACAGCATCGAACGACTGTTTGGTCAATGGGTTGTCCTGATATCCGTATTGAACCAATTGTGTCTTGTGGTTTCGGGCGGTTCCGTCGCCAAAGCGGTCAAACACCGGCTGATCGAGTCGGCGCACGCGCCCGATTTCGTCAAAGTAAGAGATCGTGAAGTGAGGCGCTCCACAGCTCAGATCAAGATAGTTCTGAGCGCACTGCCAGTCGTTTTGACCAACCGCGTCGTCATAGTACGGTTCAGAAACGGCGACCGGTCGCGACTGGTAGTCATAGAAGGTATCGACAAATCCCCAAGGCGCATTTGCCTCGAGCGGCGCGAAGCCGCGAGTCGCGCTCCGAATTTCTCGTCCAATCAGATCAAAGCAGATCACGGACCTGGCTCCAGATGCGCTGGCAGATAGCTCGGCGTATGCGGTACCCGCCGGGCACAAAGCGTGCCCTGCAACGACGGACTGGACGACGATTTCTCCCGTCGGGCTCCCAACGGCCCGCAGACGGCCGGAGGTGGAATAGTTCGAGACCGTGCTATTGCCGTGTTGGTCCACGACCTCCATCGGATCCCCGTAGCGACTACGCGCGGTTTCTGCAATGGTCTTTACCAACCCCCAATTTCCAGCCTGGGTGGGGTCAGCGCCCTGCAGCACCCACTCGGATTCGAGATAGCGGCCGCTGGTTCCAAACAGCGTGCGTGAGCCCCGGTTACGCTTGGTGCCTGGAGCTGATGTGTTCTCGGCATAGCTCGTGACCACTTCAATTACGTTGCCGAATAGGTCTCTCGAGTAAACCTTTGAAACAGCCGCCTCAGAGGATGAAGGTGAAGTTGAACACCAGGAGTCCGGCAGCGGACCGTCAAGGTCGAATCCAGAATTCTCCTTGTTCAAGCGGCCGGTATCGAGATCATAGGCAAAGGTGCTTGCTCGGATGGCCTGACCCTGTGGCCGTGAGTGACGTACGAGTGAGCACGTTAAGCGGCCCAGGCGCCACGCCCCGAGATCCGACAGATTCGCGATCGATGCCGGGTCATTCTCCACAATCCAAGGGGAGCTGGCCGCATACGCACTGACCGTCTCTTGGCTCGCGGCCTCCTGGCCGCCGACGCCCTGCTCCTCATAAGTCGTGACACGGAGTTTCTGGACATTCCCGAATCGATCGATCGATGCGCCCCCCGGATCCGAGCTCAGAGGGAGGAACTCGGTGCGCGTCGACTTGATCAAATCTCTGGACGAGAAGCCATTCAATCCAGCACCGAAGGGTTGATAGCTAGACTCGAACACTTCATCCCTGTGGACATGGACATAGCCCGACGCAAAACTAGAGCCACTTTCGCCCCAATACGCTTCCCATGTCGTCCAGCTTTCACTCAGGATAATGGCACCAGCCGGCGTCTGCCAATTCCCTCCTTCGGTTCCGAAAAACTCTTGATCGCACGGCGACGCATCGCACTCCGGAAGCGCGCCAAACGTGAGCGCTCTCGGCCAAGGCTCGGCGCCTTCTGGAAGATAGAACTTCCCTGTTGAAATCGGATGCCCAATCGCCGGAAAAACTTGGTCGTATTCCGTGACCGTCACGATTCTGGTGTCAGGACTGAATGAAGCGACCTGCCTGAACCCAAGCGGTCCACGACCGTGGCCCTGAATCTTCGCGCCTGTGTAGTAGTACTGGACCTCGACCGTTCCCGAGCTGTCGAAGGTACTGGAAACTGGAACTTGTGGAACCGGCTCCGCCTGTGGCATCGAGCTGCTTACCGAAGAAACCACATAATTCGAGCCGATCATCTCGTAGATCGGCGCTCCCACTGAAGCCATCCATGGGCTGTCGCCCGTGTCACGCCGGTAGACGAGATTCGAGGACGTAGGCAAATAGCTGATCTTCGTGGTCGCCCCCAGGCCATCTACAATCTCTGCAAGCGAGTAATTTTGCTCGAATCGATCCAGCACTGTTCCCGCGGCTTCTACCCATTTGATTCCTGCATCGCCTAAGAATTCTGGATACTCGCCTAATACTGCAAAATCACGAATCCCGTTTCCATCAGCGTCGAAGACCAGCAACTGTTCCTTGTAGTTCTCCGCTTCATCGTCAACGGTCAGACCATTTGGGATGATTGGATTTGGGTCTGGTTGAAACTGCCCAGTCGAGGAAATCCAGGGCCAGCTATACACCTCTATGGCCGATCGACCTGATGTTCCCTCAGGGATCAGGAGGTCTGGGCGACCATCGCCAGTTACATCCGTTGGCGAAATTAGCCCCCTCTTCTCGAACTTGAGAGGGTGTTGCACTGGGAAGCCCGGAGCTAAGACGAACGCAGAATCTACATCCCGACTTCCTGTGTTGATAAACAAATCGAGCTGAACATCATCAGAACCCTCTTTCGTGATTCTCAATACATCCGTCAAGCCATCGGAATTGAAGTCAAGCGGAGCGAGCCGAGCTTCCTCTTTGCCAACCGACGTCTCAAGTTGGCCAGCGAGCTCGAAAGATGGGCCGCTAAAGTCAAAAAAGTACGCTCCTGACTTGTTATACACCTCCATCAACAGGACGTCCCCAGCAGCCACGAGCGCATCAATCTCGGTTTCCGAAAACGCATTCCAGCCAGCGCGCGGCGCAGCCGAGGTGCCATTTAGTGGGCAATACTCGTACACATAGACTTCAGTTATTAGCGCAGTCCGCGATGACCGATCGAGAGAGAAACCACCAGACTGAATCTCCGCACGTGAGCGATAGAACGGCGCAACAGGTTGACCGCCATAATCAGGGCAAACGTCAAGGTCTACCTCAATGAATCCAGTGTTGACAATCGGACTTGGGGAGCCCCAATTTGGAGAAACTCCGCTGCGAGATGATTCATTTTTCCAGAACCAACCTAGATGATTGCCAAATGTAATATCCCCCTCGGCTGATCGCGTCGCCATTACGTCGGAAAGGCCATCCCCATCCAGATCAGACACAGATATTGAGAGCGCGTCGAAACGCGGATCGAAGTCATTTTCGATTTTCTCAATGACACCTATGAAGACCGTCTCGTCTGAGAATTGCCCCTGGGGTGATGCGCCAGCGTAGGGCTTGTAGAGAATTTCTACATACGGAGCACTTTGAGGACATGTACCTCCATCGAGACCACAGAAGCCGCCTTCTCCCGAAGAGCGCTTCAGACCAAACAGCAACCCCATCCGACCATCGCCTTCAAGATCGGCTAGCGTCCAGCCAAACCTAGAGACATCGTCTATGTCAAAGCCTTCATCATCATCCAATGTCGCGGATATTGTCTTCTGCAAAGACGCAGTTGCTCCATCGAAGTCAGAGTCGTAGTACGCAAAAGCTGGACAGTCGTCACCGATGCCGTTAGCGCAGCCATCGAGCTTTTCGATTACGGCGATTTCATCACGACCGTCGCCGTCAATGTCACCGACCTGAGCGCCGCGATAAGCGTTGATGAAACCACTTGCCGTCCTGATTGAACCGGTTTGCAGATCACTGAGCGACCAGACAAAGGACGTAGGTGAGGCGAAGCAGTCGTTTGCGGGGTCAGCACCCCAGCACTCCTTGACTTGATCAAGAAAATCGAATCGCCCGGCCGCCTGCACCGTGCTGTAACGTAGATCATATCTGCGAATTTCATCGGCCCCGTCTAGCGACCGGATAGCTGAAAGTCGTGAGGTCTGCTGAATTCGCTGCCCTGCGATCCAACCTGCTGAGGCCTCAACATCCTCAGCTGAGGAGCAGATCGAAGCCGGTTCCCAATCGAATACAAGACTAGAGTGAGGGTCAAGCGCCCCATTCCCAGTAAACAGAAGTTCGGTAGGAACCCACTCGATCGCGCCCTGAATAGCGCAATTGGCGAGATCCGCACTGAGATCTGGCACCGCGCCGTATTTGAAGGTGAAGAAGTTCCCAGCGCTGTCCTCACGCCGACTAATCGGCCAAGCAAGGGCAACTTCTGCTGGATTACCAGCTGAAACGCCGGAGGCTGCGATCCTCGCGCTGGCCGTATCTACAAACTCGGGCACCGGGCCATAGAACTCTGTTGTCCCGTCCTTCCTTTGAACGACGAAGTGGCTGTGCTCGCCGGCGCGATCAAAGAAGTACACGCGCGTGTGATTATTCTGCTCGAGCCGGTACTCCGTGCCACTGGCGCCGTACGCAGAGCCATCCTTAAGGACCAGTCGCTGCCCGTCGAGACAGAATCGATCGCTAGCGTTGTCAAGTACAACGGCTGTAGACATGCCATCCTGGGCAATCGTTTGTCCACACCGTGAAATTGAAGGGATTCCAGCAATCGACCACTGCTCACCGGCATAGCCTTGCCCAGACTGACTACTGAATGACAGCGCAATTTGAGGAGCAAAGTCCCCCCGCCCTTTTGCGACCTTTATCGGGATCCTATAGGACGCTGCCCCAGACTCCGTGACCTCAAAGTCTCCGGGGATGGCACCGATTGGCTGGTGCTCAGGAATTAGGGAATCCCAAGGGAAGCTTGCAAACGAGGCCGGGGAGCGAGTCGACTCGGGATTGACGGGCGGCGTGTTTGCACTGGAATCGACCCAAAATTGAGGCGATCGAGCAAGCACGAAGTGGTCGTCGATGGGCTCACCAGCGTCTTCCTCCACAACCAACAAGAGCTGGAATACCCCCTCTTTCGTCCATGTACAAGCCTCATCGTATGCTGCATAGGTATCGGTATGCACTTGGATGGGATTCGAACAGTAGTTGGTCAGTGGGTGCCGCTCCCATTGGGGTCCGTTGGCGTTATCGACGCGCTCTCGAACAACTGGGAACGCATCGGGAAAGTCCCCGTCAGTAAACCAAGTCAGCTTTAGACCACACGAGCCATCCACAAGTGTGCACGAATCACCTTGGCTATACTCAATACCAATATGGTGGAGGCTTGCCTTTTTAGAAAGTTCACCGCCCGTCAGCAACTGACCTGTTGCGTGACACTGCGAAGCGTTCACTACAATCGGATCGAACTGTCTCCCACCTAGTGGATCGGGATAAAGGCTTGCGCAGAAGCGGGCTCTCAAGTGTTCCTCTTCGGAATTTGCCGTCGGTATCCCGCTGAACTTTCGCCCGAAAACTCCCGGCGGCCGCGCCCCTCCGCCAACCGGTGGCGGCCCGAGTACGGGCACAGTAATGTCGTCTTGATAACCGTCGGGGAACTCAAATCCTGTCGCATCCCAAAGCGGATTGAAGCCGGGAAACGGTACGACCATGTTTTCTTGAATCCGCAAATCAGAGAAGTCCGGATAAGTCCCACTTCCTGGCGAACAGGTTGGTTCTACGCCAAAGTCAATAAACCAGATCGGATTACCATCTGTATCGAAGGTATTTAGAGCACTCGAGAACCCGCAGCCTGAAATCCATTCTGCAATAAAGAAGCGATCGCCCTGATTCTGCCCATCGATATTGAAGAGCGAACCCGGTGCCCAAATGCCATTCCAGCGCGAACTCGAGTTTTCGCCATCGAATTGGTTGATATTTGGAGAAACAGCCAGGTCATAAATTGGGATCGATATGCTTCCATTATTTCCCTCCCCTGCATTCAAATCATCGATCTCGAGGATTGCCGTTTGATTAGGCTCTCCTGAGAGCACGTTCGGCCCCATAGATTGCGTGCTCGATGATCCATCAATCAGGACGCGGACGGTACCGACTTTCTGATCCCTCGAGCCCTGCTGAGGAAAGTGAAGAGCGCCCTCAAAATAGTGGCTATTCGGCGTTCCATCTCCCACGTGCTCGACCAGCCGAGCGTAATACCAGACGGGCGACCAATCGCCGTCGATCATCCGGTAGGTATACCAAACGCCTAAGAGGTCGTACGCGACACCAAATTGATCGTTTATCGAATCAAATCGAAGCTCATTAGCCCAGAAGAACCGCCAGCCCTGTCTTGGCTGAGCATCTGAAACCCAGTGACCAGGTGCGAGATCACCCGGACCACCAGAATTCAAGGTCTGTATCTGAGGAAGTTCGTCACACTGATCGGCGGAGTTTTCGACAAGCACACCGTCCTGTACGGTGAGCACACGAATTTCGCTCGAGAAGTCCTGAGCACTCGGATTCGACTGGCCCCTCACAGAAGGATCAATTCTAAGCGGGCGAAGATATGAATCTGCATCAGGTATGCCATCATTTGACATATATGGACGCCTCCCCCCGGTCAAGCCTGATTTTGAGCATTTTCGCCGGCTTCGGGCCGAACGCACCGGTCTCCCGTTGACAGAGAGTTGGCGTTTTTTGATTGTCCGATGAAGAAAGAGGGTCTGCTGACATATATCCGGGCTCTTCGTGGAGCGCTTTCTTTCGCTCCGGCCCAACATGAGTTTCGAGATGACCCCGGGGCCTATACACCCACTCGGTTTTTCACCTTGTCCAAGACCAGGCTCTCCCAGGGTCGGTGACCTTTGTCCTCATCGGTGATGCAGACTCAGTGGCAGGCCGTTCAGGACGAGCCGAACGCCTTCGCGGGGTCGTAGTGCGCACCGCGGGCCACGATGTGCCAGCCGATGCGCGCCATCTTGTTGGCCAGGGCGACGACGGCCTTGTTGTGACCCCGCCGTTCGATCAACGGTGTCACCCAGCGGCCGATTGGCGTGTCCTTGCCGCGAGCCCGTACGATGACGGCCCGTGAGCCGTGCAGCAGCATCGTTCGCAGGTACCGATCACCGCTCTTGGTGATGCCCTGGAGCCGCATCGTGCCGCCGGTGCCGTGCTGTCGGGGCACCAGCCCGAGCCAGGCCGATACCTGCCGGCCGCGCTTGAACTGCTGCCCATCTCCGATCGAGGCCAGGAAGGATGACGCAACCAGCTCACCGAAGGTCGGTGCCTCGAGCAAGCGCGCCATCGCGGGAAGCTCCCTGGCCCGGTCCACGATCCGTTGCCGGCTTCGCTTGACCTGCTCGCGCAGCATCAGGACGTCGACGTAGCGGTACGCGAGGGTGAGTCGAGCGGTTTCGGTCAAGTCGTTCTCGGCATCCTCGAGCGCAAAGCGCAGATCACGCAGCAGGCTGTGGATCCCGCGCTCGAAGCAGATGCCATATTCATGGGCGATGCCCCGGATCTGGTTCGCGATGGCCGTGGCGTGCTGGACCTGGAGTTGCCGGATGCGATGCAGCGTCTGCAGGTCCTGCTGGTCCAAGGACTTGATCGGCACCGCATGCAGCGCCGGGCGATTGGCCGCTTCGATGATGGCCAGGGCATCACGTGGGTCGCTCTTACCGCCCCGCACGAACGGCTTGACGTGCTGGGGAGGAACCAGGACCACCTCGTGGCCAAGCCGGGAGATGGTCCGACCCCAGTGATGAGCCCCGGCGCATGACTCCATGGCGATGCGCGATCGTGGCAGTTGAACAATAGCCTCAACGAACTTCGCTCGTTTGACCGGTCGATTGGAAACCAGCTTGCCAGCTTGGTTGACCTGACAGATCTGGAATGAGTTCTTTGCGAGATCGATGCCGACTGTTGTACGCTTCATTTGGACGCCTCCTACGCAAGTGACTGAGTCCAAGACCAGTGTGGCGCGAACCTGACGCCGATGCGAATGATGGAGGCGTCCATCTCATCACCCACTGCGGAGTCGACTCCCAATAGTGCAAGAACTCAATTTCACCGCCGCTGTCAATGGCGACGACGTGCGGTGCGTCAAAACCGATTTCCGTGGGATTTGAGGAATCAGGTGATGGCCGCCACTGCGAAAAACTATTTCTATACTCGATATTGAAATGCGTAGGAACGTCAAACTCTACCTGGCCGTCAGGGTATTGCGAAACATAGGACCATCTCAACCTTGCTTGCCCATTTTGGTAATCAAACCAACAGACATCGGTCTGTGGTGTATCACTACCAGACGGGGGCGCGCTGGGCGAATTTAGAGTGATTTGCTCCGTAATGCTCTCGAAAGCCTCAATCGACTCCGCTACTTCAGAACAGATCTCGCCGCTAGAACCACTGCGGCATGGGACTACTTGGTACTCGACCAAAGGCCCTGATCCGGAGCCCGTCGGGAGTTCATACTTGCGTGAAATAAACTCGTTCTCTTCGATGACGTACTCGGTACGGACATTCCCGCGACTAAGTTCTCTTACGCGGTAGTAAAGCCCGCTCTGGCCATGTTCGGGGTGTGCCCAGCTGAGCAGAACATCACCGTCATTGGGATCGCCGTGGGAATCCGCTGTCAGGGAAGAAACGCCGGAAATACTGGCATCCCCCACCCCTTCTCGGAGCGACACCAAGGTCGGCGCGCTACATTCAATTGACCCCGATCGATTGCTACAGGCAAATAATTTAGCCATCTCTCCCGGATAGGCGCTGACGTCAAGTCCTAGTAACTGGCGCTGCAAGTAGCCCATGCCGGATAAGACGGTCCCCACACCATTGATCACGGGACGAAGCTCAAAGAAGAAGCCTTCTTGAGAGCGAGCCGGAATATCCGGGTAGCTCCATGAAACGTCGGCTGTTGTTCCTGCACCTGTGGTGGACCGAACTACGCTCTCGACCGAGGGCGTCATCAGGGGATACAGAGCCTGCAGATGCATTCTTGGCGGACTGCATATCGATCCCGAGGCGTCCAGACGGCAGGCTCGAATCTCGATTTCGAGCAATGTCGCGCCCTGTGACAAATCGAACCCCGAAAGCAAACTGGACGTTGCCGGGGCAAGAACCTCATGGACCGTCGACCCTTGATCAGTGGTGACCTTGATCTCGTAACTGTCTAGTGAGCGTTCAGACGGCGACTCCGCCCAGTTCACGCTTATTGAGGTCAGGTTCTCCTCGACAAACACATCGGTCAATTCCGGTGACGGCGGGAGACAGTCGGACGGGTACCATGGGTAGATTACATCCGGTCCTGCTTCCTTTGCATCTGATACAGAAAAAGTGCTTCCTCCACCCTCTTCTGGCACGAACGTGCAATCGAGCGTCGACTCTCCACGTAGGTCAAAAAAGTACTCAAAGCTCGGCGTGAAATCCGGGTTGCTTTCTACGTAGTCGTGGATTGCCTGCCCGAAGTGGACGCCATTTCCTGACATGTGCAACCCAATTATTCTTGCCTCGGATGCGAAGTCTCGAAGAAACTCGAAAGTCTCGCATTGGTCATCTGCACTTGTCCCGTTGAGGCCTGGACTGAATCCGATGTACTCACATTGAGCAATTAGAGACTCAGATACTGCGAGCGAGCTCAGGGCCGGATAGGTTGAGATTCCGTCAAGAGAAACTAGCGACTCCGCCTCGTAAAGCGCAAGGGAAGTCAGACTTGAAACTAAGGGCAGTCCAACAGGGTCAATAATTTTACTGGCAACACTCGGCGGCGTCCCTGCGTGGTGCGTGACTTGTGTGCCTGAGAGGTTGAGCTCCTGCAGCTCGGTAACATTTTCAAGCCCAGAGAGGTCAAAAAGTCGGCTATTAGACGAAACGTCGAGCTTCTTTAGTGCCGCAAAAGAGCCCGAATCGAGGAATCCGACGTTAGTCAATCCCACATCGGAGATGATCAGCTCTTCAAGCTGTGGAAAGCCCGCGAACCCGCTGAAGAACGATGAGCAGCCGGGCACTCCGATAGAAGGCTGAATATCAGACGGGCACTGGATTGGGTTGGACGTCAAGTTTAGTGATCTGAGGCTACTCTGACCGACTCCACCGGCCATCGCGTTGTCTTCCGCAACCAAATTCCCAGTCAGATCCAGAACTTCAATCCCGGTGAGATCAGGGACTTCAGAGATATCATTATCTGCTGCGATCAGCGTGTTTACAGTCGGCGGAAGCAATGGTCCGCCAGTTGAGGCATTCCCATTTATGGCGTCAATCGAGCCTGAAAGAAGATTACTCGAAACATTGATGACGGAATAGTTTCTAGAAATCGATCCAGCGAGATTCTCTAGTTGAGCCGACGCAATCTGATTAGAAGACAGCTCGACATAGCTGAGCTGCAACAGGTCAACAAGTGGGGAAAGGTCTGAAATTTGGTTGCCGGGCAACCAAAGATTCGTAATTGAGCTGAACTGCTCCAGTCCCTCGAGTGACTGAATCTGTTGACCCCAGCAGAACACGAATGTGACTTCGCCCACGGTGCCGTACAAGTCCACATCCTGCTCTAGGCAGGCGCGAAGGGCGGGATCCTGTATAAACGTCAGCCCTTCACCGAATGCCCGTGTTGGATTAGCCAGTCGATGCAGGTCCACCTTTTCGGAATCACCGCCGCATTCTACGGTCGCGCCACTGTTTACACAAAAACGAACGCGATACTCATGCATGCCAACGGGGACGTCGGCTTCGCTATTTAAAAACGCAGCAGCGGGGTCGGTACTGGTCATCACATGCTGTGAAGAGCCGTCTAGCGCCGTTCTTTCTATTTGCGCAAATACTGCGCCCCCGACGGGATTGAACCGCCCCGGGTTCTCCGGAGAGCTCGAAGTGTGAGTCAGGCCGCCATGGCCTGCTCGTTCAGGTTTGCATAGTACGCTTCCTCGTATTCCGCCGGCGGCACATGGCCGATCGGCTCGAGCAAGCGGCGGTGATTGAACCAATCGACCCACTCCAGCGTGGCGTACTCGACGTCGTCCAGGCCTTTCCACGGACCGCGTCGGCGGATCAGTTCGGTCTTGTACAGGCCGATCTGCGTCTCGGCCAGAGCATTGTCGTAGGAGCACCCCGTGGTGCCGACCGATGGATCGATACCGGCATCCTTCAGACGCTCGGTGTAACCGATGGCCAGATACTGACTGCCCCGGTCGCTGTGGTGGATCAGCCCGTCGTGGTCGCCTCGCGCGTACAGCGCTTGCTCCAGCGCGTCCAGGACCAGATCGCTGGTCTGTCGCCTCGAGCAGCGCCAGCCAACGATCCGGTTGGCGAACACGTCGATGACGAAGGCGGTGTAGACGAACCCCGCCCAGGTCGCCACGTAGGTGAAGTCGGCCACCCACAGCTGGTTCGGCCGCTCGGCGTTGAACTGGCGCTTGACCCGATCCTCCGGGCAGAGGTCGATCGGCGTCGGGTTCGACTTCGGTCGCTTACGGCCCCGCACCGCGCCTTTCAGTCCCATCTCGCGCATCAGGCGCTCGACGGTGCAGCGCGGCACGTCGATCGACTCGCGCAGCAGCTGCTTCCAGACCTTGCGCACTCCGTAGACCTGGAAGTGCTCGTCCCAGACCCGCTGGATCTGCTCCATTAACCAGGCGTCGCGCTTGGCCCGGCCCGAACGGCGGTCCGGGTCGGCCTCCCGCGCCTTGTGCTCGTAGTACGTCGCCGGGGCGATCGGCAGCACCCTGCAGATCGGCTCGACCCCGAACGTGTCGCGATAATCGTCGATGAACGTCACCATCACTTCCGAGTGCGGTCGAGCTCCGCCTGGGCGAAAAAAGCCGAGGCCTTGCGCAGGATCTCGTTGGTGCGCTTCAGCTCACGATTCTCGCGCTCGAGTTCCTTGAGTCGCTCACGGTCCGATGTGGTCAGGCCCGCACGTCGGCCGGTATCGCGCTCTTCCTGCCGCACCCAGCGGCGGAGCGTCTCCGGCGTACAGCCGATCTTGGGAGCGATCGACAGGATCGCGGACCACTGGGAATGGTGCGAATCGGTCTGGTCGAAGACCATCCGGACCGCACGCTGACGAACTTCTGGGGAAAATCTGTGTTGTTTGCTCATTGCCGTATCCTCTCAAACAAGAGAGTCTCCGGCAAACCCGGGGCGGTTCAGATCATCGACTGCCCACGTTAGCGTATAGGAATCACTGTAAACGGGATTGGAACTTGTATTGAGAGTGTGTGGAGCGGGCAACGACGAACATGACTCGGGGGACGTTACCCCGCCAGAATAGAAACTAGCGACGCCAAGCAATTGAACAAGACGATCTACTTGCGGACAGTAGATGGAGGGAATGCCGCTTAGATTGACACTTGTTAGAACTGTAGTGCCGGCTTCTGCCCTCTCAATAAGTGAGTTGATATCCCCAACAGCTGTATTGATCAACGACACGTCTTCGAGCGTCTCAACCATCGCAAGCCCAGCAATATCGCTCACAGGAGAACCTGCGAGGACAATACTCCTCAGGGCAGTGCCGTCAAACGGGGGCACATTAGTCACGCCTGTGCCAATAGCGGTGATCGATTGAAGACTAGTCAGGTTGGCTAAGGGAGCGAGCGACTGGATCGATGGATTGTAAGAGACATTAACGTTTTCGAGATAGCTGAGAGCGCTTAGTGCACTCAGGCTTGAAACATTGGTCTCAGCTAAGCTTACGTTCTCGAGATTGGAAAGCGCCATTAATGCGCTGATATCGGAAATTGGGTTCTGGTCCAGCACAACCATCTGCAGATTGGTCAGCGTGTCGATGCCCTGCAGAGAGGAAATTCCATAGTTTGTACAGTCCAGGGCCAAGAGCTGAGAATCGGATTGCACTCCACTTTCTTTCTTGTTCGCCGAAATACACATATCCAACGGTGAAGATCCGAAGGATGATGCCGATTTCCCGGAGGCCCCACCGCCAACGGGCGCACGGAGACTTACGCGCGGTGAGCTGACAACTCCTTCAATAGAGGAATCAGCAATGCCATGGTTAGAAACGTCGTCCGTTCTAAGTTTCGCCGAGACCGCTGCTGGTCTCCCGTTCCCATAGATCGCGCGGATATAAAGCTCACCGCCATCGAAATTGTCAAGGATGAGTCGGGCCGACTGACGCGCTCTTTGCTGGCGCGGCTTGTAGCGCTGATTGGACGCTTGATTTGAAGAGCGGCTTCTTCGCGCACTGCCGAATGCTTCTGAGTCAGACACTTCAAAGCGCATGAATGTGTCGTCTTCGATCAGTAACAACTCGTAGCGTTCAGGCTTTGGCCTACCGCGGCCACCGCCCTGCCCTGGCGGCGAACCACTCTCTGGGCCACGCAGATTCCAGCGCAGCTGAATAGCTACACGCCCATCGGACAGCTGGCTAACTGACGCTGGCAAAGAGTGAGGAGCGGGAAAGCGCGGTGGCGACGAGTGTGCTGCATTATCTGAGCCGCATATGCCCGGCCTGCAGTCGCCTTGCTCTATGAGCTCAGCGCTCGATTCGGGAGAATCCAGGCGCGCACTCTGCTCGTCTGCAAGAAACCGAGCATAGGCCCGCTGGAACATCGGATCCAGGATCGGCTCATAGGACGCATCGTCGCTCCTGGGATGGGCATCGCGGAACTCCGAAAGAAACTGGTCGAAACGGTTACTCGCGGCTGAGGAGGACGGAGCCTGGGCCCAGCTTGAAGTAAAGAGAGAAAGAAATAGGGCGATGACGACACAGCGGCCGCATTGAAGCAACTTTGAGTAGCGCACGAATCCAACCTTTTGCGATGAGCAGTGAGGTGTTGGGGATCGTTGCGAACGGGCGCACTTGTCCACGACGCGCCAAACGCCGTAGAACATGCCTTGCATACCCAGAAACTGCCAACATGGTCACAGAATTGCTCCCTCCCCACTACGGAGCCTACCCACGGTAGAGCAACTGGTCAAGTCGAGAAGCCCCCTTACTCGCAAATTTCACGCGATTGAAATTTAGCCGCTCGCCTTCGATCAAGACCCATCAACTCCCGTTCTTATTGGGGCTGATTGAGATTTCTGATGCGAAGAAGAGTCGCGTAGAACTCTAACCAAAGGTTCATGGCCGGCTTTAAGGAAAAGCCTACTGCGGAGAAATAGCCATCTTATTTGATAGGGATTCCTATTAACCAACCCCCATCAGAAGAGGCAAATATGGCTAAATCTACCCGCTCCAGCCCCACCTCCGCTGGCATCAAGGTTGCCGCCAGCAAAACCTGCCCCTCCCTCTCCGGCAAGTGCACTATCGCCTACAAGGTCGGCCGAGACGACGAGGGCGCCCTGCACCTCCGGCTCCACGACAACACCGGCGGCGGCTTCTTCAACAACGACTGGATTCCCGCTCAAGCACTCGCAGACATCCTCAGCGAGCACGCCGGGCCTGATCCCATCACCTCCCGCGTCCTGGCGCCGCTATTTCATCGGCGTTCTGCCAACACCCCAGCGTTCTTTGCCGCCGCCCTTCGCAATGAAGGAGCCCTGCTGCAACACACGCGGACCTCCCGCCTTCACCTGGTGGGCGATCTCGACGCATTCTTGCGCCAAGAAACCCCACAGGCTGGTTCCCGGAAATCGCCAAAGAAGAAGGCTCCCGCCAAGAAGAAGAAGACCTCCCGGAGCAAGTCCAAGGCATCCACTGCCAAGTAGCACCACGCTCTTTGTCCAACTTTATTTCGGTTGGTCAACCCCTGTAAGTCCCTGAAAAACCTCTCGGTATTCAATGGGAACGGCTCCGTCCGGCCCTATACCGAACCTTAGTAACTCTCTGTTTTTACTCACTTTGCCTGAAAAGGAGAATATTCCTGTGTTTACCTTTCTTGTATCGCTCGGCCTCATCGTGGCCATCGCCCTTGGATCCATCCGCATCGTCACCACCGCAGCTTTGGCGCTGATGTGCGTGCTGTTCCCACTCCTGCTCTTGATCGTCGTTCCTGTCCTCGGGCTGTCGGTCTACTACGTGTTCTTCCGCAAGTAGCCAGCCACTAGGCCCTCCCCCGCAACACCGCTGCTCTGCCCGTCCCGGGCAGCCGCAGCAGCATTCCACTGGAGATCGACTATGAAACATCGTGCATTAGCGCGCGTACGTGCTCGCCTGGAGGTTTTGGAGGCACAGCTGTCTGCCATCGAGCCTTCGACCGACCCTCAGGACATCTACGACCGCCTAGAGGGCCTCGCCATCGCCATCCTCGACAGTGAATTCATGGATCACGGCGAAGGAGAGCTCGAGGAGTACCTCCTGGGCCTGCTGCACTTGCGGGCCATGGAGCTTGGCATCATGAAGCTCCCAGACCAGTCCCCTGAGCAGTGATGCTCCCCTGTCAACGCCAGGCTGGACGATGCCCCGGAGCAGAAGGAAGAGCTACCAGAGGACTTACAGGCGGCTATCGGCAAGCTGGCCCGCTTCGCCCCGGAAACCGGGCTGCGCGAAGAAGGCGCCCTGCCCGTCACGTTCTCGAGCTACCTGGAGCTGGTCGACTTCACCGGTCGCGCCATTGCGAAGGGCAAGAAGGGCGTGATCGACGATCGGCTGCCGCCGATTCTCGATCGACTGAAAGCCCGCCCCGAAGGCGTGGTCGAATTCCTGTCCAAGCCGCAGAAACGGCGCGCACCGAACGTGATTGGACCGGTGCAAGCGCTGAAGAAACGCGCGCAGGAATTCGGACGAAAATTCCTGAAAGGCCGCGCCACCGCTGCGTTGCTGTTCGGGTAGGACCACAGCCCACACAAGAACCGCTGCCCGCTTCGCCGGGCGCTTTGGTGTGCGCGGGAATCGGGGAAATAGTCATTTTCCGGCCCGCCCTTCTCCGTGCGCAACCAGTGCGAGGCTCTTTCGCCGATTCAGATCGATTGTGTATGCGAATCTTCCATGCGCAGCAAATGACCGTTGACTCTCAATGCATGGGTGTCCGGGCTTTTGTGCAAGCTTCATCCGCGCGGACCATCTCGGCAAAATCGGGGTTGATCTGGTCCGGGATCAGCTGCAGTTCGCCATTCTCCAGGCGAACGCCCCTGATCCAGCCGAAGGCCGGTGCGTTGTCCTTGGGGTGGCCGATCGTGATCGGCGCTTCGTGCAGCTCGACGGAGTAGGCTTCCGCCGTGGCCTGAAGGTCAGCGTCGGTGGATTCCCGCTCGACGCCACTGGAGTCCAGGAAGCGGCCGGGCTTGAGGGTGATGATCGGCTTCATGGCCACAGGTTCGGCCACGATCCGGATTAGAGATAGATGAAGCGCTTCTCAAAAAGAGAGGCCGAGCGAGGGGCCGGACTACCAGCCGTCGAGGAACTTCCCAGCGGCGTGTTCTGGACTCGAAGCGGTAGGTGCTTCGGGCGGGGAAATCCACTCCACGAGCTCAGAGATTGCCGGCGAGAACATGTAGAGCGAAAAGATGAAAACAGAGACGGTAAACGCCCCAATGAATTGCCTTCTGAGGCGGATGTGATTTTCATCTGGCTGGAGCATGACGATGTCAAACGTCTCGATCCCTGACAGCTCTTGGCCCACGAGCACCTTGAGGTACTCACGGTTGTGATTCAGCATCGCTTTTGAGTGAGTTACCTCCAAGAAGGTTACCCGTACTCCCAGGCCAATAGCCACCAGCCATGCAATCATCGCCACTACGAAGAGCCAGAACGACCACAGGTCCGTACTCGGCTCCGCGAGGGTTGCGAAGACAGCAAAGACACCAATCGAAAGCGCAGTCATTCGCTGATACCACGCGAACTCGATCTTCTGAGTTTCAGCCTCCAGCGCCAGCAGCTTCGGCACTGCGCCAGCGGCAAGAACGAAACGCCGCTCAAGCTGGATCCTGTACGGGTTTTTGGTGTCGTGCGGCAAGTTCATTGGCCAGGCTGACCTATCAACCTAGTTGGAATCGCCGATGTCGGTGTAACCCCTCAACCTTTCCTTCGCTTCTTCGTCGAGTTCGTCGAGGTGCTCTATCGTGACAGGAGCATGCCCAGTTCCTGCCTTAAGACGAGCGAGAGCCTTTTCTCGAGTATCAATCTCGTGCGCCAGTCTCCTACGTTCAGCCTTGAACGCTGAAATCATCCGCATTAGATTCACCAGTGCAGGAAGAAACCCAACAGAAAGAGCAACGAGCGCGTAAGCGGCGGCATTCACAACCCAGCCCACCATTGCGATTTCCATGTAGAACGACAGCAGAGTCACGATGGGCGCAAGAATGTTCAGAACCAGAAAGAAAAGCGCCCATCCCTGAATGTAACTTGAGGCGTAGTTGACGTATTCGTCGTCTTCAAGGTCTGTGGAATCGACATTTGAAAGCGAACTCGCCTGACCGTAAATAAACAGGTTTACTGCGAAAATCACCCCGGTCAAACCAGCGATGAGCTCTTGATTCTTGGTGAAGTCAAAGCCAACAAGGTCCGTGGTGGCCGCCAAAATAGCGATGACGGCGATACCGAGGACCCAGCTGATACTCACTATGGCGTAAAGCATTTTCAAACCTGCTTCGTGTCAATCCAGTGCTTCATCACTTCATGCATCTCTGACCACATATCCATCGGGTCCGGGAAACCATTGATGTGATTGACCCCTCTCTTTTCAGACACATAAATCTTCCCGACGTTCTTTCCCTTTCCGGTCCTCGCTCCGCGAAACTTGACGTCAAGCTTATCCTCATCTACATGCTTCGCCGCCTGGACCAGAGACTTCATGGCCTTATCGTTAGCATCGTCAGCGTGGCCGCGATAGGAAAGGGAAATCTCGACTTCGAGGTCTTCTTCTAGCGCAAGCTTCTGGTAGTCCAACCCGCTCGGAAGCTTGTCAAGATTCATCGCTAAGCGAAGCAGCTCCAGACCTTTTCCGGCAGGTTTAAACTTCTTAGTAGTTCGCTTGCCGACAGCGCTCTTGTCGGGCAGTTCAGCGCTGTCCAATAGCGGCTCTTTCAACGAAATCCGCTTTATGGGGGTCTGAATCGCCCCGGATTTCCTAGACACCTCTGAGCCATCTTATGATGGCCGAAATGGAGGTGCCAGATGAGCGGAAAGCGGTACACGGAAGAGTTCAAGATCGAGGCGGTTCGGCAGGTCACGGACCGGGGTCATTCGGTCGGCGAGGTTGCGGGACGACTGGGGATCACCACGCACAGTCTCTACGCCGGGATCAAGAAGTTCGGATCGAAGAACCGGGCCAGGCTGGAGCACGAGGAGGCGCAGCGCGAGCTGCGGCGTCTCAAGGCCGAGTTGAAGCGCGTCGAGGAGGAGCGCGACATCCTAAAAAAGGCCGCAACGTACTTCGCCAAGGAGTCCGGGTGAAGTACGGGTTCATCCAGGCCCATCGCAAGGAGTTCAGGGTGCGCACGATGTGCCGGGTGCTCGAGGTGCATCCCAGCGGCTTCTACGCCTGGCTGAAGGCGCCGTGCTCGCAGCGTTCCAAGGAAGATCAGCGCCAGACCGGCCTGATCAAGCAGTCTTGGCTGGAGAGTGGTGCGGTGTACGGGTATCGCAAGATCCATGACGACCTGAGGGACCTGGGTGAAGAGATCGGCAAGCACCGGGTCTATCGGTTGATGCGCATGGAGGGCCTCCGGGCCGAAGTGGGCTACCGGAAGCATCGCAGCTACAACGGCGGGAAGCCGGCGGTGGTCGCGGAGAACCTCCTCGACCGTCAGTTCGATCCGGACCAACCCAATCGCGCCTGGGTCACGGACATCACGATGATCCGGACCTACGAGGGCTGGCTGTACCTGGCCGTGGTACTCGACCTCTTCTCCCGGCAAGTCGTGGGCTGGTCGATGCAGTCGAGGATGCAGGCGGATCTGGTGCTCAAGGCGCTGGTCATGGCGGTCTGGAAGCGCAAGCCCGAGCCGGGCTTGCTCGTTCACTCGGATCAGGGCAGCCAGTACACCGGGCACGAGTGGCAGAAGTTCATCGACGACCACAAGCTCGAATGCTCGATGAGCCGTCGCGGAAACTGCCATGACAATGCGGTGGCCGAGAGCTTCTTCCAGCTACTGAAGCGAGAAAGGATCAAGCGGCGAATCTACGCAACGCGCGACGAAGCTCGAGCGGACGTGTTCGACTATATCGAGCTGTTCTACAACCGCCGGCGGCGGCACGGTTCCAATGACGGGCTGTCGCCGGTAGAGTATGAGAAGGCAGCGAAAAAACGGCTCAAGAGTGTCTAGAGAAGCCGGGGCGATTCAGTCTTCTTGATCTGCTCTTTCAGTTTGAAGTCGATTGCCTTCTCCAAACTTAGCCCATCGTCTTTACTGAATACGCCAGCCTCATGCAAGAACCAATTGAGGTGGGCGTCCAAGGCGGTAAACCTCAGTCGCGCTGCCTGCTTGAGAATCAAATGATTGTCCAGCACGCCGAAGTACAGCATCGACTCCAAGAATTCCTGCCTAGATCCGTCTTTCGATTTTGGTGCCAAAAGAAAAACTTTCGCGTTCTGCTGATTTCGGATCATCTCCATCACTGCTGCATTCTTGCCCGGCGTGTACATCAGCAGGACACCAAACTGCATGCCTTTGGTTGCCATGTTGTCGTTGAGGAACCGGACGACGCCGGAACCGCCGTCGGCACCTCCAAGGGACTCCGTCCGCTTCTCGATAGTGTCTAGCTTCTTGGCCGCGCTACGCAGTAATTGCTGCAAGGATTTACCTTTCTGGAGCATTCGAGCTTTGCAGTAGCTCAACACAACATCTTTTGATTCAGACTTAACCGACATGCTTGTCCCCTATCTGCTGCCTCATCGGAAATCGAAAACAACGGGAATTCATTCGGACGTCTCTCACAGGCCGTCCGATCTCACGGTGTACTCGATTGACTGCCCGTCGGCTCGGTGAACGTCCAGCTGCACCTGCCGGAATCGAATGCTCTCCGCGTCCAGGTCGTAGGTCAGCTCCTGAGTGAACGCCGGCCGCACTAGGTCGCCGGGGGCGTACTCGCGATAGAGGAGATTCATGGAACCTGCGCTGGAGCCGGAGTAGACCAGCTCGAAATTGTAAAACTCGCGATCCCGAACCACGATGGTGTCCTGGCCGGAGACGAATCGCACACGCTCCGGTAGCACCTTGTGCTTGTCTAGCGGAGTCACCATCCCGTAGACATTCAGGTACTCCCCGGTCAGCTGGCCGTCTGGTGTGAGCAGCATCTGCCCGCCGTCCTGCAACTCCGGCACGCGGACGATGCGGTATTCGCGATCGTCGTGCTCCTTCGTTCCCAGCACCGTGAGACTCCGCCCTGCCGGAATAACCACAGGCCGGCGAAGGTCCATTCGAATTTCGACGTCCTGCTCCGCGGACACGGTTTCCTGTGCCAGCTTGCGGACGTAGTAGTCCTTCACGCGAACGAGCGGGTCTCCGACGAATGCCTCTTGACGCTGGCCGATCGTGTAGTTCCGTTCGGTGATGTGCTCAATCGACGCTTCCCGGACGGCCGGCTCATAGCCAGCGCACGCCGAGAGGACCGCGAGAACTGATGCCGCGAGAAAAAATCGCTTCATGAAAGCCCCTCCTGGTTGATTGCCCGGCCCCCACGACCGAGTACCGAGGATTCTGCCGGATTCGGCGCCGCGCCGCAAACGGTCCCGCCAAAGACCTCGTTGCAAAGCCGTTGCACTCGGTTGCAAAGCCCCCTGAACTGCGATTCCCGGGGCACATGGCAGCGGAGAGGGCCCCAAAACGCCTCAGAGGCGCTCTCAGGCGGTCGCGTCCCGGACGTGGTCAAGGGCCCGGTTCGGGGCCTCGGTTTCGTCCTTGGCCGATAGACCGAGAAATGACCGAGCTGGGATGTTGCATTGTTGGATGGATGTCCAAGCTCTACTTCCGTGCGTCCTGGGGAAGGTTCTGCGATGGCCGCGGCAACCGTCGCGGCAACCGTCGCTGCAACCCGTTCAGCGCGACGCGAATCGTCGTACCGTCCGGAAAAGCGATCACGAAACCACCGGACGCAGCCTTCGAACTGTCGGTCAGCAGCTGCGCCATCACCGCACGGGCAGGCTCATCGAGCGTCGCCGCGGCGTCGCCGATGATTCGGTTCACGTAGGACTCGAGCGCATCGCCCAGCGCCGCCCGATTGCCGCCTGCGTCGCTGGATTCCGGTCCGACCAGGTCGATCGCGGAGGGAACGCGCGCGGCCAGGCCGAGATCCTCGATGGGAATGCGGCCGACCGCGAGCGAGCGATCGACCTCGTTCGCGGCCCGGAGCCCAGCAAGAACGAATCGTTGAACGGCCGGGTCGGGTTCGATCCTGACCACCTCCACCGGGCCGCGCTCACCCCGCCCGCGTCGCCCTCCTTCGTTCTCCTTGTCGCTCGCGGCTCCGATGCCGGTCCCGCCCCGCGGCCGGACCGAGAACGCTGCAACTGCTTCCCCCACGCGATCGACGATGTAGATCTTCTGCCCGACTCGTTCCAACGCGCCGAGGTCATGCGCCTTCGCCTCGGCGGCCAGGCGCCACTGCATGGCCACGCTGCAGCCGTCGCAATAGCCGATCGCCGGCAGCGACGAGGCGCCGAGCGCGATACCCGGCGCGGCCACCATCATCGCCACCATCCCGGTGACCCACTCTCTCGTGTTTCGACACATCACGTCTCATTCCGCTGCGATGCCTGCCGGACCTCAACGCCAAATCCGCGCGAGCGAGCATGGCAAGGTACCGGGGCTCTCCGGGGAGAATAATCAGAAAACGACCCGTCCTCGTGTAGGAAATCGACTCGGAGATCCGTAGGAAATCGACTGACCGCCGCCGTTCGATGCGCCGGGTCGTTTCGCCGTCGGCAGGCCGCAGTGGCGCACAGCGAACGAACCGGGCAGACTGCCCGGGCCGGACGCAGCGTGGATCGGCAGCGAGTCGGGTCCGCTGCCCGAGCCTTTTACCGTCCGGCGGACGTCGATCATCCGCAGAAACGAACCGGGAACCACGCCATGCTTCTCAGACGCCTTGCCGAAGCCCTTCGCCGCCAGGACTGGTTCACCGTCCTGATCGAATTCCTGATCGTGGTCGTCGGCATCTTCGTCGGCCTGCAGGTCAGCAACTGGAACGAGGAACGGGTGTTCGCCAACCAGGAGCAGGCCTACCTGGGTCAACTGCACGACGAGATCGCCGGCAATCTGCGCACGCTCTCGCACCGCGCGACCTTCACCGCGCGCGTGGTCGAAGGCGGCCAGCGCGCACTGGCCCACCTGGAGTCGGGGGGCGCCTGCGAGCCGCGCTGCGCGGACCTGCTCGTCGATCTCTTCCACGCCTCGCAGGTCTGGGGCACGGCACAGGCCACCACCACTGCCGACGAACTTCGCCGTCTCGGCCTGCCGCGCGACCTCGCCCTCCGCGAGCGAATCCGGCCGTACTACCAGTACCTGTCCGGCTGGGAAACCGTCAACCAGACCCCGCCGCCGTTCCGCGAGCGAGTCCGGGGGCACCTTGCACCGGACGTCGCACGAATCCTCTGGCAGGACTGCTACGAAATTACCGAGGGGCAGGTCGAGCGGTTGCTGGACGGCTGTACGGCATCGCTCCAGGGCCGAGCGGACGTGGCCGACTCCATGCGCCGCGCCGCCGCCGACGACGCACTGCCGGGGCAGCTGCGCTTCTGGCTGGTCCAGAACATCTACGCGATGATCCACTACCCGGAAATGGCCGGACACGCCGAGGACGCGATCGCGTCGATCGAAGCCGAACTCGGAGGTGCTGGAAGACGCTGAGAAACCGGGGCGCAGGAACCGGGGCGCAGAAGCCGTTTCGCAGAAACCGGGACCACCTCGTCTCGTTTGAAGCACGGCCGCCCGGATGAGACACTGGTGGCGGTTCCGACCGGCGCGGTGGGCGCGCGAGTTCCTGCACCATGCGGCATTCCGGCCCGATCTTCCTGATCCTCGCGGCCCTGTTCTGGGGCGTCTCCGGCGGCATCGGTGGCATGCTCCTCGAGCAGGGCTGGGACCCGTACCTCATCGCCCTGGTCCGGGGCGCGACCGGCCTGCTCTTCATGGCCGGGTGGCTCGTCGTTCATCCTCGCCGGCGCACCGAGTTCAGGTGCGGAAGTCTGTGGTTCTGGTCGGCCCTGGCCGGCCTGGGCGTCGCGGGCAATTTCACGCTGTATTTCATCAGCGTCGAGCACGCGAGCGTTTCGATCGCCGCGCCGCTGATGTACTGCGCACCCGTGTTCGTCTTCGTCGCGTCGTTCCTGCTCGGGCTCGAACGTCCCACCCTGCTCAAGGGGATCGGGATCGCGCTGGTGCTCATCGGGGTCGGGCTGCTCACCGGAATCCACGATCTCGAAGCCGCCGAAATCGGCCCGATGGCCATCGCCGCCGGCCTCGGCGCCGGAGCGGCCTACGCGCTGTTCATCTTCGCCTTCAAGTTCGCGGCCGCCCGAGGCAGTGCGCCGGCCGTACTGGCGATCGCCTTCCTGGTCCTCGTCGCGGTGCTGCTCGTGCCGGCAGGACCGGATCAGGCCGCCGCTGCCCTGACATCCTCCGCCTGGCCCCTGTTCCTGGCGCTGGGCGTACTCGGTGCCGGCGTTTCCTTCGTGCTCTATGTGGTCGGCCTCCGGAGCGCCGCGCCCGCGATCGCGTCGGTCGTGGCCATGGTCGAACCCGTGGCCGCGGCCGTGTTCGGCGTCACGGTGCTCGGCGACCGGCTGACGGCGATGCAGTATGCGGGCATGGGCCTGGTCCTGATTCCGGTGACGCTGCTGGCCGTCTCCTCCGGCGGCTACCACCGCGGCCATGGAGCAGGGAAACGGGGCCGCCGGGCTCGAGAACCGGGATAACGGCCCGCCGTCGCACCCCTCGTGCGTCGAAGCACCGGTAGCCTCCAACGGTCCGGACCGGGCAGATCGATCGGATGGCCAACCGGATGGCCAACCGGATGAGCGATCGGATGGAGGATGGGGACGTCAATCGACCCCACATTCCGGAAAACTCCCGGGAACCGATCGTCGCCTTCGGCGTCTGAACCTCCTGCGCCCAGAACAAGAAGAACAACCCCCCAATGGCCCACGATTCCCCCGCACCTCGAGGTGCCGTGTCGCTCGATCCGCAACCCGCGCTTCGAAGGAGGCTTGCCGCACTGAGGATCGCCGTCGCATTCGTCTTGCTGGCACCCGCCCCGATCGCGTTGGCCCAGTTTCCCCCGGCCCGGCCCGTGCCCGAGGCCGAGTGCAGCGACGCCAGCTGCCGCACCACCTTCGATGCCTCGTTCTTTTCGATCTACGCGCCGGTCACCGCGCTGGACATGGTCAACAACCTGCCCGGCTTCAACCTGGACAACGGCGATACCGGCTCGCGCGGCTTCGGCGGCGCGGCGGGCAACATCCTGATCAACGGCGAGCGGGTCTCGGCCAAGAGCGAATCGCCGAGCGACCTGCTGTCGCGGATTCCCGCCGCCGACGTCCAGCGCATCGTCGTCATCCGCGGTCAGGTCGGCGGCACCGATCTGCGCGGCCAGAGCGTGATCGCCGACGTCATCCGGAAGGACGGCGGAGCAACCGGCGCCTGGTCGGTGCGCGCCTCGACGCAGCAGCCCGGCTCTCGCTTTCTCCCGTCCGGCACGATGAGCTATTCCGACACCCGGGGCGCACTCAGCTACACGCTGGGCGCCGGCGCGGAGCGCTCCCAGTTCCAGAGCCAGGCGGAGGAACGGCTGCTGGGCCCCGACGGCGAGTTGCTGGAATTTCGCGACGAGGAATACGGCCAGGTCGAGGACGGCTTCGACCTGAGCGCCAACGCCACCTACGCCGGAGACCGCATCCGCTACGGCTTCAATGCACAGTACGAGTGGGAGGAGCAGGACGGCGGCGAGAGTTCGCTGCGCCGGCCCGCCGTCGGACAGCCGGACACGGAGCCGTTCCTGCTCAGGCAGGGCTCCGACGAACAGGAAGAGGCGCTGGAGATCGGCCTGGACGCGGAGCGCTCCTGGGGCGAGCACGCCAACACCAAGCTGATCACCCTCTACCGCCGCGACCAGGAGTCGAGGGTCGGCAACGTGGTGCGCGGCGCACCCGATGATCCGGGCACGGTCAGGACCGAGGCGATCACCGACCGCCTCGAAACCGAGAAGATCCTGCGCCTCGAAGCCGACTATTCCGGCGTGGCCGGGCACCTCCTCGAAGCCTCGATCGAGGGCGCGGAAAACCGACTGGAGAGCGACTTCGAACTGCGCCGACGCATCGACGGCAGCCTTCGCCCGGTGCCCGTGCCGGGGGCGCGCACCCAGGTCGAGGAACAGCGGCTGGATCTTTCGGTGGCCGATTCCTTCGCGGCCGGTGCGCTGGCCGTCGATCTCGAACTTGCGGCCGAGGCCTCAGAGATCAGCCAGACCGGGGGCTTCGCCGAAGAGCGGTCGTTCTTCTTCTGGAAGCCCAGCGCCACGCTCACCTACACCCTCGAGAACGATGCGCTGCTCAGGGGGCGATTGCTGCGCAAGGTCGGCCAGCTCGATTTCTCCGACTTCGTCAGCGCCGCCGATCTCGGCGACGATGAACTCAGCCTGGGCAATCCCTCGCTCAGCCCCGAAACGACGGTCACGATGGACCTGACCTGGGAAACCCGCTTCAACAGCATCGGCCTGCTGAGCCTCACGGCGTTCTACGACTGGATCGACGACGTCGAGGACGTGCTGCCGCTGGAGGACCAGCTGGAAGTCCCCGGCAATATCGGCTCGGGCTGGCGCTACGGCATCCGCGGCGAGCTGACCACGCCGCTGGACCTGTTCGGGCTGACCAACGCGCGCCTGGACCTCAACGGCCGCTGGCAGGATTCGGGCGTCGACGATCCGCTGACCGGCCGGGAACGCATCCTGTCGAACGAGCGCGCCTGGCGCGTCGAGGCCGAGTTCCGCCAGGACCTGCCGCAGGCGCGAATGGGATGGGGCCTGAACGGCTCGATCAACGACGGCTTCTCCCGCTTCGGTCTCGACGAACTGGATCGCTATCTCGGCGTCGGCAACCTCAGCGGCTACGTCGAGAGCCGGGCCATCGAAGCGCTTCGCATCCGGCTCGGCGTCAACGCCATTCTCAGGAACAACGAAAACCGCGACCGCCGGGTCTTCGAAGGCCCGCGCGACAGCAGCGCGCTGGCGTTCCGGGAACTGCGCGACCGCCAGCGATCGAGGACGTTGTACCTGGAAGTCCGCGGCACGTTCTGATCGCCGGGGCGCGAGGGGCGCGCCTGCTGCAGGAACACGCCCGGACGGTGCGGGCACTTGAAACGGAGAGGGAAAGGAAAAGGGAAAGGGAAAAGAAACGGCCCCGAATGCGGGGCCGCTTCCTCAGGCGCGTATCGGCAACACCGAAGGAACTAGCGCTCGTACTCGACCACTTCCTGCTCGATCGCCCCGAAGTAGCTGTTGCCGTCGGCGTCGCTCATGTCGATCCGGACCGTGTCGCCGAACTGCATGAACGGGGTTTCCGGCTCGCCGTTGGCGATGATTTCGAGCATCCGCTTCTCGGCCAGGCAGCTCGCGCCCCGGCTGGTGTCCTGGTTGGCGATCGTGCCCGAACCCAGGATCGTGCCGGCGGCCAGCGGGCGCGACTTCGCTGCGTGCGCCAGCAGCTCGGCGAAGCTGAACTGCATGTCTTCACCGGCCTCGGGCTGGCCGAACAACTCGCCGTTCAGGTGCGTGACCAGCGGGCGGTGCAGCTTGGAGTCCTTCCAGGCCTCGCCGAGCTCGTCCGGCGTGGCGACGACCGGTGCCAGCGCCGAGCGGGGCTTGGACTGGAGGAAGCCGAAGCCCTTGGCCAGCTCGCCGGGAATCAGGTTGCGCAGCGAGACGTCGTTGAGAATGGTGACCAGCTGGATGTGATCGGCGCACTCTTCCGGCGACGCGCCCATCGCCACGTCGTCGCAGATCACGCCGATCTCGGATTCGAAGTCGATGCCCCACTCGGTGCTTTCCATCGCGATGGCGTCGCGCGGCCCGAGAAAGCCGTCGCTGACTGCCTGGTACATCAGCGGGTCGGTGAAGAAGCTCTCCGGCACCTCCGCGCCGCGGGCCTTGCGCACGCGCTCGACGTGCGGCAGGTAGGCGCTGCCGTCGACGAACTGGTAGGCGCGGGGCAGCGGGGACGCCAGCGCGTTCATGTCCAGGTCGAAGGCGTCGTCGGCGCGACCCTCCTGCAGGTCCGCGAACAGGCTGTTCAGGCGCGGCGCGGCATTGTCCCAGTCGTCGAGCGCGGCCTGCAGCGTCGGCGCGATTCCATCGGCCTTGACGGCGCGCTTCAGATCTCGCGAAACGACGATCAGCGTGCCGTCGCGGCCGCCTTCCTTCAGGGTGGCGAGTTTCATGTCGGTTCCTCTTGCATTTGAATTTCGGTGCGGAGAGTCGGGCCGTTTGCACGGCGCCCGCGTTCTCCGTCATCCCGGGCGGATCGTCATGACCCTCGCCGGGACCCAGTCACTTCGATGTTCAACGTGACCTTGATGTTCAACGCGCCTTTGATGGGCAACGTTGCGTCGAAGCGGAACGCCTCAACCCTTCCAGCTGTCCACGTACCCGGTCCATTCGATCGCTTCGGCCCCCGGCGTGACCTCCAGCGCATCGCGCGTGTCGATCATCACCGCGACTTCTTCCGTCGCCTCGGCCTTGGGCGTGAACGCGTTCTTCAGCGCCTTCGGGTGCGGGCCGTGGGTAAAGCCGCACGGATGAAGCGTCATCATTCCCGGGTGGATGTTGTCCCGCGAGAAGAACTCGCCGGCGTGATAGAAGATGAGCTCGTCGAAGTCGTCGTTGTTGTGGAAGAACGGCACCTTCAGGGCGTCCGGGTCGGTCTCGAACGGCCGCGGAACGAAGGTGCAGATCACGAACCGGTTGGCAAGAAACGTGGTGTGCGCCGACGGCGGTAGGTGATAGCGGTGGCTCATCAACGGCCGGATATCGCGCCAGTTGATCTTCACCGGCATCAGGTCGCCGTGCCAGCCGACCGCGTCCAGCGGGTTGAACGGATAGGTGATCGTCGAGATCGCGTTGCGCCGCTTGACGTGGACCTTCCACTCGCCCTCGCCCTGCTGGGCCTTGAAGCCGTCGTCGATCCGCGGCGTGTCGAGCATGGCCGGGTCGAAGATCGCGTGCGGTCCCACCAGACCCTTTTCCGGCAGCATGTAGCTGGAGTTGCTTGCTTCGATCAACAGGACTTCGACCGCGTCGTCGCTGGCGATGCGCCACATCGTGCCGCGCGGCAGCATGATGTAGTCGCCGTCGCGGAACTCCAGCCGCCCGTAGTCGCAGAACAGCTCGCCGGCGCCGGCGTGGATGAACAGCATCTCGTCGCCGTCGGAGTTGCGCACCACGTGGTCCATCGTGCCGGCGCTCTTCCACTGCCGGATGCGCACGCTGGCGTTGTGCATCAACTCCGTCGCGTCCCAGGGCGAGGCGGTCGAGCCGTCGAGCTTCGTCGTGTCGAAGGCTCGCGGGCGCAGCGGCCCCTCGAAATCGACCCAGCCGGTCGGCGCGTTCGGGTGGTACATGTGCGATGCCGGGCCGAAGAACCCTTCCTTGCCCAGCTCGCGCTCGTAGGTACCCTCGGGCAGGTCGCAATGGGCCTGGCGCGATGCCCGGCCTTCGACCTTGGGATGGGTGATCCAGTTCTTCATGCTCGCACTCTCGTGTTGCCGGTCTGCAGACGGATTCCCGGAACGCAGCGTCCCGAATGATCAGAGAACGCCTCGTTTCTCCTGGTCGCGCTCGATGGCCTCGAACAGCGCCTGGAAGTTGCCTTCGCCGAATCCCTCGTTGCCCTTGCGCTGGATGATTTCGAAGAAGATCGGACCGATGTTGGTCTGGGTGAAGATCTGCAGCAGCTGCTTGTCGGTCTCGTTCGGATCGGCGTCGATCAGGATCTTGTTCTTGCGCATCCGTCCAAGGTCTTCGCCGTGGTCCGGAATGCGATGATCGATCACATCGTAGTAGGTATCCGGCGTATCCAGGAAATCGATGCCGTTGGAGCGCAACTGCTCGACGGTCTCGTAGATCGACTCCGTGTACAGCGCGATGTGCTGCACGCCCTCGCCCTTGTATTCCTCGAGGTATTCATTGATCTGGCTCTTCGGGTCTTCCGACTCGTTGATCGGAATCGAGATCGAGCCGGTCGGCGCGGTCATGGCCTTCGAGCGCAGCCCCGTCTGCTGGCCCTTGATGTCGAAGTACTTGACCTCGAAGAACCCGAACAGGTCCTCGTAGAAGCCCGCCCACTGGGCCATGTTGCCGTTGTAGACGTTGTGCGTCAGGTGATCGACGAAGGTCAGGCCCGCGCCTTTCGGCCGGGGATCGACCCCATCGATGAACTCGAAGTGCTGTTCGACGTCGGCGACGCCGCCGGTCAGGTACAGCACGCTGCCGCCGATTCCGGAAATCTTCGGACAGTCCAGCGGAATCGTGTCGACGTCGCCGTCCACGTCCTTGCCGCCGTTGGCCATGATCGTCTCGTAGGCCGCTTCCGGGTCCGACACGCGGATGCCGAACCCGACGCAGCACGGCCCGTGCTGCTCCGCGAAGTCGCTGGCGAAGGAGTCGGGAGTCTCGTTGACCAGGAAGTCGATGTTGCCCTGTCGGTACAGGGTCACCGGCTGGTCCTTGTGCGTTGCCACCTTGACGAAGCCCAGCGCCTCGAACAGCGCGTGCAGTTTCTGCGGCTCGGGCGAGGCGAATTCGATGACTTCGAAATTCTGGACGCCCAGGGGGTTCGGTCGTTGTTCGGGGGCGGACTGGGTCATGGCAGGGCTCCTTCGATTCTGGTCCAGGCTCGGCGACCGCGGGGCCGCGGTCGGCAGGCTGGATTCCGGGTATTGGTTGCTGATTCGGTCGATTTTAGTTACATTTGAAACTATCTGCAAGCCACCGGGACCGCTCCTGGCGAACCACCGACGCGCATGCTCGACCTCGAACACTTCCTGCCCTACCGCCTGTCCGTGCTGTCCAACCGGATCAGCCAGGGCATTGCCGCGGCCTACCGCAATCGCTTCGACCTGAGCGTGACCGAGTGGCGCGCGATCGCCATCGTCGGCCGCTATCCCGGCATTTCGGCCACCGAGGTCGCCCAGCGCTCGGCGATGGACAAGGTCGCGGTCAGTCGCGCGGTCAAGAACCTGCTGGCCCGCCGGCTGCTCGAGCGCGAAGACAACGACAGCGACCGCCGGGCCAAGCACCTGCACCTCAGCCCGGCCGGCCGTGACATCCACGATCGCATCGTGCCCGCCGCCCGGGCCTATGAGCGCCGCCTGATCGACGCGCTGGATCCCGGCGACCGGGAAGCGCTGGACCGGGTGATCCATCGGCTTGCAGAGGCCGCCGACCCGGCCGAACGATCCGCCGAACGATCCGGCAATCGACCCGATACGCCGACACCCTGCGACCCCGCCAAGGACCCGAACCCATGACCACCGATCCGAATCGCCGGCCTTCCTCGACGCCGAATTCGTCGACAAGAACCCCGCCCGTGCTCTACGGCTACTGGCGCTCCTCGGCGAGCTATCGGGTGCGGATGGCGCTGAATCTGAAGGGCATCGCCCACGAGCAGCGCTTCGTCCACCTGGTCCGCGACGGCGGCCAGCAGAAAGCGCCGGAATACCTGGCGATGAATCCGCAGGGCCAGGTGCCGACGCTGGTCCACGGCGACCGGACGCTGATCCAGTCGCCGGCCATCCTCGAGTACCTCGAAGAAGTCTATCCCGAGCCGCGCCTGCTGCCCGGCGACCCCGACGGCCGGGCCCGGGTCCGCGCGCTGGGCGCCGTGATCGCCTGCGATACGCACCCGGTGAACAACCTCGCCGTACTGAAGTACCTGGTCGGCGAACTGGGCGTCGACGAGGACGCCAAGCTCGCCTGGTACCGCCATTGGGTCTCGCGCGGCCTGGATGCCTTCGAGACCCTGCTTGCGAGCTCCGACGAGACGGGCCGCTTCTGCCACGGCGACCGCCCGACCCTCGCCGACTGCTGCCTGCTTCCACAGGTCTATAATGCGCGCAGGTTCAACTGCGACGAGTCGAACTGGCCCGAGATCCGGCGCATCTGCGCCGAACTCGAAACGATTTCCGCCGTTCGCGATGCTGCCCCGGAAAACCAGCCCGATGCCGAATGATCCGATGATCTCCGCGCCCGCCCGTTGCGGCGCCCTGTTGCTGCTGGCCGCCGCCCTGGCCGGCTGCGCGACCACTCCACCGGACCCCGCGCTGCTTCGCCCCGCCGAGGACGCGCTGGCATTGGCCGAGCAGGCCGGAGCCAGCAGCCGCGCCCCGCTCGAACTCGAGGAAGCCCGCGGGTACTACGAGAACGCCACCGAGGCGCTGGCCGCGGAGGAACCGTCGGCGGCTGCGCGCTGGGTGGAACTGGCCGAAGTGCAGGCACGCCTCGCCATCGTTCGGAGCCAGGGCGCCGAGGCGCGCGACCGGCTGGCCGAGCGTCGATCCGAGTTCGAGGCGCTGCGCGACGAACTGGTCGATGTCTTCGGCGACGAGCTCCGGGTGGAGGACACGCCATGAACGCGCCGAATCGCCTCCGCGCTTCCCGTCTCGTCCGCATCGCCTCCGTCGGCGTGTTGCTCGCCGCGCTGGCCGGCTGCGCCACGCCCGAGCCACCGCCGGGCCTGATCGACAACCTCCGGGCCGATCTGAACGCCCTCCTGGACAACGCCGAGGTCGTCGAACTGGCCCCGGTGGCCGTGGCCGAGGCACGCAGTGCCGTGCGCCGGGCCGCGATCGACCAGCTCGACGCCGACGAGCGCCTGCACCGGGTCCAGGTCGCCCGCAAGCACCTGGAGATCGCCCGCGCCGAGGCCTTCGCCGAACGCGCCCGGCGCGACGCCGAAGCCGTCGAAGCGGCCCGCACCCGGCTGGTGCTCCAGGCCAGCCGGCTCGAGGTCGCCCAGGCTCGCCGCGAGACCGAACAGGCGCTGATGCAGTCCACCGCAACGCGCGAAGAGATGCAGCGCGCCCAGGAACAGGCCTTGAGCGCGGAGGAACGCCGCCAGCTGGCCGCCGAGCAGGCCGAACGGGCCCGCGAGGAAGCGGCGCAGGCTCGCCGCCTGGCCGAGGCCCAGTCGGAGGAAATCCAGCTGGTTCGCCGCGAGGCCGAGCTGGCCAACCAGGCCGCCGACAGCCTGCGCCGTCGACTCGAGTACATGGAATACCGCGAAACCGATCGTGGCGTGGTGATCACGCTCGGCGACGTGCTGTTCGAGGTCGGCGAGACCTCCCTGCTGCCGGCCGCCGAGGAAAATCTCGCCGACGTGATCGAACTGCTGGCCAGCGAACCGGACAACGCGATCCGGATCGAGGGCCATACGGACGCCACCGGGCCGGCCGCGCTGAACCTGCGCATTTCGGAAGAACGCGCGCAGGCGGTCCGCGACGCGCTGGCCGGTCTCGGCGTCGACCCGTCCCGGATGAACGCCGTGGGCATGGGCGAGGACTTTCCGATCGCCAGCAACGAGACCGAGGAAGGTCGCGCCCGCAATCGCCGCGTCGACGTCATCCTTCTGAACGACTGACCACGGGCGGCGAAGGGCCGTACGGGGCGCCCCGCTCGCCCCGCGGCCGGTCTCCCCCGCTCCCGCCACAAACCCGTGTCCGACGCTCGCCGCCGGCGGTGCGCGCCTGCCCGGCGGAACCCTCGACCCACCAGCCACGGGGCCTGCCGGGGGCCGGCTTGCGCCCGTGGATCGATTGCGTTACAACAGATACCCGAACTGGTCGGGACAGGACGTGGAAGTACCCGGTTTTTTTCGACGCATTCATCCCCACCCCGAGCGCACGGGCTCGCCGTTTCGCGCTCCGCACCCTTCTGATGTCCCAATCCTGCACGTCGTGCCTCACGCAGCCCGCGTGATGCCTCGCCGTGCGCCGGACCGACCGGTTCGTTTCCACACGCATTCCTGCAAGCACCACCCACCGAACGCAAGGAGAAGTGCCATGTTCGAAAACCGTCGCGATGAGATGGAAGTACTGCTGAAGAACAACGAGACCTTCCGCAAGCTGTACAACCATCATCAGCAGCTCGAGAAACGAGTGATTGCGGCCGAGAACGGCACGGCGCCCATGGAGGATCTGGCGCTGAACACCATGAAGCGCGAGAAGCTCCACGCCAAGGACCAGCTCGCGCGGATGATGGACCAGGCCGAAGCCGCCTGATCCAGGGCCGGATTCCGGCCCGACCGCGCCGGCCGCCCCGCGGCCGGCGCGTCCACGGACCCACCCCTGACGCCCCTGTTCCGCCCGGCCCTGCTACGCTACGCGGGTTCCCGAACGCGAACCATTCCATGTCCGTCCACGACAACGTCCTGGCGCTGATCGGCAACACCCCGATCGTGCGCATCAATCATCTCGATACCGGCCCCTGCGAGCTCTACGCCAAGCTCGAAAGCGCCAACCCCGGCGGCTCGATCAAGGACCGCATCGGCCTGGTCATGATCGAACAGGCCGAGCAGCGAGGCGACCTGAAGCCCGGTGCCACGCTGGTCGAGGGCACCGCGGGCAACACGGGCCTGGGGCTGGCCCTGGTCGCGGCCCAGAAGGGCTACCGGCTGATCCTGGTGATTCCCGACAAGATGAGCCGCGAGAAGATCTCGAACCTCAAGGCGATGGGCGCCGAGGTGGTGATCACCCGCTCCGACGTCGGCAAGGGGCATCCCGAGTACTACCAGGACCTGGCCAAGCGGATCGCCGACGAGACCCCGAATTCCTACTTCATCAACCAGTTCGGCAACCCGGACAATCCGCTGGCCCACGAAACGCTGACCGGCCCCGAGATCTGGCAGCAGATGGCCCACGACCTCGATGCCATGGTCATCGGCGTGGGTTCCAGCGGCACGATCACCGGGCTGTCGCGCTATTTCGCCGAGGTCGCGCCCGACCTGGAGCTGGTGCTGGCCGACCCCGAGGGTTCGATCCTGGCCGACTACATCGCCACCGGCAAGGTCCGCGAGGACGCCGGCGGCTGGCTTGTGGAAGGCATCGGCGAGGACTTCCTGCCGACCATCAGTGACTTCAGCCGCGTCGCGAAGGCCTACGCGATCAGCGATCGGGAGAGTTTCCTGACCGCACGGGAGCTGCTCAGCCGCGAGGGCCTTCTCGGCGGCTCGTCAACCGGAACGCTGATGGCCGCGGCGCTGAAATACTGCCGCGAGCAGACCGAACCCAAGCGCGTGCTCACCCTGGTCTGCGATACGGGCAACAAGTACCTGTCGAAGGTCTACAACGATTACTGGATGCGCGAACAGGGCTTTCTCGACGTCGAGAACCACGGCGACCTGCGCGACCTGATCGCCCGTCCCGTCGAGACCCATGACGCCATCGTGGTCCGCCCGGACGAGCCGCTGTCGAACGCCTACAAGCGGATGAAGCTCTACGACGTATCGCAGCTTCCGGTGCTCGAAGGCGAGCGCATCGTCGGCATCATCGACGAGTCCGACCTGCTGATGGCGATCTACAACCAGGAGGACCGCTTCCAGGATCCGATCTCCTCGGCCATGGTCACCGAGCTGGAATCGGTGCAGGTCGGCGACCCGATCGACGCGCTGCTGCCCATCTTCAACGCCGACCGCGTCGCCATCGTACTGGACGGCGAGACGTTTCTCGGCCTGATCACCCGGGTCGACCTGCTCAACTACCTGCGCCGCCGCACGGACCGGTAGGCCGGTCGGATGACGTTCAGACAGGTCCGGATCGCACTGCTGCTCCTGCTGCTGGTGCTGGTCATCCACAACGTGTTCAGCGACGCGCGGCGCATCGCGCGCTGGGACGTGCCGCTGTTCGTCGTCATCTATCCGACCAACGCCGACGGAAGCGCCGTTGCGGATCGCTACATCGAGCGGCTGGATTCGGCCGATTTCCAGCCGATCGCGGAGTACATGGCCGAGGAGGCCCGGCGCTACGAGCTTCCGCTGGATCGTCCCGTCTACGTCGAGCTGGCCGACCCGATCGACGACCCACCGCCGCAGCAGCCGACCGCCGGAAACCTGCTGGACCGGATGGTCTGGGTGGCCCGGTTGCGCTGGTGGCGCTGGTGGTTCGACGAGCAAGGCCGCGATCCCGATATTCTCCTGATTGCCCGCTACCACGACCCGGCCCGGTCGACGCGCCTGCCCCATTCCACGGGGCTGGAGCGCATCCGGGTCGCCTCCGCGCACCTGTTCGCCAACCGCGCCCAGCGCGGCCAGAACCACGTGGTGCTGGTCCACGAGCTGCTGCACACGGTGGGCGCCGCCGACCTCTACGACCTGAGCACGGGCCTGCCGATCTTTCCCGCCGGGTACGCCGAACCGGATCGCAGTCCGCTGCTGCCGCAGGCGCGTGCCGAAGTCATGGCCGGCCGCATCCCCGTCGCACCGAACCGCGCCATCCAGGCACCCAGCCTCGACCGCACTCGGATCGGCCCGGTCACCGCGGCCGAACTCGGCTGGATCGACTAGCCCGGCCGACTCGACCAACTCCGAGTTCGGCGAGAAAAAAGCCAGATGATTGGCGCGAAGGCGCAAAGGCGCGGAGAGAAAAGCGGAAAGCAAAAAAAGACGCGCAGAGCACTCTTTTCGCGCAGGCCTTTGAAGTACTTCAATGCGGCCCGCCACAACGCACTTCAGAATTCGAGGCAAAGCCCGGCGTCACCGCACAATGAAACTTTCTCTCCCCATGCGCTCGCCTTTGCTTGTCTCACTCTCGCGATTTTCTCTTCGCGCCTTGGCGCCTTCGCGCTCATCCTCTAGCTGTTGCCGGCTGAACCCCGTCTCCCGACCTCGGCGACCAGAGGCTTGATCTGTTGCAAAGCGGTACAATCAGCGGCTTGTTTTGCTGATACGGGAGCAGCGGTCACGTCATGTGGTGTCCGTTCTGCAATCACACCGATACGCGCGTGGTCGACTCTCGCCTGACCTCCGACGGCTACCAGATCCGTCGGCGTCGCGAATGCTCGGACTGCGGGGCGCGCTTCAACACCTTCGAAGCCCCGGCGCTGAAGGCCCCGAACGTGATCAAGTCCAACGGGTCGCGCGAAGCCTTCGACGAGGACAAGCTGCGCCGCGGCATCCAGCGTGCCCTGGAAAAGAGGCCGGTCGAGACCCAGCAGGTCGAGCGCGCGCTGCGCGATCTGCTGCGCAAGATCCGCACGCTCGAAGAGCCGGAGATTCCCAGCCAGGCGATCGGCGAGTGGGTCGCCGCCGAACTGGCCAAGCTCGACCAGGTCGCCTACGTGCGCTTCGCCTCCGTATACAAGCGCTTCGAGGACGTCCAGGCCTTTCGCGAAGAGATCGAACGGCTCGAGCGCGATCATCCCGGTACGCTGGACACGCGCCAGATCTCGCTGCTCGGTCGACGGGATGACTGAGCCGGCCGCCGGCTTCGACGCCACCGATCATCGCCACATGGCCGAAGCCCTGCGGCTGGCCGAGCGCGGCCTGTGGACCGCCCACCCGAACCCGCGGGTCGGCTGCGTGATCGCACGCGGCGAAGACGTGGTCGGGCGCGGCTGGCACGAACGGGCCGGTCGGCCCCACGCCGAGGTCCACGCCCTGGCCGACGCCGGCGAGCGCGCACGAGGCGCCACGGCCTACGTCACGCTCGAGCCCTGCAGCCACCACGGTCGCACCCCACCGTGCGCGGACGCGCTGATCGAAGCCGGCGTGGCGCGCGTGGTCGCCGCCCTCGTCGACCCGTTTCCCGACGTGGCCGGACGCGGCCTGGACCGCCTGGCCGAGGCCGGAGTCCGTGTCGCATGCGGCCTGATGGAAGCCCGGGCACGCGCCCTTAACCCCGGCTTCCTTTCGCGGATCGAGCGCGGCCGTCCGTTCGTCCGCCTCAAGCTGGCCGGCTCGCTCGACGGCCGCTCGACCGGGCCCGACGGGACGTCGAAGTGGATCACCGGCGACGCAGCGCGCCGCGACGGCCACCGCTGGCGGGCTCGCGCAGATGCGATCCTGACCGGCATCGGCACCGTGATCGCCGACGATCCAGGCATGAACGTCCGCCTCGAGGGAATCGAATCGACTTCCCTGCCGCCGAAACCGATAGTCGTTCTCGACCCGCGGGGCCGGCTTCCGGCAGATGCACGGCTGTTCAGGACCGGCAATCCGGTCTGGCGGGTGGGCCCGGTCGGCGATGCCGCCGCTTCTGCAGCCTGCGAGCGGCTGGAGGTCGCAACCGACCCGGCCGGGCGAGCCGTCCTCGCCGACCTGCTGCACGTGCTCGGCCGACGGGGCATCAACGAGCTTCACGTCGAGGCCGGACCGACGCTGTCGGGCACCCTGCTCGCTGCGGGCCTGGTCGACGAGTTGCTGGTCTACCAGGCGCCGACACTGGTCGGCAGCGGTTCGCCCGCGGCCGCGCTTCCGGGTGTGGAAAAACTCGCCGATCGCCTCCATCTGGTCCGGATCGACACGCGATCGGTCGGCGACGACCTGCGCATCCGCCTTCGGCCTGCCGATGCAGGGCCGACAAGCGGCTGATCGATCCACCCGGAAATCGACGAGCTACGCTGGAAACCGAACGATGTTCACCGGAATCATCCAGGCCCTGGGCCGCGTCAAGGAGCAGCACCCGAGCGGCGCCGGACGGCGCTACGTGATCGAGGCCGACGCCATCGCGGGCTTCCGCCTGGCCGAGGGCGACAGCGTGGCGGTCAACGGGGTCTGCCTGACGGTGCTGGAGCCGACCTCGACGACCTTTGCCGCCGACGTCTCGAACGAGACCCTGTCGCTGACCACGCTGGACCGGCTCGAGGCCGGGAGCGCCGTCAACCTCGAGCCCGCCCTGCGGGCCGGCGATCCGCTCGGCGGTCACCTGGTCTCGGGCCACGTCGACGGCCTGGCGACCCTGGTCCGGGCCGAAGCCGACGGCGACAACCGCGTGATGCGTTTCGAGGCGCCGCCGACGCTGTCGCGGTATATTGCGCACAAGGGGTCGGTGACGCTCGACGGCGTCAGCCTGACCGTGAACAAGGTGTCCGACGACACCTTCGAGCTCAATCTGATTCCACATACGCTGGCGGTCACCACGCTGGGCCGGCTCGAGGTCGGCGACCCGGTCAACCTCGAAGTCGATCAACTCGCTCGCTACATGGAGCGCCTGCTCGAAACCCGCCGGCCCGAACCGGGAACCTCCTGAATGCAATTCGATTCGATCGAGTCCATCCTGGAAGACATCAAGGCCGGCAAGATGGTCGTGATGCTCGACGACGAGGATCGCGAGAACGAGGGCGACCTGATCATGGCCGGGAGCCTGGTCAAGCCCGACGACATCAATTTCATGGCGCGCTACGGCCGCGGGCTGATCTGCCTGTCGCTGACCCGCGAACGCTGCCGCCAACTGGGTCTCCAGCTGATGGTGCGGGACACGGACCGCCATCACCAGACCAATTTCACCGTGTCGATCGAGGCCGCCGAAGGCGTGACCACCGGCATCTCGGCCTACGACCGGGCCCACACGATCCGCACCGCAGTGCGCCCGGACGCCACCGCGGCGCACCTCAACCAGCCCGGACACGTGTTCCCGCTGATGGCCCAGCCCGGCGGCGTGCTGGCACGCGCCGGTCACACGGAAGCCAGCCTGGACCTCGCCCTGCTCGCCGGGCTCGAACCGGCCGGCGTGCTGGTCGAGATCCTCAACGAGGACGGCACCATGGCGCGCCGCCCCGAGCTGGAGACCTTCGTCCGCGAGCACGGCCTGAAGATCGGCACCGTGGCCGACCTGATCCGCTACCGCCTGGGCACGGAGCAGAACGTCGAATGCGTTCATCGGCAAACCGTCGGCACGGCGCACGGGTCCTTCGAACTGAAGGTCTTCCGCGACCGCATCCACGGCAAGCTGCACTGGGCCCTGCAACGCGGCGAGATTTCGCCTGAAGTCCCGTTCCCGGTGCGCGTCCACGTGCCGGAACTGCTCGGCGACGTGATCGGCATCACCGACCCGGGCTTCGGCATGCCGCTGGACGCCGCGCTGGCCGACATCGCGCGACGCGGCAAGGGGCTGGCCCTGGTGCTGGGCTATGATGAATCCGATACGGACCGCCTGACCGGGCTGATGGGTGCCGAGGCCGAATCTTCCACGGCAGGCGAAGATGGCGGCGCCAAGGATCGCGCCGCGAGCGAACTTCGAAACTACGGCATCGCCGCCCAGATCATCGCCGAGCTCGGCATCCGGAGAATGCAGGTCTTCGGAGCGCCGAAGCGCCTCCACGCGCTCGACGGCTTCGGCCTGGAAATCACCGAGTACGTCGTTCCCGAAGACGCCGAATGACGACCTTCCGACGAGAATCCACGCAACGATGAACCACATCGACCCGAATCACGACGGCCAGGGCCTTCGCGTCGCGATCGTCGCGGCCCGTTTCAACGACGAAATTGTCGACCTGCTCATCGATGGCTGCCTGGCCACGCTGCGCGAGCACGGTGTCGATGATGACGACATCACGCTGGTCCGCGCGCCGGGAGCCTGGGAGCTGCCGTTGGCCTGCGCCCACCTGGCCGCGTCCGATGAGTTCAATGCGGTCATCGCGCTCGGTGCCGTGATCCGCGGCGAAACCGCTCACTTCGACTTCATCAGCGCCGAGTGTGCTCGCGGCCTCGGCGACGTCGCCCTGGTCACCGGCGTTCCGATTGCCTTCGGCGTGCTCACGCCCGAGAACGGCGAACAGGCACGCGATCGCGCTGACCCCGCGCGCAAGAACAAGGGCCGCGAAGCCGCGCTGGCCGCGCTGGAAATGGCCAACCTGGCCGGAATGATCGGCATCGACACATCATCGGACGACGACTCCGACGACGAGGCGAACGGCGATGGCGGGTAAGCGACGCAAGGAAAGCCCCTTCGAGCCGCGCCGCCGCGCCCGCCGCCGGGCGCTGCAGGCGCTGTACCAGTGGCAGCTCAACGACGACTCCGCCCACAGCATCATCCAGCAGTTCGTCGAAGAGCAGAATTTCGACGGCGTCGACAAGGTCTACTTCGAGCAGCTGGTCAACGAAGTCATTGCCCAGGGCGACGATCTCGACGAAAGGCTTCGGCCGCACATCACGCGCATGGACGTCAACCTCGACCAGATGGAGCGGGTGATCCTGCGCATCGGCGCCGCCGAGCTGGTCAACCACCTCGAGATTCCCTACCGGGTCGTGCTCGACGAAGCCGTCGAGCTCGCCCACCGCTTCGGCGCCGAACAGGGCCACACCTTCGTCAACGGCGTGCTCGACCGGCTGGCCCGCGATATCCGGCCGATCGAGCACGGCGTGGAACAGCAGTAGCCCGAGGGCCCCGGCCCGGGGGAGCGGACCCTGCCCGCGAATCCCGGATCACCGAGCGCAAACGGTCATCCAGCAGCGATCGACCCGCCGCAGCGGATCGGCTACCCTCGAACGCGGTCCATTCCAAGCCGCCACCTTGACCGAGCATCTTGCCTCACCGCCGCCGTCCCGCCTGACCCCGCTGTACATGGCGCTCGGACCTGTCGCTGCGCTGGTCATCGGGGTTCTGGGCATCACTTCGTGGAGTCTCGCCACGCCCGCGGCCGTCGTCGCTGCGGTCACGGCCTGGTGCGCCGTGTGGTGGCTGACCGAGCCGGTGCCCATTCCAGTGACTTCGCTGCTTCCGATGGCACTGCTGCCGCTGGGCGGCGCGCTGACGCCGACCCACGTTGCGCAAAGCTACGGTTCGCCCCTGATCCTGCTGCTGCTCGGCGGGTTCATGCTGTCCGGCGCGCTGGCGAAGTCCGGCGCCCACCGGCGCCTGGCGCTGGTCATGATCCACGCCTGCGCGCGACTCGGCCAGCGCGGTCTCGTGCTCGGCTTCATGCTGGCCGCGGCGTTTCTTTCGATGTGGATTTCCAACACCGCGACCACCCTGATGCTTCTGCCGGTCGCCCTGGCCGTGCTGGAGGACAAGCGCTTCGTGCCGCTGACGATCCCGCTGCTTCTGGGCATCGCCTACTCGGCCAGCCTGGGCGGCACCGGCACGCCGATCGGCACCCCGCCGAACCTGGTCTACATGCAGGTCGTCCAGGACCAGTTCGGCACCGCCACGTCATTCCCGCAGTGGATGAGCTGGGGCGTTCCGGTCGTGGTCCTGGTGCTGCCGCTGATGTTCCTGTGGCTGACCCGGCGCGTGGAACGCGGCCCCCTGCCCGAGCTCGAGCGACCCGGCGCGTGGACCGTGCCCGAAATCCGCGTCATGGCGGTCTTTGCGGTCACCGCACTGCTCTGGATGACCCGCACGGCACCGTTCGGTGGCTGGCAGGCCGCGCTGGACCTGCCCTACGCCAACGATGCTGCCGTGGCGCTGCTGGCGGTCGTCGCGCTGTGCTGCCTGCCCAGCGGCAAGCGGGATGAAACCGGCCGGACCACCGGCGAACGTCTGCTCGACTGGGAAACGGCCGGCGCCATCCCCTGGGGCGTGCTGATCCTGTTCGCCGGCGGCATCGCGATCGCGCGAGGCTTCATCGAAACCGGCCTGAGCGACGCGGTCGCCACGCAGCTGACCGCACTGGCCACGCTGCCGCCGTGGATCATGGTGCTGTGCATCGCCCTCGGCGTGACCTTTCTGACCGAGATGACCAGCAACACCGCGACCAGCTCGCTGCTCATGCCGGTCCTGGCCGCCACCGCCGTTGCCTCCGACGTGCCGCCCGAGCTGCTGATGATCCCGGCCGCGATCAGCGCGTCGTGCGCGTTCATGCTGCCGGTCGCCACAGCGCCGAATGCCGTGATCTACGGCTCCGGCCGGGTTCCGATCCGGAGAATGGCCGCGGAAGGTCTGGTGATCAACCTGATCGCGGCGACGGCCATCACCGTTGTCGTGTCCCTCCGCTTCGCCTAGCCACCCTGCTGCCGGACCCGGGGAGCTCGCGTGGCGAGCAAGGCCCGACGACGCATCCCGACTCCGCTACATGGCCTTGCACGCATTCGATGCGCTCCATGCAGAAGCCACCTCGCCGGGCCGGGACCACGTCGTCGTTCGGACGGAACCGCCGATCGGCCGCAGGCCCATGATTTAACGCAGGTTATTTCGTCGATCGGCTGACTTCAGCAGACTTGTGGCCAGCTTCACACGCCTACGAGGAGTCACTCGCCATGCCAGAAGAGTGGAATCAGAAGGACGAGCGGCAGTACGAGGAAATCAGGAAGGACCAGATGCAGCGCGGCACGGACGAAGAGCGCGCCGAGGAAATCGCTGCCCGCACGGTCAATCAGCGCAGGCGAAAGGAGGGTCGCACGGAGAACGAAACCACGTCCGGCACGGGCAATCCGAACACGCGCCTCGAAGACCGCACGAAAGAAGAGCTCGACCAGCGCGCCCAGGAGCTGGACATCGAGGGGCGCAGCAAGATGGACAAGGACGAGCTGATCTCGGCGATCCGCCAGCGGCAGTGATCTCCAGCGGCGAGGGGGCGCAGCACGATCAACGGTCAAGGGCCTGGAGACGAACCGCTCCAGGTGAGGTCCGATCGGACGCAATCGCCCATAACAAAACCCCGGTTTTCTGGAACCGGGGCTTGTCCGCGGATAATTTGAGATTGGAGCGCTAGCGCTGGTCTCCTGATGCTCAGCAAACATGGCTCCTGCGAGCAGTGTCCAAGCTTGCCGCCAGATCTCGTTGGATCGAGTCTTCTAGCGCCGCTTCACCCTTGTGAGGCTTCCGCGTCAAGGTTAGTTGTACGCCTCCGAAGCAGGCCTGTCAACGATTTTTCGACAGAAATTTCGAATTATTTTCATAACTTTCAGTATCTTGCGCACTTGCTCGGGTTTTATGAAATCCAGCTGAACAAGGTGCCGCAGGTCGTTGATTTCTGCTAGCGCAGACAACCCCGATCGCGCAAGACCCATCGCCGCCGGGAGGGAGACATCCGCCCACGTCCGCCGATACCCGGTCGAGCGGTCGATGCGATCCGAGCCATCCCGGGTTCAGCCCGACCCTCCGGGCACCTTGATCCGGTCGGCGTCAATGGTATAGGTATCGCAGAGCGCAGCAATGCGATCGGCCAGGCGCAGGAATCGCGCGCGACTGCAGACGCCGGGATCGGCGAACAGGGAATCGAACCAGGTGCTGTCCATGAACCAGCGTTCGGGATCGCGAATCGTCGACAGGGACAGGTACTGGTACTCGTAGGCCACGCGCAGCAGGTGGGTCAGGGCCTGGTCCGGGGCATATTCGAGCAGGCGCGACCCGACATTGTTGCGCACGTAGGTGTCCATTTCGTCTCGTGTCAGGTAATGGCGCGCCAGCAGGTTGGCCATGTAATCGTCGATCCGCCGCAACAGGCCGGCCAGCATGGTCTCGCCCGGGCTCCGGTCGACATCGTCGGAGCGGCCAAGGGCTGCGACCAGCGAAGGACGCAGCCTGGCGGGCAACTCGGCCACGAGTTCGTCGAGCACCGCGACCAACGCTCGCTCCCGGGCTGCCCGCTCTTCGATCCGCTCCGGGTCCACCCGGACCCAACCCGATTCGGCCGCCTGGTGCCCCCATTCGTGCACCGTTCTTGCAGCCAGCATCCATCGCTCGTAGGGCGGACTGGCGTGGCGCAGGCGCTCCGGGTCGTCGGTCAGTGAATAGGCGATACGGAGGGTGTCGCCGTGGATGTAGCTCAGGCCGCCGGCGGTCATCCAGCTCGCCGGTCTGGCCAGTGCGTCCGGGTCGGCCAAGGTCCCGAGAAACTCCCGGCTCCTGCGATCGATGACCGCGAGGTCGGCCAGGATGGAGTCCTCGGCCTCGGCCGTCAGTCCGGGGACCAGCGACTCCAGTGCCGCGGATCCCGTGCCGGGGCCGTTCCAGAGGACCTCGCCGCCTTCACCCGTGACCACCAGGTGCGGGGCCTCGTCATCCAGCCAATCGAGCACGGCACGGCCCGGGCGGGCCGTGGGCCTTCGTACCGTGTCTCGATGCGCCGCGACGACCGCCTCGATCGCCTGCATCCAGTCCCGCTGCAGACGCTCCAGAACCTGCTGCTGGTCCGCATCGGCGATCAGGCCGTTGGCCAGGCGCTGCGCGCCGGGCACCGCCACGGCCGGCCGCCGGAACGCCTCGTGGTGCAACGTCCGTAGCTCGGGCAGTGCATCGGCCAGCGCACGGTAGCCGCCCGCGTCCGGCCGGGCGCTCTTTCGGCAACCGTCGACGAAATCCGCGAGCTGGTCTTTATCGAGAATCAGGAGGTACGGAAGGTTGGTCAGGAGGCTGGCGCCGACCTGCTGCTGGAGAACCTGGCGCTCGGCCTGGAACAGCAGGAAGATCGAGAACTCCAGGCTCGAGGTCGCCTCGGCGACGTCCTCCCGGTACAGCAGCCAGCTGCTGGCGTGGAAGGGCTGGAAGTACGGTCGGGTCCGGACGCCGTCGGTGACCAGGCAGAGGTGCTGGACCCGGGGCGGAAACCACTGCCGGGAGGCGCGGCCGAGCTTGCCGGCGCGCTCCCAGTACTTGCGGATCATCGCATCGATACGCTCGCACTCGCCACGATCCAGCAAACCGCGCGCCGCATAGGCTTCGGCCGCCTCCGGGGCGAGTCCGTCGGCCGACAGGACGTCGATCGGTACGACCAGAAGCCCCGGCTGGGAGGCACAGTACTCGAGCAGCGATTCATCCATCGACACGGCCGGTAGCTCCGATGCGGCAGTATGCGTCATAGTGCCGGAGCCGGGTCCGAGGCGTCATCTCACACCGGGACGCGCGAATCGGCAAGGACCACAGGAGGGACCAGCCATGCACATCAAGCTTTCCGACGCCGCCAACCTGGCCGAGGTCGTCGCCGCCGTCGCGGTGGTCGTTTCGCTGATCTACGTCGGCATCCAGGTCAACGACAGCACGCGCGCGGTTCGGGCGGCGGCCGCGAACGACGCCAACGTGGCGATGCAGAACTGGTACATCGCCGTGGGATCGAGCCCGCAGAGCAGCGAAATCATGATCGAGGGAATGCGGGGCACCCGCGATTTCACGCCCGCCGAGGAATACCAGTTCCTGATGATGATGCACGGCATCTTCCTGGGCATGCAGAACAGTTACCTGCTGGTCCAGGAGGGAACGCTCGATCCGCTGGTCTCCGAATCGATCACCGCAGCGATCACCGGGGTAAAGGAACTGCCCGGCTTCAAGGAGTACTGGCGGCAGCGCAAGAACCTGCTCTATCCCCGCTTCGTCGAGCATGTCGAACAGCTGACTTCGAGCCCGTCGTCACCGCCCGTGGACCTGTATCGAGAGATCCAGAACGAGCAACCCTCCGACGGTTGACGGGACGGAATCAGGTCGGCAGCCATGAGGCGAGGACCGCCAGGAACGCGGCCGGAATCGATCCGGGTCACGATCGATTTCCTCGACGCCGTCGTCGGAATCCGGCGAAGGCGGGCCGTTCGCGCTCCGGCTCAAATGGCGTCGATCACGCCCTCGAGGCGCTTGCGGACCTGGCCGGCCACTTCGGTCAGCTTCGGGTTCTCGATCGCCTGCATCGACGCCTCGGGATCCACGGCCGAAACCTCGCTGCGGCCGCTGTCGATCTCGCGCACGATGACGTTGCAGGGCAGCATGGTGCCGATCCTGGGCTCGTGCTGCATGGCCTGCCATGCCATCTCGGGATTGCAGGCACCCAGAATGACATAGGGCTTCATGTCGCGGTCGAGCTTCTTCTTCATCGTGGCCTGGACGTCGATCTCGGTCAGGATGCCGAAACCGGCGTCGGCGAGTGCGTCGACCACGCGCTGCCGCGCTTCGTCCAGGGGGGCGTCGACAATCTTCGATATGTGGTAATTCATCAGGTGTTCCTCGATCGCGGAATGATCGTCCGATTCAGTGCAAGCGTATCCCTGTCCGGTCACTCCTCCTCGCTCTGCTCGAGAATCAAGCGATGCGCGGTCAACCGGATGGCGTTGATCCGGATGAAGCCCTTCGCGTCTTCCTGGTCGTAACCGCCGGCGACGTCCATCGAGCTCATTTCGGGGTCGTAGAGCGAGCTCGGGCTCGACCGGCCTTCGACGATAACGTTGCCCTTGAACAGGCTCAGCCGGACCTCACCGTCGATCAGTTCGGAGGACTTGCGGAACGCGGCCTCGATGAAGTCCATTTCGGGCGAGAACCAGAAGCCGTTGTAGATGATCTCGGCGAAGCGCGGTGAGAGCATGTCACGAAGGCGCCGCACCTCGCGATCCATTGCGATGCCTTCCAGGTCGCGCAGCGCCGAGTGGAGGATCGTGCCGCCGGGCGTCTCGTAGACGCCCCGCGACTTGATACCGACGAAGCGGTTCTCGACGATGTCGATGCGACCGATGCCGTGCCTGCCGCCGAGATCGTTCAGGTACATCAGCAGCTCCACCGGGTCGCTGACCCGGCTACCGTCCTCGAGATGCTCCACCTCCACCGGCATCGCATCCTTGAAGCGGATCGCGATCCGCTCGGGCTCATCGGGCGTATCCGCGAGCGCGCGGGTGAGCTTGAACATGTCCTCCGGTGCGGTCGCATCCGGGTCCTCGAGCAGTCCGGCCTCGTAGGATCGATGCATCACGTTCTCGTCGCTCGAATAGGGTTTTTCGGCGGTGGCCTCGACCGGGATGTCGTGCTCGGCGGCGAAAGCCAGCAGATCCTTCCTGCCCTGGAAGCGGGCCAGGAAGTCCGGATCCTTCCACGGCGCGATGATCTCCAGGTCCGGGGCCAGCGCCGCGAAGGCCAGCTCGAAGCGAACCTGGTCGTTGCCCTTGCCGGTTGCACCGTGCGCCACGGCGGTGGCACCGACCTTGCGTGCGATCTCTACGTGGCGCTTGGCGATCACGGGCCGGGCCAGCGCCGTGCCGAGCAGGTATCGATGCTCGTAGACCGCTTTACCGGCGATCGCCGGCCAGATGAAGTCGGTGACGAATTCGTGCTGGAGATCCTCGACGAACACTTCGCTGGCGCCCGTTTCCCGGGCACGCCGCTCGATATCGTCGAAGTCCTCCTGCTGACCTACATTGGCGACGTAGGCAACCACATCAAAGCCCTGCTGGATCAGGGTCTTCAGGATGCACGCGGTATCGAGCCCCCCGCTGTAGGCGAGGACGACTTTTTCCTGGGACATTGAATTCGGCCATGGGTAGGAATCCGAAGAGGATACCAAGCCGGTGCGCAGGAATTTACCAGGCGAAATCCGCTCGATTCGCGGGCTGGCCGGGTCGGCTAGTATGATCTCGACGCCTGCGGCCCGAACCGCAGCATTTTCCGAGGGCACCAACCATGAAAATCAAGCTCGCCGACTACGCCCACGTCGCGGAGGTCGTTGCCGCCATCGCCGTGGTCATCTCGCTGATCTATGTCGGCCTGCAGGTCAACGAAAGCACTCGGGCCGTTCGATCCGCCGCGGCCAACGACGCGCTGGTGGCAACCCAGAACTGGTATCTGGAAGTCGGCGGGAATCGCGAAATGAGCGACAACCTCATCCGCACCTTTCTCGGCACTCAGGATCTCTCGACCGAAGACGAGTTCTACTTCCTGATGTCCCTGCATGGCGCCTTTCTCGCGTTCCAGAACAGCTACCTGCTCACGGAGGAAGGAGTGCTCGACGAATCGATCCGCGAGGCCATCACTACCGCGATCCTCGGGGTCAAGGACATGCCGGGTTTCGAGCTCTACTGGCGTCAGCGCAAGGACTACCTGCACAAGGGGTTCTCGGCGTATGTCGAAGAGCTACGAAAACGACCGACGATCGATTCGGTGGATATCTATCGCCGCGATCCCGGTCCGGATTCGGAGTTCGACTGAGAGGAACGCACATGCCGGCTCGTCGATCCGGATTGCGCAACCGCCCCCATTCGAACCCGTTCGCGAACATCTCGCCGCCCGGCACCGGCGAGCTTTCGGCGAATCAGACGGTCTTCACCGTTTCGTCTGCAAGCGGCTGGAGAAGCGAGTGTGCGGAATCGAGTTCCTGCCGCGTCTCGGCATGGACAATCAGCACGGCCTTGCCGGCGCCAAGCGCCTTGCGCGCGGCGTGGACATACCGGACGTGATCGGGACGGATCGTGATGAAGCCGCCGACCATCAGCCCGAAGAGCAGCAGACCGGTGACGATCACCAGTGCAGCCAATCCGCGATTGTCGGAAACGAACGCAACACCGAAGAAGTCGAGGAGGAAGAAGAGGAACAGACCGGCCAGAGCTCCCAGGCCGCCGAAGACCAGGTGGGACCGAAGTGCGGTGCGCCGAATTCCCCGGCTGTCCGGCAGCAGCCGCCGGGTGGCCTCATCGGATCGGCTCGTCAGCACTTCGATCCGACCCTCGTTGATCGACGTCTGCTCGATGAGCGACTCACCCGCGGACTCGGCCTGCTCGCGACGATCGAACACGGCTGCAAGCTTGTGGTCGGTCTTTTCACCCGTGGGATTCATGGTGGCATTCATGAGCGCCTCCTTGGGAAATTATCAATCCCGGGAAATTATCAATCCGGGAAATTATCAATCCGGGAAATGGTCAATCTGCGGTGATGGTCAGTTCGAGGTGTCCCGTCACTTCGAAGCTGCCTTTCCAGTGTAGGGAAAGACCTTGCTCGAATATCAACGTTCTGTGAATGACCGATCCAACGGAGGCGGCCGAGCGTCGGCTCCAGCAGCGTAGAGAGTCGATCCGTTACCCGCCGGCGGCTCGCTCGGGATTCGAATCGACCTCGGCCTGACCCTCCCCGTGCTGGCCACAGCTGACAAGCCTATGCCACCCGCGTAGGGAACGCCTCCACGGCATTCGCAGCGCAGGACCAGGACGGGATCAGCGGCTCGAGTCGATCGCCACGCACTCCACCTCGACGCGCGCCCCGAGCGCCAATCCGTCGGCGCCCAGCGCGGAGCGTGCCGGGTAGCGGCCCGCTTCGAAGTAGGTCCGGTAGACCTCGTTGAAGGCGCCCCACTCGCTCATGTCATCGAGCATCACCAGGCACTTGACCAGGTCCTCCACGGCCAGACCGTGCACTTCGAGCGTGGTCCGGATGTTGTCCATGGTCTGGCGCGCTTCGGCTTCCATGCCGCCCTCGACCAGTTTCAGGGTGCCCGGCTCGATCCCGATCTGGCCGGACAGATAGACCGTGTCGCCGACTCGCACCGCCTCGGAAAACGGCAGATCGGACGGAAGAATGTTTCCCGAATTCAGAAATTCCGGGGCGGCCCGAAGGCAGGTGGCCACAACAAGTACCAGCACAGCAATCAGCAGGAGCTTCATTGTTTCGCCTCGCGAATCGGACGGGACCGGATCATGTCCTCCGGACTTGGCCCGGGGAATGAACGCGTTGCACGCCCCACCCGGGCCCGAAAAGCGCAGAGGACCGGATCCGAGCCAAGGACGCCGGGCGATCTCCGAGTCGCTGGCTCAGCGATCCGTGCTTCGACGCCAGCGCGCAGCTCGCTTGTCCGGCCTCGAAACGCCACGTTACGGCCACGTGTCCAACCGATCGCACGGACGAAATCATTTTTCCACGTCCAGGCCCGCGCCCGCCCAGGCCGCGAACGAGCCCAGGTAGACATCCACCCGATCGAACCCGTTGCGTCGAAGAATGCTTGCAGCGATGGTCGCACGGCTTCCGCTCCCGCACATGACCGTGCAATGGAGGCCCGAGTCCACCGACGAGGCCGAATCGGGCAGTTCGCCGATGTAGGCATGCAGCGCGCCGGGCACGCGACCGTCTTCCAATTCGTTATCGTCGCGCACGTCGAGAAGCCGCCAGTCGTCGTCGCCGCCCTCGCAGCGGCGCTTCACCGTCTCTGTATCGACGACCGCCAGGGAGGCGAACGACTCGCCCGCAGCCGCCCAGGCCGGCAGGGATGCGGTGAGATACCCCTTGACGCAGTCGTATCCGATGCGCGCCAGGTGGGTGGCGGCTCGGGCGGCCTGATCGGCGCTCTCGGCGACCAGTACGAGGTCGTCGCCGGTCGACAGGAACCAGCCGGCGAAACTCGCGATCATGGGCTCGGGAGTTGCAACGCTTCCCGGTACGTGGGCGCCCAGAAAGGCCGATTCGCTGCGAACGTCGAGTACGGTGGCGTGCTGGGCAGCCTCCAGGAATTCCGGAACCTTCAGGGCAGCCGGTCGCGCGGGTTCGGAAATCGCCGACGCACCCTCGAGATTGCCCTGTTCCATGGCGCGAAAATAGGGCGGCTGGCGGTGATGCTCGGCGACCTTCGCGTCGATGAACTCTTCGCGGTCGGAGATGCCCAGGCGCGGATTATTGCGGCGCTCGTAGCCGATGGTGGACACCTCGCGATCGGCCATCGCATCACCGCACACGGAACCCGCACCGTGCGCGGGGTAGATCACTGCCTGGTCGCCGAGATCGCAGAGCTTGCGAAGGCTGTCGAAGAGCAGGCCGGCCACTTCCCGAGCGCGCTCCGGATAGAAATCGGTGCGACCGACGTCGCCCACGAACAGCGTGTCGCCGGTAAAGACACCGACCGCCTCGTCGCCGAATTCCGGGTCGTAGAAGGCGTACGAAACGCTGTCGTCGGTGTGACCGGGGGTCTCGAGCACCCGCAGATGCACCGAGCCGATGTCGAACCGATCGCCGTCGCTGCAGGTATCGGCATAGGCCACGTTCCCGTCCGCATTCGGACCGTGAATCACGCGCGCCCCCGTGCGTTTCGCGAGCACCGGCGCGCCGGAGAGCAGGTCTTCATTCCGGTGCGTTTCGAATACGTGCGTGATCCGGCAGTCGTGGCGGGCGGCAATATCCGTGTAGATCGCACAGTCCCGGCGCGGGTCGATCACCGCCGCCTTGCCATCGCTGCCGATCATCCAGGAAAGATGCGCGAGCCCTTCGCTCTTGATCTTCTCGATGAACATGCGTCCTCCTCGGCGGCGCCCAACCGCCTCGGAACCAGGCGAGTATTCTGCCGCGTCTGATATCGAAGGATTCCAGCCTATCAGCCCCGCAAGGGCCGTTCAAACCCCTTCACGCCTACCGGTCGTTCGACTCGAACCCATCGGCGAAGAGCAATTCGGCGGCAACGGCCTGCCTGAACACGCCCAGCCCGTATACATCGTTGACGTTGTCGGGTGCGGTCAGGACCGCGATATAGGCGACCTCCCCGGCTTCGTTGATCGCGACACCGCCGGAAAACTCGATACCGCTCGGACTGTCGATGCGCGCCGACCCGAGGTCGGTCTCGACGAGATCACCGGCACCGATCAGCCGTTGGGGGACCTGTCCGCTTTCGGCCAGCCAGATCGCGCGGCGGCCGGTTGCCGAATCGAAGGCGCGGAAGACCACGCGACCCGCGTTGTCGATCTTCGGTCCGAAGAACTCGATATCGCCGACGCCGTCATCGCCCTCCCCTGCAAGCTGCACGTTGTTGGCGCCGTCGCTGACCCAGACGCCGCGCTGCCCGTTGGCGCTGCCGACGAACCCGACCTGCCCCAGGTCGTTGATCGTTGGAGAATTGTCGAAGCTGGTAAACGGGCTGGTGCCGTCAGCGGCCTGGTCGGAGACCAGCACGGTTGCGCTTCCATTCGCCTCGGTCCGGATGATCTGGTTGCCGCCGGTGACCAATAGCGCCTTGCCGCCGATCTGGCCTGCCTCGTTGAAGGACGGCGTGAACAGGAAATCCCAGGGACTCCCGGGCTGGATCGCGGCCTCGGCGGCATGGATGCCCAGGGACCCAGCCGCGGTATACGACGCCCATGCGCGCCCGCCGCCGCCGAACGTTGCGCGGAAGCCGAGCGTGCCGGCATCGTTGATCTGCACCGTGCCCCACGAGGAAGTCCCCAGCGGCTGCGAAGTGATCAGCGCCACGCTATCGCCCACCGGGTCCCACTGATAGATGCCGTCGGCCGGTGTATCGGTCTGCGCCCAGACGACTTCGCCGTCATTGTTCAGGTCGGCGTCGGTGAAGAACCAGTCCAGATCGCCCAGGGCTACGACCTGGCCCGCGACTCCGTCACCGGTCCAGATTCCGCGGTCACCGACTACGCCGATCGACGAGAGGCGAAGCGCCGCTTCGCCGGCGTCGTTCAGCGCGACATCGTTGTTCGAAAAGCCGGTGTTGCCGGGAATCAGGAAGCCGTCCGTCGGCCCCGACCGGCCGAGGAGTTCGGGATCGGCCTGGGACAGAACGACCAGGGGCTGGAGAAGGATCGCCCCGAACAGGCCCAGCAGAAATCGACCCATGGAATCACCGCGAGCTGGAGACGTGGCCGCCATCCTGCTCGGATCGGCCCGGATTTTCAAATCCGCCGCCGGACTCGGGCGACCGGAGGACGGACCGGGGCCGGCGCGCAGCGCTCGTGAATGTCCGGCGGCTCGGGCACCAACCCGGATCACCGAAGGCGGCACCGGATGTAGGATTGGCATCCACTGACGATTCGCGGAGACGGGCCATGTTCCGACCAAAGCATTCGACGCGACCGGCGATCGTCGCCGGCTTGCTGCTGCTGCTGGCGACGACGGTATCCGGAGGCGGGCACGAAGATCCCGCAATCGACCCGGACGGTCCGAGAGACGATCCGAGAGACGATCCGAGAAACGATCCGAGAAACGATCCGAGAGACAGTCGAAGAAACGATCCAGGAGACGATCGAAGCGCTGACCGCGAACGGCTGCTGCAGATGAACGAGCAGCTGGTTCGAACGCAGATCATCGAGCGCGACGCCACGTTCTTCGACGAGATCGCGGTCGCCGAATTTCGAGTTCTCGCGCCGGGCGGCATGATCGAAGCCAGGGAACAGGCGATCGCCGGCGTCACCGCCTGGAACGTCACGGACGTCACCCTGAGCGGAACCGAGGTGGTGTTCCGCGGCAACGTTGCGATCATGACCGGCCGCATGGACATCGACGGGACCATGCAGCCGGTCGGCCGCTGGGGTCCGCTGAAGTACATGAGCACCTGGATCAAGGAGTTCGACAAGCAAGGCAGCGCGGAAGAAGGCGAGTGGCGGCTGCTGTCGCGGTCGCTGACCCCCTGCCTCGATCGGCTGATCGAAATCGGTCGCTGCTGATCCCCGGCGCTCGGCTCAGCCGTCGAGCAGGGCCTTCAAGGCGGCGAAATTGTCGCGCGCCGAGTCGGCATCGACTTCCTTGCGGCCGTCCTTGCCGGGCCAGTCGAGCAGGTCGCGGGGCAGTTCGTCGATGAACCGGCTCGGCTCGCACTTGCGGATCTCGCCGAACTGGCGGCGGGTGCGGCAGAAGCTGATCGACAGCCTGCGCTCGGCGCGGGTCAGGCCGACGTACATCAACCGGCGTTCTTCCTCGATCCGGCCTTCTTCGACGCTGTTGCGGTGCGGCAGCAGGTGTTCTTCCACACCGACCAGCCAGACCCGCGGAAATTCCAGCCCCTTCGAGGCATGCAGCGTCATCAGGCGAACCTCGTCGACATCGGTGTCGCGGTCGTCGTCGGGGCTGGAGGCCAGTGCGATCCGGGCGATCAGTTCGTCGGGCGAACTGCAGTCCCTGGCCATCCGCCCGACCCAGCCGACCAGGTCGTCGAGGCTCTTGCGGCGACGCCGGGCCTGCTCGGGCTTGTCGGCGGTCTCGTCGAGGAATTCCGGGTACTCCACGTGCTCGAGCAGTTCACCGAACAGTGCGCCGAACTCCTCGGGCTCGGCCCGGCTCGCCCGGTCGGAGTAATCGACCACGAGGTTGATGAAAGCACGCAAGCCCCGGGAGGCTCGCTCGGGCAGCTCGCGCTGGAACGGGGCGTCGTCGGCGGCCGACAGCAGGCTCTGCTTCGACGCGCGGGCGAAATCGAGCAGGCGCGCCAACGAGTTCGAGCCGATGCCCCGCCGAGGCGTGTTGACCACGCGGATGAACGAGGGGTTGTCCTCGGGATTGAACATCAGGCGCAGGTAGGCCAGCCCGTCGCGGATCTCGCGCGCGTCAAACCAGCTCGGACCGCCGGTCAGGCGGTACGGAATGCCGTACTCGCGCAACGCCTTCTCGATCTCGCGGGCCTGGAAGTTCGAGCGATAGAGTACGGCTGCCTGACCCCAGCGCATCGAGGTGCCCCCGCGCGCCGCGACGAGGTCGCGCGCGATGCCCTCGGCCTCGTCGGTCTCGTCGGCGTACTCGCGGATCGCGATCGGGTCGCCCGGCCCGTGCTCGCTCCACAGCCGCTTCTCGTGGGTGTGCGGATTGATCGCGATCACCGCGTTGGCGGCGTTGAGGATGTTGCCGACGGAGCGGTAGTTCTGCTCCAGCTTGATGACCGTAAGGCGCGGGAAGTCGCTGCCGAGCTGGTCGAGGTTCTCCGGCCGCGCTCCGCGCCAGCCGTAGATCGACTGGTCGTCGTCGCCCACGGCTGTGAACTGGCCCGACTCGCCGGCCAGGCGCTGCAGCAACCGGTATTGCGCGGCCGAGGTGTCCTGGACCTCGTCGACCAGGAAGTAGCGGAGCTTCGCGCGCCAGCGGGTGCGCAGTTCCGGGTGCTCGAGCATCTTCGCCGGCAGCGCGATCAGGTCGTCGAAATCGACTGCATTCAGTTCCTGCATCCGCTGCTGGTAGGCCTGGTAGACGGTCGCGACCAGCCCCTCGCCTTCGCTCTTCGCGTCGGCCAGGGCACGGCCCGGTTCGATGCCCTCGTCCTTCAGTGCCCCGATCGCCGACATGGCCATGTAGAGCTGGTCGTTCTTGACCTGGCCGGGCAACAGCTCGCGAACCAGGTCGGCAGCCGCGTGCTGGTCGAGAATGCTGATGCCCTTCGCGCGCCCGGCGGCCTCCGGTTCGGCGCGCAGGATCTGCCAGCCCAGCGAATGGAAGGTCGAAATGGTCAGGCCCTCGGCAGCTTTCCTCTTCAGCCGCTTGGCCACGCGCTGCCGCATTTCCTTCGCGGCCTTGTTGGTGAAGGTGATCGCGGCGATCTGCGAGGCGCGAAAGTGCCCCTGGCCGATCAGCCAGGCGATCTTCTCGGTGATCACGCGCGTCTTGCCCGACCCGGCTCCGGCCAGCACCAGCAGGGGCGAATCGACATGCTGCACCGCGGCGCGCTGCTGGGGATTGAGTCCGGACATAGGCGCGGCATTCTACCCCGGCCCGCGCTCCGGACCGGTGCCGAAAGGACACCGAATCGGCACATCGCGGAACGTATACTGCTGTCCATGCGATCCCCCCTCCACGCCCTGTCCGCGCTCCTGCTGAGCGCCGCCGCGATCACGCTCGCGGCCCCCTCGAACGCGCAGCAGCCGGACGGCTGGACGGCTCTGGAGCAGAGCCCAGAAGCCGTGCTGGCGCATCAGCGACTCCCCGGAAACGCGCGCGCCCAGGCCAAGCGGCGGGGGGCAATCCGCACCGTTCCGCACCTGTTCGTCTATCATCGCGACGGCACACCGGCATTCCACATGGACGGTCTGCGCCCCGGCTTCGAGCGCCAGCTGAACCTGCTGATCGACGCGTTCCGGATCGACCGATCGATGGTCGAACTCGAGACCTTGCTGGCCAACGCCCGCAACGGCGAGGGAGTCGCACCGATCGAGGGCGATCTCGAGCCCGGTCGGATTGTCCTGGTGCTCTACACCCGCAACGGCTGCAGCGACTGCGATGCCGTGCGCGACCGGCTCGAGTCCTGGCTGGAGGGCCGTCCCGACCTGCGGCCCAACCGGCTGCTGATCCGGATGCCCTGATGGCCAAGCTGTATTTCTATTACTCGACCATGAACGCCGGCAAGACCACCGTGCTGCTGCAGTCGGCGCACAACTACCGCGAGCGCGGTCTGCGGCCTTTCCTGCTCACCCCTGCCCTGGACGACCGGGCCGGTCGCGGAACGATTCGCTCGCGGATCGGGCTGGAGTCCGAAGCGCACGCCTTCGAAGACGACGAGAACCTGCTGGCCTCGGTGCAGGCGGACCTTGAGGTCCGCGGCCCGATCGCCTGCGTACTGGTCGACGAGGCGCAATTCCTGTCGCGCGACCAGGTCCACCAGCTCGGCGACGTGGTCGACCGGCTCGGCGTCCCCGTGCTGGCGTTCGGCCTGCGCACCGACTTCCGCGGCGAGTTGTTCACCGGCAGCCGCTACCTGCTGGCCTGGGCCGACGAATTGAAGGAACTCAAGACCATCTGCCACACCGGCTCCAAGGCCACCATGGTGGTCCGCGTCGACGACGACGGCAATGCCATCACCGACGGTGCCCAGGTCGAAATCGGCGGCAACGACCGCTACGTCCCGGTCAGCCGCGCGGAGTTCAAGCGCGTGTTCTACGGTGGCGAGAAGGCAAGATTGCTGAAAGGGAGGGGATAGGGAAAAGAGCGGTGCGCAGATCGGGCGGTTTCCGGACGAGGGCGGAAACGTTCTATCGCAAGGACGCGAAGACGCAGAGAAAAGCACCGTCATTCCGGGGCCCGTGCATCGGGAACCCGGAACCTCGTGACGAAACGCCGACCCGGAACGAAGGTGCCCATGGACGGAGGTTCCGGGTTCCGGTTCTCCCTCCGTGTTCATCGGTGTTCATCGGTATTCATCGGTATTCATCGGTGTCGATCCGTGGACCGAAAAGAGTTTTTCGGTTTTCAGTCCACAGTCATCGGTGAAATCGCGGGCAAGCTATCCTCGCCGACGCGCCGACCGGCTTCGCTCCGGATCAGCGTTCATCTGCGATCATCTGCGGTCATCTGCGGTCATTCTCTGTCGCTGATCGCGTCGATGATTCGATCGCCGCCGAGAACCGCCTCGCCGTCCAGCACCGTGTCGATCCGGTCCAGCGCGTCCCACACGTAGGGCAGCACCGGGCGGTAGCGGGTGTTCATGCCGGGGAACGGGACCAGCGAGTCGAAGTGCTGGGCACCGTCGATTTCCCAGTAGACCAGCGCTTCGGCGCCGGCCTCGCGCGCGGCGGCAACGTAGGGCCTGGCGCTGAACGAGGCCGGGATCAGACCGTCCTGGCGTCCGTGGATCACGATCACCGGCACGTCCGGCAAGCGCGCGGTAGCCCGGGTCGCCTCGACCGCGCGACGCAGCGCCCGGGCATCTTCCCCATCTCCGGTCCATAGCTCGCGCAGGCAGGCAAGGCCGCCGAAATCCGTATCGTCGGGGTGTTGGTCCGCCCGGCCGTCGAACCATTCCACGCCTCCGCCCGGGACAACGCCGGACGTCCGGGCCCACCAGAGGTTTCGTTGGGCTGCCGGCGCGGCGAGTCGCGCGCCGTCGGAACCGCGAACCCCGGTGGCGTAGCCGCAGGGCATGGCGTCGACGGGCGTCCGCAGATACGCCGAGGCATACAGCGCGACCACCGCCCGCCAGACGTCGATGCTGGTGTTGACCGCAACCTGCTCCAGCGCATCCGAATCGAAGCCGCCGGCCTCGAGCACCGTGCGTGCCGCGGCCGGCTCGGCGCGATCGAGCAGGCCCACCTCGGCCAGGGACTCGCAGCGCGCCCGGCCCGGGCCGATCAGCATCGGGTTGGCGAACGGCAGCCCGGCCAGCGCGGCGGGATCGCCCAGCACGCAGGGCTGGAACAGCGCCGCCTCGGTCGCGTAGTCGTACAGGGGCCGCGCTCCGGGCGGCGTGACGTTGGGGGCGCCGACCACCGCGGCGTCGAACAGGCCCGGCGGCGCCTGTTCCAGCGCCCGCAGCACGGCCCCGCCGCCGTTCGACAGGCCAAGGGCGATCACGCGGGCCTCGGGCATCGGCCGCGCCGGGTCGGGCCAGAGCTCACGCAGGGCCTGCATGCCGAAGTGCGCGGCCTCGATCGTGTAGCGACCCCAGTCGGCCTCGGGATGGTCGCCCGAATGTGCGTGCGGGATCGATACCCACGCGGCGTCCACGGGCGCCGGCTCCAGGCCCAGCGTTGCCGCACCGCGTTCCGCTCGCGTTCCGTCCAGGGTCACTCCGGTGTCGCTGGCATGGTCGAACAGGTCGGTGCCGGTGCCCTTGTCGGTGAGCGCCAGCGCGCAGCCACGCGGCAGCGCCCACGGGCCGGCCACCGGCAGGCCGCCGAACACGCCGCGCGAACCGGACGACGGCGCGACCACCAGGCAGGGCTCGTCCGTATCCAGCGCGTCGGGAATCAGCACCGCTACCCGCGCCGGATCGGATCGCCCCGGAAGCCGGACCCACGCGTGCATTTCGCGGCCCGGCACGGCCGGCAGGTCGCCGCTCTCGAGTCCACCGGACGGCGTCAGGTCGACCAGGCCGCCGTAGTTGGCGTGGATCGCCACCCGGCGAAGCTCGGCGGGGTCCGGCGCGTCCCGGTCGGCCGGGAGCCGTGGCGGCTGGCGCAGGCCTTCCAGGCCGAGGCCCGCGGTCAGCAGGTCGTCGTCACCGGCATGGTGGCGCAGGCGATTGTCGTCGAACTCCGCCAGCGGGCGCTGGGCCGTGGCGCAGGCGACCACGAGCAGCGAGATCGATGCACCGGCGAGCAACCGGGACAGTGACCGAAGACGACGGGAGAACGATGAATTTCGCATGGCGGGAATCCCCGGAACGGATTGAAAGAACGGACGTGTCGCCGGCAATCTAGCACCCGTGTTCACGCTATGGCATGGACTTTGGTACACCCCCGGGGCGCGGATCGCGGCGCTAGACTCGTCGCTGGCTTCAGATCGCGGCGCCGATGGCATGACCTCACGACGATTCCGGATCCTGATCACCGGCGCCGGCAGCGGCATCGGCGCGGGGCTTGCCGAGCACCTGGCCGACGCCGGTCACGACATCCTCTGCACCGACCTCGATGAAACCGCCGCACGCGCGGTCGCCGAGCGCATCGTCGGTCGCGGCGGACGCGCAACGGGCCATGCGCTGGATGTGACGCGGGACGACTCGGTCGAAGCCCTGCTCGCAGCGCTGCCCGCAGCCCCGGACGTGCTGGTCAACAACGCCGGCATCCAGCATGTATCGAAGCTCGAGAACTTCCCGATCGAGAAGTGGGACCTGCTGGTCCAGGTCATGCTCACCGGGGTGGCTCGGCTGACCCGCGCCCTGTTGCCGGGCATGCGCGAACGCGGTTTCGGCCGCATCGTGAATGTCGGTTCGATCCACTCGCTGGTCGCCAGCCCGTACAAGAGTGCCTATGTGGCCGCCAAGCACGGCCTGATCGGCTTCTCGAAGGTCATCGCACTCGAGACGGCCGATACGGACGTGACCATCAACACGATCTGCCCGACCTATGTGAAGACGCCCCTGGTCGAGAAGCAGGTCGCCGACCAGGCCCGGGTGCACGGTCTGTCCGAAGACGAGGTGGTCGAGAAGATCATGCTCAAGCCGATGCCCAAGGGCGTGTTCATCAGCTTCGAGGAGCTGGCCGGCATCACCGCGTTCCTGTTCGGCCCGGCCTCGCGCAACATCACCGGCCAGGCCATCGTGGTCGACGGGGGCTGGACCGTCCAGTAGTCCCCGGGCTCGGGCGTCGCACGGCGGCGGCTTTGCGCGTACCATTTGGCGCAATCTCCAGCCCGGGACCTGCATTGACCCGCATCGTCATTGCCGACGACCATCCGCTATTCCGCACCGCGCTCGGCCACGCGCTGAACGCGGCGCTCGACGACCCGGAACTGCTCGAAGCCGCCGACCTCGACGCCACGCTGGCCCGGCTCGAAGAAGCCGCGCCGGTCGACCTGGTGCTGCTCGACCTGCACATGCCGGGCAGCCAGGGCCTGGCGGGGCTGGCCCGGCTGCGCGGCCTGCATCCGGAGGTCGCGGTGGTCGTGGTCTCGGCCAACGAGGACCCGCGCGTCATCCGCCGCGCGCTGGACCAGGGGGCGGCCGGGTTCATCCCAAAGAGCGCCGGCCTGGACGAGATCGGCCGCGCCCTCGACGCCGTACTCGACTGCCGCACCTGGGTTCCCGAACACCTCGAGCAGGCGATCGGCGAGGAAGCGCGCGACGACCAGGACACGGAACTCGCCCATCGCATCGGCCAACTCACCCCACAGCAGTACAAGGTTCTCAAACAGGTCGCCGACGGCCAGCTCAACAAGCAGATCGCCGACTCGCTCGGCATCCAGGAGCGCACCGTCAAGGCGCACATGAGCGAGATCTTCCAGCGGCTGGGTGTTCGCAACCGGACCCAGGCGGGGGTGGCGTTCCGGCGGCTGGAGTTGATCGACCCTGCGGGGCGGATGGTCGAGGGGTAGGGTTTTTTGCCGGTGGCCGGCGGTCCTTCTGGTGCAGCGGCCTCGTCACCGATTCTCGCTTGGCGCAAAGTCAAAAGCGTTTCGCACTCCTGCTTCGCAGGCTTTCTGCGAGTTACTTCTTGGCGCCCACCGGATTGTTATGACAAGCGGTAACCAAGAAACGCTGCCGCAACATCGCCGCCCGCTGCGCGGGTGCCCTGCGATGCTCGGCGGCGATGACGGCGGGGAACGTCAAAACCAACACCATTCCAATCCAGAGCGCCTCGCTCCAATGTGTCACCCCGGCCTTGAGCCGGGACCCAGTGGCTTCGATCAAATCAACGTGAGTTCGCTGAGCTGAGTAGCAGTGAGGCCCTCTAGTCCCGCACAACACCACAAGAAACATCGGTTTGCGCGACAATTTCTAGACCTTCGCGTCTGCCGTAGATGGAACCCTGTGACACGGCAACCGATCTCGGGATCTGAACCAATCGGCATGCCGAGGTTCCGATATACCAATTGCTTTCCGCCAATACATTCCACTTCCTACAAACGATGAAAGCACCCTTGACGATGACCGTGTTCTTGCTGCTGATCCATTCGGCCGCCTCGGCTCATTCCTACAAACCGGCCGACGCATTTCATGAACTGCAGAGACTGGAACGGAGCATCCTCGTTCACTCGGCGAGAACCGGCAGAATCCCGGAGAGCAATGAACGCTTGATACAGATCGACGCTATCCACCTCCATGCGCTGGTCGATCCCTGGGGCGAAGACTACGTGTACAGGCATCCGTCGACGGACCAAAGCCGTCCATTCGACCTGTACTCAACGGGGCTGAATCGCGTCGACGATCTCGGAGCAGGCGACGATATCGTTGCCTGGGAGCGGCGAAGTCACTACCAAGCTTCCATCGACGAATCGCCCGGCATGCTCCTGGCCCTGGTTCTGCTTTTCGATGGGCCTATGGCTCTTCTTCTGTTCCTCGTCATCCATACATATCGAAGACGCCAAGGGAGCAGGACTCGAGCGACACCCGCGATGTGACGGGCACGTACCTAGCCGGCGAGTGAAAAGGGCAACGGGTAGGTATTTCTGGCCGGCGCGGCGTGCTTTTCTGGCTTCCGAGTCAACGACTTTCCGCCGCTCGTTTCGCGAGCTGATACGCCTTACTTCTGTCGCGACAAGAGTAAGCAATAGCCCTCATGCCGGGAAAGCGCCCGCGGTGCGTGTTCCCTCGATTCTCGGTCGGCGCGGGAGTTTCCGAACTCGCTGTAGTCGCTGACGCTCCATACGCTCAGACATGCGGAAACTCCGATTGTCATGACAAGCGCCGCGCTGCCCTGCGAGTCTCGGCGCCTTCCCGGGCAGATCGGGGCCCATCGCCAACTCTTGCCGAGTCGCCATGAATCCCGATCCGAGGCATTGCGGCTTGCCGGATTTCACTCGATGACCCTGGCTTCCGAACCGGGCGGTAACGCAGCGACTTGCTGAGCTTCAGAGCTGCGATGCCATCAATTTCGGGATGACCCAATGGGGCGAGGCGCTCTGCCTGTGCACTGGTGTTGCCTTTGACGTGTCCCGCCGTCAGCGCCGCCGAGAAGCGCAGGGGCGAGTGGAACGAGGCAAAAAGGTGTCTGAGCAGAGCGCCTAAAGGCGCGGAGCGAGTTCTTTTTGCCCCGCTCGCACCGAGCATCGCAGGGCACCCGGGCGCAGCCCGGGCGGCGATGTTCGCGCAGCCATTTTGGGTACTTTTGGGGCCTCAAAAGTACCTCGCGATAGCCTGCGGAGCAGGCGTGCGAAACGCCTTTGAAGTTGAATCAAGAAACACCCGAGTACATCAGCGAGCGACGAAACGCCTTTGAAACTCCAACGCAGAAACGCCCCGACTGTTGATCGGGGCGTCTCTCCACTGCCGGTGATCGGGAAAGAAAACTCTAGTCGATCTTCCCGTGACACTGCTTGTACTTCTTCCCTGAGCCACAAGGACACGGCTCGTTGCGGCCGATCTTCCGGCCGTCGCGGACGAAGGTGTCCGGGGTCTGCCCGGGCGGTGCCGCTGCCGGCCCGGCGCCGGGACTGGCTCCGGCGACCGCGGCGGCGGGCTGACCCTGTGCGGCGGCGGCACGTGCATCCTGGTGCTTGAACTCCATCGGGCGCTCGCGCCGACGCTGCTGGTCGACGGCTTCGACATCCTCGTCGCTCTTGACCTGGACGCGCGACAGGATGCGGACGACCTCGTAACGCATGCTCGCCAGCATCTCGGTGAACATCTCGAAACCTTCGCGCTTGTACTCCTGCTGCGGCTTCTTCTGCGCGTGCGCGCGCAGGCCGATGCCGCGACGCAGATAGTCCATGCTGGCCAGGTGTTCCTTCCACTGCTGATCGAGCACCTGGAGCATCACGGCCTTCTCGAAGTGGCGCATGACCTCGCTGCCGGTCTGCTCTTCCTTGGTCTTGAAGTGCTTCTCGACGACCTCGAAGATCTTCCTGCGCAGGCCTTCCTCGTCGAGGTCCTCGTCCTCGTCGAGCCAGCGGCGCACCGGCGCGTCCAGCCCGAAGTCGCTTTCCAGCGTCTTCTCGAGGCCTTCCGGGTCCCACTGCTCGTCGATCGAACCCGGCGGGATGTAGCGCGAGATGGTTTCGTCGAACACCTCGTCGCGCACGTCGGCGATGAAGTCGCCGATCTCGTCGGACTCCATCAACTCGTTGCGCTGGGCATAGATGACCCGACGCTGGTCGTTGGCCACGTCGTCGAAGTCGAGCAGGTTCTTGCGCATGTCGAAGTTGTGCGCCTCGACCTTGCGCTGGGCGTTCTCGATGGCCCTGGAAACCCAGGGATGCTCGATCGCCTCGCCGTCCTTCATGCCCAGCTTCTGCATCATTCCGCCGAGGCGGTCGGACGCGAAGATACGCATCAGGTTGTCCTGCAGCGAAAGGTAGAAGCGGCTCGAGCCCGGGTCGCCCTGACGGCCCGACCGGCCGCGCAGCTGGTTGTCGATGCGCCGCGACTCGTGGCGCTCGGTGCCGATGATGTGCAGGCCGCCGGCCTCGAGCACCTTGTCGTGGCGCTTCTTCCATTCGGCCTTGATCGCGTCGACCTTCTCCTTCGGCGCGTCGTCGCCCAGCTCGGCCAGCTCGGCATCCAGGCTGCCGCCGAGCACGATGTCGGTGCCTCGACCGGCCATGTTGGTCGCGATCGTCACGGCGCCGGGCCGCCCGGCCTGGGCGATGATGTGCGCTTCGCGCTCGTGCTGCTTCGCGTTGAGAACCTCGTGCTTGATCTTCGCCCGAGTCAGTTCGCGCGATAGCAGCTCCGAGGTCTCGATCGAGGTCGTGCCGACCAGCACCGGCTGGCCGGCCTGCGTGCGCTCGACGATGTCCTCGATGATCGCCTGGTACTTCTCCTGCGGCGTCAGGAACACCAGGTCGGCGCGGTCGTCGCGAATCATCGGCTTGTTGGTCGGGATGACCACCACCTCCAGACCGTAGATGGTCTGGAACTCGTAGGCCTCCGTATCGGCGGTGCCGGTCATGCCCGAGAGCTTGTCGTAGAGACGGAAGTAGTTCTGGAACGTGATCGAGGCCAGCGTCTGGTTCTCGCGCTGGATCGGCACGCCTTCCTTGGCTTCGATCGCCTGGTGCAGGCCGTCGGACCAGCGCCGGCCCGGCATGGTGCGACCAGTGAACTCGTCGACGATGACGACTTCGCCGTCGTTGACGATGTAGTCGACGTCGCGGTTGAACAGGTAGTGCGCGCGCAGGCAGGCGTTGAGCGTGTGGACCAGGGCGAGATTGTTGGCGTCGTAGAGGCTGTCGTCGGACTCGAGCAGGCCGGCTTTCGTCAGCAGCTCCTCGACGTGCGCCATCCCGTCTTCGCTCAGGTGGACCTGCTTGGACTTCTCGTCGAGGGAGAAGTCGCCGGGGCCGTCCTCCTCTTCCTGGCGCTCCAGTTCCGGCACGATGCGATTGATCTTGACGTACAGCTCGGGACCTTCGTCGGCCGGCCCGGAGATGATCAGCGGCGTGCGCGCCTCGTCGATCAGGATCGAGTCGACCTCGTCGACGATCGCGTAGAACTGGCTGCGCTGGACCTTCTGTTCCTGCGAGAAGGCCATGTTGTCGCGCAGGTAATCGAAGCCGAATTCGTTGTTGGTGCCGTAGGTGATGTCGCAGGCGTAGGCGGCGCGCTTGGCCGCCGAGGTCATGCCGGGCACCGAAACGCCGACGTCCATGCCCAGCGCCCGATAGACCGGCCCCATCCACTCCGCGTCGCGCCGCGCCAGGTAGTCGTTGACCGTGACCACGTGCACGCCCTTGCCGGCGAGCGCGTTGAGATAGACCGGAAGCGTCGCGACCAGGGTCTTGCCCTCACCGGTCTTCATCTCGGCGATCTTGCCCTGGTGCAGAACCATGCCGCCGATCAGCTGGGCGTCGAAATGGCGCATGCCGAGGGTGCGCAGCGCGGCTTCGCGCACAACCGCGAACGCCTCGGGCAGCAGATGGTCGAGCGATTCGCCGTCGGCGTGACGCTGCTTGAACTCGTCGGTCCTGGCCTTGAGCTGCTCGTCGGTCAGCGCCTGGACGTCCTGTTCCAGTTCGTTGATCCGGACGACGTCCTTGTGCAGCTGTTTCAGCAACCGGTCGTTCCGGCTGCCGACGATCCTGGTGATCAATCGCTTGAGCATCGTGAATCCGTTTGGTTCGTTGTCGTTGGAGTCGCGAAGCCCGGAACACGTTCGGCCCGGCCGTCGGCGACTGGCGAAAGACGTGGGGGCGAGCGCCTCGGCAGGCAAGCCCGGGCCGCATGCGGACCGGCGCACTGCCGGTGCTTCCCGGCCCGACTTCGCACAATCGGCCATTCTAGCCAATTGCGCCCGTCCGCACCGGCCCGGGGCCTACAATGAACCTCATGACTTCCCGCCCCCGTTCCGGCCCGCGCAGCGTGCGTGAGATCGCCCGCGGTGCCTCCGGCCTGCAGCAGGCCCTGCGCCGGGCCGAGACCTACCTGGCCCTGAACACCCGACTCGCGCCGGAACTGCCCGAAGCGCTCCGGGCGCACCTTCGGGTTGCCTGCATCGAGGGGGAAACGCTGGTCCTTGCCGCCGGCTCACCGGCCTGGGCGACGCAGGCGAGGATGCATCAGGCACGGCTGCTCGAAGCTGCCCGGCAGCTCTGGCCGGAACCGCTCTCGAGCGTTCGCGTGATCATCGCGCCGGGCCTGGAGTCGACGGCCGGCTGAACCGGAGATCGTCGACGGCGGCGCCCCTGCGCTTCTAGAGTGCCTGGGCCGGCTGCAGGTAGGAAATCGGTGCGTGGGCCGCGTCGTCGAAGGTCACTTCTTCCCACGCGGTTTCGTCGGCCAGTACCCTGCGCAGCAGCTGGTTGTTCAGCTCGTGGCCGGACTTGTAGCCGGTGAACCGGCCCAGCGGGCTGGCGCCGAGCAGGTAGAGATCGCCGATCGCGTCGAGCACCTTGTGCTTGACGAACTCGTCTTCGTAGCGCAGGCCGTCGGCGTTGAGCACCCGGTAGTCGTCGACGACCACCGCGTTGTCGAGGCTGCCGCCGAGCACGAGGTTGCGCTGGCGCAGGTACTCGATATCGCGCATGAAGCCGAAGGTCCGGGCACGCGCCACTTCCTTGAGGTAGGACGTGGTCGAGAAATCCATGTCCAGCGCGCAGTTGCGGTTGCGGAAGACCGGGTGATCGAACTCGATCTCGAAGGCGACGGAAAAACCGTCATGCGGCTCGAAGCGGACCCACTTGTCGCCGTCGGACAACTCGACCGTACGCTTGATCCGGATGAAGCGCTTGGGCGCGTTCTGTTCGGCGATGCCGGCGGACTGGATCAGGAACACGAACGGCCCGGCACTGCCGTCCATGATCGGCACCTCGGAAGCGGTCAGGTCGACGTAGAGGTTGTCGATTCCCAGCCCGGCCAGCGCCGACATCAGGTGTTCGATCGTCGCGACGCGAACGCCGTTGTCTCCGACCAGCGTGGTCGAAAGCGCCGTGTCGCCGACTTCGTGGGCTTCGGCCCGGATCTCGAACACCGGGTCGAGGTCGACGCGGCGAAAGACGATGCCGGTCTCGGCGGGCGCCGGGCGCAAGGTCATGATGACCTTCTGGCCCGAATGCATGCCCACGCCGGTCGCGCGGATGACGTTCTTGAGGGTTCGCTGGTGAATCAATGCTCGATCTTCATGCCGGAAAACCGTTGGATACTAGCACAGCGGGCCGGTTCCCTCGGCGTTTCCGACACATTTCTGCAACAGTGTTGCACGACCGCAACAGGCCGGGCGGAGCGGCGCGACCGCGGGCGACCCGGCGAGTGGTCGCCCGCGTCCGCGCCGATCCGAGCCTGGAGGCGTCAGTCGGCCTGGTTGCGCAGGAAGGCCGGAATGTCGAGGTACTCGAACTCCTTCTGCTCGGCTTCGCTTCGGGCGCCCGAATCACCGTGGCCGCCGTGGCCGCCCCGGCCACCTCGACCGCCGCCCAGCGAACGCTGCGGCTGCAGTTCGTCGTCCTCGTCGTCGCTGAACACCGGGCGATCGTCGGTACCCGTGCGCACGAGCTTCATCGGCTTCTCGCGCTCGACCCGCTTCTGGCCGAGGCCGGTGGCCACCACGGTGACCCGGATCTCGTCGTTCATGTCCGGATCGATCACCGTACCCATGACCACGGTCGCGTCCTCGCTGGCCAGATCGGCGATGGTCGTGCCGACTTCTTCGAACTCGCGCATCGACAGGTTCATGCCGGCCGTGACGTTGACCAGGATGCCGCAGGCACCGGACAGGTTGATGTCCTCGAGCAGCGGCGAGCCGATCGCCGACTGGGCCGCCATCAGGGCGCGGTCCTGGCCGGTCGCGCTGCCGGAGCCCATCATCGCCATGCCCATCTCCGACATGACGGTGCGCACGTCCGCGAAGTCGACGTTGATCAGGCCCGGACGGGTGATCAGTTCGGCAATGCCCTGGACCGCGCCGGAAAGCACCTGGTTGGCGGCCTTGAAGGCGTTGAGCAGGGTGATGTCCGGCCCGAGCACGCTGAGCAGCTTGGAATTCGGAATGGTAATCAGCGAGTCGACGTGGTGACCGAGTTCGTCGATGCCCTGCTGGGCGACCGCCAGCCGACGCTGCCCCTCGAAGGGAAACGGCTTGGTGACGACCGCGACCGTGAGAATGCCCATTTCCTTTGCGGTCTGGGCGATCACCGGTGCGGCCCCGGTCCCGGTTCCGCCACCCATGCCGGCGGTGATGAACACCATGTCGGACCCGTCCAGCAGCTCGGCGACCCGGTCGCGGTCCTCCAGCGCGGCCTGTCGGCCGACTTCGGGGTTCGCGCCGGCGCCCAGGCCCTTGGTCACGCTCGAGCCGATCTGCAGGGTGGTCTTCCCGGCGAAGCTCTTCAGCGCCTGCGCGTCGGTGTTGACCGACACGAACTCGACGCCCTCGATGCTCGCCTCGACCATCTGGTTGACGGCGTTGCCGCCGCCCCCGCCGATACCGAGGACCTTGATCGTCGCGCTCGGGGTGTAATTCTCGATCAATTCAAAAGCCATGATGATTCTCCTTTGCTCGCCGTTGAGAAATGCGTCAATCCCGGAATGGACCCGGCGCGCACCTTCTTGTTGGGTGCTTGGCGCCGAGCCCGGGCTTGCCCGCAAGTTGAATGAGTGACTCTGTGGATGTGCGTGGCTTCCATGGTCAGAACTCGCCCTGGAACCATTGCTTGAATCGGGAGACCAGCCCGCCGGACGATCCGCGTCCGAGCCCGCCGGCCCGCGGCCGGTCCAGCCGGCTGCCGCGAAGCAGCAGGCCGACGCCGGTCGCATGGATCGGGTTGTTGACGACCTCGGACAGGCCGCGAACGTGCTGCGGCGCGCCGAGGCGCACCGGCATGTGCATGATTTCCTCGGCCAGCTCGACCACCCCCTCCATGCGCGCGCCGCCCCCGGTCAGGACCAGGCCGGCCGGCACCAGGTTCTCGCAACCGGACTGGCGCAGCTGCTTCTGGACGTGGTGGAACAGTTCGCGGTAGCGGGCCTCGACGACCTGGGCCAGCGTCTGCCGTTCCAGCCGACGCGGCGGCCGGTCGCCGACCGATGGCACCTGCAGCGTCTCGTCGCTGGAGGCCAGCTGCTCGAGCGCACAGGCGTACTTGATCTTGATCTCCTCGGCGTGCAGCGTCGGCGTGCGCAGGGCCACGGCGATGTCGGAGGTCACCAGGTCACCGGCGATCGGAATGCATGCGGTGTGCTGGATCGCGCCCTCGGCGAACACGGCGATGTCCGTGGTGCCGGCGCCGATGTCGATCAGGCCGATGCCGAGTTCCTTCTCGTCCTCGCTGAGCACCGACTCGGCGGACGCCAGCGAGTGCAGGATCAGGTCGTCGACCTGCAGGCCGCAGCGCGCCACGCACTTGGTCACGTTCTGGACCGCGCTGTTGGCGGCGGTGACCAGGTGGACCTGCACCTCCAGCCGCACGCCGGACATGCCGACGGGCTGGCGGATGCCGTCGGTGGAGTCGATCACGTAGCCCTTGGGCAGTACGTGCAGGATGCGCTGGTCGGCAGGGATGGCCACCGCGCGGGCGGATTCCAGCACCCGCTCCACGTCGGAATCGGTGACCTCCGTATCGCGGATCGCGACCGCCCCGCTGGACTGGCGCGAGGAGACGTGCGTGCCCGCGATGCCGGCGAACACCGAGTGGATCTCGCAATCGGCCATCAGCTCGGCTTCTTCGACCGCTCGCTGGATCGATTGCTCGGTGGATTCGATGTCGACCACCATGCCGCGCTTGAGTCCACGCGAGGCGTGCGAGCCGAGGCCGATGACCTCGACGCCGCCGTCGGGCTGGATCTCGCCGACGATGGCGACGATCTTGCTGGTGCCGATGTCGAGCCCGACCACCAGCGACTTGTCGGGTTTCCTAGCCATGATTACCGTCCGTTCTTGCGTCCCTTGCAGGATCGATGGAGCGCGACGAGTCGCCGCGCGCCGCGAGTTCGTTGGCCGGCGCGTCGGACGCGGTCGCGTCGATGGTTCCGATCGCCAGGCCGTTCGGGTAGCGCAGGTCGACGCGCCGGATGCCCTCGACCCGGGCCAGCCGGGCGTGAACATCGAGAAAGCGTTCCAGCCGCTGTTCGATTTCCTCGCGACCCAGGAGCAGGTTCCAGCCGGATTCCAGCGTGACCGTCCATGCGCCGCGCGGGTCCAGCGTGACCACCGCAGCCTCGATGCCGTTGGGTCGCAGCCGTCCGGCCAGCGCCTGCCAGGTCGCGAACACGTCGGCCTGCCGACCTTTCGGGCCGCGCAGCTGGACCAGGCCCTGCATGCCGGCCGTTCCGGCCACGTCGAACACTTCGCCGCGGCGGCTGACCAGCGCGTGATCGTTCCAGCGGGCCACCGGCTGGTGCTCGACCACGGAGATCGTCAATGCATCCGGCCACTGGCGGCTGACCGCCGCATAAGCGACCCAGGGCAATGCGTCGACCGCGACACGCGCCCGCTCGACGTTGACCACGAAGAAGCCCCGACGCGCTTCCGTGGCCACCGCCGCGCGCACCTGCGCCGAGGTCGTGCGCTCGAGCTGGCCCTCCACCTCCAGCCACCGGATCGGCCAGCGCTCCGGGTCCTGCCAGCCGCCGAAGGCCCATACCCCGGCGGCCAGGACCGCCAGCGCCGCCGGCGTCATCAGCATCCACGCCGCGCGGTTCATGCGGCCTCCCCGGCAGCGGTCGCGAGCACCCCGGCGACCAGCGCGTCGAAGTCCATGCCGGCGGCCTTCGCGGCCATCGGAACCAGCGAGTGGTCGGTCATGCCGGGCACGGTGTTGGCCTCGAGCAGCCACGGGCTGCCGTCGCGATCCAGGAGGAAGTCGACCCGGCCCCAGCCCCGTCCGCCCAGGGCATCGAACGCGCGGCGCGCCAGCTCGCCAAGCCGCGCCTCCTCGTCGGCAGCCAGCCCGCACGGGCAGTGGTACCGCGTATCGTCGGCGGCGTACTTGGCCTGGTAGTCGTAGAACGCGCGGGGCGTTTCGATCCGGATCAGCGGCAGGGTCCGATTGCCCAGGATCGCGACGGTGTACTCGGGGCCGTCGACCAGCCGTTCGACCAGCGCGCGGTCGTCGTGCTCCAGCGCATTGGCGATCGCCGCGGCCAGGGCGTCGGCTTCGTCGACGCGGCGCATGCCGACGCTCGATCCCTCGCGCGCCGGCTTGACGAACAGCGGCAGGTCGAGCTCCTCGAGGATCGTCCGGCCGTCGTCGGCCGAACGCGCGACCCGCCAGTCCGGGGTCGGCAACCCGATCGCGCGCCAGACCCGCTTGGTCTGCAGCTTGTCCATGGCCAGCGCCGAAGCCAGCACGCCCGAGCCCGTGACCGGCATCCCGAAGGCCGAAAGCACGCCCTGCAGGCAGCCGTCCTCACCGCCGCGACCGTGGAGCACGTTGAACACGCGATCGATCCGGCCGGCCGCGGCGGCATCGAGCACCGCGCGAACGCCGTCGAGCTCGATGAACTCGACGTCCAGCCGACCCAGCGCGGCGGCAACAGCCCGTCCGCTGTTCAGCGAGACCTCGCGCTCCGCGCTGTCGCCGCCCAGGGCGAGACCCACCGTTCCGTACCGCGCGGGATCGAAGGCGTCGCGACGAACCATCATGCGGCCTCCGCGTCGAGCATGGCGGGCAGCCGCCCGATATCTCCAGCGCCCATGACCAGCACCAGGTCACCGTCGTGGATCCGCTCATCGAGCACGCCGGGCAGGTCGTCGACCGACCCGGCACGAACCACCCGGGCGGGCCCGCGAGGTTCGATCGCCTCTGCCAGCGCGTCGCTGGTAATGCCGGAAATCGGCGCCTCACCGGCCGGGTAGATGTCGGTCAGGATCACCTCGTCGACCGCGGCGAGCACGCGGGCGAAGGCATCGAACTGGTCGCGCGTGCGGGTGAAGCGATGCGGCTGGAAGACGAGGACCAGCCGGCGGTCGGGCCAGCCGGCACGGGCGGCCTGCAGCACCGCGTCGAGTTCGGTCGGATGATGGCCGTAGTCCTCGAACACCAGCGCACGGCCGCGAGCGAAACGGCATTCGCCGACCTGTGCGAAGCGCCGGCCGATGCCGGAGAATCCTTCCAGCCCCCGGCCGATCGCCTCGCTCGACGCGCCGATCTCCCAGGCAACCGCCGTCGCGCCGAGCGCATTGAGAACGTTGTGCCGGCCCGGCTGGCACAGGGTGGCGGCCAGCGGCGACTCGTGCTCGGGCAGATGGAGGTCGAACAGCATCCGCCGGCCCTCCTGGCGAATGCCGGTGGCGCGGACGTCGGCATCCTTGTGGACACCGTAGGTCAGCACGGTCCGACCGACGTCCGGCACCAGCTCGGCGACGTGGGGATCGTCGATGCACAGCACCGCCACGCCGAAGAAGGGCAGATGGTGCAGGAACTCCAGGAAGGCGCCCTGCAGGCGGTCGAAGCTGCCCTGGTAGGCGTCGAGATGATCGCGGTCGATGTTCGTGACCACCGAAATCACCGGCTGCAGCAGCAGGAAGGAGGCGTCCGACTCGTCGGCCTCGGCGACCAGGTACCGGCCCTGGCCCAGGCGCGCATTGGAGCCGAACGCATTGACCACACCGCCGATCACGAAGGTCGGGTCCATGTCGGCTGCCGCCAGCAGCTCGGCAACCAGAGAAGTCGTGGTCGTCTTGCCGTGGGTGCCGGCGACGGCGATTCCCTGGCGGAACCGCATCAGTTCGCCGAGCATTTCGGCGCGCGGCACGACGGGAATCCGAGCGGCGCGTGCGGCTTCCAGTTCGGCGTTGTCGTCGGCGATCGCGCTGGAGCAGACCACGACATCGGCGCCGTCGACGGCTTCCGCGTCGTGTCCGATCCGCACATCGATGCCACCCGCGCGCAGCTGGCGCACCGCGGCGGACTCGTTCAGGTCGCTGCCGCTGACCGTGAATCCGAGATTGGCCAGGACTTCGGCGATACCGCTCATACCCACCCCGCCGATACCGACGAAATGGATGCGACGCACCCGATGCATCAGGCTGGGCGCCGGGCGCGGATCCGTGCCCATGTCCGAGGTCAGGCCGGGGGTCATGCCATCACCTCCCGACATGCATCGGCGACCCGACGCGCAGCAGCCGGCCGGGCCAGAGCGCGCGCGCGGCGCGCCATCGCTTCGGTCGACTCGCGGCAGACCCCGGCGATGTGGTCGGCCAGCCGCTCGGGAGTGAAGTCGTTCTGCGGCATCAGCCAGGCGGCCCCGGCGTCGGCCAGGTAGCGCGCATTGCCGGTCTGGTGGTCGTCCACCGCGGCCGGAAACGGCACCAGCAGCGCCGGCACGCCGGCGGCGGCGAGTTCGGCCACGGTCAGTGCGCCGGAACGGCAGATCGCAAAATCGGCCCAGGCCCAGGCTGCCGCCATGTCGTCGATGAACTCGACGACCTCCGCATCGACGCCGGCCTTGGAATAGTTGTTCTCGGCCGACTGCAGTTGTCGCCCGGCCTGGTGCCGGGTCACGGGGCGTTGTTCGGACGGCAGCCGGGCCAGGGCCTCGGGCACCACCTGGTTGAACACTTGGGCCCCCTGGCTCCCGCCGATGATCAGCAGGCGCAGGGGTCCGGTCCTGCCGGCCAGCCGCGGAGCCGGCTCGGGCAGGGATTCGATCTCGTCGCGAACCGGATTTCCGGTCACGCGGGCGTTGCTCAGCACATCGGGAAACCCGGTGCAGACGATCTTCGCGAAGGGTGCGAGCCAGCGATTCGTGAGCCCGGCCACGCTGTTCTGCTCGTGGATGATCAGCGGAATCGACAGCATCCGCGAGGCCAGGCCGGCCGGACCGGCCGCGTAGCCCCCCATGCTCAACGTGCAGTCCGGGCGTGTACGCATCAGGATGCCCCGGGCCTGCCACATCGCCCGCAGCACGCGGAACGGCGCGGTCAACCAGCCCAGGGCGCCGCGACCGCGCAGCCCCGTGATCCGGACCCGGTCGAGCTCGATGCCCGCGGCCGGAACCAACCGGTTCTCCAGGCCGTGCGGCGTGCCGAGCCAACGCACGTCGACGCCGTCGGCGCGCAGCGCTTCGGCCACCGCCAGGCCGGGGAAGATGTGACCGCCGGTACCACCGGCCAGGATCGTGACCCTCATGACGCCCACTCCTGCCGGCGGCGCGGCCGGGCGAGTTCGGCGCGGCCCAGTTCGCGGCCGATCTTGATCACCAGGCCGAGCGCGGCCAGGGTCATCATCAGGCTCGACCCGCCGGCCGAGACCAGCGGCAGGGTCAGGCCCTTGGTCGGCAGCACGCCCAGGTTGACGCCGATGCTGACCAACGCCTGCAGCCCGATCCACAGGCCGACGCCGAACGCAACGAAGGCGGCGAAGGGGCGCTCCGCGCGCTGCGCGGCCAGGCCGATCCGGAAGATGCGGAAGACCAGCACGGCGAACAGCGCAAGCACGACCAGGATGCCGATCAGGCCGAGCTCCTCGGCCAGGATGGCGAAGATGAAATCCGTATGGGCTTCGGGAAGGTAGAACAGCTTCTGCACGCTCGAACCGAGGCCGACGCCCGTGACCTGGCCCCGACCGACCGCGATCAGCGCCTGGACCAGCTGGAAGCCTGCGTTGTAGGGGTCCGAGAACGGGTCGCCGAGAATCGCGATGCGGCGCAGACGGTACGGCTCCATCGCTGCGAAGGTCACCAGCGGAATCGCGCTCATGCCGAGCAGCGCGAGGTATTTCCAGGCCGCCCCGGCCAGCCACACCATGCCGCCGATGATCGCCATGAGCACCACGGCCGAGCCCATGTCGGGCTGCTGCAGCAGCACGGCGGCGATCAGGGCGCCGACCAGCAGCGGCTTGAGGGTCTCGGTGAAGCCCGAATTGCCCAGGGCCGGCCGCGCGGCGAGGTAACCGGCAACGTAGACGATCATCAGCAGCTTGACCGCCTCGACCGCCTGGAACCGGGTCACGCCGAGGTTGATCCAGCGCTGGGCGCCGTTGACCGTGTGGCCCAGGCCGGGTACGAACACCAGCAGGAGAAGGATCAACGACGCGACCAGGCACAGGCGTCCGCTCTTCTCCAGCCAACGCGTGTCGACCAGCTGGAAGCCGCCGGCCAGAAACAGTCCGAGCACGACGAAGATCACGTGCTTGCTCAGGAAATGCCACTCGCCGACGGCGTACTTTTCGGCCACCGCAACCGAGGTCGAAGCGACCATGACGATGCCGACGCCCAGCAGCGCCAGGGCCGCCAGCAGCAGCGGACCGTCGATCTCGACCGACCGGGCGGGATCGCCGTGGCGTCGGGCCTGTTTGCGCACGGCACCCATCAGCGCACCTTCAGCGTGGCCAGGCCGACGAGCACCAGCACCACCGCAACGATCCAGAACCGCACGATGACCTTCGGCTCGGGCCAGCCCTTGAGCTCGAAATGATGGTGGATCGGCGCCATCCGGAAGATGCGCTTGCCGGTCAGCTTGAAGGAAGCGACCTGCAGGATCACGGAAACGGTCTCGATGACGAAGATTCCGGCCATCAGCATGAAGACCAGTTCCTGCCGGACGATCACGGCGACCACGCCGAGCGCCGCGCCCACCGCCAGCGCACCGACATCGCCCATGAAGACCTGGGCCGGGTAGGTGTTGAACCAGAGGAATCCGAGCCCGGCCCCGGCCATGGCGCTGCAGAAGATCGCCACCTCGCCGGCGCCGGGCATGAACGGAAAGCCGAGATAGTCCGCGAAGATCGCGTTGCCGACCGCGTAGGCGAAGATGCCCAGGCCGATCGCCACCATCACGGCCGGGACGATCGCCAGCCCGTCGAGGCCGTCGGTCAGGTTCACGGCGTTGGACGAACCGACGATGACGAAGTACGTCAACACCACGAAGCCCGCGCCCATCGGCACCGCGACATCCTTGAAGAACGGCACCAGCAGTTCGGTCGCGCCGGGCACGTCGGCGGTCTGGTAGAGAAAGACCGCGGCGACCAGTGCAGCCAGCGACTGCAGCGAGTATTTCGCGGCCGCGGAAATGCCGCGCGAATCGTTGTACTTGAGCTTGCGCCAGTCGTCGACGAAGCCGATCGCGCCGAACGCGGCGGTGGTGAACAGCACCGTCCAGACATAGCGGTTGGCCAGGTCGGCCCAGAGCAGCGTCGCGACCAGGATCGAGATCAGGATCAGCGCGCCGCCCATGGTCGGCGTGCCGGCCTTGTCGAAATGGGTCTGCGGACCGACCTCGCGGATCGGCTGGCCGATCTTGCGCGAGACCAGGTAGCGAATGAACACGGGCCCGACCAGCAGCGAAACGGCCAGCGCGGTCAGCGCGGCCATGATCGTGCGGAACGTGATGAACCCGAACAGCGCGACGTCGAGCGCCAGCCAGTCCTCCAGCAGCCAGATCAGCATGCGTCGGCCTCCCCGGCACCCAGCCGCTCGATCACCGCTTCCATGTGGGCAGAACGCGAGCCCTTGACCAGGCAGGCCACGCCTTCGTGCAGATCGGCGCGCAGTGCCTCGGCCAGCGCGATCGGCGAGTCGAAGCTGCGACCCTCGCGGCCGAAGGCCTCGGCCGCCTGCGCCGCGTCCTTTCCGGTGGCGTACAGCCGCCGGACGCCGAACTCGGCGGCGGCCCGGCCCACTTCGCGGTGCAGCTTCGCGCTTTCTTCGCCGAGCTCGGCCATGTTGCCGAGCACCAGCCAGCGCTCGCCGTCCTGCTCGGCCAGCACCGCCAGGGCGGCGTACAGCGAGGCCGGGTTGGCGTTGTAGGTATCGTCGATCAGGGTCCAGTCGCCGGCCATGGCGCGGACCTGCAGGCGCCCCGGCACGCCGTGCGCGGCGGCCAGTCCGGCCTCGATGTCGGCCTGTGCGACATCGAGCGCAAGCGCCGCCGCCGCCGCCGCGGCCGCATTGGCGCGGTTGTGCGCGCCGGGCAGGGCCAGGTTCAGGGCGATGGTCCCGGTGGGAGTCTGCAGTCGGGGCGCGCCCTGCTCGTCGAGGAGCCGGACATCCGCCGCCTCGTGGCGGCCGAAACTGATGCACCGCGCATCGCCGGCCCGGCCGATCCACTCCTCGCAGAAGCGATCGTCACGGTTGACGATGGCCGTGCCGGCGCTGCCCATCGCCGCGCCGACCGCCTCGAACAGTTCGCCCTTGCAGCGGGCGACGCCTTCCACGCTGCCCAGCCGCTCGAGGTGCGCCGGGCCTGCGTTGGTCACGATACCGATCTCGGGGCGGGCGAGCCCGGCCAGGTAGGCGATGTCGCCCGGCTGTCCGCAACCCATCTCGACCACCGCGTAGCGTTGCGCAGGATCCAGCCGTGCCAGGGTCAACGGAACGCCCAGTTCATTGTTCAGGTTGCCCTCGGTGGCCAGCGTCGGTCCGAGCCGGCGCAGGATGCCCGAGAGCATGTTCTTGACCGTGGTCTTGCCGTTGCTGCCCGTCACACCGACCACGCGGACATCCAGCGATGCGCGCCAGGCGGCGGCCAGCTGGCCGAATGCGCGTTCGACGTCGTCGACCACCAGCTGGGGAAGCGCGGACTCGAGCGGGCGCTCGACCAGCGCCGCCGCCGCGCCGGATTCGGCGGCCGCGTCGACGAAATCATGACCGTCGACCCGGGCACCGGGCAGCGCGCAGAACAACTGACCGGCGCGGACCCGGCGCGAATCGATGGCAACACCTTCGAAGGCGGTCTCGCCGTCGCCGATCACCCGTGCGCCGGTGCACTCGGCCGCCTGCTTGAGAGTGAACCGGATCATGCGGCGTCCTCCAGCGCGGCCTGGACCGCGTCGAAGTCCGAGAACGGGCGTACCGTGTCGCCGACGACCTGCTCGCGCTCGTGGCCCTTGCCGGCGACCAGCACCACGTCGTCGCAACCGGCATCGCGAATCGCCAGGCGGATCGCGGCCGCTCGGTCGCGCATCACCCGCGTGCGGTCGGGACGCGCCATGCCGGCCTGGATCTCGCGCACGATGCCCAGGCCGTTCTCGTGACGCGGGTTGTCGTCCGTGAGCACCACCGCGTCGGCCAGGCCTTCGGCAATTCGACCCATCTCCGGGCGCTTGGCGCGATCCCGATCGCCGCCGCAACCGAACACGCAGATGACCCGCCCCGGCACCAGCGGGCGCAGCGCATTGAGCGCATTCTCCAGCGCGTCCGGGGTGTGGGCGTAGTCGATGACGACTCGCTTGCCGTTGGCTTCGACCCGGTTCATGCGACCCGGCACGGGGTCGAGGCGACCCAGACGCTCGGCAACGGCGTCGGCATCGAGACCGCGCTCGGCCAGTTCACCGGCGACCACCATGAGATTCAATACGTTGACGCGCCCGATCAGCCGGCTCGATACCTCGACCGGCCCGATCGGCAGGTGCAGGGTCAGCGCCAGCCCGTCGAGATCGGCTCGCCGGATCTCGGCGGTGACGTCGGCACCGCGCGAGGGGTCCAGCGCATAGGTTCGCAGCCCCTCGCGACCGCGAAGCCCGGAGGCCATGGCGCGCCCGTACGGATCATCGAGATTGATCCACTGCCGGCGGCTGGCGTAGTCGCGGAACAGCCGCGCCTTGGCCGCACCGTAGGCTTCGAAGCTGCCGTGGTAATCGAGGTGGTCGTGGCCCAGATTGGTGAAGGCCACGGCGGAGAACGTCAGGCCCGCCAGCCGGCCCTGGTCCAGCGCATGCGAAGACGCCTCGATGGCGACCCGCTCGACGCCCTGGCGAGCCAGCCGGGCCAGTTCGGCGTAGACGGCGAAGAGGTCCGGCGTCGTGTGGGTCGCCGGTGCAAGTGCGCCGGGCCGACCGTTGCCCAGGGTGCCGATCATGGCGCCGTCGAAGGCCTGCGCTATCAGCCAGGCGATCGAGCTCTTGCCGTTGGTTCCGGTCACCGCGAACAGGTCCAGGCCAGCGACCGCGTCGCCGTGGAAGCGACGGACCAGATCGACGGTCCGCGACGCCAGGCCGCGCACCGCGACGTATCGCTCGGCGTAGCGACCACTCATCGATTCCTTCTGCGAACCGATGGGAGCATCCGGCAGCGAATCGTCGGGGTCGTAGAGGACGACGCTGGCGCCGGCATCGAGCGCGCGCTCGGCGTAGGTCAGCCCATGGGTCGAGCCGCCCTGCAGCGCAACGAAGGCGTCGCCGGCCCGGACCGAGCGGCTGTCGCGGGTCAATCCGCCGATCATCAGCGACGGCAGCGGCTCCGACGAGGTCGTCCAGCCGCGGAGAAGCGTTGCCAGGGCGATCATTCGCCGTCTCCGGCCCGGGCGATCAGCGTGCGCACGTCGTCGGGCGGCACGTCCATCAAGCGAAGTGCGTCGGCCATCACCCGGCCGAACAGCGGACCGGCCACGGCACCGCCGTAGTATTCGTCGCCGCGCGGATCGTGAATGACCACCACGGCGGCCAGTCGCGGCCGGGAAACGGGAGCGAAGCCGGCAATGCTGGAGACGTAGCGATCACCGTAGCCGCCGACGCCGACCTTGCGGGATGTGCCGGTCTTGGCCGCCACGCGGTAGCCGGGCACGCTTGCGCGGGTCGCCGTGCCGCCCGGAAGGGTCACTGTTTCGAGCATTTCGCGCAACTGCGAGGACAGCGAAGGGTCCATCACCGTCTGGACGGGGTTGTCGGAGCCGAGGACGAAGCTGGGCTGGCGCAGACGGCCGTCGTCGGCGATCGCGGCCGTCGCCCGGACCAGCTGCAGCGGCGTGACCGACAGGCCGTAGCCGTAGGAAAGCGTGGCCTGTTCCAGCTTGCGCCAGCGCTCGTAGTCGCGCAGCACGCCGGCCGATTCCCCGGGGAAGCCGGTTCCCGTCACCGCACCGAAGCCAAGCCGCGAGTACATGCTCCACAGGTGGCGCGGGTCCATACCCAGCGCCAGCTGGACCACGCCCACGTTCGAGGACTTGGTCAGGATGCCGGTCACGGACAGCTCGCCGTAGTCGCGCACGTCGCGAATCGTGTGCCCGGAGACCTGCATCGTGCCCGGCGTGGTATCGATCACGAGGTCGGGATAGGCCAGGCCGGCTTCCATCGCCGCGGCCACCACGAACGGCTTGACCACCGAGCCCGGCTCGAGGACGTCGGTCAGTGCGCGGTTGCGGCGCCCTTCGGGACTGCCCAGGTCGCGCGAATTCGGGTTGAACGAGGGCACGTTGACCATGGCCAGGATGTCGCCGGTAGTCACGTCGAGCACGACGACGGACCCGGACCGCGCCTGGTGCTCGGCGACCGTGCGCGTCAGTTCCCGGTAGGCCAGGTACTGCAGGCGGCGGTCCAGCGTCAGGCGCAGGTCCTGGCCCGGTTCGGCCTCCTGGACCAGTTCGACGTTCTCGACCACCCGGCCGAGCCGGTCCTTGACCACGCGCTTGGCACCCGGGTGGCCCATCAGCCAGCTGTCGTAGGCCAGTTCGAGGCCTTCCTGGCCGACCTCGTCGATGTTGGTGAAGCCGACGACCTGGGACGAGACGTCCGAGGTCGGATAGAAGCGACGGTACTCGCGCTGCAGGAACACGCCGGGAATGTCCAGCTCGCGCACCCGCTCGGCGAGATCGGGCGCGATCCGGCGGATGATCCAGACGAACTCGCGGTCGGCGCGCTGGGTCAGGCGCCGCTCGATCGCTTCGGCGTCCTGCCCGAGCACGCCGGCCAGCATCGGGATGCGGTCGGCGGCCTGCAGCAGCTCACCGGGATGGGCCCAGACCGATTCGACCGGAGTCGATACCGCCAGCGGTTCGCCGTTGCGGTCCAGGATCGAGCCGCGCATCGCCGGAATCTCGACCTGGCGCAGGAACCGCGCCTCGCCCTCGCTCTGCAGGAACTCGGTGTCCATGACCTGGAGCTTCACCGCGCGGGCGACCAGCAGCAGCGCGCACGCAGCCATGATCGCGAGGATCATCGCGACCCGGACGCGGCTGCCGCCCGGCTGGACCCTGGATGCGGTGCCTCGCTCAGCCATCGCCGCGCACCAGCAAGCCGACACGGGAGGGCACCCGCATCTGCAGTTGTTCCCGGGCCTGGCTCTCGATGCGGCTGGACTCGCCGAGGAAGGCCAGTTCCAGCTGCAAGCGCGACCATTCGACGCGCTCGGCGTCGTGGTCGCCGGCGGCGGCCTCGAGCTCGATGAACAGTTGACGCGCCTCGTGCCGCGCGCCGACCAGCGCCACCGCGCTGACGATCACCGCGACCAGCAGCCCGACCATGACCACCCAGCGGTTCATCGTCTTGCCTCCTCGTCCACGCGCCGGGCACGCTCGGCGACGCGCATGCGCGCGGAGCGTGCGCGAGGATTGCAGCGCTGCTCGTCCTCGTCGGGCCGCACCAGCTTGCCGACCTCGCGAAACCGCTGCCGGAACGAAGGCGCTGCCGGCATGCGGCGGCTGGCCGCCGGCGGGCGCGCATGGTCACGGATGAACCGCTTGACGATCCGGTCCTCGAGCGAATGGAAGCTGATCACTGCCAGGCGACCGCCGTCGGCCAGCAGATCGATGGCCGCATCGAGCGCGCGCTCGATCGCGTCGAGCTCGCCGTTGACGGCGATCCGGATGGCCTGGAAGCTGCGCGTGGCCGGGTCGATCCGGTCGCGGGCGGCGGCGCCACCCGGAACGGCGCCACGGATGATCTCGGCCAGCTGAACCGTGCGGACGATCGGCGTGTCCTGCCGAGCCCGAACGATGGCGCGGGCGATCCGTCGCGAGTGTCTTTCTTCACCGTATTCGAACAGGACCCGGACCAGTTCGTCCTCGTCGACTTCGGCCAGCCACTCGGCCGCCGAACGTCCTGCCTCGGGGTTCATTCTCATATCCAGAGGGCCATCTTCGCGGAAGCTGAACCCGCGGTCGGCATCGTCGATCTGGGGAGACGAAACGCCGAGGTCCATCAGCAGTCCGTCGACGCGGCCGTCGAGGCCCAGTTCGGCCGCGATCCGGCCGAGGTCGCCGAAGCTGGACTGGACAAAGCGGACCCGCTGATCATCGGCAAACTGCCGGCGACCTGCCGCCAGCGCCTCGGGATCCAGGTCGATGGCCACAAGACGACCGTCGGGGCCGAGCCGTTCGAGGATCCGGCCGCTGTGGCCGCCGCGCCCGAAGGTCGCGTCGACGTAGGTGCCGTTTTCCATGACGTTCAGCGCGTCCACCGCCGCCTCCAGAAGTACCGGGACATGAGTCACGAGTCAGAGGACCAGTTGGGCCATTTCGGTCGAGGCCTGCTCCTGCATCGACCGCTCCTCCTCGGCGCGCCGCTGGCTGAGCACGTTCTCGTTCCAGATTTCGAAGCGCGCGCCCATGCCCATCAGCACGACCTTCTTTTCCAGCCCCGCGACCTGGCGCAGCGTCTGCGGCATCAGCAGCCGTGCGCTGCCGTCCGGCTCCAGCGGCGTGGCCGAACCGACGAGACGACGCTGCAGGCTGCGGTGGCTGGGATTGAACGTGGTCAGGGCCATCACCTGGTCGCGCACCCGCTCCCACTCGGGTTCCGGGTACAGCCAGAGACACCCGGCGTCGAACGCCGAGTAGGTCAGAACCAGGCGGTTGGCGCACGCCTCCTCGACGGCCGCCCGATAGCGCGTGGGGAGCGCCATGCGACCCTTCGAGTCGAGGTTGATTGCGGTCTCGCCGAAAAACATCCCTGGTCCTATGACTCCACTTAATCCCACAATTTCCCACTAGGCGCCACAATAGTCCTTGCAGTCAACCCTGTCAAGCCGGTTTGCCCCGGTAAATCAGGGCTTTGAGCGGGTTCTTCGGGATCGGGAATCGACTACTGTATGGAACTACAGCGGGCGAAAAACGTGAACTTCGTCACGCTCCGCTCGCCCGGGGCGGGCGAGCGGTGGGAGAAAGGGTGGAGCCGGCCGATAAGCCGGGTTCTGTCGTGGACAGTCATTCATCTGGGACGGCTGTCGCCAGCCGCCTCGTGCAGCCTACCCGGATGCAGCGCGGGCCGCGCCGTCGCATCCCTATTTGGCCTTGCTTCGAGTGGGGTTTACCGTGCCGCCGACGGTTACCCGCGACGCGGTGCGCTCTTACCGCACCTTTTCACCCTTACCGGCAGCCCGAAAGCCGCAGGCGGTCTGTTTTCTGTGGCACTTTCCGTGGGCTCACGCCCCCCAGGCGTTACCTGGCACCCTGCCCTGCGAAGCCCGGACTTTCCTCCGCTTCCACCAGGGAAACAGCGACTGTCTGGCCGGCTCCGAGTCGATTATGACCGATCCGGTGCCGATCCGTTCGACCGCGGAGGACTTGACAGTGTGTTAGTGTTGTATAACACTATATATGCCAGTGCGGAATGCCGTTCTCGCTTACCATTCCCGCCAGACGCCGTGCTTTCACGGCCGATCGACCCGAATCGAAACGAACCCAAAACGGAGCCCAATCAGATGAGATCCCTGCTTTGCCTTTCCCTGTCCGCCGCCCTGCTCCTTGCCGGCTGCGGCGATGACCAGGCACCGGAGGCGTCGTCCAACGGCGCGGCGCCGTCGGCACGCTCCGGCGCGTCCGCCCCGAGCTTCTTCGATCGAATCGACGCGGATACGCCTTTCCTGTTCGCCAACCTCGAGCGCTCGCCCGACGATCTGGTCGATGCCATGTGGGCGATCAACGACGCATCGGCCGAAAGCAACCAGGCCATGATGAACGCGCTGGCCGAGGACGAGGAAGTCCCGGCCGAAGCGCGCGCGCTGATCAACGAATTCATGAGCCTGTCGACCCGCGAGGGCTGGGAAGCCGCCGGCCTGCACGTCAACCCGATGTACGCATTGCACGGCATTTCCGTGTTCCCGGTGATTCACATGGAGCTGGCCGATTCCAAGGCCTTCCGCGCCAGGATCGCATCGGTCGAAGCCCAGCTGGGCGAAGAGCTGACCCGTCGCGACATCGAGGGTGAGTCGATCATCTGGGCCACGGAGGACGACATGCCGATCGGCCTGGCTGTGCACATCGGCGACGACCTGGTCACGGTCGGCCTCGTTCCGGACCAGCCCGCGGTATTGAGCCGCCTGGTCGGCGCAACCGCGCCGGTCGACCCGATCGACGCCGGTTCCCTGGATGATTTCAATGCATCGCTCGGCTTTACTCCGCACGGCAGCGGCTACATCGACTGGCAGCGCCTGCTGGCCCGCGTGATCGGCCCCGATCCGGTGCTGGCCGCGATCGATGTCGACGGCGCGCTGGACAAGTTCCGCAGCGACCCGGCCTGCCCGGCCGAATTCCAGGCCCTGACCGCCGCGATGCCGCGCCTGGTCACCGGCTACACCCGGCTGGACGAAGAACAGGCCGACTTCATGATGCGCCAGGAAACCTCCCGCGCCATCGGCGAAGGCCTTGCGCCGATCGCTCGCGCCCCGGTTTCCATCGACCGCGAGCTCAACGGCCTGATGAACTTCGGCCTGGCGGTCGACCTGATCGCGGCCCGCGAGTTCGCCCGCGGACTGGTCAACGGCTGGGTCGAGAACCCGCCGGGCTGTGCGGCCTTTTCGGCCATCGCCCAGCAGGCGCCGCAGATGCAGGACATGCTGAACCGGCCGATTCCGCCGGTCGTGACCAACGTCAAGGGCCTGTTCCTCGAGGCCAACCGGCTGGAGATGGGCGAGGGCGGCCTGCCCACCGGCGGCGGCACGCTGTCGTTCTTCATGAAGGATCCGCAGCTGCTGGTCGGCATGGCTCAGATGTTCTCGCCCCAGGTCGCGGAACTGACCCTCGAGCCGGGCGGCGAGCCGCAGAAGGTTCCGATGGAAGCGATCCCGCAGCTCCAGGGCACCGGGCTGGAAGCCTGGATGGCGATGAGCAAGAGCGCCATCGGCATGGCGATCGGTGAAGACCAGATCGACGCACTGGTCGACGGACTGGACGAGGACGCCGCGGACGGCTTCGTGCTGGCCGGTCGGATGGACTTCGACATCCTGGTCGACCTGATGGACTTCGCGACCCAGGGCGTGCAGGCGGAGGGCGCGGATCCGCAGGCGGTACAGATGCTCGAAGCCCAGCGCGCCCAGTACGAGCGCATGGCCGAGTACTACGACCAGGTCTCGGGCAAGATGGGCCTGAGCGAAGCCGGTATCGACTTCGTGTTCGAGGCCCGCTTCGAAGACTGACGCGAGGCTTCACCGCCCGAATCCGACCCCGCGCGGCCCCGCCGCGCGGGGTTTTTTTTCATGCCTTGCGGGACCCGGGGTGACACGCGCCGCGCAACACGGATGAATACGGAAAAGCCGGCTCTTGCAGAGACGCGAAGACGCAGAGAAGAACGGAAGTCCCCAACACCAACCCCAGGGCACTAGTCCCTGGTCCCTGACTCCTGGCCCTTGACCCCTAGCCCTTGACCCCAGGCCCCTGACCTCTCGCCCCTTCCCCCCCGTCCTCCAGACATTCCCTCGCCAGGGGAATCGACAGGACGCGGCGTTCGGCGAGGGCTCGCTGGCTCATCGCCTCGACCAGGCGCGTCAAGCGCCCGACGCCTCGCGGACCATGCCGGAGCAGGTAATCGACCAGGCCGCGGCCGGCGACCACCGAGTAGTCTTCCAGCAGCTGGCGCAGGAGCGCCTCCAGCCCGCGGTCATCGAGCGGCCGGAGCACCAGGTGGACGGCCTGGCCCAACCGTGATCGGAGGTCCGGCAGATCGATGCCCGATCGGTCGCCGCCGGTCAGCACGACTCCGGTTCGTGCCGCTCGCCAGCGGTTCAGAGCGTTGAACAGCGCCCGCTCGCCCTCGGCCGAGCCGGCCAGCGCATCGTAGTCGTCGATGATCACCCAGTCGACCGACCCGGCGTCGGCTGCGTCGAGCAGCCCGGCGGCGGTCGGCGAACGCGCCGGCACGAAGGCAACCCGGAGGCCGCGCTTCGACAAAGCCGCCACGGTGGCCAGCGCGAGGTGCGTACGGCCGGAATCCGGCGGCCCTGAGACCCGCACCCACTGGCCGGACTCGAGACCGTCGCGCAGCGTGCGGACCACCAGAGCGTTGTCGCCGGCGACGAAGTTCGAGAACCGTGGCCGGCGCGGAGGCGCCAGCGCAAGCGGCAGTTGCGGCACGGTCATCGCGACCGTCGCCCGCCGCCGTGGAAGGTCTCCCGCTCGCGGGCGATGCGCGCGGCGCGCGCACTCCAGATGCCGACGTACTGGACCAGGGTGGCCACCACCAGCATGCCGACCGCAGCGATCAGGACGTACAGGATCGGATCCTTCACCGGCAGCCCGGCCAGTTCGACCAGCGTGACCATCATCAGCAGCAGCTGGGCCACCGTGTTGACCTTGGACAGGCGCGTCGGCTCGGGCTGGACCGCCTCGAAGCGGAAGTGATAGACCGCCGCGCCGGCCACGATGATCACGTCGCGCAGCACCACCAACACGACCAGCCATGCCGGCAGGTGGCCGAGGACGCCGAGCACCACGTAGGTACCGACCAGCAGCAGCTTGTCGGCCAGCGGATCGAGGATTCCGCCGAGCCGGCTCTGCCAGCCGAATCGGCGAGCCAGGGCGCCGTCGAGCCAGTCGCTGACCCCGGCGACGACCGCGAGGCCGAGCGCCCAGGCGTAGTCACCGGCCACCAGGAGCCACAGGATCGGCGGCACGAGAACCAGGCGCAGGCCGGTCAGCAGATTCGGAAGCTGCCGCAGCATCGACCCGCCGTGCGCGCGATCGTTCACAGGGCCAGCGCGTAGTACAAGGTCCGGCTGCCGATATCGTGACGCACGAAGCGCAGCAGGCCGGACAACTCGATGCGCTGCTGAAGGCCGTCGGCGCGCGAGACCAGTTCGAAGGTCAGCGTGTCACCTTCGGCAGCCAGCACCCGCAGGTCGTCTACGCCGGTCAGGTCGGACAGGAAGCGGCGAACCTCCGCGTAGTGGACCGGGCGGGCAAGCCCGGACACGACCACCCGCCGCCGATCGGGCGCATCGGGCCGCACCGCGAAGCGCGCGGCCAGCGCACCGGCGATCCGGGCCAGGCCGAGATCGGCCACCTCGGCCGGCGTGGCGCCCGAGCGTGAGAACGACTGCTCCTCGCCGCCCAGGCGCCAGACCCAGCGGCCGGTCCAGTAGCCCTCGTTGCGGCGCAGGTCGAGCAGGACGACGCCGTCGGCGCCGTAGCGTGCCCGGGCCGCATCGGCCGCGCCGCTGAAGCCGCCGCGGATGTCCGACGGCGTGACCTCGATACGGTCGCGCGCGTCGAGAATCGGGCGGGTCAACGGCAGTCCGTAGCGAAACTCGGCCCGGTCCAGCGCATGGCCCAGCATCGGGTCGGGGTCGAGGTAGGCCGCACCGTCGGGGCCGTCGCCGGCCATCCAGAGCAGCATTTCCGGCCGCTCGCGGCCCCACCGGGGCAGCGAGGCTTCGTCGAGCAGGCGGTCGATCGCGATGGGATCGAACTCGACGCGCAGGTGTCGCTCGGCGACCGTCTCGACCATCGCGGCATGAACGTTCGCCGGCGCTCGCGAATCGCGAGGGGCGCTGCCGGGATCGGCCCTCGGGGCCGGCACCTCGACATCGCGGAACTGCGTGGCCAGCGCCAGCGACTGGGCGCGGGATTCGTCCAGGCCCAGCTCGCCGACGAGGTCTTCACCGACCCGGCCCGTGACCCGCACCAGCACCTGGTTCAGGGCGCGCAGCAGCGGTGTCCCGATGTCGTCATGCATCGCGGTGGCCACCACCGGCACCTCCCCCGTGTAGAGGGTGGCGTCGGCCGGCTGCGCCCAGGCCGGACCGGGCGAGAGCAGCACGGCAGCCAGCAGGAGAAATGGGACCATGGAGGCGCGCATGATGCGCGGAACGATAGCACAGCGCGCCCCCCATGGCCGTGCGTCGCAGCGGCCGCTGAGGCACAATGCGCGGCACGCCTCTGCCCTGTCTGACCGACCATGAGCCAGCCCCCGTCGGATTCCCGCGACAATCGACTCAGCTACCGCGACGCCGGCGTCGACATCGACGCGGGCAACGTCCTCGTCGACCGCATCAAGCCGCTGGTCAAACGCACGATGCGCCCGGAAGTGCTCGGCGGGCTCGGCGGCTTCGGCGGGCTGTTCGCGCTGGGCGACCGGTACCGCGACCCGGTGCTGGTCTCCGGGACCGACGGCGTCGGCACCAAGCTGATGCTGGCCCGCGCATTGAACCGCCACGACACGATCGGCGTCGACCTGGTGGCGATGTGCGTCAACGACATCCTGGTCACCGGCGCCGAGCCGCTGTTCTTCCTCGACTACTTCGCCTGCGGCAAGCTCGAGGTCGATACCGCCACCGACGTGGTCGCCGGCATCGCGCACGGCTGCGAACAGGCCGGCTGCGCGCTGATCGGCGGGGAGACCGCCGAGATGCCCGGCATGTACCCGCCCGGCGAGTACGACCTGGCCGGGTTCTCGGTCGGTGCGGTGGAACGCGACCGCATGATCGACGGCACGACGATCCAGGCCGGCGACGTCATCATCGGCCTGCCCAGTTCGGGCCCGCACAGCAATGGCTACTCGCTGATCCGCAAGGTGCTCGAGCGCGCCGGCGGCGTCGAGGCCGAGCCCGGGCGGGCCGAGGCGCTGCTGGCGCCGACCCGGATCTACGTCCGCGACGTGCTGCCGCTGGTCAGCGACCACGCGGTCCGGGGCATGGCCCACATCACCGGCGGCGGGCTGACCGAGAACATCGTGCGGGTGATCCCCGACACCCTGGGCATCGAGTTGGATGCAACGGCCTGGGCCGCGCCGGACATCTTCGACTGGCTGGCCGAAGTGGGTCGCATCGAGCCGGCCGAGATGCGGCGAACCTTCAATCTCGGCGTCGGCTTCGTACTTGTCGTACGCGAGACCGATGCACCGGCGGTGGTCGAAGCCCTCGAGCAGCGCGGTGCAGATCCGCTCGGCGTGATCGGCCGGGTCGTCGAGGCCGGCGACGGCGAACGCGTGCGCTACGTCGAGGCGTGAGCCTTCGCGCCCGTTTCGCGGCATTGATCCCCGCATGGTGAACCCACGCCGACTGGTGGTGATGCTGTCCGGTCGCGGCAGCAACGCGCTGGCGATCGCCGATGCAATCGATGCCGGTCGCGTGCCCTTGCGCCTGGTCGGTGCGATCGCCGATCGCCCGGCCGAGGGTCTCGATGCGCTCGCCTCGCGCGGCATCGACACCGCGGAGATTCCCCGGAAGGCCTTTCCCGATCGCGCCGCGTTCGAGCAGGCGCTGGACGATGCGCTGACCGGATATCGGCCCGACCTGGTCGCCATGGCCGGCTTCATGCGCGTGCTGTCGAGCGACTTCGTCGACAAGCACTCCGGACGCCTGCTCAACATCCACCCCTCGCTGCTGCCGGCCTACCGCGGCCTGGATACGCACGCTCGCGCACTCGCCGACGGCGTGGCCGAGCACGGCACCAGCGTGCACTGGGTCACGCCCGAGCTCGACGACGGTCCGGTCATCGCCCAGGCGCGCGTTGGCGTCGAGCCCGGTGACGACGCCGAAACCCTGGCCCGGCGGGTGCTCGCCCAGGAGCACCGGCTCTATCCGGCCGTACTGGCACTTCTGGCCCGCGACGCGGTCTCACTCCCCCATGGACAGGAAGCCAAGCACGATGAAGACGACCCTCGGTTTCGGGCTCCGCTGCTGCTGGATCGCGACCTGGATGCTGACGGCCATCGCATCGACCGCAACGGCGGCTGAAGCACCGCCGTTCAGCGAGCACGAAGCGACCTATACGGTCACCCGGAACGGCGACCAACTGGGCCTCCTCCGGTCCAGCCTGACCCAGCGCGAAGACGGCCTGTGGCACTACCGCATCGAGTCCCAGGCCACCGCGTTCCTGATCCGGGTACTGGGCCTGTCGACCACCGAGGCGGCATGGTTCGCCTGGACCGACGGCTCGGTCCTGCCGCTGACCTACCACCATGTTGCCGAACGGCCGGGCCGTGACCGCTTCTGGCAGCATCGCTACGACTGGAACGACCTGCATACGGACACCACCACCCATGACGGCGAGACGCGCGTGCCGTTGGCGGCCGGCGCGGTCGACCCATTGACCCTCAGACTTGCCGTCGCCGGCGAGCTTGCTGCCGGCGGCGGCGGTGAGGACCTGGAGTTCCTGGTCGTCGAGCGCGACGAACTGGAGACCCAGCAGTACCGCTTCCTGCGCCGCGAGTCGCTGCGCGCGGACGGGCGCTGCTTCATCACGCAGGTCTACGAGCGCTTCCGCAAGGAGGGCTCGAGCCGCAACTACACGGCCTGGCACGCCCCCGCACTGGGCGGACTTCCGGTTCGCATCGTCAACGTCGACGACGGCGACACCATCGTCATCGAACTGGACGACTGGTCGCCGGCCGCCGCGCTTCCCGAACGGGGTGCCTGCCCCGACGACCGCAACACAGGTTAAGGAGGCACGGCCGGCAAGCGGTAGACTGCGGATTCTGGATTCGCACTCCGAGGGCGTCTCATGGTCCGAACCGCCGTACCTGCACTTCTTCTTCTCGCTGCACTGCTCCTGGGCGGCTGCTCCGTCAATCCCGTCACCGGCGACCGGGAGCTGGTCGCCATGGGTGAAGACTGGGAACTGCAGGTCGGTGCCCAGCAGTACGCACCGTTGATCCAGGCCCAGGGCGGCGACTACGAGCTCGACCCGGACCTGGTCGATTACGTGCAGCGGATCGGCCAGCGCCTGGCCGCCGAGTCCGATCGCGACCTGCCCTACGAGTTCGAGGTCATCAACGAATCCATCCCCAACGCCTGGGCACTGCCCGGCGGCAAGATCGCGATCAACCGGGGCCTGCTGGTCGAGATGCAGTCCGAATCCGAACTGGCCGCCGTGCTCAGCCATGAAATCGTCCATGCCGCCGCACGCCACGGTGCCCTGGGTCAGACCCGCAACCTTCTGCTGCAGGGCGCCGTGCTGGCCGGCGGCATCGCCGTGGGTGCGGCCACCGAAGACGACCGCTATACCCAGGTCGCGCTGCTCGGCGGCAGCATCGGTGCACAGCTGGTCAACCAGAGCTATTCGCGCGAGGCCGAGCGCGAGGCCGACCTGTACGGAATGCGCTACATGAAGCGCGCCGGCTACAGCCCGGTCGGCGCCGTCGAACTGCAGGAGACCTTCGTTCGTCTGTCCGAAGGCCGCAACGACGGGGGCTTCGGCGCCCTGTTCGCCTCGCACCCACCCAGCCAGGAGCGCGTAGAGAACAACCGCGAGCTGCTGGCCGAACTCGGCCGCGAAGGCGAGATCGGGCGCGAGGACTACCAGCGCCGAATTGCCAAGCTGCGTGCCGACCAACCGGCCTACGCCGCCTACGACGAAGGCCGCAAGGCACTGGCCGATGAAGATGTGCAGACCGCCTTGACCAAGGCCGACGAAGCGATCCGCATGCTGCCGGAAGCCGCCATCTTCCACAGCCTGCGCGGCGACGCACTGGCCGCCCGCGAGGACTTTCGTGAAGCCGAACGCGCCTATGATCGTGCGGTCCGGAGAGATTCGACCTGGTTCTATCACCACCTGCGCCGCGGCATGGCGCGCAACGAGCTCGAACGCTTCGACGCCGCCCGCGGCGACCTGAACGCGGCCAACGAACTCATGCCCACCGCGATCAGCCACTACCTGCTCGGCACCATCGAACAGCGCGCCGGCAACCGCAGCCAGGCGATCGAGCACTACCAGGTCGCGGCCCAGGCCCAGACCCCGGTCGGCCAGCAGGCACGCGAGCGCCTGCAGTCGCTGGGCGTGGCGCCGAGCGGCTGAGGAGGCCGGCGAGGCGCTCGAACAAGAAGCGTTCGGGGAAAGCGACTCGGGGGTGCTAGGCTGCCGTCAACGGTTCTGCGCGCAATCGCACGGGCTCCACGCTTCGTTTCGGGTGAGGTAGGGCAATGGCGCGATGAGAATCGCAGCTCAAGTCGTAGTGGCCGTCCTCGTGCTGCTGTCGATTGTCTCGGGAGCGGCCAAGGCCCTGCTCGTCCCCGAAGACGTGGAGTTCTTCGGCCGATACGGCTTCGGAACGATGGCGTTGATCGGGTTCGGGGCTCTTCAGCTGGTCGGCGGCCTCCTGATGGTGTTCGCGCGCACCCGAGTGCCGGGCTCTTTTCTGGTCGCCATCACGTTCCTGACCTCGAGTGCGCTGCTCCTGCATTCAGGAAACCTTGCCATGGGCACGGTCAGCCTGCTGGTCACTGCACTCGTCTGTGCCGTCGCCTTCCAGAGCCTCCGGACGGGTGCGAATACGAGCGAGGAGCGCTGATCGGCAGGCGAACAGGGTTGAGGGAGACCAGGGAGAATGGGAATGAATTGGGATGCGATCGGAGCCATTGCGGACATCGTCGGCGTCGTGCTGGTCATCGTCTCTCTGGTGTACCTGGCGATGCAGGTACGCCAGAGCAACCAGATGGCGCTGGCCGAGTCCGAACGGGAGCTGCTGGAGAACTGGGTGAACGCGGTCGGTGGAATTTCAGCCGATGACCGCACTACCGACATCTTCCATCGCGGCCTGGATGATTTCAACCGCCTGTCGAACCTCGAGAAGACGCGCTTCTCGGTCATCATGCAGCGCCTTGTCAACACCTATATCTCGGCGCTGCGGATGGACGCGAAATCGCTGGTCGGCACCCGGGAGGTCGCGATTTTCGGCGATATCTGCCTGGCGATGATCCTCACGCCGGGCGGTCGGCAGTGGTGGGCCATCATCGGTCCGTATTTCACGATCCACGAGCAGATGAACGACCGGATCAGGAACGAGGGCGAGACCTTTCAATCCTGGACCGACATGGTCCCGTTCGCGAAGCCGGACGATGCCGACGATGCCCGTCCGGGCTGACGCCGTAGGGCGGCCTCCGGTCCGACACCCGGGGCGATTCCGGATACCGGTGGAGCCGGGGGTCGGAACAGCCCGTCGGACTCCCGGCATCGACATCACGGGACCGGATCAAGCGAGCGCGGCTTATCATGTTCGCCATCGCAGCGATCATGCCTGCAGCCCGAACCTGGAAGACGACGAGCTGCCCAGACGGAACCTGCCCTACCCGCATTCCAGTCCCGGAGACCAACGATGAACAAGTCCATTGCCACCGCCTTTTCCGTTGCCATCGCCCTTCTCCTGCTCGCAGCCTCGGCCTGCTTCGGCGCCAGCAAGGTCACCTACGCCACCGCTGAACTCGACGTCTCGGGCAAGAACAACGTCGATGCCATCGTCGAGCAGTTCGTCGAGGACACGGAGACCACAACGCCTGTCGAGCCGGAGCGGATGATGTTCCTGGTCGACGGCGAAGCGGTCGAAAGCCTGGAAGATTTCCTGCCCGAGTCCGACCGCGTCGAGGTGATGTCGGACGGCACCTACATCATCATCAACGTGGTGATGCAACCCGAGGCGGAGGTCGACTGATCTCCGGCCACGCGTCCGACTCGACCCCACGCTCTCCGATGATCGATGAGGCCTACCTCCAGAGACTGGAGGTTCCGGACGTCGCCGAATACTGCGCCCTTCGCAGCCTCTGCGAGCTTTCGCCGAAGAGCACCGAAGCTGCCGCGAATGGCCTTCCCAACAGCCTGTTCTCGACCACCATCCGGCACGAAGGAAGACTCGTCGCCATGGGCCGCGTGGTCGGCGACGGCGGCTGCAACTTCGAAGTCGTCGACATCGCCGTCCACCCCGACCACCAGCGCCGCGGCCTGGGCACGCGGATCATGCGTGCGATCAAGGACTACATCGATGAACAGGCCCCCGAGTCGGCCTACATCACCCTGATCGCCGACCACCACTCACCCGCCCTGTATTCGAAGTTCGGCTTCGAGCCGGTCACGCCGAAGTCGATCGGGATGGCGTACAGGCAACGGAAGCCGGATCCCGAGTAGCGTCCAGGAACACCCCCGGGTGCGCTGCGCATGGCCGGGCTACACCAGTCAAAACCGTCGCCCGGCAAAGCCGGCCTCCCACAGGAGATCTGCTCCAGGGCCTCGAGCCAGCGCTGACGGGCCGCTGGAGCGCAGGCCCCGCAGGGTAGGTATTGCTACATGAGGATGACGAGCGCCGCCGGACGCGGCCCCACGGGTGCGCAGCAGCGCTACGCGGCCTGCTCCGTCACTCGGCGGATGCGCGCGCCGAGTTGTCCGAGCTTCTCCTCGATGTTCTCGTAGCCGCGATCGATGTGATAGACCCGATCGATCAGCGTCGAGCCGGTCGCCACGAGTCCAGCCAGCACCAGCGACGCCGATGCGCGGAGGTCGGTGGCCATCAACGGCGCGCCGGCCAGCTTCTGCTTTCCGCGGATGACGACCATGTTGCCGTCGACCCGCATATCGGCACCGAGGCGCTGGAGCTCCTGGACGTGCATGAAACGGTTCTCGAACACGGTTTCGCGGACCACGCCGGTGCCTTCGGCAATCGCATTGAGTGCGGTGAACTGCGCCTGCATGTCGGTCGGGAAGCCGGGGTACGGCGCCGTGGTGACGTCGACGGCCTTCGGCCGGCGGCCGCCCATGTCGAGCTCGATCCAGTCGGAGCCGCTGTTGATCGACGCACCGGCCTGCTCGAGCTTCTGCAGCACGGCATCCAGCGTCCGCGGGTCGGCGCCCCGGGCGTGGACCTTGCCGCCGGTCATCGCGCCGGCGACCAGGAACGTGCCCGCTTCGATGCGATCGGCCAGCACCCGGTAATCGAAACCGGAAAGTTCGGGCACGCCGCGGATGACCAGGGTGTTGGTTCCCGCGCCCTCGATATCGGCGCCCATGTCGTTGAGACAGTTCGCCAGGTCCGCCACTTCGGGCTCCTGGGCGGCGTTCTCGATGATGCTCGTGCCCTCGGCGCGCACCGCGGCCATCATGATGTTCTCGGTACCGGTCACGGTCGCGGTATCGAGCACGATCCGCGCACCCTTCAGGGTCTTTGCCTCGGCGACGATGTAGCCGGACTCGATGCGCACGTCCGCGCCCAGCGCGGCCAGGCCGCGCAGGTGCTGGTCGACCGGCCGGGCACCGATCGCGCAGCCGCCGGGCAGCGACACCCGGGCGGCGCCGAAGCGGGCCAGCAGGGGGCCCAGCACAAGCACCGAGGCGCGCATGGTCTTGACCAGTTCGTACGGCGCCTCGTGGTGGGCCACTCGCGAGGTATCGAGCTCGATCGTCAGCTGGTCGGCCAGGCCGACCTCGGCGCCCATCTGGGCCAGCAATTCGATCGAGGTGGTCACGTCCTTCAGGTGCGGCACGTTCTTCAGCCGGCACGGCTTCTCGGTCAGCAGGCTGGCCATCAGGATCGGCAGCACGGCGTTCTTGGCACCGGAGATCGGCACCGTACCGGCCAGCGGTACGCCGCCGTCGATGCGGATCCGGGTGCTCACGAGGCCTGTCCCAGTTCCCGCGGCGTTTTCAGCTGCAGGGACAGGGCGTGGATCTCGCGCCCGAGTTCGGGGCCGATCGCGTCGTGCACGCGCCGGTGGCGCTGCACGCGGCTCTGGCCGTCGAAGCCGGCGTCGACGACTTTCGCGCTAAAATGCACGTTGTCGTCGCTCGATACGGAGACGTCGGCGTCCGGAAACGCTTCCCGCAGCAGCTTTTCGATCTGTTCGCTGTTCATGGATACTCTGTTGGGTTTCCCGGCATGGTTTGGCGTTCGGTCCGACGACCGGTCCAACGATCGGTCCAACGATCGGTCGAAGGATCGGTCGAAAGATCGGTCCGCCGACCGGGCGGTGTAGCGTAGTCTCTTCGGCCGGCTCGCGGACCGCGCGATGACGCGGAGGCGGGCGGCCCGTCTTCAATCGTCACGAATCCGACATGGTAAACGAATCGATGGTTTCATCTGGATCAATGGCCGGCACCGGATCAACGACCGAAGCGGCGGTGACGGCCGGATGCTGATTCCGCTGCTGCAGCTTGCTGCCGGCTTCGTGCTGCTGATCTGGTCCGCCGACCGCCTGGTCGCCGGCGCCTCTGCGCTGGCCCGCAATTTCGGTGTCTCGCCGATGGTCGTCGGCCTCACCATCGTCGGGTTCGGCACCTCGGCACCGGAAATGGTGGTCTCGGCGCTGGCTTCGCTGGAAGGCAACCCGTCGCTCGCCATCGGCAACGCTCTGGGGTCCAACATCGCGAACGTCGGCCTGATCCTCGGCCTGACAGGGCTGATCTACCCGATGGACGTCGAAGCCTCGGCGCGCCGCCGCGAGTTCCCGATCCTGGGCCTGGTGACGATCCTGACCGCCGTCCTGATGCTCAACGGCTCGCTGAGCCGTGCCGACGGCTTCATCCTGATCGGCGGCCTGTTCCTGTTCATTGCCTCGATGGCCGTGCGCACCCTGGTCCAGGCCAAGTCCGACCCGACCACCGACGCCCTGCTGTCGGAGATTCCCGAGGGCATGCCGACGAAGACAGCCGTGACCTGGACCCTGATCGGCCTGGTCGTGCTGCCCGTGTCGGCCCAGATGCTGGTCGACGGCGCGATCTCGCTTGCGGTGATGATCGGCGTATCCGAGGCGGTGATCGGCCTGACCGTGGTCGCCCTGGGCACCAGCCTGCCGGAGCTGGCCGCCGCGATCGCCAGCGCCATGAAGAAGGAGGACGACCTGGCGATCGGCAACATCCTCGGCTCCAACCTGTTCAACCTGCTCGGCGTGCTCGGCATCGCCGCGTTGATCCACCCGATGACGATCGAGCCGATCCTGATCTGGCGCGATCTGCCGGTGATGGCCGGCATCTTCGTGGCGCTGGCGATCGCCGCCTACACCGGCCGCCGCGTAGGCCGCGGCGAAGCGGGTGTGCTGCTGGTCGCCTACCTGGTCTATCAGGTGGTGGTCTTCCACGAGGCACTGGGCTGACCGGCTACACTTGTCGCATGAGCGATTCCGCACCTGACCGCAGCCACGACGAGCTCGACGGCGCCGCGCTGATCGAGCGCGGGCGCGAAGTCCTGGCCACCGAGGCCCGGGCGATCACCGCACTGGCCGATCGCCTGGATGACGCCTTCGTCGACGCCTGCCGCCTGGTGCTGGCCTGCGACGGCCACCTGATCGTCACCGGCATGGGCAAGTCCGGCCACATCGGCCACAAGCTGGCCGCCACGCTCGCCTCGACCGGCACGCCGGCCTTCTTCGTCCACCCGGCCGAGGCCAGCCACGGCGACCTCGGCATGATCCGCAGCGGCGACCTGATCGTCGCGCTGTCGAACTCCGGCGAGACCGCCGAACTGCTGGCCCTGCTGCCGGTCATCAAGCGGCTCGGCGTTCGGCTGATCGCGATGACCGGCAACGCCGACTCGACCCTGGCTCGGCACTCGGACGTCCACCTCGACACCGGCGTCGACCGCGAGGCCTGCCCGCTGGGCCTGGCCCCGACCGCGTCGACCTCGGCCCAGCTGGCCATGGGCGACGCCCTGGCGATGGGCGTACTCGACGCGCGCGGCTTCACCGCCGAGGACTTCGCCCGCTCGCACCCGGGCGGCTCGCTGGGCAAGCGGCTGCTGCTGCACATTGCCGATGTGATGCATGCCGGCGACGACCTGCCGGCGATCGGCCCGGACCGCACCGTGTCCGACGCCATCGTCGAGATCACCCGGGCTCGCCTCGGCCTGTGCGCCGTGGTCGACGACGAGCGCCGGGTGCTCGGCATCCTGACCGACGGCGACCTGCGCCGCGGGCTGGACGGGGTCGGCGATATCCGCACCACGCCGGTCCGCGACCTGATGACCGCCGACCCGCAGACGATTCACGGCGACGCGCTGGCCGCCGAGGCCGTCGAGCAGATGCAGAGCCGCCGCATCCAGGGCCTTCTGGTGGTCGACGACGAGCGCCGGCTGGTCGGCGCGCTGAACTTTCAGGACCTGCTCCAGGCCGGCGTCGTATGAACGTCGGGACCGTCACGCCGACCCGGGTCGACGATGCCCTGCTCGAACGCGCCCGGGCGGTACGGCTCGCGGTCTTCGACATCGACGGCGTGATGACCGACGGCCGCTTGTATCGCGACGACGCAGGCCAGGAGATCAAGGCCTTCTATTCGCGCGACGGGCTGGGCCTGAAGGCGATCATGGCCTACGACATCCAGGTCGCGGCGCTGACCGCGCGCGATTCGCGGCTGGTACGCAAGCGGATGGCGGAACTCGGCATCGAGCACCTGATCCAGGGCCGGCACGACAAGGGCGTGGCGCTCGGCGAGCTGCTCGAAGCCACCGGCATCGGCGCCGAACACACCGCCTACATGGGCGATGACCTGGTCGACTGGCCGGCGCTGAAGACCGTCCACCTCAAGTGCTGCCCGCTGGACGCCGACGCCTGGATCGCCGGGCAGTGCGACTTCGTCGCCTCGCAGGCCGGCGGACGCGGCGCGGTGCGCGACCTCTGCGAGCTGCTGCTCCACGCGCGCGGCAAGCTGTCGGAGTGGCGGAACTCGTTCGGGTGAAGCGCAAGCGCACCTGGCTGCTGGCAAGCGTGGCGCTGCTGCTTGCGGTACTGGGCAACTGGTGGCTGAATCAGCGTGGCGACCGCAACAGCGGCCGCACCGACCGACCCGTTGCCACCTTCGACTACGCCCTGAGCGACTACCGGGCCACGCTGTTCGACGCCGAGGGCAAGGTCTCGCTGCGCGTCGCCGGCCCCCGCCTCGAACACGACCCGGCCACGCGCGAAGCTCGCCTCGAGCAACCGCGCTTCGAGCTGCCGGGCGACGACGCGGCCTGGACGGGCCGGGCCGACCGGGCCGTCCTGGCCCGCGACGACGACACGCTGGCCCTGATCGGCAACGTCGTCGCCGAGCGCCCGCACCCGCGCGGAACCGTAACGATCGAGGCCGAGCGACTGGACCACGACCGGCGCGCCGCGCAGCTCGTGTCCGACCGGCGAGTGCGCGTACGACAGGCAGGCGACGAACTGACCGGTGGTACTCTTGTCTACTTCATGAACGATGACCGGGTGGAGCTTGAAAACGATGTACACGCGATCTATCGCGATGATGCTGGCAATCGCGCTGAGCGCGGCCCTGCTGAACCCGGCTCGAGCGCAGGATCCGGCGACCAGTGATGCCGAACCCGTAACCGCCCCCGTTCGAATTCCGGCACCGAAACCACCCATCGACATTCGTGCGGAAGAAAGCGATTACGACCTGCGTACCGGGCTGACTCGCTTCGAACAGAACGTCACGATCACGCGCGGCGCTATGGAAGTCCAGGCCGATCGTGGTCGGGTGCGTCAAGCCCAGGGGCAGATCACCGAGGTCGAGCTCGAAGGCACCCCGAGCACCTGGCGCGACCGGCTGGAAGACGGTTCGATCGTGACCGGCGAGGCAAGGAACATCCATTTTGACGTCGTCGCGAACATCGTGACCCTGACGGGCAACGCGATCATCCGCCACGAGCAGGGAGAATTCACCGGCGACGAACTGGTCTACGACCTGACGGCAGAAAGCCTGGCCGGGCGCAGCACCGGCAACGAGCGCGTGCGCGTTGTGATCCAGGCCGACGCGATGTCCGACCCGCGTCCCGCGCCTCCGCCGGCAAACGACGCCGGGACCCGCCCCGACCCCGACGCCGCAGCCGAAGGCGACCCCGATTCCGATTCCGATTCCGGTACCGGTACCGGTACCGCCGAGAATGGCGACGGGACCGCCGCAGCGGCAGACACCGGCTCGGCCAGCTCCGATTCAGGCGATTCGGACTCGGCAGATCTTGAGTCGACGGAGTCCGAATCGACCGGGCCCGTGCCGACGGAGCCCGAGTCGATTGACCCGGCGACGGCCGACCCTGCATCGAACGACCCGGACGAGGAAGACGTCACGGCCGACGGCGACGGTGACGGCGACGACGACCCGGATACGGACGGCCGCTGATGCTGGTCGCCGAGAACCTCGTCAAACGCTACCGAGGCCGCGCCGTGGTCCACGGCGTGTCGCTGGACGTCCAGCGCGGCGAAGTCGTCGGCCTGCTCGGCCCCAACGGCGCCGGCAAGACCACCTGCTTCTACATGGTCGTCGGCCTGGTGCCCGCCGACGGCGGCACGATCCGCCTCGACGGCAACGACATCACCCGGGCCAACATGCACCGGCGGGCGAGGCTCGGGCTGGGCTACCTGCCGCAGGAAGCCTCGATCTTCCGCCGCATGAGCGTGCGCGACAACATCGTCGCCATTCTCGAACTGCGCAAGGATCTCGACCGCGACGGCCGCGAAGCGGAACTGAGCCGGCTGATGGACGAGTTCAGCATCGGTCATCTCACCGACCAGATGGGCGTGAGCCTGTCCGGCGGCGAACGGCGGCGTGTCGAGATCGCCCGCGCGCTGGCCGCGGACCCGCGCTTCATCCTTCTCGACGAGCCGTTCGCCGGCGTCGATCCCATCTCCGTCGGCGAGATCCAGCGCATCGTCTCCCACCTGCGGGACCGCTACATCGGCATCCTGATCACCGATCACAACGTCCGCGAGACCCTGGGCATCTGCGACCGCGCCTACATCATCTCCGAGGGCCGCGTCCTGACCCAGGGCCCGCCCGACGCGGTGCTGGCCGACGAGGACGTGCGCAACGTCTACCTCGGCAAGGAATTCCGCCTCTAGGGGCTGTTGCGATGTCCGCCGAGCCCGAACACGAAGACACGCTGGAGTTCACCGGCGAGCGGTTCACCCCCGAGTGCGTCCGCGAGATCGTCTACGAGCACTGGCACCGCTACGCCTGGGCCCGAGGCCTGGTCGCGGGCAAGGACGTGCTCGACTGCGCCTGCGGCGAGGGCTACGGCAGCCGCCTGCTGGCCGATCGCGCGCGCTCGGTGGTCGGCGTGGACGTCGACCCGGAAGCGGTCGCCCACGCCCGCAAGCGGTATACGGCCGACAAGCTCGAGTTCGTCGAGGCCGACGCCCTGGACCTGCCCTTCGACGACGATCGCTTCGATGTGGTGGTGTCCTTCGAGACCCTCGAACACCTTGCCGACCACGACGAACTGCTGACCGGCTTCCGGCGCGTGCTCAAGCCCGGCGGCGTGCTGCTCCTGTCCTCACCGGACAGGCGCACCTACTCCGACCTGACCGGCTACGACAACGAGTTCCACGTCCGCGAGCTCTACCGCGACGAGCTCGAGGACCTGCTCGGCCGGCACTTCCCGAACTATCGCCTGCACGGCCAGAAGCTGATGTTCCACTCGCTCCTGTGGTCGCTGGACGACCGCGACGTCCGCGACGCGCAGCACCTGACCTCGGCCGAGGACGGCACCGTGACCGCCGGGCTGCGGCCGGCCGCCGAGCCGCTGTACTTCCTGGTCGTCGCCGCGGCCGACGGCGTGGCGCTGCCGGCGCCGCCGGCGCTGTCGCTGTTTTCCGACGAGGCGGAAAGCGTCTACGCCCACTACAACGGCGAAGTGCGCAAGCACATCGCCGCCGGTCACCTGCTGGCCGAGCGCGAGCAGGAAATCGAGCGGCTGCGCGCCGAGCTCGACCGCGCACGGGCCGGCACGGGGTCTTCCGACGATTCCTCGACCTGGACACGGCTTCGCCGGTGGCTGACGAAGCGTTGAGCTCGCGCGACGCGCTCCGACGGGTCGGCGTGCTGATCGTCAACTACAACGCCGGGCCGTGGCTGAAGCGCGGGCTCGATCGCCTGCTGGCCGGGTCCGGTGAATCGCTTCAGGTCGTGATCGTCGACAACGGCTCGACGGACGACAGCCTCGACGGCCTGCCCACCGGCAACGTCACCATCGACCGGGCCGGTAGCAACCTCGGCTTCGGCCCCGGCATGAACCGCGCCGCCGGCGCGACCGAGCGCGAACTGCTGCTGCTGCTCAACCCCGACGCCGAGCTGTCGGCCGACGACCTGGCCCGGTTGGTCGCCGAACTCGATTCCCACCCGGACGCGGTGCTGGTGGCCGGTCGCGTGGTCGACGCGGAGGGCCGCGAACAGCGCGGGAGCCGCCGGCGCGCACCGACCGCCGGGCGCATCCTCGCCGAGCTGCTGGGCGGCAACGGACGCGGCATCGACCTCACCGGCACCCGGGCGCCGGACACGCCCACCGAACTCGAAGCCGTCTCGGGCGCCTGCATGCTCGTGCGCGCCGACGCGTTCCACGCCGTCGGCGGCTTCGACGAGGGCTACCCGCTGCACTTCGAGGACCTCGACCTGTTCGCCCGGCTGCGCGCGGCCGGCGGCCGGCTGCGCTGGGTGCCCGGGGTGATGATCCGCCACGTGGGCGGCGTTTCTTCGCGCGGCCGTTCGCTGCACTTCATGCGGTCGAAGCATCGCGGGTTGATGCGATACGTCCGGCGCCACATCGCGACCGGCCCAAGTGCCTGGCAGCGGCCGTTCTGGTGGTTGGCCCTGACCGCAAGCCGCTTGCTGCGCACCCCGCTGGCCGCTCTTCGCGATCGCCGCCGCCCACCGGAGGCCGCGTGATCCCCGGCCTGGCGAGCGGACCGGCCCCGGTCCTGGTGCTCGGCGCCACCGGCGCGGTCGGCCGCTTGCTGCTGTCAAGGCTGGCCGAGGCCGGAGCCCCGGCGATCGCGGTCTCGCGCCGGGTCCCGGACGCCGAGTGGCCGGGCGTGCTCTGGCTGCAGCACGACCTGGCGAGCGAGCCGCTCCGCGCCGAGTCGCAGGTGCTGCTCAGCGCCGGCCCGTTGTCGCTGGCGCGCCGGCAGCTCGAGCGCCTGCCGTCGGTTCGCCGGGTCGTCGCGCTGGGCTCGGCGAGCGTGCGCTTCAAGCAGGACTCCCCCGACCCGGCGGAGCGCGCGATGATGCGCGAACTGGCCGACGCCGAACTGCGGCTGGCCGAGTGGGCCGAGCGGCGCGGGATCGACGTCACCCTGCTTCGGCCGACGCTGATCTACGGCGGCGAGGGCGACCGCAACGTCTCGGTCATCGCCGAGGCGGCCCGCTCGCGACGCGTGCTGCCGATCGCAGGCCGCGGCCTGCGTCAGCCGGTCCACGCCGAAGACCTGGCGCGGCTGATGACCCGGCTGATCGCGCGTCGCGGGCACGGCTTCGAACCCTTCGACCTCGGCGGCGGCGAGACCCTGCCCTATCCCGACTTCGTCCGTCGCATCGCGTCCGCAGCCGGGGCCGACCCGAACATCATCCAGGTACCCGCGGCGCTGCTGACCGCACTGGTCCGCGCCGGCCGGATCTTCGGCCGATTCGATTCCGTGACCCCGGCCATGATCCGCCGTCAGCGCATGGACCTCGTCGTCGACGACACCCCCGCCCGCGAGCACCTCGCCTGGAACCCGCGCCCGTTCCGGCCGACGTTTTCTTCGGGCTGATTCCGCTTCCTTCAGCGCCTTCGCCAGCACCCTTTAGAGGATGGGCGCGAAGAGTAAAGCCGACGGGAAAAGCCAGTCAAAAGCGTTCTCTCGCAGAGACGCAGAGGCGCGGAGAAAGACACACCGAGAACAGACAACACCTCCGTCATCCCGGGGCCGGCGAAGCCGGAACCCGGGATCTCCTGACGGGACCCAGGTAGCAGTCTGTCCCCTCCCTGCCTTTCCTCTGCGACTCTGCGTCTCTGCGAGAGAACGCATTTTGGTTGTTGGTTCTGGCCTTTCCCGCAAGCTGGACCCCGAATTCCGAACCCTGTTCTCCTATCCATTTCTCTTCGCGTTCCTTCGGCCCAACCGCGTCTTTGCGTCTATCCTCTGGTGGAGTTCGCCAACCACCCCCGACCGGAGCCCCTACTATGAGCGACCGTGCCGACACACGTCAGCGCCATGCGGCGATCGATCGTGAGTTTCACCAGAAGACGGCGCGCGACTACGACCGCGTGGTCCACGACCCCCGGCGCTACCCGAACGATCTGCTGTTCGCCCCATTGGTCGAACGCATTCCGCGCGGCGGTCGCATGCTCGACCTCGGCACCGGCACGGGACACATGATCGGCCGGCTCGGCCATTGTTTCGACGAGGTGGTCGGCGTCGACCACAGCCCGGCGATGCTGGCCGAGGTCCGTGCTGCAACCGACCGACGGGCGGGCGGGCGGGCGGGTGATTCGATCACGTTGATCGAAGCCGATGTGCTCGAATGGAGCGGCCAGTCGCACGACCCATTCGATCTGGTCACCGTCTCCGGCATGCTGCACCACCTGCGGCCGCCCGACCTTCCAGGGGTCCTTCGGAACATCCGGCGCCTGCTTAAGCCGACCGGTCGTTTCCTGGTCGCAGAGCCGATCGACTGCGCCAGCCTGCACGACCTCCCCGGCTGGTTGGACCGCTGGAACCGCAACTCGGTCGCCGCCCGGCAAGCGTACTCGGAACCGGCCGAGGAACCCGACGAGGCGCCGCTGCCGGAGGGGCTGCTGGAGCAGTCCTTGATCGAAGCCGGCTTCGATGTCGAGGCTTCACGCCGCAGCGTCGAAGTCTTTCCCCAGCACCTCCCCCCGTCGCTCTCCGACAAGCTGTTCATCCGCTTCGTCCAGTGGCGGTTCCGACACACCGGCTACGTCCTCGCCCTCCTGGCGCGCCCGACCGATTGAAGCGGCTTCGATTGACCTGTTGCCAGCGGGCTTTGGATGAGGGGCGCGAAGGCGCGAAGAGTAAAGCCGACGGGAAAAGCCAGTCAAAAGCGTTCTCTCGCAGAGACGCAGAGGCGCGGAGAAAGACACGACGAGAACAGACAACACCTCCGTCATCCCGGGGGCGCGAAGCCGCGAAGAGAAAAAGCCGACGGGAAAAGCCGGTCAAAAGCGTTCTCTCGCAGAGACGCAGAAACGCGGAGAAAGACACGACGAGAACAGACAACACCTCCGTCATCCCGGGGGCGCGAAGCCGCGAAGAGAAGATCCGACGGGAAAAGCCGGTCAAAAGCGTTCTCTCGCAGAGACGCAGAGGCGCGGAGAAAGACACGACGAGAACAGACAACACCTCCGTCATCCCGGGGGCGCGAAGCCGCGAAGAGAAAAGCCGACGGGAAAAGCCGGTCAAAAGCGTTCTCTCGCAGAGACGCAGAGGCGCGGAGAAAGACTCGACGAGAACAGACAACACCTCCGTCATCCCGGGGCCGGCGAAGCCGGAACCCGGGATCTCCTGACGGGACCCAGGTAGCAGTCTGTCCCCTCCCTGCCTTTCCTCTGCGACTCTGCGTCTCTGCGAGAGAACGCATTTTGGTTGTTGGTTCTGGCCTTTCCCGCAAGCTGGACCCCGAATTCCGAACCCTGTTCTCCTATCCATTTCTCATCGCGTTCCTTCGCCCCACCGCGTCTTTGCGTCTATCCTCTAGATCTCCTGACGGGACCCAGGTAGCAGTCTGTCCCCTCCCTGCCTTTCCTCTGCGACTCTGCGTCTCTGCGAGAGAACGCATTTTGGTTGTTGGTTCTGGCCTTTCCCGCAAGCTGGACCCCGAATTCCGAACCCTGTTCTCCTATCCATTTCTCTTCGCGTTCCTTCCCCCATCGCGTCTTTGCGTCTATCCTCTAGATCTCCTGACGGGACCCAGGTAGCAGCCTGTCCCCTCCCTGCCTTTCCTCTGCGACTCTGCGTCTCTGCGAGAGAACGCATTTTGGTTGTTGGTTGTTGGTTCGGGTTTTTCCCGCAAGCTGGACCCCGAATTCCGAACCCTGTTTTCTCCTATCCATTTCTCTTCGCGTTCCTTCGCCCCACCGCGTCTTTGCGTCTATCCTCTAGATCTCCTGACGGGACTCAGGTAGCAGTCTGTCCCCTCCCTGCCTTTCCTCTGCGTTTCTGCGTCTCTGCGAGAGAACGCATTTTGGTTGTTGGTTGTTGGTTCGGGTTTTTCCCGCAAGCTGGATCCCGAATTCCGAACCCTGTTCTCCTATCCATTTCTCTTCGCGTTCCTTCGCCCCAACCGCGTCTTTGCGTCTATCCTCTGGAGGAGTTCGCCACCCACCCCCGACCGGAGCTCCACCCATGAACGACGACGCCGCGCTGCCATTGGAAGAGCCGCTTTCTCAGGAAGAAGTCCGCGTGCTGGGGTGCCTGATCGAGAAGGAGGCCACGACGCCGGAGAGCTATCCCTTGACGGAGAATGCAGCGCGCACGGCGGCGAATCAGAAGACCAGTCGGCATCCGCAGATGAACCTGAGCGAGGGCGAGGTCGGGCACGCGCTGCGCAGGCTGGAAACCCGGGGGCTGGTCAAGAGCGAGTACGGCGCGCGCGCGTCGCGCTACGCTCATCGCGTGGAGTCGGGGCTGAAGCTGACCCGCGAGCAGAAGGCGCTGCTGGGCCTGATGCTGCTCCGCGGCCCGCAGACCCTGGCCGAGCTGTTCAGCCGATCGTCGCGGCTGCACCGCTTCGACGAGCTCGACGACGTCGAGCACGCGCTGGAGCGGCTGTGCTCGGGCGACGCGCCAATGGCGATTCGCATTCCCAAGGGGCCGGGCCAGCGCGAGGACCGCTACATGCACCGCCTGTGCGGGCCGGTGTCGCTCGAAGCCGGCCGCGCGGCCCCGGGCGCCGACGACCACGCCGCGATCGCTTCGACCGCAGCCGACTCCGACCTCATCGCCCGCCTCGAAGCCCTGGAGGCCCGCGTCGCCGACCTCGAGTCCCGCTTGGAGGACTGAGGCCTTGTGCGGGCAGGTAGGCTTGTTCGTTTGGATGATTGGCGCGAAGTCGCGAAGAGAGAAGAAGGAAGAACAGGGTTCGGATTTCAGGTTTCACGAAAAACCGGAACCAACAACCAGAATGCGTTCTCTCGCAGAGACGCGGAGGCGCTGAGAAAAAAAGCGAGCGAACGGCTGATTATTGTCTGGAGAAGTTTCATCACGAGATCCCGGGTTCCGGCTTCGCCGGCCCCGGGATGACGGAGGCGTTGCAAGCTTCTACTGCTTTTCCTCTGCGCCTCCGCGTCTCTGCGAGAGAACGCTTTTGACCGGCTTTTCCTGTTGGCCTCTCTCTTCGCGCCTTCGCGCCTTCGCGACTTCGCGCCCATCATCCAGAACACGCAAGCGCCACGTCGCCAAGGCCTACCCGTCGATGCGCTTGTACTTGATCCGGTGCGGGCCGGCGGCGTCGCCCTTGCGGCGCTTTAGGTCCTTTTCGTAGTCGGAGAAGTTGCCCTCGAACCACTCGACGTGCGAGTCGCCCTCGAAGGCCAGCACGTGGGTGGCGATGCGGTCGAGGAACCAGCGATCGTGCGAGGTGACCAGCACGCAGCCCGGGAATGCCAGCACGGCTTCCTCGAGCGCGCGCAGGGTCTCGACATCGAGGTCGTTGGTCGGCTCGTCGAGCATCAGCACGTTGCCGCCGCTCTTGAGCACCTTGGCGAGGTGGACGCGATTGCGCTCCCCGCCGGAGAGTTGCCCGACCCGCTTCTGCTGGTCGGAGCCCTTGAAGTTGAACCGGCTGGCGTACTGACGCGCCGGGATCGAGTAGTTGCCGACGGAGATCACCTCTGCGCCGTCGGCAATCTCTTCCCAGACCTGGCGGTCGTCGGCCAGGCTGTCGCGCTTCTGGTCGACGAAGCCGAGTTCGACCGTGGACCCCACGGTGATCGCTCCCGAGTCCGGCTGCTCTTCACCGGCGATCATCCGGAACAGCGTCGACTTGCCGGCACCGTTGCCGCCGATGATGCCGACGATCGCACCCGGCGGAACCGTGAACGACAGGTCCTCGATCAGCAGCTTGTTGCCGAAGGCCTTGGTCAGGTTCTCGACCTCGATGACCTGGTCGCCGAGCCTGGGGCCCGGCGGAATGTAGATCTGCTGGGTCTCGTTGCGGGCCTGGAAGTCCTTCGAGTTGAGCTCCTCGAACTGCTTCAGGCGCGCCTTGCTCTTGGCCTGGCGGCCCTTCGGGTTGCTGCGCACCCACTCCAGCTCCTCCTTCAGCGCGCGCTGGCGCGACTGCTCCTGCTTCTCCTCGCGCGCCAGGCGGGCTTCCTTCTGCTCCAGCCAGGAGGTGTAGTTGCCTTCGAACGGGATGCCGTGGCCGCGATCCATTTCCAGGATCCAGCCGGCCACGTTGTCGAGGAAGTAGCGGTCATGGGTCACCGCCATCACGGTGCCGGAGAAGTCATGCAGGAAGCGCTCCAGCCAGGCCACGGATTCCGCGTCGAGGTGGTTGGTCGGCTCGTCGAGAAGCAGCATGTCGGGCTTGGACAGCAGCAGGCGGCACAGCGCGACGCGACGGCGCTCACCGCCCGACAGCACCTTGATCTCGGTCTCCCAGGCCGGCAGTCGCAGCGCATCGGCGGCCACCTCCAGCGTGCGGTCCAGGTCCCAGCCTTCGGCCGAGTCGATCTTGTCCTGAAGCTCGGCCTGCTCGGCGAGCAGGTCGTTCATCTCGTCGTCGGACATGGGCTCGGCGAACTTCTCGGAGATCTCGTCGAAGCGCTTGAGCATGTCGCGCAATTCGCCGAGGCCGTCCATGACCGCCTCGCGCACCGTCGATTCCTCGGGCAGCTCCGGCTCCTGCGGCAGATAGCCGATATTGATGCCGGGCTGCGGGCGCGCTTCACCGTCGAACTCCGTGTCGACCCCGGCCATGATCCGGAGCACGGTCGACTTGCCGGCCCCGTTCAGGCCCAGCACGCCGATCTTGGCGCCGGGAAAGAACGACAGGGAAATGTCCTTGATCAGCGTACGGTTCGGCGGAACCACCTTGCTGACGCGATTCATGGTGTAGACGTACTGGGCCATCGGGAGAACCTTTGCTATGAGAACCTTTGCTGGATTACGTGAAGCCCACCGAGCATCGAGTCGATCGGGCAAACCGCGTAGCATACGGAATTTCCGTACGCGGCGGGGCCACCGGCCCCTTCGAGCGGCCTGCAGGGGCCTGTTTTCGGCGAATCCGGAGGAGACGAATCGCGATGAAGATCCTGGTCACCGGCGGCGGCGGCTTTCTCGGCCAGGCCGTGGTCCGCGCCCTGCTCCACCGCGGCCACGAGGTCGCCACGCTGAACCGCTCGGCCTACCCGGCGCTGGAAGCGCTGGGGGTGGCCCAGCACCGCGGCGACATCGGCAACGCTGACGCCGTGGACATCGCCTGCCGCGGCCGCGAGGCGGTCATCCACGTCGCGGCCAAGGCCGGGCCCGGCCTGCATGCGCCGGATTTCGTCCGCGCCAACGTTCACGGCACCCGCAACGTGGTCGACGCCTGCCGCCGGCACGGCATCGGCGTGCTCGTCCATACCTCCTCGCCCAGCGTGGTCCACGCCGGCGGCGACATCGAAGGCGGCGACGAATCGCTGCCGCGGGCCGATCACCACCCCGCGCCCTACCCTGCAAGCAAGGCCGAGGCCGAACGGATCGCGCTCGGGGCCAACGACGGCGATCTGCGGGTCGCGGCGCTTCGGCCGCACCTGATCTGGGGCCCGGGCGACAACCACCTGCTGCCGCGCCTGATCGAGCGCAACCGGACCGGCCGACTGAAGCTGCCTGCCCCGGAGAAGAGGATCGACACGGTCTACATCAACAACGCCGCCGAGGCACACGTCGCCGCCCTCGACGACCTGGCCGGACCGGCCCGTTCGGCCGGACGCGCCTACTTCATCACCAACGGCGAGCCCCGGCCGGTCGCCGACATCCTGCGCGGCCTGCTCGAGGCCGCCGGCGAAACGCCGCGGATCGGCACGGTGAACCCGAAGGTCGCAACGGCCGCGGCCTGGGCGGTCGAAGGCGCCTGGAGAGCGCTGAGATTGCGCCGCGACCCGCCCATTTCACGCTTCGTGGTCGAACACCTCGCCACCGCCCACTGGTTCTCGATCGAAGCGGCCAAGCGCGACCTGGACTGGGCTCCAGCCGTCTCCATCGACGAAGGCCTGGAACGCCTACGTCGCTCATTCAAGGAAAACCCATGATCTACCGCGAATGAACGCGGATGAACGCGGATGAACGCAGATAGAAACCCGTTCTTGTTACAGCGCTTTCGAGCAGTCATCAACGCAATATTCTCTGGCACTCGCATCGAAAGAACGGGAGCCTTTCGAGTTGCTTTCATCCGCGTTCATCTGCGGTCCCAGTCTTTCCGGGCTCGACTCCTCCGCCTGATTGAGCCTGCGTTCAGTCCCGCCGAATCCACCGGGCGATGCGTTCCGGAAGGGTGGGCCGGAAGAGGGGGCGGTCGGCGTCGCTGAGGTTCTCGTAGCCGCCGTACTTGAGCTTGATCCAGGCATTGAGGTCGGTCTGGGCCAGGGTGCGGAACAGCGCGTGGTTGAGTGGGGCGAAGCGATCACGTCGAAGGACGGCGGTGCCCAGGTCGATGATCCGGGGCCGGCCGTCGTCGCCGACCAGCAGGTTGGCCTTGCGCTTGAGGTCGCCGTGAGCCACGCCGCGGGCGTGCATGGCGCGAATCGTCTGCAGCAGGCCGTCGAAGAACTCGTCGGAACCCCCGTCCTCGGGCGCGGCCTCGCGAAACGGGCGTGCGGCGAGTTCGTCAAGCACCAGCCACCGCCGGTCGAACAGTCCGTGACAGGTCGCGAAGCCGGGCACGCCGCGCAGGCGACCGTAGGCGCGCGCCTCGCGGGCCAGTGCGCGGCGATGCAGGGCCGATGCGAGGCCGCCGGCCGGGGTCTTGACGACCAGGCGCCGGCCGTTGATCGTCAGCCCGAACACCCAGCCCTGGTTGCCGCGGGCGAGCGGCCGCGCCGATCGCATCGCGCCCGCGCGCAGCGCGTGACGGACCAGCTCGGGATCGAGACGATCAGCGTCGGCATGCGACTTCGCCGGGGCGAAGGCATCGCTTGGCGACCGGTCGGACGGAGCATCATCCACGGGCGCGGGACTCCGGAGGCGTGGAAAAGCCGTCATAATAGCGGGTTGACGGATTTCCGCGATGCGCCGGACTCGAAATCGGCGCGCCGGAACCCCAGATTGGCGCCACCTGTCAGGAGGAACCGACCGCCATGCCGATCTACGAATACGAATGCAAGAACTGCGGCCACCGCCTCGAGAAGCTCCAGAAGATCTCCGACGCGCCGCTGACGACCTGCCCCGATTGCGAAACCGATGCCCTGACCAAGCTGGTCTCGGCCGCCGGTTTCCGCTTGAAGGGCGGCGGCTGGTACGAGACCGATTTCAAGAAGGACGGCAAGAAGAACCTGGCCGGCGACGACAAGGCGAAGCCCTCGTCCGATGGTGCCGGCGACAGCAAGCCTTCGACGTCGGATGCGCCGGCCAAGCCGTCGAAGTCCGACGGAGCCTCGAGCGCGTCCTCGACCGCCCCGTCCTGACCACACGGCACGATCGCGGGCCGGCTCGACGCCGGCCCGCTCCCTGGTTTTCGCGACACGCGAACCAGCAATGACGATTCACCATCGGCGATTCACCATCGACGATTCACCATCGACGATTCACCATCGACGATTCACCATCGACGATTCAGCAACGAGCTTCCCCAGGAGTCTTTCTCATGCGTAGCCATCTCTGCGGCCAGGTCACCGAAGCCCTAGACGACCGATCGGTCACCCTCTGCGGATGGGTCGACCGCCGCCGCGATCTCGGCGGACTGGTCTTCATCGGCCTGCGCGACCACGCCGGCATCGTCCAGGTCGTCGTCGAGCCCGACAACAAGAGCGGCTTCGCGGTCGCCGAGACGCTGCGCAACGAGTTCTGCATCCGGGTCACCGGCACGGTCCGCATGCGGCCCGAAAGCCAGTGGAACGCCGGGATGCGGACCGGCAAGGTCGAAGTCGTCGCCGACTCGATCGAACTCCTCAACGCCTCGGCTGCACTGCCGCTGCTGATGACCGACGAGGACGGCGAGGAAGTCCGGCTGAAGTACCGCTACCTGGACCTGCGCCGCCCGCGCATGCAGAAGAACCTGCGCCTGCGCTCGAAGCTGACCTCGGCGATCCGCCGACACCTCGAGGACCGCGACTTCCTCGACCTGGAGACGCCGATCCTGACCCGGGCCACACCGGAAGGCGCGCGCGACTACCTCGTACCCAGCAGGGTCAACGCCGGCCGCTTCTATGCGCTGCCGCAGTCGCCGCAGATCTTCAAGCAGCTGTTCATGATGAGCGGCATGGATCGCTACTACCAGATCGCGCGCTGTTTCCGCGACGAGGACCTCCGGGCCGATCGCCAGCCCGAATTCACCCAGCTCGACATCGAGATGGCCTTCGTCGAGGAAACCGACGTCCAGGGCCTGGCCGAGAACCTGGTCCGCGACGTGTTCCGCGACGTGCTCTCCGTCGAACTGCCCGAACCGTTCCCGCGCATGACCTGGGCGGAAGCGATGCGCCGCTACGGCTCCGACAAGCCCGACCTGCGCATCCCGCTGGAGCTGGTCGACATCGACGACCTGGTCGCCGATTCCGAGTTCAAGGTCTTCGCCGGTCCGGCGGCCGACGACCAGGGGCGCGTGGCCGCTCTGCGCGTGCCGGGCGCTGCCGACCTGTCGCGCAAGCAGATCGACGAACTGGCCGCCCACGCGGGCAAGTACGGCGCGAAGGGGCTGGCCTGGATCAAGGTCAACGACGCAGCCGCCGGCCTCGACGGGCTGCAGTCGCCGATCGCGAAGTTCCTCGATGCGTCGACCGCCAGCGGCATCCTGGAACGCACCGGTGCGGGCGACGGCGACCTGCTGCTGTTCGGCGCCGGCCCGGCGCTGACCGTCGCTGCCTTCATGGGCGCGGTCCGGCTCAAGGTCGGCCGCGAACAGGGCCTCGTCGAGGACGCCTGGAAACCGCTCTGGGTGGTGGATTTTCCGATGTTCGAATTCGACGACGAGGACCAGCGCTACTACGCCCTGCACCATCCGTTCACCGCGCCCTCCGAGGCCGATCCGGATGCCCTGCGCGCGAAGCCGGCCGAGGCGCTTTCGCGTGCCTACGATCTGGTGCTCAACGGCGCCGAGATCGGCGGCGGCTCGATCCGTATCCACGATCCGGCACTGCAGCAGGCGGCCTTCGACGTACTCGGCATCGACGAGACGGAAGCGAAGGCCCGCTTCGGCTTCCTGCTCGAGGCCCTTCGCTACGGATGCCCCCCGCACGGCGGCATCGCCTTCGGCATCGACCGGGTCGCCGCCCTGATGGCCGGCGAGGATTCGATCCGCGAGGTCATCGCGTTTCCGAAGACGACCACGGCCGGCTGTCCGCTGACCGGCGCACCTTCGGTGATCGAGCCGCAGGCCCTGGCCGAGCTGTCCATCCGCACCGTTGCCGACTGACGACAGCGACATCGCTTGCGTTGCCCAGCGACGCAAGTGAACGAAATTTCACGTTTTTTTGCCGAGCCATTCACGCCCGGCAGCGATTCTCCACGCTCGCGTTCCCTTGAAACCAGGCTTGTGTGGAGACCCCGATGAAGAAATTTACCCTTGCAATTGCCGCTGCCGGTACGGCGTTGATGCTCGCTGCCGGCGCCCAGGCTCAGACCCGCGTCAACGTGGCGCATCTCGCACCGTTCGCCCCGGACCTGTCCGATACCGCAGTTTCCGTGGACGTCGACGGCACCGAGGTGCTGACCGGCGTCGAATTCAATCAGACCTCCGGCTATCTCACGCTAACGCCGGCCGGCACTGCGCCGGGCGTGACCCAGGTCGACGTGCGCACGCCGCCGGGCGGCGCCGTCGCCATCACCGCCTCCCCCGACCTTGCGGCCGACACCGACTACACCGTGGCCGCGATCGGCGACGGCGCCAACCAGCCGCTGGCGTTGCTTCCGCTGGTCGATGACCTGTCGCCACCGGCGGCCGGGAACGCCAGGCTGCGAATCGTCCACACCGCGCCCTTCGCCGACTCGCTTCCGGCGACCGAAGTCTCGATCCGCCTGCAGGACGGGACCGTTGTGGCCGGCCTGACCAACGTGCCCTACGGCGCCGACTCGGGCTACCTCGAACTGCCGGCCGGCGTCTACGACCTTCTGATTGCCACCCCCGACGGCTCGACCGAGCTGATCGACCCCGAGCCCGTGCGCCTGAACGACGGCGACGTGATCTCCGTGTTCGCGGTAGGCGACGGTGTGAACCAGCCGCTGGGCGTGACGGCGGTCTTCGCCGACGGCACCTCCGCAGCCCTGCCGCTGGATTTCCCCTTCGAGCCCATCCCCGTGTTGAGCTCCTGGGGCCTTGCGCTCCTGATCCTGGTCCTGGCGGGCCTGGCGATGCGTCGCCTCGCCTGAAAAAGGCCCGTCCGCCGAAGGCACACTGCCCGGAAACGAAACGGCCGCGCCCTGCGCGGCCTTTTCCTGTCCGGAATTCGTCGCGCCGCCTGCTACGCTGGCAAGCATCTTTCCGATGGACGCATCCGCGCGATGGCCGAACCCGCCCATGTCGTCCTGATCCACGGCCTCTGGTACGGTCGCATCAGCCTGAAGCCGATGGCCACCCGGCTGGAGCGCAAGGGCTGGGCGGTCGACCGCTTCGCCTATGCCACCGTTCGCCGCTCGATCGACAGCAACGCGGCAGCGCTTGCGGAGTTTCTGCGGCGATACGGGCCGAACGAACCGGTCCACCTCGTCGGACACAGCCTGGGCGGACTGGTCGCGCTGCACATGCTCGAACGCTTCGACCTGCCGCCGGCACGCCTGGTGCTGCTCGGCAGCCCGGTCGACGGGTCCGCGGTCGCACACCGGCTGAGCCGGCTCGGTCCGCTCGGGCGTCTGGTCGGCCGTGCCTCGGGCGCGTTGCAGGCCGGCGGCCATCGGGCGCCGAAGGGTTGGCAGGTCGGCGTGGTGGCCGGCACGCAGGGTCTCGGTGCGGGCCGCCTGATCGCCTCGCTGCCCCGGCCCCACGACGGCACGGTGGCAGAGACCGAAACCCGGCTCGACGGCGAAACCGACCGCCTCCTGCTGCCCGTGTCCCACACCGGCCTCGTCCTCTCCCCCGCCGTCACCGCCGCCGTCGACCGATTCCTTTCCAGCGGCCGGTTCGATCACCATTGAAGGTCAACAAGCGTTCTCTCGCAGAGACGCGAAGACGCAGAGGATTACCGAGAATATCGCAGCCCGAATCGAGCAAGCGCTGCCGTCGGTGTATCCAGTTAACCCGAAAGCGCGTCCAGCCCTTGCAGATTTTCTCTGCGGCTCTGCGTCTCTGCGAGAGAACCCCTTTCTGCCTTTCTGCCTTTCTGCCTCGTCAAGACCGCGGGATTGCCTGGCGCCCTTCGCCCCTTCTCCTCTTGGCGCCCATCAGCTGGAGAAATCGCCCGGAGACCCTTCTAGGCCACGAACCTAGAACCACCAGACGGCGGCGAACCAGAGGAGCATGACGACGCTGATGACGACCTTGGCCAGGGTGCCGACAAGGACGCCGACGCTGGCGCCCACACCGGCGCGGATGGAGTCGTCGACCCGGGCGCGGCCGGCCAGGTGACCGAGGACGGCGCCGACGAACGGGCCGAGCAGCAGCCCCGGCAGACCGAAGAACAGGCCCACCAGCACGCCCAGGGTGGCGCCCAGAATGGCGCCGCGCCCGGCGCCGAAGCGACGGGCGCCCTCCGCGGTGGCGATGAAATCGACCAGCACCGACAGGACGGTCAGCAATGTCAACCACAGCAGCGTTCCGGCCCCGACGTGGACGAAGTCGTCCAGCCAGGCCATCAGCACCAGTCCGCCGAGGACCAGCGGCGTGCCCGGCAGAGCGGGCAGGATGGCTCCGGCAAGACCGATCAGCACCAGCAACACGGCCACCAGCCAGCCGAACCAGACCCCGCCCTGCGTCAGCCAGGGAACCAGCGAGTCGATCATCCGAAAGCTTCCGTTGCAAATCCGGGTCCATTCTCGCATTCTGAACGACACGAATCGAATCACCACGCCGGAGATCACGCATGGCCTTCATGGACCCGTTGCCGCCCGAGACCACCCCCGAACTGGCCGATACCTTCGACCATTTCCGCGAGATCCTGGGGTTTGTACCCAACAGTCTGCTGACCATGCAGCGCCGCCCGGAGATCGTCGAGGCCTTCGGCGTGCTGACCTCCGCGGTCATGAATCCGGGAGGCGCGGTGGACCAGGCCACCAAGCGCCTGCTCGCTCACTTCGCCAGCCGCGCGGCCGGATGCCAGTACTGCGAAGCGCATTCGCTGATCGCCGCCGGCATCAGCGGCCTGTCGCAGGAAAAGCTCGACGCGATCTGGGACTACCAGAGCAGCGAACTCTACAGCGACGCCGAACGCGCCGCACTGGACTTCGCGCTGGCGGCCGGCAGCGTGCCCAACGGGGTCGATGCCGAGCTGATGGAACGCCTGCGCGAGCACTGGAGCGAGGACCAGATCGTCGAGATGCTCGGTGCCATCTGCCTCTACGGGTTCCTGAACCGTTGGAACGACTCCATGGCCACCGACCTCGAGGATCCGCCCCGCGAACTCGGCGAGCGGCTCCTCGACCGGGGCGGCTGGACCGGGGAGCGCCACGGCGTCAAACGCTGACGCTCTACGTCGGTCCGCACGCGCCGAGGAGCGCGGCGCCTCCTGCAAGAACCGCCTGCAATCCCCCCGACGCCCTTGTTCGGCGGCCGTAAGGCGCGATCTGGAACGCTACTTGCATTGATCACCGCAGAGATTCAATTCCGCGGTTCGATCCGCAAAGGGGTACCAGCATGCACCATCCATCGTCTTCGTCTGTCCGGGGGTTCACCCTCATCGAGCTCATGGTCGTGGTCGGCGTGATCGCGATCCTGCTCGGCATCGCAGTGCCGAGCTACACCAACTATTCGATCCGCGCCAAGGTCTCGGAATGCCTGGGCCTGGCCGGCCCCGCGCAGGTCGCGGTGGCCGATGTGGCCACGCGGCGCGGCAACGCGCCTTCGAGTTCTGATGATGCGGGCTTTTCCTTCACCGCCACCGAGAACTGCGCGGATATCCGCGTGGCCGGCGACGGGTCGGTCGTGGTCGAAACGCAGAACACGGGAGCGGCCATCGATCCGGTTGTCCAGTTCCGCCTGAACTTCGAGAACGCATTCTCCGGCATCGACTGGACCTGCGAACTGGTTTCCGGTGACCCGATGCACGTCCCGGGCGGCTGCCGCGAATCCGGAACGGCCGCGCCGGGCGGCGGTTCCGGCGGCGGTTCCGGTGGCGGTTCCGGTGGCGGTTCCGGTGGCGGTTCCGGTGGCGGTTCCGGTGGCGGTTCCGGTGGCGGTTCCGGTGGCGGTTCCGGTGGCGGTTCCGGTGGCGGTTCCGGTGGCGGTTCCGGTGGCGGTTCCGGTGGCGGTTCCGGTGGTGGTTCCGGTGGCGGTTCCGGCGGCGGTTCCGGTGGTGGTAATGGCGGCGGCAATGGCGGCGGCAACGGCGGCGGCAACGGCGGCGGCAACGGCGGCGGCAACGGCGGCGGCAATGGCGGCGGCAACGGCGGCGGCAACGGCGGCGGCAATGGCGGCGGCAACGGCGGCGGCAACGGCGGCGGAAATGGCGGCGGCAACGGCGGCGGAAATGGCGGCGGAAATGGCGGCGGTTCCGGCGGCGGTTCCGGCGGCGGCGGCGGTGGCGGTGGCGGCAACCAGCCCTGGTGGTGCAGCTTCTTCCCGAACGGTCCGGGTTGCTGACCGGCACCATCGCACCATCGAGAAGCCCCGCTCAGCGGGGCTTTTCATTGCCAGGCCGGCGAGCCGCCTGCGGCGCTCTCGAGTCGACCACGAGAATCCGTTACGATTGCCCGGTTTCCGAAGGCAATCGAACGTTAATGAGCCACTCAGACAAAAGCGATCCAGGACACCACGACAAGCTTGCGACCCGCGTGATCCACGCCGGCCAGGCTCCGGACCCGTCGACCGGCGCGATCATGACGCCGATCTACACCACCAGCACCTACGTGCAGTCCAGCCCCGGCGACCATCAGGGCTACGAGTATTCCAGGACCCACAATCCGACCCGCAAGGCCTGGGAGGCCTGCATCGCCGATCTCGAAAGCGGCGCTGCCGGGTTCGCCTTCGCCTCCGGCATGGCCGCGGTCGATACGCTGATGCACCTGCTCGAGCCCGGCGACCACGTGGTCGCGATGCACGATCTCTACGGAGGCACCTGGCGCCTGTTCGAGCGGGTCCGTCGTCGCTCGTCGGGCCTGGACTTCACCTTCGCCGACCTCGGCGACCCGGACGCCGCAGCGGCCGCGATCACCGACAGGACGAAGATGATCTGGGTCGAGACGCCGACCAACCCGATGCTGCAGCTGGTCGACATCGCCAGGATGGCCGAACTTGCGCACCGCCACGGCTGCAAGCTGGTCGTCGACAACACCTTCGCCACGCCGATGCTGCAGCGCCCGATCGCGCTGGGCGCCGACATCGTCCTGCACTCGGTGACCAAGTACCTGAACGGCCACTCCGACATGGTCGGCGGCGCGCTGGTGGTCAAGGACGAGGACCTGGCCGAGCAGATCGGCTTCCTGCAGAACTCCGCCGGTGGCGTCCAGGGCCCCTTCGATGCATGGCTGGCCATGCGCGGCGCCAAGACCCTGGCCCTGCGGATGAAGGCGCACTGCGAGAACGCCCAGCGCATCGCCGAATGGCTGGCCGAACAGCCGAAGGTCGGCAAGGTGATCTACCCGGGCCTCGACAGCCACCCGCAGAAGAAGCTGGCCGAGAAGCAGATGTCCGGCTTCGGCGGCATGGTCAGCTTCGACCTCGAAAGCGACCTGCCGGCCGCTCGCCGGTTCCTCGAGAACACTCGCCTGTTCGCCCTGGCCGAATCGCTCGGAGGCGTCGAGAGCCTGGTCAACCACCCGGCGATCATGACCCACGGTACCGTGCCGAAGGATCGGCGCGAGGAACTGGGCATCACCGACTCGCTGATCCGACTGTCGGTCGGTATCGAGGACGTCGACGACCTGATCGCCGACCTCGAGACCGCGCTCGATGCAGTCTGACAGACACCCGCTACACTGAGGTCCCGACCACGCTGCAGGAGACCACCATGTCCAAGCGCGATGCATGGATCGACAAGATCAAGGCGCGGCTCGACGAGGCCAATGCCGAGATCGACAAGTACGAGGCCAGGGCCCGCCGGGCAAGCGCGGACCAGCGGATGAAGTACGAGGACCAGGTCGACGAATTGCGCCAGCGACGCGATGGCCTCAAGGACAAGCTTCGCGACCTGCGCGAGGCGAGCGATGAGGCCTGGGACGACATCAAGCACGGCGCCGAATCGGCCTGGGACCATCTGTCGGACGGGCTGTCGCGCGCCCGCAAGCGCTTCAGTGACTGACCGAATGCGAGTCGAACGCCGCCTCGCCCTCGGGGCGGCGCTTGCGATCGGGATGGCCGGCTGCGCCGCCCCCGGTGCCGACCGCCCGCTCCCGCCCGACCGCGACACGCGCCACGAACTCGAAATGATCGAGTGCCAGCAGCGCGCCCAGAACCGCCCCGACGAAGCCCAGCGCCTCGCCGAATGCAACCACCCCCGCATCGGCGGCGGCTAGCGTTCCTGCCCTGAGCGAGCTGTGCGGCATCGGCCTTTAGATGATGAGCGCGAAGTCGCGAAGGCGCGAAGAGAAAAGCAGAGTCGAAACATCAGAAAAAGCGATCTCCCGCAGAGGCGCCAAGACGCAGAGGAAAGCCATTGAAAAGGTCCTCCTGGTGGAGGCCGCTTGCGGGCGAACGAGTTCACCGCGCCGCTCGATCGAAGGCCTGTGGGAGGCCGGCTTTTCCGGGCGACGGTGGCTTCGATCAAGCGTTTCCGTTCAAGCTGTCCAGATGATCGGCGCGAAGAGAACACCAAGGACCTTGAAAAAGCGTTCACCCCAGGAACGCGGGCTGATTCTGCCGTTAGACGGGGTAAGCAGCATCGCAGTTGATTACCCAGTTGATTGCATGGAAGCCTTCGAAACCGTGATCGAACCGTCCGTTCGCTTTTTCAAGAGCCTCTGCGGCAATCCGCTTCTTTCCTTTCAATGATTTCTTCCGCTTCTTTGCTTTTCTCTTCGCGCCTTCGCGACTTCGCGCCAATCATCTAAAGGGTTCAGGCAGAAGACCCGACCGAAGCCAAGCGGTCAGATCGTCTCGATGCCGTTTTCGGTTGCCATCAGGACGACGTCGGCCGGGCGGTGGGCGAACAGGCCGCAGGTGACGACGCCGGCCAGCTGGTTGATCTTCGTCTCCATCTTCACCGGATCGACCAGGTCGAGGTTGCGCACGTCGAGGATGACGTTGCCGTTGTCCGTGGTGAAGCCCTCGCGCAGTTCCGGCTGACCGCCGAGGCCGGTGAGCTGGCGAGCGACGTAGGAGCGCGCCATCGGCAGCACTTCGACCGGCAGCGGGAACTCGCCGAGCACCTCGACCTTCTTGCTGGCGTCGACGATGCAGACGAAGCGCTTGCTGGCCCCGGCGATGATCTTCTCGCGCGTCAGCGCGCCGCCGCCGCCCTTGATCAGGCGCCGATGGCCGTCGAACTCGTCGGCGCCGTCGATGTACAGTGCCAGGTCCCCGGTGCGATTCAGGTCCAGCACATCGACGCCGATGGCCTTCAGCTTCTCGGTCGTCGCCTCCGACGAGGACACCGCACCCTCGAGCCGGATGCCGCTGGCGCCCAATTCGTCAATGAAGGCGTTGACGGTCGAACCGGTTCCCACGCCGAGCAGCATGCCGTCCTCGACGTGCTTCAGCGCGGCGCGCGCCACTTCGATCTTCAGTCGTTGCTGGCTCATGCTCGATTCTCCAGATTCATGTTGACTCCTTTTCCATCTTCAGGACCTGGTCCCACTGGTCTTTCGACACCGGCAGGATCGACAGGCGGTTGCCGCGCGCAAGCAGCTGGAAGTCGCCGAACTCATCGGCGCGGGCCTTCATCTCCGTAAGCGAGACGGTGCGTTTCAGGTCGCGTACGTGCTGGATATCGACCAGCACCCAGCGCGGGTCATCGGGGTCGGACTTCGGATCGAAGTAGTTCGAGCCCGCGTCGAACTGGGTCGGGTCGGGATAGGGCTTCGAGACCACCCTGGCGATGCCGACGATGCCCGGCATCTTGCAGTTGGAGTGGTAGAAGAAGACCTTGTCGCCCTTCTTCATGTCGTCGCGGATGAAATTGCGGGCCTGGTAGTTGCGGATCCCGTCCCAGGGTTCGGTCTTGTCCTTGCAGGCCTTCAGGTGCTCGATGCCGAACACATCGGGCTCGGACTTCATCAACCAGTAATTCATGCGACTCGATCGGCTTCGGATAGAACCACGATGGTACCGCCTTGGCGGTCGACGGGCGGTGGCTTCGTCGTGCATATCTGTTCGTGCCTTCTAGATGATGCGCGCGAAGAGAAAAGCAGAGTCGAAACATCAGAAAAAGCGATCTCTCGCAGAGGCGCCAAAACGCAGAGGAAGGCCATTGAAAAGATTCTCCTGTTGCAGGCCGCTTGCGGGCGAACGAGTTCACCGCGCCGCTCGATCGAAGGCCTGTGGGAGGCCGGCTTTGCCGGGCGACGGTGGCACGACCTGCAGACGATGAGCGCGAGGGCGCGAAGAGAAAAGCGGGATTGAAACTACCGCGCTTTTCGCAGAGGCGCGCAAGCGCGGAGATAAGCAAAAAGGAAGGCTGATATCCGCCGAACACAAATGCCCGATACCTCCTTTTCCTAGACTGAACGAGCTTGCTTTTGCTCTGCGTCTTCGCGTCTCTGCGAGAGAAGCCTTTCCAGCAGTTCCGGGTTTCTCTTCGCGTCTTCGATCTGATCATCTGCATGCCGTAGCCCCGATATTCCGAACGAAGCCCGAGACAACCGCTAGTCGCGGAAGACCTGCAGCCCGCGCTCGGTCAGCACGGCGGCGAGCGGGACGTCCCAGGGGTCGGCCGGCAGGCTGTCGACCTGCTGGAGAGCGTAGGCCACGCCGACCAGCCAGGGGCCTGCCTCGGGGTCGCGACGCAGAAAGGCGAAGGCACGGTCGTAGAAACCGGCCCCCATGCCCAGGCGCATGCCGTTGGTCGAGAACGCCACCAGCGGGGTCAACACGATCTCGAGCCGCTCGGGATCGCGGAACGGCCCCTCGGCCGGTTCCGGAATTCCGAACCGGTTCCTGACCATCGAAGCTCCTGGCTGCCAGCGCCGGAACTGCATGTCAGTGCCTTCGACCACGGGCAGCCAGATGCGTCGGCCGGCCTCGGCGAGAACGTCGAGCGCAGGCGTCAGATCCGGTTCGCCACGGAAGGGCTGGAACGCCGCCAGGTCCACGCAATCGCGCTCGCCGAGCACGCGTAGCAGGTGGCTGGCGATCTGGCGGTCGGCGCGGCGCCGCTGGTGTGGATGAAGCGCGGTACGGGTCGCCAGAACCTGGCTCCGCAGTAGCTGCTTCCTGGCGTCGGGAGAATCGGTCACGTGCTCGGGCCAACGTGCGCCGGACGGCACACCGGTAGAGACGGGAAAAGGGGGTGCTCTCCGCAGATGCCGCTGCGAAACCGGGGACCTTGAACCAGAGGTTCAGGTGGGACAGCTCTTCGCGCCTTCAGGCGATTCGCATTCCACGATTCGCGCACCAGCATCGAAAGGCACCGTCCCAAGGTCGATAAGTAGGGACAAGGCATAATGCGATTCCGCTGGCGAACACCGCAGAGAGCACCACGAAGCAAACTATACCATCGCGCCGTAAGCGGCCGGCAAGATCCGTTCACTCCTGCGCGCAGGATCTTCGATGAATCGTTCCGATGCTTGCGGCCGGGGCGCACGCCGGGGCCCGTGTCAGTCTCCGGCGCCGTCGGCCCCGGGCGCGGCCCGCTCGAGCCGTGTGGCGAGGTCCAGGAGGCGCTGGTCGATCTGCTCGCTCCGGGCTTCGTTCTCCTGGCGCTGCTTCAACAGCTCGTCGGCCAGGTTCAGGGCGCACATCACGGCAACCTTCTCCATCGACGTCAGCTTGCCGCCGTCGCGGATTTCCCGCATCTGGCCGTCGAGGAACAGCGCCGCCTCCATCAGGGCACGCCGCTCGCCCGGCTGGCACATGACCTTGAACTCGCGATCCAGGATGCGGACCGATACCGGTTCCGACTCGGCCATCAGCTTGCGTTCTCCAGTGATTTCAGCCGTTCGATCATCGCCTCGACCCGGGTCCGCGCCTCTTCGTTGCGCTTGACCAGCCCGGCGCGCTCGGCGACCAGCGATTCCTGCCGGGCCAGCAGGGACCGGTTCTCGCGCTCGAGGGCGTCGATGCGATCGATCAGGCTCGACAGCCGCGACTCGATCGTGTCGAGTGCCGCGCGGGTCCGTTGCATGCTCATCGGCAGATCCCCCGATTTTCACTGGAAATACAACGCAATGATAGAACTTCGTCAGGCGAATTGCCAAGTGGCTCGTTGCGGGCGTTCGAAAACCGTCTCCAGGACCGGCACGCCAGCCGCACCCCGCGACGCTCGCAGGCACCCCCCGGTGCTACCATGACGCGCTTCTCTCATCTCCTTCTGGCATGAACGACAACGAATCCAAACTGGCCTGGCTGCTCGCCCTGTCGGCCGACGCCGACCCGGCTCGCGTGGCCGAGACCCATGGGGTGGTCATCGGGCTGCTGGTCGCCGGTCCGAAGCAATCGGACCAGGAGCTCGCCGACCAGCTCGCGGCCCTGCAGGTCGGCGACTGGGACTCCGACAAGATCCAGCAGCAGCTGGGACCCGCGATCTCCACGCTGCGCAGCGAACTCGGTTCGCCCGACATGGACTTCAAGCCGCTCCTGCCCACGGACGATCGCCCGCTGGAGGAGCGCACCCGCTGCCTGGCCACCTGGGTCACCGGCTTCCTGGCCGGCTTCGGAACCTCGGGACGCCGCATCGAGGGTGGCGACGCCGCCGAAGCGCTTCGAATGCTGGAGCAGATCGCGCGTGCCGGACTCGATCCGGAAGCCGACGAGGAGGCCCAGGAAGAAGCCTTCGCCGAGCTCAGCGAGTTCGTGCGCATCGCCACCCTGCTCTTGCGCGAGGAGAGCCTGCGGAAGTCCGCCTGATGAGCGCGCGGGCCAGCCACCTTCCGATCGCGACGGCGCCGAAGAGCGCCGAGCCGCACATCCGACGCCGTCGCGACCTGATGTCGCTGGCCGAAGCCGGCTCGGTGGTGATCGTTCCGGGCGCGCACGAAGTCCTGCGCAACGGCGACAGCCACTTCGCGTTCCGCCAGGACAGCGACTTCCTCTATCTCACGGGTTTCGCCGAACCCGACGCGGTGCTGGTCCTGGTGCCCGGCCGCGAGGCCGGCGAGCAACTGCTGTTCTGCCGCGAGTCCGACCCCGACCGGGAACGCTGGGACGGTCCGCGGTTGGGCCTGGACGCCGCCCGCGAGCAACTGGCTGTCGACGACTGCTTCCCGATCGACGACCTGGACGAGATTCTCCCGGGCCTGATGGAAGGCCGCGAGCGCATCTACCACGCGGTCGGACGCAACCCCGCCTTCGATCGCCAGGTCATCGAGTGGAGGAACGAGCTGCGCAACCAGAAGCGCAACGTACGCGCCCCCGAGGAATTCATCGGCCTGGATCACCTGCTGCACGAGCTGCGCCTGATCAAGTCGACGGACGAGCTTCGTTCCATGCGCCGGGCGGCCCGCATCTCGGCCGATGCACACGCCCGCGCCATGCAGGCCTGCAGGCCGGGTCTGACCGAGTCGGACCTGACCGCCGAACTGCTCCACGAATTCACCCGCAACGGCTGTCCCGCGTCGTACCTTCCGATCGTTGCCGGCGGTGCCAACGCTCTGATCCTGCACTACGTTAAGAACGATCAGCCGCTGCCCGACGACGGCCTGGTGCTGATCGACGCCGGCTGCGAAGTCGACGGCTACGCCGCAGACATCTCCCGCACCTTCCCGGTCTCCGGCCGATTCACGCCGCCCCAGCGCGCCGTGCACGACGTGGTCCGCGCCGCGCAGCTCGCGGGCATCGACGCGGCCCGTCCGGGTCGCGTGTTCGACGACATCCACGACGCAGCCTGCCGGGTGCTCACCGAGGGCCTGATCGAGCTCGGCCTGCTGCCGGGCTCGCTCGATGAGAACCTCGAGCGACAGAACTACCGTCGCTTCTACATGCACAAGACCGGCCACTGGATCGGGCTGGACGTCCACGACGTCGGCGACTACCGGATCGACGGCCAGTCGCGCCAGCTCGAGAAGAACATGGTGACCACGGTGGAGCCGGCGCTGTACATCGGCTTCGAAGACGGCATCCCCGAAGAATTCCGCGGCATCGGCATCCGGATCGAGGACGACATCCGCGTCACTGACGGCGAGCCCGAGAACCTGACCGAATCGGTCGCCGCCGACGCCGAGGCGATCGAGGAATGGATGGCATCGGGACCGGGGCGATGAATCCTCCGGCGATCGAGCGGTCCTCGGCCTCGGCGGAGCACGACGTGGTGATCGCCGGCGGCGGACTGGCCGGCGCATCGCTGGCCGTCGGCCTGGCCCGACAGGGCTTCGATGTTGCCGTGATCGAGGCCGTCGACCGCGAAGCCGATCATCAACCGAGCTACGACGACCGGACGCTGGTCATCAACCGCGCGTCGCTGAACATCCTCGGCGCGCTCGAGGTGATCGACGACGACCTCCGGCGCTGCCCGATCCGCACCATCGAAATCACCCGCGCCGGCGGCTTCGGCCGCGTCCGACTCGAGGCCGAGCGACACGGCGTGGACCGCTTCGGCGACGTGGTCGTCGCGCGCGAGCTCGGCAATCGGTTGCTCGCCGCGCTGAAGGCCAGTGCGCGGATCACGGAATACTGCCCCGAACGACTCGAGACCTTCGTGGCCGACGACGACGGGGTCGACGTGCGGCTGGCCTCCGGGACGCGGCTGCGCGGGCGCCTGCTGGTTGCCGCGGACGGCACCCGGTCGTCGATCCGCCAGGCCGCGGGCATGGCCTCGGACCTGTACGACTACCGGCAGTCGGCGATGATCTTCAACGTCCGGCCGCAGCCCGCGGCCGGCTCGACGGCCCACGAGCGCTTCACGCCGACCGGACCGCTGGCCTTCCTGCCCCAGCCCGAAGGACGCCTCGGCGTGGTCTGGATCGACGCGAACGAAGCCATCGACGAGGCGATGGACTGGTCCGACGACGAGTTGATCGCACGCCTGAGCGCGCGCGCCGGAGCGGACTTCCAGGGCTTCGAGGGCCCGGGGAAGCGCGCCCGCTATCCACTGACCCTGCTGCGCACGCCGACTCCGATCGGCGCGCGGACCGTCGCAATCGGGAACGCGGCGAACACGGTCCACCCGGTGTCGGCCCAGGGGTTCAACCTCGGCCTGCGCGACGTGGCCGGGCTGCTCGATGCGCTGGCCGAGGCCCGTGACCCCGGTGCGCCGGCGTGGCTGGCTCGCTATGTAAAGCTGCGCGCCGACGACCAGGCCGACACGGTGCGCTACACCGACACGCTGGCCCGGACCTTCACCAACCCGACGCTGCCGTTCCGTCTCGGCGCCGGGCTCGGCCTTGCCGCACACGCGGCGCTGCCCGGTCTGCAACGTCGCCTGGTGCGCGCGGCCATGGGCTTCCGCGAACCGGTCCCGACGCTTGCCCGGGAGCGCACGTGAGCGAGCGCTGCGACGCCCTGATCGTCGGCGGCGGTGCAGCAGGTGCTGCGGCCGCCCTGGCCCTGGCCGAGCTGGGTCGCGACGTCGCCCTCGTCGACCGGCGCGCGCCGGCCGGTATCGAGCGCGACGCCCCCCTGGACCCGCGCGTGGTCGCCATCAGTCCGGGCTCGCGGGCGCTGCTCGAAGCGCTCGGCGCGTGGGACCGCCTCGACGCCGATCGGATCGCGCCCTACCACCGCATGAAGGTCGCGGCCGGTCGCGGCGAGGTCGATTTCCTCGCCGGCGACCACGGCTTCGACGCCCTGGGCTGGATCATCGAGATCCCGGCCCTTGTCGATGCGCTGTGGGCCGGGCTTCGCGGCCATCGGCGCGTTCGCATCCACGCGCCGGTCGAGGTGGAGTCGATCTCGATCGAGGATCCGACCCGCGCGAGCGATGGGCGAAGCGACCCCTGCGGCGCCCGAGTCAAGCTGGCCGACCGGACGCGGATCGAAACCGACGTGCTGATCGGTGCCGACGGGGCGCGCAGCCGGGTCCGGGCGGCGGCGAACATCCGGGCCACGATCGACGACTACAACCAGCGAGCCCTGGTCACCCACCTGGCCACCGAGCGGGCCAACCGGGGCATCGCGTGGCAGCGCTTCACCGCGCTCGGCCCGCTGGCCCAGCTGCCGCTGCCGGACGGGCGTTCGTCGCTGGTCTGGTCGGTGCCCAGGACCGATGCCGATCGCCTGATGTCACTGGCCGAGAATGCGTTCATGGAAGAACTGAATCACCACGCCGAGGGCGCGTCCTTCGGCGCGGTGATCGCCGTGGAGAAACGGCACGCACTGCCGCTGATCCGACGCCGCGCCGAGATCCTCGCGGCCGGCTGCATCGGCCTGGTCGGCGACGCGGCCCGCACCGTGCATCCGCTTGCAGGCCAGGGCCTGAACCTGGGCCTGGCCGACGTTGCGGTCCTCGCCGAGACCTTCGGCCGTCATCGCACCGATCCGCAGCGCGCGCTGGCCCGCTATGCGCTGCGCCGCGATTCGGACGCGACGCTGGTCGCCGGCGGCATCCACGCGCTGACCGAACTCCGGGGCTTCGGTCCCATGGCCATCGAAGGCCTCGGTGCGGGCTTTTCGATGATGAAGCGCTCGCGCCTCGCCCGTGGCCTCTTCGTCCGGCGGGCCTGCGGACTTGGCGAGGTCGAGGGCGGCGTCCAGGCGCTGCAGGCCCGGTAGTCTTCGTCAGGCGCCCTCGCTCCGAAGCGATTCGCCGATTCCGTCGCCCGGCGGAGCCGCCCTCCCACAGAATCCTGATCGGGAGGTTGCGGAACCGGCCTGCACGAGGCCGATTTCGCAGGCTCACGACCTCGCTTCCGTCGAGACGATCCACGACCTGTGGGAGACCGGCTCCGCCGGGCGACGCATTCGACCCCGCACCTATCCGCCACCCCCATCTGCAAGAATACGCGCCATGTCGGCACTGCCCCCACTCGAGCCCGAGCTGCTGATGCAGAGCGATGTCGGCCACCTGGTCGGCCAACGCAGGCGACTTCAGAAGATGAAGCGCGACGACCCGAAACGCGAACGAGCGCAGGCCGACTTCAAGGCGAAGCTCGCGGCGTCAAAGGCCAGGGTCGAGGCGCGGGGAAAATCCGCACCTCGGCCGAGCTACGACCCCGATCTCCCGATCACGGCCCGCAAGGACGACATCGTCGCGGCGATCCGCGACCACCGGGTCGTGGTCGTGGCAGGAGCCACCGGCTCGGGCAAATCGACCCAGCTGCCGAAGATGGTCCTCGAGGCCGGCCGCGGCCGGCGCGGGCTGATCGGCTGCACCCAGCCGCGGCGCATCGCCGCGCGAAGCGTCGCGCGGCGGGTGGCCGAGGAGCTCGGCACCGAGCTCGGCGGCGCGGTCGGTTTCCAGGTCCGGTTCACGGACCGGGTTTCGGACGCCACCTTCGTCAAGTTCATGACCGACGGCATCCTGCTGGCCGAGGTCCACGGCGACCGGCGGCTGGACCGCTACGACACGCTGATCATCGACGAGGCCCACGAGCGCAGCCTGAACATCGACTTCCTGCTCGGCTACCTCAAGCAGCTGCTCGATCGCCGGTCCGACCTGAAGATCGTCATCACCTCGGCCACGATCGACACCGCGCGCTTCGCCGAGCACTTCGGCGACGCCCCGGTGATCGACGTCGAGGGCCGCAGCTACCCGGTCACCGTCGAGTACCAGCCGCCGAACGACGGCGAGGCGCTGGAGCAGCAGGTCCGGCGCGCGGTGGGCCGGGCGACGAGAATCGACGCCCGCGGCGACATCCTGGTCTTCCTGCCCGGCGAGCGCGAGATCTTCCAGGCCTCGCGCGCGCTGTCGAAGGCGGGCCTCGCCGACACGGAGATCCTGCCGCTGTACGCTCGCCTGCCCGCCGGCCGCCAGGACGCCATCTTCAAGCAAGGTGTCGGGCGCCGCATCGTGCTGGCGACCAACGTCGCCGAGACCTCACTGACCGTGCCGGGCATCCGCTTCGTGATCGACTCGGGCCTGGCGCGCATCTCGCGCTACGCCAGCCACTCGAAGGTGCTGCGCCTGCCCGTGGAGCCGGTATCGAAGGCGTCCTGCAACCAGCGCGCCGGCCGTTGCGGGCGGATCGGGCCCGGGACCTGCATTCGCCTGTTCGACGAAGCCGACTTCGAAACCCGGCCCGACTACACGGAACCGGAGATCCAGCGCGCCGGCCTGGTCGGCGTGGTCCTCGAGATGCTGGCCCTGGGCCTCGGCGACCCCGAGGACTTCCCCTTCATCGACCCACCGCCGCGCAAGCTGGTCAACGAAGCCTGGTCCACGCTGGTCGAACTCGAGGCGGTCGACGACGCGCGATCGCTGACTTCGCTGGGCCGGCAGCTGGCCGCGTTTCCGGTCGATGCCCGTCATGGCCGGATGCTGATCGAAGCAGCCGAGCGCGGCGCGCTGGCCGAGGCGCTGGTGCTGGTCGCCGCCCTCGGCGTCCAGGACCCGCGCGAGCGTCCGCCCGACCAGCAGCAGGCCGCAGACGAAGCGCATGGGCAGTTCAAGGTCGCCGGCTCGGACTTCCTCGGCCTGCTCGAGCTCTGGACGTGGTGGCAGCAGCAGCGCAGCGAGAAATCGCGCAACCAGGCCGACAAGCTGGCGAAGCGCACCTTCCTGTCGCCGCTTCGACTGCACGAGTGGGGGCAGCTGGTCGCGCAGCTCCGGGAGTTGTGCCGCAGCAACGGCTGGAAGGTCGGGGCGGTGCGGGACCTCGATGAATCGGTGGCCGAGTCGGTCCATCGCGCCCTGCTCTCGGGCCTGCTGGCGCAGGTCGGCCGGCACGAGGAGGACGGCGAGTACGTCGGCGCACGCGGCCACAGGACGCGGATCTTTCCGGGTTCCACCCTCGGCCGCTCGCGACCGGGCTGGATCATGGCCGCCGAGCTGGTCGAGACCAGCCGGACCTGGGCGCGCACGGTCGCAGCGATCAAGCCCGACTGGCTGGAGCAGCAAGCGAAGCACCTGACTCGCTCCCACGTCTTCGACCCGCACTGGGACAAGCGTTCCGGCCGGGTGATGGGCAATCAGCAGGTTACTCTCTTCGGCCTGACCCTGGTCGAGAAGCGCCGCGTGCACTACGGGCCCCACGACCCGGCGACCGCACGCGAAATGATGATCCGGCACGCGCTGGTGCGCGGTGAGATGGACTTCAAGGCCGGTTTTCTCAAGCGCAACCGCCAGCTGGTCGACGAGCTCGCCACGCACGAGCACAAGCGCCGGTCGCGCGACGTGCTGGCCGACGAATCCGCCCGCGTTGCGTTCTTCGACGAGCGCATTCCGCCGCAGATCTTCACCGTCAAGGCCTTCGGCCGCTGGTACGAAGGCCTGGACGAGAGCCAGCGCGCGCAGCTGCTCTACGACCACGCCACGCTGATGCGCGACGACGCCGTGACCCCCGGCGAGGAGTATCCGGACCGGCTCGAGCTCGACGGCGAAGTGTTCGCCCTCGACTACCGCTTCGAGCCGGCCCACCCGGCCGACGGGGTGACCGTGATCTGCCCCCTGCACCGCCTGAACCGGCTCGACCCGGATCGGCTGCAGTGGCTGGTGCCGGGGCTGCGCGCCGACGCGGTCAAGGGCCTGATCGGCACGCTGCCGAAATCGAAGCGCAGGTCCTTCGTGCCGCTCGCCGACTACGCGCAGGCCGCGCTCGAGGCGCTCGGCGAGCCCGACGGCAGCCTGCACGAGCGCCTGGCCGCCGAACTGAGCCGGATCGGCGGACTCAAGATCACTCCGGAGGACTTCCAGCTCGAACGCCTCGACGACCACCTGCGATTCAACGTCCGGGTGCTCGGCGAGGGCGGCAAGGTGCTGGCCGAGTCGCGCGACCTCGAAGCGCTGCAGGACGACCTGGGCGAGAAGGCAAGGCGCGAATTCATGGCCCGCCAGGCCGACGAGTGGCAGCGCGACGGCCTGGCGAGCTTCGAGGATCTCGTACTGCCGAAGCAGGTCCGCACGCGCGCCGGCGATCCGGCCTGGCCGGCGCTGATCGACCAGGGGGCGAGTGGTCAACGGCAGGTGGTCGGCCTGCGCCTGTTCGACGACGAGGCCGAAGCCCGTGCCGCGCACCACGGCGGCATCCATCGGCTGCTGCTGGTTCGTCTGGCCGACAAGCTGAAGTACATCGCGAAGAGCCATCGCCTGTCGCAGCAGGCAGCACTCGCCTGGACACGCGTCGAGGATGTCGCCACGCTGGAACGCACTCTCAGCGAACGGCTGGTCGGCGACCTGGTCGAGGACGCTTGGCCGGTGCGCGATTCGTCCGCGCTGGACGCGCTGGAAAAGGACCTGCGACCGATCCTGGTCGACCGCAGTCGCCAAGCCATCGAAGTGCTGGACCGGACCGTGCTTCGTTGGCATGAGGTCCGGCGCCGGCTCGACGAGATCGGCCCGGCCCAGCCCTCGGCCCAGGAAGACATCGAATCGCAGCTCGACGACCTCCTCTACTCGAGCTTCGTCGCCGACATCCGCGCCGAGCGCCTGGCCCACTACCCGCGCTACCTCGATGCGATCGACGCCCGCCTCGACGCGCTGGAACTCGATCCCCGGCGCGACGTGCAGCGCCAGGCCGAGACCGACCCGTGGTGGCAGCGCTACCTCGATCACCTCGCCGCCGGCCGTGCGTATTCCGATGCCCTGGACCGCTACCGCTGGCTGGTCGAGGAATACCGCGTCCAGGTCTTCGCCCAACAGCTGGGCACGGCGGAGAAGGTCTCGAAGAAACGGCTGGAAAGCGCCTGGGCCGAGGTCCGGCGCGAAGCCGGCTGACCGTCAGGCGCCCAGTAGCCGGTCCAGACGATCGATCGCGTCCTCGACGGTCACCAGGTCCATCACCCCGTCCCGCTCGATCCGCTTGCCCCACTTGAGGTCCTCGGGGGCCTTGTCCATGAATTTCCGCGCGGCTTCGGGGAAGCGGTCGACGCAGTGCTCGAGGCTGCCGAGCGGACCCGAACGCTTCGACCAGGTCGCCGCGTACAGCCCGACCACCGGGGTGCCGAGGGCGGCGGCGAAGTGGGCCGGGCCGGAATCCGGGGCGACCAGGCAGGCCGCGCGCTCGAACATCGCCAGGGCCTGGCCCAGCGTGTCCTTGCCGACCAGGTCGGTGACCGGGTGCCGGGCCAGCGCAGCGATGCCGTCGGCTATTTCACGCTCGATGCGCGAGGGGCCGCCGACCAGGATCACCGGCCGGTCATGCCGCCCGGCAACATGGTCGACGACCGCGGCATAGCGATCGGCCGACCAGTTGCGCGTCGGGTGGCTCGAGCAGGGGCTGATCAGCACCGCGCGTCCGGCCTCCGGCTGATGCTTGCGAGCAAACTCACGGTCCGCATCGGCGATCGGCGGCGCGCGGTCGATGCCGTCCGTGTCCGCGCCGAGCGCGCGGGCGAACTCGAGCATCGCCTCGGCCTGGTGCTGGTACGGCACCGCCCGAATCCGCTCGTTGATCACCAGGCTGTGACCCTCGCGCGACCGCGCACGATCGAAGCCGATCCTCCTTCCGGCCCGGACGAACAGCGACAGCCAGTTCGCCCGTGCCGAGACCTGGGCATGGAGCAGCACGTCGAAGCGCCGGCCGCGCAACGCGCGACGCACTTTCCGGCCGACGCGCCCGGCCTTCTTGTCGAGCACGATGAAGTCGATGCCGTCCATGGCCTCGACCAGCCGGTGCTCGCCCCGGCCGATGATCCAGGTGATCTCGCTTTGCGGAAACGCGCGCTGGAGCGAACGCACCAGCGCGATGCAGTGGCACACGTCGCCGAGCGCCGAAAGCCGGAGCAGCGCGATCGACTTCGGCACGCCACACGCCGGCGCGCTCAATGGACAGCCCGGCGGGCAGCGGGGACAATGCGAATCATCATGGAACGCATTCTACGTACCGGCCCCGACACGGTGCTGTTCGATTCCGAGCGGCTTGCCGGACCATCGATCGACTGGTTCGAGCCCGGGCACTGGGAGCACGAAGGCGCGGTGACCGCCCGTTTTTGCGGTCGTGGTGAAGCGCTCGCGGTGACCGGGCCCTTCGGCGCCGCCGTGTTGAAGGTCTATCACCGCGGTGGCCTGGTGCGCCATCTCGTTCGACGGCGCTACGCCTGGACCGGGCTGGGCCGAACACGAAGCGTCCGCGAGTGGCGCGTGCTGCGCGCGCTGCTCGATGCCGGCCTGCCGGTCCCCGAACCGCTGGCCGCCCACGTGCGCCGCACAGGCCCGGTCTACGAAGCCGCGCTGCTGACCCGGAGAATCGAGAACGCCCGCCCGCTGAACGAAGTCGCCACCTCGTTCGACGCCGCGCGCTGGTCGGACATCGACGCCCTGGTCGACCGCTTCGCCGAAGCCGGCCTGCACCACCCGGACCTGAACGCCACCAACATCCTCATCACGCCCGACGAGCAGCTGTGGATGATCGACTTCGACAAGGCCACCCTGTCCGACCGCCCCACCCGCCCGCATCCGATGCATGCCCGTCTGGCGCGGTCGCTGGCCAAGCTCGGCATTCAGCGACCCTGAATAGGGAAACCGGAAAGCACCGCAGATTACGCAGATGAACGCAGATCAGAAAACTGCAGATCGGTAAGAAACCATCTCTTCATTTCGGACATAGCGCAGCGCAGAGCCTGAATCGCGTGCTGCGGACTCCCGGACCCCGACCAGCGGATGCAGCCGGCAGGTTCCGGACCGCAATTCTGCCGACCCGCGGATGCCCCGGAGCGTTCGTCCGGTTCCTTGTGCCTTTTCAATCTGCGTTCATCCGCGTTCATCTGCGGTAAAGCAGTTGCCTTCGGACCATTAACGCCGAGTCCGAAACACCCAATCGCAAATCGGCCAGGTGATGTTGAAGTTGCCGTGGCTCATCACGGCCGGGTCGTGGTGGACGCGGTGCAGGCGCTGGAGGCGCTTCAGGCCCGGCATGCGGAAGGCCTTCGAGCCGGGCGGCAGGTGGTAGGCCAGGTGCAGGACTTCGTAGCTGAAGTAGTAGCCCAGTGCGGTGACCACGAACAGCCAGGCCACGTTGGCCGAGAACAGCCAGGCGAGCAGGAGGCCGGCCGGCAGCGCGAAGGCGCCGAAGAAGAACACCAGCAGCGAGGGCGGGAACAGGATCGCGCGCAGGTCCGTCAGCCCGTCCATGTCCATCTCTTCGGCGGTGAAGTAGCGATGGTGCTGGACCGTGTGTCGTTCGTGGATCAGGCCCAGGAAGCGCCGCCGGCGATGCATCACGTAGCGATGACCCAGGTACTCGGCGAGGTTGGCATAGAGGAAGGTCAGCGGCACGGTCAGCCACTCGAGCGGGGCCACGTCGTCGAGCATGGCGATGCCCAGCGCGATGCCGCCCACGCAGAACAGCACGATGAACATCATGTGGCGAACCCCCGAGTACCCGGTGGGCAGGTAGTTCCGGCGGTATTCAGGGCGGTAGGCGCGGCCTGTCGGCATACGGGGCGTTTCGAGACGGGAACGAATCGATGCTGCCACGCGGGGAGTCGCCGGGCAAGCCGGGCTACGACCGCCGACGCGGATCGACGCCCTTCCCCGTTCGAGGCCGCTTGCAGGCGAAGGCTCGTACGGCCCGGCCGCTCCAGAAGCCGGGAATCGGTCGGGCCTGACGCCTTTGCCCGAACTCCTGTGGGAGCGGGCCTCGCCCGCGAAGAACCCGAGCACCCGCTGAGCCAGTCTTCATTCGCTTGCAGGGCAAGCTCCCACAGTCGAGTCATCGTGAGGATTTCTGAATGGCGCGTCCGCCCGATCGTGCGCATGCCCGTCGGACCCGTTCGCCGGCCCGGCTCGACAGGGCTTCTGGAAAGAGAGGCTGCATTCAAGGGGCAGGGGCGAGGGGCAGAGACTAGAAAACCGGCGGATCCCGGGCAGCACTGGTCCCTGACCCCTGGTCCCTTCTCCCTCCTTTGAAAACAAAGGCCGCCCTGCGGCCTCGACGACCGGCCGCTACACTGCAGGTCGGCCCTCGATCGGAACCGCCATGTCCATTCCCGTCAATGCCGCCCGTCGGATGGTCGAATGCCTCGAAGCCGAAGGCGTCGAGCGCGTGTTCGGCGTGCCCGGCGAGGAGAACCTCGACCTCCTCGAAGCGCTTCGCGAATCCTCGATCGACCTGGTCGTCACCCGCCACGAGCAGGCCGCCGGGTTCATGGCCGCCGCCCAGGGCCGGTTGACCGGGAAATCGGGCGTGTGCATGTCCACGCTGGGCCCGGGTGCGACCAACTTCGTCACCGCCGCGGCCTACGCCCAGCTCGGCGCGATGCCGATGGTGATGATTACCGGCCAGAAGCCGATCCGGACCTCGAAGCAGGGTCACTTCCAGATCCTCGACGTGGTCGACCTGATGCAGCCGGTGACCAACTACACCCGGCAGATCGTCTCCGCCGACCTGGTGCCGGCCCGGGTGCGCGAAGCGTTCCGCCAGGCCGAAGAAGAGCGGCCCGGGGCGGCCCACCTCGAACTGCCCGAAGACGTCGCCCGCGACACCACCGACGCGCCGGTGATCCGGACCAGTCTGACGCGCAGGCCGGTGGCCGAGGAAAAGGCCGTCGCCCGAGCGGTCGAGGCCATCGAAAAGGCGCAACGACCGCTGCTGATGGTCGGTGCCGGCGCCAACCGCAAGCTGACCTCGAAGATGCTCAGGGCCTTCGTCGAGAAGACGGCCATCCCCTTCTTCTCGACCCAGATGGGCAAGGGCGTGGTCGGCGAGACCGACTGCTGGATGGGCACCGCAGCGCTATCGGACGGCGACTACGTCCACCGGCTGATCGACCACGCCGACTGCATCATCAACGTCGGCCACGACGTGATCGAGAAGCCGCCGTTCTTCATGCACGAAGGCGAGGACCGCACGGTCATCCACGTCAACTTCTTCACCGCCGAAGTCGATCCGGTCTACTTCCCGCAGATCGAGGTCACCGGCGACATCGCCAACGCGATCTGGCAGATCACCGAGCGGATCGAGGTCCAGGATCATTGGGACTTCGACTTCGCCCAGACCGTCCGCGAGGCGCTGCTCGAGGAACTCGACGCCGGTCGGGAAATGAACGATTTCCCGATCCACCCACGCCGCTTGGTCCACGCCGTGCGCGACGCGCTGCCCACGGACGGCATCGTGTCGCTGGACAACGGCTTGTACAAGGTCTGGTTCGCGCGCAACTTCCGCACCATCCGGCCCAACACGCTGCTCCTCGACAACGCGCTGGCCACGATGGGCGCGGGCCTGCCGGTGGCGATGAGCGCGAAGATCACCCTGCCGGATCGGAAGGTGCTCGCGGTCTGCGGCGACGGCGGCTTCATGATGAACTCGCAGGAACTCGAGACCGCCGTGCGTCTGGGCCTCGACCTGGTCGTGCTGGTCCTGCGCGACGACGCGTACGGGATGATCCGCTGGAAGCAGGCCGACATGGACCTGCCCGACTTCGGCCTGCAGTTCGGCAACCCCGACTTCGTCCGCTACGCCGAAAGCTACGGCGCCCACGGCCACCGCGCCGAGAGCGTCGCCCACCTGGAGCAGCTGCTCGCCGACGCGCTGGGCGGCACCGGCGTGCACGTCATCGACTGCCCGATCGACTACGCCGACAGCCAGCACGAACTGTTCGAGGCCCTGCCCGAGCGCAGCGCAAGACTCGACCCACGAAGCGCGGAGAACGCGCCCTGAGACTAGCGACGATGAAGCTCCCCGACCGCGACCGGATCGCCACCTTCGACGTCGACGCTCAGCGCACCTTCACTCCGCTGTGTCCGGACGAGCTGCCCGTGCCCGACGGCGACGCGATCGCCGATGAACTCAACCGCCAGGCCGGGCTTGCGCGGTTCCGTGTCGGCTCCAAGGACGCCCACAGCCCGAAGGCCGCCTGGGTCACCGAAGAGCCGGCGATGATCGGCGCGCCCGGCGTCGAAGGCGCCAACGTCGAGGAACACTGGCCGGTCCACGCCGTGCCCGGCACCGAGGGCTTCGAGCTGCTGGCGAGCCTGCCGCGACCGGCCGACTACGACTTCTTCGTCTGGAAAGGCGTGGAGCTCGACATGCATCCCTACGGTGCCTGCTTCCACGACCTGGCCGAGACCATGAGCACCGGCGTGATCGAGTGGCTGAAGGCGAAGGGCGTAAGCCACGTGCTCGTCGGCGGCCTGGCCACCGACTACTGCGTCAAGGCCACCGCCCGCCAGCTGGCCGAGGCCGGCTTCCGGACGATCCTGAACCTGGCCGCCTGCCGCGGCATCGCGCCCGCTTCGACCGAAGCCGCGCTCGACGAGCTGCGCTCGATCGGCGTGCAGGTCGTCGACTCCACCGAAGACCTGGAGCCCGCGCGATGATCATCGAATCGCTGCTCGATACGGACATCTACAAGTACTCGATGATGCAGGCCGTACTGCACCAGTTTCCCGGTGCGGAGGTCGAGTACACCTTCAAGTGCCGCAGCGAGGGCGTCGACCTGCGGCCGCTGAAGACGGACATCGAGCGCGAGATCGAACACCTGTGCTCGCTGATGCTCGACCCGGAAGAGCTCGATTTCCTGGCCTCGCAGCGCTACTTCAAGCGCGACTTCATCGAGTTCCTGCGCCTGTTCCACCTCCAGTCGCGCTTCGTCGAGATCGACGAGGCCGACGGCCAGCTGACGATTTCGATCAAGGGGCCGTGGCTGCACACGATCCTGTTCGAAGTCCCGGTGCTGGCCATCGTCAGCGAGCTCTACACGCGCCATGCCCATCCGGATCTCGACTTCGCCGAGGCGCGCGATCGCCTGGCCACCAAGATCGAGCAGGTGCAGGCGCTGGACAGGCCCGGCGAGTTCGTGTTCGCCGATTTCGGCACGCGGCGGCGGTTTTCCCGGCGCTGGCACGACGAGGTCGTCGAGACGCTGTCGACGTCGATCCCGAACAGCCTTCGGGGCACCAGCAACGTCCGCCTGGCGCGCGAACTCGGGCTCGTGCCGATCGGCACGATGGCCCACGAGTTCATCCAGGCCGCCCAGGCGCTCGGGCCCCGCCTGGCCGAGACCCAGCGCTTCGCCTTCGAGGTCTGGGCGCGCGAATACCGCGGCGACCTCGGCATCGCCCTGTCCGACACCTACAGCCTGAAAGCCTTCCTGCGCGATTTCGACATGTACTTCTGCAAGCTGTTCGACGGCGCGCGGCAGGACTCCGGCGACCCCTTCGCCTGGGGCGAGGCGATGATCGAGCACTATCGGAACAACCGCATCGATCCGAAGAGCCGCAACCTGATCTTCTCCGATTCGCTGGACATCCCGAAAGCGGCCGAGATCTGGCACCGCTTCCGCGACCGTACGAACGTCTCCTTCGGCATCGGCACCAACCTGACCCACGACACCGGTACCGAGCCGATCAACATCGTGATCAAGATGACCCGCTGCAACGGCCAGCCGGTGGTCAAGCTGTCGGACTCGCCGGGCAAGGTGGTCTCGACGGACCAGCACTACCTGGCCTGGGTGCGCCAGGCCTTCGACGTCCCGGAATAGGTTTTCTCACCGGGCGCCGCCCGGAGTACCGGGCCCGACCCGAGGCTCGGCGACGTTCCGGGTCTCGAAGTCGCTGGATCCCGCATCAGGTGCGGGACGACAGGAAAAGCCACCTCCCAACTCAGTCGCCCCCTACTCCGTCGCCCCGGCCACCGCGCCGGGGTCCAGTGACGTTCCGGGTCTCGATCGAAGTCGCTTGTATGTTGCGAGAGGACTGATCTGGGAAGATCAAGTCGCCGGGGGCGAGGGACGAAAGTCGCTTCTGACCCACTGCGGTACAGACGGATCCAGAATTTCCCGTCCCCTCCTCAAGCACCGATGAGGAATCTAGCAGCGTCGACTGCCGATTGATCGCAAGTTCGTGCCCGAGGGAGCCCCGGCGTCCAACCCGTAACGATTGGAGGCTTGAGTATGGCACAGCAGATCGAACCCACGCATCTTGGCGCTGACGTCGACAGCCGGTTCATCCAGGTCCACGAGTACGAGTCCGGTGCCGCCGAGAAGATCGAGAACACCCCATCGGGCATCGCGAAGTGGCTGCGCTCGCAAGGTGCATCGGCCCGGTTGGCCGTCGAATCGACGGGCAGTTATCACTTCGATCTGGTCGACCGGGCCCATGCGGCCGGTCTGACCGTCTACGTGCTCGACCCGCGCCACATCAAGCATTACCGCGAGAGCGTCGGCCAGCGGGCCAAGACCGACCCCGGCGACGCGTGCGTGATCGCCCGCTACCTGCAGCGCGAGTGCGACGAGCTTCGCCCGTATCGCCCGCGGTCAAAGGCTCAGCGCAAAGCCTCGCAGCTGCTCAAGCGGCGCGCGACGCTGGTCCGGGCGAAGGACCAGATCGAACAGAGCTTCAAGGAACTGTCCGGCTTCGACGCTGCGCTTCGCGCCACGCTGCGTCGCGTCGACGCACTGATCGCACTGCTCGAGAAGCGCCTGGAAGCGCTGCTCAAGGAGCAAGGTCACTGGGACAAGGTGCTGCACTGCCGGAGCATCCCCGGCATCGGGCGGATCAGCGCGATGAGCTTGGTCGTGGCCTATCTCCGGGGTGAGTTCCGGTCGGCCGATGCGTTCGTGGCCTATCTGGGCCTCGATGTGCGCGTCCGCGAGTCGGGTCGCTTCTCGGGCCGAAGAAAGCTGACCAAGCAGGGCGATGCCGAGTGCCGCAGGGTGCTCTACAACGCCGCGATGACCGGGCGACGCTACGCCTTCGCCGCGTACTACGAGCGGTTGATCGCACGAGGCCTGAAGCCGACGCAGGCGTTCGTAGCGGTGGCCAGGAAGCAGGTCCGAATCGCGTTCTCGCTGATGCGAAACGACGTGGACTTCGACCTGGAGCGGTTCGAAATGGCTTGAAATGCAACATAGAATCTGGATCCCGCATCAAGTGCGGGACGACAGAATAAATCCATTCCCTACTCCGTCGCCCCGGCCGCCGCCCGGGGTCCAGTGACGTTCCGGGTCTCGATCGAAGTCGCTGGATCCCGCATCAGGTGCGGGACGACAGAACAAATCCATTCCCTACTCCGTCGCCCCGGCCCCCGAGCCGGGGTCCAGTGACGTTCCCGGTCTCGATCGAAGTCGCTGGGTCCCGCATCAAGTGCGGGACGACAGGAAAAGCCACCTCCCAACTCAGTCGCCCCCTACTCCGTCGCCCCGGCCACCGCGCCGGGGTCCAGTGACGTTCCGGGTCTCGATCGAAGTCGCTGGGTCCCGCATCAAGTGCGGGACGACAGGAAAAGCCACCTCCCAACTCAGTCGCCCCCTACTCCGTCGCCCCGGCCGCCGCGCCGGGGTCCAGCGACGTTTCGGGTCTCGATCGAAGTCGCTGGATCCCGCATCAAGTGCGGAGCGACAGCAGTGAGCCTGTGGGAGCGAGCCTGCTCGCGAACGCCCGCATGGCCGGCACCATCGCCCGATTCCGACCTCGACCGGCAGGTCCGGCGTCCGCGCCCCGCCGCGTTAGAATTGTTCGGAGATTTCACTGTCCCCGTACGTGGAGAACGACCGATGAACCGATTCACGATCCCGGCGCTGCTTGCCGCGCTGCTGTTGCTACTCACCGCCTGCGACCGGACCCCGCCCGACGAACCTGCACCGGCCGCCGACGCGGCTGCAACCGCCGATTCGACCAGCGACGCCGCGACCGACAACGCCGGCGAAGCGGGCGACGGCGGCAGCATCGAGCTGCCCGAGCCGCCGGAATCCGGTTTCGTGACCGACCGTTTCGTCGAGGATCTGAAAACGCTGTCCTCCGACGATTTCGAGGGCCGCGCGCCCGGGTCGCGCGGCGAGCGCCTGACCGTCGATTACCTGGTCGACCAGTTTTCCGAAGCCGGGCTGGCGCCGGGCTACGGCGACAGCTACCTGCAGCCCGTGCCGATGGTCGAACTGACCAACCAGGCCCGTTCGGCGCTGGTGATCGAGCGCGACGGCGAATCGCGCCAATTGACCTTCCCCGAGAACATGATCGTCGGCAGCCGGCGGCTCGGCACGGATCCGCACGGCGTGACCGATTCGGAACTGGTCTTCGTCGGCTACGGTGTGGTCGCCCCCGAATACGACTGGAACGACTACGAGGGCCTGGACGTCGCCGGCAAGACCGTGGTGATCCTGGTCAACGATCCCGGCTTCGCGAATCCTGACGGCGAGCGCTTCAACGGCCGCGCGATGACCTACTACGGCCGCTGGACCTACAAGTACGAGGAAGCGGCCCGCCAGGGCGCGGCCGCGGCGCTGATCGTCCACGAAACCGAACCGGCCTCCTACCCCTGGGAAGTCGTGACCAACTCCTGGTCCGGGCCGCAGTTCGAGCTGGCCGAACGCGGTGACGACCCGATCATGGCCCTGGAGGGCTGGATCAACGTCGATGCCGCTCGCGAACTCTTCGCCAACGCCGGCCTGGACTACGAGGAACAGAAAGCACGAGCGGCCGAGCCCGGCTTCGAGGCGGTTCCGCTTGGTGCGACGGCGACCGCCGAAGTGCGCAATTCGGTCCGCGAGGGCATGTCCTACAACGTCCTGGCGAAGCTCGAAGGTACCGAGCGCCCGGAAGAGACCGTCGTCTACATGGCGCACTGGGACCATCTGGGCCGGAACATGGCCCTGCCGGGTTCGGCCGGAATCTTCAACGGCGCCATCGACAATGCCTCCGGCACCGCCGCGGTGATCGAGCTGGCCCGCATGCACGCCGCAGCCGGTGCGCCCGAGCGAAGCGTGCTGTTCCTGGCCGTGACCCTGGAGGAGTACGGCCTGCTCGGCTCGCGCCACTACGTCAACGACCCGATCGTGCCGCCGTCGCAGCACGTCGCGGCGATCAACCTGGACGCGGTCAACTTCATGGCCGGACCGACCGAGGACATGGTCGTGGTCGGCATCGATTCTTCCGAGCTGGAGCCCGTCCTGGAAGCCGCCCTCGACGAGGACGGTCGCGTGATCGTGCCCGAACCGACGCCGGAAGCGGGGTACTACTACCGATCCGATCACTTCAACTTCGCCCGCGCGGGCATCCCGGCGCTGTACGCCAAGAGCGGCTTCACGCACGTCGAGGAAGGCGAGGACTACGTGCTGGCGATCGAGCGGGAGTACCGCGACAATCGCTATCACAAGGTCGGCGATGTGTTCGATCCGAGCTGGGACTTCCGCGGCGTGGCCGAGGACGCCACGGTGCTGTACCGGGTCGGCCGCTACCTCGCCGAAAACGATGTCTGGCCCAACTGGTACGAAGGCAACGAGTTCCGCGCGATTCGCGACCGGCAGCGCCCCTGATCGCGGATTTCGTCGCCCACCGCCACTGCCCGGGGCCATCCCGGGAGCTGGCGTTCGTACCGACCCGCTCACCGGCAACCCGGCCCCCTGTCCATGACTGACGATTTCCTGGATGCCCTGTCGAGAGTGACCCTGCGCGCCAGCGTGGGTATCGGCAGCATCGATGTGGACGGCCGTTGGCTGGCCTGCAACCCCGCGCTGCGCGATCTTTTCGGCGGCGCAGGCGGCGATCGAGGAGACGTGTGCGCCACCCTGCCCGGCGACCTGCCGGACCTGTTCGAGGGCGAGCATCGCCGGAGCGTCCTGGCCGCGCTGGAGGGCCTGCGGCGCGGCGAGCGCATGGCCGACGTGCGAGACCTGGAATGCACCCGGCCCGACGGCAGCGTCGCCCAGCTCCGGGTCGACCTGAGCGTGATCGGCGAGCGCGAGGACGCCGCGCCCGAGGCGCTGCTGGTGCTGATCGAGGACATCACCGCCGCGAACCTGATCCAGCGCGAACTGGAGACCAGCGAGGTCCGCCTGCGCTCGGTGATCCGGGCCATGGCCGACGGAGTCCTGCTGATCGGCGCCGATGGGGCGATCGAGCTGGCCAACGACCGCGCCGCCGAACTGTTGGGGCGTTCGCTCGACACGCTGCGGGCATCTTCACTGGACGACTTCAGCGACCTGGAATTTCTCGATGCCAGCGGTGAGACGCTGGCCCAGGAAGAGCGTCCGGTTGCAAGAACGGTGCTGACTCGACAACCGCAGCGCGACGTTCCGCTGGGGCTGCGCGACGGGAACGGAAGCGTTCGCTGGATCGAGATCAGTACGGAGGTGATCGAATTGCAGGGCACGGACCAGCCCTACTCCGTGGTCGCTACGTTTTCCGACATCACGCGCCGCTACAACGCCGAGCGCCAGTTGCGCGACCGGGAAGAGCAACTCTCGCTGGTCATCGAAGGCGCCAAGCTCGGGTTCTGGGACTGGGATCTCGATAACGGGGAATTCGCGTTCAGCGACGCCGCCGCACAACGGCTCGGGTATTCGCCCGACGATGTCGCCCCGCACCGCGACGCGCTGCTCGACCTGGTCCACTCCGAGGACCGGCAGGCGTTGATCGAAAGCTGGGCGGCTCACCTCGAAGGCACCAGGCGCGACTTCGAGATGGATGTACGCCTGAAGCGCAAGTCGGGCGGCTACGACTGGCGGCTGGTCCGCGGTCGCGTGGTCCGTTACAACGAGAAGGACGAACCGAGCCGCATGGCCGGCACGGTGATGGACATCGGCGAACGCAAGCAGCTTGAGGCCAGGCTGCATGAACTGGCCACGACGGACGGCCTGACCGGCACCTTCAATCGCCGGCACGGCCAGGAACGGCTCGAGGCCGAAGTCGACCAGTCGCACCGGCTGGGCCACCCGGTCGGCTTCGTCCTGCTCGACATCGATCACTTCAAGCAGGTCAACGACCGCTTCGGTCACGGCGTCGGCGACCGGATCCTCCAGCAGGTTTCGACCCTTCTGCGCGACCGGGTACGCCGCACCGACACCGTTGCCCGCTGGGGCGGGGAGGAGTTCGCGATGATCCTGCCGGGGACGGATGCCGCCGGTGCGGCCGGCTTCGCCCAGAACGTGCTCGACGGCATGGCAGTGATCGAGACCCCCGACGGCGTCCCGCTGTCGGCTTCACTCGGAGCGGTATCGCTGCGCAAGGACGAAAGCGCCACCGAGTTGGTCAGGCGCGCCGACCGTCTGATGTACCGGGCCAAGCAGTCCGGCCGAGCGCGGGTCGAGGTCGAAACCGACGTCTGAGCGTCGCAGCCCGGCCGGGTTCGACCACCCCCGTCGATTCACCCCGACGCCCCGCCCGTGCGCCTGTGGGAGCGAGCTTGCAAGCGAATGCCTCTCCAGCGGGTCCCGCCCCACTCCTGAGGAAGCGAGCCTGCTCCCGAGCGCCGGATCGTGGGTGACACCCCAAATCGCTGGTTCGCGCATCAAGTGCGGGACGACAGATAGAGGGCCTGTGGGAGCCTGCCTGCAGGCGAACGGGCTACATCGGGTGAAGTTCGCGGGCAATGCCCGCTCCCACAGGAGGCTTCAGCTCATGATTCCGCCTGTGGGAGCCTGCCCTGCAGGCGAGGGGGATGGGAGATAGGCGTTCGCGGGCAAGGCCCGCTCCCACAGGAAATTTCCCTAGACCGCCGGAACAGAGGGTCTGTGAGAGCCTGCCGCGCAGGCGATCAGGCGCATCCTCCGGCCTGTGGGAGCCCGCCCTGCAGGCGAGGGAAACTGGGCTGAAGCATTCGCGGGCAAGGCCCGCTCCCACAGGTGCTTTCCCCGGCCCCGGGGCCGGCGACGATTTCAGGCGCGTCCGGCGTCGGCGTCGTGCGGGGAGTGCAGGTACTCGCTTTCCAGCGCGGATTCGTGCAGCAGCCGGGTCAGCGTTTCCAGTCGCTCGGCCGCGGTCCGGTGGCCGTCGAGGTCGTCCTCGTGGCTGATCGATTCGGGTTGGTGGGCATACAGCCAGAAATGCACGGCCCCGGCAATCAACCCGTCGGCGATTGCCCACAGGTCGGCGTCGGGATTGGCGTCGGCAATCTCGTTACCGAGATCGACCACCTGGTCGGCGGCATCATCGAAGAGCTGGTCGTCGTCATTCATGCCACTAGTGTACTCGGGTGAATGACCCTCGGCCGACCCCAACGACCATTCCCGCGAGAGGCCCGCGGGCGAGCGCGCAATCGCGCCTGTGGGAGGCCGGCTCTGCCGGGCGACGAAAGTGAGCGTCTCCGATTCTCCGTCCGATTGTCCGTCTGATCCTCCGTCCGATTCTGGCCGGCGATCGACAACTGGGGCGTGCGCGACCCGGGCTCAGTCCGAAACGCTGTCGAGACGAACCTCGAAGCGCACATCGACGCGGTTGCGGACGAACTCCGGGTCTGCAAACTCGCCGGTGCCGATGTCGAAGCGCAGGCGCTCGATTTCCGAAGAACCGGCCATCGTGAATTCGCCGGCCGCAACCAGGCCTTCGCCGTCCGGGACAAGCCGGAAAACGATCGACTGGTCGGCGGTGATGTCGCGCAAGGTCAACTCGCCGTCGGCCTCGTAGGCGTCGCCCGCCGCTCGAAGGGCCGTGCTGGACCAGGTCGCTTCGGGAAAGCGCTCCACGTGGAAGAACTCGGGCCCGATGAGGGTCTCATCGCGATCGTTGTTGCCGCTCTCGGCCGAAGCCAGTCGAACCGCGACGTCGATCGAGCCATCGGCCGGCCCTCCTTCGGTCATGCAGTAGCGGACTTCGAAGTCCCCGAAGCGGCCCGTGAACCCGCTGCCCTCCACCGCGCCGCGGAATTCCAGGAACCCGCTGTCGCTGCCGCCGGAGTAGCAGTTCTCGGCCCCAGCGGACCCGGCGAACAGCAGCAGCGCGGTCGCGGTCACGGCGGCGGACCGGGCGGCCGCAGCGCCCCGGAAGCGTATCGAAGGCATCAGTTCCATTTCGGAAGCATTCTCTTCGGTACGTTGTCCTTGCGGACGAAGTGGTGATGCAGCGCGGCAGCGAGATGGATCCCCGCCACTGCCAGCAGCGCGTATCCGAGCAGCTCGTGGACTTCGTGGAAGACCTCTTCCAGCGACTCGCTCGAGTCGACCAGGTCCGGAATCTCCAGCAGACCGAAGAATTCGGCCCCGTACCCGGCCGCCGAGGAGTAGATCCACCCGCTGAGCGGAAGCGCGATGATCAACCCGTAGAGTGCCCAGTGCGTGAACGCCGCGGCCCACCGCTCCCAGGCCGGCGGGGCCCCGGGCAGCGGCGGCGGACGATTGAATGCCCGCCAGGCCAGGCGTAGCAGGGCCAATCCGAGCACGGTCATGCCGATGGACTTGTGCTCGACCACGAGCTGGTATTCCAGCCGGATGGAGTCGGCCTCGTCGATGCGCCAGGCCCAGATGAACTGGAGCACGATGCCCAGGACGATGGACCAGTGGAAGAACTGGGCGACGGCACCGTACGCGCTATCGGTATTGCGGAATGGAACGCTCATGGCAGCGGGCTATGCTGATGACCTTCCTTCAAAGTGAACCACAATCATGTCCCGTGCATTGCGATGGATCAATGCGCCAAGCGTGGTGCCGGCGAAAGTGCCGGCGAAAGTGCCGGCGATAGTGGCGGCGATAGTGCTGGTGCTGGTGCTGGCGCTGGCCGGCTGCGCGTCCACCGGTCAAGGCCCGGATGCCGACCTCGATCGGCCGCCGTGGCCGCCCGCCGTCGAGCCGACCGCCGACCGGACCGTGTTCGAGATCGTCGAAGACGCCTCGGCCCTGCGGATCCTGGTCGCGCCGGCCGGCTCCCTGGCCCGGCTCGGTCACCATCACGTGATCGGCGGGCCGGTGCTGTCCGGGCGGGTGCTGCTCGGCGAGACGGTGGACGACAGCCACATCGAGCTCGCCGTGGACGTGTCGGACCTGGTCGTCGATCGGGCCGCCTGGCGCGCCGAGGAAGGCCTCGAACCGCTCGAGGACGAGACGATCGAGGCGACCCGGAGCAACCTGCTCGGCCCCGAGGTGCTCGCCGTCGAGGACCATCCTCGGATCGAAGTTCGCAGCATTTCCGCAGTCGGCCCCGGCTGGCAGGCCGACATCACGGCCCGGGTCCGGGTCCGCGGCGTGGTCAGCGAGCTGGTGATCCCCGTATCGATCCAGCGGGACGCCGATCGCCTGGTGGCCGCCGGCGCCTTCGACGTCGACCAGACCGCGCTCGGCCTGCAACCCTTCTCCGCCGCCGGGGGCGCGCTGCGGGTCGCCGATCCGATGCGCATCCGGTTCCGGATCGTGGCCCGGCCGGCAAGCGGCTGACCGGGTCGGCCGGCTGGTCCGGTCGACCGGACGGCCGGCCCGCTCGACCACGCGACCGCGCCGGATCTCCCGACGACCCGAATCCGACCCGAATCCGGCCCGCGGCGCCCGCCGGGAGGATATTGCTATGATGCGCGGTCGAATTCTCCAGGACGACCGCCGTGAGCGACCCCACCCCCGCCGCCGCTGCGCAGAAGCGCAACTGGTTCACCCGATTCCTCGACGTTGTCGAATGGCTCGGCAACCTCCTGCCCCACCCGGTCACGCTGTTCGCGCTGCTGGCCACGCTGATGGTGTTCCTGTCCGGCCTGTTCGGCTGGCTCGGCGTCAGCGTGGAGGATCCGCGCCCGGCGGCGGCGGCCGGCGCGACGATCGAGGCGGTCAGCCTGCTCAACGGGGAGGGCCTGCGGCGGATTCTCGGCAACCTGGTCAACAACTTCGTCAACTTCGCGCCCCTCGGCGTGGTGCTGGTCGCCATGCTCGGGGTGGGCGTTGCCGAAAAGTCCGGGCTGCTTTCGGCGCTGGTTCGCGGCATCGTGCTCAACGCGCCGAAGCATGTCGTGACCGTGGCCATCGTATTCGCCGGCGTGCTGTCGAACACCGCCTCGGAGATGGGCTACGTGGTCCTGGTCCCGCTCGGCGGCGCGATCTTCCTGGCCCTGGGTCGGCACCCGCTGGCCGGCATGGCCGCGGCGTTCGCCGGGGTATCCGGCGGCTATTCGGCCAACCTGCTGCTGGGCACCATCGACCCGCTGCTGGCCGGCATCACTGAGGAAGCCGCGCAGCTGATCGACCCGACCTACGAGGTCTACGCCACCGCGAACTGGTACTTCATGATCGTCTCGACCTTCATGATCACGGCGATCGGCTCCCTGGTCACGATCTTCATCGTCGAGCCCAAGCTGGGCGTATACGACGACTCCAACGCCGACCCGCGAGTCCTCGACGACAGCCAGATGCAACCGCTGCGCAGCGACGAGAAGCGCGGCCTGGGCATTGCCGGCATCGCCATGCTCGGCGTACTGGGGCTGATCGCGCTGCTGGTCCTGCCCGCCGACGGTGTGCTGCGCGATCCGGCCGCCGCCGGCGGCAGTTTCCTCGAGAGCTCCGGGCCGTTCTTCCGCTCGATCGTGGCCTGGATCTTCATCTTCTTCCTGGTCACCGGCTTCGCCTACGGCCGCACCGTAGGCACGATGAAGAACGACCGCGACGTCATCGACGGCATGGCCTCGGCGATCTCCACGCTGGGGCTTTACGTGGTGCTGGTGTTCTTCGCCGCGCAGTTCGTGGCCTTCTTCGGCTGGTCCAACCTCGGCCTGATCACCGCCGTGACCGGAGCCGACTTCCTGCGCGAGATCGGCCTGACCGGTCCGATGGTGTTCGTCCTGTTCATCATCATGTGCGGCATCGTCAACCTGTCCCTGGGCTCGGCCTCGGCGCAGTGGGCGGTGACCGCGCCGATCTTCGTGCCGATGCTGATGTTCATCGGCTATTCGCCCGAGGTCATCCAGGCCGCCTACCGGATCGGCGATTCGACGACCAACATCATCACCCCGATGATGAGCTACTTCGGCCTGATCCTCGCGTGGGCGACTCGCTACGACAAGAAGTTCGGCATCGGTACGCTGATCGCGACGATGCTGCCCTACTCCCTGTTCTACTTCATCGGCTGGTCGCTACTGTTCCTGCTCTGGGTGTTCGGGCTGGACCTGCCCGTCGGCCCCGGCTCTCCGACGTACTACGACGGGCTGCAATGAATGAGCCGGTCCCGACCGAGCTGACCTACCGGCGCGGTCGGCGCGTGCTCGTCGTCGCCTTCGACGACGGCGCCCGCTTCGAGCTGCCCGCCTCCTACCTGCGCACCCACTCCCCGTCGGCCGAGGTTCGCGGTCACGGGCTGTCGGAGCCGAAGCTGCTGCCGGGCAAGGACGGCGTGCAGATCGAGCGGATCGAGCCGATCGGCAGCTACGCGGTGTCGCTGGTGTTCGACGACGGGCACGACTCCGGCCTGTACGGCTGGGCCTTCCTGTATTCGCTCGGCGAACACATGGACGCCAACCTCGCGCGTTACCGGGCCCGGATGCGCGAGGCCGGGCTGAACGATGCAGCCGACGCACCCTGACGGGCCGGACGACCCGCCTGGCCGACTAGAATGAGCGGTCCGCTTCCCCGCTGACGCCGACCGCATCCGAACCGTGTCCACGCCCGCACCGACCCCGATCCAGCGACTGATCGGCGACCGACCGATCGCCGAACGCCATCGCGCGCTGATCGACGACTGCGCCCGGCGCCTCGAAGCGACCGACGTCGACATCGACGGCGGCCTGCCCGGTCGTATGCTCCGCGCGCTCGGCGTGCTGTCGCCCGACAGCGCCACCCTGGCCGCCGCGCTGGTCATCTGTGCCGCCCGCGCAACCGATGCCGACGGCGCCGGCGAACCGCCGGACGAGACACGCCTGGACTGCGACGACGTGCGCGCGCTGGTCGAGCAGTTCGGCCAGGTGGTGCGCTTCGACCAGCGCTACGTGCCGGATTCCGAGCAGCGCGCGGAAGGCCTGCGCCGCCTGATCCTGGCCCTGATCGAGGATGTCCGCGTGGCGCTGCTGGTCATCGCCTGGCAGCTGGCCCGGATGCAGGCCGCACGCGACCCCGACACGCGCCGCGCGCTGGCCCGCGAGACCCGCGCGATCCATGCCCCGCTGGCCAACCGGCTGGGCGTCTGGCAGCTGAAGTGGCAGCTCGAGGACCTGGCCTTCCGCTACCTGGAACCGGAGGCACACGCCCGGATCGAGCGCCTGGTCGCCGAACAGCGGGCCGATCGCGAGCGTGCCATCGACGATTTCATGAACCGGGTCGACCGGACCCTGACCGAGGCCGGCATCGGCCACGAGATCTCGGGCCGGGCCAAGCACATCTACTCGATCTGGAAGAAGATGCAGCGCAAGGGGCTGGACTTCCACGAGCTGTTCGACGTGCGCGCGGTGCGCGTGCTGGTCGACGACGTGGCCGACTGCTACGCCGCCCTGGGCCTGGTCCATGCCAGCTGGCAGCCGGTACCCGGCGAGTTCGACGACTACATCTCCAACCCCAAGCCCAACCTGTACCGCTCGCTGCACACCGCCGTACGGGGTCCTTCCGGCCGAGTGTTCGAAGTCCAGTTCCGGACCTTCGAGATGCACGAACACGCCGAGCTCGGGGTGGCCGCGCACTGGCGGTACAAGGAAGGCGGCCCCGCCGACAGCGCGCTCGAGGCCCGGGTCGGCCTGATGCGCCAGTTGATCGAAGGCAGCGAGGACAACGAGAGCCTGGTCGAGAGCTTCGAGAGCCTGACCAGCGAGGACCGGGTCTACGTGCTCACACCCAATGGCGACGTGGTCGACCTGAGCCAGGGCGCCACGGTGCTGGACTTCGCCTACCAGGTCCACACGGAGGTCGGCCATCGCTGCCGGGGCGCCAAGGTCAACGGAAGGATCGTTCCGCTGACCCACTCGCTGGCCAACGGCGACCGGGTCGAGATCCTGACCGGCAAGCAACCGCGCCCCTCGCGCGACTGGCTCAACCCACAGGCCGGCTACCTGCACTCCGGTCGCGCCCGAAGCAAGGTGCGCCACTGGTTCCGTCAGCAGGCCTTCGACGACAACCTGGCCGCCGGTCGGAACGCCGTGGAGGCGGAGCTGAAGAAGCTGGACATCGCCGACGCACCGCTCGAAGAGGTTGCCGCCCACTACCACTTCAACCGGGTCGACGACCTGCTGGCCGGCGTCGGCGCCGGCGACCTGACCGCCAGCCAGGTCGCCCAGGCCGTACTGCGGCTGCAGCCCGAACCGGACACCGCCGAGCAGGCCCTGCCGGTCCGCCGGCCCGAGCCGGGCGCCTCGGAAGCACCCGGCAGCGAGATCCGCATCGAGGGCGTCGGCAACCTGGTCTACCAGGTCGCGAAGTGCTGCCAGCCGGTCCCCGGCGACCCGATCGCCGGCTTCATCACCCGCACCCGGGGTGTGAGCATTCACCGCGAGGACTGCCGCCAGTACCTGCGCCTGGCCGACCAGCACCCCGAGCGCAGGATCCGGGTCGACTGGACCCACCGCACCCGTACGCGCTACCCCGTGCGGATCCGTATCGAGGCCTGGGACCGCAGGGAACTGATCAAGGACATCGGCTCGATCCTGGCCGCACGCGGCCTGAGCGTCTCGGCCATGAGCGCCGGGCGCGGCGACGTCCCGGAAGCCGCCGTGATCGACCTGACCGTCGACGTGGCCGACCTCGACCAGCTATCGGGCCTGCTGGATCGGCTGCAGGCGATCACGAACGTCACGGCCGTGCGGCGGGTGAAGTAGGCACCGCGCGACGCCGCATCCAAGCGCGGTACTTCGCTCGCCCGCGATCGAATCCTCAAGGCCTGTGGGAGCCTGCCTTGCAGGCGACCAGGCGCACCCTCAGGCCTGTGGGAGCCTGCCTTGCAGGCGATCGAGCAGCAGGGAACCTCCTTCGCGGGCAAGGCCCGCTCCCACAGGAAGACCCTCCCCTTCGCTCGCAAGCCCGTTCCCACAGGGGAAGCCATGGTTCCAGACCCGAGGCCTGTGGGAGCCTGCCTTGCAGGCGACCAGGCGCACCCTCAGGCCTGTGGGAGCCTGCCCTGCAGGCGACCAGGCGCACCCTCAGGCCCGGGGGAGCCTGCCCTGCAGGCGATCGAGCAGCAGGGAACCTCCTTCGCGGGCAAGGCCCGCTCCCACAGGAAAACCCTCCCCTTCGCTCGCAAGCCCGTTGCCACAGGGGAAGCCATGGTTCCAGACCCGAGGCCTGTGGGAGCCTGCCTTGCAGGCGACCAGGCGCACCCTCAGGCCTGTGGGAGCCTGCCCTGCAGGCGATCAAGCGCACCCTCAGGCCCGGGGGAGCCTGCCCTGCAGGCGATCGAGCAGCAGGGAACCTCCTTCGCGGGCAAGGCCCGCTCCCACAGGAAAACCCTCCCCTTCGCTCGCAAGCCCGCTCCCACAGGGGAAGCCATGGTTCCAGACCCGAGGCCTGTGGGAGCCTGCCTTGCAGGCGATCAAGCAGCAGGGAACCTCCTTCGCGGGCAAGGCCCGCTCCCACAGGAAGACCCTCCCCTTCGCTCGCAAGCCCGTTGCCACAGGGGAAGCCATGGTTCCAGACCCGAGGCCTGTGGGAGCCTGCCTTGCAGGCGACCAGGCGCACCCTCAGGCCTGTGGGAGCCTGCCCTGAAGGCGATCGAGCGCACTCTTGGGCCTGTGGGAGCCTGCCTTGCAGGCGACCAGGCGCACCCTCAGGCCTGTGGGAGCCTGCCCTGCAGCCGATCAAGCGCACTCTTGGGCCTGTGGGAGCCTGCCTTGCAGGCGATCGAGCAGCAGGGAACCTCCTTCGCGGGCAAGGCCCGCTCCCACAGGAAGACCCTCCCCTTCGCTCGCAAGCCCGCTCCCACAGGGGAAGCCATGGTTCCAGACCCGAGGCCTGTGGGAGCCTGCCTTGCAGGCGACCAGGCGCACCCTCAGGCCTGTGGGAGCCTGCCCTGCAGGCGATCAAGCGCACTCTTGGGCCTGTGGGAGCCTGCCTTGCAGGCGATCGAGCAGCAGGGAACCTCCTTCGCGGGCAAGGCCCGCTCCCACAGGAAGACCCTCCCCTTCGCTCGCAAGCCCGCTCCCACAGGAAAACCCTCCGGTCCGGTCAGGCGAGCAAGCGCTCGAGCGCGCGCCGCGCGGCATCCACCGAGAAGTGCCGGCGGACGTTCTCGCGCCCGTTGGCGGCGATCCTCGTCCACAGCGCTTCGTCGCGATAGAGCCGGACGATCTCGGCCGCGAAGGCCTCGGCGTCGTCGGCCATGAGGATGTCGTGTTCGTGGGTGGTGAACATCCCTTCGGCGGCACAGGAAGTCGCCACGACCGGCAGGCCGTGGCTCATGGCCTGGTTCACCTTGCCCTTCACACCCGCGCCGTAGCGCAGCGGCGCGACCGAAATGCGGCAGCCGGCGAGGAACGGATCGAGGTCGGCGACGAAGCCGTGGCAGCGCAGCCCGGGGGCGCGCCGTTCGGCCAGCGATTCCGGCATCTTGCTGCCGATCAGGTGCAGTTCGACGTCGGGCAGTTCCCGGCGCACGCGCGGCAGGATGTCGTCGACCAGCCACTCGGCCGCGTCGAGGTTGGGCGGATGCTGGAAACCGCCGACGAACAGCAGGTCGGCGCGCTCGTCGACGGGCCGGCCGGGATCGTGCAGCGAGTGGATGTTGGACACCACGTGGACCTCGGCATCCGGGACGCGCTCGGCCAGCAGGTCGCGCTCGAAGGCGCTGACCACCAGCGTGGCATCGGCCTCGTGGATCAGGTCCATTTCGCGCTGCTCGGTACGGGCGGCCGCGCGGCGAGCCGCGGCCGTGCCGGCCAGCTCGGCTTCGCGCTGCTCGCGCAGGAAATGCAGGTCGACGGTATCGAAGACCAGCTTGGCCTTCGGGCAGTACTCCCGGATCAGCCGGACCAGCGGGTCGAGCACGTAGTGCCGGCTGACCAGCACCAGGTCGAGGTCGCGGCCGTTCTCGCGCAGCCAGTCCTCGATGTCGGCGACCCAGGGGGCGGTGAGCACTTCGATCCCGGCCTGCTGCAACGCCGCCGAATGGCGGCCGGCCCAAGATCGGTTCTCGGGCATGAAACTGGTCCGGTAGCCCAGCTCGTCGAGCAGCTTCAGCAACGCGAACATCCGCACCGATCCGGAGTCGTGGTCGGGCATCGGCGTGGTCGCGTCGATGACCAGCGCCCGGTGCGGATGGCGATGGTGGCGCAGCGCGCCGACCGGGTCGGCGCGATCGAAGTCCGGCGCGTTCGGCGGCTGGGCGGCGAGCCGGGCCTTCCAGCGCTCGGCGAACTTCTCGCGGTTGATCTTCTGGAATCGCTTCGTGCCGGTCTCGGCGTCGACGTCGGTCCCGGAGGTCGCACCCTCGAAGTGGACGATGGTCGCCGCCGGTTGGACGTAGACCTTCGCGCCCTGTTCGCGGACCTTGAAACACAGGTCCGTGTCCTCGTAGTAGGCCGGCGCGTAGTGCGTGTCGAAGCCGCCGAGCTCCTCGAAGCGATCGCGGGCGATCGCCAGGCAGGCCCCGGACACGTAGTCGCACTCGGCGACGAACTCGTACTGCGGCTGGCCGGGCTCGTCGCCGCGACCGTAGTTCCAGCCGCTGCCGTCGTCGAACACGATGCCGCCGGCCTCCTGCAGCGTGCCGTCGGCATAGACCAGCTTTCCGCCGACCACGCCGGCGTCGGCACGGGTACAGAACACATCGAGCAGCGCATCCAGCCAGCCGTCGCGGACCTCCGTGTCGTTGTTCAGGAACACCAGGTAGTCGCCGCGTGCGGCCGCAGCCCCGCGGTTGCAGGTGCCGATGAAGCCGAGGTTCCGCTCATTGCGGATCGCGCGGATGCCGCGACACTTCGCCAGCCACTTCGCGGTGCCGTCGCTGGAAGCGTCATCGACCACGATCACCTCGAAGGAGGTCTCGTTGGACGTGCGGACCATGCTGTGCAGGCAGGCGGCCGTGAAGTGCAGCTGGTTGTAGACCGGGATGACCACGCTCACGCGGGGCGACGCGGTCTCGTCGAAGCGCACCGGTGCGGCCACCCGGTCGGCGGTCGGCACGGCAGTGGCACCCACCGGTTCCGGCGCCGGCTCCCTGGGCGTCGGCGACTGCATCATGATCAGCGTCTGCTTGATTCCGCGCAGCCGGACGTGGTGAGCGAAGCGGCCGACCAGGGCCGGCCAGTTCAGCGGATTGGCCAGCAGCTTCAGCCGCCCGCCGCCGAACAGCCGGCTGGCCACGCGAAGCGGTCGGGTGATCCGCCACGACCGGCTGCCGAGAATGCGTTCGCGCTCGGCCCGCAGGTGGTCCAGCTCCCCGGCCAGCGTGTCGCGCTGGCGCTGGACGTCGGACAGGGCCCGCCGGTGTTCGCGGTCCATCCGGCCGATCGTCGCCTGCTGCTCCTTGCGGGTGGCTTCGAGCTCCTCGGCCCAGCGACTGCGTTCACGGAACTGGCGTTCCATGGTCTCGGCCCAGCGGGTGCGCTTGTCCAGGTCCCGTTCCAGCGCATCGCGTCGCGCCTCGGCCCGATCGGCACGCTGGCGCGTGCGCGCCAGGGCCGCGGCCACGCGCCCGTAGTCGGCGTGCGCCGCGGACGCGGCCTCGAAGGCCGCCCCCCGAACATGGCCGGGCGGACACAGCGCATCGTAGGCCGCGACCATCGTGGCCAGGTCGTCCTGCGGCGGCGCCTTCGCCGCCATCGAGCTCAGCCGTTCCGGCGCCTCCAGCAGCTGCTCGACGCAGTCGACCAGGGCGTCGGCGTCAGGCTCGAAGAGCACGCCGTCGCGACCGTCGACGATCCGCTCGGCGAAGCTGCCGACCCGGGTCGCGGCCACCGGCAGACCCAGCGCCCGCATTTCGCTGAGGGTGTAGTTCCAGGTCTCCGGCACGGTCGACAGCAACAGCGCGGCGTGCGGACGAAGCGCGGCGATCAGCTCGGGCAACTCGTCTCGACGGTAGCCCGGGATCACGTCGATGCCCGATCGCCCGAACAGGCGGTAGCCGTCCCGGCCGCAGCCCAGCGCAGTCAGTCGCACCCGGCCGGCCAGGCGCGGCAGCGCGGCTTCGAGGAGGTCCAGCCCCTTGCCTTCGGTCAACCTGCCGGGAATGACCAGACGCAGCAGCTCGTCGGAAGCGGCCTCGAGGACCGGAGCGTCGATCGCCGGCGGCACGGAGGAGAACGGCCGGAAACCATGCGGAACGATGCCGATTTCGAGCGCCGTGTCCGGGTGCAGCGCCTCCCAGCGCCGTGCGACGTGGGCCGTGGGTGCAACGCAGCGAACCCGACCGGCCTGCACGGCCTCGAACCAGGCCCGGTCCAGCGCGTTCCAGAACGCAGGGTCCGGCGGCTGCAGGCGCATCGTCGACCGGTGAGCCTCGACGGCGGCAGCGCGTGCGGCGTCCGGGTCGCCGTCGTTCGCGTCGAGGAACGGGCGCGGGTCGTGACCGAGCAACGGCCAGGCGGGATAGAAATCATGCAGCACCTGGAGCGTCGGCCGCCCGGTGGTCAGTGCGTCGAGCGAATGGCCGACCAGCGACGAGACCACGACCCGGCCGACCCCGTAGCGCCGGATCACCGTCTCCAGCACCGCCCGGTAGCCGGCGTGATCGGCCACGCTGCTGCCGATCTGCGGGGCCAGCGCCAGTTCGCGGATCACCCCGCGGCGAGGGCCCAGCGCGCAGAGCTGGAGCCGGCGGCCGCAGACCGTACCCGCGCCGTCGGAAACCGCGACGAGAACGAGCTGGGGCGCCTCGCTGCCGTCGATGAAGTCCTCGATCCAGCGCCAGACCCCGCCGCCCCAGCTGTGCGCGATGTGCAGCGTGACCGGCTGCCCGTCGGGGCACGGCAGCTCGCACACCCCTTCGGCCAGGAGTCCGCGCACGCGCTCGGCGAGATGACCGTGCGGTGGTTCCGGGCCGGCGTCTTCGTCCGGCGCGGCCTCCGCCGGCTGCTTCGCGACCAGGTAGCCGTCGTCGAGCAGCGCGGCCGGGCCGTGTCGATCCGCGCCGGCGCGCAGCCACAGCGCGTCGGCCGGTACGCGCTCCGATGTACCACCGTCGAACGATCCGCCTTCGACCGCCTGCCAGACGCGATCGCAGGCCCACGCGACCAGCGACGCGCAGTCGGCCTCGCCGGTGTCCAGGCCGCGCAGCGGGTCGAAGGCCGGTCCGTGATCGCCGGGAAAGAGCAGGCGCGCCGGCCGATCCTCGAGCCCGGCGAGGGAGCGGATCAGGGCGGGGAAATGATCGGGCAGCGCCAGGTCGGCGCGAAGCACCAGCAGGTCCCGATCCGGGTGCGACGAACGGATGGACTCGATCGCTGCTTCGACGCCGCCGGTCAGCGACCCCGCGCCGGGCGGAGCGTCGAAGCCAGCAACATCCGCCTCGAGGCCCAGCGCGGCAATTCGCTCGGCAACCCGCCCGGCCACGTCGGCCGGCTTCGAACGATTGCCTCGACCGCCGCCCCGACCGCCGCCCCGACCGCCGCCCGGTCGCGCCCACAGCAGCAGCCGCGGCAGCGGCGAGCCGGTCGCGCCGGGATCAACCATCGACCCGGAACTCGATCGGGCCGGTGGCGCGCGGATTCGACCACGAGCGCCGACCGAGGCGGCGCACGAGCGATGGTGTTCCTATAATGCGGCGCATGAATCCGGGACCCATTGAAACCAACGACCTGTTCCACGACGGAATGCAGCCGGCAATTATCGGCCATCCCTCCGCGCTTGTCATGGACGTTCGGGAAACCTAGCGCCCCGTGGCCCGCAAGAAGGCGTCGAAGAAGAAGCGCAGCCGTCGCGCGTCGCCGCGCGGCCGATCCCCTGCTGCCGGGGGCCGACGCGTCTGGCCGTGGCGCGTCGCGCTGTTCCTGCTCGGCGCCGCGATCGGCCTGTTCGGTCCGTGGATCGTCTATCTCGACCGCGAGGCCTCGACCCGCTTCGCCGAGCGCCAGTGGACCCAGGCGAGTCGCCTGTACGCGCGACCGCTGGAACTGCACGTCGGCCGAGTAATCTCCGCCGCCGACCTCGAGCTGGAACTCAATGCCGCCGGCCTGGTCGAGAGCGAGCCGCTGCTGCCCGGGCGCTGGCGCAAGCGCGACGGCCGCTACACCATCGCGCTGCCCGAAGCACGGTTCGCCGACGGCGTCCAGCCCGCGACCACCCTGGGCGTTACCTTGCGCGACGACATCATCCGGTCGCTGGAGTCGGTCGACGACGCCGGTCGGCGCGACCTGGCCCTGGCTCGCCTGCCCCCGGCCGAACTCGGCAGCCTGCTGCCGCTGGACGAGCGCGACCGAACGCTGATTCCGATCGCCGAGTTCCCGACCCTGCTGGTCGCCGGCATCCAGGCCGTCGAGGACCGCCAGTTCGGCCGCCATCACGGGGTCGACCCGAAGGCGATCGTCCGCGCCGCGCTGCGCAATCTGATGTCCCGCGACGTGGTCCAGGGCGGCAGCACGATCACCCAGCAGCTGGTCAAGAACCTGTTCCTGTCCAGCGAGCAGACCCTGCTCAGGAAGTTCAACGAAGCGATCATGGCGATCAGCCTCGAGGCCCGGTTCAGCAAGGCCGAAATCCTCGAGGCCTACCTGAACGATGTGTACCTCGGCCAGAACGGCAACCAGGCCATCCACGGCTTCGGCCGCGCCGCCGAGCACTACTTCGGGCTGCCGGTCCAGTCGCTTTCCACCGACCAGATCGCGCTTCTGGTCGGCATGGTCCGCGGCGCGTCCTGGTACCACCCCGCGCGCAACCCGGAGCGCGCGCGGAACCGGCGCGACCTGGTCCTGCAGGTCTTCCACGACACCGGGCTGATCGATGCGGTCGAACTGGAGCGGGCTCGGGTCCGCGAACTCGGCGCCGACGTGCGCGACCTGGCGCCCAGCCGCGCCCACCCCGCGTTCATCGACCTGGTTCGACGCCAGCTCCGCGCCGATTACCGCGAAGCCGACCTGCGCGTGCAGGGCCTGCGCATCTTCACCACCCTGAGTCCAATGGCCCAGCAGCACGCCGAGCGGGCGCTGGCCGAAGGCCTGCCCGCCGTGGAAGCCGAAGCCGGTTCGCTGCAGGGCGCAATCGTGCTCGCCCAGCCCGACTCCGGCGAGGTCCGCGCCCTGGTCGGCGACCGCAACTACCGCCGGCCCGGCTTCAACCGCGCGCTGGACGCCCGGCGCCCGGTCGGATCGATTCTCAAGCCCTTCGTCTACCTGCTGGCCCTGGCCCAGCCGGATGAATACACCCTGGTCACGCCGGTCGAGGATGCTCCGCTGTCGGTGCCGCAGGCCGGCAAGCCAGACTGGACGCCGAGCAACTACGACGGCCTCAGCCACGGCACCGTGCCGCTGCTGACCGCGCTGGCCAACTCCTACAACCAGGCCACGGTCCGGGTCGGTCTGCAGATCGGCGTCGACCGCCTGTTCGGCCTGCTCGAGAATCTCGGCATCGAGCCCGGCGGACAGCGCCATCCCTCGGCGCTGCTCGGTGCCGTGGACCTGACCCCGCTCCAGGTCACCCAGCTCTACCAGGCGCTCGCCGCCGGCGGGTATTCCACGCCGCTGCGCGCGATCACCGACGTGGTCGACCCCAGCGACGGCGCGGTCGGCCGCTACCCCGTGCGCCTGCGCCCGATTCGCGAACGCGACGCCCTGGCCCTGCTGGACTTCGCGCTCGAAGAAGCGGTCGCACGCGGGACCGGCCGGTCCCTGGCCGCGCGCCTGTCCGACCCGGCCGCGCGGCGCGCGGTCGTGAGGGGCAAGACCGGCACCACCAACGATCGGCGCGACGCCTGGTTCGCCGGCTTTACCGAGCGCTGGCTGGCGGTGGTCTGGGTCGGCCGCGACGACAACCGCCCGGCGGCCGTCAGCGGCGCGACCTCGGCGCTGCCGGTCTGGGCGCGCCTGTTCGACGCCCTGCCCCACCAACCGACTCCGCGCCAGTGGCCGGACAGCCTGGAATGGTTCTGGATCGACTGGCCGAGCCCCCTGCTGGCCGAAGAGGAATGCGAAGGCGCCCGCGCCATGCCGTTCGTCGCCGGCTCGCAGCCGGAGCAGTATTCCCGCTGCGTGCGACGCGGCCTGCTGGACCGGCTCAGGGGGAATTGAGCACCCGCGCAGGCCTCTATCACCTACTCCTCATGCTGTGGGAGGCCGGCTTCGCCGGGCGATGAAGGGGGTCTCCTGTAGGAGGCCGGCTTCGCCGGGCGATGAAGGGGGTCTCCTGTGGGAGGCCGGCTCCGCCGGGCGATGGTGGGCAGTCGATCAGGGACACCCATAGGTCTGTGGGAGCCTGCCTTGCAGGCGATCAAGCGCTTCGGAACCTCCATCGCGGGCAAGGCCCGCTCCCACAGGAAGACCTTCCCGGTCGCCTTCTCCCACAAGCGGCCTCCCAGTCGATCAGGGACACCCATAGGTCTGGGCAGTCGATCAGGGACACCCATAGGTCTGTGGGAGCCTGCCTTGCAGGCGATCAAGCGCTTCGGAACCTCCATCGCGGGCAAGGCCCGCTCCCACAGGAAGACCTTCACGGTCGCCTTCTCCCACAAGCGGCCTCCCAGTCGATCAGGGACACCCATAGGTCTGTGATGAAGGGGAGGGCTCCTGTGGGAGGCCGGCTCTGCCGGGCGATGGTGGGCAGTCGATCAGGGACACCCATAGGTCTGTGGGAGCCTGCCCTGCAGGCGATCAAGCGCTTCGGAACCTCCATCGCGGGCAAGGCCCGCTCCCACAGGAAGACCTTCCCGGTCGCCTTCTCCCACAAGCGGCCTCCAGCAGGGGCCCGAAGCACCGCGGACCGATCACCTACCGACCTGTACCCGGCCCCCTTCCGGTATCCTTTCCTCATGATGACGAGCCCCGCAAAACCCGTCCTTCGAGCCGCGTTCTCCGCCGTCCTGCTGCTCCTCGCCGCCTGCGCGGCCACACCCCCCGCACCCGACGATCGCCGCACGGTCGAGGACCGCGTTCGCGCACCGGCCATCGAGAACGACGACGCCGAACTGCAGGTCTATACGCTGCGCAACCCGGCGGTGGAGTCGCTCGAGCGACAGGCCCGGACAGCCGAGGCCGAGGGCAACCTGGACCTGGCCGAGCAGCTGCTCGAGCGCGCGCTGCGGATCGACGGCCGCGACCCCGCCGCGCTGCAGTTCATGGCCGAGATCCAGCTCCAGCAGGGCCGGGTCGACCAGGCGGGCAGCTACGCCCAGCGCGCCTGGGAGGCCGGGCCGCAGGTCGGTGCGATCTGCCAGCGCACCCTGCGCACCCTGATCATCGTCCACGAACGCGCCTCCGAGTGGGACCGGGCGCAGCGCGCCCGGGACCGCCTGTCGCAGTGCCGGGTCGCGCCGCCGGAGCGCTTCTGATGCCCCGCGGCGGCGCCGCGGCGCCACCGGCGCGCGTTGCCGGCGCCCGCTAGGCCTTCGCCATGCAGACCCTGGACCACGCCTTCGACCAGGATGGCGCGCTGGCCGACCTGCTCGAGGACTTCCAGCCCCGGCCCGGCCAGGCTCGCCTTGCCCTGCGCATCGCCGACTGCCTGGAGAACCGACGCGACCTGGTCGCCGAGGCCGCCACCGGCACCGGCAAGACGCTTGCCTACCTGCTGCCGGCGCTGGCCCGCGGCGAACGGGTGATCATCTCCACCGGCACGCTGAACCTGCAGGACCAGCTGTTCCAGCGCGACCTGCCGCTGGCCCTGCGCGCAACCGGCGCCGAAATCGACGTGGCGCTGCTCAAGGGCCGGGCCAACTATCTCTGTCCGCAGCGCATGGACCGCGCCGATGACGGACCCGGCGAGCTGGACCTCGATACGCGCGACGACCTCGAGGCCGTGCGAAGCTGGGCGCGGCGGACCGTCACCGGCGAAATCCGCGAAGTCTCCGGCATTCCCGAACGTGCGCGGATCTGGCCGCTGGTCACCTCCACGGTCGACAACTGCCTCGGCTCCGAGTGCCCCCGGCTGAACGATTGCTGGGTGCTGCGCGCACGCCGCCAGGCCCAGGACGCCGACGTGGTGGTGGTCAACCATCACCTGCTGTTCGCCGACCTTTCCCTGAAGCAGACCGGCTTCGGCGAAGTTCTGCCCGGGGCCGACGCGATCATCGTCGACGAAGCCCACCAGGTCCCCGATGTCGCCACCCGCTTCTTCTCCAGGAGCGTCTCGGCCTGGCAATTGCGCGAACTCGCCCGCGACACCCTCAAGGCCTGCGGCACCGCGGAAGGCACGCTTCACGTGCTGCGCGAACCGGTCGAGGGTCTTGAACGAGCGCTGCAGCACCTGGCCAGCGCCGCGCACCGCCTGCCCGAGCGCGGCGACTGGGCCCGCCTGCGGCCGGTGTTCGACGATCTCCACGGCCTGCAGGATGCGCTGCATGCACTGGCCGACGCGCTCGCTCCGCTCGAGGGCGGCTCGCGCGAGCTGGCCACCTGCCACGACCGCGCCCGGGCCCGGGCCGAAACGCTGGACCTGCTGCTCGCCGACGAAGCCCCCGGCGTGCGCTGGTTCAGCTGCCGGCGCGGCCGGCTTTCGCTGACGCTGACGCCGCTGGACATCGCCGAGGAGTTCCGCAAGCTGCGCTCGGAACGCACCGCGACCTGGATCATGACCTCGGCAACGCTGGCGGTGAACGGGCGCTTCGATCACTTCACCCGCCGCCTCGGCCTCGACGACCCGGAGACCGAGGTCGTCGAGAGCCCCTTCGACTATGCGCGCCAGACCCGGCTCTGGTTGCCGGAAGGCCTGCCCGAGCCGGGCGACCCGGCGCATACGGAAACGCTCCTCGAGCAGGTCCTGCCGCTGCTGGAGGCGAGCCGGGGCCGGGCGTTCCTGCTGTTCACCTCGCACCGCGCGCTGCAGCGCGCCGCCGCCTGGCTGCGCGCCAACAGCCGCTTCCAGCTGCTGGTCCAGGAAGACGCCCCGCGCGACGTACTGCTCGAGGAGTTCCGCGCCGGACCCAACCGCTTGCTGCTCGGCGCGGCCAGCTTCTGGGAAGGCGTGGACGTGCGCGGCGAGGCGCTCCAGGTCGTGGTGATCGACAAGCTGCCCTTTGCCGCCCCCGACGACCCGGTGCTGTCGGCCACGATCCGCGCCGTGCGCGAGTCCGGCGGCAACCCCTTCGCCGAGCTGCAGATCCCCAACGCGGTGCTTGCGCTGAAGCAGGGCGCGGGCCGCCTGATCCGGCACGCCGGCGATCGCGGCGTGCTGGTGCTCGGCGATCCGCGCATCGTCGGCAAGTCCTACGGCCGGATGTTCATCAGGAGCCTGCCGCCGATGCCGCGCGTGCGCTCGCGCGACGAGGCCGTGGCCTTCCTCGAGGAGCGCGCCCCGTGAAGCGCCTCGCCATCGAGACCGCGTTCGAGACCTGCTCCGTGGCGCTCGACATGAACGGCGAGGTCCGCACGCGCTCGCGCACCGAGCCGCGCGCCCACGGCCGCCTGCTGCTGCCGTTCATCGACGAACTCCTGGCCGAGGCCGGCATTTCGTTCGACGACCTCGACGCGCTGGTCGTCGACCGCGGACCGGGCAGCTTCACCAGCCTCAGGATCGGCCTGGGCGTGGCCCAGGGCCTGGCGCTGGCCCACGACCTGCCGGTCCACCCGGTCTCCAGCCTGGCGATGATCGCCGCGGCCGGCCGCGACCGCGAGGGCCCCGCAACCGTCCTGGCCGCGATGGATGCCCGCATGGGCGAGGTCTACGCCGCCATCTATCACTTCGACGGCGACCGCGCCGAGCTGCAGGGCCGCGAGGTGCTCTGCGCACCCGGCGACCTGCCCGACCCCGGCCCTGACGCCCAGGGCGCCGGCAGCGCGTTCGAGGTCCATCGCGATCTTCTCCCGGAAGCGGTGGTCCAGCGGCTGAGCTCGATCCGGGCGGCCGCGTCTCCGGACGCCGCCGGGCTGCTCCGGCTGGCATCCTTCGTCCGGGCCGTGCCGGCCCACGAACTCGCTCCGACCTATCTGCGGGACCGAGTAACGAACTGAGGTACACGCATGTCCCGGGGGCTGATCGTCGCCCGCGATCGGAGCGGGATTCGGTCCTCGATCCGGTCCTGGAATCCAGCCCTGGAATCCAGCCCTGGAGCCCGCTGCCTGTCCGCGAAACCGGACACCGACCCGTTCTTCCCGTCGCGGCGCCGGGGAAGTAGAATGTGGAGTTCATCACAGGCGGACAGGCAGCGTCGGTCGAGTATTGTCGACCACCCGGCCGATCGCACCACGGGGCAACAAGGGGCTGCCTTCCATGAACAGCGCTGTCGAACCCATCGACCAGAAGAACGTGATCGGCCGATCCTTCGGCAACGTCACGATCGTGCGCGAACTGGGGCGCGGCTCGATGGGCGCGGTGTTCATCGGCTTCCAGAAATCGCTGAAGCGCCAGGTCGCGGTCAAGCTGCTTCCGAAGGGGCCGCAGACCGCCGACTGGGGGGCGCGCCAGTTCCAGGACGAGGCCGAGACCGTCGCCGTGCTCGCCCACCCGAACATCGTGCCCATCTTCGAAATGGGCGAGGACGATGACTACTACTTCCAGGTCATGCAGCTGGTCGACGGCGCCGACCTCGGCCGGATGATCCGCCACCGCCTGAAGCACCCGGTGCCCTCGAAGCGGCGGATGGCCCCGCAGACCGCCGTCGGCCTGATCATGCAGGTGCTCGAAGGCCTGGGCTACGCGCACAAGCACGGCGTGGTCCACCAGGACATCAAGCCGGCCAACATCATGGTCGACCGCAATGACCTGCGGCCGATGATCGTGGACTTCGGTATCGCCCGCACCGCGCGCACCGAGTACTGGGCCGAAGGCATGGTCGTCGGTTCGGCGCTGTACCTGTCGCCCGAGCAGGCCGCCGGCCGCGAGACCGACGCGCGCACGGACCTCTACGCCATGGGCGTGGTGCTGTTCGAGGCGCTGGCCGGCCAGCTGCCGGTGCGCCAGGAAGACGACACGGACCTGCTGATGCGCAAGATGGAGCGTCCGGACACGCTGTTCCTGAGCAGGCCCTCCGAATCCGCGCCCGGCATCGACTCCGAGCTGGAGCGCATCATCGTCAAGGCCACGGCCGCGCTTCGCGAAGACCGCTACAGCAGCGCCGAGGCCATGCGCGCGGCCCTGCGCGACTGGCGCGTTCGCCAGGGCATCGGCGCATGAGCGACGAGCAGGACGCCCTCGATCAGCGCCGGGCCGAGATTCTCGGCCGGCAGTTCAACGCGATGCTGATCAACGCCACCGCCTACGGCACCGAGCACCCGCAGATGCTGCGGGCGTGCACGACCTTCCGCGAGAACATGGTGCCGGTGGCCGAAGCGCTCGGCGAAGTCACCCTGATGCTGGATCGCGGCGCCCTGTTCATCGAGGACTTCCGCGCCGACGAGAACTTCAGCGCCAACCGCATCCAGATGCTGTTCCGGGCCATGGGCCTGCAGTCGCTGACCTTCTCACCGGCCCTGAGCGACGAGGAACTGGCCTCGGCCATGGAACACCTCGTCCGCGCCGACGAACTCGGCGATGCCGACACCTACAAGGCCGCGCTGACCGAGGCCGACGTCACGTCGATCAAGGTGAACCACATCGTTCTGAAGAGGATGACCTCCGACGACGAGGTGATCGAGCGCGACGGGCTGGCGCAGTTGACCGACCTGGCCGAGCAGGCCTCGGCGAGCGGGGCCTCGGCGAGCGAAGACGTGCCCACCGGAGACCTGCTCGCGCGCATCGAGCAGGTCTTCGCCATGCGCAACCTGATCGAGCCGGCGGACGAGCCCGAGGAAGAAACCGACGACGCCGCGACCGCCCAGCGCGTGGCCGCGCAGATTCGTGCGCTCGGCGACCAGGTCGGCGAGAGCCGCGGCAACCTGTCCCTGGACGTGGTGCTCGAGGCCGTCGAGACCATGAAACGCGACATGGCCGGCGCCCTGGAGGACCAGAAGGAAACCGCTCGCTTCCTGGCCGAGAACGGCGGCATCATCGACGAGGTCGACCAGCTGACCTACCGCACCGTCGTCGCCCTGGTCTGCGAGGAATACGAGGCCGGCCAGACCTCGCCGCGGCGCCTGGCCCAGATCATCCGCCGCCTGCTGCCGGATTCGCGCGACATCAAGCGCCTGCTGCCGATGCTGAAGAAGTCCTTGATGGACGACGGCATGCCGCTGGCCACGTGGCTGAAGTTCGTCAACGAGCTCACCGCGGAGCTGAAGAGCGAGAACCTCGTCCAGGTGCTCACCGAGGGCGCCGACGAGATCGGAATGGGCATCGACGAGCTGGTCAGCGAGATCCAGCACCACCCCGGCGAAGCCGCGCGATTGATCGTGCTGGCCGCCGAGCTGCGTCGGTCCGGCGACGACGACGGCGACCGACTGTCGAAGGTGCTGGCTGATCACATCGAGCACGCCACGGTCGGAATGCTGCCCAACCCCGGCGGCCACGTGACCCGCTTCAACCGCGATTCGATCCGGAAAGTCCAGAAGGACCTGCTCGACAAGGTCCGCTCGCAGGGCCTGGACGAGGACACCACCCGGCGCGTTGCCGAGGCGCTCGACGGGCGCTTCGAACAGTTCGTCGGCGAGGCCCGCTCGAAGCACGTCTCGGACTTTCTCAAGACCTCCAGCGCCGATGCCAAGACCCTGGTCGGCGCCCTCGACGGCATGGTCGAAAACCGCGCCGACCTCGAGCGCATGGACGGCTCGCTGCGCCGCGCGTTGAAGGACCGCGGCATGGACGACGACGAAGTCCAGAACGTGCTGGACCAGGCCGTGTCCAAGGTGCGCAAGCGCAACCGCATCGAGTTCATTCCCGGCGACGCGCTGGTGCCCACCGCCACCATGTACTTCCTCAACCGCGAAGTGCTCTCGGCGATCCGCTACGGCACGCACTTTTCCGGGCTGATGCTGATGATCGCCCAGGTCTGCCACGAGGACGGCGACTGGCGCACCATCACCCCCGAGGAGATCGTAGCGGTGATGCCGCGCATCCTCGACGCCCTGCCCCTGCACCTGCGCGACCTCGACCTGCTCGGCATGCTCGGCGACAAGTTCAAGAACGTGCCCCTGGTCCTGCTGCCGATGACCCCCCAGGAAGGCGCCTCGCACGTGCTCGAGCGCATCGTCGAAGGCCTGAACGACTCGGAGTTCCAGCTCGAAGGCGAGACCGTGAAGCTCAAGGTCGTCGGCACCGCCATGCAGTTCGATCCCGAGGTCACCCCCGACGCCAAGCGCTACATCCAGCGCCTGCGCGGCACCCTGGCCTCGCACCTCGTCTCCGCCCTGCGCAACACCTGAATTCCGGAGCCCGATCTCCCTGCCCGGACTGCCTGTGGGAGCCTGCCCCACAGGCGAAGGACTCTGCCTGCTCCCTGCTCTTGGTGCCTGTGGGAGCCTGCCCTGCAGGCGATGAAGATCGAACAGAGGCTTTCGCGAGCAAGGCTCGCTCCCACAGGAATCCTCCCCATGCCCGGGAACCTCAGGCCTGTGGGAGCCTGCCCTGCAGGCGAAGGATTCCGCCTGCACCCCTGCTCTTGATGCCTGTGGGAGCCTGCCCTGCAGGCGAAGCATCCTGTCTGCACCCCTAAGTCTGTGGGAGCCTGCCCTGCAGGCGATGAAGATCGAACAGAGGCTTTCGCGAGCAAGGCTCGCTCCCACAGGAATCCTCCCCATGCCCGGGAACCTCAGGCCTGTGGGAGCCTGCCCCGCAGGCGAAGGACTCTGCCTGCTCCCTGCTCTTGATGCCTGTGGGAGCCTGCCCCGCAGGCGAAGGACTCTGCCTGCTCCCTGCTCTTGATGCCTGTGGGAGCCTGCCCTGCAGGCGATGAAGATCGAACAGAGGCTTTCGCGAGCAAGGCTCGCTCCCACAGGAATCCTCCCCATGCCCGGGAACCTCAGGCCTGTGGGAGCCTGCCCCGCAGGCGATGAAGATCGAACAGAGGCTTTCGCGAGCAAGGCTCGCTCCCACAGGAATCCTCCCCATGCCCGGGAACCTCAGGCCTGTGGGAGCCTGCCCCGCAGGCGATGAAGATCGAACAGAGGCTTTCGCGAGCAAGGCTCGCTCCCACAGGAATCCTCCCCATGCCCGGGAACCTCAGGCCTGTGGGAGCCTGCCCCGCAGGCGAAGGACCCTGCCTGCTCCCTGCTCTTGGTGCCTGTGGGAGCCTGCCCCGCAGGCGAAGCATCCTGTCTGCACCCTGCTCTTGGTGCCTGTGGGAGCCTGCCCTGCAGGCGAAGGAGTTGATCGGCTCGGCCCGCCCGTTATAACATCGGTTAAAACACTGCCCAGGAACCCCGCCATGACCCGCAAGCTCAAGCTCACCGCTATCGGCAACTCCACCGGCGTCATCCTGCCGAAGGACCTGCTCGACAAGCTCCGCGTCGACCGCGGCGACGAGCTGATGGTGCTGGAAACCCCCGACGGCATCCGCCTGACCCCCTACGATCCCGAATTCTCGGCCCAGATGGATATCGCCGAGGAGATCATGCGCGAGGACCGCGACCTGCTGCGGAAGCTGGCTGAATGATGGCTCAGGAGCCGCGATGGGTATCGCTCGACCTTCTGCTGGCCATCCACGCGCGCCAGATCGCGGAGCATGGCGGCGGTGAAGGCATCCGTGATCGAGCCCTCCTCGAGTCCGCGCTGGCCCGCGCACAACAGCTGTTCGCCAATGGCGGCCGCGACGTCGACCTGCTCGCCCTTGCCGCCGCGCTGGGGTTCGGCATTGCACGCAACCATCCGTTCGTCGACGGCAACAAGCGAACGGCCTATATCGCCATGCGCCTGTTCCTGCGGATCAACGAATGGGACCTTGCCGCCTCCGCGAGCGATCGCTACCGCATCATGATCCGCCTCGCCGCCGGCCACCTCGAAGAGCCTGAACTGGCCGCCTGGCTCCGCGCCCACGCCCGCCCCGACACCGTCAGCGAAGACCCGGCCCGCTACGCCTGAGCTCGACCTGTGGGAGCGGGCCTCGCCCGCGACGGGTTTCGGCGGTAACCGGGTGTCCGGTCAAAGCTGGGGTCAAAGCTGGGTGTCCACATTCTCGACTCAAGGCATTGCGCGCTGAAGCGCCCTCCCACAGTCGGGGCGATGCTCCAGCTCCGCGCCAACTCCGATGCCTCCTGTGGGAGGCCGGCTTCGCCGGGCGAAGCTTAAAAAGCCACTCCTGTGGGAGCGGGCCTCACCCGCGATCGCGATGAAACTGGGTGTCTGGATTCTCGCGGTTCGCATCTACGAAATCTCACTTGCCGCCTATAACGCTATCCGTTATAGTCCATGCATGATTCGCAGTTTCTCCGATCGCGAGACCCAGCACATCTGGGAAGGTCGGCGATCGAAGAAGCTACCGTCAGACATCCAGCAGGTCGCTCGACGCAAGCTGAGGATGCTGAACAACGCGCAGAACCTCGACGACCTGAAGGCGCCGCCCGGTAACAGGCTCGAAATTCTCAGGGGCGACCGAAAAGGTCAACACAGCATCCGGATCAATCGTCAATGGCGAATCTGCTTCACCTGGGACGACGGCAATGCACTGAACGTCGAGATCGTCGACTACCACTGACCCAAGTGCAATCGGCTGACACAGGAACAACGGACATGACAACGCAGAAACTTCCGAACATCCATCCCGGCGAGGTCCTGCTGGAAGAGTTTCTTGTTCCCCTGGACATGAGCCAGAACGCGCTGGCGCGTGCCATCCATGTCCCCCCGCGTCGAATCAACGAAATCGTGCTCGGCAAGCGCCGGATCACCGCCGATACGGCGGTACGCCTGGCCCGCGCCCTGGGTACGTCGGAGCGATTCTGGCTCGGACTGCAAGCCGATTACGACCTGGAGCGGGCACGGGACACGCTCGGTGCAGAGGTCGACACCATCGAGGTCGTCGCTGCCTGATCGGGCGAACGGGGGACGATCCCCTGTCGGAGGCTGCTTGCAGGCGGCTACTTGACCCGCTCCAAGGCATCGCGCGCTGAAGCGCCCTCCCACAGCCGGGGCGTTGCTCCAGCTCCGCGCCAACTCCGATGCCTCCTGTGGGAGGCCGGCCTCGCCGGGCGAATCTTCAAAAGACACTCCTATGGGAGCGGGCCTCGCCCGCGACGGGTTTCGCCGGTAACCGGGTGTCCGGGCAAAGCTGGGTGTCCACGTAAGCTTCCCCCCAGTTGACACATTCTCGAGAAGAGCCCCCCTGTTTCGACGCGGACTGTAGGGGATGAATGTCCGCGTTTGTAGCGACGTTCATTCCGGGTGATGAGTGTCGCCGTCGTTTATTAAAAGCATGTTGGCGAAGAACCCGAAACTTCTGAACACTTACGCCTCAATCTCGCAGAAGGGAGAAAAAAACCTCCGCACCTCGGACACTTTTTCGCCAAGTATTTCGGTGAGAAACTCGTGATCAAGATTCGCTCTTTGCCGTCCGCCAAACTCTCCAACAAAATAGACGCTTACTTCCGCGGCATTGATGTCGCAGAGAATTTCCATAGTTTCGTTCGAAGAAGTGAGAATCACAGATCGATGCTTGTCTTGAGTGATCCGAATAATTCGATCTTGATCGTATCTATCGAGGCTCAGGCCGCGCCAAATCTCAGGTATCGGAAGCCCTGCAGCTTGTGCAATGGTCGGGGCGAAGTCAACTGAAGAGCCCTTCTTGATCTCAATCGGCTGATCGAAACTCGCACTCCAGTCCGATGAAAACAGAACCGGCACAACGACCTCCGAAGGTGAAACTCCCCTTGAATGACCCCAAATTCCACCTTCCCCAAGCGACTCTCCATGATCTGAAACTATTGCGACAACTGCATCGTTTAGAAAACCCCGGTCTTCAAGTTCTGCAAGCAACTCTCCAATCACATGATCTGTTTGATACACACCATTGTCATAGTAGTTGTCGGTCTCAACCCGCGATCCTCTCAGCAGCGGAAACGCATACTGCTTTGCCGGCTGAAAGGGCTGCTCGTCCAGGAACCTGAATCCCAACTGGTGTGCTGACATCAAATGAAACTGGACGAAGACTGGGCCCTGGCCATCGAAGACAACACCATCAAGCATCTCGAAAAGAACTTCGTCGCTGTTTGTTGGATAGTCCGGAAAGTCTGATCCATCAAGAACCACTCCGTTCTCACCGTACAAGTCAGTAAGCCCGTGCCAAACCTTATGTTCTCCGCTAAGCAAGTAATAGCGTCGATAGCCGTGGGCCTGCAGCACGTCAGACAGCGAAAAAAGGTCACCACCAATCGAATCTGCGTATTGCGAGCCCTCAAGGCCAGCCAATCCGCAGGCGGACTCGCTGCAGGTGGAATAGAGCCAACCTAAATGCGAGAAACGGCCTCTCTCCGCAAACTCCTTTAGGTTGGGGGAAGTGTTTCGAAAATAGCCTAGCGAAGAAAGACGATCCGCCCTCAACCCATCAACATGAAAAACGAAGATGTTTTTCTCCGGGATCATGTCAGAAGGAGAGTAGTTGTCTGCAGCGGCGGCGTGCTTTTTGCCTCTCAAAGCAACAGCAAATCCGTTCAATCGAGCGCTTTGAAGTCGAGCCTCGAAGTGCTCGTTGAAAAACGTTACAGCAATCGGCTCCACCCCATCACCAGGCGGATGGTTTGAGATCCGCAAACCAAGCCCTAATGCGCCCACCAACGAAGACAAGCCGAGAAATAAGCACCAACCGGAACCTAAATTAACTGACGCTTGATGAGCGATGGAAAATCTCTTAACCACGAAATAAACAGTACAAACCAAAACTGCGAATCCCGCAAAAGATACTAAAGCAAACGCAATGGGGCTAAGCCCGACAGTACGAAGCAGGATCGGGAACTGTGCACCAGAGAAAGCCTTCATTATTTCGAGTGTTATCACTTCTCCCCAATTAGTGAGCGCCAATAGGCATAGTGCGTAATAAAGCAGAACCGCGGAAGCGAAGAGAGACACAATCAACGCCTCTACAATAACTTCCACTTGGCGCCACATGCTGAAGAGTGCAGCCGCGATAAACCTGAGACCAAACAAGGTGAGAAGAAGCGGTGAAAGTGCGTAAAAGTGAGAGAAAGCGGTGACGGCACCTAGTCCAAAGGTACCTACGTAGAAGGTAATAAACAGCAGCGGGACAGAAAGCGAAATAGTGCTCTCGATTACCAGCAGCCTAAGAACGGACTTTTTGCGCTTCATTAAAAAAAGCCCCCGCCACCAGGCGAGGGCTCCTTTACTTGCGGATGAGCTATGGAACTAGCAGGTCCGCCACCCAGCTATTAAGCGCGACATTCAGCCGGGACTTCATTTGCCGGAATATCAGTCGTGCAATCCCATTCAATGGAATCCGTGATTGCAGACTGGGTGGGCGTGAACGTCAGAGTGCCGCCCGTTCCGGCCGTCGACGTAACAGTGATGACGCCTGCAGCGCCGATAGCCAGGTTATCGCAGAAAGCAGTATTGGTCGGCGCAACGTATCCGGCGAAATCTCCGTTAGCGACCGTCACACCCTGAGAGGATGCGGTCTCAGAGACAAACGTCTTTGCGCCACCAACGATGCTGATGCACTCGGAGTTCTGAGCGCGGACCGTGTAGTCCTGGTAAGCCGGAATGGCGATGGCCATCAGGATGGCGAGGATGGCGATCACGATCATCAGTTCGATGAGGGTGAAACCGCCCTGGTTCTTCAGGTTGCGAATGTTGTTCATGTGATGCTCCTGGTCAAAAGTTTTAAGGTCTGGCGAATCCGGGAACACTGCAAGCTCCCTACGCACGGATTGTAATGCAGGTTTCGTGCCACAAGCCATTCGCCCTGATGCTCTAGAACGCTCGACTCGCGATGTGTGACTTTCGACCCAGATCGGCATCGAAACCACGCCAGCCATGCAACAGCCACTGACAAAAAACGTCAGCTTGTGCCATCCATGGTCAGAAAAACCGGCTGTCGGCCGAATCAGCCGCAGCGTTTTCCTCCCTGAACGTGATGCGCGTCACAACTTCGGCGCGAACCCGGCGTCGCGAAACCTTGACGCCACCCTTCATATGCAATTGACGCGCCACAAGGCCGGAAACCTGTCCGTTTTCCGATGGCCGGTCGGTTTACCGGCCCGGGTGGCCCGGTCGCCGATCTGCACCGACGCCGACCGGTGACGAAAATGGGCCGCGACGGCGCATTCTGGTCACCCGACCTGCGATTGGGGGCCGGATTTCGATGGTGAGTTCGATCGTGAATTCGCTCGTGATTCGGTATTGGTTCCGGATCTGGATCCCGCTTCCGGCGCCGACGCCGAGGCGCGTTCGGCGTCCAGCAGCGCCTGCTTGCGCGCCGGCCCCCAGCGATAGCCGCCGAGACCGCCGTCGGCCCGGACCACCCGGTGGCACGGCACGACCACCGCCAGCGGATTGGCGCCGCAGGCCGAGGCCGCGGCCCGGTGGGCCTTCGGATGACCCATGCGGGCGGCCAGTTCGGCGTAGGTGACGGTGGTGCCGGCGGGAATCTGCTGCAGCGCCTTCCACGCCCGGCGCTGGAACGCCGTGCCGCTGATGTCCAGCGGCAGGTGCGGGCAGGATGCGGGGCGCTCGACGAGCCTCACCACGCGCTCCAGCGTGCGCTGGAACGCCGGGCCGCCGGGGCCGATCGCGGCATGGGGAAAGCGTTGCAGGAGGTCGGCGCGGAGCGCCCGGTCGTCGTCGCCGAGCTGGACCGCGCACAGGCCCCGGGACGTTGCAGCGACCAGCACCCGGCCCAGGGCGCAGGCCGCGATGCCGAACTCGATGCGCTCGCCGGCGCCGCCGGCGCGTGCGCGCGACGGCGCCAGCCCCAGGCCTTCGCCGGCCGCCTGGTGCGCGCGGCTGGTCGAGCCGTAGCCGGCGGCGTGGACCGCGTCGGTCACGCTGGCGCCGGCCTCGAGCGCCTCGACGAAGCGGTTCAATCGGCCGGTGCGCAGGAACTCCCCGGGCGCAACGCCGATCGTCCGCTTGAACGCGCGCTGGAAATGGCCGGTGCTCATGCCCGCGCTGCGCGCCAGGTCGCCGACGCGGGCATCGGGCTCGGCCAGCGCCTGTCGGCAGGCGGCGAGGAGGCGGGGGTCGAGGGTGATCATGACTCGGCAAGTCGCCCGGAAGAGCCGGCCTCCCACAGGAGAGCGATCGACGGACTCCAGCGCCCCCTCGAGGCCCCGACCGTGGGAGGGCGCTTGTGCGCGAATCGATTGGTCCTTTTCATGGGCTCAATCTACCCCAGCCCCGGATCGGCGACATTCCGATTCCTGACCCGATAAGCTTGTTCCCTCTTCCAGGAGCCTCCGCAATGGATCCGAACCCCATGCACCCGTTGAGCCAGCGCATCCACGAAGCAGCGCGGCGCGAGATACCGCTGGTGATGGGCATTCTGAACGTCACTCCCGATTCGTTTTCCGACGGCGGCAGGTTCCAGGGCGTGGAAGCGGCGCTGGCGCATGCGCGGCGGATGGTGGCCGAGGGCGCCGACCTTCTCGACGTCGGCGGCGAGTCGACGCGGCCGGGTGCCGAACCGGTGGACGCCGGCCAGGAACTCGAGCGCGTGGTGCCTGTGATCGAGGCCATCACCGCCGAACTCGACGTGCCGGTTTCCATCGACACCATGAAACCGGAAGTGATGCGCGGCGCGGTGGCCGCCGGTGCCGCGATGATCAACGACGTCAACGGCCTGCGCGCGGAAGGGGCGATCGAAGCGGCGGCGGAGCTCGGCGTGCCGGTCTGCGTGATGCACATGCAGGGCGAGCCCCGGACCATGCAGGATGCGCCGACCTACCAGGACGTGACCGAGGACCTGCTCGCCTTCTTCCGCGAGCGGATCCGCGCCTGCACGAACGCCGGGATCGAAGCTGCGAACCTGGTGCTGGACCCGGGCTTCGGCTTCGGCAAGACGCTGGACCAGAACCTGCAGCTGCTGGCCGACCTGCGCCACTTCGCCGGCCTCGGCCACCCGCTGCTGATCGGCATTTCGCGCAAGTCGATGCTGGGGACGATCACCGGCAGGGAGGGTCATGACAAGCGGCCGGAGGACCGCGTCGCGGCGTCGGTGGCCGCGGCACTGCTGGCCGCCGAGCGCGGCGGCAATCTCCTGCGCGTGCACGACGTGGCCGAGACCGTCGATGCCATCCGGGTGCTGGGGGCGCTGCGCGAGCGCGGGCGAACCTGACAAGGCAGCCGGGCCTGTGAGAGCCTGCCTTGCAGGCGATCAGGCGCAACTACAGGCCTGTGGGAGCCTGCCCTGCAGGCGAGGGGAACTGGGCTGAAGCATTCGCGGGCAAGGCCCGGCTCCCACAGGAGGCATCAGCTCATGATTCCGCCTGTGGGAGCCTGCCTTGCAGGCGATGGGGCACATCCTCAGGTCTGTAGGAGTCTGCCCTGCAGGCGATCCGGCACATCCTCCGGCCTGTGGGAGCCTGCCTTGCAGGCGATCGGGCACAACCTCAGGTCTGTGGGAGCCTGCCCTGCAGGCGAGGGGAACTGGGCTGAAGCATTCGCGGGCAAGGCCCGCTCCCACAGGAGGCATCAGCTCATGATTCCGCCTGTGGGAGCCTGCCTTGCAGGCGATGGGGCACATCCTCAGGTCAGTAGGAGTCTGCCCTGCAGGCGATCCGGCACATCCTCCGGCCTGTGGGAGCCTGCCTGGCAGGCGATCGGGCACAACCTCAGGTCTGTGGGAGCCTGCCCTGCAGGCGAAGGAGAAGAGGCGGAGGCGTTCGCGGGCAAAGCCCCTTCCCACACCACTCCTCCCCGCCCTTCGCACCGGCGCGGAATGAATCTAGAATCACCCGAGACTTTTTAGAGGACACCTGCCATGCTGCGCTCCGCCCTGCTTGCACTTCTCTTGATGGCCGTTTTTCCTGCGCCAGCCCAGGAAGCCGCTGACGAAGCTGCATCGACCCGCACCGACCCGCCCGTCACCGGCCTGCTGCCCCGCCAGGAACGGATGCTGCGCAGCGGTCACGGCATGGGGCTGGCGCGCGCCGCCGAGCTCAACGGCTACCCGGGGCCGCGCCATGTACTCGAGCAGGCCGAGGCGCTGGCCCTGACCGATGAGCAGCGCACCGCAACTCAGGCGCTCGTCGAGCGCGTGCGCGACGATGCAGTGTCGATTGGCGAGCGGATCCTCGATGCCGAGGCCGAACTGAACGCGATGTTCGTCGGGGACGAGAGCGGCGATGCTCCATCACCGGAAGAGGTCGAGGCGAAGCTCGCCGAGATCGCCGAACTGAACGCCGAGCTGCGCGCGGTCCACCTGCTCGCGCACCTCGAACAGGCTGCACTGCTGACCGAAGCCCAGAAGGCAGCCTACAGTCCGATGTACGGCGGCGGCGCCCGGGACCGCCAGCGCGGCCGCGGGCAGCGCAACCGCAGCGAAGGCTGACCGGGATACATCTGCCGGGCAGCTGCCTCGGGATCGGCCCCGGCCCCTTTCTGGTGAGAGGGCCATGCTGTGGAAGCGAACCGTGCGCGCGAACGCTTGCGGCCCACCTTCATCGCCTGCCAGGCAGGCTCCCACAGACCGCCCGGAAACACTAGCCGAACTCGCCTGTGGAAGCGGGCCTTGTTGTGAGAGCGGGCCTCGCCCGCGAATGCTTCAGCCCAGTCTCCTTCGCCTGCAGGGCAGGCTCCCACAGACCGCCCGGAAACACTAGCCGAACTCGCCTGTGGGAGCGGGCCTCGCCCGCGAATGCCCTTTCCCGGAGCACCCCCGCCGATTTCCTACCCCCGACCGAGCGGATTTCCGATGGCCGGGGAGCGGGGCGCGCCCTAGACTGACCGGGTTGGCAATCGCGGCCGCTGGCTCGGCCGGTGAGGACAGGACGCATGCACCAGATCACGGGAAGCTTCGGGCTGGCCATTCTTCTGGCCGGCGCAACCATCTACCAGTGGGTCGACGAGGACGGCAACCGCCACTTTTCCGACCGCAAGCCGGACGTGGAGCAGTTCGTCGAAGTCGAACTGGACGAGCGCTCGATTTCGACCTACCGCGCGGTGCCCGCGCCGGCACCCGCCGAGAAGACCGCGCCGACCGAGACCGACGCCGCCGAGCGCTCCGCGAGACCATCGCCCAGCGTTCGGCGCGAAGAACGCGAGCGCTACTGCGAGGACCTGCTCGAGGACCTGGACGCCGTCCAGGACCAGCTCCGCCGCGGCTACCGCGAACCCCGCGGCCAGCAACTCCGCGACCGGCGCCGCGAGCTGCGGGAAATCTATCGGCGAGAGTGTGTCTGAGGCGCGGCGCATGACCGCGATGCCTGTGGGAGCGATCCGATTCCGAAGTTCGCGGTCGCGTCGATCGGCAAGATCCCATCGATTGCGATCCGGTCGGATCAGCGAGCCGGGCGCCATGTACCTGGTTACCTTCACGACGGCCCAACGGCGGCCGTTACTGGCCGAACTGGCCATAGGTCGCTGCGTGGTCAAGGCTATACACAGCTGCGAACCAAGCATTCGCACATGGTGCTTCGTGCTGATGCCGGACCATGTCCACTGGCTGCTGCAATTGAGATGCGAGCAAGTCGGCCTTTCGGAATGCGTCCAGAAGGCGAAGTCAGTTGCTACTCGATCGATTCACCGGGGTGGTTACGCCCGCGGCGGCATCTGGCAGCGTGGGTTTCATGACCGGAGAATCCGGCCGGGCGAGGACGTCAGGGGGGTTGCTCGCTACGTGCTGCAGAACCCGGTTCGCGCCGGTTTGGTGCGCTCGATCCGGCACCATTCGCTATGGGACGCCATATGGATCTGACCGGCGAAGCGAACCATCAGCCAATGGTTGAGCCCGATGAATCAATCGCCTGCAAGGCAGGCTCCCACAGACCTGAGCATGTGCCCGATCGCTGCAGGCCGGCCTCCCACAGGCCGGAATCATGAGATAAAGCCTCCTGTGGGAGCGGGCCTCGCCCGCGAATGCTTCACCCTGGTCTCCTTCGCCTGCAAGGCAGGCTCCCACAGACTTGAGGATGTGCCCGATCGCTGCAGGCCGGCCTCCCACAGGCCGGAATCATGAGATAAAGCCTCCTGTGGGAGCGGGCCTCGCCCGCGAATGCTTCACCCTGGTCTCCTTCGCCTGCAAGGCAGGCTCCCACAGACTTGAGGATGTGCCCGATCGCTGCAGGCCGGCCTCCCACAGGCCGGAATCATGAGATAAAGCCTCCTGTGGGAGCGGGCCTCGCCCGCGAATGCTTCACCCTGGTCTCCTTCGCCTGCAAGGCAGGCTCCCACAGACCTGAGCATGTGCCCGATCGCTGCAGGCCAGCCTCCCACAGGCCGGAATCATGAGATAAAGCCTCCTGTGGGAGCGGGCCTCGCCCGCGAATGCTTCACCCTGGTCTCCTTCGCCTGCAAGGCAGGCTCCCACAGACCTGAGCATGTGCCCGATCGCTGCAGGCCGGCCTCCCACAGGCCGGAATCATGAGATAAAGCCTCCTGTGGGAGCGGGCCTCGCCCGCGAATGCTTCACCCTGGTCTCCTTCGCCTGCAAGGCAGGCTCCCACAGACCTGAGCATGTGCCCGATCGCTGCAGGCCGGCCTCCCACAGGGGGCCTGCCGATCAGGCCCAGGGTCCCGGCAAGGCCCCGACTGTGGGAGGGCGCTTCAGCGCGCGATGGGGTTCACCGGGGGAGCTCGCCTGCAGGGCAGGCCCCCACAGGATTCTGGAATCAGCTCGGTTTCCGGCTCCCCCTCAAAGCCCCCACCACGCCAGCACGTAGGATTCCATCAGCTCCTCGCGGTGCGGTTCGACCATGTCGATGGTTTCCTGCGGGACGGTCTGGTTGAACTGGCCGGCGTTGCCGCTCTGGGCGATGGCCGCGACGGCGACGCCTTCGCCCAGCGCCCGGTAGACGCGGTCCCGGGTGTAGTTGTATTCCTCGATCGAGAACCGGTGCGTGTTCAGCGCCTCGACCTGGGCCCGCTTGCCGGCGATCAGCAGGTCGGCGAGGTCCGCGTAGGCGCCGACCATATCGCCGATACCGGCCTGGCCGCCGCGCTCGTCGATCTCGGCCTCGAGCTCTTCGTACTTGGTCTTGAGCTCGGTCAACCGACCTTCGAGTTCACCGCGCATCTGGCGCTGCGCGGCCAGGAAGCGCTGGAAGCGAGCATCGTCCAGGGCGCCGTCGCCGGGCGGGGCGAAGGACTCGCGGTTCTCGATCGAGTCGTTGAGTTCCTGGAACTCCTGGCCGAGTTCGGCCATGCCGCCGACGAACTCCATGCCGGGCTTGATGACCTTGACGTAGGTGACGATGCCGCCGGCCACGGCGACCAGGACGAAGACGCCCAGGCATCCGATCAGTACTTTCTTCATGGTGATCCTTCCTCCCGTTGATGCCTACAAGGTACGACAAGCGGGAGGGAAACGGGACACCTTCGCCCGGCGATTCGTCTGTGGGAGCCTGCCCTGCAGGCGAAGGAGTCCGGGGTGAAGCATTCGCGGGCAAGGCCCGCTCCCACAGGCGAGTTCAGCCAGTGATTCCGGACGGTCAGTGGGGGCCTGCCCTGCAGGCGAAGGAGTCCAGGGTGAAGCATTCGCGGGCAAGGCCCGCTCCCACAGGCGAGTTCAGCCAGTGATTGCGGACGGTCAGTGGGAGCCTGCCCTGCAGGCGAAGGAATTCGGGGTGAAGTATTCGCGGGCCAGGCCCGCTCCCACAGGCGGGGCGGGGCGCCGACCCCGGAAAGCCCGGGGTCGGCGGGCCCTTGGCTCAGTCCGAAGTGAAGATCAGCTTCGGCCGGTTGTAGAGGCCGCCGGCGACCCAGGCCAGGGCCAGGGCCAGCAGCGTGGTGCTGGCCAGGGTGGCGCCGACCCAGGCCCAGTTGGTCGGCTCGCCGCGGACCAGTTCCAGGATCATCACGTTCTGGTTCAGCAGGGGCACCCAGGCCATCCAGGTCTCGGCCTTGGTCGGGTCGATCAGCAGCCAGAAGCTCGGGATCATCGGCACGAAGATCACCAGGCCCATGTAGCTCTGCGCCTCGCGGAAGCTCTTGGCGAAGGAGGCCAGGATGGTCAGCATGGCGGCGGCCAGAAGTGCCGCCGGGGCGACCAGCAGGAAGGCCATCGCGGCCACGCGCGCATCGAGGTTCAGCGACACGCCCATGTCGGCGGTCGGCAGCATGCCCATGGCGTAGACGAACGCGATCAGGCCCAGGGCCAGGGTGGCCAGGGCGAAGAAGGTGGTGGCCATGAGCTTGCCGGCCATGATCTTCCAGCGCGGCAGCGGGTTGATCAGCAGCGGCTCCAGCGACTTGCGCTCCCGCTCACCGGCCGTGGTATCGACCGCCATGTGCATCGACCCCATGAATACCGTGATCAGGATGAAGTACGGCAGGAAGGCGAGGATCTGGCCGCCCCTCGAGGTCGGGGTCGACAGGTCGACGACCTGGCTGTCGATCGGCCGGGTGATCTCGGGATGGACCCCGCGCAGCTGCAGGCGAAGCTGGCTGATCTGCGCGCTGTAGGTGTTCAGGTAGCTGTTGACCCGCGAAATGGTCGTCCCGGTGTAGCGCAGGGAGCGGTCGGCGATGATCTCGACCGGCGCCGGTCGGCCTTCGTTCCAGGCCTCGGCGAAGCCTGCCGGGATGCGCAGCACCACTTCCTCGTCCTCGGCGCGGACCGCCGCCTCCGGGTCGTCCGGCGCGTCTTCGATGATCACGCCCTGGCGCTCCAGCCAGCCGACCAGGTTCGGCGCGTGCTCGGCACCGACCACGGGCAGTTCCAGCGCCGCCTCCATCCGCTCGGTGGTCTCTCGCGCCATGAACGAGATCATCAGGCCGAAGATCACCGGGCCCATCAGCGGGCCGAGGATCAGGGTGTTGAGCACGACGCGCCGGTCGCGGAAGTTGTCGAGCAATTCCTTGATGAATACGGCGATCATGCGAGCAGCCCCTCGTCGGTTCCGATCAGTTTCACGAATGCGTCCTCGAGGTTGGCCTCACCGCTCTTCTCGAGCAGCTGCTGGGCGGTTCCCTCGGCGGCGATCCGCCCCTTGGCGATGATCACGATGCGATCGCACAGCGCCGCGACCTCCTGCATGATGTGGGTCGAAAGCACCACGCAGTGGCCGTCCATCTTCAGCTTCAGGAGAAACTCGCGCAGCGCCCGGGTGGTCATCACGTCCAGGCCGTTGGTCGGTTCGTCGAGCAGCACGGTGCCCGGCTCGTGGATCAGGGCGCGCGCGATGGCGACCTTGACCCGCTGGCCCTGGGAGAAGCCGTCGGTCTTGCGGTCGAGGAAGGCGCCCATGTCCAGGATGCCGCCGAGCTCGTCGATGCGGCTCTCGATCCTGGCCTTGTCCAGGCCCTGCAGGCGGCCGTAGTAGCGGATGTTCTCGCGCGCGGTCAAGCGATCGTAGAGACCGCGCGAATCCGGCACCACGCCCAGCTTCTGCTTGACGCCGATCGGATCGACCAGCGGGTCGACGCCGTCGACCTTCATCGAGCCCGAGTCGGGCTGCAGCAGCGTGTAGAGCATGCGCAGGGTGGTCGTCTTGCCGGCGCCATTGGGCCCGAGCAGGCCGGTGATCTGGCCGTCGGGCGCGTGGAAGCTGACGTCGTCGACCGCGACGACCTTGCCCTTGTTGAAGGTCTTGCGAAGATTGTTGGCTTCGATCATGGCGCAGGCCCCAGCAGGTCGAGGAAGAACGGCTCGGGGCCGATGGACTCCATGCACTCGGTGTCGAGTTCGTCGACGGAACCGGCGCTTATGAATTGCGTGGCGATGCCGGCGATGCAGCCGTTGGTGACCACGATGTGGCCGCGGCCTTCGGCGACCAGGTGCAGGCTGTTGGCGTACTGCCGGGCCGCCTCGTCGCCGTATTCCGGCGGCGTGACCGGATCGCGCTCGCCCGACAGCAGCAGCACCGGCACGTCCGAGGAGAAGGCCTCGAAGAACTCGATGCCGACCGGGTCGGCCGGCCACCAGGCGCAGATGCGATCGTAGAGCTCGCGCATGCTGTTGCCGAGCAGCGTGCCGGAATCGTCCCGGCCGGCGGGCCAGTGTGGCCAGTCCTCGGCGCAGCCGACCGAGAAGTTCAGGCCGATGGCCAGCGTGTCGGTCATCTGGTCGCCGACGATCAGCGCCTGCGCGGCGAGCCGCTCCGGGCTGCCGGTGGTCGCCGCCTCGTGGATCAGGTAAGGAATCATCATCTGCGATTCCGGCGCATAGGCCAGGAAGCGCAGGGAGCCGGCCAGGGTTTCGTCGGAGAAATCGATCGACTCGGCCACGCCGGTCCGCGGATGGGTCACCTGGATGGCCAGCGGCTCCTCGGAGTACTGCGCCTTGAGCTCGACGAAGCGGTCGGCCAGGCCGGGAAAGCGGTCGGCGCAGGCCGGGTCCTCGGCGCAGGCCTCGAACAGCCGTTCGAGGGCCTGGTCGAGCTTCTCGGCGTGCTCCGAGCCCAGCCGCAGCCGGCTCGGCACCACGCCGTCGAGGATCATGCTGCGGACCCGGTCCGGGTATTCGCGCAGGTAGACCTGGGCCATGCGGGTGCCGTAGGAGCCCCCGACCAGGTTCCAGTTCTCGATGCCGAGCTCGGCGCGCAGGGCGTCGAGGTCGGCGGCGCCGTCGCGGGTCGCGTAGTGCTCCGCCTCCGCATCGAGCTCGTCGAGACAGCTGCGGAGCTGGCGTTCGAGCTCGTCGAAGCCCTCCTCGGCCATCATCAGCTCTTCGTCGAACTCGCACGACAGCGCGTTCGAGCCGCCGGTGCCGCGCTGGTCGAGGAAGATCAGGTCGCGCGTCCGGTTCACGTCGCCGAACGGCCCCTGCATGATGGGCGCGATGTCGCGGGCGGCCTGCCCCGGCCCGCCGGCCAGGAACACGACCGGGTCCGGTTCGACCGTGCTGCTGCGCGCAGGGATCACGGCCCAGGCCAGCTCCAGCGCCCGGCCGTCCGGCTGCTCACGATTTTCGGGTACGCTTAGCGTCCCGCAGCGGGCAGAGGCCGTAATTCGCCCGCCGGCGGCGGACAACTCGCATTTCTCGAGGTCCGGCCAGCGGTCGTCCTGCCCGATCGCCGTGCCCGCGCCCGCGAGCAGAAGCCCGGCGAGCAGCGCAGGGACGATCGGTCCGGCCGCAGCGGCCGCGTTCGATTGGATTCTCAAGGTTGTGCCCCAAGGATGACGGGATTGCCAGACCGGTTACGGTACGGAGCCGGCGTGACGAAATCAACAGGTCAGAGGTCATGAACGCACTCGACGTTTCCAATCTGAAGAAGACCTACAAGAACGGCGTGGAAGCGCTCAAGGGCATCGATCTCCAGGTCGAGGAAGGCGACTTCTTCGCCCTGCTTGGCCCGAACGGCGCCGGCAAATCGACCCTGATCGGAATCGTCTCCTCGCTGGTCAACGCGACCGGCGGCGAGGCCCGGGTCTTCGGCATCAGCGTGCAGCAGGAGCGGTCGCGTGCGATGTCGCAGATCGGCCTGGTCCCGCAGGAAGTCAACTTCAACCAGTTCGAGAAACCGTTCGAGATCTGCGTCAACCAGGCCGGCTACTACGGTGTGCCGCGCGCGGTGGCCCGGGAACGCGCCGAGAAATACCTGAACCAGCTCCAGCTCTGGGACAAGGCCCACCGCCCTTCGCGGCAGATGTCGGGAGGAATGAAGCGGCGGCTGCTGATTGCACGCGCGATGATGCACGAGCCGAAGCTGCTGATCCTCGACGAGCCCACCGCCGGCGTCGATATCGAGATCCGCCGGTCCATGTGGGAATTCATCGAAGGCATCAATGCGGCGGGCACGACCGTCATCCTCACCACGCACTACCTCGAGGAAGCCGAGAACCTCTGCCGCAACATCGCGATCATCGACCATGGGCGGATCGTCGAGAACACGACGGTCAAGGAACTGCTCGGCAAGCTCGACATCGAGACCTTCGTGCTCGACCTCGGTGCGCCGATCGACGAGGCGCCGCAGGTCGACGGCATGGAGATCGTGCTGCGCGACGCCACCACGCTGCTGGCCAGCCTGCCCAAGTCACGCAGCCTGAATGCACTGTTCAAGACGCTCGAAGAGCGCGACATCCAGGTCAAGTCGATGCGCAACAAGGTCAACCGGCTCGAGGAGCTGTTCCTTCGCCTGGTCGAAAAGCCACAGCAGGGCGCAGCGGGAGCGACGGCATGAGCGTCGAAGTCTCCGCGAAGAGCTACTGGATCGGCTATCAGACGATCGTCATCAAGGAGGTTTCCCGGATCCTGCGCATCTGGGCGCAGACCCTGATCCCGCCGGCGATCACGATGACCCTGTATTTCGTGATCTTCGGCCAGCTGATCGGCCGTCGAATCGGCGAAATGGGCGGCATGCCGTACATGGATTTCATCGTGCCGGGCCTGATCATGCTGTCGGTGATCACCAACTCCTACGGCAACATCACCAGCTCGTTCTTCGGCGCCAAGTTCGGGCGCCACGTCGAGGAACTGCTGATCTCCCCGCTGCCGCCGATCCTGATCCTGGCCGGCTACGTCACCGGCGCGGTGTTCCGCGCGCTGATGGTCGGGGCCCTGGTGCTGCTGGTCGCCGCCTTCTTCTCCGATCTGCAGATCCACAGCTGGACCATCACCGTGGCCGTGGTCGTGCTGACCTCGATCGTGTTCGCGCTCGGCGGCTTCATCAACGCCACCTTCGCCCAGAAGTTCGACGACATCTCGATCATCCCGACCTTCGTACTCCAGCCGATGACCTACCTCGGCGGGGTGTTCTTCTCGGTCAGCCTGCTGCCGGGGATCTGGGAGACGGTCGCGCTGGCCAACCCCATCCTGTACATGGTCAACGCCTTCCGCTACGGCATGCTCGGCGTTACCGACGTCCCGCTGGCCCCGGCCTTCGCGATCATCCTCGGGTTCGGCATCGGTCTCGGGGCGATCTGTCTGACCCTGCTGAAGCGGGGGACGGGCCTGAGGACCTAGTCGGTAGGCCCCGGAACCCCCCGAACCTCGCGCCAGGTCTGTTGGATGGCGCCTGCGTCGCCAAGAGCATTCGCCCGGCACAGCCGGCCTCGCACAGGAGCTCTGCCGATCGCGGCAAAGGGTCCAGGCAAGGTCCGGACTGTGGGAGGGCGCTTCAGCGCGCGATGGGTTCACCGGAGACATCGCCCGGCACAGCCGTCGCCCACACCCCTTGGTCATTCCGGACGGCGCGGAGCGACGATCCGGAATCTCCGGGCCCGGCCCCGGATCCAGCCGCGGTCGGAGCATCGGGAGATTCCGGGTTCACCTGGCGGTGCCCCGGAATGACCAGAACGGGCGTGTGGATCGGGGCCGTCGAGTGCCGAAACCGTTGGGGCGCGTCGCCAAGAGCATTCACCCGACACAGCCGGCCTCCCACAGGAGTTCTGCCGATCGCGGCACAGGGTCCAGGCAAGGCCCGGACTGTGGGAGGGCGCTTCAGCGCGCGATGAGGTTCACCGGCAAGATCGCCCGGCACAGCCGTCGCCCACACCCCTTGGTCATTCCGGACGGCGCGGAGCGACGATCCGAAATCTCCGGGCCCGGGCCCGGATCCAGCCGCGGTCGGAGCATCGGGAGATTCCGGGTTCACCTGGCGGTGCCCCGGAATGACCAGAACGGGCGTGTGGATCGGGGCCGTCGAGTGCCGAAACTGTTGGGGCGCGTCGCCAAGAGCATGCGCCCGGCACAGCCGGCCTCCCACAGGAGTTCTGCCGATCGCGGCACAGGGGTCGAGCAAGGCCCCGACTGTGGGAGGGCGCTTCAGCGCGCGATGGGTTTTCGGGGAAAATCGCCCGGCACAGCCGTCGCCCACACCCCTTGGTCATTCCGGACGGCGCGGAGCGACGATCCGGAATCTCCGGGCCCGGCCCCGGATCCAGCGGCGGTCGGAGCATCAGGAGATTCCGGGTTCACCTGGCGGTGCCCCGGAATGACCAGAACGGGGGGTGTGGATCGGGGCCGTCGAGTGCCGAAACTGTTGGGGCGCGTCGCCAAAAGCATTCGCCCGGCACAGCCGGCCTCGCACAGGACTTCTGCCGATCGGCCACAGGGGTCGAGCAAGGCCCCGACTGTGGGAGGGCGCTTCAGCGCGCGATGGGTTTTCGGGGAAAATCGCCCGACACAGCCGCCGCCCACACCCCTTGGTCATTCCGGACGGCGCGGAGCGACGATCCGGAATCTCCGGGCCCGGCCCCGGATCCAGCCGCGGTCGGAGCATCGGGAGATTCCGGGTTCACCTGGCGGTGCCCCGGAATGACCAGAACGGGGGGTGTGGATCGGGGCCGTCGAGTGCCGAAACTGTTGGGGCGCGTCGCCAAAAGCATTCGCCCGGCACAGCCGGCCTCGCACAGGACTTCTGCCGATCGGCCACAGGGGTCGAGCAAGGCCCCGACTGTGGGAGGGCGCTTCAGCGCGCGATGGGTTTTCGGGGAAAATCGCCCGACACAGCCGCCGCCCACACCCCTTGGTCATTCCGGACGGCGCGGAGCGACGATCCGGAATCTCCGGACCCGGCCCCGGATCCAGCCTCGGTCGGAGCATCAGGAGATTCCGGGTTCACCTGGCGGTGCCCCGGAATGACCAGAACGGGAGTGTGGATCGGGGCCGCCCCTGGAGTGAACTAGTCCACCTCGTTGACCACGCCCAGCGGCCCCAGCCCGCGCTGGGCGAGCCAGGCCTCGGCATCCTCGGCGTCGCGCTCGAACCAGGCCCGCGCCGACCCCAGGCGGAACGAATAACCCCAGGCATCCATGTCGGCCATGCAGCGGTCGCGACCGTAGCCGTCGATATGCTCGGCGAGCAGGATCTGCAGGTAGCAGACGCCGTTCTCCTCGTCGTAGCCGCCGCCGGCGTCGGTATGCAGGCCGGCGCGGCGGCGCGGGTCCATGCAGATGTAATGGCAGGACTCGTGCAGGATCGAATGGATCGGCGTATCGGGCCGCACGTGAACCTTCGAACCTACCAGGCCGGCTTCCTCGTCGCCCCAGAAGCTGCCGGGAATCTCGACGGCGGCCGCGCCGACGACGATGTCCAGGCCGAAGGCCGCCAGCAACCGGCGCACCGAGCCCTGGTCCGCATCGGCCCAGCGCAGGACGTCGGGCGCTTCGCTTGCTTGCGGGGTGGCGTTCATGCCGGGCAGTCTAGTGGATTCGTTGCCGTGACTTCTCGGCCATGGGCCTGCCGGCCCGATGCCGATACACTAGGCATCCAACGTCCTCGTGAACCGGACCCGTCGATCGATGCGCGAGATCCACCCCACCAACTGGCTGCGCTATGCCGGCATCCTGACCTGGAGCCTGGTCGGCATCGCCTTGCTGCTGGCGCCGCTGTATGCCCGTGAGCCGCTGACGCGGTGGGCGTTGATCGGCGCATGGTCGGCGATGGCGCTGTTCCTGCTGGCCTTCCTGCACCCGGCAGCGCGCATGCGGATGATCGCGCCGTTCTGGCAGCGCGTGGTGGCGCTGGCGATCATGACCGCCGCGGTCATCGCGGTGTCCTATTTCAGTCGGTCGAGCTTCGGCGCGATCCTGTCCACGGTGATTGCCGGCATCCTGCCGTGGTTGCTTCCCCGCATGCTGGGCGTGGCCTGGCTGTTCTGCCTGTCGCTGGTGTTCGCCGTGATGGTGGCGTTGCTGCCGCAGTTCGGCTGGATCTTCCTGATTCCGCAACTGATGATCCTGCTCGGCCTGATGTTGTTCGCATTCGCCGCCTCGACGCTGGCGCTGAATCAGCTTCGGGCCCGGGACGAGGTCCGGCGGGTCAACTCCGAACTGCGCGCAACGCAGAGCCTGCTGGCCGAGAACACCCGGATCGCCGAGCGGGTACGGATCGCGCGGGAACTGCACGACCTGGTCGGCCACCACCTGACCGCGCTGAGCCTGAACCTCGAGGTTGCAAGCCACACCAGCCAGGGCAAGGCCAAGGAACACGTCGACCGGGCCGGTTCGATCGCCCGCCTGCTGCTCTCGGACGTGCGCGAAGTGGTCTCCGACATGCGCCAGGACGACCGGGTCGACCTGCGCGAGGCGATCCGCCAGCTGGCCTCCGGCGTGCCCGAGCCGGCCATCCACCTCGACATCCCCGACGAGCTGTCGCTGACCGACCCGAAGCGCGCCCAGATCCTGTTGCGCTGCGCCCAGGAAGTGATCACCAATGCCGTCCGCCACGCCCGCGCGCAGAACCTCTGGATCTGCCTGACCGCCGACGACGACGGGCTGCGTCTGGAAGCGCGCGACGACGGCTGCGGTGCGATCGAACTGCTGCCGGGCAACGGCCTCAACGGCATGCGCGAACGCATCAAGGAGCTCGGCGGCCGCCTCGAGATCATGACCCGCCCGAACCACGGCTTCCGCATCAATGCCTGGATGCCGCCCGAGACGGCAGCGTGACTCCGGGAAGCGAATTCGACGCTTCCGACACCGCCGACCCCAACCTGCTGACCCCAACCTGGAACCTCCTGCAATGAACGAACCTTCGAAGATCCGCGTGATGCTGGTCGACGACCAGAACCTGGTCCGCCAGGGCGTCCGCTCGCTGCTGGAACTCACCGAGGACATCGAAGTCGTCGCCGAGGCCAGCGACGGCCAGGAGGCCGTGGACATGGCGCCCGAGGTCGAGCCCGACGTGATGCTGCTCGACATCCGCATGCCGAACAAGAACGGCCTCGACGTGCTCAAGGAACTGAACGAGGCCGAGACCCTGCCGCCGACGATCATCCTGACCACCTTCGACGAGGACGACCTGGTGCTCGACGGCATCCGCACCGGGGCCCGCGGCTACCTGCTCAAGGACGTTTCCCTGGACGAGTTGGTCGGCGCCGTTCGTGCCGTGGCCGACGGCCAGACCATGGTCAAGCCGGCCGTGACCGAGCGCCTGCTGGCCGGTCTGGGCAAGTCCCGGCTGGAATTCACCAGCCTGGACCGCCCCGACCCGCTGACCGAGCGCGAGACCGAAATCCTGCGCCTGATGGCCGGCGGCTACTCGAACAAGGAAATCGCCAACGCGCTGAGCGTGGCCGAAGGCACGGTCAAGAATCATGTCTCGAGCATCCTGAGCAAACTCGGCGTCCGCGACCGGACCCGGGCCGTCCTCAAGGCCTTCGAGCTGGGCGCGCTGTAGCCAGAAGGACCAGCCAGTCCTGCGGGAAGCCTGCCTTGCTGGGCGATTTTTCAGCTGGGTCCCTTCGCGCGCTGAAGCGCCCTCCCACAGACAATCTCATCCCACGGACCGGCAGCATCTCCTGCAGTCCCATCGCACCACGACCTGTTAAAGTTTCGGACACCTCAAACGGCACGCCATCCGCATGTTCGACGACACCTACACCATTGCCGGATTCGACGACGAACTGGCCCGGGCGATCGCGCAGGAAAACCAGCGCCAGGAAGATCACATCGAGCTGATCGCCTCGGAGAACTACGCCTCACCGCGCGTGCTCGAGGCCCAGGGCTCCCAGCTGACCAACAAGTACGCCGAGGGCTATCCCGGCCGGCGCTACTACGGCGGCTGCGAGTACGTCGACATCGCCGAGAACCTGGCGATCGAGCGGCTCAAGAAGCTCTACGATGCCGGCTACGCCAACGTCCAGCCGCACTCCGGCTCGCAGGCCAACCAGGCCGTCTACCTGGCCCTGCTCAAGCCGGGCGACACGATCCTGGGCATGGACCTGTCCGAGGGCGGCCACCTGACCCACGGCTCGAAGGTCAATTTCTCCGGCAAGATCTTCAACGCGATCGCCTACGGCCTGAACCACGACACGGGCGAGATCGACTACGACCGGATGGCCGAACTGGCGAAGGAGCATCAGCCGAAGATGCTGATCGGCGGATTCTCGGCCTATTCCAAGGTGGTCGACTGGGCCCGGATGCGCGAGATCGCCGACTCCGTCGGCGCCTGGTTCATGGTCGACATGGCCCACGTCTCGGGCCTGATCGCCGGCGGCGTGTACCCGAACCCGGTCCCGCACGCCCACGTCGTCACCTCGACCACCCACAAGACGCTACGGGGGCCGCGCGGCGGCATCATCATCGCGAAGGGCGACGACGAATCGATCACCAAGAAGTTCCAGTCGCTGGTCTTCCCGGGCTGCCAGGGTGGCCCGCTGATGCACGTCATCGCGGCCAAGGCCGTGGCCTTCAAGGAAGCCCTCGAGCCCGAGTTCAAGGACTACCAGCGGCAAGTCGTCGACAACGCCCGCGCCATGGTCCAGGTCATCATGGACCGCGGCTACAAGGTCGTCTCCGGCGGCACCGACAACCACCTCTTCCTGGTGGACCTGATCGACAAGGACATCACAGGCAAGGACGCCGAAGAGTCCCTCGGCCGCGCGCATATCACCGTCAACAAGAACACCGTCCCGGGCGAACCGCGCTCGCCGTTCGTCACCTCGGGCCTGCGCATCGGCACCCCAGCGATCACCACGCGCGGCTTCGGCGTGGACGAGTCGCGCGAACTCGGTGGGTTGATCTGCGACGTGCTGGATGCGGTGGGCGACGATTCTGTCGAGGCGAACGTTCGCGAAGCCGCCGCGGCACTGTGCGCGAAGCATCCGGTGTACCGGAAGGGCTGATCGTCTGTCGCGTTTGACTGGTTTCGCCCCGGAACGCTGGGGCCGGCGTCACCTTCTGGTCGCCACCCCCACTCTGTCGCCCCGGGCTTGACCCGGGGTCCAGCGACTTTGCTTTTGACGTTGTAGCCCGTGTAAGCGCAGCGCACCGGGGGTATTTGGTGTTTGTTTGAGAAAACGCCAAAAGCGTTTCGCACGCCTGCTGCGCAGGCTATTGCGAGGTACTTTTGTGGCGTCAAAAGTACCCAAAACCGCTGCGCGAACATCGCCGCCGGGCTGCGCCCGGTGCCCTGCGATGCTCGGTGCGAGCGGGGCAAAAAGAACTCGCTTCGCTCAGACACCTTTTTGCCCGATTGTCATCACAAGCGCCGCTCACCCCTCCGCTTCTCGGCGGCGCTGACGGCGGTGAAGTCAAAGGCATCTGACCAAATCGCAGCTCGAACCGAAGGAGACCGAACTAGCCAGCGGGCTGGATCTGGCAAGAACTGTGCAGCTCCGTGTCGTCTTCCGCAGCAAACCGGACTGCGATGTGGATGTCCCCCTCTTCGCTTTGGCCCCGGAACGCCTGCCTCTGGTAGGACCGAACGTTGGCTCCTGCCGAATCCAGAATCTCGACGTTGCCCGAAAGAAGGCCCTCGAAAAACGCGCCCTCGATTGCCAACGTAATTCGGCCCAGAACAATGGACGCCGCGGACCCATCTCTGAGGGCTGCAGATCTTTCGGGTTCTGGCATCTCCCTGAATTCCCGACGCGCTGCTTCGTACTCGGACTCACTGGGCATGATCTGCGCGATTGAAATAGGCCACTGATCAAGGGGCTTCCGAAGAACGCGTCGCAGGGCCTGATCCGCCGATACAGGATTCAACTCCAAATCAAGCCACCGTTGCCGTCGTTCGACCAGCGAGTCAATGATCTGGTCTCGTGAAATTTGAACTTCGTATCCTCCCCGCTCTTTATATACATACGCCCCTTCGATTCCTTTCGCCGACACCCAGTTCCAGTTCAAGAGCGGCACTTCAAGACTCCCACACTCCGTCACATCGGTCGTCGGACGATCGTAGGGGTCTGGCCTGTCAGGCACCGCCTGACATTTCTGATACTCGGTCCATCCTTCTGAACCAAGTATCCGTAGGCGTCCGGAAGACACGAGCTCATACGAATCATCGCCGACAATCGGCGAGTTCGGCCGCCAAGTGTTCGGTTTGAAGCAGTCACCAGGCCCGCAAAAACCGATCGTGTATTCGCCTTCGATTTGCGCGCGTTGGATACGAACCCCGAAATCAAGCGCGCAGTCCGTTTTCCAGAGTCCTACCAAGGACTCCGAGTAATCGTCCCTCTCTTGATTCGACGTCGCGCAACCGGTCAAAAGGACAAGGCCAGCGAGCCACGCGGACTTCGAGCAGAGATTGATCACCAACACATTCCTCTATCTGCGAACGCCAACGAAAGGATACCTATGCGCTCGATCCAGTGGGTCAGGAGCTTTGAACGCAGATGACACGCGCCTGGCGTTCTGAATAGTCGGGCCGCGAGCTGCCTGTGTCGTACCCCGCCGTCAGCACCTTCCAGGCAGGTGAAACCCGTCGCCAACCTCTCACCCGTCGCCCCGGACCCCGATGGCATCGCTGCAAGGCAGCTCAGCGAGCTCGCGGTACAACCGCTCGGTTCGGGGCCCAGTGACTTTCAGGGTTTCGATCAAAGTCGCTGGATCCCGCATCGAGTGCGGGACGACGGTGGAGAGCGAGGCGCTCCGGGAATCGAGGGTTGGTCTTTGACGTACCCCGCCGTCAGCGCCGCCGAGAAGCGCAGGGGCGGATGGAGAAAGACGAAAAGGTGTCTGAGCGAAGCGGCGCAGCCGCGTAGCGAGTTCTTTTCGTCCCATCCGCACCGAGCATCGCAGGGTAGCCGGGCGCAGCCCGGGCGGCGATGTCCAGGCAGCATTTCTTGGTTACTTCTTGGGGCGCCAAGAAGTAACTCGCATCAGCTGGCGCAGCCAGCGGCGAAACGCCGTTGAAGTTCAATGAACAGGCCAACAATCCCCGGGTGCGCTTCGCTTACCCGGGCTACAAAACCAGAATCTCAAAGTCGCTGGACCCCGGCTCAAGGCCGGGGCGACAGAATGCGGTGGCCGGGGCGATGGGAGAGGGAAAAGCCCGAAATCGGGTCCCGGGGCAGTGCCCCGGAAAACCTACTTCACCCGCATGCCCGGCTGGGCATCGCTGTCCGGCGCCAGCAGGTACGGCCCGCCGTTATCACCGCCGGCGGCGAGCACCATGCCCTCCGACATCCCGAAGCGCATCTTGCGCGGCTTGAGGTTGGCGACCATGACGGTCAGGCGGCCTTCGAGTTCGGACGGCTCGTAGGCGCCGCGGATGCCGGCGAAGACCTGGCGGGTCTCGCTGCCCAGGTCGAGGACCAGGCGCAGCAGCTTGTCGGCGCCCTCGACGAAGCCGGCCTCCTGGATGCGCGCCACGCGCAGGTCGATCTTCATGAAGTCGTCGATGGTGATCTCGGGGGCGAGGTCCAGCTTCGGGGTCTCGGCCGCTTTTTCGGTGGTCTCGCTGGACTGCAGGGATTCTTTCGCGTCGTTCATCAGTGCCTCGATCTGTTGGGGTTCGACCCGGCGGGCCAGGGGCTGGAATTTCTCGATCGCGTGGTCGGTCAGGGGCGCATCGAGGCCGGCCCAGGTCATCAGGTCGTCGTTCAGGAACTTACCGGCGTTTTCGGCGATGGTCGGAATCACCGGCGACAGCCAGGTGGTCAGCACGCGGAACAGGTTCAGGGCCTGGGTGCAGACGGCGACGACCTCGGCCTCGCGGCCTTCTTCCCTGGCCATCTTCCACGGTTTGTGCTCGTCGACGTACTGGTTGGCGCGGTCGGCCAGGGCCATGATCCGGCGGATCGCCGAGGCGAAGTTGCGCGCCTCGAAATCGGCCGCGATGCCCTCGGTTGCCTCCACGAACTCGCCATACAGCGCCGGGTCCGGCAGCGCCTCGGCCAGGCGACCGCCGCCGAACTTGTGGATGAAGCCCGAGGCCCGGCTGGCGATGTTGACCAGCTTGCCGACCAGGTCCGAGTTGACCCGGTTGGTGAAGTCGTCGAAGTTCAGGTCCAGGTCCGAGAGCCCCGCACCCAGCTTGGCCGCGAAGTAGTAGCGCAGCATGTCGGGCGGCAGGTGGTCCAGCCAGGTCCGCGCCATGATGAAGGTGCCCCGCGACTTCGACATCTTGGTGCCGTTGACGGTCAGGAAGCCGTGGGCGTGGACCGTGTCCGGGCGCTTGAAGCCGGCGCCTTCGAGCATGGCCGGCCAGAACAGGCAGTGGAAGTAGATGATGTCCTTGCCGATGAAGTGGTGCATCTCGGCGTCGCTGCCGGGGCGGACCCAGGCGTCGAAGTCCAGCCCCCGCTCGTCGCAGATTTCCTTGAAGCTCGACAGGTACCCGACCGGCGCGTCCAGCCAGACATAGAAATACTTGTCCTCGGTGCCGGGAATGCGGAAGCCGAAATACGGCGCGTCGCGGGTCACGTCCCAGTCCCTCAGGCCGCCTTCGAACCACTCCTCGAGCTTGTTGGCGACCTCGTCCTGCAGCGGGCCGGAGCGCATCCAGGCCTTCAGGCCGTCCTCGAACGGCTTGAGTGTGACGAAGTAGTGCTCCGTGGACTTCATCACCGGCTCGGAACCCGACAGCACGGAACGCGGCTCGACCAGGTCGGTCGGTTCGTAGGTGGCCCCGCAGCTTTCGCAGGAATCGCCGTACTGCTCCGGCGTTCGGCAGCGCGGACAGGTGCCTCGGATGAAGCGGTCGGGCAGGAACATGTTCTTCTCGGTGTCGAAGAACTGCTCGATGGTCCGGGTCACCACGGAGTCGCCGTCGACCAGCTTCTGCCAGATCTCCTCGACCAGCTCGCGGTTGGTCTCCGTGTGCGTCGACGAGAAGTTGTCGTAGGACACGCCGAAGTCGCGAAAATCGCGCTCGTGCTCGGTGCCGAAATGCTCGATCAGCGCCTCCGGCGTCATGCCCCGCTTCTCGGCGTTGAGCATGATCGGCGTGCCGTGGGCGTCGTCGGCCCAGGCGAACACCACGTCATGGCCCCGGGCCCGCTGGAAGCGGGTCCAGATGTCGGTCTGCACGTACTCCAGCATGTGGCCGATGTGGATCGGACCGTTGGCGTAGGGCAGCGCGGCGGTAACCAGGATTCGGCGCGTCATGGCGGTCGGGGAGGCTTCGAAAGACAGCCCGAATTATCGCATGCGCAGGGCCGGCGGACACCGTCGCCCCGAGGCGCCGCTGGTATACTTCGCCACGATTTCCGCCCCGCTCCGCCCGACGAGCCCGCCGCATGACCTATTGCGTTGCCATCCGGCTCGAGGCCGGCCTGGTCCTGACCTCCGACTCGCGCACCAGCGCCGGCGTCGACGACGTCAGCATCTACTCCAAGATGCACCACTTCGATACCGCCGCCGACCGCGTCGTGCTCCTGATGTCGGCGGGGAATCTCGCCACCACGCAGGCGGTGATCAAGCGGCTCGAACGCGACCAGGCCGACCCGGCCGCCGAGCGCACCCTCGACAGCCTGGCCCACCTCGACGAGATCGCTCGCTACGTCGGCGACATCAGCAGCCGCATCCAGAGCGACTTCGCCGGCCAGGTCGAACAGAGCTCGGGGATGATGGAGGCGTCGTTCCTGCTCTGCGGCCAGGTCGCAGGCCAGGCCCACGAGGCCTACCTGATCTATCCGCAGGGCAACTACATTTCGACGTCGCCGGAAAAGCCGTTCCTGCAGATCGGCGAAACCAAGTACGGCAAGCCGATCCTCGACCGCATCATCGACCCCGGCATCGGCCTGGCCCGCGCGGCCCGCTGCGCGATGCTGTCGATGGATGCCTCGATGCGCTCGAACCTGAGCGTCGGCCCGCCGATCGAACTGGTCGTGGTCGAAGCCGGAACCCAACAGGTCACCCGGCGCTGCCGCTTCGAGGCCGATGACCCGTGGATGCGGAGCCTGGGCGATGCGTGGTCGGACGGGCTGAAGGCGCTGTTCCTGGAACTGCCGCGGTTCGACTGGGAGGAGTGACGGGCGGCGGCCGGGCCGAAGCCGGTCGCGCGCTGAAGCGCCCTCCCACAGACCTCAGCGGCAGGCCGAATCCTCCTGGAATGCTCCCGTGGGTGGCCGGCTCCGCCGGGCGGCGGCCAGGCCGGGGCCGGTCGCGCGCCCAGGCAGCCTGCGACGGGCGCCGCGGTCGCCCTACCCCCGAAGGTCCCGACTCTCCCGGATCACCCGGTCGACCAGCAGCAGCTTGTCGATGACCTGCGGCGAGAGAACGTAGGGATACGGCTCGGGCTGGTCCAGCGAGCGGCTGAGCACGTTGAGCTTGACCGACAGCTCGATCCACTGCTCGATCCTGGATTCGAGATCGCCCTCGACCACCGCGGCGGGGGCCAGGCCGATGGCGGCGGCGGTTTCCAGCGTGTCGGTGATCTGCAGCAGGTGCGCCCAGCACTCGGCCCAGTCTTCCCAGGGATGGGCGCTTGCGTAGGCGCTGACGAAGCGGCCGCGCCAGTCTTCGGGCGGGCCCTGCTCGTAGTAGCGGTCCAGCGCCGCGGCATAGTCCTCGCGCTCGTCGCCGAACGCGGCGCGAACGTCGGCCAGCAGCGCCTCCGAGACCGGCAGGCGCTGCCAGTAGTAATGGCCGCTCTCGTGCCGGAAATGGCCCAGCAGCGTGCGCTGCTGCTCGTTCATCTGCACCCGCATCCGCTCGCGCTCGACGTCGTCGGCCTCGGCGATGTTGATGGTGATCAGGCCGTTTGCGTGGCCGGTCAGCACCTGCTCGGTCTGCAGGTCGGCCCGGAACTCGAGGCCGCCGCCCGGAGCGCCCGACCCGGAATCCGGGTTGTCTTCGAGAAACGCGAAGGCCAGCCCGCGATCCGGGTATTTCGAACGCGGCTCGACCGGCAGCCCTCGACGCCGAAGGTCGTAGACCAGCCGGCGCTTGCGCCGCTCGATGCGGATCCAGCGCGGCCGGTTGCCGGGCTTGTCGAGGTTGGGGATGACCTCATTGAGGCGACACGCGATGCAGTAGGGTTCCGGGTCGTCGATCGGCACCATCCAGTTGCAGGCGTCGTCGCGCGAATAGTGCATGCACATGCGGTATTCGGCGCCGTCGGCGTCGCCGGACACGGCACCCCATCGGTCTCCGCCCAGCGGCTCCAGCGCGGACAGCTGCAGCCGATCGGGCAGAAAGCCCAGCGTGCGGTCGCAGTTCAGGCAGCGGACGTTCTCGAAGTAGACCTCACTGCCGCAGACGCAGCGGAAGGTCTTCACGTGGCCAGGAACCAGGTCTGGCGGATGCACCGATCGATGTCGGCGACCTCGAGCTGCAGCTGGTCCATCAACTCGCCCAGCCGCTCGCCCTTGATGCCCGCGAGGTCCATTTCGTTGAGCCGACGCTCCATGCGGGTCACCGCGCGCAGCGCCTGGTCGTCGTCACCGGGAAGGTCGCGCAGCAGGGCCTCGAGTGCGCCGAGACCGAACATCACGGAGCGCGGGAAGTGCGGGTCGCGCAGGAGGAATGCCAGAACGTCCGGACCCGCGATGCGCGTGCGTACGTGGCGCCGGTACATCTGGTAGCCGGTCAGCGACTTCAGCACGCTCATCCACTGGATGGCATCGAACGGCGGCAGCTCGCCGAGCTCCTCCGGCAGCAGGTCATCGGCCCGGACGTCGAGGATTCGCGTGGTCATGTCGGCGCGCTCGAGGTAGCGGCCGATCAGGATGAAATCGTAGGCATGGTCCTGGCTCATGCTGCCGAGCAGCGTGCCGGCGATCTGCTGGCACTCGAGGATCAGCTCGCGCAGGAACTCGTGTCGGCGGCGCTTCGACAGCTGGCCGGTCAGCGCATCCTCACCGGCCAGGTACAGAGCGTTCATCTGCTCCCAGACCTCGCGCGGCAGGAGGTCGCGTGCCGAGCGCAGGTTCTCGCGGGCGTTTTCGAGCGTGCTTCGCAGCGACCCCGGGTTGTCCGGTTCCGACAGCAGGAAGCGCACGACGGTCCGCTCGTCGGTCTGGTCGTGCAGCGCTGCGAAGGTCTCCGCGGCCCCGGTGATGCGAACCAGCGGCTCCCAGCCCGGCGCGATGTTGCGCGGCAGGTCCAGGTTCAGGTTGGCATTGACGTTGACCAGGCGCGCGAGATCCTCCGCGCGTTCCAGGTAGCGGCCGTGCCAGTAGAGGTTTTCGGCGAGACGGGACAACATGCTCATGCGCCCTCCGTATCGACGATCCAGGTGTCCTTGCTGCCGCCGCCCTGCGAGGAATTGACGACCAGCGAACCGGCCTTCAGCGCCACCCGGGTCAGGCCGCCGTTGGTCACGTAGGTGTCCTGACCGGAAAGGATGAACGGGCGCAGGTCGACATGTCGCGGGGCGACGTTCGACTGGGCGAAGGTCGGGCAGGTCGACAGCGCCAGCGTCGGCTGGGCGATGTAGTTGCGCGGGTCGGCCTTGATCAGGCGGGCGAACTCGCGCTGCTCCTTCTTCGTCGAACGCGGTCCGATCAGCATGCCGTAGCCGCCCGATTCGTTGGCCGGCTTGATCACCAGCTGGTCGAGGTTGGCGAGCACGTGGGCGCGCTCGTCGGGGTTGCTGCACTTCCAGGTCGGCACGTTCTCGATCAACGGCTTCTCGCCGAGGTAGTACTCGATGATCTCCGGCACGTAGGCGTAGACCACCTTGTCGTCGGCCACGCCGGCGCCCGGCGCGTTGGCGATGGCCACATTTCCGGCGCGCCAGGCCCGCATCAGGCCCGGGCAGCCGAGCTGTGAGTCCTCGCGGAATGCTTCGGGGTCGAGAAAGGCGTCGTCGACCCGGCGGTAGATCACGTCGACCGGCTCCGGGCCGCTGATCGTGCGCATGAACACGCAATCGTCGTCGTCGACGAAGAGGTCCCGACCTTCGACCAGTTCCACGCCCATCTGCTGGGCCAGGTAGGCGTGCTCGTAATAGGCCGAGTTGTACATGCCCGGCGTCAGGACGACGATGTTGGGATACTCCGCCGGACGGGGCGAAATCGAGGCCAGCGTGTCGAACAACTGGCCGGCGTATTCGTCGACCGGCTGGATGCCCGAATCCTCGAACAGCTCCGGGAAGACCCGCTTCATGATCTGCCGGTTCTCGAGCATGTAGGCCACGCCCGAGGGAATTCGCAGGTTGTCTTCCAGGACATACATGGTGCCGTCGCCGTCGCGCACCAGGTCCGAGCCGCAGATATGCGCCCAGACGCCCAGGGGTGGCGAAAATCCGCGGCACTCGGGCCGGAAGTTCTCGGAATTCTCCAGCAGTTCGGCGGGGAAGACCCCGTCGGCAATGATCTGCTGGTCGTTGTAGAGGTCGTCGATGAACATGTTGAGCGCGCGGACGCGCTGGCGCAGGCCGGACTGGATGTCGACCCATTCGCTCGCGGCGATGATCCTCGGGATCAGGTCGAAGGGCATGGCGCGGTCGACGCCGGCATCCTCGATGTAGACCCGGAACGTGATGCCGGCGGTCAGCGAGGCGAGCTCGCAGGCCGCTCGACGATCGGAAAGCTCGTCGGCGTGCAGGCCCTTCAGGTACTTCCAGAGCGCACGGCTGGCCACCCGGGGCCGGCCCGACGGGCCGGTCAGTTCGTCGAAGAAGCCGTCGACACGGTAGTTGCTCAGGTCCATGCCATCAGCCTACCACCGCGCGGTCGGGGTTCCCCACCCGCGGCTGCCGCTGCGGGGCCGAAGCGGACGAACGATGTGATAATGGGCGCTCATCCAACTGCCGACCGGTCCCGCGGACCGATCGACCCGACCGATTCCGATGAGCTCGAATCGCTGGATCGCACGCCAGGACAAGGATCCCTACGTGAAGCAGGCCAGGGCGGCCGGCTACCGGGCGCGCGCCGCGTTCAAGCTGCTCGAGCTCGACGAAAAGGACCGGCTTCTCAGGCCGGGGCTGAAGGTGGTCGACCTCGGCGCCGCGCCGGGCAGCTGGGCCCAGGTCGCGGCCGAGAAGGTCGGCGACTCGGGTCGGGTCGTTGCGCTGGACATCCTGCCGATGGACGCCCTGCCGGGGGTCGAGATCATCGAAGGCGACTTCCGCGAGGCCGAGGCGCTGGAAGCGCTGGAAGCCGCGGTCGGCGAACGGGTCGACCTTGTGCTTTCCGACATGGCACCCAATCTCTCCGGTATCGCGGCCTCGGACCAGGCCCGCAGCATGCACCTGGCCGAGCTGGCCATGGACTTCGCCCGGCAGTGGCTGGCACCGAACGGACGCTTCGTGGTCAAGCTCTTCCAGGGTGAAGGCTTCGACGAATTCATTCGCGAGGCGCGTGCTACATTCAGGGCCGTGCGCGTGCGCAAACCGAAATCCTCGAGGCGCGAGAGCCGCGAGGTCTATCTGGTCGGCGACGGCCTGAAGAAATCCTGACCGGCCGCCGGTTCCGGCCCGTCCACGAAGCAGGAGCAAAGCTTGAGTCAGTTCGCCAAGAATCTGTTGATGTGGATCATCATCGCGATGGTCCTGATGAGCATCTTCCAGCACTACGCCGAGACCGAAGCGCCGGCGCAGAAAGTCGAGTATTCGCAATTCCTGGAAGATGTCCGGAACGGGCAGATCGAAACGGCCCAGATCCAGGCCCAGGCCGGTGGCCAGAAGATCACCGGCGAGACCAGCAACGGGCAGGCCTACGAGACCTTCGCGCCGCCGAACGACAACGGCCTGATCGCCGATCTCGAGAACAACGGCGTGCGTCATTCCGCCGTGCCGCCCGAGGGCCGGTCGATCCTGGTCGACATCCTGATCAGCCTGCTGCCGGTACTGCTGCTGGTGTTCCTGTTCATCTACTTCATGCGCCAGATGCAGGGCGGAGGCGGCGGGCGCGGCGGCGCGATGAGTTTCGGCAAGTCGCGCGCCAAGCTGCAGGGCGAGGACCAGGTCAAGGTCACCTTCAAGGACGTCGCCGGTGTCGAGGAGGCCAAGGACGAGGTCGTCGAGCTGGTCGAGTTCCTGCGCAACCCGTCCAAGTTCCAACGCCTCGGCGGCAAGATTCCGAAGGGCGTGCTGATGGTCGGCCCGCCCGGCACCGGCAAGACCCTGCTGGCCCGTGCAATCGCCGGCGAGGCCAAGGTGCCCTTCTTCTCGATCTCGGGCTCGGACTTCGTCGAGATGTTCGTCGGCGTGGGCGCATCGAGGGTCCGCGACATGTTCGAGACGGCCAAGAAGCACGCGCCGTGCATCATCTTCATCGACGAGATCGACGCGGTCGGCCGTCATCGCGGTGCCGGCCTCGGCGGCGGCCACGACGAGCGCGAGCAGACGCTGAACCAGCTGCTGGTCGAAATGGACGGCTTCGACGGTCACGAGGGCATCATCCTGATCGCCGCGACCAACCGTCCGGACGTGCTCGACCCGGCGCTGCTGCGCCCGGGCCGCTTCGACCGCCAGGTGGTCGTGCCGCTGCCCGACCTGAAGGGTCGCGAGCAGATCCTCACGGTGCACATGCGCAAGGTGCCGATCGACGACAACGTCAACGCCCGCAACATCGCCCGCGGCACGCCCGGCTTCTCCGGCGCGGACCTGGCCAACCTGGTCAACGAGGCCGCCCTGTTCGCCGCGCGCGAGGACTCGCAGACGGTCACCCAGGACCACTTCGAACGGGCCAAGGACAAGATCATGATGGGCGCCGAGCGCAAGTCCATGGTGATGAGCGAGGACGACAAGCGCCTGACCGCCTACCACGAGGCGGGCCACGCCATCGTCGGTCGGATCGTGCCCGAGCACGACCCGGTCTACAAGGTCACGATCATTCCGCGCGGCCGCGCGCTGGGCGTGACCATGTTCCTGCCCGAAGAGGACAAGTACAGCCAGAACAAGACCCAGCTGGAGTCGCAGCTGGCCAGCCTGTTCGGCGGCCGCGTCGCCGAGGAGCTGATCTACGGCATGGCCAAGGTCACCACCGGCGCCAGCAACGACATCGAGCGGGCCACCGCGATCGCGCGCAACATGGTCGCCAAGTGGGGCCTGTCCGACGTGCTCGGGCCGCTGTCCTACGAAGAGAACGAGGACGAGGTGTTCCTCGGCCGGTCGGTAACCCAGCACAAGAACGTCTCGGACGAAACGCACCGCCAGATCGACAAGGAAGTGCGCAAGATCATCGACGTGGCCTACCAGCAGGCCAAGAAGATCCTGACCGAGCACGACCGCCAGCTGCACCTGATGGCCGACGCGCTGATGCGCTACGAGACCATCGACGCGAAGCAGATCGACCAGATCATGGACGGCAACGAGCCCGATCCGCCCGAGGGCTGGAACGACGGCGACAGCCCGCCCTCTTCCGGGCCCGGCGACGACGGTCGCGAGCCGTCGGGAACGCCGGCGGAGCAGACCTGACCGGCTGCTCCTGACGCCCGATGGCTTCGACCTGAACGACCCCGCCCCGCGCGGGGTCGTTTGCGTTCGGGACCCGAAGCGACGGCCGGGCCGGGCGACGGTGAAGCCGGACCGATGGCACAATTCCCGCCATGGACCTCCTGCTCATCGTCGTCAGCGCGGCACTGGTCAACAACTTCGTGCTGGTCCAGTTCCTCGGCCTGTGCCCGTTCCTCGGCGTGTCCGGCAAGTTCGAGGGCGCGGCCGGCATGGCCATGGCCACCGCGTTCGTGCTGACCCTGGCTTCGGTGGCGAGCTACGTGCTCACCGCCTGGGTGCTCGAGCCGCTGGGCCTGGAGTACCTGCGCATCGTCGCCTTCATCGTCGTCATCGCCGGCCTGGTCCAGCTCACCGAACTGGTCATGCGGGCCGCGGCCCCGCTGCTGCACCGGGTGCTCGGCATCTATCTTCCGCTGATCACCAGCAACTGCGCCGTGCTCGGGGTCGCCCTGCTGAACGTGCGCGAGCAGCACTCGCTGGTCGAGTCGGCGCTCTACGGCCTGGGCGCAGCGGCGGGCTTCGGCCTGGTCCTCGTCCTGCTCGCGGCCGCCCGCGAGCGGCTGGAACTGGCCGACGTACCGGCAAGCTTCCGCGGTGCGCCGATCGCGCTGGTGACCGCGGGCCTGATGGCGCTGGCCTTCATGGGCTTCGCCGGGTTCGCGCGACTGTGAACGACCTGCTGCTCGCATTGCTGGTGCTCCTCGGCCTGGTGATGCTCATCGGCCTGGTACTGCGCTTCGGCGCCCGCCGGTTCGCGCCCGACGAGGACTCGATCGTCGAGACGATCAACGCCGAACTGCCGCAGACCCAGTGCGCCCAGTGCGGCTATCCCGGGTGCCGGCCCTACGCCGAGGCGATCGCCCGCGGCGAGGCCGACATCAACCGCTGCCCGCCCGGCGGCGAGGCCGGTGTTCGCGCCCTGGCCGACCTGCTGGGGCGCGAGCCGCTTCCCCTCGACGCCTCGTGCGGCGACACCAAGCCGCCGCAGGTCGCGGTGATCGACGAGGACCGCTGCATCGGCTGCACCCTGTGCATCCAGGCCTGTCCGGTCGACGCGATCCTCGGTGCCGGCAAGCGCATGCACACGGTCATCGCGGCCGACTGCACCGGCTGCGAACTGTGCCTGCCGCCCTGCCCGGTCGACTGCATCGACCTGGTCCCCCGCGCCGCGCCGTTCGTCTGGCCCCGGCCGCAGCCCGCGGTCGGCCGAGCCGGCCACGGAATACGGATCGAGGTGCGGCATGGCTGACTTCGACATCGGCGACCAGCTGCACCGCTTCCCGGGCGGGTTGAAACTCCGCCACCACAAGCAGGTCGCCTGCCGTGAACCGCTGCGCCCGGCGCCGCTGCCGAACCGGCTGATGCTGCCGCTGGTCCAGCACCAGGGGCCGGCCGCGGACGTCCTGGTCGAGGCCGGCGACCGCGTGCTGGGCGGCCAGCCGCTGACCCGGGCGCGCGGCGATCGCGAGGTGCCGATCCACGCCCCCACATCGGGCACGATCGTCGGCCTGGACGAACTCGAAGTCGCCTGGCCGCCGGGCGGCCGGGCCCCAGGCGTGCTCCTCGAAGCGGACGGCGAGGATCGCTTCGAGCCGCTGGACCGCCCGGCCGACTGGCGCGCCGAACCACCGGACGCCCTGGTCGAATGGCTCCGCGCCGGCGGGTTGGCCGGCCTGGGCGGGGCGATGTTTCCGACGGCGGCCAAGCTTCGCGGCCCGTTCCCGCCGATCCGGGCGCTGATCCTGAACGGCTCCGAGTGCGAGCCCTACATTTCCTGCGACGAGATGCTGATGCGCGAACGTCCGGCGGCGATCGTCGAGGGCGCCCGGATCCTGGCCCGGGCGATCGGTGCCGAGGAGGTCGTGATCGGCATCGAGGACCAGATGGGCGCGGTACGCAAGGAATTGAACGCGGCGATCCGGGCGGCCGATCCGGAGGTTCCGGTCCGGGTCGTGCAGGTCACGACCATCTACCCCGAGGGCGGGGAGAAGCAGCTGATCCAGGTGCTGACCGGCCAGGAAGTGCCCCACGACGGCCTGCCGCAGGACCTCGGCCTGGTCTGCCTGAACGTCGCCACCGCCGCCGCGGCGCGCGACATCCTGGTCGACGGCCGGCCGGTCGTCGAGCGTATCGTCACGGTCAGCGGGCCCGGCATCGCCCATCCGCGCAACCTGATCGCCCGGCTCGGCACGCCGGTCGCCGCGCTGATCGACGCCGCCGGCGGAACGACGGGCACGATCGATCGGCTCGTGCTCGGCGGACCAATGTCGGGGCTGCCGCTGGCCAGCGACCGGGTGCCGATCACCAAGGGCAGCAACTGCATCCTCGCCCTGCGTCCCGAGGACACGGCGAGGCGCCAGCCGGTCATGCCGTGCATCAACTGCGGCGAATGCGTGCGGGTCTGCCCGGCCAGCCTGCTGCCGCAGACGCTGTTCAAGCACCTGGCGGCGGAGGACTACGACGAAGCCCGCGACCTGAACCTGTTCGACTGCATCGAGTGCGGCTGCTGCGCCCACGTCTGCCCCAGCCACATCCCGCTGGTCGACCACTACCGGCACGGCAAGGGCGTGCTGCGCGAGCGCGGCGTCGAGGACGCCCGCGCCGAACGCGCCCGGGCCCGCTTCGAGGCCCGCGAGCAGCGGCTGGCCGAGAAAGAGGCCGAGCGTCGGCGCAAGCGCGAGCGTCGCGAACGGAAATTGCGCGACGCCGGGGCAGCGAAGGACGAAGTCCAGGCCGCGATCGAACGGGCGCGGGCGCGCGCTCGCGGCGGTGGCACCGGGGGCGGCAGCCCCGAGGACGAAGGATGAACCTGACCGTCGCCGGCGCCCCGCACCTGCCGCCGATCACCACGGTCGGCGCGGTGATGCGACAGGTGCTCTACGCCCTGGTGCCCGGCGTGGTCGCTCACGTCTGGTTCTTCGGCCCCGGCATCCTGTTCCAGATCGCGCTGGCGGTGGGCTTCGCGCTGGCCCTCGAGGCGGCCATGCTGCGCTTGCGCCGAGTGCCGCTGGCGCCCTTCCTGACCGACTGCAGCGCCGTCGTCACCGCGGTCCTGTTCGCGCTCAGCGTGCCGCCGCTGGCGCCCTGGTGGGTGGCGCTGACCGGCATGGTCTTCGCGATCGTGATCGCCAAGCAACTCTACGGCGGGCTCGGCCACAATCTGTTCAATCCGGCCATGGTCGGCCTGGCCGCGGTGATCATCGCGTTTCCGATCGATCTCTCCCAGTGGCTCGCCCCGCGCTCGCTGTCGCCGGGCCTGCCGGGTGTGTGGGAGAGCGCGGTCGCGATCTTCACCGGCCGCCTGCCCGACCCGATGACCTGGGACGCGATCAGCCAGGCCACGCCGCTGGATGCGCTGAAGACCGGCGTGGCCGAGAACCGGATGGTCGCCGAGATCCGCGACGCAGCGATCTTCGGCGATTTCGGCGGCCTGGGCTGGGAATGGATCGCGAACTTCTACGCGCTGGGCGGCTTCTGGCTGTTGTACCGCCGCGTCATTTCCTGGCACGTGCCGGTCGCCGTGATCGGCACGACGATCCTGGTGTCCACCCCGATGTGGCTGATCGGCCCGGACATCAACCCGTCCCCGCTGCAGCACGTGTTCTCCGGTGCGCTGGTGTTCGCCGCCTTCTTCATCGCCACCGACCCGGTGTCCGGCTGCGGCACGATGCGGGGACGACTGCTGTTCGGCGCCGGCGTCGCGATCCTGACCCTGGCGATCCGCCGCTTCGGCGGCTACCCCGACGGCGTGGCCTACGCCGTGCTGCTGATGAACATGGCCGCACCCATGATCGACCGCCTGACCCGGCCGCGCACCTTCGGCCACCCACGCGGGGACCGTCCGTGAGCCGGCCGACGCAGACGCCGGAACCCCGCCCGGGCGCCCGTCGGCGATCGTCGCTGGCAACCCTGGCGCTCGTCGGCGCGTTTTCGGCGCTGCTGCTTGCCGGTGTCCACCTCGGCACCGCCGACCGGATCGAGCGCCAGGCCGAGCAGCGGGCCCAGAAGACCCTGACCCAGCTGCTGCCGTCCGGCAGCTTCGACAACCGCCCGATCGACGAGCGCTTCGAAGCCCGGATCGCCGGCCTGGACAACCCGTCGATGATCCATATCGCTCGCCTCGAAGGCCGGCCCGTCGCCCTCCTGGCCGACGTCACCACGCCGGCCGGCTACAGCGGTCCGATCCGGCTGCTGGTCGCGATCGACCCGGCCGGCGAGGTGCTCGGCGTGCGCGTGCTCGAGCACCGCGAAACGCCCGGCCTGGGCGACCGCATCGAAGTCCGGCGGTCGGACTGGATCGAGCAGTTCGAAGGGCGTTCGCTGGGCCGGCCACCGCTCGAGGACTGGCAGACCGATCGCCGCGGCGGCGAGTTCGATACCCTGTCCAGCGCCACGATCACCTCGGCCGCGGTGACCGAGGCGGTTCGCCGCGTGCTGGTCTGGTTCCGCGAAAGCGGGCACGAGGCCCTTCGTCCCGAGCGGCCCGGCGACGAGCCTGCGAGCCGGGGAGCGAGAGGGCGATGAACGAGCGCTCGATGAACGAGAACCCGGTAAGCGAGAATCCGAAGAGCGCGGAACGGCGTGCCATCTGGCGCCAGGGCCTGTGGACGGCCAACCCGGGCCTGGTCCAGCTGCTCGGCCTGTGCCCGCTCCTGGCCGTGACTTCGACCGCGGTCAACGGACTGGGCCTGGGGCTGGCCACGCTGTTCGTGCTCGCCCTGAGCAACGTGGCGGTGTCGTCGATCCGGACACGGCTGGCACCCGAGCTGCGCATCCCGGTGTTCGTGCTGATCATCGCGACCCTGGTCACCGTGGTCGATCGAATGCTGGCGGCGTGGTTCCACGACCTGTCGCGCACCCTCGGCATCTTCATCCCGTTGATCGTCACCAACTGCACCCTCCTGGCTCGCGCCGAGGCCTTCGCGTCGCGCCGACCGGTCGTCGCTTCGCTGCACGACGGCCTGGCCCAGGGCAGCGGGTTCCTGGCCGTGCTGGTCGTGCTCGGCAGCCTGCGCGAACTCCTCGGCCAGGGCACCCTGGGCGCCGGTGCCGGCCTGCTGCTCGGCGACTGGGCAGCCGGTCTCGAGCTGCAGGTATTCCCGGAGCGATTCGGCCTGCTGCTCGCGATGCTGCCGCCCGGGGCGTTCATCGGCCTGGGCCTGCTCGTCGCGCTTCGCCAGCGCATCCAGCGCGACGCTCCTGGCGTACCGGCCGATGGGAGCGCCGCCTCGACCGGCAGGGCAGCCTCCGACCCGGCGGCCGGCCAGGCGGCAGCGCCACGCCCCTGAACACCACCCGATCGCCCCAAGACGACCACACTACGACCCCGAGACGACCGCGAGACCACCATGCCCCGCCCGATGAACCCCGAGAAGCGCGCCGAATTCTTCCGGCGCCTGGCCGAGCTCGATCCCGAGCCGACCACCGAACTGGAGTACGACTCGACCTTCGAGCTGCTGATCGCGGTGATTCTCTCGGCCCAGGCCACCGACGTGGGCGTGAACAAGGCGACCCGGCGGCTCTTTCCGGTGGCCAATACGCCGGAAGCCATCCTCGCCCTCGGCGAGGACGGCCTGAAGAACCACATCAAGACCATCGGTCTGTTCAACTCGAAGGCGAAGAACGTGATGAAGACCTGCCGGGCGCTGGTCGAACGGCACGGCGGTGACGTGCCGCGGCAGCGCGAAGCGCTCGAGGCCCTGCCGGGGGTGGGCCGGAAGACGGCCAACGTGGTCCTCAACACGGCCTTCGGCGAGCCGACCATGGCGGTCGACACGCACATCTTCCGCGTCGCCAACCGGACCGGGCTGGCCGCCGGCAAGACCCCGCTGGCGGTCGAAAAGGCTCTGCTTCGGCGCGTGCCCGAGCCCTACCTGCAGAATGCCCACCACTGGCTGATCCTGCACGGCCGCTACGTGTGCAAGGCCCGGACCCCGGACTGCCCGCATTGCCCCGTGGCCGATCTCTGCAATTTCAGGGACAAGACCCCGGGCAGGCCCTGAGGCCCGCATCAGAGGGCGCTCGCCGTTTGCCCGAATCTCCGGCTCGGGGCCCCCGACTGTGGGAGGCCGGCTTCGCAGGGCGAATAACCCGGGCAGGCCCTTCACCCCCTTCGCCCGGCAGAGCCGGCCCGAACCACCCCCCCCTGGTCATTCCGGACGGCGCGGAGCGCCGATCCGGAATCTCCGGACCGGGGTCTGCCATCCGCCCGCAACCGGAGCATCGGGGAGATTCCGGGTTCACCTTGCGGTGCCCCGGAATGACCAGAACGGGATCGGGGGACCGGGATCGAGGGCTCGAATCCATTGAAGGCCGCTCGCCCGAACCGACCCGGCCGCGCCGCCCCGAACCGACCCACCCCCGGTCATTCCGGACGGCGCGAAGCGAGGATCCGGAATCTCCGGACCGGGTTCTGCCATCCGCCCGCGACTGGAGCGTCGGGGAGATTCCGGGTTCGCCTTGCGGTGCCCCGGAATGACCAGAACGGGATCGGGGGACCGGGATCGAGGGCTCGAATCCATTGGAGGCCGCTCGCCCGAACCGACCCGGCCGCGCCGGCCCGAACCGACCCACCCCTGGTCATTCCGGACGGCGCGGAGCGAGAATCCGGAATCTCCGGACCGGGTTCTGCCATCCGCCCGCGACCGGAGCGTCGGGGAGATTCCGGGTTCACCTTGCGGTGCCCCGGAATGACCAGAACGGGATCGGGGGACCGGGATCGAGGGCTCGAATCCATTGGAGGCCGCTCGCCCGAACCGACCCGGCCGCGCCGGCCCGAACCGACCCACCCCTGGTCATTCCGGACGGCGCGGAGCGACGATCCGGAATCTCCGGACCGGGTTCTCCCTTCCGCCCGCAACCGGAGCATCGGGGAGATTCCGGGTTCACCTTGCGGTGCCCCGGAATGACCAGAACGGGATCGGGGGACCGGGATCGAGGGCTCGAATCCAATGGAGGCCGCTCGCCCGAACCGACCCGGCCGCGCCGGCCCGAACCGACCCACCCCCCTGGTCATTCCGGACGGCGCGGAGCGACGATCCGGAATCTCCGGACCGGGGCCGCGCATCGACCCGCGCCCCGAACCGCCCCCCCCCTGGTCATTCCGGACGGCGCGGAGCGACGATCCGGAATCTCCGGACCGCAGCCGCGCATCGGCCCGCAATCGATTGTGCCGGCAGCCCGGACTGTGGTATTCCTGTTCCCCCGCACGCCGGTGAACGGATGGTGAAAGAAAACTTGCCGCCGGGCGGTCTCATCGACCAAGCGCACTCGCTGCGCCGATCGAACGGGACCGGGTCGACCCGGTCCTATCACTCATAGCTGTTGGAGGCTTTTCATGAAGAAGACGAAACTCGTTTCTGCCATCGGTGCCGTCGCCGGCGCTTCGTTCGCACTGTCCGCGGTCGCGGCCGACCAGACCGGCAACCCGTTCCAGGCCGATGACCTGAACGCCTTCACCGGCGCCGGCCAGGTCGGCTTCGGCGAAGACGGCGACGACAAGGAAGGCAAGTGTGGCGAAGGCCACTGCGGCGAAGACCACGAGCACGAAGAGGGCGAAGGCTCCTGCGGGGAAGGTTCCTGCGGCGAAGGCGACGACTCCGAAGGCTCCTGTGGTGAAGGCTCCTGCGGTGAAGGTTCGTGCGGCGAAGGTTCCTGCGGCGCCGCCTGATCGGCCCGCGGATTCCTTCGAGCATCACGCCGGAAATTCCTACGTGAGTCACGACGTGAAGCACGACAAGAGTCCGTTTCCCGTCCAGGGAGCCGGACTCGGGCTCCGGCGGGCCCTCCTGGGCCCGCTCGAGCACGCCGACCTATCGCCGGTGGACTTCATGGAGGTCGCACCGGAGAACTGGATCGGCGTCGGCGGCGCGCGCGGCAAGGCGTTTCGACGCTACACCGAGCGGCTGCCGTTCGTCTGCCACGGGCTTTCGCTCTCGCTGGGCGCGCCCGAGCCGCTGGACGAGACGTTCCTGAAGCGGGTACGCCGCTTTCTCGACGCGCACGACATCCGCATCTACTCCGAACACCTGAGCTACTGCTCCGAGCACGGGCACCTCTACGACCTGATGCCGATTCCGTTCACGGAAGAAGCGGTGGACTGGGTCGCCGGCCGGATTCGTCAGACCCAGGACCTGGTCGGACGAAGAATCGCCGTCGAGAACATTTCCTACTACGCCCAGCCGACCACGGAGCTGAGCGAACTCGAATTCATCAACGCGGTCCTCGAACGCGCGGACTGCGACCTGCTGCTGGACGTGAACAACATCCACGTCAACAGCGTGAACCACCGCTACGACGCCGCCGCGTTCCTTGCAGGGCTGCCGGCCGAACGCGTCGCCTACATCCACGTCGCCGGGCACTGGAACGAAGCCGACGACCTGATCGTCGATACCCATGGCGCGGAGGTCATCGATCCGGTCTGGGACCTGCTCGACGCCGCCTATGCGAAGCTCGGGCCCGTGCCCACGCTGCTCGAGCGCGATTTCAACTTCCCACCGGTCGCGCAGCTGCTCGCCGAAGTGGACACGATCCACCGCGTCCAGGCTCGCCACCAGCAGACCCCGACCCGGTATGCCCACGCCTCCTGAACGGTTGGCGGCGCTGCAGAAGCGCTTCGCCGACCACATCCGGGACCCGGACGCGAACCCGGCGCCGGACGGAATCGAGGATCGGCGGCTGGCGATCTATCGTCGGCTGTTCTTCAACAATGTCTCGAGCCTCTTCGAGAAGAACTTTCCGCTCGTCCGCAGGATCGTCGGCAGCCAGCGCTGGAAGCAGCTGATTCGCGCGTTCCTGGTCGAGCACCGCGCGACCACGCCGCTGTTTCCGGAGATCGGACGCGAGTTCGTCCGCTTCCTGGCCGATCACCCCGAGCATCATGCCGACCGGCCGTGGCTGGCCGAACTGGCCCACTGGCAGTTCCTGAACACCACGGTACGCAACGACGAGCGCGACCCCGCCGACGTCGAGGTGCTGCGCGACGGCGATCCGGTCGAAGGCCGGCCGCGCCTGAACCCGACCCTGCAACTGGTCGCCTACCGCTGGCCGGTCCATGCGATCCGGGTCGACGCGCCACCGCCGGACGAATCGCCGACCGCGCTGGCGATCTGCCGCACGGTCGACGACCGACTGGCCCGGCTGAAGATCAACCCGGTCACCGGGCGCCTGCTGGAGCTGCTGAAGTCCGACGGGACGCTCACCGGCCGCGACGCGCTGCACCGCATCGCCGAGGAGCTGGGCCACGCCGACCCGGCAATGCTGATCGAACACGGTCGCACGCTGCTCGAGGACCTGCGAAGCCAGGGCCTGATCTGCGGCACCGCGCCGGAACCGACGGGCTGAACCTTCTGCGACCGACCTGACGATCGAAAGAGCACTCTCCAAGAACCCGCCAACGAAGAATCACCCAGGGAAGCTGCGCCGGCTCGCTGCATCGCGGAGCGATCCGGCCAGGGCACCCGTCCAAGGAGGACCGTTTTCATGAATGGATTGATCGAAGTCTACGACCGCCTGACCGATCGCCTGCGATCGGCCGGCGACTGGGTCGCGCCGCTGGGCCTGCGCCTGCTGCTGGGCTACGAATTCCTGTCGGCCGGGCTGCGCAAGGCAGGCGCCGAGGGCGTGCCGGGCTGGTTCGCCGACAAGGGCTTTCCGCCGCCCTTCGACTGGTTTCCTGCGGGCATGAACTGGGCCCTGGTCACCTGGACCGAGGTGCTGGCGGCGATCGCACTGATGCTCGGCCTGTTCACGCGCTTCTTCGCCTTCTCGCTGTTCATGGTCACGACGATCGCGATCGTCTCGACCCACTGGCCGAGCGACTGGAGTTCGCTCCCGGAACTGTGGAAGGGCTACGCGGTAAGCAACGAGGGCTTCGGCAACTACCGCATTCCGCTGCTGTTCATCGCCATGCTGCTGCCGCTGGTGTTCATGGGCGGGGGCAAGCTGAGCCTGGACCACCTGCTGGTCAAGCTCGGCGGCCGCGCCGACCTGGTCCACGAACGCCGCGACGACCTGCTGGCCCTGGCCCTGGCCCTGCTTGTGCCCGGCATCGCGTTGGTCTACCTGATCCCCCTGTGGGGTGCGCTGCTGATTGTCGCCGCCGCGCTGGTCGCGTTCGCGCACTCGCTGCGCGGCTGATTCGAGCGTCCTCGCGACCGGCTGCGCGACCGGCTGCCCGACCGCCGGGTCAGTAGACCGGCTCGACCCGGTAGCCGCGCGCGCGCAGAAGTTCGACGAGTCCCTGCTCGCCCGAGAGGTGCAGCGCACCCACTGCGATCAGGGTGCCGCCCTGGTCGATCAGCGGCGCGGCGCGATCGGCCATCCGCCGGTTGCGCGCCACGATCCCCTCGGCCTCGAAGCGCTCGCGGATCGACGGCCCCATGCGTTCGAGTTCCCGCTCGGCAAGCGCGCGAAGCCGCTCGCTGTCGCGTTCCAGGTAGGCCTCGATCAGGGCTTCGAACAGCGCGCGGCCTCCGTCGCTGTCGGCCACCGCCAGTTCGAGCATCTCGATGTGCGCCTCCTGGCCGAGGCCGGTCAGAAAGGCGAGCTGCTCGTCGAGGGTCTCCAGCGCCTCGACCTCGGCACCTTGTCGCGCGGCCCGGAACGCAACGGCCATGTCCATGAACAGCCCGGTCTCGGGTGGCGGCAGGGCCAGCGTCATCGCCACCGCCCAGGGCCGCATCCGCTCCACTGCCGGCGCATCCAGGCCGTAGTCGTCCAGGACCTCGAGCACCTCGGCGTACAGCTTCGGGCTCAGCACGTCCGACAGCCGTTTGCCGCGCGGCAGCAGCATCGCTTCGTTCAGCGCGCCGAGCATGGCCGCATCGGGCACGAGTTCCAGCGCCACGCGGTCGGCGTCGTCCAGGGCCTGCTGCAGCGCCGGGGGAAAGTCGAGCACGCGGGGATCTTCCGTGTGAATGGTGCCGAGCAGCCAGCCGAGCTTGCCGTCCGGCGTCTCCACCGTCCAGAACACCTGCGAGACGGCGGGCGGTGCCGCGACCAGGGCGCACAGGAGGATCGACGCCAACAGCACCGGAGCGGCCGCAAAGCGTCGGAACCGTCGAACACGTCGAATTCGTGGAACGAGTCTCTGCGGCATGCCGGTCCGGCCTCCGATCTGGTAGCGTATGCTCACTCTCTCCCCGTCAACATCGCATGATGGATATCAAGGTCCGCTTCCGCGGCTTCCTGCCCGTGGTCGTCGACGTCGAGACCGGGGGATTCAACGCCGCAACCGACGCGCTGCTGGAACTCGCCGCGTGCATCATCGACATGGACGACGAGGGTCGGCTGGTTCCCGGCGACCTGATCATGCGCCATGTCGAGCCCTTCGAGGGAGCGAACATCGAGCAGGCGGCGCTGGAATTCACCGGCATCAAACCCGATCACCCGTTGCGCATGGCCGTGCCGGAGCGCCAGGCCCTGACCGACGTGTTCCAGCCGATCCGTCGTCGCTTGCGCGAGACCGGCTGCAAGCGCGCCATCCTCGTCGGCCACAACCCCTCGTTCGATCTCGGCTTCCTGAACGCGGCGGTCGCACGCGTCGATTACAAGCGCAACCCGTTCCATCCGTTCTCCAGCTTCGATACCGCCACCCTCGGCGGCCTGGCCTACGGGCAGACCGTGCTCGCCCGAGCGGTGCAGGCCGCGGGCCTGGACTGGGACGCCGACGAAGCCCACTCGGCCCGCTACGACACGGAACGCACCGCCCAACTGTTCTGCACCATCGTCAACCGGTGGCAGGAACTGGGCGGCCTGGACCCGGCCACGCTGGCCAAGGGCTGAACGCGCCCTCAGTCGTCGGCGTTCCCGAAGCCGCCACCGCCCGGCGTGAGAATCGACAGTCGCTGGCCGGCCTCGGCCCGCAGTCCGACCTTCGCCGGCAGACGTTCGTCGTCGAGCCGATTCTCGCCCGGCGCGCCGTCCTCACCGCCGCCGAGCCCCCACGGACCGCGCCCCCGGCGCTCGGTGATCAGGGTCACGTCGGTCGCGTCCAGGAATTCGAAGGTCCGGACCAGTCCGTCACCGCCCGGGCAGCGACCATTTCCGCCGCTGCCGACGCGCGCGCGATACTCGACCAGGCGCAGCGGGAAATGGCTTTCCAGCACTTCGGCCGGGGTATTCAGGGTATTGGTCATGTGACTGTGCGCGGCCGATCGACCGGCTCGTCCCGGGCTGGCGCCGCAACCGCCGGCCAGCGTTTCATAGTAGCTCCAGTCCGCAGCACCCAGGCCCACGTTGTTCATCGTGCCCTGGCTGGCTGCCGGAATCCGGTCCGGAAGCGCTTCGGCCAGCGCACGAAGCAGCACGTCGACGATGCGTTGGCTGGTTTCCACATTGCCCGCCGCGGTGGCCGAGGGCGCCTCGGCGTGGACCAGGCAACCGGCCGGTGCAGCCAGTTCCAGGGGAGCGAGGGCGCCGGCGCAGGCCGGCGTCTCCTCGGGCAGCAGGCAGCGGACGACGTAGAACGCCGCGGCCGCCGTCACGCTCATCGGGCAGTTGAGGTTTCCGGCCACCGCGCCGTCGGTGCCGTCGAAATCCACCCGAAGGCCGCGCTGGCCGGCGACGCCATCGACGACGTCGACCCGAACGCGGATCACCGGGCCCGGGCCACCCGCACCGTCGTCGTCCATCGCGTCCTCGGCGCGGTAGCATCCGACCGGCAGGGCCTCCAGGGAGGCTCGGGCAAGCCGCTCGGCATAGGCGTTCAGGCCGTCGCAGAGCGCCCGGAACCGGTCGATTCCGTAGTCCGCGACCAGACGGTCCAGGGCGCGCTCGCCATCGGCCGACGCCGCGACCTGGGCCTGGAAATCGGCCGCGGCCAACGCCGGATCACGCATCGGGCGGCAGATCGACTCGAACACCCCATCGTCGCGCCGGCCGTCGCGGTAGAGCCAGGTCGGCGAGATCAGCACGCCTTCGTCGTCGAGCGTGCGGCTCAGCGGCATCGAGCCCGGCGTTTCGGAACCGATGTCGGCGTGATGCGCGCGATTGGCGACGAAGCCGACCAGGTCGTCGTCGGCGAAGACCGGTGCGATCAGGGTCACGTCGGGCAGGTGGGTGCCGCCGGCGTAGGGGTCGTTGAGCAGCAGGCGATGGCCCGGCGCCCAGTCGAATCGGTCGACCAGGTCGCGCATCGCCCAGGCCATGGACCCCAGGTGAACCGGGATGTGCGTGGCCTGCGCAAGCAGCTCGCCGCGGGCATCGAACAGCGCGCAGGAAAAGTCGAGCCGATCGCGGATATTCGGCGAGAACGCGGCGCGGCGAAGCACGGCACCCATGGTCTCGCACAGCGCCGCGAGCCGGCTTTCGAACACCGCCAGCTCGATCCGGTCGTCGGCGTCGAATGGCCTGGGCGACTGCTTCGACGACTGCTTCGACGACTGCCTCGACAATTGCTTCGGCTTCTGGTCGGATTGCCGCGCCATCGGCTCGCCCTCCGGGACTGACGCCTTGATCTCGATGGCTACGGTACCATCTTGGATGTCGTGGGCCGACGCTCGGCCCGTCCATTCGAATCCAACCCGAGGAGTTCGCCATGTCGTTCACGCTTCCCGACCTTCCCTACGAGAAGAACGCGCTGGAACCGCACATTTCCGCCGAGACGCTGGACTACCATTACGGCAAGCATCACCAGGCCTACGTCGACAAGCTCAACGCCGCGGTCGAAGACACGCCCGAGGCCGACAAGTCGCTCGAGGAGATCATTCGCAGCGCATCCGGCGGCATCTTCAACAACGCAGCCCAGGTCTGGAACCACACGTTCTACTGGAACTGCCTGAGCCCCAACGGCGGCGGCGAGCCCGATGGAGCGCTGGCCGAGGCGATCAAGCGCGACTTCGGCTCCTTCGACAACTTCAAGGAGAAGTTCAGCGACAGCGCCGTGGGCAACTTCGGGTCCGGCTGGACCTGGCTGGTGCAGAACGAGGACGGCAGCCTGGCGATCGTCAACACCGACGACGCCGACACGCCGTTGACCGGCTCGGCCAGGCCGCTGCTGACCTGCGATGTGTGGGAACACGCCTACTACATCGACTACCGCAACGCCCGGCCCAAGTACATCGAGGCCTTCTGGAAGCTGGTCAACTGGGAATTCGTCGCCGGCCAGATGAACGGCTGAGCCTTCGGGCACCTGCCGCATTCCTGCTGCCCGACGATCGACGAACGATCAACGAACGATCGTCCAACGATCGACCAACGATCCACGCGCCGGCCCGGCCCCCGGGCCGGCGCTCGATTCCAGCCCCCACCCCCGTGCGCGTAGAATCGATGTCGTGAACTCGACCTTCCTGATGAACACCTACGCGCGCATGCCGATCGCGTTCGAACGCGGCGAGGGTGCATGGCTGTTCGACGAACACGGCACCCGCTACCTCGATGCGGTCAGCGGCATCGCCGTGTGCAGCCTGGGCCATGCCGACCCGGTGCTGGCCGAGGCGATCTGCGACCAGGTCCGGACCCTGGTCCACACCGCCAATCTCGGACACATCCGCCTGCAGGAAACGCTGGCCGAGCGGCTGTGCGCGATCAGCGCCATGGACCGGGCGTTCATCACCAACACCGGCGCCGAGGCGATCGAGTGTGCGCTGAAGATCGCTCGCCGGCACGGCTTCGAGCGCGGCATCGAATGTCCGCGCATCCTGGTCGTCGACGGCGCCTTCCATGGCCGCACGCTGGGCGCGATCAGCGCGTCGGCGCCCGGCAAGCTGCAGCACGGCTTCGCCCCGCTGGTCGACGGCTTCGTCCGGGTACCGTTCGGGGACGCCGCGGCCGCAAGCGCGGCGCTGGCCGACGACCCGACGATCGTGGCCATGCTGCTCGAGCCGATCCAGGGCGAGGGCGGCGTCAGGATTCCACCGGACGGCTACCTCGCCGCCTTGCGCGCGGCCTGCGACGAACACGAGGCACTGCTGATGGTCGACGAGATCCAGACCGGCCTGTGCCGGACCGGCGCATGGTTCGCCCACCAGCACGAGGCGGATTGCCGGCCGGACGTACTGACCTCGGCCAAGGCGCTGGGCAACGGCGTTCCGGTCGCAGCCTGCGTGGCCCGGGGCGCGGCCGCCGACGTGCTCACGCCGGGCAGCCACGGAACGACCTACGGCGGCAGCCCGCTGGCCTGCCGGACTGCGCTTGCGGTCCTCGAGCGGATGGACGCGCTGGACCTGAACGCCCGGTCGCGTGAGCTCGGCCGGGCCCTCGTCGATCGCCTGCGCGAGCGTCTGGACGGCTGCGCCCGGGTCGCCGACATCCGCGGACGCGGCCTGATGATCGGAGTCGAGCTGGTCGACAACGCCATGGACGTCCGCGACCACGCACTTCAACGACAGGTGTTGATCAACGTGACCCACGAGCACGTGATCCGCCTGCTGCCGCCGCTGATCATCGACCGGGAGCAGGCGATGACGATCGCCGACACGGTCGCTGACGGAATCGTCGATCGATGATGCTGCACGTCGAAGACATCGAGCTCGGCTACGACGGCACGCCGGTGGTCTGCGGCCTGGACTTCCAGCTCGAGGCCGGTGAGATCGGCTGCCTGCTGGGCGCCTCCGGTTGCGGCAAGACCACCGCGCTGCGCGCGATCGCCGGCTTCGAGGACCTTTCGCGGGGCGTCATCCGGATCAACGATCGACTGGTCAGCGCGCCGGGCACCCGGGTGGCGCCGGAGCGCCGCAGCGTCGGCATGGTGTTCCAGGACCACGCCCTGTTCCCGCACCTGACCGTCGAGGCCAACATCGGCTTCGGCCTGCGCCGGCTTGCGACATCGAAGCGCCGCGAAAGGATCCGTGAACTGCTCGCACTGACGGGACTGACCGGCCTCGACCAGCGCTACCCGCACGAACTTTCCGGTGGCCAGCAGCAGCGCGTGGCGCTGGCGCGCGCGCTCGCGCCGGAACCGGCAGTGCTGCTGATGGACGAGCCCTTCAGCAATCTCGATGCCGGCTTGCGCCGACAGATGGGCGATGAAATCCGAAGCCTGCTCAAGGCGCGCGGAACCGCTACGCTGATGGTCACCCACGACCAGCAGGAAGCCTTCGCGCTGGCCGACCGCATCGGCCTGATGTTCAACGGCCGGATGCTGCAATGGGACACGCCCTATCAGCTCTACCATCGGCCGATCTGCCGCTACGTCGCAGCATTCACCGGTCGCGGCAGCTACATCCGCGCCGAAGTCGAGGGCGGCGGCCACGAGATCCGGCACGCCCTGGGCACGTCGCCGCTGCCCGACGAGGTCGAGGCCGGGCCCGGCCAGGCCCTCGAACTTCTGATCCGCCCGGACGACATCCGCCCGGACCGCTCCGGCTGCCCGGCCCGGGTGGTCAACCGCCAGTTCCAGGGGGCCGACATCCTCTACAAGCTCGAACTCGAAAGCGGCGAACGTGTCGGGGCGCTGTTCCCGAGCCACGACAACTTCGCCGAGGGCGAGACGGTCGGCATCGTGCTCGACGCCGACCACCTCGTGCTGTTCGACCCGAAACAGTCCGCGGCGATCGAGCGCACCGGGCGACCGAGCACGCCGCTCGCCGGCTAGGGCCCGGTCCGCTTCACGGACTGGAGTGCAGTCTCAGGAGAGGATCGAATCCAGCGCGTCGCGCACGGCCGGCGAAAGTTGTCCGTCCAGTCGCTGGCGGAGTCCGTGCAGCGAATCGACATCCGGCGCGCTCAGCGTCGCATGGCCCACCTTGCGGCCGGCGCGAGCCGCCTTGCCGTAGTCGTGCCAGGCCAGGCCGTCGGTAGCCAGCCAGTAGGCGCGATCGGGCAGATCGCCGATGAAGTTGAACATCACGCTGATACCTTCGCGCATTCCCGGGTCGCCCAGCGGCCAGCCGCAGACCGCGCGCAGGTGGTTCTCGAACTGCGAGCAGCGCGCCCCTTCGATGGTCCAGTGCGCGGAGTTGTGGGCACGCGGGGCGAACTCGTTGGCCAGCAGGCGGTCGCCGTGGGCGAACAATTCCAGCGTCAGGCAGCCGACGTAGTCGAGGTCGTCGGCCAGGGCGCCGGCCATGCGCTCGGCCTCGGCCCGGAACCGATCGGCCGCCGGACACGGCGCGACCGCCAGGCGCAGGATGCCGTCGGCGTGCCAGGTCCGGGTCAGCGGGTAGAAGCGCTTCGCGCCGTCGGTGCCGCGGACGACGGTGATCGAGCATTCGTGATCGAACGGCACCCACTGCTCGAGGATCAGCGGGCGATCGCCCAGCGCCTGCCAGGCAGGTTCGAGGTCCTCGACCGTCTTGAGCACGAACTGGCCCTTGCCGTCGTAGCCCATCCGACGGGTCTTCAGCACGGCCGGCAGGCCGATACGATCGATCGCCGAGAGCAGTTCGGGGCGGGAATCGACCCGGGCGAACCCGGCGGTCGCCATGTCCAGCGCCTGGAAGCGGTTCTTTTCGACGAAGCGGTCCTGGGCGGCAGCCAGGGCCTGGGCAGCGGGACGGACCGGAACACGCGCTTCGAGTTCGGCCAGCGCATCGGCGGGCACGTTCTCGAAATCGCAGGTGACCACGTCGCAATCGGCCAGCGCGGTCAGCGCGTCGGTGGCGTCGTAGTCGGCCACGATCTGCTCCGTGACCCGGGAGGCGCTGGCCCCGGGCTTTGGATCGACGACCCGGAACGCGAGCCCGAGCGGATGACCGGCCTCGGCCAGCATCCGGGCCAGCTGGCCGCCGCCGAGAATGCCGACGGTTGCGGCCGGGGGTGCCGAAGACGTCACGACGAGCGCGGGTCGGGCTCGGCCAGCACGCGATCGGTCTGGGCCGCGCGCCAGGCCCTATATCGTTCGGCCAGCGCCGGATCCTCCAGCGCCAGGATCGACGCGGCCAAAAGACCTGCATTGGCGGCACCGGACTCGCCGATGGCCAGGGTCGCGACCGGCACGCCGCGCGGCATCTGGACGATCGAAAGCAGCGAATCGATTCCGTTCAGCGCACGCGACTTGACCGGAACGCCGAGCACGGGAAGCTCGCTTGCGGCGGCGACCATGCCCGGCAGGTGAGCCGCACCGCCGGCCCCGGCGATGATCACCTTCAGGCCACGGGAGGCGGCCGCTCGCGCATAGTCGAGCATCTTGTCCGGGGTCCGATGGGCCGATACCACCTCGGTCTCGTAGCCGATTCCGAGTTCATCGAGCAGCTCGGCGGCCTTGACCAGGGTCGGCCAGTCGCTCTTCGAACCCATGATCAGGCCGACGCGCACAGTCGTGGACATTGCTGAAAACCGCTTGCATGAAGGGAAGTTGGCGATGGTAGCAGAACGCACCGCGCGACCGCATCGGCGGCCGGTCGACCTGGCCCGCCGGCTGCGCGGTTAGAATGCCCGCATGACGATTCCCGACTCGCTACTCGACATCCTCTGCTGCCCGGTCAGCCACGAACCGCTGCGCCCGCTGGAGCGTTCGCGATTGAAGACGCTGAACGCGGCGATCGAAGCCGGCGGCGTGCTGTTCGTCGACGGAAGTGCCGTGGAAATGACCCTAAAGGAAGCGCTGATCACGCGCGACGGCAAGGTGATCTACGCGGTGGACCAGGGCGTCCCGGTGCTGCTTCCGGATTCGGGGATCGGCACGACCCAGTTCGACGAGTTCTGATCGGCCCGGTCCTTCGACGGGCCCGATCGTGGAGCGCAATGGCCGCGGCGGTTCGATGCGCCCTGGATCCACGTTGCCCCCTCTTCAATCCTCCGACGGCCAGGGAACCTCTGAACAACGCTGTGGGGAGCGCGTTCTGGCCGGAGAATCTGCAGATTCCTGTGTCGCAGACCGAGCGACAGTGGCCGTCGCCACGGCCGAGGGATGCGACGTGCGGGATGCTGCTTCTCCGACAAAACCCTTGGGGACGGGCCTTTGCGGGGCTTCCGCACCGCCTGAGCGCGCCCATCTGGAATGACCAAACCACGCTTGCTCGGCTCGGCACGGGCAGACCCCTATCAGTCGCCTAGGGCTGACCGGGGACAACCTGCTGAAACTTCACACCTAGAGCATCTCGATATTGTCGCGAATCCAGTTCGCGCGGCGAGTGATCGCGGCCTTGTCGGCGGGCTTCAGGCGCTCGACGTTGCGATACATCATGGTCATGCGGCCATTGTCGGCCAGGCGGTCCTCGTTGCGCATCAGGAAGTCCCAGTACAGCGCATTGAACGGACAGGAATCCTCGCCGGTTCGCTTGCCGACAGCGTAGCGACAGTTCGAACAGTGATCGCCCATCCGCTGGATGTACTTGCCGCTGGCCGCATAGGGCTTGGACGCGAAGCTGCCACCGTCGGCGTAGATCGCCATTCCGAGGACATTGGGCAGCTCGACCCACTCGTAGGCATCCGCATACACGGCCAGGTACCAGTCGGCGACCTGGCGCGGCTCGACGCCTAGCAGCATCGCAAAGTTGCCGGTCACCATCAGGCGCTGGATGTGATGCGCGTAGGCATTGCGCCGGGTCGCGTCGATCGCCCGGTGCAGGCAGCGCATCTCCGTGTCCCCGGTCCAGTACCAGCCGGGCAGGTCCCGGTCGACGCCGAAGTAGTTCTCCTCGGCATAGTCCGGCATCTTCAGCCAGTACACGCCGCGGACGAACTCGCGCCAGCCGATGATCTGGCGAATGAAGCCCTCGACCGCATTGAGCGGGGCGTGGCCATCGCGCCAGGCCTGCTCGGCGGCTTCGCAGACTTCGATCGGGTCGAGCAGGCCGAGGTTGAGGCTGGTCGACAGGCGGCTGTGGAACAGCCAGTCCTCGTCGTCGGGCAGCGCGTCCTGGAAATCGCCGAAGCACGGCAGGGCGTGTTCGATGAAATGGGCTAGCGCGCGTCGCGCCTGGCCGGTGGTGACCGGTAGATCGAAGTCGTCGATCTCGCCGAAGCCGTCGAAGTGTTCGCCGACGACGTCGAGCACCTCGCCGGTGACGTCATCGGGCGTGAATCGCATCGGCCGGGCGGCTTCCGGCTCGCCGGTCCACTTCCTGCGGTTCTCCGCGTCGTAGTTCCACTGTTCGCCGACCGGCTGGCCGTCGTCCATCAGCAGGCCGGTGCGCTTGCGCATGGAGCGATAGAAGAACTCCATCCTGAGCGTCTTGCGGTCTTCGGCCCAATCGGCGAATTCCGCCGGCGTACTGACGAAGCGGTCGTCCTCGAGAACCGTCACCGGCATCCCGAATTCGCGTTCGAAGCCCTTGAACATCTCGAGCACGCGCCACTCTCCCGGCCAGGTGAGCACGATCTCCTCGATGTCGTGCTGGTCGAGGTGGGCGCGGACCACGTCGGTGAACGAGCGAATCGCCGACGACGGCTCGAAGCGCCGGTAGAACACGCGGTAGCCGTCGTCCTCGAGAAAGCCCGCGAAGTGACGCATGGCCGCAAAGATCAGCGCGATCTTCTTGCGGTGATGCTGGACGTAACCGGCCTCGTCGGCCAGTTCCGCCATCAGCACGTGGTCCTCGTCGCGGTCGAGTGCTCGCAGCGAGGCGAGTTCGGCGGAAAGCTGGTCGCCGGTGACCAGGCAGAGTCGTGCCATCGGCCCACCCCTGTGTGTTCGACCCCCAGTATGCCGAGCGCCCATGCCGCTCCTGTCAACGCTTGCCGGGCGCGCGATTGACGCGGATCAAGTCCTGGCTTGACCCCGGTCAAGGAGCGGTAGACCGGCTTCCAGCAGACTCTGTTTTCCACTTACGCGGCCAGTTAGGAGCCCACCATGACCCTTGATCGAACCCCGTCTCTCCGCACCCTGCTCACAACGGCCCTCCTGGCTGCAGGAATGGGTACACCGGCGCTGGCGCAGGAGGCCGGCGACTGGCTGTTCCGCATCGGCGCAACCTACGTGGCTCCGAACGCCTCCAGCGGCGACCTGGTCTTCGAAGGCACGTCCCTCGCGGGCTTCCGCGCCGACGTCGACGACCAACTGGGCGTCGGCTTCAACCTGACGTATTTCCTGTCGCCCAACTGGGGGGTGGAACTGCTCGCCGCAACGCCGTTCGATCACGAGATCGAAGGGGATCGCGCGCTCGAGGCGCTCGGCCGGATCGGCAGCGTGAAGCACCTGCCGCCGGTGCTCAGCCTTCAGTACCACTTCATGCCGGACCGGAACGTTCGGCCCTACGTCGGTGCCGGACTGAATTACACCCTGCTGTTCGACGAGGACACCACGCAAAGCCTGCAGGATGGCATCGTGGCCACGGCGAACGGAGCGCTGGGCACTTCCTACAGCGGCGGAAGCACGAAGCTCCGGATCGACGATTCGTTCGGCATCGCGCTCCAGGCCGGGATCGACTTCGACCTGTCCGACACCTGGTTCTTCAACGTCGACGCCCGCTGGATCGATATCGATGCGGACGCCGACCTGCGCACCACCACCTTCGACGCCGACGGCGCTGCGGTGACCTTCGACAGCTCCCTGGACGTGGACATCGACCCCTGGGTGCTGACCGCCGCGGTCGGCTTCAGGTTCTGAGAAGCCGGGGACAGGAACCAGGGACGAGTGGAGCAACGGCAAGGTCTTGCTGGCCCCTGGCCCCTGGCCCCTGGCCCCTGGCCCCTGGTCCCTGGCCCCCGAGCCCGTTCCCGTGCTAGCGTTTCGGGCATGAATCCCGAAGCCATCGAGAAACTCATCGAGAACGGGCGCGACGGCTACGAGGCACGGCTCGCAGCGGGGCAGGCGCGGCAGACCTCCGGCGACCCGGATCGCGCGATCGAGCACTTCGAAGCGGCCACCGCGTTCAAACCCGGAAATACCGTGGCCTGGCAGGCGCTGGGCCGGGTCCGCCACGAGCAGGGTGACGACGAGCGGGCGAAGGAGGCGTGGGAACGTGGCCTGGCGGCGGCACGGGCCAACGGCGACAAGCAGTCGGAAAAGGTGCTGGTCGTCTGGCTCAGGCGGCTGGAGCGCGCCGCTTCGGACGACTGACCGGATCGAAGCGACGGTACCGCCACAGGTACTGCTCGGGCGCGCGCCGGACCTGCCGCTCGAGCGCTTCGTTCAGACGGGTCGCGGCCTCAACCGGATCTTCGATCGCCGCGAACTCCCGCAGCTCCTCGAAGCGCGGCTGCCAGCCGCCCTCGACCCGCAGCACGTGGCCGATCACCACGCGGCAGCCGGTTCGTCGTGCGAGGCGCCAGGCCAGGGTCATGGTCGGCGCCGGCCGACGGAAGAACGGCGCCTCCACGAACTCCCCGCCGCGCGGCAGCTGGTCGAACAACAGGCCGACTGCCCCGCCCTGCCGAAGCCGGCGCAGGGCGCAGCGCATCGCAGCGCTTCCGGTGGCGACGAATTCACCGCCGAAACGGGCCCGGTAGCCGGTCAGGGCACGATCCAGGGCGGGGTCGCCGGGCGGCTTGTACAGGTAGGTGATCGGCCAGTGGGTCGTGCCGTAGAGAATGCCGGCTTCCCACTGGCCGAGATGACCACCGAGCAGCAGCGTGCCGCGACCGTCGGCCATTGCGGCATCGAGGTCCTGGCGACCTTCGGCCGACCGCCACCGGGAGGCCAGCCAGTCCGCCGATCGATGCCAGAGCGGCGCGCACTCCAGGGCGGTGATCATCATGGCGCGCCGGTTGCGTGCGGCCAGCTCGCGCAGCTCGACGTCATCGAGTTGGGGAAAGGCCTGTTCGAGGTTGGCCCGGACCCGGGCACGTCGTCCTCCGACGGGGAGCGTGCCGAGCAGGCTGCCCAGGCCGCGGAGAACGGGCAACGGCAGCCAGGCCAGGGCGGCCAACAGGGCCCGGTAGACGGCGGTCTTCATGGCCGGGAATGCTACCATCCGGCCTCCACGACCACCCCCTGCCGAGGCCCATGATCGGACTGCTTCAGCGCGTTACGAACGCGCACGTCGAAATCGAAGGCCGGACCGTGGCCCGGATCGGCCACGGCTTGCTGGTGCTGGTCGGGTTCCGGGATGGCGACGGCGAGGCGCGCATCGGGAGATTCGTCGAGCGCCTGCTCAACTATCGAGTGTTCTCCGACGATGCCAACCGAATGAATCTCAGCCTTCGCGACATCGAAGGCGAGCTGCTGCTGGTCCCGCAGTTCACCTTGGCCGCCGACACCGGTTCCGGCAACCGGCCCAGCTTCACGCCGGCCGCGCCGCCGGAGGTCGGGCATTCGTTGTTCGAGGCGTTGAAGCGGGAAGCCGCCGATGCCTGGCCCGGAGCGGCCTTCGGCCAGTTCGGAGCCGACATGCAGGTCGGCCTGACCAACAGCGGCCCGGTGACCTTCTGGCTCGAAGTGGATTGAAAGGCCGGCCGTCGGCAGGTCCGTGCCGCCCGGCGCTCGGAGACGCGGGGCTCAGCCCGGTCGGTTGTAAAGCGCGGAATTCTGCCGCATGAAGAAACCGACCGGCTCGGCCACACCGATGACCTGTCCGTTGCGAAGACGGATTTCGGCCGACACCTCGTGCGGTCCCCGCTCGATGCCCTCCAGCGTGACCGAGGTTTCGCGGCTGACCAGCTTTTCCTCGCCGTCGACCCGGTAGACGATCTCGGCCCCATTGGGCAGTTCGCTGTCGATATCGACCTCGACGTCGAGACGATAGGCCGTATTGACGATGATCTCGTCGGCAAGGGGCGAGACGATCGAGAATTCGAAGGGCTCGAATTCCGAAGAATCGGTGCTGCGTGCGGCCGAGGGGTCGCCGATGTCGACCGGGTCGACCACGGTCAGCTCGGGCAGCGGGATCGGCTCGGCGTCGTCGGAGGGCTTGCGGTCCGTGTAGACCACATTGCCGTCCTCGTCGACGGTCTTGTAGATCTGCTGCGCGTCGGCGAACGGAGCGACCGCAACCAGCAGCAGGATCATGGATGCCGGGAAAAGCTTGGAGAGGGATCGTGTTGCGTCGAGCATGGCGAACGACTCCTGTGGCCCGTCTGGCCGTGATGGCAGTACATGGGCGCTGCGGGTCGCCGTGCCCGCTCGCCCTACTCGATGACTTGGACGCCGAAGCGCGCCCTTTGTTCCTCCAGCGCGTTCCCGCGTAGCGCTCTTCACGTCCGGCCCTTGCCCGGCGAACGGCCGGGGCCTCGCGGGCGACGCGGTCCCGGAGGCCGGGACCGCAGCCGTTCCGCCCGGTTCAGGCGGAGTAGTACATATCGAACTCGACCGGGTGCGTGGACATCCGGAACCGGGTGACTTCCTTCATCTTCAACGCGATGTAGCCGTCGATGAGGTCATCGGAGAACACGTCGCCGGCTTTCAGGAACTCGCGATCCTGGTCCAGGGCTTCCAGCGCCTGGTCGAGCGCGTGGCAGACGCGCGGCAGGTCCCGCTCTTCCTCGGGCGGCAGGTCGTACAGGTCCTTGTCCATCGGCGAGCCCGGGTCGATCTTGTTCAGAATACCGTCCAGCCCGGCCATCATCATGGCCGCGAAGGTCAGGTACGGGTTGCCGGCCGCATCGCCGAAGCGGACTTCGATGCGGCGGGCCTTCGCGCTGGCCACCCAGGGCACCCGGCACGACGCGGAGCGATTGCGGGCCGAATAGGCCAGCACCACCGGCGCCTCGAAGCCCGGGACCAGCCGCTTGTAGCTGTTGGTGGTCGAGTTCGAGAACGCATTGATCGCGCGGGCGTGCTTGAAGATGCCGCCGATGTAGTGCAGCGCGGTTTCCGACAGGCCGCCGTAGCCGTCGCCGGAGAAGAGATTCTTGCCTTCCTTGGCCAGCGACTGGTGGACATGCATGCCCGAGCCGTTGTCGCCGACCAGCGGCTTCGGCATGAAGGTCGCGGTGCGTCCATGCATGTGGGCGACGTTGTGCACGATGTACTTGAACGCCAGCATCTCGTCGGCCTTGCGGGTCAGCGAATTGAACCGCGTGCCGATCTCGCACTGGCCGGCGGTTCCGACCTCGTGGTGGTGGACCTCGACCGGAATGCCGCAGGCCTCCAGCGTCAGGCACATGACCGAACGCAGATCGGCCAGGCCATCGACCGGCGGCACCGGGAAGTAGCCGCCCTTGACGCGCGGCCGGTGACCGGTGTTGCCGTCCTCGTACTCCTTGTTGGTATTCCAGGCGGCTTCTTCGGAATCGATCTCGAAGGAACAGCCCGAAATGTCGTTCTTCCAGCGAACGTCGTCGAACACGAAGAACTCGGGCTCGGGGCCGAAGAAGGCCTCGTCGGCCACGCCGGAGGCGGCCAGGTAGGCTTCGGCGCGCTTGGCCAGCGAACGCGGGCAGCGGCTGTAGGCCTGAAGCGTGTCGGGTTCGAGCACGTCGCAGCGGATATTCAGCGTCAGATGCTCGGAAAAGGGATCGAGGAACGCGGCCTCGGTGTCCGGCATCAGGACCATGTCGGACTCGCTGATGCCCTTCCAGCCGGTGATCGATGAACCGTCGAACATCTTGCCTTCGGCAAGCGTTTCCTCGTCGATGGTCGACGCCGGTACGGTGACATGCTGTTCCTTGCCGAGGGTATCGGCGAACCGCAGGTCGACGAATTCGATGTCTTCATCCTTGATGCGTTTAAGGATGTCTTCAGCGCTCATGGGACGTTCGTCCTTGTTGAATGGGAGGCGCGTTCATGGTAGCGGATCGCCGTCGATGCCGCGCGACCCATTTCGTCTCCTCCCTCTCGCAACGCCTTCCCCCGGGCGTTCTAGCCTCGCGGCCAGAACACCGCCAACAGCACCCCGCCCAGCACCAGGCGGTAGACGACGAACGGCATCATGCCCGCGCGCCGCAGCCAGGCCAGGAAGGCCGCGATGGTCAACCAGGCGAACAGGCCGGACAGCAGCGCGGCCAGCGCGAACTGCACCAGCTCGAAGGAGCCGCCCTCGCGTAGTCCGGTCAGGAAGCCCCAGCCGCCGGCCGCGGCGATGATCGGGATCGACAGCAGGAAGGAGTACCGGGCTGCGGCCTCCCGATCCAGGCCGAGCGCGCGCGCGGCGGTGATCGTCACGCCGGAGCGCGAAGTGCCGGGCACGAGGGCCAGCATCTGGGCCAGGCCGATGACGACGGCCGAACCGAGGCCCACATCCTCCAGCAGCCGCCTGCGGCGGCCCCAGCGATCCGCGACTCCGAGCAGCAGGCCGAACACGATCGTCGTCCCGGCGATCAGCAGCGGATTGCGCAACCAGACTTCGATCCAGTCGGCGGCGAGTGCGCCGACGAGCAGCGCGGGCAGCGTGGCCAGCGCCAGGCCGAGCAGCAGCGTGCGCTGGACCGGATCGCGGCCGGTCACCCCGCCCCGCGCCAGCCTCGCCAGCTCCGGCTGCAGGTGGAGTACCACGGCGACCAGGGTGCCGGCGTGGACCGCGGCATCGAAGGCTAGCCCCTGGTCGACCCAACCGGTCAGCGGCGCGACCAGCGCCAGGTGCGCGGAACTCGACACCGGCAGGAACTCGGTCACGCCCTGGAGCAGGGCGAGAAGAAAGAGCTGGAAGAGAGGCATGGTTGAAAGGAGGGGCCAGGGACCAGGGGAAAAGGGGCCAGGGACTAGCGGCGATCGATTCGTGCGACGAAGGGAATGCCACCTCCTCCCCTCGTCCCCGGCCCCTGCTTCATTCCCTCAATCCCGCCCCTTTCCGCGCTCGAAGGCGTCGGGGTTCAGGGTATAGGTCCCGGTGATGCTGGCCTGGCCGAGGATGTGGTCGCGCAGGGCTTCCATGGCCTCGCGGCCGTCGAAGGAAGGCGAGACCGGAAGGGTCTCGACATCCAGCGCATAGACGGTGAACCGGTAGTGATGAACCAGCTCGTCGTTCCATGGCGGGCACGGGCCGTCGTAGCCGTAGTATTCCCCGGCCATCTCCTCGTCACCGGCCAGGAAGTCGGTGTAGTCGTTGAGCCCCTGACGGCTACCTTCTGGCCCCGGCGGCTGTTTGCGCCCCCCGGCGGTGACGCCGCGTCCGCACTCGCCGGTTCCCAGTTCCGTGACTCCGACGGGCACATCGATCATGACCCAGTGATAGAAATCCACCCGCTTGAGCACGGCTGGAATCGTCTTGCCCTCCTGGTTGACGTCGTCGGCGACCGACGGCACGTCCGGGTCGACGCACAGCACGGCGAAGGAACGCGTCCCGTCCGGCGCGCCGGACCAGGCCAGGTGCGGACTGACGTTGTCGGAAAGCGCCATGTGCTGCTCGGAATCGGCACGGGCAAAGGCGAATTCGGGATCGATGGCTTGCCCATCGTGGATATCGTCGGACTTCAGCTGCATTCGAGCATCCTCCGGATGGATCGGGTTCGGTTCGAAAGGGGTCGCGGTCGCGCGACGCGATGTCGGTATCCTATCAGCCCCTCTGCACCGGACCGACCACGATATGCGCCTGTTCCCGCTGCCCCGCGTCCTGACCCGCGCCTCGACATTCGCCGCCCTCGCCCTGCTCGTCCCGCTGCTCGCGACGGCCTCCCGCGCGGCCGATCTGCCCGGTCTCGACCGGGCGCTATCGACCCGAGGCGACCTGCCCTCGGTCGAAGACCTGCTCGGCTTCACGCCCGGCGAGCGGCACCCGCACAACCACGAACTGGTGGCCTTCTACCGCGAACTGGCCGAGCGCTCGCCGCGCATGCGGGTGGACACCATCGGCACGAGCAGCGGCGGCAACGAACACGTGCTCGCCTACTTCGGCCGACCGGACCGGCTCGACGAGCTCGACGCGCTCCGCGACGGGCGGATCGAGGCCAGCCGCAACGGCGAAGGCCCGGTGGTGGTCTGGCTGGGCTACTCGGTCCACGGCAACGAGGCCTCGGGCGCCTCGGCCGCACCGATCGTGGCCTGGTATCTCGCCGCGGCCGATGCCCCCGAACTCGAAGAATGGTTCGAGCATGTCGTCGTGGTCATGGAGCCGGTGATCAACCCCGACGGCGTGGACCGCTTCGCGCACTGGGCCAACATGCACCGCGGCCGTCACCCGTCGGCCGATCCCAATGACCGGGAACACACGGAAGGCTGGCCCAATGGACGGACCAGCTACTACTGGTTCGACCTGAACCGCGACTGGCTGCCGCTGACCCACCCGGTTTCGCAGCAGCGCATCCGTCACTACCGTCAGTGGCGCCCGCACGTTCTGACCGACGCCCACGAGATGGGCCACCGCAGCACCTACTTCTTCCAGCCCGGCATCCCGGAACGCAACAACCCGGACACGCCGCCGCGGGTGTTCGAATTGACCGAGCGGATCGCCGAATACCATGCCCGGCGGCTGGACGCGGCCGGCGAGCCGTACTACAGCCGGGAGAGCTTCGACGACTACTACCTGGGCAAGGGCTCGACCTATCCGGACCTGACCGGCGGCATCGGCATCCTGTTCGAGCAGGGCACGGCGCGCGGCCACGTCATCGACACGCCCTACGGTCAGCGCCGCTTCGTCGACGCGGTCGCCAACCAGGTCCGCACCTCCCTGTCGACGCTGGAGGCCAGCGTGGCGTTGCGCGACGAGCTGCGCGCCTACCAGCGCGAATCGCTGGCCGAAGCGCGCGACGCCGGCCCGCGCCGCGGCGGCTGGCTGATCGGCGACGGCGGCGACCCGCAGCGCGCCCAGCGACTGCTTAAGACGCTACTCGGCCACGGCATCGAAGTGCGACGGGTCGACGGCAGCGTGACCATAGCCAGTCGCGAACAGGCCGACGGCACCGCCTGGGCGATTCCGGCCCGGCAGGACCTGGCCCGGTTCATCCGGGCGATCTTCGCCACCCCGCGCGACCTGCCGATGGAGACTTTCTACGATGTATCCGCCTGGCCGCTGCAGCACGCGTTCGACCTGCCCTTCGAGGCCGTCGACCGGCTGCCGGCCACCGGCGACGCGCTGGTCGAGCCGCGGGCCACCGCGCCCGAGCAGACGGTCTTCGATCCCGAGGCGCTGGCCTGGGCGGTGGACTGGAGCCAGCATCGGGCGCCGGCGCTGCTCGCCGCGCTGCTGGCCGACGGCTATCGCGTGCAGGCCGCCGAACAGCCGACCGCGCTGACGACGGCCGATGGCGAGCGGACCTTCGGCCGCGGCAGCCTCGTGGTCCATTCGGGCATCCAGCCGGCGGAGCTGCCCGCGGTCGGCCCGCGCCTGGCCGAGCTGTCGGAACGGTTCGGGGTGAGTGTCGCGTCGATCGGGTCGGGCCTGGCCCGGTCCGGCCTCGACCTCGGCAGCCCGAGCCTCCCGGTGATCGAGCCGCCCCGGGTGGCGATGCTGACCGGCGATGGCATCAGCGCCTACAACGCCGGCACGGTCTGGCGCTGGTTCGACGTGCACCTCGAACAGCCGATCACGATGCTCGACGCGGACGACCTGCCATCGAACCTCGGCCAGTACACCCACCTCGTGCTGCCCGACGGCCGCTACGGGTCGCGGGCCGATGCGTTCGACGAGGCGCTGGTCGACTACGTACGTGGCGGCGGCCGCCTGATCGCTCTGCGCGGGGCGTCGGAGTGGGTGGAATCGCTCGACCTGGGCTGGTCGTTCATCGAAGACCAGGCCGCCGACGAGTCCGACGAGGGAGATGCGGATGGCCAGGCCCGCCGCTACGACGACTACGAACTCGACGCCGCCCGGCAGTTGATCGGCGGCTCGGCCCTGGCTGTGGAAATCGACCCGTCCCACCCCCTTGCCTGGGGATACGAAAACGGCAACGACCGCCGCCGGCTGGTGCTGTTTCGCCAGGGCGCACACGTCCTGCGCGACACGGACAACGCCTACGCCCGCCCGGGGCGCTACGCCGCGGCCCCACTGGTCGCCGGCTACCTGGCCGACCCGGTCGCCGAAGACCTGGCCGGCACGACCTCGCTCGGTGCCGACCGCCTCGGCGCCGGCCTGGTGATCCGCATGGCCGACGACGTGCTGTTCCGCGGCTACTGGGCCGGGGCCGAGAAGCTGTTCGCCAACGCCATCTTCCATGGCGAGCGGATCGGCCGCACGCGGTTGAGATAGCGCAAGAAATCAGCGACGCCGGAACCGGCTGCCGGTCCGGCGGTCGCCGGCTCCGGCCGGTCGGTCAGGCGGTGCCGACGAGAAGGTCTTCGTGGTCGCGGCCGGCGACGTCGAGCAGCGCCTCCGCATCCTCGATCGAGACCAGCTTGCCGCGCACCGCCAGCATGCCGTCGCGCTGCATCGCACTGAGGGTCCGCGAGACGGTCTCGATGGTCAGGCCGAGGTAGTTGGCGATGTCGCGCCGGTCCATGGTCAGGCGGAATCGGTCGCCGTCCTTGCCGCGGCGGGTCAGGCGGCGCGAGAGATTCAGAAGGAAGGTCGCCACGCGAGCCCGCGCGTCCATGCGGCTGATCACGAGCATCAGTTCGCGGGTTTCGGCCATGTCCAGGGACAGCAGCTTCAGGATCAGCTGGTTGAGCTCCGGACTTTCATCGAGAATGCGCTGGAACTCCCGGAACGGGATCTCGCAGTAGCGGCTGTCCTCGAGCGCGACCGCGAACTCCGGGTGAGCGTCGTTGCCGATCGCGTCGAGGCCGATCAGTTCGCCGGGCAGGTGGAAGCCGGTGACGATTTCGTCGCCGTCGCGGGAGATCTGGTAGGTCTTGACCGTGCCGCTGCGAACCACGCAGATGCTCTTGAGCTTCTGGCCGGCGTGGAACAGGTGAACGTCGCGCCCCAGGGGACGCTGGCGCCGGATGATGCGGTCGAGTTCCTCGCGACGGGACTCGGCCACGTCCTGCGCGAAGCACAGGTCGAACAGGCCGCAGTCGCGGCACGAGGCCTTGGGCGTGCCGGCATCCTTCAGCGGTATCGGTTCACTCATGGCGCGTCCACTCCAATGGCTCGACCCCGGGGCAGGATAACAAACAACGTCTCCGGCTCCGACGGATCGCGCCGAAGCCGTCGGCCGGCGCCGATCGCACCGCCGTCGAAGGGCGGATGATCAAAGGGCGAATCGTCGAACGGAGAGTCGTCGAACGGAGAATCGTCGAACTGCGCTTCTTGGAAACGCACCAGGTCGATCGCGTCGACCCCGTTCATACGATTCTCGAGTAGCTGGTCGATCGATCGGGGGCAGGACCGGCCCGCCCGGCGGCGGACCGCAGGTAGACATCGAAGGGCATGGCAATGGCGCGCAGGAACAGCAGGCCGTCGGTGCTGGCCCGGAACCCGCCGTCGAAGCGCTCGACCAGGCCGTCTGCGATCAGCGGTTCGAGCGCGGCCAGCGCGCCCGCGAAATACGACTCGAAACGCAGGTCGTAGTCTCGCTCGAAGCGGCGGTAGCGGATCTCGCCGCTGCACATGATCTCGGTGATGATCTCGGCACGCAGCCGATCGTCGACCGAACGAATGCGACCTCGGGCCACGGGCAGCCGGCCCGACGCCACATCGGTCTGCCAGTCCGGCAGCGCGCGATGGTTCTGCGCGAACGCATCCCCGACCTGGCTGATCGCGCTCGGTCCGAAGGCCAGCAGGTCCAGGCCGCCGTGGGTGGAATAGCCCTGGAAGTTGCGCGTCATGGTGCCTGCGCGACGAGCCCGGGCCAGGTCGTCGTCCGGCCGGGCGAAGTGGTCCATGCCGATGAATTCGTAGCCGGCGTCGATCAGCCGGTTGAGGCTGTTGCGGAACAGGGCGAGCTTGGTCGCCGGCGACGGCAGGTCCTCGGCGCGGATCTGCCGCTGGGCCTTGAAGCGGTCGGGCATGTGGGCGTAGTTGAACAGGGAGATCCGGTCCGGATTCATCGCGATGATGTGTTCGATGGTCCGGGCAAAGGCGTCGGTGGTCTGCAGCGGCAGCCCGTAGATCAGGTCCACGGAGATGGAATCGAAGCCCACGGCGTGGGCGGCACCGAGCAATCCCGATACGCAGGCGAGATCGTGCACCCGATTGACCGCGGCCTGGACCGCGGGGTCGAGGTCCTGTACGCCCATCGAGAGCCGGTTGAAGCCCGTTTCCTTCAGGGCCCGCAGGTCGGCCGGCTCGAGCGAGCGCGGGTCCGCCTCGAGTCCGATCTCGGCGTCGTCGGCGAAATGGAAGCGAGCACGCAGCAGCCCCATCAGCTGGTCGATCTGCCCCGGCGTGAGGAAGGTGGGCGTGCCGCCTCCGAGGTGGACCTGTCTGACCTGGCGGTCGTCGTCGATGTGCGGCGCGACGAGGTCCAGCTCGCGTTCGAGGTGGACCAGGAACTCCCGGCCCGCCGACGCCGACCGGGTGATGACCCGGTTGCAGCCGCAGTAGAAACAGGGGTTGGCGCAGAACGGCACGTGCACGTAGATCGACAGGTCGGCCGGAATCGGCAGGCGGTTGCTCTCGGCCAGCGCCGCCGTCCACTCGCCCGGCCCGAAGGTCTCGGCGAACTGCAGCGCCGTCGGGTAGGAGGTGTATCGCGGGCCCTCTCCACCGTAGCGGGCGATCAGTTCGGCGTCGAAGCGAGGGCGCACCGCCGGCGCAGCCGGGGGTCCAGGCACAAACGTGTTCGAAGTATTCATCGCAAGGGACTCATCGCAAGCGGACCGGTCGAATCGAGGGGACCAGTCTAGGAGCGACCGACCTGGCGCGACTTGACCGCCATCAAGTTTGCCGGCCACTCCGGGCGGCCCGGGGCCGAGCGGGCGAGCCTCAAGCGGAAACGCAGTCGACCAGGAATCGCACGGCCGAGTGGTCCAGCCGGGCGGCCAGCCAGGGACCTGCAGCCACCAGCACCCCGGTCACCGCGACCACCGCCGCGGCACCGCCGCGCAGTCCGCCGGCACGCAGCCGGCTGCGCAGGCGCGCGGCGACGAGCCCGCCGCCGAGCAGCAGCGGAAGCGTGCCCAGCCCGAAGCCGAGCACCAGCGCGATCGTGGCAGCCGGATCACCCAGCAGCCATGCCGCGGCCAGCACGCCGTAGAGCAGACCGCAGGGCAACATCCCCCAGAGCAGCCCCAGTCCGACCGCCTTGTCGACGCGATCGGCCGGCAGCAGGCGACCGAACAGCGGCAGCACCCGGCGAGTCAATGGTGCGACCGCCTCGCCCAGCGGATCACGCAGGCGGCCGGGCAGCGCGATGTAGGCCGCGAGAAGTACCAGCAACAGGCCGAGGGCGATGCGCAGCCCCGTTGCGGCACCCTGGGGCAGGAGTCGCTCCGGAAGCGCACCGAGCGCGGTCAGCAGCAGGCCGAGCAGGAGATAGCTGGTCAGCCGTCCGGCATGGAAGCCCGCGGCCAGGCGGTCGCGCCCGCGCGGAATCTGGCCGTGCAGTACGGCGAGGATGCCCCCGCACATCGCCGCGCAGTGCGGCGAACCGAACAGCCCGGCGAGCAGGCCGGTTACCAGGGCGGCGCCGGGCGTCATCGGTCGCCGCCGGACCTTGACCGATTGGTCGATGGATCCGCCTCCCGGCGGCCGCCCGACCCGTGCTCGTCGTCGAGCACGTCCAGCGCCGGGGAATCGAGGTCGTCGAACTGGTCGTTGCGAACGGCCCAGAAGAACGCCCACAGCGCGAAGCCGAGCAGCAGCAGGGACAACGGAATCAGCAGGTAGATGATGCTCATGCCACGCCCGGAAGCGTTGCATCGGTCCCGGACGGTCGCGGTGCGGCGTGCCGCCGGGACCGCCGGCCGAGCCGCTGCGCATTCAGCACAACGGCCAGGGAACTGGCCGACATGCCGATCGCCGCGGCCCAGGGCGGAATCCAGCCCGCTGCCGCCAGCGGCAGCGCGCAGGTGTTGTAGGCCAGCGCCCAGGTCAGGTTCTGGCGGATCACGCGCCGCACCGCCGGGGCTCCTTCGAACAGCGCGACCAGCGGCTTCAGGTCGCGCCCGGTGGCGATCAGGTCGGCCTGGGTCCGGGCAATCGCCGCGCCTTCGGCCAGGGCGATGGCGATATCGGCGCCGGCCAGCACCGGCGCATCGTTGATGCCGTCGCCGATCATCGCAACGCGAGCACCATCGGCCTGGAGCGCGGCGATGCGTTCCAGCTTGCACTCCGGCGAGAGCTCACCCTCGGCGCAACGGATACCGAGCCGCTCGGCCATTGCTGCCACGTTGGCGGACCGATCGCCGGAGGCGAGACGAACTTCGACCCCGGCGTCGAGGAGGGTCCGCACCAGGTCGCGGGCGCCGGGCCGAAGGCGGCTGTCGATCCGGAAGCCGGCCGGGCTTGCGTTGTTCATGGCCGGAGTGCCAACGGCCAGCGCGATCCACAGACCTTCATCCGGCAATTCCAGGTGCTGCCCGCTCTGCTCGGCGACCCAGTCCGGCGTTCCCAACCATGCCGTGGCGCCGTCGATCTCGCCCCGGATGCCGGCTCCGGCAACGCTTGCCGCGTTCGTCACCGGACGGCCATCGTCGTGGGCCCGGAACGCGCTGGCGATCGGATGAGTGCTGGCGCGTTCCAGTGCGGCAGCGACGGCAAGCGCCGTGCCTGGGTCCTCGGCGCGGACCTCCACCAGGTCCATCCGCGGTTCGGTCAGCGTGCCGGTCTTGTCGAGCATCACGTGGGTGATGCGCGGAAGCGCTTCCAGCGCATCGGGGTTGGCGGTCAGCACGCCCTGCTCGGCCAGGCTGCGGGTTGCCGCGGCCAGGGCTGTCGGCGTACCCAGCGCCAACGCGCACGGGCAGGCCACCACCAGCATCGCCAGGACGATCGGGATGACCCGGCCCGGGTCGTGCAGCCCCCAGCCGATGGCCGCGGCCAGGGCCGAGATCAGGATCACGGCAATGAACACGCCGGCGACCCGGTCGGCCAGCCGAGCCAGCCGAGGACGGCGCCGCCGCGCCTCGCCGAGCAGCTCCGCGATGCCGGCCAGCACGGTACCCCGCCCGACCGCATGGACCTTGACCGTCAGCGATCCGCCGGTCACCAGGCAGCCGGCGAGCACCGCGTCCCCGGCCGCCCGGCCACGGGGCTCGGACTCGCCGGTGACCAGCGATTCGTCGACCCGGCCGCGGCCCTCGATCACCGTTCCGTCGGCCGGCACGAGCCCCCCGTCGCCGACCAGGACCCGGTCGCCGGCACGCAGTTCGATCAGGCCGACCGTTTCGACCGCGCCGCCCTCCGGGCCGACAAGTCGACGTGCCTGGTCCGGCAGGGCCCGGGCCAGCGCGCTGTGCACGGCACCCGAGCGCTGGCGCGCGAGCATTACCGCGAACCGGCCGAGCAAGAGGAAGAACAGGAACATCACGACCGAGTCGAAATAGACCTCGCCGTGTCCGAACAGGGTGAGCGCTACGCTGGCGAACAGCGCCAGCAACAGGGCGGCGGCAACCGGCACGTCGATGCCGAGCCGACGCTGGGCCAGGTGACGGGCCGCCGATCGGAAGAACGGCTGGCCGGCGTAGAGCGTGACCGGCACCGCGACCAGCATGCTGATCAGCTTGAAGAAGTGTTCCGTGTCGGCATCCATGCCGCCCGGGGATCCGGCCCCCAGGTAATTGGCAAGCGCATAGCTCATCACCTGCATCATGCCGAGGGCGGCGACGACCAGGTAGCGCAGCATGCGGCGCCGCTCGTTGCGATCGCGATCGCCCGCGGCATCCGGCGAGTCCAGGTGCGGCGGATAGCCGAGGCGGTCCAGTGCACCGGCAATGCGCGACAGCGGCGTGCGCGTCGGATCGAAGTCCAGCCGCAGGCGACCGTCGCTGACATCGAGTCGGGCCTCCATGACGCCCTCGAAGGCTTCGAGGTAGCGCCGGACCAGCCACGCGCAGGCCGCGCAATGGACGTTCTCGAGCACCAGGACGATGCTCACGCCGTTCGGCGCACCCACCCGCGGCCCGGTGCGGTCGCGGCCGGCCGGCGACCGGGCATGGTGCGACAGTACGGCTTCCCGATCCCAGGCCGCGTAATCGATGGATGCGCCGCCGGGTGGCTCCGCGGCGGGTCGTTCGGGCAGCTGGTCGCGAAACGCGTAGTAGCGGCCGAGCCCGGCTTCGTGAATGATCGAGGCCACGGCGCGACACCCGCTGCAGCACATCGGGCGCGCCCGGCCGTCGATCTCGATCGAAAGCTCGACGCCCGCCGGAACGGGATCGCCGCAGTGGAAGCAGTCCATCGTGCTCACCGATGCCGGAACCCGGCCTACAGCCGCTCGGGCACGAGACGGACCTTCAGCGCGTCCCCGTCCAGGCGGTAGTCGGACGAAATCCACCATTGCTGGGGGAGGTCCGAGACGATCACCCGACCGCGCGTCGGCCAGCCGGCCGTCGGCGCCGCGTAGCGCGCTTCGCCGATGCGTTGCAGGACGACCTGGCGGTCGCGCGCTGCATCGGTAGGGTGCTGGACAAGCAGCAGCAGGGAATCGCCCAGCGATGCCGCGCCATCGGCCGGAAGCGTTACCGCCACATCGCCGGCATCCAGCGACAGCTCGGCGGACAGGCCCAGTGCAGCGGCGCGGTCCGCTCGCTGGTGGGTGTCGACCAGCGCCTTGCCCAGGCGAGCGTAGTCGCCGGTCATCATCTGGGGCGGGTTGCGGACCGCGAAGGTCAGCGTGATCGACGCCGAAACCACGCCCCAGCCGAGGATGGCCAGGATGAACCATGGCCAGAACTGGCGGTACCAGGGAGGCGTTTCGGCGTTGCTTGCGGTGGGGGTTTCAGGGGCCATGCGTAGTTCTCCGGACATGCGCGCATCATCGGCCAGGCGGACATCTTCCGACTTGATGCCGATCAAAGCTTCACGCGATTGTACGGCCCGCCCGCGGCGCGCTCAGCGGCCCGAGGGCACGAAGAAGCGGGTCTCGGCCCGGGTTTCGGGCGGCTCGTCGCCCTGCCCGACCAGCCGGAGTTCGATCGTCTGCATGCCGGGTCCGACCCGGTCGACCGGCACCGCCAGCGTCAGCGGTCGATTGACCACCTCCCCGGGCGGCACCTCGATCGGCCCGGCCGGCGTGACCACGCGGAGTCCGTCGAGGCCCGACGCAGAGACCGTCAGCGACTGCACCTGCTCGGTACGGTTGGTGATCTTCAGGGCGAACGGGTTCTCGATGTCGGGCCCGGCCAGCCGATAGAGTGCGGTGCGGTCGCGGAGCACGTCGACGTGAATGGCCTCGCGGCCGATCAGCACCAGCCCGAACAGGGCGGTCAGCGCCAGCAGCACGGCGGCATAGATGAAGATCCGCGGCCGCAGGATGCGCGTGGGCCTGCCGGTCAGCGCATTTTCCGTGGTGTAGCGGATCAGGCCGCGCGGATAGCCCATCCTGTCCATGACCTGGTCGCAGACGTCGATGCAGGCCGCACAGGCGATGCACTCGATCTGCAGCCCGTCGCGGATGTCGATGCCCGTCGGGCAGACCTGGACGCAGCCCTGGCACTCGATGCAGTCGCCGAGACCGAGCGCTTCCTTGTCGGCGTCCTTGCGGCGCTTGCCGCGCGGCTCGCCCCGTTCGCGGTCGTAGGAAATGATCAGGCTGTCGTCGTCGAACATCGCCGACTGGAAGCGCGCGTAGGGGCACATGTACTTGCAGACCTGTTCGCGCAGGTAGCCGGCGTTGCCGTAGGTCGCGAAGCCGTAGAACAGGGTCCAGAACACCTCCCAGCCCCCGGCGCTGAAGGTGATCAGCGAAGGCACCAGGTCGCGGATCGGGGTGAAGAAGCCGACGAAGGTGATCCCGGTCCACAAGGAGAAGGTGATGTAGAGGAACTGCTTGGTCGCCTTCTTGCGGACCTTCTCGGCGGTCCACGGCCCCTCGTCCAGCCGGATCCGCTTGTTGCGCGGTCCTTCGACGGTGCGCTCCATCCACAGGAACACCTCGGTCCAGACCGTCTGCGGGCAGGCGTAGCCGCACCACAGCCGTCCGGCCAGCGCGGTGAAGAAGAACAGCGTGAGCGCCGCCATCGCCAGCAGCAGCGCGAGCATGAAGAAGTCCTGCGGCCAGAAGGTCAGCCCGAACACGTGGAACTCGCGCGCCGGCAGGTCGAACAGCACGATCTGCGTGCCGCCCAGATTGATCCACGGCAGCACGTAGAACAGCCCCAGCAGCACCCACGCGGCCAGTACGCGCAATCGCGAGAACCGCCCTTCCGTCTCGCGCGGATACACCTTCGGCGCCTTGACGTAGAGCTTCAGCTCCTCCGGCGCATCGGCGTTCGATGGATTAGTCATGCTTTGCTCGACGCCTGAAAACCGATTGTCCACGGATGAACACAGATAAACACGGATAGGATCGGCAGTTGGATTTCATGGGCCTCAACAACCAGGCGCCACTGTTCGCGTTGCCGACCCCAGCCATGAATGCAACCGAATGCGGCCGGCCGCCAGTCGTTTCAGTTGATCGATTTTCATCTGTGTCCATCTGTGTTCATCCGTGGACAACTTGCTTCTGAAGTTCACGCTGTTCACTGGAACCGCGACCGGGGGCGCAGCAGGAGCCAGGTGAAGGTGCAGGCCGAGGCGAAGCCGATCCAGAAGCCGAGAAAGGCAATCGTGTAGCCGGCCTGGCGCGAGATCTCGATGGCCGGGAAGCTGATCGCGGCCAGTTCGAGCGGGTCGACGAAGGCGAACAGCACCATGGTCGCAACGCCGGCGGCGAAGAACGAAGGCCACAGGATGGCCCCCAGGCGATGCACCAGGGCGCGGGGCGGATGCTCGACGCGGTCGCTGCGGGGGCGCAGCGTTTCGTCGCTGGGTGCAGGGTTCGGCTCGCGGCTCAAGGGCCGTCCGCCGTCTCGTCGGCGAGCCGGTCCTGCATGCCCAGGATGTAGGCCGCGACCAGCCGGCTGCGCGTCTCGCCGATCAGCGGCTCCTGCGCCGGCATCACGCCGCTGCGGCCATTCCGGATCGTCGCCCGGATCGTGTCCAGGTCGCCGCCGTAGGTGTACACGCCGGCGGTCAGGTCCGGCGCGCCCAGCACCGGATTGCCGGTGCCTTCCGGCCCGTGGCAGGCCGCGCATACCTGCTGGTAGTTCTGGCGCCCCGCCGCAGCCATGGCCGCATCCACCTGCTTGCCGGCCAGCTGCTGGACGTACACCGCCGTGCGCGTCACGCCCTGCTCGCCGAGCGCCTCGCCGAACGCCGGCATCGCGGCGCGCCGTCCGTCCTGGATCGAGGTCAGAACCTGCTGCGGCTGACCGCCCCAGATCCAGTGGTCATCGGTGAGGTTCGGATAGCCCGTCGCCCCGCGCGCGTCGGAGCCGTGGCAGGTCGAACAGTTGTGGGCATAGAGATTGCGGCCCATTTCAACGGCGCGCTCGTTGGAGGCCAGCTGCTCGAGATCCATTGCCGCGAGCTCGGCGAAGCGCGACTCGAAGGCCTCACGAGCCTCGGCCATCTCCTGCCGGTACTGCTTTTCCTGCGACCAGTCCAGCAGGCCGTCCCAGCGGCCGAGTCCCGGGTAGAGGATCAGGTAGCCGACGGAGAACACGATGGTGATCCAGAACAGGCCCAGCCACCAGCGCGGCAGCGGATTGTTCAATTCGCGCAGGTCACCGTCCCAGACGTGGCCGGTGGTCTCCGAACCGTCCTCTTCCTTCGTCGACTGGACGCGAAGCTTGCTCGACCAGATCAGGAACCAGACAGTGACGATCAGCGAACCGACCGTCAGGATGATGATGTACCAGTGCCAGAACGTGCTCATGATTCGTGCTCCCGATCCTTCGATTCGCCTGCGTCAGGCTTGTTCGCCCGCTCCCGGTCGGCGTCTTCCAGCGGAAGGTTCGCCTGCTCGTCGAAATCGGACTTGCGCTTGATCACGAACACCCAGACGACGATCGCCAGGAAACCCAGCAGCGACAGCAGCGTGACGATGCCCCCGCTCATTGCTCACCCCCTGCGACCTGCGGGGCAACGCGTTGGCCGGTCCAGTCCTGGCCCAGGCCCTGCAGGTAGGCGATCGTGGCCTCGAGCTGGGTGACGCCGACGAGGTCGTCGGCCGCTGCGGCGATCTGCTCGTCCGTATACGGTGTGCCGACCTTGCGCAGGGCGCGCATCCTGCCCTGGATCTCGGCCGGATCGACCCGCTTTTCGGCCAGCCACGGATAGGCCGGCATGTTCGAATCGGGCACCACTGCCCGTGGATCGAGGAGGTGCAGTTCGTGCCAGTCGTCCGAGTACTTGCCGCCGACCCGCGCCAGGTCCGGCCCGGTGCGCTTCGAGCCCCACTGGAACGGCCGGTCGTAGACCGACTCGCCGGCCACCGAGTAGTGGCCGTAGCGCTCGGTCTCGGAACGGAACGGGCGGATCTGCTGGCTATGACAGCCGTAGCAACCCTCGGCGATGTAGACGTCGCGGCCGGCCAGTTCGATCGCGCTGTAGGGTTCGACACCTTCCGCCGGCTCGACGATGGTCGCGCGGAACATCAACGGGACGATCTGGGTCAGGCCGCCGACGCTGATGACCACCAGAACCAGCACCGCCATCAGTCCGATGTTCTTCTCGATCGTTTCATGATTCATCTTTGCCACGGTCAAGTCTCCTTCAGGCCGGCTGCGGAATGGCGGTGGCTTCGGCGCGCTTCGGCGCGTTCTGCCAGGTCTTGTAGACGTTCCAGACCATGAACACCATGCCGCTGAGGAACACCGCGCCGCCGAGCAGGCGCAACATGTAGAACGGCTCCGTGCGCTTTAGCACCTCGATAAAGGTGTAGGTCAGCGTGCCGTCGTCGTTGAAGGTCCGCCACATCAGGCCCTGCATGAGGCCGGCGGCCCACATCGCGGTGATGTACAGGACGGTGCCGATGGTCGAGGTCCAGAAGTGCCACTCGATCGCCTTGATCGAGTACATCTTCTCCACGCCCCAGAGCCGCGGGAACAGGGTGTAGAGGCTGCCGATCGAGATCATCGCGACCCAGCCCAGCGCGCCGGCATGGACGTGGCCGATCGTCCAGTCGGTGTAGTGCGACAGCGAGTTGACCGTCTTGATCGACATCATCGGCCCCTCGAAGGTCGACATGCCGTAGAACGACAGCGCGACGATCATGAATCGCAGGATCGGGTCGGTGCGCAGCTTGTACCAGGCACCCGACAGGGTCATGATCCCGTTGATCATCCCGCCCCAGCTCGGGGCCAGCAGGATCAGCGAGAAGATCATGCCCAGCGTCTGCGCCCAGTCCGGCAGTGAGGTGTAGTGCAGATGGTGCGGGCCGGCCCACATGTAGATGGCGATCAGCGACCAGAAGTGGACGATGGACAGGCGATAGGAGTAGATCGGTCGGTCCGCCTGGCGCGGCACGAAGTAGTACATCATGCCGAGGAATCCGGCGGTCAGGAAGAAGCCGACCGCGTTGTGGCCGTACCACCACTGGACCATCGCATCGACCGCGCCGGCGTAGACCGGGTAGCTCTTCCACATACCGGCCGGGATCGACAGGTTGTTGACGATGTGCAGCACCGCGATGGTCAGGATGAAGGCGCCGTAGAACCAGTTGGCGACGTAGATGTGCTTGATCTTCCGTTTCGCAATGGTGCCGAAGAACACCACGGCGTAGGCCACCCAGACGATCGCGACCAGGATCGCCAGCGGCCATTCCAGCTCGGCGTATTCCTTGCCCATCGTGATGCCCAGTGGCAGGGTGACGGCCGCACCGACGATCACCGCCTGCCAGCCCCAGAACGTGAAGGCGACCAGCGGGCCGCCGAACAGCCGCGCGTGGCAGGTCCGCTGGACCACGTAGTAGCTGGTCGCGAACAGCGCCGAACCGCCGAATGCGAAGATCACCGCGTTGGTGTGCAGCGGGCGCAGCCGGCCGTAGCTCAGCCACTCGATGCCGTAGGTCAGGTCGGGCCAGATCAGCTGGGCGGCGATCAGCAGCCCGACCGTCATGCCGACGATGCCCCAGACCACGGTCATCACGGCGAACTGCGTGATGACGCGGTCGTTGTAGGTGCTTGCTTGTTCCATGAGTTCTTGTTCCGATGGCAGCCTTCGGGGGGCATTCTCGGGGCGGGCGACGCGGGACGAGTTGACGCGGATCAAGTCTTCACGGCAGAAGCTGTCGCGAACGCCGTGTCGATCGGCCATCAGCGACCGCCCCCGGTATCATGCGCACGATGAATTCCGACCCCGCCCATCCACCGCTGGCGCCGGCCGACTGGCTGCAGTGCGAAGCGCTGCGCCGGTTCGAGGAGCGCGAAGGCCGCCCGTCGCTGGACGACCCGGCGACCCGGCGTGCTGCGCGCACCGACGGCACGCTGGTCGACCGCATCGCCGTGCGCGCGCACCTGCACGCCGGAGGCAAACCGCTGGCTGCATCCATCGGGCGTGCGCTGGCCGGGATCGGCTGGACGCTTGTCCTGCTCGCGTTCGCCGGCGGCCTGCTCGGGGCGCTGGCTGCCCGCGCCCTGCTCAGCGACGGGGTGGTCCAGCTGTCGTGGTCGCTGCTCACGCTGCTCGGCCTGCCGACCCTGATGCTGCTCGCCTGGCTGCTGGTCTGGGCCTGGCCGAGGCGCGCCGCCCGCGGACTGCCCGGGCGGGCGCTGTGGGCCGCGATTGCCGGGCTGGCGCGGCGCTTCGACTCCAGCGGAGGCGGACGCGCGGTCGGCGCGGCGCTGGCCGACTACGGGCGCGTCGGCGGGGCGCGCATCGCCAGTGCGGCGACCCACCTGTTCTGGGCCGGCTACCTGGCCGGCGCGATCGCGCTGCTCGCCGCGGCCTTCGTCGGGCTGCGCTTCGATTTCGCCTGGGGCTCGACGCTGCTCGGCACCGAGACCCTCGCACCGGTGGTCGACGGCCTGGGCCGGATTGCCGCCCTGTGGCCGGGCATCACCGCGCCCGATGACGCCGCGATCTCCGCCCTGCTGATCGACCGCTCGCCGCCGGCCGACCGCGGCGACTGGGCCGGCGTGCTGCTGGCCGTGCTCGCCCTCGGCGGCCTGCTGCCCCGCCTGCTGCTGGCCTGCGCCTTCCTGCTGGCTCATCGGCGCCAGCGCCTCGCGCTCGACCTGGCGCGGCCGGGCTACGTCGCGCTGGCGACGGTACTCCGGCCCGACCGGCAGGGCTCGACCGGGCGCATCGGACCGAAACCGCCGGCGAGGCTCAGCCAGCGGACCCTGCCCCGGGCCTCGCCCGGTGGCGGCCCGAAGGTCGCGATCGGCCTCGAACTGAACACCGTCGACTCCGAGCAGGCCGAGCTGGTGCCCGACGCCGAGTGGCTGGGCGCCGCCGACGATCGAAACGCCCGGCGCAGCCTGCTCGAAGCGATCGGCACGCGCCGGCCGCGGCCGGAGGCAATCGTGGTCCTGTGCTCGATGGCGCGGACCCCGGACCGGGGCGCCGGCGCCTGGCTGGCCGAGCTCGACTCCATTTCGCCGGTCGCGGTCCGGCTGGTGGAAGCCGGCGCGGCGCGCGATCGCGGCGACGACCTCGACGCCCGCGCCGCCGACTGGGGCCGCCTGGCCGAGGACTACGGCCTCGATGCGCCGGAACGCGACGACTGATATGAGCGGGCGAACCGAAAAGCCGCTGTCCCTCGCCGTGGTCGGCCACACCAATACCGGCAAGACCTCGCTGCTGCGCACGCTGACCCGCGACGCGACCTTCGGCGACGTTGCCCCAACGGCGGCGACCACGCGCCAGGTCGAGGGGGCCGCTCTGGCGGTCGACGGCCGGACCGTCGTCGAACTGTTCGACACCCCGGGCATGGAAGACGCCGGCGCGGTGTTCGATGCGCTCGACGCCGCCGCCGGCGGACGCCACGACGGCCCGGACCGGATCCGCGCGCTGCTCGACGATCCCGGGGCGCGCCGACGCTTCGACCAGGAATGCCGCGTGCTCGAACAGGTGCTGGCCAGCGATGCCGCGCTGTTCGTCGTCGACGCGCGCGAGCCCGTGCTCGGCAAGTACCAGGACGAGCTTTCGATCCTCGCGCTGTGCGCGCGGCCGATCCTGCCGGTGCTGAATTTCGTCGGCGCGCCGGAGCGGGCGACCGCGAACCGCGCCGACGAGTGGCGCGATGCGCTGGCCCGCGTCAACCTGCACGCGATCGCCGAGTTCGACACGGTCGCGTTCACGCTCGAAGCCGAGGCGGGGCTGTGGAAGAAACTCGCCACGCTGCTCGACGACCGGTCCCGCGATCTGGACGCGCTGATCGACGAGCGCCGCGAGCGCGCCGCCTGGCAGCACGCCGCGGCCCTGCGCTCGATCGCCGAACTGCTGGTCGACGCCGCCGGGGCACAGCACAAGGTGCCGATCGACGACTCGAGCGACGGTCCGATCGACAATCGGCCCGCCGCGCGCAACGGTCGCGACCTGCTGAAGAAGCGGATCGAAGCGCGCGAACAACGCTGCGTCGACGAGTTGCTGGCGCTGTATCGCTTCGACCCGTCGATCTATCCAGCCGTCGAGCTGCCCCTGGCCGACGGCCGCTGGGCGGCCAGTCCGTTCGACCCGGCGCTACTGGCCGATGCGGCCCGCTACTCGGGCCAGGGCGCGGGGGCAGGTGCGGCCGCGGGTGCCGCGTTCGACCTGGCCACCGGCGGGCTGTCGCTCGGCGCCGGCGTGGTCACCGGCGCGCTGCTCGGCGGCGGCCTGGGGGCGGCGTGGATTCCGGGCCGGCAGCTGGTTGACAAGGCGCGCGGCCAGCTGCGGCTGCAGATCGACGACACGGCGCTGCTGCACCTGGCCGGCCGGCAGCTGGCGCTGGTCGCCGCGCTGGAGCAGCGCGGACATGCCAGCACCCGGCCGGTCGAGACCGATGCCGCGCGTTCGGGCCTGGACGACCTCGACGCATCCAGGATCGCCGCGCTCCGGGGCCTGCTCGCACGGGCCCGGATTCGCCCCGGCGACTCGATGATCAACAACCCCGACGCCGACGCCCGGTCGAGCCGGGCCAACCGTGTCGAGCGGCTGGTCGAGGTCCTGAGCGCCGAGTCAGTCGCCTAGGCGGTCGGCCAGCACCAGCGCCAGGGCACGCAGCAGGTGACCACCGGCGGCGATCGCCAGGGCGACCGGCACCATCACGACCCCTTGCCCGAGCAGCGTGCCGCGCATCAACGGGCCGCCTGCGCCCATCCACGCGAGCAGGCCGACCAGCAGGAAAAGGACCGCGAGCGCGATTCCGCCCAGCGTGATCAGCACCGCGACGAAGCGCAGGAACACGAAACCGCCCCGTTCCGGACGAAACAACCAGTTCATGGAATTCTCCCGAGTCTGCCAATCCGCCGAATGCTAGCAAGCCCTCGCAGACCGTTGGCCGCTTCGTCAATGCGCTAACCTTCCGCACCTGATCGTTATGGGCCCCCGATGATCCAGCTCGAGAACATCACACTCAGACGTGGCATCGAGCCGCTGCTGGTCGAGACCAGCCTGACCGTGCACGCCGGCCAGAAGGTCGGCCTGGTCGGTGCCAACGGCTGCGGCAAGTCCAGCCTGTTCGCGATGCTGCTCGGCCGAATCGAGTCCGATGCCGGCCGGCTGCGGATCCCGAGCGACTGGACCGTGGCCCACATGGCCCAGCAGATCACCGAGCTCGATCGATCGGCGCTGGACTACGTGCTCGACGGCGACGTTCGATTCCGTGCCGCCGAGGCGGAGGTGGAAGCCGCCGACGCGTCGGGCGACGGCGAGCGGATCGCCCATGCCCACCAGGCCTTCGACGACGCGCAGGGCTTCGACGCGCCGGCCCGCGCCGGCGCGCTGCTCAACGGGCTCGGCTTTTCCGCCGACGAGCACGGCAAGGCCGTCGGCGAGTTCTCCGGCGGCTGGCGGATCCGCCTGTCGCTGGCCCGCGCGCTGATGAGCCCGTCGGACCTGCTGCTGCTCGACGAGCCGACCAACCACCTGGACCTGGAGACCGTGGTCTGGCTGGAAGACTGGCTGAAGCGCTACCCGGGCACGCTGGTCCTGATCTCGCACGACCGCGATTTCCTCGACGAGGTCGTCGACGATATCGTCCACATCGAGCACCGGAAGCTGAATCGCTACAGCGGCGGCTACTCGGACTTCGAGCGCCAGCGCGCCGAAAAGATGGTTCTGCAGCAGGCCCAGTTCGTCAAGCAGCAGCGCAAGGCCGCCCACCTGCAGTCGTTCATCGACCGCTTCCGCGCCAAGGCCAGCAAGGCCAAGCAGGCCCAGGCCCGGATCAAGGCGCTGGACCGCATGGAGAAGATCGCCCCGGCCCACGCGGACAGCCCCTTCGACTTCGAATTCCCCGAGCCCGGCCGCGCCGCCGATCCGCTGATCAAGCTCGACGGCGTATCCCTGGGCTACGGCGACCACCAGGTCTTGAGCAATGTGTCGCTGAACTTGGCGGCCGGCGACCGGATCGGCCTGCTCGGCGTCAACGGAGCCGGCAAGTCGACCCTGGTCAAGGCCCTGGCCGGCGACCTGGCGCCGCTCGGCGGCGACCTGCACGTGGATCGCAACCTGACGATCGGCTACTTCGCCCAGCACCAGGTCGAGCAGATCGACACGGAGGCCAGCCCGCTGCTGAACCTGTCGCGCATCGCCGGCGACACGCCGGAACAGAAGCTGCGCAACTTCCTCGGCGGCTTCGCGTTCTCCGGCGACCTGGCGACCGACCCGTGCTCGCGCCTGTCTGGCGGAGAACGCGCCCGCCTGGTGCTGGCCATGATCATCTGGCGCGCGCCGAACCTGCTGCTGCTCGACGAACCGACCAACCACCTCGACCTGGAGATGCGCCATGCATTGACCGTCGCCCTGCAGGGCTTCGAAGGTGCCGTCGTCACCGTCTCGCACGACCGCCACCTGCTCAACGAGACCGTCGACGCCTACTGGCTGGTCGAAGACGGAAACGTCCACCCCTACCCCGGCGGCCTGCCCGCCTACCGCCAGCGTCTGACGAGCGGCGGCGAAGCCGGAAGCAAGCCCTCCAGCGGGTCGAAGAACGACGGTGGCTCGAAAAAGGAAGAACGCCGCCGCAAGGCCCAGATCCGCGAAAAACTCAAGCCCCTGACCAACCGCGTCAACAAGCTGACGAAGGAAATGGAAACGCTCGAAGCCCGGCGCGCGGAACTGCAGCAGATCCTGACCGACGCGGGTCTCTACGAATCCGACCGCGCCGGCGAACTCCAGAAACTGCTCGCCGAGAACGGCGAACTGACCACGAAGCTCGAGGCGCTGGAAAGCGAGTGGATGGCGGCCGAGGAAGAGCTTGAGGCGCTCAAGGCCGAGACCTGATCCTCGGGCACGCATGCTAATTTGTAAGGACGTTGGCACGTAGAAGAGAGTCGAACATGCAAGCGAATACCCTGACCCATCGTCTCGGCGTCCTGGCCGCAATTCTGCTGCTTGGCAACTCGCTGATCGCGAATGCCCGGGAAACGGGCGCGGCTGATCCGAACGCCGAAGTCCCACCCGACCCGATCGTCGTCACGGCCGAATGGATGCTCGACCAGTCGGAGCCAAGAATGCGTGCGGCGGGCCTGGTCGTGCTCGCCGACAACGAGGACAAGGACCGAACTGCAGCCATCATCGAGAACGTGCGCGGCACGACCGACGGCGCGGCCATGCTGTGGCTGGCCCACGCCTGCCGGCAGGCAGATCTCCAGCGCGAATGCATCGAGGCAGGACTCGACCGGGCCATCGTGCAGTACGACGGCGGCAACCTGTTCGCGCGCGTCGCGCTGCACGAAGAAGCGGACTTCGCTGACCTGATCCTGGAAACGCGGCGCGAGTCGATGTACTACTTTTCGCTGATCGAAGCCTGGTACCACGGCCTGTCCAGGGCCGACGTGACGGTCGACGAAGGCTCGCCGGGCCAACGCCTCGCGCAGGCCTATGCCATCGCCGCTGCCTGGGCCACACCCGCGTTCGTGCCATTGATGGAAACCTGCCGAAACGCCGATCCGGGCGGCGAAGTCGATCGATCCTGCCAGCAGCTGGCCGGCCGGGTGATCGATTCCGGCGAATCGATACTGGGGACGATGGTCGCCATGGCTGTCCAGCGACGCGGTGAACCGGCCAGCAACGAAGAACGATCCGCAGCCGAAACCGCCAGCAATCGCGCCGGTTGCCAGATGCAGGCGCTGGAACCCGAGCTCATGGCCATGGACGACCCAGGCGTTCGCGAAGTCCTCGGGCTGCTGAAACGCCATGGCGAATTCGAGGCCTGGGACCGGCTGGCCGAACGGCACGAAATCGATTGCTCGAACCCTCTGCCCGCAGTCGACGATATGGCCGAGCAGGAGGCCCGTTTCAACGCAACCGTAGCGACCGTCGCGCAGCACATGGTGCAGTCCTCAGATGACCGGAAACGAGCTGCCGGGCTGGCCTGGCATTTGACCAACTATTCTCAGCCGATCGAAGCGCCCAACGAACTGCTCGACGAGCTCGACGCGCAGATCCGCTCGATCACCGACCCGGCTTCGCTGGCCTGGCTGGCCGCCGCCTGCGGCAGTACCGACATCGAGGACTTCTGCCGAGCGGCCGGGCTGGACGCTGCGATCGTCGAGCATGACCCCGGAAACCTGATCTCGCGCCTGCCGCTGCTCGACGAAACCACGATCGAAACCGCTCTCCTGGAAAGCACTCGGGTTCGCTCGTATTTCGACGAAGTCGGCGCCACCTGGTACCCCGAACTGTATCCGGAGCTGGACCCGCTGAGCGAAGAAGAGCAGGCGGAGATGGGAATGAGCCATCCGATGTATGTGATGTCCACCGCTCTCATCCTGCCTCTCCAGTACTCTTCGCCCAGCTTCGGGCCGCTGTACCGATTCTGCGGTTCGCGTGAGACCTCGGACACCGATGCCATCGCGGCCTGTAACCGGATTGCCGATGAACTCGTCGAAACCGGTCGAACCATGATCGAGTACCACATCGGCCTGGCCCTGCGCCGGCAACAGGCCGAAGGTAGCGGAGATGCCGAAAAGGTCGCTGCGATGAACGCCGAAGCCGAGCACCATACGGCCGTAATCGGCTGCCAGTCGCTGGCACTGCAAGAGACCTGGGACACCATGACCCGCGACGAGGTCGAGACCTGGATCGCCGAACAGCTCGAGTACGGCGAACTGCGCGCCTACGCCCGCGCCGCCGAGCGCGCCGGCGTGGATTGCTCCGACCCACCGCCGTGGCCGCCGGAATTCACCGGCGAGGGTTGAGCCTCCGCCCACTCAGCGGTTCGGTTCTCTGATTTCAACGCATCGGGTTCGAGACAGGATGGGCCATCGATTTTCTTCATTCTCTGCCCGTGGCCTGATGGTCTTTGCGCTGATCACAGGCGTGCTGACCGCCCTCGCGCAGGAGACGGAAGAGCCCCATCCAGTCTCAGGAATGGGCGAGGCGTCCAACGAACGATCCATTCATCTACTTCCAGACCCGCTGGCCGGGGCCGCTGCCTGGATGCTGAATCAACCCGAGACTCAACTCCGAGCGGCGGCCTTGCTCTCACCAGCCGCAGGCGGGACAGAAGAGCGTCGAAGAAGAATTCTCGATGAGGTCAGAAGCACGACCGATGGTGCAGCCATGCTCTGGCTGGCCCATGCTTGCCGTGCGAACGGGCTCTCCGAGGAATGCACCAAAGAAGGCCTGGACGATGCAATCGTCAAGGACGACGGCGGCAACCTCTACGCCCGCATGGCGCTGCACGACGATCGCGACCTGCCACGCCTGATTCTGGATTCGCGCCGGGAATCGATGTACGGCCCCGAGTTGATCGAGTCCTGGTATCGCGGGTTGTCGTCGGTCGGCGAACGGCACCGGCTCGACACTGCAGGCCGGCGACTTACCGATGCCATGGAAATCGCATCGTTGTGGAACCGAGACGCGATCGGATACGCCCTTCTCGAACCGTGTCGCAGTGTCCCGATGGAAAGCGCGCTGTTGCGGGCCTGCGAAGCGCTGGCCGATCGACTGATCCGTTCCGCCACGAACACTCTTGAATCTTCGATCGCAACACTCGCTCTCCGACCCAGTCGGGCAACGGAGGCCGAGCGCGCGTCACATTCGAGGATCGCAAACCATACGGACTGCCTGCGGATGGCACTCCAGCCCGAAGTCAACGCGATGGATAATCTCGCAGTCCGCCGATTCCTTGATGAGTTCAAGCGAGTCGATGAATTCGAGGCCTGGGCGCAACTGGCGGCGACCTATGCAATCGACTGCCGTGAACCCGTGTCGCGTCTGACCGTCGAACTGCAAAAGAAGGCCGAGTTCGACGCCAAGGCTCTGGACCTGGCGACGGCGATGATGGACGACGATCGCGAACGAGTCCGTGCCGCCGGCCTGGTCCACCTGTTGATACAGCAAACCGATGTCTCAACACACCCGGACGATCAATTCGATGCGCTCGAAGACCTGATCGCCACCTCGACCGACGGCGCCGTCCTGGCCTGGCTGGCCAGGGCCTGTGCCGCCCTTGCTCATCAGGCCAGGTGCATCGAGGCCGGTCTGGAGACAGCGATCATCGAGCTCGATCAAGGCAACCTCTACAGCCGCGTCCTGTTGCACGGTCCGGAGCGCATCCCCGACCTGCTCGGCGAGGACTCCATCCATGTTCGATCCTACTTCGACGAACTTGCCGCGCTCTGGTATCCCGAGTTGGAAACAAATCGGAGTTCCGGAGATTCCGTAATGGCACACGTCCGACTTGCCCAAGCATGGACCCTGGCCGGCTTGGCCGACTCACCGGACCTCCTGCCGTTCTTCACCGCCTGCGGCGAGAACGGCGACGCCGAAACGACGGATTGCTCCCGGCTGGCCGAACAGCTCATCCGTAAAGGCCGGACCGGCAGCGAACGACTCGGCGGCATCGAAGTAATGCGTCGACTCGCCGAACGATCCGGCGATCATGCAGAACGCGGGGATCTTCGCGCCCTTTACCAGCGAGCGAACAGGGCCCATGGCTGCATCAGCCTGGAACGCTGGAGAGCGCGAAAACTCATGGGGGTGGCCGATGTCCACGACGAGCTGACTCAGCGGGTCGAGAGCGGGGAATGGACGGTGATTCGGAATGCCTACTCGGCGATCGATTCGGGCTGCCCGGAGCTCCCGACCGATGCCGAACTCACTCGCATCGTCGAGCCATTCAGCCCGTAACCCACACCGGCATCGCCCGCGACGCCGCTTTCAGTTCACGCTCCTGTTTCCGGTAGTCCGGGCACATCGACTCGACCTTCGCCCAGAACGCCTTCGAGTGGTTCGGGTGCTCGAGGTGGGCCAGCTCATGCAGCAGGACGTAGTCGGCCACGGGCCGGTCGACCAGCAGCAGCCGGACGCTGAGCGACAGGTTGCCGTTCGAGGAACAGCTTCCCCACCGGCTCTTCTGGTTGCGCCAGGTGATGCGGCCCGGATTGAGCGAATGGCGCGCTGCGAATTCGCGAACGCGCGGTTCCAGCGATCCGCGTGCCGTGGTCTTCAGCACGTCGACCAGCAGCGCGCGCGCATCGGCAGGGTCTTCCGCGCCGGTCAGTTCGATGAGTTCGGATCCTTGAGCTCGCCAGCCCTTCCGATCGCCCGCTCCGTAACGGATCGAGAGCGTCCGGTCGATCGCCGGCAGATCGATCCGCTCGGGATGGGTCGCGTTCAGATGCTCGGGCCGCTCTTCCCGCACCGCCTGCATTCGGCTGCGGGCCTTGTCGATCCACTCGGCGCGCTCGGCCAGGAAGTCGCGGATCACGCGCTCCGGCACCCGCGGCGGCGCGGTCACCACGAGGCTCGCATCCGGCTTGACGCGCAGCGTGACGCGGCGAGCCCTTCGGTGGCGGCGAAGCTGGAATTCCTCGGACATGGGAACGAAGTCTACCCGCCGGGCGGCCTGCACCGATGCGTAGAATGGGACTGAATTCGACGGCCTCGGAAACGTGTACGAACACGATCACCATTCCCACGACCATGGCTCCGGCCGCGCGCTGAGGGGCGCGCTGCTGATCACGCTGGCCTTCGCCGGCGTTGAATTCGCGGTCGGCTGGTGGGGCGGCTCGCTGGCGCTGATGGCCGACGCCGGCCACATGTTGACCGACTCGACCTCCCTGGGGCTGGCCGCGCTGGCCGCGTGGATCGCGACCCGGCCGGCCGACGCCGGCCACAGCTGGGGTCACGGCCGGGCCGAGATCGTCGCGGCGCTGGTCAACGGTACGGCGATGGTGGCGCTGGTCGTGGTCATCGTCTACAACGCGATCGACCGATTCCAGAATCCGGTCGAGGTCAAGGGCGTCGCGGTACTGATCGTCGCCGCGATCGGCCTGGTCGTGAACCTGGCCGTGTTGAAGGTGCTGCACGGCGGCGAAGAGAACCTGAACGTGCGCGGCGCGATGCTGCACGTCATCGGCGACCTGCTCGGCTCGGTCGCCGCCCTGGCCTCCGGGGCGGTCATTCTCTGGACCGGCTGGACACCGATCGACCCGATCCTTTCCCTGCTGATCTGCAGCCTGATCCTGGTCGCCGCGATCCGCCTGCTGCGGACCGCGCTTCGGATCGTCATGGAAGGGGTGCCGGGGCCGATCGAACTCGAGGACGTCCGCGCCGCGATGACCGAGGATCGCGAAGTGGTCGAGATCCACGACCTGCACATCTGGCAGATCAGCAGCGAGCGGATCGCGCTGTCGGCCCACGTCGTGGTCCGCGATCTCGAAGCCTGGCCGGGTCTGCTCGATCGCCTCAACGTGCTGCTCCGCGAGCGCTTCGGCATCGACCACCCGACCCTGCAGCCCGAGCCGCACTCCGGCGTCGATTGCAGACACGCCAATCACCAGTGCCACGGCTGACGCGATGAAACTGCTCGCCGTCGGTGACATGCACCTGGGCCGCGTACCGGCGTCGCTGCCCGAAGCGCTGGCCGGCGACGCGCGCCAGCTCGGACCCGAGATCGCGTGGCAGCGTGCCGTCGAGTCGGCGATCGATCATGGCGTCGAAGCCATGCTGCTGGCCGGCGACGTGGTCGACCGGGAACGCGACTTCTTCGCCGGCTACGATCCGCTCCGGGCCGGCATCGAACGACTGCTCGGCGAAGGCATCCGCGTGCTGGCGGTGGCCGGAAACCACGACACGCACGTCCTGCCGCGGCTCGCCGATCATGTCGACGGCCTGGAACTGATCGGGCGCGGCGGACGCTGGGAATCGGTCCCCCTGTCGACCGGTTCGGTCATCGGCTGGTCGTTCCCGACTCGCCGGGTCACGCGCTCGCCGCTGGCCGACTGGACCGACCCCGACGGCGCGCGTCCGCGCATCGGCCTGCTGCACTGCGACCGCGACCAGGCCGACAGCCCCCACGCGCCGGTGACCTCGCGCCAGCTCGAGCGCGCCGGCCTCGATGCCTGGCTGCTCGGCCACGTCCACAAGCCCGACCTGGACGATGCATCGGATCGACCGTCGGGCTACCTGGGCTCGATCAGCGCGTTGCGGGCCAGCGAGACCGGAGTTCGCGGGCCGTGGTTGATCGAGGTTCTCGACCGGCAGGTCAGGGCCCGGCAGCTGGCCCTTGCGCCGCTGGCCTACGAAGCACAGGACATCGACGTCAGCGCGCTGGACCGTGCGGACTCGCTCGACGCGCTGATCCTCACCGAGGGTCGCCGCACGGTCGCTCGACGGGCCGAACGGGATGCACTACCCGACGCGCTGGGCCTGCGCATCCGGCTGGTCGGGACACACGTCGAAGCCGTGGCCCTGAAGGCGACCGTACGCGGGCTGCTCGACGCTCCGCCGGTGTTCGAGGAACTCGGCTGTCGAGTGTTCGTCGACCGACTCGACGCCGCGTTCGCCCCTCCGCTGGACCTCGATACGCTGGCGCAGGAAGCCAGCCCTGCCGGCCTGCTGGCCCGGGACCTGAAGGTGATCGCCGGTCCGGACTGCGACGACCGGCGGCGACTGATCGCCGATGTCCGTGCCCGGATGGAGGCCGCCGGCGGCATCAGCGACCTGCACGCGGTCGCCGGTCCGGTCAGCGAGGCCGATGCGGTCGATGCGATGCAGCGCGCCGGGCGCGCGGCGCTGGCGGCGCTGCTGGAGCAGCGGCGATGAAACTCGTACGGCTCACGATCCGCACGCTGCCCGGCTTGCACCGGCCGCTCGAAATCGCACCGGATCCGGAACGGGCCTGCATCGTGCTCGGGCCCAATGCGTCGGGCAAGACCAGCCTGCTGCGCGCCCTGGGGCTGCTGCTGGACCCCGACCCGAAATCGCTGCAGATCGATGTGGAAGCCGAGTTCAGCGACGGCGGAGCGACCGTGTTCGGCCGGGCGCTCGGCCCGACGCGAAGCTGGCGGATCGACGGTGAGGAGGTCGAGCGGCCCGACTGGCCCGGCCCCGGCGCCCTGTCGGCCTACCTGGTTCGCGCCGACGCGCTGAGTGCGGCGGGCGAACCGGAAACCGCCTTCGCCGCTACGCTCAAGCGCGCCATGGCCGGCGGGTACGACCTGGACGCACTGGCCGGGGCCTCCGGCTTCCTGGTGCCGCCCCGGCCACGGGGCCTGGCCCGGTCGCTGGCCGAGGCCGAACAGGCGGTCGACCGCCTCGAGCGCGAACAGACGCGCCTGGCCGAAGAGGTCGATTCGCTCGACGACCTTCGCCTGCAGCGCGATGCCAGTATCGAGGCCGGGCGCAAGCTGGCCCTGGTCGATCGAGCCGCCGAGCTGCTGCGCTTCGAGCGCTCGATCGCCACGATCAGGGACGGACTGGCCGCGTTCCCCGACGGCATGGACCGTCTCGACGGCAGCGAAGCCGAACGCCTGACGCAGCTCGGCGAGGACGAGACCCGCCTTGAGCTCGAACTCGACGAACGACGCCGCGAGCGCGAACAGGCCTGGGAAGCGGCAGCGGCGATCGGCATCGACGACGTCGACGCCGCTGCGGCGTTCAGCGCGGAAATCGCCGAGCGACGCCAGACCCTGGAGCGCGACGAACGTCGATTGGCCGACCTCGGCGAACGAGTGGCCGCGCTGGAAGACGACGAGCGCACTGCGGCCGAGCGCGCCGGAGGCCGTCCCGACGCGGCCCGCCTGGCGCTGGATGCCGATCGTCTCGGCGCCCTGGAGCGAGCCGCGGAGCGCTGGAGCACGACTCATGCCGAATGCGAACAATTGCAGCGAAGCCGCTCCCGCTACGCCGAGCAGACTCCCGATCGCGACGCGCTTGCGGCCACCGAGTCGGCCGTACGTTCGCTGCGCGCCTGGCTGCGCACACCCGCGCCGACGCCGGCCGGCTGGCTGGCCTGGACGCTGCTCCTGGTCGCGACTGTGGCCGGAAGTGCCTGGCTGGAGGTGGCCGCCGGACTCCGTTGGCCGGCCATCGCCGCGGCCTGTGCGGGGCTGCTTCCCCTCGGGCAGCTGATCCTGTTTGCCGGTCGCGGGCTGGCGACGCGCCGCACGCGCCGCCACTTTCCCGTCTACGCCGTCGAGCCCCCGAAGCGCTGGCGCATCGCCGACGTGGCCCGCCGACTCGACGAACTCGAGCGCAGGCTGGCCGGACTGCAACGCCAGGCGGCCGATGCCGAACGCGCCCGCGACCTCGGGCTCGAGATCGCGGCAGCGCGAGAACGCGTGGCCGTTGCGCGCAAGGCCGTCGACGCCGCCGCCGATGCCGCCGGCCTCGATGCCGACACGGTGCTCGATGCCGGCGGTCGACTGCGACTCCAGGCGCTGTCCGACTGGCGCGCTGCCGGCGACCGCCTGCATGCGACCCGCCGGGAGGCCGCGGCCTGCCAGCACGCGATTTCCGAACAGCATCGCGTGCTCCGATCGCGCTTCGAGCGGGCCGGCCACGCCCTACCCGCCGACTGGACCGCCGAGGCCCTGGGCGTCTGGCGGGTGCGCTTCGATCAGCGGGTGGACAAGGCGCGCGGCGCGCGCGAGCGGGCGCATGCCGCCGGCAAGGCGATCGAACGCAACGAGCAGGCCCTGCGCGAGCTGCACGCCCGCCGCAAGACGCTGTTCGACAAGGCCGGGGTCCGTGACGCCGACGCGCTGGCCGAGCGCATCCGGCTCTACGACGACTACCGCGGCCGGCTCGACGAACTGCGCGGGCTAGAGCACTCGCGGCGTACGCACCGGGAGGAACTGGCCGCCTACCCGGACCTGCTCGACCGGGTCGGCGCCGGCGACGAGGCCGGGCTCGGCGACCTGCGTGCAGAGCTCGAGGCCCGGGCCGACGCCCGCGACGATCTCGGCGAGCGCATCGCCACGATCGAGAGCGAGCGACGGACCGCGCTGACCGAACGACGGCTGGAGACCCTGAACACCGATCGCGAACGCCTTCGCGCGGAACTCGAGGACGCGCGCCGCGAGCGCATGGACGCCGAAGTCGCCCAGTTCCTGATCGCTCGTGCTCGCTCCGGCCACGGCCGCGACAACCAGCCGGAGCTGCTCAGCCGCGCCGCCCACCTGTTCGGGCGGATGACCCGATCACGGTTCGAGCTGCACTTCGACGGCAACGAGTTCGGCGCCGGCGACGCCCGCACCGGCCTGCGCCTCGGCCTCGTCGAGCTGTCCACCGCCACCCGCATCCAGTTGCTCCTTGCGCTGCGGCTGGCCTGGATCGAGCGCAACGAGCATGGCGGGCCCGACCTGCCGCTGTTCCTCGACGAGGTGCTGGCCACCACCGACCCGGAACGCTACCGCGCCGTGGTCGACGCCGTACAGGAGCTGATTCGCGAAGGGCGCCAGGTGCTGTACCTGTCGTCCCAGCCCGCCGACGCCGAGGCGTGGCGGCGCTTCGCCGCCGACCCCGCCCCACAGGTCGTCGAGCTGGCGCCGATGAGCGAAGAGACCTTCGACTTCGCGCTCGCCGACCGTCGCGACCTGCCCGACCCGGGCCAGGAGCCGGGCGAGTGGGCGCGCCGAGCCGGCGTGGCGAACCTGGACCCGTGGGCCGATGTCGGCGCCGTGCCGCTGTTCCACCTGCTGCGCGACGATCTCGAGGCGCTCGTGGCGCTGTCCGGCCGCGGCATCGAGACCCTCGGCGAGTTCGAACATGCCCGGTCCATCGGGCTGAATGTGCCCGTCGACGACGATCTCGCCGCACGCCTCGATCGGCGCGTCGTTGCCGTTCGAGCGTGGATCGATCGCTGGCGCCGCGGCCACCCCGCGCCGGTGACCGACGCGGACCTGCAGGACTCCGAGGCGATCACGCCGACCTTCTTCGAGGCCGTCTCCGACCTCAACCGCACGCTGGGCGGCGACGGCCCGGCGCTGATCGAAGCGCTGCGCGATGGCCGGGTCAAGCGCTTCCAGACCGCCAAGATCGACCAGCTCGAGGACTTCCTGGCCCATCGCGGAACCCTCGCCGCCGACCGCGAACTCTCCACCGCCGAACGCCTCACCGCCCTGATCGACGCCGGCGACCTCGACGATGCACAGGCCCGCGACCTCGACGCCTGGCTCCTGGCCGGTGCCCGTGGCTCCGATCCAGGCTCGGAGGCCTGATCCTTTCGATGATTAGCGCGATGAGTGGAAGGAGCGAAGAACCCCAGGTAGATCTGTTCTTCTTGAAAGCGCTAGCTGATGAGCGCGAAGACGCGAAGGCGCGAAGAGAACACCTTACGCCCTGGAACTTCAGAACACTCAATCGATGAGCGAGAATCAATAGTCAATGAAGTGCTCTTCTTTCTATCGCTCTTGACTTGTCTTTTCATGTTTTTCTCTTCGCGCCTTCGCGTCTTCGCGCGAATCATCTAAAGAACGAAGCCACCGACACCGGATCAAGCCAACGCCCGATAACTCAGGCACTCCCCGCCGGCGGCGATCACGGCTTCGAGGTCGTCGGCCAGGCGGAGTTCGAAGTCGTCGGGGTGGATGCCGAGGCGCAGCGGCTTGCCCGAGCGACGGGCCCAGGTGCGGTTCAGGGCGTTGAACGGGCGCACGACCGCGGCGCGGAAGGCGGTGTCGGTCTCGAAGCCGGCCATCGGCAGGTGGCGGTAGCGATCGGCGCGCGCGTCATAGACGCCTCCGGTGGTCTCGTAGAGATCGAACGGCAGCCGCTTCAGGCAGGCCCGCGGCACCGGGCCCATGGCCCAGGCCGGCGGCACGTACAGGGTCGGGGCGGGCAGACCCTGCGCGGTGAACCAGGCCCGGTTCTTCATCATCAAGCGAAGGATTCCGAAGCGCGACAGACTCAGGTGCTCGCCGGCGCGGCGTGAGATCAGCAGGCTGTGCAGTGCGTGCTTCGGTCCGTTGATGCGCTCGACCTCGTGCGTCCAGCCGTGGCCGGCCAGTTCGGCACCCGCATTCACCATGGCATGGAGCTCGGCCATGGCCTCCGGCGACCAGTTGCGGCCGGGCACGACCAGCAGCGTGACCGGCGTCAGGCGAGCCGCGACCAGGTGATCGAAGATGGAACGGACGCCGGCGATATTTTCCGGCATCACATCGTGGATCGAGACCAGAAGCTTCATCGCTCGCGCCTAGCCAGCCGACTCGAGCGGATTCCGGAGCAGATCGACCCAGTCGTCGAGGCTGCGTTCGTTCAATGCGTGAGCGGCTCGGCACCCCGCGTCCGCGCGCGCGCGGCGGGCCTCGGCCGGCTCGTCGGCGAGGCTCTTCAGTACGCCGGCCAGGTCGTCGTCCAGGTCGAAGACGACCAGGTGGTCGGCCAGCGAGGGCCAGTGGACGATGCCGCAGGTCGAGGTCACGACCGCCTGGCGCCCGCGCGCCATGGCCTCGAGCGCAACGGTGCCGAAGGACTCGAGTTCGGAGGGCAGCACCAGCGCGTCGGCGGCATCCATCTGTTCGAGCAGCTGCTGACGGGTCAGCCAGCCGGTCGCGGACAGGTTGTCGATTTCGGCCACGGCCCGGTCCACTTCGCTTCGCAGCGGTCCGTCGCCGGCGATCACGAACTCGATCCGCGGCAGGGCGCGCGCCGCGTCGATCACCGTATCCAACCGCTTCTCGGCCGCCAGGCGCCCGGCGAACAACACGCGGCGGAACCGATCGCCCAGGGGCCGGCGTGCGGTCTCGAGTACCGCACGCGGCACGAGCGTACCGATCCGGCGCGTTTCCTTCGCACCGAGGCGCTCGGCGAGCTCCGTCATCTCCGCCGAGTTGCCTAGAACGCGGTCGCCGTAGCGGAACAGCGTGCGATCGGCAAAGCGGAACCAGCCGCGCGAGAAGTACTTGAGCAGCGATTTCCCGTAGAGATCGGTCACGCCGGCATAGTGCGTATGAAAGCCGATCAGCAGCGGAAGCTTCTTGTCATGCGCCCACTTCGACGCGATCAGGCCGTAGGGACCCGGTGTGGCCACGACGACAACGGTCGGCCGGAACTCGCGAAGCGCCTTCCACAGCCGCCGCGGCGACGGAACGTAGATCCGCTGCGTGGCGTCGCCCGGCAGGGGGAAAGAGAAACCTTTCTGGCCGCTGCGGCGGGGGCAGACGAAGCGCGTGGCCACGCCACGGTCGGCAAGCTGGTCGATCAGATCCGCATAGTAGGCACCGACGCCGTTGCGCTCGGGTTCGGAGTCGGAGACGAAGGCGGCGCGCACCGCAGGCGCATCGTTCATGCCGCCGTCTCCGTCGTGCGCAGCACGCCGTCGCCCGCCGACCCGCCGAAGCGATAGCGCGCGTAGACCGGCTCGAAGAACGTCTTCAGCGAAGCCTCGTCCAGGCCGTAGTCGGCCAGCGAGTAGCGGTGGCCGGAACTGAACCCGCGCGACGCGCGCGAGGCCTCGTCGAGCGACGCGGCAAACTGCGGCGTCATCTCCAGCCCCACCTTCTCGAACGCCTCGGTCACCGACTCGGCCAGCCGGTCGCGCAGCGCATGGTTGTCCAGCAGCGCGATGCGCTGCGGATGGCGCTGCGCGACTTCGGCCTGGTGCAGGTAGTAGAACCGCAGCAGGTCGATCAGCCGATCGCGAAGAATCTCCGGCATGGCGGGGAACCCGACCGCCCGGAGGCCCGGCTCCAGCGAACTCAGCTGCGACGGCACGGTGCTGGTCGGATCGCGGGAGCAGCCGAGCAGCACCGCGTCCGGAAAGGTTTCGAGCAGGGTCTCGAGGCTGCCCGTGAAGGAAGCGTTCTTCGACAGGAAGCGCGCATCGGGCCCGGCGGCATGGACGTGGCGGCGCACGCAGTTGCGGTAATAGCGCGCCCAGGCCCGCCGTGCCGCGTCGGGTTGTTCGTCGAGCCGGGCGATTCGCCACAGCCACGGCGCGGCGGGAAAGACCGCGACCAGGATGAAGCACTGCATCACCGGCATCAGCGCAAGGAAGTCCTCTTCGGGAGCGTCGAGCGCGAAGGGGTGGACGTCGTCCATATCGGCGAGCAGGCGGCGGCCGACCCAGCCGCCGATCCGGCCGAGGGGACGGCCGATGGCGCGGTCGACGGCCGCCGCGCCGAGCAGCAGCTTGCGCGCGGTGACCGAGAGACCGAACAGGCATTCCCAGGTCCGGAAGGTGGTGAACCGCTCGTCGGCCGACAGCACGTGGTGGAGGTGCGTGGTGCCCGAGCGCGGCGGGCCGACCACGAACACGGGACGCTTCACCTCGACCCGGCGCCAGCCGCGAAAGAACAGGTCGTCGAGCAGGAACCCGATCGCATGCAGCAGTTGGAGACCGGCGAACAGCGGCCACGCCAGGACGAGCAATACGGCACCCCACGCCCGCCGCCCTTCGGTGAACGGCGAAACCATGGCCGACCCCCAGAGGCGGATCGCCCGGGCCACGGCGGATGGAAACAGGTTCATGAAATCAGCCAGTCGACCGGCGGGAATTCGCGGCGAGTATCGCACAGCGCCTCCGGGGTTTCGACGGCCCCGAGGCTGCCGGGGGTGCGATTCGGGGCGTACGGGGCACCTTCGGGCCGTCATCGAAAATTCATCCGGCCCCCTCGCATTTCGCCATGTACGGGCGTATAGTAGGAGACGCTGCGCAGCACGGCAGTGGAAAGTTCGGCGGTACTGTTCGACAGAATGATCCTCCAGACGACCCTCTCGACCTTGCACGACGCTTCAGAGCAGTTGGCAGCATTTCACCCATTTGTTATATGAAAAGGTAGTAGAAAAATGGTTACAGGAACCGTGAAGTGGTTCAACGACGCCAAGGGCTTCGGCTTTATCTCCCAGGACAACGGCGGCGCCGATGTGTTCGTGCATTTCAGCGCGATCTCGGGCTCCGGCTTCAAGTCGCTGGCTGAAGGTCAGAAGGTCGAATTCGAACTGCAGGATGGACCGAAGGGTCCGCAGGCCGCGAACGTCAACCCGGTCTGATTCCCGCTTCGAATTGAAGCTACAAGGCCCCCGCCCCGTGCGGGGGCCTTTTTTTTTGGTTTGTCGCTCTACCGCAGATGAACGCGGATGAACGCAGATAAAAGGCGAGAGATGGGGCAACGCGCGACAGGAACGGAACGCTTCGAAACTCTCGAGGGCAATAGTTGGTCGCGCAAAGCTGGGAAGAAAGGAAACATCCTTCTGGTCCACAGATGAAAGCGAATGAACACAGATGGTGACCAGAAAAAAATCGGAGCGAACGGACCTGGGTAACGGTCAGTCGTCTTGTTCGATTCTTTATCCGTGTTGATCCGTGTTCATCTGTGGACAAACTTCAATTGCGCTTGGCTGCGGACACCTTATCCAGAAACTCCGCCAGGTCGCGCTGGAGGACGTCGATGACGCTTTCCAGTCGATGACCGGCCGCGAGCAGGCGCAGCGATGCGCCGTGGCTTTCGGCAAAGCGCACGCTGTGCTGCCAGGGAATGATGTCGTCGCGCCAGCCGTGAACGACGTGGATGCGACCGGCCTTCGGCGTGTACCGCTCGCGGGTCCATGCGCCGGGGTGTCGATGTTCCAGGTACAGCGCCGGCGCCATCGCGAACAAGGCGGCCACCTCGACGCGCTCGGCGGCCATGACCGAGACGAAGCCGCCCATCGACGAACCCACCAGCACGGTGGGGCGGTCGTCGGCCTCGATCCGCGCCACCAGTCGGTCGATGCGGGCGGCCGGGTCGTCGTTGACCTCTCGATCGTCGACCGCCTCGGTGGCCCAGCCGGCCGCCTCGGCCACCGGCCTGAGCGCGACGATCTTGTTGGCCTGCGGGCCGGAATCGAGGCCGTGACTGAAAATCACGCGGCCCCGTTTCTCGCTTGAACTCATTCCAGGCTCCAGCTGAAGGACCGTTCGCCGATCCGCTCGCCGTCGGCGTCGAACACCCGTTCGGCCATGCGCGCCGTCGGCCCGAGCACCAGCGCCGACGACGAGCGCGTGCCGTAGCGCTCGCCGACGATGAACGGTGCCGACAGGACCCGCTCGAGGTCCAGCCCCACACCCGTGTCGGGCAATTCCTCGTCACCGGCCGGCGAACGGTCGTCGAGCAGGCCGAGCAGGGTCTGGGTCGAAGGCGCATCTCCTGAAAGAGCATCCTCCAGCCGGCGCACCGCGCGAATGGACTTGGGCCACGGCGTATCCAGCGCGTGGTTCGACAGCGCATGCAGCCCGGCCGGCACCGGCGACGGTGCCGTGTGGGTGCCTACCTGCCACAGATCGCGGCGGTCTCCGACCAGCAGGTTGAATGGCCCGTAATCCGCCCGCGACTCGTGGACCTGCCCGACGAACTCTTCGATCGAAGGTCCCGGCCGCAGTGCACGCACCGGCAGCTCACCGCGCGATCGCTCTCCGGGGGGAGCGTTGGGGTCGCGCACATTGGTCAGCGCCGCGAACCGGCCATCGCGGCGCACCACCAGCCACGTGCCGCCGGCCTGCTCGTCGCGCCCGGCCAGCGACCCTGTCGGACGGCTCCACCAGTGGAGCGCACGGGTCGGCCGGCCGTGGAATTCATCGCGGTTCGCGGCCAGCACCAGGGGGCGATCCTGGCCGGGTCGCCAGTCGAAGGCGATCAGACACATGGCACTTCGGCATGACGTCGAGGTCCAAGGCCTGCAAGGACAAGCCCAGCGACTATGATGGTGCTGTTCATGGTCTCGATTGTTGCATGGGAGGATCGACGATGACGACAGGTCGTTCGACGGATCGTTCGACGGATCGCTCGAGGCACCGCACACCACCCCGCGAACGCGATTGGTTCGGTCCGCTGCTGCTGGCCATCGGGCTCGTGCTGGCCAGCCTGTTCCTGGCCGATGCGGTACGCGACTTCGCGGTCCGCGATCGCTTCGTCGAGGTCAAGGGCCTGTCCGAGCGCGAGGTGCGCGCCGACCTGGCGATCTGGCCGATCACCTACTCCCTGTCCGCCGAGTCGCTGGACGCGCTCCGCGCCGGCATGGATCGGACCGACGAATCGGTGGTGGCCTATCTCAAGCTCAATGGCTTCAACGACGACGAGATACGCCGCAAGCCGCCGCAGGTCAACGACCGGTGGCTGAATGCCTACGACAACCAGCGGCCCGCGGAGCGCTATTCGGCGCAGCGCACGCTGACGCTACGCACGACGAAGGTCGAGGCGACCCGTCAGGCCATGGACCAGGCTGCCGACCTGATCAGCCAGGGCGTCCCCCTGATGCCCGATTGGGGCAACGCCTCGCAGTTCCTGTTCACCGCCCTGGACGACATCAAGCCGGAAATGATCGCCGAAGCCACCGCCGACGCACGGCGCGCCGCCGACCAGTTCGCCGAGGACTCCGGCAGCCGGGTCGGCGCGATCCGCTCGGCGCGCCAGGGCTATTTCACGATCACCGAGCGCGACCCGACCTCGCCGGAAAACAAGCTGGTCCGCGTCGTGACGACGATCGAGTATTTTCTTGACGACTGAGCGATTCGAAGGCCGAGCGATTCGAAGGCCGGGTGAATCGAAGGCCGATCGATTCGAAGACCGATCGACACGAGGCCCCGGCTGCACGAGCCGTGCACATCGGAGCGGGATGATGGAACCATGCGGATGACGCCTACACCATCGACCAACCGGATTCGCCGACTCCTCGTCGCCGGCTGCGCGCTGCTGGCCGGCCTGGTCCTGTTGACCGGCGCCACCGCGCAGGACGACGATCCCGGCCGCGTGCTCCAGCTGACCGTCGCCGATGCGATCGGCCCGGCGACCCGCGATTTCATCGTCCGCGGCATCGAGCGTGGCGAGGACGAGGAGGCCGCGCTGGTCGTTATCAAGCTCGACACGCCGGGCGGCCTCGATGCCTCCATGCGTGACATCATCTCGAAGATCCTCAACGCCGAAGTCCCGGTCGCGACCTGGGTCGCACCCGATGGCGCGCGAGCGGCCAGCGCCGGCACCTACATCCTGCTGGCCAGCCCGGTTGCCGCAATGGCGCCGTCCACCCACCTCGGTGCGGCCACCCCGGTGCCGATCGGCGGCACCACGCCGGCGCCGGCCGCCAACCCGGCCGACGATTCAGCCGACGATTCCAATGCCAATGACAATTCCAATGACAATCGGGCCGCTGATCCGACCGGGGATGGGGAGCCCGGTGCAGGCACGGAAGGCAGCGACAGCGACCAGTCGCCGGCGTCCGATCCGCAACCGACCGACGCATCCAGCGCCAAGTCGCTCAACGACGCGATCGCCTACATCCGCGGCCTGGCCGAGCGCCATGGCCGCAACGCCGACTGGGCCGAGGCGGCGGTGCGGGAGGCGGCCACGCTGACCGCGCCCGAAGCGCTGGACGAGAACGTGATCGACGTGATCGCCGAAAACATCGATGAGCTGCTTGCGGCCATCGACGGCCGCGAGGTGAAGCTCCACGACCGCAGTACGACCCTGCAGACCGCCGGACGGACCGTGACCGAGATCGAGCCCGACTGGCGGTTCAAGCTGCTGTCGATCCTGACCAACCCGACGCTGGCCTACATCCTGCTGCTGGTCGGTGTCTACGGGCTGCTGCTCGAAGGCTACAACCCGGGCGCACTGGTGCCCGGCGTCATCGGCGGCATCAGTCTGCTGCTGGCGCTCTACGCATTCCAGATCCTGCCGGTGAACTACGCCGGCCTTGCGCTGATGGGCCTCGGCCTGGCGCTGATCGCAGTCGAACTGTTCGTCCCCTCGTTCGGCATTCTCGGCATCGGCGGCCTGGTCGCCGTGGTCTTCGGTTCGGTGATCCTGTTCGACGACGACATCCCCGGCTTCGCGGTCAACGACGGCCTGATCGCGGGGCTGGCCGTATCCGGGGCCGTGCTGTTCGGCATGATCGTGTGGATGGCCCGGCGCGCGCTGCAGCGCCCCCGCATGACCGGCCGAGCCTCCCTGATCGACCGCACCGCCGAGGCGATCGACGATTTCGACGAAGGTCGCGGACGAGTGCACGTGCAGGGCGAGGATTGGTTCGCCCGCTCCCGCGATGCCATCCGCCGCGGACAGCCAGTGCGGATCGTCAGCATGAAGGACGAAGGTTTCGTGCTAGAAGTCGAAGCCATCGCTGCCCCTTCATCGACCGGATCACCGGAAGCGTGAACCCGTCTGCCCGAGCGGACTTCCAGGTCGGGATGCGAACAATCAACGAATCAACGTTCAACAGGAGGCTTGCATGAATATCGACGTTCTCAGTTTTGCCGGTGTGATCGGCTTTCTGCTGGTCCTGCTGCTGGCCAACACGATCAAGATCCTTCGCGAGTACGAGCGCGGCGTGATCTTCACCCTGGGCCGCTTCGACAAGGTCAAGGGCCCCGGCATCATCCTGGTCATCCCGATCGTCCAGCAGGTGGTCCGCGTCGACCTGCGTACCGTGGTCATGGATGTTCCGACCCAGGACGTGATCTCCTTCGACAACGTCTCGGTCAAGGTGAATGCGGTCGTCTACTACCGCGTCGTCGACCCCGAGAAGGCCATCATCAACGTCGAACGCTTCATGGACGCGACCAGCCAGCTGGCCCAGACCACGCTCCGGTCCGTGCTCGGCAAGCACGAACTCGACGAGATGCTCGCCGAACGCGACAAGCTCAACGAGGACATCCAGGTCATCCTCGATCGCCAGACCGACGGCTGGGGCGTCAAGGTCACCAACGTCGAGATCAAGCACATCGACCTCGACGAATCGATGATCCGCGCGATCGCCAAGCAGGCCGAGGCCGAACGCCAGCGCCGCGCCAAGGTCATCCACGCCGAGGGCGAGCAACAGGCCGCGCAGAAACTCGTCGAAGCCGCCCAGAAGCTCGCCGAAAGCCCGAACGCCATCCAGCTGCGCTACCTGCAGACCCTGGGCGACGTAGCCGGAGAAAAGAACTCCACCATCGTCTTCCCGGTGCCGATCGACACGTTGAAGAGCCTGCTGGGCAAGTAGGGAATCGTCTCAATTGGAGGCCGCTCACTGGTGAAGGGCTCTCCTGTGGGAGGCCGGCTCTGCCGGGCGGAGGCAAGTGTGAGCTTTCGAGCTTCAGAGGGAGGACGCAAAGAAGCGCAGGGCGCGGAGACGACCGACCTTCGAAGACAACGGCGCCGGATCCCGGCTCGGGACCGGGACGACGGAGAAAAAAGCGACGCATCCACCTGCCCGTCACCCCGCACTCGGGTATACGGCAGCAGGAAGCAACCGGGCCGCGACTCCCACCGCGGCCCGGTCATCAAGCTCTATCAATCCAGCAGGTAGGTCTCCAGGAACAGCACCACTGCTTCGGCGTACAGGTCCCGGTTCTCCTTCTTGCGGTACCCGTGCCCTTCGTTCAGGGCATTCATGTACCAGACCGGGCTGCCCTGTTCGCGCAATGCGCTCACGATCTGTTCGGCCTCGGTGACCGGAACGCGCGGATCGTTCTCGCCCTGGATGACGAACATCGGCACGTCGATCTTGTCGACGTTGTTCAGCGGGCTGATGGCCTCGAGATGGGCGCGCATTTCGGGATCGCGCTCGTCTCCGTATTCCACCCGTCGGAGATCACGACGATAGTCCTGGGTGTTTTCCAGGAAGGTCACGAAGTTGGAGATGCCGACCACGTCGACGGCGGCCTCGAGGCGGTCGCTGTAGTGCACCGCGCTGGCCAGCACCATGTAGCCGCCGTAGCTGCCGCCGTAGACCGCGACGCGGGTCTCGTCGAGGTCCGGCTGCTCGGCGATCCAATCCAGCAGTGCGCCGATGTCGCGCACCGAATCTTCCCGCTTGAAGCCGTTGTCGAGCTGCAGGTAGCTCTTGCCGTAGCCGGACGAACCGCGCACGTTCGGCACCACTACGGCCGCACCCACGCGATCGATCCACAGCTGGTAGGTCGAGCTGAAGGTCGGACGGGCCTGGCCTTCCGGGCCGCCGTGGATGGAGATGATCACCGGGTGCGGACCCTCGCCTTCGGGCTTGTAGACGAAGGCCGGAATCCGGCGCGGCTCGCCGTCGACTTCGTCGAAGGTCGGATAATCGATCAGCTCGGGCATCACGAAATCGTCCGGGTCAAGGCCGCCGACTTCGCTGGCGGTCCAGCGCGTGCGCTCGCCGCTCTCCCAGTCGAACACGTACACATCGCTCGGCGACCGGGCGTTGTTGACCACCATCGCCACGCGGGAATCGTCGGGGCTGAAGCTCCCGCCGCCGACCACGCCTTCGGGCACCGACTCGATGCGCGAGTAGTCGCCGGTGTCCGGATCGAAGCGGTAGACGCGGCTGATGCCGCCTTCGTTGGTCACGAATACACCGGCGTCGCGGGCGTGATTCAGCGCCAGACCCGCCACCGACCACGGAATGTCCGCAGTCAGCACGCTGGTTTCACCAGAGGCCAGGTCCAGCCGCGCCAGCTGGGCGAACTCGCTGCCGGCATCGGTAGCCAGGAACACCGATTCGCCGTCGGCCGAAAAGCCCGACGGCAGGTTGCGCGACATCGTCTCGCCGCCTCCGGCGATCCGCTCCAGCTCGCCGGATTCCAGATCCAGAACGTGGACGCGCGAATCGTTGGCGCTGATGTACTGGACGATCAGCAGCTTCGAGTTGTCCGGGGCGAAATCCACCGGCCCCCACCAGCTGCCGTCCGGCGACTCCAGCACCATCCTTGCTGCCGGGGGCGATTCATCGCGGGACTCGAAGTCCATCAGCCAGACGTCGTTCGAGCGTCCGTTGCGGCGCGTGGACTGGAACGCCAGGTAACGACCGTCATCGGACCACTGAAGCCCGCCGTTGCGCGATTCACCATCGCTGATCATGCGGTGCGTCGCGGTTGCCGGGTCGAACAGGAAAATCTGCGCGAATTCGCTACCGCCCTCGTCCATCGTGAATGCCATCTGATCCGACCCCGGCCGGCGCGCGACCTGGCCGACCGGCTCGTCGAACCAGGTCAGCTGGCGACGCATCCCCAGCGCCTCGTCAACCCGGTGCAGCTGGCTGACCTCGCCGAAGCGGGTCCGGATGTAGATGGCCTCGCCGTCGGCGCTCCAGTCGGCCACGCTGGCCGAGCGCACGTTCTGGTACCGGGTCAGCGCCTCGCCGATCTCGACCGGAATCTCCGGCACGTCCTCGAGCACCACGTTGCCGGAGTTGGCGGTCCGGCGATCGACATCGTCGGCGAAGGCGGTCGGCAGTGCCAGCAGGCCGGCGGCAGCCAGCGCGAACAGGTTTCTAGGGGGCATGGATCGTCCTCGTTGCAGCAATCATGAGCCGATGAGCATACGCAGCTTGCGTCAAGCGCGGGGGTCGACGACCCGCGCGCCGGTGGACTCACGCGAGAACAGCGCCGCAAACGCGTCCCCGGTTCGAGCCAGGGGGTAGACCTGTGCCGGAGCCGCATCGATCGTTCCCGAGGCCGCCCACTCGACCAGGGTCTTCAGCACCGGCGGGACGACCGACGGATCGGCCATCACCGAGCCGCCCCAGTTCACGCCGTGGATGCTGCAGCGCTTGAGCAGCGGAAGGTTCAACGGGATCTTCGCAATCCCGGTCACGAAGCCGACGACCAGGTAGCGCCCACCCGGCGCGAGCAGTCGCAGCGCAGGCTCGGCCGTATCGCCGCCGACCGGGTCGTAGACGGCATCGACACCGCTCTTACCGGCGAGGGACTTGACCTCGTCGCGCCAGGTCTCGGCGGTGTAGTCGACCACCGCGTCGGCGCCATGCTCGACGCAGTGAGCGCGCTTGGCCTCGGTCGAGGCCGCGGCGATCACCCTGGCGCCCAGCGCCTTCGCGCACTCGATCGCGGTCGTCCCGGTGCTGCCGGCCGCGCCGAGGATCAGTACGGTCTCGCCTTCCTGCACCCGGCCGATCTCGCGCAGACCGTACAGCCCGGTCGCCCAGGACACGAAGAAGTTGGCCGCGGCGTGCGGGTCGACCTGCGGAGGCAACGGCACGCACGAGGTGGCCGGCAGCACCATCCGCTCGGCCAGCGCGCCGTGCAGCGCAAAGGACGCGACCGGCTGGCCCGGTTCGAGGTGCGACACGCCCTCACCCACCGACTCGACGATGCCGGCCAGCGATGACCCGGGCACGAACGGCAGCTCCGGGCGGATCTGGTAGTCGCCCCGGACGAGGAGACCGTCGAAATAGCCGATGCCGACCCCGGCCACCGTCAACCGCACCTGCCCCCGGCCGGGCGCCGGTGCGTCGTCGATGTCGTGGACTTCGACCCGGGACGGGTCAGCGAATTCATGGACCTGGATGGCGCGCATCGCGACTGCCTCCTGCTATCGGTGGACCAGTATGCCAACCCGGATCGCAGGACCGGATACGAAAACGCCGCCCGGGGGCCGGGCGGCGTGAGGTGCAGGGGTCTGGCTGTGAGGCCGCTACGGCTTGGCGACCGACCGGACAACGGCCGGCTCGGCACCGGCCTCGCTGCCGGTCGGCAGTTGCGGTGAGGAGGCTTCGACCGGCTGATCCTCGCGGCGCCCACCACGCCACAGCCCGAACACGAACCAGGCCAGCAGCGCACCGCCTGCGGCAAACAGGATGTCGCCGGGAACGCGCAGCCAGACCAGCGTCTCCATGACCGTGGAGTGGATGACCTCGGCCGACCTCGCGTACCAGAGGCCTTCGGTAATCGACCAGAACGCCTGATAGACACCGGCCGGAAGCAGGGAACCGAAGACCATCGCCGCCAGGCCGATGTTGAGCAGCCAGAAGGTCGGCTTGAGCAACCGCGAGTTCCAGCCCTCGTCCCTGGTCAGACCGCGCAGGCCGAACAGCAGCAGCCCGATGCCCAGCATTCCGTAGACGCCGAACAGGGCCGCGTGACCGTGCGCCGGCGTGGTATTCAGGCCCTGGATGTAGTACAGCGAGATCGGCGGGTTGATCAGGAAGCCGAGCAGCCCGGCACCGACCAGGTTCCAGAAGGCCACCGCGACGAAGAACAGGATCGGCCACTTGTAGCGTGCGACCCAGGGCGCCGCGCGGCGCATCTGGAAGTTTTCCCAGGCCTCGAAGCCGATCAACACCAGCGGCACGACTTCCAACGCGGAGAACACTGCTCCGATCGCGATCACGCTCGTGGGCGTGCCGGCGAAGTACAGGTGGTGGAGCGTACCCAGGATGCCTCCGAACAGGAACACGATGGTTGCGAACAGCACCGCGTGGGTCGCGAGCTTCGCCCGGACCAGGCCCATGCGGGTGAACAGCAGCGCCACCACGGTGGTCGCGAACACCTCGAAGAATCCTTCGACCCAGAGGTGGACCACCCACCAGCGCCAGTAGGTCACCATCGAGAGATGGGTGTGCTTCCCCCAGGTCAGACCGGCTGCGTAGAACAGGCCGATCGCGATCGTCGACAGGAACAGGATCGTGATCAGCGCGCGGTTCTCGGAGGGTTGCTTCAGGGCGGGCCAGAGAGAGCGCCCGACCAGCGCCAGCCAGATCATCAGGCCGGCGAACAGCAGGATCTGCCAGAAGCGTCCGAGATCGACGTATTCCCACCCCTGGTGGCCGAGCCAGAAATTCGTGTCGAGGTCGAACCGCTGCATCACGCCGAACCACTCACCGGCCATCGAGCCGACAACCACGATCAGCAGGGCTACGTAGAGTACGTCGACCCCGAGCTTCTGGAACTTCGGTTCATGGCCGGAAATGACCGGTGCGACGTAAAGGCCCGTTGCCAGCCACGCCGTGGCGATCCAGAACACGCCGAGCTGGGTATGCCAGGTTCGTGCGACCGAGTACGGAAGCCACTCGGACAGATTGAATCCGTAGAATCCGTGGCCCTCCACCGCATAGTGCGCGGTGATCATCCCGAGCAACATCTGGGCGAGGAACAGTCCGATCACCGTGTAGAAGTACTTGGCCACCGCGCGCTGGGAAGGCGTCGGGCCGCCGCCGAGCAGCGGATCGTCGGCCGGAGGCGTCGGCAGCTCGCCTTCGTGGCGCGTGGCCACGTAGTACCAGCAAAGCGCGCCGATTCCGCCCAGCAGCAGGATGATCGAAGCCATCGACCACATGGCCATTCCCGTGCTCGGGGAGTTCGCGACCAGCGGCTCGTGCGGCCAGTTGTTGGTGTAGGTGATGTCCGATCCCGGCCGTTCCGTGCCCGCCGCCCAGGAGGCCCAGAAGAAGAAGGCAGGGAGCAGATCCTGTCGCTCGGCCGATGCCAGGGCGCCGTCGGGAATCGCATACTGCTCACGCAACTCGTGGAGTGCGGGGTCATTGCCGAACAGCGATTGATAGTGCTGGTGTACCCGTTCGATCGCCTCGGCCCGTTCGGCCGAAACCACGATCGTGCCGTCGGCCGCATTGAAGGTGTTGGTCCGCATCTCGGGCACCAGGCGGGCGCGGAGCGCAGCCTGCCGCTCTGCGTCGAGCCGGGCGAAGTCCAAGCCGTATTCGCTTTCGGACCAGATATCGAGGATGGCTACGGCCTCTCGGTGCAGCCAGTCGGCCGACCAGTCCGGTGCGACGTAGGCGCCGTGGCCCCAGACCGAACCGATCTGCTGGCCGCCGAGCGTCTGCCACACCTGGCGACCGCGCTGGATGTCGTCGCGGGTGTAGATCGTCGATCCGTCTTCACTGAGCACCTGCTCGGGGATCGGCGGCATCTCGCGGTAGATCTCCGAACCGATGAACAGCAGTGCGCCGAACGAAAGCGCGAACATCACGCCGAGAATCCACCAGAGTCTGCGTGTCGGATCCATCGTTTTCTCCTTCCCTTGCTTGTCGCGGACCCCAGCGGGGCCTGTTTGATGGCCGCCTGGCGTCGGGGCCAGGCCAGGCGTCGCCGGTTCACCGACGACTCAAGATGCATTATAGATACTTTTTCAATAAAAGAGGTATACTTTATGCATCTTTTTTTCGGGAGCTTTGGATGAGTACCGGTCCTTCGATCCGACGGCGCGGTTCACGACACTTCTATCGCGCACTGGCGCTCGTCTGCCTGACCACCGGCGGCGTCGGCGTCGTGTTGCCGCTGTTGCCGACAACCCCCTTCCTGCTGCTGGCGGCCTGGTCCGCCTCGCGGGGAGCACCCGAACTTGCCGAGCGGATCCGTCGGAACCCACGCTTCGGCCCGGCGCTGCGCGACTGGGAGCAGCAACGCGCCATTCCTCGGGGCGCCAAGTGCCTTGCCCTGATCCTGATGGCAACCAGCACGCTGGTCCTGGTCGCCAGCGACCTGCCGTTGCCGGTTCGAGTGACCCTGCTGGTCGGTCTGGCGACGATCGGTGCGTGGATCGCGACCCGCCCGACGCCCGCGGAGGGTTCGAGATGAAGACGCTTCTGGCCACGGGCTTCCGGCCCTTCTTCCTGCTCGCCGCCGGCCACGCGGTCCTCAGCATCGCGCTCTGGGCGGCGATGATCGGCGGATTCCTGCCGCCCGCACTGGAGCCGACCGTCCACTGGCACGTCCACGAAATGCTGTTCGGCTTCACCCCGGCCGTCGTCGCCGGCTTCCTGCTGACCGCCGTCCCGAACTGGACCTCCACCGCACCGTTGAGCGGCCGCTGGCTGGCCGTTCTGGTCGGGGCCTGGCTGGCCGGACGGGTCGGGGCCTGGAACCTGGGGCCGGGAACCACGAACGCGGCCGTGGTCCTGAGCGCACTGCTGTTCCTGCCCGCACTGGCCGTGGCGATCGCCCGGCCGATCCTGGCCCGGGCCAATCGCCGCAACTACGCGATGCCGATCCTGCTGCTGATCCTGACCGGTGCCCAGGCCCTGTTCCTGGCCGGCGGTCACCCGGTGCGCGCCGAGACCCTGGCGCTGGACATCTACCTCGTCATGCTGCTGGTGGTCGGCGGTCGCATCACGCCGCTGTTCACGCGCAACTGGCTGAAACGCAATGACCTGCCCGCCGACGACGTGGGCAGCCCGGCCATCCTGGATCGCGCGGCCCTGGCCGCGGTGCTGCTGGCCGCCGGCCTGGCGCAATTCGACGTTCCGCTCCGTCTGGTCGGGGCCATCTGCGTGGCCGCCGCCCTGCTCCAGGCGGCCCGGATTCCCTTCTGGCGCGGATGGCGGGCGCTGAGCGATCCGCTGGTCGCGGTGCTCCACGTCGGCCACGCCTGGATCGTCGCGGCGCTGCTACTGCGCGGCGCGGGGCTGATGACCGCAGGCATCCCCAACCGAGCCTGGATGCATGCGCTCGGCATCGGCGCGATGGGCACGCTGATCATCGGGGTCATGGCGCGGGTGACGCTCGGTCATACGGGTCGCGTGCTGCAGGTGTCCCGGATCACGGCCTTCGCATTCGGCTGCGTTTCGCTGGCAGCCGTGCTGCGCACCCTCGTTGCCGTCGGTACGCTGCCTCGTGATCCGGTGCTTGAGGCCTCGGCGCTGGCCTGGGTCGTCGCCTTCGCGCTGTTCGGGCTATCCTTCTATCGTCCGTTGACTCGCCCGCGCGTCGACGGAAAACCCGGATGACCGGAGTGCCTCGATGCGCCTGACCCAGTACACCGACTTCTCGCTACGCGTCCTGATCTACCTCGCGCTCCGCCCCGGCCAACGGTGCAGAATCCGCGACATTTCCGAAGCCTACGGAATTTCCAACAACCATCTGATGAAAGTGGTCCAGCGCCTGGCCGGCGCCGGCTTCGTCGACTCGCGGCGAGGCGCCGGGGGCGGACTCGAGCTGGGCCGGCCGCCGGCCGAGATCAACCTGGCCGACGTGGTCTCGGAAATGGAGCCGGACTTCGGCATGGTCGAATGCATGCGGCCGGACAACGCCTGCGTGATCACCCCGGCCTGCGCGCTCCCGCCAGTGCTGGCGCGCGCCACGCGCGCCTACCTCGACGTGCTGCGCGAGCACACGCTGGCCGACCTGCTTCCCACCCGCCAGGTCGAACCGCTGAAACAGCTGTTGAAGATCGGCAGCGAACAGCCGGTCAACTGACCCAGGCCAGCACCGCCGCGAGGCTCGCCGCCGTCGCGAGCAACCACAGCGCCAGCCCGTGCGCGAACGGGCGCCAGCCGACCCGGGTCAGCAGCTCGCGCGACAGCCCCGCCCCGACCAGGAACAGGACCAGCACCAGACCCTGCCGGGCCGCGAGATTCAGCACGTCGAACAACGGCTCGGCGGCAGCCAGCAGGGAGCGCGCCGCAGCGGCGAGCACGAACATGCCGATGAACAGCGGCGGTTTGAAACCAGCCAGTCTCGCCTGGCCGTCGTTGCGCGCGACGAGCAGCGCGAAGCCGAACACCAGCGGCAGAATCCACAGCGCTCGGGCGAGTTTCAGCACCGTCGCCTCCGCCAGCGCCTGCGGCCCGTAGGCCGATGCCGCGCCGACCACGGAACTGGTGTCGTGGATGGCGACGGCGGCCCAGAGCGCGAACTGGGACTCGCTCAGGTCCAGCTGCCGGCCGGTCCATGGATACACGTACAGCGCAACGGCGTTGAGCACGAACACGCAGGCCATCGCGGTCGAGATGGACTCGGACCTGGCGCGAAGTACGGGCGCGACCGCGGCGATTGCCGTGCCGCCGCAGATCGCCGTGCCGGCCGACACCAGGCGACCGGTGCCCTGCTCCACCCCGAATGCGCGAGCCAGCACAAGCCCCGAACCGAGGACGAGGACCACCCAGAGCCCCATCAGCCAGAGCCCGGTCGCGCCGATCTCCAGAACGGCAGGCAGCGACAGCCCGAAGCCCAGGCCGACCACGCAGACCTTGAGCAGCTGGCTCGCGAGCGTGCCGGTTCGCTCGGAGTACGGGTTGCCGAGCAGCAAGCCGAACACTGCGCCGGCCGCCAGCCCGATCGGCGCCGTGAGCCCGGGCAGCAGCATTGCGGCGGCGGTGACGAGAAACAGCACGCGGAGAACGGTGGGATTCATTGCAGGGATCGATGCGAAGACGCCCGGAATTGTAGCCGGCCGCAACGCCGACTCCCGCGTGGCGTTGATCGGCGATTGGTAGGCTGTCACGGAATCCGATCAGGAGAACATGTCATGAAACGTTCCGCATCCGCACAATGGCGAGGCAGCCTCGAAAACGGCCAGGGCACGCTGACGACCGACAGCGGCGTGCTCGATTCCACGCCCTACTCGTTCAAGACCCGCTTCACCGACGAAAACGGAACCAACCCCGAAGAACTGGTCGGCGCGGCCCATGCCGGCTGCTTCTCCATGGCGCTGTCGATGATCCTCGGCCAGAAGGACTTCACCGCCGAGCGCATCGACACGAAGGCTACCGTCCAGCTCGATGAAGTCGACAGCGGCTTCGCCATCACCAGTGTCCACCTGCACTGCCGAGCCAGCGTCCCCGGCGCCACGGCCGAGCAGTTCGACGAGGCCGCCGAAGCGGCCAAGGCCAACTGCCCGATCTCGAAACTGCTGACCGCAGAGATCACGATGGACGCGGCACTGGAAGACTGAGCCTTCCGACGTCTCTCCCGCCCGACCCGGCGGACGTAGTGCCGCCGGGCCGCGGCCGGCATGCTGGGCACGACCCCGCCGCTGGAGCCGGATGATGAATCCGCTTCGAACCACCGCCTTTCTCGCCACGACCGACGCCGCGCGGGTCGCTTGGTTCCAGATCTACAAGGGCAAGTCTGTCGCTGGGCCGGCAACCCTGACCACAGCGAAGTGGAATTGGAGTCTCTAGTAATCCCGGCCCGTAAACCCGGCCTGGATCCGCACCCGGCAGATCGATTCACCGAAACAGTCGAAAGCGAGCATCCGCTCGCCGCCTTCCCAGCGCATCGCCTCCCCGGTGTATGGATTGCGCTCGTTCGAGTCCTCGACGATTCGCTCGACGATTCGCTCGACGATTCGCTCGTCAATTCGCTCAACGAGACGCTCGACGGAATCGTGGTCGAGCAGCGGCTCTTCACCTCGCCGATCCCGAGCGCGTTCGATCTCGATCTGAAGGCGGACCAGGCCGAGCATTCCGGAGAGATCGTGCATCCGGCCGATGTAGTCCCATGGGCTGTAGCCGCGGAACGGCTGGAGCAGCATGGTTCCGCCCAGGTTGTAGAGGCCGGGCGGGAACACGCGATGACCGAAGTCCGGCGCCACGCCCTGCTTCTTGTCCTGCCGCTCGTCGTGGTCCGCGCCCCGCTCCACGCGCTGCCGGAAATCGGCAGGTGCGGCGGCGGACAGTTCGATCATCGGCAGGGTGACCTCGCGGTTGAAGCGGTTCAGAGTGGCGTTCGGCTGCTCGGTCAGCGCGATGAAGACGCGCCGCGCCAGCGGCAAGCGGGCGCGCATGTCATCCAGCGTAGCGGCCAGCGTCCGCTGCTCCGTCGCGAACGCGGATCCAAGGTCCTTCGTCGCCGCTGGAAGGGGTCGAACGATCTCGGCGGCCCGGTCGAGCTCCTCGGGCGTCAATGCGCCGGTCGCCACCAGTTCGGACACGAACTGGAGCTGGGACCAGAGTCCCGCGACCGCGACCATCCGGGCCAGCATGGTGTCACCTTCGCGCAGCATCATCTCCCAGAACGCCCGCCCGGCGGCCAACTCCCCCAGCGCCGCCTCGGCGCCTTCTTCCTGCAATGCGGCTGCAACACTCAGCCGCGCGAGTCGAAGCACCGTTCCGTAGGCCGGCACAAGCCGGGCTTCCGCGTGCAGCAATGGCGTTTCATCGAAGCCGGAACGGCCGCGCAGCGTGCGATACCGCTCCAGCATCAGGCGCAGCCGGGCGCCGTCGATCGGCCGGCTCTCCAGGTCCTGGACAAGCCGGTCGAGGCACCCGAGCTGACTGCGCGAGTTGCAGTCGGCGGCGGGATAACGGTCCATCCAGATCGCGTCCGCTTCGAGGTCGGCCGACGAGATCTCATCGGCGGCCACCTCGGGAGTTGTCCCATTGCCGCGAACTGCCCCCAGTCGTGCCGCGCCTACCTGAACGGGATCCTGATCGGAGGCCGCCGTCAGCCCCAGCATGTAGCGCAGGGCATCTTCCGCAGGAGACACGATCGCCGCGACCGGTTGCGCGTCGCCGATGTCTGTGTCGAGCGCCTGGTCGAATACGTCGAGGTTCACGACGATCAGGCCGAGCGCGGCCAGGCCGAGCACGATCAGCGCGGGCCGGCCAAGTCGAATCAGGAGATTGGGTCGTTCAGTCATGAGTGGCTCGTAGGTTCGTGGATTGTCGGCCCCTACAGTCCCAGATGCGGACGTCCCGAGGCCTGAGCAAAAGGTCCGGAAAGCCTGAGCGGCAGCTGAACCCGCGCGGGAGGCACGGAATCTGCCGCTAGAATGCCCGCCATGGATACCCCCCGTTCCTCGCACCGTGCCGGCGACCTCGAAATCGATCCCGCAACCGGTGAAGTCAGCCGCGAGGACGGCGCCCACCTGCGTCTCAGCCCGATCCACATGGCCGTTCTCGAACGCCTGGTCGATGCCCGGGGCGAGGTCGTCCGCCGCGCCGACCTGTTCGACCAGGTCTGGCCCAACCAGGACGTCAGCGACGACGCGTTGACCCGGGCCATCTCGGACCTGCGGCAGCAGCTGAAATCCGCCTTCGGTGAGACGGCCTTCATCGAGACATTGCCCAAGCGCGGATACCGCTGGACGGCGAGCGCGCCATCGGCAGGTTCGTATACCGCCCCCGAGCAGGAATCTCGACCGATCGAGCATGCCCCGTTTCCCGCCCCGCAGGAGCCGCGACCTCGCGCCCTTGCGCGACGGATCGCGATCTACCTGCTCGCGGCCATGGCGCTGACCAGCGCACTGGTCTGGACGATCGATCTCCTGACCGCCCCGGCGGAGTCGCGCGTGGCGATTCTGCCAACCGATGCCGCGGGACCCGGCAACGCGCTGGCCGGCGAGCTCGACGAGTTGATCGCGGCCGAACTGCTGGGCTCGGACCGGCTGGAGTTTCTGTCCCACAGCGCGATCGCGTCCCGTCCATCGCAGGCGTTCCCCTATCTGCACGCCCAGCTGGGCGCCGATTGGGTGGTCGAGAGCCGGCTCCGTCCCAGCGAGACGGGCCGTTTCCTCCTGACGCTGTCCGTCGCCGATGCGCGGACCGCCATTGTCAGCGTGTCGCGTTCGATGGAGGTCGACGGCGACCGCGCCAGCCTGGCCGGCGCCGTGCGCAACCTGGTCGGCCAGGTCCGGCCCTACCTGCAGTCCACCACCGGCCCGTAAGAAGGATCGAGCCGCCGCTCAGATCGTTCGCGTCATGAACACGCTGTCGTCGTGCGGCGGCAGGTCGGCGAAGGCGTCGCAGACCTCGAAGCCGTTACGCGCGTAGAGGGCGCGGGCCGCGTCGAAGTAGCCCGAAACGCCGGTCTCCAGGCTCAGGCGGGTCATGCCTTTCTCCCTCGCGACCTCGACCAGGTGGTCGAGCAGCGCTTCGCCCACGCCCTGCCCGCGCGCCTCGTCTGCGACGAACATCGACTTGAGTTCGCCGTGGGTGGCGTTGCCGGGCATGGCAATCGCTCTGAGGGCGCCGACCGCGATCGGCTTGCCATCTCTCCAGATCGAGCGGACGTCGATGTCCGGGCCGCGCAGGGCATCGAGGTCCAGCGCATGGCCCTGCCGGCAGCGGGCATTCGACAGGGCGCGCTCCGTGTGGGTGGCGAGGAGATGCTGGATGCGGGGGTCGGCGAGGTCGGCTTCGCAGAACGTCAGGGCCAGCTCGATCATGGTTCGTTCAATCCTTGCTGACTTGCGCGACGTCCGTGGGGTGGTCCGATTTGGTAAAGGCGCCGCTGCGCAAGAGCGCGGTTCAGTCACCCTCGAACCCGTCGAGGAAGAACGGACCGTCGGTCAGGAGAACATGCACCGTTCCCCACTCCGGTGGCGACCACGGCACGCCGATGACGAGATCGTCCTTGTCGCCGAGATTGAGCCGGCCGGTGGCCAGCCCGGTGCCGAATTCACTGGTCGGCTGCGGATCACCGATGATGCCCGGCGTTCCGGCATGCCAGACCTCGCTGCCGGTCGCGACGAGCCCGGCGTCGGATCCGTAGAGGATATTCACGGCCCCCGAGTCGGTCGGCCCGCCGTCGTACTCCTCGCCCGGGACGGATACGACCAGGTCGAACCTGCCGTCGTCGTTGAAATCGCCGGTCACCAGGGTCGTGCCGAACCGGTCACCGGATTCCGTGTCTTCGGCCCAGCCGCCGGTGATGAACTCGTCGTCGTCCGCGGTCAGGCCATTTGCAGACGATCCATAGAACACCGCAACGGCGCCGGCCGTCCCGACCGTGTTCACGTCTTCGAAGGGAACGCCCACGGCGAGGTCGTCGCAACCGTCACCGTTGAAATCGCCGCTGGCCAGTGACGAGCCGAGCCGGTCGCCCACCTCGGCGTCGCCTCGCACATCGCCCCGCCCCTGGTGGAAGGACTCGGTCGGCAGAACCTCGGTGCCGAGGCCGGACGGTCCGCCGTACAGCACCACCGCCGCGCCGGCATCGGTCACGTCGCCGATGTCTTCCTGGTGAATGCCGACCACGAGGTCGTCGTAGCCGTCGCAATTGAAATTGCCGGCCGCCAGCGCGTGACCGAACTCGTCGCCCGCCTCGGCGGCACCGACGATGCCCGGCGTGGCCTGGTGGAGAAACTGCGCGCCGTCGTCGGTCAGTCCCGGGGGAGAGCTTCCGAAGATCACGTTGACGGCGCCCGTGTCGTTCGCGGTGCCGTCCAGCGACTCGCTGGGCACGCCGACGGCGACGTCATCGATCCCGTCGCCGTTGAAGTCGCCCACGGCGAGCGCCCAGCCGAATCGCTCGCCGTCTTCGGCATTGCCCGGAACGATCGAGGTCAGCTGCGAATTCACGTTCGGAGCCGCCTGGCGCCAGATGCGCATGCCGTTCAGGCCGATTGACGCATCCCCGTAGGCCACCGTGGCGGTGCCCAGGGAGAGGCGGATCGGCATCCCATCGACGGAAAAGTGATCCCCTGGCGCTCCGACCACGACATCGCTCTGACCGTCGCCATCGAAATCCCCCGTCACGATCGCGTGGCCGAAAAAGTCATCATCGTCAACCCTCCCGATGAAGTTGGGCTGCTGCCCCGTCGACTGGACATACCGGTCCCAGAAGAAAGAATCTTCCGGGAACTGCCCCTGCTGGTTGGGAATGATCGCGATCTCGCCAACGTTCGGGATGTCCCGGAACTTGCCGTTGAACAGCTTTTCGGGATTGCCGACCACGAGATCCTGCAGCCCGTCGCCGTCCATATCGGCGATCGCGATGGAGGCACCGAAACTTCCCTGGCCGGTCGGGTGAAAGAGCTGCTGGTTGTTCTCGACCCGGAGCTGGGCGGCGGCCGGTCCGGACAGCAAGACAAGGAACAACAGCACCAAGAGCAGCTTCCGACTGACTCGTCCGAGCATTACAGCTTCTCCCCGTCGTGTAGCGCTAGAGGAACTATACGTTCAAGGGGATCGGGTTTCCAGCGGCGCCCGAGGGGGCATCGGGACTCCAGCATGGCAGTCTCGAGGCGATCGGGTTCGGCCCAACCAACTTGTTATGGGCGTGACCGGAGACGTGCGTCTTCGCGAGCGGGCTCGCTCCCACACGCACGAATACCCAAACCGCTGCCACTACCGCCTGTTGGAGGCCGCCTGTTTGAGGCCGCCTGCGGGCGAACAATGAACCCTTCCTTTCGCGAGCAGGCTCGCTCCCACAGGAAATGTCCGATTTCGGGGCGCGCGAAGGAAATCACTCCGTGCTTTGGCGGGCCGGCCTTGCAGAAAACAGCGTCGACGCGCAAGGGGTCGTCTCACTGGTCAGCCGCGGTACTGCGACCGAGTTCGCTTGGAGGCGTGGCCTCACCACGTCGAGGACGCGCGACCGATTGTCGGAACAAGCAAAGCGCCGCGGATGGGCGGTGAGACGGCGCCGCAGCCGGGCCCGGAAGGATGGCTGTCGCTGCGCGACCGCGAGCTCACGCCCTCGGCGCTCGGTTCGAACCTCCGACCGCCTGGTTCGTAGCCCTATATAAACCTCAAGCAACTCATCAGCTTGAGTTCAACAATTTTCAGCACCACCTCTGCGAACATCCTGATCATTAAGCCTCTCGATCAGGTTTTTCCCACAACCGCGGGCGAGCTATCTGTGAACGACGCGCCGCTAGGACTCCCACGCCTAATACCAAAGCGATCAGCAGGCTAATTCCAAAGTTGCTAATGCTCGGTACGATCCGTGGCCGCCCAAACTCAACTGTGAAATTGTCGATGGCGTTCTCCCATATCGACGGAACGCCGCCGACGCCGATTCCGAAGGGCCCGAACACTACCCCCAACTGGTCTACATCGGAAATCACCGACGCCCAGGTACTTGGCTCATCCGGATAGGCTTGCCAACCCTCTGGCAGAGTCTCGGAGTTCGAGGGAATATCAAACTGGAACTCTGCCCAACCGTCGCCGAGGAACATGCGGTTCTCTGAGATCACCCAGACCAGAGGAAAAATCATTTCGGATGGATCGGCCGGGTCGGGCACCATCTCGCCACTAACCAATACAAAGCTTGCGGGAAGAGACGGCGGCTGGCTCGCTCCGTCCACAGCATCATGGCGAGCAAGAAATGAGACCTTGGCGACTTCAAGCTGAGCATAGTTTTTGTCGCCAACATACTCATTCGAGAACCACGTCGAAGGATCATTGCCAAACGGAACGGCAAGAGCGTTCGGCGGAATAAATATTCTCTGAGCGCGAACGAAGTTGCCTGTACCCAATCCTGATTCAAGTTCAGCCGCCCCCTCAACACTTCCCCAACCGCGCACTTCATCTGGAACCGCTGGCGTCGAGTCCCAGTCCTCGACGAAGACACTCTGAGAAAAAACCGCTTGGCTTAAATGAACGCTAAAAACAGCAAGCGCTATTCGTCTCGCGCAGTGGGCACTAAACGAGCGAGTAGCTTTCACGGCAAATTCCAGCAGGGTGCCAGTAGAAATCATAGCGCAGCAGCTGCTGCCTGAATTGTCGGTCTCGGTGCGCGAGGGGTCGTCTCGCTGGTCAGCCGGGGTACTGCGACCGAGTGCGCCCGGAGGCGTGGCCGCACCACGTCGAGGACGCGCGACCGATTGTCGGAACAAGCAAAGCGCCGCGGATGGGCGGTGAGACGGCGCCGCAGTCGCGCCCGGAAGGATGGCTGTCGCTGCGCGACAGCGAGCTCGCGCCGGAGGCGCTCGGTTCGAACCATCTTGTTTACTTTTTCGGAGGTTCGCATCGGGCGCGAGAACCGGTGGGATATCGCCGTCGAGGGCGCGTCGTTTGGCGCAACTCCGTTCTGGGCCCGGAAGGATGGCTCGCACTACGTGCTCGCGAGCTCGGCCCGGAGGGCCTCGGTTCGAACCATATTGTTGATTTTTTCGGAGGTTCGCATCGGGCGCGAGAACCGGTGGGATATCGCCGTCGAGGGCGCGTCGTTTGACGCAACTCCGTTCTGGGCCCGGAAGGATGGCTCGCGCTTTGCGCTCGCGAGCTCGCCGCTTCGCGGCTCGGTTCGAACCGGATTGTCTATTTTTTCGGAGGTTCGAACTCTTCCGGGCGCTTCAACGAAAAAGCCCCGCGCGAGGCGGGGCTTTTTCGTTGAAATGGCGCGCCCGGAAGGATTCGAACCTCCGACCGCCTGGTTCGTAGCCAGGTACTCTATCCAGCTGAGCTACGGGCGCGTTGCAAGCCGTGCATTATCTCAATTTTTGCCCGGTTGTCAACCGACCGGGGCTCGATTTCGGGCGTCCAGGCGGGGATGTATCAGACTCCGAAAAACCGGGGGAATCATCGCGATCGGCAGCATCGCCGAGTAGCCCAGGGGCAGCTGGGGCGCTTCGGGCCAGCTCCGGAGTTGGGTGAAGGGGCGGCCGGGGTTGGCGTGGTGGTCCGAGTGGCGCTGGAGTTGGAGCAGCAGGCCGTTGCTGAGCCAGAAATCGGAGTTCCACGAGTGCTGCGGGGTCGGGCGCTCGAAGCGGCCGTTTTCGAGTTTTTTGCGCTCGAGGCCGTAGTGCTCGACGAAGTTGATGACCTCCAGCGTGGCCGCGGCGACCAGGCCCTGAATGAGGAAACCCGCCACGCCGATCCAGCCGGCGACGAACCAGGCCGCCAGGGCCAGCGCGGCGACAACGGCGGTCCAGCCGATCATTTCGTGTTTCCACCACGGCAGGTTCATTCGCTCCAGGCGCTCGGCCTCGAGTTTCCAGCCGTTGATGGTGTTCTTGACCAGTGCACGCGGCACGAAGGTGTACGGCGTCTGGCCTCGGCGGGCCGAGGACGGGTCGTGCTCGGTGGCGACCCAGACGTGGTGGCCGCGGACGTGCTCGATCTTGAAGGTGGCGTAGTTGACGCTCGACAGCAGCAGGCCGCCGATGGTGCGGTCCAGCTTCGATTTCCGGTGGATCAGCTCGTGGCCGACGTTGATCGCCATCACCCCGCCCACGTAGCCCAGCGAGGCCAGCCACAGCGCTCCGGCCCACCACGGCATCTGGGGCAGCACCCAAAGCGAGCCGAAGATGGTCGCCAGGTGCACCGGCAGGCACAGCCAGGGGATGAAACGGCGACTCAGCCAGGTGTCCTGCGCGTCGACCGGCGGCGCGCGGTCGCGGCCGATCAGCAGGTCGGTCAGCGGCAGGACGCCGTAGAGCCAGACCAGCGGCAGCGCGGTCCAGAGCCAGGTTCCAGTGGTCTGCGCCAGCCACCACGACACGGGCATCAGCGCCGGCACGGTAAAGATCAGCCAGTAGCCGAAGGGACGCAGGCGGGCCTTCGTACCCAGGGATTCCGCAGCCGTCGTCGCGCCCATGGCGCCCTCCTCGATGCTGTACGTTCGCCTCAGTATAGGCATGAACTGGCCGACCGGTCAATTGTTGCGGGCCCGGCATCCCCGGTCGCTGGAGATCTGACTCCCGGTGAACGGAGGCAACGAGAAGTGACAAGGAATTGACCGGGATCAAGTTGCCGAAAGAAGTATTGAGGATACTTCTTACACGCCCCCAGGAAGTCGGCCCATGAACGCCTGCAAACGCCCCTTGCCGACACCCGTCGGCGCCGCCGCAATCCTGACCGCCCTGCTCGCGGTGACTTGCGGCGTCGCACATTCGAAGGACGATGGCTGGTTCGCAGACGCCCGCTATCGCCTCGAGTGGGTCGATGAACAGGGATTTGACGACAACGCCACGGCCTCGACGTTGCGAAGCCGGCTCGGCTTCCTGACTCCGCGCCACAACGGTTTCGAGTTGATGGCCGAGCTGTCGAACGTGGTCGCGATCGGCGCCGACGACTACAACGCCGGGGCCGGCGCCACGCCGAACCGGACCGGGTTCCCGGTGGTCGCCGACCCCGAGGATACGCGGCTGGCGCGCGCTTGGCTCGCCTGGACCTCGTCGGGCGGCACGCGCATCCAGGCCGGCCGCCAGCGCATCAAGCTCGACGACGACCGCTTCATCGGCAACGTCGGCTGGCGCCAGAACGAGCAGACCTACGACGGCGTCACGCTGCGCCGCGGCATCGGCGACTGGTCGCTGTTCTACGGCTGGATCGGCCGCGTCAACCGGATCTTTGCCTCCGACCTCGATGCCGGACGCCACGATCACCGCACCCACCTGCTCAATCTCGGACGAGAGTTGGCGCCGGGCCATCGACTGACCACGTATCTCTACCAGATTGAGGATCGCGAGCAGCCGGCGCTTTCGAACCGCACCATCGGCCTTCGCTACACAGGCAATGTCGAATGGCGCGAACGACCGCTCACGTGGTTGATCGAGACAGCCCTGCAGAGCGACGCCGGTGAGGCGGCCCCGGTCGACTATTCGGCCGAGTACGTCCGACTGGAGCTCGGGACGACCTTCGCATCGTCGCTCTCGCCCACGGTCGGCTTCGAGCGCCTCGGCGGGAGCCGTCGGCCCGGTCGTGCCTTCCGCACGCCGCTGGCGACGCTGCACGCCTTCAATGGCTGGGCCGATCGATTCCTGGCCACGCCCGACCGCGGCCTCGACGACCTGTACGCCGGAATCGGCGGGCGGGCCGGCAAGTTGAAGTGGCGGGTCGCGGCACACGACTTCCGCGCCGAATCGGGCGGCGACCGCTACGGCCGGGAGCTGGACGCCTCGCTTTCGATTCCGCTGCTCGACTCGGCATCGCTGCTGATCAAGGCCGCGCGCTTCGAGAGCGATTCCGCGGCATTCCGCGACGTGACCAAGTTCTGGACACAGTTCACGATCGTCTGGCCGTGACCCGGCCAGCCGATCTGCTCGCACGTCCGCCCGAAGCAGTTGCACTGAGAACGCATCGAGCGGCTTGTTAAAGTGTATTTGCCATCCATCAATTGGGAGACCGGCATGAACATCAGGAAAACACGATCAATGAGTCGCGGCTGGACGGTCACCGCCGCTGCGCTCACGCTGGCCCTCGCAGGGTCCGCCTGGGCCCAGGACGCCGCGGTTCACGAGGCCGAAGTGGCCAAGGGCAGTGCGACCGGATCGGAGGCGTCCGAAGCCGCCTATTCAGCACACTGTTCCGCCTGCCACCAGCCCACCGGTCAGGGCCTGTCGGGCGCATTTCCGCCGCTCGCCGGCAATCCCAACGTCACCGATGATCCGGACTACGTCATTTCAGCGGTGCTGAACGGCCTCCAGGGCGAGCTCGTCGTCGACGGCGTCACCTACAACGGCGTGATGCCGCCGATGCAGCACCTGAGCGACGAGGAGGTCGCCGGCGCGGTCAATCACGTTCTCACCGCCTGGGGAAACGACGGCGATCCGGTCACCGTCGAACAGGTCGCGGCGCAGCGCGCGCAACTCGGCCAGACCGACCGTGCGTCGGGCCAGCGCCACCCCAGCGTTACCGAAGGACAGATGAAGTACCAGGGCACGCCGACCACGGTCCCGCCCGGCGAGATGATCACTACGCCCGGCGCGCCCGACATCAGCGAGCAGGAGTTCGCGCAGTCGCAGCAGCTGTACTTCGAGCGCTGCGCCGGCTGCCACGGCGTGCTGCGCAAGGGCGCGACGGGCAAGCCGCTGACCCCGGACATCACCCAGGAGCGCGGCACCGCGTACCTGGAGGCGTTGATCAACTACGGCTCGCCGGCCGGGATGCCCAACTGGGGCACCTCGGGTGAACTGACCAGCGACGAGATCAACGCCATGGCGCGCTTCCTGCAGCACCAGCCGCCCGATCCGCCGGAGTTCGGCATGCCGGAGATGATGGAAACCTGGAGCCTGATCGTGCCGGTCGAGGATCGACCGACCGAGCCGCAGACCGAACGCAACTTCCAGAACTTCTTCGCCGTCACGCTGCGCGACGCCGGCCAGGTGGCGCTGATCGACGGCGACACCAAGGAGATCGCGGCGATCATCGAAACCGGCTACGCGGTGCACATCTCGCGCACCTCCAGCTCCGGTCGCTACATCTACACGATCGGCCGGGACGGCAAGATCGACCTGATCGATCTCTACTACGAGACCCCGACCAAGGTGGCCGAGATCAAGATCGGCCTCGAGGCCCGCTCGGTGGAAAGCTCCAAGTTCGAAGGCTACGAAGACGAGATCGCGATCGCCGGCGCCTACTGGCCTCCGCAGTACGTCCTGATGGACGGCCTGACGCTGGAGCCGCGCCGGATCGTTTCCACCCGCGGCATGACGGTCGATACGCAGGAATACCATCCGGAACCGCGCGTGGCCGCCATCGTCTCGTCGCACGAGCACCCGGAATTCATCGTCAATGTGAAGGAAACCGGCAAGATCCTGCTGGTCAACTACGCCGACCTGGATAACCTGCAGGTCACGACGATCGATGCCGCGCGCTTCCTGCACGACGGCGGCTGGGACCGCACGAATCGCTACTTCCTCACCGCCGCCAACGAATCGGACAGGATCGCCGTGGTCGATGCCCGCGATCGCGAACTCGAGGCGCTGATCCCCGTCGAGCGCATCCCGCACCCGGGGCGCGGCGCCAACATAATCCACCCCGAGTACGGGCCGGTCTGGGTAACCAGCGCCCTGGGCAACGCCAACATCACCATGATCGCGACCGACCCCGAGGGCCATCCGGAACACGCCTGGAAGGTGGTCGAAGTGCTCCAGGGCCAGGGCGGCGGCTCGCTGTTCGTCAAGTCGCACCCGGAGTCGAGCAACCTCTGGGTCGACACCCCGCTGCACCCGGAGGCCGAGGTCAGCCAGTCGGTCGCGGTGTTCGACGTCAACGACCTGGACGCCGGCTACGAAGTGCTGCCGATCGCCGAATGGGCCGACCTCGGACCGGGTCCGAAGCGCGTGGTCCAGCCCGAATACAACCAGGCTGGTGACGAAGTCTGGTTCTCCGTCTGGAGCGGCATGGAAGAAGAATCGGCGATCGTCATCGTCGACGACCGGACGCGCGAACTCAAGCACGTGATCAAGGGCGTCGACATCGTCACCCCGACCGGCAAGTTCAACGTCTACAACACGGTGCACGAAGTCTACTGATCCGGCAATCGTGCCTTTGACCCCGGTTCGCGCCTTGCGCAGCCGGGGTTCTTTTCATTCGGGTCCGCCATCCACGTCCGCAGCGGGTATGGGGCACCCTTTCGCAGAGATGTACACATGTTGAAACGACCCACCGAGTTCGCCCTTCTCCTTGCCCTCCTTCCTGCCTTGTGGTCCGGAACCGTCGCCGCACAAGGGGATGAGGTGCAAGACGCCGAGGACGCGCTGGAGATGGACCCCGTCACCGTGGTCGCCTATCGCCAGCCACGCGCTCTTTCGGAAGTTGCCGGGACCGTCACGGTCATCGGCGCCGAGCGCATCCAGCGCGACATTGCTCTGGACCTGCCGGGCCTGGTCCGCTACGAACCCGGCGTCGAAGTCGACGGCGGCGGTACGCGCTTCGGCTTCGGCGGCTTCCGGATTCGCGGCGTGGGCGGCAACCGCACGGCATTGCTGGTCGACGACGTGCCGGCCGCCAACCGATTCACCATCGGCAACTTCGCCGATTCCGGCCGAGGCCTCCTCGAACTGGGCCTGGTCGAACGGGTCGAGATCCTGCGCGGACCCGCCTCGACGATCTACGGCAGCAAGGCCCTGGGCGGCGTGGTCGCCCTGTCGCTGATCGATGCCGAGGACCTGCTGTTCGGCCAGGATCACGCCACGCGTCTCGGCCTCTCGGGCGCCAGCGATTCCGACCGCCTGCGCGCGACTGCGGCCACGGCCGTGCGCAAGGGCCCGTGGTCGGGGCTGCTGGCCGCGTCCGTGCAACGCGCCGACGGGACCGACGTGGCCGACCGGCCCGGCGGCATCCCCCTCGACCGGCTCGACCGCGAACAACAGGCCGCGCTGATCCGCGTCACCCGCGACACGCCGCTGGGGCCGATGCGGCTGACGCTGGACGCGGTGCGCGAGGAGCGCGACTCGGACCTCCGCGCCCTGCTCGGCACCGGCCGGTTCCGGAGCACCACGTCGCTGCTCGGCGACGACCGCAACCAGCGCGTGCGGCTGCTTGTCGACCAGGAACTGGCGCCGATGCCCATCGCCGACCGCGGCCAGTGGCGTGCCTGGTACCAGGTCTCGGATACGCGCCAGGACACGCGCGAAGCCAGGCCGCTGGCTTCGACCCCGATCGAGCTGTTCCGCCGCTTCGAATTCCGCGAGGCCACCGCCGGCTTCGGCCTCGACCTGGAGCGCGACCTCGGCGCCTTCGGCCTGGAGCACCGGATCGGCTACGGCCTTGAGCTTCAGCGCAGCGAACTTCGGCAGCGGCGAGACGGACTGCAGACCTCGCTGACCGACGGCTCGACCACCGACGTGGTGCTGGGCGAGGACTTTCCCCTGCGCGACTTTCCGATCACCAACGTCACCGAATTCGGAGCCTATATCTACGACGAGATCCGGCTCTGGTCCGGCGGTCCGATGCTCAGCCCCGGCGTGCGCTTCGAGTACTACGAGCTCGACAGCCAGGCCGACGCGCTCTACACCGAGGCCTTTCCCGACACGCCGCTGACCGACCTCGACACCACGGCCTGGGCACCGCGCCTGGGCCTGGTCTGGCCGCTGGCCGACGGCCTCGAGGCCTTCGCTCAGTACGCCCGCGGCTTCCGCTCCCCGCCGTTCTCGGACGTCAACATCGGCCTGGATATCCCGATGTTCAACATTCGCGCCCTGCCCAACCCGGATCTCGAACCCGAACGCGGGCACACGCTCGAAGGCGGCCTGCGCTACCGCAGCCGGCCGATCCGTGCCGAGCTGGCCGTGTTCCGCAATCGCTACGACGACTTCATCTCCACCCGCGCCTTCGTCGGCGTGGACCCGTCCACGGGCACGCTCCTGTTCCAGTCGATCAATCGGGAGCGGGTGCGGATCGAGGGCGCCGAGCTACGCCTCCGCGGACAACTTCCCGGACCGTTCGCCTACGACGTGGCGGCCGAGTGGTTGCGCGGCGAGGACAGGAACACCGGCCGTTCTCTGCCGGAGATCAGCCCACCGCAGGCCGTCATCGCGCTCGACTACACCCCGGATCCGCGCTGGCGAGTCCGGCTGGCCGCGACCCTGACCCGCGACCAGCGGCGCCTGCTCGACGACGACGATGAACCGCTGTTCTCCGCGCCCGGCTCGACCGTGATCGACCTGCTCGGGCAGTGGACGCCGACCGCCGACCTGGCCGTCAGCCTCGGCCTGTTCAACCTGAACGACGAGCGCTACTGGAACCACGCGAACGTGATCGGCCGGTTGCCCGACGACCCCACCCTGCCGCTGCTTGCCGAGCCCGGCACCAGCCTACGCGCCATGCTCGACTGGTCGTTCTGACGCGGGGACATGAGGGTCGCAGTTCCTCGCCGAGGCCGCCCGGACCTGGGGCGGAAAGAAGCACCCCCCGACACGAAAATGCCCCGCACACGGCGGGGCATTCCATAACAAAACGCCCCGCACGAGGCGGGGCGTCTGGGTGCTGCTTCTACCTTGTCGCGATCAGATCGAGACGACGTTGGAAGCCTGCGGACCCTTGGCACCGTCGGTGACGTCGAACGACACCTTCTGACCTTCGGCCAGGGTCTTGAACCCCGAACCGGACAGCGAGCTGAAGTGGACGAACACGTCCTTACCGCCGTTGTCCTGAGAAATGAAGCCGAAGCCCTTCGCGTCGTTGAACCACTTCACCGTACCAGTTGCATTGCTCATTGAATCTGTACTCTTGTAGATGTAAGTAAACCGGGCGGCCCGAAAGCTCGAGCCCGGGTGCTGCAGCCTGCTCCGGAAACGGAGCGGGGTCGTCTTAGGAATGGTGAATTTGAAGGGTAGTCTCGTCACCGTCCTGCCTGGGGACCGGGGGAGCGCGAGTGATCGCGGTGCCGGTCGGGCGGGAGGTGGCTGAAGGAACGCTAGAAAATCAACCACTGCTGTTGTGCAGCTGAGGCGGACTATACGCGCTTTCTTCGGGAATAGGTGGATTATTTTCGGCCGTAGAATCAATATCCTGCGGCCACCGTGACGGGTTCGAGGACGGATCCGACGCTTCAGTGGCCGTAGCTGACCACCCGGGCGAGCCTCCAGCCGTCGTCATCGCGCCTCCAGACGTGCAGGAAATCGAAGGTTCCGCAGTCGTCCACGCCGTCGACTTCGTGGCAGAAGCGATGCCGCCCCACGTGGATTGCGCCGTAGCCCGCGATCGGCTCGACCCGGTCCTCGACCAGGGTTCTCTCCAGGCCCAGGTCGCGCCCGCACAGCTCGCGCGTCTTTTCCAGCGTCCTGGTCTTGTCATCGACCCCGCCGGTGTCGTGGAAGAACTCGAGGTCTTCGGCGTAGATCGACGCCATGGCGTCGACGTCGCACGCATTGAAGGCCTCGAACATGCGGGCATCGGCGGCGCGAACGGCTGTGGAAAGGTCGTCATGGGCGAGGAGCGGCGCGGCGAGGGCGAGCGCTGTACTGGTCAGTAGCAATCGGGTCGAGAGCATTCGGATCGGCATACGCTGCTGGCGGGTCTCGGGCGACGATTCGCGGGCTCAATGGTACGACGATCATACGACGTCCAGACAACGGCCATGCAAGACGCGTGGAGGCAGCCCCAGGTCTCGGCCACCTCCGGACAGACCGGTATCTCGGTCGGGACGTCAGCCGGTCCGTGGGTAGGACGCCGTCAGCGTTCTCATTCCTGCGGCGTGAGCTTCAGCAGTCGGCCCTGGCTGTCGCGGCGCTCGTCTTCCAGCACCCAGATGCTGCCGTCCGGCGCCTCCTCGATGCTGCGGATCCGCGCGCCCATGTCGTAGCGTTCGACCTCGGAGGCGCCGTCGCCATCGAAGCCGATGCGCACGATGGCCTGCGACGACAGCCCGGCGGCGAAGGCGTCGCCTTGCCAGTCGCCGAACAGGTCACCGTCGTAGATCATCAGGTCGCCCGGCGAGATGACGGGTGTCCAGGTGATCACGGGCTCGGCGAACTCCGGCCGGGTGTCGTGATCCGGGATTTCGCGCCCGTCGTAGTGATCACCGTTGGAGACGATCGGATACCCGTAGTTGGCGCCGCGCTCGATGCGGTTGAGCTCGTCGCCGCCGGCAGGGCCCATTTCGATGACCCATAGCTGGCCGTCGGCATCGAAGGCCATACCGAGCGGATTGCGGTGGCCCAGCGTCCAGATCTCGTCGTACGGGCCGACACCGTCGACCAGCGGATCCTGCTCGATGTAGTTCACGAAGGGGTTGTCGTCCGGCGTCGAGCCGTCGTCGTTCAGCCGCAGGATCTTGCCGATGTTGCTCTGCATGTCCTGTGCTGGCGTGAACTTCTGCCGATCGCCGGAGGAAATCCACAGGAAACCGTCGTCGTCGAACGCCAGCCGATGACCGTAATGGCCGTCGTCGAGCACCTTCGGGTACTGGCGCCAGATGACCTCGACATCGGACAGCCGCGCGCCGCGCTCGCCGATCTCCAGGACGCCGCGCGCCACTGCCGCGCCCCGGGTGTCGCCGACGCCGTTCTCGGCATAGCTCAGGTAGATCATGCCGTTGTCCGGATAGTCCGGATGCAGGATGACATCGCCCAGTCCTCCCTGGCCGCTGTACGCGACATCCGGCAGACCTTCGACCGGCCCCGATTGCGACCCGTCCCGCGTCACCACCCGGAGGTTCCCCTTCTTCTCGGTGACCAGCATCCGGCCGTCCGGCAGGAAGGCCAGCGTCCAGGGCTCATCGAAGGCGGTGATGGTCTCGATGGAAAACGGCCGCTCGTCCTGGGCATGGGCGGTGAGGGCAAGCAGAAGCCCAAGGAATGCAGCAAGTGCGGGTCGCGTGTGCATGACGGTTCCGGTGACGATGGGTCCGATGCCTACTCTAAAGGAGCGGCGTCGGCGGGCCGGCAAGGCTGCCCTACGGCTGCGAGGAGGGTCGTGCGCACACCCCGGCGACAGGAATCCGCGCTTCCCTGATGTTTCCTGCTCGGCCGGCAATCAGGAAATGCGACGTTGCTTCCTTCTCGCCGCACGAGGGCCGGCCGCACGCGATCAACGGTAGGACGCCCCGGCTGCGGCAAGCTCGGCCGCGCTGTCGATCGCTGGGGATATGGCCGCAGGGGAAATGGTTGCGGGGGAAACCGTGTGTTCGGGCATCGTCACGCCGACCAGGTTGGCTTGCAGCTGCAGGACCAGCAGCGCGGCCAGGAGCGCAGCCAGCGTGATCGGAATGCCGAGCGCGATATAGCGCAGGTAGGACACCTCCACACCCCGGTCGCGCAGCATACGGAACCACATCAGCGCGGCCAGCGAACCGATCGGCAGCATCTTCGGCCCGAGGTCGCCGCCGATCAGCGCGGCGTAGACCATCAGTGCCTGCTGGTCGGGAAGAAGCTGGAAATCCTCGATGACACCGATCATCAACCCGGCCGTCGGATGGTTGTTGATCACCGCAGCCGCCGCTGCGCTTGTCAGGCCCGTTGCGTTCAGCAGGCCGCCGACGCCGGGCAATTGGGAGGTGGCAACGATCGTGTCGCCGAGCCATGCCGTCACGCCGGCCTGCCGGAGCCCCGTGGCGACGATGAAGATGCCGAGCACGAACAGGATCACGTCCCAGCCGACGCCGCGCAGCACCGGCGCGGTGGGGTGGCCATGGGCATGGTTCAGGGCCAGCAGAATGCCGGCGCCGGCGGCTGCCACCAGCCCCGTTGAAACGCCGGTCAGCCCCTGCACGAAGAAGCCGACCAGCGTCAGCAACAGCACCACGGCGCAGGCGGTCAGCATCGGAGAGTCCGACCGCGAGAAATGAGCCGACGGAACGTCGGCCAGACGTGCCGGGATGCGCCCGGCGAAGGCGATGCGCAGACCGATGTAGCTGACGACGATGCTGGCCAGCGAGGGCAGCGCCATCCACTTTGCATAGTCGACGAAGCCGATATCGAAATAGCCGGCCACGATGAGATTGATCGGATTGCCGATGACCAGGGCGGCGGCGACGTTACCGACATAGAGCACGGCAAAGTAGAACGGGAGCCGATCGCGCGCCGTCCAGTCGCGCCCGGCCACGGCCTCGACGAGAACGAAGACCATCGGCGTGAACAGCAGCACCGCCGCGTCGTTCGTGAACACCATTCCGAACAGGCTCCCGGCGATGAAGATCAGCGTGAACAGGCGGAAACCGCTCCCGCGCGACCGGCGCAGGATGCGCTCGGCGAGCCAATCCAGCAGACCGGCCCGTTCGGAGATCAGCGTGATGATCATCAGGCTGACGATCGTGACCACGGGCTCGGCAAGCATGCCGAGCACGTCCAGCGCAGCCGGCCCGGACACCAGACCGAACAGCAGGCACAACGACGCGCCCAGCACCGCAGCGCTTGCGTGCTCGAAGCGAAACCCGACGATCCGCGGGCGCGCCAGCGCCAGCAGCAAGGTCAGGACAAGGATGGAAACCGCGGCAAGGCCCATGGCAATCGAATCGGAAGGTCGTTCCTGGAGGACGCTCGCCCATGATAGAACGCCGCCGCACGACCTGCTGACCGCGATTTGCAAGCTGGGCCGCGGGGTTCGATATCCGGGTCAACCTCTCCGCCAGATACGAAAAACCCCGCGGATGCGGGGCGTTTGATACGGCGGGGTGGGATGGCTGAAGCTGCGCTTCAGCGAGCTCGCCTTCGGCTCGGTTCGAACCGGGGTTCCAATCCGAGACACCCTCCCCGCCAGACACGAAAAACCCCGCGGATGCGGGGCGTTTGGTTAGGCGGGTGGGATGACTCGCGCTGGGCGCTCGTGAGCTCGGCCCTGCGGGCCTCGGTTCGAACGGGGGTTCAAATCCGAGTCACCCTCTCCGCCAGATACGAAAAACCCCGCGGATGCGGGGCGTTTGGTTAGGCGGGTGGGATGACTCGCGCTGGGCGCTCGTGAGCTCGGCCCTGCGGGCCTCGGTTCGAACGGGGGTTCAAATCCGAGTCACCCTCTCCGCCAGATACGAAAAACCCCGCGGATGCGGGGCGTTTCGTATCTGGCGGAGAGGGTGGGATTCGAACCCACGAAGGGCTTTCACCCTTGCTGGTTTTCAAGACCAGTGCATTCAACCGCTCTGCCACCTCTCCGTGAACTTTCAATTGTGACCCAACCGGCGGCTCTCTGCGAGCCGCTAGACCAGTGCATGGACTGCGCGCCTATGGCGCTTGCCCTGCGCTGCGCTCCGGGTTGCTCCGGCCGCGCTGCGGCCTGCACATCGAGCTCGCCTGCGGCTCGGTTCAACCGCTCTGCCACCTCTCCGTGAACTTTCAATTGTGACCCAACCGGCGGCTCTCTGCGAGCCGCTAGACCAGTGCATGGACTGCGCGCCTATGGCGCTTGCCCTGCGCTGCGCTCCGGGTTGCTCCGGCCGCGCTGCGGCCTGCACATCGAGCTCGCCTGCGGCTCGGTTCAACCGCTCTGCCACCTCTCCGTGAACTTTCAATTGTGACCCAACCGGCGGCTCTCTGCGAGCCGCTAGACCAGTGCATGGACTGCGCGCCTGCGGCGCTGGCCCTGCGCTGCGCTGCGGGTTGTTCCGGCCGCGGTGCGGCCTGCACATCGAGCTCGCCTGCGGCTCGGTTCAACCGCTCTGCCACCTCTCCGGAAGCCTAAATTGTGCCTCAATTTAGAACGCAATGAGGGTCGGGAGGCAGCTGGGCGCTCAGCAGCGGCAATCCTGCGGATTGCGAGAGGGAGGGATGGCTGACGCTGCGCGTCAGCGAGCTCGCCTTCGGCTCGGTTCGAATCGGGGTTCTCATCCGAGCCTCCCTCTCGGGCAGATACAAGAACGCCCCGCAGGCGCGGGGCTTTTGAGCCGGGACCGGTCGGGATGGCTGACGCTGCGCGTCAGCGAGCTCGGCCTTCGGCCTCGGTTCGAACCCGTTCCCCAGTAGGCCGCCCAGCTTTCCGCGGATCGGAGATGTTTGGTAGAGCACTCGGCTGTTCCGACCTTCAGGGTTCGAAATGCAGCCCTCTCCGGTAGAAACGAAAAAACCCCGCAGCGCGGGGCTTTTTCGTTTCTGGCGGAGAGGGAGGGATTCGAACCCTCGGTACGGGTTAAACCGTACACTCACTTTCCAGGCGAGCCCGTTCGACCACTCCGGCACCTCTCCGAAACTGCACAAATTGTCTCGCCACCCGGTCGATGGGGGCGTCCTCCTGCCGGCGATCCTCGGGATCGCGGGAGGGAGGGATGGCTGAAGCGCAAGCCCGTAATTATAGCGTCAGCAGCACCGTCTGTCAGCGACAAATAGTGCACTATTGTTCGATTCTCGCCGCAAATCAGCAGCTTCCCGGTATGTTCGAAGTTCTTCTCACCGCCTTCTTCGGCTCCATTGATCCAGATGCCTGGGTTCGGTCCCAATGCGAAGAAGCCGTTGAAATTGCGAGAATGACGGACGGGACGGAGATTCGATCAACTCCCCTTCCGGAGCAAGCGGGCTCGAAGCCCTCCGCCTGGGTTCAGATCGGTGGGTCGCTGGTTGCCTTGCCAGTGCAGGACTACCGCACTCTTGTCTTCACCACCGGCGGTGATGGCGAAGTCTGGCTTATGGCGCTGCGAACTACGCCTCCCTCTACCGACACGACTTTGATCATCACTCGAGTCCCATACGACACAGAAGGACTCCTGGGGTCGAGTATCCCTGAACTGATCGGACTGGGTTTCGAGATCACATCGGACGACGTTGATTGCAACTCTCCCGCTCAGATCTGGATTCCCCAAGTCGTGGGGCTCATGTATTCCGCAGTCATGGCGGCTTTTTTCGACGATCTCAAGGTCCATCCAACATCTGAGGGCTGGTGGTTCAACGGCCGAGACAGTGAAGGTCAGGATCGGTGGGAAGCCCTGATGGTGACCACCCCCGGGCTCATGATTAGATTGCATTTTCCTCCCAACTGGAGGCCAGCAACTTCGAGAAGTCGTGCCAACGCGCGCAAGAAGCCGCAGACTGCACCGATGACTCGATTGTCGAGCGCAATGAGTTGCTTCGAACTCGGTGAACCTGCCTGCCTGAACCAGATCGACGGATTGGAAATTCTCCGTCCAGATTGGGATCGCAACAAGGAACTTGAGTGATCAACCCCGTTTCATCCCGTTCCGATCGAATTCAGTCGCCCCTGCCCTTCTCGAACACGAAGATGCCCCAGGTCAGGAAGCCCTTGTGGCCGCCGTCGATCCAGTGGGTGAGGCCGGACTTCATGCGTTCGATGTAGTCAGCGCTGACGCCCTTTTCGCGCAGTTCGTCCTCGTTCTCGATCAGCACCTCGCGGACCCGGGCGTAGTGGCGGGCGAGCTGTTCCGGGTGTTCGTCGAAGTGCATTTCGGTCATGCCGAGCCGGCCTAGGGTCTCGCGATAGAAGCCCGGGGAGCCCAGCGAATCGAGGTGGATGCGGTCGTAGATGGGCTGCAGGCGGTCGGTCGGGGCATCGTCGGCCTGCATCGGGTCGGTGAAGATCATCCGACCGCCCGGCTTGAGCACGCGGGCGGCCTCGGCGCAGACGGTCTCGCGGTCGCCGGAGTGCAGGATGGCGTCCTGGGACCAGACCAGGTCGAACTCGGCATCACCGAAGTCCAGGTCGGTGAAGTCCCCGTCGACGACTTCGATGTTCTGCTCCAGGCCGGCCTCGACATTCATTCTGCGATTGCGCTCGTTCTCGACTTCGGCCAGGTTCAGCGCCACGCAGCGGCAGCCGTACTTCTCGGCGAGGAAGCGCATCGAGCCGCCGTAGCCCGCGCCCAGGTCGAGCACGCGGGTGGCCGGGGTCAGGGCGCCGGCCAGCTCGGCCATGCGGCGGACGGTCCGCCGGCTGGCCTCGGCGATGGGTTCGTCCTCGGCCTCGTACAGTCCGACGTGGATGTCCTCGCCGCCCCAGACGTGGAAATAGAAGTTATCGGCGTCATCGCTGTTGTAGTACTCGCGCGCCGTCTCGACGACGGCGGAATAACCGGTCTCGCTCATGCCTTGCCCTTTCCGTTGATCGCGTGGTCGCCGGCATCCTCGATGTTCTGGTCGCCCTCGTACTGCTTCTCGGCAACGTGGATGTAGAAATCCGGGGTGCCGTCCTGCCCGTCGTCGGCGTTCTCGTCCTCGAAATCGGCGAAGGTGTGGATTTTCTGGAAACCGACTTCCTGCATCAGGTTGCGCGTGTAGTCGCGGCGGATGGGGCACATGTTCAGGTGGTAGACCGAGCCGTCGGGGAATTCGTAGCGGAATCGCGCAAGACCCTCGTCGACATGCTCGGGTTCGGCGCTGACCTGGTTGCCGCAGTAGTAGAACCTGTGCTTGCTCGAGAACCCGTCGTCGAGGATGGCGTCGTAGTTGCGCTGGTCGAGGATCAGGCAGCCGTCGTGCTTGAGCACGGCATAGAACTCGGCCAGCGCCTTGCGCCGGTCGCGCTCGGAAAACAGGTGGTTGAAGGAGTTGCCGAGGCAGATCACGGCGTCGTAGCTGGCGTGCACGTCGCGGTTCAGCCAGCGCCAGTCGGCCTGGATGGTACGCAGGATGTGGCCCCGCTGCTTGCCGTTCTCGAACGCCTTGGCCAGCATTTCGGCCGAGCCGTCGACGCTGCAGACCTCGAAACCTTCCTCGATCAGGCGGACGGAATGGAAGCCGGTCCCCGTGGCCACGTCGAGGACGCGCTCGGCGCCCCGCTCCTTGAGCAGCCGGATGAAGAAATCGCCCTCGCTCTCGTAGCGGGCGTCCCAGTCGATCAGCTCGTCCCACTTGTCGACGAACTGCTCGATGTACTCCTGCTGGTAGTGGTCGGATTCACGGATCTCGACGGGATCGTCGCCGAAATCCTGTCGAACGGTTCTCTTCTTCGTTGAACTTGACGTTGATGTCGAGGTGATGGCTGCCTCCTCGTCGATGCTGGATCAGGGGTTTGAACGTCGTGCGTGAACCGAATCGTGCGGACACCGATGCTGCAAGGCCGCAGGGGTCGCGCGCGCAGTCGAGCGACACCTTCTCCATGCGGTGAATCCGGACTCGTTTTTCGGGTTCATGACGATCGCCGCCGGGGCGATTCGGTGCGGTGGCCAGACCGCGTTCACCGTCCCGTCTTCTCGCGAAAACGCCGCCCGCGTAATGCGGCGACATCCGTTCACCATACCAGCCGGTCGGTCGATTTTCAGCCCGGGGGGTCCGACTCCGGCGCGTCCAGCCACGCCAGCAGGTCGTTCAGCGCGGGGTCGTCGACGCGCTGCTCGCCGTCGATCGCGGCGCGGAACCGGGCCGCCTGGGTCTTGCCCTCCTCGACGCCCCACTGGTCGAAGGGGTTGATCCCCCAGCGAACTCCGAGCAGGTAGGTGGCGTGCTCGAAGTGGGCGAGCAGCTCGCCGAGCGCGCGGGCGTCGGGTCGGCGGGTCAGCAGGGTGAGGACCGGGTTGCCGCCGGGCAGGAGTCGCTGCGCGTCGTCGTCGTGACGGCCCAGGGCAAGCGCCCGGGCCTGGCCGAGCAGGTTGGCCAGCTGCTCGCGCCGGAAGTCGTGCGCATCCTCCGACGAGTCCGCCGAGCCGACCAGCAGCACCGGGTGGCGTTGCCGCCCCTGGTGCACGGCCTGGAACAGCGCGTGCTGCAGATCGGTGCCGGCCCCGCCGAACACCAGCGGCGAGGACGGGCCGGCCAGGTCATGCCCGTCGGCGTCCACGCGCTTGCCGAGGCTTTCCATGACCAGCTGCTGGAGGTACTCGGCCAGGCGGCGGTACGCGGGCTCATAGGCGATCACGCCCAGGGTGCCGAAGCCGTGGTCGCGCATCAGGCAATCGATCGCGTGGGCCAGGCGACCGGCCAGAGCGCCGGACGGGTCCGTGCGGACGGAATGGTCCGCAACGGCCCCTCCATCGAGGAACTCGGCCCAGCGCACCGGGCCGATGCCGGCGGCCGCGGCGAGGCCGACCGAAGACCAGACCGAAAACCGGCCGCCGACCGCCTCGTCGACGCGCAGCACGTGCGCTTCGGCGACCCCCCATTGCGCCGCGCGCTCGGCTTGCGATGTCGCCGCCCAGGTCCGCTCGGCCCAGTCGCTGCCGAGCCAGCTGCGAACGGCCCCGGCCTGGAGCAGCGTCTCGCGGGTGGCAAAACTCTTCGAGGCAACGACCAGGCCGGTCGTGGCTGGATCCAGCTTGCCGAGCAGGCGGGTCAGCGCGCGATCATCGAGCGTGGACAGCCACCGTACATCGACCGCCGAATCCTGCTCGTCCAGCGCGTCGACAACCAGTCGGGGCCCGAGGTCGGAGCCGCCGATGCCGACATGGAGCAGGGTCCGGACCGGCGTGCGGCCGGCATACAGGGCGTCCGCGGTCTCGGCGAGCCGGCGCTGGTCGGTCCGGATGGACTCGGGCCGCCCGTCGCCTTCGCAGCGCAGCCAGGGATGGAGCGCAGGGCGGCGCTCCGAGGCGTTGACGACGTCGCCGGCAAACAACCGGCGGATCGCCGCGACCTCGTCGACCGGCGGCGCGGGCGACCAGTCGGCGACCGGAATCGGGGTCAGGCTGGCGTCGAGGCGCCAGCGGCCGGATTCGGCGACCATGGCCGCCGACCGCCCGGGCTCGCTGTCGAGCAAGCGGGCGATCGGATTGGCAGGGGGAGTGTTGTTTTTTTGCGACACGTCCGGCTTCCGGCGTCGCGAGCGCTGCTTCAGGCGGCCTGAACGGGGATTTCGCCGGCGATCCGGGCGACCTTGTTGTCGCCGTCGGGATAGACCAGGCGGGGCCGGTGGCGGTCGGCCTCGGCCGAGTCGTACTGGCCGTAGGCGCAGATGATCAGCAGGTCACCGACCGAGGCCTTGTGGGCCGCGGCGCCGTTGACGCTGATCGTGCCGCTGCCGGCCTCGGCGCGAATCGCATAGGTCACGAAGCGCTCGCCGTTGTCGACGTTGTAGATGTGAATCTGCTCGTATTCCCGGATGCCCGAGGCCTCGAGGAGGTCGTCGTCGATCGCGCACGAACCCTCGTAGTGGAGTTCGGCGTGGGTCACGGTGGCCCGGTGGATCTTGGCCTTCAGAAGATTCAGCTGCATCGCTTGTCCCTGTGCAGAACGCCTGCTCTCGGATGGAATGGATCAGATGGAGGCCGTCGGCCCAAAAAAAAACCTCTCCCCGGTGAGGGGGAGAGGCAGCGTGTCGGAGTGATGTACCTCAATTCGCGCCCTGACCTTGATCGCCGTTGCTGGAATACCAAGGTTCGTGGTAACTGTACCACAAGTTTTCGGCATTTCCAACCCTCATTTGCGATTTAGCGACGTGCTTGTCGCGAAATTACAACATTGTCGATCAATCGCGCCCCGCCGAGCCTTGCGGCGGCCAGCAGACGGAGGGGATGACCCGCCGGCGGGCCCAGCGACCGGGCGTCCCGGAACTCGACGTATTCCGTGTCGAACCCGCTGGCGTCAAGACGCTCTCTTCCAGACTCCGCAAGTGCGGCGAAAGTTCCCGCCGGCGCGTCTTCGGGCAGCGCTTCGGCCTGCCGGGCGAGGTCGAGCAGGGTCGCGTGCAGGCGCGGGGCGACCGCCCGTTCGCCTCCGGTCAGGTAGCGGTTGCGCGAACTCATGGCCAGGCCGTCGGCTTCGCGCACGGTCGGCCGGCCGACCATCTCGATGCCCAGGCCGAAATCCTCGACCATCCGACGGAGAATGGTCAGCTGCTGGTAGTCCTTCTCGCCGAACACGGCGGCGTCGGGCCGGACCCGCTGGAACAGGCGCAGCACCACGTTCGCTACCCCGTCGAAATGGCCCGGCCTGTGCGCGCCGCACAGGATGCCGCCCAGCGATTCGGGCACCTGCACCGAGAACCCCGCGTCCGGGCCGAGCGGGTAGAGGTCGTCGATGGTCGGCAGCCAGACCGCGTCGCAGCGGTCGGCAAGGCGAGCCAGGTCGTCCTCGACCGTGCGCGGATAACGCTCGAAGTCCTCGCCCGGGCCGAACTGGGTGGGGTTGACGAAGATACTGACCAGCACCCGCCCGCCGGCCTCGCGGGCCGCGTCGACCAGCGCGATGTGGCCGTCGTGCAGGTTGCCCATGGTGGGTACGAAGCGGAGCGGACCGGCAGCGGGCTCGCGCCATTCGGCCAGTTCGGCGCCCGTACGCAGGAGACTGGGGCGATCCACGTCGGGGCCGCTCACGTCAGTCGCCGTAGCTCTCGGCCGTGCCGGGAAAGGACCGCGAGCGCACCGCGTCCACGTAGGCCGTCAGCGCGGCCGGAATCGTTCCCGCGCCGGCCATGAAGTCGCGCACGAAGCGCGGAGCCCGGTCGCCGCCCAGGCCGAGCGCATCGTGCAGCACCAGCACCTGGCCGTCGACGTCGACGCCGGCGCCGATGCCGATCACCGGGATGGTCAGCGAGGACGCGATCTCGGCGGCCAGTGACGACGGGACGCATTCCAGCACCAGCAGCGAGGCGCCGGCGTCCTGCAGCGCGCGGGACTCGCGCAGGAGGCGGTCCCGAGCCCCGGCATCGCGGCCCTGGACCTTGTACCCGGAAAGCTGGTGGACCGACTGCGGCGTCAGGCCGAGATGGCCGCACACGGGCGTACCGTGGTCGGTGAGGCGGCGCACGGCGTCGAGCACCGGCGCCCCGCCCTCGAGCTTGACCATGGCGGCCCCGGCCTGCATCACGCGGCGTGCCGATTCGACCGCCGCATCGACGCCGGCATAGCTCAGGTACGGCAGGTCGGCGATCACCAGCGCGCGCTGGACCCCGCGGCGGACGCAGGCGGTGTGGTAGGCCATGTCGTCGACGCTCACGGGCACGGTCGAATCCCGGCCCTGCACCACGTTGCCGAGCGAGTCGCCGACCAGGATGCAGTCGACGCCGGCGGCATCGACCGCTGCGGCCAGCGTGGCGTCGTAGGCGGTCAGCATGGCAATGGGCGTGCGCTCGTGCTTCATCCCCGCCAGCGCCTCCAGGGTTACCGGGCGACTCATGCGGTCTGCCCCCGTCGGGAATCCCGGGCCGCCGGGTCCGGCAGCCTCTGGACACCGGCCGGGCCCAGCTCGGCCAGGAGGGCATCGACCCGCCCTTGGGGCAGCTCGAGCAGCGGCTCCAGGTCGCACAACGGCTGCAGCACGAAGGCGCGTTCGTGCATCCGCGGATGCGGGACCGTGAGCCTGGGGGTATCGAGGGCGCGCCCGCCGAACCACAGCAGGTCCAGGTCCAGCACGCGCGGGCCCCAGCGGTGCTTAGGGTCGCGGACACGTCCGGCGGCGTTCTCCAGCTTCTGCAGCTCATCGAGCAGCGCCTCCGGCTCCAGCGCCGTACGGAGTTCAGCCACGGCGTTGACGAAGTCCGGCTGGTCGGTCTCGCCCCAGGGTGCGGTGCGATACAGCGCCGATCTGCGGCCGGGCTCGGTGGCGGGCAGCCGGCCCAGGGCGTCGATCGCGTCGAGCACCCGGCGCTCGGGCGCGCCGAGGTTGCTGCCGATGCCGACGAACGCGCGGATCATCCCTGGGGTGAGTCCTGGTTCTTCCTGCGCTTGCGCGGGGGGTTCTTGCGCGGACCGCCGAAGATCATTTCGTTGCGCTGCTCTTCGTCCACTTCCTGGACCTTGGTCCACCAGTCGGCCATGTCCTTCAGGTCCGGGTCCTCGAGGGCTCGGAGCAGCAGGAAATCGTAGGCGGCGCGGAAGCGCTTCTCGCCGAGCAGGCGCGCGGCGCGCTTGCCCCGCTGGCGCTCGAAGCGCGGCTGGAACATCCAGATTTCCTTGGCCATGGTCGAGAAGCGGCGATGCACCGCCACATTCTTCGTGTACCGATCGAAGACCTTCTCGCCGGCCGCGGCCAGCGCCTCGACCGGCGGCTGGCCGTTGTCGATGCGGCTCCGGGCCTCGGCGCGGGCCTTGGGCCAGAACAGGGCGGCGAACAGGAAGCCCGGGGTGACCGGCTTGTTCTGCGCGACCCGCTCATCGGTGTTCTTCAGCGCCTGCTCGACCAGCACCGGGGGCGCCGCAGGGTCGGCCAGCAGCTCCGGGAACAGCGGCTCCCACAGGCCGTAGCGGACCAGTCCGCGAAAGCCTTCCCAGGCGCGGCCGCCGAGCAGCAGCTTGAGCAGCTCGTCGAGCAGGCGGGCCGGCGGAATGTCGGCCAGCAGCGGCGCGAGTTCGCGGATCGGCGCCTCGGTTGCCGGGTCCATTTCCATCCCCAGCTTGGTCACGAAGCGGACCGCGCGCAGCATCCGCACCGGGTCTTCCCGATAGCGGGTCTCCGGGTCGCCGATCATCTTCAGCCGGTTGGCCAGGATGTCGTCGTAGCCGCCCACGTAGTCGAGGATGGTTTCGGTGGCCGGGTCGTACATCAGCGCGTTGGCGGTGAAATCGCGGCGCATCGCGTCCTCGGCGACGCTGCCGCCGTAGACGTTGTCGCGCAGGACCCGGCCTCCCTTCTCGACGGAGCGATCGCCCTCGTCGTCGCCTTCGTCCCCCAGGCCGCGGAAGGTCGCGACCTCGATGATCTCGCGGCCGAAGCGCACGTGGGCCAGGCGGAAGCGCCGGCCGATCAGGCGCGCGCTGCGGAAGACGCCGCGCACCTCTTCGGGCGTGGCGTCCGTGCCGACATCGAAGTCCTTCGGCGTGACGCCGAGCAGGACGTCGCGGGCGGCGCCCCCGACGACGTAGGCCTTGAAGCCGGCCTGCTGGAGACGCTCGGTGACCTGGGCCGCTTCACGGCTGATGGACTTGCGCGCGATGCCGTGCTCGGACCGCAAAATTTCTCGAAGTGAGGTGCTCAATGGGTATACTGATTCGTGTGGAAAGAGGCAGGCCGCAGTACGCGTGCCGGTGACCGGACGTCAAGCTCCGGAACGACGGGCCATGCAGCGCGCTAGTCTACCACCGCGGGGGCATCGGCCGCCCCGTATGTCGTCCCGCGCCGAACCGAACCGAACCCAATCCAGGACGCGATCCGCCATGACGTTCGTGGTTGTAGAAAACTGCATCAAGTGCAAGTACACCGACTGCGTGGAGGTGTGCCCCGTCGACTGCTTCCACGAGGGCCCCAACTTCCTGGTCATCGACCCGGAAGAATGCATCGACTGCACGCTGTGCGAACCGGAATGCCCGATCCAGGCGATCTACCCCGAAGACGACCTCCCGGCCGATCAGCTGGATTTCCTGAAGATCAACGAAGAGCTTTCGCGCGAGTGGCCGGTCATCACCGAGCGCAAGGACCCGCCGCCCGACGCCGAGGAGTGGGAAGGCAAGGAGAACAAGCGGGAATTGCTGGAGCGGTAGCGCGCGAATCGAGGCCCGCTGACAGCACGATCCTTCGCTCGCAAGCTCGCTGCCACAGGAAACTCCCCGCCCTGCACCGCGGGTGGGCCCAGCCTGTGGGAGCTTGCCTTGCAAGCGAACCCGCCGGTGCAGATACCCCATCGCCCAGCAGAGCCGGCCTCCCACAGGAATCCCGAGCCTTCGCCCGCAAGCTCGCTGTCACAGGAAACGCCCCGCCCTGCGCACCGGGTGGTTCCAGCCTGTGGGAGCTTGCCTTGCAAGCGAACCCGCCGGCGCAGCTACTCCATCGCGGGCAAGGCCCGCTCCCACAGGTGCCCTGATCCTTCGCCCGCAAGCTCGCTGCCACAGGAAACGCCCCGCCCTGCGCACCGGGTGGTTCCAGCCTGTGGGAGCTTGCCTTGCAAGCGAACCCGCCGGCGCAGCTACTCCATCGCGGGCAAGGCCCGCTCCCACAGGTGCCCTGATCCTTCGCCCGCAAGCTCGCTGCCACAGGAATCGCCCCGTCCTGCACCGCGGGTGGGCCCAGCCTGTGGGAGCTTGCCTTGCAAGCGAACCCGCCGGCGCAGCTACTCCATCGCGGGCAAGGCCCGCTCCCACAGGCGCCCCGACCCTTCGCCCGCAAGCTCGCTGCCACAGGAATCGCCCCGTCCTGCGCCGCGGGTGGTTCCAGCCTGTGGGAGCTTGCCTTGCAAGCGAATCCGCCGGTGCAGATACCCCATCGCGGGCGAGGCCCGCTCCCACAGGCGCCCTGATCCTTCGCCCGCAAGCTCGCTGCCACAGGAATCGCCCCGTCCTGCGCACCGGGTGGTTCCAGCCTGTGGGAGCTTGCCTTGCAAGCGAACCCGCCGGCGCAGATACCCCATCGCGGGCAAGGCCCGCTCCCACAGGTGCCCTGATCCTTCGCCCGCAAGCTGGCTGCCACAGGAATCGCCCCGTCCTGCGCCGCGGGTGGGTCCAGCCTGTGGGAGCTTGCCTTGCAAGCGAATCCGCCGGTGCAGATACCCCATCGCGGGCAAGGCCCGCTCCCACAGGTGCCCTGATCCTTCGCCCGCAAGCTGGCTGCCGAAACTCCCCGATCGATGCCCGGAGTCTGTGGGAGGGCGCTTCAGCGCGCGACGCCTTTCCCTCGAAAGTTCGCCCGGCAGAGCCGGCCTCCCACAGGCGGGAGGTTGGTCGGGAACCGGAACTAGCTACGGGAAAAATCGCTTCAGGGCGTAGCGAGCGGGCGCTGGGCGGTGGCCGCTGGAGCGCAGGCACCGCAGTGTAGTTGCTGCTACATGAGGATGGCGAGCACCACCGAACACAACGTTGCTATAGGGAAAAATCGCTTCAGGGCGTAGCGAGCAAGGGCGCTGTCGGTGACGCGCGGAGCGCAGGAACCGCAGTGCACTTGTTGGTGCATGAGGATTCCGAGCACCGGACGGCGCCGTCAGCGCCCTGCGCAGTAGCCCTGAAGCGATTTTTCAGCCGAGGCGTTGCTGGAGGCGGCTGAGTACGAATTCCGCCCGCTCCATCGGCACGATATCCCCCGCCTCGTCGAAGATCGCGATCCGGGTGGTCCGGCTGGACTCGGGCTGGACTTCGAACTGGTAGGTACCGGAGAAGTCGATGAACTCGGGCGCCGACCAGAACAGGACGACCTTCTGGAAGAAGCCGCGCTTGGCGACCACGATCGGGTCGTGCTCGAACGCGACGCGGTAGCGCCGTTCGTCGGGCTGGACGTCCTGGACCGCCATCTCGCCGCGATTCAGCGCGAAGCCGAGGCGCCGCCAGACGCTGGCCGGCTCGTCGTCGACCTGGAGGTACAGACCGCTGGACCCGAACAGGATGCGTGAGCGCGCGCGCTCCGCCTCGGCCGAGGTAAGCACCTGGGGTGGCACCGATTCATCGCCCTGCGCGGCCAGTTCCGGAAGCGAGTAGCCCGGAATCTCGAAGATCGGGCGCACCTCGGGCTCGGACAGATCGTCGGGCACCTCGATCGGCGCGATCTCCTCGCTGGTGACGTAGGCGGGCCGCTCGGGACGGAGGAAGCAACCGGCCAGCAGCGTCAGCGACAGCAGGGCCAGGATGCGGAATACGGATGTCTGGGTGGAAATCGTCGTTCCCCTGTTGGATTCTCGTCAGTCGGACAGCGCGCCGACCAGCGCTCGACCAGCCTCGTGGTGCGCTCGGTCCAGCGGCACCAGCGGAAGCCGGATGCCGGTGCCGATCCGGCCCATCTCGCCGAGCAGCCACTTGGCGGGTATCGGGTTGGCCTCCACGCCGAGAAACGGATACAGCGCAGCCAGTTCGGCATCGGCTGCATCGGCAGCCTCGTCGCGGCCGGCCAGCGCCGCCCCGCACATCGCGGCGAAGCGACCCGGAGCCACGTTGGCGGCCACCGAGATCACACCGCGCGCACCGTTCCGGATGGCCTCGCGAGCGGTGGGATCGTCGCCGCTGAGCACGCCGATGCCGGCGTCGGCCAGGCGGCGCACCCGCTGCATGTCGGAGACGGCCTCCTTGATGCCGATGATCCGGTCGTGCCGGCAGAGCTCGATGGTCGTTCCCGGATCGAGGTCGACCGCGGTCCGACCCGGGACATTGTAAAGGATGACCGGCGCTTCGCAGGCGTCCGCCACGGCCCGATAGTGCGCGACCAGTCCGCGCTGGGGCGGCCGGTTGTAGTACGGCGTGACGACCAGCACGGCGTGGGCGCCGCACCGGCCTGCCCGCACGCTCTGTTCGACCGCTGCCGCAGTGGAGGCCGCGCCTGTGCCGGCGACGACCCGGCAGCGATCGCCGATCCGCCCTAGCGCTCGCTCGAGGAGTTCGTCGCGCTCCCCGGCACTCAGCGTGGCCGATTCACCCGTGGTGCCGCCGACCACCACCCCCCGGGTGCCGGATTCGGCGTGCCAGTCCAGCAGGCGATCCCAGGCGTCGAGATCGATCGATCCGCGATCGTCCATCGGGGTCACGAGCGCGACCAGCGATCCGGTCAGTCCAAAGTCGTCCAGGGTCTTCATCGGCAGGGCATACTACTTGCGGGTCCTGGGTCTGACAAGTATTCTGCGGTCGTCGTTCCCGACCGTTCCCCGGGCCGGACGAATATACAACTCATTGATTTCCAACGACGCACCGAGGCTCATGTCCGAAACCCCCGCGAAGCCCGAACGAGAAAACCCGATCGAAACCCCCAGGCTCCCCGCCACCGGCGATTCCGACCTGGCCATCCAGGACTTCCGCGGCAAGCCGCTGGTCGTCTACTTCTACCCGCGCGACAACACGCCGGGCTGCACGAAGGAAGGCCAGGCCTTCCGGGATCTGTTCGACGAGTTCGAGCAACTGGGCTGTCGGATCGTCGGCGTATCGCGCGACAGCGTGAAGACCCACGAGAACTTCGCCGCCAAGCACGAGTTTCCGTTTCCGCTGATCGCCGACACCGACGAAGTCCTGTGCAGGGAATTCGACGTGATCAAGGAAAAGAACATGTACGGAAGGAAGGTGATGGGCATCGAGCGCAGCACCTTCCTGCTCGACGGCGAGGGCCGGATCGCGCAGGAATGGCGCAAGGTCCGGGTGCCCGGACACGCCGAAGCGGTCCTCGACGCAGTCCGAGAGCTCGACTGAGCTTGTCCGCGACCGCCCCCCACTCGACGCCACCGGAAGTGCCCATGAGCGATGCCAGCAGGCTGTACCTGCTCGATACGAACGTGCTGATGCACGACCCCACCGCCCTGTTCCGCTTCGAGGAACACGACATCTACCTGCCGATGGTCGTGCTCGAGGAACTCGACGCGGCGAAGAAGGGCATGACCGAGGTCGCGCGCAACGTTCGCCAGGTCAGCCGGTTCATCGGCCAGATGATGCAGGGCGGGCCGGAGCTCGACGACGGCCTGCCACTGGCCATGCCGGACGGGCTGAATTTCCGCATCGGCAGCGGCCGCCTGTTCTTCCAGACCGGCGGCGAGGACGTCGACGACGCGCCCAGCGCGCTTCGCGCCAAGGCCGACAACGAGATCCTGCGCGCGGCGATGCAGCTGACCCAGCGCCACCCGGACCGGGAAATCGTGCTGGTGTCCAAGGACATCAACCTGCGGATCAAGGCCGCCATCCACGGCATCCCGGCCGAGGACTATCACAACGATCGCGCGCTGGACGACCTGAGCCTGCTCTACAACGGCCTGTCGGAGCACGGCAACGACTTCTGGGACCGCCACGCCATCGCCGATTCCTGGAGCGAGGGCGGCAATACGTTCTATCGGCTCAAGCGGGTCGAGGACGACGACTGGCACCCGAACCAGTGCCTCCGCCTGACCGGCGACAACGGCATGGAGGCCATGGTCCGCGACGTCACCGACGACCACTTCGTGATCCAGGTATCGACCGACTACACCCACGGCCCGCACAGCGTCTGGGGCATCACCGCGCGCAACCCCGAACAGAACTTCGCGCTGAACCTGCTGATGGACCCGGAGATCGATTTCGTCACCTTGCTCGGGACCGCCGGCACCGGCAAGACCCTGCTGACCCTGGCCGCCGGCCTGGCCCAGACGCTCGACGAGCCGATCTACCGCGAGATCATCATGACCCGCGCAACCGTCTCGGTCGGCGAGGACATCGGCTACCTGCCCGGCACCGAGGAAGAGAAGATGTCGCCGTGGATGGGCGCCCTGACCGACAACCTCGAGGTGCTGACCGAATCCGACGAGCACGGCGGCGACTGGGGCCGCGCGGTCACCAACGACCTGATGACCTCGCGGGTCAAGATCCGCTCGCTGAACTTCATGCGCGGCCGGACCTTCCTGAATCGCTACCTGATCATCGACGAGGCGCAGAACATCACGCCGAAGCAGATGAAGACGCTGGTCACCCGCGCCGGCCCCGGGACCAAGATCGTCTGCCTCGGCAACGTCGAGCAGATCGACACGCCCTACCTGACCGAGACGACCTCGGGCCTGACCTTCGCCGTCGACCGCTTCAAGAACTGGCCGCACGCCGGCCACATCACGCTGAAGCGCGGCGAGCGCTCGCGCCTGGCGGACTTCGCGTCCGAGGCCTTGTAGGTCGGACAGCCGATCGGCGACGGCGCCGCCCGGGGCCGGTATGCTTCGCCGCATGAGCACGACCGAACCGACAGACCCGGATCGGGAGGCCGCACGGCGGCTGACCGTCAATGTCCTCCTGGTGACCGCCGGCGCGGTGATGATCAGCTTCGCTGCCGTGTTCACCCGGCTGGCCGATGTGCCGGCGACGACCTCGGCGGCCTACCGGATGCTGTTCGGCAGCGCGGCACTGGCGCTGCTGCTCGCGCTGGCACCGTCCATGCGGGCCGGGCTGTCGCGCAACTGGGCCGGGTCGATCCTGATCGCTGCGTTCTTCACGCTGGACCTCTGGGCCTGGCACCGATCGATCCTGCTGATCGGCCCGGGGCTGTCGACGCTCCTGGCCAACTTCCAGGTGTTCGTGCTGGCCGCGGCCGGGGTGCTGTGGATGAAGGAACGGGTCGGCTGGCGCTTCGCCGGCGGCCTGGGCCTGGCCATGCTCGGCCTGTGGCTGCTGTTCGGCCGCGACTGGGCGTCGCTGGATGCCGGAGCCCGGGTAGGCATCCTGTTCGGCCTGTTGACCGCCTGCGCCTACGGCAGTTACCTGCTCAGCCTCCGGGGCTTCCAGCTGCGCCACGCCGGCATCCGGCCCGAGGCCCGGCTGCTGCAGGTCTCGATCGCCTGCTGCGCGATGCTGGTCGCGATCAACGCGATCGAGGGCAACGGCTTCGCCATCCCCGACCGCCAGACGCTGTTCAGCCTGCTCGGCCTCGGCATCGTCTGCCAGGTGCTGGGATGGCTGGCGATCACCCGGGGCATGCCGGGCCTGCCCGCCTCGCTGGTCGGCCTTCTGTTGCTGCTGCAGCCCGTGCTTTCGATCGTCTGGGACCTGCTGTGGTTCGACCTGTCGCTCGTCGCCGTGCAGGCCGTCGGCGCCGGGCTGGCGCTGGTTGGAATCTACCTGGGGATGCAGTCACGCGCCGCGCGGCGCCGCTGAGGTCCGGTCCCGTCCACTGCACGGGTCGAGGACAAGCGCGAAGACAGCGCCGACCGGGACGAAGCGACCCGGTCGCTTCGAGCGTGCATGAACGGACCGGTCCGGCGCCGGGCGCCGGACCGGTTGGGCAGGATCAATCGTCCGCAGCTGCCTCGTCGGCGTCGGACTCGTCACTGAAGTCGCCGGCGATGCCCTTGACCAGGGCGTCGGGATCCAGCCACTCGGCCACCGCGTCGTTGACCTGCTCCAGCGTCAACGCCTCGATCGCGGCCTCGCGTTCGGCGTGCCAGTCCATGTCGCGGTCGAAATACAGGCCCGAGGACAGGATGCCGGCCAGGGATCCGTCGTCGGAACGCTGCAGGACCTGCTGTTGCAGGAACCCGGTCTTGGCCGATTCGAGTTCGTCTTCGGTGAAGCCTTCCTCGACAACCTTGACCAATTCCTCGGCCAGCACTTCCTCGACCCGCGCGAGGTTTTCGGGCGCGAACATCGCGAACGCGAAGAACGAGGCGTTCTCGTCGATCGGGTGGGCGTTGATGCCACCGCCGACCGCGTAGCTCAGGCCTTCCTCGTTGCGGATCCGGTTGCCCAGACGGGAGCTGAGGAACCCGCCGCCGAGCATGTGGCCGGCCAGCTCCAGGGCCACGTAATCCGGGTGGGTGTCGCTCATCGCGAAGCCCTGGCCGGCGATCAGCACCGCGCTGGCCTTGTCGTCCAGCTGGCGGACCATGCGGGCCGGATCGATCGACTCGTAGTCGTCCGACCAGCGTTGGAACGCCTCGTCGGCCGTCCAGTCGCCGAAGTGTTCGTCGAGCTTTGCGCGCAGCGCGTCGGCATCGAAGTCACCGACGAAGGCGACCGTGGTGCCCGGCCCGAAGCCGTGGAAGCGAGCATGGAAATCGCGCAGTTGATCGACGGTCAGCGACTCGATCCGGGCCTTGGCTTCCTCGAAGGTCGGGGTGTAGTCGGGATGGTCGGCCGGGTCGTTGTTGCGATAGAGCGCAAGTTCGCGCGACGCCACCGACGCGGGATCGTCGCTGGCCCGGTCGATGCCGGCCAGTGTCTGGCGCTTGTACTCTTCCAGTTCGCTTTCGGGGAAGGTCGGGCGCTTGCCGACCTCGGCCATGAGGTCGAGGACCGCCATCAGGTTCTCGCGCCGCGTGTCGATCGAGACCGAGACCGAGCGAGAACCGCCGACGATCAGGCCGGACTGCAGCTCATCGAGCCGATCGGCAATCTCCTGACGGGTCAGGTTCTCGGTGCCGCGCGACAGCATGGAGACGGTGGCATTGGGAATCGAATCCAGGCCGCGCAGCGTGTCTAGGCTGCCGACGCGCATCGTGATCGTGCCGCGAACGCGTTCGCCGCGGGTGGACTTCGGCAGAAGTGCGACTTCCGCGCCGTTGTCCATGGTGTAGCGCTGGACCCGGGCCTCGATGTTCTCCGGCGTCGGCTCGAATGCTTCGCCCTCGCTGCGGGTTTCACGTCCGGTGTAGCCGGCCAGCAGGGTGTCGGGATCGGGCGCGGCTTCGACCACGGCGCGATCCGGATCGCTGTCGGGAATAAAGCGACCGAGGGTCCGATTGTCGCGGGTCACATAGGTGGCCGCCGCCTCGGCCACGTCGGCCGTCTCGACCTGCTCCAGACGATCGCGGTGCAGGAACATCATCCGCCAGTCGCCGGTCGAGGCCCATTCGGACAGACCGATGCCGACCAGCTGGCTATCGTTGAGGTTGCGCTCCATATCGCTGGTCAGCGAGGCGACTGCGCGCTTGACCTCCTCGTCGCTCGGCGGATTCTCGTCCAGGCCGGCCAGGGTTTCACTCAGCGCGGCCTCGGCGGCGTCGATGTCGCCGTCTTCCGGCAGGTTGACGTAGGCCAGCAGCAGCGAGGGCTCGGGCAGACGGAACACCAGCGCACCGACGTCGCTGGCCAGGCCCGGCTCGACCAGCGCCTTGTACAGGCGCCCGGACGGCGTGTCGCCGAGGACGTGGGCCAGGGCTTCGACCGCAGCGAAGTCGTCGTGCAGGGCCGAGGGCACGTGGTAGGCCGCCATCAGCGTGGGCGTCGCGCCGGAACGACGGACCGTGACTTCACGCGGTCCGTCCTGGTAGGGCTCGCGGGTGTAGGTCTCCCAGAGCTTCGAATCGAGATCGCGCTCGGGGGCCGGGATCGCGCCGAAGTACTCCTCGACCAGCGACAGCGCGCGATCCTCGTCGAAATTGCCCGAGATGATGACCATCGCGTTGTCGGGCTGGTAATACTGGCGGTAGAAGCGCTGCAGGCGCTCGATCGGCACGTTCTCCAGGTCGGCGCGCGCGCCGATCGTCGAGCGGCCGTAGCCATGCCATTCGTAGGCCGTGGCCATGACCCGCTGCAGCAGCACCCGGAACGGGCTGTTCTCGCCGATCTCGAACTCGTTGCGCACCACCGTCATCTCGCTTTCGAGGTCTTCGGCGGCGATGAACGAATTGACCATCCGATCGGCCTCCATGCGCAGCGCCCACTCCAGGTTGTCGTCGCCCTCGCCGGTGTCGGCGGGCAGCGTCTGGAAATAGTTGGTCCGCTCCCACCACGTCGTGCCGTTGGCGAAGCCGCCGCGTTCGGTAATCTGCTGCTTGATGTTCTCGTGGTCGGGCGTGCCCATGAACACCAGGTGCTCCAGCAGATGAGCCATGCCCGACTCGCCGTAGCTCTCGTGCTTGGAGCCGACGAAGTAGGTGACGTTCACGGTCGTGGTCGGCCGGCTCGCGTCCGGCATCAGCAGCACCTGCAGGCCGTTGTCCAGCCGGTACTCGGCGATGCCCTCGACCTCCGTTACGAGCTCGGGCCCGTCGTCCTGGGCCGTAGCGGCGACGGTGAACAGCAAGGCGAATGCAGCGGCAAGCCCCGCCGCGAATCGATGATGGATTCGGATCATGGTTTCCTTCCAGTTTGGTTGACAACGCTCCCCTTGCGACAGCATGCCACCGCGGACGTTCGATCCGCGTCGGCCAGAAGTCACGTATCCCCGGCCGCTCCTCGCGCCCACCCCCGTGTCCGGCTCAGTCGGCCAGGGTCAGCCGGTCGACGTTGCGGAAGCCGCGCGGCAGCAGGCCGCCGCGCTGGGCGCGCTCGCCCCAGTAGCCTTCCGTGTCCGACCAGGACAGGCGCAGGTAGCGCTTGCCGGCCCAGACCAGGCAGTCCTGACCCTTGACCAGCGCGATCGCCCCGGTCATCGCCTCGCCGTCCTTGCGCGCCTTCGGCGGGATGTGGATCAGCTTGTTGCCCTTGCCGCGGGCCAGCTCCGGCAGCTCGCTGAGATAGTAGGCGAGCAGATGGCCACCGCTGGTCGCGCAGACGATGACCGCCTCGTCGGCTTCGGCGACCGGAGCGGGCGGCAGAACCACCGCACCATCGGGCACCGTCAGCAGCTGCTTGCCGGCCTTCTGGCGGGTGTAGAGGTTCTCCAGCTTCGTCGTGAAGCCGTAGCCGGCGCTGGTCGCCAGCAGGATCCGGTCCGACGGCTCACCGACCGCCACACCGAGAAACGACGCGCCGTCGGGCGGGGCGAAGCGGCCGGTCAACGGCTCGCCGAGGCTGCGTGCGGACGGCAGCTCGTGGGCCGGCATGGAGTAGCTGCGGCCGGTCGAATCGATCGCGCAGGCCAGCTGGTTCGAGCGGCCCCGCGCGGAGTGCTGGAAGCCGTCGCCGGCCTTGTAGTTCATTTCCGCGGGGTCGATGTCGTGGCCCTTTGCCGCGCGGATCCAGCCGTTCTCCGACAGCACCACGGTGACCGGTTCGGAGGGCACCAGGTCGGTTTCCTTCAGCGCCTGGGCGGCTTCTCGTTCAACGATGGGGCTTCTTCGCTCGTCGCCGTACTTCTCCGCGTCCTCGAGCAGCTCGTCGCGGATCAGGCGGGTCAGCTTCTTCGGAGACTCCAGCGTGGCTTCCAGCCCCTTGCGCTCTTCCTCGAGCTCGTCGCGCTCGCCGCGGATCTTCATTTCCTCGAGCTTGGCGAGGTGGCGAAGCTTGAGTTCCAGAATGGCCTCGGCCTGGGTGCCGGTGAGCTCGAAGCGCTTCATCAGGACCGGCTTGGGCTCGTCGTTCTCGCGGATGATCGCGATGACCTCGTCGATGTTCAGGAACGCGATCAGGAAGCCTTCGAGAACGTGCAGCCGATCGACGACCTGGTCGAGCCGGTGCTCGAGCCGGCGGGTCACGGTGGCGCGCCGGAAGTCGATCCACTCGGCGAGCAGCTCCTTGAGGTTGCGCACGCCCGGCTTGCCGTCGTTGCCGATCACGTTCAGGTTCACGCGGTAGGTGCGCTCGAGGTCCGTGGTCGCGAACAGGTGCGCCATCAGGCCTTCGATATCGACCCGGTTCGAGCGCGGCATGATCACGAGTCGCGTCGGGTGTTCGTGGTCCGACTCGTCGCGGATGTCGGTGACCATCGGCAGCTTCTTCGCCTGCATCTGCGCGGCGATCTGCTCGAGCACCTTGGCCGGCGAGACCTGGTGCGGCAGCGCGGTGACGATGATCTCCTCGCCTTCCTTTTCGAACACGGCGCGCTGGCGGATGCTGCCGTGGCCGGTCTCGTACAGCGCGCGGATTTCCTCGCGCGGCGTGACGATCTCGCCGGCGGTCGGGAAATCGGGGCCCTGGATGTGCTCGCACAGGTCGTCGAGGCTGCTCCGGGGCTTCTCGAGCAACCGGATCGTCGCCGATACGACTTCGCGCAGGTTGTGCGGCGGGATGTCCGTGGCCATGCCTACCGCGATGCCCTGCCCCCCGTTGAGCAGGATGTTCGGCACCCGGGCCGGCAACAGCTTCGGCTCCTTCAGCGTGCCGTCGAAGTTGGGCACCCAGTCGACCGTCCCCTGCCCCAGCTCGGCCAGCAGCAGCTTTGCATATGGGGCGAGCCTGGACTCGGTGTAGCGCATCGCGGCGAAGGATTTCGGGTCGTCCGGCGAGCCGAAGTTGCCCTGGCCGTCGATCAGCGGGTAGCGATACGAGAACGGCTGGGCCATCAGCACCATGGCCTCGTAGCAGGCCGAATCGCCGTGCGGGTGGAACTTGCCGATCACGTCGCCGACCGTGCGCGCGGACTTCTTGTGCTTTGACGCCGCCGACAGGCCGAGCTCGCTCATCGCGTAGACGATCCGGCGCTGCACGGGCTTGAGCCCGTCGCCCACGTGCGGCAGTGCGCGATCCAGGATCACGTACATCGAGTAGTCGAGGTAGGCCCGCTCGGCGTACTGCTTGAGCGGCATCTGCTCGAAGGGAAGGTTCGCGGTTTCGTTCGTCATCCGGCTATTGTCCACCAATTGAGCGCGCCGGCGGGACGAGCCGGCCCCGGTGACCGAAGACGCGCAGCGGTCGCCGTCGACGGACCGGCGCGACGCGCGGGGACCGCGTTCAGCCGCCGTCGACGAGCATCAGCACGACGCCGAGCACGTACAGGCCGATGATCGCGACGCTCTCGAAACCGATGCCGGCCAGGCCGCGCTCCTGGCGCCGGACCAGGCCCATCATCAATACGCCGCACATCAGGAGGGTCAGCGCCAACCACTCGATGAGGGCATCCGGAATGGCGTGGTAGATGGAGCCCTCGCGGTAGGCCACGTCCGACGCTGCGGTGAACAGGGTGTCGAACGCGTTTCCGCCGATGATGCCGCCGATCGCCAGGGTCAGGGCGCCGCGGCGCACGGCGGCGACCGAGGTCACCAGCTCCGGCAACGAAGTCACTACGGCGGTCATCAGCACGCCGACCACCGAGAGGCTCACGCCCAGATCCGCAGCGATGTTCGAAGCCGCGGGCTCGAGCAGCCATCCGCTCACGCCCAGGACCGCAGCAAGGACCGCAAAGGTCGTCAACAACCGGCCCTGCGACGGCATGCGGGACGTGTCGTCCGGGGTGTCCGGCTCGGTATTGTGCGTCGACGAGGGCTGCCACATCGGCTCGCGCCGGGCGGTGCGCACCATCCGGATGCCGAATGCATAAAAGCACAGCAACACCGGCGTGACCGGATGAATGCCCCAGATCGTGGCATCGGGCAGGTTCGGCGCCAGCAGGATCAAGGCCAGCAGGGAAATCAGCAGGGCGTTCTGCAGCATGTTGGCGGCCGATGCCGCAGCGTGCTCGAGGTTGGCCCGACGGTGGAAGAAGTCGGCCACCGCAAGGAACAGCGTCTGCACCGCGATACCGCCCAGCGCATTGCCGACCGCAAGGTCCGCGCTGCCGTTCCAGGCCGCGGTGACCGACAGCACGGCGCCGGACAGCGACGTTGCCGCGCCCAGCAGCAACGCACCGGCGACGGCCTCGCCGACCCCGGTCACATCGGCGAGCTGATCCACGACCCGGGTGATCCAGGTGCCGACGACGCCGATCGAGGTCGCACACAGCAGGAACACGATCACGCTGAAGGCCAGCGACCAGTTTTCGGGGCTCAGCAGCGTCATGGCGTCCTTTCCTGTGGTCGAGGTCCCGTGGACAGTGATCCGTGGGCTTCGCGATCCCGGGTCCATGGAGCGCGGCAAGGAAAGGAGGGACGGGGCGGTCCCACCCGGTCGACGGCCCGGGACATGGTCGAGGCTACACTGAAAGTATGCGTGCCATGCGACTGGAACGAATCGCCCCGATCGAACGCGGCTCGAGTCCGCTTTCCGCGGTCGAGGTCCAGCAACCGGTCCCCGGACCGGGCGAGCTTCGGCTGCAGGTGACGGCCTGCGCCGTCTGTCACACGGAGCTCGACCAGATCGAGGGCCGGGTCGAGACCCCCGTCCCGCGCATTCTCGGCCACCAGGTGGTCGGCACGGTCGACGCGCTCGGCGAGGGCGTGGACGAAAAGCTCGAGGGTTGCCGGGTCGGCGTCGGCTGGATCGCCTCGGCCTGCGGCGAGTGCCGCTGGTGCGAGCGCGGCGAGGAGAACCTCTGTCCCGAGTTTCTCGGCACGGGTCGCGACCGCGACGGCGGTTATGCGGACTACATGACGATTCCGGCCGCGTTCGCGGTGCCGATTCCCGACCGGCTCGACGACGTCCATGCCGCGCCGATGCTGTGCGCCGGCGCGATCGGCTACCGCAGCCTGAAATTGGCTGACGTGAATGAGGGGCAGGTCCTGGGCCTGACCGGCTTCGGCGCATCCAATCACCTGGTCCTGGCACTGGCGCGGGCACTGCTGCCCGACAGCCCGGTGCTGGTGTTTGCCCGCAACCGGGCCCAGCGCGAGCAGGCGCTCGAACTCGGCGCGGCCTGGGCCGGCGACACCCATGACGACCCGCCCGAGGCCCCCGACGCGATCATCGACACGACCCCGGTCTGGGAGACCGTGCTGGCGGCCTTGCGCCGGCTGGCACCGGGCGGTCGGCTGGTGATCAACGCCATCGCCAAGGAAGCGGGCGACCGCGACCGGCTTGCCGGGCTCGACTATCCGAGCCAGCTGTGGCTGGAAAAGGAGATCAAGTCGGTGGCCAACGTCACGCGAGCCGACATCCGCGGGTTCCTGGATGCGGCGGCCGCACACGGTCTCCGACCGGAGCTTACCGAGCGGCCGCTCGAGGAAGCCAACGAAGCCCTGAAACGGATCCGGTTCGGCGGCGTGCGCGGCGCCTTCGTGTTGCGGCCCTGATGTACGCGTTGAGGATCCGCGCGGTCAGGACCCTGCGGCTGCGTCGCGCAGGACGGCCTCGAAGCCATCGGGCGATGCCCAGTCGCGACCGCAAACGTAGCGCGGCAGGAACCAGCGATTCGAGTCCCTTGTCACCGGTCCCGGTTCGCAGCCCAGCGCGGCCTCCAGGCCGATCGATTCGCCGAAGCGCGGCATGAACTCCTCGCGCAGGTAATCGCTGGCCTGACCCCACGGATACGCGAAGTGACGCGGCCGGCGGCCCGCGATGCGCTCGATGCAGTCGGAGGCCTGCTCGATCTCGGCCCGGCAGGTCGGCTCGTCGTCGATGGACAGGAAGTTCCGCGGCCGGTCGGGATCGCCGACCGTGCGCGCCAGCGAGGGGTGATTGTGGTCCCAGCTGTGATTCTCGACGGCCATCAGGCCGCTTGCGTTCGCAGCGCTCCACCAGTCGTCGCCCCAGACGCCGAGGGAGAAATAGTCGGTTCGGTCGAGTTCGGCCCGGGCATCGGGCGAGGCCTGGACGAACACGCTGGCATGCAGGCGGTGTCGGGTGCTGTTCGACCGGGCGGTGGAGAAGTCGACGAGTCGCTGGTAGGCGGACCGCTGGGGGCCGGCGCTGGGATGGTCGAACGGGTGCCAGTCCATGATCGAACCGTCGTCGAGGGTCAGCACCGCGGTGCGCTCGGGCAGTGACCCGGCGGCCAGCCGGGCCCTCGCATCGGCCAGGGGAAGAATCGTCCAGCCCAGCCGGTCGAGCGTTGCCAGGTCGTCGCCGAAGGCCACCAGGTCGTTGGTGGCGTAATCGTTGCCGGTCACGTTGATCGAGTGCCAGGCCAGCACCACGAAGCACGCACCCATCGCGACCTCCTGCTCCGGTCCGCCGGTTCAGTCGTCGGAATCGAAGCTGACGATGATGTAGCCGCCGGACTTCTCGTCGTGCCTGAGTTCGACCAGGCCCTCGGTCTGCATGTCCTCGAGCAGTTGGCCGAAGGACTTGAAGCCGTGATAGCTCTCGCTGAAGCCGGGGCTGCGGCGCTTGAGGGTCTGCTTGACCATCGAGCCCCAGACCTTCTCCGATTCGTCGCGGTCGCGGAACAGCGCCTCGATGGTTTCCAGCACCTTGTCGAAGCCTTCCTGGCGACGCCTTTCCTCGCCGTTGCTCGAATCGCCGCTACCGGAATCGCCGTTACCCGTATCGCCGTTGCCCGACCCGGACGCGCCGGCGCTGCCGCCGTCGTTCCCGTTCCTCGACTGCGACTTCTTCTTTTTCTTCTTGGACTTCTTCTTCGCCGCCTGCTGCTTGCGCTGGTTCTTCTTCTCGCTGTCGCGGACCAGGTCGTCGTAGAAGATGAACTCGTCGCAGTTCGACGTCAGGAGGTCCGAGGTCGAACTCTTCACGCCCACACCGATGACGAGCTTGTTGTTCTCGCGCAGCTTGCTGACCAGCGGCGAGAAGTCCGAGTCGCCGGAAATCACCACGAAGGTGTCCACGTGCGCCTTGGTATAGCAGAGGTCGAGCGCGTCGACGACCATGCGGATGTCGGCGGAATTCTTGCCCGACATGCGGACGTGCGGAATCTCGATCAGCTCGAACGCCGCCTCGTGCATCGCCGGCTTGAACTCCTTGTAGCGAGCCCAGTCGCAGTAGGCCTTCTTGACCACGATATTGCCCTTCAACAGCAGCCGTTCGAGCACCTTCTTGATATCGAACGCCGAGTAGCGGGCGTCGCGTACGCCCAGGGCGATGTTCTCGAAATCGCAGAACAGGGCAAGGTTGCGGGTCGTGGGTTGCATGCAGCGGAAACTCCAGCGAAATTCGTTGCACAGCATATCAGTCGGGCCCGGGCTGCACGCGGATGCACGGCCTGGGCGAGAATGGGCGAATGCAGCCCGACATGGACCCGATCGAGCCGGCGAAGATCGACTGGGCCGGCGCCACGCCGGCCTCGACAGCCTTCAAGGACACCTACTTCTCGACCGCCGGCGGATCGGAGGAGAGCCGCCGGGTGTTCCTCGACGGCTGCGACCTGACGGACCGTTTCGATCGGCTGCGCGCCGGTGACGCATTCGTCATCGGCGAGACGGGCTTCGGCACGGGCCTGAACCTGCTGCAGGCCGCGGCGCTGTTCCGCCGACGCGCTGCGGCGGGCACGCGCCTGCACCTGGTGTCGGCCGAGAAGCATCCCCTGCCCCGCTCCGACCTGGCGCGTGCCCTGGCGGCCTGGCCGGAACTGGCCCCGTGGGCCCGGCCCCTCCTCGAGCAGTACCCGCCGGCGATCTGCGGATTCCACCGCCTGTGGCTGGCCGACGACGTGGACCTCACCCTGATGTTCGGCGACGCGACCGCGATGTGGGCGGCGCAGGACGCGGCGGTCGATGCCTGGTTCCTCGACGGCTTCGCGCCCAGCCGCAATCCCTCGATGTGGTCGCCGGCGCTGTTCACCCGCATCGCCCGCCTGAGCCGGCCCGGCACGACGCTGGCGACGTTTTCTGCCGCGGGTCCGGTGCGCCGGGGGCTGGTCGAGGCGGGCTTTTCGGTCGAGCGCAGACCGGGATTCGGGCGGAAGCGGCATCGCCTGGAAGCGCGTTTGCCGGGGCGCTGGACACCGCGCGCGGCCCGCCGCGGGCATGCGCTGGTGGTCGGTGCCGGGCTGGCCGGCTGCAGCACCGCCAACGCGTTGGCCGCACGCGGATGGACCTGCCGGCTGATCGATGGCTCCGATATCGCGTCGGGCGCCTCGGGCAATCGCAGCGGCGTGGTCTACACCACCCCGAGCGGCATGGCGACGCCGCAGAACCGCTTCTACCAGTCCAGCTGGCTGCACGCGCTGCGGCGGTTCCGCCGCGCTGGCGTGGAGGACAACGGCATCGCCCGGTTCGGCGGCGTCGAGCAGGTGCTGACCGACGAGCGCCATCGCAGGAAGACCCTGGGCGCATTGGCCTCGGGCCACTGGCCGGCCGAACTCCTCGAGCGGCTCGACGAGAACCGCGTGCTGCTGGTCGACGGCGGCGTGGTCCGCCCGCCGGACTGGTGTCGAGCGCTGGCCGACCGCGCGGGGATCGAACTGCGGTCCGGGGCACGCGTCGAGCGCATCGAAGGGGGGCGCGCGGTCCGGCTCAGGGACGGCACGGTGCTCGAAGCCGATGTCGTGGTGCTGTGCACCAGCGGAGCCACGGCGAACCTGCTCGAGCGCGGCCGGCTGCCGATTCGGTCGATCCGCGGCCAGGTCACCGAAGTCGCGGCCAGTTCGGCCAGCCGGGCGTGGACACGGGCGGTCTGCCACACGGGCTACCTGGCACCGGCGATCGACGGCGTGCACTGCATCGGGGCCACCTTCGACCTGCACTCGGACACCGGGGAAACGCGCGACGAGGACGACCGGGCCAACCTCGATGCGCTGAGTCGCTGGTGTCCGGATCGATGGGAGGCGCTCGGCGGCGGGGCCTGCGAGGTGCGCGGCGCGCGGGTCGGCTTTCGCTGTACCTCGCGCGATTACCTGCCCCTGGTCGGTCCGCTAGGACGATCTCCGGGCGACGACCCGACCAGCATCCGGCCCAACGACCACGCCGCAGCCGAAATCTGGCTGAACATCGCCTTCGGCAGCCGCGGGCTCAGCAGCACGCCGCTGGCCGCCGAGTGCATCGCCGACCGGCTAGCGGGGGCGCCGGCGCCCACCGATCGCGCCATACGCCGTGCACTCATGCCGAGCCGCTTTACCTGACCGGGGGTCGGCCTGCGATCAGGCCCATGTGTGGAACGACGTTTCGTGCGGTGTGCCGAACGCGAGCCGAGCAGCACCCCGCGAGCGCGCGAGGCTCTCCCCGGGGCCGGCGATGAATTCAATCGTGATCGATGTCGCCGGCAGCCTGCGCTTCGTCGCGCAGCAAGTCCTTGAGGTCGACGTCCAGCGCACCGTCGGGTAGCACCTCGGCGACCCGGATGCTCTTCTCCGGATGCGCCTTGTTGTGTTCGGCCAGGTCGATCCGTCGACCGGGCCGGTATTGGTCACCGTCGCCGTCGCCGTCGCCGTCCCCGTCGGGGACCAGCTTCCGTACGATCGGCCAGAGCCGATGTTCGGCGCTGGCCTGCAGCACGACCGCGTGGTCCTTGTCGGTCAGGCGGACCAGCGTTCCCGGCGTGATCCAGCCGAGGAACTGGATCAGCACCTCGACCATTTCGGCGTCGAACTGCCGATCTCTCGTCTTCCAGAGAATGCCCAGCGCTTCATGGTGCGACCGGGCTGCGCTGTAGGGCCTGAAGGAAGTGATCGCGTCGTAGGCATCGACCACGCTGACCAGCGACCCCAATGGATGCAGACTGGACCGATCGCGACCCAGCGGGTAGCCCTTGCCGTCGGGCCGCTCGTGGTGCTCGAGCACGGCCTGGCGGATGCGCGGATGGATCGTCTCGTCGGATTTCAGCATCTCGTAGCCGAGACGGGAATGGTGCCGGACGTGCTCCTGTTCTTCCGGCGTCAGACGGGCAGGCTTGTTCAGGATGTCCTGGTCGAGCTTGGTCTTGCCGAGGTCGTGGAGCAATCCGGCCAGGCCGGCCTGCTCGACCTCCTCGGGCTTCCAGTTCAACGACCGCGCCAGGCCCATCGACAGGATGGCGACGTTCACGCAGTGCTCGGCCGTGTACTGGTCGACGTCCTTGATCCGGGTCAGCCAGACCATCGCCGCGATGTTGTGCTCGAGAGTCTCGGCGATCTGGCGGATGCCCAGCCGGGCCGACTCGATATCCATTCGCCCGTGACGCTGGATCGAGTCGATCAGCGCGCCGGCGCGCCGGTAGAGCAGGTCGTGGCCATCGAACGACTGGGGCACGGTGTCCGCGCTCAGGTGCGCCCGCCGCAGCATGTTGACCGGCGCCTTCGGGTTTTCGGCGTCGGTCCGGTTTCGCACGATCCTTCGATAGGGCATGTTCGCGCGCGGCGGCCGGTACCCGTTGCGACTGCGAAGCAGGTCGATGACCAGCCAGTGGCAGTTCTCCAGGAACCACGACCGCTGGTCCTCGGACAGGATCATCACGCCTTCGAGCGGGAACGGCGTGTCGCGCCAGCGCTTGTCCATGCGGGCCACGAAATGGCCCACCTGCAGGTTCTGCGGCTCGATCAGGATTTCGTTGTCCCACAGCCACGCCACCGATTCCTCATCCTGCGGCTCGGGCGGTTTCTCGGCATCGGACTTGCGGGACCAGAACATGGCTGATGGCGGTGTCTCTCGGGGCGGAGGCTCATTCTACGCCGGTCCGCCGCTAAAACCGACGGACCTTGGTCCGGTTGACCGCTGCACGTCCGTTCGCACATGCTGGCTCGATGAAACTGTACACCGACGACCGCGCACCCAGTCCCCGCCGAGTGCACCTGTTCCTCGACGCCCGCGGCATCGAGGTTCCGGTCGAGGCGGTCGACCTTACCGCCGGCGGCCAGCTCGAGGCCGCCTTCCTGGCCATCAACCCCGACGGCACGGTGCCCGTGCTCGAACTCGAGGACGGCACACGGATCACCGAAGTCGTCGCCATCTGTCGCTATCTCGACGAGATCTTCGAGGGCGAACCGCTCTACGGTCGGACCCCGCTGGAACGGGCCCGGGTGCTCGATGCAGACCACTGGCTGGAAATGCAGGGCCTGCTCGCGGTGATGGAAGGGTTCCGCAACGGCGCTCCCGGCATGAAGGACCGCGGCCTCCCGGGACCGACGCCGGTCGCCCAGCTTCCGGAGCTTGCCGAGCGCGGCCGAAATCGTTTCGAGCGCTTCCTGGACCTGCTGGATGCACGGCTGGAGACAGGGGGCCGCGCCCACGGCTGGATCGCCGGAGGCGATTTCAGCGGGGCCGACATCACGGCCTGGGTGATCCTGGAGTTCGCCGGCTGGGGCCTGAAACTGGACCCGCAGCCGACACATCGGGCGCTGCTCGGCTGGCGATCCCGGGCTGCCGAACGACTCGGACTCGAGTGAGCGCGCCGATCAGGTCGCGCGTCGCACCATCACGCCCAGCGTAAGCAGCAGCACCAGCGCGACCAGGCCGAGACGATCGAGCGTCGGTACGCCGATTGCCTGGCCGATGACGACGATCGGCGCGATGCCCAGGCACGGCGGCGGTCCGCCGTCCGGCTCGCAGCCGATCAGGCTCGGCGGCGTGACGTGGACCACGTTCTCGATATCGTCCGGGGCGTCCATCGCGACCTCGGCCTCGACGGTGTAGATCACCTCTTCGCCGGCCGGCAGTGCCGGAATCATCTCGTTGATTGCACCGGTACCGCTGGGGTTTGGGCAGAAGCTGCCCGAGCAGGTCCAGTCGAAGGAGACGATTCCGACCGGGATCGGGTCGACGATGGTGACGCCGAACAGCGTGCCAGGGCCGGCGTTGGTCACGGTAATCGTGTAGACGACCGATTGCCCGGCCACCACGACCGGCGGTTGCACGGTCTTGCTCACGGCCAGCGACCCCGGGCCGGGCAGGACCAGCGAACTGGCCCCGCTGCCGTTGACCTGGAGGGCCAGCGGATTCGTGCCGAACGCCTGGACCAGGTTCAGCGCCTGACCGGCATCGACGTCACTCTGCCGGATCTCGTAGGTGGCCGTGCACAGCACCGAATCGCCGCCGGCGAGCGCGCCGGTACCGTTGCCGGAGAACGGGTTTCCATCGAAGGTCGTCGAGCCGCAGACGATCGGCGTATCGATCAGCGAAGGGTCGGGTTCGACCAGTTCGACGTCGGTCAGCGGATCCTCGTTCGTGTTGGTCGCAACGAAGTCGTAGCGGACGACATCCCCGAGGCTGGCGAAGCCGCTGCCGTCGACGTCGTCGGCCAGGAACGGGCTCTTGAGCACCGCAATGCCGCTGCGGCCGCCCAGACTGTTGCGGATCACCAGGTCCGAGCTCTGCACGGGCAGGCCCAGCGCGTCCGACCCGGTTGCCTCGACCACGTTCTCGACCCGTCCCGCAGCCGCCTCGGCTGCCGTGATCACGTGGCTGCGCAGGCAGACCTGGTCGGCGCCGATCGCCAGCGTGGGGGCCGGGCAGGTCACCGCACCGTCGAGGTCGGTGACCGCCAGCGATTCCAGGTCGAGCGATCCGAGGTTGATCAGGCGGTAGCGATAATCGATCGTCTCGCCGGCATCCAGCACGCCGTCGAGGTCGGCATCCATGTGGACACCGCTCGAAACCAGGGCCAGAACACCCTGCGGTACGCTTGCTCCGCGCGTGCCGGACCAGCGCAGGCTGCGCACGTCCACCGTTCCGTCGTCGTAGCGCACGGTCGCCCGCATCGTGGCCTGGTCGATGCGGGCAGGCAGTGTCCAGGCGCAGTCCGCCGTCCCGCTCGACGCGATCCGGGCCGTCAGGTCATCGCAGTTCTCGACGGTCCCTGCCGACACGCGGAGGTCCATGGAGGCGATGTCTCGCTCATTCTGCGTCGCACCCGACGAATCGAGACGCACGGTAACCACTGCCGCCCCGTCGGCCGCGCGCGCCGCAATCGTCGAGTCCAGCGAGAACGCGGCGGCTTGGGTTGCAACGAGCATCAAGCCGGCCATCATCAGACCCACCACAGAGTACCGGCCGGATTGCCGGGCGCGAACGAACATCGGTGCTTGCATCGAGCCGCGGTTCCGGTCTGCGACCGATCGGGTCGACGTTGGCGTGTTGAGCAGCGTCATGGTCGATTCCTCTCGGTCATTGGAACGAAGTGTAAACCGCGGTACTCACCGAACTGACGACTTCGCCGTCCGGCCCGCTTCCGAGCGCGGTCGCGGTGTTCTCCACGCGCCGCCGCGCGACATCCAGGGCGGTCAGTTCGTGGGTCGCCGAACACACGATCGAGGCCGCCGGATTGAGCGCACCCAGCCCACCCTCCTCGAAGCCGTCGTAGCGAACCGCATCGTGCGGCAGGACCTGCAGCGGCTCGCCGTCGGAGGCCCGGGGCATGCACACCAGGTCGTCGACCAGCAGGTCGATCAGCTGAACATCGCTCAGCGGCTCGGTTCCGATGTTCGTGATCTCGAAGGTGTAGAACAGCACGTCGCCTACGTCGCCGTAGTCGTTGCCGTTGAAATCCACACCGAGTTCCACGGTCTTGATCAGTTCGATGGCGACATCGCCGCTCTCGTCGATCGAGGCACAGGCATCAGCGCTGAGCGTGGGCGCCCCGGGAATCTCGGCCAGGTTGTACAGCCCGTTGCCGGCCGAGCCATTGCACGCCCCGTCCTGGAGCTGGCCGGCCACGATGCCGAACGGAATCGCGAGCTGGTAGCGATGGGTTTCTCCGGCGCCGATGGAGACGTCCGTATCCGAGACCTGGAGAGCGCTTCCGGGCGTCGGCGTGAACTGTCCCGCCGCGATGGCAGGATCCAGTACGCCGCCAGTGGTCGATACAAGGCCCGTGGGACCGACCTGCAGGCCGGTCGTGGTGAATCCCAGCGTGTCGATCAGCGTGTACGGCACGGCCACCAGACCGGGGTTGACGATCTCGATCTCGTAGTCGACGCGCCAGCTGTTGGGGCCGGTGGCACTGAGGGTCACGACCCGCTTGTCCAGCGACAGGGTGCCAACCGGGTGCGTCGTCGTGCAGCTGGTGCACTCGGGGTCGGGATCGCCGCCGCCGGCAGGCACGACGCTGTTGCCGACCGTCGTGCCACCGGCGTCGGCATCCACGGTGGCACTGTACTCGACCTGGTACACGCCGGGCACGGATCCCGAGGGCAGCGTGAAGGTCAGCACCGGCGCGGCCGTCGTATCGGGCGTGAACGAGCCGGGGTTGGTCACCGCGCCGAAGGTCAGGCCGGTGCCCAGGGTATCGGTCAGCACGAGATCGGAGGTCAATGCGGCGCTGCTGACATCGACCGTAAGCGTGTAGTCGATGGTCTGACCGACAACGACATCGGTGCCGCTGGTCGGTGCCGAAGTCTTGTCGACCACGATGACCGGGTCGGCCAGCGGATGACTGGTGGTGCAGCTCGCGCACTCCGGATCCGGATCGCCGCCGTCGCCGGTCACGACCACGCTGTTGCCGACCGAACCGGACGCGTCGGCATCGACCGTGGCGGTGTACTCGACCGCGTAGCTGCCCGGACCCGTGCCGGCCGGCAGGGTGAAGGTCAACGTCGGCGCCCCGGAGACGTCGGCCGCGTAGGACCCGGCGCTGGTGACCGCGCCGAAGGTCAGCCCCGCGCCCAGCGTATCGGTCAGGACCAGGTCCGCCGTGAGCGCTGCATCGGACACGGTCGCGGTCACACTGTAGGTGATCGTGTCGCCGGCGGCCACGGTCGAGCCGTCGACCGGGTCGGCCGCCTTCACGACGTCGACATTCAGCACCGGATGGCTGGTGCTGCAGCTCGTGCAGTCCGGGTCGGGATCACCGCCGTCGCCGGTCACGACCACGTTGTTTCCGACCGAACCGGTCGCGTCGGCATCCACGGTCGCGGTGTACTCGACCGCGTAGGTGCCGGGCCCGGTGCCCGTCGGCAGCGTGAATGTCAGGACCGGTGCACCGGTCGCATCCGGCGCGAACGCGCCCGGCACGGTCACGGCACCGAAGGTCAGGCCCGCGCCAAGCGTGTCGGTCAGGACCAGGTCCGAGGTCAGGGTGCCGTCCAGGACGGTCGCGGTGACGGTGTAGGCAATCGTGTCGCCGGCGGTCACGGTCGAGCCGTCGACCGGGTCGGAGGACTTGGAAACCTCGACGTTGAGCACCGGATGGCTGGTGCTGCAGCTCGTGCAATCCGGGTCCGGATCGCCTCCGTCGCCGGTCACGACCACGCTGTTGTCGACCGAACCGGTCGCGTCGGCATCGACCGTCGCGGTGTACTCGACCGCGTAGGTGCCCGGCACCGTGCCCGAAGGCAGCGTGAACGTCAGCGTCGGCGCGCCGGACACATCCGGGGTAAAGGCCCCGGCACCGGTCACCGCGCCGAACGTCAGGCCGGCGCCCAATGCGTCGGCCAGCACCAGGTCGGACGTCAGCGCTGCATCGGTGACGGTTGCCGTCAGCGTGTAGGTGATCGTTGCCCCTGCGGTCACGGTGCTTCCGTTCGCGGGGTCCGCCGTCTTGTCGACCACGATCGCCGGGTCGGCGACCGGATGGCTGGTCGTGCAGCTGGTGCACTCCGGATCCGGGTCGCCGCCGTTGCCGGTCACGATCACATTGTTGTCGACGGAACCGGTTGCATCGTTGTCGACCGTCACCGTGTACTCGATGGCATAGGTGCCCGCCACGGTGCCGCTCGGCAGCGTGAACGTCAGCGGGTTCCCCGCGGTATTGGCCGTGTAGGCACCCGGAGCGGTCACTGCGCCGAAGGTCAGGCCGGTGCCCAGCGTGTCGCTCAGCACAAGGTCGGAGGTCAGCGCCGCATCGGTAACGGTCGCCGACAGCGTATAGGTGATCGTCTGGCCCGCAGTGACGGCGGTTCCGCTGGCCGGATCGGCGCTCTTGGTCACGACGATCGCCGGGTCGGCGACCGGATGGTCGGTCGTGCAACTCGTGCACTCCGGATCCGGGTCGCCGCCGTTACCGGTCACGATCACGCTGTTGCCGACCGAACCGCTGGCGGAAGCCGACACATCGGCGCTGTAGACCACGGTGTAGGTGCCGGTTCCCGCACCCGCAGCCAACGTGAAGCTGTACGGGTTGCTGCCGCCGACCGTGAATGCGCCGGCGTTGACCACCTGGAAATTGGTCAGGTCGGCGTCCAAGGTATCCGACAGGATTGCATTTGCCGTGGTCGGACCGTTGCTGACGTCCAGGGTCAGCGTATAGGTGATCGTCTCGCCGGCCGTTACGGTCGAGCCGGAGACCGGGTCGGACGTCTTGGCAACACTGATCTGCGGAGGCGAAACGGGAGTGATCGCCGTATCCGAAGTCGGCCCCGGCACCTGCGTGGTGCTCACCGACGCGGTGTTGACCAGGTCGGAACCGGCGTCGATATCGGCCTGCGTGGCCGTGTAGCTGATCGTGTAGGTCCAGGTCTCTCCGACGTCGAGGTCGCCGTTCGCCGAGATCGACTCCGTGGGGCCAATCAACGTTCCCGCCGAACCGTCCGGCAAAACGTCGCTGGTGCTGACGCCGGTCTGGGTCACATTGCCGGTGTTCTCGACCACGATGGAGTAGTCAATCACCTGCCCTGCAGCCGTGACCGGGTCGGGGCCGCCGGTCTGCGTCTTGACGATGGTCAACGACGGCGTGCCGCTCACGGAGGTGGTGGCCGTATCCGATGTCGGACCGGGAACCTGTGTGGTCGTCACGGTCGCCGTGTTGACCAGGTCGGCACCGGCATCGATGTCCGCCTGCGTGGCCGTGTAGCTGATCGTGTAGGTCCAGGTCTCGCCGACGTCCAACTGACCGTTGGTCGAGATCGATTCCGTCGGGCCGATCAGGGTGCCGGCGCTGCCGTCGGGCAGCGTGTCAGTGGTACTGACACCGGTCTGGGTCACGTTGCCGGTGTTCTCGACCACGATCGTGTAGTCGATCCCCTGGCCGGCGGCCGTGACCGGGTCGGGACCGCCGGTCTGCGTCTTGACGATGGTCAACGACGGCGTGCCGCTCACGGAGGTGGTGGCCGTATCCGACGTCGGACCGGGAACCTGTGTGGTCGTCACGGTCGCCGTGTTGACCAGGTCGGCACCGGCATCGATGTCCGCCTGCGTGGCCGTGTAGCTGATCGTGTAGGTCCAGGTCTCGCCCACTTCGAGCTGGCCGTCGGAGTTCAACGACTCGACCGGACCGGTCAGCACACCCGCGCTGCCGTCGGGCAACGTGTCAGTGGTGCTGACGCCGGTCTGGGTCACATTGCCGGTGTTCTCGACCACGATGGAGTAGTCAATCACCTGCCCTGCAGCCGTGACCGGGTCGGGACCGCCGGTCTGCGTCTTGACGATGGTCAACGACGGCGTGCCGCTTACGGAGGTGGTGGCCGTATCCGACGTCGGACCGGGAACCTGTGTGGTCGTCACGGTCGCCGTGTTGACCAGGTCGGCACCGGCATCGATGTCGGCTTGGGTCGCCGTGTAGCTGATCGTGTAGGTCCAGGTCTCTCCGACATCGAGGTCGCCGTTCGCCGAGATCGACTCAGTCGGTCCGGACAACACTCCGGCGCTGCCGTCGGGCAGCGTGTCCGTGGTGCTGACGCCGGTCTGGGTCACGTTGCCGGTGTTCTCGACCACGATCGTGTAGTCGATCCCCTGGCCGGCGGCCGTGACCGGGTCGGGACCGCCGGTCTGCGTCTTGACGATGGTCAACGACGGCGTGCCGCTTACGGAGGTGGTGGCCGTATCCGACGTCGGACCGGGAACCTGTGTGGTCGTCACGGTCGCCGTGTTGACCAGGTCGGCACCGGCATCGATGTCGGCTTGGGTCGCCGTGTAGCTGATCGTGTAGGTCCAGGTCTCTCCGACATCGAGGTCGCCGTTCGCCGAGATCGACTCAGTCGGTCCGGACAACACTCCGGCGCTGCCGTCGGGCAGCGTGTCAGTGGTACTGACACCGGTCTGGGTCACGTTGCCGGTGTTCTCGACCACGATCGTGTAGTCGATCCCCTGGCCGGCGGCCGTGACCGGGTCGGGACCGCCGGTCTGCGTCTTGACGATGGTCAACGACGGCGTGCCGCTCACGGAGGTGGTGGCCGTATCCGACGTCGGACCGGGGACCTGTGTGGTCGTCACGGTCGCCGTGTTGACCAGGTCGGCACCGGCGTCGATATCGGCCTGCGTGGCCGTATAGCTGATCGTGTAGGTCCAGGTCTCTCCGACATCGAGGTCGCCGTTCGCCGAGATCGACTCAGTCGGTCCGGACAAAACACCGGCGCTGCCGTCGGGCAGCATGTCCGTCGTATTGACCCCGGTCTGGGTGACCGCGCCGGTGTTCTCAACCACAATGGTGTAGCCGATCACCTCACCAGCAGCAGTCACCGGGTTCGGGCCGCTCGTCTGGGTCTTGTCGATCGTGAGACTGGCTGCGGCATTGACCGGCGTAGTCGCCGTATCCGTGGTCGGGCCCGGCACTTCGTTGGTCGCCACCGACGCGGTGTTGACCAGATCACTGCCGGCATCGATATCGGCCTGCGTGGCCGTATAGCTGATCGTGTAGGTCCAGGTCTCGCCCACTTCGAGCTGGCCGTCGGAGTTCAACGACTCGACCGGACCGGTCAGCACACCCGCGCTGCCGTCGGGAAGAGTGTCGGTGGTGCTGACGCCGGTCTGGGTCACGCTACCGGTGTTGGTCACGACCACCGTGTACCCGATCGTGTCACCGGCCGAAGTCACCGGGTTCGGGCCGCTGGTCTGGGTCTTGTCGATCGTCAGGCTGGCCGCCGCGTTGACCGGCGTGGTCGCCGTGTCGCTCGTCGGGCCGGGCACCTGGGTCGTCGTAACGCTCGCGCTGTTGACCAGGTCGGCACCGGCATCGATGTCGGCCTGGGTAGCCGTGTAGCTGATCGTGTAGGTCCAGGTCTCGCCGACGTCCAACTGACCGTTGGTCGAGATCGATTCCGTCGGGCCGATCAGGGTGCCGGCGCTGCCGTCGGGCAGCGTGTCACTGGTGCTGACGCCGGTCTGGGTCACGCTACCGGTGTTGGTCACGACCACCGTGTACCCGATCGTGTCACCCGCAGCAGTCACCGGGTTCGGGCCGCTGGTCTGGGTTTTGTCGATCGTCAAGCTGGCCGCCGCGTTGACCGGCGTCGTCGCCGTGTCGCTCGTTGGGCCGGGCACCTGAGTCGTGGCAACACTCGCGGTGTTGACCAGATCACTGCCGGCGTCGATGTCCGCCTGGCTGGCCGTGTAGCTGATCGTGTAGGTCCAGGTCTCGCCCACTTCGAGCTGGCCGTCGGAGTTCAACGACTCGACGGGGCCGGACAGCACACCCGCGCTGCCGTCGGGCAACGTGTCGGTGGTATTGACCCCGGTCTGCGTGACCGCGCCGGTGTTGGTCACCACCACCGTGTACCCGATCGTGTCACCGGCCGAAGTCACCGGGTTCGGGCCGCTGGTCTGGGTTTTGTCGATCGTCAGGCTGGCCGCGGCGTTGACCGGCGTGGTCGCCGTGTCGCTCGTCGGGCCGGGCACCTGGGTCGTCGTAACGCTCGCGCTGTTGACCAGGTCGGCACCGGCATCGATGTCGGCCTGGGTAGCCGTGTAGCTGATCGTGTAGGTCCAGGTCTCGCCGACGTCCAATTGACCGTTGGTCGAGATCGATTCCGTCGGGCCGGACAAAACACCCGCGCTGCCGTCGGGCAGCGTGTCACTGGTGCTGACGCCGGTCTGGGTCACGCTACCGGTGTTGGTCACGACCACCGTGTAGCCGATCGTGTCACCGGCCGAAGTCACCGGGTTCGGGCCGCTGGTCTGGGTCTTGTCGATCGTCAGGCTGGCCGCCGCGTTGACCGGCGTAGTCGCCGTATCCGTGGTCGGGCCCGGCACTTCGTTGGTCGCCACCGACGCGGTGTTGACCAGATCACTGCCGGCATCGATATCGGCCTGCGTGGCCGTATAGCTGATCGTGTAGGTCCAGGTCTCGCCCACTTCGAGCTGGCCGTCGGAGTTCAACGACTCGACCGGACCGGTCAGCACACCCGCGCTGCCGTCAGGGAGAACGTCGCTCGTCGACACACCGGTCTGCGTGACCGCGCCGGTGTTCTCGACGACGATGGTGTAGCCGATCGTGTCACCCGCAGCAGCCACCGGGTTCGGGCCACTGGTCTGGGTTTTGGTGATGGTCAGGCTCGCCGCTGCATTGACCGGCGTAGTCGCCGTATCCGTGGTCGGGCCCGGTACCTGCGTGGTGCTCACCGACGCGGTATTGACCAGGTCGGCACCGGCATCGATATCGGCTTGCGTGGCCGTATAGCTGATCGTGTAGGTCCAGGTCTCGCCCACTTCGAGCTGGCCGTCGGAGTTCAACGACTCGACCGGACCGGTCAGCACACCCGCGCTGCCGTCGGGAAGAGTGTCGGTGGTGCTGACGCCGGTCTGAGTCACGCTACCGGTGTTGGTCACGACCACCGTGTAACCGATCGTGTCCCCGGCCGAAGTCACCGGGTTCGGGCCGCTGGTCTGGGTCTTGTCGATCGTCAGGCTGGCCGCCGCGTTGACCGGTGTCGTCGCCGTGTCGCTCGTCGGCCCCGGCACCTGCGTGGTGCTCACCGACGCGGTATTGACCAGGTCGCTGCCGGCATCGATGTCGGCTTGGGTCGCCGTGTAGCTGATCGTGTAGGTCCAGGTCTCTCCGACATCGAGGTCGCCGTTCGCCGAGATCGACTCGACCGGGCCGATCAGGGTGCCGGCGCTGCCGTCGGGCAGCGTGTCCGTCGTGCTGACGCCGGTCTGGGTCACGCTACCGGTGTTGGTCACCACCACCGTGTACCCGATCGTGTCACCCGCAGCAGTCACCGGGTTCGGGCCGCTGGTCTGGGTTTTGTCGATCGTCAGGCTGGCCGCCGCGTTGACCGGCGTCGTCGCCGTGTCGCTCGTTGGGCCCGGCACCTGCGTGGTGCTCACCGACGCGGTATTGACCAGGTCGCTGCCGGCGTCGATGTCCGCCTGGGTCGCCGTATAGCTGATCGTGTAGGTCCAGGTCTCGCCCACTTCGAGCTGGCCGTCGGAGTTCAACGACTCGACCGGACCGGACAACACACCGGCGCTGCCATCGGGCAGCGTGTCCGTGGTGTTGACGCCGGTCTGGGTCACGTTGCCCGTGTTCTCGACGACGATGGTGTAGCCGATCGTGTCACCGGCAGCAGTCACGGGGTTCGGCCCGCCGGTCTGGGTCTTGGTAATCGTCAAGGAAGGATTGAACGCCACGACCGGCGTCGTGACGTTGTCGGTGTCGTTGCCGGGTATCGTGTCGATCACCGTCGGCGGCGCGAAAACCGTGGCTGAGTTGTCGACCGACGTCTGCGCATGCGCAACCGTCGTGGAAAGAACCGCCAGCCAGAGCGCTGCGATCGCTGCGCGGGAAATCATCGTTTTCATCGTCTGCATGCTCATGATCCGCTCGCGGTGACGGTGGCCTGGACGGTGAAGGTCACCGAGGATCCGACCGGAAACGTCGGAATGACCACGCCGGGTCCGGTCAGGTCGGCCACGTTGATCGGCCCCGCAGGACACACGGCCCCGCCGGACGCGGAGCAACTGACGCTGGTCAGGACGAGCCCGGCAGACGGCGTATCCGTGACCACCGCACCGCCGGCCGCCTGCGGACCGTTGTTGGTCACGACGAGGCTGTAGCTCGTGGTCTGGCCCGAGATGAACGGCGTGGTCGGGTTCGACTTGTCGATCGCGAGATCGGCGCGACACGCCCGACCTGCATTGCCGCCCGGGCCGTCAGTGCCTGGCGCAATGACCGTAGCGAGCCCGGCAGCGCCCGGGCGTGCACCGTGCGTCGCCCCGCCCGGTGGTGAGTCCGCCGTCGTGGTGAGCCCCGGGGGGCCGCCCGCTACGTTGACCGATGCGGGTGCTGCGGTGGTCACGACGACGCCGCCGCCCCCGCCGCCGCCCGACCCGTGAGCCGCTCCACCCGTGGCCCAGGCGTCGCCGCCCCGGCCCCCATCGGCTCGCACGTCGACCGTCGCCGACCAGGTCGACGCGATCACGGCGATGCTTCCGCCTGCGCCGCCGCCGCCCGCGCCGTCGTTGAGCGGGTTGTCGGTGGCTCGACCGCCGCGGGCCGAAACGGCGCCGGTGCCGGTCAGCGTGCCGGCCCGGATCATCACGATTCCGCCGCCGGCCGCGCCGCTGGACTGCACGGCCGCGCTGTTGTTGTTGTTGTCACCCGCACCCCCGCCGCCGCCGAGCACCAGGCGGCCGATGGACGCCGGCACACCGGCTCCGCCGAAGCCCCACTTCTTGTCGGTCATGTTGCTGTAGTCGGGCTGGATGCCGGCATAGCCGGCACTGCGCCAGCCCGCCGCCCCGCGACCGCCGGCACCGGCGTTGCCGCCACCCCCACCGCCGCCGTTGTCCGAGCTTCCGTTCCAGAACGTACCGCCGCCACCGGCGTTGCCGGGTGCGCCACGGGCACTGTTTCCCGTCGAAGCGGTGCCGGTCGGGTAGCCGCCCCACGCAGCGCCGAGATCCACGATGGCCGCGGACGCACCGTCCGTGGCCGTCCGCTTGGTGCTGATCAGGCGAGGTGTGCCGGCGATGCCTTCACCCTTGCTGGCGTGGCGGGTCAGGTCGTCCCAGCGAAAACGCTGAACCGCATCGTCGGCGGATCGCACGTCGCCGGCCCCGCCGCGGAAGCCCGCGCCGTCGGCCCGGACGGCGAAGCCGTTGAAGTCGAAGGCAAAGGCGGCATCGATCGCGACGACGCCGCCGGAGAATCCGTCCCAGTCCAGCGCGGTGACGTTGCCGGTCAGGGTTGCATTCAGGGCCTGCGGCACGCGGACCACCTGGAACGTGCGCCGACCCTGCGTCGGCGTCGCCGCTGCCTGCAGATAGGACAGCGTGAGCGGCGTGGCCGAGAGGTCCAGAAGCGAGCCGTTGCTTCCGGGGCCGGCTCGAACGAACTCGTGCCGGCCGGCGATGCAACCCGAGGCCGGATCGGTGTACCCGCTGGCCGGCTCCCCTGCGGTGCCATCGCCGTAGAGCAGCGAGTCGGAGCTGTTGATGTTGGCGCACTGCATCTGGACGACCAGCACGAGATCGCCCGGCGCGATCGGGGCCGCAGCGCCTCGCGGGCTCGACAAGGAGATGCTCGCCGCTACCGGTCCGTAGCTACCGGCCGCCGGGGTGTAGTAGGTGTTGACGACACCCGACAGCGAGAGATTGCCGTCGGCTCCCGGCGTCGCGCATCGATTCTGGGCATGGACCAGGCCGGGGGCGAGTGCGGCGGCCGTCACAAGAGCGGCCAGGACATGAACCGTCCGGCCCGATGGGCGGACGAGGCTCGTCAGTCGATCGAAGAGTCGATTGGACAGTCGTCGGGACGGCAGGTACGGCATCGGTCGTTGGCTCCGGTTCGAACGCGGCGCCGGATCACGCTCCGGCTCGCCGCTCGTCGACCACGTCTTGCATGATTCATGCCAGCGTGCGATCGATCACGGTTCATGAAACCGACGCAAAACAACACGTCGGCTGGATGCCAACAACTCGATGAATTCCCCGAAACCCCTTTTGTCGCGTGACGGTCGGCACGTTCCGGTACCCGGGAAGTGCCGGGCTTTGCGCCCTGCGACGGGGAAGGAGTATAGCGTCAAGTCGAGATATGTCCAGCCGTTTTGCAACTGGTAGCCGATGCTCGTCTCAATTCATGGCTCTCAACTGTGATGGCCGTCACTTTTCGTAGCCTGCCGATCGGCCCAAGCGAAACGCATGGACTGCCGCCGGGCGCGCAGATGTGCCCAGGCGCGCGGATGGACCCGACAGGCGCAGCACGGCTTCGATCGATGGGGTGCCGAACGCCCGCGCCGCATCGACGCGTGCGGTGGCGCGAATGGACACGCATGAGCCCGCGCATGAACCCGATTCCCGGCTCGGTCGGCTGCGTTCACTTCTGCCGGCATACCCGATGGCGACCGGGTACGAGCTGCGAACCGGGGACCCACACGGTCGGGCCGCTGCGAGGACGCATCCGACCGGAGAGAGAGGCTGGAACGAAACGCGCCGGCCCGGGGCCGGCGCGTCGAAAGGTCGAACGACCTTCGCTTGGATGACCGACCGTCAGGCGGACGGATGCCCCTTGCGGAACCGGTCGCGCGATACCGCAAGACCGGCCAGGAACAGCATCAGCGCCAGCGCGACGACGCCCCACCGCTGCATCGTCGGCACCGCGATCGGCATGTTGAGCAGGGTCACCGCACTATCGCCGTCGTCGACGGCGCCGCCACCCGGGCCGGTTCCGATCGCCGTGGCGAAGTTCTGCAGCACACCCTGTCGCAGGAGGACCGGAGTGATTTCGATGCTGCCCGTGCACACGAGCACCTCGCCGGGGGCCAGCGTAGCCGGCTGGTTCGGCGTGCAGGCCAGCGTGTCGATCAGGCTGTCGACGATCTCGACGTCGGCCAGGGTGACATTGCCGACATTGGTCGCGGTCAGGGTGTAGTCGACGGTTTCGCCGGCATCGCCCAGGTCGTTCCCGTTGGTGTCGTTCAGCACCGCTTCCTTGATCAGGTCGATCGCAGGATCCTGCTGGATCGGCACGGTCACCTGGGTCGAGGTCGGCGGGGTCTGATCGCTGTCGGCCGTGGCATCGTTGACCACTTCGCCGGCATCGACGTCGGCCTGGGTCACCGTGTAGCTGCCGGTGCAGACCAGCGCATCGGTCGGCGCGAGCGTGGCCGGCTGGGCCGGCGTGCAGACCAGGGCAGGCAGCAGGCTGTCGACGATCGTCACGTTGGTCAGCGTCACGTTGCCGGCGTTGGTCGCGGTGAGCGTGTAGTCGATGGTTTCACCGACATCGATCTGACCGTTGCCGTTCGGGTCGTTGACGTTCGCCGTCTTGACCAGGTCCAGCAAGGGGTTCTGGTCGATCGGCACGATGACCTGGTCGCTGCCCGGAGGCGTCTGGTCCGAGTCGCCGGTGGCGTTGTTGACCACGCTTCCGTTGTCGATATCGGCCTGGGTGACGACGTACTCGCCGATCAGCGTGCAGGTGCCGCCCGGCGCGACCGAGGCACAGGGCGCGCTGCCCCCGGTCGGCGTGATCAGATCGTCCACGATCGTCACATTGGTCAGCGTCGCGTTGCCGGTGTTGGTCACCGTGATCATGTATTCGAGCACGCTGCCGACTTCGATCGGATCCGGCGCCGAGGTCAGCGCCTTGTCGACTGCAAGCGACGGGTCGTTGTCGACCGGGGTGATGTCGCTGTCGTCGTTGTTTCCGGGCGTCGGGTCGGGGCCGTTGCTGCCGTCGTCGGCCACCGAGGCCGCATTGTCGACCTGGTTGACGGCGACCGGCAGCGGATCGTCGATCCGGACCGCGAACGCGACGCTGCCCCCCGACCCGGCAGGAACCGTACCCACCGTGAAGGAACAGCTGCTTCCGGCCGACGCGTCGGGCACGCAGGTCCATCCCGCGCTGCTCGATCCCCCTTCGAAGGAGGTGTTGGCCGGCACCGTGTCCGTGATCACCACGCCGGTCGCGTCCTGGTCGCCGACGTTCTGGAAGTCCAGCGTGTAGACGACCACGCCGTTCGGCACACCGACCGCTCCACCGTCGTCCTTGACCAGCGTCAGGTCGGGTGCGGCGGCCAGCGGGGTGGTGTCGCCGTCGGTGTTGTTGGCCGGGGTCGGGTCGGCCCCGTTCGCACCGTCGTCGCCGACCACGGCGGTGTTGTCGATCTGGTCCAGACCCGGCGGTGCCGGGTCGTCCACGGTCACGGCGAACAGCGCCGAGGCGTTGTCCCCGGCCGCGAGCGCCCCGATCGCCAGCGTGCAGGTGCTGCCGGCGGAGCCATCGGGTATGCACGACCAGCCCGGCGTACTGGCACCGGCCGCGAAGCTGGTTCCCACCGGGACCGTATCGGTCAGCTCGACGCCGGTAGCGTCCTGGTTGCCGACATTGGCGTAGTCGAGCGCGTAGACCACGGTGCCACCGGGCACGGTGCTCGCACCGCCGTCGTCCTTGACCAGGGTCAGGTCGGGCTGGGCGTTGACCGGGACCACCGTCGGGTCGTCCGCACCCGGCGGATCGGGATCGTCGCTGGTGCCCGGCGGCAGTTCGTCGCTGTCGAAGGTGGCCTGGTTGACGACTTCGGTTACACCCGGCGAAAGCGGATCGTCGATCAGCGTGTCGTAGGTGATCGTCACCGAGGCGCCGGCCGCTACGCTGGGGATCGAGACCTGGACCACCGTGTCGCCGGCGGTGTTGCCGACGGCGACCGAGCCGCTGGAGGTCGTGACGCTGCCTGCGACCAGCGAGGTGTTGGGGTCCGGAACGTCGTCGATCACCACATTGGACGCCCCGCTCGCGCCGGCGTTCTGCAGCACCAGCGTGTAGCGCAGCGTGTCGCCCGGCGAAACGTCGCCGCTGCTGTCGGCATCGACCTGCAGCGCATCGTCCTTCGACAGGGTCAGGTCGGGCACCGCAATGCTCGCCGTTCCGTTGTCCGGCGGAAGGTCACGCGCAGCAGGATCCGCGCCCGGGAGCGTGTCGCCGCCGACCAGGTCGGCGGTGTTGGGCAGCGGGTTCGGCGTTGGCGGAAGCACGGCCAGCGGAATGTCGAACACGGCGCTGACGCCGGCACCGGCCGGCAGGGTCCCGTCGGGAGAGACGGCCCCGGCAGCGGTGCGGAAGTTCAGGGTCTGCTGACCGACCGCCGGCGTGTCCGGGGAGACCACCAGCTCGAAGCCGGCGGGCACGGACACCGGGGAGAAACCGGACAGGTCCCAATCGGCGTCGTCGAACACGTCGCTGACGTCCAGGTCGTAGGCCGGCGCGGTACCGCTGTTGTCGAGCGACAGCGCGATCCGGACCACCCCATCGTTCTGCAGCGTCATGGTCTTGTCCAGCGCAACCGCCGGTTCCACGACTTCGACGTCGGCCGTGTCCTCGAGGCTGTCGCCGACGAAGGTGAACACACCGCGGTTGGTCAGCAGCGTGCCGTCGACGTTCGCGCCGACATCGACCACGCGGCCGACGATCTCGACGACGATCCGGTCGGCCGGGCTGTCGACGCCGTCCGGGGTGTTGGTCACGTCACCGAACTCGAAGCGAACCGTGTCGTTCAGTCCGTCACCGAGCTGGTTGTCCTCGAACACGGGCGTACCGGGCAAGGTGGTCGAGATGTTCGTACCGACATCGGTGACCGTGGCCCCGATCGCCTCGACCACGCCACCGGCGGTCGCCGGCAGCAGATCGACCAGTTCGGCCGTGTTGGTGATGCCTTCGGGGAACACCAGGGTCAGCTCGTAGGTGACCGTCTCTCCGATCGTCAGATCGAGCAGCGCAGGATCGTTCTGCGCCATGCCCGTATCGGGCTGGCTGGTATCGACAGCGACCTTGACCAGCGTCGGTGCGATCACCGTGACTTCTGCGGTGTCCGAATCGGCACCTTCGCGCGTCTGCCCGGCCACGAACACCGGCTGCGAGTCGTAGAGCAGCTCGGCCATGTTGACCAGGGTGTCGCCCGGCGACACGGTGTTGTCGACCGTGAATTCGTACTCGATGAAGCAGGTCGCAGTGGCCTGGTCGAGCACGGGCACATCGAAGGCGATGACCGGAGCACCGCTGGAGTCGGTGACCAGGCCCGGACAATCCGACGTCACGGAGGCGTCACCACCCCAGCTCAGGCCGGCCGGCAGCGTATCGGTGACCGCCACGTTGAACGCATCGGCGGTGCTGGCAGCCGTGTGCGTCAGGACGATCCGCGCGGTGACCGTGTCGCCGGCATCGACGAATCCGTCCGCCGGGTCGGTGACGGTCTTGCTCAGGCCCAGGGCGGGCGCGACCAGGTCGACCGGTGCTACACCGCTGACCGTGCTCGACGTGGTCGACAAGGTCGCCTCGTTGAGCTGATCGACATCGCCGCTCTGGTTGGCGGCCACGTCGAGAACGACCGCGACCACCTCGAACACCATCTCGTCGTCGGCGTCATTGACGCCGTCGGCGCTGTTGAGCACATCGCCCAGGGTCCAGGTTGCCCGATCGTCGATCGTGTCTCCGTCGTTATCGGACGGCGTGCCCGGGTCGTTCACGGCCGGGAGGCCGGCGCCGGACAGGTTGGCGCCGATCGAGACCACCCGCGAGGAGACCAGTTCGAGCACCGACGAGCCCGTCGGCAGCTGGTCGGTGACCACGGACGATTCGCTGGTGCCTTCGGGGAACTGCACGGTGAAGCGGTACGTGACCTGCTCACCGATGGTCAGGTCATCGGGCGCGCCGAATTCGCCGTTGCCGGTACTCGGCTCGCTGGTGTCGAACACCTGCTTGACCAACCCGGGCTCGGTGACCAGGATCTGGTGATCGTCGTTGGCGTTGTTGGTGCGCTCGTCGGGATTCGCCCCGACCGCCGAGGTCCAGCCGACGTCGGCGGTGTTGGTCAGGGTTTCGCCCGGCGAGACGGTCGGGTCCAGCGTCGCCGAATACTCGATGACGATGATCTCGCCGACCGGGATATCGGTCCAGCCGAGCGCTACCGTATTGCCGCTGCTCGTATTGGCCGAGAACGGGGGCGAACCCGAGGTCTGCGTGATACTGCCGACATTCAGGGTCAGATCGGCCGGCAGCACGTCCTGGAGCACCACGTCCTGGGCATCGGCCGCAGAGCTGCCGCTGTGCTGGATGGTGACCGAATACAGCACGCTGTCGCCGGCGTCGCCGGAACTGATGCTGCCGCTCTTGACCACCGTGAGAATGGGCTCGACCACATCGACCCCGGCGTTGGCCGAGGCGTTCAGGCCGGGGCCGAACTGGACCAGCGCGGTGTTGGTCAGCGGGTCGCCATTGGCATTCGCCGGCACGTCGACCAGGGTGGCGTCGACCTCGATCACGATGCGGTCGCCCGCATCGACCACGCCGTCCGGCGAGTTGACCACCTGGCCGAAATCGAAGCTGACCGTGTCGGCGATGCCGTCGCCGAGCTGGGCATCGCTGATCACGCCCGGAGGCGAGGGATCGTCGGCGGTCAGGCTGGACCCGATCGGCAGCACGCGCGCGGCATCGATGCGCATCACGCCGTTGCTGAACGGCAGCGTGTCCGTGAGGACGACCTGCGGGGTCGTGCCTTCGGGCAGGGTCGCGACGATTTCGAAGGTCGCCTGCTCGCCGACCACGAGGTCCTGGACGCCGGCGCGGAACTCGCTGTCGCCGGTCTGCGCCTCGCTCGTGGCGATCACGCTCTTGACGATGCCCACGCCGGGGATGGAAACCGGCGCCGGGTCGGAGGCGGCGTAGTCGTTCACGCCACCGGAGCCGTCACGCTCGCCGTCGGCGGAACCGGGGCCGCCCGGGACCACCGAGCCGGTCGGATTCGGCGCGGTGCCGGCGGCCGGCAGGGACGTCCAGACCGCGTTCGCGACGTTGGTCACCGTAGTACCCGGCGCGACGCCGTTGGTCAGCGTGGCGTCGAAGGTCACTTCGATCGAGCATCCGGGGGCGATTTCGTCGAAGGTGATGTCGATGTCGTCGCCGACCGTATTGTCGCTCACGGTCAGGCCGGGACACGCGGTCGGGGTGACGATCAGGCCGGACACCCCGGCCAGGCCTGACGGCAGGGAGTCGGTCAGCCGGAACTCGTGGGCCGGACTCACATTGCCGCCGGTGGCGTTGGCGATATCGATGGTGAAGGAGATGACGTCGCCGGCGTCGCCGGTGGTCGGCGAAGCCGTCTTGGCGAACGCGATGACCGGTTCGGCGATACGTACCGGAACATTCGGCGCGTTCGGCGCGATCGGCGAACCGCCGCTGCGGATCTGGAAGGAGTTGTTTCGCGTCGCGCCCTGCTGGTTGCCCGTGCTGTTGAGCACCAGCGCGTTGAATTCGACGAGCAGGAACTCGTCGTCTAGGTCGTCGTCCGAGTTCAGCACATCGCCGAAGGAGAAGACCGGGTCCGTGCCGTCGCCGAAGGGGCCACCGAGCACGTTGGCAGGCGGGATGACCGTGGCCACGGCCGCGCTCGGGACAGCGCCCGGGTCGCCCGAAGCGCCGGCGACGTTGCCCACGGCGAAACCGCTTGCGCTCATGCCGGCGCCGTTGCTGACGAAGGTCGCGCGCGCGGTACCGTCATCGATGAAGCGCAGGCCCGTCGGCAACAGGTCGCGCAGGTCCAGCGCCGCGATCTCGCCCTCCGGAATCCGGGCCGCCAGGCGATAGCGCACGATCTCGCCGATCGCCGCGCGGGGCGGGCTTGCGCCGTCCGAAGTACCCGGCTCGGAACTCGCGATGAAGAACTTGTTCGCCTCGGGCGACGCGGTCGTCACGCGCGCCTGGTCTTCCTGGAACGGGAAGGCGGGGGCGCCCGGCTGGCTGGCCCAATCCAGCCGTGCGGTATTCGTGATCGTGGTACTCGGCGCCACCGTGCCGATCACATCGCATTCCAGCGTGACCAGCGCAGTGTCGGCGCCGTACGGCGGGCCGCTGCCGCCGCTGGCAGCCAGCGGATCGGTCAGCTGCAGGCCGCCGGCCAGGCTGCCGGAGAACGCCAGCGGCGTGCCCGTACCATCGGTGACCGAAACCAGCGTGCAGCCGGTCAGCTCCGGCGCGTTGGTGTCGACAATGGTGACGTCGAAGGCCTGCGCCGAGCCGATGTTCTCGGCCGTGATGCGGTAGGTGACCCGGTCACCGGCATCGGCGCCGACCAGGTCGCCGTCGACCGGCTCGCTGGCCGGCGGCGGGGAAATGGTGCCGTTGCCGCTGGTGGCCAGCACGCCCTTGGTGACGCGCATGCTCGGCGCGCCGACGTTGAAGTTGACCGGACCGGTGCCGACTGCCACCGCTCCCGGCGTGTTCTCCGAACGCGCCAGCAGGATGTTGGTCAGGAACAGGCCGTCGGCAAACGGGTCGTCGGTCACGGTGACGAACAGGTCGACCTGGATGGTCTCGGCCGTGGTCGAGGTCAGGTCCGGCCAGTCGATGAACAGCGCGTTCTGGGCCGCGTTGATGGTGATGGACGTCGGGGTCAGCCCGGCGGTGTCGCTCGGGCCGTAGACGATATCGTTACCGAAGGTCAGGTCGACGTCGGTGACGTCGAACACCGGCAGCGGCAGGTAGTCCTCGAAGCGGATGGCGCTCGTGTCGCCGGCCGGCACCTCCTTGGTCAGTCGGAACTGGACGATTTCGCCCGGCACGTAGAACGGCTGGGGATTGATGATCTCCTTGGTCAGACCGACGGGAATGATCCCGACCGCCGCACCGCTGCCGTTGTTGCACGAACTCGCGCCCTGGACCAGCGAGTAGTCCATGTCGACCGTGTTCGGCAGGGAATCCGACGACAGCACGGGCTCGCCGGTGTTCTGGTAGTCCTGGCGGATCTGCGCATCGTAGGTCAGGGTGATCGCCGAGCCGGCGGTCAGCGTGCCGGCAACGGCACCGATGTCGTAGATCACCGTGGTGGTGAAATCCCCGTTGACGATGACCGTCGGCGTGATCGGAACGGAACCGCCGTTGACGACCAGGTCGTCGTGGGCGACGAAATCGATGCCGTCGGGAATGAGGTCGGTGACGACCAGGGCGTCGGCATCGCCGAAATCGGTCACCTGGAACGACAGGGTGTAGCGCACGGCGTCGCCCGGCACACCCTGCCCCGGCGATGCACCCTTCTGGACGACGACATGCTCGGCCGAGACGGTGGTGTCTGCGGTGGCCGCGGGCAGCGGCTGGACCGGGCCGGACGGCGGCACGTAGCTGGCCTGCACCGATGCGTCGTTGACCTGCGGCTGGATGTCGCAGAAGGGCTCGTCGAGGATGTCGACGATGTAGCCCGAATAGGTGACTTCGACGTCGCTGCCGGCCGTGGTGCCGACCGTGGCGCCGGAGCAGGTGACCTCGAGTGCGCCTCCCGGGCTTGCCAGCGACGGACTCTGGGTGACGGTGCAGCCCGAACCGCCGGTCACGTTGACGGTGCCGATGAACTGGAAGTCCGCCGGCAGCTGGTCGCGGATAACCAGGGGCTGGATGGTAGCCGTGTTGGCGATGTCGACGCTCAGCGTGTAGTCGTAGGGCCAGCTCGTGCCCGGCGGACGCTCCGACTCCGGGGCCGAATCGGTCTTGTCGAACAGCAGCACGGTGGGCGTGACCGGACCGACGACTTCGGTGCCGATGATCGGACCGTTGGCGCCCGTCGCGCTATCGCCGAATTCGTAGACCGGGGTCAGCGACACGGGCAGCGGCGTACCGACCGTTGCCGACGGGTCGATGGTCAGGCAGATATCGACCGGCAGCGGCGGACCGCCGGCGACCACCGAGCCGACCGGGAACTCGAGGATGCGCAGCGAATGGCCCTCGGTGCCGGTGACGGGCTGGTCGATCAGCGGATCGGTCAGCTGGTTGCCCGGGGCGGCCGGGAACGTGCCGACATTAATGACCGATCCTGCGCCGAACACCGCGGCGCTGTCGAAGGTCAGCTCCGGCGGCAGGTCCAGGCGCAGGTACGGCCCGTAACCCGGCGACCCGGTGTTGGAGAAATTGGCCTGGAAGCAGAACTGCTCGCCGAGGAAGGACTCGGCCGGCACGTTCTCGCTCACGTTCGGCGTCTGGGCAAGGGCCGAGATCGGCAGCATTGCGAGGACGGAAAGAAGGCCAAGCGCAAGCAGACCGCCGCGCACGAATCGGAGGGTCGAAGTCGACAGCATGAATCGGGAATCCCGGGAAGTCAGGCGATCAGGATAGCAAGGACCGTGCCAAGCCGGTCAACCGGGGGATTCCCTCAGAGGCACCGGAACCGACCTGACGCTGAGCGGCAGCTTGTGCCGGTGCCGGTGTTCATCCGCGCCGACACCGACAATCAATCGCGCAGCTCGGGCCGGTCGCGGAAATGCTCCAGCGCCTCCGGGTTGGCCAGCGCCGAGGTGTTCTTGACCGGCCGGCCGTGGATGACGTCGCGAACCGCCAGCTCGGTGATCTTTCCGGACACGGTGCGCGGCAGTGCAGGCACGGCGAGGACCTTCGCCGGCACGTGGCGCGGCGTGGCGTTGGCGCGCACCTGGGAGCGGATCTTCGCGATCAGTTCATCATCGAGCTGCACCCCCTCGCGCAACACCACGAACAGCACGACCCGGACGTCCCCGTCCCAGTCCTGGCCGACGCAAAGCGACTCCAGGACCTCGTCGAGCTTCTCGACCTGGCGATAGATCTCGGCGGTGCCGATCCGGACCCCGCCGGGGTTCAGCGTGGCGTCCGAGCGCCCGTAGATCACCACCCCACCCTGCGGGGTCAGGCGCGCGTAGTCGCCGTGGCTCCATACGCCGGGAAACGTCTCGAAATAGGCCGCTCGGTAGCGCGACCCGTCCGGGTCGTTCCAGAACGCCACCGGCATGCACGGAAACGGCTGCGAGCAGGTCAGCTCGCCGGTTTCGTCGACGACCACTTCACCGTGGTCGTCGCGGATCTCGACCTTCATGCCGAGGCCGCGACACTGCAACTCGCCGACCCGGACCGGCAGCAGCGGGTTGCCCAGCGCGAAGCAGGAGACGATATCGGTGCCGCCCGAAATCGAGCTGAGCTGCACATCCTGCTTGACGTCGCGATAGACATATTCGAACGATTCCGGCAGCAACGGCGAGCCGGTGGAAAGGATCGCGCGAAGGCTTTCGAGCCGATGCGTTTCGCGCGGCTTGACACCGGCCTTGTCGCAGGCCGCGATCCACTTGGCGCTGGTGCCGAACACCGCGATGTCGAGCTCGTCGGCCAGGTCCCACAGCCGGTTCCCGTCCGGATGGAACGGCGAGCCGTCGTAGAGCACCAGCGTCGACCCGACGGCCAGTCCGGACACGAGCCAGTTCCACATCATCCAGCCGCACGTGGTGAAGTAGAAGAAGCGGTCGTCACGGCGGAGATCCGTGTGCAGCAGCAACTCCTTCAGGTGCTGGAGCAGCGTGCCGCCGGCACCGTGGACGATGCACTTCGGCACCCCCGTGGTGCCGGAGGAATACAGGATGTACAGCGCATGGTCGAAGGGCAGCTGCTCGAACTCGAGGGGGCCCGCATCGATGTCGATCCAGTCCGCCCAGGTCGTCGCAGGCCGGTCCGATGACGCGGGATCGATATTCGGGGCCACGTCCGGGGCCGCGTGCGGAACGACGACGACCTGCTCGACCGTCGGCAGCTGCGGCAGGAGTTCGCCGACCCGGGCCATGCAGTCGTGGGTCCTGCCGTTGTAGCGGTACGCGGCGGCGACGACGAGCACGCGGGGTTCGATCTGGCCGAAGCGATCGAGCACGCCGCGTACGCCGAAATCGGGCGAGCACGATGACCAGACGGCACCCACCGCCGCGGCACCCAGCATCGCGATGACCGTCTCGGGCAGGTTGGGCAGGTAGCCGGCGACCCGGTCGCCGGGTTCGATGCCCAGGTCACGCAGGCGCGCCGCCACCGCCGCGACCTGCGCGTTCAGTTCCCGCCAGGTCAGCGATCGACGGTCTTCGGGGCGCTCGCCGGCGAACTCGATCGCGATCCCGTCGTCATCGCGCCGGAGCAGGTTCTCGGCGAAGTTCAGCCGCGCCTCGGGAAACCAGCGCGTGCCGGGCATCGCCGGCCAGTTCTCGGTCACCCGATCGCCGCGCGCGGAGGCCCGGACGTCGCCGAAGTCCCAGACTGCGCGCCAGAACGCTTCGGGCTGCTCGATCGAGAACCGGTACAGGCTGGCCGCATCGGTCACCGCGGGTTCGAATTCGCGGGCGATGCGCTCGATGAAGCGGGTCAGATGAGCGGACTGGACGCGTTCGGCGGACGGTCGCCAGATCGGATCGGACATGCGAGGTCTCGTGCGAGGTCGTGAACGGACTGGAAGCTTACCGAACCGCGCCGGTGACCGTCACCTGCACTTTCGGCCACGACACGACTAGCGCGACGTCCGGCGGCCCGATGTTCGGCCCGATGTTCGGCCCGAACTGCGGCCGGACGAGCCGATCGCCAGGCGGTCGAGCAGCGCGCCGACCGAGTCGCTCTCGTCGACCTGCAGGAACGATTCGACCTCGTCCCGGCACGCCGCGGCATCGAGACCGGTCAAGGCGGCCTTGACCGCCGCGAGCTGCCCGGGCGGCATGCTGAACTCGCGCACGCCCAGGCCCATCAGCAAGGCCACGTAGCGCGGATCGCCGGCCATTTCACCGCAGACCTGGACCGGCCGCTGGTGGCGCGCGGCACCCCCGACCACGCCGGCGATCAGGTCGATGACCGCGCGGCTGGCCGGGTCGAACAGGTGACTGACCCGCTCGTCCTGGCGGTCGACGGCCAGCACGTACTGGACCAGGTCGTTGGTGCCGATGGAGAGAAAATCCAGGGCCGAGGCGAACCGCTCGGCCTGCAGCGCGGCGGCCGGAGTCTCGATCATGCCGCCGATCTGCAGCTCCGGGTCCACGGCCACGCCCTCCCCTTCCAGCTGCTGGCGGACCGCCGCGATGCGCTCGCGCGCGGCGGCCAACTCGTCGAGGCGGGTCAGCATCGGCAGCAGCACGCGCACCGGTCCATGGACCGAGGCCCGGAGGATCGCGCGCAGCTGGATCTCGAACAGCTCGGACATCGCCAGCGACATGCGCACCCCGCGCAGCCCCAGCGCCGGGTTGGGTCCGCTGAAGCGGGCCAGGGACGCGGGCAGCTTGTCGCCGCCGGCGTCCAGCGTCCGGATCGTCAGCGCTCGCCCGTCCAGGGCCGCCAGCGCCTCGCGGAAGGCCTCGTACTGGCGCTGCTCGTCGGGAACCTCGTCACCGCTGAACAGGAACTCGGTGCGCATCAGCCCGATGCCGGTCACGCCGGCGGCCACGCAGCGCTCGATCTCCGGGACCTGCTCGGCATTGCCGAACAACCGGAATCGCCGCCCGTCGCGGGTCCGGTCCGGTTCGGCGAGGTAGCGCGCAAGTTGCCGACGCTTGCGAGCGACCAGCTTCAGCTTGTCGCCGTAGTGGGCGTGCAGGCCCTCGTCGCGGGTGGCCAGCACCGCGCTGTAGTGGCTGTCGATGATCACCGGCTCGCCTTCGCGCAATACGCGCATCGCGCGTCGAACCGCCATCACGGTGGGGATCCCGTAGGCCCGCGCGAGGATCGCGCTGTGCGACCAGGTCCCACCGTGCTCGGTGACCAGGCCGGCCACGCCCCGCTGCTGCAGCAGCGCCACTTCGGCCGGACTCAGCGATTCGGCCAGCACCACGGTGCCGTCGAGCGCCGCCGGCGTGCGCTCGGCGAGCAGGCCGCTGCCGGCCTGACGCAGCTCGCGCTGGAGCAGGCCGACCACCTGGTCCAGGTCTTCGCGGCGAAGCGCCAGGTAGTCGTCGTCCATCTGTTCGAACTGCCGCCGCAGCGCCGCGGCCTGGCGGTCCAGCGCCCACTCGGCGTTGATGCCGTCGGCCCGGATGCGCCCGATGGTCTCGCCGACCAGGGCGTCGTCCCGGATCATCATCCGGTGCATCTGGAGAAGATCCGCGGCCGGTCCGCGGGTTTCGCCGGACAGGTCGCGCTCCATGTCCGCAAGCGCCTTTTCCGAGGACCGGCTGGCCGCTTCCAGGCGCCGCACCTGGGCATCGATCTCGTCGCCCTGGACGTGGTACTCCGGCAGTTCGAGCTCCCCCTGACTCAGGAGGTGGATCCGACCAACGGCGATGCCGTCGGAGACCCCGGTGCCGCTCAGCGCGAGGATCACTGTTCTTCCCCGAAGCGGTCCGCGATCAGGGCTTCCAGCGCCTCGCAGGCGGCCTGCTCGCCGCTGCCGTCGCACTCCAGGACCAGGGTGCTTCCGCAGGGAGCGGCCAGCATCAGCACCCCCATGATCGACTTGGCGTTGACCCGGCGCTCGTCCCGCTCCAGCCAGACGTCGCATGGGTGCGCGGCGGCGGCCTGGACCAGTCGGCTGGCCGCCCGCGCGTGCAGACCGAGCCGGTTGACCAGCGTGACCTCGCGCCGGATCACGTCCCGTCCCCGGCAGCTTCCGGCGCCGAGCGACCCTCGGCCGAACGCTCGATGGCCCGCAACCCGCCGACGGCCGCCAGCCGGGCCAGGTCGGCCGGTGCCGCGTCGGCGTGGTTCACCCCGCGCAGCAGCATCGGCAGGTTGACGCCGGTCACCACCTCCAGGCCTCGCGGTTCGGCCAGCTTGATCGAGAGATTGTGCGGCGTGGCCCCCGGAAGGTCGGTCAGCAGTACGGCCGGCCCCCGCGCCAGCTGCTCGTCGAGCCAGCGCGCGAGATCGGCCTCGATGCGTTCGAGGGTCTGTTCGAAGAAGAAGTCGAAGGCCTCGCAGCCGGCTTCGTGACCGACGATTTCGCGTGCGACCCGGACCAGCGCTGCGGCCAGGCCCGAATGACCGACCACGAGGCAGCGGGTCACTGCTGCAGTTCCCGATGGTGGGTGGTCACGGCCAGGCCCGACTCGCGCCAGCGCGTGGCCAGCTCATCGACCAGGTAGACCGAGCGATGCCGCCCCCCGGTGCAGCCGATGGCGACGGTCAGGTGGCTGCGCTGCTGCTCGGCCCAGGCGGGCAGCCATCGGCGCACGAAACGATCGATGTCATCGAGGAATTCGCCGACGACCGGCTCGGACTGCAGGTAGTCGCGAACCGGGCGCTCCAGGCCCGTCGCGCTGCGCAGGCCCGGCTGCCAGTGCGGGTTGGGCAGGCACCGGGCGTCGAAGACCAGGTCGACGTCGCGCGGCACGCCCTGCTTGAACGCGAAGGACTCGAGCACCAGGTGCGAGACCTCGGACCGGCGGCCGGCTTCGACCAGGTCCCAGATCCGGCGCCGCAGCTGGTGCAGGTTCATCGTGCTGGTGTCGATCACCGGTACAGCGTGGTCGCGCAGCGGCTCGAGGAGCTGGCGCTCGCGTTCGATCGCCTGGGCCAGCGTGCGCTGCTCGGCCAGGGGATGGCGACGCCGGGTCTCGGAATAGCGCCGCAGCAGAACCTCGTCTTCGGCCTCGACGAACACCAGTTCGACCGGGAACGGCATGGCCTGCAGGACGTCGGGCAGGTCGCTGATCGCATCGATGCCGGCGCGCGCGTCCAGGCCCACAGCCAGCCGCCCGAAGCGTTCCGGTGACGCATCGATCTGCTCGGCCAGGGCCGGCAGCAGGGCCGCCGGCAGATTGTCGACGCAGTAGAAGCCCTGGTCTTCCAGCGCGTTGAGCGCCACGGACTTGCCGCCTCCGGACAGGCCGCTGATCACGATCACTCGCGCAGCGTCGCGGGCCTCGTTCACGGTTCGGTCTCGTGGCCCAGCAGGCGGCCGTGGCGCTCGATGAAGTCGGCCGTGGCATCGAAACCCTTGAGCTGCAGCATGAAGTTGCGCACCGCGGCCTCGGCAATGACGGCAAGGTTGCGGCCCGGCAGCACCGGCAGCAGGATCCGCGGAATCTTCATGTCGAGCACGGCCGCCGAGTCCGAGCGGCCGGCGAGGCGATCGATCGAGCTCTCGTCGCCGGGCCCGGGCTGGTGCAGGTGAAGGATCAGACGCAGGAACTTGTTGGTCTTGACCGCCGAGTCGCCGAACATCCGGCGAACGTTGAGCACGCCGAGTCCGCGGACTTCGAGGCAGTTCTGCAGCGCCTCCGGGCAGGTGCCGTCGATGATGTCGGGCGTCATCTGCGTGAATTCCGGGCTGTCGTCGGCGATCAGCCGGTGGCCGCGGGTGATCAGCTCCAGCGCCAGTTCGCTCTTGCCCGCGCCGGGATCGCCGGTGATCAGCACGCCGATGGTGAAGATCTCCATGAACACGCCGTGGACGACCTGGCGGTGGGCGAGCGCCCGAGCGACCTCGTACTGCAATGTCGAGACCAGTTCCCAGGCCGGCCGCGGCGAACGCAGCACGGGCGTTGCGCTGTCCGCGGCCAGCTCCTCGAGGTCGTCGCCGACTTCACCACCACCGGCGATGACCAGCGCGGCCGGCCGCATGGAGCAGATCTCGGCAATGGTCTCCCAACGCTGGCGCGCGTCGAGCTTGTCCAGCCACTCCTGCTCCTCGGCGCCGAGGACCTGGACCTGGTTGGGGTGGATGAGGTTCAGGAAGCCGACCAGGGACGGACGCGCCCGGAACGAGGCCACGGACAGCGTGCGCCGGCGCGATTCGCGACGCCCGCAGACCCAGTGCAGTTCCAGCCGCTCGCCGAGGCGCTCCACCAGTTCGGAGACGGCGAGCGTCTGGCTCACGGGTCCTGCTCGTCGAGCACGCGCAACAGTTCGTCGGAGGTCTCCAGCGATCGCAGGCGCTCGCGCTGGTCCGGGTCGGAAAACAGTTCGGCGATGCCGGCCAGCAGCTTCAGGTGCGCTTCACTGCAGCTCGAGGGAACCGCCAGGGCAAAGAACAGATCGACCGGCTCGGCGTCCGGGCTGTCGAAATCGATCGGCCGCTTCAGGCGAAGCAGTGCGCCGACCGCCCCGGGCTGTTCCACCCGGCAGTGTGGAATCGCCACACCGTGGCCGAGGCCGGTCGAGCCCAGCCGCTCTCGCTGGCACAGGCCCTGGAAGATATCGCGACCGGGCGCCGCGTCAGGCGCACTGCCGAGCAGGCTGGCCGCCTGCTCGAGCAGCGACTTCTTGCTCGAGGTCGTCTGGTCCAGCGAGACGCGGTCCAGCACGAGCAGGTCTGCAAGTCGCATGATGGGGTGTTCGGGTCGGGTTGAACGGGTCGGCGCGGTGGCTCGGGGTCAGCCGGCTTCGGCGCGGCGCTCGTTTCGGTGATGGTCGGTGACCTTCTGCTTGTGGCGACGGACCTGGCGGTCCAGCTTGTCGACGAGCAGGTCGATGGCGGCGTACATGTCCTCGGCGTCGGCATCGGCGTGGATGTCCTGCGGACGCCCGCCCACGCTGACCGTGCCCTCGGCGAAATGCTGTACGCGTTCCAGCCGGAGAACGATGTGCGCTGAGATCAGGTTGTCGAAGTGACGGTGCAGGCGCTCCAGCTTCTCGGAAACATAGGCACGCATGGCCTGGGTGACTTCCACGTTCTGTCCGCTGACTTCGATCTGCATGATGATCTCCTTTCGATGATCCGAGGGCCGGCTGCGCTGGCGGCGCGAACGCCGACCCGAGAATTGCAATGGTATACCAGTCGCGGGCAGGCTTCAGCCTGCTCCACCGCGACGGCGCGCGTCGCGACGCCGCCGGGCCGAGTTCGGAATGCCGAGCTGTTCGCGATACTTGGCGACCGTCCGGCGGGCCAGCATGAGCCCGTCCTCGGCCAGGCGGTCGACCAGCGCCTGGTCCGACAGCGGCCGGCCGGGCGTCTCCTCGGCGATCAGGCGCTCCAGGCGGGCCTTGACCGCCGTCGCCGACACCGGCCGGCCATCGCGGGTCGGGATGGCGACCGAGAAGAAGTACTTCAGTTCGAAGGTGCCGCGCGGCGTATGCATGAATTTTCCGGTCGTCGCCCGGGACACGGTCGATTCGTGGACCTCGACCCGCTCGGCCACCTCCTTCTGCAGCAGCGGCTGCATGCCGACATCGCCGTGTTCGAGAAAGCCCTCCTGGTGCGCGACGATGGTCTCGGCCACCGAGCGCAGCGTGTGGTTGCGCAGCTCCAGGCTCGAAATCAGCCACTGGGCCTCCTTCAGCCGGTCCTTCAGGTAGCTCTTGTCGTCGCCCAGGGTCTTCTTGATCAGCTTGACGTACTCGTCATTGAGCCGCAGCCTCGGGTCGTTGTCCCGGTTCAGCCGGACCTGCCAGCCGCCGTCGGCAGGGAACACGTAGACATCGGGCACCAGGTAGTTCTCGTCGTCGCGGCCGAAGCGCAGCCCGGGTCGCGGGTCCAGCCGCCGGATGACCGCCAGCGCGCCTTCGATGTCCTCGACCTCGAAACCGGTGCGGCGAGCCAGACCGGCGGCGTCGATGTCGCCCAGGTCGTCGAGGCAGTGGTCGATCAGGTGCTGGGCCAGGCCCCGGTGCGGCGTCTCCGACGGCAGCGTTCGAAGCTGGATCGCCAGGCACTCCTTCAGGTCCCTCGCCCCGACGCCGACCGGCTCGAAATGCTGCACGCGCTCGAGCACGGCGGCGATCTCGTCGATCGAGACCAGCCACTCCGGGGCCAGCGACGCGCGCAGCGTGGCCAGGTCGTCGGCGAGATAGCCGTTGTCGCGCAGGGCGTAGATGATCGCCCGGGCGATGGCCTCGTCCTGTTCGGAAAAGTGGGCGAGATTGGCCTGCCACAGCAGGTGGTGGGTCAGCGACTCGTCATCGGGGTTGCTGATGAAGCGGTCGTAGTCCGGGGTCTCGCCGACTTCCGAGAACCCTTCTGGCAGGTCGTTCCAATCGTAGTCGTCGAAGTCCTGCGTCGAATCGCCGCCGTCTTCGCGCGAACCGTCCGAGGAGGCATCATCGGCGCCGTACTCGGATTCCCCTGCGGCCTGCTCGCCGGCCTCCCGGCCCTCCGTTTCCGGCCCGCCGTCGGCTTCGAGCTCGAGCAGCGGGTTCGACTCCACCGCCTGTTCGATGTGTTCGCGCAATTCGAGCCGGTTGAGCTGCAGCAACGCGATGGCCTGGCGCAGCTGCGGCGCCAGCTTGAGCTTCTGGCCGAGCTTGAGCTTGAGTCCGGTCTGCAGTGCCATGGCTGCATTGTAGGGCAAGAGTCGCCCCGCTCCGCCCGGGCCCGGCGCAGCGGGTCGGCGTCAGAGTCGAGCCAGGACGCGCTCGCGAGGCCCGGCCAGCGGGTCGGACCGGATGAACGCCATGACCCGCTCGAGGTAATCCGGGTGCAGGCCGAGCAGGCGCTGCATCGATTCCTCGCCGGGGGCCAGGCCCAGGGGACCGAAGCTGGCCTGGCCCTGGTGTGCGACGAAGGCCGAGTCGCAGAGCACGTGGCGCCAGCCGGCGCCGGTCGCCCGCATGCACCAGTCGTTCTCCTCCCCGTAGCCCCGACCGAAGGTCTCGGCATCGAACCGGCCGATCTCGTCCAGGCACGCCCGGCGAAGAAACATGCAGAAGCCCACCGCGGTCGGCAGATCCGGATAGCACGGCTCGACCGCCGCGCAGGCCGCGGCCCAGCGCTCGACGTCGTCGGGCACCGGCGCGGCCTCGCAGAAGGCCGGCAAGGACACGATCTCGCCGTTGTTGGTCCACGGCGTGATCGACGCGATCGCGGGATCGGAAGCCGCGCAGCGGCGAATCCGGTCCAGCCAGGTGCCGGCCGGCACGGTGTCGGAGTTCAGCAGCACCACATCGTCGGAGCCGGCGCGCTGCATGCCGAGGTTCACGGTGCCGACGAAGCCGAGGTTGCGGCGGTTGCGCTCCACCGACCAGGCCGGGTCGCATACCTCTTTCAGAGCGCCCGGAATCGTCGGGTCCGTCGACGCATCGTCGATGACCATGACCCGGGCCGGGTCCCCCTCGAGCGTGCGGCGCAGCGCCCTCAGGCAGCGCCGGGTCTCGTCCGGCGCGTTGAACACCGGCACGATGACGGTCAGGGCGGGAGGATTCATGGCTCCGGGAGTTCGGCAGTGCGCCAGCGGTGCGGCAGTGTGACGAGACCGAGCGAGCGGCTGCGGCCCGAGACCGAGAATTCCCGCTCCAGCGTGTCCTGCAGGCGGAGCCCTTCCGGGTCCATCGCATGGGCCCGGACCACGTAGCTGCCCGGTAGCAGCGCGAGATCGTCGAAGTCGATGCCGATCGTGTACCGCCCGTCGCCGCACCGTTCGAGCGACACGCCTTCGTGGTCGGAGGCAACGCCGAACACCGGGGTGCCGTCAGCGCGGACGATGCCGACGAGGGCCTGCGGTGCACGATCGTCCGGCGATCGCAGCGCAAGATCGACGCGGAGCGTCTCGCCGGCCGCGAGATGAACCGGGCCGTCGTCGCTGCGCGGGCCGAGTTCCAGCGCATCGACCCGATAGCGGGAACCGTCCGCTCGCGCCCGGCCCGACCGATCGCGCGCCTCCGCATCGCGCCGTTCGTGCCAGGCCAGGTAGCCCTGGGTGACGTCGAACACGTCGCCCCAGGCGCGCGTGCGGCCGTGCTCCAGCCACAGCGCGTGCCGACAGAGCTTCTGCACCTGGTACATGTTGTGCGAGACCATCAGCAGCGTTCCGCCGTCGGCGAGGTAGCGCTCGATCCACCGGATGCACTTCTTCTGGAACGATTCGTCGCCGACGGCAAGCACCTCGTCGGTGATCAGCAGGTCGGGCCGGACCGAGGCGACCACGGCGAAGCCCAGCCGTACCACCATGCCCGAGGAGTAGGTCTTGATCGGCTCGTGGATCGCCTCGCCGATGTCGGCGAAGGACAGGATGTCGTCCATCCTCTCCTCGACCTGGGCGCGCGAAAGGCCGAGGAAGGCGGCGTTCATTCGGAGGTTCTCCATCCCCGTGGACTCCGGCTCGAAGCCCGCGCCGAGCTCGAGCAGTGCCGCGATCGAGCCGCGCCGCGTGATCTCGCCCTCGCTCGGGGCCAGCACGCCGGTGATCAGCTTGAGCAGCGTCGACTTGCCGGCACCGTTGGCGCCGACGATGCCGACGGACTCCCCGGGCCGGACCTCGAAGTCGATCTCGCTCAACACCCGCTTGTCACCGAGGGTGCTCCCGGACCGGAGAATCTGCAGCACGGCGCGCCAGCGATGGCTGCCCGACGCACGGGTCGGGTAGGCCTTGCCGACGCCGGCAACGCGCAGGAGCGGCTCGTTCACAGATAGTCCTCGAAGTACGGCGCCAGCCGACGGAAGAAGGAACGACCGACCAGGAACATCACCGAGCCGGCCGCGAGCAGGATCCAGGTCGCCCTGCCGGGCAGCACGGCGCCTTCCAGCATGGCGGCGCGGAGGTCGTTCATCAGGCCGGCCACCGGGTTCAGCAGCCACAGGTCCTGCCAGGCTTCGGGCAGCATCTGCGGCGCATAGAGGATCGGGGTCAGGAAGAACCAGAACATCATCAGCGTCGGCAGCAGGGTCTCGAGGTCGCGGAAGAACGGCCTCAGGCCGGCGGCGATGAAGCCCAGGCCCGCGGCCAGCCCGTACAACGCGGTCAGGCTCAGAAATGCAGCGGGCAGGCCGCGCCAGGTCAGGTCCACGCCGAACAACGGCAGCGCGATCAGCACGGCGAGGTAGCCGAGACACTGGAGCAGGAACGCGGTCGTGGCATTGCTCAGGGCCAGCAGGTCGCGTGGTAGCGCGACCTTCGCGATCAGGTTGGCGTGCTCGGGCATGCTGGCGGTCGCCCGCAGGATCGCGTCCTGGAACGCCAGCCAGGGCCACATCGCGACGGCAAGCCAGGCGACGAAGGGGATGTCCATGCCCTCGGGCACGCGCGCCTGGAAAATCACGCCGAACACCAGGGCGTAGACCCCGAGAAGCATCAACGGCGTGAGGACCGTCCACAACCAGCCCGATCGGCTGCCGACGAACCGGGTCCGCAGGTCGCGGCGAATGAGCTCGATCAGCATCGGAGACGGCTTCCTGGGCGATGATCCTGGTTGATGGCGACGACGGACACGGTCTGGCAGAGGAAATCGGCCCGGAACTTCGCCGATCGCATGCGCGGATGATCGTATACCCGGAGGATCGAACACCCGGACCCTCGTGCACCCGGACTCTCGTGCACCCGAATCATCCTATACCGGATCGGCGAGCGATCCGGCGACCGCGAGGAGGGGTTCGACGCGGCCGGCGCGATCGCTATGCTCGGTACTACGCCCGGTACTACGCTGGTTGCCAAGCTCGTTGCTACGCTCGTTACTACGCTCGTTACTACAAGAGATCGAGCACCGGCATCGACGGGCTACACGGTCCGATCCTGCGCGGAGCCAGATCCTGGACCTTGCAATCCGACCGGCGAAGGCGCAGGCCGGAGGCAAGCGGGCGCGGCAGCCGGGCCCGGCGGATCACTCGAAGGGGTAGCGTTCCAGCACCTCGGCGACGCCGCCCTCGACGATCTCGAGGTCCTGCGCGTAGTACGAGCGAAGCAGGCGCTCGACGATCTCCTGCGCATGCTGCTGGCGGGCTTCTTCGCGCAGCTGATCGGCAACTTGCTCGAACTCGCGGATGCGTTCGGGCTGACGATCGTGAAGCGCGACGACGTGCCAGCCGTAGCCCGACTGGACCAGTTCGACGGCACCGGGCTCGAGTGCTGTCAGGCCGGACCGGAACTGCTCGTCGAGGCGGGCGACTTCGATCTCGTCGAACCGGCCCCGGTTGTTGACCACGCTCGGGTCCTCGGAATGCTCGGCGGCCAGTGCGGCGAAGTCCGCGCCGGCCTCGATCTGCTCGAGGAGTTCGGACGCTCGCGCACGGGGGTCCGGATGATTGGCGATCAGCAGGTGGGAAAAGCTCACCGTGGGTTCGGCGGTGAATCGCTCGGGATCGAGCTGATAGAGCTCCCGGGCCTGGCCGGTGTAGTCGTCGAGCGACTCCTCGGCGATGACCCGGTCGCGGTAGCGCTCCGCCAACCAGGTCGAGACCATCAAGTACAGCTCCGCCTCGACGAGCTCGTCGTCCAGCGCGCCTTCGGCGATCGCCCGATCGGCAAAGGTGCGGATCTGCAGCTGGTCCTCGATCAGCTTCTCGAGCCGGGCCGGGCCGTTGACCACGTCGGGCCGGGCGTCCTCCGGAATCGCCTGCAGGCGGGCGTCGAGCTCCAGGTGGGTCAGCTGGGCGTCACCGCGGCTGGCCAGCACCGGGCTGGAGAACTCCAGGCCCAGGGAACGCCGGACCTCATCGGAACGCGAATTGTCGGATCGAACGGCGCCCGGAATCGTGGCAAGGACGGAGAACGCCAGCGCGCACAGGAAGGCCGGCCCCGAGGGGGCCGGTGGCTTGAATCCGATCATCACCAGCCTCAGTTGGCGACGGCCAGGTCACCGCAGTCGCCCGGCCGGGCGGAACCGGGCGGAATATCGCACTGCCACTGGAACGGCGGCTGCGTGATGGTCGTGTGCAGCGCGTTCAGGTAGTAGGTGGTATTCGGCTCGAGTTCACACTCGTTGAACAGGCCGCTGGCGGTGGTGATCTGCCAGTTGATGCCGCCGTTGGTGATCAGCTTCTTGCAGTCGCTGTCTGGCTGGTCGAGGAAGTCCCCCGGGCACTGGCTCAGGGTAATCAGCGTCTGGCCGAAGTTGAAGGAGCTCTGCGGGTTGTTCAGCTCGAAGCGGCCGTCGGTGCCCGTGGGCACGCCGGCGGTGGTGAATTCGAGGCTGATGTACTGGTCGCGCTGGGTCTTCCAGTAGACCGAACCGCTGTCCGGGAACGGGCCGCCGAACATATCGTTCCAGTTCCGCGTCGGATCGGTGAAGTTCTGGTTGAAGATGTTCGACAGCGCGGTCGTGTCCTGGGTCAGGCCGGCCGGCGGGACGCGACCCTCGTCGATGCAGCTCGGGTTCCCGGTTCCCGGGTCCGTCACGGTAAAGCTGACCTGCTGCGTGTCCGTCACCGGACCGTTCAGGCACTGGAGGTCGGCGATATAGTCATCGGGCGAAAGGCTGGCCGTGCTGACCGACTGGTTGCCCTGCGGCAGCTTGCCGGTGCCGTTCCAGGTGGTACCGGTCAGGCCCGTGCCGGTGCATTCCCACGCACCGCGCGAGTTCCAGCTGAAATTGACGTTGCCGCCCTGGCTGACCGAGCTCGGCAAGGCGTTGAGCGACGTGATGTCGACCTGGACGTCATCGCAGTTCGCAGTGCCCGTGCAGGCCTGCGGGTCCAGCGGAGTGGCGGTCAGGTTGCCGCTCACGGGATCGACCTGGACGCTGGTGCCGTCCTGCAGGACGATTTCGGTGTTGTCGTCGTTGTTCAGCAGGATGCTGGACGACTGCGCGATCGCCACGTTCGCACCGCCCGTGCCGATTACGGCGGCGAGTGCTGCGGCGATGGCAGCGGGAAGGGCGGCGGCCAGGGGGCGATGTGTAGTCATTGGATGTCCGTTCATGAAATCTGTTTGAACCTCAGGGGTGGCTTGGGACACGGTGTGTGTCGTGCCTTGGTTTCGCCATTTTACGACAGTGGAAATTAAGAAAGGTTTAAGTGGCTTGCAACCTTTCTGAAGCGGCCATGACGATTCCGGAAAAGGAAAGGGCCGCCCGAGGGCAGCCCTTTCGTTGTTCGCAGCCGGGGCCGGAGGCCGACCCGGACTGTGGATCCAACCGATCCTTACGGGGTCGGCGGGACGAACGCCTGCAGGTCACGGCTACCGCGGTGCTTGAACGTGCCACCGTAGTTGGCCAGGACGGTACCACCGCCCAGCGTGCCGTTCGAGTAGGTGTTCACCCAGAAGCCGATCGTCGGCAGGCCGAGGTACTCGACCAGGCTGCCGGTGCTCGGATCCGAAGCCGGACGCGTCGCGTTGTCGAACGAGAAGCGCACCCAACCATCGGTGAAGCCGGAATCCAGGACCGGGAAGGTCGTGAAGCGCGGCTCAGCCAGGATTTCGGTTGCGTCCGGAGCCGACGCGCTGTCGGCGAAGCGAATCACGTTGGCTTCGTAGCACAGCTCGAAGTCGCCCGGGCCGGGGCCGTCAGGCGGAGGCGGCGAAGGAATCGGGCCGATGATGACCGGGTTCGCCGGAGCTTCTTCACGATCCCAGAATTCGAAGTCGACGACTTCGCAGGCGCCGTCCGGGCCCCACGAGGAGGTGAACGGAGCGACCGGCGTGGTGTCGATGGCGAATTCCGGATCCACGTAGAAACGCTTGGTCGGGAAGTTGACGACCCACTCGGACTGAGCGTTGATCGACGGATCCACGACGTATTCGTTCATGACCGTGTTGTACAGGACCGTAGCGGACACCGCTTCGACCGGATCCGTCCACTGACGAGTGTCGACGACACCGCCGATGAAGACGTTCGAGACGTCGTCGCCGGAGTTCAGGTTCGGGAAGATGGAACCCGGATCGGTGTGCAGGATACGACCCTGAACGAAACCGTCGATGGCGTCAGCGGTGTAGCTGAACATGGTGCCCGACGGGACGTTGATGATCGAGGCTGCGCCGAACAGGCCGCCGCTCGGGGGCTCGTGGTCGACGTCCTGGTCTGCAACCCAGTAGCCCGGAACTGCGCCGGTCACTGTCCATGCGGCGACCAGCTGAGCGCAGTTGGCCGGACGCGGCAGTTCGCCGGAACCGTCGCCTGCGTCGGTCAGGACGTGGGTAGCCGCCGTAGCGGAGTTGTTGGTCAGGTCGACCAGCGTACCCATTTCGATGACTTCGATGTAGCCGGAAGCCGTACGCTCGATTTCCTGCGGGCCGCCGTCACCGGCGTAACCGAACGACAGGAAGTCCTGCTGGCCGAGACGATCGGCTTCGGTTTCGCCGGCTGCCAGCGTGTCGTTTCCGAAGAAGTACGGCACGGTGCAGGACGAATCCGGAACCAGGATCTGGCCGCCGCCGGCGTCGGTTGCCGTGATGGCAGCGACCCAGACGTCGTAGGCAGACATGTAGAGGTTGAAGTCAAGAACTTCGCGAGAGTTCAGGGCTTCCAGGAAGCGGACTTTGACCGACTTCGCGTTGTCAGTGGTGTTGACAATCGAAATCAGCGTGTCGTTATCGCCGCGGGCGGAATAGTACGGGTACAGGAGGACCTGACCGAGGCCGTCCGGGTTCAGGTTCACAGCGTTGGAAACGCTGACCATCCCCGCAACGCCCGTCAGACCTGCGAGTACCGCAGTCGTCAAGGTCTTTCTTTTCATTACAACACTCCTAGGTTTTTACACAGGGCTCTGCATTGAGCAATTTCTGATCATGACGGGCAGCAACGACCCAGAATCAGATTTTGCCAGTCTATATTACCGAAGCCCGGCATGTAAAGCAACATTCACGGGGCGGGGCGCACCGCCTGCCGATCAGTCGCCGGGCACGTACCACCAGTTGTCGTCGATGCGGACCCAGGTCTCGTTGATCGGACGCTGGTTTCCCATCCCCGACAGCTGTGCGGGCCCTGATGATAGCCGATAGCCGACCAGCATTTCCACGCTGCAGCGGTCTTCTTCGCAGCTCGCTTCCCGCGCCTCGACGCTGACCCAGCGGACCGGCCGGTTGGACATGTCGGCGCGATAGGCGTCGACCGGCGTGCGTTCGCGGAAGGCCGGCGTGTGGAATTCCAGCGCCGCGGCGTAGTCGCCGTCCAGCAGCGCATCCCAGCGGGCCTGGGCGCGTTCGGCGACGATCTCGTGGTCGGGCCGGGGCGGTTCGCCGGCGCCACAGGCGGCCAGGGCCAGCGCGCAAAGCGCGATCAGCAGGGTGTTTCGAATCGTAGTCATGGCGTCCATTTCGGTTCGTGATTGGAGAAAGGCGAGCCGGCGGTCAGTCGCGGATGCCCTGGAATCCGCCGGCGATGGGCTCGAGGCCCTTGAACTTCTTCTCGAACTCGCGAGAAATCTCCTCGAGCTCGGCGGTGTTCTGGATCACGGTCGGGGTGATAAGGACCAGCGTTTCGCTCCGGGTGGTCGATTTGCTGCGGCTGCCGAACAGAGAGCCGATCAACGGGATTCGACTCAACCCGGGCACGCCCCCACTGGATCGATTGTTGGTTTCCTCGATCAGCCCACCGAGCACGATGGTCTGGCCGGACTGGACCGCGACTTCGGTCGACACGTTGCGCGTGTTGATCGGGCGATTGGGGTTGCCTTCGTCGGCAAGGCCCGGGGAGGAGACTTCCTGACTGACCGTCAGGTAGACCAGGCCGCCGGGATTGACGCGCGGCGTCACGTCCAGAACCACCCCGGTATTGATGTACTGGGTCGTGCCCAGGCGGCTTCCGGTATCGGTCGTGCCGCCGATGAAGCTCTGCGACTGGACCGGAATCTGGGTGCCGACGTTGATATTAGCCGGGGCGTTGTTGCGCACCATCAGCGACGGCGCGGAGATCGTGCGCACGTCCGAGACGGCGTCCAGAGCCCGGATGACTCCACCGATGTAGTCGCTGCCGAGTCCGCCGGCGGGCGTGAACGAGAACAGGCTCCCCGACCCGCCGCCGAAACTGCCGAAGTTCTGGTCGTTCGAGCCAACGAACGGCGGAGACGTCTCGCTGCTGGGCAGATTCGGATTATTGGAATTCTGAAGGAACCAGGAGACCCCGAACTGCAATTCGTCGGACAGATCGACAACCAGCACCTGCGCCTCGATCAGCACCTGCAGCGGCTGCTCGTCCAGCCGCTCGATCGCATTGAGGATCGAGTCGTACTCGCTCGGCGAGGCCTGGATCAGCAGCGAGTTGGTCTCCAGCACCGCGGTGATGCGGATGTCGCCGTCCTCGCCCAGGGTGACCGTACCGCCGCCGCCCGAGCGCGTGCCGCCGTCGTTCGAGGCGCGCGCCTGGGGCCCGGTCTCGTTGCGGAACTCGCTGACCGAGCTGGCGGTGGCCTGCTCCAGGCCCGGGGCCAGCGAGCCGCGGCTCTGGCGCTGGGTCTGGCGGCTGCTGCCGCCCTCGCCGCCGAACACGTTGGCCAGGTAGCCGGCCAGCACGTCGGCATCGAGGTTCTTGACCCGGTAGACGTACAGGCGCGCGCCGGCCTCGGGGCTGGAGCGGTCGAGGCGGTCGATCCACTTCTGGATCTCGTCCAGGTACCGCTCCTGCGGCGTGATCACCATGATCGAGTTCAGCCGTTCCATCGGCATGATGCGGAACATGCCGGCCAGCGGCGACCCGCCCTCGCCTTCACCCTCGCCGAGCACCATTTCCAGTTCGGCGGCCAGGTCGGCGACCTCGACCCGGGTGATCTCGAAGATGCCTACCGACATGCCGGCCAGCCAGTCGACGTCGAAGGTATCGATGATCTGCATGTAGTTGCGCAGCTCCGCCGGGGTGCCGGCCAGCATCAGCAGGCTGCGTGCGTTGTCGGCGCTGAGCACGGCGTCCTCGCGGGCGTAGGGCTCGAGGATGGTCACCATCTGGCTCGGTGCGATGTAGTCCAGCGGCACGCCGACGACCTGGTAGCCGCGGCCGAGCGCCTCGGCGCCGATGCGCGGCGTCAGGTTGCCGCGCACCGCCTCGGAGATCGGCAGCACGTGGTAGCGGTCCTCGCGCCAGATCAGCGTCGCGCCGTTCCAGCGCAACAGCATTTCGAGAATCGGCAGGATCTGGTCGCGCGAAACCGGGCGAGCGGTCGAGAACGTGACCTCGCCGGAGATGCCCGGCGCGATGACGTAGTTTTCCTGCAGCATGTGGCCGAGGATCGCGTGGATCACTTCCTGGATGCCCTGCCCCTCGAAGTTCAGCGTCACCTCGCCCTCGCCGTCCGGCGGCAGCGGACGAGCGTTGGCCGCGTCGCGGTTGATGAACACGCCGGTGCCGGGATAGGTCTCGCTGCCCGTGAAGGCCTCGCCGTCATCGCCGCCTTCCGGGCCGAGCGTGATCGGCCCCTGGTCATCGCCTGCCCGGGAAAACCGCTCGCCGGCCGGAACGCCCGGGTCGGTCACGTCGCGCCGGTCGGTGGTCGCGCAGCCGCCCAGAAGCAAGGAGAGCAGCAGGCAGAGCAGCGTCAGCGCGAGAATCGCGGGTCGTCGATGTGCGGTGTCGATGTGCATTCGGTGTTCCATGTGCTGGCGGTTGTGGCCGTCGGGCGCGCAGCGCGTCCGATCAGCGTCCATCGTTGTCTCGTTGTTCCCGGGCCCGGCGCTCGGCCTCGGCGCGCAGCTGCGCGCGACGTTCGGCGACCCGGCGGCGTATCTCTTCGGCCCGGGCGCGCGCGGCGGCCTGGGCCTCGTTGTCGACCGGTTCGGTCGCAGCATCGGCGCTCGGCTCGGCCGCGGCCTGGCGCGCGTTCGGTGGCGGCCGCGACGGCGCTCCGGACGACAGGGCGTCGGTCTCGACGATCAGCTCCAGGTCCGCACTGCGGCCGGAGTCGGTCGCGAAGCGGACGCTGCGCGCCTTGATTTCTTCGAGCTTCCAGGCCGACAGGTCGCCTTCCAGCGCCATGCCCTCGCGCAGCACGACCGTGTCCTGGCCGCGCGGGTCGGCGATCATCGCCAGGCGCAGGTCGGGGGTGATGATGATCCCGGCCACGCGCGCCTCCAGGTCCGGCACTTCCTCGACCACCGCGACCTCGGTCTCGGCGCCCTCGTCGGCCTCTTCGCCCGTATCGATCTCCGGCAACTGCCGGTCCTCGAAGAACACCGGGCGTTCGGTGATCACCGCGTAGCGATCGAGCTCGCCGATCTCCAGCGTGGGCGAACGCGCCTCGCCGTCGACCGTCGCGGCGGCGCCGGCCGGTTCGATCCGGTCGGCATCGGCGCGACCGAGCAGCAGGAAATTCAGTGCGCCGATCACCGCGGCCAGGCCGATCCCGGCCAGCAGGATCACGCTCAGCAGGTTGTTCCGGCCGTCGATGCCCATCATTCGAAGCCCTCGCCGGGCTGGTCCAGGTAGCCGAACATCTCGAAGCGGATGTCGAGCTGGCCGTAGCGATCGCTGCCACGGCGGCCGCGCTGGCTCAGTGACGCGCGCTGGTTGATCATCAGGTTGTCGATGAAGATCAGCGGCACGGCGCGTTCCAGTTCGTAGAGCACCCGGATGAAGTCGGGCAGCGGACACTGCATGCGAACACTGACCCGAACGGACTGGAATCGTTCCGGATCGCGCGGACGCTGGGGCGTGGTGTTGGTGACCTGGCAGACGGAAGCATCGTCGGCGCGCGCGTCGATCTGCTCGCGCAGGGTGCGGATCAGCTCCGCGGCGGCGACGTTGAAATCACCGCCCTCGAGAAACAGCGCGCTGTCAAGGCGCTGGCGCTGGAGCTGCTGGAGCCGCTCCTGCAGGTCGTCGCGCTGGGCCGCGGTGGCCTTGAACCGGGCGATCTGGCGCTCGAGGTTGTCGATCTCCGAGCCCAGCGCAAGCTGGCGGGTCACGAACCAGTGGAAGCCGACCAGGTAGACCAGCACCAGCGCGATCACCAGCAGGCCGATGGCCAGAGGACGCCCCTGTTCGCGATCGGGAAGGATCTGCATCAGTCGGCCCCTCCGTCGACGTCGGACACGGTCTCGGGGTCGTCCGGGGCGGATGCATCGGCCGCTGCGGGCGCGTCGCCGGTGCGCTCGATCCGCGACGAGGTCGTGAAGCGTTCCTTGCCGGTGACCGGGTCCATGGTGATGTTGCCGCGGATCTCCGTGTCGGCGAGCAGTTCGGACTCGTTGAGCAGCCCGATCACGCGCTGGGAGCCGTTGGTCAGGCCCTGCACGGTCAGCTCGTCGCCCTGCAGCTGGAAGCGCTGCAGCCAGATATCGTCGGGCAGCAGTCGGGTGGCCTCGGCCAGCAGTTCGATCGCCGGCGGCTGAGCGGCCCGCTTGTCGGCCAGGAAATTGGCCGCCTGCAGCGAGTCGTCGAGGCGCTCCTGCAGGCGCATGACCTGGCGCGCCTCGGCGCGCAGCCCGTCGGCCTGTTCGCTCAGCAGGGTCACCGTGCGTTCGCGCAGGATCAGCGTCTGCGCCATGACCAGCGCGACGACCACGACCAGGGCGACGCCGAGCAGCACGTTGAAGCGGGCCCGCGCATGCACATAGTGCGGACGCTGGTCGTCCGGCAGCAGGTTGAAGCCTTCCGGCTCGGCCTCGTCGCCGGGGCGCAGCGTATCGACGCGGTGGACCGTGGCCCCGATCGCCTTGAGTCGCTGGACCAGTTCATCGACCGTCTCGCGCGGCGCCATGCGAAGCTCGACCTGCAGGCGTCCGCGCTCGTGATCGTGCTCGGCGATGCGATGGTCGAAGTGGACCTGGTCGGGGGTGAACGGGGAAACCTGGTCGATCTGGAAGCGGAGCGCCTGGCCCAGGTTGGCCTCGACGGCGGCCGGCAGCTCCACCGGCAGCGCCAGCACGGCGTCCTCGTGCAGGCACACGCGGACCTCGGGCTTGCCGTCCTCGAACTCGGCCAGCAGGTCGCGCCAGCGACCGCGCAGCAGTTCGAGATCCTCGCCGGCGCCGAACACGTCGACGACCTCGGGCGCGTCGCCGACCCGCCAGATGCGCAGGTCGCCGCCGCCGGTTTCGGCCGGCACGATCCACAGCTGCGGCTTCGGCGGCATCAGCCGCTGGCGCAGGCCGACCGGGACCAGCGGTGCCAGCTCACCGCGCCACCACGCGAAGAACGCCGGCAACGGCGTGGCGCGGTAACGGCGGCGCGCGGCATCGCGCAGCTTGTCGGAGAATTCCTGGATCATCGGTCTCTAGTCTTGGTGTTCGTCCGCGCCACGCTCAGCCCGTCGGCGACGACGGGGTCGCCGCTCCAGCCGGTGCGGTCTCGTTTTCCGACCAGCGGACCACGCGGAAAGGCCGGCCGCGGCTGTCAGTGCCGAGCCGGATCGTGGCCGTGATCTGGCTCCAGGTGCCGCTTTCGAGCGTGGCCCTGGCTTCGACCGTGTGGGTGAGTCCCCCGCCGCGCTGATTGACCAGCGTTCCGTCGGGCAGCATCAACTGCATCTGGTCGCCGGGATGATACTGCGAGCGCTCCTCTATAAACAACCTTGCGGCCTCCTCGTCGATGTCCGGCAGCGTTCTCAGCACGCTGAGCGGGGCGAAGGCCGGATTGAAGTTCGCCCGACCCGAGTGGATGGTAAGACTGGCCTCGACGGCGCGAAAAAGTTCCCAGCTCATGCCGACCAACTGCTGCAACTCGTCCACGGATTCGAAGGGAGCATTGGCCGGGCCGTAGGGGTATCCGGCCTGCTCGTACTCGGCGATCTCCGCGCCGAGCGGCCGCGCCATGTCATCCGGGTCGACCCAGTCCTGGATCGCCTCGGTCAGCAGCTCTGCGGTCCGTTCGTCGACGCCGACCGAGACGAACAGATTGATCAACAGCTCGGGCTGGGCCTGGGCGGCGGCGTTGATGTCGATCAGGCCCGTCTCGTCGGTGATCCGGACCTCCACGTCCGCCCCGCCGAATTCGAATGCGTAGGGCCGGCCGTCGGCCACCCACCGGGTCTCGAGGTCGGGGTTGCGCAACTCGACCACGGCACGGTGCAGGCCCGCCTCGGCGGCGTAACGTGCGTCGGTCGTATCGAACAGGAAGCGGGACTGCAGGCTCTCCGTGCGCGCGAGCACCGCGAAGGTACCGATGATGACCGTGAGCAGCACCAGCATCCAGAGCACGACGATCAGCGCGATGCCTTGCTCGCGGCCGAGCGGATATCCGACGGCCGTCACTGGCGGTCCCGGTCGTCGTCGTTCTGCAGCCGCCGATTGACCGGCGACAGGATCGAACTCGAACCCCGCAGCTGGGGCTGCATGGTACTCGCGCTGTCGACCATCAGCGGAGTGCTAAGGGGCGGAAAGTCCAGGCCGTTGTCGCGCTGGAAGTCCAGCGTCATCGTGACGGCCAGCGGCATCCGCCCCGGTTCGATCCAGGTCGAATCCCAGTAGACCGCCTCGCCGTTTTCCTCGAAGCCCAGGTACTCCAGGGACAGGTCGCCGACGTCTTCGAGCAGGGTCACGGGCGGCTCGGCCTCGAGGTCGCCGGGCTCGTAGCCGTTGAGCATGGCGTAGGCGAACACCAGGTCCATGCCCTCGCGACCGCGTTCGATCCTGAACTCCTGGACGTAGGGCCCGCCGAAGCTCAGGTAGCCCGGCAGCGGGGCGACGAAGCGCAAGCGGTCGCGTTCGCCGACGAACCGGATCGGCTCCTCGTCGACGTCCTCGATGATCAGCGGCATGGCCTGGGCGATCCGGGTCCGGATGAACTCGTGAACCACGCGCAGCCGGTTCGATTCCTCGATCAGCTGTTCGCCGGAATGGGTCGCCCGCACGCTGGCCCGGAACCCGCCGTAGGCCATCGCCATGATCAGTGCGATCAGGGCCGTGGCGAGCAGCAACTCGACCAGCGTGAAGCCGTGCTGCCGCAGCGGGCCTTGCGGCCTTGAAGACCAACGCCGGGTCATGGCTGCATGCCCTGCCGCTCGGCGTAGAAGCGGTCGACCGAGCGCAGCGTCTCGAAGGTGGCAGTGCGCTCGGCCCGCCCTTCTCCCCAGTACACGGTCATCGAGACCCGGTACAGGTCGATCGGAAGTTCGTCGTAGTTCACGCCGCGATCGTCCTGGATGAAGTACGGCTCGATGTCCATCTCCCAGCGGTAGCGGGAGTCCGGGCCGCCGTCGCCGAAGTCGCCGCCGTAGCGGCCCGGCTCCGGCAGCGCTTCGATGCCGATCATGTCGAGCTGGCTCTGCGCCAGCAGGGCGGCCTGGGTGAAATCGCCCGCCCGGCGCGTGTTGCTGATGGACGTGGAAAGAATCTGCAGCATGATGCCGAACAGGACCGCGAAGATCGCGAACGCGGCCATGACTTCGACCAGCGTGAAGCCCGATTGCGTGCGCACGGCACGCACGGGAGCAGGTGCAGTCTGCCGCATCACGAATCCTCCGGGGGGTCCTGGGAGATTTCGCCGGTCAGCCAGCCCACGGTCACGAACCACTCGCGCTCATCGACGCTGAGCAGCACGCTGCCGCCGGTGGATGCGCCATCGGGGTAGAAGCGTATGCCGCCGGCATTCTCGCCGGTCAGCTCGGAACGCGCGGTGGTCAGCGTGATGTCCAGGCCCTCGGGCAACTGGCGGGTTGCCTCGCCGGCCGCCTGCCAGGTGCGCGCGTCGGCGTCGACCTGGAACACGGTCTCGGCCCGTTCGACGATGGCCCGACCGCGCGTATGGCGCAGGCCCGCGATGATCTCGCGCGCCTCGTTGCGCAGCTCGGCACCCCGGAGGGACCGGCTGATCGACGTACCGACCAGCCCGAACAGCGCGATGACCAGGACCATCACGATCATCAGCTCGATCAGGCTGAAGCCGGACGCACGCCCCCCGCTCGGGATCGCCGCAGGTCGACGTCCCGGACCGGTCATTGCTCCCAGTTGGCGACGTCCTTCGCCGCGTCCTCGCCGCCGGGCGAACCGTCGGCGCCGTAGGAGAGCAGGTCGAAGTCACGATGCTCGCCGGGGTACCGGTACTGGTACGGGTTCTGCCACGGGTCGGTAAGGTTGGAGTTGTTGACGTACGGTCCGTTCCAGTTCGACACGTTGGCCGGCTCTTCGACCAGCTCGCGCAGCTCGCGCGGCGCACGGCCCGTATCGAGATAGAACTCGTCGACGGCCATCGACAGGCGCTGGATCTCCGCGACCGCGGTACGCGCCTTGGCGTCCTCGCTCCGGCCCATGATGTTGGGTACGACCAGGCCGGCGATCATGCCGAGGATGACCAGCACGACCAGCAGTTCGATCAGCGAGAAACCGCCGACAGCTTTGGGTTGGAATGCGTTCATGGTTGCTTGCTCCTTCATGGTTCGATTCGACCGCAGCGGGCCCTGAAGATTCCCCGTAATTCGACTCGCGCTACCCAAGCTGCGACCAAGCAACGCACGCCGGATGAGCGGCCCGGTCGTGCCGCAGCAGCCCGATTCAGGCGCCGGCGGGCACTGCCCGCCCGGGTCGCCGACCGCTCGTCGCGAGGCGCGACCCGGTCGGTCAGCCGGTGCGATTCGCGACCGAGCGCACCGCAGGCGCAGCCAGAGCTGCGTCGAGGACCCGCGACCGAGCGAAGCGCGCCGGATGAGCGGCCCGGTCGTGCCGCAGCAGCCCGATTCAGGCGCCGGCGGGCACTGCCCGCCCGGGTCGCCGACCGCTCGTCGCGAGGCGCGACCCGGTCGTTCAGCCGGTGCGATTCGCGACCGAGCGCACCGCAGGCGCAGCCAGAGCTGCGTCGAGGACCCGCGACCGAGCGAAGCGCGCCGGATGAGCGGCCCGGTCGTGCCACAGCAGCCCGATTCAGGCGCCGGCGGGCACTGCCCGCCCGGGTCGCCGACCGCTCGTCGCGAGGCGCGACCCGGTCGTTCAGCCGGTGCGATTCGCGACCGAGCGCACCGCAGGCGCAGCCAGAGCTGCGTCGAGGACCCGCGACCGAGCGAAGCGCGCCGGATGAGCGGCCCGGTCGTGCCACAGCAGCCCGATTCAGGCGCCGGCGGGCACTGCCCGCCCGGGTCGCCGACCGCTCGTCGCGAGGCGCGACCCGGTCGTTCAGCCGGTGCGATTCGCGACCGAGCGCACCGCAGGCGCAGCCAGAGCTGCGTCGAGGACCCGCGACCGAGCGAAGCGCGCCGGATGAGCGGCCCGGTCGTGCCGCAGCAGAGCGGTTGGCGATCCGGGCGGGCATATTCAGCCGACCAGTTCGTTGATGCTCAGGATCGCCATCAGCACCGACATCACGATCACGCCGATCACCGCGGCCAGGCCCAGGGTCAGCGCCGGCACCAGCAGCGCCATCAGGCGGTCGATCGTGGTCTTGACCTCGCGGTCGTAGGTGTCGGCGACCTTCAGCAGCATCGCGTCGAGCTGTCCGGTTTCCTCGCCGACGTTGATCATCTGCAGCGCCAGGCGAGGAAAATGACCGCTTTCGTTCAGCGCGCGCGCCAGCGGCGTGCCCGTCTTGACCCTCTTGGCCGCCTGGCCGACGTCTTCGCGGAGTACCGTATTGGTCATCACGTTGCGCGAGATCGAGATTGCCGACAGCAACGGCACGCCGTTGATCAACAGGGTGCCGGTGGTCCGGGCCAGGCGCGCCATCTCGATCTTGGCGATCACGTCGCCGACCCACTTGGTGGCCAGGAAGCGACCGTCCCAGCGCAGTCGCGTGGCGGGCCGGGCCATCTGGCCGCGGAACCACAGCGCGATCAAGGCAGCCGCGCCGGCCAGCGCCCACCAATAGCCCCGGAGAACTTCGCCGATGCCGACCACGATCTTGGTCATCAGCGGCAGATCGGCCCCGAAGTCCTCGAACATCGGCGTGAACTGCGGGATGACGTAGATCATCAGCAGCATCAGCGAGGCGATCGCGAGGATGACCAGCAGCGCCGGATAGATCAGCGCCGAGACCACCCCGTCCTTGAGCTCCTTGGCCCGCTCGAGGTATTCCGACATGCGGGCCAGGGTCTGGTCCAGGGCACCGCCCATTTCGCCGGCGCGGACCATGTTGATATAGAAGCGCGAGAACACGCCGTGGCGCTCCTCCAGCGCCTCGGACAGGGAAATGCCTTCCCGGACCCGGTCGCGGACCTTCGACAGCAGGCGCTCGACGCGCTCGTTCTCGGCCAGTTCGACCAGGATGCCCAGGGACCGGTCCAGCGGCAACCCGGCCCCGAGCAGCGTGGCCAGCTGGCCCGTCAGGTCGCCGATCTCGCGCTGCGAAAGACCCTGGCGGCCGCGGAACAGCGTCTCGAGACGGAACCCGGCGCCGACCTCCCTGGCCTGGACCGGGATATTTCCCATCTCCTGGATGTGCGCGACCACCAGATCGGAGGACGGCGCTTCCATCTCGCCGGTCAGCGTTTCACCGGAGGGCGTGACGGCCTTGTATTCGAAAAGCGGCACGGGCTACTCAGGCCTCCTGCGTCACGCGCAGGACTTCCTCGATGCTCGTGACTCCGTTGAGCGCCTTGAGCATGCCGTCCTGATACATCGTGCGCATGCCCTCGGCAACCGCCTGGCGCTCGAGCTCGCCGGCGGTGGCCTGCTTCATGACCATGCGGCGCAGCTCGTCGGTCATGGTCAGCAGCTCGATGATGCTCGACCGCCCCTTGTAGCCGGTCGGATTGACTTCAGAAGTTCCCGGCCGGTACAGCGTGATCGGATCGGCGTCGGTCAGCTCGCGCAGGCCGAGTTCCTCGACCATTTCCGGCAGCGCCTGGAACGGTTCGCGGGTCTCCGGGTCGAGGCGCCGAACCAGCCGCTGGGCCATGATCGCGTTGACCGTGGAGGTGAGCAGGTAGTCTTCCACGCCCATGTCGAGCATGCGGGTCACGCCGCCGGCGGCGTCGTTGGTGTGCAGCGTGGAGAGCACGAGGTGACCGGTCAGCGCGGACTGGATCGCGATCTTGGCGGTTTCCAGGTCGCGCATTTCGCCGATCATGATCACGTCCGGATCCTGGCGGACGATGGCGCGCAGCGCAGCGGCGAAGTTCAACCCGATCGACGACTTGGCCTGGATCTGGTTGACCCCTTCGAGCTGGTACTCGACCGGGTCCTCGACCGTGATGATCTTGCGCTCCGGTGAATTGAGCTGGCTCAGCGCCGTGTACAGCGTGGTGGTCTTGCCGGAGCCGGTCGGACCGGTGACCAGGATGATGCCGTGCGGCATCTCCAGGGCCTTGATGAACGCATCGCGGGTGTCCTCGGCGAATCCCAGGCTGCCGAAGTCCAGCGTGACCGCCTCGCGGTCGAGGATTCGCATCACCACGCTTTCGCCGTGCGATGTCGGCACGGTCGAGACACGGAGATCGAGCTCCTTGCCCGAGACCCGGTGCATGATCCGACCGTCCTGCGGCAGTCGTCGCTCGGCGATATTGAGCTTGGCCATGATCTTGACGCGCGAGATCACCGCGGCGGTCGACCGGGCCGGAGGCGCCTCGACTTCCTGCAGCACGCCGTCGACGCGGTAGCGCACCTTCAGGCGGTTCTCGAACGGCTCGATATGGATGTCCGACGCGCGCGCTTCGACCGCACGGCCGAGAATGAGGTTGACCAGCCGGATGACCGGCGCCTCGGAGGCGAGATCTCGCAGGTGCTCGACGTTCTCTTCGTCGTCGCTCTCGACATCGGCGCCCAGGCCTTCAGCGATCTGGCCCATGGCGCTGCGGCCGCCGCCGAAGTAGCGTTCGATGGCATTGTCGATCTCGGAGGTGATGCCGACGCACGGCTCGACCTTCAGGCCCGTGGCCATGCGCAGGGCCTTGAGCATGGCCGGGTTCTGCGGGTCGGCCATGACCACGTGCAGCGTGTCGTCCTCGACCCTGACCGGCACCAGGTGCTGCTGCTTCATGAACCGGGTCGAGACCGAATCGATGTCCGGGGCCTGTTCGGGGTAGTCCTTCTCGGAGAACAGCGTGATACCGAGAAGCTCGGACTGGGCCGAGGCCAGGTCGCGCTCGGAAACCAGGCCCAGGCGGACAAGCAGGGTCAGCAGATTGCCGCCGTGCTGCTCGCGATAGGCGCGGGCCCGCGCCAGGTCCTCGGCGCGCAACCGGCCCTGGGCGATCATCAGCTGGCACAGATCGGCCGCGCGATCCTCGAGGTGGTCGCCGACCTGGGGCAACAGGTCGGTTTCGCCGGTGGCGGTCAGAGCATTTTCCATGGCCGGATTATACGGGTCCTTTCCTGCAACGCCTGCAATGGACAGCCCCGGCGGCGGTGAGGTTCCGCCGGGTTCGCGCAGGGGACGCTCAGCGCCGGCGGGACATCACCACTTCCTCGAGGAACGGGCGGTTCATCAGGATCCAGGTGGCCAGGGGAATCACGGCGGGCAGCATCAGGTAGCCCAGTTGGTAGAACAGCGCGATCATGGTCGGGCTGACCGCGCTCTGGGCGATGGCGGCCACGCCCTCCGGCTGGACCTTGAAGGCGACTTCCTTCAGCGCGTCCCAGAACGCGCCCCAGGCCGTGACCAGCGAGACCACGACGTAACCGATGCCCATCTGCGCCAGACGGCGCTTCGCCGACATCGGGGTGGCCATGATCAGGCCGAACAGCAGCGCCATGCCCCAAGCATAGATCATGATCTCGCGGTCGGCCAGCGCGATGCGGCCCTCCGGCCGCACGAACTCGAGCTGGATCTCGAGCCGGTAGCCGAGCTGGACGACGTCGCGGAAGATGTCCGGGAAGAACCCGGTCAGCGCCCAGTCGACCAGCCGGGTCGGAAACCACATCAGCAGCGAGGCCAGGTAGAACCACAGGAAGAAGCCCAGCGGCAGGTACAACAGCGCCAGCAGGAACATCTCCTTGATGGGGTTGCCGGAAGATTCCTCTTCGCGGGCGGTCTCGTCGGCTGATTCCGGGGTTCGATCGTCGCTCATGTCATCGACCTGCGGCCTGTCCGAAGGCCCCTAGTCTACCCACTGGCGAGCGTTCTCGAACATTCTCGTCCACGGCGACCAGTCGCCCCATTCGGGCGGCGCCCAGGAGTAGTTGACCGCGCGCAACAGGCGCTCCGGATGCGGCATCAGGATGGTCACCCGACCGTCATCGCTCGACAGGCCCGTGATCCCGGCCGGCGATCCGTTCGGGTTGTCGGGGTAGCGCTCGGCGGGACGCCCGTGCCCGTCGACGTAGCGCACCGCGACCCGGGCACCGGCCTGTTCGGCCTCGTCGGCGAACACCGCGCGGCCTTCCCCGTGGGCGCTGGCAACCGGCAGGCGACTGCCGGCCATTCCGGCCAGCAGCACCGAGGGCGACTCGACGATCTCGACCAGGCTCAGGCGCGCCTCGAACTGTCTCGATCGATTGTGCTCGAAGCGCGGCCAGTGCGCCGTGCCGGGAATCAGCGGTGCCAGCGCGCTGAGCATCTGGCAGCCGTTGCACACGCCCAGCCCGAAGGTCGAAGGATCGGCGAAGAAGGCCTCGAACTGCTCGCTCAGCCGTCGGCTGAAGCGGATCGACCGGGCCCAGCCCTGCCCGGCGCCGAGCACGTCGCCGAAGGAGAACCCGCCGCAGACCGCGAGGCCCCGGAAGCCGGCGAGCGCCTGGCGACCGTGCTCGAGGTCGCTCATGTGGACATCGACCGCCTCGAAGCCGGCGGCATGGAAGGCCTGGGCCATTTCGCGCTGGCCGTTGACGCCCTGCTCGCGCAGGATCGCGACCCGCGGACGGGCCACGCCCACTACGGCCGGCGCGGCCGGCTCGAAGGTCACCACGGGCGACAGCCCCGGCCGCGACCAGTCGGCGAGCTGGCCGTATTCCTCGTCGGCGCAGTCGGGATGGTCGCGCAGGCGCTGAATCTGCCAGCTGGTTTCCGACCAGGCCTGGTGCAGGTCCGGCAGCCGCCGATCCAGCAGCGTCGCGCCGGCCTGCTCGACGACCAGGCGATCGTCGCCCGAAACCCGGCCGATCACGGTCATGCCTCCCTCGAGGCCGGCCGCCGCTAGCCGGCGCTCGATCCGGTCTCGGTCGGCCGCACGGGTCTGCACGACGAAGCCGATTTCCTCGTTGAACAGCATGGCGACGGGATCCACCCCATCGGCCAGTTCCAGCGCGACCCCGGCGTGCCCGGCCAGCGCCATTTCCAGCACGCCGACGACCAGGCCGCCGTCGGACCGGTCGTGCAGGGCCAGGGCGAGGTCGTCGGCGACCAGCGCCTGGACCGTATCGAACAGCGCGGCGAAGCGCTCGGCGGAGTCCACGTCGGGCACCGGCCCCAGCGGCCGATCCAGCGCCTGGCTCAGCGCCGAGCCGCCCAGGCGCTGCCCCGGCAAGGCCAGCAGCACCAGTTCGCTGGGCCCGGCATCGAGCCTGAGTTCGGGCGTGATCGAGCGGCGCACGTCGGCGACCGGCGCGAAGGCCGAGACGATCAGCGATACCGGTGCGGTCATCGCGAAGTCCTCGCCGCCCTTCGTCCACCGGGTCTGCATCGACAGCGAATCCTTGCCGACCGGGATCGCCAGTTCCAGGGTGCGGCAGAACGAACGGGCAACGGTCTCGACCGTTTCGCGCAGCGCAGCGTCCTGGCCGGGCGCGCCGCTGGCCGCCATCCAGTTCGCCGACAGCTTGATCGAACGACGCCCCGACAGCACCGTGCCGGCCAGGTTGGTCAGGGCTTCGGCCACGGCCATGCGACCCGATGCCGGCGCGTCCCAGACGGCCAGGGGCGTGCGCTCGCCCATCGCCATCGCGGTGCCCGTGTGATGCGCGTAGTCGGTCAGCGTGACCGCGCAATCGGCCACCGGAACCTGCCACGGTCCGACCATCTGGTCGCGCGCGCTCAGGCCGCCCACGGTGCGGTCGCCGATGGTGATCAGGAACTGCTTGCTGCCGACGGCGGGAACGCGAAGCACCGCGTCCAGCGCCTCATTCGGCGACACGCCTTCGAGCCCATCATCCCGCACGGGCACGGAGCGGCGGGTGACGTCCATGGTCAGGCTCGGGGTCTTGCCGAGCAGCACGTCGAGATCCAGGTCGACCGGGACATCGGCCTTTCCGTCGCGCACCTGGAGGCGATGTTCATCGGTCGCCGGACCGAGGTCGGCGAACGGGCAGCGCTCGCGTTCGCAGATGGCGCGGAAGCGGTCCATGTCGCGGTCGGCCACCGCCATCACGTAGCGCTCCTGCGACTCGTTGCACCAGATCGCCATGGGCGACAGGGACGCATCGGCGGCCGGAATCGCGCGCAGCTCGAGCTCGGCGCCGACACCGCCGTCGTGCAGCAGCTCCGGGATCGCGTTCGACAGGCCGCCGGCGCCGACGTCGTGGATCGATGCGATCGGATTGTCGGCGCCGAGCGTCCAGCAGCGGTCGATGACCTCCTGGCAGCGCCGCTCCATCTCCGGGTTCGCCCGCTGCACGGACGCGAAATCGAGGTCTTCGGAAGACTGTCCGGAATGCACGCTGGACGCCGCACCGCCGCCGAGCCCGATCAACATGGCCGGGCCGCCCAGGACGATCACCCGATGGCCCGCGGCGAGCGGCAGTTTCTCGGTCTGGCCCTCGGCGATCACGCCGGAACCACCGGCGATCATGATCGGCTTGTAGTAGCCCCAGAGCCGTTCGCCTCGACCGTCGTCGGTCGAGGCCGACCAGGCGCGGAAATAGCCGCCCAGGTTGGGCCGGCCGAACTCGTTGTTGTACCGGGCCGAGCCGATCGGCGCCTCGATCATGATGTCCAGCGGCGTGGCCAGACGCGACGGCGGCGGGGGCGCGGTTTCCCACGGCCGCTCGAAGCCGGGAATCCTCAGGTCCGAAACGCTGAACCCGGTCAGTCCGGCGACCGGGCGACCGCCTCGACCGGTCGCCGCCTCGTCGCGGATCTCGCCGCCGGCGCCCGTGGCCGCACCGGGGTCGGGCGAAATCGCGGTCGGGTGGTTGTGCGTTTCGACCTTGATCTGGATGTGCTGCCTGAGCGGCACGGGACGCCAGGTCGGGTCCTCGATACCGGTGTCGAGCAGTTCGCCGTCGAAGCCCTCGAGCACCGCGGCATTGTCATCGTAGGCCACCTTGACGCCGTCGGGCACGAAGCGATGCGTTTCCCGGATCATGCCGAACAGCGAACCCTCCAGCGATTCACCGTCGACGGTCCAGGATGCGTTGAAGATCTTGTGCCGACAGTGCTCGGAGTTGGCCTGCGCGAACATCATCAGTTCGGCATCGGTGGGTGCACGACCCATCTGCGCATAGGCGGCGGCCAGGTAGTCGATTTCCTCGTCGTTCAGCGCAAGACCCATGCGCCGATTTGCCGCCGCAAGCGCGCCGGACGGATCCTCGCCGAGCTCCACGTGGGCCAGGGGCTCCGGGTCCAGGGGGGCGAACCAGTGTTCGAGGTCGCCGAGGTCATCGACCAGCGCTTCGGTCATCCGATCGTGCAGGAGGTCGCGGGCAGCTGCGTCCAGACGGCTTGGCGCGATGCCGTCGAGTCGGATCCACCACCCGCGTTCGATGCGCCGCACGCCCTCAATGTGGCAGCGCAGCAGGATGTCGGCTGCCTTGCTGGCCCAGGGGCTGAGCATGCCGCGGCGGGGCACGACAAACAGCGAATCGGGGGCGACCCGGTCGTCGGTCAGGGGTTCGGCATCGAGCAGGCGACGGAGATCGCGCGAATGCTCCGACCAGACCGGATCCGGAAGGTCGAGCATCAGCAGTTCGCGGCTGGAGAGCTGGACGCGAGTGCCGAGGCTCCGCCCCAGGGCGTCGGCAAGGGCGGCGATCTTGAACCGCGGGAGTCCACCGCGGCCGAGGAGGAATTTCATCGGGTGAATCTCCCGGACAGGGCGTGCGGGTCGAAGCGCGATCCGGATCCGCGGCGCGGACACGTTCGGGTTGATGCTGGACGGGAGAGCGAGAGCACCGGATCGGCCCACTTCGGCGAAGCCGGGATTATATCGCTGCGGCCGCGCGCACCGGCGCTCGTTCGGCGGGCCGGACCTCGTCGGTCAGCGCCGACCGCACGGGGCGGCAACCCTTCGGTCGAATCGACGGGCGTCCGGGGTCCTGCTGATGGAGGTGCTGCTGGAGATTCTGCGCGACGACGACCGGGTCCGTGGCGGACCCGGTCGAGGCGTCAGCGTCAGTCCGCGGTGTGTTGCGCGGCGAGCTGTTCCAGCCGGCCGCGCAGGTCGTCGGCCGGTACGTAGCCCGGAATCAGGTCGCCGTCGAGGGTGACCAGCGCCGGCGTACCGGTCACGCCGATCGCCTGGCCGAGCCGATACTGGTCGGCCACCGGCGAAGTGCACTCCGGCGCATCCGGGCTTCCGCCGGCCTTGGCTTCGTCCATCGCGGCCTGCTGGTCGGCCGCACACCAGACGGCATCCATCTTGCGGAAGGTCTCGGAGCCGATGCCGGCGCGCGGGAACGCCATGTAGTTGATCCGGATGCCGGCGTCGGTGTACTCCTCGATCTGCTGGTGCAGGCGGCGGCAGTACCCGCAGTCGACGTCGGTGAACACGATCAGATCGTAGGCCGGGTCGTCCGGGCCGAACCGGATCATCTGTTCGGAATCCAGGGAAGCCAGGAGGTCCTTGCGAATCTCGGTGCGAGCCTGGTTGGTCAGGTCGGTTCGCGATTCGAGATCGAGCAGTCGGCCCTGCATCAGGTAGCGTCCGTCTTCGGTCATGTAGACGATGTCGCCGCCGAGTCGCACCCGCAGCATTCCGGGCACGGCCGACTCGGCAATCGAGATTTCCGTGTCGGCACCGGCCAGGGTCTGCAGGCGGTCTCGCACGGCCTGGTAGTCCTGGGCCAGGCCCGTCGTTGCAGCCACCAGCAGCGCAAGAGCGCCAGCGACCAGGTGCATCGTCTTGTTGAATTCGTGATTCACGGCATTCCTCTTCATTGAGCGTATCGACGCGGAACTCGACTGGACATCCCGCAGCGGTCTGGTCGGTTTGAACGGTGCGGCCGGGGGAAGTTCCGGGGCGAACGGCTTTTTCCGGTGCTCCTCATCCTCGGGGCGCGGTCCGGGCGGCCGACCCTCGCCACCGGCTTCCCCGCCCGGCTTCTGCAGTTCATCGAGCGCCTGGGCTGTCCGCCAGCAATACGTCAGCAGCCCATCAGCAATCCGCCCGCAACCCGGCGCGACGGCTAGTCTAGCCGCGCGGGTGGTGACGGTGGTGCAGATTCTTCAACCGGGCCTGGGCGACGTGGGTGTAGATCTGCGTGGTCGCCAGATCGGCGTGGCCGAGCAGCAACTGCACCACGCGCAGGTCGGCGCCATGGTCGAGCATGTGGGTCGCGAACGAGTGCCTCAACTTGTGCGGGGAAAGCCTGCTGCCCAGGCCCAGGCTCAGTGCGTAGCGGCGGATCCGGTGCCAGATCGCCTGCCGGGTCAGCCCTGCGCCGCGATTGGAAACGAAGACGTCGTCGCAGCCATCTTCCCGCGTCCAGTCGGCTCGCGGCCCATCCAGCCACTTCCGAAGCCAGTCGGACGCCTCCTCACCGAGCGGCACCAACCGCTCCTTGCCACCCTTGCCAGTCACCCGCAGCAGACCCTGGCGAAGATTCACGCCGGCGCGCTGCAACCCCGTCAGTTCGCTGACTCGCAGGCCGCTGGCGTAGAGGACTTCGAGCATGGTCCGATCGCGCAGGCCTATGGGAGTCTCGACATCCGGCGCCGCCATCAGGGCGCGGATCTCGGCTTCGGTCAGCGTTCCGGGCAGGCGCAGCGGTCGCTTCGGCGGCTCGAACCCGGCCAGCGGATCGCCCCGCATGAACCGCTCCCGCCGTAGCCAGCCGCAGAAGCGGCGAAGCGCACTGAGTTGCCGACGCAACGTGCTGACCTGCAGCCCCGAGCGCAATCGACGAGCGAACTCGCCGAGAAGAGCATGTCGATCGAGTTCGACCCGATCGCCGTCGGAAACGAAAAGACCCGGCCGATCGAAGCCAGCCAGGTCGGTTCGGTATGCGTCGAGGGTCTGCGGCGAAAGCCCGTCTTCGGCCCATGCCGCGTCGATGAAGCGGTCGACCAGGTCGTGCACCGAGGGCCGGCGCACGATGGATTACTTCCCGGTGATTCGCGCGATTCCTCGCTCGGCCATCTCTTCGAGATCGGAGAGCTTGGATCGCGTCGCGCCGACGAAGTCGTCAAGCGCTCGACGGCTTGCGGCGGCCTCTCGAGCGGCCAGGTGGGAGGCCGCTTCACCGAGCTGTTCGGCCGCGTCTCGAATGGTTTCCGAGACCTCGGCCAACTGGCGCCATGCGTCAGCGCCTCGCTTCAGAGAGACTTTTTTTTTGCGCGCTTCTTGGAAGCTTTCTTCCTGGAAGCTTTCTTCTTGGAAGCCTTCTTCTTCGATGCTTTCTTCTTGGAAGCCTTCTTCTTGGAAGCCTTCTTCTTGGAAGCCTTCTTCTTCGAAGCCTTCTTCTTGGAAGCCTTCTTCTTGGAAGCCTTCTTCTTGGAGGCCTTCTTCTTGGAGGCCTTCTTCTTGGTGGCCTTCTTCTTGGAGGCCTTCTTCTTGGAAGCCTTCTTCTTGGAAGCCTTCTTCTTCGAAGCCTTCTTCTTGGAAGCCTTCTTCTTCGAAGCCTTCTTCTTCGATGCTTTCTTCTTGGAAGCCTTCTTCTTGGAAGCCTTCTTCTTGGAAGCCTTCTTCTTGGAGGCCTTCTTCTTGGAGGCCTTCTTCTTGGAGGCCTTCTTCTTCGATGCTTTCTTCTTCGATGCTTTCTTCTTGGAAGCCTTCTTCTTGGAAGCCTTCTTCTTGGAAGCCTTCTTCTTGGAGGCCTTCTTCTTGGAGGCCTTCTTCTTCGATGCTTTCTTCTTGGAAGCCTTCTTCTTGGAAGCCTTCTTCTTGGAAGCCTTCTTCTTGGAAGCCTTCTTCTTCGATGCTTTCTTCTTGGAAGCCTTCTTCTTGGAAGCCTTCTTCTTGACAGGCGCGGGTGCCGGCGGCGGAGTGCCTGCGGCCGGACCGGCGTCGTCGCCGACCTTCTGTTCGAGCGTGTTCTCGGTATTGTTCTGCATCGTCATCCTCCCCGGTCAGCGATCCTATATACCGCTACTGTCCTACTGAGTTCTGGCGCGTCTGATTGATGTGGTTGATCCATTCCTGCGCCGCTTGACGCAGTCTGCCATAGTCCGCGGCGCGATTAAAGGCTTGTTCGGCCGCATCGTAGTTGCCCATGTTGAAATGCGCCATCCCCGCGAGGATGTTCGCGTTGCCGCGCTGCGACTCGGTCAGGTCGCCTTTTTCCAGCGCGCGGGTCGCGGCAGCCAGCGCCTCGGGCCATTCCTCCCGGTTGGTCAGAATGGATGCGCGCTGGAAGTCGATCTTGCCGCTGTCGGAAAGTTCGCCGGCTCGATCGTAGGCCGCCAGCGCATTCTCCATTTCCCGGGCTTCGTACCAGGCGCCAGCGGTCATTTCCCAGTTCTGCGACGTGGCTTCGACCAGCCCCTTGTCGAGGCCGTCCTCGAGAACTTCCGCGGCCTGGCGCGGCGAGTCCATCTGCTGCAGCAGCCCGGCCAGCTGCACGTACTCGCTGCCGCGATCCAGGACGCCGCGCCGCCACGCCAGGCGAAGCGCTGCCATTGCCTCGGCGTCGTCACCGAGCTCGATGTAGGAGCCCGACAGCTGAATCCAGTACGCCTTGCGGTCCGGGTTCATCTGGATGAGGATCTTCAGCACGTCCGTCGCCGGTCGCCATTCCTCGAGCTCCATGTGCATGCCGAGCTTGACCCGGTACCAGCTTTCCGGAGGATCTTCGCGCAACTCGATGGCCGTGTCGATCGATTCCAGCGCCATCCGGAATTCGTCGCGCTGCATGTGCAGGTTGGCCTTCAGCAGCCAGACCGACGCCTGCTTCTTGGCGTCTTCGGTCGACACGCAGAACCAGAGATCCAGCTGCTCCAGCGCCCGGTCGTACTGCTCGATGGCGTTGTAGAGCTGGGCGATCTGCAGGATCATCTCGAAGTGCTGATCGTTCGGCATCGCGTTGATGCGAATCGCTTCTTCGAAGTGACCGATCGCGCGACGGAAATCTTCCTGCTGCGCGGCCGCAAAACCCATGGCCTGTTCGACCGACGCCCGCTCGTAGTCCGACAGGCGGCGGTCCCGCATGTCGTTGAGGTCGTTGTAGGCCTCGGTGAACAGCTCTTCACCGAACTTCTCGAAGATATCGTTCAGGCGACGATAGATCGGCTCGGACAGCATGCCCGCATCCACCTCGCGCTCGACGCCGCAGGTCACGGTGCCTTCGGCCTGGGCGCTTGCGGTCATGGGCGCACTCAGCCCCATCACCGCGACTGCGGCGATCAGGGCCGTGGCGATGGACGAAATCGATGCAGTCGAAGCCGCGCTGGCGGAAATGCCTGCTTGCGGGTCCGGGGCGACGGTCGTCGGTGAGGTATGGCTACGGTTCATGGTCCGTTCCGTTTCAAGTCTGTGGTGGGGTGACGGATCGATGCTGCGGAGCGCTTCGCCCGGAGCGTCGCCCGGCCACGATCCGCCGGGCGAGGGCCGCCCGGCGCATCGAGATCAGCTGCCGTCGAGATTGAAGTCGATGGTCTGGGTCGCGGGTCGCGCCACGGCCACGCCATCGATGATGCGCGGCTTGAACTTCCACCGCAGGATGGCTCGCAGGGCGGCCCGATCGAACACTCGCGGCGGCTCGGCGTCGATCACCCGGGGGTTGGTGACGGCCCCGGTCTCGGTGATCGTGAACTGTACCGTGACATAGCCTTCGATCTGGTTCATGGCGGCGTCGCGCGGGTACTGCGGCTGGATCCGGACCAGCGGCACCACGTCGCCTTCGGCATTGCGGTTGGTGTTGAAGTTGCCGAGCACCGGGTTCCCGCCGGTGGGCGAGAAGTTCAGGTCCGGCAGGTCGAGCTGCGGCATGTTCACCGGCGTCTGTTCGACCTGGGCGATCTCCAGGTCCGGCGGCGGCGGCGGCTCTTCCGGCGGCGGCGGCGGCTCGGGCCGCTTGCGCGATTCCTTGGTGATCGTGTCGTCGATCTCCACCGGGCCGAAGCGAATGCCCGGCGGCGGCTCGAGCACCTCGTTGTCGCCGCCGGCGTTGGAGATCAACTTGTGCATGAAGTAGAACGCGGCCAGCGTGACCACCACGGCCAGCGCCAGTGAAATGAGATAGCGAAGTCCTGAACCCATGCTGTTACCCCCCGCCTTCTTGTTCGGCGGAAATAGCCATACGAGTTACGCCGGCCGCCTGGACCTGGTCCATGACGTCGACCAGCGTGCCGGTTCGAGACCCCTTGTCGGAGATCAGGATCACCGACCCTTCGGGGTTCTCGGAACGTGCGCGTGAGACCAGCGTGCGCACGTCACTGATTTCGATCATTCTGCCGTTCATCCAGATGTCGTCGTTGACGTCGATACCGATTAGGACATTGCCCTGCGGGCGTGGTTCCGACGTGATCGCGGTGGGTTTGTCGACCTCGACGCCGGTTTCGCGAACGAAGGTCGTGGTGACGATGAAGAAGATCAGCATGATGAACACGATGTCCAGCATCGGCGTGATGTTGATCTCCGGCTCGTCCTTTGCAGCGTGTCTGCGTGGCATGAAAAATCGTCCTCAGGTTCGGTCAGTCGTGCTGCAGAAGGTCTTCGAGCTTCTCGGCCTCGATATCGGCCTTGCGGTCGAGATAGGACGCGAAGTAGACCCCTGACAGCGCGGCGACCATTCCGGCCATGGTCGGAACCGTGGCCTTCGAGACCCCGGCGGCCATGGCGCGAACGTTACCGGTACCGAAGTAGGCCATGACGTCGAACACGGCCACCATCCCGGTCACCGTGCCGAGCAGACCCAGCAGCGGGCAGATCGCGACCAGCGTCTGGATGTTCCGGACGTTGGTCTCCAGGTTGCCCTTGAGCCGGCTGATCATTTCCTCCTTGACGCGGTGAGCGTGCCAGGAGCGGTGATCGCTGCGGTTGTTCCACTGTTCGATCAGCGACCGGCGCTCTCCCGGGAGGACCCGGAAGAGGTACCAGTACCGCTCGATGATCAGCGTCCACATCACCAGCAGGACAGCCATGATCGCCCAGAGGACGTCGCCGCCGAGCTCGATGAAGCCGCGGATCGACTCGAGAAGGTTATACAGAGTGACCATGACGCTCTTCCGCAGTGCGCGCAATGATGCCGGCGGCCTGCTCCTCGAGGATCTGGACCAGCTGGCGGCTGCGCGACTGCAGGACGCTGTGGATCAGGGTCAGCGGAATGGCCACGACCAGACCGAGCACGGTGGTGATCAGCGCCATCGAGATACCGCCGGCCATCATGCGGGGATCACCCGTACCGAACAGCGTGATCTGCTGGAAGGTCTGGATCATGCCGACCACGGTACCGAGCAGACCGATCAGCGGCGCCACGACGTACAGCACCTTGATGAACGGCAGGCCCGATTCCAGCGGCGCGGTCTCGCGCAGGATGGCTTCGTCGAGCTTGAGCTCGAGAGTTTCGACGTCGGCATCCGGGTTTTCTTCGTACACCGCGAGCACACGACCCAGGGCGTTGCCCTTGTCGGCCGAATCCCGCTTGACCTGGCGCTTGATCGCGTTGCCGCGGATGAACAGCATCACGCCCTTCCACAGGGCGAACAGCAGCCCGAGGACGCCGAGCGCGACGATGACCATGCCGACGGGGCCGCCCTGGCGGAGACGCTCACGGTAGGTCGGCGACTGGACCACGGACTGCAGGATCGTTCCGCGGGTGAAGTCGACGGCCATTTCCTCGACCGTTCCCGGGGCGGCGTTCTGGAAGTCTTCGGCCATCGCCTGGTAGCGGCTGGCCGGCTGGCGCGGCAGTTCGACCAGGCGCTCGCGCACCGAGTCCCAGCGCAGGAAGTTGCCATCGGACACTGCGTTGAACACGCCGAGGCGCGCCACCGAGCGTCCCGTTTCGAGGTCGCCGTCGGCATTGGTGACGTCGGCGGTGAACTCGACGGTCTTGCCCGACGCGGCGATCTCGCGAACGATCGCGGTCCACATCTCGCGCAATTCCTCGACCCGCGGCAGGCGATCGCGCTGCGCCAGGTCCGAAAGGAACTGCGAGCGCCCCGGATACTGCGCCGAGGTCATCGAGTCATCGAGGGTGGAGGCGAAGTCCCCGGCGACCTGTCGAACGACGCCGAACAATTCACCGAGGTTGCCCTGGCGCTCGGCCAGTGTGGTTTCCAGGTCGGCCAGTTCGCGTTCGTTGTCGTCGAACTCGGTGTTGAGCCGATCGGAGCGCTGCTGCTGCGCCCGCAGTTCGGCCCGCGCTTCTTCCAGCAGCTGCTGCTGGCGGTTGCGTTCCGAGCGGAATTCCTGCAGACGCTGCTGGTCGATGCGCGCTTCGTCCGAAGCGGCCTGTTCGACCTGCTGGAGCAGTTCGTCCAGCGTCTCCTGTGCGATGCCGCTGACCGGAAGCAGCAGGCAGGCGCTAGCCAGTAGAAGAGTCAGTCGATTCATCATTCATTCTCCGGTGCGGGCACGGGAAGACGCACCAGATCCGGTGCAACCTGATTCTGCGCGATCGCCAGGCCGTCGCTGACGGGGAGGCGATAGCTGTCGTCCAGCTGTTCGAACTGGCGGGTGTTCGGGTTCCACCAACCGGTCTCGGTACCGTCCAGCGACTGGTAGAACAGCAGCGTCCGACCGACCCGCAGGAAATTCACTTCCTGGCCGTTCGGCAGGCTGGCACCGTAGGCTTCGGTGGTCCGGCCGAGTTCGACTTCGTCGAGGTAGGCCTCGAGGATGCGGCGGTACTTCTCCGAGGTCGTGACGTCGGCGAGGTCGAGCGCATCGACGAGATTCTCGGCCCGGCCGAGGCGTTCGTCGAGGCGGAAGGGCACGTCTGCGCGGATCAGCCGCGGCAGCGTCTCGGCCATCTCGATCATCAGCGGCACCACGTCGCGGTTGGTCGCCTCGAGGTTGGCGAGGTCGTCGTTGATCTGGACGATCTCCTCCTCCTGGCTCTGCACCACGCGCTGCAGCTGGTCGTTGTAGATCCGCAGGCTCTGGATCTCGTTGAGCAGCGCCCGGTACTCGCTGACGATGTCCTCGGTCTGATCGGCCACCTGGTTGATCTGGGCCTGGACCTGGGCGGCATTGCGCGTGATCCGATTCTCGGTATCGATGCTGCGGTCGAGCACCTGGGCGCCGGCCGTCATGGCGAACGCGAGGCCCGCGCCGACAACCAGAGCCGCCGGCAGCGCGCGACGGGTGGGGTGATGTTTCGACATAGTTGAATTTCCGGTGTCTTTTAGGTTCGGATTCATCGATCGGCGGCGCACATCCTGCGTCGCCATGGAGCCACGCGGCAAGAATACCGCGCCGTCCGGCGTTTGCAAAGCAGCCGTGTTCACCGGCCACGTTCACCGTTGATCCGGCAGGCCGGCTGAAAACGACCGGTCGCGCCGGGCAAACGTTGGTCCGCAAGTCCAGTCGTCGCATTGACGAGCGAGCCGGCGGAAACGCATTCGGGATTCCGTTCACTGAACCTGCAGATCCTGCCCGCAGAATTCTCGGGAACCGACGCATGCGACGCTTCGACCTACCGAAGCAGGTCAAGTTTTCTACTATGCCACAATCGTCACAGCGATCCAAACCACCAGCCCCTCGCCATGAAGCCCGCCGAATATCGCACGTGCTCGTTGCCGAGGCGCCTTGCCGCGATCGGCTATGACGGCCTGATCCTGCTCGGTCTGTGGATGATCGGTGCCGCCCTGGTCGTGATCCCGAGCGGGGGCGCCATCGATTCCGGTCAAGCGCTGTTCCAGCTCTATCTCCTCGCGCTCGCCTTCGCCTACCTGGCCGGCAGCTGGCATCTCGCCGGGCGCACCGTCGGCATGGGCGCGTGGAAGATCCACCTCGTGTCGGTCGGTGGCGCGAACGAGCCTGCACCGACGTTCGCCCAGTTGACCACGCGATTCCTGGTGGCCCTCGCCTCGCTGGCACTGCTCGGCGCCGGCTTCTGGACGGCCCTGTTCCGCGCCGACGGCGCAACCTGGCACGACCGCGCCAGCGGGACCCGATTGCGCGTACTCGACTGAGACAGCCCCCATGCGCTGGCGCTGCGGCCGCAACGCAAGCGCGCTGCAGACGGGTCGCGGGACGGGAAGCAAACGGGGCGAGCGGATCCGCAGTCAACCACGCCGAAGGATGACGATCCCGGCTGCACCGAACAGCAGGGCCGGCAGCGCGTGGGTGAGGCCCAGCGGCAGCGGCAGCACCGGCGCAAGCCCCAGGCTGATCCGCTGCACGACGACGAAGCCGACGCCGAGCGCGACGCCGGCGAACACGTGCGTTGCCGTCGAGGCGCTCCGACCCGGCCGGAAGAGCAGCGGCAGGCCGACCAGGATCATGGCCAGCAGGTTGGCCGGATAGAGCGCGCGTCGCCAGAACGCCTCGCGGTAAGTGCGCGTATCCAGCCCGTTGCGATCGAGGTAGTCCTCGATGCGCAGGATGTCGGACATCGGCAGGAGGCGGGGCCGGGTCGCGAGGGCGTCGAAGACGTCGGGGTCGAGGCGCGAGTCCAGCGCCAGTCGGCCGAAGCGTTGCACGCCGCCGTCGGCCAGGTCGAGCCGCTCGACCTGGCGCAGCTGCCATTCGCCATCCTCATGGCGCGCCGAACGAGCGCGGATCAGGTGACCCTTATCGTTCGCTGCATCCAGCGCGTAGATGTCCAGGTCGGTCAGGTCTACCGTATCGTCCGGACCCCAGGTCACGAGGCCGACGTGGACCATGCGCGTTCCATCGCGCAGCCACAGCCCTTCACCCGACGCCGTACCGACGCTGCCGCTGCGCGCCTGCTCGCGGGCCACTCGCGCCTCGGTCTCGAGTCCAGGCACGGCCAGCTCGGCCATCGCGACCACGGCCAGCGTGGCCAGCAGCGCCCCGGCCACGACGCGCGTGGTGATGCTGCCGCGATCGAAGCCCGCCGCGCGCATCGCGACCAGTTCGCGCCCCGACGCCAGCCGGCCCAGACCGACCAGAACGCCGATCAACGCGGCGAAGGGAAAGATGTCGTAGACCCGGGTCGGCAGGGTCCGGGCCACGAACACCAGCATCTCGGGCACCCCGTAGTCCTGCTGCAGGTCGCCGGCTTCGCGCACCACGTCGATTCCGGCATACAGCCCGACGAGCAAGGCACTGACCGAGAGCACGCCGCCGAGCGTGGCGGCAAGCAGGTAGCGGGTCAGCCGGCCGGTCGCTCGCGGCGCGGTCACCATCGTCACCCTCATCACCATCGGGCCCTCCACCACGCTGCGGCTGCGAGCCCGACCAGACCCACCGCACCATGCACCGCCCAGGCAGCGGACGGGTCCAGGTCGGTGCGCCCGAGGACCAGGTTCAGCGCGTTGGTGTAGACCAGGTAGATCACCAGTGCGGGCACCACGACGCCGGACCGGCCGCCGCGCGGCGGCGACACCGCGACCGGCAGCACCAGAAGCGCAAGCAGAAGCGCCGCGACCGGAGGTGCCAGCCGCCAGTGCAGTTCGCGACGCGCCTCGTCGCCTCGCCCGACGAATGCGTCATCGAGCAGCTCGACCGTCGGTCGCTGCCGGATCGGATCGTCGTCTCGCTGGCGCGTCGGGAGCGGCACCTCGAACTGGTTCCGGGCGAATTCGATCCGGCGCAGCGGAAGCCCGCTGCCTGTGGCCTGGTGGGTCAGATGGACGCCGTCGTACAGGGACAGCAGCCGCACGCCGCTCCGATCGTCGACGGACAGCTCGCCGCGTGCGGCGCGAATGACCTCGACCCGGTCGCCGCCGAGCCGGTGAATGAACACGCCGGTCAGCGCGGCCGTGCGGGGATCGGCGGTTTCGACAAACACGCTCAGACCGCCGCCGTCGAGGGTCTGGAACTGGCCCGGCCGGATTCCCGAAAGCAGGATCTCCTCGGCCAGCCGCTGGTCCAGGCGGGCCGATTCGCGTGCGGTCCACGGCGCAGCCCATCCGGCGACCCCCGCCAGCATCGCGGCCCAGAGCACGGCCAGGACGATCAGCGGCGCCAGCAGGCGGCCGGGTGGCACGCCGGAGGCCCGCATCACGCCCAGCTCGCCGCCGGCCGCGGATTGGGCCAGCGTCATCAGCAGACCCAGCATCAGCGCCAGCGGACCGACCAGCTGCAATGCCTCGGGGATGCGCAGGGCGAGCAGGGTAAAGACCGTGCGCGAGGCCGCCTCCCCGTCGGCAACCTGGCCGAGCAACTCGGCCAGGAACAGCGCCAGGGTCACGCCGAGCAGCACGGCCAGGGTCGCCAGCGCCGCCCCGGCGCTCATCCGCAACAGGTAGCGCGACAGCGTCGGTGAGGATCCGGCCACGCGCTTCGAACTGGGCGCCGAGGTGGCCATTCAGGCAGGCAACGGCATGGGCGTCGAAAGGGACGGCGGGATGGGCTTCGGGACTAGCATCGGGATAGGCATCTGGACCGGGACCTGCACGATGGGATGCCGACAGCGGGCACGGCCCCCAAGGGTACAATGGGCGCTTGTCCCGCGTGCGCGGCCGGACACCACTCCTTCGTAACGGTCCGATGTGTCGTTTCGATTCGTCGCATCGATCGCTTGGTTCCGACCCGCTCGATCGATCCGGAACGGATAGGCTGCGCCGCGCGCCCCGAACGTCAAACCAAGGATTCCACGCATGACTTCCAACCGTATCCAGTTCTCCTCGACCGACACCGACGCCGTCACCCTCGAGACCGACGCGCTGGTCGTCGGATTGTTCGCGAACCAGGCCCTGCCGGACTGGGCCGCGCCGATCGACGAAGCGACCGGCGGGCTGCTCGAGCGGCTGCGCAAGGCCGAGGAGTTGCCGCCGGTGCCGGGCAGGAGCCTGGTGCTGCACGAACCCGCCGGACTGGGCGCGAAGCGCCTGGTCGTGGTCGGCCTCGGCAAGCGCGGCAAGTGGAACGAGAGCGTATTCGCCGCGGTCGCCCGGGCCGCAGGCCAGGCCCTGCGCGGCACCCGCGCCCGTCAAGCGCACTGCCTGCTGCCCTGGATCGAGGTGGACGGCCGCGACCCGACGTGGAAGAGCCAGCAGGTAGCGCTGGGCCTCGACAACGGCGACTACATCTACACCGAAACCCGCAAGGCGAAGCCCGAGGACGCGCCGCCCACGGAACGGGTGTCGCTGCCGGCCGGCGAAGGGGTCGACGATGCGCTCGCCCGCGCCGATGCGATCAACGCCGGCGTGCGTACCGCGCGCCATCTCGGCGACCTGCCCCCGAACATCTGCACGCCCGCCTTCCTCGCCGAGCATGCCGAATCGCTGGCCGACGAGATCGACGGCCTCGAAGTCGAGGTGCTCGACGAGCACCGCATGACCGAACTGGGCATGCATGCCCTGATGGCCGTGGGCAAGGGTAGCGCCAATCGTCCTCGCCTGATCCGCCTGCGCTGGCGCGGCGGTGAAGGCAAGCCCTACGCCCTGGTCGGCAAGGGCGTGACCTTCGACACCGGCGGCATCTCGATCAAGCCGCGCGACCTGATGGAGCAGATGAAGTTCGACATGTGCGGTGCGGCCACCACGATCGGCGCGCTGGAAGCGGTCGCGCGGATGAAGCTGCCGCTGAACGTCGACGGTGTCGTGGCCGCGGTCGAGAACATGCCCGACGGTGCGGCCTACCGACCGGGCGATGTCATCACCACGATGTCCGGGCAGACCGTCGAAGTCCACAACACCGACGCCGAAGGCCGGATGATTCTTGCCGACGCCCTGACCTGGACGGCGCGCAACAGCGAGCCGGTCGCGATGGTCGACATCGCCACGTTGACCGGCGCCTGCGTCGTTGCGCTTGGCCACCACGCCAGCGGCATCATGACCCAGGACGACGAGCTGGCCGAGGAACTGCTGGCCGCCGGCCTCGAGGCGGCCGATCGCGGCTGGCGACTGCCGCTGTGGGACGAGTACCAGAAGCAGATCGAGACCCCGTTTGCCGACATGAAGAACGTCGGCGGCATGCCGGCCGGATCGATCACCGCCGGCTGCTTCCTGTCACGCTTTGCCGAAGGCACGCGCTGGGCCCACATCGACATCGCCGGCTCGGCCTGGCAGTGGGGCAAACCGGAATCGGCGACCGGCCGACCGGTCGGCCTGTTGACCCGCTGGCTGATGGACCGCGCCGGCTGACCCCGGAGCGGCCAAGCCGAACCCATCCGATGCGCGTCGATTTCTACGAGCTGTCCGGCCGCTTCCAGGACCCGCTGGACGTGGCTGCGGTGCTGGTCGGCAAGGCCTGGCCCGGGCTGACGGACATCGCCATCGTCGGTCCGCGCCGGGCGCTGGCCGAGCTCGACGAGCGACTCTGGCAGAAACCGCCCGGCCGCTTCCTGCCGCACGGCCTCGAGGATCCGCACGCGCCGATCCGGCTGGTCGAGCAGCCGCCCGAACGCGCCGCCCTGCTGATCAACCTGGACCCGACCGCACCGCTGCCGGACGGTCGCTTTCAACGCGTGCTCGAACTGGTCCCCGCCGACGAGGACGCGCGACCGCGACTTCGCCAGCGCTGGAAGGACTGGAAGCGCGCCGGCGCCGAACTGCACCATCACGTCCTGAGGTAGCCGTCCGGCGCCTGCCGGGCGCCCCGCCCGCGCCCCGCTCGCAGTACCATGGACGCCCCTGTTCACCGACCGGACCCGAACCGGGACCGCTGGCCGTGCACCGGCCCGGTCCCGACGCAATGCGCCATGGACAAGACCTACGATCCCGACCGAATCGAATCCCGCTGGTACCCGACCTGGGAGAATGCCGGCTGCTTCCGGCCGTCCGGTAAGGGCACGCCCTACACGATCCTCCTGCCGCCGCCGAACGTCACCGGCACGCTGCACATGGGCCACGCATTCCAGCACACGCTGATGGACTGCCTGGTCCGCGCGCATCGCATGAAGGGCTTCGACACCTTGTGGCAGGTCGGCGTCGATCATGCCGGCATCGCCACCGAGATGGTCGTCACCCGCCAGATCGAGGCCGAGGGCGGAAAACGCGACGACTACAGCCGCTCCGAGTTCATCGACCGGGTCTGGCAGTGGAAGCAGGAGTCGGGTTCGACGATCACCGGCCAGATGCGCCGGCTCGGCGCCTCGGCCGACTGGTCGCGCGAACGGTTCACGATGGACGACGACCTGTCCGAAGCGGTCATCGAGACCTTCGTGCGCCTGCACGACGAGGGCCTGATCTACCGCGGACCGCGACTCGTGAACTGGGACCCGGTGCTCAAGACCGCGATCTCCGATCTCGAGGTCGTCAACAGCGACGAGCAGGGCAAGCTGTGGTCGATCCGCTACCCGAGAACCGACGGCAAGGGCGACGTGATTGTCGCCACCACCCGGCCGGAAACGATGCTCGGCGACGTCTGCGTGGCGGTCCACCCGGAAGACGAACGCTACACCGACCTGGTCGGCAAGACCGTCAAGCTGCCGCTGACCGATCGCGAGATTCCGGTCGTGGCCGACGACTACGTCGACCCGGAATTCGGCACCGGCTGCGTCAAGATCACGCCGGCGCACGACTTCAACGACTGGGAGGTCGGAGCGCGCCACGACTTCGAGCCGATCAACATCTTCACGCCCGAGGCCCGGGTCAACGACAACGCCCCGGAGGCCTACCGGGGCCTGGACCGCTTCGACGCGCGCCGGCGGATCGTCGACGACCTGAAGACCCACGGCCTGCTGGTCGAGGAAAAGCCGCACGCCATGGTCGTGCCACGCGGCGATCGCTCCGGCCAGGTCATTGAGCCCTATCTCACCGACCAGTGGTTCGTGAAGATGGATTCGCTCGGCAAGCTCGGCCTGGAGACGGTCGAGCGCGGCGACGTGGAGTTCGTCCCCGGCAACTGGATCAACACCTATCGCCACTGGATGGAGAACCTCCAGGACTGGTGCATTTCACGCCAGCTCTGGTGGGGCCACCGGATTCCGGCCTGGCACGACGACAACGGCAATGTCTACGTAGGTCGCCGCGAAACCGAGGTCCGCGAGAAGCACGGCATCGCCGACGGCGTCGCGCTCCACCAGGATCCCGACGTGCTCGAGACCTGGTTCTCGTCGGCATTGTGGGCGCATTCCACGCTGGGCTGGCCCGACGCCGAGCGGATGAAGCGCGAAGGCTACGACCGCTACCTGCCGAGCTCGGTGCTGGTCACCGGCTTCGACATCATCTTCTTCTGGGTCGCCCGGATGATCATGATGACCGGCCACTTCACCGGCAAGGTGCCCTTCGAGCAGGTCTACATCACCGGCCTGATCCGCGACCGTGACGGCCAGAAGATGTCGAAGTCCAAGGGCAACGTGCTCGACCCGATCGACCTGATCGACGGCATCGCGCTCGACGACCTGGTCGCCAAGCGCACCGGCGCGTTGATGCAGCCGCAGATGAAGGCGGCGATCGAGAAGCACACGCGCGAGGAATTTCCCGACGGCATCCCGGCCTTCGGCGCAGACGCGCTTCGATTCACATTCACGGCACTGGCCGGCCATGGCCGCGACATCAAGTTCGACCTGTCGCGCTGCGAGGGCTACCGGAACTTCCTCAACAAGCTCTGGAATGCATCGCGCTTCGTGTTCATGAACATCGGCGACGACGCACTGCCCGATGCACCCGCCGACGACGTGATCTCGCGCTGGATTCGTTCCAGCCTGGCGCGCACGATCGACCAGGTCGACCGTGCGGTGGCCGATTACCGGTTCGACCTCGCCGCGCAGGCGCTGTACGAATTCACCTGGCACCAGTTCTGCGACTGGTACCTGGAACTGTCCAAGCCGGCGCTGGCCGACGACGCCGACCCGGCGATCGCTGCGGGCACCCGGCGCACACTGGCCGAAGTGCTCGATGCGCTGCTCCGCCTGCTGCACCCCTTCGTGCCGTTCGTGACCGAGGAAATCTGGCAGAAGCTCCGCGGTCCGCTTTCCATCGACGGGGATTTCCTGGCCGGTGCGGACTGGCCCGCTCCGGGCCCGCTGGACGAAGCCGCCGAAGCCGACGCGGAGTGGCTCAAGCAGGTGGTCAGCGCGGTTCGCTCGGCACGCACGGAACTGGGCCTGGCCGCGGGCAAGCCGATGCCGCTGCTGGTCCAGAACGCGAGCGAGAACGATCTCGAGCGGGTGGAGCGATTCGGCGGCCTGATCCGCAGGCTGGCGCGCCTGGAGACGATCGACGCGGTGAGCGACGAGCGCGACACGGCCGACTGCGCGGTCCAGCTGGCCGGCGAGATGCGGCTGCTCATTCCCCTGGCCGGCCTGGTCGACATGGGCGAGGAGATCGCGCGGCTGGAAAAGCAGCTGGAGCGGGAGCGCAAGGGCCTGCAGGTCGCGGAGAAGAAGCTGACCAACGAACGCTTCGTCGCCAATGCCCCGGCCGAGGTGGTCGACAAGGAGCGCCAGCGCCTCGCCGAGCACGGCCAGAAGGTGGCCGAGCTCGAAGCCCAGATCGAGAAACTCAGGGCGCTCGCCTGACGCCTTGACGCGTCGACCGGGCTCGGCACACACTGCCCGGAGGGGATTCCGACAGCCAGGTGCGATGAGCGAGCGACGGCACGACAGATCTTCGGAAGCGGTTCCCGGGAGCGACTCAGCAGCGAGCACCGCCGCACGGCGGAGCCCGTCGGCGATCGAGCTCGAGACCGTCTACGACGCATTGCGAACGATCGCCCGGCGCGAGCGCGGCCGCAACCCGAGCCGCACCCTGAACACCACGGTCCTGGTCCACGAGGCGTGGCTGAAGCTCGGCGGCGACCGTGACTGGAACGACACCCGCCAGTGCCTCGGCACCTATGCCATGGCGATCCGCCAGGTGCTGGTCGACTACATCCGCAACCGCACCGCCGCGAAGCGAACGCCCGACCCCGACTTCGAACACTTCCAGATCGAACAGCTCGGCGCACGCACCGCCGACGAACTGCTGGAGATCGATCGCGCGCTGGACCGGCTCGAAGCGCTGGAGCCGCGCCTGGCCCGGCTGGTCGAGCTGCGTTTCTTCGTCGGCCTGAGCGTGTCCGAGGCCGCCGCGAGTCTCGACATTTCCGAGCGCACGGCCACGCGCGACTGGCAGCGCGCACGGGCGTTCCTGCAGGTGGTTCGCGACGAGCAGAGCACGGACCATGGCGCTGACTGAAGACGACTGGTCCGAGGTCACCGATTGGTTCGACCGCCTGGCCGAACTCGACCCCCTCGCGCGCCAGGACACGTTGGCCGGCCAGACGCTGGCGCCGGAAGTGCGCGAGTGGCTGGACCGCCTGCTTGCCGCCCACGACACGCCGGAACCCATGCTGGTCGACCGCACCATCGACGCGGTCGCCGCCGAACTGGCCCGGGGCCACGGCCCTCCGCCCCCGACGGACTGGACCGGCCAGCGGATCGATGCGTGGCGGATCGTCGGTGAGATCCAGCGCGGCGGGATGGCCACGATCGTCCTCGCGGAGCGTGACGACGGACGCTACGACCGGCGCGTAGCGCTGAAAGTGCTGCATGCGGCGCGCACCGGGCCCGCCCATCGCAGCAGCCTGGAACGCGAAATCCACTTGCTGGCCGGCCTGTCCCACCCGGGCATCGTGCACCTGATCGACGGCGGCGTCAGCGAACAGGGCTGGCCCTACATCGCCATGGAGTACGTCGAGGGCGAGCCCATCGACACCTGGTGCGATCGCCACGGGGCCGACCTGGATACCCGGATCGACCTGCTGCGCCAGGTCGCCGAAGCCGTGTCCCACGCCCACGCCCGGCTGGTCGTCCACGCCGACCTCAAGCCGGGCAACGTACTGGTCGATGACCGTGGACGCGCACGCCTGGTCGACTTCGGCATCGGTCGCTTGATCGAGGGGGAAGAGGACTCGTCCCGGTCGATGCTGCTGCGCTGTTCGCCGGCCTGGGCGGCACCCGAACAGCTGGCCGGTCAATCGGCCGGTGTGCCCTGCGACGTGCACGGACTGGGAATGCTGATGGTTCGGCTGCTCGCCGGCCGCCCGCCGCGCGACGGCGCGGACGTGACCCGCCTGATCGCCGGCCTGCCGGCGCGCCACGCGATCGGAGCGCCTTCCGAGAGCCCCGACGCCCCGGTCCCAGGACGACGCCTGCGCGGCGACCTCGACGCGATCTGCGCCCGGGCCACGGCGCTCGACCCGGACCGGCGATATCGGTCCGTGGAAGCCCTGGAGCGGGACCTGGCGGCGTGGCGACAGCGACGCCCGGTGGCGGCGCGAGGCGGCGGCACCGGCTACCGGATCGGCCGCTGGGTCGCCCGCAACCGCCTCGCCGCCGCAGCCGGGTCGCTGGTGCTGATCGCAATCCTGTCCGGCGCCGGCCTCGCCCAGTGGCAGGCGATGCGGGCCGGCGCCGAGGCCGAGCGCGCGGCGGCCCAGGCGGCGCGGGCCGAGACCATCAAGGATTTCCTGCTCGCAATGTTCACCGCGGCCGATCCCTGGCTGGCCGGCGGCAGCGAACTGGATCTCCGCGACGTCCTGGCCCAGGGCAGCCGCCAGGCCGAAATCGACACCACGCTGGACCCGGCCACCCGCGTCGAGTTGCTGACTACGCTCGGCGATGTCCAGGTCGCACTGGGCTGGCACGACGCTGCGCGGCGGATGTTCGACCGGGCCCAGGACGTGCTGGATGCACATTCCGCGCTGCCGGATGCGCTGCGCGCACGGCTGTGGCTCGAACGAGCGGTGCTGGAAGGGGTCGTCGACGACTACCGGGCCGAGGAAGCGGCTTTGGATCGCGCCCTGGCGCTGGCGCCACCGCCCGAGGATGCCGCATCGATCCGCCTGCACGCGCGAATCCGCGGCGAACAGGCCGGCCTGTTCGCACGGGAGAATCGGGCCGAGGAAGCGCAGGATGCGCTCGAACGACTCGACCGGCTCCTCGCCGCCAGCTCCGAGCCCCTGGCCGATCTACGGATCAACGCGCTGTCGACGCGAACGGTGCTCGCATTCAACCGGGGCGACCTGGAGGCCGCCTACGCCACGGCCAGCGCCGAGCGTGACCTGCAATTGGCGCACTACGCGGCCGGCGATCCGAAGATGGTCCGGACCCTGTCCAACCTGGCCGCCGTCGCCGCCCAGCTGGGCCGCCTCGACGAGGCGCTGGCACACGACCGGGAAGCCGTCGATCTGGCCCGACGCGTTTACCCCGAAGGCCACCCCTCGATCGCCCGGGCCCTGTATGCGCTCGGCGACACGCTCCGACAGCGAGGCCGCTTCGACGAAGCGCTCGCGTTGCTCGACGAGGCGCGCGACATCCAGGCCGCAGCGGAGATGGAGATCGAGGTCGCCCTGACCGACATGGTGCGGGCACGCACGCTGCTCGCGCTGGGACGCGGCGCAGCCGGCGCCGCGCTGGCCGAAGGCGCGCGCGCCGTGCTGGAACCCGGGTGGGGCGAGGCGAGCCGGACCGTCATCCAGGCGCTGGAGTTCGAGTTGCTCGGCCTGGCGCTGGCCGGCGACACGCCGCGCCGCGCCGCCGTCGAAGCGGTTGCCCTGGCTCGGCTCGAACTGCTCGAAGCACCGGTCCGTTGGCAACCTCTGACGCAGTTGCTTCGCTGGCGAATCGCTCGGGCCCGCTTCGAGGACGGCGATTCGGAGTCGGCGCGGCAACTCATGGCCGAGGCAGCCGGCGCCCCGGCCGATGTGGCCAGCCACCCCTCGGTGACCCTGCGTCTGGCCGGACTCGCCCTGCTCCTCGACGGCGCCGCCGACGACACCGGGATCGAGCGGATCCTGGGCGACGTCGAACGACCCGCCGCCAACGACGATGCTCGCGCCTATGCGCTTTGCGCCGTCGCCCGATCGCGACCGGACCCGCACGATCCGCACCGGATCGACGCGCTGCAACGGCTGGACGAGATTCGTGACTCGGCCACGCTGTCCTACGAGGGCCGTCGCGACGCGCGGTGCACAGCTGATCAGAGCGAGCCCGGCCCCTCGAAGCCATCGGCGAACACGCCCGCATCGTCGTCGTAGATCGTCACCGGCAGCGTGCTGGGCGAGGCCAGGGACGCCGTACCGCCGTCGATCGAGAGCTGCACGGTCAGGCGCTCGCGATCCTCGCCCACTCCATCGTCGACCAGGCCCAGCACCACGCTTTTCGGCAGATTGTCGCCGTCGGCCCAGGTCACCACCGTGTCGATCGGGCTGAAATCGCTGCCGGGAATCGCGCTGCCGGCCATCGTCCGCACGCGGATGCGCGCCTCGCCCTGGGCCGCGCCGGATCTGCGCAGCAGCAGCGTGCGCGGCGGCTCGCCTTCGTTCATCTCGACCAGCAGGTCGAAGAACGCGACCTGGCCGCCGTCGATCGTGCCGCGGAACTCGAGCGCACCGACATCGAAGGGGCCGAGGCCGTTGGTCACCCCCGCAGTATCGACGCCGCGCGGCATGTTCTCGAGGTCGGGCTCGAGGATCGGGAAGGTAGCCGCATCGCACAGATCCACCGCGGGGGAAACGCCGGTCGGCCGAAGCGCCCCGTCGAGCATGGGATCGGCCGCGATCAGCGCCGGACCGGTCTGGGGAAACCCGGCGACCGCGTTGAACACCGCGCAGCCGTACCGGCCCGTGTTCGGAAAGCTCGGCCCGCCCCATACGCCGCTGAAGACCCGCCCGTCGCTTTCGTCGATCAGGTTGCCGAAGAAGTCCACGTCGTTGCTCGTATTGATCGAGATCGAGGCGTCGAACTCCGAGTCGGCGTTGTTCGCGAAGGTGTTGTAGACGATGTCGGCGTTGTTGCCGAAGTTCAGATTGACGACTTCACCGCTTCCGGCCAGCGAATGGTTGGTAAAGACATTGCCTTCCAGGTAGACGTCGAGTGCGTCCGGCGGCAGTTCGCCGGCGGCCAGCGTCGAATAGAGGGCCGCGCCGCTGTCGCTAGCCTGGTTCGACGTGAACCAGGTCTGGCGCAGGTCGACGGCCGTGCCGTTGCCGCGCACGAAGATTCCTCCGCCGCGCACGGCCGAGTTCCCGGCCACGTCGCTGCAGCGGATCGGTGCATGGCACTCGTCGTCGGCCAGGGTCCGATCGAACTCCAGCCGTGCCATGCTGCCGACCCACGCGCCGCCACCGTCGCCGGCGCCGTCGCCGTCGACATCGGCCGTATTGACCCGGAGCACGGCGTCGGTCATGCGAAGCAGGGTCCCGGCACCGGTCACGAACAGGCCGCCGCCGTTCTCGGTCGCCGTATTGCCGTCCACCGTGGTGCGTCGGTCGGCATCGCCGAAACCGAAGAACCCCTGCTCACCGCCGACCACGTTGACGCGGGCGCCGTTGCTGGCGGCGATGCCGCCACCGGTGCCGGCCGAGTTCTCGTAGATGCCGTCGGGAAAGCTCGCGTAGACGTCGGCGACGCACCCGGATCGGACGCTCAGGCCACCGCCGGAAATGGCGGTCGAATTTCCGGCGATCGAGACATCCGTATCGATCACCATGCTGGCCTGCGCGCCGGCACAGGAGATTCCACCTCCGAACACCGTCGCCGTGTTGTCGGTCACGTCGGAATCCGCCAGCAACCACAGCAGGGTCTGGGTGCCGTCACTGCTGTCGCTGACGGCGATGCCGCCGCCGGAGCTTGCCGAGTTCTGCGTCGTGCGCACATCGGTCGCGATGACGAAGTTGTTGTTGCGGATTTCGATTCCGCCGCCGGCGCTGCCGTCGCCGCCGCGCAGCTCGAGATTTTCCAGAAACACGTTTTCCAGGCCGGCGACCGCATCGATCAACAGCACAGGCCCCGCAGAGGCGGTGCCGCGATCCAGCACCGTGCGCGCCCCGCCCGGCGTCGCGGACCCGCAGTTGACGAAACCGCCGACCAGGCGAAGGGTCTGGTCGGCCAGGTCGTTGATGAAGAAGCGACGATTGGCGTACTGACCGGTATTGGCCAGCCGGATCTCGGTTTCGGCCCCGCCGTTCGCATCACCGGCCGCGGCGTCGATGGCCTGCTGAAGACCATTGGTCGCCGTCGACGCCGTGAAATCGCAGGACGGGTCGTTGCCGACGCGCAGGATCGGCACGCCGCGCCCTTCACCGCCTTCGCCGACGGACAGACGCCCGCCCGGTTCCATCAAGCGCTCGATCCGCTCGTCGGCAGCCGGTGCGCCGGCCGCAAGGGCGGCCAGGATCAACAGGAATCGATGCATTGCGGGGCTCCACGTTTATCGGGATTCACCCAGCAATCGAAAACCGCGCATGGATCCCGCCACCGGGACCGGCTCAGGCGTACAGCGCCTCGAAGTCGCCCTCGCCGACCTGTGCCAGGCCCAGCGCATCGAACTGCCGCCACATCGCGCGCCAGCGGTCGCGGTCGCGAAGCAGCGGCGCGATCAGGCGGGGACAGGTATCGGCCAGGATCGCGTCGGTCAACGGGTCGGGCGCGTCACCGACGTGGCGATACCAGATCTCGCGCGCGACCATCGGGTGCTCGATGCACAAGGCAGCACCGCGCGAGACGATCGCCGAGACGGTCTCGATCACCTCGGGATGCTCGGCCAGGAAGCCCTCGCCGGTGAACAGTTCGAGGGCCGAGAAGTTCTCGAGGCCGACCTCGCTGGTCGTGATGAAGCGGGCGTCGATCTGGTGGTGAATGGCCTCGACGCCCTCGAAATTGGCGAAGCACAGCCACGCGCCGTCGAAGCCCGAGCGCAGGTTGTCGAGGTGCTGGAAGCCGGCCTCGACGATCCGGACCTGTTCGCGTTCGATTCCCGGATGATGCGCCTCGAAATGCCGATGCAGGATCTCGATCGCGATCGCGTCGGTCATGCCGCCGGCCACGGGAGAGGCCAGTCGGACCGTGTCGCCGGCGGCGAGCCTTTCCAGGGCCGAGTTCAGCATCAGGATGCCGCCGTCGGTCTCGAAGAAGCAGCCCAGCGCCCGCAGCCCCGGCCGGAGCGCATCGATCATGTGCAGCGGCTCGTTGCAGGCCAGCGCGATCTCGCCGGACGCGACCGCGGCCAGACCGTCGTAGTGGTCGTCCGGCGCGACGAGTTCGACCTCGAGCCCCGCCTCGGCAAACCAGCCCTGGTCGACGCCTGCGATCAGCGGCAGGTGGTCGGGGTTCAGGAACCATTCGAGGGCAAGCTGGAGTTTCATCACTGCGACTCCCCAGTGCCGGGAAGCAGTTCATAGACCACGCCCACTTCGGCGGTGAATTCAACCTGACGTAGAGCAAACCTCAGCACCGGTTCGAAACTGGAGCCGGTCACTTCGACGCGATCCAGATCGGCCGGATCACCAGGACGACGACTCTTTCCGGCAGTTTCCATCCATCGAACGGGATCCGCGCGGTCGTGGCGCGAGCGGTAGACGATGCCCCAGATCGGACCGAGCCGAGCCCCCTGCGACATCGCCAACTGCTCTGCGTATTCGCGGGCCTTTTCGAGGGCTTGCTGACGGGCCTCGGCCAGGCCCGAGTCGGGGTCATCGACACCGAACTCAGGCGACAGGACCTGCAGACCGTCGATCTTGCTCAGCTCGTGAAACAGTTCATCGACTCGATCCAGGCCTTCGATTCGAAGGTTCGTCCTGAAGGCCTCCTTGAACCCGAGTCGTTCATAGCGCCCCAGGGCCCGATTCCAATTCTGAATGAAGTCGGTCTCGGCGATATCGAGCTCCACCGGAGCCACGTCGCCTTCGAAGGATTCCAGAAGCGAGCGAAGCTGGCGTTGGAGCTCGAGAGCGGCAGTCCTTGCGCCTGTCGAGCTTTCCGCCGCCACCGTTCCTTCGACTTCGATCACGGCGAAATCAGGAGCGATGGAGACCACGGCCTCGGCACTGGTCGAAACATAGGGTCCATCCGGCAGCCCGTCGGCCTCGGCCGGGTTCGAACAGGCTAGAAACAGGAGCGCGAAGCTCGTGATCGACAAACGGTGCATTTTCGTATTCCGGATACCAGTCTGCCCTCATGGTAGCGAGCCCTGATGGATTCGCAAACCGGCTCAGTCGTCGTCGAAGGTGCCGAGACGCTGTCGACGCCGATCGACCTTGAGCTCGAACACGTCCGGCCGCGAATAGTGGCCGGCCGGGTCGAAGGTCTGGCGGGCCCGGCGGACGGCGGCGGGGTCGATCTCGGCAATGAACACCCCGGCCTGGTCCAGTACCGGCTCGAGCACCCATTCACCGTCGGGCCCTGCGATGCAGGAACCGCCGCGCGCCCACGGCAGGTCATCGGCCGCCGACCGCAGCGCATCGGACTGCGGCAGGCCGGCAAGCCGGTCGGCGTCCAGGTCCCGGTCGGCCATCAGGCCGGAGACCGACAGGACGAAGCTGCGGCCTTCGCGCGCCATGAAGCGGGTGATGTCGGCCGTGTTGCGCGGGTTGCCGGGCCAGATCGCGACGTGCAGGTCCTCGCCCTGGGCCTGCAGGCTTGCGCGCGCCAGCGGCATCCAGTTCTCCCAGCAGTTCAGCGCGCCGACCGTGAAGCCGTCCAGCGGCCAGGTGCGCAGGCCGTGACCGTCGCCGGCGGCCCAGACCAGGCGCTCCTCGTAGGTCGGCATCAGCTTGCGATGGACCGCTCGGATCGTGCCTGCGGGGTCGATCGACACGGCGGTGGCGTAGACGCTCTCGCCCCGCTCGGCCGGTCGCTCGAGGATGCCCAGCACGACCGCGATCGAGCCGCGCTTTGCCGCCTGGACGACCGAATCCAGGTGGCCGGCATCGAGATCGACCGCCTGATCGACGTAGTGCGCCCAGAGCTCGGCCTGGACCGGGGATTCGAAGCGCGCGCCGTCGGTGCGCTCGACCCAGAAGGGATAGCCCGGCACCAGGCACTCGCCGAACGCGACCAGGCGCGCATCGTTCGCGGCCGCCTGGTCGATGGCCGCGGTCACCCGGTCCAGCGTGGACGAGCGATCCAGCCAGGCCGGCGCGATCTGCGCCGCAGCGATCCGCATCCGTCCGTCGGCCCGACGACCGGTCATGCCGGGTCGTCCGGTACGTCGTCCTGCACCTCGTCCGCTTCGTCGAGGTGCAGGACCATCACCAGCGCATCCTCCCGGCCTTCGTCGGCCGGGTAGTAGCCTGGACGCTTTCCGATCACCCGGAAGTCGTTCCGGCGGTACAGCTCGATCGCGCGGCGATTGCTCGGCCGGACTTCGAGGAACAGGCGATGGGCCTTGAGCAAGTGCGCCTCGATCAGGGCGGTATCCAGCAGGCGCCGCGCCAGGCCGGTGCCGCGGAGCGAAGGTGCGACGCAGAGATTGAGCAGGTGGGCTTCGCCGGCAGCGGCCGACAGGATCATGTACCCGCCGATGCCGCGGTCGACCTCGGCGACCCGGCAGCAATAGCCGACCCGCATGCAGTCGGAGAACACGCCCTGCGTCCACGGATAGGGGTAGGAAGCCTGTTCGATCGCGTAGACGTGGCGCACGTCGTCGCGGCGCATCGGTCGGATGGCGATCTCGGGCTGCAGCACCGCGGCCATCGCACGCCTGCCCTCAGCCGGCCGACAGTAGCGGGCGCAGGGCCTGCCACAGCGCCTTGCGCGCGGAACCGGACTCGCGGAGTTCGGTCAGGCGGGGCAGGTTCAGCACCGCTGGGTGTTCCACCGAGCCGCCGCCGAAGTCGAGCACCCACTCGATGCCCCGCTCGGTCCAGTCCTCGGCCGCGACCCCGGACTCGGCGCTGTCGGACCAGCGCCCGAAGCGCACCTGATCGACCCCGAGCAGGCCGCGCAGGTCGTCCAGGAAACGCTGGTCTTCGGCCGCGCCCGCCTCGTCGATCAACAGCAGCCAGCGGCCGCGCCCGGACGCCAAGCGGATTCTCGGGCTGCTCGCGGACCTTGCCGACCCCGACGCCCCGGTCGGCACGGCGTCGACGGCTTGCCCTACCGGTGTGTCGGCAGTAGCGCCTGCAGCGGTTCCGGCGACGGACTCGCCGGCACGCCGGACCCAGACGTCGATATCCATCGCCGCCAGCCGACGTCGCGTGGCCGACCCGGCGGTCATCGTCCGTCGCGGCGCCGCCGGCGCCGCTGCTGGTAGCGACCGTGGATCGTCAGGACCAGGCCGGAGGTCACGTACAGCACGCCGATCGTGAACAGCACGGCGGGCACGTCGATGGCCAGCAGCACCAGCACGACCAGCAGCAGGAAGATCCAGGCGATCGGAACGCGTCGCTCGCGCGGGCTGCCTCCCTTGAAGCTTGCATAGCGAACGCGCGAGACCATCAGCGCCCCCAGCACCACCGTGAGCACCAGCATCGGCCAGGCCACGCTCTCGGCGTCGATGCCGCGGCTTTCGAAGAACCAGATCGTCGAAACCAGCGTACCGGCGGCGGCGGGGCTGGCCAGGCCCTGGAAGTAGCGCTTGTCGGCGACCCCGGCCTGGGTGTTGAACCGGGCCAGCCTGAGCGCGCCGCAGGCGGTGTAGAAGAACGCGATCAGCCAGCCGATCTTCTGGCCGAGCGGCCCGGCGACTTCCAGCGTGGCCAGCGACCAGCTCCAGACCAGCAGCGCCGGCGCGAGGCCGAACGAGACCAGGTCCGACAGGCTGTCGTACTGGGTGCCGAACTCCGACTGGGTCCCGGTCAGGCGTGCGACCCGGCCGTCGAGCCCGTCGAGGACGCCGGCGATGACCACCGCGATGCAGGCCGCGACCGTGTCACCGCGAACGCCGGCGACGATCGCGTAGAAACCCGCCATCAGCGCCGCGGTGGTCAGGGCATTCGGCAGCAGATAGGCGCCGCGCGCCAGCGGGCCGTTCGATTCGGGGTTCGGTGCGTTCACGCGTCTCCTGGGCTCTCGTCCGTCGAGTGGAACAGTGCGGCGGTCCGCACATCGATTCGAGCATCGATCCATGCAGCGATCCGCGCGTCTATCCTAAAGTAATTGTCGGCGATGACGCGGAACGGTGTTCGACGGGCCGACGAACAGGGGCATCGCCCCCTTGCATCCGGCAACCGTCTGCCGCTACTCTCGTCGTTCCTTCGATGAACACAGCGGGCGGTACTCGATGAACATCCTGAAGATCGCAGGGCTGGCCCTGGTGCTGGCGGCTTCGACGTCTGGATGGGGGCAGACCTACTACAAGTGGACCGATGACGAGGGCACGACCCACTTCACTGCAAGCCCTCCGGATGACCGCGATTACGAAACGGTCAACACCTCGATCAGCGTGGTCAGTCGCGTTGCCGGTTCGCAGGCTTCCGAGCCCGCGTCCGACGAGCAGGAAGAAGCCTCCGACGAGGCGCAGATGCCGCGCCAGGGCGAACCGGACCCGGAGCAGGTCACGGCCCGCTGTATCCAGGCCCGCGAGAACATGTTCTGGCTGGAGAACCGCCGGCGGATCGAGGTCGAGCGCGCCGACGGCACCATCGAGTACGTCGAGGGCGAAGATCGCGAAGCGATGATCGCCGAGACCCAGGCGTTCATCGATGAATGGTGCGACGACCAGGGCGGCTGACCGCCCGACGACGCGCCACCGCGGGCCCGGCCGTCCCGGTCGGCCCGCCCCGGCGAACTGGTAGACTTGCGGGCTTGTCCCCGCAACCCGGTTTCGCCCGATGAAGACCACCGCCTACCACCTCGCCACGCTGCGCGAGGTTCCCGCCGATGCCGAAGTGGTCAGCCACCAGCTGATGCTGCGCTGCGGCATGATCCGCAAGCTCACGTCGGGCATCTACACCTGGACGCCGCTGGGCCTGCGGGTGCTGCGGCGGGTCGAGCGGGTCGTGCGCGAGGAGATGGACGCATCGGGCTGCCTGGAACTGCTGATGCCCTCGGTACAGCCTTCCGAACTCTGGAAGGAAAGCGACCGCTGGGACAACTTCGGACCGCTGCTGCTGAAGATGACCGACCGGGCGGGCCGCGAATACGCCTTCGGACCGACCCACGAGGAAGTCATCACGGAGTTCGCAAGAGCGGAGTTGCGCTCCTACAAGCAGCTGCCGATCTGCTTCTACCAGATCCAGACCAAGTTCCGCGACGAGATCCGGCCGCGCTTCGGTGTGATGCGGGCACGCGAGTTCCTGATGAAGGACGGTTACTCGTTCCACATGGACGAGGCCGGCCTGGACGAGTTCTACCAGGTCATGTACGCCACCTACACGCGGATCTTCGAGCGACTGGGCCTGAAGTTCAAGGCGGTCAAGGCCGACTCGGGCAACATCGGCGGTGCGACCAGCCATGAGTTCCACGTGCTGGCCGAATCCGGCGAAGACCTGATCGCCCATGTCGAAGGCGGCGACTACGCAGCCAACGTCGAGCTCGCCGAGGCGATCTGCCGGGACGAACGCGGCGCAGCGACCGAGGACCTCCGCCTCGTCGATACGCCGAAGGCGCGGACCATCGACGACCTGGTCGCGCAGTTCGACGTTCCGATCGAGAAGACGGTCAAGACCCTGATCGTCGAGGCCGCCGAGGACCAGGATCACGACCTGGTCGCGCTGCTGGTGCGCGGCGACCACGAACTCAACCCGGTCAAGGCCGAGAAGCTCGCCCAGGTCGCCAGTCCGCTGGTCATGGCCGGCGAGGAGCGGATCCGCGCGGTGATCGGCGCCGGCCCCGGCAGCCTGGGCCCGGTCGGCCTGCCGATTCCGGTGGTCGTCGATCGCGCGGTCGCCGCGATGAGCGACTTTTCCGCCGGCGCCAACGAAGACGGCAAGCACCACTTCGGCATCAACTGGGAACGCGATGTTGCGCTGCCCGAAGTCGCGGATCTGCGCAATGTCCGCGCCGGCGATCCGGCCCCGGACGGCTCCGGCTCGCTGTCGCTGATCCGCGGCATCGAGGTCGGCCACATCTTCCAGCTCGGCACCAAGTATTCCGAGGCGATGAACGCCGTGGTCATGGACGAGAACGGCCGCGGCCAGCACCCCTGGATGGGCTGCTACGGCATCGGCGTTTCACGCATCGTCGCAGCGGCCATCGAACAGAACCACGACGACCGCGGCATCATCTGGCCGGAGCCCGTGGCCCCGTTCTCGATCGCCCTGCTGCCGCTGAACCACCACAAGTCGACGCGGGTGAAGGAATTCGCCGACGCGCTCTACGCCAAGCTCACCGCCGCCGGCATCGACGTGCTGATGGACGACCGCCCGCTGCGCCCCGGCGTGATGTTCGGCGACGTCGAACTCCTCGGCATTCCCCACGCGCTGGTCATCGGCGACAAGGGCCTGGACAACGACATCGTCGAATACCGCAAACGCGGCGGCGAAGGCGGTGAAGTGAAGCTGGACGAGGTCGAGGCCTTCGCGCTGGAGCTGGCCGGCAAGGACTGAAAGAATCGAACGACTCTTACCGCAGATGACGCAGATGAACGCAGATGAACGCAGAGTCGAAAATGCGCAAAGCGAGCCCGCCGCTTCAGCTGAATCGATGCACCATTTCGTTGACGGAGTCCATCATCCAGTGATGCACGCCCGCCCTTTCTCAACCCAGTGCTCACCGAGCCGCTGCTGGTTGCGCGATAACCGCCGATAGCCGCAATGACCCGACCGAGAGGCTTGGAGCTCGGACTTTTTACGCTTTCAATCTGCGTTCATCCGCGTTCATCTGCGGTAAATGTCTTAATTCCGGAGCCCCCTGATCACGCCTCGCCGTCACCACTGTCCGCCGAACGCATCCAGACGTCGCGCTGCGGGAAGGGGATCTCGATACCGGCGCGGTTCAGTTCCTTGTAGATCTTCATGTACAGCTGGTGGCTGACCAGGCCGCGCAGGGCCGGTTGCTTGACCCAGCACAGCAGTTCGAAATCCAGCGAGGAGTCGCCGAATCCCCGCATGCGAACCCTCGGCTTGGGATCCTGGACCACGGTGTCGTGCTCGAACGCCACGTTTTCGAGCAGCTTGCACACCGCGTCGACGTCGGAGCCGTAGGCCACCCCGATCTTCAGCCGGATACGGAACTGCTCCCAGCGCCCTCCGGACTCGTTGACGACCTTCGAATTGGCCATCGCCGAGTTGGGCATGATGACTTCGACGTCATCGCGCGTGAGGATCCGGGTCGAGCGCATGCCGACCTTGGTCACCTCGCCGCGCTCGCCCGTGTCGAACACGATGTAGTCGCCGACCTTGTAGGGCGTGTCGGCGATGATGAAGAAGCCCGCGAACAGGTTGGCCAGCGTTTCGCGCGCAGCGAAGCCGATTGCGATGCCGAGCACGCCGGCCGAGGCCAGCCATGCGGTCGGATCGATGTTCCAGACCATCAACAGCGCGTAGGCCGCGATGCCGATGACCAGCACATTGGCCAGCAGGTCGAACAGCGGCAGCGTTCGCGCCTCGAACATCGGGTAGCGATTGCGCACGGCCGCCAGGACCTGCAGACCGATGTGCGCTGCCCGCATGCCGCTGCGCATCAGGCGCAGGATCAGCAGCGTGACCAGCAGCCGCGTGATGATCGTCTCGACGTTTTCGGGCAGCCCGAGCACCTGGATCGCCGCGACCAGCGCGAGATAGCCGATGACGAATGCGCCGACGTTGCCGACGATCTTCAACATGGCTTCGGCCAGGTCGCCGGGCAGCGGACGGACGAGACGACCGACGGCGTGGAGCAGGAACAGGCGGGCGATGATGCCGGCGCCGATGCCGACGAGCGCGATGGTCAGCGCAAGCGCGGCCGGATAGGCAGAAAGGAATTCCCAGGCGGGGTGCAGCATGCCGGGCAGCCAACCGGGCACGGCCTTGATCTCATCGTTCACGACGAGCCTCCGTGGCGGATGGCTGGGCCTCGGGCCCGAGGTGCTCGGTGCCGCGTGCGCGGGCCAGCGCGACCTGGCGGGCCCGTTCCCGGAGGCTGTTCAGGCGGTTCTCGTCGAAGACCTCGCCGCAGGCAAGGCAACGCGAGTCTTCGATCGGCGGAAGGCCGGCCGGATCCAGGTCCTCGGCGGGCCGTCGGCAGCCGATGCAGACCGTCCGGCCGGTGGAACGAAGCCCCGCATCGACGCTGACCCGGTCGTCGAACACGAAGCACTCCCCGGTCCAGCGCGACGCCTCGGGCGGCACCTGCGCCAGGTAGCCGAGGATCCCGCCATGGAGCTGGTAGACCTCCGAGAAGCCCTCGCGCTCCATCCACAGGCTGGCCTTCTCGCACCGGATGCCCCCGGTACAGAACATCGCGACCGGACGGTCCGGATCCAGTTCGCGCCGGGCCCAGTCCTTGAACTCGGCAAAGCTCTCCGTGCCGGGGTCGATCGCGCCATCGAAGCTGCCGAGCCGGTACTCGTAGTGGTTTCGAGTATCGACCAGCTGGACGTCGTCTCGCGCCAGCAAGGCGTTGAACTCGTCCGGATCCAGCGCCCGCCCCCGCTCGCCCCGGACCGGGTTCGCCGCGGGATCGAAGGTAACGATTTCCGGGCGGATGCGGACCTTGAGCCTTCGGAACGGCGGCGCGTCGACCCGCTGCCGGTTGAGCACGGGCTGCTCCACGTCGAGGTGCTCGGCCATCCAGGCCAGGGCCTCGTCGAGGCCGGCGGCGCAACCGCTCAAGCTGAAATTGATTCCTTCGGGCGCGAGCAGGACGGTGCCGCGCAGGCCGAGGCGATCCAGGGCCTTGATCAGTCGCGCGCGGGCGAGCGGGAGTCGGTCGAGCGGCAGGAAGCGATAGCCGGCAACCAGCTCCAGGTCCGGGGCTGCAGAATCGATCATGAGGTCATTGTAACCAGCCGGGCCGGCGCCCGGCCGGGGTCGGCGTCGCGTCGGTCCGGCCCGGGATCGCCGGGGCGACGGTCGCCCCGGCGACTCGAGCCGCAGCTCACTTGTAGGTCTGCAACCGGCCGGCCTTGTAGTCGGCCCAGTAGGTCTTGAGTTCGCGCTTCACCACCGGGGCGAGCAGGTACACGCCGATCAGGTTGGGCAGCGACATCGCCAGGATCATGGCGTCGGCGAAGTCCATCACCGAGGCCAGGTTGATCGACGAACCGACCACGATGGCACCCAGCACGATGGCCTTGAAGATCAGCTCCTTCGACTGCCCTTCGCCGAACAGGTAGGTGAAGGATTTCAGTCCGTAGTACGACCAGGAGATCGTGGTCGAGAACGCGAACATCAGCACCGCCACCAGCAGCACGACCGGGAACCAGTCGAAGGCCGATTCGAAGGCGCGCGAGGTCAGCGCGACACCCTCGATGGTGCTGCCGTCGGCCATCGAGCCGGTGATGATGATCACCAGCGCGGTGATCGTGCAGACCACGACCGTGTCGATGAACGGTTCGTACAGCGCGACCAGCCCTTCCGTGACCGGCTTGTCGGTGCGCACCGCCGAGTGGGCGATCGCCGCCGAGCCGACGCCGGCCTCGTTGGAGAACGCGGCGCGGCGGAAGCCGAGGATCAGCACGCCGATGAAGCCGCCGTAGACGCCGGAGGGATCGAAGGCGCCCTCGATGATCGCCCGGAACGCGGTCGGCACCTGGTCGATGTTCATGCCGATGATCAGCAGACCGGAGGAGACGTACAGGATCGCCATCAGCGGCACGACCTTCTCGGTCACGCGGGCGATCGACTTGATCCCACCGATGATCACCAGACCGACCAGGACCGCGATGACGAGCCCGAACAACCAGCCGAAGCCGTTCAGCGTACTGGTTTCGCCGCCGGTGACGTTGACCAGCTGGCTGAATGCCTGGTTGGTCTGGAACATCGCTCCGGCACCCAGCGTGCCGCCGATGCAGAACACCGCGAAGACCACCGCCAGCACCTTGCCGACCACCTTGAGCGAAGGATATTCCGCCGCCAGGCCCTTGCTGAGGTAGTACATGGGCCCACCGGAAACGGTGCCGTCGTCATACTCGTTGCGGTACTTCACGCCCAGCGTGCATTCGACGAACTTGGTGCTCATGCTCAGGAGGCCGGCCAGCACCATCCAGAAGGTCGCGCCCGGCCCCCCGATCGAGACGGCCAGCGCAACCCCGGCGATGTTGCCGAGCCCGACCGTGCCGGAAAGCGCCGTGGCCAGCGCCTGGAAGTGGGTCACTTCGCCGGCCGCGTCGGGCGGCGTGAAATCTCCGCGAACCAGGCGGAACGAGTGTTTCATCGCGCGCAGATTGATGAACCCGAAGTACACCGTGAAGATCAGCGCCGCAACCACCAGCCAGGCGACGATGAAGGGCACGCCCTGATCGACGAACGGAATCGGAATTTCCCAGAAGATCGCAGCGGACAGACCGTCGGAAAGCGGAGTGACGATGCGGTCGATGACGCTGTCGACGCCTTCCTGGGCGAGCGCGGGCATCGAAGCCAGCAGCGCGGCCAGCATCAGGCCGCAGCGGAAACGTGTCATGGATCGATTCCTGTTCGAGGATGGGTTGTGGTGCCGTCTCGCGTCGGCGCGGGTCACGGAACGACCAGCACCGGGCAGGACGCGGTCTGCACCAGGGCAGCGGCCGTGCCGCCGAAGAACCGGGTCTTCATCGGGCTGTCGCCGGAGCGGCCGATGATGACCATGTCCACATCGTGTTCGTCGGCCAGCGCGGTCAGGGTCTTCGCCGGATGCCCATGACGCGCCAGGCCCCGGGCCTGCACGCCGGCCTTGCCCAGGGACTCGAGGCGAGGCTCGAGGATCTTGGTCCGCGCGACCGACAGCTCCTCCTCCCGACGCCGATGCCGCTCGGCGTTTTCCTGCGCGGTCGAGAAGGTGAACGGCGACCACGAAATGACGTAGCAGACCAGCAGTTCGGCGTCGGCCGAGGCGGCGTGCGCCCGGGCGGCGTCCAGCGCCCGATCACCGCATTCACTGCCGTCGATTCCAACCAGGAAACGGCTCATGGAAGTTCCTTTCCGTCATGGATGCAAGCCGACAAAGCTACCCAAGGCGTGCAGGTTTTGCAAACCCACCAGGGTCGGCTTGGCCGACATTCCTGTCGCTGGGTGTTCGAAAGCGCTTCTAAATGATTGATTTTCACACGACTGTCGGGGCATCATGGGCTACAGGCGATTCACGAATCGGCAAAACTTCCGCGGGTCTTCGCGGTCCGAGACTGGTGATGGGACGCTACTGGATCAGTTCGTGGGGGACGCGAGGCGCCGTGGGCGGCTTCATGGCCTGCTGCGCGCTTTCCGTGGCACTGATCGCAGGACCGGTGTCCGCCCAGTCCGGTGGCGGCGAAACACGGTCGGCCTCGACCGAGGCCACCGCCGAGGCGCGGGACGCCTCATTGACCGGCCCCTCGGCCGCCCCATCGACCCGACCGGCGATCGAGTCCACGAATCCGTCCGTGCCGCGTTCTTCGCTTCGACTGCCCCTCGGCGTGGTCGTGGACTTCGGCCGGGTTCGCTTCGACCCCGTCCGCCCGGCCGTCGACGGCCGTCCCCGGCTGGCCGCCACGCTGACCTTCGATACGCCATCGGGCCGCGCGCCGGGTCCGGGCTTCGACTCCCTTGCCGAACCGGCGTTCTCGTGGTCCCTTGACGCCTGGGAGATGAACACTGCCAGCCTCGCTCACGTCCAGTGCAGCCGCGCGACCCGCCGGCTGGAATCGTTCCTGGTCGAGGATTGCCGCATCATCGATCGCCCGCTGCCCGAAGACGCGGGCAGCCTGGTCCAGGTTCGGGGCCGATGGCTTGCCGCGCCCGGTCTGCAGATCGGCGCCGGCGCCTTCGCCGGCCGCGACGCCCCGGGCGGGACCCTCCAGCCGGCCGCGATCACCTCGGCGATCGACCCGACCATCCCGGTCTCGGAATCGGTCGAGGGCGTGAACATGAACATCAGCTTCGGCCTGCAGACCGGCCGCGTCGGCGACCTGCTGCTGGATCTCCAGCTGGAACGCTACCGCCGGTCCCACCCGTCGTTCGCCACCGATCTCGGCCTGGTGCCGCTGGTCGAGGGTGGCCTCCCGACCGGATACGCCGGCGAGGACGTCCAGACCGCGGGCCGGCTCGGCATCGGCTGGCAGCTCAATCGCTTTCGTGCCGACCTCACCGGCCAGTACCGGGAACTGCCCTACTGGCTCGGTGAGCAGGCGCGCGGTCAGGGTTTCTCCTCCTTCGACATCGAACTGTCCTGGCGCGCCCCGGCCAACGCGTCGATCAGCGTCGGGGTGAGCAACCTGCTCGACCAGCGCCCGGAGGATGTCGACGGCGCGGATGCCGCGCTGGATGCCTCGATCGACCGCATCTACGGCAGAATTCCCTACGTTCGCTACAAGCATGACCTGTAGAATGCCCGGGCATTGATCGAACCGAACCCTGGACTCCACCGTGAAACGAATCGCAACCCTCGCCCTCGCGGCGACGCTCCTGGCCGCAGCCGCTCCCCTGTTCGCGCAGGACGACGTCGGCTTCTCTTCGCTGGAAGAACGCATGACCGCCGCGGAATTCCGAGCGGCCGGCCTCGACAAGCTCAGCGATGCCGAGCTGGCCGCGCTGAACCAGTGGATTCGTGCGCGTTCGCTGGCCGAAGAGGAAGCCCTGGCCCTGATCGAACGGCAGCGCGAGGAAGCGGCCGGGCCGGCGCCGATCGACCGCATGCCTCAGGAACCGTTCGAGGCCCGGATCGTCGGCGAGTTCTCGGGCTGGAGCGGCAAGACGGAGTTCGTGCTCGACAACGGCATGGTCTGGCAGCAGACCGGCAACGATCGCTACACCACCGCGCCGATGGAGAACCCCAGGGTGCTGATCCGCCCTGCCCTGCTCGGCAACTGGACGCTTCAGGTCGACGGGTACAACAAGCGCACCAACGTCGAACGGATTCGCTGAGCCGCCAGCCTGCGGCGCGCGTTTCGTGCGCCGCGTTCCGCCCGCCCGATCCGGGTGGTCAGTCGCCCGTTTCGGGGCGGCCGAAGAACTTCAGCCAGACCAATCGCCCCCACGCGGCCAGGTACCCGACCAGGCCGAGCCCCAACAGCCCGCCGGCCACCGACGGCACCGGCAGGCCGAGCCCCTGCGGCGGCGCAATCCACCACCACACCATGCCCGCCACGACGAGCGTCATCGCCAGGTAGGTGAAATTCCGCGCGCGGTAGGCCTGGGCGCGCCAGCGCCGGATCGCGAGTCGATCGCGGTCCTCCTGGCTGAGCTGACCGATCGGCGTGTGGCAGTTGGGGCACGCCGGCGCCTTGGACGACATGCGCGAGGAGCAGGAAGGGCAGCGGATGATGGCCATGACAATCGCGGTACGTGAATCGACCGACGATTATGCCTGACCGGCGTGGCCGTCCGGTCCGCGCTCCGACTCGCCCTCGACGACGTCCATGTCCGGGTAGAAGGCCACGTCGACATCGAGCCCGGAGCAATCGCTTCGATTGCGGAAGGTGATCCGCCAGCCGTAGAGGTCACTGAGACGCTTGACGATCGACAGGCCCAGCCCGGACCCCTTGCCGCCCGACTCGCGGCCGCGGAAATGCCGATCGAACACGTGCGGCAGCTCCTCGGCGGGAATTCCGGGCCCGGTATCGAGGATCCGGACGTGCCCGGGCACGACGCGCAGTTCCACGCGGCCTTCGTGGGTGTAGCGAACCGCGTTGCCGAGAAGGTTGCCGAGGACCACCGCCAGCACCGCTTCCGGCGCGATCACGCTGAGCCGGGCGTCGTGGGTTACCACCAGCTCGAGGTCCCGGTCGGCGATCAGGGGCCGATAGTTGTCCATCAGCTGTTCGGCGACCTCGCCGACGTCCTGCTTGGTCGCCTCGCCGGCCGAGCCGCGCTCGGCGCGCACCAGGTGCAGCAGCGCCGTGGTGATGTCGGTCGACTGGCGCGCTGCACGGGCGATCCGGAGCAGGCGTTCGCGGGTCCGTTCCGGCAGGTGGGGCTGGGCCAGCAGCAGCTCGGTCGCCCCGGCGATCACGGCCAGCGGTGTGCGCAATTCGTGCGACACGTCGGCGTTGAACGCCTTGTCGCGCTCGACCAGTTCGTGCAGCTTCAGGGCGTACTCGTCGACCACGGCGGCCAGCTGGCCGACTTCATCGTCGGGGAAGTGCCGGGCCAGGTCCAGCCGCCCCTCGTTGCCTTCCAGCGCTTTCAGGCGCCGCGCGAGGTTCGACACCGGCGCCATGACCCGGCCGGCCGACCAGACCCCCAGGGCCAGCGAAAGCAGGGAGAACAGCACGATGGCGACGATCAGCGCGATCACCAGCCGCCGGGCCAGCTCGCGATTCTCCGAGACGTCGTAGGTCAGGAAGGCCCAGACATCGGGATCCTTGCGCACCGCGGCCTTGTACATGGCGCCGTTGTCGCGCACGTCGTGGACCCCCGTCGGTAGCTGCCGGAAGGCCTCGGGCACGATTTCGGCCCGATCGGGCCGGGTGACGTAGCCCTGGATGCGCGAATAGAACGGTTCGACCAGCGACGGGTCCTGGCGCAGCTCGGTCAGGTACTGGTCGAGCTCCTGCTCCAGCGTACGGGCGATCAGCGCGTCCTCGAGCTGGCTCTGGACGAGCAGCACGGCGACGGCGAACAGCACGCTGAGGAGCGTGCCGAACAGCACGAAGGAAAGGATGATCCGGGATCGGAGCCTATGTCGGTAGGTCATCCGGATCGACGAGGCTGTAGCCGATGCCGTGGCGGGTGCGGATCATCGGCTGGTCGAAGGGTTTGTCGATCGCCGCGCGCAGGCCGTGGATGTGCACGCGGAGACTGTCGCTGTCGGGCAGCTCCTCGCCCCAGACATGGTGTTCGAGATCGCGCCGGGTAACCACGGCGGGCGATGCCGACATGAGCTTCTCGAGCAGCTTCAGGCCGATCGGGTTGAGATCGATCTGCTTACCGGCACGCGACACGGTGAGCGTCTGCAGGTCGAAATGGAGATCGCCGACATCGAGTTCGCGCGGCGCGATGCGCTGGCCGCGCCGAGCCAGCACTTCGAGCCGGGCCTCGACTTCGCGCAGCTCGAAGGGCTTGACCAGGTAGTCATCGGCGCCCGAATCGAAGCCGGCCAGCTTGTCATCGAGCTGGTCGCGAGCGGTCAGCATCAGCACCGGGGTTTCCTTGCGGCCTTCCTCGCGCATCCGCCGGCAGACTTCGAAGCCGTCCAGGCCAGGTAGCTGGAGGTCGAGCACCATGGCGTCGAATTCGTGCGCCAGGGCCAGTCTCAGGCCGGTCACGCCGTCGAAGGCGTAGTCGACCTCGTGATCGCGATCGCTGAGGTAATCCCCCAGGTTGGCCGCGATATCGCGATTGTCTTCGATGATCAGAATGCGCATGATCCAGCTCCTGTTCCCCCGGCGCGGCCGTCGCATAAAAAAGCCCGGGCGCTCGGCCCGGGCTCAAGAATGCCCCGTTTCCGTAATCACTAGCAGTGCACTACAGTCACTCGACCGATCATCATTCACGGTCTGCCGATAGCTTACGAAACAAGCGGTTAAGCGTCCGTTAACGCCTCGCGCCACGATCGCCGTCGACTCGGCCGCCGTCGACTCAATCGTGGTCGAGAAGATCCACATCGCGAAGCCCCTCGGACAACGACTCGGCATCGCCGCCTTCGCTGAGCTTGACCGCGAGTCGCACCTCGTTGGCCGAGTCCGCGTGGCGAACCGCTTCGTCGTACGAGATCAGGCCTTCCTGGTAGAGCTTCAGCAGGCTCTGGTCGAAGGTGACCATTCCATGGTGGGTGGAATCCTTCATGATCTGCTTGAGTTCGTCGATCTTGCCCTTGCGGATCTTCTCCTGCACCAGCGGACTGTTGAGCAGGATTTCCAGCGCAACGTGGCGTCTGGAGCCGTCGAGCGAAGGGATCAGCTGCTGGGCGACCACCGCCTTGAGGTTGAAGCTCAGGTCCAGCAGCACCTGCTGGTGACGGTCTTCGGGGAAGAAGTGGAGAATCCGGTCCATCGCCTGGTTGGCGTTGTTGGCGTGCAGCGTGGTCAGGCAGAGGTGGCCGGTCTCGGCGAAGGTGATCGCGTGCTCCATCGCCTCGCGCGTCCGGACCTCGCCGATCAGGATGACGTCGGGCGCCTGGCGCAGCGTGTTGCGCAGGGCGATCTCGAACGATTCCGTATCGATCCCCACCTCTCGCTGGGTGACGATGCAGCGACGATGACGATGGACGTACTCGATCGGATCCTCGATCGAGATGATATGGCCGGTGGAGTTCTCGTTGCGATGACCGATCATCGCCGCCAGCGTGGTCGACTTACCGGTCCCGGTCGCACCGACCATGACGATGATGCCGCGCTTGGTCATGGAGATATCGGCCAGGCCCGGCGGCAGGTCCAGCTCCTCGAAGCTCGGGATGCGGGTCTCGATCCGGCGGCAGACAACGCCGATCGAATTGCGCTGGTAGAACGCACTCATGCGGAAGCGGGCGAACCCCTCGATCGAGATCGCGTACTGCAGTTCGCGCTCCCGCTTGAACTGCTCGACCTGCTCCTCGTTCATCGTGCCGAGCACGATGCTGGTCGCCGATTCCTTGCTCAGCGGTTCGCGGTTGACCGGCTTGATCTTGCCATTGACCTTGATGCACGGCGGTGCGCCGACGGTAATGAACAGGTCGGAGCCCCGCTCTTCGTGAAGCATCTTCAACCAACTGTCGATCACACTCATTGAGGACTCCGTCGTTCAGTGGATAGCGGCGCGGGTCGAGCGATGAAACGGTACGCTCAGGCGAAGGCCTGCTTGTCGACCGCCTTGCGGCGCGCTTCGGGCTTGGCGACCAGGCCGCGACGCACGAGTTCGCTCAAGCTCTGGTCGAGCGTGGTCATTCCGACGTTCTGCCCGGTCTGGATCGCCGAATACATCTGGGCGACCTTGTCTTCGCGGATCAGGTTGCGGATGGCCGGTGTCGCGATCATGATCTCGTGGGCCGCGACGCGGCCGCCGCCAACCTTCTTCATCAGCGTCTGGGAGATGACCGCGCGCAGCGACTCGGAAAGCATTGACCGGACCATTTCCTTTTCCTCGCCCGGGAAGACGTCGATGATTCGGTCGATCGTCTTGGCGGCCGAGGATGTATGCAGGGTGCCGAAGACCAGGTGCCCGGTCTCCGCCGCGGTCAGCGCAAGCCGGACCGTCTCCGTATCGCGCAGCTCCCCGACCAGGATGATGTCGGGATCCTCGCGCAGCGCCGAGCGCAGCGCCTGGTTGAAGCCCTTCGTGTCCTTGTGAACCTCGCGCTGGTTGATCAGGCATTTCTTCGAGGAATGGACGAATTCGATCGGATCCTCGATGGTCAGGATGTGACCTGCAACGTTCTTGTTGAGGTGATCGACCATCGCGGCCAGCGTGGTGGACTTGCCCGACCCGGTGGGCCCGGTCACCAGCACCAGTCCACGCGGCACGTCGATGATGTCGCGGAACACCGGCGGCGCCTGCATGTCTTCCAGGGTCCAGATCTCGTTGGGGATGACGCGGAACGCCGCGCCGGTGCCCCGGTCCTGGTGATAGGCATTGACACGGAAGCGCGCAAGCCCCGGCACCTTGTAGGAGAAGTCGACTTCCAGTTCGGCCTCGAAATCGCGTCGCTGGTGGTCGTTCATGACCGAGTAGATCAGGTCGGCCATTTCCTTGGTCTCGATCGCCGGAACGTTGATCCGGTGAATGTCGCCGTCGACGCGAATCATCGGCGGCAGCCCGGCCGACAGGTGAAGGTCGGAGGCATTGTTCTTGACGGTAAACGCAAGCAGTTCGGTAATATCCATGACAGTCCCCGGTTCGGCCGCCGGCGCCGCTGCACGCTCGCACGCAGGCCGGCCAGATGCACTGGGTTCCGATCATACCCTCAAGCGGTGCCAACGACCAAATGCCCGAATCCGACCCCTCGAACGACCAGTTGAACGACCAGTTGAAGGACCGGTTGAACAAGCAACTGAAGCAACGATTGCGGCAGGTTCAGGCCCGCATCGACGCGGCATGCCGGGCCTGTGACCGGGCGCCCGGGTCCGTGCGCCTGCTGGCGGTCGGCAAGACGCGCGAAAGCGACGAGGTCCGGGCCATGCACGAGCTAGGCGTCGATGCCTTCGGCGAGAACTACGTCGACGAAGCGGTGGCCAAGCAGGACGCCCTCGGCGCCCGGCAACCCGAGTGGCATTTCATCGGTCCGGTGCAGTCGAACAAGACTCGCACGCTGGCCGAGCGCTTCGACTGGGTGCAGACCGTCGACCGGGTCAAGATCGCCCGGCGCCTCGCCGACCAGCGACCGGCGGACCGGGCCCCGCTCAACGTGCTGATCCAGGTCAACATCGACGAGGAGGCGCAGAAGTCGGGCTGCGCGCCCGGCGACGTGGTCGACCTGGCCGCCGACGTCCTCGACCGCCCGTCGCTCGTCCTGCGCGGCCTGATGACCATTCCCGCCGCGACCGAATCTCCCGACGACGCGCGCCCGGCCTTCGCTCGCCTGCGCAGCCTGCTCGACCGGCTCCGGGAAGAGTTTCCGGAACGCCGCGCCGAACTCGACACGCTGTCGATGGGCATGTCGGCCGACCTCGAGGCGGCGATCCGGGAGGGTGCCACCCTGGTTCGCGTCGGCACCGGGTTGTTCGGACCGCGTCACGGCTGACCCGTCATCCTGCTTTAGAATCCCCAGGCATGAAACAGACAATCACCTTCATCGGCGCCGGCAACATGGCCCAGGCGCTGATCGGCGGCCTGCTGGCCGACGGTCACCCGGCCCAGCGGCTGCGAGCCGCCGATCCCGACCCCACCACTCGCCAGCGCGTCGGCGAGCTCGGTGCGATTCATGCAACCGGAGACAACCTGGAGGCGGTCGACGGCGCCGACGTTGTTGTGCTGGCGGTCAAGCCACAGGTCATCGACCGGGTCCTCGAATCCATTGCCGACGCGCTGAGCCCCGCGGCCGTGGTGGCCAGCGTGGCGGCAGGAATTCCGGTCGAGCGCCTGCAGCGCGGCCTGGGCGGCGCACGCCCGGTGGTCCGCGTGATGCCGAACACGCCGGCCCTGCTCGGCCAGGGCGCCACCGGCCTGTATGCCGCCCCGGCGTGCAGCGACGAGCAGCGCGCCGCGGTGCGATCGCTGTTCGGCTCCGTCGGTGCCGTCGTCGAAGTCGACGACGAAGCGCTGATGGATGTGGTCACCGCGATCTCCGGGTCCGGCCCGGCCTACTTCTTCGCCCTGGCCGAGGCGCTGGCGCAGGCCGGCATCGACGCCGGCCTGACGCCCGACGCTGCACGAACGCTGGCCGACCGCACTGCCGCGGGCGCCGGTGCGATGCTGGCCGACGGCGAGGTCGACGCCGGCACCCTGCGCGAACGCGTGACCTCGCCGGGGGGAACCACGGCGGCTGCGCTGGATCAGTTCCGCGCCGATCGACTGGAGGCGATCGTTGCCCGCGCCGTCGAGGCGGCGATCCGGCGGGGCCGCGAGCTGGGGAGCGCCGAGTGATGGGCGGATCGGTCGGCAACGCGTTCGCCTTCCTGGTCGAAACGCTGTTCAGCCTGTACCTCGCCGCGCTGATGCTGCGCGTGCTGGTCGAGGCGGTCGGGGCCGACTACTACAACCCCATCTGCCAGGTCCTGCTGACGATCACCGAACCGCTGGTCGCGCCGCTGGCCCGGATCGTTCCCCGCTTCGGCCGGTTCAATACGGCCGCAGTGGTCTGGCTGGTCGTGCTGCAGTTCCTCGCCCTGGCCGCAGTGCTGGCGATCGGCGGCTACGCTCTGCCGGTTCCGGAAATGCTGCTGGCCACCCTGCTGCGCCTGATCCGGATGCTGCTGATGATGTACCTGGTGCTGATCATCGCCGAGGTCATCCTGTCCTGGGTCGGCGGCGGCATGCGCCATCCGATCATCCCGCTGATCTACCAGCTCACGCGCCCCGTCCTGGAGCCGATCCGGCGCGTGCTGCCGTCGCTCGGAGGAATCGACCTGTCGCCGCTCGTCGCCCTGATCGGCATCCAGTTCCTGATGATTCTCATCGGCATTCGCTGACGCCGAACGCCGACCAGGGCAGCTCGCTTGCTTCGATCGGCCGCCGGGGAGTAGCATCAAGGGTGTGTCGGTCGACCCTCGCCGTCCACGCAGGACAGGTCAGGTTACGCGCGACCGCCACCCGAATTCGCCACCCGTTCGCTCGTCACCGAAGGAGACCGCCATGCGCACCACGCCCTCGATCCGACCGAAGCACCCGGCCACTCACTGGCTGCTGCTCGCGACGCTGCTGGCCGCGCTGGCCGGTCCCGCCATCGGTCAGCAGGCGGAGACCTTCGGGCCGTACCGGGTCCACTACAACGCCCTGAACACCAACCTGCTGACTCCGGAGGTCGCTCGGGCCTACGGCATCCAGCGGGCCGGCACCCAGGCGATGCTCAATGTCACGGTGCTCGATGCCGACGCCGTCGAATCCGTCCCTGCCCGGGTCACGGCAACCGCTACCAACCTCACGGGCCAGCGCCGCGACATCGAAGTGCGCGAGATTCGCGATCAGGACGCGATCTACTACATCGGCACCTTCCGGGTGCACAACCAGGAAACCCTGAACTTCTCCGTCCAGGTCAGCCCCGAAGGCCACCAGGGCGACCCCTTCGAGTTCGATTTCCGCCAGCAGTTCTTCGTCGACTGAGCCGACGCCGGCACGGCATCCCCGACGACGCGCCGTCGGCCGCCAGGGCCTCGGGTCGGGTCAGGCCGGGCCCGTCTCGTGCTTGCGCCGGATGAACTCCCGGTGCGGCACGCCCAGCAGGTCGGCCAACCGTCGCACGAGGTGCTCCTCGTGCCGGCCCACTTCGCCGTCGGCCCAGGCCACCCGCCAGAGCCAGCCGACCAGGTCGGCGCGCTCGTCCACCGACAGGCCGGTGCGCAGCCGATGGGTGTAGTCGTGCAGCGAAACCGCGTCGTCGCGCAATCGTTCGGCTTCTGCGAGCAGCGCATCGAGTTCTTCTGCCGGCAGCTCGAAGCGGTCACGGATTGCCCGCTCGATCACGGCACGCTCGGCGTCGTCCCCGCCGGCATCGGTGACCGAAATCTCGAGCAGCAGGACCGCGGCGGCGCGCGGCAGCGCACGAGCGTCGTCGTCCTCGCCGTCGGCGACGCGGGTGTGCAGGAGGTCGCGAAGGTTCTGGAGGAAATCGGGCATGGATGAATCCGGGGCGTTCGTTGCGGTACAGGAGATACGGTAGCTAGTGCGGGCCATCGGGCAGCCGGCGTTGCAGCCCGTCGACCACCGGCGGCTCGACAAGGCTACCATTCAGTCATGACGCCGGAACGACGACAACGCATCGAAGCGACGGCCTGCAACCGTCAGGCCGACCTTACCGTGTTCATGGAGCGGGTCCACAAGCCGCACAACCTCGCCGCGGTACTCAGGACCTGCGATGCGGTCGGCATCCAGCAGGCTCACGCCGTCCCGGGTAGCCACGGCTTGCCGGCGTTGAACAACACCAGTCAGGGGGCCCAGCGCTGGGTCGACCTGGAGCGTCACCCGGACACGCCCAGCGCGATGAAGGCGCTGAAGGACGCGGGCTTCGCCTGCCATGCGGCTCATTTTTCCGATCGCGCGGTCGATTTCCGCGCGGTCGACTACACCCGTCCGACCGCCCTGGTCCTGGGCACCGAGAAATTCGGCGTCAGCGACGAGGCCCTGGCCCTGTGCGACGGCGAGGTCATCATCCCGATGATCGGAATGACCCAGTCGCTGAACGTATCGGTGGCCGCTGCCGTGATCCTCTACGAGGCCCAGCGCCAGCGCGAAGCCGCCGGCATGTATGCGCCGCGAGATCCGACGGAGTCCCCGCAGAAGGAACTGATCGAGCGCTGGATCGCCCGCGACCTGGCGCGGCGCAAGACGCCGCCTCCCGATGAGGACGAAAATTCGCGTTGATTCGAGTTGATTACCGCAGATGAACGCAGATAGAGCCATGTAAAGAGGCGTTGAAAATCCTTGACGGTCCGGCGCCGGAGGCCGGGCTTCTGCGGAATCGTTCGTGGATCACCAGGTGGACGCTACGACAGCGCCGAGATTTCCGGGGAGAACGGCGCCTTCAATCTCCACACGGCCGTTCCGTTGGGCCTTTTTGGAATACACCCGCGCAAGAGCGCGACTCGCAGCCAGGCAGCGTCGAGAACAGAAGTTTCGCCTTCATCTGCGTCGATCTGCGTTCATCTGCGGTAGATCCCGCAGGTCACGGATACAGCAACGTCTCCCGCCATTCGCCGTCGGTGGCGGTAAAGCAGACGCGGTCGTGCAGGCGGTGTTCGCGGCCGTACCAGAACTCGACGCGGTGGGGATCGACGCGGAAGCCGGACCAGTGCGGGGGGCGCGGGATGTCGCGGCCTTCGTACTCGGCCTCGAGCGCGCGAACGCGATCGAGCAGCTGCTGGCGGGTCTCGAGCTCGGTCGACTGCAGCGATGCCCAGGCGCCGATCCGGCTGCCGCGCGGACGGGACTGGAAATAGGCGTCGGCTTCGGCGTCGCTGACCGGCGCGGCGACGCCGTCGACCAGCACCTGCTCTTCGTGCTCGCGCCACCAGAACACCAGGCTGACATTCGGATTGACCGCCAACTGCCGACCCTTGCGGCTGCCGAGGTTGGTGTAGAAGACGAAACCCTCGGCATCGACCCCCTTGAGCAGAACCGTGCGCGCGGTCGGCCGGCCTGCGGCGTCGGCCGTCGACAGGGTCATCGCATTGGGTTCCGGCAATCGCGCCTCGCGGGCCCGGGCGAAGCCGTCTTCGAATCGTTGCAGGATGTCGTCGCTGAGGATCATGTCAGCAGGGCCTCGTAGCCGTGTTCGAAGTCCGGATACTGTAGCCGAAGGCCCGTGGCGCGCAGGCGAGCTGAGGAAACCCGCTTGCCCTGCCCGACCGAGTCCTCGCGTTCTTCCCCATCGACCGCCTCGGGCCCGGCGACGCCGAGCCGCCGGGCCAGCCATGCCAGCACGTCGAATTTCGGCGCCGGTCGCTCGTCGGAGGCCAGCCAGACCCGCCGGTTCGCGTCCAGCGGCAGCAGATGGGCAAGCGCGGCCGCGGCGTCGTCGGCGTGAATCCGGTTGGTCCACTGCGGCGGCGTCCGCCGGCACTCGACGCCCCCGGTCCGAAGCTTGCGAACCAGCGCTTCGCGACCCGGCCCGTAGATGCCGGAGAACCGGACCACGACACCGCCGGCCTCGCGGGCGATCCGCTCCCCGTCCAGAAGCACACGCCCGTTGAAGCGGGTCGGCTCGGTGATCGAGTCCTCGTCGACCCATTCACCCCGGTCCTGGCCGTAGACCGCCGTACTGGAAACGAACAGCAGGCGCGGCGTGCGCACCCGGTCCAGCAGGTGAGCCAGGCCCGTGCAGTAGGTGGCGCGGTAGGCTTCCTCGTCGAACGCACCGGGCGTGGCGGTGTAGACCACCGCGTCCCAGTCACGCGGCAGGACGCTCAGCGATGAAGGATCGAGCAGGTCCGCCGCGATCCCTTCCATTCCGCTCGGCAGGCGCTCTACGTTTCGGCGCAGGCCGGTGACCGACCATTCGCCGCCCAGCCGTGCATGCAGGCGAGCGCCGAGGTCCCCGCAGCCGGCGATCAGCAGCCGGCCCGCCACGTCAGGCGGCTTCGGGGGCTGCGTCGTTCGGCGGTCCACCGTCGTCGTCGCCACCGCCCTTGCGCTTCGGCGGCGGCAGCGTCCGCAGCCAGATCAGCCATACGACCAGCGCGTCGAGGATGATCAGCGCCTGCCACAGATAGAGATGGAACCAGTTGAACCAGGTCATGTTCCACTGGCCGAGGTAGAACAGGCTGATGATTCGGACCAGGTTCAGGGCCTGGATGGCGACGAAGCCGATCGCGAAACCGACCAGCTTGTTCTTCAGCGGCGCCGGAAACGCGAACATCGCCGCGAACAGGATGATCAGCGCTTCGACCCCGTTGCAACCGGGTTCGATACTGACCGCGAACCCGGTCTCCATGTCGCGGATGATCTTGCCCATCGAATCGACCCCGGAATCGAACAGCTCGATCAGCGTGACGCTGACCCAGGCAATGCCGGAGGTGAACGGCAGGATGACGTGCTCCTGGACCGGCCGCAGCACTTCGATGGTGAACAGCGAAACCAGCAGGACGATGAAGAGAATGAAGAAACGGACCATGGAAGCCATCCGGGGCAACGATTCGGGCCGCTAGGATACCTGCAACGGAGGGGCTGCGCGGTGAGTTCCGGCCGGTGGGTTCCGGCCGGGGAATCGCGAGCGGATCAGCCGCCGCCGGCCGGCACCAGCGCCGGGCCGAGCGCGGCGTGCCAGGCGCGGCGCTTTTCCTCCGTCCCCAGCGCCGCGTTGGCCGGCGAGGTCGACGGCATGCGCACGCGACGGATCGCGCGTGCACCGGGCCCGAGCAGCGGGAGCACGCGGCGATCGAACTCCTGTTCGGCGCGCGCTCCGTTGAACGCGATCAGCGCCAACTGCGGGCAGCGATCGATCAGGCCGCCGAGATCGTTGACCTCGACCGAAGCGGGCTCGATCCTCGAATCCAGGCTGCCGGCACGGCGGCAGCGCCCGATCACGTCCCACAGCGCGATCCCGCGTTCACGCAGCGCGTCCAGCCGCATCGCGTACGGACCCGTCGGCGGCTGGTCGATCAGGGAACCGACGATCGGCCAGAACGCATTGCGGGGATGCGCGTAGTAGCGGGCCTCGTCCAGCGACCGGACACCCGGCATGCTGCCGAGCACCAGCACCCGGGCATCGTCACGCACGACCGGCGGCAGGCCCGTGAGCAAGGTCGTCGAAGGGTCCGGCTCGGGCTCGGGAGCAGGGGCGGGCATCGGCGTGCGCGGCATCGAACTACTGTAGCATTCGCCATTGGCCGTTCGACTTGCCGACCCGACCGTGGACCCCGTTGAGCTGGAATCCGGCGCGCCCGACAACATCTTCCTGATCGGACCGATGGGGTCGGGCAAGACCACCCTCGGCCGTCGCGTCGCCCCGGCCCTGGGCCTGGAATTCGTCGACCTCGACGAGGAGCTCGAGAAGCGCTGCGGTGTCGAAGTCGCCGTGATCTTCGACATCGAGGGCGAGAAGGGCTTCCGGGACCGCGAGCACGCGCTGCTGGCCGAGGTCGCGGCGGGCTCCGGTCGGGTGATCGCCACCGGTGGCGGCGCGGTGCTGCGCGAGGACAACCGGTCGCTGCTGCGCGCCGGCGGCCTTGTGGTCTGGCTCAACGCCAGCGTCGCCCAGCAGCTCAAGCGCCTCGAGCGCGACAAGCGCCGGCCGCTGCTGGCCGCGCCGGATCGGCGTGAGCGCCTGAGCCGGATGGCCGACCACCGCAACCCGATCTACGCCGAGGTCGCCGACATCGTGTTCGAATCGAAGAATCTTCCGCTGCACCGCATGGCCCAGGCCCTGGAGCAGACCATCCGCACGCACCGGGTCCCGCGCGATGACCGCACTTGAGCTGAACCACGATCGGGGCTGCTGCGCCATCCACGTGGCGTCGGGCCTGCTCGACGATCGATCGGCACTGGCCGATGCCGTGACCGGCCGGGTCCTGATCGTTACCGACCGCAACGTGGCGGCCCATCATCTGCCGCGGGTCGAGCGCGCGCTGGCCGCACACCACACGGCCACGCTGGTGCTGCCGCCCGGCGAGCCGGCCAAGACCCTCGACACCTGGAAGCAGGTGCTCGATGCACTGGTCGAACTCGGCGCGCAGCGCGATGCCACCATCGTGGCGCTCGGCGGCGGCGTGATCGGCGACCTGGCCGGCTTCGCCGCAGCCAGCTGGATGCGCGGCATCCGCGTGGTCCAGGTGCCGACCACGCTACTGGCCCAGGTCGATGCCGCGATCGGCGGCAAGACCGGCGTCAACCTGCCCGCCGGCAAGAACCTGGTCGGCGCCTTTCACCAGCCGGCCCGGGTGCTGATCGACCCGACCACGCTGGCCACGCTGGACGGCCGCGAGTTCCGCGCCGGGCTCGCCGAGGTGGTCAAGTACGGCGCCATTCGCGACGCCGCGTTCCTGGATGCGCTGGAGGCCGACGCGCCCTGGCTGCTGGACCGCGACGCCGATCGGCTGACCGCGGCCATCGAGCGCGCGGTCCGCCACAAGGTCGACGTAGTCGCCGCCGACGAGCGCGAGGCCGGCCAGCGCGCCCTGCTCAATTTCGGCCATACCTTCGGCCATGCGCTGGAAACCGAAACCGGCTACGGCCGGTTCCTGCACGGCGAAGCGGTGGCCGTCGGCATGGTCCAGGCCGCGCAGCTCGGCGTGCTCCTCGGCGACCTGGCCGCCGGCGACGCCGACCGGCTGGCCGCGCTGCTCCAGCGGCTCGAACTGCCGACGCGGCGACCCGACGACGTATCGCCGGCCGCCCTGGCCAACCACATGAAACTCGACAAGAAGAACCGGGCCGGCCGGATCCGGCTGGTGCTGCTCGACGCACTCGGCGATGCCCGGGTGCGCGACGACGTCGAGCCGGAACGCATCCTGGAGGTACTCGAACAATGAACCCGCCCGCACCGAACCCGCCGTCCTCCAACCCACGCCACCACAGCCGTTTCCTGAAGGCGCTTCGCCGCGAACCGGTCGACCGGACGCCGATCTGGCTGATGCGCCAGGCCGGCCGCTACCTGCCCGAGTACCGCGCCACCCGCGCAAAGGCCGGCGATTTCCTGACCCTGGCCGGCACCCCGGAGCTGGCCTGCGAAGTCACCCTGCAGCCGATCCGTCGCTACGGCTTCGACGCCTCGATCCTGTTCTCCGACATTCTGATCCTGCCCCACGAGATGGGCCTGGGGCTGCACTTCGTCGCCGGCGAGGGGCCGAAGTTCCACCACCCGATCCGCGACCTCAAGCAGATCCACGCCCTGCCGAGCCCGGACCCGATCCAGGCCACCGGCTACGTCATGGACGCGGTGCGGATGATCCGCGCAGAGCTGCCCGAGGACACGCCGCTGATCGGCTTCGCGGGCAGTCCGTGGACGGTGGCGACCTACATGATCGAAGGCGGCAGCAGCAAGGACTTCGGCCGCGCCAAGCGCCTGCTGCTGCAGCACCCGGACGATGCCGAGCAGCTGATCACCCATCTGGCCGACAGCACGGCGGACTATCTTGCCGCCCAGGTCGAGGCCGGCGCGGATGCGCTGATGATCTTCGACAGCTGGGGCGGCGTGCTGTCGCCCGAGCTGTTCCGCCGCTTCTCGCTGGCCGGCATGCGCCGAATCGTGGACCGCCTGAAGTCGACCTGCCCGGACACCCCGGTGATCCTGTTCGCCAAGGGCTGCGGCAGCCATCTCGAATCGCTGGCCGACACCGGCTGTCAGGGGCTGGGCGTGGATTGGACCACGTCGCTCGGCGAGGCCCGGTCGCGCGTCGGCGACCGGGTCGCGATCCAGGGCAACCTGGACCCGACCGTGCTGCTGACCCGGCCCGACGTGATCGAGGCCGAGACGAAGCGCGTGCTGGCCGACTACGGCGACGGCCCCGGCCATATCTTCAACCTCGGTCACGGCATCACGCCGGAGGTCGACCCGGACCACGTCGACGTGCTCGTCGATACCGTGCGTCGGGCAAGCGCGACGGCGAAGACCTAGGGAATCCAGGGAGCCTCGGCCAGTACAGCGTCGATCAGCGCACCGATCAATCGACTCTCGTTCAGCGGCGCACGCAACCAGGTCGACGCGCAGCGGGGCGGCTCCGCCGACAGGCACAGGCAGCGGCATCCGGCCTGCTGTGCCTGCTGCCGAGCCACCTCGCCGATGCGGCCCGGCCCGTGGATCAGCGCCGTGATCCCGCTCCAGTCGTGCCGCTCGATCGGCGGCCGGACCAGGCGCAGGTGCCACCGCTGCGCCAACCAGAGCAACGCGCGACGGTCGGCGGGCTCCACGTCCACCGCCACTCGACGGCCGCGCAGAACCCCGAAACCCTCCGGGCCCGGTCCCGGCCTGGGCGCCAGCACGTCGGGAATTTCGACGATGAAGCGACTGCCGCCGAGACGTCGTGACCGAATCTCGATCCGGCCGTTCATCGCGGCAACCAGGCGCCGACAGATCGCCAGCCCCAGGCCGACCCCGCCGGAGCGTCGGGTCATGCTCGGAGACGCCTGCTCGAACGGCTCGAACATCCGGGCCCGGGACGTCTCCGGGATTCCGGGACCCGAATCCGTGATCGAGCAGACCAGCGTACCCCGCGGCGTGGCGCGGGCCTCGAGTTCGACCGCGCCTTCGACCGTGAACTTGACCGCGTTGCTGAGCAGGTTGCCGAGAACCTGACCGAGCCGAAGTGCGTCGGCGACCGCCACGTTCGGCAGGTCGGGATGGACCCGCAGGCGCAGGGCCAGGTCCTTGCGGTGGGCGTTCGCGGCATGCAGGTCGACGATGCGCTCCAGCATCGGAACGAGTTCGAAGGGCCGCGGTTCGAGCCGGATCTCGCGCGCCTCGATGCGCGACAGGTCCAGCACCTCGTCGAGAAGGCCGCGCAGCTGCCAGGTCGAACGCGCAAGTGTTTCGACGATGTCGGCCTGCTCGGAGTCCAGCTGCGTCTGCCGAAGCATCGACAGCATGCCGCTGAGCGCATGCAGAGGCGTTCGAATCTCGTGTGAGACCATCGCCACGAACTCCGACTTGGCAGCGCTGGCATCCTCGGCCGCCTCGGCGAGCCGGCGGCCGTCGACCAGCGAAAGCGACTGGTCGAGCAGCTGGGACGCGGTTGCCCGGAGCAGGGCGAGTCGACTGCGAATCTCCGGGCGGTGGAGCCGATCGACGCCCTCGAGCGCGATCTCGGCCAGCGCGCCGCGCTCGCCGCGAAGCTCGAATACGTGGCGGTCGGGTGCTATGGAAGGAACCGGCTCGCCGGCCCGAGCGGATAGCGCATGGTCCATGGGCGGACCGGCCTGTGCGACAGGCTCGCCGAAACCCGGGTGCAGGAAGCGGAAATCGACCCGCTGCGCGTGCGTCAGGGCTTGAACGACCTGGACGATCGCCACGCGCAGCGACTCGGGCTCGAAGCTCCGGGTCAGGCGGGCGAGCACCTTGCGCTGGGCATCGACCAGTTCACGCTGGTCGCGCGCACGCCGCCGCTGGGCCGACCGTTGCTGGCGCCTGCGCCACGCCATGCCCGTTCCGCCTGCGGCCACCAGGCCGACCATCAGGTAGGCGGCCATGGCCGACGGGGCACGCCATGGCGGCGGGGCGATGCGCAGGTCCACGGCATCCCCGACCCGGTTCCAGCGACCGGCGGCGTTCGCCGCCTGCACCTCGAAGCGGTACTGGCCCGGCGACAGGTTGCCGAAGTAGCGCCGACTCATCCCGGTGTCTTCGTACCAGTCGTCCTCCCACCCGCTCAGGCGAACCCGGAGCCGGTTCCTTGCGGGGTTCAGGAACGACAGGGCAACGAACTCGAACTCGATCGAGTTCTCGTACCAGGCCAGATCCAGCACCTGCCTGGGGCCCGACGGCAACGTCCACCGACGATCACCGGCCCGTACCGAGGTCAGATGCACCGGCGGCGGCCGGATCGAGCCATCGATCAGGTCCGGCACCACGCGCAGGACACCCTCGGTCGTCGCGGCGAGGAATCCGTCCTCGGTCACGACCGCGCCGCTGGACTGGAAACGAACCGTGGGCAGTCCTTCGTGAGCCGAGAAGACCCTGAATCGGCCTGCTTCCGGCTCGAGCCGGGACAGACCGGTCGTCATCAACAGCCAGATCGAGCCATCGTAGGCGAACATCCGCTGGATCCTTCCCGGTGGCAGCCCGTTTCCGGCCACGAAACGGTCCTCCAGGCGCAATCCTGCGCGATCGATCGAGAAGCGCTGAAGAAGCGAATCACCGGCCAACCACAGGTCGTGGCCGTCGAACAACCAGGTGTCGTTCAGCGCGCTTTCGACGCGGTGGATCACCCGGAATTCGCCCGATCCGTCCTGTCGCGCGATCGTTCGTCGGCCCAGTAGCCACCACCGTGCGTCGGGCCCGCGTTCGACATCGATCAGGGCCGATTCGTCGAGCCCGTCGCCCTCGGCGTCGGTCGGCGACCAGCGCCGGACCACCTCTCCGTCGGCGTCGAGCCGGGTCAGCTCCCGCTCCGAACCGAGCCAGAAGTGTCCGTCGTCGCCGGCTTCGATGAACCGGAGGATGGCCGGCACTTCGTCGGCGGACTGGTAGTGGACGGTTCGTTCGCCCGTATCGGGCCGGTAGTGGATCATGCGGCGGTCGGTCAGCACTCGCAGCCCGTCGGCGGTCGCGACCACATCGCGCAGGTCGTGCACCCGGCCGAGCCGCGAGGCAGGGTGCAGTTCCCCGAGCCGACCTTCGGCATCGATATGCTGCAACCCACGTAGCGGGTCCAGCAGCCAGGCCCCGCCCGCGGGGTCGGCGGCCATCCGTTCGACGCGCGACAGCGCCAGCGGTCCACCATAGGGAATGCGGCGGAAGCCTCGCCATGCCGGCGACAGGCGAGCCAGCCCACGACCGCTGGTCCCGATCCATACCCCACCTTCGGCATCCACGCCGATCGATGCGATCAGCAACCCGGCCAGGCGGGGCTCACCGGCTGCGCTCGAATCGGTCCGGATCACCGCTTCGGGTTCGGGTGCACCGTGCACCCACCGGCTTACCCGGCCGGGCTCGGCCAGCCAGAGGCTGCGGTCGGGCGCCACGGCCAGGGCCGTGACCGTTCCATCGACCGGTGCGCTGGCTTCCAGCTGCCATTCGTCGCCCTGCCGCCGGAATCGTCGTGTCCCACCCTGCCCGGCCACGACCAGGGCGTCGGGCTCGACGAATTCGAACACGATGCCTTCCTCGATCGATTCGCCGTCGGGCTGGCGCACCGGACGGAAGTCCGGCGCGTCAGGCGAGGTCGATCGATACAGGGTGGTCAGGGTCATCAGCCAGGGATGGCAGTCCGGGCCGATTCGCAACTCGAGGTTGAACCCGTCGTCGGGCACCGCAGGATCACCGGCCGGCCAGGTCTCGATGCGGTCGCGGACCGGGTGGATGCGTGCCAGGCCGCCGCGCGCGAACGCAAGCCAGACCCAACCATCGCAGCCCTCGGCGATCGACCAGATGAACCGCCCCGGAAGCTCTCCGCCGGCCTCGGCGCTCGGCCAGTGACGCTCGACCGATCGACCGCGAACCCGGACCAGGCCCTGGTCCGAGATGCCGGCCCAGATCGAGCCGTCGCGCGCGGCCAGCATGCTCATCACGTTGTTGCCGGGCAGGCTGTCGGCGCGGTCCGGGTCATGGCGGAGCACGGTCAATCGATGACCGTCGTGGCGCACCAGGCCGCCACGGGTGCCGATCCACAGATAACCGAGACGGTCCTGCACGATCGTCTCGACCGCCTCGCTCGGCAATCCGTCGGCCGCATTCAGAAACGACACGGCCGGACGCGCAACGGCCTCGGCCGGCGCCGTGTCGGCTCCTGCGACACACGGAACGAGCGCGGCCGCTGCCAGGCAGACGCGTATAATCCGCATGAAATTCAATCCCAACGCCAGCGCCGAGAATACCGGATCGAGCCCGATCGATCCAGGCTTCGACGGTGCCAGCGCCGAGCCGCCGCCCATGTCCGATACCCCCCACGCCGCTCCCGCCCAGGGCGACCGCCCCGAGTTCCAGGTCGTACCGACCTTCGCCGTGCCGCTGGTGATCTGCCACCTGCCCGACCCGGAGCCCCTGAACCGGGAACTGACGTCACTGTTCGCGTCGGTCGAGGCCCAGGGCGACACCTACGCCAACCCCGAACCCTTCGTCGCCCGGAACAAGGAACTCTACGAGAGCAACTTCACGCTGTTCGACTGGCCCCAGGCCTGCGTGCAGAAGCTGCGCGAGTTCTGCCTGCGAAGCCTCTACCGCGCCATCGGCGAACTCAACGGCTACGACACGGCCATGCTCCAGCGGCTGCACATCGCCACCGAGTCCTGGTTCCACACCGCGAAGAAGGGTGGCTACTTCGGCGCCCACAACCACCCGCTGCATTCCTGGTCGGGCGTGTACTGCGTCCAGCACGACGGCGACGATCCGGACACCGACAGCGGCAAGCTGACCTTCATCAACCCGCTGTCGATGGCGACCACCTACACCGACATGGCGGTCGCCAACCTGAAGATGCCCTACAGCTATTCGATGCGGAAGGATCGCCTGGTCCCGGGCCAGCTGGTCCTGTTCCCCTCGTGGCTGCTGCACGAAGTGATGCCGTACGACGGCGACACGCAGCGCATCACCGTCGCGTTCAACGCCCGCTTCAAGCTCGCCGGCGCACAGCCCGCGCAGGTGCCGCGGCCCTGAGGTCGGTCCGCCCGCGGGGAACCTGGCCTCCCTTCGCCCGCAAGCGGTTTTCAACAGGGGTCCAGGGGTCCGACCCCGGGGGCCGTGCGAGCCGGCTCTGCCGGCGGTTGGGGGATCCTCGGGCCTGTGGGAGCCTGCTCTGCAGGCGAACGAGCGGCCGGAAACCGGCTTCGCGGGCAAGGCCCGCTCCCACAGAAAGAGCCTTTCCACTACCGCCCGCAACCGGTCGCCAACAGGAAACCCGGAGGCCGAAGTCCCGGGACTCGGAAAAACCAGCGACCGATTAGACAAGAGCGCCTGCGCGCGAATCCAACTTTTTTCGTACGCCCTGTGGGAGCCTGCCCCGCAGGCGATCGGGCGGGCCGGGCACCCGGAATCTTCGCGGGCAGGGCCCGCTCCCACAGGAGGAATTTCTACACCCTTCGCCGGAGGGTGGCCTCTCGATGGTGGTCCCTTCGGTCGATCGCCGGTGTGCAAACGCGCGGACAGTCAGGCCGCTCGATCACTTTCCGGGGTCGTCGTCCACGGGCTTCGAGAACAGGAATCGATGCCCCACGGCGTGGGTGCCGCGATAGGTCAGTGGGCCGTCTTCGTCCAGCACCAGGCCGGCCTGCTCGAAGTAGCCGGCGAACTGCCCGGGTGATGCGAGCAGGCGGTGAACGCCGAGCATCTGGTCGAGGCGGGAGCGGCCGTCCTCGAGCTGTTCGACGGCGTCGATGACCGCAGCGCGCTGTGCCTGCAGCTGGCCAGCCGTCCAGCGGCCGACCTGGCCGGTCAGGCCCAGTACGTAGCCGAACAGCGGCGACGCCGCGGCGCCGGCACGACGACGAACTGCGACGTCGACCTCGCCCAGCGACCGGATAAAACCATCGCAATCCAGCGCGCCTGCTTGCCAGTCCCGGGCGCGCTGGAACAGGCCGCGGTCGGCCAGCATTTCGTACTGCTCCAGCTCCTGCTGCATCGTGGCTCGCATCGCGCTGTCGGTCGCGTGGGTGAGCAGGGCCAGCCGCCCGCCCGGTGCAAGGAGCCGCGCGCACTGGCGCGCCGCCGCCTCCGGTTCGCAGTACTCGATGCCGTACTGGCTGGCGATCAGGTCCTGGCTGGCGTCGTCGAACACGTCGTCCAGCTCCGCCTGTTCGAACTCACGGCCGCCGACGAAGCGGATCGAGTCCACATGGCGACCCAGCGCCGGGAACCGCTGCCGAACCAGCTCGGGCCGGATCTCGGCCTGGTCGATCGCGCTGATCCGTGCATCGACGCCGCGATCGGATAGCGCTTCGGCCAGCAGCAGCGCGATCGCGCCGTTGCCGGTGCACACGTCGAGCACCGCCGCGCCTTCGGCCAGGTCGGTACAGCGCGCGCGCCAGAAATCACGGATTTCGCCGTCGTAGTTGGCGCGGAAGTCCTCGGGCAGCGACGTCAGCGCGCCGCTGGACCAGTACCTGGACCAGGCGCGTTGCCGCAGGGGCCGGGAATCCGGGGGAGTGGGAGGTGCCATCGTGTCACGACCGTCGGGCGTCGACGGATGATAGCAGTCCGCATGCAGTGCTTCCTGCCAACGGCACGGTTCGCTGGCGAGCTCAGGCCCACTGGCAGGGTCGCTATGATCAGGCGTGTTCGGTCAGCGACAGGACACGGTGGATCGGGGCGCGCTCGCCCGGCGAAGCCGGCCTCCCACAGCCAACGGCGTCGAAGTTCAGTTGGGGGGCGCCAAAAAAGAAACGGCCCGGAAGGCCGGGCCGTTTCGTGTTGCTGCTTCAAGCCAGAACCCGAAGGTTCGGCCGACAAGAGAACTTAGAAGTTCTGCTTGTAGCGGACGTACGGGATACGGCCGTAGCCGTCGTACAGGCTGAAGTTGAAGCCGCGGGACTCACCGTTGTCGAGGACCGGATCCTTGTTGGCGACGTTGTCGACACCAACGGTGACCTGGCCGTTCCACGGCGTGTACCAGTTGGCCTGCAGGTCATGGGTGGTCCACGACGGCAGCGGGCCGGTGTTGTCCAGCGAGTCGTTCTGGTCATCGATGTAGTTCATGACCCAAGCGAACGCGAAGTCGCCGATCCGGTACTCGGTGTTCAGCGTGGCGCGCCAGCGCGGCAGACCGTTGTCGCCGGCGACGTTGGCGCCTGCATCGGTCTCGTAGACGCCGACGTAGGTGCCCTGTGCGTCGACGCGCAGGCTGCCCATGTCACCGAAGTTCCAGTTACCGCGGAGGTTCACGTCGAAGCCTTCCGTGTCGACCGTACCCAGCGACGCGAAACCGCGCTGCAGGTAGAGGATCTGTCCGGTGTCCGGGTTACGTGCGACACCCAGGCCCAGGCTTTCGTCCGGCGGAGAAGCGCCGGCCGGCAGGTTGGCCAGCCCCGGCGGGCAGTTCTGCGACGTGCCGTTCAGGCAGTTGATGATCTGCTGAGCACCGATGGCCGCGACGCGGTCTTCGATCTCGATCTTCCACCAGTCCACGGAACCCGACAGCCAGTCGAACGGCTCGAAGGCCGCACCGACGTTGAACTGCTCAGACTTCTCGGCATCCAGGTCCGGGTTGGCGATCACGAAACCGGTGATCTGGACCGACTGGGTAGCCGGAACGCCGAAGGCAGCGGCGGTCGGCGGATCGATGACGCCGTCAGCGGAGAACGACGGACGGGCCGACAGGATGTCCAGGGTCGGAGCGCGGAAGCCCTCACCCCAGGACGCACGCAGCGTCAGCTGCTCCAGCGGCTGGAAGCGGACGGCCAGCTTCGGCGAGGTTGCATCCCCGAAGTCGGAGTAATCGTCGTAGCGCAGGGCGCCCGAGATTTCCAGGTTGTCCAGGACCGGGACCAGGACCTCACCGAAGAACGCGGTGATGTCACGGCCGCCGGACGCGGAGTTGCCCGCCGAACCGGTGATGTTGCCGTTGGCCTGCAGGTCGTCGTAGATGTCCTTGTAGTCTTCTTCGCGGTACTCGGCACCGAAGGCGACGCCGACCGGGCCGGCCGGCAGGTCGAACAGGTCGGTGCTGGCGTTGGCGTAGAAGTCCTTGGACAGGTAGTTCGCGTCACGACCGATCGTCGACGTGAACGACTGCAGGATGTCCTGCGGCACGTTGAACGGATCGTAGATGTTGTACGCACCGCTGGTGATCTGCGGCTGCGCCAGCGCGGACACGATGTAGTTGCGACCGATTTCGGTGTACTGCGACTCGACCCGGCGTGCGCCGAACTCGACGTCGAAGTTGCCGATGCGACCCTGCACACCCAGGTCGACGTCGTACAGCTGAGCGTCGGTCGAGGTGTCACGCGGGCCGTTGGCGGCGAAGCGGTGGGTCAGCAGCAGGATGTCGTCCGCGACGCCCTGGTAGGTTTCCCACAGCGGGTTCTGGCCGCCGGCACCCGGCGGGGTCGCCGGATGGTTCGGGGTGCCCGGCTCGAGGACGATGGCACCGAAGCCACCGACCAGCCACGGCGAAGACGGAACCGGCGCGTAGCGGCCGAAGGACTTCACCCGGTTGACCTGGGCGTTCATGAACAGCGACCAGTCGGAGTTGATGTCGTAGCGCGAACGCGTGAACAGCGACTCGTTGCGGGTCGCGGCTTCATCAGCCGAGACCAGCGTGAAGTCGTAGGCGCAGAGGCCGCTGCTGGTCAGGCTGAAGCCCGGGCCGGTGCAGCCTGCCACGTTGCCCGGGCCGCCGTTCGGGCCATGGCCCGTCAGGAAGCTGAAGCCGGAGGTCAGGAAGTTGTTCGAGAAGATCGACGCACCACCCTGCGACCACGGACGGTCGGCAGCGAAGATGATTTCGCGCTCGTCGTAGGACACGCCGACCATGATCTGGCCGCGGTCGCCGGAGATGCCGAAGATCGCCGAGGCCTGGTCGCGATCTCCGCCATCACGCTTCGGATCGGACGTACCGACCGTCAGCTCGACGCCGGTGAAGTCCTTGCGGGTGATGATGTTGATCACACCGCCGATGGCGTCGGAACCGTACACGGCCGAAGCACCGTCGGACAGGATTTCGATGCGCTCGACAGCCGCCAGCGGGATGGAGTTCAGGTCCTGCGCCGAACCGACGTTCGGTGCGACCGGAGCACGCTTGCCGTCGATCAGCACCAGCGTACGGCCTTCACCCAGGGCGCGCAGCGAAACGCCGGCGAACGACTGGGCGGAGGAACCGGACTGCGGGCGGAACGAACCGGCACTGTTGAACGGGGTGTCGCGGAGCAGGTCGGCGACCGAAGTCTTGCCGGAGAACTCGATCTGCTCGCGGTCGATGACCGTGACCGGGAGCGCGCCTTCGATGTCGGTGCGCTTGATGCGCGAACCCGTCACCTCGACGCGATCGAGGTCTGCTGCTTCGTCGTCCTGGGCAAAGGCCGGGGCGGCCGTTGCTGCCAGGCCGGCAACCACGCCCGCGCCCAGCGCGTAGTGGATTGCCGCAGCAAGTGGATTACGAATGTCTTTCATTTAAGACTCTCCATTTTGTCTTGATTTATCGCTTTCGATACTAGTATCGACGGCATGTCGATGGACTGCACCGAAGCCGCCCCTCGACTCGCGAGTCGGGACGGCCTGGGTAGGTCCAGATTCGATACTAGCACTGTTGCTTGGGAATGAAAAGGTTTCGTTAAGGCCGAGTTCGGAGCGCGAAAAACCCTCCATTGCGGACGCAAACCACTGAACCACAAGCGATTTCCGCAATCCTTTTCTCGCGCGGGGCCGGCGCCGGAAACGACCCCGGAACCGGCCGCGCAGCGTCCGGGCAATGACCCGTCGACAAGCGCGCACCCACCAGGCAACGCCCGATCAGTCCGCAATCAGTCCGCAATCAGTCCGACATCAGCCCGAAATCAAGCCGCGACCCGTCGGCAATCAGCGCCCGAGCATTTCCCGGACTTCGCGCACGATGCGGTCGGCCGTGAGGTCGAAATGGCGGAACAGGTCGCCGGCCGGCGCCGAGGCGCCGAAGCCATCGATGCCGACGACCCGGCCGCGATCGCCGACCAGGCCGCGCCAGTAGGCGCTGACCCCGGCCTCGACCGCGAGCCGCGGCACGCCGGCCGGCAGCACCTTCTCGCGCCAGTCGTCGGGCTGGGCCAGGAAGCGCTCGGGCAGCGGCATCGAGACCACGCGCACCGCGATCCCGTCGGCGGCCAGGGCGTCGGCGGCCTCGACGGAAATGCCGACTTCCGAGCCCGTCGCGATGACCACGGCATCGGGCGCCCGGTCGCCATCACGCAGCACGTAGCCGCCCTTGCCGATCGCGGCCAGCTGCTCGCCATCGCGCGGCTGGTGGGCCAGGCCCTGGCGCGTGAGCACCAGCGCGGTCGGGCGCTTGCGCCGGACCAGCGCTTCGCGCCAGGCCACCGCGGTCTCGGCCTTGTCGCACGGGCGCCAGACCTCCAGCCCCGGAATCATCCGCAGGCTGGCCACGTGCTCGACCGGCTGGTGGGTCGGGCCGTCCTCGCCCAGGCCAATGGAATCATGGGTGTAGACGTGGATCGCCCCGGTCGGGATCAGCGCCGACATCCGCACCGCGTTGCGCGCGTAGTCGGAAAACACCAGGAAGGTGCCCGTATAGGGAATGAACCCGCCGTGCAGGTGCAGCCCGCTGGCGATCGCGGTCATGCCGAACTCGCGCACGCCGTAGTAGATGTAGTTGCCGTCCGCCGGACGGTCGAGGATGTCGACGCTGCCCGACCAGTCGGTATTGTTCGAACCGGTCAGGTCCGCCGAGCCGCCGAGCAGCTCGGGCAGCAGGGGACCGAATGCATCTAGGGCCTTGCCCGAGGCCTTGCGGGTGGCCACCGTGCCGTCGTCGGCCTGCATTTCCTCGATGATGCGCTGGGCCTGGGCGTCGAAGTCGGCGGGCAGTTCACCGCGCATGCGGCGCTCGAACTCCTCGGCGGCCTCGGGATGCGCTTCGCGGTACCGATCCCACAGCCGGTTCCATTCGTCTTCCAGGGCCCGGCCCCGTTCGCGCGCGTCCCAGGCCTCGCGCACGTCGTCGGGAATCTCGAAGGGCGCGTGCGGCCAGTCCAGCGCCTTGCGGGTCTCGGCGATTTCTTCGTCGCCCAGCGGCGCACCGTGGGTCGCCGCCGTGCCCTGCTTGTTCGGCGAGCCGAAGCCGATCGTGGTGCGGCAGCAGATCAGGGTCGGGCGCTGGTCGTCGCTTCGCGCCTCGTCGATGGCCTTCGAAATCGCCTCGGCGTCGTGCCCGTCGACCGCCTCGATCACCTGCCAGCCGTAGGCGCGGAAGCGCGCCGGCGTGTCGTCCGTGAACCAGCCGTCGGTCTCGCCGTCGATCGAGATGCCGTTGTCGTCGTAGAACACGACCAGCTTGCCCAGCTTCCAGGTGCCGGCCAGGGAGCAGACCTCGTGCGACACGCCCTCCATCAGGCAGCCGTCGCCGGTGAACACCCAGGTGTGGTGATCGACCAGGTCCATGCCGTCGCGGTTGAAGCGCGCAGCCAGCAGCTTCTCGGCCAGGGCCATGCCGACCGCATTGGCCAGCCCCTGGCCGAGCGGGCCCGTGGTGGTCTCGATGCCCGGCGCCTCGCCGTACTCCGGGTGCCCGGCGGTCGGCGAATGGAGCTGGCGGAAGTTCTTCAGGTCGTCGATCGACAGGTCGTAGCCCGACAGGTGCAGGGTCGAGTACAGCAGCATCGAGCCGTGCCCGTTGGACACCACGAAGCGGTCCCGGTCCCACCATCCGGGGTTGCCCGGGTTGTGCTTCAGCACATTGTTATAGAGGACCTCGGCGATGTCGGCCATGCCCATCGGCATGCCCGGGTGGCCCGAACTGGCGCGCTGGACCGCGTCCATGGACAGGGCGCGGATGGCGTTGGCGAGGCGGCGGCGCGGCGGGCGGTGCTGGGTCGGGTCGGCGGACATCGATCTTCCTGCGGTGGTGGGGTGAGAACCGTGAACGAGTGCGCGGGCCCTCGAAGCCCGCGAGGCGCATTCTAATCCACCCCGCCCGGCCAGCGGCCGCAGCCGCGCCGCGGCGCCCGGGAAGTTGCCGCCGGAAATCATCGCCGATCTTGCCCGAACCTTCGCTTCCACGCTATAATCGACCGGATTTGCTGTCGGGCCCTGGTGCTCGCCGGCGAACGAAGAATCGGGGCAACACTCTCGCGCGCGCCGCAGCCGCGGCGTCCGGGCCCGCCCCGAACTACTACACACGCATTCCGTCACATCCGGCGGGGTTGCCGTCCCGGCTCTGAACAGGGCCCGACGGTCGTCGGATGGGGAACTGCGGAGGCCTAAACCGAACGGGCACGATCCAGCGCACCGCAGCGTGCGGGACGGCCCGGACAACGAGGAAATCGATATGCCCAACGTCACCATGCGCCAGATGCTCGAAGCTGGCGTCCATTTCGGACATCAGACCCGCTACTGGAACCCGAAGATGGAACCCTACATCTTCGGCGCCCGGGGCAAGATCCACATCATCAACCTGGAACGCACGCTGCCGATGCTCAAGGAGTCCCTGGACTTCCTGAGCCGCATGGCCAGCAAGCGCGGCACCATCATGTTCGTCGGCACCAAGCGCGCCGCGGGCCAGGCGGTCGCCGAAGAAGCCGCGCGCTGCGGCATGCCCTACGTGTCACACCGCTGGCTCGGCGGCATGCTCACCAACTTCCGCACGATCCGCCAGTCGATCAATCGCCTGAAGGAACTCGAGGCGATGGAAACCGACGGCAGCTTCGACAAGCTGGTCAAGAAGGAAGTGCTCGAGCTGACCCGTGAGCGCGACCGGCTCGAGCAGAGCCTCGGCGGCATCAAGAACATGGATGCCCTGCCCGATGCGATGTTCGTCATCGACATCGGTCACGAGGACATCGCGATCGCCGAAGCCCGCAAGCTGGGCATTCCGGTCGTCGCCGTGGTCGACACGAACCACAACCCGGAACTGGTCGACTACGTGATCCCGGGCAACGACGACGCGATCCGCTCGGTCCGCCTGTACGCCCAGCTGGCCGCCGATGCCGTGCTGGAAGGCAAGGCCTCGGTCCCGCAGGTCGCCGGCGACAAGGACGAATTCGTCGAGCTGGACGCGGACGGCAACCCGGTCGAGTCGGCCGAGCCGGCCCGGAAGGCCGCGAAGAAGAAGACCGCCAAGAAGGTCGCGAAGAAGACCACCAAGAAGACCGCCAAGAAGGTGGCGAAGAAGACCGCCAAGAAAGCCGCCAAGAAGGCCGCGGCCAAGGCCGGTGACGATGCCGAGGCCGCGCCCGAGGGCACGCCCGAAGGGCAGGTGAAGGCCGAGTCGGCCAAGGACGACGAGGCCCTGGCCGTCGAGGAGCAGGCCGCCGCGGCAGCGCAGGAGCCGAAGACGGCCGATGCACCGCCGCCGGAGGAAACCCCTGACTCCAAGACCAAGAACGCCCCGAAATCCAAGGACGAGGACGAGTCATGAGCATTACCGCATCCCTGGTCAAGGAACTGCGCGAGCGCACCGGCGCCGGCATGATGGAGTGCAAGAAGGCACTCGTTGAAACCGATGGCGACCTGGACGCCGCGATCGAGCACCTGCGCAAGAGCGGCCTGGCCAAGGCCGACAAGAAGGCCGGCCGAGTGGCCGCCGAAGGCGCGGTCGTCGACGCCGGCAGCGACGGCAAGGCCGTCCTGGTCGAAATCAACTGCGAGACCGACTTCGTGGCCAAGGACGACAACTTCCTCGGCTTCGCGAACCGCGTCGCCGAGATCGCCCTGGCCTCCGGCACGGAAGACGTCAAGGCGCTCGGCGAAGCCGAGTTCGCCGACGGCGAGACCGTCGAGGCGCGCCGGCAGCAGCTGGTCGCCAAGCTCGGCGAGAACATCCAGCTGCGCCGCACCGCGCACATGGAAGTCGACGGCGGCATGATCGGACGCTACATCCACGGCGGCCGGATCGGCGTGCTGGTCGGTCTGCAGGGCGGCGACGAGGAGCTGGCTCGCGACATCGCGATGCACGTCGCGGCGCTGAACCCTCCCTTCGTCGATGAAGACGCCGTGCCGGCCGAAGTGCTGGAGCGCGAGAAGAACATCCTGAAGGCCCAGGCCGAGGAATCCGGCAAGCCGGCCGAGATCATCGAGAAGATGATCGCCGGACGCCTGCGCAAGCACCTGGCGGAGATCACGCTGGTCGGACAGCCCTTCGTCAAGGACGGCGACCAGACCGTCGGCAAGCTGCTCGAGAGCGCGGGCGCCAGGGTCGTCGGCATGGTCCGGCTCGAAGTCGGTGAAGGCATCGAGAAGGAAGAGTCGGACTTCGCTGCGGAAGTCATGCAGCAGGCCCGCGGTAACTGATCCGGCCATGGTCGATTCCACCCGCTTCGGCCGGATCCTGCTCAAGCTCAGCGGCGAAGCGCTGCTGGGCGAGCAGGACTACGGAATCGACCCCAAGGTCAGCTCGCGGATCGCCCGCGAAGTGGCCGAAGTCGCCCGTGCCGGTGTCCAGGTGGGCATCGTCATCGGCGGCGGCAACATCTTCCGCGGCGCCGGCCTGGCCTCGGCCGGCATGGACCGGATCACCGGCGACCACATGGGCATGCTGGCCACGGTCATGAACAGCCTGGCGCTGCAGGACGCGCTCGAGCGGGCCGGCGTGACCACCCGCGTGATGTCGGCGATCTCCGTGCGCGAGGTCTGCGAGGATTACATCCGGCGCCGTGCCGTGCGCCACCTCGAGAAGGGTCGCGTGGTGATCTTCGCGGCCGGCACGGGCAACCCGTTCTTCACTACCGATACGGCCGCCAGCCTGCGCGCGATCGAGATCGGCGCCGACCTGATGATCAAGGCGACCAAGGTCGACGGCGTCTACTCGGCCGACCCGATGACCGACCCGGACGCGAAGCGCTACGACAAGGTCGGCTACGACGAAGTCATCGAGCACAAGCTCAACGTCATGGATACCAACGCCATGGTGCTGTGCCGCGACCAGTCGATGCCGATCCGGGTGATCAACCTCAACACCGGCGGTGCGCTGGCCCGCCTGCTGGACGGCGAAGACGTCGGCACGCTGGTCGAATAGACCGCGCCCCGCCCGATCGAAGCGCCGGCGCCCGTTCCCGGCCCGCCCCGCGCCCGATTTCTGCCCGATTCGGCTGCTACAATCCTTAGTCGAATCGTCCCGCGAACGAGATCGCGGGGCCCCCTGTTTCCACTGCCCGAGTGAATCGATCATGCTTGCTGACATCAAGAAGGATGCCGCGTCGCGCATGGACAAGAGCCTGGATGCGCTGAAGTCCGAACTGGCCAAGATCCGGACCGGCCGCGCCCACCCCAGCCTGCTCGAACATGTCCACGTCGACTACTACGGATCGGAAGTGCCGATCGGCCAGGCCGCGAACGTGACCGTCGAGGATTCGCGCACGCTTGCCGTGACTCCCTTCGACAAGTCCATGGTCCAGAAGATCGAGAAGGCCATCATGACCTCCGATCTCGGCCTGAACCCGGCCACGGCCGGAACCGTGATCCGCGTGCCGCTGCCGGCCTTGACCGAAGAGCGTCGCGCCGACCTGAGCAAGATCGTCCACGCCGAGGGCGAACAGGCGAAGGTCGCGATTCGCAACATCCGCCGCGATGCGAACCAGCACATGAAGGAAATGCTGAAGAGCAAGGACATCACCGAGGACGACCTGCGCCGCGGTGAAACCGATATCCAGCAGCTCACGGACCAGCACGTCGCGCGCGTCGACGAGATGGTCGCGGTCAAGGAAAAAGAGCTGATGGAGATCTGACCCATGGTGTCGGCGGATCGACCGCGCCACCTGGCCATCATCATGGACGGCAACGGCCGCTGGGCCGCCCGGCGCGGCAAGGCCCGGACCTACGGCCACCAGGCCGGCACCGAGGCGGCGCGCAAGATCGTGCGCGCCGTGGCCGAGCGCGGCATTCCGATCCTGACCGTCTACGCGTTTTCCAGCGAGAACTGGACCCGGCCGCGTCACGAAGTCCGGCGCCTGATGTCGCTGTTCCGCCACGCGCTGGACCGTGAACTCGACCGCCTGCACGAGCACGGTGTGCGCTTGAACTTCATCGGCCGCCGGGAGGCCTTCTCCAGGCTGCTGCAGCGCGGCATGGCGCGCGCCGAGGAGCTGACCCGGAACAACGACCGCCTGATCCTCAACGTCGCGGCCAACTACGGCGGCCGGGCCGACATCACCGACGCGATGCGCGCGGTGGCCGAGAAGGTCCGCCGCGGCGAACTCGAACCCGACGCGATCGACGAGACGGTGGTCGCCCGGCACCTCGCGCTGCGCGACCAGCCCGAGCCGGACCTGTTCATCCGGACCGGCGGCGAGCAGCGGCTGTCGAACTTCCTGCCGTGGAATCTCGCCTACACGGAACTGTATTTCTGCGACACGCTGTGGCCGGACTTCGACGAGACCGACCTGGACCGCGCACTCGATGCGTTCGCGGTCCGCGAGCGGCGCTTCGGAGGGCTTGCCGAGCCGTCGCTGAAGCATGCTTAGATCCCGCGTCCTGACCGCGCTGGTGATGGCCGCGGTGCTGCTGGCCGCGATCTTCACCCTCGATCCGCTGCCGCTGACCGCCGCGCTGGCGCTGCTTGTTCTGATCATCGGTGGCTGGGAAGGCGCCGGCCTGGCCGGCCTGGGCGGCGCCCTTGCGCGAACCGTGTGGATCGCGTTCCTGCTGGCCTTCGGGGCCGGGCTGCTGGTCCTGATCCACCAGCCGGGCGCGGCGGTGTTCCTGTTCGCCATCGCCACGGGCATCTGGCTGGGCCACTGCATCGCCCTGGCCTGGCCGGACCGCGGCCGGCCGACCGGCAACGAACTGCAGTGGCGAAAGCTGTTCGACCTGAGCCTGATCCTCGGGGCCGCCTTCATCTCGCTGGCCTGGCTGCACGCCGGCAGCCCGTGGCTGGTGTTCGCCTTGATCCTGGTCATCGCCGGCGCCGACATCGGCGCGTACTTCACAGGTCACGCGATCGGCGGGACCAAACTCGCACCGCGCATCAGCCCCGGGAAAACCCGGTCCGGCGCCGTCGGCGGCATGGTCGTGGGCGCCCTGGCCGGCGCGGCGACCAGCCAGCTCCCCGACGTCCCCTACGGCCCCCTGACCGGCCTCGGCGCGGGCGCCCTCCTGGCCCTGCTCTCGATCGGCGGCGACCTGACCCTCAGCCTGATGAAGCGCCATCGCGGGGTCAAGGACACTTCGAACCTGCTGCCCGGTCACGGCGGCATCCTCGACCGCATCGACAGCGTGGGCGCGGCGGCACCGGCCTTCGCGCTGCTGGTCTGGTTCACCCGGACGGTGGCGGCATGATCGGAACCGCCCCGACGAGACCCGACGCAGAGCGACACGGAGAGAACCCCCGCCATGCTTGACGTGCTCGCCTCGGTCGGCTGGCTGGCGCTCGCGCTGGGCCTGCTGGTCACCTTCCACGAATTCGGCCACTACTGGGTTGCACGGCGCTGCGGCGTCCGCGTGCTTCGATTCTCGATCGGCTTCGGCCGCCCGCTCGTGCGCCGGCACAACGCCGAGGGCACGGAGTTCGTGGTTGCGGCCATTCCGCTCGGCGGCTACGTCAAGATGCTCGACGAGCGCGAGATGCACGTCGCCCCGGACGAACGCCAGGATGCGTTCAACCGGAAGTCGCTGGCCCAGCGCTCGGCGATCGTCGCCGCCGGCCCGATCTTCAACCTGATCTTTGCCGTGGCCGCGTTCTGGTTGATGTTCATGATCGGCATTGCCGATTCACGGCCGGTGATCGGCCCGCCGGAAGGCCTGGCCGCGGAGGCCGGGCTGGAGAACGAGGACCGCATCATCCGGGTCGGCGACGAACGGGTCGAAACCTGGACCCACGCCCTGCTCGCGCTGATCCCGCCGGCGCTGGACCGCGAAACGGTCCAACTCGAGGTCGAGGACGAGGCCGGCCAGCGGCGCAGCGTCGAGCTGCCGCTGGACAGGCTCGGACCGGAATTTCGCGAGGACCGGGCGCTCGAGGCGATCGGGCTGACGCCGTGGCGGCCGGACCTGCCGCCGATCATCGGCACGGTCTCGCCCGATTCGCCCGCCCAGCGCGCCGGGCTCCAGGCCGGCGATCGCATCGTCGCCGTCGACGGCGAGCCGGTCGACGGCTGGCAGCGGATGACCCGCGCGATCCCCGAGGCCACGGAGGGAGGTCGCGCCATCGACCTGACGATTGCTACGACCATCGAGCGCGGCGGCCGCGAGCGCACGGTCTCGATCGTGCCGGAACTCGTCGACGGGCGCCCGGTGATCGGCATCACCGCCCCGGAGGCCGACGCGGAACTCCGGCGGCGCATCGAGCGCACCTTCACGATCCTGCGCTTCGGCCCGGTCGAGGGCCTCGGCCAGGCCTTCGCCGAGACCTGGCGCCTGACCAGCGGCACGCTGGGCATCCTCGGCCGCATGGTCACAGGACAGGCGTCCCTGGCCAACCTGTCCGGGCCCATTACAATTGCCCGGATGGCCCAGGACTCCGCCCGATTGGGCGTGTCCCGGTTTCTTTTCTTCCTGGGCCTGATCAGCCTGTCGCTGGCGATCATCAACCTGCTGCCGATTCCCGTGCTCGATGGCGGCCACCTGCTGTATTTCCTGATCGAGGCGATCAAGGGCAGCCCGGTGTCGGAGCGCGGCCAGGTCATCGGCCAGACGATCGGCCTGGTGGCCGTGGCCGCACTGATGAGCCTGGCGATATTTAACGATATAGTACGAGTCTTTCAGTAAACTCGGCGCGCGCCATTGCGCCGAACTCACCCCGGACACCGCTTTTTCATGAGAAAACTCCTTCTTCTCCTGGTGCTGCTCGCGAGCGCGCCCCTGCACGCCCAGAACTTCGTCGTCGAGGAGATCCGCGTCGACGGCCTGCAGCGCATCTCCGAGGGCACGGTGTTCAGCTTCCTGCCGATCGAGGTCGGCGACCGCCTGACGCCCACCCTGGCCCGCTCCAGCATCCGCGACCTGTATCGCAGCGGGTTCTTCCAGGACGTTGAGCTGGCCCGTGAAGGCGACATCCTGATCATCGAGGTGGTCGAGCGCCCGGCCATCTCCACGGTGACGATCACCGGCAACAAGAAGATCCCCTCCGACGCGCTGATGCCGGCCCTGGAGGACATCGGTATCGCCGAGGGCGAGGTGTTCGACCGGCTGGCGCTGGACCAGGTGGAACAGGAGCTGATCCGCCAGTACTACGGCCAGGGCCACTACAACGTCGACATCGATGTCCGCCTGTCCCAGCTCGACCGCAACCGGGTCGACATCGGCATCGTGATCGTCGAGGGCAAGGTCGCGAGGATTCGCCACATCAACATCGTCGGCAACGAGACCTTCGACGAAGACGAACTCCGCGAGGACTTCGAGTCCGGCACCGATAACGACTTCTGGGGCCTGTACTTCTGGCAGGGCCGGCCGAACTACACCCGCGAGAAGCTTTCCGGCGACCTCGAGCGCCTGCGCGCGTTCTACCTCGACCGCGGCTACGTGGATTTCGCGATCGAGTCGACCCAGGTCTCGGTCAGCCCCGACCGGCAGAACATCTACATCACCGCCAACGTCCGCGAAGGCGAGGTCTACACGGTTACCGACGTCAACCTGACCGGCGACCTGGTCGTCGACGCCGAGGTCCTCGAGCCCTTCGTCGCCATCGACGGCGGCCAGACCTTCTCGCGCGAGAGGGTCGAGCAGACCGTCGACAACATCACCGGGCTGCTGGCCAACTTCGGCTACGCCTTCGCCAACGTCAACCCGGTCCCGCGGATCGACCGCGAGGAAAAGACCGTCGACCTGACCTTCTTCGTCGACCCGGGCAAGCGCGTCTACGTGCGGCGGGTCGAGTTCCGCGGCAACACGGTCAGCAAGGACGAAGTGCTGCGCCGGGAAATGCGCCAGTTCGAAGGCGCGTGGTTCTCCCAGGCCGCGGTCGATCGCTCGCGCCAGCGGCTGCGTCGGATCGGCTATTTCGAGGAGGTCAACATCGAAACGCCGGCGGTCGAGGGCACGGACGACCAGGTCGACATCATCGTCAGCGTCGAGGAACGCTCGACCGGCAGCTTCCAGGTCGGCCTCGGCTTCTCCCAGCTCCAGGGCCTGATCGCGTCGATCTCGGTCCAGCAGGAAAACTTCCTGGGATCGGGCCGCACGGTCGGCTTCGCGGTCAGCCGCAGCCGGATCAACCGGCAGGTCAACCTGTCCTACACCAACCCCTACTGGACCGACGACGGCGTATCGCGCGGCTTCTTCGTGAGCTACTCCGAGTTCAACCAGGGCCGGGCGAACATCTCGGCCTTCTCGACCAGCCAAGCGGCGGCCGGCGTGAACTTCGGCTTCCCGATCACCGAGGTCGACTACGTCCGCCTCGGCGCCAGCTACCAGGCGCTGGACATCAACATCGGCAACTTCGTCGCCGTGCCGATCGACCCGGACGACCCCGACAGCCCGGTGAACTTCGAACTCGCCGCGACCCGGCCCCTGGCCATCACCCTGGATCGCGACGGCGACGGCTTCCTGTCGAGCGACGAGCGCGATGTCGAGACCGTGCTGTTCAACGGCAGCTGGGGCCGCGATACGCGGAACCACTTCCTCACCCCGACCCGGGGCTCGCTGAACCGCCTGTCGCTGGACCTGGCCGTACCGGGCAGCACCCGCGAGTACTACAAGGTGGCCTACCGGGGCCGCAAGTACTGGCCGCTGGGCGAGAACCTGGCCTTCGCGGTGCGCGCGGACGTGTCCTACGGCGACGTCTACGACGACAAGGAACTGACCTTCGAAGACATCGAGCCCGAGCGCCTGGCCGGCAACTGCCAGCTCGACGAGATCGTGACCTCCGACGGCGGCCTGCCGTTCTGGGAGCACTTCTTCGCCGGCGGCGTGTCGGACGTGCGCGGTTTCGACGACAACACGCTGGGACCCAAGGACCAGTTCTGCCGCTCCGTCGGCGGCGACTTCAAGGTCACCGGCGGCGTGGAGATCGCGTTCCCGATCCCGTTTGCCGAGCTCAGCGGCACCCGGCTGGCCTGGTTCGTCGACGTCGGCAACGTGTTCCAGCGCTTCGACACCTTCGACGAGAACCTCCTGCGCGCCTCGACCGGCATCTCGCTGACCTGGGAGGCCCCGGTCGGCCCGATCATCATCAACGTCTCCACTCCCCTGAAGGATCGCCCCGGCGACGACGTCCAGCAGATCCAGTTCTCCTTCGGCGCCCAGTTCTGATCCCGGACCGGCGCCCGGCGCAGGGCGGGGGAGGAAATTTCTCCGGCCAGGGCCTATACTTGGGTACCTGAGCGTTCGGAGAAAACGCAGGAATGGTTCGTGTCCTGACATTGCCGCTTGCGAGAACGATCGCGCTGTCGATCGCGCTTTCGATCGCATTCGTGCTGGCCGGCCCCGCTTTGGGGCAGGCGGACCTGCGCATCGGTTATGTGGACATGAAGCGCCTGCTCGACAACGCACCGCAGGTGCTGGCCGGCCGCGCCGAGCTCGATGTCGAATTCCGCCCCCGCAACGAAGCCCTGCTCGCCGACGAGGAGCGCCTGGTCCAGATGGAGCAGGACCTGGCCGATTCGATCGGCCTGAGCAACGAACAGATCCTGGCCCGCGAACGCGAGATCCGGAACCTCCGCCGCTCGATCGATCGGCGACGCGAGGACCTGGCCGAAGAACTCAACTTCCGCCGCAATGCCGAGATCAAGTCGCTGGGCGAGGAGATCGAGCTGGCCGTGCAGACCGTGGCCGAGCGCGAGGGCTATGACCTGGTGCTGTCCAGCCCGGTGGCCTTCGCCTCCCGCAAGATCGACATCACCGACCAGGTGCTCGAATTCCTGGAAGTCGACTTCGAGTTGCGGAGCCGGCGCGAGCCGCAGTGAGCTCCGGAAACACCGGAACCGGGGGGATCCGGCTCGATGCCCTGGCCGAAGCGCTGGGCGCGAAGCTGGTCGGGGACCCGACCGAGCACGTCGAGCGCCCCGCAACGCTTGCCGCAGCCGAACCCGGCGCCCTCGGTTTCCTGTCCAACCCCGCCTACCGGCCCCAGCTCGCGCAAACGCGCGCCACCGCCGTCATCCTTTCCGAGGCCGCAGTGGACGACTGCCCCTGCGCCGCGCTGGTCGTCGACGACCCCTACCTGGCCTGGTGCAGGGCGCTGGAACGCTTCGCGCCCGAGCCGTCCGCCGAACCGGGCGTGCACCACCGCGCCCACGTGGATGACGAGGCCGAGATCGATCCCGGCGCCGAGATCGGCCCGATGGCGGTCGTCGAAGCCGGCGCCCGGGTCGGCGCCGGGGTCCGGATCGGCCCCGGTTGCGTGGTCGGACGCGGCGCCCGCCTCGAACGCGACGTTCGCCTGACGGCCAACGTGGTCCTGGGCCCGGGCGTGCGTCTCGGCGCGCGAACGCTGGTCCACCCGGGCGCCGTGATCGGTGCCGACGGCTTCGGCCTGGCGATGGACCGGGGGCGCTGGCGCAAGGTGCCGCAGCTCGGCTCCGTGCGGATCGGCGCCGACTGCGAGATCGGCGCCAACACCACGATCGATCGCGGCGCCATCGACGACACGGTGCTCGGCGACGACGTGCGCCTCGACAACCAGGTCCAGGTCGCCCACAACGTCGTGATCGGCGACCACAGCGCGATCGCCGGGTGCGTCGGCATCGCCGGCTCGACCCGGATCGGGAGCTACTGCATGATCGCGGGGGCCAGCGGCATCGGCGGCCACCTCGAAATCTGCGATCATGTGGTGATCACCGCGATGAGCACGGTGCTGGACTCGATCACCGAGCCCGGCCAGTACGGGTCCGGCATCCCGGCCCGCCCGCTGCGCAGCTGGCAGCGGACGCTGGTCCGCCTCGGCCAGCTCGAAACGCTGTTCCGGAAGGTCCGGCGCAAGTCAACGTGAGCCCCGGGGCGGCCGACGCATCGGCCGCCGCGAAACGCGACCCCATCGACCCAAAACGAGCTTCACGGCATGAGCGAACCACGTACCGCTGACATCGAACGCATCCTCTCCCTGCTGCCCCACCGCTACCCGTTCCTGCTCGTCGATCGCGTGCTGGACTGGTCGGCCGATGAGGAATCCGGTCAGCCGCCCAGGATCCACGCGATGAAGAACGTGACCATGAACGAGCCGTTCTTCCAGGGCCACTTCCCGGGTCACCCGGTGATGCCCGGCGTGCTGATCCTCGAGGCCATGGCGCAGGCCGCCGGCTGCCTGGCCCACCTGGCCCGCCAGGAACAGGGCGCGAAGGACCAGCTGTTCTACCTGGTCAAGATCGACAAGGCCCGCTTCAGCAAGACCGTGGTCCCCGGCGACCAGCTGCACTTCCACGTCACCCAGAAGCGCCTGATGCGCGGCATGGGCCTGTACGAGGCCGAGACCCACGTCGACGGCAAGCGCGTGGCGAGTTGCGAGATGCTCTGCGCGGCGCGACCGGACGAGCGATGAGCCACCAGGACGCACGCGTTCACCCGACCGCGGTCGTCGACAGCGGCGCCCGCCTCGGTGCCGATGTGGAAATCGGGCCCTACGCGATCGTCGATGCCGACGTCGAGCTCGGCGACGGTTGCCGGATCGGCCCCCACGCGGTCGTCACCGGCCGCACGCGCGTTGGCGCCGGCACCCGGATCTTCCAGTTCGCGTCGATCGGCGAGGAACCGCAGGACAAGAAGTACGCCGGCGAAGATTCCGAGCTGGTGATCGGCCGCGACAACACGATCCGCGAGTACGTGACGATCAATCGCGGCACCGCCGACGGCGGCGGCGTCACCCGGATCGGCGATCGCAACTGGATGATGGCCTACAGCCACATCGCCCACGACTGCCTGGTCGGTTCGGACTGCGTGTTCGCCAACGGTGCGACCCTGGCCGGCCACGTCACGGTCGGCGACTTCGTCATCTTCGCCGGCTTCTCCGGTGCGCACCAGTTCGTCACCATCGGCGACCACGCGTTCTTAGGCATGTACGGCGGCGTCAACCAGGACGTGCCTTCGTTCGTGATGGTTTCGGGCCGGCCGCCGCGGCCGCGCGGCATCAACAGCGAGGGCCTGAAGCGCCGCGGCTTCGACGCCGACGCGATCCGCGCCATCCGCGAGGCCTACCGGCTGGTGTATCGCCTGGGCACGCCGCTCGACGAGGCATTGACCGAACTGCGCGAGCGCGCAGACCAGCAGCCGGCCCTGCAGCCCTTCATCGACAGCATCGAGAACGGCACGCGGGGCCTGCTGCGCTGATGTCCTTCGTGCTGTCGGCCGGCGAAACGTCGGGCGATGCGCTGGGCGCGGCGCTCGCCGGAGCGCTGCGGCAACGACTGGCCGACCCGGTCCTGTCCGGCGTCACCGGGCCGGAAATGCGTTCCGCCGGGGTCGAGTCCATCGAGACCATCGACGCGCTGGACGTGATGGGCCTGTTCGAAGTGATCGGCCACCTGCCCCGCCTGGTCCGCCTCCGCCGCGGCCTGAGAACCACCATCCGCGACCGCCGCCCGCGCGCCTTCGTCGGCATCGACGCGCCCGACTTCAACCTGGGCCTGGCCCGCGGCCTGAAGCGCGACGGCATCCCCACGGCCCACCTCGTCGCCCCGTCGGTCTGGGCCTGGCGCGGCTATCGCATCAGCAAGATCGCGCGCTCCCTGGACCTGCTGCTGACGCTGTTTCCCTTCGAGCCGGACTGCTTCTCGGGCACCGGCCTGGACTGCCGCTTCGTCGGCCACCCGCTGGCCGATGCCCTGCCGCAGTCGCCGGACCGCGCGGCCGCCCGCCGCGCCCTGGACCTGCCGGCCGACCGCCCGGTCGTCGCGCTGCTGCCCGGCAGCCGCGGCGGCGAGATCGGCCGTCATGCGGCCCTGCTGGCCGAGACCGCGGCAAGAGTCGGCCGCGACCGTCCCGACGTCGAGCTCGTCGTGCTGCTGGCCCGGGAAAACCAGCGCGAGGCTTTCTGCAACGCCGCCGGTGCCCGAGCCGTAGAGAACCTGCGGATCGTCACCGATCGCACGCGCACCGGACTGACCGCCGCCGACGTCGCGCTGGCCGCATCGGGCACGGTCACCCTCGAGGCCCTGCTGACCCGCACGCCGATGGTCATCTACTACCGCCTGCCGGCGGCGACCTATGCGCTGGCTCGCACGCTCAGGCTGGTCAAGAGCGCGCACGTCGGCCTGCCGAACCTCCTGGCGGGACGCGCGCTGGTGCCCGAGCGGATCCAGGCCGAGGCCACGCCGGAGAGGCTGGCATCGGATGTCGTTCGCTGGCTGGACGACGCGCCCCGGCGCGACGCGTTCCGGGCCACCGCCGACGAACTGCACGCCACGCTGGCTCGCGGTGCCGCCGATCGGGCGGCCGAGGCCCTCATCGAGCGCTTCGGAACCGCACCATGAAGGCGGCGGCCGTCATGCGGAGAATCGCCGGCGTCGACGAAGCAGGCCGGGGGCCGCTGGCCGGCCCGGTGGTCGCGGCCGCGGTCATCCTCTGTCCCGATCACCCGATCGAAGGGCTGGACGATTCGAAGAAGCTTTCCGCCGCGCGGCGCGAGGACCTGTTCGAGCGGATTCGCGACCGCGCGGCCGGGTTCGCGATCGTCGAGGTCGGCCCCGAGGACATCGACCGGCTCAACATCCTGCAGGCGACGATGACGGCCATGGTGCGCGCGGTCCGATCCCTGGATCCGCTCCCCGACCATGTCCGCGTCGACGGCAACCGCGTCCCCGACCTCGGCGGCCTATCCTGCGAAGCGCTGATCGGCGGCGACGGCCTGTGCAAGGCAATTGGAGCAGCCAGCATCCTGGCCAAAGTCCACCGCGACCGCTTGATGATCGATTACCACGCACGCTGGCCCGACTACGGCTTCGACCGCCACAAGGGCTACCCCACCGCCGCGCACCTCGAGGCGCTGGACCGCCTGGGTCCCACGCCGATCCACCGGCGAAGCTTCCGGCCGGTGCGGCAGAAGGAGCTGTTCTGAGAGGGGCAGACTGGAGACCGCTGCCGACCTTGGGCCAGGTCGGAGCGTAAGCTTCCCCGTCAAGGCGACAGTTCAGAAGTAGAGACTCTGGCTCGTTTGGCATACTCCAGCGGGCTCAGATCGCCCAGCGAGTCGTGCGGCCAGGACTCGTTGTAGCGCCGTAGCCAGCGATGCGTTTCTTCGCGGACCTGATCAAGATCTTCGAACAGGTACAGGTCCAGCACCTCCTCGCGGTAGGTTCGATTGAAACGCTCGATGAACGCATTCTGATTGGGCTTGCCCGGTTGGATGTGCTGCACCGTCATACCGTGGTCATCAGCCCAGTCCAGGAAGGCCTGACCGATGAACTCAGGACCGTTGTCGGTGCGCAGCGTTGCCGGCAGACCCCGTTCGGCTTCGATCTGGCTGAACAGCCGGATCAACCGCTCTCCTGTAATCGACGTATCGATCTCGATCGCAACGCCCTCGCGGTTGAAGTCATCCAGCACGTTGAATGTCCGGAATCGAACGCCGCAGTAGAGTGCATCGGCCATGAAGTCGGCCGACCAGACCTGGTCCGGCCCCAGCGGCACTGTCAGCGGGATGCGTTCCCGGTTTGGCAGCCGGCGCTTGGTCTTGCGCCGGAGGTTCAGCCCGAGCGCACAGTACACGCGCCACAGGCGCTTGTGGTTCCAGGGCCGCCCCTCGGCTCGCAAGTGCTTCCGGCACTTCCAGAAGCCCCGACGCGGGAACGCCTCGAAGTAAGCCGTCATTGCGTCCACGATCTCCTGATCTCGGGACAGCGGATCGGGCAGCGGGCGGTACCAGGCCGACCGGCTCTGGCCCACCGCCTGGCAGGACCGCTGGATCGATAGCTCGTGCTCGACCACCAGTGTGCGCGCAACCTCGCGCTTCTCGGCGGCCGTCAGAGCTTTTTTGCGATGACGTCCTTCAGTGCGTAGTTCTCGTGGGCCAGTTCGGCATACATGCGCTTGTACTGCGACAGCTCCGCTTCCAGCTCCTTCAGACGCTTGAGTTCCGAGGCGTCCAACCCGCCGTACTTCGACTTCCACTTGTAGTAGGTCGCCGAGCTGATCTCATGCTTCCGGCAAACGTCCTTGACGGGTACCCCAGACTCGGCTTCGTTCAGGATGGAAACGATCTGGTGTTCGGTGAATCGAGACTTCTTCATGGCGTTCTCCTCCAAGGGAATGGTGCCAGAAATCTCTACTTCGGGAATGTGTCAGCTGGGGGGAAGCTTACGAATGCGCGGCCGGAAGGCGTGCTGGAATTCCTCTCCAAGCCACAAGCACGCCGCTCACCAAGCGTGCTCGGGCCGGTCGCGGCACTCCGGCAGCTGGCTCAGGAGTTCGGACGAAAGTTCCTGAACGGGCACACCCTCGCCTCGCAGCTGTTCGGGTAGCGAGAGCCTGGCTCACCGATCTCGCTCGCATTCCGGAGAGTCTTCCGGGCGCATGCCCATGGTCGGCTTCTCACGAACAGGCCGAAATCGTGCCTGGGGTGAATCGCTGAAACTGCACTTCGGCCAAGCAATGCAAGATATCGAGACTCGATCAGAGAATTGCCACTGCTCGTCTCGATTGGTGGGTGTCTTAAATCCAAGCAGAATTTTAGGCGGTAGTGGAATAAATCCTAAATAGGGCGAGAGCAGCGACTACAGATATCATTAGAGCAACTGCCCATAAGCTAAGAGCGCTGACCTCAATGGGGCCAGCTCCGACGCGGATGATTCTGTAGTGTGAAAAACGACGCTCCGATTCATCAGCCGGGAAGGAGATACTACTATCAACCAAGCTTATGATCACGGGGTGAACTGCAGCTTGTTGCCCAGGGATTCGAAATGTGAAAGGCACCGGAAATGCCGAACAGGAAACCAAGAAATTTGAAACCAGATCAATATAAATCACGCCATCTCTGGAAGAGACATCAAAAAAAAGGCCATCACTGTTCGGTGCAGGCGAAAAGCACCCGCTCGTGAACTCTCCGTCGATAACTTCGCCTGGAACTGGATCTGACGGGTTAAATTCTATTGATGCAAAGTCGCTAAATTGAGCAAATACAGAACCTGATAACAAAAATAATGCAACCAACAACGTCCGGGAACCAAGAGCAGTTAGCACAGATTTATCTCCCCACCGGACACGAAGCGAATAATAATTAGCTGACCCTCTTACTGCAAGCCGTACTCACGAGGCGCTGTGGTACACACTTTGGAAATCCGTCTTAACAATAACAACAGACACAACAACGGAGACATCCACCACGTAGGAAATAACTTACGCCTGATAGGTAGGTGTCCTCGCCCCTCCCCTGTAGGTGTCCTCGGCCCTCCCCTTGCCCCTGCCTCCTTTTGAGCCCCATTTGAATCCCCGCCGCGCGCTCCCTATACTGTGGCGGCCGTCACATCGTGGCGGCGGGGACGGGGCGACTGGCACATCCAGTCCATGGGAGCCCGTCCCGATTCAGGGACGCCGGACCGCTGATTCCGCCCGTTTGCGGCACCACCGCTTTCGTCGCAGGATCGAGCCCGCCCGGCAAGGAAAAACAAAAGAGGAAGAAACCATGACATTCAGGATCGCCCTTCCCGGCGTCGTCTTGGCGGCCGCGCTATTGCTGTTCGCCAGCTCCGCGTGGTCCGCGACCGGCGTCGCGTTCGTCCACGGCACCGGCAAACAGACCGACGCGCTGAACGACTACTGGACCACGGACATGGTCAACTCGGTCCGCCAGGGCCTGTCGAACAGCGCCAACTACACGGTCATCAACTGCGACTTCGAGCAGTACATGTGGAACAGCCAGGCCGCAGGTTGCCTGGCCGGCCAGCTGACCAGTTTCATCAACGCCCGCGGGATCACCGACCTGGTCGTGCTGACCCACTCCAACGGCGGCAACGTGATGCGCTGGATCATGTCGAACCCGACCTGGGACAGCCGCTACCCGAACATCATCAGCAAGACCCGCTGGGTGAACGCGCTCGCGCCGTCGTCGACGGGCACGCCGCTGGCCGAAGCGGTGATGCAGGGCAACGTGTTCGAGTCGGCGCTGGGCTGGCTGCTCGGCTACCAGAACGACGCGGTTCGGATGCAGCAACCGAGCTGGATGGCCTACTACAACTCCAGCTGGCTTCTAGGTACGCCGGGTCGCCCAAGCCTGCCGAAGGGCTTCTGGAACGTGGTCGGCACCGACGTGCGTTCGGCGATCTGGGATGGGGCCGCCTACTGCGGCGGCTACTTCAACCAGGTTGGCCTGGAGATCACCCAGAACTGGCTCGACAGCTGTTCCGACGGCTTCCTCGACTGCAGCAGCCAGAACGGCGCCGGCAGCCTGTGGTTCTACGACCACCAGGTATCCGGCGACCGACTGTCCCATGCCCAGAGCCGGCGCGACTGCCATGGCCTAGACGTGATTCTGCGCAACGATCTGTAACGGAGGCCCCATGAAATTTTCCATCATTACATTTGCCGCCCTGCTGGCGGCCGGGCCGACCGCGTTTCAATCGGTTGCAGCCCAGGATATCGAACCCGGCCTGAGCGCCGATGACATCGGCTTCGCCGAGCCGCTTTCCGCGACCTGGATGGCGCGCGGCCCGGGCGATTTCCGCGCCGCGAAGCTGGTTGCCGACCCCGCCGGGGTTCCGGCCAGCGAGCACGCCGAGTCGCTGCCCGTCCAGTTCTCCTGGCCGCTTGCCGAGACGCCTGCAGCCACCTTCGACCTGCCTCGCGTCGACAGCCGCCAGTACTGGTTCGACGCCACCGGCGGTGAACTGGCCAAGGGCATCTCGCTACCGCTGACGGCACCCGGCGCGGTGATCCGCATTTCGCCGCTGGACGCATCGGCCAAGGTCCGGATTGCACCGGACCGGCTGACGCTGTCGATCGACGATCGATCGCTCGACGCCGGAGCGCTGGATCACCTGGCCGACGGCGCCGCGCTCAAGGCCGCCGGCATGGACGTGCCCGAGGCGTCGCTGGCGTTCCAGCTGGCCGAATCGGTCCCTGCCGGCTCGTTGAAGCTCGGCGTCGGCGCGCTTCCTACCGACGAACGCATGGTCGTGCACGTGTTCGAGCCGAGGAGCCCGTGGGCTGGACAGCTGACGCTGCCGGCGCGCGACTTCTTCACCGGCGACGCCATCTCGATGGGCTTCGGCATCGGCGACGGCAAGTCGCAGCTGCCGGTCGCTTCGGTCCAGGCCGTGGTCACGGACCCGACGGCGCGGCGGCAGTTCGATGTCCGCCTCGATCCGTCGTCCGGGACCCTGGTCGGCGAGCTGCCGAAGGATCTCGACGTCACTGGCCGGAACGGCCTGTTCGAGGCCCATGCCTATATCGAGACCACCACCCCCGATGGTCTCGTGGTTCGCCGGGACCTGAAGATTCCGTTCTCGGTAGCACCCCCGCTGGCTCGGCTCGACGGGACGGTCAAGGCCGAACTCGGCGACGGGCTGGCGCTGGACGTCGGCGTCGAAACCGCCGTGGCGGGCCGCTACCAGCTCAATGGGCAGGTCTACGGGACGCGGCGGGACGGAACGCTTGCGCCGATCGCACAGGCCCAGGTCGCCGGCGTGCTGCCGACAGGCTCCGGCTCCCTGCAACTCAAGGTGGATCGCACAACGCTGGCCGCCAGCGGGTTGGACGCACCGTTCGAGGTGCGGGGACTCGAGTTGCTCGACCAGGGCCGGATGTTCCGCCTCGAACGTCAGCAGGACGCACTGCGGATCACTCGCTGAACCCGGCTCGGCCGGTGCCCCGGGCACCGGTCGAGCGCACGATCACGGGGCCGAAAACGCCGGCGGGGCCTCCCCGTCGGCGTTTTCTTGTGCCGTCAGGGGCCGGAATGCCTCGACCCCGGAACACCATGCAATGCGTAGCAGCGGCATCCCGGCGGAAGAGCGGTTCAGCCCGTGGTGAACTTCGCCGGCGGCGATGCATCGCTCGGTTGGCGCTCGACCCGGTCGACCTTCGCCGCCGGCGATCCCGTCTGTAGCCAGCGCTCGAGTGCGTCGAGCGCCTGCGCCTCGCCGCAGGCCAGCACCTCCACGCTGCCGTCGGCGCGGTTGATCGCGTGCCCGGTCAGGCCGTGGCGCTCCGCCTCGCGCTGGGTCGATGCGCGAAAGAACACGCCCTGCACGCGCCCGGTGATCGAGAATTTCACGCAACTCATGTCGAAGGTCCGGAATCGACCCGGTTGCGCACCGTTTCACCGGTGATCGGACCGATCCAGGTTTCTGCCAGGGTGCCGTCCGGAGCGATCAGGTGGGTCGTCGGCAACGCGCGCGGCGTGCCCAGAGACTGCGGCGGCGCGTAGACGTCGACCCGCAGGATCGGGTAGCTGGCCGGATAGTCTTCGAGAAACTCGCGGAAAGTCTCGATATCCGTGTCCTCGAACGCCAGGCCGAGCACCGTGATGTCGTCGCGGTTGTCGTGCAGGTCGGACAGGTCCGGTATTTCCTTGCGGCAGGGCGCGCACCAGGTCGCCCAGTAGTTCACCACCACCCACTGGCCGCGCCATTCGCTCAGGTCGCGGGTTCGGCCGTCGAGGTCGGGCAGCGAGAACTCGGGCCGCTCGTCCGTGCTCTCGTCGGTGCTTTCGTCGGCGCCCTCGACCCGGGCATCGTTCGACGCCGTGTCCGAGGGCGGCGAGGAGTCGGCCGGGCCGGCGGATGCAGCAGACGCGGCGAAGGCCAGCGAAAGGCCGAACAGCGCGGCGGAAAACTTGGTCATGGTCGATCTCCGTGAGGCAGTTCGTCGAGGTTGCGGGTCGGTGTCATTCATCGTGACCGGTCTGGCGATCCGAGTTGCCGTGCCTGCCTACAACCAGCGACTTCAGCGTCCGGTCCAGCAGCGGCCGGACCGAGTCGCCGACCTCCTCGAGCGCTTCGCGCAGGCGACGATCGGCATCGCTCGGCGGCGGCAATTCTTCGGATTCTGCCAGGGGCAGCACGAAGGGAACGTGTGCGTACAGCTGGGCCAGCGTGTACTCGGCCGGGTCGATGGTCAGGAACCAGTCCCCGTCCTCGTCGCGCTGGACCACGCCGGCGCCGTCGAGCTGGCCGAGCAGGAGCTGCAGCTCGCCGTCGGTCATCGCGTCTTCGCGCGCCAGGAAGTCCGCCGAGCCGAGACCGGCGCCGCGGCGCTGGGCCAGCGCCAGGTGGTGGATCAGGCGGATCGCCAGCAGCAGGTGGTGTCTCGGGTTCCAGCGCCAATCGGCACGCTGGTAGTTGAAGGTCGTCAGCGCGGCCGTAACGCTGGCGCCGAGCAGGATGACCACCCAGGTGACGTAGATCCAGACCAGGAAGATCGGAATCGTGGCCAGCGCGCCGTACAGCCGCTCGTAGGTCGGAAACGTCGAGACATAGAACACGAAGCCGTGCTTGGAGGCCTCGAAGGCGATTGCCGAGAACGTGGCGCCGGCCAGCGCGTGATGGACGCGCACGCGACGGTTCGGGACGACCGAGAACAGCAGGGTGAACGCCGCCAGGGCGATCAGGAAGGGTGTGAGGCCCAGCATGACGGTCTGGATGAGGCCGCGCGCGAACTCCGGCGCCAGGCGCGGCAGCGCGGCGACGACCGACGTCAGACCGACCGAGGCGCCCATCAGCACCGGCCCGAGGGTCAGCACGGACCAGTACACCAGCAGCCGGCTGCTGACCCGGCGCGGACGATCGACGCGCCAGATGCGGTTGAGGCTCTTCTCGATGGTCGCCATCAGCAGCAGCGCGGTGACCACCAGGAACAGCGTGCCGGCGCCGGTCAGCTCGCCGGAACGCTCGACGAACTGGTCGACGTACTGCTGGACGATGTCGCCGGCGGCCGGCACGAAGTTGTTGAAGATGAAGTCCTGCAGCCGCTCGACCCCGGAATCGAACACCGGGAAGGCGGAGATCACGCCGATCACCACCGCGGTCAGCGGCACCATGGCCAGCAGCGTGGCGTAGCTCAGGGCGCCGGCGGCCTCGAAGCAGCGATCCTCGCCGAAGTGCTTCGCCAGGTGACGGCCGAAGGCCTTCAGCCAGCGCGGATCGCCGAGCGCCTCGAGCGCGCCGGGCAGCGGCAGGCTTGACGCCGACCGGGCGCCGGATGCGTCAGAATGGTCGGTGCCGCGTCCGGATGCGCGATTGGATGCGCGGTCGGATGCGCGATCGGATTCGGAATCGGATTCGGATTCGGGCTTGGAATCAGCCATGGCTCATCGAACAGGAGGTCGCATGCAAGTCACTGTGTACCACAACCCCCGTTGCTCCAAGAGCAGAAAGACGCTCGAACTGCTCGAACAACGCGGTGTCGAGCCGCACGTGGTGGAGTACCTGAAGACTCCGCCGAACGCCGCCACGCTGGAGAAACTCCACGCCGCGCTGGACGCGCCGGCCACGCAAATGGTGCGGACCGGGCAGGCGGAGTGGCAGGAGACCGGTCTCGACATCGCCACCGCGAGCGAACCCGACCTGTTCGCCGCCATTGCCGAGCACCCGATCCTTCTCCAGCGTCCGCTGGTGGTGGTCGACGACGGCGCGACGACCCGGGCGCGGATCGGACGGCCACCGGAGCGGGTGCTGGAGATTCTTCCATGATCGACGTGCTGGTCCTGGTCCACTCGGTCCACGGCAACACGCTGGCGCTGGCCCGGGAGATCGCGCGCGGGGTCGAATCGGTCGACGGCGCCGCCGCCCGCCTGCGCGGCGTGCCGCCGATCACCTCCGCGCTGGACCCGGAGGCGGCCGAGTGGCCGGACGACGGCCCGGCGCTGGTCGAGAACAGCGACCTCGCCGAGTGCGGCGGACTGATCCTCGGCAGCCCGACCCGCTTCGGCAACATGGCCTCCGCGGTCAAGCACTTTCTCGACGGAACCGCGAGCGAGTGGTTCTCGGGCACGCTGGCCGGCAAGCCCGCCGGTGTGTTCACGTCGACGGCGAGCCTGCACGGCGGCCAGGAGTCGACGCTATTGTCGATGATGATCCCGCTCCTGCACCACGGCATGGTGCTGGTCGGGCTGCCGTATACGGAACCGGCGCTGACGACCACGAGCTCCGGCGGCACGCCCTATGGCGCGAGTCACTGGGCGGGCCCGGACAGCGACCGACCATTGACCGACGATGAGACGAAGCTGGCACGCGCCCTCGGCAAGCGGGTCGCCGGCCTGGCGGTGAAGCTTTGATTCCGACAGGCTTCGCCCGCTGGAGCTGGGTCTTGTTGATCGGCGTCCAGCTTGCCTGGTTCGGCTGGTGGTCGCCGTCCGAAGTGCTCGGCTACTGGCCGGCGCTTCTGCTCGCCACCGTGCCGCTGCTGCTGCCCCTGCCGTGGATCCTCCGCTTGTCGCCAGCGGCCCTGGTGGTCGGCGGCATGATCCTGCTGCTGCACTTCAGCGTCGCGGTTTCCGAAGCCTGGGCCGATCCGGTCGTGCGGCCGCTGGCCCTGCTCCAGATCGCACTCATCGTGGTTTACTTCCTTGCCCTGCCGGCATTCGGCCGGCGCCGGCGGAGCGATCACGGCGACGGTGCCGATCGCTAGTCGGCGCACGGTCGCCTGCAGCCGGTCCCCTGCCCCGGTACGACCGCAGCGGGACAACCGGTAGACTGGGCGCGGATCCGTCCGAACACGCTGCCTGAATGACTCGACGCCGTTCCCCGTCCGCATCGCTATCGACCACCCAGCAGGCGCCGCGCCCCGGCGATGGCTGGAGCCACCACGGCAACTGGATCCTGCGCGCCTGGCTGGAGCGAGCCGTCCCGCGGGACCTGCTCGAGGCGCACCGGCCGGTACTCGCCGAACTGGGCCGACGCTCGGGCTCGGAGTGGTACGACCTCCAGCTGGCCGACCGGCTGAACGAGCCGCGCCTGACCCGGTGGAGCGCCTGGGGCGAACGGATCGATTCGATCGAGCTGACGCCGCTGTGGCGACGCGCTCACCGCTGGGCCGCCGAGTACGGCCTGGTCGCCACCGGCTACGACGATGCGCTGGGCGAGCACGCCCGGATGCTGCAGTTCGCCCGCGCCTGGATGTACATCCCGTCGACGGACTTCTACGGCTGCCCGCTGGCGATGACCGACGGCGCGGCGCGCGTGCTTGCCGACGCCGGCAACGAAGCGCTCGCTTCGCGGGCCCTGCCCCATCTCCTGTCGACCGATCCGGACGCGTTCTGGACCTCGGGCCAGTGGATGACCGAGACGGTCGGCGGCTCCGACGTCGGTCGGACCGAGACCGTCGCTCGACAGGACGAGGACGGCACCTGGCGGCTGACCGGACGGAAGTGGTTCACGTCGGCGGCGACGTCCGAGATCGCGTTGACCCTGGCCCGTCCGGAGGGCCCCGGGAAACAGACCGGAGACGGCTCGCGCGGGCTGGCACTTTTCTACCTCGAGCCGCGCGATGGCGACGGTCGGCTCCAGAACATCGAGATCCTGCGCCTGAAGGACAAGCTCGGCACGCGCAAGCTGCCGACCGCCGAACTCTGGCTCGACGGCGCTCCGGCCACGCCGGTCGCCGGACTGGAGCGCGGCGTTGCGGCAATCGCGCCGATGCTCAACGTCACCCGGACCTGGAACGCCGTCACCGCCTGCGCGTTGATGCAGCGCGCGCTGGCGCTGGCCGACGACTACGCAGGAAAACGGGAGGCCTTCGGCAGGCCGCTGGCCGACCTGCCGCTGCACCGGGAAACCCTGGCCGACCTCGAGGCCGACCGGGCCGCGGCCAGTTGCGCTGTGCTTTCGGTTATCGACCTGCTCGGCATTGTCGAACATGGCGTCGAGCACGACGGCGACCAGGACGGCGACCAGGACGGCGAACGCGACAGCGACATGGACGACGATCGAGCTGCCCTGCGATTGCTGACGCCGCTGATCAAGCTCGGCACGGCGCGCGATGCCGTCGCCGTGGTGTCGGAATCGCTGGAGGCGATCGGCGGCGCCGGGTACATCGAGGACACGGGCATTCCCCAGCTGCTGCGCGATGTCCAGGTGCTGTCGATCTGGGAAGGCACCACCAACGTCCTGTCACTCGACGCATTGCGGGCGATCGCCTCGGTCGGCATCCGGCCCTGGATGCAGCGTCTCGAGCAGCGTCTCGACGGCTGCCGCCAACCCGCGCTTGCCGGCCGGGTCGAACGGGCGCGCGACGCTCTCGCCGCCGTGCCCGGGTGGCTGGAATCCGGGCCCGAAGCGCTGGAGCCACAGGCCCGGCGCCTGGCCTTCAACCTCTACCGCCTGACCGGGCTGGTCGAACTGCTCGGCCTCGCCGATCACTGGCTGTCCCGCGACGACGATCGACCGCTGGCGGTCGCGCGGCACTACCAGGACCTGCGGTTCCGGCTCGAGCCGCTGCGCGGTCGCTGACCCGGGCTCAGAACGTCGACAGCCCGGTGAACTCCATGAGCCGATAGCGCGCATAGCGCAGCGCGCTGTCCTCGGCGAATGCTTCGAAGGGCAGCGAGAAGGAACGTCCAGCCGGGTTCGTCCAACGCATCTCGAACCAGTCCGCGGCATCCTGCAGCACAGGCAGCCCGGCGCTGCCGGCGATGCGCACGCTGGTTTCCAGGTTCAGGTCGTCGAGGTTGCGGCGGGTGTAGTTCGCCGAGCCGGCGATCAGTTCGCTCGCCCCGGCCCGGGTCCGGGTCTGGAGGAACTTGCTGTGGCACTGCTCGCCGGTCGTGTGACACCACCGGACTTCGGCACCGGCGTCGACCAGCTCGCGCGCGACGGGCCGGTTGGGAATGCCCGACTTCTCGTTGCCGAACGCCGCGGTGTTGGGATCGAGCAGTGCGCGCACCCGCACGCCCCGGTCCATGGCGCGCTCGAGGGCTCGGATGATGCCGCGATGGGCCAGGTAGAACATCGCCAGGTCGACCCGATCGCCGGCGCCGGCCCGATCGATCGCGGCGATCGCAGCGTCCCGGATCGCGCTCTCGGTCAGCACCTGGATCGTCCCGCGCTGCGGCTCGAGGTCGGACGCCGGCGGGGCCGGCGCCGCGGGAACCGGGCCGAGCGAAACACCGGAGAACTCGGCCACCGACACCTCGGTGGCCAGCAGGTCGAGCGCGGCCGGACCGCGGAACTCCAGCGCGACGTTGCCGTGCGCGCTCGACGCGTCATGGGGGTTGCCCGAGGTCACCAGCCCGACCCAGCCGGTCGGTGTGTCGGCGACCAGGGTCTTGCGGTGATTGGCCTTGAAGTTCAACAGCGCCAGCCCGGTCCGCAGCGTGACCTCGCCCGGGCCGACGGGATTGGGCAGCCAGCCGCCGTTCGGCGAGTTGCCGGCCCAGCGACAGCACAGCCGCCACGCCCCCGACCAGGCCGGGTTCGATGCGCGCAGGCGGCCGAGATCGGTGACCACGACCTCGACACCGGCTTCGCGCAAACGGTCGAGGCGATCGGAACGGATGCCGCCGTACAAGGTGTTGATCGGGTCCGTGATCAGGACCGCGCGCAGGCGGGGCACGGCCGCGCGACGGGCGCGCAAGGCGCGCTCCACTTCATCGGACAGGCGACGCATGTCCTCGCCCATGACCTGTCCCGCGAAGTCGTTGAACAGGAACATGTCGAGCACCACGAGGCGCTCGGCGCCCTCGATCAGGGCCAGCACCCGGTCGAAGATCCGCTGCTCGACCCGCCGCTCGCCGTTCGCGTCGACCCAGGCCAGGTCGGCGAGGAAGCGCACATCGGCGGCGGCGCGCTCGGGCATCGCCACGGACACGCCCTCCGGCAGGGGCTTGTACCGTTGAAAGACCGCCATTGCGATCCACAGAACCAGGACGGCGAGCACCGCCACGCCCGCGATTCGGCGCCAGCCGGGTCGTCGAGTCGAGGTCATGGCGTCGGCGGTCATGCGGGGAAGTCTAGCCGGGCGCGCTCGGGCGCGCACTGGCTCGCGGACGGCGATGGGCGTAGAGTGAGGCGCGAACGTTCACCGAATCCGAGGAGCCCTTGCCATGCGCCGCAACCCGACTTCGACCCCCTCCCTCCCGCAGCGGCTGCTGTTGGCGGTCCCCCTGCTGTTCTCGTTGCTGTTCCCGTCGCTGTTCCTGGCCGCCGGCTGCACCGACGATGGCCGCCAGCCCGAGGCCGATGCGGAGGCCGACCCGGACAGGCGGCCGGACGCAGGCCTGCTCGAACCGCACCAGCAGGCGATCGAGCGGGCGCGCGGGGTCGAGGACAACCTGGCCGACGCCGCTGCCCGCCAGCGCGAGAGGATCGAGGACGAGGGCGGCTGATCGTCCGGACTGGCACGCGGACGCGCCGATTCGCGTATTCTGGTCACTGCACTGCCGCGCTCGACGGCGCGGCATGCGTTCACCCGCGGCCGATCCCTGGCAATCCCTTGCGATCTCCGGCGATCCCCGCGGCCCGATCTTCAAGGAGAATTCTCTTATGTTCAAGCAGAGCCTGACCGCATTGGCCGTGGCCAGCCTTTCCCTTTCCGCAGTGGCCCAGGAGCCCAACATCGAGCCCGGCATGTGGGAAACCACCAGCACGGTCTCGCTGAATATTCCGAACATGCCGGAAGGCTCCATGCCGCCGCAGACCCAGACCGAATCGAACTGCATCACGCCGGAAGACATTCGCGACGGCGAAGCCTTCCTGTCCGACAACGAGGAATGCGAAGTCGCCGACAAGGACATCAGCGCCGACGGCATGAGCTTCACCATGACCTGCCCGAGCCCGGACGGCAGCGCGATGACCATGAACGCCGACATGTCCTTCGACGGCGACACGATGACCGGCAAGGTCGACGGTCAGATGGACTCGGCCATGGGATCGATGACCATGTCGGTCGAGATCTCCGGCAAGCGCACCGGCGACTGCTGATCCGCAGGCCCTGACCCGGCGTCCCCCGGACCCCGGGTTCGGCTACCCGCAATTGCGCTCCCACGCGGAGCGCAATCGCCTTGTCCCCGCCCTACCCGTCCAGTGCGTCCGGCGCAGCACCCAGCCGGGCCAGCCACTCGACATCGGCCGGCGCGTCCTGCGCAGGCGGCACCACCAGCGTCGTGTACTCCTTGAAGCGAGCGTCCGGCAATGCCGACAGGGGAATCCGCTCGGCGCGAAATCGTTCGATCGGCAGCTGCGCGGCCTCGTAGAGAATGACCTCGGTCTCCGGTCGATACCACCGGCCAAGCTTCTCGACCAGCAGCGCCAGACCGGCCGGCTCGGCATGGAACCGGGTCAGCGACAAGTCGCCGGCAAGCGCGACCTGCCACAGGATCAGCAGGCTCGACGGGTCCGGTCGGCAGTCCCTGACCAGGAACTGGGTCGCCTCCCACGACTGGACCCCCGAGCGTCCCGGGTCGAGGCCGAGATCCGCATAGAGGCAGGCGTCGGCCGAGATGCCGGGTTCCATCCGGGCCGGCAGACCCAGATCGCGAACCGCTCGGATCGCGCCGTGGGGAACGTCGGCGAAGACTCCGGGGTGCCCGTAGAACACTGCGCAGACCCGGGCCCCATCGCGCACCGCGTCGACCAGCTCGCGCTCCATGGCTCGATAGGCCCGGCGCCGATCGTGATCCGGGCGACCCTCGCGGTAATGTCGGCCGAGCCCGATGCAATCCGGCCGGATCGATGTCAGCCAGTCCATCGCGAAGGCATCGGCCAGCGCGAACACCCGGTCCGCGACGCGGATCTCGGATTCAGCCCGGCGCGAAATGTGGCGGCCGAGCTGGATGCCGCAACCGACCACGACAAGTTCGCCGCCGCCCGCGGCCGCCGGAGGATCGCCGGTCACGGCTCGTCGCCGTCGGCCAGTTCCGCGGCGTCGATCAGTTCATCGCGGCCGGATCGCTTGGCCCGGTACAGCGCATCGTCCGCGCGCGAACGCAGGCGCTCCAGGCGGCGCTCGCGCCGCGCTTCGGCCAGCCCGAAACTCAGGGTCACGGCGATCTGCGAATCCCCCACGGACACCGGCCGCAGCTGGCGACGCAGTTCTTCGACCCGCTGGCGCGCCTGCAAGCGGTTCTGATCGGGCAGGAACACGGCGAACTCCTCGCCACCGACGCGGCCGACGATGCCGGGCGGCGGGAAGACTTCGCGCAACAGTTGACCGAGATAGGACAGCACCGCGTCACCGGCCTGGTGCCCGAAGCGATCGTTGACCTGCTTGAACAGATCGACGTCGGCCGCGATCAGGGTGCACGGACGATCATTCTCGCGACTTCGCTCCAGCGCGCTGCTGGCCGCACGGTGGAATCGGCTGTGGTTGAGCAGCCCGGTCAGGCCATCGCGCTCGGACAGGCGACGGAAGCGCCGCCGGTCGGCCCGGAAGCGGACCAGCAGGCCGATCAGCAGGACCCCGATCACGGCCGCCATGACGATGGCGACGGTACGCGCCTTCTGGCGTGAGCTCTGCGCCTGGCGTTCGAGTTCGAACAGCTGGTTGCGCTGCCGCAGCATGGCCAGCTCCTGCTGCTGGCGCTGGTTCTCGAACTCGGCCTGCTGGTAGGCGATGCGGAGGCTGCGCTGGATGTCGTTGAAACGCCGGTCGGCCTCGAACTGCGCTCTCAGGTGGTCGAGCGCCCGCCCCGGCAGTTCGCGTTGTTCGAACGAGTCGGCCAGGGTGGCGTGGAGTTCGATCAGGCTCTGCCAGTCCTCGCGCGACTCGAAGTAGCTCACCGAATCGAGCAGGCGCAGGGTTCCGCCCTCGGCATCGCCGGCCGCCAGCAGCGCGCGACCCAGGTAATACGTCGATTCAGCCACCCCGACCGCGAATTCGCTGGCGCGGTGCTGCGCGATGGCCCGCTCCAGCCAGCCGACGGCCTCGTCGTGGCGTCCGGCCTCGAGCAGCGCCGCGCCCATCGCCATCATCCCGGTGCCCTGGAGGACCGGGTCGCCGCTTTCCTGGCAGCTCTGCCACATTTCATCCGCGCTTTCGGAGGCGGCGTCGGCCAGGCCGACCCGGAGCTGCTGGAAGACCAGATCCTGCTCGGCAAAGCAGCGGGTCCGGTCATCGCCGCTTTCCTCGGCGGCCGCCAGGGCCTCGGAGATGTATTCCATGGCCAGGGCCTGCTCCCCGGCCAGTGAATGGAAGCGCGCGGCCAGGACCAGGAGACCCGCTCGCGACCCGGGGTCCCGGGCGTCGGGAAGCAGCTTCAGGCCCTCGTACAGGTAATTGAACGCCAGCGCGTATTGCTGGTCGATCCCGGAAGCGTTTGCCGCGAGTTCGAGCGCCCGGAGCCTGAGATCGATGCCGACCGGCCGCGACAGCACCCGATCGAGACGGTCCATGGCGTCGTCGAAGCGATCCGCCAGGACCAGGTTGCGTCCCTCCATCAGGTCGAGTCGCGCTCGCTGGTCGGGCGTGGCGCCATCCAGGCCGTCGGCGCGGAGCGCATCGATCGCGGCCTGCGATTCCTGCCAGGGGCGTTCGTGGTGCAGCTGCTCGATCGTATCGATCCGCGACGACAGCTCGACATCGGCGATCGCCGAGCCGGTCCCGACGACCGGTAGACTGGCCAGGAGAACGGCCAGCAGAACGACCGGAAGCGGGAACTGCACGGACGAAGCCGAACCGGCCTAGCGGTAGGCCTTGACCGTGGAGTTGGTCAGGCGCAGTTCGTCCAGCCCGCTGAGCTTGCGCAATGCATCCAGGTCACCCTTCTTCATCGCCGCGGCCGCTTCATCGGACAGCCCGTATTCGGCAAGCACCGCATCGGGGTCGCTTCGGTACCGCGCTTCGAGTTCGGCGTCACCGCCCAGATCGACCAGCAGTTTGGTGAGGTTGTCCATGTCTCGAGCTCCCTCTTTATGGTTTGGATCGCTCGGCCCCCTCGGGACCGCATCGTCGTCGAAACGGACCGACTGCGGGGAATTGTAGCGGGGTTCAGGCTCGCCTGCCGGCGGCGGCCCGGGCCCAGGCCGCGTGCAGGATGATATGCGGAACCGTGAGGGCGGCCAGGCCCCAGAACAGAACGAGCACCTGCTGGGCTCCGGGTGCGGCCGATGCCGCATCGACCGCGGAAAGCAGCAGCGCACCGACCAGGCCGAGCGAGATCGCGCCCAGCGTTGCAGGCCACAGCCGCATCGCCCACTGGCGGACCGTCCAGCGCGTCCAGGGTCCGCTGCGCGACGTGGCCATCTCGAGCAGGTGTCCGAAGCTGTGCAGCAGGCAGAAATAGAGCGCAAAGGCGATCAGCGGTGGGAGCCGCGTCATGACCAGCACCAGCACGGCCACGGCAAGCGCCAGGCGCCTGGCCCGGCCCGGGCCCTGCTCCAGGGCAACGCGGCTGACCACCATGCCGATGCCGATCAGCCACAGGCACGCCAGAGGACGGGCCACCCAGGTCAACCGATCCGCCAGGACAATCGAGTCGACGCCGGCCAACCAGCCGAACAGCACCGCGACGGTCTCGGCGTTACCGACCACCGGCCCGAGCACCGGGATGGCGCCCAGTATGCAGAGGTCCAGGGGCCGGCGAGGAACGCCGAAGGTCATCGCGTCCTGGACACCGAAGTGCACGACGGAAAGCGCAAGGAAGGCGGCCAGCGTCGCCATCGGCAAGCACCACCAGAGCAGCAGCACGATTCCCATCAACGACAGGTAGGCGGTGTAGAAAACGCTCGTCGCACCGAACCCCGCGTAGCGTTGCATCAGCGAATGCCCGACCCAGGGATCGGCGCCCCCGTGCAGCACGCCGAGCAGGGCGATGGGCAGTAGCACCAGGTTGATCTGGGCAGGAATGGACAGGCCGTCGAGGACACCGGTCAGCGGCAGCGCGGCCGCCATGAGGAACAGCGCCATGCGGGCATGCAGCCGTTGCCAGGAGCGGCGGCGGGCTCGGCGCTCCGCGGCGCCTGGGTCGATCGACCGAGTGGACGGGGCAGGATGCATCGGGCCGGAATGCGGATACGAGATGCGCCGACCCGGGGGCCGGGCCGGCGCCCTCGTCAGGCGATCAGGCTGCCTGTGCTTCGGTCTTGCGGACTGCGATCGTGTAGATCAGCAGGCCGAACACTGCCTTGGCAACCAGGTCCGCGATGCTGTAGCCGACCTGCAGCGCGGTTTCCGCCGCCGCACCTTCGAGCCCCAGCATCGGCAGCACGAACACGATCGGATAGAACAGCCACGACACCACGGTCAGGTAGCGCGCTGCGCTGACCAGGCCCCGCGATTCAGCTGGCTGACGCGCAATGGCGTCGCCGAGGCCGACGAACAGCTGGTACAGGATGATCAGGAACGGAATCATCGACAGGGACCACCACAGCCACCGGGTGCCGTCGTCGCTGGAGATCTCGCCGGGATAGCCGAGCAGGACCATCAGCGCGGCGAGTCCGCCGAGCAACCAGCCCTTGCTGACGGTCTCGGCCCGGGATAGGCGCATGACGAGCAGCAGCTCGATCAGGAGGAGCGGCACGGTCAGCAACCAGTCCACGTAGCGGTAGGCGTCGTTGAACGGCGTCCCCGATGCGACGTAGGCGCCGTCGACGAGGGTGAAGGCCGATTTCCAGTCGAGCATGATCTGCAGGTAGTGGTACGCGGCGATGAACGTGACCAGGCCGGTGATCGTCAGCGCGGTCCGGAACTCGGGTGCCACCCGGTCCCGCTGCATCCAGAAGAAGATGGTCGAGGCCGCGAACGCGGCCAGCGTCAGCGAAAACACGTTGAAGACCAGGCTGAACTGGCCCATTGTCAGTGTCGGCATATCCATGGGGTTGTCCCTCTTTCGAGTAGTGAGCGAATGACCGACCGCTTCGACGTCCCGGTTCGATTCGAACCACGGTGCGATTCGGCCGAAGGAAAGTAGCTCTCGGAGGGTGAATGACCAGCTTGACCAATGCGAACACGCCGCTCACAGTTGTCGTTGTCGTCGTGATTTCGGGCCGTGCGGGCCGTGCGTTCCCCAACCCGTGCACAGCGCCCGGATCGACCAGCGTCCGGCCCGCCGCAAGGGTGGAGTGAGAAAATCGCTACAATGCCGCCATGGCACGACGACTGATGAATCTGCGCCACGTCCCCGATGCGGAAGCCGACGGCGTGCGCACGATGCTCGATGAGCTCGGTGTGGACTGGTACGAGCTGCCGCCGACCGCCTTCGGCCTGAGCGCGGGCAGCATCTGGGTCCGCGACAATGACCAGTATCCGAGGGCGAAGGAGGCCTTCGACCGGTTCCAGGCGGACTACTCCGAGCGGGCCCGTACGGAAGCCGGAAACGCGAAGCCTCGGATCGACCCGATGCGACTGCTGGCGGCCGTGATCGTCGCGGCCGTCGTGCTGGGTTTCTTCTTCTGGCCGATCCTGCAGTTGTCGTCCGGCTAGCCGCCGGCTGACGCGGCCAGCGACTCGAGCCGGTCGAGGAAGGCATTGCCGTACTTTTCAAGCTTGTGGCGGCCCACGCCGGGCACGTCGGCCAGGTCGTCCAGACTCCTCGGGCCCGACTCGGCCATGGCCACCAGCGTTGCATCGTGGAAGATCACGTAGGGCGGAACCCCTTCGGCCCGGGCCAGTTCCAGCCGCAGTTCGCGAAGCGATTCGAAGACCGGCGCGATCTTCTCGTCGACCGGCGCTCGCTTCGACCTCGAAGTCGACCGGCTTCGAGCCCGGACCGCCGGTTCGCGCATCGTCCACTCGACCTCTCCGCGCAGCAGCGGCCGGGCGGCCGGGTCGAGCCGCAGTCCGCCGTGTCCGTCGGGGTCCGTGGCCAGGAGCCCGCCGGCCAGCAACTGCCGGACCAGGGCCTGCCAGTAGCCGCGCGGATGATCCTTGCCGATGGCGAAGGTGCTCAGCCGATCGTGGCCCAGCGATTCGACGCGGTCGGTCCGGCGGCCGACCAGCACATCGATGACGTGTCCGGCCCCGAAGCGCTGGCCGGTCCGGTAGACACACGACAGCGCCATCCGGGCCGGTTCGGTCGCGTCGATCATGGTCGGGGGCGACGTGCAGTTGTCGCATCGCCCGCAGTCGCCGGGATGGTGTTCGCCGAAATACCCCAGCAGCGGTGGTCGGCGGCAGCCGGGCTGCTCGCAGAAGCCGAGCAGCGCTTCCAGCCGCTGACGCTCGATCCGCTGGCGGTCTTCCGGCAGGTCGGACTCGGCCAGCATCTGTCGCAGGCGGTAGACGTCGTCGAGCCCGAACACCATCCACGCATCGGACGGCAGCCCGTCGCGCCCCGCGCGACCGGTTTCCTGGTAGTAGGCCTCGATCGAGCGGGGCAGGTCCAGGTGGGCGACGAATCTCACGTCGGGCTTGTCGATGCCCATGCCGAAGGCGATGGTGGCGACCACGATCACTCCATCCTCTCGTATGAAGCGGTCCTGGGTCGCTTCGCGCTCGGCGGCGTCCAGGCCTGCGTGGTACGGGCGCGCGTCGAAGCCTTCTTCCCTGAGCCACCCGGCCACCTGCTCGCAGCGCCTGCGGCTGAGGCAGTAGACGATGCCCGCGTCGCCGTCGTGCTCGCCCCGGATGAAGTCGACGAGCTGGCGCCTGGCGTTCGCCCGCGCCGTGACCTGGTAGCGGATGTTCGGTCGATCGAAGCTCGCGGTAAAGCGCCGGCACCCGTCGTCGAACAGGGCTCGTTCGATCTCGTCGCGCGTGCGCAGGTCCGCCGTTGCCGTCAGCGCAACCCGAGGTACGCCCGGGAAGCGCTCCGCCAGTCGGCCCAGGGCGAGGTACTCGGGACGGAAATCGTGGCCCCACTGGGAAACGCAGTGCGCCTCGTCGATGGCGATCAGCGCGATCGACGTGGCGGCCAGGCGGTCGAGCATGTGCGGCTGCATCAGCCCCTCGGGGGCGACGTACAGCAGGTCGAGTCGCCCGGCACGCAGGTCGGCGAGGACTTCGCGGCGCCGGTCCGGCGCCAGGCTGGAATTGAGAACTTCGGCGCGCACGCCGAGGTTCTTCAGGGCCTCGACCTGGTCGCGCATCAGCGCGATCAGGGGCGAGATCACCAGCGCGGTGCCCTCGCGGACCAGGGCGGGAACCTGGTAGCACAGCGACTTGCCGCCGCCGGTCGGCATCAGCACCAGCGCGTTCTCGCCGGCGACCAGGGAATCGACCACGCCGGCCTGCTCGCCGCGAAACGCGCGGAAACCGAACACCTCGCGCAGGACGCGCCGGGCCGCGTCGCTTTCCGGAACGGCGGACTCCTTCGCCATGCTCGTCCCGATCAGTCGTCCAGCCCCAACCGGACGGCAGCCCGGTCGGCGCGCTCGACGCGCTCGGCCAGCAGGGCCTCGTCGACCCCGGTCGTTCCACCGAATTCCGGCCAGCCCTGGCCATGGCGCCAGCACAGTTCGGCCAGCACGCGTGCGTGATCCGGCTCGGCGTTGAGCGCGGGAATGTACTCCAGCCGTTCGCCACCGGCCTCTTCGAAGGCTTCGCGGTTCTCGACCCCGATCTCGTCGATGGTCTCCAGGCAGTCGACGGCGAACCCCGGACAGACCACCTGGACCCGCTTGACGCCCTCGCGGGCCATCGCCTCGAGGGTCCGATCGGTGTAGGGCTTGAGCCACTCGGCCCGGCCCAGGCGCGACTGGAAGGTCACGCGCCACTCGTCGGGTTCGAGCTTGAGGCGGGCGGCGATGCGGCGCGCGGAGGACTGGCACTGGCAGTAGTAGGGGTCGCCGTCGAGGAGATAGTTCCTGGGGATGCCGTGGAACGAGAAGACCAGCTGCTCCGGTTCCCCGTGGTCTTCCTGGTGGGCGCGGATCCGGTCGGCGACCGCCTCGACCCAGGCTTCGTCGTAGTGGTAATGGGTCACGAAGCGGAGCTCGGGCAGCCAGCGGACGGATTTCAGGGCTGCGGCCAGGCCGTCGAAGACGCTTGCGGTCGTGGTCGCGGAATACTGCGGGTACATCGGCAGCACGATCACCCGCTGCACGTTGTCATCGCGCATCCGAGCCAGCGCCTCGGCGATACCCGGCCGGCCGTAGCGCATCGCGGGATAGACCCGCACTTCCGGATGGTTGCGCTCGAACTCGCGCTGCATCGCGTCGGCCAGATCGCGCGTGTGATACAGCAAGGGCGAGCCGCGTTCGGTCCAGACCCGCCGGTAGGCCTCGGCCGAGCGCGGCGAGCGGAACGGCACGATGACCAGGTTCAGGATCAGCCACCAGATCGGGCGGGGAACTTCGACGACCCGGTCATCCCACAGAAACTCCCTGAGGTAGCGGCGCAGCGCACGAGCATCGGGGCGGTCCGGCGTGCCGAGGTTGGCCAGCAACACCCCGGCGCGGGCAGGGGCCCGGTGCGCGTCGACCTGGCGAACCTCGGCGCGACTGCGAATTCGATGCTTCGGCATCGGGAATTCCTTGCAAAGACTGAACGGAAGTCGAGGAGTGTACCGCGCGCGAGTGGTCGAGCCGCCGACAGCCGATACCGACCCACCGGCCGCTGTGATCCGGACAACGAATCTGCTATTCTCGCGAGCGTGATCGTGTCCTGATCTTCAGGAGAGGAAAGAGCGTCCCGTGACCCGCGCCCGTCACATCGCCGTCGTCGCACTGCTGGTCCTGCTGGGGCCGGCCGGCGTGGCGTACGCGGAGCCGCTGGCCTGGGCGGTGAATTCACGCGGCAACCTGCCGAACAACGATGAAGTGCACGCGCTCTGGCAGGTCGACCTGGCCACCGGCGAAAGCAGCTATGTCGGCTGGACCTCCTTCCTGGACATGGAGGGCCTGGCCCTGGCCGACGACGGCACCCTGTTCGGCGCCGACGACGAGAGCAACTCGCTGGTCACCGTCAGCACCGCCACCGGCCTGGGCATCGCGGTCGGCAACGAGCGGACGAATTTCGGGATCGCCCTGAGCGAGGTCCTGGATCTCGGCATGACCTTTACCTGCGACGGACGCCTGCTGGTCAGTTCCGACCAGCGCGAGACCCTGTACGAGGCCGATCCGAACACGGGGCTCCTTACCCCGATCGGTGCCGCTGGCAGCCTCGGCGCACCGATCACCGATATCGCGGCCTGGGGCGGTGCGGTCTACGGCATCGGCCAGGGCCTGGATTCGTCCGGCGCGAGCGACAGTCCGAACCTCTACGCCATCGACCCCGTCGACGGCACCGCCACCGAGATCGGGCCCCTCGGCGCCGCCGTGTCGCCCTATGCCAACGCCGGCCTGTCCTTCGACGCCGACGGCCAGCTCTGGGCCCTGACCGACCGCCGCGACGGCGGCAATGCCAACCTGTTTTCCGAGGTGCTGCGCATCGACACGGAAACCGGCACGGCAAGCAAGATCGCCGACGCCGACGTCGTCGGTTTCGAGTCGCTGGCGATCGCACCCACGGGCGGCTGCGATCGCGGTAGCCCGGCCATCGTCCCGGTCCCTGCGCTCGGTCGCTCCAGCCTGCTGTTGCTCGGCCTGTTGTTGCTTGCCCTCGGCTGGACGCTGCTCGCGCCTCGGCGGTAGACTAGTCGTCCACTTCATCCCGGTCCGGAGCCTTCCGACATGGCCAACATCAGCCCCTGGCAGTTGCTGATCGTCCTGCTGATCGTCCTGTTGATCTTCGGCACCAAGAAACTGCGCAACATCGGCGGCGACCTGGGCGGCGCGATGAAGGATTTCCGCAAGGGTCTCCGCGACAGCGACGACGATTCCGCCTCGAAGACCTCCTCCGAAGACGACGACACGCCCGACTCGACCCGGCACTAGGTCGCTTCGGGCCTTTGCATGGTGGACGTCGTGGACGGAAGATCCCTTGTTCGTGGAACGAGCACCTCCCACGCCGAGTGCCGGCACGGCGGCGGCTCGCACTCCCCGGCCGGTTGCCGGTCATGATCCTCGCGCCTCCCATCGCCGAGTCGGCGGAATCGACGCTCCACGCTGCGCGTCGTGAGCAACGTCCCGGCGCCTTCGCCCGGAACGCACCCGGGGCGCTCTGAATGGGCGGGGTGGGATTTACCGAATTGCTGCTGCTGGCGGTGGTCGCGCTGATCGTCCTCGGACCGGAGAAGCTTCCCGGCATCGCGCGCAAGGCCGGCCAGTTGACGCGCCAGGCGCGACGGGCCTGGCAGGGCCTGCAATCCGAACTGCAGGCCGAACTGGACGCCGACCACAATCGCCGGATCATGGAGGCGACTTCCCGACAGGATGCCGAGAAGAAGGCAGCCGCGAAGCCGGCCGGCAACCCGAACGGGGAAACGGGCGACCAGGAAAAGAACGGGACGGGAAACAACAAGGAACCGAAGGCCGATGACGACGCCGACCGGTCCGACTGAATCGGGTATCGATTCGGCCGTCGATCAGGAGCTCAGCCTGATCGACCACCTGCTCGAGCTGCGCACGCGCCTGATCCGCGCGGTCCTTGCGGTCGTGCTTTGCATGCTGGCCATGGTGCCGTTCGCCCGCACGCTGTATTCGATCGTGTCCGAGCCGCTGGTCTCGCGCCTGCCCGAAGGCTCGAGCATGATCGCGATCGACGTCGCCTCGCCGATCTTCGCGCCGTTCAAGCTGGTCATGGTCCTGGCCCTTCTCCTGGCCATGCCCTACGTCATCTACCAGCTCTGGGCCTTCGTCGCGCCCGGCCTGTACCAGCACGAAAAGAAGCTGGCGCGCCCGCTGCTGTTCGCGGCCACGGCGCTGTTCTACCTCGGCTGCCTGTTCGCCTACTTCCTGGTCCTGCCGCTGATCTTCGCGTTCATCACCAAAATCGCCCCCGACGGCGTCGCGGTGATGACCGACATCACCCGCTACCTCGACTTCGTCATGGTGCTGTTCCTGGCCTTCGGCTTCGCCTTCGAGGTGCCGGTGGTCACCGTGGTCCTGGTCGCGATCGGCGTGGTCACGCCCGCGGGCCTGGCGAAGGCCCGCGGCTACGTCGTCGTCGGCGTGTTCTTCGTCGCCATGCTGATCACCCCACCGGACGTGATCTCCCAGACGCTGCTGGCGATTCCGGTCTGGGCCTTGTACGAGCTCGGCATCGTGTTCTCGAAAATGGTCGTCCGCGATGGGGATCGGCGCGATGACGCCGAGGAGTCGGCAGACTGAGCCTGTTCGGCTCCCGCCGACGTCCGGTCGGGCGGTTGCTGTTCTTGCATTCCTGCGCGACTCACCGGGCGCTTTTCCGGGTCGGAATCAAAAGCGTTGCCGGATCCTGGCTTTTCTTTCGTCCCGGACTCGATCCGGGTTCCAGCGACGTTGATCGAAGCCGGTAAAGTCGCTGGGCCCCGGCTCGGGGGCCGGGGCGACGGGATGGAGTTTGGCGACGCGGCCCGCCGCAGTGACCCCGGGTAGCGGAAAGCTGGCGCGTGACAAGCTTCTCGTGTCTCGGCGCGCTAAGCGAGTCATTGCGCCACGCCCGCATCTCACGAGCAACCCCGCCCCGTTCGCACCGCTTGTAGAAGCGCTTTTGGGTACTTTTGAGGCGACTGTCAAAAGTACCTCGCCAGCAAGCGGGCGAAGCCCGCGTGGCGAAACGCCTTTGTTCTTGCTTCGAAATCGAGAACCAAACCCAACCCCGAAAAGCCTTTCGCCCCGCGCTACGCGCTTGCGGGCGACCTTCTTTTGTCAATCGCGACAAAAGAAGGCAAAAGCGCTTCTTACAAGCGGGGCGTATCGAGGCCGAGTTTCTCGGCTAAGGCCGTGGCGCCAAGAATCGGTGGTCGACCCCGACTCAGGAGAAGCTGTAAAGCGCAACCTCGAGGGTTACCCACGGCGGGATCCGGTCGATGGTCGACGACAGGAAGCACTTGCGTCCCGAGCGGTTGCCCACCGGGGCAGATCGTCTTCGATCGCTACCCGGGTAGCGGAAAGCTGGCGCGTGACAAGCTTCTCGTGTCTCAGCGCGATAAGCGATTTTCTGCGCCGCGCCCGCGTCTCACGAGCAACCCCGCCCCGTTCGCACCGCTTGTAGAAGCGCTTTTGGGTACTTTTGAGGCGACTGTCAAAAGTACCTCGCCAGCAAGCGGGCGAAGCCCGCGTGGCGAAACGCCTTTGTTCTTGCTTTGGATTCGAAAAACAAACCCCAAAGGCCTTTCGCCCCGCGCTACGCGCTTGCGGGCGACCTTCTTTTGTCAATCGCGACAAAAGAAGGCAAAAGCGCTCTTTACAAGCGGGGCGTATCGAGGGGCGAGTTTCTCGGCTAAAGCCGTGGCGCCAAGAATCGGTGGTCGACCTCGACTCAGGAGAAGCTGTCAAGCGCAACCTCCAGGCTACCCACGGTGGCTGCGGATTCGCGTCCGCTCCGGCCCGGCAGCACATCACAACGAATCGCCCACCGGGCCGCGCGGGCTCCGAGCCCTCATCCGGTAGCCGAAAGCTGGCGCGTGACAAGCTTCTCGTGTCTCAGCGCGATAAGCGAGTCATTGCGCCACGCCTGTGCCTCACGAGCAACCCCGCCCAATTCGCACCGCTTTCAAAAGCGCTTTTGGGTACTTTTGAGGCGACTGTCAAAAGTACCTCGCCAGAAAGCGGGCGAAGCCCGCGTGGCGAAACGCCTTTGTTCTTGCGTTGCCGGACCCTGGCTTTTCTGTCGTCCCGGACTCGATCCGGGATCCAGCGACGTTGATCGAAGCCCGTAAAGTCGCTGGGCCCCGGCTCGGGGGCCGGGGCGACGGGATGGAGTTTGGCGACGCGGCCCGCCGCAGTGACCCCGGGTAGCGGAAAGCTGGCGCGTGACAAGCTTCTCGTGTCTCAGCGCGCTAAGCGATTTTCTGCGCCGCGCCCGCGTCTCACGAGTAACCCCGCCCCGTTCGCACCGCTTGTAGAAGCGCTTTTGGGTACTTTTGAGGCGACTGTCAAAAGTACCTCGCCAGCAAGCGGGCAAAGCCCGCGTGGCGAAATGCTTTTGTTCTTGCTTCGAAATCGAGAACCAAACCCAACCCCCAAAAGCCTTTCGCACCGCGCTACGCGCTTGCGGGCGACCTTCTTTTGTCAATCGCGACAAAAGAAGGCAAAAGCGCTTTCTACAAGCGGGGCGTATCGAGGGGCGAGTTTCTCGGCCGATGCCGCGGCGCCAAGAATCGGTGATCGACCTCGACTCAGGAGAAGCTGTAAAGCGCAACCTCCAGGCTACCGACGGTGGCCGCGGAACGACATCCGCTCCGGCCCGGCAGTGACCTCGAAGGTCGCGTCCCCAGGCCGGTAGTCCTCCGATCCCCCACCCGGTAGCCGAAAGCTGGCGCGTGACAAGCTTCTCGTGTCTCAGCGCGATAAGCGATTTTCTGCGCCGCAGCGCGGCCTGACGGGCAACCCCGCCCAATTCGCACCGCTTTGAAAAGCGCTTTTGGGTACTTTTGAGGCGATTGACAAAAGTACCTCGCCAGCAAGCGGGCGAAGCCCGCGTGGCGAAACGCTTTTGTTCTTGCTTCGAAATCGAGAACCAAACCCAACCCCGAAAAGCCTTTCGCCCCGCGCTGCGCGCTTGCGGGCGACCTTCTTTTGTCAATCGCGACAAAAGAAGGCAAAAGCGCTTTCTAGAAGCTGGGCGTATCGAGGGACGAGTTTCTCGGCCAAAGTCCCGGCGCCAAGAATCGGTGATCGACCTCGACTCAGGAGAAGCTGTCGAGCGCAACCTCCAGGCTACCGACGGTGGCCGCGGAACGATATCCGCTCCGGCCCGGCAGCACATCACAACGAATCGCCCACCGGGCCGCGCGGGCTCCGAGCCCTCATCCGGTAGCCGAAAGCTGGCGCGTGACAAGCTTCTCGTGTCTCAGCGCGATAAGCGATTTTCTGCGCCGCGCCCCGGCCTGAAGGGCAACCCCGCTCCGTTCGCACAGCTTGTAGAAGCGCTTTTGGGTACTTTTGTCGCGATTGACAAAAGTACCTCGCCAGCAAGCGGGCGAAGCCCGCGTGGCGAAACGCTCTTGATCTTGCTTTAGGAGTCGAAAAACAAACCCCCAAAGGCCTTTCGCCCCGCGCTACGCGCTTGCGGGAGAAGCCCGCGTGGCGAAAACGCCTTTCGAACAACTCCGACCCGTAACCCGCAACCCGCGCGGCAGATGCGCAGAAGAACAACCTGCCCGCCAGCGAGCGGACAATGCCTGGCCCGCGTACCGACCCGCCGGTCGCCGGCTCAACTCCGCGCCAGCGTCATCCGGATCGCATCCACGAAGATCGCACCCAACTTGGCCGAGCGGCCCGGCGACCAGCCGATCTCGGGCATCGGGTGGTTGGCCGCGTCCTTGAACGGCATTTCCAGGGTCATGGCCAGACAACCGAAGGTCTCGGCGATGTAGTCGGTGCACTTGCGCAGGTCCGCGCTGCCCGGCGGGTCGACGTCGTAGCCGTGCTCGACCTGGAAGTCCGGCGACAGATCGGCCAGAAGCGTCTTGAACGCATCGAGGTCGGACTGCATTGCATCATCCCAGCGCGGCACGCCTTCGCCGCCGGCGATGAAGTTGTAGGGCAGGCCCTCGTCGCCGTGGACGTCGAGGGCGAAGGCGACTCCGGTCTCGTGCATCCTGGCGCGCACGTGGAAGACCTCCGGCGATTCGGTCTCGTCCGGATCGCGCCAGGCGCGGTTCAGGTTCACGCCGCATGCGTTGACGCGCAGGTGTCCGCGAACGCTGCCGTCCGGGTTCATGTTCGGCACCACGTAGATCACCGCCCGCTCGAGCAGCGCGCGCGATGCACCGTCCTCGGGATCGAGCAGGCGCTCGAGGAAGCCCTCGATCCACCACTCGGCCATGGTCTCGCCCGGATGCTGGCGCGCGGTGATCCAGACCGGGACCCTGTCCTCCCCGGGTTCGCCGACGGTCAGCAGGGTCAGCGGCCGGCCGTCGGGGGTTGCGCAGAGCACCTCGCTGCGAACGTTCGGTGCGTCGCTCGCCGTTGCGACCAGCCACTGGTGGCGCTCGAAGCTGTACGGCGCGAAGTAGGCATAGGACACCTGGTCCGCATCGGGCGTGTGCTCGATCACCAGGTGCGTGCCGTCGAAGGAGGTCGGCACCCGGAACCAGGTCTCGCCGTCGACGGACGCCACCGCCCGGTAGTCCTCGAAGCCGGACGGATAGGACATCTCGCCGGCGTTCTCGATCGTCATCCGACACGCACGGTCCCGCGCGTTGCACAGCTGGAAGTGGAACCACTGGGCGTGGCGGTCGCCGACGTCGCGGCGGATGCGCAGGCGGATATCGCTCGGCTCGTCCGCCGCCACCACGTCGATGTTGCCGCTGTCGAACCGGCTTGAAACGGTCAGTCTGGCCATTGTTCGGAAACTCGGTGAGATCGTCCCGTCAGGGTAGCCGACTCAGGATGGATCGTTGCGGCTGCGGCCGGCCCCGGCCCGGAGATGACGAAGCAGGCTCTTCAGCGCCAGCGGACGAATCGGCTTGTGCAGCAGCGCGCAGCCTGCCGCGCGCGCCGCGCGGCGAACGGCCGCTGCATGGTCGGCGCTGATCAGCACCGCAGGCGCCGAGACGCCCGTGGCGCGCAGGGCCTGCAGCACGTCCATGCCCGTTCGCCCGCGATCGAGATGGTAGTCGAAAACCAGCAGGTCGAAGGGACCCAGGTCGCGCGCGGCGGCCAGGGCCTCGTCGTGGCTGCCGCGGGCCACCGTGTCCAGGCCCCAGTCGCTCATCAGGGCTTCCAGCGAAGCCAGCATGGTCGGCTCGTTGTCGACCAGCAGCACGCGCGAGGGCGCCGGATCGGCGCCGGCCTGCAACGTCGTGTCGATCCGGCCCGTCGCTTCGGCAGGTGCCACCGGAAGCACGACGCCGAACAGCGTGCCGCGCCCTTCCCGGCTCTCCAGCACCAGGCGGTGCCCGAGCAGGCGCGACATCCGATCCGAGATCGCCAGGCCCAGGCCCAGGCCCGGCGCCGCGTCGTCCGGATCCAGCCGGCGAAACTCCTCGAACACCTCGACCCGGGCCGCCTCGGGAATGCCCGGCCCCGTATCCCAGACGCCGGCCAGCACGGCATCGCCGCGGCGACGGGCGGCCAGGAGGATCCCGCCGCGGCGCGTGTAGCGGACCGCGTTGGACAGGAAATTCTGCAGGATACGACGCAGCAGCTGCGGATCGGTTTCGACGAAGCGCCCCGAACGGCGCCACCGGAGTTCCAGCCCCCGCGCCTCGGCCAGCACCCGGAACTCGCCGGCCAGTTGCTCGAACAACTCGTCGAGCGCGAAACGCGACCGCCTCGGCTCCAGCCCACCGGCGTCGAGGCGGGAGATATCGAGCAATGCCGCAAGCAGGTCCTCCGTCGCGCCCAGCGCCCCGCTGATCTGCTTGAGCACCCGGCGCGAGACATCAGAGTCCAGCCGGGCCGACAGCGAATGGGTCATCAGCTGGGCGGCGTTGAGCGGCTGGACGAGATCGTGGCTGACTGCGGCGAGGAAGCGGCTCTTGGCCGCGTTCGCCTTTTCTGCCTGGACCATCGCCTGGCGCAGTTCGGCGGTGCGGGCGGCGACGCGCTGCTCCAGCGTCTCGTTGATCCGCTTCAGTTCGCCTTCGGCGCGCCGGAACGCCGTTACGTCGGCAAAGGTCGCAACGAATCCCCCGCCCGGCATCGGGTTGCCCCGGATCTCGATGATCCGGCCGTCGGGCCAGGACCGCTCGATCCGATGTGCCGTGCCGGCGCGCTTGTGGGCGAGACGACGCTCGATGGCCGCTTCGAGGTCGTCGGTCGCGACCAGACCGTGGCGCGCGTTGTGGCGCAGCAGGTCGGCCACCGGCCGGCCGACCCGGATCAGCTCCGGCGGATAGTCGAACAGCTCGAGATAGGGCCGGTTCCAGGCCACCAGGCGAAGGTCCGCGTCGACCACGCAGATGCCCTGGCTCATGTTCTCCAGCGCGCCGGACAGTACCGCCTGGCTGAACTGCGCCTGCTCGGCGGCCTGGCCGACCAGTTCGGCTACCGTATCCAGCGGGGCCGGCGTCCGGCGTCGCGCGGCGTCGAGCAGCAGGCGAGCGGACGCCGCGCCGACCACCGCGGCCAGCTCGTGTTCGATGGCGCGCTCGCGCTCGATCGACCCGCTGCCGAGGACCTGGAGCAGGCGCCGACGCTCGGGCGACAGGAAGCGCTCGGCCAGCCCGTCCAGCACCGCGTCCGGCAGCGGCACATCCTCGTCGTTCGAGGGGCCGATCGGCGACCAGCGCCGCGCCGTTGCCGCCACGATCGCCAGGTTCACGAGCAGGCTGGCGAGCACGGCCCGAGGCAACGCGTCGAGACCGGCCAGCCCGAACAGGCCCGACGGTGCCAGCCACGCCGGCCAGGCGGCGCCCGGGTCGCCGGGGCCGGCCAGCGGCCAGAGCAGCACGTACGCCCAGACCGCCACGCCGCCGAGCAGGCCGGCCAGGATCGAACGCGCCGGCAGGCCCGGGCGATAGACCGCCAGCACCACGGCCGGCGCGAGCTGCGCCAGCCCGGAGAACGACAGCGCCCCGATGTCGGCCAGCGCTTCGGCCGATCCGCTCAGGCGGCTGTAGACGTAGGCCAGCATCAGCACCGCGACGATGCCGACCCGACGCTGGATGCGCACCGGGATCAGCAGCTCGCGGCCCGACGCGCCCGGCCGCTTGAGCAACAGCGGAGTGATCCAGTGGTTGCCGAGCATGATCGAGAGGGTGAGGCTGGCCAGGATGACCATCCCGGTCGCGGCGCTCAGGCCGCCCAGGAACGCGAACAGCGCCAGCGCGGACTGCTCGTGGGCCAGCGGCAACATCAGCACGTAGAGGTCCGGCGCGACCCCCGCGTCGCCAAGCAGGGCCACGCCGGCGCGGGCCAGCGGCAGCACCGGCAGTGCGATCAGCAGCAGGAACACGGGGAACAGCCAGCGGGCGGTCCGTACATGCTGCTCGTCGCGGCACTCGACCACGCCGATGTGGAACTGGTGCGGCAGGGTGAACATCGCCAGTGCGCCGAGCAGGGTCAGGGTCAGGAACGACGCCGGCTCGCGAAACGGCAGCTCCGGCGTACGAGCGGCCAGGTCCAGCGGTCCTCCGAACAACCCGAACACCACGAACGCGCCCAGCGCCAGCATCGCCGCCAGCTTGAACAGGCTCTCGAAGCCCATCGCCAGCACCAGGCCGCGGTTGTGCCCGGTGGCGACCGCGCGTCGCGTACCGAACAGCACCGCGAACAACGCCATGATCACGGCGACGTAGAACGCGAGATCCTGCCACGCGGCGCGCCCTGCACCCGCCTCCGACATCCCGGTCACGGTCCCGAAACTCATTGCCACCGCCTTCAGCTGGAGGGCGATGTACGGAACCATGCCGAGCACGGCGACCGCCGTGACCACTGCGGCCAGCGCCGAGGACTTGCCGAAGCGGCTGGCGATGAAGTCGGCGATGCTGGTGGTGTTGTGCTGCTTGCTCAGTCGCACCAGCCGGACCAGGAACGGTCCGCCGAACGCGAACAGCACGATGGTGCCGACGAAGGTGGGCGGGATCGGCCAGCCGGAGCGCACGGTCTGGGTGGTCACCCCGTAGAACGTCCACGCGGTGCAGTAGACCGCCAGCGACAGCGAATAGACCACCGGCCACCAGGCGCGCGATCCGGCCGGACGCCGCTCGCCGAGCAGGGCGACCGCGAACAGCAGGCCCAGCCACGTGACCCCGGCCAGCGCCAGCAATCCGCCGGACAGCTCGTTCATCGGGCAAAGATCGGAGGGCGGGGATCGATCATGCGGCTAGCCTAGCGCGTTTGGGCCCTACGGCCACAGCGCCGGAGATGAAAAAAAAACGGGCCGGCTGGGCCGGCCCGATCGGGTCTTGGCAATGGGAGTCTTGCTGATCCCGACGCGCGGTGTGGGAATCGATCCGCAGGGAATCGATCCGCGCGTCAGAAGTTCACTCGGCCGGTCAGCGTGATCGTGCGCGGCGGACCGTAGAAGGCATTGGCGATGCCTTCCAGGCCGAGCGTCGACGTGCTGCCGTCCGGCGTCGCGAACAGGTAGCCGGAGGTCTTGTATTCCTCGTCGGCCAGGTTGCGGCCGTAGAGACCGATCTCGTACTTGCCGTCCAGGCGCTTCCAGACCAGGCTCAGGTCGTAGAGCGAGTACGAATCCTGGTCGAGGAACTCCGACGGGTTCTCGAACTGGTTGGTCTCGCCGCGGTACGACCAGCCGCCAAGCACCGAGAAGCTGCCGGCGACGTTGAACCAGTTGACCGGGCGGTCGTACTGCAGGCCCAGGTGGGCGGTCCAGTCCGGCGTGTTCTGGAACTCGCGCTGGTCGGACACGTCCTGCAGGGCCTGGGAACCGGTTGCCGGGTCGGTGACCAAAGCGATGAACTCGTCGTACTCGGCGTCGATGTAGCCGATCGCGGTGCGCGCGGTGAAGGAATCACCATCGGCCATCAGGTTTCGCGCCAGCAGCGCGGTTCCCTCGAACTCGACGCCCTGCACGGTCGCTTCGCCGGCGTTGGTGGTGACGCCGGCGAAGGTATCGGACAGGCCGTCGCCGTCGGTGTCGACGCCGATCGATCCGGGCACCTGGATGTCCGTGTAGTCGCTGTGGAACACGGCCAGGCTGGTCGAAACGCGGCGATCGAACAGGCTGGACTTGATGCCGATCTCGTAGGTATCGACGATTTCCGGCTCGAACTTCAGGAACTCGAACACTTCGGCCTCGGACACGGTGCCGTCGCCGTCGAAGTCAGGTGCGGCGGTGGTCAGACCGCGCGGGTCGAAGCCGCCGCCCTTGAAGCCCTGGCTGTAGCTCGCGTACAGGTTGTGGAACTCGTTCGGCTGCCAGGCAAGGCTGACGCGCGGCGTGAACTCGGTGAATTCCTCGTCGCCGCGGAAATCCGAAGTCGTTGCGATCGGAACGCCCATGCCGCCAAAGCGCGGCGAGTTGCCGCCGACGAAGGTCTGCCGCAGCACCCGCGAGTCGCGCTCATCGCTGGTGTAGCGGCCGCCGAGCGACAGTTCCAGTCCCGTGGCCAGGCCGAAGTAGTCCGCCAGGTCGATGCTGACGTCGGCGAACACGGACCACGAGGACGTATCGACGTCGCCCAGCGTGAATGCGTTCAGGCCCGGCAGGTCGATCAGCTCGCCGGTTTCGGCCAGCAGCACATCGAAGGCGTTGAAGGCGTTGGCGTCGAGGTAGTAGAAGCCGGCCACGCCGCTGACCCGGTCGGCGGTGAACAGCAGCTGGAACTCCTGGCTGAACTGCTCGTTGGAGTAGTTCACGGGAACGTCCACGTCGGCGGCAGGCAGTGCATCGAAGTCGATCTGCTGCCAGTTGTCGTCTTCGCGATACGCGGTGATGCTCTTGAACAGCCAGTTCGGGTTGATGTCGTACTCGACCGTCAGCGCCGCGCCCTTCTGCTCGGCCTCGTGGCGACCTGCGATCCCGCCGCGGGAATCGTAGACGTCGTCGAGCACCGGTGCGCCCGAGAACAGGCCGGGAATCAGGCGATGGCCGCCGACCGGGCTGGAGTCGTCCTCGCTCCAGTCACCGGCCAGGCGGACGAAAAGGTTGTGCGTCGGGGTCCATTCCGCGCTGGCACGAAGGGCCAGCAGGTCCTTGTCGTAGTTGTCCTTGCCGGTGGTCAGGTTCTCGCCGAAGCCGTCGCGGTTGAACGACGCGATCGACGCGCCGACGGCAAAGGTGTCGCCGATCGGCATTTCGCCGGAAGCGATCAGGTCGGTCTGCGAGAAGCTGCCGATCGAGGCCTCGAGGCTGCCGGCGGGCTGGCGTCCGAGCCTGCGGGTCACGTACTTGATCGCACCGCCGATCGTGTTGCGACCGTACAGCGTCCCCTGCGGTCCGCGCAGGACCTCGACCCGCTGCACGTCGTAGATGTCGAGCACCACGCCCTGCGGCCGGTTCAGGTACACGTCGTCGAGGTAGATGCCGACCCCGGCCTCGAAGCCGGCGACCGGGTCCTGCTGGCCGACGCCGCGGATGAAGGTCGACAGGGTGTTGCTGGTTCCGCGCGAAATCTCGATCGTCGCGTTCGGCACCACCTGATTGAGGTAGGTGATGTCCTGGGCGCCCCGGTCCTCGAGGTCTTCGCCGCTAATCGCGGTGACCGAGATCGGTACGTCGCGCAGCGTTTCCTGCCGCCGCCGAGCGGTGACCTCGACCGCGCCGAGATCGGCGACGTCCTCGGTCGACGTGCCTTCCTCGTCGCCGGCATCGTCCTGGGCGTGGGCCAGGCCCAGGCCCAGGCTCAGTCCGGTGACCAGCGCCAGGCGGATCGCGCGGTCCAGGGTGCGGACGCGGTTCGTTTCGTCGGATTGCGTGGAAACGGCAGCTTTCATTGTCGACCTCGGGTTCGGTGTTCTTGTCGTGGGATGGCGAGCGACGGCCGCTCTAGCGAACGCGGTCCGGCACCGATACCCCGCAGTCTACGAACGCGGACAGCGATGAGAATTGGACCAAGGTACAGGGGCGTCCCCAGCCCTCCTGCCGGCGCGGCGTCGCCCCGTTGGACCTTGGTACAGTGTTCGGCGTTGCGCTGCCGCCTCACCATGAGGCCCTGTCAAGAAACGCAATCGCAACGGACACGTCTCATGTTGAGTCTGATCGGGCTGCTTGGTGGCCTCGCCCTGCTGATCGTGCTGACCATGCGCGGGATGAGCCTGTTCGTGGCCACCCCGCTGTGCGCGCTGCTGGTCGCGCTGACCAGCGGCATCGCGCTGCTTCCGCCGCTGGCCGCCGACGACGGCGTCAACCTGGTCGGTCAGTACATGAGCGGCTTCACCGGTTTCATCGCGGCCTGGTTCTTCATCTTCCTGCTCGGCTCGCTGTTCGGCAAATTGATGGAGTCGTCCGGCGGCGCCGAGAGCGTGGCCCACTGGATCGTCGCCCGGCTCGGCAGCGCGCGCGCCGCCCTGGCCGTCGTGCTGGCCTGCGCCGTGCTCACCTATGGCGGGGTCAGCCTGTTCGTCGTCGCCTTCTCGGTCTACCCGATGGCGCTGGCGCTGTTCCGCGACGCCGACCTGCCGCGCCGCTTCATTCCGGCCACCATGGCCTTCGGCTCGGTCACCTTCACGATGACCTCGGCCGGCTCGCCGGAGATCCAGAACTGGATTCCGGTCGAGTTCCTGGGCACCAGTCCGCTTGCGGCCTGGCAGGCCAGCCTGGTCGTCGCGATCTTCATGGCCGCGATCGGCTATGTCTGGCTGAAGTGGATGCTCGACCGCGCGGTTGCGCGCGGAGAATCGTTCGAATCGCGTGATTTCGATCCCGAGTCCGGCCGCGGCGACCTGCCCCATCCGGCGCTGGCGGCAGTGCCGCTGCTGGTCGTTCTGGGCATCTCGTTCACCACCCACGATGCACTCGGCACCTCGGCGCTGATCGTCGCGCTGCTGGCCGGCTGCCTGGCCGCCGCGGCCATCAACCTGCGCCACCTGCACGCGCCCGGCGAGGCGCTCGCCGAAGGGGGCACCGGCGCGCTGATCGCCATCGGCAACACCGCCGCGGTGGTCGGCTTCGGAACGGTGGCCAAGGCGGCGCCGGCCTTCGAAGCCGCGGTCGACTGGGTCACCCACCTGCCGGGAAACGGACTGGTCAGCGCGGCGATCGCCGTCTCGGCGATCGCGGCGATGACCGGTTCGGCCTCGGGCGGCCAGGCGATCGCGCTGCCGATCCTCGGCCCGCACTACATCGACCAGGGCGTCGACCCGGATCAGCTGCACCGCGTCGTCGCGATCTCGTCCGGCGCACTGGATTCGCTGCCGCACAACGGGTACGTGGTGACCACCATCCGCGCGATCTGCGGCGAAACGCACGCGGCGGCCTACCCCGCCATGGGTGCCTTGACCGTGCTGGTCCCGCTGGCCGGCCTGATCCTCTGTCTCGGGCTGTTCGCGATCGGTCTCTGAGCGCGTCAGTCGGACGCCGCTGAAGCCGGCACGTCCGCGCGGGCTTCGATCCAGCGTTCCATTCGTTCTTCCAGCGCATCCAGGGGCATCGCGCCCTGGCCGAGCAGGTGGTCGTGGAAGGCGCGGAGATCGAACGCGTCGCCGAGCTGCTCCTCGGCCCGCTGGCGCAGGTCGCGAATCAGGATCTCGCCGGTCTTGTAGGCCAGCGCCTGGCCCGGCCAGGCAATGTAGCGAGTGACCTCGGTTCGAACGTTGTGCGGGGCCAGCGCGGAGTTCTCCAGCAGGCAGGCCTCGGCCCGTTCGCGGCTCCAGCCGAAGTAGTGCATCCCGGTGTCGACGACCAGGCGGCAGGCGCGCCACATTTCATAGGTCAGCCGGCCGAAGTGTTCGTAGGGTGTGGTGTAGATGCCCATGTCGATACCGAGAAACTCGGTGTACAGGCCCCAGCCTTCGCCGAAGGCGGTGATGTAGGTATTGCGCCGGAATTCTGGTACGTCCTCGAGCTCCTGCGACAGCGCGTTCTGGTGGTGATGACCCGGCACCGCCTCGTGCAGGGTCAGCGCGGGCAGAACGTAGAGGGGCCGCTGGTCGAGCGCATAGGTGTTGACCATGTAGCCGCCGGCCACGCCGTTGTCGAGGTCGCCCGGCCAGTAGCGACCCGTGGTGTAGGTCGGGGCCAGGTGATCCGGCACGGGCCGGACGCCGTAGGGCAATCGCGGCAGGCGGCCGAAAAACTCCGGCATCCGGTCGTCGGCGCGCTTGGCGATCCACGCCGCGCGCATCAGGAGTTCTTCGGGCGTCTCGGCATAGAACCGCGGGTCGGTCCGGAGGAAGTCGAGAAACTCGGCGAAGGTTCCTTCGAAGCCCAGCTCTTCGACGATGGCTTCCATTTCGGCGCGGATCCGCTGCACTTCGGCCAGGCCCTGCGCGTGGACCGCTTCCGGCGTGGTTTCCAGGGTGGTGTGGCGGCGCACGAGCGCGCGATAGTAGGCCCGGCCATCGGGCACCTCCGAGATGCCGATGCTCTCGCGCGGCTCGGCCAGGTACTCCTCGCGGAAGAACCGGGCCACCGCGGCGTAGGCCGGCAACACCTTTTCTTCGATCCTGGCCTGGGCCTCGGCGCGCAGCCGGTCTCCGTGTTCGGCCTTCAGGTGCGCCGGTAGCGCTTCGATCGGCGCCATCAGCGGGCTTTCGGTCGCCTGCGCGCCGGCGATCGTGTCGAGCTGGACGAGCACGGCCTCGACCACCTGGGCGGGTTGGACGAAGCCGTCCTCGACGCCCCGGCGCATCCAGTCGACGTGGGCGGCCAGCCAGTCCGGTAGCGCGTCGAGGCGGGCCAGCCAGGCCTCGGCCTGTTCGAGGGTGGCCGGACGGGTCGACGCCGCCACGTACAGCGGCGTGGTGAAGAACCCGGAATCGTTGACGAAGGGCACACGCTCGGGGTCGAACGCAGCCGCTGCGACGTCGGAGGCGAGCAAATATTCCAGCACCGTATGGCTGGTGCGGTCCGCAGCATCGAGTGCGTCCGGATCGATGGCTCGAAGTCGCTCCAGGAATCCGCGTTCCCGCGTCCGCCGGCGATCGACCGCCGCCGGAGTCGGGTCGGGCCAGCGAGCCAGTGCTTCGAGATCGCCGCGCCGACCGGCCTCGATCGGATTCTCCTCGAGTTGCCAGGCCTCGTAGTCGCCGACCAGTCGCTCGAAGGCCCGGGTCGCGCCGTCGTCGGCCGCAACGCCCGTGCTGAGGAGCACGGCGAGAAGCCCCAGCTGCAGGTGCCGGAACGCGCTCACTGGTCGCGCTCCCGATCCCGATCGCGGTAGCCCGAGTAGCGGGCCAGCTCGTCGAGGCTCAGCACGCGCGGGTAGCGCTGGCCGTCGATGATCCAGGTCGGGTAGCCCGAGATGTCGTTGAACACGCACTCCGAAGCCACCGGCCCGCGCCGCCCGCTCGGCGAGCATTCGACGTACGGAAGCCGATCGGCCGAGCGACCGAACATGTCGCGCTGGTCCTGGCAGTTGGGGCACCAGAACGCCCCGTAGTATTTCGCACCCGTTTCCTCGAGATGCTCCGCCAGGCCGCGGAGCTGCGGATCCTCGGGCGGCCGCAGCAGACCGTTCTGCCAGGCGAACAGACCGCCCGAAACCACGGCGCCGACCAGCAGCAGCGCGCCGACGAAACGCGGCCAGGGTTCGCCCGGCGCCGATTCCGGGCGCCGCACGAAGACCGCCGCCAGCAGCGCCAGCATGACCAGCTGGGACGCAAGGCACCACGCACACCATGCGTCGAGCACCAGCAGGCCGGTCAGGGTGAAGTACAGGCTGATCGCAAACCCCAGGGCGGTCAACCAGGCGAGCCGGCGCCATCGCTTCAAGCGGGCCGGCAGCAGCGTGGCCGACCACAGGATCGCCAGGTACCAGACCAGCCCCCACAGGGCGACGGGCAGGCCCAGGAGTGTGCCGTAGCTGCTGTTCTGGACCAGGTCGCAGCCCGAGTCGGGGCCGCAGAACGGCGGCGCCTCGGAGATCATGCCCGATACGGTCATGAACCCCGTGATCAGGACGCCGAGGGCGGCCAGTACCGCGACGACGCGATCGGGCTCGGGGGCGGCTTTGCGGGCGGGCGGCGGGGAGGCGGACTTACGCTTGCGGCTCATGGGCGTCTCGTTGATTCTGCGATTCGACAGGCGGACCAGTCTACTCAAGCGCTCCCGGCGTGTCGCGCACTGCGTGACTCCCCGGCCCGGCCCACGAAGGCCTCGGCCCGCGTCAGGGCAATTGACCGGCCGGCCAGTTCATGCGAGACTGAATGCATGAATACCGCCACTGCATCCCGCGATCCGGACCTGACCCGCCGCCAGATCCTGGCCGCTGCGCTCGACCTGTTCGTCGAAAACGGCTTCGCCGACGTATCGATGCGCCAGATCGCCGAAAGGAGCGGCGTGACCAAGAGCCTGATCCACCATCACTTCGGCTCCAAGGAAGCGCTCTGGGAGGCCACCAAGGAACAGGCGCTGGCCCAGTACGCGGCAGAGCAGAAGCAGGAGCTCGAGCAGGCCGGCGCGCCGGACGGCCGGCTCCTGCGCGATGGGGTGGTCAAGTACTTCCGATTCCTGCAGGACAACCCGCAGGTCGCGCGGTTGCTGGCCTGGACCCACATGGAAGGCGACACGACCTGCGGCGAGATGGACGCCGAGCTGGTCCGCCTCGGCGCCGAGCGCGTACGCCAGGCCCAGCAGGGCGGCGTGTTCCGCGCCGACGTCAACCCGGTCCACGTGGTCACGCTGTTCATCCTGGTCTGCACGCAGTGGTTCCAGGCCCGCACCCACCACGGCCAGTGGCCGGGGATGGGCTCCGACGACGAGTTCCTGGACGACTTCCTGAAGATCTACATGGACGGCCTGTCGCCCGACGGACCCCGCAGCGCAACCCATTGACCCCGTTCGAGGGACCCGCCGATGAACGTCCGCTCTTTCCCAATGGCTGACCGGCCGACCAGTTCGTTCTGCTCCATATCGACCACGCGGCGAGACTCGACCATCGTTGCCGCGCCCGTCACAACGACCATTGCCCTCCTGTCCGCATTGCTCTTGACCGGGTGCGGCGAGCCCGAGGATCCGCCGACCGATGCAAGTCCGCCGCCCCGCCCTGTCGAAGTGGCTCCGGTGATCGACGTGCCGGCAATGGAAACGCTGCGCTTCCCCGGCGTGACCCGGGCGACCCGGCGCGCGACGCTGTCGTTCCTGCAGTCGGGCTACCTGGCCGAGCGCCGGGTCGAGCGAGGCGATCGGGTCGAGGCCGGTCAGCTGCTCGCGGTGCTGGACAACCCGCGCCTGCAGCCCGGGGTTGCCGCGGCCCGCGGCGCATTGACCGAAGCCGAGACCCGGCTGGCCCAGCTCGAGCGCGATACGGAGCGCCTGGAGCGCCTGGTCGAGCGCGAACTGGTCGCCGCCGACGACCTCGAACAGGTGCGCGCCCAGCGCGATGCCGCGGCCGCTGCACGTGACCAGTCCCGGGCCCGCCTCGACGAGGCGATCGCACAGCTCGACGAAGCCGCCCTGCGCGCGCCGTTTGCCGGTCGGATTGCCGAAGCGCACCTCGAACCGGGCGACTTCGCCGCTGCCGGACGGCCGATCGTCGACCTGGTCGACCCCGACGCGCTCGAGGTCGAAGTCCGCCTGCCGGCCCAGCGGGCGGCCAGCCTGCGATCCGAGTTGCCGGCTCGACCCGTGCGGCGCGTCACCGACGGCGTAGCGGCCGATGCACGGCTGGCGTCGCTCGGACGAGCATCGCCGGGCCGCACCGCACCGGCGGTGTTCGCGCTGGAGGAAGCCCGCGGCTTCGCCCCCGGTGACCCGGTCGAGATCTCGCTCGACTTCGAAACCCGGCCCGGCATGGCCGTGCCGTTGTCGGCGGTGGTCAATCCCGGCACCGCGATTCACCGAGTGTTCCGCGTCCGCGAGAATCGCGCCGAGTCCGTCGCCGTCCAGGTGGGTCGCCTGCAAGGCCGCCACGTCACCGTATTCGGCGACCTCGCGCCCGGCGACCGGGTGATCGTCAGCGGGCAGTCGCAGCTGCTCGACGGTGAACGGGTCCGGGTGCTGCCGTGAGCTGGCTGGATGCGGCCCTGGAGCGCCGCCGGCTGGTGCTGGCCACGGTCCTGCTCCTTTCGCTGATCGGCGCCGCCGCGTGGTTCGGAATGGACCGCCAGGAAGACCCCTTCTTCCCGTACCGCTATGCGCAGGTCGTCGTGCAGTGGCCGGGTGCCGAGCCGTCGGAGGTCGAGCGGCTGGTGCTCGACCCGGTGGAAGAAGAGCTGGCACAGGTCGAGGAGGTCCACGAGATCATCGGCGCGGCCCGCCTCGGCGTCGCAGTGCTGACCGTCGGACTGGGCCAGCACATCTACGACACCGGCAGCGCCTGGGACCGGGTCCGCGTGGCCCTGGATCGCGCCCAGCGGAGAATCCCGCCCGAGGCCGGGACGATCGACCTCGACGATCGATCGATGGACGCGCACGGCATCGTGCTGGCGATCACCGGCAGCGAGGATCCGCTGGTCCGGCTCGAGGCGGCCCGTTCGATCCGCCGCGACCTGTTCGGCTTCCGCGACATCGCGCGGATCGAGCTGCTGGCCGACCCCGGCGAGCAGCTGCTGGTCCAGCTCGACCCCGCCCGGGCAAGCGCCGTCGGCCTGGGCCCGGACGCCCTGATCGCCCAGCTGGCCGAGCGCAACCGAACGGTTGCGGGAGGAAGCCTGGACGTGGACGGCCGATCGCTGCTGGTCAACCCGTCCAGCGACTTCGATTCCCTCGAAGAACTGGCCGCCACCCCGATCGAACTCGCCGACGGGGCGCTGGTGCCGCTGTCGGAAATCGCTTCGGTCTCGATCGTGCCACGCGAACCGGCGACCGAGCGGATGTGGGTCGACGGACGGCCGGCGATCGGGCTCGGCATAGTGATTCCCGACAATCGCGTCAACGCGGTCGCCTTCGGGCGCGACGTCCGCGCCCTGATCGAACGGATCCGGCCGCGCTACGAGCCGCTGGTCATCGAGGAGATGTTCTACCAGCCGCTCTGGGTCGAACGGCGCTTGTCCGAGCTCGGTCGATCGCTGGTCATCGGGGTGGCGACGGTCGCGGTGGTGCTTCTCCTGTTCATGGGCCTGCGGCTGGGCCTTCTCGTGGCCAGCCTCCTGCCCCTGGTTACCTTCAGCGCGCTGGCGGTGTTCGCGATCGGCGGCGGGGTGCTGCACCAGATGGCGATCGCCGGCATGGTGATCGCACTCGGCATGCTGGTCGACAACGCCATCGTGATGGCCGAGAACCTCCAGTACCACCTCGATCGCGGGCTGCGCCGCGCCGCCGCGGGGGCCCGCGCCGTGCGCGAGCTGGCCGGTCCGCTGACCGCCGCCACCGGGACCACGCTGGCGGCGTTCACTCCGCTGCTGCTGTCGCGCGGCGATACGGCGGACTTCACGCGCGGCATCCCGATCATGGTCATGCTGGTGCTTACCGTCAGCCTCGTCTACGCGCTGACCGTCACCCCCCTGTCCGGCGCGATCGTGCTGCACGCCAACGCCGGCGCCGACCGGCGCGCCTCGCGGTTCGAGCGACTCGGGCAGCGCCTCGGCGGGATTGCGACCGGACGGCCGGGACGGGTCGTGATCGCCGCCCTCCTGCTGCTGGGCCTCGCCACAATGCTGGCCCAGTTCCTGCCGCGCGACTTCTTTCCGTCGACGGACCGCAACCAGCTGATCGTCGACCTGCGATTCCCCGAGGGCACCCGGACCACCTATTCGGCGCTGGAGGCCCGCGGCCTCGCCAGCCAGCTGAGGGCGCGCGAGGACGTCGAGGCCGTGCACGTGTTCGCCGGCTTCAGCGGGCCGAGGTTCTACTACAACCTGATCGGCATTCCCGCCTCCCCGCACCTTGCTCGCCTGGTCGTGATCTCCCGCGACCAGTCCGAACTCCCGGGCCTGATGCGCGACATCCGACGGATCGCCCCCCGGTCCATCCCCGAAGCCCAGGTCATCGCGCATCGGCTCGGCCAGGGGCCGCCGATCGATGCCCCGGTGGAGCTGCGACTCTACGGTCGCGACCCGGATGCGCTGCACGAAGCGGCCACCCTGGTGATGCGGGTGCTCCGAAGCGTGCCCGGCGCCGAGGACGTCCGGCACAAGCTCGGCACGGGCATTCCGTCGCTGGACTTCGCGATCGACGTCGCCGAAACCCAGCGTTTCGGGGTGACCCGGGCGGAGGTCGCGCGCCTGCTGGCCGATGCCTCGCTGGGTCGGTCGTTCTCGGTCTGGCGTGCCGGGACGGATCCGATCGACATGCGCTTGCGCGCGCCGGAGGGCGAATCGTTCGCCGCCGAGGCCCTGGCCGGACTCGAGGTCGCCACCCCGGACGGTCGGTACGTGCCGCTGGCGCAGTTCATCCGCCCGGAGATCGGCTTCCAGCCGGCGGTCATCGAGCATCGCGACCTCCAGCGGCTGACCTCGGTGCTGGCCGAGACCGCCGACGGCGTGACCGTCTACACCGTGCTCGATGCCTTCGAACGGGCAATGCGCGACGAAACGCTTCCCGACGGGGTCCGCCTGGCGATCGGCGGCGCGGCCGCGGAGGCCGGCGATGCCAACAGCGCGCTGTTCTCCGCGCTGCCCATCGGGGCGGTCCTGCTGCTCGCGTTCCTCCTGTGGCAGTTCAACTCGTTCCGGCTCACGGCACTGGTGCTGGTCACCGTGCCGCTGGCCGCGGTCGGGGTCGTGCCCGGCCTCCTGCTGGCCGGGCAGCCGTTCGGCTTCACGGCGATGCTCGGCGTCGTGGCCCTGGTCGGCATCGTGGTGAACAATGCCATCGTGCTGCTGGACCGGGCCGAACGGGAGCGACACGAGAACCGTCGCAGTGCCGAAGAAGCGATCCGGGCGGCGATCGAACGGCGCACCCGGCCGATCCTGATGACCACCACCACCACGGTGCTCGGCCTGCTGCCGCTGGTGCTGACCGAGTCGACGCTGTGGCCGCCGATGGCCTGGGCGATCATATCCGGGCTGGTGATGTCGACAGCACTGACGCTGCTGGTGATCCCTGCGCTGTACAGCCTGCTGTTCCGCACGCGCTGAGGGCGCAAGGACTGCCCATCGGGGCGGAATTTCGGTACACTAGGCGGCCCTTTCGGGCGATTAGCTCAGCGGGAGAGCACTGCCTTCACACGGCAGGGGTCGCTGGTTCGAACCCAGCATCGCCCACCACCATCCTGAAAGAACCCCGGCCGACCGCCGGGGTTCTTTCGTCTGGCGCCGGCTCGGAAGTGCGAGGCTCGGTGCGCAGCCACAAAAAAGCCCCGGCGAGGCGCCGGGGCTCTGCATCAATCGCCGGTCGGTGCGCGATCAGCCGGTACGGCGAACCAGCACGATTCCGCCGAGGGCCATCAGGACCAGCACCAGGGCCACGATGCCGTAGCGGCTCATGGTCGGTACGGGAGTTTCGCCGATTCCCTGTGCGGAGGGATTGGGGTGCACGAAGCACTGGGCGCTGTCGTCCACCACGGTCGCGGCGGTGTCGCACGCGTAGGTCAGGCCGTCATCGGCCGCAAGGTTCTGGATGCCGGTGGTCGAACCGGAACCTTCTTCCGGGTTGCCGGCCTGGTGCTGGAAGACGATTTCGTAGCTCTCGTCATACAGGATGGTCTGGAACGTCCACGGGCCGCCGCCGCCGAAATGCTCGGCGCCTTGCCACTGGAAGACGTGGCAGCCGAGACCGCTGAACGGGAACTGGTCCGATGCGCGCGGGCAGTTGGCGAAGTACTCGTAGAACCCGCCGCCGGCTGCAATCAGGTCGTCGTGCATCGGGTAGATGCGAGCGCCGCCGCCGGTGCTCGGCGGTGCCGGGAGCGGACAGTCGTTCGACAGGTCCGGTCCCGTATCGGTGTTGTCGGTCGACAGGTATCCGTTGGAGGCCATCACCAGCTCGGTGACCTGGGTGCCGTAGAAATCGAAATCGGTCGGAATCGGAATGGCAGCCGACGCGCCGTCGTCGGTACCCGCAGGAACGACCTCGGTCCCGGTGCCGGAAATGTCGACGAAATCGAACGAGCACGTTGCGCCGCTCGAATCCGAGAAGGTGTAGCCGAAGTTGTCGCCGACCACGCCCTGCGTACCCGGCGTGACGCTGTTGCCGGACGACGGCGGATCTTTCGGTTCCTGGGCGACTGCGCTGACGGCCAGCGAAATCGCCGCCGCGGCAAAGATGGACTTCCGTATCATGGGGCTTCCCTCGCTTTGTGTGACTTCTGAATTCGTTCCCACGCGCTAGGCGCTTCTACGGAGCATACTCCTACATGCATTCGATCCGCAAATCCCGCTTTGCACGACTTTCGCGCCTGATCGCGTGCGCGGCGATCGCCCTGCCGGCCTCTGCTCCGGCCCTGGACGGACCCGATCCTGGCGGACACATCGAACCGCTCTCGCTGGCGCAGGGTGTCGATGCCTGTCGCCGGGTGGAGAACCCCGACCGCCGGCTGGTCTGCTACGACGCCCTGCCGGGGGCGGAGGTATCGCGCTCCGCCGCTGAGCGGGCGCGGATGGAACAGGACGAGGAGCGTCGCCTGGCCGACACGGCCGAGCAGGGGCTGGAATCCCTTCCGAATGGCGACGGCGACCAGACGCCGCTGACGCGCTCGGCCATGACGCGCGAATGGGAACTCGACGATGCGACCGACGGCGGCCTGCTGCACCTGCGTCGGCACCGGCCGGTCTACCTGCTGCCGGTCCGCTGGAGCAACCGGCCCAACCGCGCACCGTTCGTCGATCTGCCCGGAGCGGTGGCGCCCGCTCCGCGCAGCATCAACGAGGCCGAGGTCAAGTTCCAGTTCAGCCTGAAGACCAAGTTCGCCGACAACCTGATCGGCGACAACGTCGACCTGTGGGCGGCCTACACCCAGCAGTCCAACTGGCAGGCCTACAACTCGGTCGAATCCGAGCCGTTCCGCGAAACCAACTATTCACCCGAGGTCTTCGCCAGTATCCGTACCGGCGTCGACCTGCTCGGCTGGCGCTGGCGGATGGTCAACCTCGGCTTCATGCACCAGTCCAACGGACGCGCCGACCCGTTGTCCCGAAGCTGGAACCGGGTCTACGCGACCTTCGGGTTCGAACGCGGCCGCTACCGCCTGCTGGTCCGACCATGGTGGACCGTGCAGGGCAGCGACGACGACAACCCGGACATCGACGACTATCTCGGCTCGGGCGACATCCGGCTCGACTGGTCGCGCGGGCGGCACGATTTCGGCCTGATGGGTCGCTGGGCGCCGGGCGAGCGAAGGGGCGCCTTCCAATTCGATTGGCACTATCCCCTGTACGGTGATCTCAAGGCCTACCTGCAGGTCTTCAGCGGCTACGGCGAGACGCTGATCGACTACAACCATCGGCAGACGACGGTCGGCATCGGCATCTCCCTGGTGCAATAGGCGGGATGGCGCACGAGGAACGAACCGTCGCCGTCGAGGCGAGCGACGGGCACCGCTTCGAACTGATCGAGATCGGCCCGGACGGCGCGCCGACCCTGCTGTTCCTGCCCGGCATGGGCATCAGCGCCCGCAACCTGATTCACTTCGGTCGCGCAGTCGCCGAACGGGGTCTTCGAGTGCTGCTCCATGAATGGCGCGGCAACGGGTCTTCGTCGATCCGCGCCCGTCGCGGCGTCGACTGGGGCTACGACGCGCTGCTCGATCTCGACCTCTCCGCCGCGATCGCGTCGGCGCAAGGGTCCGCGGGCAGCAATCGACTGTGGCTGGGAGGCCACAGCCTCGGTTCGCAGCTGGCCTGCCTGGCCGCCGCGCTAACGCCCGGTCGCATCGAGGGTCTTGCGCTGGTTGCCGGTGGCGCCCCCTACTGGCGCTGCTATCCCGCACCCGCCGGCATCGGGCTGCTCGGCATGCTGACGCTTCTGCCGATGCTCGTCCGCGCCCTGGGCTACTACCCCGGCAAGCGCCTGGGGTTCGCCGGCACCGAAGCACGGCAGCTGATGCTCGACTGGGCCCGCACGGGCCGCACCGGGCGCTACGCCTGGGGACGGCGCCCCCGCGACGAAGAACCCGCCCTGGCGCGATTGTCCCTACCCGTGCACGTCGTGGCCATGGAACACGATCGCTTCGTGCCCCCTGCGTCGATGGACTGGCTGCTCGGCAAGCTGCCCGCCGCATCGGTGACCCGGGAGCGCATCACCGAGGCAACGCAGGGCCGGAAGGCCGACCACTTCGGCTGGATGCAATCCCCGGCTGCAACCGCATCGGTCATCGCTGAACGAATCCTCGGTTCCTCGCCGCCGGACCCGAACGGCGACCCGACTGTCCGGGACGAACGCCTGTCGTAAAAAAACGGGCGGCCCGAAGGACGCCCGTTTCCTTGCGATCGCTATCGATCGCTATGCTTCACCGACCGATCAGGTCATGCGTCGGACCTGCAGTCCGCCGGCGACCATCAGCGTGAGCATCAGGGCGATCAGGCCCCAGCTGCCCAGCGTCGGGATCGAGAACGACGCGACCACGCCCACCGAACCGGTGTTGTTGGCGCTGACCGGGTCCGTGGTATCCGAGTCCACCGACGCGGTGTTGGTCTGCAGACCGGTGGCCCGCTGGACCTGGGCGGTCAGCGTGACTGCGACCGTGCTGCCGGCCGCCACCGTGCCGATCGAGCAGGTCGGCGCGCCCGACGGATCTTCGAAGCAACCCGAGGTGCTGACCAGGACCTGGCCCTGCGGCAGGTTGTCGGTGATGACCACGTTGGTCGCATCCGACGGACCGGCATTGCTCACCGCCAGCGTGTAGGTCACAGTCTCGCCCTGCTGGACCGCGTTGTTGTCGACGGTCTTGACGATCGACAGGTCGGCATCGGCGCCGATGGTCGTGGTCGCGCTGGATGAATCGTTCGTCGCGTTCGGGTCCGTGGTCGGCGACGACACGGTTGCCGTGTTGGTCACGTCCCCGGTCGTCGACGGGTCGACGTCGAAGGTCACGTCGACGGCCACGGTCGCACCCGGTGCCATGTCGCCCAGGGCACACGGGAAGCCGCCGGCGCACGGCGCGGTGGCCGAGGCAAACGTGTAGCCGGCCGGCGTCGGGTCGGCCAGCGACACGGAGGCGCCCTGCGACGGGCCGGCGTTGTCCACCGTGATCGTGTAGGTCACCTGACCGCCCGCAACGGCGCTGGCCGGACCGGTCTTGATCACGCCCAGGTCGGCTTCTCCGCTGACCGTGGTGGTGGCCGAGGCCGAGTCGTTGGCGCCGTTCGGATCGGTCGTGGCCGACGACACGGTGGCCGTGTTGGTCACGCCGCCGGTCGTGGCCGGGTCGATGTCGTAGGTCACCTGGAACGCCACGTTGGCGCCGGCGGCGACCGTGCCGAGGGCGCACGGGAACCCGCCTGCGCAGGGCGCGGTGGCCGAGGCGAAGGTGTAGCCGGCCGGCGTCGGATCCGCGACCGAAACGGACGTCGCATCGGACGGGCCGTTGTTGGTCACCGTGATGTCGTAGGTCACCTGCGTACCCGCGATCGCCGTGGCCGGACCGGACTTGGTGATGGCCAGGTCGGCTTCGGCGCCGAGGGTGGTGGTCGCGCTGCCGCTGTCGTTGCCGCCGTTCGGATCGAAGGTCGGCGACGATGCGGTGGCCGTGTTGGTGACCACGGAGCCGCCGGCCGACGGGCTGGTCGCATAGGTCACGTCGAATGCGACCGCCGAGCCCGGCATCATGTCGCCGAGCGGACACGGGAAGCCGCCCGCACACGGCGCGGTGGCCGACACGAAGGTGTAGCCGGCCGGGGTCGGGTCATCGACCGACACCGACGATGCCGTGGACGGGCCGTTGTTGGTCACCGTCACGGTGTAGGTCACCGAAGATCCGGCGATCGCGCTCGCCGGGCCGGTCTTGGTGACGGCCAGGTCGGCTTCCGCGCCCACGACCGTCGAGGCCGTCGAGCTGTCATTGGATGAATCGGAATCTGCCTGATCGGCAGCAACGGTGGCCGTGTTGTCGAGCGTTCCCGTGAACGAGGGATCGATCGCCACGGTGATGCTTGCCGAAGCCGAGCCGCCTGGCGGAATGTCGGCCAGGTCGCAGGAGACAACCGGCCCGCTGGGTGTGTTGGTGCACCCGGTGGCCGAGACGAACGTGGTGCCGGCCGGCAGCGGGTCGGACACGGACACGCCTGTCGCCGTGGGCGTCGACTGCTGCTGGATCAGGAAACCCTCGTTCGAGTAGGAGACCGCAGCGTTGGCGATCTGGAGCGCGATGGTCCCATCCGCGTTCTCGATGCCCACGGTGGTCGGACTGCCGTCCGGCGGCGCACTGACGTACTGGAACTCGATGTCGTTGGATCCCTCGTACAGGATCGCCTGGGCCGTGACCGGTCCGCCGCCGCCACCGAAGTGCGGCACACCGGTGAACTGCACGATAAACCGGCGGTTCGGCGCGGTGCCCAGGGTCTGGTAATCGATCTGCCCCCCAGCGGCCGGGTTCAGATCCACCCAGAAGAAGGCGATCACATCGTTCGGTGGGGCCGGATTGGGGATGGCTTGCCCGGAACAGCAACCGTTGTTCGTCTGAGGGCTGAAAGTCAGAAAACCGTTCGACGATATCCGGATATCGTTCTTGGCCTGCCCCTGGAAATCGAACGAGAACGGCAAGGGGATGTCACCCGACACCGCGTCATCGGACAGGCTGACCGGCGTGCCGGTCGCGCTGATGTCGGTGAAGTTCGCAGGCACGGGTGCAAACGTCCCGGCGGCACCGCCTGCAGCGGCAACGTCCAGGGAATATGTGATCTGCGTGCCCGCAACCGCCGTGGCAGGCGCGGTCTTGCTGATCGAAAGATCAACGAAGCCCATTACCGCACCGGAAACGGTCACGGTGTAGGCGCCCGACCCCCCGACCCAGGAGTCGAGCTGGACGATGTACTGGCCGTCGCTGGGCGGAATGAAGCTCACCGTGTAGGTGTTGGCCACACCACCCTGATCGATCGCGTTGCTGTAGTCGATGGTTCGTTGATCGCCGATCTGCGCATCGTCGTCGAACACGTCGTAGATCCAGACCAGGCTGGTCCAGCCCGGAGTCTGGACATCGATGGTGACGACCTGGCCGGCGGCAGCGGAGAATCTGAACCACGGGTGTGGCGCAGCGGTGCCGCTCACGTGCGTATACGAGCCAGTGAAGGTGCCGTCGCCGTCGCCGTCGATCGAAGTCACTGAATCGGCTTGACCGTCGGCGCGCGACTGGGCCAGTCCGTCCGGCACAAGGAAAAAGACCGCGACTAGCGCCGCGAGGATACGGATGGACATCTGAACTCCCCTTTATCGGTGTTATTGAATTTCTGCCGACCGCTCGTTCGTGTGGAACTTCACAGCGACCGTGCCGCAAGTCTATGGACTTCACAGGCTCATTGTCAATTTATCCGACTGCAGTACGGCCGGGCGATAGATGAGATGGAGCGGATATGGAGTGGCGACCCACGGCGCCGTGCTCATGTGGTGCTCTTGCGGCGAGGCCCGACACCAGGCCCGAGCGCGACGGCGTCGGCCACTACGGGATTCGCCTTCCCCGCTCCTTTCAAGCCTTCCTTTCGTGAACCGCGCCTCGCTACGTTTCGCCGTTCAGTCCAGCCCGACCACCTCAGGCCCCTGGATCAGTCGGATGTCGACGGGAATGCCGGATTCGCCCGCGCGGGCGAGGTCGTCGGCCAGCGTGTCGGGCATCACCGCGTAGCGCTCGAGAAACGCGCCCGTGGCCTCGTAGTCGCCGTCGCCCTGCAGCGTGAGGAGCCGGTTGGAGAGGCTGTCCACGGCCTTCTCGAAGGCCGCCCGGTCGACCGTGTAGCGGCCGGTCTCGGCGTCGCGGGAAAAGGCGCCGGCTTCCTCGAACCAGTTGAACGCCACCATGTTCGCCCGGCCGTGCGCCGAGGAGGCGCCGAAGCGGACCGAACGGAAGATGCCGGCCAGGAAGGTCACGTAGTGATCCATCAGGTCGCCGTCCCATTCGTCCATCTCGACGAGCTGCTCGATCATGTCCAGGCCGAGGATGTCGGCCTTGCCCTCCTCGATGGCGGATTGGTGCTCGGCCAGCGCCGCGCGCACCGGGCGGCCGTCGTCGACCGTGTACTTGATGCCCAGACCGTGGGCCACTTCATGGAACATGACGTTGGCGAAGAAGGCATCGAAGGCGATGTTGTCCTGCTGCGCCTCGTCGATCAGCAGGTCGGCGATCGGCACGAGGATGTGATCGAACTTGGCTCGCATCGTGTTCTTCAGCTGCAGCCGCCGGGTGCCCTTCTCCAGTTGGACCGTTTCGTCGTTGGGCAGGTTGATGGCGATGGTCTTGGCCCCGGCGTTGGCGTCGCCGGCGTAGTAGATGGCGTCGTAGGCATTGAGGTCCGCATCGGTGCCCGGCACCTCCGCCTTGTAGGCATCGTCGACCGGCAGGCCCTGCTGCAGCGCCGGCAGCAGTTCGGCGTAGCGCGCGAGGCGTGCCGACCACTCCCGGTCCTTGATCAGCACGAAGGCCTCGAACGCCGTGCGCAGGCCGAACAGCTGGTCCTCGTAGTTCTCGATCGGGCCGATCACCAGTTCGATGTCGTTGTCACGCACGTCCATCCAGGCCATGTCGCTGGCGCGATATGCGCCGCTGGTCAGCGCATCGGCACGCAGCTGCAGGTAGCGAGCGAAGGCCTCCGACTCCGCCAGCCCCGCGGCTTCGCGCAGCAGGTCGGCGGCGCGGGAGAGTTCGTCGGCATACGCCTCGTGGTACGGGAGCAGCACCAGCTCGCCGGCATCGTCACGCCGCACCAGCGAATAGGGGTTGTCCTTGTCAGGCTCGCTCCAGGCGCGGAACTCATCGCGCGTCATGTCCTCCGGGTAGAACCGGGCGCCCTCGGGTTTCGGGCCGAAGCCCTCGAGGAACGGGCGATTGCCGTCCAGGCGGTCCCACGGACCGTAGTTCAGGCGAACGAAGGCCGCGACCGCCGGATCGTCGATGCGGTCGAGCAGCGTCGAGGGGTCTCCGTAGGCCTGGCGCCAGAACAACTGCTCCATGATCGTGCCCGCCTCGATCAGCAGGCCCAGCATCCTCCGCTGGTCGTCGCTCAGCGTCGACAGGTCGGCGGTCAGTTCGACCGGGTGGTAGATGTCCAGCCGAGACCGATCTACGTCGAGGGCGAGCGCGCCCTGCGTCGTTTCGGTCGAGGCCGTCTCGAGCCGGGATTCGGCAACGGATTCGACAGACGCTCCTCCCGACTCTTCACTCACTCCGTCGTCGGGCCCCGACACCGGCGGCTCGGAGGCGCGATCGCAGGCAGACGCGAGCATCGCAACCAGGATGGACATCGACAAGGCAAGCACGAAGGAGCGCGTTTTCATCTGGACTGGTCCGATCACGAGGGTCGTGCGATTCTACGGCATCGAACTCGCACCGCAACCCGAGCTCCCGACAGGATCGAACCCATGCACGCCGAAGCCCTGACCCTGATCATTCTCGCCGCCGGCCTGGCCAGCCAGTGGGTTGCCTGGCAACTGCGCACCCCGGCCATCGTCGTGTTGATCGGCGCCGGCCTGCTGCTCGGACCGGTGTTCGGCGTGGTCGAATTCGCGATGAGCCCGGACGAGCTGACGCCGCTGATCGGTCTCGGCGTAGCGATCATCCTGTTCGAAGGCGGCATGGACCTGAAGCTCGGCGAGTTCAAGCGCGCCGGCCACGGCATCGGCCGGCTCACACTGCTCGGGCCGCCGATCGCGATGGTGCTCGGCGCGATCGCGGCGCACTACGTCGCCGGTATCAGCTGGCCGGTGGCCTGGGTCCTCGGGGCCATTCTCGTGGTCACCGGACCGACCGTGATTGCCCCGCTGCTGCGCCAGGCCCGGCTCAACAACCGCACCGCCTCGCTGCTGAAATGGGAAGGGATCGTCAACGACCCTGTCGGCGTGCTGCTTGCCGTGCTGGCCTTCCAGTACTTCACGCTCGACGGCGAAACGCTGGGCGAAACCGTCCTGGCGCTGGGCGCGGCGCTGGTGGTGGCCGGCGGCCTCGGCGCGGTCGTGGGCTGGGTCACCGGCTGGCTGTTCCGACGGGGCACGGTCCCCGAGCACCTCAAGCCCCCGGTGCTGATGGTGCTGGTGCTCGTGGTGTTCTGGCTGGCCAACAAGTTCCAGCACGAGGCCGGGCTGCTGGCAGTCACCGCGATGGGCGTGGTGCTCGGCAACCTGCCGCTGGGCGAGCGCGCCGAGCTGCAGCGCTTCAAGGAAAACCTGACCATCATCCTGCTGTCCGTACTGTTCATCGTCATCCCGAGCCAGCTGACGCTGGAGCAGCTGGGGTTGATCGACCTGCGCGCGGTGCTGTTCCTGCTGGTCGTGCTGTTCCTGCTGCGCCCGGTGACCATCCTGCTCTCCACGATCGGTGCGCCGATCCACAAGGAGGACCGCTGGCTGCTGGCCTGGGTCGCACCGCGCGGCATCGTTGCCGCAGCAACTGCCGGACTGTTCGGGCCGGAACTGGTCGCGGCGGGCTACCCCGACGCCGAACGCCTGCTGCCGCTGGTCTTCGCGGTGATCCTGGCAACGGTCCTGGCCCACGGATTCACGCTGGGCTGGTTGGGGCGCAGGCTCGGCCTGGCGGCCAAGCACGCCAACGGCTTGCTGATCGTCGGCGCCTCGCGCTGGACGGTCATGCTCGGACGCAAGCTGAAAAGCATGGAATTCGATGTGCTGATCGTCGACGGGGCGTTCCGGCGCCTGCGCAGTGCGCGGATGGAGGGCATCGAGACCTACTACGGCGAAATCCTGTCCGAGCACGCCGAACTGCACCTCGAGGACCAGCACCTCGGCCACCTGCTGTGCGCGACCGACAACGACTTCTACAACGCGCTGGTGTGCAAGGCGCTGGGCCACGAGTTCGGCCGCCACCGCACCTTCCAGCTCGCCAACCACGACGGCGGCAGCCACGAATCACGTCAGCTCACGGTCGAGCAGCGCGGCCAGATCGCGTTCGATGACGGGGCCCACTTCGAGGACCTGCAGCGGTGCCTCGATGCCGGCTGGACGATCCAGACCACCCGCCTGACCGACGAGTACCGGCTCGACGACCTGGTCGAACGCATGGGCGAGCCGGTCGAGGACTGGCTGCTCCTCGGAGCGGTCGGACCGGAGCGTCAGCTCAGGCTGTACTCCGGCGAACAGGCCTTCGAACCGGGCAAGGAGTGGATCGTTCTGTACTTCGCGCCCGCCGAGCCGGACAAGCGCGCCGACGGGGACGGATAGCGATCAGCGCAGCTGCCCGGCGGTCCTGTCGAGACCGCGCGCGACGAGCCGCGCCATCAATCGTTCGCCGATCGAGCGCGGGCGGTCGAGCCCGAGCCTGGCGAGTGAATCCGGGTGATTCCCCGGCCGACCGCGGATGGCTTCGATCAGCAGGCCGAGCTTGTTCCTGGAGCGCTGTTTGACCCATTCCAGGGCCGGGATCAGGCGCTGCTCGACGGCCGTGAAGTCGCTGCCGAAGGGGTAGGTCGGCAACGGGTAGCCGGCCCGCTCGAAGCGCTCGGCCAGGCGTTCGGGGGTGTTGGCGCGCCACGCGTCGGGAATCGCCCAGGCGGGATCGAGCTTGCCGGCCCGGCGGGCCTGGTCGGCGAGCTCGTCCTGGAAGCGTGCGTCGGTGATCGAGAGCATCCGCTGGATGCATTCCTCGTCGGTCCGACCGCGCAGGTCGGCGATGCCGTATTCCGTGACGACCAGGTCGCGCAGGTGGCGCGGAATGGTCAGGTGCGGATACTGCCAGACGATGTTCGAGGAGACCCGGCCGTCCTTCTCGCGGGTCGAGCGCAGCATCAGCACCGAGCGGCCGTCGTCCATGGCATGCGCCATGGCAACGAAGTTGTACTGACCGCCAACGCCGGAGACGACCTGGTAGTCGGCCAGCCCGTCGGATACCGCGGCTCCTGTCGCGGTCATCATCATGCAGGTATTCACGAAGCGCGCGTGGCGACGCTGCTCGATCTCCAGTGCCTCGTTGCCGCCGTAGAGCTGATTGATGCGGCTCACCCCGTGCATCCGGAAACGCTCGCGGGTCCCGGCGTCGAGGCCGTCGAGGAACGCGTAGAACTCCGAGCTGCCGAGAAAGAAACCGCCCTCCATTACCGCGCCCCGGCCGGCGTTTTCGACCGCCAGGCCCGCGTTGGTGCGGCGCATCTCGGTGAGGTCGTCGAACACCTCGCGCTTGAGGATGCCGGCGCGGTAGAGATGCATGAAACCGTCCATGAACATCTCGCTGGCACCGAACAGGCCCAGGTCGAAGGCACGGTCGTCGCCCAGTGCGGACGAATCGGGCTCCGCTTCGGGGGAAGCGAGGGCCGGCGGGAAGGTCTCGATCGCCGAGCGGTACCGATCGTTGTCGCAGTGGCGCTGGACCAGCGAATGGACCAGCGCGTCGGACAGGCTGCCGATGCCGATCTGCAGCGTTCCGCCATCGGCGATCAGGCGCGAGGCATGAAAGCCCACGGCATGGTCCTGCAGCGAGACCGGCGCGCGCGGCAACGCGAACAGGCGCTGATCGGGCTCGGCCTCGACGACGCGATCGAAGAAGTTCGCCTCCACCACCGCATCGCCGGGCAGGAACGGCAGGGTCGGATGCACCTGGCCGACGGCAAAGATGTCGCTGCGCGAGCGGCCCGACGGAGCGCTGTCGAGGCGGCGCATGAGGTCCAGGGTGACATCGGGATTGCAGGCCAGGCTGATCCGGCCGTCCCCGTCCCGGGCGACGAGCTGGAGCACGACGTTGACCCCGCGGTCGACCAGGTCGCGCGCCACGTGGGTGTAGTTCGCGGAGATGTAGTGCCGCTGAAGCGACGGGCGTCCCAGCGCCGCGCCGGACTGGAAGTAGAACTCGGTCAGGCGCACGTTGCCCGGCAATCGCCCCGCGCGCGCGTCGGCAAGATAGTCCAGCCGTGGATAGTCATCACCGAACAGCCGCTCGAGAATCGGCTCCATCAGGCGCGCTTCGAGCCAGTGACGCGGGCGGGGGGGATCCAGCGACAGCGCGGTGACGATCTCCAGGTCCAGCGCCGGCTCTGCGCAGGCCCGCCGGTACAGCACGTTGACCAGGCGGTTCGGCTTGCCCAGTCCCAGCGGCAGGCCGACCACCAGCCGTGGACCGACCCGATCGACGATCTCGTCGACGACGGCGTCCAGCTCCGACGCGCTGCTCATCGGTCGCGCCCCGCCGCAAGGTCGGCTGTCGAAGAGTCGTTGATGGCTGTATTCATCGAAGAAGTTCCGTCGTGCGCCCGGGGTCGAATCATCGGAAACTGGATCGCGAGTGTTCCGCGTGCGTCCTCCGATTGTCCCATCTTCACGCCGCGCCGCGCTGAGGGCAACGCCGTCTGCTCGCCGAGTTGCCGCCGAGTTGCCGCCGAGTTGCCGCCGAGTTGCCGGCGGTACGTACCGGATCATCCGCGATCGCCGCGTTAGAATGCCTCGCCGACCCCGTTCATGGGAAATGCATGAGCACCATCGTCCTTCTCGAGCGCCTCCACATCGCCCTTGCGCTGATCAGCGGCCTGGGATTCGCACTACGGGGCTTCATCATCCGCGTGCTCGACCGCCCGCTGGCCAGCCCGCTGGTCCGCGTGGGGCCGCACCTGATCGACACCCTGCTGCTGATGTCCGGCATCGCCCTGTGGTTCCACTTCCGCTATTCACCGGTCGAGAGCGCCTGGCTGGGCCTGAAGCTGGTCCTGATCGTGGTCTACGTGCTGCTCGGCGTCGCCGCCCTGCGCGCGGAGCGACGCGAACGCGGTGTGCTGGCCTACGTGGCCGCGCTGCTGGTGTTCCTGACCATCGCCTCGCTGGCCCTGCTGAAACCGTTCTGATCCTCGACATCCGGAGACCCGACATGCCTGCAACGACACATCGCACACCGAACGGACCGATCCTGGCCGGCGTCTGGCTGGGCATGCTGCTGGCGGCCGGTTGCGCGCCCGGCGGCGACAGCAGCGGCGACACCGACCCCGGCAGCCAGGCGGCCGGCCCCGACATGGAGGTTCCAGTGATGAAGGATTCCACGCCGCCGTCCGGCGACTCCGACCGGATGAGCGAAGCCACCGAAGCGGCCCGGGCGGACCTGGCCGGGAGAATGAACGTCGAGACCGCCGACATCGAAGTCGTCGAGCGCCGCTTCGTGACCTGGCGCAACGGAGCGATGGGCTGCCCGGAACCCGACATGATGTACACGCAGGCGCTGGTGCCCGGGGTCTGGATCCGGCTCGCGATCGGCGACCAACGCTTCGACTACCACGGCAGCCGCTCCGGGACACCGTTCCTGTGTCCGACCGAGCGCTCCGAGGCGCCGCTGCCGCCGGACGACGAACCACTGGCCTGAGCGCCGGGCCGGGCGTCTACCACTCGATCCGCTGACCGTCCCAGGCGAAGAACCCGCCGCTGTCGTCTTCGCCGAGCCCGTCGATCACGGCGAGCAGTTGGCGACAGGCCCGGTCGACCGGGAACAGCTGGTCGGTGGGCACGTTTTCCTGGAACGGTTCGGACAGGCCCGTATCGGTGGTGCCCGGATGCAGCAGGACGACGAGCGCATTGCGGTTGCGGCGCGCAAGCTCGATCGATGCGGTGCGCATCAGCTGGTTCAGGGCCGCCTTCGACGCGCGATAGGCGTACCAGCCGCCGAGCCGGTTGTCGCCGATCGAGCCGACCCGTGCCGACAGGGCCGCCACCACGGCCCGCCCTCGCCGCGCCAGCTGCGGCCGGAACGCTTCGAGCACCAGGGCCGGACCGATGGAGTTGACCGCGAACGACCGCGCCAGCGCCTCCTGATCGAGGTCCTCCAACCGTTTCTCGGGCTCCTGTCGCTCGTCGTGGAGCACGCCGGCGACGTTGAGCAGCAGGCGGATCGGCACGCCGCTCGCCTCGACCTGCCGCGCCGCTTCGCGAATGCTCGCCGGCCGGGTCACATCGAGTTCCAGGACGGTCAGCGCGGGATCATCGATGGCTGCGAGACCACCCGCCGAGGCCGGATCCCGACAGGTCGCGAAGACTCGCTCGAAGCGTTTGCACGCCAGCAACTGGTGGACGAAGCCCAGGCCGATGCCGCGACTGGCGCCCTGGACCAGGGCGGCGCCGTCGCCGGGAAACGAGGGCAGGAGGGGGTCGTTCTTCCTATCGGGCATCGAGAATGTCGGGGAACAGGACAGGCTGGAGGGTAGCTGCGGGATCGACAATGGAGCGACAAGGGAGCGACAACGCTACGACAACAGCCCTGCCACGCGGCGGCCAGCGGTGTTGGACAGGGTCCTTGCAGCGCGTCCTCGTTCAACGGCCCGGGCATAATGAGCAGATGAGCACCGACAAGCCCGTCGTTCACCTGATCGACGCCAGTATCTACATCTTCCGCGCCTGGTACTCGATGCCGGACGCCTTCAGCGACCCTACCGGCCGGCCGACCAATGCGGTCTACGGTTTCGCCCGCTTCCTGTGCGAGTTTCTCGAGGAAACCGGGTCCCGACACGCTGCGGTCGCCTTCGACGAGTCGCTGGCCTCATCGTTCCGCAACGAGCTGTATCCGGACTACAAGGCCAACCGCGAACCGGCGCCGCCCGATCTCGAACGGCAGTTCGCCTGGTGCAAGGACCTGACCCGATGCCTCGGCCTGCCGGTCTACGTCGATGATCGCTTCGAGGCCGACGACCTGATCGCATCCCTGGCCGGCTGCTGGCGGGAGCGGGGGCACCCCGTGTGCGTGGTCACCGGCGACAAGGACCTGGCCCAGCTGGTCCTCGGACCCGCCGACGCGTGGTGGGATTTCGCCCGCCGCAACCGCCTCGACGCCGACGGCATCGAGGCGCGCTTCGGGGTGCGTCCCGAACAGATTGCCGACTACCTGGCGCTGACCGGCGATGCGGTCGACAACATTCCCGGCGTGCCGGGGATCGGGCCGAAGACCGCCGCGGGGCTGCTCGGTCACTTCAAGACCCTGGACGCGCTCTACGAACGGCTCGATGAACTCAAGTTCCTGAAGATGCGCGGCGCGAAGTCCTTGATCCCGCGCCTGCGGACGCACGAAGACACGGTGCGCCTGTCGCGCCGGCTGACGGGCCTGGACGCGGTGATCGAGAAGGTCGACGCCGAGCCGGATGTCGTGCGCCGCCGGCCCGACCCCGACGGCATGGACGCCCTCCTCGACGGGCTGGGCTTCGGCCAGACCCTCAGGCAGCGCCTTCACCGCCTGACCGCGCCGACCTGATCCTCCCGCTGCGGCACGGGCGGCGCCGGATCGAATTCCGCGTCAGCCCTCGCCGTCGCCGTCGGACTCGCCGCCGGCCTGCGGGTCGAGCTGCATCGGCCGGCCCTGCTGCTTCATCCGTTCGAGCATTTCGCGGCCGACCACCAGGGTCTGGGCCTCGTCGACCGGCGATCTAAGCACGGCATTGGACGGCAGCGGGCCGTCGATCGGCCGGCCGTCGGGCCGGACGTCGTCCCAGTGGTTGGAGCCGAGGAACAGCAGATCGTCGCCGGCCAGCGTGCCGAAGGTCGGGGTATCGAAGCGCGGGTGGGCGACGACCAGCGGCGCGACGTTCTCGATCCGGCCGCCGGTTTCGTCCAGGTCCAGCCGCAGCACCCGGTCCGGGCTGATCCCGTTCTGGATCACGACCAGGCTGTCGCCCCAGCGATACAGGCCGTCGATGCCGCCGAGATTGAGCGTGTCCGGGCCGGCCAGGGGAAGGCCGCGGCGCGACTCGGCGGTCTCGAACACGAACAGTCCGCGCTCGTAATCGGCCACGTACAGCATGGATTCGTCGGCCGACAGGGCCAGCCCCCGGAGGCTGGTGAACATGGGGTTGCCGATGAACACCTCGGGCCGCTCCATGTCGGGCTCCAGTCGATAGATGAACGGCGTGACCGTGTCGGCGGCGTAGACCGTGCCGTCGTCGGCCAGCGCGAGCGCACCGAGCAGGTGGGGACGGCCGTCGGGCGGAACGCGGTACTCGCCCAGCTTCTCGCCGCTGGCAAGGTCGAGCTTGATCAGGCTGGTCCGGCCGAAATTCGTGGCGGTCGCCCCGGCGAACTGCGACGTGCTGCCGGTGGCCACCCAGAGGTGGCCCCGCTCGGAGTCGGCGACCAGGTCGAAGACCGCCATCAGTCCAGACACCGTCTGCGGGGTGGCGAAGGTCTTCAGCGCACCCTCGCCCGAATCGCCGCCTTCTGCCCGGACGAGGATCTCCCCGCGGTGGATCGTGCCGACGAACAGGCGGTCCGACTCTTCATCGAATGCCAGCGCCTCAGGCATCGCGATGCTGCCGGGCAGCTCCTGCTCGACGCGAGCCTCGCCGAAGGGCCGGCCGGCCTCGTCCATCAGCGTCGAGAGGTGCTCGAACAGCGGATACTGGCGCATCGCGTCGAGGCCTTCGACCGCGGCCCAGTCCTCGGTCAGGCCCTGCTGCTGCATCTTCAGCATGATGTTGAAGGCCTGCGACAAGCGATCGGTTCGCGCGTAACCCTCGACCAGCTGGCGCATGAAATCGGCGTTGTAGGGTCTGAGCTCGTGCAGGCGCTGCACGGCGGCGACCCAGGCCGTATGGTCCTCTGCTGCATAGGCTTCGGCGGCGCGCGTCATCAGCCGGGCGACCTCCGCCCGGTCGTCGGCGGGCACGGGAACGGCCGGTCGCTGCTGCGCGGCCGGGGCGGCCGGGGCGGCAATCGACTCCGGCGGATCCTGGGCCAGGGCCGTTGCTCCGGTCAGGGCAACGGCGGTCGTGACGAACAGGCTGGCGAAGGTCAGGCGTGCTGCTTGGGACATCATTCGAGGTCTCGTTCAGGGTTCGTATCGTTGATTCGGCTCGGGGATTGCTGGCCGGGCCGCGGGTGCCGTGACGGCCGCCGCAATTGGCCCGGCAATCGGCCCGGCAATCGGCCCGACGGGCTCGGACGGCGACGGGAGTGCGACCCCGTGCATGCCACAATGTTCCCTCGATTCCGGAACGGATGCACGGCCATGGCGCGCGACTCGAGTCACGACACCCCAGATATGCTGCACTCCGGGCGATATCTCAAGCTGGTCCAACGCAACGGCTGGGAATTCGCCACCCGGGTGCACCCCACGGTGGTGGTGCTCATCGCCTGGACCGAGGCCGACGAGCTGCTGCTGGTCGAGCAGTACCGCGAGCCGGTCGGCGCACGGTGCATGGAGCTTCCGGCCGGCCTGGTCGGCGATCGCCCGGGCGACGCGGACGAGGCCGCACGCGATGCCGCGGCGCGCGAACTCGAGGAGGAAACCGGCTACCGGGCCGGTCGGCTGGTCGAACTGATGCGCTGCCCGACGTCGGCCGGCATGACCGACGAGACGGCGGTGTTCTTCCGCGCGACCGACCTGAAGCGCGTCTCGGCCGGTGGCGGAGACAGCAGCGAAGACATCACGGTCCACCGGATCGGCCGCGCCGATGTACATGCCTGGCTCGTCGACCGGGTGCGCTCGGGCCAGCCGGTCGATCCGAAGATCTGGTTCGCGCTGTACTGGTCCGGCGTGGCTCAGCCGAGCGCCTGATCGACGCTGCTTGCAACGGTGATCGCGACGCCGGCGAGTGCGGCGACCAGCAGCACGACCCAGGTGAGCAGGGTGCCGACGAATCGCCCCGAACTCACGCCGCCGGACTTCGACAGGCCCTGGGCGTGCAGCAATCGCCCGACCACCAGCACGGCACCGAGCGCGTGGATCATCCACGCCCAGTCCGAGGCCCATTCCAGCAGGGCGAGCAGCACGATCGCGAACGGCACGTACTCGCCGAAGTTGGCCTGGGCCCGGACCGCGCGCTCGAGCGCGCCGACCGAGCCGGTACCGATGCCGACCTGGTGGCGGCGCCGCAGCATCACCACGCGGGCCGAAAGGCCCAGCAGCAGAAGCCCGAGCAGGCTCGCGTAGAACAACGTGATCGATGGAAGCATCGACGGGTCTCCGAGAGTGACGAAGGGTTGCGCGTTGCGACGAGTGTACGCCGACGGGAGTGGTCGATGACGTCTCGCCGCGCACGCCGCTGGCCTACACTCTGCCGATCACCTCGTCCGTACACCCGGAGTCGTTTCATGTCGAATCTTCGCATCGCTTTCGTTCTCCTGCTCTCGGTCGCCTCACTGGCCTGCGCCGAGCCGCAGTCGGCACAACCTGCCGGGTCCACGGACCGCGCGGCCCGGGTCGCCCTGGCGATCCACGGGGGCGCCGGCACGATCTCGCGCGATCGCATGACCGCCGAGCGCGAAGCCGCGATCCGCTCGGCGCTGGAACGGGCCGCCCGCGCCGGTCATGCGGCCCTGGTCCGGGGCGAGCCGGCCGTCGACGCGGTCACCGCGACGATCACCGTGCTCGAAGACGCCCCGGAGTTCAACGCCGGCCGGGGCGCGGTCCTGACCGCCGAGGGCCGGGTCGAAATGGACGCGTCGCTGATGACCGGTCACGACCTCCAGGCCGGCGCCGTGGCCAGCGTGCGCGGCATTCGCCATCCGATCCTGGCCGCTCGGGCCGTCCTCGAGCGCTCGCCGCACGTGATGCTGGTCGGCGAAGGCGCGCAGGTCTTCGCGCGCGATGCCGGGCTGGAGTTCATGCCGGAGGAGTGGTTCATCACCGAGTTTCGGGCCGAGCAGCTCCGACGCATCCGACAGGAGGACCAGGCCGACGGCCAGGCTTCGGCTCACCGGGAGCCCAGTTGGTACTCCACGGTCGGCGCGGTGGCGCTGGACGCCGACGGCAACCTGGCCGCCGGCACGTCGACCGGCGGCATGAGCAACAAGCGCTTCGGCCGCGTCGGTGATTCGCCGATCATCGGCGCCGGGACCTACGCCGACAACCGGAGCTGCGCGGTGTCGGCGACCGGCCACGGCGAGTTCTTCATCCGCCATGTCGTGGCGTTCCAGATCTGCGAGCGCATGCGCCTGACCGGCGCCTCGCTCGAGGACGCGGCCGATCACGTGATCGAAGACGTTCTGGTCGACGCCGGCGCCGACGGCGGCGTGATCGCGATCGACGCCGAGGGCAATATCGCGATGCCCTTCAATACACCGGGGATGTACCGGGCCCGCATCGGCACGGACGGAAGCCTCGACGTCGCGATCTACGGCGACGAGTGAGGTCCGGATGCTGACCAGCACGCTGGAGTTCGATTGCCCCTGGTGCGGCGAGCGGAACTTCGTCGAACAGGAACCCGGCGACGCGGAGCAGTGGCTGGTGCAGGACTGCGCCGTCTGCTGCCGGCCGATCGAGCTTCGGTTGCCCGGCGACGACGGGTTCCTCGAGCTTCGTCGGGAGGGCGGCGAATGAGGACGACGAGGACTGCCGTGCCGGTGCTTCTGATGGCACTTGCCGGGGTTGTCGCCGCCGGACCGGACGCGGATGCACCGAATGCGCTCGGCACATCGGGGCCGGATCCGGTGACTGCCGCGCTCCAGCGCTGCCAGGACATCGAGCACGGCCAACCGAGCGAGGCCCGGGAACTGGCCAGCGACCTGCTGGCCCGCGCCGAAGTGCTCGATGACCCGGTGCACAACGCCCGGGCGCTGGCCTGCCTGGGCTGGTCCGAGGCGCAGCTGGGCATGGCCTCGGCACGGACGACCACGGATCGCCTGGCCGAGTTGCTTCCCTCCATCGAGACGCCGGAAGTCCGCGCGGCGATGATGCGCCGGGTGGCCGGACTGCAGCAGCAGACCAACCGCGGCGCGGAATCGATCGAGACGCTGATGGACGCGCTCGACCTGGTCGAACGAGAAGGCCTGGACGATGAACGGACCAGCTTGCTGATCAACCTCGCGATCGCGCATTCGGAGGCGCGCAACCACGATGTGGCGATCGGCCATTACGAAACCGCCCTTTCCGCGTTGCCGGCCGACGACGGACGGCGCATGCCGGTTCTTTACAACCTCGGCCTGACGCTGCGCGGGGCCGGCCGCAACGAGGATGCCCGAGAGGTTTTCGGGCAGCTGGTCGAACCCCTGTCCGCGCCCGGCCTGGAAATCCGCCTGGCTTCCCTGCTCTCGGTGCTCGGTTCGATCGAACTCGAACTCGGCAACCTCGACGCGGCCGAACGCTTCCTGGCCCGGTCGGCCGCGCTGCACGACGACCTCGACAATCCCGGCGAGCACGCCGCACTGTTGATCGAATGGTCGGAGCTGGCCCGCCGGCGCGGCGACATCGACGCGGCCATCGAGCACGCCCGCGAAGCGCTGGCCGAGGCCGAGCGCGCCGAGTTCACCCCGTCGATCCGCGGCGCGCTTCGCAACCTGACCACTGCCCTGGCGGCCGCAGGTCGATTCGAGGAGGCCATGGACATCCAGGGTCGCTACGTGACCGTATCCGACGATTTCTGGCGGGCCCAGATGGAATCGAGGCTGGAGGATGCAGAGGCCCGCTACGGCAATGAGCGCCAGGCGCGCGAGCTGGCCGAACTGCGCCAGGCCAGCCAGGAACAGGACTTCACGCTTCGCCGAGAACGATTACGCCAGCAGCTGCTGCTCGGACTCGGCATCGCGGCCCTTTCGATCGCCGTGGCCGCATTCGTCTGGCAGCGCCGCAACACGCGCAGGCTGCGGCGGCTGAGCCGGACCGATCCGCTGACCGGCCTGGCCAACCGCCGCCAGGCAAGCGAGTGGCTGGACCAACTCGAGCCCGGGGAGCCCGGACGTTGGTCGCTGCTCTGGTTGCTCGACCTCGATCACTTCAAGCGGATCAACGACTCGCACGGCCACGACGCCGGCGACCGCGCGCTCCAGGACGTGGCCGCCCTGCTCGAGCGATTCTCGGAGCGGCACGGGCTCTACCGGCCGGCTCGGTGGGGCGGTGAGGAATTCCTGCTGTTCGGCCGGATCGCAAACCCGCGCCAGGCCATGAACATCGCCGAAGACCTGCGGGCCTCGATTACCGGGCTCCGGCCCCGGGATCGAAAGAACGACGCCATTGAACTGACCGCCAGCATCGGATTCTCGCCGTTGACGGGTCTGCACCGCCCCTCCGGCCAGGCCGATTGGGAGCCTGCGATGCTGGCGGCCGACCAGCTGCTGTATCGCGCAAAGCAGCGCGGGCGGAATTGCTGGATGGGCCTGTGGCCGGACCGCATCGATGCACGGATCGCGGCGCACGACATCGAGGCCGCAATTCGCGAGGGCCGCGGGCGCCTGCTCGAGAACCGGGACGAGGATCGAACCGCAGCACCGGGCACGGTCTAGACCTGTAGCTCGGCTTGGAGCCTCGCCGGCCGACCGAGACAGCCGACCGAGACAGCCGACCGAGACAGCCGATCGGGTCGGATCAGGACGCGGCGCGTTGTCCGGCCGTGTCCTGCAGCTTGTCCAGCCCGAGGTTGCGGCACAGGCGAAGGGTCGCCTGGGCCCGATTGAGCGTATAGAAGTGAATGCCCGGCGCGCCGTTGTCGAGCAGCCGACGGCACAGGTCCGTGACGACATCCTCGCCGAAGGCCCGGAGCGATTTCAGATCGTCCTCGTGCTCCCAGGCGCGGATGCGCTTGGAAATCCACTTGGGAACGTCCGCACCGCACATCTTCGAGAATCGTTTCAGGCGCGAGAAGTTGGTGATCGGCATGATCCCCGGCGTGATCGGGACATCGATATTCATCCGGGCGCAGTCCTCCATGAACCGCTCCCAGGCCGAGAAGCTGAAGAAGTACTGGGTGATGGCCCCGTCGGCACCGGCCTCGACCTTGTCGCGGAAATGCCCCAGGTCCTTCTCGGGGCTGCTCGCTTCCGGATGCATCTCCGGGTAGCACGCGACTTCGATGTGGAACCTGCGGCCATAGTGTTCACGCACGAAGCGGACGAGGTCGACCGCATGATCGAACACGCCGCTGCCGCCACCCGACGGGCGATCGCCGCGCAGCACGACGAGCCGGTCGACGCCAGCATCGAGATAGGCGTCGAGCAGCTCCCGGATGCCGTCCGTGTCTTCGGACATGCACGAAATATGCGGCGCTGCGGGGATTCCCGTCTCGCTCTGGATATCGAGCACGGTGGCGCGAGTCCGCGCCCGGGTCGAACCGCCGGCCCCGAAGGTCACCGACATGTATTCGGGATGCAGCGCCGCCAGCCGATCTCGCGTTCGGCGGAACACTTCCACCTGGTCGTCGTTCCTGGGCGGGAAGAACTCGAAGCTGAGCTGGGGGGGCTGCGCGGAGCGGTTCATCATCAGGCACCTGTCTGGCGATGAGGAAGGATGGGCTGTAGGTCGGCTCGGCCCGGGTCGAGAAACCCGGGTCCACGGGGCCGGCGGCCGGCCCCGCGCCAGGTCGGGAAGCGCGCGAACGCGCTTCGCGACCGGTCGCTACCGGCAATCAGTAGCGGTAATGCTCGGGCTTGAACGGACCTTCGACGGTCACACCGATGTAATCGGCCTGCTTGTCGGTCAGTTCCGTCAGCCGGGCTCCGACGCGCTCGAGGTGAAGCTTGGCCACCTTCTCGTCGAGGTGCTTCGGCAGCACGTAGACCTCGTTCTCGTACCGCTCCGGATACTTGAACAGCTCGATCTGGGCCAGGGTCTGGTTGGTGAACGAGTTCGACATCACGAAGCTGGGATGGCCCGTGGCGCAGCCCAGGTTGACCAGCCGACCCTCGGCCAGCAGCGTGATGCGCTTGCCGTCGGGGAAGGTGATCTGGTCGACCTGCGGCTTGATGTTGTCCCAGTCGTGCTTGCGCAGGCTTGACACGTCGATCTCGTTGTCGAAGTGGCCGATATTGCACACGATCGCCTGGTCCTTCATCCGCTCCATGTGGTCATGCCGGATGACGTTGTAGTTGCCCGTGGCGGTCACGATGATGTCGGCCTGCTCCAGCACGCCTTCGTCCTCGAGATTGACCACTCGGTAGCCTTCCATTGCCGCCTGCAGGGCACAGATCGGATCGATCTCGGTGACCCAGACATTGGCCGACAGGGCGCGCAGCGACTGCGCCGAACCCTTGCCGACGTCGCCGTATCCGCAGACGATGGCGATCTTGCCGGCGACCATGACGTCGGTGGCGCGCTTGATGGCGTCGACCAGCGATTCGCGACAGCCGTAGAGGTTGTCGAACTTGCTCTTGGTCACCGAGTCGTTGACGTTGATCGCCGGGAACTTCAGCGTGCCGTCCTTCTGCATGCGGTACAGGCGGTTGACCCCGGTGGTCGTTTCCTCGGTCACGCCCCGGATGTTGTTCAGCGCCTCCGTGTACCAGCCAGGGTTCGTCTCCAGACGCTTCCTGATGGCCTTGAACAGCGCGGTTTCTTCATCGCTGCCCGGCTTGTCGAGCACGGAAGCGTCCTTCTCGGCCTTGGCGCCGAGCTCGAGCAGCATGGTCGCATCACCGCCGTCGTCGAGAATCATGTTGGCGGTTTCGCCGTCCGGCCACTGGAAGATGCGATGCGTCATTTCCCAGTACTCGTCGAGCGATTCGCCCTTGAACGCGAACACGGGCACGCCGCGCTCGGCCATCGCGGCCGCGGCATGGTCCTGGGTCGAGTAGATGTTGCACGACGCCCAGCGGACGTCGGCGCCGAGTTCGATCAGCGTCTCGATAAGCACCGCGGTCTGGATCGTCATGTGCAGCGATCCCGCGATGCGGGCACCGGCCAGAGGCTTGTCGGCGGCGTACTCCTCGCGCGTCTGCATCAGGCCCGGCATTTCGGTTTCGGCAATCGCGATTTCCTTGCGACCGTAAGCGGCCTGCGACAGGTCGGCGATCACGTAGTCGTGTTCGGTGGACGCGATGTCGGAATCGAACAGCACGCCTTTTCGTACGTCTTCTGGCTTGGCACTCATTGGATACAACCTCGGATGATGTTGGTTTCGTTGCAGATATCGTTTTCGTAGCGGACGGCGTGACCGTCGGTGGGCAGCCACGCCTTGCTCCCGGAATTCGGCGTCGACCGGACGATTACAGCCCGGCCGCTTCGCGAAGAATGTCGGCGCGATCGGTCTTTTCCCAGCTGAAGCTGGTGAAACGGTCGTCGACCTGCTTGCCGTCGCGCTTGACCGTTCGGGTCAGCTCTTCCGGCGGCCGGCCGAAATGGCCGTGGGTCGCGGTCTGGCGGTACATCGGATGCAGCAGGTCGAGCATCTTGAGGATGCCGTAGGGCCGCAGGTCGAAGTGTTCGCGGACCAGGCGGACGATCTTGTCTTCCGGCACGCGCGCAGTGCCGAAGGTGGTGACCGAGATCGACGTCGGCTCGGCCACGCCGATGGCGTAGCTGATCTGGATTTCGCATTTGTCGGCGAGACCTGCGGCGACGATGTTCTTGGCCACGTAGCGGCCGGCGTAGGCGGCCGAGCGGTCGACCTTGGACGGATCCTTGCCGGAAAACGCACCACCGCCGTGGCGCGCCATGCCGCCGTAGGTGTCGACGATGATCTTGCGGCCGGTCAGGCCGGCGTCGCCGACCGGACCGCCGATCACGAACTTGCCCGTCGGGTTGATATGGAACAGGGTCTCGCCGTGCAGCCATTCCTCGGGAATGACGGGCTTGACGATGTGCTCCCGAACGCCTTCACGGATTTCGTCCAGGGAGACGCCGTCGTCGTGCTGGGTCGAGAGCACGACCGCGTCGATCGCGACCGGCTTGCCGTCGTCGCCGTAGCGCAGCGTGACCTGACTCTTGGCGTCCGGCCGAAGCCACGGCAACGGGTTGTCGGCGGACTTGCGCAACTGGGTCTGGCGCTCGACCAGGCGATGGGCGTAGTAGATCGGCGCCGGCATCAGTTCCGGCGTCTCGTTCGCGGCATAGCCGAACATCAGGCCCTGGTCGCCCGCGCCCTGGCTCTCCGGAGTCTCGCGGTCGACGCCCTGGGCGATGTCCGGCGACTGCTTGCCGATCATGTTGATCACCGAGCAGGTCCTGCCGTCGAACCCGACCCGCGAGGAGTCGTAGCCCACGTCGACGACGACCTGGCGAATGAGGTCCTCGAGGTCGACCCACGCGGTGGTCGAGATTTCTCCACCGACGATCACGGCGCCGGTCTTGATGAACGTCTCGCAGGCAACGCGCGCATGAGGATCCTGAGTCAGGATCGCGTCGAGAACGGCGTCGGAAATCTGGTCGGCCAGCTTGTCCGGGTGGCCCTCGGAGACGGACTCGGAGGTGAACAGGTACTCGCTCATCAGGTCTATATCTCTTGATGCGGATAGAAAGATATGCGAGTTTACCGCATCCTCCGTGGAAATGCATCCCGGTACGGCGCAACGGCGCCCGGAGCCCCCGGCGCCGGGCGGCGCTATGCTGACCGGCAGACCTGCCTCGGACGCGTACATGCCTGCGCCTGACCAACTGCTGGATCTCGGTCTCCTGATTGCGCTGTTCCACGTCGTGCTGGCGCCTGCCGCCGGCCTGCACGCGATGCTCTACAAGCGCGACTCGCGGGCCGCGTTCGGCTGGATCGCGATGTGCGTGCTGCTGCCCGTGGCCGGTCCGATCCTGTACATGCTGCTCGGGATCAACCGGATTCGCCGGCGCGCGCGCCGCCTGGAATGGCCCCGCCTGCGAATCGGCCACGAGAGAGGGCGGCCGAGCCGGGCCGCCGTCGAGCCGCCCGACGTGATGAACGGAGACGTCAGCGACCTTGCCTCCGTCGGCGAGCGCCTGAGCCGCCACCGCCTGACCGGAGGCAACGCGGTCACGCCGCTGGCGAACGGCGACGAGGCGTACCCGGCGATGCTCGATGCGATCGACGCGGCGCAGCGTTCCGTGTTCCTGAGCAGTTACATCTTCGACGGGGATGCAACCGGCCGCAGCTTCGTCAGCTCGCTGGAGCAGGCGCTCGAGCGCGGCGTCGACGTGCGGGTCGTGGTCGACGGGATCGGCGAACTCTACGGACGCCCCCGGATCGGTACGCTGCTGGCGCGGGCCGGCGTGCCGCACGCGCGCTTCGTTCCGCCGCGGCTCCTGCCTCCGCAGCTTTCGCTGAACCTGCGCAACCACCACAAGATCCTGGTCGTCGACGGCCACACCGCGTTCACCGGGGGAATGAACATCGGGGACCGACACGTGATCGGCTCCGAACCGCGTCGGGGCGCTGCCGCCGACCTGCACTTCCGGATCGAGGGGCCGGCCGCGATCCAGCTGGAATCGGAGTTCCTGCGCACATGGACCTTCTGCACCGGAGACGATCGCCCCCCGCCGCCGGTGCTGGCCCTGCCCACGGGCCCGGTCGCGGCCCGCGCGATCACCGATGGCCCGGACGAGGACCTCGACCAGCTGACGATGCTATTGGCTTCGACAATTTCTGCGGCGCGCGAGCGGATCGACATCATGACGCCGTATTTCCTGCCGCCGAGAGAGATCGTCGCGTCGCTGCAGGCCGCGGCCCTGCGCGGCATTCGCGTCCGGCTGGTGCTGCCTGCCGAGAACAATCTGCCGTTCGTGCAATGGGCAAGCCGGAACATGCTGTGGGAACTGTTGTTCCACGGTATCGAGGTGGTCGAACAGCCCCCGCCGTTCGCCCACACCAAGCTGCTCCTGATCGACGAGGCCTACGTCCAGGTCGGGTCGACGAACTGGGACTGCCGGTCGCTGCGCCTCAACTTCGAGCTCCAGTTCGAACTGTTCGACCAACGCCTCGCAGGAGCGCTCCGCGAGCGCTACGACCGCACCTTCGACGGCGCGCGCCCGATCACGCTCGCCGACGTCGACGGGCGCAGCCTTCCCGTACGCCTTCGCGATGCGGCGTGCTGGCTGTTCACGCCGTATCTGTAGCGGCCCCGGTCGTGGCCGCGGGGATTCTTTGACGCGGAGCCTCTCGAGGGTTCTAATGCAGACTGGACCGTCTTCATCCGGAGACCCTCATGACCCTGCTCGTTCTCGGCCTCGTACTGTTCCTCGGCATCCATTCGCTGTCCATCGTTTCCCCGTCGACCCGCGACCGCCTGGCGGCCAGGCTCGGCGTAACGACCTTCAAGCTCGCCTATTCGGCCGTCGCCCTGGTCGGCTTCGTGCTCCTGATCGTCGGCTACGGCGAGGCCCGGCTGAACCCCACGGTGCTCTACGCGCCGCCGGACTGGACCCGCCACCTGACCATGCTCCTGATGCTGGTCGTGTTTCCCGGCTTCCTCGCCACCTATTTCCCCGGTCGGGTGTCCGACGCGCTGAAGCACCCGACGCTGGTCGCGGTCAAGGCCTGGGCGCTGGCCCACCTGCTGGTCAACGGGACGCTCGCGGCCGTGGTGCTGTTCGGGAGCTTCCTCGCCTGGGCGATCGTGGACCGGATCTCCGCCAAGCGTCGACCGCTGCCTTCTGCCGCACCCGCGTTCCCGCGCCGGGCCTGGAACGATGCGATCGTCGTTATCGGAGGGCTGGCCGCCTACCTGGTTTTCGCCTTCTGGCTTCATCCGGCCTGGATCGGCGTTGCCGTGATGGGCGGTTGAGCGAGCGCACCCGCTCCCGGGAGGATCAGCGTCGAAGAAACCTCTGAAGGATCCCGCCGGACCGGGACGCCGGGCCGTCGGGATCGGCCTCGGGAGCCCCCTCGCGCTCGGGTATCGACCGCATGACGAGGTCCTCGATGAGCGCGGGCGTGAAGCGCTCGGGCTCGAAGCTCGACAGACCGTGCCGTTCCAGCACCTGCTGGATCCGCTTTTCCAGCACCACGAACTTCATCGGCAGACCGTCGAAGCGGCGCCGGGCCAGCGGTCGGCGGGTCAGACGCCGAACGTCCGTGTGCCGGTCGTCGCGGCAGATCCGGGCATACAGCGCATCGACCTCGTCGGCCGGGCCCTCCAGGTACTGGAAGAACCAGCCCTCGGCGAAATGCAGCAGTCCGCTGACCGTCCCGTTCCGATTGTTGCGACGCGAAACGGTCAGGATCCGAGCGACTTCCTTATGCACACCGATCGACCGCGCTTCGCCGGGAAACGCAGCTTTCGAGCAATAGCTCATTCCGATCAGTTCGTTTGCGCCGTCCATTTCCGTCGAGTGACCACGAGACATCGGAGTCGAGATTACCCTGCCGATCTGCACGCTTTGTCAACGCGCCGAGACCTGAGGATCGAGCGGGCGGTCCTTGATCCCGGCCTCCTGTGCGAACCCGGTCGAGGGGACGCCTTCGGGCATCCAACCACCTGACGATCCGCCGTCCGATCCGCCGTCCGATCGGCCAATCGATCGGACGGCCGTGCCACCCCCGGGCGATGCCGGTTTGGTAGTATTCCCGCCACCATGCGATACCTCGTTTCCCTGAGTCTCCTGCTGGCCCTGCTGTGGCTGGGCATTTCCGGCGTCTACAAGCCGCTGCTGTTCCTGCTCGGCGGCGCTTCGGTGGCGTTCGTCGTCTGGGTGTCGAGGCGCATGGACGTCGCCGGCGTGGAACACAATCCGGTGCTGTACTCCTGGCGCCTGCCGATCTACTGGGCCTGGCTGGTCTGGGAGATCGTCAAGGCCAACTTCGAGGTCGCCCGCGCCGCGCTCGGCCCGCGCGGGCGGGTCCGGCCGCAGGTCGTACGCGTCCCGGTGCGTCTCCGCACGCCGATCGCCAAGGTAACCTACGCCAACTCGATCACGCTGACGCCCGGCACCGTCACACTGCAGCTGGAGCCGGACTGGATCGAAGCCCACGCATTGCTCGACTCGACCGCTCGCAGTCTGGAATCGGGCGAGATGGAGCGGCGCATCGCGTGGCTGGAGGGCGGGCGTTGAACACCGTACTCGTGCTGACCGCATTGGCCATCTTCGCCACGATGGCGCTTGCGCTGATCCGGGCCCTGCGCGGACCCTCGGTCTACGATCGGATCGTTGCAGTCAATGTGATGGGGACCAAGACCGTTCTGATCGTCGCCCTGATCACCGCGATCAGCGGCAACGACGACCTGATCGACGTCGCCCTGGTCTATGCCCTGATCAATTTCATCGCCATTGTTGCCGTGCTCAAGCTGGCCCACATGCGCGACCTGGCCGGTGCCGGAGAGGGGGACATCACCGATGGCTGAGACGATTCTCACCTGGCTTTCGGGCTTGTTCCTCCTGGCCGGCGGTGCGTTCGGGATTCTCGGCGGCATCGGATTGCTGCGCTTCCCGGATTTCTACAGCCGGCTGCACGCCGCCGGCATCACCGACACCCTTTGCGCGCTGCTGATCATTCTCGGTCTGCTGATCCAGGCCGGTCTCGCCCTGATCAGCATCAAGCTGCTGCTGATTCTGCTGTTCCTGCTGTTTACCGCGCCGACCGCGAGTCACGCCCTGGCCCGCGCCGCGATGGTCGAGCAGGACGCCCCCACGCCGCGCACCAGGACGAATGGAGAGACGTCATCGAATTCCTGATCGACATCGCCCTGCTCTCGTTCCTGGTCGTCGTCGCCGTTGCCGTCGTCGCGGTACGCGACCTGTTTTCGGCCGCCATGCTGTTCGCGATCTACTCGCTGCTGTCGGCGGCGCTGTTCGTGCTGCTCGACGCCGGCGACGTCGCCTTGACCGAAGCCGCGGTCGGCGCAGGCATTTCCACCATCCTCGTCATCGCCGTCCTGACCCTCGCGCGCCGCTACGAGCACCCGGTCAAGGCGCTCAACTGGCCCGCCCTGGGCGTGGTCACGGTGACCGGCGCCTGCCTGATCTGGGCGGTCGCCGACCTGCCGGAGTTCGGCGCGGCCGACAATCCGGTCCAGACCCACGTCGCGCCGTATTACGTCGAACAGACCTACAACGACATGGGCATCCCGAACATGGTCGCCGCGGTGCTGGCCAGCTACCGGTCGATCGATACCTTCGGGGAAGTGGTCGTGATCTTCACCGCCGGCCTCGGCGTCTTCGCGCTGCTGGCCGTACGTCCGACCCGTACCCGTCGCGGCGAGGTCGACCCGAATTCCCGTCGGGAGGCCGCGCCGGGCCAGCCGGGAGCATCGGACGAATGAGAGACCACGGCATTCTGCGCGTCGTCGCGCGCTTCCTGATTCCGCTGATCATGCTGTTCGCGCTGTACGTGCAGTTCCATGGCGAGTATTCGCCGGGCGGCGGCTTCCAGGCCGGCGTGATCTTCGCGGCGGCGTGGATCCTGTTCGTGCTGATCTACGGCCTCGAGGACGGCCTGGCCGTGGTCTCCGAGCGAACGATGTTCGTGCTCAGTGCCTGCGGCGTTCTCCTGTACGCGACCATCGGCCTGCTCGGGGTGGCCCTGGGCGGCAATTTTCTCGAGTTCGCCGTGCTGCTCGACGACCCGAAGAAGGCGCAGCAGGCGGGCATCATCCTCGTCGAGCTCGGTGTCGGCGTGACGGTGGCCAGTGTGGTCATGCTGATCTTCGTGATGTTCGCGAAGCGCCGCGCGCTGACCCACCCCGACGACCGCGTAGAGGACATGCGCTGATGGACCTGCTCGGCCACTACAACTACTACGTCGTTGTCGTCCTGATGATGATCGGCTTCTACGCGGTCATCGCCCGCGGCAACATGGCCAAGAAGATCATGGGCCTGAACCTGTTCCAGACCTCCGTGTTCATCCTGTTCATCTCCGCCGGCAAGATCCTCGGCGGTGCGACTCCGATCCTGCGCGACGGGGTCGAGGTCTACTCCAACCCGCTGCCGCACGTGCTGATCCTGACTGCCATCGTGGTCGGCGTAGCCACCACGGCGGTGGGGCTGGCGCTGGCCGTGCGGATCAACGAGGCCTACGGAAGCATCGAAGACGACCTGCTGATCGAGGCCGAGGACGTGGTCGATACCGAAGGCGCCTTCCAGGATCGCACGTCGGAGGTCGAGCGCACGGCCGACGACGCCGGCTCGGACGGGCCCCGCCCATGAGCGTGCTGGAGTGGATGCCCTTCAGCGTGCTGCTGCCGCTGATCGCCGCGCCGGTGTGCGCGCTTCTTCCCGGCCGCTGGCTGCCCTGGTCGCTGGCCTTTCTCGCGGTCGCTGCTTCCGCGGCGATCACCGCGTTCGTGCTCCCCGCCGCGGTGGACGAACCGCTGCGCTACGCCTTCGGCAACTGGCCGCCTCCGATCGGCATCGAGTACCGGGTCGATGCGGTGAACGCGCTGCTGGCGCTGCTGATCGCCTGGATGGGCATCATCATCCTGCCCTTCGCCAAGCTCACCGTCGACCGCGAAGTGCCGGAGCGCCAGGGCCCGTTCTACGCCCTGTTCCTGCTCGCCCTGGCCGGGCTCATGGGGATCGTGCTGACCGGCGACGCGTTCAACGTCTTCGTGTTCCTCGAGATTTCCTCGCTGTCGACCTACGCGCTGATCGCCCACGGGCGGAAGCGTGCGGCACTGCTGTCGTCCTTCCGCTACCTCATCATGGGCACCCTCGGGGCGACCTTCTACCTGATCGGCATCGGCCTGCTCTACATCATGACCGGCACGCTGAACATGGTCGACCTGGCCGACCGCATTCCCGAGGTCGCCGAAACCAATGCAGTACGCGCCGCCTTCGCGTTCATCGTCATCGGCATCGGGCTGAAGCTGGCGCTGTTTCCACTCCACCGCTGGTTGCCCGGCGCCTACACCAATGCGCCCTCGGCGGTCACGATCTTCCTGGCCGCCACCGCGACCAAGGTCGCCGTCTATGTCCTGCTTCGAATGGTATTCACGGTCTTCGGGCTCGAGTTCGCCCTGAGCATGCCGTATCGGGAGGTGTTCTTCGTGCTGGGAACGCTCGGCATCCTGTTCGCCTCGATATCGGCCATCGACCAACCCAACGTCAAGCGCATGCTGGCCTATTCCAGCGTGGCCCAGATCGGCTACATCGCCCTGGGCATCAGCCTCGTTTCGGTCGACGGCGTCGCCGCCGGCCTGGTCCACATCTTCAACCACGCACTGATGAAGGGCGCGCTGTTCATGGCCGCCGCGGCGATCATCTACCGGCTCGGCGCCGACCGGATCGAAGACCTCGCCGGACTGGCGCGCTCGATGCCGTGGACGATGCTGGCCTTCGTGCTTGCCGGCCTGTCGATGATCGGGGTGCCGCTGACCTCCGGATTCATCAGCAAGTGGGCATTGATCGCCGCGTCGATCAACCAGGGAAACTGGCTGGCCGTGATCGTCGTGCTGGTCGGTTCCCTGCTGGCACTCCTGTACATCGGTCGGGTCGCCGAAGCGGCCTACCTCAAGCCGGCCCCGGAGCGGAAAGCGCCGGTTCGTGAAGCACCGCTGGCGCTGCTGGCGCCGATGTACATCCTGATCGCCGCCAATTTCTGGTTCGGCATCGACACCCGCCTGACCCTGGATATCGCGACGCGCGGTGCCGAACTACTCGTCGGAGGCGCGCCGTGAGCCCGGCCACCGTGATCGTGCTGCTGATCGTCGTGCCGTTGATCGGCGCCCTGCTGATCTCCCTGGCCGGACGCTGGCCGAACGTGCGCGAAGGAATCACGCTGGTCACCGCAGCCACGCTGTTCGGGATCGCGACCCAGCTGATCGATCCCGTGGTCAACGGCAGCGGCGCCTCGCTGGTGCTTGCCGAACCGTTGCCCGGCCTGTCGATCGCGTTCGATGTCGAGCCCCTTGGCCTGGTGTTCGCCCTGCTGGCCAGCCTGCTCTGGTTCGTGACCTCGGTCTATGCGATCGGCTACATGCGCGGCGCGCGGGAACCCCGCCAGACCCCGTTCTACGCGTTCTTTGCCATCGCGATCTCCGGCGCCATGGGCGTGGCCACGTCGGCCAACCTGCTGACCCTGTTCATCTTCTACGAAGTGCTGACGCTGTCGACCTGGCCGCTGGTCACGCACAAGCAGAACGAGGCCGCGCGGGCCGGGGGACGGACCTACATCGGCGTACTGCTCCTCACTTCGATCGGCTTCCTGCTGCCGGCAATCATCTGGACCTGGGTCGCGGCCGGAACGACGGATTTCACGCCGGGCGGAATCCTGGACGATCGTCTCGGCCCGACCGCCGCGGCCATCCTGCTGACGATGTTCGTGCTCGGCATCGGCAAGGCGGCCGTGATGCCGATGCACCGCTGGCTGCCGGCGGCAATGGTGGCGCCGACCCCGGTCTCGGCGCTGCTGCACGCGGTCGCCGTCGTCAAGGCCGGCGTATTCACGATCACCAAGGTCGTGATCTACATCTTCGGGCTGGATTTCCTTGCCGCCGTCCCGCTCGAGCAGTACCTGATCTACCTGGCCGGGTTCACCGTGATCGCGGCATCCATCGTTGCCCTGAAGCAGGTCGAGATCAAGAAGATGCTGGCCTACTCGACGATCAGCCAGCTCAGCTACATCGTGCTGGCCGCGCTGGTCCTGGCGCCGTTTGCCGAAATCGGGGCGGCGGTCCACATCGTCGCCCATGCCTTCGGCAAGATCACGCTGTTCTTCTGTGCCGGTGCGATCTACATCGCGTCGAGCAAGACGCGGGTCGACCAGCTGCGCGGCATCGGCCACCGCATGCCGTGGACCATGGTCGCGTTCACGATCGGCGCGCTGTCGATGATCGGCGTGCCGCCGACCGCGGGCTTCGTCTCGAAGTGGTACATCATCGCCGGCGCCTTCCAGGTCGACAGCTTCTTCGTGCTCGCCGTGATGGGCGGCTCGACCGCGCTGAATGCCGCCTACTTCCTGCCGATCGTGTTCCGCGCCTTCTTCCGCCCCGAGGACCAGGCACCGGTGCGCGAGCACGGCGAAGCGCCCTGGCCGATGGTCGCCGCCCTGGTATTCACCGCCGCGGCCACGATCCTGTTCTTCGTCTTCAACGGCCCGGTAGTGGACATCGAGTCCCGCATCCTGGAGGTGGCCAAGTGACCGATTCACGCCAGCGGCGAGCGTCCGCCGACGACCACTGGCTGGTTCGTCCGAAGACCATCCGCATCCTGTGGTGGGTGTTCGGCGCGATCCTCGCGCTGACCGTCGTCGCCCAGGCCTTCGTCCACGTCCACGGCTATTTCACGGTCGACGAGTGGATCGGCTTCAATGCCGTCTACGGGTTCCTGACCTGTGTGGCAATGGTCGTCTTCGCCAAGCTGCTGGGCTTCCTGCTCAAGCGCCCGGTCGACTATTACGACGTCGAGCCCCGCCTGACCCCGAACAAGCCGGAGCACGACGATGATTGAGTTCGTCCTGCCGCCCGCGTTCCTGATGATCATCGGCGCGCTGCTGATCGGCGTCAGCCGGCCGGCGCTGCGGCCGCTGCTGGCGCTGGCCACTCCGCTGGTGACGCTGTACTTCATTTGGCAGGTCGGCGACGGCGTGCAGCAGACCGCGACCTTCCTCGGCTACGAAGTGCAACTGGTCGAAGGCAGCGCGCTGCGCCGCCTGTTCGCCACGGTCTTCGCGCTGATGGCCTTCGGCGGGGCGCTGTTCGCGTTTCGCCAGTCGAAATGGTGGGAGCTTTCAGCGGCTCTGATGTACGCCGCCGGCGCGATCGGCGTCAGCTTCGCCGGCGATCTGATCGTGATGTTCCTGTTCTGGGAACTGATGGCGCTGTTCTCGACCGTGGTGGTCTGGTGCGGCGGCACCGAATCGGCGCGAGCCGCCGGCATCCGCTACGCGATCATCCACCTGCTCGGCGGCCTGATCCTGAAGATCGGCATCGAAGGCCTGATGATCCAGACCGGGTCGATCGAGATCCGCGCCCTTTCGCTGGTCGACTTCAACAGCTGGATGATCTTCATCGGCGTGCTGATCAACGCCGCGGCGCCTCCGCTGTCGGCCTGGCTGGCCGACGCGTATCCGGAATCCAGCCCGATGGGCGGCGTTTTCCTGTCGGCGTTCACCACCAAGACCTCGGTTCTTTCGCTCATCCTGCTGTTCCCGGGCGAGCCGCTGCTGGTCTGGATCGGGCTGTACATGGTGTTCTACGGCATCATCTACGCGCTGCTCGAGAACGACATGCGGCGCATCCTAAGCTACTCGATCGTCAACCAGGTCGGGTTCATGGTCGTCGGCATCGGCATCGGCACCGAGCTTGCGCTGAACGGTGCCGCGGCCCATGCCTTCACCCACATCATCTACAAGGCGCTGCTGTTCATGAGCGCCGGTGCGGTGCTCTACCGAACGGGCGTCAGCAAGTGCTCCGAGCTCGGCGGGCTGTTCCGGACCATGCCGCTGACCACCGTGTGCGGCACGATCGGCGCGCTGGCGATCTCCTCGTTCCCCTACACTTCGGGCTTCATCTCGAAGTCGATGATCTCCTCGAGCGCCGCCGGTGAACACCTCACGCTGGTCTGGTTCCTCCTGGTGGCCGCTTCGGCCGGGGTGTTCCTGCACGCCGGAATCAAGTTCCCCTGGTTCGTGTTCTTCCAGAAGGACTCGGGACTGCGCCCGCCGGAGGCGCCCTGGAACATGCAGGTGGCAATGATCCTGTTTGCGATCGGGTGCATCGGCCTGGGCGTGTTCCCCGGCCTGCTCTACGGCCTGTTGCCGTACCCGGTCGACTACGTGCCGTATACCCCGGACCACGTCGTCACCCAGCTGCAGCTGCTGCTGTTCGCCGGGCTTGCGTTCTTCGTGCTGCTGCCGCTGATGAAGCGCACGGACACGCTCAGCCTCGACGTCGACTGGCTGTGGCGCCGTGGGCTGCCGGTGATTCTCGAGCGGGTCGACAAGGCATTCGGCCGCGTTCGCGGAGCGGCGTCCTCGAACGTCTCGCTGGTCGGTCGCAACCTCTACGCGCTGATGCGGGAGAAGCCGATCCGGTATTTCTCCAGCCGCAGCCCGATGGGTCAGACCGCGATCTGGATGGCCGTGCTGCTCGCGCTGGTGGTGATCCTGGCCCTGACCTGATCCAGCCGCCCCCGAATACCGCCGGACAGCCCGCCGGCGAGTGCCGCTGCAGCGCTAGCCGTCGCGGCGACGGTCAACGACCCGGTACTCCACTTCGACCAGGTCGTCGTCCTCACGGCGTGCACCCTTGCGGCGCAACCACCAGCCGCGGACCGACAGAGCGATCCCTCCGAGCACCGCCAGTCCGGCGCCGACGGCCAGGAAGACCAGGCCGACGACGAAGCTCAGCACCAGCAGCACCAGGCCGACCAGCGCGAGTCCGAAACGCGCGAGCGGACTTTCCGGCACGCGATAGAATGTCTGTTGAAATCTCGCCATACCTTCCATGACCTCCCAGACGCCGGAACAGTTCCTGCTCGATGCCGACGCAGTGCCCGAGGGCACGTTCCGCGAGGCGCAGGTCGAACGCGACGGCCAGCCCTTGTGGCTGATCGTCACCCGGTATCAGGGTACGCCACGCGCGTGGCTGAATGTCTGCCCCCATGCCGGCCGCAGCCTGAATTTCGCTCCGGATCGCTTTGCCGTCGACGACCACGGACGACTGGTCTGCGCGGCCCACGGCGCGGTCTTCGAGCCCGATCAGGGCGTCTGCGTCGCCGGGCCCTGCCGTGGAGATCGCCTGCGCGCCGTTGCCGTGCGGGAGGTCGAAGGCCGCATCGAGCTGGACGCGCAGTCCGAGTAGGCGTTTGCCAAGCGCCGGGCATCGGCGTAGAGTGAAGTCACACGTCTCGCGAGGCTTGGCTGATGCATGCGACACGTTCTTCCTCTGTAAAACGCGGCGGCGTCCTGGCTGCTGCGTTGCTGCTACCCCTGGTCCTGGCTGCCTGCGGTTCGGAATCCGATCCGCCCGACGGTGGCGACGACGCCTCCCGTCCCTATCCGGCAGCTGAGCGAGCCGAAGCCGACAGCGGTCCATCGGTCGCTGCCGGCGGAGAGGCCGCATCCGATGCCTCGTCCGCCTGTGCGCTGACCGTCGGCTGGGATCCCTGGGAGCCGTACCACTACCTCGCCATCGGCGGGCAGCCCCAGGGGCTCGACATCGAGATCGTCGGCGCGGTCGCCGAGCAAGCCGGCTGCGATCTCGAATTCCTGCAGGGCGGATGGGACACGCTGCTGCGCCTGCTGCGGGCCGGTGAGCTGGACCTCATGCTTGGCGCCACGCGAACTCCGGCGCGCGAGGACTGGGCCCGGTTTTCCGAGCCGTACCGATCGGAAAGTTTCCGGCTCTACGTTCTCGACCGGCAAGCGGAGGAGTTCGCCGGGCGCGGCCTCGAGGGGCTGCTCGAAGACGGCTTCCGCCTCGGGGTGACCCAGGGCTACTACTACGGCCCCGGCATCAACCGGCTGATCGAGCAACCCGGGCTCGAGAACCAGGTGCTCGAGGCGCCGGTCGGCGAGTTGAACTTCACCTGGCTGCTCGACATGCAGATCGACGGATTCATCGAGGATCCGTTCGTCGCTGCAGCGATCGAGCGGCGACGCCGGGATGCGGAACCGATCACGGCCCTGCCCGACGAACTGTCGGAAGGACAGGTCGCGTTCATGTTCTCGCGTGAGAGCGTCGACGCCGATGTGGTCGAACGCTTCAACGCCGGCATCTCGGCCCTGCGCGAATCCGGGCGCCACCAGGCGCTTCTCGACCAGTACCTGGACCGCGGTTCCGACGCTTCGCCCTGAGCAGCCCGCGCCGCCTCGGCCTTCGGATCAGCGCGCGGAGTTCCAGTCCGATTACCGGTCCGATTGCCGGTCCGATTGCCGGTCCGATTGCCGGTCCCATTGCCCGAACTGGCGCCCCCGGCGGGCGCGCCAGACCACTGGAAATGTCGGGCGCCCTCGATGGAACAACCACCGAATGCGCATCGAATGCCCCGGGAACGACTATGAAATAATCGGGGCAAGGAAAACGAAGCGGAGGTTGCGATGGGCATCGAATTCGGACTGCTGGGCCTGATCTGGCTGATCATCCTCGTATGGGCCATCGTCAAGACCGCCCAGGCCCGCGTCGGGTTGGTCGTTCGCGTCCTCTGGATCCTCATCCTGATCGTGTTCCCGCTGATCGGCTTCCTGTTCTGGCTCTTCCTCGGGCCGAAGGGCTAGGAAACCTCGAAACACCTCCGGGCCGGCGTTCCGTGTCGGACTCCGATCCCTCGGTATCCTCGCTCCGCGCGTCGACGACCCGGATCGATTAACCTCCGGACACGGCTCCTTTCTGCAAATCCGCCATGCGCCGATCCTCGTCGACCACCGTTTTCGCGCTCGCCGTCCGGTCCCTCGCCGTCGCGCTCGCGCTGGCGCTGACCGCCTGCGGCGGCAGCCCCGCGCCGGAAGGCAAGGTCTACCGCCACTCGATCGACGGCACGCCGACGAGCCTGGACCCCGCTCAGGCCCTGAATATCTACTCGTCATCGGTCGTGGTCAACGTGTACGACACGCTGTACCGCTACAAGTACCTGGCTCGTCCCTACGAACTGGCCCCGAATCTCGCCGTCGGCATGCCGGACGTGTCCGAGGACGGGCTGGTCTACACCTTCAGGATCCGCGACGACGCGCGCTTCACCGACGACCCGGCCTTCCCCGCCGGCGCAGGCCGTGCTGTCACGGTCCATGACCTCGTCTATTCGCTGAAACGACACTTCGATCCCGAAGTCCGGTCCCAGGGGGCCTGGCTGTGGACGGATCGGATCGCCGGCATGGCCGATTGGGCAGCGGCCGGCGCCGACTACGACCGACCGGTGGGCGGTCTCGTACCGATCGATGACCACACGCTCGAGATTCGGCTGACGGAACCCTATCCGCAGTTGACCTACACCCTGGCCACGGCCTTTTCAGCCATCGTTCCGCGGGAAGCCGTCGATCACTACGGGCGCGAGTTCGGCATTCGCCCGGTCGGTTCGGGTCCGTTCCGGCTGACGTCGTTCGACTCCTCCAGGGCGACGTTCGACGTCAACCCGCATTTCGTCCGGGCCCCCCTCGACCTGGAAGCCGAGGGTTTCGACGCCGATCGCCACGCCGGTCTGGGCCTCGAATCCCTTGACGGGCGCCGCTATCCCTTCCTCGACGGCATGGAAATCCATTTCATCGAGGAAAACGCAGCACGCTGGTCGAGCTTCGTCCGCGGCAACGAAATCCACACGCTGAGGGTGCCGAACGAGCGGGTCGACGAGGTGCTGGCCCGGCGATCGCCGGTCGAGTTCTCCGACGAGATCCTCGAGCAGTATCACGCCAGCTCCGGGCTTGAGGCGGGATTCGTCTACGGCGGGTTCAACATGGCCGATCCACGCTTCGGCCACCATGAAGAACCCGAGCGCGATGCGGCCAATCGCGCGTTCCGCTGCGCGGTGCGCGATGCCTTCGACTGGCGGGCGCGCAACGAGACCTTCTATCACGGCCTGGCAGAGGTCTTCCCGGGCGTCATCCCGCCGGTGGTCCCCGAATTCGACCCGGCCCTGCCCGACGCTTCGATCACCCGTGACGTCGAGCGGGCCCGGCGCCGGCTCGATGCGGTCGGCTGGACGACCGACTCGTTGCCGACCCTGACCTACGGCTACATTGCCACGGTCCAGCAGCGCCAGATGTTCGAACAGCTGCGCGCGCAGCTCGGTGACATCGGATACCCCGTCGATCGGCTGGTCCCGGAGACCTTCGCCACCTTCGGCGACTACAGCCGGGCACTCAGCAATTCGAGGCTGGACCTGTTCTACCTGGCCTGGACCCTCGACTACCCGGACGCCCAGAACACCCTGCAGCTGTTCTACGGCCCGAACGCCTCGCCGGGATCGAACACCTTCAACTATCGCAACCCGGAATTCGATGCGCTCTACGAGAAGAGTCGGACCATGCAGCCCGGACCGGAGCGGACCGCGCTGTATCGGCGAATGAACCGGATGGTGGTCGACGACTGCGTCGCGATCTCCGGCCTGTCGCGCACCCGCATCCACCTCTGGCACCGCAACGTACGGATGCTGCCCGACCGACAGGTCCTGGGCGGTTACTTCATCCGGTTCGTCGACATCGACCCCGAGAACGACGCCGGGTGAACGGGCGGACCTGAGTGAACACCCTGCGCCTGATCCTGCGGAAGCTGGCCGGCGGCATCCCGCTGATCCTCGGCGTTACCCTGATCAGCTTCCTGTTGATGGTCTATTACGGCCCGGACCTGACCTACACGCTGCTGTCGAAGAACCCGACCGCGGAAGAGATCGCCAGCGTACGCACCCAACTCGGCTACGACCAGCCGTTCTGGCGACGCTACGGCGACTACCTGCGCGAACTCATCACGCTGGACTTCGGTTACTCGTTCAGCTCCGGTGAACGCGTGTCGTCGATGCTGGCGCGGACCATCCCGGTGTCCCTGGCGCTGCTTGCTCCCGGCTTCGTGCTCGGCAACCTGCTCGGCATCGGGTTCGGCCTGGTCGCGGCCTGGTACCGCGGCGGCTGGATCGACAAGCTCATCATGGGCCTGTCCACGGTGGGCATGTCGATCAGTTTCCTGGTCGTGATCATCGCGTTCCAGGCGATCTTCGGCGTCGTGCTGGGCTGGTTCCCGGTTCGCGGATGGAGTGTCCACGACCTGCCGAGCTATCTCTACTACGTCACCGTGCCCACCCTGGCGACGGTGTTCGTGGCGCTCGGCTACAACACCCGGTTCTTCCGCGCCGTCCTGGTCGAGGAACTGAACCGGGATCATGTCCGAACCGCGCGTGCCTTCGGCGCGTCGCCGACCAGCATCCTTTACCGGAACGTGCTGATGAACGCGATGATTCCGATCGTCACCCGCGTGCTGTTCTCGATCCCGTTGGTGATCGTCTCCGGCAGCCTGCTGATCGAAAGCTATTTCGGCATTCCGGGCGTCGGCGGGATCACCTACGAGGCCATCACCTCCGGCGACCAACCGGTGCTCAAGGCCGTCGTCGGCCTCACTGCGCTGCTGTTCGTGCTGATCCTGGTCCTCGCCGACGTTCTCTACACCTGGCTGGATCCGCGGGTGTCGATCGATCGACCGGAGCGCGCGTGATGGCCACGCCGCCGGAGTTGAACCCGGGTGCCGACGCACCGCTGGTCCCGACCCGGGGCCTGCGCACGCCGATGCAGGATGCGACTGGCGCATTGCTGGCCGATCGCTGGGCCGTTGCCGGCCTGCTGATCGTCCTGGTCTATCTGGTCCTGGCCGTGGGCGTCTGGACCGGCCTTTGGGCAACGGGCTGGTCCGAAATCGGCGCGACCCGATGGGGGGAACCGTCGCGCGACGCATGGTTCGGCACCAATCTGATCGGCCAGGACATCTTCCAGCGCGCCGTTGCCTCGTCCCGCACGGCGTTCGAAGTCGGCATGATCGTCGCCCTGGCCTCGACCCTGCTCGGCGCCCTGCTCGGCGGGCTGGCGGGCTACTTCGCCGGGACCTGGGTCGACGCGCTGGTGCTGTGGCTGAAGGGCACCCTGGACGCGATCCCGTTCTACCTGCTGGTCGCTGCGATCGCGTTCGCGTTGAAGGGCAACCCTTGGGCCATGCACATCGCGATGACGGCGACGTTCTGGACCACCACCGGACGTCTCGTCCGCGGCGAAGTCCTGCGCCTGAAGAACCGCGAGTTCGTCGAGGCGGCGCGATCGATCGGTCTTCCCGATCGGATCATCCTGTCGCGCCACATCCTGCCCAATACGCTGCCGGTGCTACTGGTCCAGGCCACACTCACCTTCGTCGCGGCGATCAAGTCCGAGGTCATTCTCAGCTTCCTCGGCCTCGGCATCCGCGACGGCGTGAGCTGGGGAGTGATGATCGCGGAGTCGACCCAGGACGTGCTGGCCGGTCACTACATGAACTTCATCGCCGCATCGGGGTTCCTGTTCGTTCTGGTAATGGGGTTCAACCTGTTTGCCGACGGCCTGCAGGACGCACTGGATCCGCGACGGGGGGCTTCGAGATGAGCGCGCCGGCAACGCCTCCCGGTTCCTGCCGGCGCCCCGACTCCGCCGTCGGACGGCACGCGAGGTTCTTCCATCACGGCCCGGACACCGTCGCTCCGGCCCCCGAGCCGGGGCCCAGCGACGTTGCGCTAGCCGGTCGAAGCCGCCGTGTCGGCCAGCGAGTGCGCGACGACGGCAATCCGCGTGGCGGCGAGGAATTCGACGATCAGCGTATGCCCCGTCCCGATGTCCGCGCCGTCGGGCAGGCCAGCGCCCGGCGCGGGCACGATCCGTGGAGTCCGTCATGACCGGCCCGCTGCTCGGCGTCAACGACCTGACCATTGACTTCGACACCCCCGACGGGCCGGTCCGCGCCGTGGACGGCGTTTCCTTCGACATCGCCCCCGGCGAAACACTTGGCCTGGTCGGCGAATCGGGCTGCGGCAAGTCGGTCACCGGACTTGCACTGATGGGCCTGGTGCCGGCTCCGCCGGGCCGGATCGTGAGCGGCTCGGTGAGCTTCGACGGGACCGAATGCATCGGCGCCCCGGAGAAGGCCTTGCGGGCGATGCGCGGCAAGTCGGTCTCGATGATCTTCCAGGAGCCGATGACCGCGCTGAATCCGGTCTATCCGGTCGGCCGGCAGCTGGTGGAGGTGCTGCGGCGCCACGAGCGTCTCGATCGCGCCTCGGCGCGGAGGCGAGGGGTCGAGATGCTGGATCGAGTCGGCATCCCCAATCCTGCTGCGCGAATGAAGGACTATCCGCACGAACTTTCCGGCGGACTGCGCCAGCGGGTCATGATCGCGATGGCGCTGGCCTGCCGGCCTCGCCTGCTGATCGCCGATGAACCGACCACGGCGCTGGATGTGACGACCCAGGCCCAGATCCTGGCCGAAATCCGTGAACTCACCGAGGCACTGGGGACCGCCGTGCTCCTGATCACCCACGACCTCGGCGTGGTCGCCGAGTTCTGCGACCGGGTGGCTGTCATGTACTGCGGCGAGCTCGTCGAACAGGCGCCGGTCGATGCGATCTTCGAACAACCTCGCCATCGCTATACGGAAGGCCTCGTCGCCTCGGTTCCGCATATCCGAGCCGAACGAGTCGAACGACTGCCGGTCATCGTCGGCAACGTGCCCGACCCCGGTGCCTGGCCTCCGGGCTGCCGCTTCGCGCCGCGCTGCCCTCACGCCGGTCCGGACTGCCGCGCGGCCCGGCCCCGGCTGCGCCCCATCGGCGCCTCCCGCGCGGCCTGCATCCACCCAGCGGGACCGGCCGAATGACCGCGCCGCTCCTCGAAGTCCGCGACCTGCGCAAGCACTTCCGCCTGCGCGGCGGCTGGCCCTGGTCTGCGCCGCGCTGGTTGCGGGCGGTCGACGGTGTCTCCTTCGAGATCAGGCCGGGCGAGACGCTCGGCCTGGTCGGGGAATCGGGCTGCGGCAAGTCGACCCTTGGACGGGCGTTGCTGCGCCTGGTCGAACCCACCGGCGGCGAGGTCCTGCTCGACGGCCGGCGCATGGCCGACCTGGAACCAGGCGCACTGGCCGCCCAGCGCAAGCAAATCCAGATGATCTTCCAGGACCCCTACGCCTCGCTGCCGCCGCGGCGAACGGTCGAACAGATCCTGCGCGAGCCGCTCGACTGGCACCGGATCGGGTCGCCCGCCGACCGCCCAGCGCGCGTCCGCGCACTGCTCGAGCGGGTCGGGCTCGGCGCGGCCGCGCTGCCGCGCTATCCGCACGCGTTCTCCGGCGGCCAGCGCCAGCGCATCGGCATCGCCCGGGCCCTTGCGGTCGAACCTCGCCTGATCGTCGCCGACGAGCCCGTCTCGGCCCTCGACGTCTCGATCCGGGCGCAGATTCTCAACCTGATGGCCGACCTGCAGCACGAACTCGGCCTGGCCTTCCTGTTCATCGCCCACGATCTCGCTGCGGTCCAGCACGTCAGCCACCGCGTCGCCGTGATGTACCTCGGCGAGATCGTCGAGCTGGCTCCGGCGCGCAGGCTCTACGCCCGCCCGGCGCATCCCTATACCCGGGCCCTGCTCGATGCGGTCCCGCATGCCCACTCCGGGCACCGCGGGCACCGCGAGACGCTGCGCGGCGACGTGCCGTCACCGGTCGACCCGCCGCCCGGCTGCCGCTTCCACACGCGCTGCCCGCAGGCCCGGCCGGTTTGTCGTAGCATGACGCCGCGCGAGATCGATCTCGGCGACACCAAGGAACCCCACCGTGTCCGATGCCACCTGCACGATCCCGGAGTCGATACCGACGACCGCTAGGCGTCCGTCGGCCGGCACCATCATCCTGCTGCTTGCCACGCTGCTGATCCTGGCCGCCTGCGGCCCGGTCCAGGTCCGGTCGGCGCCACCGGGCACCGATCTGGATGGTCTGGTCGTGGAAGGCGATACGCTGGTCCTCAGGCTGCTGGTCGACAATCGAAACGACGTGTCGCTGGCACTGGCCGGGGCCCGCCTTCGGCTGACCCTCGACTCGATCGAGGTCGAACCGCGCGAATGGCCCCTGGACCTCGTCATCGGACCGCGCAACCGCGAAGCGATCGTGCTGAGGCTGCCGGCCAGCGGCGCAGTGCAGGGCACGCTGGCCGAACTGGACGAAGGCCGGAGAGCGTCGTTGCCGTATTCGCTGGTCGGCGAACTGCGGATCGCCGAGAAACGCGATGCGAAGATCGACCGCGCAGGGTTCCTGCACCCGGTTCCCGGCCGGCCCGGCCGCTATCGGTGAACGCAGCGCCCCGCCCGCCGGCGAGCGTGACCTGCGGCGGGTGCACCCGCGGGTCGAATTGGCTATCCTAGACTCTTGCCGGACCGCTGGCCGGATCCAGCCCCTCACTCGATTTCAAAGGAAGCCCCCATGAGCATTCGTATCGTCCTGGACCTGTCCGAAAACGACCTGAAGCATTTTCGCGGACTCGCCAAGCAGGCGGTCGAGTCTTCGAAGAAGCATTCGCAGGAGCGGATCATCGAGGGTGCGCACAAGCTGCTCGAAGAAGTCAACGAGAGCGTGACCTCGGATTTCATCCGCGAGAAGATCGGCCAGATCCGGATTCTCAGCGACATGCTCGCCGACGAAGGTTGGGGGCTCGGCGACGTGGGCCGTCGACGCGTGCTTGCCGCGCTGGCCTACTTCAACCAGCCCGAAGACCTGATCCCCGACCACCTCCCCGGCATCGGCTTCCTCGACGACGCGATCATGATCGAGCTGTTGTGCCGCGAACTGAAGCCCGAGATCGACGCCTACCAGGATTTCGTCAAGTATCGCGATGCCGAAGCCTCGCGCCTCGGCAAACCGGCCGAAGAACTCAACCGCGGCGATTTCCTGAAGCAGCGTGAGCGCGAACTCCTTTCGCGCATGCGGCGCCGGCGTCGGCGCGGCGGTGGAGGCGGTGGCGGCGGCAAGTCGCCGTTCGGCCTGTTCTGACCCGCAGCGGATCGCAGCATCGACCCCGGGGCTCGGACATGCCGGGCCCCGCTCAGCGGTCCGGCGCCGGACCCGGACTCCGCACCATGTCGACGTGCGGAATGCCGTCCTCGTCGTAGACCGCCGAATCGGCCACGAACCCGAACGAGCGGTAGAACGCCTGGAGGTGCTCCTGGGCCGACAGGCGGATCGCGCACCCCGGCCAGCGCTCCTCGACGGCCAGGATCGCGCGCCGCATCAACTCCCGGCCCAGACCGCTGCCCCGCATGGTCGTGCAGGTCATCACCCGCCCGATCGACGGCTCCGTGAACCGTTCTCCCGGCGGCACCAGGCGGGCGTAGGCGACCGGTTCGCCGCCGCGCCAGGCACTGAGGTGCAGCGCATCGGCGTCACGCCCGTCCAGTTCCTGGTAGGCACAGGCCTGCTCGACCACGAATACGGCGACGCGGGCTGCGAGCAACGCATAGAGCGTGGCCGTGTCGAGCGCCTCGAAGTCCTGCACGCGCCATTCGAGGCCCGGGGCTATCATTTCGTCTCGCATGTCCTGACGGTTTTCCACAGATGACCGAATCCCCGAATCCTATCCGACTCGTCGCCGGCATCGAGCTCCGACCGCCTTCGCCGCAGGCCGTGTTCGTGCTCGAGCGCGAACACGCCGAACGCGTCGGGGGAGCGATCGCAGATGACCTGGCACGCTGCGTTCCAGCGGTGACCGGGGCGCACCTGGTCACCGGCCCTGCGCTGCTGGAGCCGGGCCAGGTCCTGAGCCCGGACCATTCGCCCTGGGCAGCCATGGGGATGGTCGCGGGACCGGGCGGCGAAGCTTCGCCGGGGCTGACCACGCTCGGCGCCGCCGGTGGGCGCTTGTCGCATGACGCCCTGGGTCCGTTCCGCGCCGAGCCGGACGGCCTGTTCGTCTGCCTGCCGATGCTGGTGTTCGCTCCCCGGGCCGAACGCGAGGCGCTCGACACGGCGCTGGAGCGCGAACTGTTCGATCGCGGTGGACTACACCCCCCGAGCCTGGCGGCGCTGGCCGAGACCACCGGCCTGGAGCCGGTGCACGGCCAGCTGATGACGCTCACGGACCTTGCGGCGCTGGTCAAGATGCAGTTGGCCGGCGCCGGCCTCGACCCCTTCTGGCCGCCGGTGGAACATGCGTTGCTGGCCCCCGGGCAACCGGCGAGCCTGGACCTGCCGGCCGGGCTGCAGGCCGAATGGAGCGCCGAGGACCGCGGCTGGGAGCTGGCCCTGCGCAGCCCGGCCGACCCGCCGGACGACGACGACGCGCTGTGGCTGCGGTCCTTCCGCCAGACCACGGTGCTGCTCGAAACGCACCTGATTCCCTGGCGGGCGACCGTCGGCGATCCCGACGCGACGCTCGACCCCGACAACCGCTGGGTGCGCCTCGACCGGGGCCCGGACGACGGTCCCGAGCGGGTCGAGCCGGTCGATCACCCCGATGTCGGCCTGGTCGGCTTCGAGGCGGTCGCCGCAGGCCGCCGGACCCTGTCGCTGCCGCTGGTCGCCGAGTCGATCGCCGAGCTGCGTTCGCGGCTCGAGCGCGAAGTGCGCTCGTCCGCCCCACCCGGAGGCGCTTGATTCCGGAGCGCTCCGGCCCCACCCTGACGATGAACCCGGGCGCTCCTGCGCCCCGGAAACTCCCACCCGAACGCCAACGGTACTTCGCATGTCCGACCCCCAGACTCTCGCTCCCGCCACCCGCGACCGCATCGATGAAATGGTCACGGGCAACAAGGTGATGCTGTTCATGAAGGGCACGCCGAAGATGCCGCAGTGCGGGTTTTCCGCCCGCACCGCCGGCGCGCTGGATACGCTCCTGCCCGACGGCTACGCCTCGTTCAACGTCCTCGAGGACCCGGAGATCCGCGAGGGCATCAAGGCCTACGGCAACTGGCCGACGATTCCGCAGCTCTACGTCGACGGCGAACTGGTCGGCGGCTGCGACATCGTCATGGAAATGTTCAACGCCGGCGAACTGCATGACCTGTTCGGCCTCGAAGCACCGGATCGGACGCCGCCGGAGATGGAGATCACCCCCGAGGCCGCGGCGAAGATCGGCGAATTCCTGGCCAACTATCCCGGCCAGTTCCTGCATTTCTCGATCGGTGCGGACTGGGACGCCCAGTTCTCGGTCGGCCCGAAGGACGGCACCGAGATCGAGGCGCAGGCCGGCGACCTGACCGTGCTGATGGATCTCGCTTCGGCCCAGCGCGCACGCGGCGCCCGGATCGACTGGGTCAGGAACATGCACGGCGAAGGCCTGAAACTGGACCTGCCGGGCGCGCCGCCGCCGGTGCGCGAGATGAGCCCGGACGAACTGCAGCAGAAGATCAACGGCGGCGAACGCGTCGTGGTGGTCGATGTGCGCGGCGAATCGGACCGGGACCGCACCCCGCTGGAGTTCGCCCGACCGCTCGATGCCGGCCTGATGGCCGAGCTCAACGAGGCCGACAAGCAGACCCCGCTGGTGTTCGTCTGCAACCAGGGCCGCTCCAGCCTCGACGTCGCCGAGCACTACCGCAAGCAGGGATTCACCGAAGTCTTCAACCTCACGGGCGGCGTCGATGCGCTGATGGGCTGACGCCCGTCACGACGATCACCATTACGACGATCCCCGTCACGACGTTTCCGCCAGTGACGATCGCGCCGACGACGGCTGCGCGCAGGGTGCGCAGCCTTCGCTCGGCCGACTAACGATCCAGTTCCACCGACACCGGTGCATGGTCGGACGGTCGCTCGAGCGCGCGCGGCTCGAGGTCGATCGTGCTGGCGACAACCCGGTCCTTCAGCGCATCGGAAACCAGCGCCAGGTCGATCCGTAAACCGCGCTTGCGGCGGAACGCCAGCTGGCGGTAGTCGTACCAGGAATAGACGCGCTCCGGCTGGTCGAACAGGCGGTAGCTTTCGGTCAGGCCCAGATCCAGCAGCCGGCCCAGCGCTTCGCGCTCCGGCGTCGAGCACAGGATCTTCTCGTGCCACGCCTCGGGGTCGTGGACGTCGGCGTCGCCGGGCGCGATATTGAAGTCGCCGATGACGACCAGTTCGTCGTGCTCGGCCAGCTCGGCATCGATCCAGCGGGTCACGGCCTCGAACCACTTCAGCTTCCAGGCGTACTTCTCGTCACCGACGGCCTTGCCGTTGACCACGTAGAGATTGATCACCCGCACGCCGTCGAAGGTTCCGGCGATCGTGCGCCGGTGCGGATCGTCGAAGCCGGGAATGTCGGTCCGCACATCCTCGGCCGGCGACCGCGACAGCAGGGCGACGCCGTTGTAGGTCGCCTGGCCGGCAAACGCGGCGTGATAACCCGCTGCTTCGATCGCCTCCAGGGGAAACTTCTCGTCGGTCAGTTTGGTTTCCTGCAGACCGAGCACGTCGGGCCGGTTCGCATCCATCCAGCCAAGTACCTGCTCGAGGCGGATCTTCAGCGAATTGACGTTCCAGGAGGTGATCTTCATGGCGATCGGTTGGTTTTCGTGAGGAAATGGAGGGTAGCGCAACCGCGTCAGGCGGGTCGGGCTTGCTTCAGAACGGCAATCCACCGCAGAGGAACGCGGATCAGGAACAGAAGCCTGCATGTCCACAGATCAACACGGCTGAACACGGATTAAAAAAGCAATGAATCGAAGGTCGGTTCGTTCCTGATGAGCCCAAGTGTTCGCCCCTTCGACTTGCAGCCTCAAATCTGACGACAAGAAGCACGAACCGAACGGCAGAACCGGATGAACGCGGATGAACGACCTCTTGCTTTTCTCTACGTCTCCGCGAGAGCGCTTCTGTCGACCTTTCCGCAACGCCGAACCCGAACGCGCGAAACCGCGGGCCGCTCGAAAAGCCGGAGGGCTAGTCCCAATCCTCGCCGTAGTCGAAGGTGATCTCCTCGCCGGCCTCGATGTCGCGCAGGGCGTAGAGATCGAGGTCGTACCACTCGGCGCTGGCCGGACGGGCGTGGTTGAGGAAGCGCATCTCGTTGCGGCCGTCGACGCCTTCCCAGCGCTCGCGCTCCTCGTTCCAGAGCCACAGCACGTGCATGCCGTCCTCGAGGGTCTCCGGGCCTTCGTAGGTGCCGATGTAGTCGTCGGCAGCGATGTCCACCCGGGCGAACAGGCCCTTGCCGTGGATCGGGGATTCGCCGACGACCGCACGCGGGTTGCGGTCGTAGCGCTCGTCGATGGTTGAGGGTTCTCGATCACTCATGGCTTCATTATCGTCGATCGGGACGGCGATCGCCGGGCCCGGACGACGGTCACGCACCCGTTCGGGCAGGCCGTGACCGGCCGACGCGGGCGATATCATACGGCCATGACTCCTCCCTCCGAATCCAGGCCGATCCAGACCGCCAGCCGGGTCGCCGACGTGCGCTACGAGATCCGCGGTCCGCTGGCCCGCCGTGCCCACGAGCTCGAGGCCCAGGGCCACGAAGTGCTCCACCTGAACGTCGGCAATCCCGGTGCGTTCGGCTTGCATGCGCCGGAGACGATGCGCGAAGCGATCGTGCGCAACCTGAAGTCCAGCGACGCCTACGGCCCGCAGACGGGGATCTTCCCGGCCCGGGAAGCCGTGGCGATCCAGTTCCAGGAGCGCGGCCTGGTCGATACCCGGTTCCACCAGGTGCTGATCGGCAACGGCGTGTCCGAACTGGTCGACCTGACCCTGCGGGCGCTGCTGGAGCCGGGCGACGAGGTGCTGGTCCCGGCGCCCGACTACCCGCTCTGGACCGCCGCCGTGGTGCTCAACGGCGGTCGGGCCGTGCACTACGCCTGCCCGGCCGCGAACGGCTTCCTGCCGGACCCCGAGGCCATCGAAGCGCAGATCACCGAACGCACCCGCGCGCTGGTCGTGATCAACCCGAACAACCCGACCGGTGCGGTGTATCCCCGGGCGCTTCTCGAGGACCTGGCCGCGATTGCCGAGCGCCACGGTCTGGTCCTCTTTTCCGATGAAATCTACGACGCCATCCTGTACGACGGGGCGGAGTTCACGCCGATGGCCACGCTGCTCGAGAACACGCTGTGCGTCAGTTTCGGCGGCCTGTCGAAGGTCTATCGGGCCTGCGGCTGGCGAGTCGGCTGGCTGGTGTTCACCGGCGACCTCGAGCGTGCCGAGGCGTACCGGCTGGCGGTCGAGAAGCTGGCCGCGCTGCGGCTTTCGTCGAACGTTCCGACCCAATGGGCGGTGCAGACCGCACTGGGCGGCTATCAGTCGATCCACGAACTGACCGACGAAGGCGGCCGCCTGTACGAAGCGCGGCGCGCGGTGATCGAAGCGGTGACCGCTTCGCGGCATCTGGACCTGGTCTCGCCCGGCGGCGCGATGTACGCGTTTCCATCGGTGAAGACCGACGGCGGGTTCGACGATCACGCCTTTGCCCGTGACCTGCTCGAGCATCACCACATCCTCGTCGTGCCGGGCACCAGCTTCAACATCACCGATCCGCGCCACTTCCGGATTACCCTGCTGCCCGAGCCACAGCGCCTCACGCGCGCGATCGAGGCCATCGACGACCAACTGGACGACCTGCTCGACAAGCCATTCGAGGACTCCCCCGCATCATGACCGACGACAATCCGCTGCTCGAAACCGGCCTGCCGCGCTTCGACGCGGTGCGCCCGGACCATGCCCTGCCCGCCGTCGAAGCCCGGCTGGCCGACTACCAGGACCTGATCGACGCGATCGGCGACGGGCAGAGGCCGGCCACCCCGGACACGCTGGCCGATGAAGTCCGCGCCGACGACGCCCTGGCCATGGCCTGGTCGACGATCGGCCACCTGCACGCCGTGACCAACACGGCCGAGTGGCGGCAGGCCTACAGCGAGTGCCTGGACAGGATCACCGCGTTCTATACCGCACGCGGTCACGACCAAGCACTGTACGAGTGCTGGAAGACCGTGAGCCGACGAGCCGATTTCGCCGAACAGTCGGAGGCCTTCCGCCGCATGGTCGAGGAAGAGCTGACCGACTTCCGGCTCTCCGGCGTGGGTCTCGACGACGAAGCGCGCGAACGCTTCGCGGCGATCAGCCTGGAGCTGTCCCGGCTCGGCAATGCCTTCGGCAACAACGTGCTCGACGCCACCGAGGGCTATAGCGAGCACTTCGATGGCGCCGAGCCGCTGGCCGGCCTTCCGGAATCGGCGCTCGACACCTTGAGCGCACGCGCCGAGGCAGCCGGACAGGACGGATTCCTGGCCGACCTGTCCTACCCCTGCTACCACGCCATCGTGACCTGGGCCGACGATCGCGCGCTCCGGGAACGGTTCTACACCGCCCACGCCACGCGTGCGTCGAGCGAGGGGCCGCAGGGCGGTCGGCACGACAACGGACCGGTCGTCGAGAAGATGCTGGCGCTGCGCCACGAGCAGGCCGGGCTGCTCGGCTACGACAGCGCCGCGTCATTGAAGCTCGAACGCCGGATGGCCCCGGATGCCGAGGCGGTCGAACGCTTCCTGCGCGGACTGGCCGACCGTGCGCGGCCGGCGGCCGCGGCCCAGTTCGAGGAGCTGACCGCCTTTGCCGTGCAGCACGGCGCAACAGCCCCGCTAGAACCATGGGACATCGCCTACTGGTCGGAGAAGATGCGCGAGGCGACGCTGGGCCTGAACCAGGACAAGCTCAAGCCGTGGTTCGAGCTCGAACGCACGCTGGAAGGCCTGTTCGGGCTGGCCGAGAAGCTGTTCGACGTTCGCTTCGAACGCGACGATGAAGTGGCCCGATGGCACGACGACGTCCGCTTCTACCGGGTCCGGTTCGGCGACGACGACCGAGCACGCCAGCCCGACGCCGGCCTGTACCTGGACCTGTACGCGCGTTCGGGCAAGCAGGGCGGTGCCTGGATGGACGTCTGCCGGCAGCGCAGCGCGCTCGGCGATGCCGTGCGAGCGCCGGTCGCGTTCCTTACCTGCAACTTCGGCGCGCCGAAGTCCGGTCAGCCCAGCCTGCTGCGTCACGACGACGTGGTCACGCTGTTCCACGAATTCGGACACTGCCTGCACCACCTGCTGACCCGGGTCGATTGGCCGCCGCTGGCCGGAATCTCGGGCGTGGAGTGGGACGCGGTCGAACTTCCGAGCCAGCTGCTCGAGGGCTGGACCTGGGAACCGGCGTTCCTCAACGCATTCGCCCGCCACCACCGCACCGACGAGCCGCTGCCGGCCGAGTGGGTCGAGGCGCTGAACGACGACCGGAAGTTCATGGGCGCCATTGCCCTGACCCGCCAGCTGGAGTTCGCGCTGACCGACCTGGCGCTGCACCGCGGCCCCGTGGACGACCCGGTGGCCATGATGCGCCGCGTCCACGGCGACGTTGCGGTGACGCCGCTGCCCGACTTCAATCGCTACCTGATGAGCTTCAGCCACCTGTTCGACGGCGGCTATGCGGCCGGCTATTACAGTTATCTCTGGGCGGAGCGACTCGCTCGCGATGCGTTCCAGCTGTTCCGCGAACGGGGCCTGCTCGATGCCACGACCGGCGACCGGCTGCGCGCGGAAATCCTCGCCGTCGGCGGCAGCCGGACCATGGCCGAGTCCTGGCAGGCGTTCCGCGGCCGGGACGCCGCCCTGGAACCCCTGCTCGATGCCTACGGCGTGAAGGCATGAAACCGGGCACGCCGAAGAACGAGTTCAAGCGGCTTCTCTACGCCACCCGGAACTCGCTGAAAGGCTATGTCCGAGTCTGGCGCGACGAGGCGGCGTTCCGGTTCCAGACCGTGGTGATGGTCGCCCTGGTACCGCTCGCGGCCTGGGTGGCCGAAAGCTGGTCGGAGTTCGCCTGGCTGCTCTTCGTCTGGGGCCTGGTCATGGCCGCCGAGCTGGGCAACTCGGCGATCGAGGCGGTCGTCGACCGGATCGGCATCGAAGTCCACGACCTCTCGGGCAAGGCCAAGGACGCCGGTTCGGCCATGGTGATGACTCTGATGCTTCTGGCCATCGCCGTCTGGCTGGCCGCACTGTTCGATCACTTCGCCGGCTGAGTGCGCCGCGATCAGATCGGACGGAGGTTGTGCGGGTGCAGATTGAAGTGCGCGGTCGTTCCGCGCGACCCCGCCGGCAGGACCAGCTTCAACGCACCGACTTCAGCCTCGAAGTTGTCTCCCAGCCGGCGCGGCGACGACGTGAGATCGAGCGCCTGATCGGCCAGTCCGGTCGCCGTGTGGTCGGCCAGTAGAATCTGCTCGGCCGGCAGCAGGATCCGGACCCGGTCGCCCGGCTCCAGGCCGTGCGGTCGCTCACGCACGCGCAGCAGTCGCTCATCGACATCCAGTCGCACCGAACGCTCGTCGATCAACAGGCCGTCCAGAACGTTCAGACCGCGGTCGCGCAGGGCGGCACCGACGTCGAAGGACTCGGAAAAGCAGCCTCGTTCGACGAACATCATTCGATCGGACATCCACGCGTGCTCCTGAACGTGATGACTGACGAACAGGGTCGGCGTGCGCAGCTCGCCTCGAAGGCGGAGCAGGCAGTCGACGATCCGCTGCTTGCGGTCGTCATCCAGCCCGGTCAGCGGCTCGTCGAGCAGGAGCACATCGGGCGCGCTGTACAGGGCCCTGGCAATCGCCAGTCGTTGCATTTCCCCGCCGGACAGGCGGGTCACATCGGTGGCCAGGAGAGCATCGAGGTGCAGCACATCGAGCAGCAGCTCGAACAGGCTCGTATCGTCGGGCAGGCCGCGCCGCCGACGACCGAAGGCGAGGTTCTGCCGGACATCGAGGTGATCGAAGAAGATCGGCCGCTGCGCCACCAGGGCGCATCGCCGGCGCCAGGCCGGAACCGGCTGCACCCCATGGCCCATCCAGGCATCCCCGTGCACCCGGATCTCGCCGCGGGCGCCGGGCTCCAGGCCAGCCAGGACACGCAGCAAGGTCGACTTGCCGCTGCCCGAAGGCCCGTGGATGCCGAGCACCTCACCGGCGTCCACGTTGCCCCGTGCACGAAGCGCCAGGCCGGGAAAATCGACCTCCAGGGTCCAGTCGATCATGCGAGCATGGCGCGGCGGCGCCCCAGGTAGACATAGACGATCAGGAGCACGACGAACGAGAACACCAGCAGGATGGCCGACAGGGCGTGTGCTTCGCTCAACTGCAGCGCCTCGACATGATCGTAGACGGCGATCGAGGCCACCCGGGTCACGCCGGGAATGTTTCCACCTACCATCAGCACGACGCCGAACTCGCCGACCGTATGCGCGAACGCGAGAATGCTCGCGACGACGAAGCCCTGTCGGCACTGCGGCAGTACGACGCGAAGAAAGGTCGCGGTCGGCGACGCCCCGAGATTGGCTGCGGTCTCCAGGGTCTCCCGGCCCAGGCGGGAGAACGCGGCGGTCAACGGCTGCACGTAGAACGGCAGGGAATAGATCGCCGAGGCCACGACCAGGCCGGAGAAGCTGAAGGCCAGCGTTGTGCCCGTAAGCGCGAACCAGCTCCGCCCCAGCGCGGTATCGGGCGACATGGCGAGCAACAGGTAGAAGCCGAGGACCGTCGGCGGAAGCACCAGCGGCATGGCGACCACGGCTTCCACGGCCGGCCGGAAGCGGTTCCTCGAAAACGACAACCACCACGCCAGCGGCGTGCCGATCAGGATCAGAACCAGCGTGGTCACGGCCGACAGCTGCGCGGTGACCAGGAGCGGCGTCAGGCCGGGAAATTCCATCAGGGCGCCGCGCCGGTCCGGTAGCGGAAGCCGCGAATCAGCTCCCGCGACGATTCCGACGCCAGGAAGTCGATGAAGGGCTTCGCCTGGGGATGTTCGCCGACCTGCACCACATACTGTGAAATCGGCTCGTGCAGCTTCGCTTCGAGTTCCTGCAGGCAACCCCGTTCGACGGCTTCGGCCTGCGATCCGGCAATCAGTCCGGCGGCTGCGTTTCCGGTGGAAACGAACAGGAAGGTCTGGCCGATGTTCTCTCCGATCACCCGGCGCGACTCGACGGAGGACCACAGGCCGAGCGACGTCAGCGCCTGTTCGGCCGCCAGTCCGTACGGTGCGATCGCGGCATTGGCCATGCTGATGCGACCCTCCAGTTGCGGGAGCGCCGCCAGGCAGTCCTCGCCGGATTCGTGGCCCGGAATCCAGAGCATGAGAATGCCGGAGGCATACTCGGAAAGCGTCTCGGCCCGGCCGATCCCGGCCTCGACCAGCCGGGTCGGTCGTTCCCGGTCGCCGGCAAGAAACAGGTGAAACGGGGCGCCGGAGCGAATCTGGTGATACAACTTGCCGGTCGAGCCGTTGCTGATTTCGACGGTGGCGGCGTTGCGAGCCTCGAAACGCTCGGCCAGCTGGCGCGCGGGCTCGGCGAAGTTCGAAGCCACTGCAAGCCTCAGCGGCGGGGCCGTTGCATGTTCGCTTCCGCAACCGGTGGCCAGCAGACCGATGGCAGCGACGAATATACTCGCGGACAACCGCAGCATGGGCACTCGAGAGTCAATGAAGCACGAAGGGAGTATACCCAGCACATCCCGGCTGCGGACCTCGACGGTGCGGTTGGCCCTGATCTACCTCCTGGTGCTGTCGATCGCGATGTTCCGCTTCGAACGGCTGGACCTGCTCGCAGCCATCGCACTGGCCCATTTCCTGCTCTACGCACTGCTGAAGCTCGACGCCGGCCCCTTGCTGCGAATCGTTCGGCGGCTGGGATTGTTCTTCGCGTTCATCCTTCTCGTCAACGCGGTCGAATGGTCCGCGCTGCCGAACCGGCCGCCACGGGAGTGGCTCGACCAGGACGGTCTCTGGATGGGGCTCGCGCTGTCCCTGCGCGTTCTGATCGTGGTGGTGGCCAGCACGCTGGTCCGGCTCTCGGCACCGCCGGGCGCATTCGCCGAGGCGATCCGGTCCTTCGGCCTGCCCCGCATGGCAGCGCTTGCCGTGGACGGCGTGTTCGATCTGCTCGCCAGCACCGCCGGACCCGGCTCCGGAGGCGGAAAGGGAACCGGCGGAGGCGGAGGCGGAGGCCGGGGCCGGGGACGAGGGCAGGCGGCGAAATCCGGAAGCTCGACGTCGCTGACCTGGTCCGATTTTCGACGGCGGCGCCTCGACGCCCTGATCGAGATTCTGGGCCGCAGCCTCGAACGTGCCCGGCGCTGGATCGCCGAACGCGCACCCGACCTTCCGGCGCCGGCCGTGCGCGACGCCTCGCTGGTGCTGATGAGCGCACTTGCGATCATGAGCGTACGGTTTCTCCAGGTGCTGCCCGGTCTGCCGATCGCACCGGGCCACAAGAACCTCCTGATCGTTCCCTTGTACCTGTTCGTGGCCGTCACCACGCGATCTCGCTTCGGCGCCACGCAGTGCGGCCTGGCCATCGGCCTGCTGAGCTTCCTGTTCGGCCAGGGGCGGTTCGGCGTGTTCGAGATCGTCCAGTGGCTGCTGCCGGGACTGGCCGCGGACCTGATGGCGCCGGTGTTGCGGAGGGTCCGCGGCGGACTTCGCTGGCCCGCCTTTGCGCTGGCGGGAACGGTGCTGGGTATCTGTCGGTTCTCGGCCGGGTTGCTGATGATCCTGCTGGCCGGGGGGCACCCCGCACTGTTCGCGATATACTCGCCGTTCCTGATTTCCCAGGCCGGCTTTGCAACGCTGGGCGCCAGTCTCACGCCCTGGCTCAGCAGCCGCTGGCCGATGATCGAACAATCCACCAACGATACGCACCGAGGATCTTTCCAATGAGCCAGTCCCCGCACGACGACGGCCGACTGCATCTCGATACCGGCCTGATGCGCGAATCACTTGTCAGCGAGAAGCTAGGCCGAAGGACGCACGCCGACCGGGTCCGGCGCATGGTGCCCGACGTCAACATGATCGCCGTTGGCGGGCGCAGCATCATGGATCGCGGCGCCTCGGCGATTCTTCCGCTGGTCGATGAAATCGTCGAGTGCAAGGCCGACCATCGGATGATCGTCGGCGTCGGCGGCGGCACCCGCGCGCGTCACACGCAGCAGATCGGTCTCGACCTGGGGCTGCCCAACGGAGGGCTGGCAAGAATCGTCGGCGGTGCCGAGGAACAGAACCGCGACATCCTGCAGTTCCTGCTCGCGCCCAACGGCGGCATCGTGTTCATCAAGGACGAAATCCAGAATCTGCAGCTGCAGCTCAACGACGGCATGATCCCGGTCACGATCGGTCAGCCGCCCTACCATTGCTGGGAACCACCGCCGAGCGAGGGCGTCCTGCCGGAAAACGGCCCCGACGTCGGCCTGTTCCTGATGGCCGAGGTCTTCGGCGCACGCAGCGTTACCTACGTGCGCGACGTCGACGGCGTGCTCGACGGCGATGTCTCTTCGGGCGCCGAACTGGAAACCATCCCGCGCATTTCCGCCCGCGAATTGCTGGAGCGGGGGCTGCCCGGCCTGCCCGTGGACCGTGAACTGCTACGCACACTGAATCGCGCCCGCAGCGTCAATGCCGTGCGCGTGATCAATGGCCTGGTGCCCGGCCAGCTCCGCGCCGCGCTGGCGGGCGAGGACGTCGGCACCCTGATCCACAACGATCGCTACACCGAGGAGAGTGCGGCATGACCGAGCGAGTGCAATGGCTGAAGAGCCAGTCCGAGACACCCGCCCCCACGGGACCGGCGGCCATCGACGATCCGCTGGCGCTTCGCCGCAAGCTACCCCCGGTCCGGATGCTGCCGAACACCTGGGTGCTGAAGATCGGAGGCCAGAGCATCATGGACCGCGGCCGCGATGCGGTGCAGCCGATTCTCGAGCAGCTGATCGAGGCGCGAAAGCGCGGCATCAATTTCATCCTGGGCGTCGGCGGCGGCACGCGAGCGCGCCACGTCTACTCGCTGGGTCTCGACCTCGACCTGCCGACGGCCGTCCTTGCGCGTCTGGGTGCCGCCGTCCCGGTGCAGAATGCCCGCATGCTGCACATGCTGCTGGCCGAACACGGGGGCATCATGTGCTATGTCGATCACTTCGAACTGCTGCCGATGTTCCTCAACTCCGGAAGCATCCCGATCGTCCCCGGCATGCCGACGTTCGAATACTGGGAGAAGTCGCCGGAGTCTGGCCGCATTCCGCCGCACCGGACCGATGCCGGCGTCTACCTTCTCGGCGAGTTCCTCGGCTGCCGAGGCGTTCTGTTCATCAAGGACGAAGACGGGCTGTACACGGACGACCCGAAGAAGAACCCCGACGCGAAGTTCGTCCCGGAAATCACCGCCGGTGAGCTGCTGGCATCGGGCCAGGACGAACTGATCGTCGAGCGGGTGGTGCTCGAGTACATGCAGCGCGCCGCTCAGGTGCGTGAAATCCGGTTCATCAACGGCCTGAAGGAAGGCACCGTACTCGACGCCCTGGAAGGCGGCACCGGCGGCAGCGTGATTCGCGCCGACTGATTCGTTCCGGCTGATTCGCGACGACCGGATCAGTCGGTGATCGGCCCGAGCGCGTGGACGGCGCGGGTGATCAGCCGGCCTTGTCCATCTTCCCGGAAATCGAGCGCCTTCATCGCCCCTCGCTGGTTCGGAACCAACCAGACGCCCTGCCCCGCCTGAAGATCGGACCGGCTGAACCGGATCGGCTCGCCGACGCAGGGAACGAGCTCGACGGCAGCGGCATCCGGAAGAAGCTCACGAAGCCGGATTCCGGCCTCGCCCCGGTGTCGGCCTGCCGGCACCGAACCCCGGCTGTGCTGTTCGACGAGGTCGCGGGGCGACCACGTCTCCGGATTGCCGCCCTCCCATCGAAGCTGAGCGAAGCCCGAGTCTGCGCAGCGATTGACCGTCTCGGTGCGTTCCGGCGGCGTCCAGGGCTCGCCGGGCGGCGCAGCTGTGCCGCTGACTCGCACGCCCTGGACGAAGGCCGCCACGGCGCCCAGCAGGAGGATGACGGCAACGATCGGCAGCAGCGGTTTCATTCGGATGATTCCTCCTCGGCAGGACCCGCGGGATCGGCTGATCGTCGGGCCAGAAGTTCGATGCGGTAGGGCGTGCCGGGCAAGCGCCCGTCGACATCGTACAGGCCGACGCGAATCCGGCGGCCGGCCGCGGCTGACCGGGCCCCGATGACCAGGCCTTCGGCATCGGCACGCGAGAGTTCCAGCGATGCGTGTCGGCAGAAGCGAATGCGCAGGGCCGACCAGGTTTCCGCGAACGGAACGGCCGAAGGCAGGGCTTGTTCGATCGGCGCCGATGGCCAGCGCTTCCACGTCCTTTCGCCGGCCGGACTCACCCAGGTCACGCCCATGCGCTGCTCCGACGTGGTGCAGTGTTGCGGCGAACGCACCGCCCGATCCGGATCCCAGGGAGCGCCGACGCCAACGGGAATCCCTTCCGCCGAGACTGGTGCGGCTTCCATGTCCTCAGCGTTCTGCCGCAGCCCCGCGACGAGGAGCACCAACCCCAGGCCGACAGCACCGCCCAGCACCAGACGTTCGATCCAGTTCATTCCGGCCCGCCCCCGATGACCCGCCGCTCACGATCCGGACCGAAAAAAAGGCCGCCCCGCCTGGGACGGCCTTGTTCTCGTTCGGTCACTGCCGGAGGGAAAACGGAGCAGAAGACCCCGGCCCACCGGTACGGGCGCTTGCTCAGGCCTGGCGACGCCACACCTGGAAGGCCGCGAGGCTACCCAGCAGCAGCGCGATGGCCAGGAACATCCAGTGGTTCATCAGCGGCACTGCAACCGCCGCCGGTCCGATGCCGGCAACGACCATCGCATCGACGCCCACGGGCAGCGCCGCCTGCGGGCAGACCTCGGTGATGACCCCGGTGGCGGTGTCCACCGTGACCAGTCGTGTCGGGCAGTTGGTGTCGCCACAGAATCCACCCTCGATCGCCCACAGCGTGTCGTCGGCAGCGAAATCCATGGCATTGATGGTCGAGTTGAGGTCTTCCCCCGTCAGCTGGACAACGAAGCTGGCCAGGCCGGTGGTCGGATCGACGGTGTACAGGGCATCGGCAATCACGCCGCCGCCACGTTCCTCACCGTTTCCGTTGACGGCGCGAACACCGTCGCCGCAACCCGAGCAGGGAATCGTCCAGATCGTGCCGCTGCTGTCGACCGACGTCCCCGAACCCGCCGACGGGTTGCTCCCCGGATACGCATCGCCCAGCACGGTCACCGTGCCGGTGCCCGGATCGAACTGGCTCAGGTCGTCCGAGTCCTCGGTCCAGGCATACCAGGTGCCGGAAACGGGGTCGTGGGCCATGTCCGGGAAGTTGCCCGGCGCATCACCGCCGGCGCCGTCGTTGAGATCGATGACCGTGGTGGCCGCACCGGTGGCCAGGTTGATCGAATACAGCGTGTAGGGCGGCGTGAAATCGGTGGCCCGGATGCCGAACAGGTTGCCGGCAGCGTCGAAGTCCATCGCCGTGATCGAGTCGCCCATCGAGCCGACGGTCGACACCGTGCAGGACGCGGCGTTCAGCGAATACAGGGTCTGCTGCGGCGGCACGGTCGGCGTGGAATTGGAAATACCGGTTCCGGTCGCCAGGTAAATGGTCTGGGCGGACGCCGTTCCGGCCATGGCGGCCAGGACGAGCGCGGTAATCGTCTTGAATTTCATCAGGTCTGTCTCCCTCTTGCAATTTTGAACTCAACAAGGCCAGGCGCCGAATCGATCGAAAGATACGACCACGCACGCATACGGGCCCGAGTATAGGCGCACCGAATGCGCCTGCGCAACTCGGAACCGGCGGTCGATTCCCGTCCGCGGAGCCGCCCGGATCGCGGTTCCGGCGTTGCTCGTCGACCCCGAGTGCATCCCATGGTCGCCGGTCCGTGGCCGGTCCACCACCGGTCGATTGCAGCCATGCGGCCGGGCAGTGCAATAGACCAGGCCTATCGCAGCCATCGACGGCGTCAATTTCTATCCGCTACGCATGCAGGCGTATATTCGATGGGGTCTGGACGCCTTCCACCCGACCCGGAGGACCACCATGGAACTCAAAGGAAGCAGGACCGAGCAGAATCTCAAGGACGCCTTCTCCGGCGAATCGCAGGCCAATCGTCGATACCTGTACTTTGCCCAGCGCGCCGACGTCGAAGGCTACAACGACGTGGCCACGGTGTTCCGGTCGACCGCCGAGGGCGAGACCGGCCACGCCCACGGCCACCTCGAGTACCTGGAAGAAGTCGGCGACCCGGCCACCGGTGAACCCATCGGCGACACGCGCAAGAACCTGGCCGCGGCAATCGCCGGGGAAACGCACGAGTACACGGACATGTATCCGGGCATGGCGCGCACCGCACGCGACGAGGGCTTCGACGAGATCGCCGACTGGTTCGAGACCCTGGCCCGCGCCGAGCGCTCGCACGCCAATCGCTTCCAGAAGGCGCTGGACGAACTGGAATGACGTCGCCGAATTCGCGTGTCGCCTGACCACAGTTCGGAGCAGCGAGGCTCGGACAAGCGCAGCTCGAACGATCGCTCGTCGTCCGATCGGAAACCGCCGGAGCAGCCGCGCGAGGGAAGCCTCGACGCGCCGACCCGTCATCCGCTGGACTGGACCACCGACGCGTTCTGGGACGAGGCAGCACTGAACGCGGAGCTCGAACGCGTCTTCGATATCTGCCAGGGATGTCGCCGATGCGTCAGCCTCTGCGAGGCCTTTCCGACGCTGTTCGATCTGGTCGATAAGTCGCCGACCCTGGAGGTCGACGGCGTCGATCCAGCCGAGTACCGCTCGGTCGTCGACCAGTGCTACCTGTGCGACCTGTGCTTCCAGGCCAAGTGCCCCTATGTGCCGCCGCACGAGTGGAACGTCGACTTCCCGCACCTGATGCTGCGTGCCAAGGCGGTGCACTTCCGGCAGAAGAAGCCGCCGCTGCGCCAGCGGGTCCTGAGCTCGACCACGGCCGTCGGCCGGCTGGCGAGCATCCCGGTGGTTGCCGAGGCGGTCAACGCCGCGAAGCGCTCACCGGGGATGCGCCGAATGCTCGAGAAGACCTTGGGCGTGCACCGCGACGCCCGGCTGCCCGACTACCACCGCGACACGCTGAAGAAGCGGATGAAAACGCGCACGCCGCTCGATTCGCCGGCCGAGCCCCTTGCTCCGACCCGCGGCCGGGTCGCGCTGTTCGCGACCTGCTACTGCTCGTTCAATGCGCCGGACATCGCGGAGGACCTGGTGCGGGTGCTTGAACACAACGGGATCCCCGTTCATCTGGTCGATCGGGAAACCTGCTGCGGCATGCCACGCTACGAGCAGGGCAACCTCGAGGCGGTCGACCGGGCACGCAGGATCAACATCCCGCAGCTGGTCGAACTGATCGACCGGGGCCACGACGTCCTCGCGCCGGTTCCGTCCTGCGTGCTGATGTTCAAGCAGGAGCTTCCGCTGATGTACCCGCAGGATGCCGACGTCCAGAAAGTGAAGGCCCACATCTTCGATCCGTTCGAATACCTGGCGCTGCGGCACAGGGCCGGCCGGTTGAATACCGACTTCGAGCGCTCGCTGGGGCGGATCGCCCTGCATGTTGCCTGCCACCAGCGCGTTCAGAACATCGGCGGCAGGACGCGCGAGATCCTCGAACTGGTGCCCGACACCTCGGTCACGCCGATCGAGCGCTGCTCGGGCCATGACGGGACCTATGGCGTTCGTGTCGAGACCCACGCGGCGTCGAGGAAGATCGCGCGCGGCACGGTTCGCCGGCTCGAACGGGTCGAGTTCGACCGGTTCGCCAGCGACTGTCCCATGGCCGCCACGCACCTGGCCGATGAACTGGAGCTGGAGCACCCGGAAACCAATCCGATCACCCTGCTGAGGATCGCCTACGGCCTCTGAGACAGGAAACCGAAGATCCGCCGCCCAGGCCCTCGCCTATCGCGCGGCCGATCGCCCCACGAACGCGGACACCGCCCATGGCCAAGCTGAAACGACAGGACCTGCTTCCCCTCGAACGCTACGCGGAACAACGCGCCGCCATACGCCGCACCGTGATGGCGCACAAGAAGCGCCGCCGCGTGCCGATCGGAGACCACCTCGCGCTCTACTTCGAAGACGCGATCACGATGCGCTACCAGGTCCAGGAGATGCTGCGCATCGAGAGAATCTTCGAGCCCGAGGGCATCGAGGACGAACTGGCCGCCTACAACCCCCTGATTCCCGACGGCAGCAACTGGAAGGCCACCGTGATGATCGAATACATCGACATCGAGGAGCGCCGGCGGCGGCTGCGGGAGCTCAAGGGCATCGAGAACACGATCTACATCCAGGTCGGCCACTTCGACCCGGTCTATGCCATCGTCAACGAAGACCTCGAGCGCGCGACCGACGACAAGACCTCTTCCGTGCACTTCGCCCGCTTCGAGTTCTCGCCGGAGATGATTTCCTCGATGAAGCAGGGCGCCCGCATCCGGGCCGGCGTCCGCCACGACGCCTACCCGGCCGAGCCGGTGGAGATTTCCGGAAAAGTGCGGGACAGCCTGCTTGCCGATTTCGATTGACTCGACGCCCCGGAACCGGAACGCGGGGACGGGCGCTCGCTCAACCGGGCCAGGGCATCGGCTCAAGCGTTGCGGGCAGGTAGAGCGGGTGAGCGGGCTCGCCCGACCCATTCAACCGGATGACCTCCAGCCGATCCCCGAGCATCGCTCGCACGCGGGCCGACCGGCCCATGAACGCGCCGTCGTTGCCCCAGCACGCGACAACCCGGTCGCATCGTCGTGCGACCTTCCGCAACCAGGAGTCATTGCGTGGACCGACCGGATCACACGCGGCCTTGAGATCGTCCGGATAGGTGGCGCGATACGCGAACAGGTTCAACACGTGCACGCGGCCGAAGCCCCAGTCCCGGGCAAAGCCGATGCAGCGCCGGATCGTCGGGTCGTTGTTGCGGGCATCGGCGGTCGATGGGTTGAGTCCGATCAACATCAGGCCCGGCCCCGACGCGTCCCACTCGCGCCACAGCGCGTAGCGGAAGGTCCGACACCGGCTGAAGTTCGCGCCCGACCTCATCGAACCCGCTCCCACCGTCGCGCGCTACGGATCACGCGTAACGGACACGAATCGTGTTTCGCCCGGATCGCTTGGCGTCGTAGAGGGCGCCATCCGCACGCTCGAACAGGGCGGCAAAACCGTCGCCCGGCACGTAGGAGGTCAACCCGATGCTGACGGTCAGCGCGCGCCCGTCGGCGACCCGGACCGCGTCGATGGCGCGAAGAATGCGCTCGGCGACCTCTTCGCCGATCTGCGGCCCGGTTCCGGTCAGCAGGGCCACGAACTCGTCACCGCCGAAGCGAGCCAGCACGTCGCCGGACCGCAGAACGTCGCGGACCACCGTATTCACGTCGGCCAGCACCCGGTCGCCGTGGGCATGGCCGAGCTCATCGTTGATCGACTTGAACCGATCGAGATCGATGACCAGCAGGCATAGCGGCGCACCGCTGCGCTCGGCACGCTGGAGTTCCAATGCCACCTGGCGTTCGAGGAACTCGCGCGAGGCCGCGCCGGTCAGGCGGTCGATCATCACGCTCTCCCGGAGCCGGAGATTGTCCTCGGCCAGCAGCGGAATCGCCACGCCGAAATAGGCCACGGTGGCGATGATCGCAATCGCGAACTGGTAGACGAACACGTAGGGGTCCAGGTCCAGCACGAACAGCCAGCTGACGATGACCAGGCTGTTGAACGCCATCGCCTGCGCTGTACGCCGCGGGTGCTCGGAAAACGTAAGCCACATCTGCGGAAGCAGCAGGACGAAGATCGCGAACGTGCTCTCCAGCGTGCCGATCCAGCCGGGCAGCATCATGGCAGCGGTGATGACCAGCGCGTTGATCAACAACCGGATCAGGAATCGCGTCCGCCGCGAACTTGCATCTGTTTCCAGCGGATCGATTCGGAACCTGGGTGTCGGCGTTCTGCGGAGCATGAACGCGACAAGCGCAGGCGCAAGGGTCACGAGCGCCACCATGTCGCCGACCCAGAATGCCAGCCAGCTGTCGGCGAAGGCCGCGAAGTCCATCAGGCCGGTGGCGATCAAGGCCAGCGGACCGACCACGCTGGCCAGCAGCGAGCCCGCAACCGCGACCAGCAGGAAATCGATCACGATCATCGGCAGCTTGTGATCGGCGCGGCGTGCAAGACGGCGGAGCACCAGCGCCGCCGCGCCATAGCTCGCCAGGTGGGCGGCGCCGAAGACGACCGCGGAGGAGATCGCCGGCAGCCAGTCGATCTCCGCAGCTTCGTAGGACAGGGGGGAAAGGGAGACCAGGATGATGCCGAGCAGCAACCACGGTGCAGCCCGCGCTCCGACGACCAACAGGGCAACAAAGCTCAGTGCCGAGGGCGGAAACCACAGGCTGGCATGCTCGGCCTGGCTGCCCAGGAGCCCGATCGCATACAAGGCCACCCAGCCCAGCGCAAGCGCCAGGCCGAAGCGAACTCCGATGCCGTCGGCCGGCGTCGGGACAGGATCTGGGTGCATGGAGAATCCGGCCGGTTGCCGCGAATCGCGGCTGCTTTCGGGAACAGTTCGTGATGCCCCGGACGCCGGGGCGATCGATGGCACTATCCTACAGCCTGCAGCGGGTCGGTCGCACCGCCTCGCGCATCGGGCCGCTTCGAATCGATCGACTGTTCTGGATCGACGTCTCTGGATCGACCTTTCTGGATCGACCTTTCTGGATCGACCTTTCTGGATCGACGTCTCTGGATCGACGTCTCTGGATCGACGTTTCTTGATCGACGATTGCGGATCGACGTTTCTGGATCAACGATTCCGGATCGACGATTCCCCCTCCCACCCGACCCTCCGATCAAGCAGGACCGGGTGGGCTCCACTCCGCCGAGCCGGCGCCGCCGTCAGGCCGTGATCAGGAAGGGCACGATCGGCAGGCAGCCTCCCGCCACCAGCATCGCGACGCCGATCCGCCCGAACTGCCGAACCTCCACGGCAAGCTGTGACGACTCCGCACGAGCATGATGCAGCGATCGCGTTGGCGGCAGGATCGATGCAAGCTCACCGTCCGGCTGGTAGGGTCGGGGCCTGTCCCTGCCAGGTTCGAACCATGCGCATCCCGCAGACGACTCTTCCGCCTCTCCTCACAATCCTCCTCACGACTCTTCTCGCGCTGGCCATGCCGCCCGGAGCGGCCGGCCAGCCGGCCGCCGAAGACGCGGCCGGGTCGGCGACCTCCGAATTGGTGATCGGGGTGCGGGAAGCCTCGCCGTTCTCGATCCGGGACGACGGGGACTGGCGCGGACTCAGCATTCGCGCCTGGGAAGACGTGGCCGCCCGCAACGGCTGGTCGTACCGCTACGTACCGGCGGGCCTCGACGAGGTGCTCAGCGGCACCGCCTGGGGGCGCTTCGACGTCGGCCTCGGCGCGTTCACGGTGACCGCGGAGCGCGAAAGGACGCTGGATTTCAGCCATCCGTTCTACACGTCCGGCCTCGGCCTGGCGGTGCGCAGCGAGCCGGAGAGCGGATGGTTGACCCTGGCCGCGCGATTCCTGTCGCTGGAATTCCTGACCGTCGCCGCATCGCTGGGCGGCCTGCTGCTGGTGTTCGGCGTGCTGATCTGGCTGTTCGAGCGGCGCGCCAACCCCGATGAATTCGACGAAAAGGTCGGTCCCGGCATCGGGGCCGGCTTCTGGTGGGCCGCAGTCACCATGACCACGGTCGGCTACGGCGACAAGTCGCCGCGCTCCCTCGGCGGCCGGATCGTCGCTCTGGTCTGGATGTTCGCCGCCATCATCGTGATTTCCGGCTTCACCGCCGCGATCACGACCAGCCTGACCGTCAGCCAGCTCGGCGCCTCGATCGAGTCCATCGACGACCTGGAAGGCCGCCGCATCGCGACGCTGGGGGGCTCCGCCAGCGCCGAATGGCTTGCCGAGAACGGCTTCAGGAGCCGGGATTTCGACACGCTGGACGAGGCACTGGACGCGGTGGAGAAGGAACAGGCGCCGGCAGTGCTCTACGACGCTCCACTGCTCGTCGACCGCCTGGCGGAGCGCGAGGATTCCCGCCTCCAGGTCCTCCCCGAGCGCGTCGAGCGGCTGGACTACGCGTTCATGCTGTCGGAACGAAGCGCGCTGCGCGAACCGATCAACCGAGAGCTGCTGGAGGTCATCGGCAGCGAGGCCTGGGACCGGGCGCTGGAGCGTTTCCTGCCGGAGCGGTGAGCCTGACTGGCCCAGCCTGTCTCGAGGGTCTCTGCCGGGCATTGCGGCGAGCGCCTCGGCGGGAAAGCGGGCGGCTCCCTCCGGGCTTGCAGATCAGATCGTGTACAGCAGCAGGGCTGTCAGTGCATACGTCGCCACGAAGGGGATTACCAGGTAGCCCATCACGTCGCGGGCCTGGATCAGCACGCCGGCGCCCATGACGGGGAGAACGATCAACAGGAAGAACGGCTGCAGCAGGTTGGTCGACGTCTCGCCGTACGCCACCGCCATGGCGATCTTCGCGACGAAGGCCTGCTGTTCGTCCGGCGGCAGATGCGCCGAGACGCTCAGCGCCGTGTCGGTCAGCGACGGCCCGATCACGGCCCATTCGCCGCCGGCCGAGGGAATCGCGAAATTGACGGCGGCACCGGCGAACTGGGCGATCAGCGGCAGCGTGGCCATCGTCGCTCCCCCGGCCAGCCATTCCGACACCAGCGCGCCGAGTCCGGAGAACATCATGATGCCCATGATCCCGGCGTAGAAGGGGTACTGGAAGATGATGCCCGAAACGTTCGCGCAGGCCCGCTTCATCGCGATCACGTAGCGCATCGGGGTGCGGTGGACCAACAGCCCGATCGCCAGGAACATGAAGATCATGATGTTCAGGTCCAGGTCGAAGCCGGCGGTCGAGAAGTGGCGGACGACGTACCACAGTGCGGCCGCGGCAACCACCAGCTGGAGGAACCAACCGTTGTTGAGTCGATCCGAAACGCTGGCTCCGCCGAGGCGCATCGACTCGGCTTCCTCGGCCACGCTGGCGTCCTCGCGGGCGCCGACGTCGGCCAGGTGATTGATGGTCCGCACCGCCGCACCACGCGGCCGCATCGCCCACATCAGCAACGGCACGACCAGGAAGTACATCGCCACGTAGGCCGTGTTGAGCAGGCTGCCCAGGGTGGCCCCGGCCGGAATCGTGGCGGACAGGACACCGCCCTCGATCAGGAAGTTGCCGTCGGTGTTCAGCAGCAGCGGGATCGAACTCGACAGCCCCCCGACCCAGGGCTGGCCCGAGATGTAGACGCAGGCCACCAGGTAGGCGTAATCCACGCCTTCGACGCGTCGTGCGAGCTCGCGCGCCAGCACGGCGGTCAACACGACCCAGCCCCAGCTGACCAGGCTGAACAGGCCGCCGGCCACCAGCACGATCACGTAGACCGCACCGGGCGTTCGCGCCAGGTTGCTCAGGCGATCGATCAGGCGGCTGGCGATGGGCGAAAGCGCGATGGCGAATCCCGTAGTCAGGATCAGCACCATCTGCATGCCGAACTCGAGCAGGATCCAGAACCCGCGATACCAATGACCGGTCACGTCGGCCAGCGGCGTACCCGTGGCGCTCCAGGCAAGTGCCGCGACCAGCACCGTCAGCACCAGCGCGAACACGAACGGCTCCGGAATCCAGCGCCGGAGATGGTGCGAGAACAGGTCGCCGAGGGAAGAGAGCATGGCGGAGCGCCGACGGAATCCAGCCCGAAGCATACCCTCGTTCAGGCGCTACACTGCTTGCCTTCGTCTCCGAGTCCCCGGCATGCTCAGCTACCGCCACGGCTTCCACGCAGGAAACCCGGCCGACGTGTTCAAGCACGCGGTGCTGCTGGCCGTGGTCGATGCGATGCAGCACAAGCCCAAGGGCATCGCGTTCCTCGACACGCACGCGGGACCGGCGCTCTACGATCTGGAGCATGAATTCGCCCGCAAGAACCGCGAGTTCGAGTGCGGCATCGGCGCGATCCGGGACCAACCGCCGCCCCCGCTGGTCGACTACGTGGAGGCGATCAGGCGGCACAATCGGGACAGTCGACTGCGCAGCTATCCGGGCTCGCCGCAGCTGTTGCGCGACCGCCTGCGGCCGCAGGACGAGCTGACGATCTGCGAACTTCACCCGACCGAACAGAAGGCGCTAGCTGCGCACTTCGCCGGCGACCGGTCGATCCGCGTCGTGCCCGGAGACGGCTACGCCGCGCTGGCCTCGATCCGCGCGCCTTCGAGCGGGCGGGGGCTGACGCTGATCGACCCGCCGTTCGAATTGAAGAGCGAACTCGACGACCTGGCTGCTGCCTTGAAGAGCGCGCTCCGTCGCTTCGGCCACGGCGTCTACCTGATCTGGTACCCGATGATCGACGGGCGCGACACGGCCCCGGATGCCCTCCCCGCCGCACTCGGTCTTAATGACGATGCATGGCTCGACCTTCGAATCCGCTTCAACGATGCCCAGCGCCTCGGCCGCATGAGCGGCTGCGGCATGGCGCTGGTCAACCCACCGTGGAGCGCGCGCGAGACGCTGGCCGGGATTCATGCCTGCTGCAACGCCGAGCCAACCGGGCCTTGATTGTTCGACGCCCACCACGGATGATTCCTCGCAGGACCCTGAATCGACGCATTCGACACCGATGAGCGAAACCGACTACAGCGCCGAGGCTCTCGGGCAGTTCCTGAAGCAGGCCGGTATGGAAGGCCTGATCAACCCGGCCACCGCCCGCGCCCGGCGCAACGCGCTGGAGCACCTGGCCGGGGAACTGACCCCGACCGAGCGCGCCGACGTGCGCGAACTCGATGTCGACGTCCTCGTGTCGCGGTTCCACAAGCTCGAAGGCTCAAGCATCCGGCCCGAGACGCTGGAGGTCTACGGTGATCGCCTGAAGAAGGGCCTGGCCGACTACCTCAACTGGCTCGATTCCTCGACCCGCTTCGAACCTTCCGCGCGCGAGCGGATCCGCAATTTCGCCCGCGGGACCCGGGCCGAACCGGCGCTGGACGAGAAGCAGAAGGCTGCGGAGCGGATCCGTCTGGAAGCCACCGAGAACCCCAGCCGGATCGTCCCGGTGCCCGTGCGCGAGGACCACGTCGTCTACATCGACAACCTGCCGCTGGACCTGACCCGGTCCGAAGCGGAGAAGATCGCTCGCATCATTCAGGCCTTTGCAGACGACGCCTGTGACGACCCCGGACCCGACCGCAGATGAGCCGGTTCTTCCTGCTCGCACCGATGGTGGTCTTCGGGCTGATCGGCCTGGTCCTGCTATGGATGCTGTACGCAATCGACGGTGGCGGCGTCTTCCACGACTCGCTGCTTCCGGAGTTGATCGGGTTCTGCCTCGAGGGCTTCATCCTGGTCGGCCTGCTGACGCTCGTCCAGCGCTCGAGGGAATCGGCGCGGCGCAAGGAACTGCTGTTGAGCCTGCGAGGGTCGTTCCGAAGCCTGCTGTCCCTGCTCGACGTCGCGTTCATGGAGCCCGACGCCGAGCCGGCCTCTTCGCGGCAGCTGGAAACCGATCCCCAGCTGGTCGACCGACTGCTGGCCCGGCTGGAGACCAGCCACCCCGACATCGACAGTCTCGTGGCCCTCAAGCGCGAGGCCGACGAGACCCTGTCGCTGGCGCGAGACCTGGTCGCCGTCGCCGCGCAGCTCAGTGCGACGCACATGAACTGGTGGATCGCGATCGTCGATAGCATCCGGCGCGTTTCCGAAGCGCGCGACCGCGATGCACTCGAGGCGTATCTGCATGAAATGCTGATCAATATCCGCGAATTCGACCGCCTCGAGACCTGAGCGGAAAAAAACTTTCGCGAACTGAATCGCAGTTTCTCCAGCAACGCGCGGCACGTCTCCCGAAGCGCCGCCGAACCTGCGTTGGGCCATTTTTCAGCCGGTCTATGCTCGACCCCGACGTTCAATGCAGGGGTTGGCTCCAATGCTGTTCGACCGGTTTCACTCGTCCATTCCGACCAGGGTTCTTGCCGCCCTGGCGCTGCTGCTGGTTCCCGCCTCCGGGGCATGGGCGGCCAGCACCTTCGAGCGCTCCGCCGCCGAGCGGGGCTGGCACACGACGGCCCACGCGCTACCGCTCGGCGCGAACCTGCGCCTGACCGGCATCGGCCAGCCCGGCTCGAACCGCTCACCGGCCGAACTGGAGCTCGAGAAGATGGTCGTGGTCGCCGACGACGCCACGCTGGTCGTCGACGGCGGCGATCCCGTGGCGCTACGGATGACCCGGACCTGGCTGACCGGTCGGGTCGTCGGCGAGCCCGGAAGCCGCGTGACCGTCGCCATCGGCGAGGACGGGACCACCCGCGGCCTGGTCCGCGGCGCCGACGGCATGCGGGCGCTGCTCGACACGGCCGAAGGCGCGCTGTCGATGCAGGCGGTCGAGGACGACACGCGCCGCGGGCAGTTCGCCTGCGGCAACGATGCAAGCCTGACACCGCCGCCCCTGCCCACCGAGCGCGGCCGGAGCCCGGTGCTGCAGGACGTTCCGATCGGCGGCTTCACCGCCCGCGTCGCGCTGGAAACCGATCACGAGTACTTCGCGCTGTTCGGCAACGTCGACGACGCAGCGGCCTACGCCGCCGACCTGATCGCCTTTGCCTCCACCATCTACCAGGCCGAGGCCGATACGGCCCTGGGCCTGGTTTCACTGTCGCTGTGGACGACGAGCGACGACCCGTGGACGCAGTCCGGCTCGAGTTGCCGGCTCAGCGAGTTCGGCGAGTACTGGAACCAGAACAACGGCGACGTCGACCGGAGCCTCGCCCATTTCCTCAGCGGCGCGAACCTCGGCGGCGGTATCGCCTGGGTCGGCGTGCTCTGCCAGGGTGCCTTCAACACCGGCGCCAGCTGCCCCGGCATGGCCGCCAGCGGCCTGTACGGCGGCGACTACGGGGTGACCGGCAACCTGTCGGGCAGCTTCGACATGGCCAATCCGCAATCGGTGTGGGACATCGTGGCCACCTCGCACGAAATCGGCCACAACTTCAGCTCGCCGCACACCCACTGCTACGCCGGCATCGACGGCAACCCGGACGATATCGACCAGTGCTACGGCACGCAGGCCGGATGCTATTCGGGACCCGCGTCGCTGCCCGGTCCGGCCGGCCAGGGCAGCGGCACGCTGATGAGCTATTGCCACCTGCAGAGCGGCGGCATGTCGAACATCTCGCTGACCCTCGGTCTCGATCACCAGTACGGCAACGCGCCGCAGCGCGTGCCCGACCGCATGCTCGGCCACGTGATCCAGCGCGAATCGAGTTTCCCGGGCTGCCTGACCACGCCGCTGACGCTGGACGGACCGGTGTTCGGCGACGACTTCGAGTCGGGTTCGACCGACTAGGAATCCTGCCCGGTGCGCCAGCGCCCCGGGACCAGCCGCAGGATGGTGACCAAGAGCGCGGGCAGGAAAGTCAGGGTCACCAGCGTCGCGAACAGCAGGCCGGCAAGGACCACCACCCCGACGCCCCGATAGAGCTCGGTGCCTTCGCCGGGAAGGAAAACCAGCGGCGCCAGGCCGAACAGCGTCGTGATCATCGACATCAGGATCGGCCGGATCCGCGACTCGACCGCTTCGAGCACGGCGTCCACCACGTCGGTCATGCCGTCTCTGAGATTGTTCAGCGTCCGATCGACGATCAGGATGGGGTTGTTGACCACCACGCCGAGCAGGATCAGGAAGCCGAGCATGGTGATCATGTCGAAGGGCTGGCGCACGCCGATGCCGTTCAACATCGCCAGCCCGGCGATTCCGCCGGCGATGCCCAGCGGCACGGCGGTGAGGATGACCAGCGGCCAGCCCCAGTGGTTGAAGATCGCCACCATGACCAGGAAGCTCAGCACGATGGCGACCACGTAGTTGTCGGCCAGGGCGGCCCGGGTCCGGGTCAGCTCGTCGCTGGCCCCGGAGATATCGACGGAAACGCCCTGCGGCAGCGCGCCGTCGCGCCGCATCCGCTCGATCACCTCGCTGCGGACGACCCCCACCGCCGTTTCCAGCGCAACCGACCTCGGTGGAATGATGTTCAGGGTCACCGTTCGCCGCCCGTTGAGCCGGCGCACCGAATCGGTATCCACCGTCTCCACGATCTCGGCGATTGCCGACAGCGGTACCACGGCACCGGACGGGGTGTAGACGGGAAGATCACCGACGGTGGACAGGTCTCGATCGCTGCCGGCGCTGGAGAACAGGAACACGTCGATCTTGTCGTCGCCCCGGAAGTACTCGTCGACGAAGGCGCCGTCGGTCAAGGCCGCAACCGAGAACCCCAGGCTGTCGGCGTCGAATCCCAGCTCGGCGGCACGATCCCAGTCCGGGCGGATCTCGATCAGCGGCTGGTCCAGCGACAGCGATCCGGGCGATGAATCGATCTGCGGGTTGTCGAAGGCCTGCTCGGCATAGCGGAACGCGTTCCCGGCAACGTCGTAGAGCTCGGCAAGATCCTGGCCGGTCATGTCGAGATTCACGCTGCGGGTGCCGCCGTCGTTCCCGGAGATGATCGACCCGCGGCTGACGAATGCGCGCATGCCCGGGAAGGTCTCGTAGTGCGCGGACATCACGTCGATCAGGTCGCCGACGAAGCGTGGATCGATCGGCTCGGCGATCACCCGCAGGCCGCCCGGATCGACCGACAGGTTGAAGTAGGCCAGGGCCGGCACGGGAGCATCGCCGGCCGGATAGGCCTCCGGGTCGGCGCCGACGTAGGGCAGGTAATACGCTTCGAGCGCCTCGCCGATCCGGCTCATCTCGGTCAGGTTGTAGCCCGGCGGTGCGATCATGCGGGCGAACAGTTTCGGCTCTTCGCCCTCGGGCAGGTACTCGGCCGGGGGCGTCAACATCCACAGGATCGCGACCACGCCGCCGAGCGTGATGCCCAGCGTCGCAAGCCGCCGCGATGTCGACGACACCAGCCAGGTCACCAGGCCAACGATCCGTTCTCGCGCCGCCGTGCCGGTCTCCGCATGGGTTCGCAGACCGAAGCTGAGTCGCGCCGACAGCGCGGGCACCACGGTGATGGCCACCAGCATGCTGGCCAGGATCGAGGCGGAAATCGCGACGGCGACGTCGGAATACAGCTGACCGGCCTCCTGCTCGATGAAGAAGATCGGTGCGAACACGAGCACCGTGGTCATGGTCGAGGCCAGTACCGCAGGCCAGACCAGGCGGACGCCCTGGAGCGCGGCTTCCATCTTCTCCATGCCTTGGCGCCGCTTGCGCTCGATCGCCTCGAGCACGACGATGCTGTTGTCCAGCGTCATGCCGATCGCGAAGGCCACGCCGGCCAGCGAGATCACGTTGATGGTCCGGCCCGCCGCGACCAGACCGAGGAACGCCGCGATGGTGCAGATCGGCACGCCGATCACGCCGACAAGGGTCGCCCTGCCGGAGCGCAGGAACAGGAACATCACGCCGGTGGCGAGCAGCGCACCGAGACCGAGGTTCTTCCAGACGTTGGCCACGGACGCCTCGACGTAGACCACGTCGTCGGCGATCGGCGTGATCTCCATGCCGGCCGGTCGGACCAGGTCGGCGTTGATCTGTTCGATCGCCGGCAGCATCGCGCGCTTGATGTCGATGACGTTGGAGCCGGGCTCGCGGTCGACGGCCAGCGTGATGCTGCGCAGGCCGTTGACCGATGCACGGTTGCGCAGCTCGTAGTGCGACATCTCGACCCGGGCGACGTCCCCCAGCCGCACGATCGAATCGCCGCGCACGTCGATGATCGTGTCTTCCATCTCTTCGACCGACGCGTAGCGGCCGACCGTGCGCAGCAGATAGCGCCGCTTGCCGGACTCGAGGTCACCGCCGGACACGTCGCGGTTGCGGCCACGGATCGCGGCGCGCACCTGCTCGAGCGTGACGCCCAGCTCGGCGGCTGCGGCCGGATCGATCCGCACCCGGACCTGGCGCTCCGCTCCACCCCAGACGTTGACCCGGGATACGCCGGGTACCCGCTCCATCCGGGTCCGCACGTTGTCGTCGACGAAATCGCGCATCAGCGCCATGTCGAGATCGAACGGATTGCCCGCCAGCGGCCGGATCGAGAAGAACATGAACGAGTTCTGCGAAAACGAACTCGCCTCCAGGCTGGGTTCATCGACGTTTTCGGGATAGCCCGGGACCTGGCTCAAGGCATTGTTGACGCGAATCAGCGCTTCGTTGATATCGACGCCGAACGGGAACTCCAGCTCGATCTGCGCCGACCCGTAGGACGCCGAGGAGATCATCCGCTCGAGATTCGGCAGCGAACGCAGGTACTCTTCCTGTTCGACCAGGATCTCCTTTTCCACGTCCTGCGGCGTGGCCCCGGGCCAGCGCGTCTCCACGCTGACCACGCGCACGTCCAGGTCGGGAATCATCTGCACCGGGATGCGCAACGCGGCCAGCACGCCGAGCACGCAGATCACGAGCACGACCACGGCGAGGATCGTGCCGTGGCGGATCACGCCGGCGAACATCGCTCAGCCCCCGCTGCCGGGCGGCAGGTCGTCCAACACGGCGTCGGACACGACGATCCGCACCGGCTGGCCATCGGACAGGCCCTCGTTGCCGCGAGTCACCACCGGCTGTCCGGGCTCCAGGCCCGAGGCGATCACCGTGCGGTCGCCGTCGATGCGGCCCAGCGTGACCTGGCGCTGGCGCGCCACCGGCGGCGACGCATTGCGGTCGACGATGAACAGCGTGACTGTGCCGTCGGGGTATCGAACCAGCGCATCCCTCGGCACGAGCAACACGTCGCGCTCCGACGGCAGGTCGATGCGCGCTCGCGCGGTCATGCCCGGCGTGATGTCGGCACCGCGCTCGACCAGCGCCAGCCGGACCAGGAAGGTTCGCGCATCGGGGTCGCTGACAGGCACGCGCGCGACCAGCTCGGCGCGAAAGGATCGATCCGGGATCGCGTCGACCTCAACGTCGGCGCCCGTCGCCCGTCCCAGCTGCGGCCAGAGTCGCTGCGGCGCCTGAAGTTCGAGCCAGAGTTCGCCGATGGCAACCAGTTCGCCGACCGCCGCACCGGTCGGCACCCACTCACCCTCGTCGACCAGGCGGCGCGCGACGACGCCGTCGAAGGGCGCGATGACCTCGTGGAAGGCCAGCCGTTCGGCGACCGTGTCGCGCGCGGCTTCCGCCACCGCGAGCTCGGCCCGGGCGACCTCCGCGCCCGAAACGCGCGCCCGGATCTCCGTATCGGGCAGGAAGCGATCCTCGGCCAGGCGCTGACCCTCGTCGCGCAGCCTGATCGCCTCGTCGTAGGCGGCCCGGGCTCGCGCCACATCGGCCTCGGCCTGCGCCAGCTCAAGCGTCGCCAGGCGTTCGTCGAGCCGGACCAGCACCTGCCCGGCCTCGACCGCATCACCGGCCTCGAAGTGGATCGATTCGACCCGCCCGGCCAGGCGCGGCGAAAGACTGGCGGCCCGCCGGGCGGCGAACGAACCGGACAACTGCACCTGCTCCACCGCAGCTTCCAGCACGGGTTCGGCAATCGCCACCGGCGCGGGTTGCTGGGCATGGGCAATCGCGCTCGCAAAGGCGAGCCAGAGAAGCGGAATGTTTCGGGATACCATGCGTCGGAGCATAGCCGAGCCGTGTCGACCGGAGTGCAAGAGCTTGCTCTACGGGCCACTCATGCCTGCGGGGCCCTCACGGGTCGCCGGATTGCGCGTCCGTGCAGGTTGCAGCACGCGACGGCCTGCCCACGGTAAAGGCTCGGGCTGGCTACGTCATGCGTTCGCCGGCATCGCCGATCTACCAGGGGAAAGGACTCTGCAATGACCCACGCGGCTCGGAGCACAGGGCTGTTTCGTCATAGGTTCCCGATGGCCTTCGCCCTGGTACCGCTGCTGCCTCTGTACTGGATCCACGACCCGTGCCAAGTGAAGTTGGCTGTGATCCTCGCCCTGCTCTGGGGCTACCTGGGGATTCTGGCCCAGATTCTGCGCGGCGAGGCCTACGATCGCTTCGGATGGTCGGTCCTGTACCTCCGCGCCGAACAGCCCGACTCCTACCACCGCAGCATCCTGATCGACTTCAGCCTCTGGGCCGCGATGCACTGGTTCGCACTGCAGCCTTTCGTGCTTTCGCGATTCACCTGTTGAACGGGCGCGCGATCGGCAACGGCCGCAGCCCGTTCAAGAAAAGGGGACGATGCGCTATTCCCTATCACGCGAGACGCCCTCGAGCGGACAACGCCAGCGCCGCATCGGCCCCTTCATGGCAAGCAGAACCAGCAAGGGCAACGCAAGCGGAATCCCGACGCTGACCAGCAACTGTTCTCCGCCACCGAGGACCTGCATGTCTTCGCCGGCCGCGAGCAGCCAGCGCTCGCCCAGCGGTCCGTTTGAAAACGCTTCGTTGCTGACCACGTTCCAGCCCAGGTGAAGCGCGATGGGCAGGCCGACGCCGCGTGACCAGGCGAACGCCCAGGCCAGCATCGCGCCGAATGCACCGGTAAGGACGAACACGAACGCCATCGAGACCGGGTCCCCCAGCATTCCGTAGGAGAACCAGTGATAGACGCCAAAGCAGGCGGCCGACAGCAGCGTCGCGCGCACCGGCCCCAACCAGCGGATCGCCAGCCACAGCAGCGCACCACGGAAGATCAGTTCTTCGAACAGCACCGAGAACAGGTTCCACCGCAGCCCTTCGTACAGCGCCGACAGACTGTAGTCCGGATTCGGGATCCATTCGAATCCGGCCAGCCGAGCGAGTACCAGCATCTGCAGCGCGGCGAACGCCCCGGCAACGAGCAGCCCCGCCGCGATCTCCACCGCCCGACGCCCCGGCCGATCGAGCCCCAGCGCCTTCGGTCCCTGCCCGGCCCAGCGAAGCACCAGCAGGTTGAGGACCAACAGAATCAACGCACCCAGCATGTCGTACTCACTCGCTACGCAATCAGCGTGTTGTGGCAGATGGTGACATCACCATCGGTCGAGCCTCTCGCGGTCGGTGGCGAATTCTCTAGAGGATTGGCGCGAAGACGCAAAGACGCAATGGAGTTAAAGAGAAAGGCGACTCGCATTTGAAAGCAGAAAGAACCTCGATCCCTTTCTTCAAACCCTGTTCGCGGGCAATGACTCGATGCTCGGCCCCTTGACTTCCCTGCTCTCGCTCTTTTCTCTTCGCGTCTTCGCGTCTTCGCGTCTTCGCGTCTTCGCGCTAATCATCTGGCGGAAGCAGGCACAACGCCCGGCCATCGCCCGACTACCGCTTCGCCTGCACCGCGTCCAGCCCGGCAACCAGCTTCGTGACCAGCTCCTCGATGCCGTCCTCGTCGATGATCAGCGGCGGGCAGATGGCGCAGGTATCCCCCGGCAGGGCGCGGACGACCAGGCCGGCCTCGAGGCAGGCGTTCTGGACCTGGAAGGCGATCTTGTCGGCCGGGTCGAAGCGCGCGCCCGAGGCCTTGTCGGCGATGAACTCGAGCCCCGCGATCAGGCCCACGCCGCGCAGGTTGCCGACCAGCGGATGGTCCGCAAGGTCGGCCAGCTTCGCCTGCATGACTTCGCCCATCCGGGCGGCGTGGTCCATCAGGCCGCGTTCTTCGTAGAGCTCCAGCGTGCGCAGGGCGACGGCCGCAGCCACCGGATGGCCGGAATAGGTCAGGCCATGGCCGAACATGCCGACGTCGCCGGCGGCGCGTTCGATTTCCTCGTACATGAACGGCGGGATCGCCACCGCCGAGATCGGCTGGTAGGCCGACGACAGCGCCTTGGCCATCGTCATAGTGGCCGGCTCCATACCAAAGGTCTGGCAGCCGAACGGGTTGCCTGTTCTACCAAATGCACAGACCACCTCGTCGTCGATCAGCAGGATCTCGTGCTCGCACAGGATCGGCTGGATCTTCTCGAAGTAGGTCTTCGGCGGGATGATCAGGCCGCCGGCGCCCATCAGCGGCTCGGCGATCATGGCCGCGATCGTATCGCCGCCCTCGCGCTCGATGACCGCTTCCAGTTCCTCGGCCAACCGGGTGGCGAAGTCCTCTTCGGACTCGCCGTCATGCGCCTGGCGGAAGTGATGGGGCTCGGTCAGGTGGACCACGTCCGCGCCCGGCACGTCGAAGTGCGCATGGAACGGCTTCAGCCCGGTCAGCGCAGCGGTCGCCAACGTAGTGCCGTGGTAGCCGCTGGTCCGCGACAGGATCTTCTTCTTGTGCGGCTTGCCGGTCGCATTGAAGTAGTAGCGCGCAAGCTTGATCTGGGTGTCGTTGGCGTCCGAGCCGGAGCAGCCGAACAGGAACCGCGCACCGTCGATCGGCACCCACTCGGCAAGTTTGGCCGCCAGGCGGATCGACGGCTCGTTGGCGCGGGCGGCAAACAGCGGGCCGTAGCAGAAGGCCTCCATCTGCTCGGCCGCGGCCTTGGCGAGCTCCTTCTCTCCATACCCCAGCGCCGTGCACCACAGACCGGCCATGCCTTCGAGATAACGCTTGCCGTGCTGGTCCTCGACATGGATGCCCTCCCCCCTGGTCCAGATCAGCGGCTCGCCATCGCGCACCTGGCGCAGGTCGGACGAAGGATGGAACAGGTACTGGCGGTCGAGCGCTTCGAGCGAGGCGGCCATCGGGGCGGGCTCCGGATAGATGGGGGTCGGTGCTCGATGATACCGGCGCGGGCCTCGCCGGGCCGGCAGTCGACTAGGGCAGCAGCGCCCAGCCCTCGGCCTGGCGTCGGACAAGGACAGTCATCGCCGACTGGGCCATCACCACGCCCGGCGCCAGTTCATCGGCATCCACCCCGTGGGCCGACGCGCTCTGACCACACAGGTAGACGGTGACGCCGGCCACCTGAAGCGCTTCGAGCAGGTCCGCGTTCGGGTGCTTGACCTCGAAGCGCTGGCGGTAGGCCTCGCGCGACAGCACGTCGAAGGTCGTGCCGCCGTGGGCGACGACCTCGATCTCGAGATCGGCCGGGTCGATATCGGCGCGCGCGTGCAGGTTGATGAATCGAGCCACCGACTCCAGCCGGCGGTTCGGCGCGTGCTGGTCCTTCGAGCCGAAGGCCACATCGAACAGCACGCGATAGGTCTCGCCCGGAACCAGGTTGAATGCATCGGCCGGCTGCGCCGCGACCGGGCCGTGGTCCGGAATGGCCGGGCCGGTCGAGAACGACTCCGGCAACCCCTGGGCAAAGGCGAGTCCGGCGTAAAGGGTCACTGCTATCGTCAGGACGGCCCGCCTCATTCGTCCTCTCCGGTGACCTCGTCGAGAAACTCGGTCGCCCGCCGGAGGTGCGGTATGACGATCGTGCCGCCGACCACCAGGCCGATGCTCATGGTTTCCATGATTTCTTCCTTCGAGGCCCCGGCCTCGACGCTGGAAGCGATGTGGTAGCTGACGCAGTCGTCGCAGCGCAGCACCAGCGAGGCGATCAGGCCCAGCAACTCCTTGGTCTTGCGGTCCAGCGTGCTGTCCTGGCTGAAGGTCAGCGAATCGAGCGAGAACATCCGCTTGATCACGCGATTGTCCTCCGACAGCAGGCGCTCGTTCATCTTCCTGCGGTACTCGGTGAATTGCTTTAGGCGGTCGGTCATCACTGGCTCCTGGGAAGGGGCAATTCGAGGTTCGAAACGGGTCGGGTAGCCTACCCCACCACGTGGCTGGAGCGCGGCCGATCCGGAACAGAATGTTAATGTGTGGGTGGGTTGGCACCTGGCTTGGAATGATGGTTTCGGACACTTCGGTCACAATCATCAACGTCGATACGATCGGCTATACAGCGCTTGCCGCATTGAGCGCGATTCGCCACCTGCCATTTCCCGTGCACGTCATCGACTGCAGCCGGAATGCGCGGCAAGCGGAAACCTGCGAACACTTCTGCCGCGACCTTGGAATCACTTGCAGGCGCTGGTCACTCCGACCTCATGGAATGACGCTGGACCGGCTTTTTTCGGAGTCGACCGACGAGTGGATGATTCTGCTCGATTCGGACGCCGAAATACTCGATCCAGCCGCGTTCCTCGACACGCTGAGGCGCGGCATGAGACAGGGCGACTACGGCGTGGGCTGGCTCCAGCCCACCGGCCGCGCGATCGACGCGGGCTCGCCCATCACGCTGTACATGGAGCGCCCGTGGATTCCGTTCTGCGCTTTCAGGGTCGACGCCGTTCGCCGACTGCTTGAGCAAGGCGCCTCATTCGAAGCCCGCCGAATCGCCAACGATCTTCGCTGGTTGCCGGGGTGGGTGAGACCACTAGTGGCCTACCGCCGCCATGTTCCCGGCCTGCGAAGGCTTGACCTGGACCGTCTGCAGGGTCCACAGACCGAGATCGACGGCCGCCGCGCACCGTACTTCGATTTCGACACCGCCGCCGCGCTTCATCGCAGGGCGCGGTCGGCAGGCCTCAGTTTCGCCACAGTGCCCTGGGACGCGTTAGAAACGTCGGTATTCCACGTTCACGGTGGCACTCGAAAACTTCTCAACAAGCTGATGATCAACGCAGGGCCCCGGAAACAGAGCCTTGCCCGCGCGATCTACCGTCTTCGCTCGGAATACCGAACCGAACTCCCTCACTCGCTGCTTCGTTCAATCCAGGCCGTCGAGCGAATCCCTTAGGCTTCGGGCGCTCGGCGAAGGGATCAATCGCCTCGCTCAGACCGTACCGCCGCGAACCTCGTCGATCCAGTCGTCAACCACCCGCTCGAGGATCACCAGCGGCAGGGCGCCATTGCCGAGGACCTGGTCGTGGAAGGCCTTGATATCGAAGTCCTCGCCCAGCTCGCGCCGGGCCCGCTCGCGCAGTTCGAGGATCTTCATCATGCCGACCTTGTAGGCCAGCGCCTGGCCGGGCATGACCAGGTAGCGCTCGATCTCAGCTTCGACTTCCGTCTCGCCCATGCCGGTGTTGGCCATCATGTACTCGATCGCGCGCTCGCGGGACCAGCGCTTGGCGTGCATGCCCGAGTCGACCACGAGGCGCACGGCCCGGAACATTTCGGCCTGGAGCCGGCCGAGGTTGTCCAGGGGGTCGTCCTGGAATCCGATCTCCCACGCCAGGCGCTCCGTGTACAGCGCCCAGCCCTCGCCGTAGGCCGTGAACGGCAGCATCCGGCGGAACATCGGCAGGCCTTCGAGCTGCTGGGTGATCGCGTTCTGGAAATGGTGCCCCGGCACGCCCTCGTGGTAGGCCAGGGTGCGCATGCCGAACTTCGGAATCTCCGACACGTCGCGCAGGTTGGCGAAGAACCGGCCCGGCCGGGAGCCGTCGAGCGAAGGCGGTTGGTAATAGGCGCCCGGCGCGGTCGCCTCGGAAAACTCGGGTACGCGCACGACCTCGACGCCGACCGACGGACGCAGGTTGAAGTAGTCGTCCATCGCCGCGTCGATCTCGTCGATGATCGCCTGGTAGTCGGCCAGGATCCGCTCGCGGCCTTCATCGGTGTCGGGATAGAGCTGGTCGGGTCGCTCGGCGATCCGACGCACCCGTTCTCCGATTGTCATGCCGATCGTGCCATCCGTCAGCCCTTCGCCGCTAAGGATCGCGTCCATTTCCGCGCCGATCCGCTCGACCTCGGCCAGCCCCATGGCGTGAATCTCGTCGGCGGTCATGTCGGTGGTGGTGTGCTGGGTGATGGCCGCCTGGTAGAACGCCTCGCCCTCCGGCAGACGCCAGACCCCGTCGTTGCTGGTGGCGACCGCGCGCAGGTCGACCAGGTAGTCCTGCAGTTCGCGGTAGGTCGGGTAGACCACCGTCTCGACCGCCTCGACCACCTCGGCGCGCAGTTCGGCGCGGCGCTCGGCGGAGAGCTCCGCCTCGTCGATCTCCGCGACCCGCTCGTCGAAGCTCGCCGTCAGCAGGTGTTCTTCGGGCGCCGGCTCGAGGAAACCGTCGATCTGCTCGATGACCTTGTCGACCGCGAACGCCGGCGGATGGATGCCGGCCTCGCGGCGCAGGCGTAGACCGGCCAGCACCTGGTCGAACTTGGTGTCGAACTGGTTCAGTCGCGCGATGTAGTGTTCGGCGCCCAGCTCGTCCTCGATGACGTGCTGCTGGGCCATGAAGTTCGGCAGGTTGCTCTGGATGCCGAACATCTGGTTGACCGGAAAGCTGTGCAGGTACCAGCGGTCGGCCTCGGCCAGCGTGTTGGCCATGAAGAAGTCGAACACATCGTAGGACAGGCGATCCTGGCCCTCGTAGTCTTCGCGACCGTAGCGCTGGAACACTTCGTACTGCTCGCGCCACCAGGCCAGCTGCTCCTCGGCCGCCTGCGGCGAGGCGTCGCCGAGCTTCGCGTTGTGGCCGCGAATGCCCATCGGTTCGAGCATCCGCATCGAAGTCAGCATCTCCGGCTGCTGCAGCGCGAACTTGACGAACACGCGGGTGTAGAACCAGTCGATCGACAGGGGCTTGAAGAACCAGAAGTTGGCGAACAGCAGGCCACCGACCAGCAGCAGCGCGCCCAGCGCAAGGCCGGACCATTTCAGGAAGCGTTTCATCTGAACTCGGAACTCTCGGGGGAGGAAATCACCCGATCAGGCTACTGCGGCCCTGTCCTCCGGTCATGCGCCAGAGGTCATGCGCCCCGAGCCGAAAGGTCGGAATCGCCCCTCGATTGTTGCTCCAAGCACCGCCGCTCCCATCGGAGCCGGACCGTGGATCGGTCGCCGTCGTCGAGTCCGGGTTGCTTCACAATAGGCCGATGGCACCTTCCCCGAATCACCTGCTGCTCGCCGGCGGCGGCCTGGCCAACTGCCTGATCGCGCTGCGCCTGGCCGAGACGCACCCCGAAACGCGGGTCACGATCGTCGAGGCCGCCGGGGATGTGTGCGGCAATCACACCTGGTCGTTCCACGCCGGCGACCTCACCGCCGCGCAGCATGCGTTCGTCGATCCGCTCGTCCGGCACCGCTGGTCCGCACAGGAAGTCCGCTTCCCTGGCTACCGTCGCCGGCTGGATGCGGGCTACCGCAGCATCACCTCCGACGCGCTGCGCGAGCGGGTCCACCAGGCCGGGCTCGAGGTACGAAGCGACACCCGGGTATCCGAACTGGGGCCGGACTTCGTCGAGACGGCCGACGGCGAGCGCATCCGGGGCACGGCGGTCATCGACGGGCGCGGCCCGTCCCGCGCCGACGGCCTGGTGCTCGGATTCCAGAAGTTCTTCGGCCGCGAGGTCCGGACCGAACGCCCGCACGGAATCGAACATCCCGTCATCATGGACGCAACCGTGTCCCAGGCCGACGGCTACCGGTTCATCTACCTGCTGCCCTTCGACGAGACCACGCTGCTGATCGAGGACACGCGCTACAGCGACGGCGCGGAGCTCGACGACGCCGAGCTGTCGGCGGCGATCGACACCTACGCCGACGACCACGGCTGGCGGATCGCTGCAACCCTGCGCGAAGAACGCGGCGTGCTGCCGATCCTGCTGGCCGGCGACTTCGATGCATTCTGGCCGGAGCGAGACCCCGTGGCCCGTTCGGGCCTGCGCGCGGCGTTGTTCCACCCGACCACCGGCTATTCGCTGCCACAGGCCATGGGTCTGGCCGACGCCATCGCCGCCGAATGGCCGATGAACGGCTCGCGACTGGCTGCCTTCACCCGCGATCACGCGCGAAGATTCTTCGCCAGGACCGGCTTCTTCCGCTTGCTCGACCGGCTGTTGTTCCGGGCCGGCGAACCCGCCAAGCGCTACATCGTCATGCAGCGCTTCTACGGCCTGTCGAACTCGCTGATCGAGAACTTCTACGCCGCCGACCTGCGCTGGCGCAACAAGGCCCGCCTGCTCATCGGCAAGCCACCGGTACCGGTGTTCAAGTCGCTCACGCTGGTGAGCGAAAGGGCGTTCATGGAACAGGAAAGGGGGAAGGAACCAGGGGAGAGGGGTCAGGGGCCAGGGGCCGGGCGTCGATAAGGCAAGGGCGCTCGCTCCCGAAAACGCCTGTTTAACGCGGTCGATGCGAGTTTATGTTCGTCCCTCGCAGAACAAATGAGCACGTGGCTACTTCGATGACGTTGCGCCTCCCGACCGCAAGGATCTTGTCGACCGTTGGCGTTCTTGCGCTGCTGGCCGGTCTTTCGGGAGGGGTTTTTGCGCAGCAACTGGCACCCTTAGCAGCTCGGGATGAGCTTTCTCAGAGCTGTCCTGCTGAAGGGTCTTTTCCAATCGCGCCTGAAGTTCCAGAATACGCCATGCTCAGCCGAATCCATCCCGATGTCGATTGCTCGACCGGAGACCGAGGCGAGTCGGAGGATGCGGTTCTTGTCGCGGTATGGAACCCGACCGAGATTCTCGAACGGTTCGATCCCTACGGGCTGACGATCAATCGCCCGCTGTTCGAGCGGCTCGCGCAGGCGGACCCCGTGGCTGCGTACTTGATCGGCTTGCGGATGGAACGCGACGGGCAGGTCGTCGCCGCGCCGGACATGCACTTCAGGGCGACTTCTTTGACCAGCATGATCACACCGGACTATGCGATCTGGTCGGCCTTCAGGGAACCGGATGAAACACACCCGACAACCCCGCACCTGAAGAACGATCAACGACTTCACATCGAGTTCCGTTCCGAACTTGGAACCGATGAAGGGCCTCGCCTCGTCGTTACCAGCTGGATTGGCCGGGCGGGAACAACGCAGGCTAGGTCAAGCGAGCGATCTACCAGGATCACTCTCATGCGGGAGCCCAGCCACAAGGCTCCCGTGATCGCTTCGGACGCCTATCTCGCGCCGGTCTACGAGGTCGTCGATTTTTCGATGTCGACCCCAGTTACTGCTCAGAGAGTGCGGCACTAGAGGCAAGCGGATAGAGGCAAACCGCTCGCCCCTTTCAGCTAGTCCCTTTCCCCTAGCCCCGGCAAAGGTTCTACTAGCCCCTGACCCCTGACCCTTTCGCCTTCCCCTTTTCCGCTTTCCCCCTGGACCCTCAAGAAAGCCTTGCCCCCTCCGCATACGGCCGTACATCCGCATCGGGCCGGTCGAGCAGGCGATGCTGCAGCGCGCTCCACCATTCGGGGTCGAACAGGTCGGCGTGGGCTTCATGGAAGGCCTGCCGGTGCGCGGACGGCAGGTCCATGAAGCGCGGAAACTGTTCGGGGAAGACGTCGCCGGGCGCGACCGGGTACCAGGGCCGGTCGGCGAACTCCTCTTCCTCGCTGCGCGCGGGCGGAACGCGCCGGATGTTCAGGTCGGTCACCCGGGAGACCTCGTCGAAGTCGTAGAACACGGCGCGTCCGCTGCGCGTGACGCCGAAGTTCTTCAGGAACAGGTCGCCCGGAAAGAGATTGGAGCGCGCCAGGTCCCGGATCGCCCGGCCGTAGTCGAGCAGCGCGGCACGGGCGACCTCGGCGGGCTGCTCGCGGACGTAGAGATCGAGTGGGCGGACCCGCCGCTGGACGAAGCAGTGCCGAACCCTGACGATATCGCCGTCGAGTTCGACCGCGCGCGAGCATTCACCGAGCAGTTCGTCGAGCGTGGCCGCATCGAAGCGCGTCCTGTCGAACGCCAGATGGCGATACTCCTGCGCGTCGATCAGGCGCCCCACCCGGTCGTGGTGGAACACGAAGCGGTACTGCGCCAGTACGTGTTCGCGGCCGATCTTCTTGCCCGGCGCGAAATGGTCGCGCACTACCTTGAAGACCAGCGGGTAACCCGGCACGGTAAACACCACCATGACCATGCCGCGCTTGCCGTCGGCCTCGACCAGGCGTTCATCGGGCTGCCGCTCGAGGTGATGGAAGAAGCGGCGGTACCGCTCGGTCTTGCCCTGCTTGGCCCGGCCGAGCACGGTGTAGAGCTCATCGACGGGCTTGTCCGGCAGTAGCGTGCGAAGGAACACGATCGCATCGCCGACCGTCGGCAGGTCGGCATGGAAATAGCTGTAGGTGAAGCCGAACAGGATGCTCACGGCCGTGCGGTCGAGCAGGACGGCATCGACACGAACCCCCGATTCGGGGTGATCCAGCGCGATCACGCAGGGCCGCCACCTCGACCCCCCGAGCACGCGGCCGACCCGGTAGGCACGCCGATCGCGAAAGAACGGCACCGTCAGCAACTCGATCGCCAGCGCACCGCCATCGTCCGCGAGCGCCGCGTCGAGGCGCTCGGCCAGGGCGCCGGCGCCGGCGCCCAGGGCGCGGTCGTCGAGGCCCAGGTCGGGGTCGGCCAGCAGGCGGCGGCAGGCATCGACCGCATCATCGGCCAGGCCGTAGATTCTCCGATCGGCCGGCCGGGTGATGTGTGCGGTCGGCTCGATGTCCAGCGCGACGAACTCCACGCCCGTATCGACCCCGCGCGTCTTGAACAGTCGACGCGTTGCGGTGTTGAAGAAGGTCTTGTAGAGCTCCGCGTCGAGCCGGTCCTCGATCCGCTCGGCATAGCGCCCGTGGATGTCCAGCCACAGCGGGCGCGACAGCAGGCGCTCGGCCAGCACGCCCTCGAGGCGACCGATGGTCTCTGCGATGCAGTCGTCGTAGAGCTCGATCCGGGCACGGGCGTCGCGCTGCTGGCGCGCCCAGTCGCGCCGCCGGAAGTGCCGCTCGGCGCGCCGGGTGATGTCGGAGAATCGTGCGTTGTAGTCGTCGAACGCATCGATGAGCAACGCGGCGGCGCGCTCGATGTCCTCCCTGCGCGGATCGCTTCTTCTCATTCGGCGCCCGGCTCATCGCCTGCGCCGACGCCGGGTCGGGTCTGCAGCCAGAGCACCAGCAAGAAGCCGAACGGCACGAGCCAGAACAACTGCCACCAGGGGCTCTCGCCGGAATCGCGCAGCCGGCGCGTGCCGGCCGCCAGCATCGGCACCAGGAGAACGAGGGCGATAAGGGTGTGAAGCACCGGGTGCAACGCGAGGCCCATGGCCAGGACCAGCGTCGCGGCGGCCATGAACCACCAGTAGTCGTAACGGTCGGTTCGCCCGGAGAAATCGTCGAAGCGCTCCAGGCCGGTCCGGACGGCGCGCAGCGCGCTGGGCGATCCTGCACCCGGATCGGGACCGACGCGTAGCGAAGCGACGTCCACGTCGAAGACCGCAGCCAGGGCGCGTACGGACTCGATCGACGCGCGCGCGCCCGACTCGAGACGCTGGATGGTGCGCAGGTTCAGGCCACAGGCGTCGGCCAGCTGTTCCTGCGACCAGCTCCGGGACCGGCGCAGGTCGCGCAGGCGGTGGGGGTCGATTCTCATCTCGGCATCCTCATGTCGTTCGAAGCCTGCACGGTAGGGCTGCGCTGGGCACACCGCTACGGCAATGCTACGACACGAGGACGACTCGGCACCGACAACCCACTCGGAACGGCGCTTGCATCGAGAACGGCGCGCGCATCCAGAACGACAAAAGGGCCGGTCGAAACCGGCCCTCGTGCGCGGATTGGAGTGCGTCGCTCAGTCTTCGAGCGCGAAGTCGCAGTTCACTTCCGGGTTGAAATCCTGGAAGATGCCGGTCGGGTTATCGGTGCCGACCCAGACGTGCAGCGCCCAGATGCCGTTCGGCGGGACGTTCGGGTTGAAATGCAGCTCCTGGCCGAGGAACTCCGGCGGATTCGGCTCGGTCCACAGGTCGGCCGGGATGATGTACTCCACGCCGTGAAACTGCATCGAGCCGTCCTCGGTGGGCGCGAACAGCAGCACTTCCGGACGCAGCAGGTTCAGGTGGCCGTTCATCAGCTGGTCCATATTGTGGACGTGGTAGCCCATCCCGCCCATCGGGCTTTCCACGCATTCGCCCAGGATCGTGTCCCAGCCGGCGGAAACGGCCACGTCGTAGTTGAAGAACGGGAGGATCGACAGCGTCAGCGCGTCGAGCTGGGCGGCGATCTCGGGATCCATCGCGCCGGGACCTTCCCCGGTGCAGGACGGCGGCGCGCTGCCGAGCATGCCCAGCAGGATGCAGATGCGCTCCGGCGGACCGCCGCCCGGGTTGGACTGGGCCTGGGCCGGTCCGGCGGCCAGGAAAAGACCGGCGCCGAACACCAGGCTCACTGCGGCGGCGGAGGTGGGTCGGTGGAAGCGGCGAAGGAAACGGAGTCCGTTGCGGATTCGTGGGTTCATGATTGATGCTCCTCGGTATCGTCTGGATCTGCGGCCGGCGGGGTGCCGATCGCTTGGCGAGAAGCATGGATTTCGGGCGCGCTCGAGTCTTGAGGCTTGCCTCAAGAACTCCTCAAATATTCATCAGATCAGGGACTTGGCGGGGCCGTGGAAACCTGCGCATAGCGGCCGTCGGCGACCGGGCCGAACCACCGGTCGATCCACTGCACGAGGTGCCGCGAAAGCTCGACATAGCCCGGCGGCAGGTGGCCGGAATCGAGCGCGATGTGGCGCCTGTCGGTCTCCGGCGTGCCCAGGGCTTCGAAGAACGGCCGCTGAAACTCGTCGTAGGACATGGTCAGGTCGTTGCGCCCGGTCACGAACAGTAGGGGTTGCGTGACCCGGGCCAGGTAGTCGATCTGGTGGATTTCCGGCGGAAGGATTTCCGAGGGCGTCAGGCCGGTCGAAACGATCATGCCCATCCGGAAGCGGGACTCGATGGCCAGGATGAACGGCGATCGACTCGCGCCGTAGCTGACGGCATGGAATGCGAGGCGATCGAGGTCGATGTCATCCCGCGTGGCGAGGTAATCGACGGTCCTGCGGACGTCCTTGACCTGCTCGATCACCTGGTCGCGCAAACCCAGCGGACCCGAGGGCGGTGACGAGCTGCGCTCGAAGGTGCCCTGGTAGATCGGGTAGGCCACGGCCCGCCCGGTCCGCAGGAACGGCTCGACGTGCAGCAGGCCGGCTTCTTCGATATCGCCGAGCAGGCGTGCGTCGCCGCCCGGGAAATGGACCACGGTCTGGTACGGGGGCTCGACCTCGGTCGGCAGGAACAGCTCCAGGATGACCCGTTCGCTGCCGTAGGCCGCGTCGAACTCGATCCGTTCCCGGCGCCAGTCGGAGTGGCTGTCGTCGACGCCGACGACCTCGGCATCCAGCGGGGTGGCATCGTAGTCGTAGAGCCGCGCGTAGATCTCGAAGGTCGCGTCGTCGACGGGTTCCGCGTTCGGCGAAGGCAGGATCCGCACATCGGCCAGCAGGCGCTCCTCGACCGGCTCCTCGACTTCGATCAGGCGAAAGCCGGAACCGGGCCCGCGGTCGAGCGGCTCGAACACCTGCCAGTCGGCGAACTGATAGCTGTTCTCGTTCCAGGCCGCCCCCATCGCGTAGCGCCGAGGGCCGGCCGTGGTCCGGCTCCACTCGCGGACGTTGCCGGCCATGTCGTAGGTGCCGTAGGGCCCGAGGCCGCCGGTGGCGCCGACCGGCCGGGTGCCGCCATCGCCGAAATTGCTCGCCACCAGCACTTCGGAGAACAGCGCCGGTTGCGGACTGCCGAGCCCGCCTGCCCGATACCAGTGGAAGGCGGTCGGCAACTGCTTGCCCGCCCAGTCCGCGAAGGCTGCCGCCTCGTACCAGCTGATCCCGTCGACCGGATGATCCTCCCGGCCTTCCGGATAGCTGCCGAGCGTCCAGGTCGACGGACCCTGCATGCCGGTGCCGTCGACCAGCCGCATGAGCAGTCCGGCGCGATCGACCGTCTCGCCGTCGACCTCGACCGCCTCGGGCCAGAGCGCGGGGTTCGAATAGCCCCCGGCCTCGATGAACTCGAGGTACTCGGCATTGGTCACTTCGTAGCGGTCGATCCAGAAGCCCGGTACCTTACGCCGTTCGGCGGCATAGCGGACCGGACCGGCGGGGACGTACACCATGCCTTCGGGCGCCTCGTCCTCGGCATGCAGCCGGAACGGCTCGGCGAACGGCAGCACGTTGGGCGCGACGACCCGGGTCGCGTAGCCGGGCTTCGAGACCCGGAAGCGCAGCGACGCCAGCGGCAGCCGTACCTCCTGGAGCGGCGTGGTCCCGAGCACGACCCAGTCGGCCGGTCCGGACCCGTAGCCGGCCACCTCGACCAGCGCACCGGCGGGGTCGCTACTCAATGACACGGGCAGGGAGAGGTCGAGCCAGAGTTGCTCCAACCTCGGGTCGTCGGGCACACGTTCGCGTGCGGCGCGGACGCGCCGCCAGGCTGCCGTCACGTCGGTCTCGATCTCGGCCTCGACGGCGGGGAGCACCTCGTTGTCGACCCAGCGCCGATCGGCGCCCTGCCACCACCACGCGAGCATCAACGCGAGGGAAACGAGTGTCGCAAGGATGGCCAGGACGATCGCGACGACGATCGCCGCCGACCCGACCCGGCGGGCCTGCGGGGCCCGGGCCGTCGATGTCGTCCCCGACGCACCCGGTTCGACCTCGATGCGCTCCACCTCGGGGAGAATCCGGTAGCCGCGCCGATGCAGCGTCTCGATCACCTTCGGATCGCTTGCGGAATCCCCCAGCGCCTGGCGGAGCTCGCTGACCGCCTGCGGCAACACGTTCGGCGACAGCGCGGTCCGCCCCCAGGCCTCGTCGAGCAGCGTGTCGCGATCGACCAGCGCAGGAGCGTGGCGCAGCAGGACCTCGAGCAGGCGAAAGGTCTGCCGGCGTAGCGAAATCGGGCCGTCGGGCCCGGTCAGGGCGCCGGTCGAATCATCGAGTTCGAACGGCCCGAAGCGATATCTCATGCTTGGGAATATACCCGGTCGATCGAGCCGAACGTCGACCCGGAGTCAGTCGCCGTCGGGAATCCGCGTGGCCTGCCAGGTGAAGGCCTTCCAGTCGCCGTCTTCGTTGCGGAAAACGCCGGTATTGAAATACTCGCCGATCCGTTCGCCGTCGAGGTAGGCCGTCAGGCGGAAGGTCACCACGGCCAGATCGTCCATGACCCGCACTGTCACTTCCTCGGCACCGTAACTGGGTGGGGCGGGCTCGACCGTCTCGGCTTGCTCGCCATCGTCGAAGCCGGACAGGATGTCGGCCTTGCCGAAGCGTTCGCCGGCGGAGCTGGTGTAGATCAGGTCGTCGGTCCAGAACGACTCGTGGGCCGGGCGCTCGTTGGCACCAGCCAGAAACGTTCGAAGGCGGTGTTCGAGTTCGGCCTGGTCATCGGCCACGGCGGATCGGGCGTCGCCTGCAAGAAGGATCAGTGCTGGAATCAGCAGCAGCGGGAGCATGCGCATCGATGAACTCCGGGTCCACGGGACGGATCCGCGAGGATAGCGCAGGCCACCCCCCTCGACGAGGCGATGACTCGCCGAGCGTCAACGGCCCGTATCGCCCCGACGCGCGATAAGGAACACCACCCGCCGGTTCGGACGGTACTCGTGCTCGATCTCGAAGCCGGTTCGCTGCACGCGCTCGACCAGCGCGTCGCCTCCGAGAAAACGCACCGGCGGCACCATGCCGATCCACCGCCCGACGGCGAGGACCGGGCGCAGCCAGTTCATGCCATCGGCCAGGCAGGCGGTGTTCGACACGAACAGGCCGCCGGGTTCGAGCAGGCCGTGGATCGAAGCCAGGGCCTCGTCCAGATCGTCGACCAGGTGCAGCACGCTCAGCGCCAGCACGGCGTCGTAGCGCGTACCGCGCGCCGCCACTTCGGCCAGCGAGGCGGCCTCGAAGTCGATATTGGCCGCGCCGGCCTTGCGCGCCTTCTCACGCCCGATCTCGATCATCCGCGGCGAGAGATCGGTGGCGTGAATGCGGTCGACGTGCGACGCGTGCTCGATCGCGGTCGACCCGGTGCCGCAGCCGACTTCGAGGACCTGCATGTCCGACGCGAGCCGCTTCTGCGTCTCGTCGAGCTTCCTGCGATAGGCAGCCTCGTCGCTGACCGGGCTCCCGGCGTACTTGTCGGCAATGCGGTCCCAGAATTTCGCAGGGTCGGTCATCGTCTGGATCTCAGGAAAGGTCGGTCCACACTATCGCCCCCGGGAAGGCGCACGCATGGGCCATTCGGCACCGGCACAGGAAAACGGCGCCGCAGGGCGACGCCGTTTCGATCGTGCAACGAGACGAGTTCGCGTCAGTTGCTGGCCATCATCGAATCATCGTCGAGGTCGAAGCGATCGGCATTCATCACCTTGACCCAGGCGGCCACGAAATCGTCGATGAACTCCCCCTCGCCGTCGGCCGACGCATAAGCCTCGGACACGGCCCGCAGCTCGGAATTCGAGCCGAAGGCCAGGTCGATCGGCGTGGCCGTCCACAGGACTTCGCCCGAGTCGCGATCGCGGCCGACGTACACCCCGTCCGTCTCGTCCGACTTCGCCCACTCGTAGTCCATGCTGAGCACGTTGACGAAGAAATCGTTGGTCAGCTGGCCCGGGGTATCGGTGAACACGCCATGGTCGGCGCCGGCACGATTCGCGTCCAGGGCACGCATGCCGCCGATCAGGGCCGCCATTTGCGGCACGGTCAGGTCGAGCAGTGCGGCCTTGTCGACCATCGCTTCCAGCGGCGAGAAGTAGTGACGGTCGCTGTAGTAGTTGCGGAACGCGTCGGCATGGGGCTCGAGGTAGGCGAAGGAATCCACTTCCGTCATCTCCTGCGTTGCATCACCGCGCCCCGGCACGAACGGCACATCGACGTCGTGGCCGGCATCGGCCGCTGCCTTCTCGATCGCAGCAGCACCGCCCAGGACGATCAGGTCGGCCATCGAGATGTCGGCACCGCGGCCGCTGTTGAAATCTTCCTGGATGCCTGCGAGTACATCCAGCACGCGGGTCAGCTCGTCCGGGTTGTTGACTTCCCAGCCGATCTGCGGCTCGAGGCGGATTCGCGCACCGTTGGCGCCGCCGCGCATGTCGCTGGCGCGGTAGGTCGAGGCCGAGGCCCAGGCCGTGCGAACCAGTTCGGGGATCGTGAGGCCTGAATCCAGCATCGTCTCCTTGAGCTCGGCGATGCCATCGGCATCGATGACCTCACCGTCCCGGGTCGGCACCGGATCCTGCCAGCTCAGCACTTCGCTCGGCACTTCGTCGCCGACGTAGCGAGCGCGCGGCCCCATGTCGCGGTGGGTCAGCTTGAACCAGGCACGCGCGAAGGCATCCTCGAACTCGTCCGGGTTGTTCAGGAAACGCTCGGCGATCTCTCGATAGGCCGGGTCGCGCTTCAGGGCGATATCCGTGGTCAGCATGATCGGCGCCGTGCGACCGGCACCTTCCTCTACCTCCGGTACGGTTTCGTCCAGTGCACCGTCCCTGGCCACCCACTGCGGGGCTCCCGTCGGGCTTTCCGACAGCTCCCATTCGAAGCCGAGCAGGTTGGTCAGGTACAGCATGGTCCAACGGGTCGGCTGCTGGGTCCATGCGCCTTCATGACCGGACGTGATCGTGTCGGCACCCTTGCCGGTCCCGCACTCGTTCTTCCAGCCCAGCCCCTGCTCCTCGAGGCCGGCCGCAGCCGGCTCGGGTCCGACGCAGTCGCTCGGATCGCGCGCGCCATGGACCTTGCCGAAGGTGTGGCCGCCGGCGATCAGCGCCAGCGTTTCTTCGTCGTCCATCGCCATGCGACCGAAGCTCTCGCGGATCGCGACCGCGGCCGCTTCCAGATCGGGCACACCGCCCGGTCCGGCCGAGTTGACGTAGATCAGGCCCATCTGGGTGGCGGCCACCGGGGCGCGCAGGAGTCCGTCGTCGTCGCGGCGCTCGGCCTCCAGCATGGCTTCTTCCGGACCCCAGTAGACGAAGTCCGGCTCCCAGTCGTCTTCACGACCGCCGGCGAAGCCGAAGGTCTCGAAGCCCATGTCTTCCATCGACACGTTGCCGGTCAGGACCATCAGGTCGGCCCAGGACAGCTTGCGACCGTACTTCTGCTTGACCGGCCACAGCAGGCGGCGCGCCTTGTCGAGGTTGGCGTTGTCCGGCCAGCTGTTCTGCGGGTCGAAGCGCAGCTGTCCGCCGCCGGCACCGCCGCGGCCGTCGATCACCCGGTAGGTGCCGGCCGAGTGCCAGGCCATGCGGATGAAGAACGGGCCGTAATGGCCCCAATCGGCCGGCCACCAGTCCTGCGAATCGGTCAGCACGGCGCGGATGTCTTCCTTGACTTCGTCGAGATCGAGCGTGGCGAACTCGGCCGCATAGTCGAAATCTGCATCGTAGGGGTTCGACGAAACGCCCTGATCGCGCAGCGGGCTCAGGTCGAGCTGATCCGGCCACCAGAACTGGTTGTCTCTCACGACCTCGGCCGTGGCGTTCGCGGCCGGGAGGGCCAGCGACACGGCGACGGCGAGCGCGGCGAGGGGTTGGGTGTACTTGCGCATGGTGCTCTCTCCCACTGGAAAGTGAAACCGAAAGGTCGATCTATAACCTACGCCTCTCGAAAAGCTCCGTCCAATTGATAAAGAAAATGATCTTCATTGAAGAATGGAATGCCACGCCCGGTCCGCAAGCGGCCGGAGACGGGCGCTCGAGCGCCGCCGCTGCAAGGGCCGCACGCCCTCCGACGGGCGCCGGCTCGAAGCAAGCGGCTCGATTGACCCGCCCCTCAAACCGCAGTCATACTCGATCATGGCCGGGGGCCGGGCACCATCGCCGGGTCCGGGACGGCCGATCCCGTCAAGGAGGGACCCATGCAATCGATCCGCACCCTGGCACTGCCGTTCGTGCTGCTTCTCGCGCTGCTGGCCGGACGGGCCGAGGCCGCCGACTACTACGTCGACATCACCAACGACACCGGCTACACGATCCTGTTCATGTACGTCAGCCCGGCGGATGCGCAGAGCTGGGAAGAAGACGTACTCGGCGCCGACATCCTGCCCCACGGCGAGGGACACCGGGTCTGGCTGCGCAACTACAACAGCCCGATCTTCGATATCCGGCTCGTCGACGAGGACGGCGATACCTACACCTTCTGGGATGTCGACGTCTCCCGCCGCGACCTGATCGTGACGCTCGACGACATCGACTGAGATCGCCCTGCGTTCCCAACCCCAGCGGGTTGGCGCGTTCGCCGGCTGCCGGCGAAGCGAGCCCGAGCCGCTCAAGCGATTGACGCCTGCCGGGCCTGCGGGGATACTCCCGGCCCGAGGGGACGGGCCGCGCGGCGATGTACCGCCGGCCGGTCGATCCATCGCACGACACACGAGGAGTCACCATGCGCCATGCCAACGGGCCGGGCCTGCGCGGCCTGCTGCTGATCGCCATTGCCCTGTTCCTGGCTGCCTGCCAGTCCGGCCGGGAATACCGCTTCGAAGTCACCAACAAGACCGGCTATGAAGGCATGTTCCTGTACGTCAGCCCGGCCTCGTCGAACGACTGGTGGCCGGACCATCTCGGCGAAGAATTCCTGCCGAACGGCGAGACATGGACCGTCCACGTGCGCGGCCGCAACCCGATGTTCGATGTGCAGCTGGTCGATGTCGACGGCGACAGCTACACGATCTGGGATGTCGACGTGACAGGTGAGCGCCTGTCCATCACCTTCGACGACCTGGACTGATTCGCGAGTCCCCGGAGCGGAACAGGATCTCGACCACCGAGCGCGGCCGCGTCCGGCGACGCCCCTTTCTGCCGCCACGGAGCCTGCGGTAGAGTCAAGGCAGCGATGACGTACCCCGGCCATAAACCTCCGTCCCTGCCCTACGCCGGCCTGCGGCTGAAGCGGACCTCGCCCCTGCGCGATCGCGGCGACTGGCGCGAGGCCGCGCTCGAACATCCCGGAATGCGGCTGCTACCGGTCTGGCGCGGGTGCAACCTCGTGGTCTCCGACGGTGGCGATGCGATGCGCTCGATATCCGCACCCCATGTCCAGAGGCACGCCGCCGAGCTGGTACTGCTAGGCGAGATCGACGATGCCCCGGTGCTCGCCGCAGACCTGTCTTCGCTCGGCGAAGAGCAGGCACTGGAACTGGCCGGCAACGCCCGCTTCCACGACCTGCGGCGGATCGGCCCGGCGCTCGACACCCAGGACGCCGCGCTGCTCAGCTATGCCCGCGGCATGGCGCACTGGCACATCACCCATCGACACTGCGGCCGTTGCGGCGCCGAGGCGATGAATCAGAAAGCGGGCATGCAACGCAGCTGCAGCAACGACGAGTGCGGCGGCGTGAGTTTCCCGCGCATCGACCCGGCGATCATCGTGCTGGTCGAGGACGGCGGCCTGCACGGGGACGGAGTCCCGCGCTGCCTGCTCGGCCGCGCACCGGGCTGGCCCGACGGGGTGTATTCCACCCTGGCCGGGTTCGTCGAACCCGGCGAATCGCTGGAAGAAGCCGTGGCCCGCGAAGTGCGGGAAGAGAGCAATATCGGGGTCCGGGACGTGCGCTACCGGGCCTCGCAACCCTGGCCGTTCCCGTCCTCGCTGATGCTGGGTTTCCGGGCCACCGCCCGCACGCTCGAGATCGTCCGCCACGACAAGGAACTCGAGGACGCCCGCTGGTTCACGGCCGAGGCGCTACGCGACGCCGGTACCTGGGGCGACGATGCTCCGATCTGCCTGCCCCGCCAGGACTCGATCGCTCGCTTCCTCATCGAGGACTGGCTGGCGGAGCAGGAATCAGAAAGCTAGGAACTCGCGTACCGCTTCGCGCCGGCGGTTCGCGCGGCACGGAATGGCAATGGGGGGGGGAAGGGCCGGTCGTGACCCGCCCAGGGCTCAGTTCTTCGTGACTTCGCGGCGGTCGCTGTCGACGGGGACCCCGCCGGCTTTCAGCAGGTCCGCGATCGAGGCGCGGTGCTGGTCGGTGAGCTCGTCGGCGCCGAAGATGGACTGCAGCAGGCGGCGAAGCCGGTAGGCGTAGCGGACCACCGGCAACAACTTGGCCTGTTCGCGCTCGAGCGTGACGCGGCTCTGCTTCAGCTCGGCCTCGAGCTGGGCGATGCGGTCCCGGGCCTCGTCGAGTTCGGCCTGCTTCGCGTCGAGGGACTGCTGGAGTTCGCCGGTCGAGGAGACGCTGTTCAGCTCGGCGGTTACCGAAGCGCGCCGCGCTTCGCGCAGCCGCACGGACAGCTTCTTGACCAGCTCTTCATCCGAACGGGCCGCGTCGGCCTCGGCCAGCTCGGCCAGGCGAGTGCGCAACACGCCGACATCGCTGCGCATCTGCCGCAGTTCGCGCCGGACCGAATCCTCGGTCTCGAGCATGATGCGCGCGTCGCGCGGCAGGTCCGAGGGCTCGGGGTACTCGCTGACCTCGCCCGAAGCGACGGCCTGCAGCCATTGGCGGAATCGAGCGCGTTGGGAGAGTTCTTCCAGCATGGGAAACAGCGTACCGCAGCCTTTTTCTCGATGCATCAAGAACTTGCGCGAACCGGTTCCCGACCCGCCGGCCGGACTGTGACCGGCTCCGCATCGGCGCCCTGCCACCGTCCCGGATCACCGGAATCGGGCCCGCTCGGCCCCGCGCGACGACACCGCGAGACCGGCCCGTCCGGCCATCCCCGGCCCCGTTCTGCTAGCGTGATGCGCCACAATCCCGAAACCGAGCCGCGCGCCCGAGGACACCTGTCGATGATGCGATCACAGAACACTCCGTTGTCGAAGATGCGCTTGCCGCCGATCCCGAATGTCCTCGGGGTGCTCCTGCTTGTCCTGCTCTGCCTCCCGGCTGCGGCGCAGGTTGCCGACCCCAGCGGCGATGCGTCCGGTTCGATCGAGGCGACATCGACGCCGCAGGCCGACCAACGCATCGGCGAGCGCCTGCGAGGCATCTACGCCGAGATCGAATCGCTCCAGGACGTGGCGGTGTCCGTGTCGGCCGGCGTGGTCGAACTCGTCGGCGAGGTGGATTCCCAGGCAACGAGTGCGCGGGCCGAGCGCCTGGCCGGCCAGGTCGAGGGCGTGGTCGACGTCGAGAACGGGCTGGAGGTCAATCGCGCGCTCGACGACCGGCTCCAGTCCACCGGCAACGAACTGGCCGAGCTGTTCCGCACCCTGCTGGCCGGCCTGCCGCTGTTCGGCGTGGCGCTGGCGATCTTCGTCCTGTTCTGGCTCGCCGGGCGCTGGGCCGGCGCGCGGCAATCGCTCTACCGGCGCTTCAGCCCCAACGTGTTCATCGCCGAGCTCCTGGGCCAGATCGCGCACCTGCTGTTCATCGTCCTGGGGCTGGTCCTGGCGCTCGCCCTGCTCGACGCCACCGCCCTGCTCGGCACGATTCTCGGCGCGGCCGGCATCTTCGGCCTGGCGCTGGGCTTCGCGGTCCGCGACACGGTCGAGAACTACATCGCCAGCATCCTGTTGAGCATCCGCAACCCCTTCGGCGTCAACGACCTGGTCGATATCGACGGCCAGCTCGGCAACGTCGTCGCCCTGACCTCGCGCGCCACCATCCTGCTGTCGCCGGAGGGCAACCACGTGCGCATTCCGAACGCAACCGTGTTCAAGGCGGTGATCGTCAACTACACGCGCCGGCCCGAGCGGCGCTTCGAATTCGACGTCGGGGTCGATACGGACCACGAACTCAAGCCCGCGCAGCAGGTCGCGCTCGACACGCTCGAGGCCACGCCCGGCGTACTGAAGGAACCACCGGCGCTGGTCATCGTCGAGGCGCTCGGCGACTCCAACGTGGTACTGCGCTGCTACGGCTGGGTCGACCAGGACGAAGCCAGCTACATCAAGGTTCGCAGCGAGGCGATCCGAAGGGTCAAGGAAGCCTTCGACGAGGCCGGCATCGTGATGCCCGAACCGGTCTACCGGCTCCGGATCGTCGACCGGGTCGAAGCCTCGAGTGCACGGGAGGATTCGCCGAGGCCGCCGGCGCCGGACGAGAAGCCGTCGGCATCCGATGCGGATATCTCCGATGTCTCCGTCGACGACACGATCGAAAAGCGCGTGATCGTCGAATCGAACCATGCCGAGCGCGAGAACCTGCTCAGCCCCGACGCCGATCAGGAGCTCTGACCGCTCGCCTGGCCGAGCGGCGGGCACTGGCGGTCCGGCGTTGTACCGCAGTATGCTGGCCGGACCGCTGACCGCGAGCGCACGATGCAAAGCCTGAAGTGGACATTCGGAATCCTGATCGGGGCCCTGATCGGAGTGGCCCTGCTGGGCTTCGGCGCGGTGTACGCGCTCAGCGAACTGAAATTGCGCGATGTGGACCATGACCCGCCCTTCGCTCGACCGATTCCGACCGATCCGGCCAGCATCGAAAATGGCCGTTACATCGCCCGCACTCGCGGCTGCTTCGGCTGCCACGGCCAGCAGCTGGAAGGCCAGGACTTCGGCGAGCAGTGGGACTGGCCGGCCCGCGCGGTCGCGCCCAACCTGGCGAAATACGCCCGCGAACACGACGACGTCACGCTCGAGGCCGCCATCCGCCAGGGCATCGGCGCGAACGGCCGTGCGCTGGTCTCGATGCCCAGTTACAACTTCGCTCGACTTGACAACGAGGACACCGCGGCACTGATCGCCTTCCTGCGCGCATCGCCGGTCGTCGAGTCCGACCTGCCCTCACCGAAGCTCGGCTGGATCCCGCGCTGGGATTTCGCGTTCCGGGGCGAGACGCACTACGAAGACTGGGCCGACGCCGTACCGCCGCTACGCATCGACGCCGAGATGAACCCGGCCCGCGCCCGGGGCGAATACCTGGCCATGACCACCTGCAACGAGTGCCACGGCCTCGACCTGCGCGGCGCCAACCTCTACGGCATGCCGACCCCGGACCTCGCCATCGTCGGCGCCATCGAGCGCGAAGAGTTCGAGCGGATCATCCGCACTGGCCTGGGCCTGGGCGAGCGCCACCTCGGCCTGATGACCCTGGTCGCCGAGGACCGCTTCGCCGACATGACAGAACGGGACGTCGACGACCTCTACCTGCACCTGTCGTCGCTGCTCGGCGAGCCACCGCCGCAGGGCGTGTTCTGGCGGCCCTAGTGCTGTCGCGTGCTCGAACGCCTTTCCGCTGCGATCAGCGGAGCATTCAGCTTCCAGTCTCACGCTGCCTGCTCCCGCGTCTCCGGTCGAGGTACTGACGTATCATCGCCCTGGTCGACCAGCGGTCGGCGCGTTTCGAACCCACACATACCGCCACGACATCGTGCGTCCTGCTCTTCGGCATTCGATCTACCATTTCGCGCATCACAAGTGCCTGACGGTGTACTTCCACCGCGTACTGTCCCGCGCGTCGAGAATCCTCGGCGTACCGTTTCTGGCCAGCCCCGGCGACCTGTCCGAACTGCCCGACGAGCCGCACCTCGTCCTGTCGCACGACAGCGCGCTGCCGTATCCGGACCAACCGAGCGTCCGGACATCCCACGTGATCCGCGATCCGCGCGACATCGTCGTCTCCGGCTACTTCTACCATCGCCGCACCGACGAAGAGTGGTGCCGCGAGCCCAACCCCGATCACAACGACCTGCCCGACGACGTGTCGTACCAGGCCCACCTCAACGCGGCGGAGAAGGAGGAGGGGCTGATCTACGAAATGGACCATGTATCCGGCCGTGTCATCGAGGACATGGCGACATGGGACTACGACCGGCCCGAATGCCTGGAGATGCGCTTCGAAGACATCGTCGGCAACGAGCGCAGCGCCTTCGACAGCCTCTTCCACTGGTACGGAATTCGCCCCGGTCACGCGCGACGAATCCTGCGATGGGTTCAGCGGTACTCACGCCAGGGGCGCCCGGGATGGAGAGCGTTGCTGCCGAACCGGCATATCCGGTCGACGTCCTACGTCGGCAACTGGAAGGAGCACTTCACGCCGGAGGTCAAGCGGGCGTTCAAGGAGAGATACCAGGCCGCGCTCGAAACCCTGGGCTACGAATCGTCCGCCGACTGGTAGGAAGGGACGCCACTCGTGTGCCAGGGAACAGCGTTCAACCCCGGCCCGATGGTTTATCGACCAGCGCGCGTTGCATGAGGCAGACGTCCTGCCACGCGTCGAACTTCCGACCGACGTCGCGCAGCACGCCGACGCGGTCGAAACCCAGCGCCTCGTGGAGGGCGATCGAAGCGGCGTTCCGCTTGCCGCCGATCACCGCGATCATCTGGCACAAGCCACTGGATGCGCATGCATCGATCAATCGCCCCATCAGCAGGCGCGCGACACCTCTGCGACGAAAAGCGCTTGCGACGTACACCGTGCTCTCGACGGTCTGCCGATACGCCGGCCGATCGCGGAACGGGCCGGCGTAGCAATAGCCGGCCACCTCCCCGGCCACTTCGCCGTCCATCTCGCCGCCTACTTCGGCCACGAGATAGGGATAGCCGCCTTCGACCAGCCGCGCATGACGTGCGCGCAGTTCGTCGATCGACGGAGCTTCGATCTCGAACGACGAGGCAGAGTTCAGGACGGCATCGGCATAGATGCGCTGGATCGCTTCGAAGTCGTGTTCTGAAGCAGCTCGCGTGATCATGCCGATCAGGCTTCGCGCTCGGGTTCCAGCGCCTTTCGCCCCATCAACCACAGGATCAGCAGGATCGCGGGGATGCCCAGCGCCGAGGCGTAGAGGAAGAAGGTCACGTAGCCCGCGTGGTCGACGATGACGCCCGAGGGGCCGCCGATGATCTTGCCGGGCAGGGTCATGAAGGAGCTGAACAGCGCGTACTGCGTCGCGGTGTAGCGGCGCGAGACCAGGCTGGACAGGAACGCGATCAGCACCGTGGCCGAGAAGCCCGTGGCGAAGTTGTCGGCGCCGATGGTGACGAACAGCGCCGGGATGCTGTAGCCGACCGTGGCCAGCCACGCGAAGACCAGGTTGGTGCCCGCGACCAGCAGCGCGCCGGCCAGCATCATCGGCAGAATGCCGTAGCGGGCCACGGCAATACCGCCGACCACGCCGCCGAGCAGTGTCATGACGATGCCGAAGACCTTGGTCACGCTGGCGATCTCCGACAGGCTGAAGCCCAGGTCGATGTACAGCGGGTTGGCCATCGCGGCCATCGACAGGTCGCTGACCTTGTACAGGCCGATCAACGCCAGCAGTGGGAACGCCAGCCAGCCGTAGCGCCGCATGAAGTCCTTGAAGGGCGCGACGATGGAACCGATGATCCACGCCCCGGCCTCCTGCCGCCAGCCGGTGCTCGACGCCTGCGCGCGGTACGCCTGGACCAGCGGGTCGCTCTCGATGTCGAGCCGGTCGGCCGACGACGGTTCGCGCGACAGCAGCACGGCCAGGATGCCGACGATCATGCACGCGGCCATCGAGAGATAGGCCACGGTCCAGTTCCAGTAGTCGGCGATGTAGAGCGCACCCGCGCCGGCGGCCAGGATCGCCAGCCGATAGCCGATGACGTAGGTGCCGGCGAGTGCGGCCTGGTACTCGTCGGCGTCGGACTCGATCCGGAAGGCATCGATCGTGATGTCCTGGGTGGCCGAGCAGAAAGCGACGAACAGCGCCAGCAGCGCGATCACCGTCAGGCTGTCGGTCGGGTCGGTCAGCGCCATGGCCGCCAGGCCCGACGCGATGCCGACCTGGGCCAGCAGCATCCACGAGCGGCGCTGGCCGAGCATCTTCGTCACCAGCGGCAGCGCAACGCGATCGACCACCGGCGCCCACAGCACCTTGATCGAGTACGTCGTGCCGATCCAGGCGAAGAAACCGATCGCCGAACGCGAAATCTCGTAGTCGCGAAGCCACGCCGTCAGCGTCGTGAACACCAGCAGGAACGGCAGGCCCGCGGAGAAGCCGAAGAACAGCATCCTGATCGCCGACGGCCGCGTGTAGACCTTCAGCGCCTCGGACCAGCTCCGGGCCGTCGCCGCCTCAGCCGACATCGATCAATCGCTGAAAGCAAAGAAGACCGCAGATAAACGCAGATGGACGCAGATGAAAACGTCGAACGACACGAGCATCCGAAGCAGTTGCGCAAATCCGAGCGACAGTTCGAAGCTGCCGATGCGTTCCCTGCGAGGGTTCGGAGATCTCGACACGTCGGTCGCCCGCGTAGATGCGACCGATGACCGCCAACGGTTTCATCAATGGCATGGGCTTCTATCTGCGTTCATCTGCGTCCATCTGCGGTTGAATTGCTTTTATCTCAGCGGTCGGAAACAACTCAGAGATCCGCGTCGTAGTCGAGGATCAGGGGGGCGTGGTCGGAGAAGCGAACGTCCTTGTAGATGCGCGCTTTCCCGGCGCTGTCGGCGGGCCCCTGGCTGGTGACGTGGTAGTCGATCCGCCACCCGACGTTGTTGTCCCAGGCGCGCCCGCGGTTGCTCCACCAGGTGTACTGGTCGGGCCGGGGATCGACTTTCCTGAAGGCGTCGTGCATGCCGACCGGGCCGAACACCTCGTCCATCCAGGCGCGTTCTTCCGGGAGGAAACCGGAGTTCTTCCGGTTGGCCTTCCAGTTCTTCAGGTCGATCTCCTTGTGCGCGATGTTCCAGTCGCCGCAGATGATCCAGTCGCGGCCGGACTTCGCCCACTCCTCGAGCTTCGGCTTGAGATGGTCCATGCACTCGTACTTGAACTGCTGGCGCTCGTCCTTCGATGTGCCCGAGGGCAGGTACAGCGACACCACCGAGGTGCTGCCGAAGTCCGCCTGCAGCCAGCGTCCCTCGCGGTCGAAGGCATCCCAGCCGATGCCGGCCTGGACCCGGTCGGGCTCCTTCCTGGCGTAGATCGCCACGCCCGAATAACCCTTCTTCTCCGCGTCGTGGTACACGCAGGTATTCATGTACGCCGGTCGGAACCCGGCATCTTCGAGCTGCCATTCCTGCGCCTTGGTTTCCTGGAGGCAGACCACGTCGGCCTTCTGGTGCCGCAGCCAGTCGAAGAAGCCCTTGCGATGGGCGGCGCGGATGCCGTTGGCGTTCAGGCTGATGATGCGCATCGAATGAGTCGGAAGGAAAAACCAGCGTCCATGGTAGCCGCTGGATGGTGCGCTCTGGGGCAGCGGCGGTACACTGCGGCCCATGAACGAATGGACCACGGACTTCATCGCGCTGGCCCGCGAGGTCGAGGCGCTGCGCTTCGGGCGATTCGAACTGAAATCCGGTCGGATCAGCCCGTACTTCTTCAACGCCGGCCGGTTCTGCAGCGGGGCCAGCCTGGCCCGCCTGGCCGACTGCTACGCCGACGCCATCGCCGATCACTGCGCGGCGCACCGCGTCGAGTTCGACGTGCTGTTCGGGCCGGCCTACAAGGGCATCCCGCTGTCGGCGGCCGTCGCGCTGCGGCTGCTCGATCGCCACGGCATCGATGTGCCGGTGGCCTACAACCGCAAGGAAGCCAAGGATCACGGCGAGGGCGGCACGCTGGTCGGCGCTCCCGTAGAGGGTCGCGTGCTGGTCATCGACGATGTCCTGTCGGCCGGCACCGCCTTCGCCGAAGCGCGCCTCATGATCGAGGCCGCCGGCGGCCGGGTCGTCGCCTTTGCCGTCGGCCTCGACCGGCAGGAACGCGGAACCGACAGCACATCGGCGGGGTCTCAATTGAAAGCAGCAGGGATCGATGTGATCGCCATCGCAACTCTGGCCGACCTGGTTGACGCACTTCGCCAGACCCCGGCCGGCCACGCGCCGGAGTCCGCGGACCTGTCTGCTATGCTCGATTACCAAAGGGAATACGGAGCGGCCTGACGGCCGGCGGAATCATGACGGGTCTGAATCCAGGGGCCGAACGGGGGAGCCCAGCCCACGCCGAATTGGGCATCGAATCGCGCATCGAGTCGCGCATCGAATCGCCTATGGGTTCGCGTGTCGATTCGCGCGCGGTTCGATCGAACCGACTTGTTGCACTCCTTCTGATCGCGAGCCTGGCCTGCGCGCCCTGGGCCGCGTCTGCCCAGGATGTCTACAAGTGGGTCGACGAAAACGGCGAAACCCACTACAGCCAGACCCTGCCGCCCGAGCGGGTCCAGCAGGAGCACGCCCGGATCGCCTCCGACGGCCGCGTGGCCGAGACGGTCGATCGCGCCCCGACTGCCGAGGAACGCGCCGAGCTGACGCGCCGGATTCGCGCCGAGCGCGACGCCGCCCAGCGCGCCCGCCTCGAAGCCCAGCAGGACCGCCTGTTCCTGGCCGCCTACCCGACCGAAGAGGCGGTGCGCGATTCGGTCGAAGCCCAGCGGCAGGTGCTCGCGGCCGAGCTCGGCTCGGTCGAGGCATTGATGCAGCAGGCGCGCCAGCGGCTGAACCAGCGGTTGACCAGCGCCGCCGCGCTGGAACGCGACGGCCGCCCCGTGCCGGACCACCTCGCCGACGAAATCCGCTCGGCTCGCGCGAACTGGGCCGAACTCGATCAGCGCCGCGCAGGCCTGCAGGGCCGGCTGGACGGACTCGAAGCGCTGCTCGCCGAAGAACTGGCCCGGTTCCGCCGCCTGACCGGCACCGAACCCCCCGCCGCTACCACCGCTTCCGAACCGGCCGACGACGACTCGGCGACCGAGGACGCCGGCTGATTCTCGCGGGAATGCCGATTCCGTCCCTAGCGAACACGTCCCGGCCCAGGAGCGGTCCGATCCTGCTTGAATCGAGCAGCCGGTCCATGCCGCCCGTGCCGAGTACCGAAGAGGTTTCCTAGCGATGTACACCCGTTGCGAGCACTGCCAGGCCGTGCTGCCGATCCGCCCGGAAGACCTGGCCCAGGCCGGCGGCGTGGTCCGCTGCGGTGCCTGCGGCCGCACCATCAACGCGCTTTCGGCGATGTTCCGCGAGGTTCCCGGCGAGGGCAGCATTCCGATTCCGGCCGACGGCATGCCGCCGATGCTCAACCCGCACGTCGAGCAGGACGGTCTGCTCGACGAGGAGCGTGGAGACGACTCGCAGCCTGACGAGACGGATTTCGAAACCGCTCGACCCGCCGCCGGCGACCCGGACTTCGCGCCCGATCCCGCGCCGCGCTGGGCCCGGGTGCTCTGGCCGTCGCTGGCCGCGGTCGCGGTGCTGTTGATCGGGCTCCAGCTGTTCGGTCCCGAGGGCTGGCGGGTACCGCCGGAAGCGCTGGGCCTCGGCGAAGCGCCGATGGCCGAGCCCGGCGCGGCCATCGAGCTGGTTTCCCGCGACCTGCACCGGCACCCGACGCTCAGCGACGCGGTGATCGTCAGCGCCGTGCTGATCAACCGCTCGGCCCGACCGGTGCCCTGGCCGCGGATCGACCTTCGCCTGTACGACGCCAGTCAGCAGGTGATCGGCCAGAAGCTGCTCGAACCCGGGCAATACCTCGACCCGAGCGCCGACCCGGACGGCACGCTGGCGCCCAACGTCCGCCTTCCGGTCGTCCTTGAAATGGTCGTCGAGGGCTCGACCCCGACCGGCTTCAGCATGGCGTTTCACTGAAAGAACGCAAGGCGCGGTCGTGCGACCTCACCCCCGGCACTCTCGACGCGCCGCTCGAAAATCGTCGCGGTACGGGCGGGGACCGCGACGCCGCCTGGACGCGTGATGCGGCCGGGCACCGCGTTCAGCCGCGCTGACATGAATTGCCTCCGGATCGCGTATTACAGGGTAGATTCCCACCAGTCTGGAAGAACTGCTGTGGTACGCTTTGCGGCCGTTTTCGCGCAAGGCCGCGCGGCCGAATTCCTGGAACACCGAATGTCCGCCACCAAGACCGAAATGAAATCGCCTTGCCTACGCGAGGTGGTCGCAAGCTCCGTAAAGCAGTACCTCGACGACATGGGCCAGACCCCCCCGAACGACCTGCACGATCGGATCATTCGCGAAGTCGAGCGTCCCCTCGTCGAAGCGGTGCTGGAGCATACGGGCGGCAACCAGTCGAAGGCCGCGGACATTCTCGGCGTCACCCGCTCCACCCTGCGTACGCGCATCAAGCGCTACGGCCTGTGAGCCGCCTGTCGTGAGCACCGCTTGGTGAATACTTCAACGCGGTCGATCCGACGGGCGCTGCTCAGCGTCTCGGACAAGACGGGCCTGGTCGAACTGGCCGCCGCGCTGGCCGAGCACGGCGTCGAACTGCTGTCGACCGGCGGCTCGGCCCGCGCCCTTCGCGACGCCGGCCTCGAGGTCGTCGACGTTTCCGGCCACACCGGATTTCCCGAGATCATGGGCGGGCGGGTCAAGACCCTGCATCCAAGAATCCACGGCGGCATCCTGGCCCGCGGCGGTGTCGACGACGCGGTCGCGGCCGAACATGACATTCCGCCGATCGACCTGGTTGCGGTCAACCTGTATCCCTTCGCCGAAACGGTCGCCGATCCCGACTGTGAATGGGCCGAAGCGATCGAGAACATCGACATCGGCGGCCCCACCCTGCTGCGCGCCGCGGCCAAGAACCACGACCGGGTCACCGTGCTGTGCGACCCGGCCGACTACCGGTCGGTAATCGATGCCCTGCCCGACGCGCCGTCCGAGCAGCTACGCAAGCGCCTGGCCACGCGCGCCTTCGCCCACACGGCGAAGTACGACGGCCAGATCAGCGAGTGGCTGGCCGCCCGGACCGACGCGCCGGACGGCGCTGCGGCCGACGACACGCCCGCCGACGTCGCGCTGCCGCCGCGCCTGAGCCTGAACCTCGATCGCGCCGCGGAACTGCGCTACGGCGAGAACCCGCACCAGGCCGCCGGGCTGTATCGCGAACGCGAGACCGAACCGCGCGGCCTGGCCGGCGCCACGCCGCTGCAGGGCAAGCCGCTGTCGTACAACAACCTGCTCGACGCCGACGCGGCCTGGTCCGCAGTCGGGCTGCTCGGCCGGTTCAACGACGGCCCACCGGCCTGCGTCATCATCAAGCACACCAACCCCTGCGGCGCGGCCCGCGGCGAAACGCTGGAAGCCGCCTACCGCAAGGCCCTGGCCTGCGACCCGACCTCGGCCTTCGGCGGCATCCTGGCGTTCAGCCACGACCTGGACCGGGCCACGGCCGAAGCGGTCGCCGGCCAGTTCGCCGAAGTCATCCTCGCCCCCGGCTTCGACCCGGGCGCCCTCGACGTGCTGTCGGCAAAGAAGAACCTGCGCCTGATTTCGCCGGGAGTCGAGCCGGACCTTTCGGTCGACCATAGAAACGAGGGCCGAAACGAGGGCCGAAACGAGGGCCACAACGATGGCCACAACGAGGGCCGTAACGGTGCCGGCTACGAACTGAGACGCATCGACGGCGGCTGGCTGGTCCAGACGCTGGATCGAGCGACCTGGGACCGGGACGCCATGCAGGTGGTCACGAAGCGCGCGCCCGACGAGAACGAATGGCGCGACCTGGCGTTCGCCTGGGCCTGCGTGGCGGTGGTTCGCTCCAACGCCATCGTGCTCGCCCGCGACGAGGCCACCATCGGCATCGGCGCCGGCCAGATGAGCCGGGTCGACTCCTCGAAGATCGCCACCCGCAAGGCGGCCGAACAGGACCTGGCGATCGAAGGTGCGGTGCTGGCCTCCGACGCGTTCTTCCCGTTCGCCGACGGCGTCGAGACCGCGGCCGAGGCCGGGGTCCGGGCAATCGTCCAGCCGGGGGGCTCGAAGCGCGACGCCGAAGTCATCGAAGCCGCCGACCGCCACGGCATCGCGATGGTGTTCACCGGCCGCCGCCACTTCAAGCACTGATCCTCGCCCCGATCCGCGCCGCCGCTCTGCAATGAAACTCGATTCGATGCCGACGAGGCTGTGCGCCGCACTGGCCGGCCTGCTGGTGCCGGGCGCCCTTCTGCTGGCCCAGGACCCGACCGAGGTCGAACCTCCTGCCGAGCAAGCGACTGAAGAAGCGCCCGGGCAGGCGGCGGACACCGGGCGCGATCTCGACCGCCTCACGGTCACCGGCTCGCGTGTGCGCAGCCAGATTCGCGCCGGCGCCCAGCCGCTGACCCGGCTCGGCCGCGACGACATCACGGCCAGCGGCGCGGTCCGCCTCGGCGACCTGCTCCAGCAACTGCCGATGTTCACCGGCTCGCCGCTGAACACCGCGACCAGCCAGCGCGGCAGCGGCGGCGACCTGTCCCGCGGTATCGAGACGCTGGAACTGCGCGGCCTGGGGCCTGAGCGCACCCTGGTGCTGGTCAACGGCCGGCGCTTCGTGCCGGGCGGCAGCGGCGCCTCGGGCCTGGTCGACCTGGGCATGATCCCGACCGCGTGGATCGAAGCCGTCGAGATCTACCGCGCCGGCGCCTCGGTCGAATACGGTGCCGACGCGGTCGCCGGCGTAGTCAACATCCTGACCCGCGACGCGTTCGACGGCGTGGAGCTGAACGCGCAGGCCCGAGCCACTGAGCGCAGCGACGCCGAAACGCTGCAGGCCAGCGTGCTGGCCGGGCGCCAGGGCGTCCGCGGCGGCTGGATGGCCGGCCTGGAAGTCGTCGACCAGCCCTCCGTGTCGAAGGGCGAGCGTGCCTTTTCCTCGACCCGGCTCACGCTCGACGGCCCCGACAACCGCCGCGTCTTCGACGGCTCCTCGGCGCCGCCGGCCGGCCAGTTCCGCACATCAACCGGCCGCTTCACGCTGATCGACGGTCGCGACGGCGATTCGCGGTCCGACTTCCGCGAGTTCACCGAGGCCGACCGCTTCAACTTCAACCCGTTCGAGGACCTGGTCCAGGCCTCGACCCGGACCACCTTGTTCGGCAGCGGCCGCTGGACCTTCGAAGGCGGCATGCGGGGCTGGGTCGAGGCGCTGGCGCACCGGCGCGAGTCCAGTGCGCAACTCGCTCCCCTGCCCTTGTTCACCACGCGCGAGACGGACGTCGCGGTGGCCGCGGCCAACCTCTACAACCCCTTCGACGAGACCCTGGTCGACGTCCGCCGCCGACTGGTCGAAGCCGGCCCGCGCCGCTTCGAGCAGGACAATGACGCGTGGCGATTCGCCGGTGGCCTGGAAGGCTGGATCGACGGACCGCTCGGCCCCTGGCGCTGGGATGCGCACCTGACCTGGGGCCGCAACGAGACCGACCAGCGCCAGACCGGCGACCTGCTCGACGATCGACTGCGCGCCGCCCTCGGACCGTCGTTCATCGACACCGGCGGCACCCCGACCTGCGGCACGGTCGACGACCCGATTCCCGCCTGCGTGCCGCTGAACCTGTTCGGCGGCCCGGGCTCGATCACGCCGGCGATGCTCGACTACGTCGGCGCCGACCTGCGCGATTCCGGCTTCAACGAGCAGCGCGCGGCCGAGCTGAACCTGGCCGGCGACCTGCTGAGCCTCCCGTCCGGCCCGCTGGCCGCCGCGGCAGGCTTCCAGTACCGCGAAGAACGCGGCGCCGAAACGCCCGATCCGCGCACGCAGGCCGGCAACACCACCGGCGCGGCGCGCGGCGCCACGCGCGGCTCCTTCGACGCGGTCGAGGCCTACGTCGAGTTCGGTGTGCCGGTCACGCCCGACCTGGAGCTGGATCTCGGCGTGCGCGGCGTGCACTTCTCGAACTTCGGAACCGACGCGGTGTTCGAAATCGGTGCCGCCTGGCGGGCGACCGATCGCCTGACCGTCTCGGCCCAGTACTCCGAGGCGTTCCGCGCACCGAACATCGGCGAACTGTTCGGCGCTCCGAGCCAGTCCAACCCGATCGTGATCGACCCCTGCGCACGCTTCGACGAGCGCACGCCCGAGGAGATCGAGCGCTGCATCGCCCAGGGCGTACCGGCCGACGGCAGCTTCGATCAGTCCGGCGAGGAGACGCCCCAGCTGTCCGGCGGCAACCCGGACCTCGCCCCCGAGCGGGCCACGATCCGCACCGTGGGCGCGGCGTGGCGGGTACCCGGTCTCGACGATGCCAACCTGCGGCTGGATCTCTACGACATCACGATCGACGACGGCATCGGCGCACTCGGCGCCGAGACGGTCCTGGGCCAGTGCCTGGCCACAGGCGCGGCCGTGTTCTGCGATGCCATCGAGCGCTCGCCCGGCGGCGCGCTGACCTCGATCGGCGCGCGCCTGCAGAACCTGGCCCGCGAGGAGACCCGCGGCATCGATCTGGAAGCCGACTGGACGGTCGATGCGCTCGGCGGCCGGCTCGGCCAGCGCGTGCTGCTGTCCTGGGTCCACGAGCGACAGCTGGTGGCCTTCCCCGGCGCCGAGCCGCTGTTCGGCGCCGGCGGGTACGACCCGGACCGCTTCGGCGCCATCCCCGAGTGGCGCGGCCGCTACCACCTCGACTGGGCCCGGGGCGACCTGAAGCTCGGCTACCGCGCGCAGTGGATCGACGCGATCGCCGAGCGCGGCGGCGAAGTCTTCCCCGGCACGGTCAATCGCGCCGGCAGCGTGCTGTACCACGACCTGTTCGCCGAGTACGACCTGGGCGACCGGGTGCCTGGAAGCTGGACCCTCGGCGCCGGCATCGACAACCTGACCGACGTCCGCCCGCCGTTCCTGGCCAACGCCGACGAGGCCAACACGGACGTGGCCACCTACCGACTGCTCGGCACGACCTACTGGCTTCGAGCCGAAGCGCGATTCGGCGCCGGCGGCTGACTCAGGCCGGGCGCTCGGACTCGGACTCGGACTCGGACTCGGACTCGGGCAGGAACATCGCCTGCAGGTCGTTGAGGTACTGCGCGCCGCGCGCGGTGCGGACAAGGCAATCGTCCTGCCGCTGAAGCAGGCCGGCCTCGATCGCCCGGTCGAGACCGGGCTGGAGCGCGGAATCGTCCAGCCCGGTGCGGGCGCGGAAGTCGGCCAGCGGGATCGGCTCGGCCAGGCGCAGGCGGTTGAGCATGTACTCGAAGGCCAGGTCCTCGGCCGCCACCGGCGCGCTCTCGGCGATGAAGTTCGCGCTCGCCGCCGCGCCCAGCCACGACGCGGGCATCTTCCGGCGGCGGGTCCGGAGCACGGCGGCCTCGGCCGGCAGCGTGATCTTGCCGGACGCACCCGCGCCGATGCCCAGGTAGTCGCCGAAGCGCCAGTAATTGAGGTTGTGACGACTCTGCCGGCCGGTCTTCGCCCAGGCCGAGATCTCGTAGTTGGCGTAGCCCGCGCTCGCCAGCCGCTCGGCCGCCGCGTCCTGCATCGCCCAGACGGTCTCCTCGCCCGGCAGCGGCGGTGGGTGCTTGGCGAACACGGTGTTCGGTTCGAGCGTGAGTTGGTAGTGCGACAGGTGCGGCGGGGAATACGCGAGGGCGGTGTCGAGATCGCCCAACATGCCGTCGACGTCCTGGCCCGGCAGCGCCCACATCAGGTCGAGGTTGTAGTTGTCGAAGCCGGCCGAGGCCACCGCGTCGATCGCGCGGCGCGCCTCGGCGCCGCCGTGGATCCGCCCGAGCACGCCGAGCTTCTCGTCGTCGAAGCTCTGCACCCCGAGGCTGATCCGGTTCACCCCGGCGGTGCGGTAGGCCTCGAAGCGATCGTGCTCGACCGTGCCGGGGTTGGCTTCCAGGGTGATCTCGGCGTCCGGCGCCAGCCGCACGCGGGCCGACACGCCGTCGAGAATCGAAGCGATGGACGCGGCCGAGAACAGGCTCGGCGTGCCGCCGCCGAAGAAGATCGAATGCACGGTCCGGCCCCACACGCGCGGCAGGTCGAGCTCGAGGTCGGCCAGCAGCGCGCTCACGGTCTCGTCTTCCGGCAGCGAGTCCGGCCGCACGTGCGAGTTGAAGTCGCAGTACGGGCACTTGCGCACGCACCACGGCAGGTGGATGTAGAGCGCGAGCGGCGGAAGGGAAAGCGCCATGGCCGGCGTCCGGGTCCGGCGGCGATCAGGCCTGGTCGATCAGCCGGATCAGCTGGTCGAGAGCCCGGCCGCGATGGCTGACGCGGTTCTTCTCGCCGGCCGGCAGCTCGGCCGCGGTCGCGCCCATGCGGGCGTCGTGGAACACCGGGTCGTAGCCGAAGCCGCCGTCGCCGCGGCGCGCTTCGAGAATCCGCCCGTGCCAGCGCCCGGTGGCGATCAGCGGAGCCGGGTCCTCGGCGTGCTGCAGCAGCACCAGGCAGCAGAAGAAGTACGCCCCGCGTCGCTCCTCCGGCAGGTCATGCAGTTCCGCCAGCAGCTTGTCGATGTTGTTGTCGTCGGTAGCGTCCTCTCCGGCGAAGCGCGAGGAATGGATCCCCGGCCGCCCGGCCAATGCGTCGACGACCAGGCCCGAATCGTCGCCCAGGGCCGGCCCGTCGGCGGCCTCGGCGGCCGCGCGCGCCTTGATCAGCGCGTTCTCGACGAAGGTCAGGCCGGTCTCCGGCGGCGTCTCGACGCCGAAATCCGCCTGCGGCAGGACCTCGAAATCCAGCGGCGCCAGCATCTGCTCGAACTCGGCGAGCTTGCCGGCGTTGCCGCTGGCGATGACGAGCCGACGGCGAGCCATCAGCCGTCCGCACCCCGACCGCCGGCCAGGGCGGCGGTCTGCGCGGTCATCAGTTCACGAATCCCGGACTCGGCCAGGTCGAGCATGCGGTCGAACTCCTTGCGATGGAAGGCGTGGCCCTCGGCCGTGCCCTGCACCTCGATGAACCCGCCGCCGTCATTCATCACCACGTTCAGGTCGGTCTCGGCGGTGGAATCCTCGGCGTAGTCGAGATCGAGCACCGGGTCGGAGCCGACGATGCCGACCGAGACCGCGGCAATCTGGCCGTGGATCGGGTCGCGCTTGAGCTTGCCCTTGTTCATCAGCTTGCTGACCGCGTCGACCAGGGCCACGTAGGCGCCGGTGATCGAGGCGGTGCGGGTGCCGCCGTCGGCCTGGAGCACGTCGCAGTCCAGGGTGATCGTGCGCTCGCCGACGGCCTTCAGGTCGACCACGGCGCGCAGGCTGCGGCCGATCAGTCGCTGGATCTCCAGCGTGCGGCCGCCCTGCTTTCCGCGGGTCGCCTCGCGCATGTTTCGCGAGCCCGTCGCCCGGGGCAGCATGCCGTACTCGGCCGTGACCCAGCCAGACCCCTTGCCGCGCAGCCACGGCGGAACGCGGTCCTCGATGCTGGCGGTGCACAGCACGCGGGTATCGCCGCAGCTGATCAGCACCGAGCCTTCGGCGTGCATGGTGAAATCGCGCTGGATGTCGATCGGGCGTAGCTGGTCGGGACGGCGCCCCGATGGTCGAGACAAGGGTCGGGACAAAGCGGGCTCCTCGCTGGTTGTCGGGGTGGGATTGCCGGGTGCATCGAATCGGGCGAGAAGCGTACCACGCAGCCGCGGTCCGGCCGACGCAGCGTCCCCGCCGAAGGGCCCGGCCAACGAGCCCGACCGACGGCCGGCGGCGGTCGATCGGGTACCATGTAGCGCTTTCCTCGAAACCGGGATCCCGCCGTGATCCGAAGCATGACCGCCTACGCCAGCCGCAGCGCGGCCGGCGCCTCCGGGCAGCTGACCTGGGAGGTTCGAAGCGTCAACCAGCGCTACCTCGAAGCCTCCCTCCGGCTGCCGGAAGAGTTCCGCGTGCTGGAGCCCGACATCCGGGCCCGGCTGAAGGACCGATTCAGCCGCGGCAAGTTCGACGTGGCCCTGCGCTACCAGGCCGATCCCTCGTCGGCGTCGGCCTCCCTGTCCCTGAACGAGCCGCTGGCCGAGGCGCTGCTGGCCCGTCACCGCGACCTCGCGGAGCTGGCCGGTGATTCCGCGCCGCCGGACCTCGTGCGACTGCTGGCCTGGCCCGGCCTGGTCGCCGAGAAGCGGCCCGATTTCGACGCCGAGCAGGCCAACGCGATGGCGCTGCTCGACGAAACCCTGGCCGCGCTGCTCGAGGCCCGGGAGCGCGAAGGCGCGGCGATCGTCGACATGCTCGAGCCCCGCCTCGACGGCATCCTCGAACAGGCCGGGACCGTCCGCGAGCACCTGCCGGCGGTCCGCACGGCTCTGGAGACCCGCTTCCGCGAACGGCTCGAAGGCCTCGGTGCGGACATCGAACCCGGCCGGATGGAGCAGGAAATCGCCCTGCAGCTAGGCAAGCTGGACGTCGACGAGGAGCTCGACCGGCTGGAAGCCCACGTCGCCGAGGTGCGCCGCGTGCTGACCCTGGACGAGCCGGTGGGCCGCCGGCTGGATTTCCTCATGCAGGAACTCAACCGCGAAGCCAACACGCTGGGCTCGAAGTCCATCGCGACCGAGACCACCGGCGTGTCGGTCGAGCTGAAGGTGCTGATCGAGCAGATGCGCGAGCAGGTCCAGAATGTCGAGTGATCATGAATCGGCGGAGCGCCCATTGACGGAGCGTACCGGGCCGCCGCGCCCCGAACCCGGCCGGATCGGCGAGCTCTACGTCATTGCCGCACCCAGCGGTGCGGGCAAGACCAGCCTGATCAACAGCCTGCTCGAGGAGTTTCCCGGCCTGGCGTTTTCCGTATCCGACACCACCCGCGCGCCGCGCGGCGGCGAAGTCGACGGCGAGGCCTACCACTTCATCGACGCCGACACCTTCCGCCAGCGCATCGGCGAAGGCCGGTACCTGGAGCATGCGCAGGTGTTCGGCAACTACTACGGCACGGACCGCGAGCATGTCGAAGCGCTGTGGGCCGACGGCAAGGACGTGCTGCTGGAAATCGACGTGCAGGGCGCGGCGCAGATCCGCCAGTCCCACCCCGAGGCCTGCGAGATCTTCATCCTTCCGCCCTCGCTGGAGGTCCTGAAGAGCCGGCTGACCGGCCGCGGGACCGACCAGCCCGAGGTGATCGAGCGCCGGCTGGGCGAGGCCCGCAACGAGATGTCGGCGTGCATGGAGTTCGACTTCATCGTGGTCAACGACGACTTCGACCGGGCCCGCGCCGACCTGGTCGGCATCCTGCGCGCGTGGCCGCTGCGCCGGCGCCGCCAGCAGCAGGTGCAGCAGGCGCGCCTGGACGACCTGCTGCGCGACCACTAGCTCGAGGGGTTTCCCGGCGCCCGGCCTCTGCCGGGTATCTTTCCGGCCCGATTTTGCGTACACTACCGGGCTCGCTTTTTGCAACGTGAACTTCGCAGGAGTCCTTCATGGCCCGCGTGACCGTAGAAGACTGTATCGACATCGAACCGAACCGGTTCAACCTGATCGTGATGGCCGCCCAGCGCGCCCGCCAGATCGCCAACGGCGCCGACCCGCTGGTCGACGAGGAAACCGACAAGCCGACCGTGATCGCCCTGCGCGAAATCGCCGACGGCGTGATCGACCACGAGAACATCCGCACCTACCAGGCGGAACTGGACGCGCGACTGGCCGCCATGCAGGCCGAACTGCCGCCGCCTCCGCCGGACGAAGACTGAGCGAAGGCCTCCTTCGCGTAGTTTGACCCGGGGATGCTTCGATCGGCAGCCATTGCTGACCGCCACTCCGCGCCCCGGGAGCACCTCTCCGAACCCGATTCCCCGACGCTCGCCGGCCCATTGCCGGCGACGTTCGTGCGTCCGGGTTCCAGAATCCCGAACGCAACCTGCTCCCCCACGGCAACGTCCAGCGACGCGGTAGCGCCGCGATCGAGTCACAGCGAATCCGGCGGCGCTGACCGAAGCCTCGAGCGCACCCGCGCGCGTCGCGAGCGGCTCGCGGTCGGTACTCGCCATAACGAATCTCTCGTCACGGCCGAACGCGCTGCAGCGCGTAGCGAGCGCGTGTCTGGCAGCGACCGTCAGCGCGCAGAAACCGGAATGGACACGCAAGTCCATGAGGATTTCGAGCACTGCCGGGCGTTGTCAGACGCGCGCGCAGTAGCGAGGCGGCGCGTTCGAGAGCACTGCCGGGCGCCGAGCACGCCCCGCGCAGTAGCGCGGTGGAGAGCCCTCGGAAGCCTTCCAGCACGTCGCGAGCGGCCGGTAGCCGGCCGCGCAGCAGCGCGGGCCAGCGGCCTCCGCAGTCCAGGAATTTCAAGATCACCGCAGAACCGAAGCGCCGCCGGTGGCACAGACCGGAGTCAAGAGCGCACCCGCGCGCGTCGCGAGCGGCTCGTGGTCGGTGATCGCCAGCGCGCAGCAACCGGAGCGCACTTTCGTGTGCGTGAGGATTGCGAGCACTGCCGAGCGCCGAGCACGAGCCGCGCAGTAGCGCCCCGGAGATACCAATGACGTACCCGGCGGCGGTGAAGGAATTAAAGCGGCTTCTCAATACGTACCTCGAACCCACCCAGGTCGCCTCCGTCCTGCACGCCTTCGAGGTCGGCGAGGAAGCCCACCGCGGCCAGACGCGCAAGTCCGGCGAGGACTACATCCTCCATCCCGTCGCGGTGGCCGGCATCCTGGCCGGCATGCGGATGGACGACCAGACCATCACGGCGGCCATCCTGCACGACACGGTCGAGGACACGGAGGTCACGCTGGGCGACCTGGAGCGGGAGTTCGGCGAGCAGGTCGCCAAGCTGGTCGACGGGGTCACCAAGCTCGACAAGATGAAGTTCCGCACGCGCCAGGAGGCCGATGCGGAGAGCTTCCGCAAGCTGCTTCTTGCGATGAGCCGCGACCTGCGGGTGATCTTCATCAAGCTCGCCGACCGGCTGCACAACATGCGCACGATCGAGGCCATGTCGCCGGCCTCGCGCCGCCGGATCTCGTCGGAAACGCTCGAGATCTACGCGCCGATCGCCGACCGCCTGGGCATGAACGCGCTGAAGAACGAGCTGGAAGACCTGGGCTTCCAGCACCTGCACCCGAATCGCTACCGGATCATTTCGCGCCGCCTGCGCTCGATGACCAAGCATCGCAAGGAGATTCTCGACGCGGTCACCGACACGCTGAAGAAGCGCCTGAACGAAGCCGGCGTGGCAGCCCGCGTCGAGGGGCGCGAGAAGAGCATGTACAGCATCTACTCGAAGATGCGCGACAAGTCCGTGCCCTTCGAGCAGGTCAACGACCTGTACGCCTTCCGCATCGTCACCCAGGCCGAATCGCACTGCTACCAGGCCCTCGGCGTGGTCCACGCGGTCTACAAGCCCCGGCCCGGCAGCTTCAAGGATTACATCGCCCTGCCCAAGGCGAACGGCTACCAGTCGCTGCATACGGTGCTGACCTCACCCTACAACGTGCCGCTGGAGATCCAGATCCGCACCGAGGAGATGGACATGGTCGCCGAGAAGGGCGCGGCGGCCCACTGGCTGTACAAGGCCACGCCGCCGGACGGATCGACCGCCGTGCGCGCCCGCGAATGGCTGCTGAAGCTGGTCGAGACCCAGTCGCGGGCCAAGGAATCGCTGGAGTTCATCGACACGGCCAAGTCCGAGCTGTTCCCGGACGAGGTGTACGTGTTCACTCCCAGAGGCAAGATCATCGACGTGAAGGCCCGCGCCACCGCGCTGGACTTCGCCTACGCCATCCACACGGACGTGGGCAACCGGGCGCGCCGGGCGCGGATCGACCACAAGCCGGCGCCGCTGTCGACCGTGCTCGAGAACGGCCAGACCGTTCAGATCGAGACCGACGATTCGGTCGAGCCGCAGCCGGAGTGGCTGGAGCACGTGGTCACGCCCAAGGCGCGCACCGCCATCCGCTCGCACCTGAAGAACCTGGAGCAGGCCGACTCCGTGGCCATCGGTCATCGGCTGCTGGACCAGGCGCTGGCGCGGCGCAACAGCTCGCTGGACGACATCTCGACCCGCAAGCTCGACCGCTACCTGCGCAAGGCCGGGCTGGAGCGCCTGGAGGATCTGCTCATGCGCATCGCGCGCGGCGAGCTGCTGGCCGCCACCGTGGCCCAGAAACTGCTGCCGATCACCCAGCGCCGCAGCGGCGAGGTCTCCACCGGTGACGTGTTCACGGTCGGTGGCGCGGAGCGCAACGCGATCAGCTACGGCAACTGCTGCCACCCCATTCCCGGCGACCGGATCACCGGCTACCTGTCGCCCGGGCGCGGCATCGTCGTCCACCGCCACAACTGTCCGAACGTACCGGCGCTGGAGCGCCAGCACCCGGAACGAAGCCTGGACGTGGCCTGGGAACCGCTGCCGCGCGGCACCTACAGCGTCCTGCTCAAAGTCATCACGGTCAATGGCCCCGGCGTGCTGGCCTCGGTCTCGGCCTCGATCGGCCAGGCCGACGCCAACATCGAGCGGGTCGAGCAGCGCGAGAGCACCAGCGACACCGCCGAGCTGCACTTCCTGATCGGCCTGCGCGACCGGACCCAGCTGGCCCGCGTGCTGACGCGCCTGCGGCGCAACCCCAAGGTCTTCCGTGTCCAGCGCGAAGTGGGCTGAGGCCCTGGCGGCCGCCGCCGAGCGGCTTCCCATCGATGCCATCGGCGATGCGCTGACCGCCCGGAGCTGGTGGGTGGGTACAGACGCCCTACCGCCGGAAGCAACGGCCGCGCTCGCCGCCGAACTCGACCGCCTCGAAGACGAGGACCGCCTCCGGCGCGCCGGCATCGGGCGTGAGACCGACTACCAGATCGACCGCGACATCCGGCGCGACCGGATTCGCTGGCTGAACCGCGAGTCGCCGAAGCAGGCCGCGTTCCTGGATTTCGCCACCACGCTCCGGACCGCCCTGAACCGCCGCCTGTTTCTCGGCCTGTTCGAGTTCGAAGCGCATTTCGCCCTGTATGCCGAAGGCGCCTTCTACCGCACCCACTACGACAGCTTCCGCGGCGCGGCCAACCGGGTCGTTTCGCTGGTCGCCTTCCTGAACCCGGACTGGCAGCCCGAGCACGCCGGCGAGCTGGTGCTGTACGCCGATGCTCAGTGCGACAACGAGGCCGCCGAGCCGGTCCGCGTCGCCCCGCGCGCCGGCACCCTGGCGCTGTTCATGAGCGAGGAGATTCCGCACGAAGTGCGGCCGACCCGCGCGCCCCGCCGCAGCATCGCTGGCTGGTTCCGCCTCAACACCTCGATCGGCGGCCAGATCGACCCGCCGCGATAAGCTGCCCCGTCCCCCGTCCGACCGAGCCGATCGGACGTACCATCACGGTTCGAAGATCCACACCTGCCACCGCCATGAAAACGCTTGCCCGACTCCTGCTGCGCACCTTCGGCTGGACGCTGACCGAAATCGACCCCGGCACGCGCCGCTACGTGCTGATCTTCGCGCCGCACACGAGCAACTGGGATTTCGTCATCGGGCTCCTTGCAGCCTGGGGGCTGGGCCTGAAAGTGCACTGGATGGGCAAGAGCAGCCTGTTCGATAGCCTGCTGGGGCCACTCTTCCGGCACTGGGGCGGCATCCCGGTCGAACGCAGCCGCCCCGGCAACATGATCGAGCAGATGGCCGCGCGCTTCGAAAAAGCCGACGACTTCGTCCTCGCCATCGCCCCCGAAGGCACCCGCCGCCACACGGACCACTGGAAGTCTGGCTTCTGGCACATCGCGCGGGCCGCGAACGTGCCCGTCGTCATGGCCTACATGGACTACGGAAGGAAGGAAATCGGGATGGGGGATTCGTTCGTGCCCGCAGCAGACATCACGACCGATTTCGACCGGATTCGGGACTTCTACTCGGACAAGCGGTGAAAATGCCAGGAGAAAGAAAGCACGATTCGGCCGCAGGAACGCGAGGGCCCGAGCCAAACGATCTAGAAGACGCCCTGCTTCAACTCATCGACAGGCGGCTGATCAGAACCCGCACTCCGCTTGGACGTAGGTAGAGAACTCGGTACCGAACGTCGCCTTGTCCTCGTCCCAAATGGTCCGCACGGACGAGCCTGAGAGGTAGTTGCAGGTATACGTGCGCCAGCCCGAATAATCGGCCTCGTCGAGAATGCCCTTCTGATAAAAGCCGAAGGCCGCATCCATTGCGTTGATGACCCCGTAGTTGTATGCCCAGTACTGGGAACGCTCAGCGCCGGTCAACGACGACAAGTCCTCGTCGCCCTTGACCAGCACTTCTGACAATTGCGCGCTCTCCGCAGCAGTCAACAGGATCTCGTTCGCCATTGCGTTCAGGTCCTGCAGCGACTGCGCGGTCAAGGCCACGGTGTTCTGCCGAATTTCCCAGGCCACCAGCAGAAGGGAGGCAACGACGGTTGCACCGCCGAAATATGCAGCCCACTTCGATTTCCTGCGTTCACTGGATTCCATGGCGTCAGTCTACGCCCCTAGCGACCCAATACACGTGCAGGACGGTGGATGTTCATTCAGTTCGCGCCCTCAGTCGCATCGGTTGGTCGGTCGGCACTGAGGCCGGAAGGCGTGCACCTTGCAGCAGTTGCTGTCGCACTGCGCATCCCGGGTGCAGCTATGGCCCAGGTCGAAGCGGGAGCGGCAGTCGTTGCGACCCCGGGTGTGGCAGAACTCGTCCAGCAGACAGTCCGCATCCCTGCTGCATTCGTTCGCCGCCGCGCAGAAGCCCGCCGAGCAGCGCCCGGATTCACACTGTGCCGCCCGGCTGCAGACATGGCCGTTGCACTTAACGATGGGTGTCTGGTTTCTCGCCGCTGGTTTCTCGCCGCTCACCCCGTTGCCCTGCAGGGTACGCTCTGCCGCCGAGCTACATCACGATTCGGTACCCGTTGTGCTTGCGGATGTTCAGCACGCGGTTGTCGTCGAAGATCAGGTATTGGCCCTTGATGCCGGCGAGGCGACCCTCGATTGCCGGCTGCTTGTCGAAGCCAACGCTTTTGACTTTCTCCGGATAGCGCTCGACCGGATACCGGATGGTGCAGACCGTGTCATCGGCATCGACGTACTGCCGCAATCCCGGTTCCAGCGAGTCGACCAGTGATGCCTTGGTCGCCACGAGATCCGCATCGATGACTTCGTTCTTCAGCATGCGCTGCCAGTTCGTGCGATCCGTCAGGTGCTCCTTCATGGCGACTTCGACGAGGCCCGCCGTGTAGCGATTGGGCGCTCGGGCAAGAACGACGGCATCGGTCGCGCCCTGGTCGATCCAGCGGGTGGGCATTTGTGAGGCGCGCGTGATGCCGACCTTGACTGCCGAGCTTCGCGCGAGATACACGATCTGTTCAGTGAGGCAATGTTTCTCCGCCCAAGCCATGTCACGGGCCTCGCCTTCGTGGGCGCGACAAAGCTCCGGACGAATGATGCATTCGCTGGCTTCGGGCGCATCGCGAAAGCAGGGATAGCAAAAGCCCTGGCCGAAGGATTTCTTCGTTTCCCGGCCGCAGGCGATGCAGTTGATGACGCCGTCGAAGCGCAGCGAAATGTCCTCGCCGATCTGTGCATTCATGTCGACGGGAACGCCGTCCAGCATCAGCGTGTATTGCACGACATCCCCAAGTCGGGTCTGCATCTTTCTCAAATTTCCGGAACGTATCGTCTCTGTCTCCATGCCGACTGCCTAGATTGAATGCCGAATGTTAACGATTAGAGCCTTACGATTAGAAGCCTTACGATTAGCAACTTACGATTAGGACAGGCACAGTGTAAGAATTTAACCTAGTGGATTTAGAGCCGATTTCCTATTCCCCCTTGCAGGTGCACCGGCTACGCTGGATATTCGTTCTTCGAGGCCGGTCCCATGCCGCAGGCGCGCAAACGATTGGTATCTACCGAGATCACACCGTTCTATCACGTGATCTCTCGCTGCGTTCGACGGCACTTCCTCTGTGGCCTCGATCCCTTGACTGGAAGGGACTACTCCGGGCGAAAACAGGAGATCAAGGACCGACTGGCGCTGCTGACCGAGGTCTTCGCCGTCGATGTCTGCGCTTACGCCATCCTCTCCAACCACTACCACCTGGTGGTGCATATCAATCCGGAGAGCGCAACGGAATGGGACGACCTCGAAATCGCTCGACGCTGGACTCGACTGTTTACAGGGCCGGCGCTGGTTCGCGCCTTCGTCAGCGGTCAGTCGCAGTCGGAAACTCAGCGAAAGGTCGTGCGGAAGCATATTCAGCAGTATCGCGAGCGCCTGTGCGACCTTTCCTGGTTCATGAAATGCTTGAACGAGCCGATCGCTCGAAAGGCCAACGCCGAGGACAATGTCACGGGGCACTTCTGGCAGGCGCGCTTCAACAGCCAAGCACTGCTGGACGAAGCCGCTGTGCTGACAGCCATGGCGTACGTGGATCTCAACCCGATTCGCGCCTCGATCGCCGATGCGCCGGAGACATCCGACTTCACCTCGGTACAACAACGAATTGAAGACTGGAAGAGCCGCATAGCACGCGAGGAAGCGGGCTCCGACAGAAACGCATCGAATCCAACGTCCGCCTCGGAGCCTCTCGACGAAACCATCGTCCGACTTCTTGGATTCTCCGACGATGGCACCAACGGAGACGAGATCACGATCCCGTACTCCACCACCGACTATCTCGAACTGGTTGACTGGTCCGGCCGCGCCATCATCGAGGGCAAGTCAGGCTCCATTCCAGGCCACCTGCCACCGATCCTTCAGCGTCTGAAAATGAACCCCGAGCAGTACCTGGCCTATATCCGCAAGCCAAAGTCCGGCTTCGCCAATGCGCTCGGCGCGCTGGACAAGCTCAAGGACTTTGCACGTCACTTCGAAAAAGCCTTTCTGAAGGGCCAGACCGCCGCTGCGGCATTGTTCTCGCCCGGCCGATAGCTACCCCGAACCCCACCGAGTCCGAAATTGGCTTCAATGCCAGATTTTCTGTGCCTGAAAAACGAAAAAGTGTGGATTTGATCTAGCCAGACCACTCAGAGCGACAGAAATCGCTCGAAATCGACCAGTTAACGAACAAGTGCCCCTAACTAGCTGAGGTCTAGCCATTCAAGACTGTGCCTGTCCAATTTGTTCAGCGCCGGCTTTTCCGGCGTCTTAGTTGAATGCCTTCTTATGTGATTTCAAAAACCGGAAGCGCCTCCTAGAATTTCTTAATTTCCCGAAACAGATCTTGGAAGTCTTCTGGGATCATATATCCACCCAGACTTTGAACCTTTTCCTTTTCGAGCTTTGTCGCCAATGAGTTAAACTTGGTTCTCATCCACGAATGTTTCATCTTTATGCTTGGGCTTTTCTTAAACGAGAGTCGTTTGATCAGATTCCTTAGCCTAATAAGGTAATCATAGACCTCATACCATTCATCGAAGAAATCATCTGGGATGACATTGAAATAGTCAATGTAGAAGACGCCATCAAAGTCCTCTGCGACCATCGAGCTAATTGTTCTCTCTCGGTCGGGAGTTTCACCCCTTTTTAGCCCAGCCTCATCTAGGATCTCCGCGTCAAGTATCACTCTTGGATATGCAGCCAATTTTTCAAGGGCTACCGCCTCGTTGAGTGCTGGTCCAAGCACAAAAACATCATCGTGGTACAGCGAGCCAAGTGTGATTGCGCCTCGGAGAAGGATGCCCCGCCCTGCCATTTCTAGCTGCAATTGATGTACATCCATAATTATGCTTGTGATTCCTGCGCCATGGGGCTCGTTTCTACTATAAGAAACAACGACGGAATCGGAGAACTGGGAAACCTTCCGTGACGTCAGCTTCATTTTCCCAGAGACTTCAACGGCATCTTTATAATGAACCCCCTCCTTAATTTCTAGAAGGGCAGCAAGCAAAGACGGTAAGGACTTAGCCTCAGGATCTCCCTTTTTGAAATTTACACTTCCGTCGACAATCGACTGGAATCCCAGAATGTCGAGGAAGAGACAATATCGATCTTCGTAGATCGGGTTCATAAAGGAATCAGGCTCTCGACATCACATAACGTCTAAGCTAAGCGGAGCGGCGTTAGTCGCGTCCGAAGGAGCGCAAGGCGCGGAGCGAACTTGATCGATTTGTTAGATCTGAACTGGATCATCGTTGATAGCTATGGTAGTGCAGGCCATACCTTGTGCCTGCCCTGGTGTGACGCGAGTATAAATAGCAGCCCAAACTGGATTCGTGGTTGCCCCAATAAGATCGCATCTCACTCGCTTTCCGTTTCCCAGATCAATCAGCGATAACCTTAGTGGATCAGATTTGAAACCAATCCGCTGATTTACACCAGTAGCTGGGTTCTCTGGCTTTACATAGGGACAGAAAGGAGCAAAATCCGAGATTGCAAAGCGAGCACCATGCGATCTTGTAACAGTAATGCACGTCGTGAACTTGTATAGGGACGTGCTAGGCCAAAAGACAATCCAAGCCCGCTTGTTGAATTCCCCACCGTTGTTAGTTGGAGCCAACAACCAATCCCAGTCACGCCGTAGTTGCCCCCAGTTCCTTGGAATAAGATTATTTTTGGTTCCACGCGATGGCCGGAAGTACTTTACTTCACATCTGATTGTCGGACCTAGAATCTCGATATCTGCAGATTGGGTATTCCGAACTCCTTGGGCAGCGAGACGTCCGACTCTACCGAAAAAATCAGATGTTCGCGCGCAGAGATCTATTTCTCGCGCGTCGAGTATCAGTTTTCGTTTGTCTGCTTCAGATCGGCGTTGGCAATGAAGCACATATTCGTGGTTTACTCGCAGCGTAGCGGCAGATAGATAATCAATGAGCGGATGAGGAGTTGAGTAAGCCATCTTGAAATCTAACGTCCTAGCTCAGAGGCTAGCGTTTACGCTGGTCCGCTGGAGCGATAAGTTAGCCCCAAAGCTTTGCCAAACAAACCAGCATCCAAAATAGCCAGAGCGCCCATCTAAACTGCGCTCGCGCTCTTTGAATTGACACAGAGGGCGGGGCATCGAAGACATCTGCAAAATCTCCTCGCTTTCCTTTAAGCGCTGCTACGATATTAGTTTGCATTGCGGCATATCGGGCAATATGCATTCCATGGAGCCAATAGAAGCAAATGGATGCTACCGCAGCCAGCGCTAATGACCAAATGTTCAGGTTGTCCCAACTAACGAATACGGCAGGAACGATCGCTAGGGAAACACCGAGAAAGAGCGCTTCCTTTTTGTGAGCGGACTCGTCAATGTGCCTGAACAGCGAAAAGAGTTCGTCGTAGGTCAGGGACGGCCTATTATCAGTGGTCATGGGGCTCACCTTGCAATGTTGCCTGGGCTAACTATGAAATATTTGGCGAAAGTGCTGTATAGCGAGCAGGCGCGCAAAAGCGCGCGTCAGCACGCGCCGTCTCACCATTGAAGTCCTGAAAGTTCGTGATCTCCAACGCCCTGCCCCACAGATCGTTATTAGACATCCTGCACAAACGCCAGCTAGCACGCAAGTTTCCTACACGACCCCGGGCGGATGTCCTATTGCAGCGGTCCGCCAACGCCTCTAGATTCCGAACGATCCGAGCCCCCGCCGCGCCGATTCCAACCCGGCCCGCCGACACCGCTCGGTATATCCTCAACCCTTTCCGATTCCGGGACCCGACGCCATGAGCAAGCAGCCCATCCACACCGATTCCGCCCCCGCCGCCATCGGCCCCTACTCGCAAGCCACGCGCGCCGGTGACGCGGTCTACCTCTCCGGCCAGATCCCCCTTGACCCGACCTCCGGCGAGCTGATCGACGGCGATTTCGAGGCCCGCACCCGCCGCGTGTTCGACAACCTGGCCGCGGTCTGCGAAGAGGCCGGGGGGTCGCTGAACGACATCTGCAAGCTGAACGTGTTCCTGACCGACCTGGGCCGTTTCGCCGAGGTCAACGCGATCATGGCCGACTACTTCTCCGAGCCCTACCCGGCTCGCGCCGCGGTGCAGGTGGCTGCGCTGCCGAAGGGCGTGGACGTGGAGATGGACGCGATCGCGCACATCCCGGGCTGAACGAGACGCTGGTCGGAACGTGGCCTCGAAGCCATCGAACGGAACGCCGCGCCCCATCGCCGAGCTGCACGGCGTGGGGCCGGCGATTGCCGCGAAGTTCAAGGCGCTGGGCCTGTTCGACGAGGTCGACCTGCTGTTCCATCGGCCGCTGCGCTACGAGGACCGGACCCGGATCACGCCGATCGGCCGGTTGCGGCCGTCGACCACGGTGCTGGTCCAGGGCCGGGTGACCCACCAGGAGGTCCGCTTCGGGCGGCGCAAGAGCCTGCTTGTCGTGCTCGCCGACGACAGCGGCCAGGTGGTGCTGCGCTTCTTCAACTTCTACCCCAGCCAGCAGCGGCAGTTCGCCGTCGGCAACGCGATGCGCTGCTTCGGCGAGGTCCGCTTCGGGCCCGAGGGCTACGAGATGGCCCACCCGCAGTGCCAGGTGATCCGGGACGGCCATGAGCCGCCGTTGCCCGATCACTTGACGCCGGTCTACCCGACCACCGCCGGGCTGGGCCAGGCGAAGCTGGCCGAGCGGATCCTGGAGACGGTCGACCGGGCGATTCGCGGGGCACTCGACCTGCCCGACCCGCTCGGTAGCGTCCAGGGGCTGGGCACGCTGTCCGATGCGCTGGCCGCAGTCCACCGCCCGGCCGCCACCGCCCACCTCGATGCGTTGATCGACGGCTACGACCCGGCCGTGCAGCGCCTGGCGCTGGAGGAGCTTCTGGCCCACCACCTGGCGCTGGCCCGGTTGAACCGGGCGCGGGCCAAGCAGCACGCCGATGCGCTGAACGACAAGCATGGCCTGGTCGACCGGCTGCTGGCGGAGTTCCCGTTCACGCCGACCGGTGCTCAAACAAGAGTCATCGGGGAGATTGCCGCCGACCTGGCCGGCACGCGCCCGATGCGGCGACTGCTGCAGGGCGACGTCGGCTCGGGCAAGACGCTGGTCGCTGCGGCGGCCGTGGCCCAGGCGATCGGCGCCGGCACCCAGGCGGCGATCATCGCGCCAACGGAGATCCTGGCCGAGCAGCACCGCGAGAACTTCAGCCGCTGGTTCGAGCCGCTGGGCATCGAAGCCGTCTGGCTGGCCGGCAAGGTCAAGGGCAAGGCGCGCCAGGACGCGCTGGAGAAGCTCGCCGCCGGCGCGCCGCTTGCGATCGGCACCCACGCGCTGTTCCAGGAAGGCGTGGAGTTCGAGCGCCTGCGGTTGGTCGTGGTCGATGAACAGCACCGTTTCGGCGTGGGTCAACGGTTGGCGCTGGCGGCCAAGGGTGCGGAAGAGACGGGTCGCGGACAATCCCGCATTCCGCATCAATTGGTAATGACCGCGACCCCGATTCCCCGAACGCTGGCCATGACGGCCTATGCGGGCCTCGAAGTCTCGGTGATCGACGAACTGCCGCCGGGCCGCAAGCCGGTCACCACCGCATTGATCCGCGACGACCGTCGCGGCGAGCTGGTCGAGCGCATTCGCGCGCAGCTCGCGTCCGGTCACCAGGCCTACTGGGTCTGCCCGCTGATCGAGGAATCCGACCTGCTCGAGGCCGAGGCGGCCGAGACCACCTGGGAGGCTTTGAAGGCGCAGCTCCCGGACTTCGACGTCGGCCTGGTCCACGGCCGGATGAAGGCGCGCGACAAGCAGGCGGTGATGGAGCGCTTCAAGGCCGGCGAGATTCACCTGCTGGTCGCGACCACGGTCATTGAAGTGGGCGTCGACGTGCCGAACGCCGGCCTGATGATCATCGAGAACGCCGAGCGGCTGGGGCTTTCTCAATTGCACCAGCTCCGGGGCCGGGTGGGCCGCGGCAGCGAGCAGGCCGCCTGCGTGCTGATGTTCAAGCCGCCGTTGGGCGAGCTGGCCAAGGCGCGGCTGGAGGTGATGCGCGAGACGACGGACGGCTTCCGAATCGCCGAGCGCGACCTGGAACTCAGAGGCCCGGGTGAGGTGCTCGGCACCCGCCAGACCGGCATGCTGCGCTTCCGCATCGCCGACCTCGCCCGCGACGCCGACCGGGTCGAGCAGGTGCCGCAGCTGGCCGAGTCGTTGACGCGCGCCGACGCCGACGTGCTGATCGAACGCTGGATCGGCGATTCTGAGCAGTTTGCCGACGTTTGAGTTGGGGAACCCCGGCGTCCCTCTGCACGGGCGCGACGGACGGAACCGTCCCTTCGGGTTCCGCCGGTGAAGCGGCGCCTCGCGCGCCGCGGCCCTCGGCCGTGGCGCGAGGCCACTGTCGCTCGGTTCGCGGCACACGACTCACCGCTCCCCCGACGCAACGCGCTCCGCACCGAGGAACCCCGGGGCTCCCAGCCCGCCTCACTCGCCGCTCTGCAAGGACACGACAAGAAGCTGTCCCGTTCGGCGATGGTCATGACAAGCGGCCGCAAGCACCGTGCTTGGCGGCCCGCCACGCGGGCGAGCCATTGCGAGCGCGGCTGCGGCCGTTTACACTTTGTAATATGTTCTGTACTACATTCGGTGATGCACATGGTCAACATCAGCGTACGCCTGCCGCCCGAAATCGAGAAGAAGCTCGACGACGAAGTGCGGCTGACGGAGCGCAGCCGCTCGGAGCTCGTGCGCGAAGCGGTCGGCGACTATCTGACGCGCCAGCAGAAGGAACGGATCGTCGAAGAGATGCGCCAGGCGGCACGAGCGCTGAACTCGAAGCCCGACGCCCAGCGCGACGCCACGGCGATCGCCGAACAAGGCGTGGAGGACTGGCTGGCCAGCATCGAAGGCGAAGAGCGCACCGCGGGCATCGACCCCGACGAGAAATGGTGGGACTGAGAGTGCAGCGGGGGCAGGTCTGGGTGGCGAGCTTCAAGCCCTCTCGGGGCCGGGAAGTTGGCAAGGCGCGGCCGTGCGTGATCCTCCAGGCCGACTGGTTGACCCTGGAATCGTCGGGCACGCTGATCGTGCTGCCGCTGACGTCACAGCTGTGGGCCGGCGCCGATGCGCTGCGGATCGAGCTTCCACCTCGCGGCCGCCTGCGGAAACCTTCGTGGGTGATGGTCGACAAGATCCAGACGCTGGACGCCGGCCGTTTGGGCGACGGGCCATTGGCGCAGCTCGACGAGGCGGAGATGGCCCTGATCGAGCAAAAGCTTCAAGCCGTGCTCGGCCTGATTTAGCGCCTCGCAGCCGCCGACCGAAGGAAGAACGAGCAGCGGGGCGCCCGTTCAATCGCCCATCAGCCCAGCGGCAGCCGCCCCGACGACACCAGGCCGGCGATCAGACCACCAAAGCCCGATAGCCCCCCACCGATCAGCCCCACCCAGCACCAGATGCGCTGTCTGCGATGGCGGGCCGGCGCCGTCGGGTCGGTCGCCAGATCGTGGGCCATCCGGCGTGCGAGCGTGCGCGGGATGGCGACCGCCGATTGGTGGGCGATAACGCCGAAGAACAAGACGAACACGGCGATCGGGAGCCAGGCCCCGGGCACGAAGGCCGAGGCCGTGAATCCGACGATCGCCAGCACCACGGCGACCACGCCCCGGCGACGGTGAGCCAGCAGTTCGAGTCGCTCGCGCTCGTCGAAGGCCGTCTTCAGGTGCGGGCGAATGCCCAGCACCACGCCGGCGATCCCGCCGAGCAGCGCAATGCCGATCCCGAACCCGGTCATCGCGATCAGCTTGACCATCGATTTCGAGCCGAGACCGGCCGCGACCGCGGCGGCCGCAGCCGGCGGGGACGCGGTCGTCAGAAGGCCCGCGACGGCGGCCGTGAACGCCGCGCCCGGCGCGGTGCGGACCAGGTTACCGGCCAGCGCGCGCTCCACGCCAGCAGTCAGCGCCTTGCGCGCCCGCGACAGGCGCTGGCGCACGGTGGCCGGGCGCAGCCCGAGCAAGGACGCGACCTGGGCCGTGGACTCGCCCTCGCGGTAGTACAGCGTGAGCACTTCGCGGGCCCCCGCCGGAAGCCCGTCGAAGGCCGCGTCGAGCGCGCGGCGTCGTTCATCGAGTTCGACCGATTCGCTGGTGCGGTCGGTCGCTGCTAGCTGCGCCAGCGCAGCCTCCGGGTCGGCGTTCGGTACGTCGCCGGGGCGGACCTTGCTGCGGCGCAGGAAATCGCGAGACCGGTTACGGGTCACTTCGCGCAGCCAAGGCAGGAAGCTGTCGGGGTTGCGCAGCTCGTCGAGCTTGCCCCAGACCTGCAGATAGACTTCCTGCGCAATGTCCTCGCTGTGCTGCACGTCGCGAACGATGGCCAGCGCGATGCTGGCCACGGTGCCCTGGGTGGCCGCGACCAGCGCGGCGAACGCCCGCCGGTCGCCGGATCGCGCGGCCGACAGGTGGCGGTCGATCAGCGTGGCGACGTCACTCATGGGCCGCATCCTGTTCGATCCGCGCCAGGAAATCCAGCACCTCGCCGGCCAGGAACTCCGGGTCGTCGAGCTGGACGAAGTGGCGTCCCTTTTCGGCCACCACGTGACGGTGGTCCGGGATGACGTCGACCTGCGCCGCGTAGGCCGCGCGCATGGCGTCGTTCGCGCCGCTGTCGGCGGCCTGCACCAGCAGCACCGGCACCTCGACCTGGGCCATCAACGGCCGCAGGTCGGTGGTCATGAGTTCGGCCACGGCCCGGCCCACGGTGGCCGGATCGGAGCGCGAGCTGTCGTCGGCGACGCGGTCGCGCAGCTCCGGGTCCGTGATCATCACCTGCAGGCTCATCCGATTCTGCTGGGCGAACTGTTCGGGCGTCAGGCTGGCCATGAAGGCAGCCATCTGCTCGGCGCCCTGGCGCTGCGACTCGGTGGTCACATCGCCGCCTGCGAGACCGCTGAGGAACGGCACGCCGTCGACGGCCACGATGCCGGCCAGGTGCTTCGCCTCGGTCGCCGCCAGCCAGAACGCCAGGAAGCCGCCCAGCGAGTGACCGATGACCACCGGCCGCTTGCCTTCTTCCGAGGCCAGGTCGGCGGCCAGGGCCTCCCGGACGCGCGGCAGGAACGGCTCGTCGTCCTCCAGCGGCGGTTCGCCGGCGAAGCCGGCCAGGGTGAGCACATGGGTCCGGTAACCGGCCTCGCGCAGGGTCTGGGCGAGGTCGTTCCAGACCCAGCCGGGGCTGGACAGGCCCGGTACCAGCCAGAGCGCACGGCCTTCGCCGGCGGACTCGACCCGGTACGGGCGCGGGTCGTCCGCGCCGAGAGCCGGCGGGGTCGCGGCAGCGGCGAGGGCGAGAAGCAGGATCGATCGTTGAATCAGCGGGAACAAGGTGCGGTGCATGAGCATCTCCGGGTTCGAACGGGGTTCGGCAAGGGTTCGAAGACAAGAGACGCAGGGGGTAGCAAGATGTGACAGGCGATCGCAGGCGGTGCTGGGCCGGCAGAAACGGCGCGCGAAGGTGCCGGGAATCTCCGCTGGACAGTGCGCTCTCCGGTGAGGGCCCGGCGCCCGCTCGATCCGGCCTGTATCCAGCGGAGAGTCGGGAATCCCCGACCGAGGAATCGTAGTGCAACTCGCACAATGCGATCAGGCGCCGCCGAGCCGGAGGATTGGCGTGGTCCGGCGTACTGCCCCGGAAACTCCTTCCGGGGAGGCCTGATCCTGCAGTCTACGCCTCTTCGGCCATGGGGTGCCGCGCCGGTCACCGGTCCGCGATCAGAGCATCTTCGCCTCGTCCGGCGGCCGCGTCTTGACCCGCTGCGAATCGGTGAACGCCGCCCAGCTGACCGCCGCGAAGCGCTGGCCCGATTCGACCGGTCGCGCAGCGTGCTGGTAGCGCATGTCGGAGGGGAAGTAGACGAGCATGCCCGCCTTCGGCCGCAGCGAGAACTCGAAGTGCTCGAAGTCGAGGTGGCCGCCCGTGTACTCGTCGTTCAGGTAGATCAGCAGGCTGATGTCGCGGTCCAGCACCTTCTTCCAGCGCCCTACGGAAGGGTCGATCGTGTCGCTGTCGGCGTGGGAGACGAAGAAGCCGCCGGGATTGTATTTCAGCACGTAGGGCTCTTCGTACCACGCGAACTCGCGGCCCGTAGCCGGGCCGATCCGCTCGGCCAGCGCGCGCTCGACCCAGGCGTCGAGCCGCGCCTGCAGCTCGCCGACCTCGACCCGGTCCGTGACCCGCCGGTCGTCGAGCCTGCGTACCGTGCGCTCGGCGTTCGAGCGCTGGTGGTCGACGGCTTTCAAGCGCTCGGACGGACGGTCCTTCAGTTCGTCGCAGAACGCCTTGCACTCGGCTTCGTCGATGAAGCCCGGGACCACGCCGATGCCGTGCGGCACCCGCCCTTCGCGGCCGGCGGAAACGCAGCAGTGCTTGAATCGTTGGCCGCTGCCGCAGAAACACGGCGCGGTCCGGCCGGGCGGGAACGGCTCGCGAAACGGAAACTCCGGGCCGTCGGTCATCGCCGAGCCTCCCCTGCCCCGGCGGTCACTCGCCCGGCCGCGGAAGCCCGACGGCGCTGCGCGGCGGTGCGTCCTTGACCCGCGGCTCGTCGTCGAATGCCGCCCAGCTGACCGCCGCGTAGCGCAGGCCATCGGTGACCGGACGGGCAGTGTGCTTGTAGCGCACGTCCGACGGGAAGTAGACCAGCATGCCGGGCTTCGGCTCGAGCGTGAACTCGAAGTGTTCGAAGTGCAGCGCGCCGCCTTCGAAGGCGTCGTTCAGGTAGATCAGCAGGCTGACGTCGCGGTCCAGCACCTTCTGCCAGCGGCCCGTGTTCGGGTCGACGTGGTCGCTGTCGGCATGCCCCTCGTAGAAGCCTCCGGGCCGGTACTTGAGCACGTGCGGGCGCTCGAACCAGGCAAAGGTCCGCCGATAGACCGGCGCGATGGTGTCGGTCAGAGCGCGCACGACCCAGCGGTCGAGCTCGGCCTGGCGGTCGCCCAGCTCGACCCACTCGGTGACCCGGCGGTCGTCGTCCTTCGACACCACCTTGCCCGGCGTGGACCGCTCCGGGTCGATGACCTTGAGGCGTTTCGAGCGGCAGCGGTCCGCGTGCTCGACCATCGAGCGGCAGGTCGCCGCGTCGAGGAAATCGGGCACGATGCCGATGCCGGCCGGCGTCGAACGGTCGGCGCCCGTGTTGCCGCAGCAGTGCTTGAAGCGACGGCCGCTGCCGCAGAAGCAGGCGGCCGATCGGCTCGGCGGAAACGCGGGGCGGAGGAACTGGGCCGCGGAGTTCGACATGGGGGAACGAAAAGCTAGGGTTCGCCCGTAGTATCGATCAGCTGGCCGATGATTTCAGCCAACCGGCCGCCCTGGTCCTCCTGCAGGAAATGACCGGCGGATTCGACCGTCACGTGCGCCTGCCCGGCCGCGCCGGCGATGCGCTGCTGCAGGATCCGGTCCGCGCCGCGGGTGATCGGGTCGCTGTCGCCGAAGGCGGTGAGGAACGGTCGGTCGAAGCCGGCCAGGCCCTTCCACGCATCACGGTTGGCGGCGGCTTCCGGGTCGTCGCGCTCGGTCGGCACGAGCATCGGAAATCGCCGAGCGCCCGCCTTGAACGATTCATCGGGAAACGGCGCATCGTAGGCGGCCTGCTCGGCGGCCGACAGCGACCGCAGCGTACCCTTGTCGACGATCGCCCCGGCCGGGAATTCCGGCACCGACTGGGAGAACGCCCGCCACTGCTCGAAGGCCTCGCCGACCGGTTCGTCGCCGGTCGGAAGGAAGGTGTTGGCCGCCACCACGCGGGCGTAGCGCGACGGATGTTCGCCGACCAGGCGCAGGCCGAGCAGGCCGCCCCAGTCCTGGCAGAACAGGGTGATGCGGGTCAGTTCGAGCTGGGCGATGGTCGAGGCCAGCCAGCGGGCGTGGCGCGCATAGCTGTAGTCCTGCTGCCGCGCCGGCTTGTCGGAGCGGCCGAAACCGACCAGGTCCGGCACGATCACGCGATGGCCGGCGTCGACCAGCGGCGGGATCATGTGTCGATAGAGGTAGCTCCAGGTGGGCTCGCCGTGGAGCAGCAGGACCGGATCGGCATCGTGGGGACCTTCGTCGATGTAGTGCACCCGGAGCCGGCCGCCCTCCGTGTCGTCGACGTGCAGGTAGTGCGGAGCGAAGGGCCAGTCGGGCAGTGCGTCGAAGCGCTCGTCGGGCGTTCGCAGGTAGTGCATGAAGTTCTCCCGTTGGGGTTCTAGTGAATCGCAGTCCACCGCCGTCGATGGATCGCCATCGATCGTCCTTCGTCGCGCCGCTACCGCTTCAGGCGGATCAGCGCCGAGATGTCGCGGCCCGTCTCGCCGCCCTCGACCAGTCGCTGGTAGTCGGCGATCGCGCCGGGCAGGACGGTGGAATCCAGTCCGGCCTCTTCGGCCAGGGCGCGGCAGATCTTCAGGTCCTTGAGCAGCAGGGCCGGCTCGAAGCCCGTCTCGAAGGAATCGTCCAGCATGGTCCGGCCGCGCTTGTCGAGGAACCAGTTGCCGGCCGCACCGCCGCCGAGCAGTTCGAGCATTTCCTCGCGCGGCAGATCGAGCTTCTCGACCAGCGCCAGCGCTTCGCAGACCGCCTCGGCGATACCGGCGACGATCAGCTGGTTGACCGCCTTGGCCGCCTGGCCCGCACCGGCCGGGCCGAGGTGCTTCCAGGCCTTGCCGTAGGCGGTAAACAGCGGGTGCAGCTTGTTCACGGCCTCGGCGTCGCCGCCGACCAGGATCGCCAGCTGGCCGTTCTTCGCGCCCTCCACGCCGCCGGTGACCGGTGCGTCGACGAAGGCGACGTCGCGCTCGGCGAGGCGCCGGTGTGCGTTCCGCGCGGCCGCCGGCGAGACGGTGGAATGGTCGACCACGACCGTGCCGGGCGCCAGACGGCCTTCGACCCGGTCCACGATCGCTTCGAGGTCGGCGTCGGCGGAGACGCACAGGGCCAGCACGTCGACGGCTCCGGCCAGCGCCTCGGGCGAATCGGCGATCGCGGCATCGGGATACTCGCCGGCGAAGGCGTCGCGCCGGGCCGCGCCGCGGTTCCACGCGCCGTGCAGCAGGCCGGCGGCCTGCAGGTGACCGGCCATCGGCGCGCCCATGGCGCCCAGCCCGATCCAACCGGCCTTCAAGAGCCGGTCTCCAGGTAGGTGTAGGCCGAGAGGCCCTCGGTCAGCAGGCGCTCGATCGAGTCGGCCTGGTCCTTCGGCAGGCCGGCCGCCGCCACCTTGGCCCGGCATGCGGCCAGCAGCTGGCGCGGCTGGAAGCCGACCAGTTCGAGCAGGCTGTCGGCCGTATCGCCGGGCCGCTCGTTGCGCAGGGTGAAGCCGTCCGCGCCGGCGACCACGTCGACGCTGTCCGTATCGCCGAACAGGTTGTGGATGTCGCCGAGCGTTTCCTGGTAGGCCCCGGCCATGAAGATGCCGAGCAGGTAGGGCTCGCCGGGGCGGAGCTCGTGGACGGGCAGCGTCGGCTCGAGCAGCCCGCGCTCGACGTAGTGATCGATGCGCCCGTCGGAGTCGCAGGTCAGGTCCTCGAGCACCGCCCGGCGGGTGGGCCGCTCGTCGAGCCGGTGCAGCGGCACGATCGGGAAGACCTGGTCGATCGCCCAGATATCCGGCAGCGACTGGAAGATCGACAGGTTGATGAAGTACTTGTCCGACAGGTGGAAGCGGATGCGCTCGCGCAGTTCGCGGTGGCGCCGATGGTCCGGGTCGAGCTTGTCGGCCACCCGCTCGAGGATCGCGAAGTACAGCGGCTCGAGGCGGGCGCGATCGTCCAGCGGCAGGTCGCCGTACATGAACAGGTTGCGGCCTTCGTCGAGCCAGTGCTCGGCCTCGAGGAAGCACTCCTCCGGCTCCCGATCGTCGACGGACGCCAGCAGCTCGCTCAGGTGCACCACCACCGGGTGCGTGCCCTCGCCCAGCGCGAACTCCAGCCCGCGCGGAAAGCGCTCGGTCTCGGTCACGTGGGTGACCAGCACCGCGTGATGCGCGGTCAGCGCGCGGCCCGACTCGGAGACCAGCGCCGGCATCGGCAGCTCGCGCTCGCGGCACAGGTCGGCGATGCCGCCGACGATCGCCTGCGCGTACTGGCCCATCGAGTAGTTCATCGAGCAGTAGGTGCGCGCCCGGCCGCCCTCGTAGTCCACGCCCAGGCCGCCGCCGATGTCCAGCGTGTCGATCGGCACGCCGTCGGCGCGGAGCTCCGCGTAGTAGCGAGCGGCCTCGCGAACGCCGTGCTGGATGTCGCGCAGGTTGGAGATCTGCGAACCCATGTGGAAGTGCAGCAGCTTCAGCCAGTCCAGGCACCCGGCCTCGCGCAGGGTCTCGACCAGCTCGACCAGCTGCCCGGCGGCCAGGCCGAACTTGGCCCGCTCGCCGCCGGTGTTCTGCCAGTTGCCCTTGCCCAGGGCCGACAGGCGCAGCCGCACGCCGAGCACCGGATCAATGTTCATCGCCTTCGCTTCGCGCTCGATCAGCGCCCACTCGCCCGGCTTCTCGATGACGATGATCACCTCGAGGCCGAGCTTCAGGCCGCTGAGCGCGAGCCGGATGTACTGGGCGTCCTTGTAGCCGTTGCAGATGATCGTGCGGCCGGCCGGAGCGACCGCCAGGGCGGTGATCAGCTCGGGCTTGCTGCCGGCTTCCAGGCCGAGGCCGTCGACCGAGGCCAGCGTGCCGACGACCGACGACTGCTGGTTGACCTTGACCGGGTAGACCGGCGTATAGCCGCCGGCGTACTCGCTGGCCTCGATGGCTTCCTCGAAGGCCGAGCGCAGGTCGGCCGCGCGCTGGCGAAGGATGTCGGGAAACCGCACCAGCAGCGGCAGGCGCAGGCCCTGGCGACGCGCCTTGTCGACCACGTCGGTCAGCGCGATGGCCTCGCCGCCGGAACCCGACGGGCTGGCAACCAGCCGGCCCTCGCCGTCGACATCGAAGAAGCCTTCCGACCAGTTCGGAATGGCGTAGCGTCGGCGAGCGGCGTCGATCGATTCGGCAATCGCTTCGGCAGTCGATTCGGCGGTCGATTCGGCGGTCGTTTCGGTGCCCATGGCGGACCTTGATTGAACTGGAAACTCGCATTGTACGGGCCGGCGGCCAGGGACGGCGGCTGGCTACAATACGTGGGTCATTGCCACCGAGAGGTTCGAAGATGCTGCCCGACTCCGAGAACTGGTTCACCGAGGTCTGCAAGGAAGCCGGCAGCGTCGTCGGCTGGCAGGTCGACGAGCATCTCGATCACGTCGAAACCGAGTTCCAGACCATCGACGTCTATCGGACCCGCCACTGGGGCAATCTGATGGTCATCGACGGGTTCGTGATGCTGACCACCCGCGACAACTTCCTCTATCACGAGATGATGACCCACCCGGCACTGTTCTCGCACCCGGCGCCGAAGCGCGTGGTGGTCATCGGCGGCGGCGATTGCGGCACGCTGCGCGAAGTGCTGGCCCACCGGAACGTCGAGTCGGCGGTGCAGTGCGAGATCGACGAGCAGGTCACCCGCCTGAGCGAAAAGCATTTTCCGGAACTGTGCGAACGCAACGACGATGCGCGCGCCGAACTGGTGTTCGACGACGGCCTGGCGTTCATCAAGAACACGGAACCGGGCTCCCTGGACGTGATCCTGGTCGACTCGACCGACCCGATCGGCCCGGCCGAAGGCCTGTTCGGGCCCGACTTCGTGGCCGATTGCCACAAGGCGCTGGCCGACGGCGGCATCCTGGTTCAGCAGAGCGAATCACCGCTGATCCACCAGCACCTCATCGAGGGCATTCGCGGCAACATGGAAAAGGCCGGCTTCGACACGATCCGGACCCTGGGCTTTCCGCAGCCCTGCTACCCGTCGGGATGGTGGTCGGCCACCCAGGCCCGCAAGGGCGGGATCCTGGCGCCGCCGAGCGCGGACCGATTCGAGCGCAGCGGGATCCGCACCCGCTACTACAACCCGGAGGTACATCGCGGCGCGCTGGCCACGCAGATGCCTTGACGCAGGGACCGCGCCTGTATCGACCGAACCGGGTCTGGCTCAGCCGGGATTTGATCAGTTGGGTCTGGACGGGCCGGCGTGCGGGTCGGCGGCCCGAGGTCTTCGGGGCCCCGTTTGAATCAGGCCGGCTGGGGGCTCATCACGGGAAGGACCGGCCGCTTCGGCTCCGGCTGGCCGGGTGCCGAGGGGCGATTGGTGGTCAGATTGCCGGGCAGATCGCCGGCCAGATCGTTGGCCGGCTTCGCGGCCAGGCTGGCCTGGAGAATTTCCTCGGCCTCGTCCGCGCACTGACCGCAGCAGTCGCTGCAGCCGGTACGCAGGCGGAGTTCGTCCAGCGTGGAGACGCCCGACTCGGCGTGGGCGCGGATGTCCCGGTCGCTGACGGCATTGCAGATGCATACGAACATGGGGAAAGAATAATGCGAATGCGAATGATTGTCAACCGTTTCGCGCGCTTCTCGCGTCAGTCGGCCCTGCTGGTGCTGGCCTGCCTGCCCGGAAGCCTGCTCGCCGAAGTGCTGGAACGCTCCGACAGCGGCTTCACGATCGAGCACGTGGTGCACCGCACCGGCGATGGGCCCGACGCGACCTGGGCGCGGCTGATCGAACCTGCGCGCTGGTGGCACCCGGATCACACCTGGTCCGGCGACGCGGCGAACCTGAGCCTCGAGGCCACCGCCGGCGGCTGCTTCTGCGAAGCCATGCCGAACGGCGGCTCGAACGAGCACCTCCGGGTCATCCACGCCGCCCCCGATCGCCTCCTGCGCCTGGACGGGCGCCTCGGGCCGTTGCAGTCCCTCGCTGTAACCGGGGTCATGACCTTCGAGCTCGCGCCCGTCGACGACGGCACGCAGATCACGCTTCGCTACGCCGTGGCCGGCACGCCCGGCAGCGGGCTCGGCGACTGGGCCGAGGCCGTCGACGGCGTCCTCGGCCAGCAGCTCGAACGGCTGGCCGACCTGGAGCTCGCAGCGGCGGGCGAATGATCCGGGGGTTTGACCGCAGATGGGCGCAGATGAATGCGTTTTTCTTAGCGTGAGGAACCCGCAGGCCCAGGGGGGCGCGGAGAATGGTCCGGGTCTGACCCATCCTCGGCGACGAAACGCAAAAGCAGCGCGAGCCGCGGTACGACGACGCACGTCCCGAGCCACACTCGCACTCAGCAATTGCAGCCCACGGACTCGCGGAGGATCCAGGGCAGCAGTTTCAATTTTTCTGCCCTGATCTGCGTTCATCCGCGTTCATCTGCGGTAAGAAAAACCGGTTCTTGAACCGCAGATGAACGCAGATAGACGCAGATAGACGCAGATAAAGGCTGTTTTCAAGGGGAAGCGCCGGCAGAGGGCGCTGCCGGGAAGAACTCGACGAATCCAGCCCACTCCGCGTCAGAGAAATTCGGGAACTGCAGGTTCGATTTTCCTGCTCTTATCCGCGTTCATCCGCGTTCATCTGCGGTAAGAAAAACCGGTTCTTGAACCGCAGATGGACGCAGATAAAGGCTGTATTCGAGGGGAAGCGCCGGCAGAGGGCGCTGCCGGGAAGAACTCGACGAATCCAGCCCACTCCGCGTCAGAGAAATTCGGGAACTGCAGGTTCGATTTTCCTGCTCTTATCCGCGTTCATCCGCGTTCATCTGCGGTAAAAAAAACCGGTTCTTGAACCGCAAATGGACGCAGAAAAAGGCTGTTTTCAAGGGGAGGCGCCGGCAGAGGCCGCGTGCCGGGGCGAACTCGACGACTCCAGCCCACTCCGGTTCAGAGAAATGCAGGATCAGCAGTTTCGGCTTTCCTGCTTCTATCTGCGTTCATCCGCGTTCATCTGCGGTAAATGAAGCCCCTTGAACGCCGTGATCAGTCGACCAACCCCGGCCCCGAGCCGAACGCCACCGGCGACTGGGCGGCCAGCCATGCGAACACGGCGAAGGCCGCGACGTTCTGCTTCATCGCCTCGGGATCGACCTTGTCCAGCGTGTCGTTCTCCGTGTGGTGGTAGTCGAAGTAGGTCGTGCCGTCCTGGCGCAGCCGGACCGCGGCCAGGCCGCGTGCCAGCATCGGGGTGAAGTCCGGGCCGGCACCGCCGCCGCGCTCGCCGAGTTCGATGCCCAGCGGGGCCAGCTCGGTCTGGATCGCCTCGATCACCGGCATGGCCTCGTCGGCCACGCGGGCGGTCATCTCGTAGATCCGGCCGGCGCCGAAGTCCGATTCCGAGGCCACCTGGTAGCGCGACACCTCGTCGCCGTGGGCATCGGCCCAGGCGCGGCCGCCCCACAGGCCGATTTCCTCGGCCGCGAACAGGATCACCTGGATCGACCGGTCCGGCCGCGCTTCGTGGTCCATGATCAGCTTCGCCGCGGCGGTCACGATGCCGACACCGGCCGCGTCGTCCAGCGCCCCGGTGCCGACGTCCCAGGAATCCAGGTGCGCGCCCAGGGCGACGATTGGCGCGTCGATCGACTCGGGGTCCGCCGCGCCGTCGATCTGGGCGATCACGTTGTGGCTGGTGTAGGTCTCGTTGACCGAGGCTTCGATCTCGACCCGCATCCGCACCGGCTGGTCGCTGGTCATCAGGCGTTCGAGCTGGTCCGCGTCCGGGTTGGATATGGCCGCGGCGGGCACCAGCCTGGAGCCGGCCGTGAACCGCATCATGCCGGTGTGGGCGAAGCGATCGCTGGACGTGCCCACGGACCGGATCACGACGGCCGCGGCGCCCTTCTCCGCGCCGACGACCGAACCGCGGGCGCGCTTCTGTACCGCCGGACCGTAGCCCGAACCGTCGCGGGCGCGCTCCATCCGGCTGCGAAGAAACACGATCCGGCCCTCGACCTCGGCGGTCTCCGCGGCCTCGAACGCATCGAAATCGTCGAACATCACGACTTCGGCTTCGACGCCGCCCTCGGGCGTGGCCGGCGAGAAGCCCAGCGCGATCGCGACCAGCTCCTGCTCGGTCGGCGCGACGATCGAAACCCGTTCGGTCTCGCGGGTCCAGTAGGGAAACGTGGCCGGCTCGGTCCAGACCCGGTCGAAGCCCATCGACTCGAGCATCTCGACGGCCCACTCCACCGCCCGGGCATCGTTCTCGCTGCCGGCCAGTCGATTGCCGACGCGGGTTGTCAGGTCGGCGGTGATCTCGTAGCCGAGGTCGCTGGAAAGCGCCTGCTCGCGGAGTTCGCGGGCGACGTCGAGATCGGCGCCATCGAACGGCTGGGCAATCGCTGCGGAAGCGAAGGCGAGGACAACCGGGACCGACAGCAGAGCGGCCCACACCCGCCGGGTGGTGGTCAGGGGATGCGTCATAGTGCGTATTCTCCAAGGAATTCGGTCACGCCTTCCAGGAACATCTGGACGGCGATGGCGACCAGAAGCATGCCCATCAGGCGCTCCATCGCGATCAGGCCGCGACGGCCGAGCACGTGCTTGAGCAGCGGCGCCGCGCCGAGGATGATGGCGGTGACCAGCCAGGCCAGGAACAGGGCCAGCGACCAGATGCCGAGCTGGTCCGGGTGGCGGGTGGCCAGCAGCAGCAGGATGGCCATGGCGCTCGGCCCGGCGACCATCGGCACGGCCAGCGGCACGATGAACGGTTCGTCGTCCTCGTCCTCGAGGTCGTCGCGCATCGCACGCGGCACCGGGAAGATCATCTTCAGCGCGATCAGGAACAGGATGATGCCGCCCGCCACGCTGATCGAATACTGGCTCAGGTGCAGGGCAGCGAGCAGGTACTGACCGCCGAACAGGAACCCGAACAGGATCGCCAGCGCCAGCAGCAACTCGCGCGCCAGCACCTTGTAGCGACGTTCGGGCGCGACCCGTTCGAGCACCGACAGGAAGATCGGGACATTGCCGAGCGGGTCCATGACCACGAACAGCAGGACGAAGGCACCAATCAGGTCCATGGCGTGACTCTCCTAGTCGTTGGCGCGCAGGGCGGCGGGCAGGGGCAGCCCGGGGTCGCGGTGCTCGGGCCGGAACGCCGGCACCAGCGGCTCCAGGTGCTCGAGCGCGCGCTGGTAGACGCGGCGCTTGAACGAAATGACGTTGAACACCGGGAACCAGAAATCGACCCAGCGGTAATGGTCGAATTCCGGGTGGCCGGTGGCCTGCAGGTCCAGCGCGCTCTCGTCGGCGCGAAAATCGAGCAGGAACCAGACCTGCTTCTGGCCGATGCAGACCGGTTTCTGGTGGCGTCGCCGCATGTTGCGCGGCAGCTTGTACCGCAGCCAGCCCGGCGTGGCGCCCAGGACCTCGACATGCTCGGGCTTCAGGCCGGTTTCCTCGGCCAGCTCGCGGTACATCGCCTCTTCGGGCGTTTCGTCGGAATTCATCCCGCCCTGCGGGAACTGCCAGCCGTCCTGGCCCGCCCGGCGGGCCCAGAAGACCCGGCCGTCGCGGCGCGCCAGCACGATGCCCACATTGGGGCGGAAGCCGTCGGCGTCGATCATCGATGTTCTCGTCCGGACCCGGACCGGGTCGTCCTCGAGCGACGCTGTGCTACCTTGCGCCGAGGAACTCCGCTGGCCCGCGTGGCCCGTGAATCTTCACTGTCCATCATGGTAAAGCAATCCACCGGGCACGTCCGAAAAATGCGGCGGGATCGCGAAAGATTCCGACCCGCGGATCGGCGACCGGAGACCAGTGCCCGATGACCGAACACCGACGACCGATGACCGCGCTGTGACGGGGGATCGATTTTCCTGCCGACCGGTTCAGCGACCGATTCAGCGACCGATTCAACGACCGGTTCAACGACCGGTTCAACGGTTGCCGAAGCCATTTGCGGAATGACTACCGGAACAAGCGCCCGATGAACCGTATCGCCCTCTACACCGCTGCCGGCCTGGCGATCACCGCGCTGGCCCTGCTGGCAGCGATCATGACCGGCTCGAGCGGCTTCGGCTGGCCCGACGACCCGGTCGCGTGGCGGATCGCGCTGGAATTGCGGCTGCCGCGGGCGGTGGCGGCACTGGTCACCGGCGGCCTGCTGGCCCTGGCCGGCGTGCTGATGCAGGTACTGCTGCGCAACCCGCTGGCCGACCCCTACATCCTGGGCCTTTCCGGTGGTTCGGCGGCGTTCGTGCTCGGCGGCATGAGCCTGGGCCTGGCCTTCGTGCCGACCGAGCTGCTGGCCTTTGCCGGCGCCCTGTTCTCGATGCTGGTGGTGTTCGTACTCGGCCGGGGCGAAGGTCCGTGGTCGACCACCCGATTGTTGTTGACGGGGGTCGTGGTCGCAGCCGGCTGGGGCGCGCTGATCTCGCTGATGCTGGCCCTCGGGGACGACGCCAGCCTCAAGGGGATGCTGTTCTGGCTGATGGGCGATCTCGGCTACAGCGCACTCTCGCCGTGGTGGCTGCTGGGCCTGGCGGCGCTGACCGGGCTGCTGATGCTGCGCGCGCGCAGCCTGAACGTGCTGGCGGCCGGCGAAACGCAGGCCGCGCTGCTCGGCGAATCCCCGCGAGCGCGCAACGTCGAGCTCTACCTGGCCGCGTCGCTGTTGACCGCACTGGCCGTGGCGATCGCCGGCACGGTCGGCTTCGTCGGCCTGATCGTGCCGCACCTGGTGCGGCTGGTCGTCGGCGCCGACCATCGCCGGTTGCTGCCCTGCGCGATGCTGTTCGGCGGCACCTTCCTGCTGCTGGCCGACACGCTGGCGCGCACGGTGATCGCGCCGCGCCAGCTGCCGGTCGGCGTGCTGACCGCGATCATCGGGGTGCCGCTGTTCCTTCTGCTGCTGCGGCGCGCCGGAGGCCTGCGGTGAACGCGCGCCTCGCCGCGGACAAGCTCGACGTCTCGATCGGCGCAAGGGTCCGCGTCCGGGCCCTGTCGATCGCCTTCGAAGACAACCAGTCCTGGGGCATTCTCGGCCCGAACGGCGCCGGCAAGACGACGCTGCTCCGAAGCCTGGCCGGCATCCACCCGGCCGCCGCCGGCCGCGTCGAACTGGGAGGCCGGCCCCTCGCCGGGCTTCGCCGGCGCGACATCGCACGGCGGCTGGGCATGCTGACCCAGAACACCCGCTTTCCGTTCGACGCGACCTGCCTGGAGATCGCGCTGATCGGCCGACACCCGCACCAGGCCGGCTGGGGCGGTGAACGACGCGAGGACGTGGAGCGCGCCCGCCGGGCGCTGGCGGCCGTCGGCATGGAAGCGATGGCCGAGCGCTCGTGCACGGCGCTGTCGGGCGGTGAGCAGCGGCGGCTGGCGCTGGCCGTGGTGCTGGCGCAGGATCCGGGGGTGTTGCTGCTCGACGAGCCGACCAACCACCTCGACCCGGCCGCCCAGGTCCGCGTCCTGGACCATCTCTGGGCGCGCTCCCATGAACCGGGAAGAACACAGGTCATGGCGCTGCACGACGTCAACCTGGCGACCTGCTACTGCAGCCACGTGCTGCTGCTGTTCGGCGACGGGCGATGGCGCGCCGGCACCACCGCGGACCTGCTCGACGAAGCGAACCTCAGCGAACTGTTCGACTGCCCGGTGCGGTCGGTCTCGGACGGACGCCAGACGGTGTTCGCGGTCGCCGGCGCGCCGCGCGGCTGACGAGGCTCAGCCCTCGATCCGGGCCAGCGCGCCCCGGTCGAGCAGTTGGCCGGTGTCGATCGCGCCCGTGTAGGCCCCGCGCGACGGGTCCTTGCGGTCGAGCGCGATCCACCGGTTGCGTCCAGCCTGCTTGGCCTCGTAGAGCGCCGCGTCGGCCAGCCTGACGGCAATCGCGAGCTCCTCCTCCGGCGGGTTTCCGCGCAGGTCCATCGGCGCACAGCCGAGCGAACAGGTCACGGTAATGGCCCGTCCGTCGATTTCGAAGCGGGCCGCACGGACCCGCTTGACCAGGCGATTGCAGACATCGGCAACCGCGCCGATTCCAGCGTCGGCCACCAGCCAGAGAAACTCCTCGCCGCCCCAGCGGGCGAGCACGTCGCCGGGTCCGGCGACCTCGCGCAGGACATCGGCGAAGCGGATCAGCACCCGGTCCCCTGCGGGGTGACCGAACCGGTCGTTGATCTGCTTGAACCGATCGAGGTCGATCAGCACCGCCAGGGCCTCGTTGTGCTGGAGCGGGCCCGGCCGATCGGGCGCAATCCGCCGATGCACGCCCCGGCGGTTGTCCAGCCCGGTCAGTTCGTCGGCGTGGCTCAAGCGATGCAGCATCGTGTTGGCCCGGGCCAGGGCTTCGCGCTGCACGTCGATCTCGGCGTTCTTTTCGGCCAGGAGACGGTTGGCCCGGGTCCGCAGCCGCAGGTTGCGGCCGAGGGCCAGGATGAACAGGCCGAGAACCACCAGGCCGACCAGCAGACCCCAGCCGACCAGGCGCTGGTGCGAGCGTTCGGCCTGCAGCGCGTTGAGTTCGCGCTCGCGCTGCTGGAGCTCGAACACGGTCTGCAGCTCGGCGACCCGGCTCTGGGCATCCGCCGAGGCCAGCTCGGCGGCCAGGTCCTGCCATTCGCGCATCCGTTCGAGCGCTTCCGGGAAGCGCTCCAGCGCCTCGAGATTCTCGACCAGCGGCGGATACAGCTCGAGGCGCTTGGGCCTGATGTCGGCTTCGCGGTACAGCGCCAGCGAGCGGTCGAAGGCCTCGGCGCCCTGCTCGCGCCGACCCATGGCAACCCGGACCTCGCCGATGTTCTTGAACGTGATCGCCAACGCGCCCGTATCCCCGGCGGCACGATTCAGTTCGGCGGTCTGCTCGAAGGTCTCCAGCGCGGCCTCGTGATCGCCGCCTTCGAACTGGAGGAAGCCCAGGTTGCTGAGCAAGGAGGCGTTCGGCCGCTGCTGCCGCTCGGCGATTGCGATGCCTTCCTGCAGGGCGGCCCGGGCCCGGTCGGGTTGCCCCAGCTCGACCCGGGCGGCGGCCAGGTTGGAGTACGAACCCGGGGTTTCGGGATGGTCGGGTCCCAGCGCGTCGATGGCGCGCCGCGTGAATTCGATGGCCTGCTCGTAGTTCTCGAGATAGATCGACAGCGCGCCGATGTTGCGCAGCAGGTTCGGCGATGGACCGCTTTCGGTCTGCTCGTAGCGTGCATAGCCTTCCAGCATGGCCTCGAGCGCCTCGGCGAGGTTGCCCTGCTGGGCCCGGGCCACGCCCAGGGCGGTCATCAGGTTGGCCCGGTCCGCCAAGGGGCGATCCGCACCCTCGGCATCGGCCTGGAGGTACATCGCTTCGGCCTCGGCGAAGCGTCCCCGGTCGACTTCGATATTGGCCATGTGCTGGGTGAGATTGGACCGCTCGGGCCCGGCGGGAAGCGCGTCGTACAGCGACCGATAGGCCTGTTCCGCGGGCGTGTGGAACTCCGGGTCGCGCGCCGCCCGGGCAGCCGAGATCGCCCGCCGCAGCGCCCGGGAGCGCAACTCCGCAGGCAGATCGGGCCGATCGATCATCGCCTCGAACGACGAACGCACGGCGGCAAACCCTTCCACTTCGACACGCTGGTCGAGTTCACTGAGGCGCCGCTCCAGCGCGCCCGGGGACGCCACCGGTCCGGCGGCAGTCGGCATGGACGCCTGCTCCTGCGCCACGGCAGGGAAAGCGCAGCAGACGGCCAGCACGCTGGCCTGCAGCAGGCGTTCGATCATCGACGACCCCCTCGGCTATGGATAGTCGCAAGTGTAGGGACTTTCCAGGGGGCTGCAAGCCACGGCTCGAACCCGGGCGTTGGGCCGGCGGACGCCGAGCCTCGAGCCCGGACCCGCCACGCCCCGTAGTGAAACCCCTGACGCGAACGGGCCGAGTCGGCCGGTGGCGCAGCCTCGTCCGGGTAGAGCCTGCATGCGGTACGGGCCAGTATGATCACCTGATTCAACGAAGCACTTCATCCGGCGTACGGTTCCGGCTGCGGCGACAGCGCTCGGAGCAGTAGCGCACCTCGTCCCAGCAATCGCGCCACTTCTTCCGCCACGTGAACGGACGCTGACAGACCGGGCAGGTCTTTGTCGGCAGGTCGGACTTCTTCATGGCAGGCAGTACACCACGCCGGCCCTCAAGCTCGGATGAAGCATCCGGCCATCAAAAAAGGGCGCGACCTTGCGGCCGCGCCCTCGAAGCGTCCCGGAGGTCCGGGAGGCGATTCATTGCCGCTTACGGAGCGTCGCGGTTCAGGCCGACGGTCCAGCCCTTCGTCCAGTCGTCGCCGTTCGGCGGCACGGCGCCGGCGTAGTTGACGTTGTCGAAGAACGAGTCGGTGTACGGCACCGGTGCAACGTTCAGCGCCGGCGAACCGATCATCGGCACGTAGTTGTTCAGCATCGGGTCGGCCTGGACGTTGCCCGGCTGGCCAAGGATGAAGTCGGACACCACGAAGGGGTCGCCGCCTTCGTCGTCGAAGGCACCGCCGGCGCAGTTGCCGATGATGTTGTTGACGAAGGTCAGGTTGGCGGCGTTATCGAAAGTCGAGGTCTGGTCGATGTCGACGCAGGTCTCGCCGAAGCCGGTGACGACCGAGTTGGCGATCGAGACCCCGGTGCCTTCGCGGATCAGCCAGCCGATGTCCGTGTTGCTCTGCCCGATGAAGGTGGCATTGGCGATGATCGGAAGCGCGCGCGGCGTTGCGTCGTTGGCGTCACCGTTGTTGTCGCCCTCGATGCCCTGGTCGCCGTCGTCGGTGTACTGTTTGGCGACGAGGTACTGGACGTTGCCGTTCCAGCCCTGGGTCCAGTCGAGGCTGTCGTCGCCGATGCCGGTGAGGACCAGGCGCTTGGCGTTGACCGTGCCGCCGAAGAACTCGATGCCGTCGTCGGAGTTCAGGTGGACCTGGACGTTCTCCACGGTGGTGCCGCGACCCACGCCCTGGAACGCGATGCCGTTCAGCTCGTTCTCTTCGTTGAACAGGATGCCGGCGTTGGAGACGATCAGGTAGCGAAAGATGCCGCTGTTGTCTTCGGGGTCGTTGCCGCCGTAGGTGCCGGAGTTGCCTTCACCCTGTGCCGTGCACGGGTCGACGCCGTCCGGGCAGCCGTTGATGGGTGCGTCGCCGTTGACCACGACGCCACCCCACTCTCCACGACCGGTGGCCAGAAAGCCGCGCATCACGACCGGGTTCTCGTGGGTCCCTTCGATGAAGGCCTGGCCGCCCTGGGCCACGATGAAGGTGTCGGTATCCCCGAGCGTACCGCCGACCAGCTCCGTGTTCGGCTCGATCGTGACCGAACCACCGTCGCCGATGATGAACTGCCCCTGGATCAGCCAGGTGGTCTCGTTGGTCAGTGTGATATCACTGGTGACGGGCGCACCGCCGCCGATGATGCACGAGCCTTCGATCGGACCGGCCGTGGCGAACGCCGGGCAACTGTCGAAGACTTCATCGACCACGCACTGGCGGCTCGCACTCAGGCTGGCGAAGGTGGACTCCCCGGTGCCGTTGTCACCGTCGAAGCTCAGCACGGCCTCGTTGCAGCTGTTGAACTTCAGGGATGCGGTGCCCCAGGAGGCGCCCGAAGGGCTGCCCGGCTCCGGCGAGGCGAAGGCGCCGCCGGAGAATTCGAGGAACTCGAGGTCGACCGTGTTGGTGTCGCGATTGATCTGCGCGGTGTCGGAGATCAGCCACAGCGGATCACCGTTTTCGTCGTAGGTGAACCATTCGACCAGGATGGCCGGGGCGAAGTCGCCGGCCGGGTTGCGGTCTTCCAGGACGTCGATGATCAGACCGCGGCTGCCGCCGCTCACGTCGCCCCAGTTACCGGCGAAGGTGTCGTTGACGACAAACGCGTGGGCCGGAGCGCCGAACAGGGCGGCGCCGGCAGCCAGCGCCAGTGCGCTGCGCTTGAAATTCTTGGACATCGTGTATTCCTCTGCAGGTTGGTTTTGGGTCGTGCCTCGGGCCGGACCCGATGGGCAATCTGTACGGCGCAGAGTAGAAACGGCCAATGTCACGCGAATGACCGCGCAATGGCAGAAATGTGACAGGCCGTCAGAGGAAGTCGTAGGTGATGCCGATACTGGCCGTCCGGCCGTTGCTGTAGCGCTGGGTGGTTTCCGGGCCCTGCTTGATCTCGAATTCGGCGTCGAGCAGGTTGCCGAGCTTGGTCTTGAAGGACCAGTGATCGTCGAACTTCCAGCGGAAGACGAAATCGAGGATACCGGTCGGCTGCTCCTTCTTGTCCGGCGCACCCAGCACGCCGACCTCGGTGATGCGCTCGCCGACGTAGTTGAAGAGCAGCGTGGCCTCGATGCCGCGCTCTTCGTCGTCGTACCCGATCTGCGCGTTTGCAATCAACGGTGACTGACCCTGGAGCGGACGCGAGGTCTCGGTCAGGATGCCCTGGTTTTCGGGCAGGATCGAAATCTCGGATTCGATCACGGAAACATTGCCGGCCACGTACATGCGCTCGAGCCAGCTGCGGCCGCCCAACCAGTCACCCACGAAGCCCATGGTCTTTCGCGCCTCGAGTTCGATGCCGAAGTTCTCGGCTTCGTCGGCATTGGTGTAGCTCAAGCGTTGTTCCACGCCCGGCTGGACCGTCAGCTCGATAGGCTGATCGATCAGCTTGTAGAACAGGCCGATGGAGACCAGTTCATCCTGGCTTGGGTAGAACTCCCAGCGAACGTCCGCATGCAGCACGTCCGAGGGGACGAGATTCGGGTTGCCGACCACTTCGCGCTCGAGAATCGGATCGGTGAAAGGCGAATCCGAAAGTTCCTTGAAGTCGGGGCGAATGATCGTCTCCGCGTAGCTCAGTCGCAGCTGCTGACGATCGGTCAGGAACCATGTAAGCGACGCAGCCGGCAGCAGGTCCCGGGCGCCGAGATTGGATTCCGACTCGATCGCGCCGATATCGAACAGGCTGAACGTGCGGACCTGCTGATCCCAGTCCTCGACGCGCACGCCGCCGCTGAGGCGCACGGTTTCCCAGAGCGTGAAGTCGAGATTTCCGTAGAACGCTTCGATATCCAGCGTGGCCGCATAGTTGTCACTGTTCCGCGTGATTTCCAGCAACTGTGCGCCGTCGGGCCCGATGTTGGCAGGAATGAGAATGTCTTCAAGCGACTGCGAACGTCGCTCTTCCTCGCTGATGTTGAATACGTCGTCGAAGGTGAAGCGCCGGATCGTCGACGCTCGTTGCTTGTCGACGGTCCGGTAACCGCCGCTGACGGCGCCGTCGAGCCAACCGCCGACGACGAACGGCACTTCCAGATCGGCCCCGAAATCGATCGCATCGTCGTCCAGCGTGGTGTAGCGACGGATGTTCGAGTCGGCACGGCGGGAGAAGATGAATTCCGACACCGGATCCGGGTCGTAGCGATAGCGCCGGGCATCCGGCGTGTCCAGGGTGGCGATCGAATCGGAATAGTCCCACTCCAGTCGGGCGGAGTTCAGGAACGGAAACACGTGGCGGCCTTCGGCCTGCATCGTGAAAAGCTCTCGCTCTTCCCACTGCAGCGAAGTGAATTTGACGATACCGTCTTCATCGAGATTGAACCCGATCTGCTCGAACGTTTCGTCCTCGGTCTGGCGAAGCAGCATCGACGTGACGTTCAGCTCGTGGAGGTCGGCGTAGTTGACCCCGGCGGTCAGGAATCCGCTGAGACCGATCGTGCGCGTGGTCCGCTCGATGTCGTAGCTGTCATTCGGGCGCAAGGAGCCGTCGCCGAGAGGGATGAACGTCTGGCGCAATTCGTGTCGGGTTCTCCAGGCGTCATCCCAGAGCACGGAGCCGGTCGCTCCGAGTTCCCAGTCGCTGCCGATCTCGAAGCGCTTGCCACCTTCGATGGACACGCCGACGTCGGGCCCGATTTCCTTGCGTTCGACGTCATAGATGTTCGGGAGCGACTCGCCCAGCGCCTCGAGCTGTTCTTCGGTCAGCCCTTCCGGTGTGAACGGTCCCCGGATCGGGGGGAGCTTGTTGCCGTCTGCAATCACGTCGGCGATCGCATCCGGTAGCGAGCGCGTTCCGTCGTCAAAGCCGCTCCAGTCCTCGTTGCCGCCGTTGTAGGTCAGGCCGTCCTCGAAGGTCGTGCCTTCGCGGAACCCGCCGGACAGTTCGATCGAGAAAAAATCCTCGTCGGGGATGCCGCGGGTACGGATTTCGACCACGCCGCCGCCGAAGTCGCCGGGCATGTCGGGCGAGTAGCCCTTCTGGACCAGGATCGACCGGATCACACCGGTCGGAAACAGGTCCAGCGGCACCACTTTTCTCGTCGGGTCCGGGCTGGGCACGTTGGCGCCGTTGACAAGCGTCGACGAGTAGCGTTCGCCCAGCCCCCGGATGTAGATGAACTGGCCGTCGACCAGGGTCAGGCCGGTCACACGCGAAAGCGCACCGCCGACGCTCGAGTCGCCGGCGCGCGAGATCTGCTCGGCGCCCAGCACATTCGCCACGCTTGCGGTCTGGCGCTGCTCCTCGATCACGGAACTCAGCGAGCCCTCGATGAACGGTTCGACGACCACGAATTCGGCCAGTTCCAGGCCGGCCGGCGGCAGCTCGAAGTTGCGTTCGGTCTCGGCGTCCGCGGCGACTGCGACGCCTTCGATCGTGCGGGTGGCGAACTCGCTGTGCAGCACCGAGACGGAATACTCGCCAACCGGGAGTTCGATGCGGAACCGGCCTTCTTCGTCGGTTCGCGCCTCGACCGGCGTGCCCGACACGAACAGGCGGGCGTCTGTCACCGGCTGGCCGTCCTCGGTCGAGACCACGCGGCCGACCAGCACGCCCTCGCCTTCGGCCTCGGTCGACGCGGTGGGCTGCGGCAGCGCCTCGGCGTCCAGCGGCATCGACGATTCCAGGCTGACGAAGGCCCGCCGCGATTCGCCTCTGAGCGTGATGATGACCTGCAGCAGTTCGCCCGAGCGGAGGTTCAGGGGCAGCGCGGTCAGGGCCGTGGCGCCGTCGAACACGGTCAGTCGCGTGCGCCCCGGCTCGGCCTGCACGGCCCACGCGCCGTTCTCGTCGCTGCGGCCGGCGGTCTCGCCGATTCGGAGGTTGAGATCCGGCACCGGCCGGCCCTGCTCGAACACCAGCACCGAGACCTGCGCCGGCGGTGTGCCCTGGGCCAGCGCCGGCAGCGCAAGAGCCAGCAAGGGCAGAAGCAGGAGAACGGTCAGCCAGCGCGAAGGCGCTCGGCGATGCGGGCGGGGCATCGAATTCATGGAGGTGGTCATTCGGTCAACGGCAGAGCCAGGGCTCGTCGGCACACTGCTCCATCACGCGCCGGAGTTCGGTGGCCTTGCGGAACAGGTCGGCCCGCTCGAGCGTCACCAGCTGCTGCTCGGCGGCGGCGAAGTCGCCGGCCTTGAAGTTGGCGTAGGCCAGCGCATAGCGGATGTCCTCGCCTTCCCGGGGATCGTCGAGCAGGCCGGTGCGGGCCAGGTCGTCGCGCATGCCGGCGGCCTGGTCGTAGCGGCCGAGCTCGATGAAGATCGCCAGGCGCTGCTTGAACTTCTTCGCCTGGTCGATGACCTGGGCGTTGAGGGTCAGCGCCTCCATCAGCCAGCCGGCGCGGCGGTACAGCTCGGCGGCTTCCGAGACCAGCGTCGGTTCGAAGGCCGCGGCCTGGCGCATGACCTCGGCGGCGGCCAGGGTCATGTCCTGGTCGAGGTAGGTGTGCGACAGCACCTTGGCCAGGGCGACGTTGTCGGGCGACTCGACCCGCGCCATTTCCAGGATGCGCGCAGCCTCTTCGAACTGCTCGCTCCGGCGCAGGGCGTTGCCGATCGCGACGGCGTCGTCGACGCCCGCGCGTTCGGTCTCCAGGAACGCCCGACCCTGGTCGGCAGCTTCCTGGTAGAGGCCCTGGTCGACGAGCAGGAAGACCTGGCGGCGGGCAAAATCGCCGGCCCGGTCGGGAAACCTCGATCGGCCGTCGGACAGCACCGCCCAGGCGTCCTTGTACTGCTCGAGCTGCCAGTGCGCCTGGGCGCGCATCAGGAAGACCGACGGTATGTTGGTGGTCTCGGGACCCGCGCGATCAAGCGCCTCCAGAGCCTCGACGTACTGCTCCTGCGAGAAGTGGGCCTGGGCCAGGTAGAGCCAGACCACCGGCTCGGTCTGGCCGGCCTCGATCGCGGCGCGGAACTCGCTGACCGCGCGGGCGTGCTCTTCGAGGTTCAGCGCGACCAGGCCCGAGAGCGTGTGATAGCGCACGCGGTCGAGGTCCTCGGCGCCGGTGTCGATGCCGGCCAGCACCGCGCGGGCACGCTGGTAGTTGCCGTCGCCGATCAGCAGGGCGGCCAGGGGCAGCCGGTCCATGTCTTCGGCGGACGCGCCCTCGTCCGCGTCCTGCGCGCGCACGCTGTCTGTTGCCAGCAGCAGGGCCAGCGAAAGCAGGACGATGAGTGCGGCGCGCGGCGTCACGGCTCGATCAACTCAGGTCGAAGCGGACGCGCTGGCGGGCCCAGACCTTGACGTTGCGACCCTGGTACTGGGCCGGCTCGAAGCGCCAGTTGCGCACGCCCTCGATCGCGGCCTGGTCGAACACGCCGGCCGGCGAAGCCTCGAGCACCTGGACCTTCTCGATCTCGCCGGCGGCGCTGATCAGCAGCGACAGCACGACATAGCCCTGCTCGCCGCGCGCTCTGGCCTGGCGGGGATACTCGACCGGGGCCTGGTAGGTCGGGCGCGGCGGCGCGTCGACCGAGTCGTCGGTCATCACCACGTTGTCCGTGTCGCCGAGCAGCTGGTCCTGGAGGTCGTTCAGACCGGTGGCATCCAGGCCCGGGATGCCGAAGTCGATGCCCGACAGCGAGGAGTCCAGGCTGACCATCGGCGGCGCCTGCTGGGCGCGGCGCTGCGGCTTCGGCGGCTCGCGGCGCTCCACGCGCGGCGGCGGCGGTTCGGGCTTGCGCTCGACGGAGAATTCGGTCCGGGAAGCGACTTCGACCGACTCGGGGCCCTCGGCCAGGCGGTTGATCATCAGCAGCGTGCCGATGACAAGCGCCGAGCCTGCGAGCATGAAGCCGAGGCCGGACAATAGCGGCAGCATGCGGCCGCGGTTCCTGGTCTGGGTGACGGTGGTATTCATGGTGTTGTTCCTTCTAGTCGGGGGGTCAGCTGGGCGCGGGTCAGCCCGCGCCGGCTTCGTCCACGGTGGCCACGCCGACGTCCTGGGCGCCGGCACGCCGGGCCTGGTCGACGACTTCGACCAGCCGCCCGGCGGGCACCTGGTCGTCGGTCACGACCAGCACCGACTGCGAGGCCGACGACGACAACAGGTCGCGCAGTCGGCTCTGGATGACCCAGACGCGGATCGGCTGGCCGTCGAGATAGGTATCGCCGCTGTTGTCGATGTACAGGCGGATGGCCTTGGTCGACGCAGCGGTGGCGCTGGAGGCCGTCGGGCGCTCCAGGTCGAGCTTCATGTCCTTGACGAAGGTCGTCGAGACCATGAAGAAGATCAGCAGGATGAAGACCATGTCGATCAGCGGCGAGATGTCGACGTTCTGTTCCGTATCGGTCCGTTCGCGGAATCTCATCGGGCGTACGCCTCCGGGTCGTGGTCGCCGAACGATCGGCCGCCGATCTCATCGATGCCGACGCGCTCCGTGCACAGCAGGTCCTTGACCTGCGCCAGCTCCGTGCGCAGCTGCAGCGCCTTGCGGTCGAGCAGGCCGCCGACGATCAGGCCGGGAATGGCCACGGCCAGTCCCATCTGGGTGGTGAACAGGGCCTGCGAGATGCCGCCGGCGATGCCGCCGGACTGCGAGAACAGCGACATGTCCGCCAGCGAGTCGAAGGTCTCGATCATCCCGGCGACCGTACCCAGCAGCCCCATCAACGGAGCCGCGGCGACGATCGTCAGGATCAGCTTGTGGAAGCGCTTGGTCGAGCGCTCGTACTCGGCGAAGGCGTCATCGAGCCAGCGGCGCAGGTCCGGCGGGTTCTCGCGAACGATCTCCAGGCCCCGCAGCACGGCGCGCTCGATCAGGCCGCGCGGCGCGTGGCGGACGCGCCTGGCGTTGCGGTAGAGCAGCTGGCGCACGGAGCGAACCGAGCCGCGGCGCAGCGCCGCGAAGCGATAGCCGATCGCGAACCACAGCACGAAGGTCGCGACGACCAGCGGCGGCATGACGAAACCGCCGATCTCGAAATAGAACCTCAGGTCGTCGGACAGCAGCGCGAACATGTCAGTCCTTCGCCGCCCCGCGTGCGCGTCCTTCGTAGTACTGGTTGATCACGCGCAGCGTGGCCTTCTCCATGTCGTCCTTGATGCCCTCGGCCCAGCCGGACAGCAGGTTGCCGAACACCAGCATCGGGATCGCCACGATCAGGCCGAGTTCGGTGGTCACCAGGGCGATCGAGATGCCGCCGGACAGCAGCTTGGGATCGCCGGTGCCGAACTCGGTGATGACGTCGAAGGTCGAGATCATGCCGGTGACTGTGCCGAGCAGGCCGAGCAGCGGCGAGACCGCCGCGATCACCATGATGAAGGCGCCGAAGCGATTCAGGTGCGCCGACTCGTGCAGGATCGATTCCGACACGATGTCCTCGAGGTGCTCACGGTCGCGGTCCAGGTTGCGGATCGCGGAGGCCACGACGCGCGAGGTCGAGCCCTTCTTGCGCTTCAGCACGTCGAGCGCGGCATCGGTATCGCCGCGTCGGACGTGGCCACCGACCGCATCGATGATCTTCGAGGTCGACGCACTGGCGCGCTGCAGGAACGCGGTGCGCAGAATCACCAGGCCCAGGCCCAGCAGGCCGAGGAAGAAGATGATCCAGCCGATCACGCCGCCGGAGCGGATGACGTCGAACACGCCCTTGACGCCCTTCTTCTCGACTTCCGTGGCCGTCGACTCGTAGATGAAGATCGGCAACAGGTCCGGCACGGTGCCGGCGGCCAGCGCCCGGGCGGTCTCGGCGGTGTCCTCGTTCCAGAGCTTGAGCCCGCCGTCGCCGGCCGGCGCAAGCACGCCGCTGCCCCGCTCGCTGATGCCGTAGGCGGCGATCGCGCCGACCCGGACGATCCGGCCGTCGACGCGGGCGCCGTCGGTCAGGAAGTATTCGCCGTCCTCGATCCGCACTCGACCCGCCTCGCGCAGGGTCGACAGCGCGGCGTCGAACAGGCCGGACACGTCCTCGGCGGCGGGCGCGCGGTCGCCTTCGTCGTCATCGAAGCTCGGCGAGTACGCGTCGTCGAGCGTGAAGTCGGCCTGGACGAAGGTCGAGGCCAGCACGTCGGTGTTCTCGCGCGCCGTATCGACGGCCAGTTCGGATTCGAACACGCGATCCTCGAGGCGATCGGCGTTGCCACCCATGCTGACCACCTCGGCTTCCAGGGCGCGGATCTCGGTTTCGAGCTGCTGCTGCTCGACGGCCATCCGGTCCTGCAGGCGGGCCAGGCGGCGCTCGAGGTCGGTCTTCTGGCCCTGCAGGAAGGCGAATTCGCGCTGGTAGGCCTGCTCCAGCGACGGGGCCTGAACCTGCGGTGCCGGGGGTTGGGCCTGTGCGGCGGCGGGCGTCGCTTCGATTGCCGTCGACGCGTCGGCCGGCGCTTCGTCCTGGGCCACGACCACGGAGGTCATGAGCAGCGCCAGGAGAAGAGTCATCGAGTTCTTCATGCGCCCGGCTCCAGTTCGATGGTGCCGTTGGGCAGCTCGAAGTAGCCGGTCCGGATCTGCTTGGTCAACGAATCGAACAGGTCCTCGACCCGCTGGCGATCGTCGCGCGATTCCAGCTCGACGAAGCGCCAGGCATCGTTCTGGAGAACCGCCTGGCCGACCCGGCCATCGCGCGTGGTGAAGTACATCGCCACGGTACCGAGCTTGGCCACGTCGGCCAGCACGCGCTCGCCGTCGAGCGGAATGATCTGCGCGTAGAGCGCGTTCTCGCGCGTCAGCCGGAGCTCGTCCTCGTAGAACGACCACAGGCGGTTGATCACGCGCGGCGGGGCCAGCGAGCCGGACTCGAGCTGGTTCGCGATCTCGTCGAGCGCGGCCAGGCGGTCGTCGACCTTGAAGGGGAAGCCGCCCTCCATGTGCGCGCGGAGTTCGGCGATGGCCTGTTCGGCGACCGGGACCAGCGTTTCACCGGCGATGCCGGCCTGCTCGGCCCGGGCGCGGTTGTCGGCCAGGTCTTCCTCGAGCTGGCGGATGCGCAGGTCCTCGCGGCGCCGCGTGGCCTCGAGGTCGCCCTTCTGGGCAGCCAGCGAGTTCATTCGCGCCCGGTGCTGCTCCTGGGCGCTGTTCAGCTCGGTATTGAGCGACTCGACCTCGCCGCGCAGGCGAACGAGCTCCTCGGCCAGCGCGTCCAGGTCGTCCTGGGCGTGGACCGACGAGACGAGGACTGACGAGACGAGGACCGACGTCCCGAGCGCCAGGGCCGCGGCGAGGCCGGCCCGGCAGAAAGACTCCAGCATGAACGATCTACCATCCACCCTGCGGTGGGTTCGACGAGACCTCGCAATCTAGGCAGGCAAGATTTCACGTCGGTGACGCGGTCGTTGCAGAAATATGTCACTGCCTCCAGCCGGGGCCGTAGAACGCTCCGCGCGCCGCTGCGTGGATTCCGCTCATCGATCCCGAGCCCGCGTCGTTCGGTCGAACCGCATCTATTGCAAATGCGAATCGTTTGCGATAATGTCGGGCCGCCTGTCCAACGCTTGGAACCCATGCCCATGGCGAATTCTTCTCTTCCTGCGCGCGCGACAGGCGTCGAGCCGGACGATCCGGCCGCGGTTGCCCGGCCCGGATCTCCGGTCGGGGCGGCTGGCGCAGCACGCCTCCATTCGGTTCCCGAACCCCTCCTGCGATCGCTGCCCGACGCGACGACGGGGCGCACGGTCGAGGCGCCGATCCTCAGTTGGTCTGGCCGGCGCTGGCTGGAGCGGATGCGACTCGGGCTCGGGGAGACCACGCGGCGAGTCATCGCCGCGTTCGAAGCTTCTGGCGGCAGGCTCGAGCGGCGCGCGCCGGGCGCGCCCGGACTGAGCCGATCGGAAGCGGCTCTGCTGGCGGCCTTCGAAGCCGGGTACCGGGACCGACCCCTGGCGGCCGAGGACGCGCTGGCCCGCGCGCTCGGTCGACACCCCGGCGAGGACCTGATGACGGCGTTGATGGCCGACTGTCTGACGCATTGCCTGGCCCATCGCCGGGGCTGCAGCGCGGGCGGCGACAAGCGCGCAGTCGCAATCACGCGGCCGGGCGTAGAATCGGCGCCCATCACTGAATCCAACGGAGAACCGCGATGAAGCGCATCCGCATCGCCCTGCTTCCCATGACCACCCTACTGCTGGCCGCCCTGATGCTGGCCGCACCGCTCTCGGCGCAGACCGTGGGCGAGCCGGCGCCCGATTTCGAGCTGCTCGACCAGTACGGCGATGCCTATTCGCTGAACGACTTCGACGGCCGCTGGCTGGTGGTCTACTTCTACCCGCGCGCCGACACGCCCGGCTGCACCACCGAGGCCTGCAACTTCCGCGACAACATCTACGCGATCCGCGGCGCCGGCGCCGAAGTGGTGGGCATCAGCGTCGACTCGGTCGAGGACCAGAAGGCGTTTTCCGACAAGTACAAGCTGCCGTTCCCGGTGCTGTCCGACGTCGGCGGAGCGACCAGCGAAGCCTACGGCGTGCTGCGCGAGATGGGGTCGACCGGTATTGCAAACCGGGAGACCTTCCTGGTCGATCCCCAGGGTGTGATCGTCAAGCACTACGAAGAGGTCGATCCGGAGACGCACACGCAGGATGTGGTGGCCGACCTCCAGACGCTGCGCGAGAACTACTCGCCAGCGGGCTAGCGGGGCAACCCGCCGTCGGGACGGGCGGTGAAGGTCAGTCCAGGCGCCAGGCGTCCAGCCACCGCACGCCGTCCGGCTCGAAGCCGTGATCGGCGACCAGGCGGCGGTGGAAGTCCGGGAAGTGGCCGGCGCCGTAGAACAGCGCGATGCGACGGTGCCCGGCGGATCGTTCACGCTCGAGCACTTCCAGCGCCTTGCGGTTCCGCTCGGTGATCAGCGTCGATCCCTCCGGCCCGCTCATGGCCTCGAGCATGTCCTGCTCGCTGGCCAGCTGGCGGGCGAACATCCGTTTCAGTGCCAATTGCCGATCGTCGGCCAGGAGAATCTTCACCAGGTCGACCTGAGCCTGGGCGGACGCCTCGGGCGTCTGCTGCGACATCCCGGCGATCCAGGCCCGGAACAGCATGCCGAGCAACGACTCGCCCCGGGACTTCATCGACGCGCTGAACTCCTCGGCGGTCATGTCCGCGTGAACGAAGTGGTCACGGTCGTAGTCGATCTCGTCGAGCTGGAAGGAAAGCCCCAGGACGTCCTTCATGCCGCCCTGCAGGAAGCCGACGGCCGACAGGTTCCGGTCCGCGGACCCGTCGCGCGCGGAGGCGGCCGCATCGGGGTCGCCGACCAGCTCGTAGAGCACGACGTCGTAGCTCTCGAACGAGCGGTTGAGGGCCTGGAAGTATTCCGGGTCGGCAACGTGCACCGCGCCGACCAGGTCCAGGCGGGTGCCGTCGGCGGCACGATACTCGGCCACCGCCACCTGGAGCGCGTCGGGCGCCCCATTGGCCGTTTCGGTCACCCGCAGGAACACCGGTTCGGCGGGTTCGGCTTCCGCGGCCAGCAACGGCGCCGCCGGGAGCAAGAGAAGCAGGCCGAGCAGGCCTTCGAGCAGTCGATTGCGTTTCATGGGTCCAGTATGCCTCGGGCGACCGCGCGGGTCGCGCTGCTATCATTCGAGCCTGTTTCGACCCCTTCACACCGGGAGCGTTCATCCATGTGCGGAATCGTCGCCGCGATCGCCGAACGGAACGTCGTGCCGCTGCTCGTCGACGGGCTGCGCCGGCTGGAGTACCGCGGCTACGACTCGGCCGGGCTGGCCTTCGTCGACGACCAGGGCCGGCTGCTCCGCGAACGAGCCGTCGGCAAGGTCGAAGCGCTGGCCCGACGCGTCGGCGCCGGCCACGCCGGACACCTGGGCCTGGCCCACACGCGCTGGGCCACCCACGGGCGCCCCAGCGAAGCCAATGCCCACCCCCACACGTCCAGCGAACGGCTCGCCATCGTCCACAACGGCATCGTGGAGAACCACGACGCGTTGCGCGACGAGCTGGCCGACGACGGCTACCGTTTCGACTCGGAAACCGATTCCGAGGTGATCGCCCACCTGCTCGGCCGCGAACTCCGCAGCGGCCGGGCCGCCACGGACGCCCTCCGCGCGGTGGTCGGCCGCCTGGAAGGCAGCTTCGCCCTGGCGGTGATCGACCGGGACCGGCCCGACCGCCTGTGGGGCGTGCGCCAGGGCAGCCCGCTGGTCGTCGGCGTGGGAGTCGGCGAATGCTTTCTGGCCTCCGACGCGGCGGCGCTGGTGCCGCTGACCCAGCAGATGCTGTACCTCGAGGACGGCGATATCGCCTGCGTCCGCCGCGAAGCGGTCGAAGTCGTCGATCGCGACGGCAACGAGGTTCGGCGGCCGGTCCGGGTTTCGTCGCTTCCGGTCGACAGCGCCGATCGCGGCCGCTACCGGCACTTCATGCTCAAGGAAATCCACGAACAGCCCAGCGCGATCGCGACCACCCTGGACGGCTACATGGAAGGCGGCACCTTGCTGCCGGGGCTGGACCCGGCGCTGCTGAAGTCGATCCGCGCGATCCACATCCTGGCCTGCGGCACCAGCTATCACGCCGGCATGGTCGCCCGCTACTGGATCGAACAGCTGGCCGGCATTCCGGTGACGGTCGAGATCGCCAGCGAGTACCGCTACCGCGAATCGGCCGTGCCGCCGGACACGCTGATGCTGGCGATCTCGCAGTCCGGCGAGACGGCCGACACGCTCGCGGCGCTGGAGATGGCCGCCAGCCGTACCTACCTGGCGCGGCTGGGAATCTGCAACGTGCCCGAAAGCGCGCTGACCCGGACCTGTGAACACGTCCTGATGACCCGGGCGGGGCTGGAGATCGGCGTGGCCTCGACCAAGGCCTTCACCACGCAGCTGGCCGTGCTGCTGCTGCTGGCCGGGGCGCTGGGCCGCGAGCATGGTCTCGGCGAACGCGCAGTTCGCGACGTGACCGAGGCGCTCGGCCAGGTGGTCCAGCAGGCGCGCGAAGTGCTGGCGCTGGAAGACCGGATCGAATCCCTGGCTGCAGGCATCGCCGACAAGCAGCACGCGCTGTTCCTCGGTCGCGGCCCGGAGTTCCCGATCGCGCTGGAAGGCGCGCTGAAACTCAAGGAAGTGTCCTACATCCACGCCGAAGGCTACGCCGCCGGCGAGCTGAAGCACGGCCCGCTGGCCCTGGTCGACGAGGATCTGCCCGTGATCGTTTCGGCATCGAGCAATCGACTGCTGGAGAAACTGAAGGGCAACCTGCATGAGGTGCGCGCGCGCGGCGGACAGATGACGGTCTTCGCCGACCGGCAGGTCACGCTGGACAGCGCCGACGGCGTCGAGGTCGTTCACCTGCCGATCGACCATTCGATCGCTTCGCCGATCCTGCAGGTGCTTCCGCTTCAGCTGCTGGCCTACCACGTGGGCGTGCTGCGCGGTACCGACGTCGATCAGCCGAGGAACCTGGCCAAGTCGGTCACGGTGGAGTGAGCGCGTCCGGTTGTGGCAGGCCGGCTTCGCTGGACGAGCATCGGGGCCGACTCCTTCGCCCGGCAGAGCCGGCCTCTCACAGAAGTGCAAGTTTGCCGGGGCATCGGCTGCCTGAAGCCCCGACTGTGGGAGCGGGCCTTGCCCGCGATCGACTTTTCGCCAACCTCATCGCTTGCAAGGCAAGCTCCCACAGGAGAGTCGTTGATCGCATCCGGGCACTGCCTGGAAGCGGATAGCAGCATCGACTGCAGGAGGCCGGCTTCGCCGGACGAAGATCTTCACAACAAAAAAAGGCCTCGACGCCAGGCGTCGAGGCCGAAAAAAAACGCGCCCGATCCAGGAGCGGGCGCGTCTGGTTCCCAAGCCTGCCATGGGAGTAGCAGGCGAGCGTGCCGGAAAAACCCCTTCGCCGGTACGCTACTTCAGGTTCCCCTTCCCCGGGAATCAGTTGGTCAGCGAGGAGCGACCCTGGTCTGCGCCAGCTTCGAAGTCGGCGTCCTCGGCTTCGAGGTCCACCAGCCAGTCCAGGATGGCTTCTTCGGCCATCAGGGCGTCGAGGTTTGCGGCGTCAATGCTGTTCAGGTCCATGTCCAGTTCCTCTCGATTCGTGGTGTCTGCGTCGAACATGTCGGTTATCCAGTTTCGGTTGATTGTTCGCGGACTCGTACTCGGTAATGCAAACAGCGTGCCAATATCTCCACAAACGCCCCGAGCGCCCGTAATTGGGGGCCGCTGACGTGTTCCGAACTGCGGCGATCCGGCGCCGAGTGACGCTTTCCGTCAGTCCCGGCCCCCAATTCGTCACCCTGCGGCGCCCGGAACGGCGGATCGATGGCAGAATCGGGGCCCGCCGAGCCAGGACGCGCCGATGCCTCTTGCCCACCTCGCCGCCCTGTTCGCGATCTGCGTGATCTGGGCCGGCAACTTCATCGCCGCGGCCACGGCCGTGCGCTCGCTGGAGCCCGTGACCTTCACCGTGCTGCGCTTCGCGCTGGTTCTGGTGCTGGTGGCGCCGTTCCTGCGCCTGCCAAGGCGCGGACAGTGGCTGAACCTCCTCACGGCCTGCTGGTGCATGGGCGCGCTGCATTTCGGCCTGGTCTTCGTGGCGCTGGCCCGCTCGGCGGACATTTCTTCCGTCGCCATCCTGATGCAGGTCTACGTGCCCATCTCGACCCTGCTCGCGGTGGCGCTGCTCGGCGAACGGATCGGCTGGCGGTCGTCTGCGGCCATCGCGCTGGCCTTTGCCGGCGTGCTGGTCGTCGGCCTGGATCCACTGGTGCTGGCGCAGCTCGACGTGTTGGGGCTGGTCCTGGCCTCGGCGTTCTTCCTGGCCCTGGGGACCATCTTCATGCGTCGCGTGCAGGGCGTGGGACTGTTCAGTTTCCAGGCCTGGAACGCCCTGCTGTCGATACTGCCGTTGGCTTTGCTCGCGGCCTGGATGGAATCGCCGCTGGACCGGATTCCGGCCGTGCCCCTGGAGGACCCGGCGTGGCTCGGCCTGGCGTACTCGGCGATCGGCGCATCGATCATCGGCCACGGCACCTTCTACTGGCTGGTCCAGCGCCACGAGATCAACCGGGTCACGCCCTACCTGCTGCTGGTTCCGGTGCTCGCGGTCGTGCTGGGCATGCTGGTCTGGGGAGACCGGCCCGGCCCACGACTCGTGATCGGCGGGCTGCTGGTCATCGCCGGCGTGCTGTGGGTAACGCTGCGCGCCCGCTGGCGCGGGCGGCGCCCCCTGGAACCGGAAACGGCGGGGCCTCAGGCCTGAACCAGGCTTGAACGACCGATTCAGGCGGGATTCAACGCCGCCCCTGCAGACTGCACTCGCACCCTGACCCCTGCGAGGACGCTGCAATGAACTCACGACGCACGAAGACACATGCCCTGAAACTGGCGCTGGCCCTTGCCGTGCCGCTGGCGTCGAGCCTGGTCGCCGAGCCGGCTTCGGCGGGCGATTCGGTCCGGCTGGAACTACTGGCCGAGGCCGGATCGAGTCAGGCCAAGTACGGCCGCGGTCACTCCGGCCGCCATCACGATGTCGGTCACGAGCGCCGTCGCCACGGGCACGGCCACCAGGGCCGACGCGGCGGTCACGGGCAGTACCGTCAACACCCTGATGAGTACGGCCACGGCAACTTCGTGCGCGAGCGCGCGCACCAGTACGCGAGAACCGCCGTCAACCAGGCTCGCGAGGCACGCGCCCTGGGCTACTACAGCGACCACCCGCGCTGGCGCATGGGCTACCACCGCCACTTCCGCTGGGCGCTGCAGGCCAACCCGTACCGGATCGACGAAGAGATCCGGCGGCGCGCGCGCAAGTTGCGCGAGCTGCGAAGCTGGGGCCAGTACGGTCCGGGCTGGGGCGACCACCGCCACGGGCCGCATTGCCGCCATTGATCGACCGGGCGATTGCCCCCTCGTGATTGGACGATCGCTTCACGACCGTCCGACCATTCCCGACCGCCCCGCCCCGCGGGGCGGTTCAGGTTGCGGGCTGACCGACCGGGGACGAGGCGCTGGAATCGACGGAGCCGCCGTCGAGGACGGGCAGCGGGACGCGGAGTACGCCGGCGACCAGGCGCAGCAGTTCGTACTCCGCCGGAACCACGACCCCGTCGGTGCGCGCGCTGCGAACCAGCGCCTCGACCAGGTCGCGTCGTGCGTCCAGCGACAGATCGCCGAGTTCCCGGAAGATCGCGTCGAGCCGGTCCTGCCAGTCGGGCGCGTTGCGCGCGCCGGCCTCGGCGTCGATGCCTTCGAGGCGGTCGGCCGCTGCGGCCCGCGCTCGGCGCGCGGCCAGCGCATCGTCCGGCTGACCCTGGTCGGCGAAGATCGCGATCAGATCGGCGACCTCCTCGGCATGGTCGGCCAGGGTCCGGCGACCGCCGACCATCTTGCGCGGCGGACGCAGCACATCTTCGATCTCTCGATTGAGCAGGCGGGCCAGCACGTACTCGAACACGGTGATCTCGCCGTCGGCCCCGGCCAGCCGATCGACCAGCTTCATGTAGTCGACCAGCTGCCGCTCGGGCCGCCGGCGCAGGGCAGGAAACGCCAGTTCGAGCAACGGCAGGCGCAGGCGCACGGGGAGATCCGGTTCGATGTTCAGCAGGTCGCGCACCTGCGCTTCGCTGTCCGAGCCCATGGCTTCGGCGACCATCAGCAACTGCTGCTCGCGAAGCTCCGGGTCGGCGCCGATCAGCAGGAACAGGATCAGCTCGGGCGCCCATTCGTCGGAATGAGCCGCGCGCTCCAGCGGGGCGGGCACTTCGGCCAGCAGGCCGGCGACCATCAGCATCTGCGCCAGGCCCGGTTGACCGACGCGTTCGGCCAGCTGGTCGGCATCCAGGGTCAGTCCGCCGGGGAGCGCATGCTCGGGGCGTGCCGATTCCACGGCCTCCTGCTCGGCGCGCGCGCGTCGCGCTTCGCGGTGGCGGGCCATCGATTCGGCGACCGTCTTGAACTCGGCCGGATCGAACGCCGGACGAATCCTGGTGATGCGCTCGACCAGCGGCGGGTGGGTGGCGAACATCCGGCTGGCCAGGCCGCTGGCGAACAGCATGTGGCCAACTTCCTCCGTATTCACCTCCAGCTGCGACCCCGACGATGCCGCGCCGATCTTGGTCAACGCGCCGGCGATGCCGTCGGGGCTGCGGGTGAACTGGATCGCCGAGGCGTCGGCCAGGTATTCGCGCTGGCGCGATACGGCGGCCTGGATCCACCGGCCGAAGAACAGGCCGATGTAGCCGATGAGCATGACCGCCAGCGCGGCCAGCACGATTCCGCCGCCCTTGCGACCGCGACCGCCGCCGTAGCGCATCGACGAGAGCATCTTCCGTCCGGCCACGGCCAGCACCAGGATGCCGAAGAGCACGCCCATCAGGCGGATGTTCAGGCGCATGTCGCCGTTGAACACGTGGCTGAATTCATGCGCGATCACGCCCTGGAGTTCTTCGCGGCTGAGGTTTTCCAGCGCACCGCGGGTCACGGCAACCGCAGCGTCGGCCGGTGACCAGCCGGCGGCGAAGGCGTTGATGCCGTCCTCGTGGTCGAGGACGAAGACTTCGGGCACCGGGACGCCCGAGGCAATCGCCATCTCCTCGACGATGTTGAGCAACCGCCGCCGCAGCGGATCGCTGGTCGAGCCATCGACCTCGACGCCGCCGAGCTCGCGCGCCACCCGCGAACCGCCGCCGCGCAATTGAACGGTGCGATACAGGCTTGCGATCAGGATCACCGCCAGCGTGATTGCACTGGTCACGGCAATCACCGGAAGCGCAGCATCCAGCGACCGGGGAACGGCCGGCCCCTGGTCCCCGCCGGCGACCTGGCCGAAGATGAGCAGCGCCACGACGTTCATCGCCAGCAGGATCGCCAGTACGGCGGCGCCGAAGGCGACGATCAGCAGGCGCGTCTGGCGACGCGCGCGATCCTGCTGCTGGAAGAAATCCATGCGCTGGGGTCCGGGCGGACGCGCGGCGGCCGGAGCCGCCGCGCGGGATCAGCCGAAGTCGACCTGGACGGCTTCGCGCTTGGCCGGGTCGTCGATTTCGAGCAACTGGGCCGGGCCGAAACCGAACGGGCCGGCGATGAAGTTGTTCGGCACCGATTCGCGCAGGATGTTGTAGTTCATCACCGCATCGTTGTACGCCTGGCGCGCGAACGCGACCTTGTTCTCGGTGGCCGTGATCTCTTCGGACAACTGCATCATGTTCTCGTTGGCCTTGAGATCGGGATAGGACTCGGACAACGCGAACAGGCGACCGAGGGCGCCCGACAGACCCTGCTCGGCCTGGTTGAGCTGGTTGACCGCGTCCGGATCGCCCGGGTTGGCCGAGGCCTGCTTGAGGCCCGTGACCGCCGCATTGCGCGCCTGGATCACGGCCTCGAGGGTCTCCTTCTCGTGCGCCATGTACTTCTTGGCGACCTCGACCAGGTTCGGGATCAGGTCGTAGCGCCGCGTCAGCTGGACATCGATCTGGGCGAACGCATTCTTGTAGCGATTCCTGGCCGTGACCAGGCGGTTGTAGATCGATACCGCGTAGAAAGCCAGTAGCGCAAGCGCGCCGAGAAAAATCCACTCCATCCCGGGAACTCCATCGGATACCGGTTTTCAGTGTATCCGATCCTCGAATCACCGCACAGCACCTGGCCGGGCTGATCGCCTGCCCCGCAAGATCGCTCCGTTCAGTCGGCGGCTTCGGCCAGTTCGGCAAGGCGCTCGTCCAGGCGCCCCCGGTTGGTCCGCAGGTCGTCGCGGCCGAGACGTCCACGAATCCGCCCGCGGGTGATCAGTACCGCCGCGTCGGCGTGGCGTTCGACCAGGTCGAGCGCGTGCGTGGCCAGCAGTACCGACAGACGGGCGTTCGCGACCGCTTCGTCGAGGAACGACTTGAGCACCAGGCCGGAGGCCGGGTCCAGGCCGTTGAAGGACTCGTCCATGAGCAGCAGGCGGGGCTCGCCGACCAGGGCGAGCAATACGCCCAGCTTCTGGCGCGTGCCGAGCGAACAGCGGTCGACCGGCGTATCCAGGTACGGCTCGAATCTCCATTGCTCGATCAGACCGATGACCGCTTCGGCCGGGGCATCGCGGTGATGCAGCGCGGTGAACAGCGACAGGAGTTCCCGTCCGGTCAGGCGCGGCGGCAGTTCCGCCGGCGAGAGCACCCAGCCGAGCGCGCTCCGTGCGGACCGCGGCTCGGCGTCGAGATCGCACCCGGCAATGCGAATCTCGCCGGCCAGCGCAGGTCGTTTCCCGGCCGCGGTCTCGAGAAGCGTGGTCTTGCCGCACCCGTTCGGACCGACCAGCGCCCACCATTGGCCGGCCGGGATATCCAGATCGATGTCTTTGACGACCGGTTCGGTGTCGTGACCGACGGCCAGGCCCCGCAGCGACAATGCCGGAGCCTCGGTGCTCATCGATTGTCCGCTCGGTTGCCCGCTCGATTGACGGCACGATTGCCCGCTCGATTGACGGCACGATCGCCGAGACGATTGCCGGCACGATCGCCGAGACCATTGCCGAGACCATTGCCGAGACCATTGCCGAGACCATTGCCGAGACCATTGCCGAGACAATCGACGGGTGGCCGAGCAGGTCGATCCATCGGTCGGCGCGCCAGGCGATGGGCGGCCATGCGATCCAGCACTGCGGCGAGCAACAGCACCGCCACCCCGCCGCGTATGGGGCCCAGCATCGCGACCAGCAGCGGAACGGAAAGCGATGAAGCAGCCAGGAGCCGCACGCGAACCGAGCGCATGACCGAAGCGTGCCAGTGACCGGCGGGATCGTGTGCGGCCGGGAGGGCCGCGATCCGCCCGCGCCATTCGGAGCCGTGGGCCGGAAGGGTTTCGATCAGGAACCCCAGGTAGAGGACCGCGGCCAGCGCCGCGAGGGCAGAAAGCGTGATTCCCGGCGCACCGCCGCTGGGGACGGCCAGCAGAATCGGCGCCGTGATGCGGGCCAGCGCGGCCGGGCGCATCCGGGCGGACACGCGGGCGTGGAAGTCGACGGCCAGTGGTCGGAGCGAAGGCGCGTCGGTCCGGACCGGACGGGCATTGCGATAGCGTGATTCCGGGTAGGCGGTAGCCTGGCGGCCGACCGGCCACAGGGACGCCCCACCCGCGCCTGCGAACGCCCCGAGCGCGAACGCCAGCACAACGACCGCCGGCCAGTCGGCCAGGGCCAGCAGGAAGGCGGCCATAAGCAGTCCCAGCAAGGCCACGCCGAATCCCGCGCCGCCGCGTGCGGCCAGCGCGCGAACGCTTCCGTGCAGCGGCAGGGGCGCGGGCCAGCCGTGGCGAAGTTCACGCAGCGTGCGCAGCACGAGCGGACGGGTCGCGATTGCGGCGAGCAGTGAGCCGAGCGTGGCCGTCGCCCATGGGGACGGAACCGGAGCGATTGTCCCCGCAATCACGGCCACCACCAGCCCGGCGCAGCACAACAGGCCGATCGCGGTCGGGGCGGCCCAGCGGCCGCCGCGCAGTCGCCGCCGCCCGGCAACGAGCACCAGCGCGCGGAGCTCCGCAGTCCGCGAATTCAGCGCAGCTGCTTCTCGATCCTGGCCCATGTATCGCGCAGTGTGACGGCCCGGTTGAAGACCGGGGCTTCGGGCGTGCTGTCCGGGTCGACGACGAAATAGCCGGTGCGCTCGAACTGCATGTGCGTCCCGGGTTCGAGGTGTTGCAGCCCGGGCTCGACGAAAGCCCCGTCGATGACCTGCAGCGATTCCGGATTCAAGTGCTCGACGAAATCCCGCTCCTTGTCGGCGGCCGGGTGCGGCACGGAGAACAGCCGGTCGTAGAGGCGGACCTCGGCGGGCACCGCGTGCTCCGCTGAAAGCCAGTGAATGGTGCCCTTGACCTTGCGGTCGGCCCCCGGCTGGCCGGAGCGGGTCTCGGGATCGAAGGAGCAGCGGAGCTCGACCACATCGCCCGCATCGTCCTTGACCACCTCGTCGCAACGGACGATGAACGCATTGCGCAGGCGGACCTCGCCGCCGGGCTTGAGCCGGAAGAACTTCTTCGGCGCTTCCTCCATGAAGTCGGTCGCCTCGATCCACAGTTCGCGCGTCACCGGCACCTGGCGGGTGCCCATCGCGGGGTCCTGCGGGTGGTTGGGGAGCTCGAGCCATTCGACCTCGCCTTCCGGGAAATTGGTCAGCGTGACCTTGAGCGGATCGAGCACGGCGAGGCGGCGTGGAGCCCGGGCGTTCAGGTCGTCGCGGAGGTTGCGCTCCAGCGACCCGAACGGAATCATGCTCTCGGACTTGCTCACGCCGATCTCGGTGCAGAAATTGCGGATCGACGCCGGCGTGAATCCGCGTCGGCGGATCCCGGCCAGCGTCGGCATGCGCGGATCGTCCCAGCCGTCGACATGGCCTTCCTCGACCAGGCGGGACAAGCGGCGCTTCGACAGGACGGTGAAATCCAGGTTCAGCCGGGAGAACTCGATCTGGCGGGGACGGGCGGGCACTGGCAGGTGCTCGATCAGCCAGTCGTAGAGCGGCCGGTGGTCCTCGAACTCCAGCGTGCACAGCGAATGCGAAACACCCTCGATCGCGTCGGACTGGCCGTGGGCGAAGTCGTAGCTCGGGTAGATGCACCAGTCGTCGCCGGTGCGCGCGTGGTGCTGGTGGCGAATGCGATAGAGCACCGGGTCACGCAGGTTGATGTTCGGTGCCGACATGTCGATCTTCGCGCGCAGCACGTGGGCGCCGTCCGGGAACTCGCCGCCCCGCATCCGGGCCAGGAGGTCGCGGCTCTCTTCGGCCGGCCGGTCGCGGAACGGACTGTTGCGGCCCGCCTCCGTAAGCGTGCCCCGCTGCTCGCGGATCGCATCGGCATCCTGGCTGTCCACGTAGGCCAGGCCCTCGTCGATCAGGTGCTGGGCCCAGGCGTAGAGCTGCTCGAAATAGTCCGACGCGTAGCATTCGCGTGCCCATTCGTAGCCCAGCCAGGCGACGTCGGTGCGGATCGAATCCACATAGCGCTGCTCCTCCTTCATCGGGTTGGTGTCGTCGAAGCGCAGATTGGTCTCGCCGCCGAACTCCTCGGCCATGGCGAAATTCAGCGCGATCGACTTGGCGTGACCGATGTGCAGGAAGCCGTTGGGCTCGGGCGGAAAGCGGGTGACGATCCGCTGCACCTTGCCGTCCTCGAGATCCTCGCGGATCCGGTTGCGGATGAAATGGCTCGGGGGCGCGGGCGTGGACGAATCGGTCATCGTTCGAGTGGGCTGCGGAGGGCCCGCTAGTGTAGCGAATCGCCCGCCGCCGGGCTCGTTCCGGACCGGATTTCCCTTCATTCCGGGGATTTGCGATACTCAGCGCCCCCTTTCCAGCCCGGCCCCGACCATGAGCGAAGTCCACTTCAATCACAAGCGCCTGTCGAACCACATTCTGATCGGGCTGGTGCTCGGCCTTGTCGCCGGTATCGCGCTGAACGTGACCGTGGCCGACGTTCCCTGGGTGCGCTCCTTCGTGATCGACGGCGTCCTCGAGGTGGTCGGGGAAGTCTTCATCCGTTTCCTGAGCATGCTGGTGGTTCCGCTGGTCTTCGTTTCTCTGATCACCGGGGTCAGCTCGCTGTCGGACCCGAAGAAGCTGGGCCGGGTCGGCGGCAAGGCCGTGGGCCTGTACATGCTGACGACCGGCATCGCGGTGTCACTCGCCCTCCTGGCCGCGATCGTGATCCAGCCTGGCGTGGGCGCCAACCCCACCGAGGTGGTCGAACGCGAGATTTCCGCCCAGCCGTCCTTCGGGCAGGTGCTGATCGAGATGATTCCGCGCAACCCGGTGCAGGCCATGGCCGAGGGCGACATGCTTCCGATCATCATCTTCGCGGTCCTGCTGGGGCTCTCGATCGCGATCTCGGGCGCCGCTGGTGAGCGCATCGGCCGTTTCTTCGCCGATTTCAACGAAATCATCATGAAACTGGTCGGCTTCGTGATGCTGCTGGCGCCGTACGGCGTGTTCGCGCTGATCTGCGTTCTCGGAGCCACGACCGGCTGGGACACGTTCCTCGGGGTCCTGAAGTACGTGTTGCTGGTGATCGTGGTGCTGATCCTCCATGCGGCGATCAGTTATTCGCTGTTGCTGAAGCTGTTCGCCGGGCTCAATCCGCTGATCTTCTTCCGCAAGATGAAAGCCGTGCTCGCGTTTGCGTTCTCCACCGCGTCGAGCGGCGCAACCATCCCGGTAACCCTGCGCACCGTCGAAAAGCGCCTGGGCGCGAACAACCGCGTTGCGTCGTTCACGGTACCGCTTGGCGCGACGATCAACATGGACGGCACGGCGATCATGCAGGGCATTGCGACCGGCTTCATCGCGCAGTACTACGGGGTCGACCTCTCGGTCGGCCAGTACCTGATGGTCATCCTGATGGTCATCATGGCCTCGATCGGCGCGGCCGGGGTACCGGGCGTGGGCTTGATTCTTCTCGCCGGGGTGCTTGCCTCGGTGGGCCTTCCCGCGGAGGGCATCGCGCTGATCCTCGGCGTCGATCGGCTGCTCGACATGACCCGAACGGCAGTGAACGTGGCCGGGGACGCGACGGTGACCTGCATCGTCGCCAAGAGCGAGGACGAGCTCGACCAGACCGTCTTCGACGAATTCAGCGACGACGACTGAGCGCGGGAGTCAGCAACCTCCGTTCTCGAGGATGCCGTCCAGCGTTTCGCGCAGTCGAGCGGCCCAGTATGGAGCGCGCCGCTGGGCTTTCTGGCGATGGTTCATTTCCTCCCAGCCGGGCGGAGTGCCGACCGCCAGCTCGTAGCGATCGAAGCAGATCGCCCCGGATTCATCCAGTACATAGACCGCCGGCGTGCCGCGCACGCCCCAGGATTCGGCGACGTCGTCGGCCTGCGGGAACAGCACGAACTCGAACCCGCGCTGCTCCATGTACTCGACCGGGTCCTTCTCGTCGCGGAAATTGAACGCGTAGACGGTCACGTCGTCGCCGTATTCATCGACCACGCTTTGGAGATGCGGCATCAAGGCCTGGCAATACGGGCACCAGCTGGCCCAGAACAGGTAGATTCCGAGCCCCTGCTGCTCGGCCGGAAGAGTGAACTCCGTTCCCGACGCATCGGCCAGCGTGAACGCATCCCCCGGCTCGGCGAGCAACGGGGCAGACGATGCGAACAAAGCGGCAACCAGAACGTAAGCTTCCCCGTCAAGGCGACAGTTCAGAAGTAGAGACTCTGGCTCGTTTGGCATACTCCAGCGGGCTCAGATCGCCCAGCGAGTCGTGCGGCCAGGACTCGTTGTAGCGCCGTAGCCAGCGATGCGTTTCTTCGCGGACCTGATCAAGATCTTCGAACAGGTACAGGTCCAGCACCTCCTCGCGGTAGGTTCGATTGAAACGCTCGATGAACGCATTCTGATTGGGCTTGCCCGGTTGGATGTGCTGCACCGTCATACCGTGGTCATCAGCCCAGTCCAGGAAGGCCTGACCGATGAACTCAGGACCGTTGTCGGTGCGCAGCGTTGCCGGCAGACCCCGTTCGGCTTCGATCTGGCTGAACAGCCGGATCAACCGCTCTCCTGTAATCGACGTATCGATCTCGATCGCAACGCCCTCGCGGTTGAAGTCATCCAGCACGTTGAATGTCCGGAATCGAACGCCGCAGTAGAGTGCATCGGCCATGAAGTCGGCCGACCAGACCTGGTCCGGCCCCAGCGGCACTGTCAGCGGGATGCGTTCCCGGTTTGGCAGCCGGCGCTTGGTCTTGCGCCGGAGGTTCAGCCCGAGCGCACAGTACACGCGCCACAGGCGCTTGTGGTTCCAGGGCCGCCCCTCGGCTCGCAAGTGCTTCCGGCACTTCCAGAAGCCCCGACGCGGGAACGCCTCGAAGTAAGCCGTCATTGCGTCCACGATCTCCTGATCTCGGGACAGCGGATCGGGCAGCGGGCGGTACCAGGCCGACCGGCTCTGGCCCACCGCCTGGCAGGACCGCTGGATCGATAGCTCGTGCTCGACCACCAGTGTGCGCGCAACCTCGCGCTTCTCGGCGGCCGTCAGAGCTTTTTTGCGATGACGTCCTTCAGTGCGTAGTTCTCGTGGGCCAGTTCGGCATACATGCGCTTGTACTGCGACAGCTCCGCTTCCAGCTCCTTCAGACGCTTGAGTTCCGAGGCGTCCAACCCGCCGTACTTCGACTTCCACTTGTAGTAGGTCGCCGAGCTGATCTCATGCTTCCGGCAAACGTCCTTGACGGGTACCCCAGACTCGGCTTCGTTCAGGATGGAAACGATCTGGTGTTCGGTGAATCGAGACTTCTTCATGGCGTTCTCCTCCAAGGGAATGGTGCCAGAAATCTCTACTTCGGGAATGTGTCAGCTGGGGGGAAGCTTACGAGAAGAAAAGCTGAAACGCACGACTTGTCCATGATCAGAATCCGAACGGAAGGCTTGCAGAGTACGCCGCACCGCCGGGATTGGCCAGCCGCCAAGTCAGCGATGGCCCGCAGCCAGACCACCGCCCGACGGCGCGGGACCGAAGGACTCAGGCGAGAATCGTTCCGGACGCCGTCCGATCGACCAGAACAGAAAAGCCCCGAGGCGCGATGCGTCGGGGCTTTGTTGAGGTAAGGCGGCGGAGTCTGCGCGTCCAGCGCAAGCGCGAAGCGGAGGCGATTGTCATGACCATCGCGGATAAGCGCCAAACGCCCTGAGTGCGGCTGCGGCCCAGCGGACGCACAACAAGAAGATCATGCCTGGCGGTGACCCGCCTGCGGTGGCGTGTCTCCGCAAATCAAGATCTCGGCCGAAGGCCAGACCCTATGGCCCGCAAGGGCCTTCATGCGCGGCCGGTGCAGCGCATGAATAACAATCCACCGCCGACGTACAGACATAGAAAAGCCCGGACGCGTGGTGCATCTGGGCGTTCAAACATGTCGTGCGTCAACTTTTGGCGGCGGAGTCTGCGCGTCCAGCGCAAGCGCGTAGCGGAGGCTCTTGCGGACCTGCGCCGCAAGAGCCGAGTGCGGCCACGACCCAGCGGACGCACAAATCAAAAATCATGCCTGGCGGTGACCCGCCTGCGGTGGCGTGTCTCCGCAAATCAATCTCTCGGCCGAAGGCCAATCCGAATGGCCCGCACGGGCCTTCGAGCGCAGCGGCGGCGAAGCGAGAATGAAAATCCACCGCCGACGCACAGGTTTAAAAAAAGCTCAGACGCATGTTGCATCTGGGCTTTCGAATAAATGCCTGGCGGTGACCCGCCTGCGGTGGCGTGTCTCCGCAAATCAATCTCTCGGCCGAAGGCCAGACCCTATGGCCCGCAAGGGCCTTCATGCGCGGCCGGTGCAGCGCATGAATAACAATCCACCGCCATTCTCGAGGCAATAAAAAAGCCCAGACGCATGTTGCATCTGGGCTTTCGAATAAATGCCTGGCGGTGACCTACTCTCACATGGGAAACCCCACACTACCATCGGCGCTGCTGCGTTTCACTTCCGAGTTCGGGAAGGGATCGGGTGGTTCCACAGCGCTATTGCCACCAGGCAAAGCGAACTGATATCTGCACGGCCGTCGTGGGCCATGCAGCGGAATTCTGTTCAAGAGCGTGTCGTGTCGCGCGGATCAAGATCCTGCGCTAAGTTGGCTTTGGCGTTATATGACCAAGCCTCACGGGCAATTAGTACTGGTTAGCTTCATGCATTGCTGCACTTCCACACCCAGCCTATCAACCTGGTCGTCTTCCAGGGCCCTACAGGGACCTCAAGGGTCCAGTGAAACCTCATCTTGGGAGGGGCTTCCCGCTTAGATGCTTTCAGCGGTTATCCCGTCCGATCATAGCTACCCGGCGATGCATCTGGCGATACAACCGGAACACCAGCGGATCGTCCACTCCGGTCCTCTCGTACTAGGAGCAGATTCCCTCAAGTTTCAAGCGCCCACGGCAGATAGGGACCGAACTGTCTCACGACGTTCTAAACCCAGCTCGCGTACCACTTTAAATGGCGAACAGCCATACCCTTGGGACCGGCTACAGCCCCAGGATGTGATGAGCCGACATCGAGGTGCCAAACACCGCCGTCGATATGAACTCTTGGGCGGTATCAGCCTGTTATCCCCGGAGTACCTTTTATCCGTTGAGCGATGGCCCTTCCATACAGAACCACCGGATCACTAAGACCTGCTTTCGCACCTGCTCGATCCGTCGATCTTGCAGTCAAGCACCCTTGTGCCTTTGCACTCAGCGCACGATGTCCGACCGTGCTGAGGGTACCTTCGTGCTCCTCCGTTACTCTTTGGGAGGAGACCGCCCCAGTCAAACTACCCACCACACACTGTCCCCGACCCGGATAACGGGCCTGGGTTAGAACTCCAATTACACCAGGGTGGTATTTCAAGGTTGGCTCCACGCAGACTGGCGTCCACGCTTCAATGCCTCCCACCTATCCTACACAGGAATAACCGAAGTTCAGTGTGAAGCTATAGTAAAGGTTCACGGGGTCTTTCCGTCTAGCCGCGGGTACGCTGCATCTTCACAGCGATTTCAATTTCACTGAGTCTCGGGTGGAGACAGTGTGGCCATCGTTACGCCATTCGTGCAGGTCGGAACTTACCCGACAAGGAATTTCGCTACCTTAGGACCGTTATAGTTACGGCCGCCGTTTACCGGGGCTTCGATCAAGAGCTTCGCCGAAGCTAACCCCATCACTTAACCTTCCGGCACCGGGCAGGCGTCACACCCTATACGTCCACTTACGTGTTTGCAGAGTGCTGTGTTTTTAATAAACAGTCGCAGCCACCTGGTCACTGCAACCCCCACCAGCTCCGAGAGCAAGTCTCATCACCAGCAAGGGCGTACCTTCTCCCGAAGTTACGGTACCATTTTGCCTAGTTCCTTCACCCGAGTTCTCTCAAGCGCCTTGGGATTCTCACCCTGCCTACCTGTGTCGGTTTACGGTACGGTCACGTGTTACCTGAAGCTTAGAAGATTTTCCTGGAAGCATGGCGTCAATGCCTTCGCGCCACATGGGCACTCCCCATCGCACCTCAGGCAGTGATTCCCCGGATTTGCCAGAGGAATCGCCCTACATGCTTGGACCGGGACAACCAACGCCCGGCGCACCTAGCCTTCTCCGTCTCTCCATCGCAGTAACACCTGGTGCAGGAATATTAACCTGCTTCCCATCGACTACGCTTTTCAGCCTCGCCTTAGGGGCCGACTCACCCTGCGCCGATTAACGTTGCGCGAGGAAACCTTGGGCTTTCGGCGGGAGGGTTTTTCACCCTCCTTATCGTTACTCATGTCAGCATTCGCACTTCCGATACCTCCAGCATGCCTCTCGGCACACCTTCGCAGGCCTACGGAACGCTCCTCTACCATGCAAGCAAGCTTGCATCCGCAGCTTCGGTACACAGCTTGAGCCCCGTTAAATCTTCCGCGCGGGCCGACTCGACCAGTGAGCTATTACGCTTTCTTTAAAGGGTGGCTGCTTCTAAGCCAACCTCCTGGCTGTCTGGGCCTTCCCACATCGTTTCCCACTTAGCTGTGATTTGGGGACCTTAGCTGGCGGTCTGGGTTGTTTCCCTTTCCACGACGGACGTTAGCACCCGCCGTGTGTCTCCCGTGATTGCACTTCCTGGTATTCGGAGTTTGCAATGGTTTGGTAAGTCGGTATGACCCCCTAGCCATAACAGTGCTCTACCCCCAGGAGTGAGACACGAGGCGCTACCTAAATAGCTTTCGAGGAGAACCAGCTATCTCCGAGTTTGTTTAGCCTTTCACTCCTAGCCACAGGTCATCCCCTAATTTTTCAACATTAGTGGGTTCGGGCCTCCAGTGAGTGTTACCTCACTTTCACCCTGCCCATGGCTAGATCACTCGGTTTCGGGTCTACTCCCAGCAACTGATCGCCCTATTCAGACTCGGTTTCCCTTCGCCTTCCCTAAACGGTTAAGCTTGCTACTGAAAGTAAGTCGCTGACCCATAATACAAAAGGTACGCCGTCACCCGGATAAATCCAGGCTCCGACTGCTTGTACGCACACGGTTTCAGGGTCTATTTCACTCCCCTCTCCGGGGTTCTTTTCGCCTTTCCCTCACGGTACTGGTTCGCTATCGGTCGGCAGAGAGTATTTAGCCTTGGAAGATGGTCCTCCCATATTCAGACAGGGTTTCACGTGCCCCGCCCTACTCGATTTCACTTTCAATGCCTTTTCGCATACCGGGCTATCACCGTCTATGGCCGGCCTTCCCAGGCCGTTCTGCTAAAACAAAGAAAGCTTAAGGGCTAGTCCCCGTTCGCTCGTCGCTACTCAGGGAATCTCGGTTGATTTCTTTTCCTCCGGGTACTTAGATATTTCAGTTCTCCGGGTTCGCCTCCCTACCCTATGAATTCAGGTAGGGATACCTGCAAGCAGGTGGGTTTCCCCATTCGGAAATCCACGGATCAAAGTATGTTGTCAACTCCCCGTGGCTTATCGCAGACTACTACGTCCTTCATCGCCTTCTGCCGCCAAGGCATCCACCGTGTGCGCTTGGTCACTTGGTCATATAACCCAAAGCCAACTTCGCTTCGGGCGCAACAACTTCGCGGCCAAGATTTTGATCGCTGACACGACTGAACGGATCTCATGAACGAACAGCGGCTAAGCGTTCGACACTCGATCCATCCAAGACGCTCTTGAACAGAATTCCTGATTTTTAAAGAACTAGATCCGGCCGGCCCATCGAGAATGGTGGAGCCAGGCGGGATCGAACCGCCGACCTCCTGCGTGCAAGGCAGGCGCTCTCCCAGCTGAGCTATGGCCCCACAAGGATGGTGGGTCTGGGAAGATTTGAACTTCCGACCTCACCCTTATCAGGGGTGCGCTCTAACCAACTGAGCTACAGACCCATCGAAAACGATGAATCTCAAGAGCCGGCGTAGTGCAGTTCTTGCTGCAGATAACTTGTGATGGACGTCCCGAGAAGACCGGGTGCGTTCTCTTTAAAGGAGGTGATCCAGCCGCAGGTTCCCCTACGGCTACCTTGTTACGACTTCACCCCAGTCATTGACCACACCGTGGTAATCGTCCTCCCGAAGGTTAGACTAACTACTTCTGGTGCAGCCAACTCCCATGGTGTGACGGGCGGTGTGTACAAGGCCCGGGAACGTATTCACCGTAGCAATGCTGATCTACGATTACTAGCGATTCCGACTTCACGCAGTCGAGTTGCAGACTGCGATCCGGACTAGGATTGGCTTTGTGGGATTGGCTTGCTCTTGCGAGTTCGCTGCCCTCTGTACCAACCATTGTAGCACGTGTGTAGCCCAGCCCGTAAGGGCCATGATGACTTGACGTCATCCCCACCTTCCTCCGGTTTATCACCGGCAGTCTCCTTAGAGTTCCCGACATTACTCGCTGGCAACTAAGGACAAGGGTTGCGCTCGTTGCGGGACTTAACCCAACATCTCACGACACGAGCTGACGACAGCCATGCAGCACCTGTCACTCGGTTCCCGAAGGCACCAAGGTATCTCTACCAAGTTCCGAGGATGTCAAGGGCTGGTAAGGTTCTTCGCGTTGCATCGAATTAAACCACATGCTCCACCGCTTGTGCGGGCCCCCGTCAATTCCTTTGAGTTTCAACCTTGCGGCCGTACTCCCCAGGCGGTCAACTTAACGCGTTAGCTTCGCCACTAAGTCCTATTAAGGGGACCCAACGGCTAGTTGACATCGTTTAGGGCGTGGACTACCAGGGTATCTAATCCTGTTTGCTACCCACGCTTTCGTGCCTGAGCGTCAGTCTTGGTCCAGTAAGCCGCCTTCGCCACTGATGTTCCTCCGGATATCTACGCATTTCACCGCTACACCCGGAATTCCGCTTACCTCTACCAGACTCTAGCCTGCCAGTATCGAATGCAATTCCCAGGTTAAGCCCGGGGCTTTCACATCCGACTTAGCAGGCCGCCTGCGCACGCTTTACGCCCAGTAATTCCGATTAACGCTTGCACCCTCCGTATTACCGCGGCTGCTGGCACGGAGTTAGCCGGTGCTTATTCCTTAGGTACCGTCAATTGCCATGGCGTATTAGGCCAGGCTGTTTCTTCCCTAATAAAAGTGCTTTACAACCCGCAGGCCTTCTTCACACACGCGGCATTGCTGGATCAGGCTTTCGCCCATTGTCCAATATTCCCCACTGCTGCCTCCCGTAGGAGTCCGGGCCGTGTCTCAGTCCCGGTGTGGCTGATCATCCTCTCAGACCAGCTACCGATCGTCGCCTTGGTAGGCTTTTACCCCACCAACAAGCTAATCGGACGTAGGCTCATCCTGCAGTGTGAGCTTTCAAGAAGAGGCCCACTTTCCTCCGTAGAGCGTATGCGGTATTAATCCGAGTTTCCCCGGGCTATCCCCCGCTGCAGGGCAGATTCCTACGCATTACTCACCCGTCCGCCACTCGTCAGCGCAGGAGCAAGCTCCCGCCTGTTACCGTTCGACTTGCATGTGTTAAGCATGCCGCCAGCGTTCAATCTGAGCCAGGATCAAACTCTTCAGTTTAAAAGCAATAAAGCTTTCGAACTTCGGAACGATCCCCACTCTGAAATTTCTTTCAGGGCGGGACGAACCGATTTGGCACCACGTAGTGGCCCAATCGGGACGCCCACACAAGTTATCTGCATTTGTTGTAAATGAACTGTTGTTCGCGCTTGGGCATTTCGCCGAAGCAGGCCGAGCAGTATACCGCGATTTCCGTTTTGGTCAACACCTTTCGAAAAAATCTTTTCGGCCGGCGGACCCGTCGAAACCGCGTTTCAGCCCGACGAGCCGACGAATTATAGAGACGATTCCCGAGGTGTCAACAACTTTCGCGAACTTTTTTCAGGCCCGATCCGCGCACGGGCGAGAGGCCCTGTAAATTCAGTGCCTTGGGTGGCGGAGCGGCGTCAATCGGACCGGACGCGATAGAGCAGATCGCGCACTTGATGCCCGCGTTTCAGCCCTCGCCGCTCGAAATGCGTTTCCGGTCGCCACTCGGGTCGCTCGATGTCCGGCTGCCCCAGGTTCTCCAGCCCCGGCTCTGCGGCGAGAACCTCGTGCATCCACTCGGCGTACGGAACCCAGTCGGTGGCCAGGTGCAGCATTCCGCCGGGTCGCAGCAGGCGCCCCGCCATCGCGGCGAACGACGGCGAGACCAGGCGACGCTTGTGGTGCCGCTTCTTCGGCCAGGGGTCGGGGAAATACACGCGCAGCATGTCGATCGAGGCATCGGGCTGACCCTGAAGCACTTCGACGGCATCGAGCATCGCGACCCGCACGTTTGTCCGCTCGTTCGCGTCCAGGCATCTGAGCAGGCGACCGACGCCGGGTTCGTGCACTTCGAAGCCGACGAAATTGGATTCGGGCTCGTTGCCCGACATCCAGCACAGCGCATCGCCGTTGCCGCAGCCGATTTCGACGATCAGCGGCGCGGGGCGCTCGAACTCGTCGGCGAGCGGCGCGGCCGGGTCGGCCACTCGATAACCCGGCAGCAGATCGTCCAGGGCACGCTGCTGCGCAGGCGTCATGCGCCCCGGGCGGCGAACGAAGCTCCGGACCCTGCGCCGCCGGTCGGGGCGCTCGTCGCCTGCATCGTTCACGGGCCGATCAGTCCGTCGACCGGGGACGACGCGGAGGCGAACCGTTTGCGGGGAATGCGGCCGGCCAGGTAGGCCTCCCGCCCGGCCTCGATCGCCAGCCGCATCGCACGCGCCATGCGGACCGGATCCTTCGCACCGGCGATCGCGGTATTCATCAGGACGCCGTCGCAGCCCAGTTCCATGGCCACTGCCGCGTCGGACGCGGTGCCCACGCCGGCGTCGACCAGGATCGGCACGGTCGCATCCTCGACGATGCTCAGGATATTCCAGCGGTTCTGGATGCCCAGGCCGGATCCGATCGGCGCTGCCAACGGCATCACGGCACAGCAGCCCATTTCGGCCAGTCTTCGCGCGATGATCGGGTCGTCGTTGGTGTAGACCATCACGTCGAAGCCTTCCCCGACCAGGATCTCGGCCGCCTTCAGCGTTTCCGGCACGTCCGGAAACAGGGTTCGTTCATCGCCGAGCACTTCGAGCTTGACCAGGGTGTGGCCGTCGAGCATCTCGCGGGCCAGCCGGCAGGTCCGGACGGCCTCGTCGGCGCTGTAACAGCCGGCGGTGTTCGGCAGGATCGTGTAGCGGTCGGGCGGCAGGACATCGAGCAGATTCGGCTCGTCCGGATCCTGTCCGATGTTGCTGCGGCGGATCGCGACGGTGACGATTTCGGCGCCGGCTGCCTCTGTGGCCTCGCGGGTCTGCTCGAGGTCGCGGTACTTTCCGGTCCCGGTGAGCAAGCGCGAATGGTACGTGGTGCCGGCAATGACCAGCGGTCGATCTTCGGGCATCGAATTCTCCAGAATTGGGCTCGACGTCGGCTCAGCCGCCGCCGATGGCATGAACGATCTCGATTCGATCGTCCGGGCGAAGAACGCGGTCACCGTGCAGGCTCCGCGGAACGATCTCACCGTTGCACTCCACGGCAATCCGGCGCCCCGCCAGTTCCAGCCGCTCGAGCAGGGTGGAGACGGTAGAGGACTCGGGAAGTTGTTCGGCTTCGCCGTTGATGTAGACGCGCATGTCGCCTCGCTCCTCGTTGCGGGTCGGGGCCCGCATTCTAGGCGCTGGACGTCGACTCTGCAGCACCGACCACCCACTCGAACACGGCCATCCGCAGCCACACGCCCATCCGCACCTGGCGCAGGATTCGCGACCGCTCCCCATCGGCGACGACCGGATCAATCTCCACGCCGCGATTGACCGGGCCCGGGTGCAGCACCCGCGCATCCGGGCGCAATCGGCTCGCCCGGGCTTCGGTCAGTCCCCAGGCGGCGTGATAGCTGTCGACGTCAGGCAGGGACAGCGCCCGGATCCGCTCACGCTGGATCCTCAGGCACACGACCACGTTGGCGTCGTCGAGTGCGGAATCGACATCCCCGATGCGGGCGACACCGCGAAACGCCGGGTCGTCGGCGTCCGGCAGCAAGGACGACGGCCCGCTCATTCTCAGGTCCGGTACGCCGAGGCGGCGGTACAGCGTGCAGGCCGAGCGGGCGACACGCGAATGCCGCAGGTCACCGAGCAGCACGACCCGCGCCTGCGCCCAGTCGATGCCTTCGTCGACCAGCGTCGCGGCATCCAGCAGGGCCTGCGTGGGGTGCGCCCTCGCCCCATCGCCGGCGTTGACGACAGCGACACCGGTCCCGGCCAGGGCATCGGCCACTCGCTGCGGCGTGCCAGGCTCGGCGTGCCGAACGACCAGGGCGGTCGGCTGCATGGCCGCCAGGGTGCGGCAGGTGTCCTCGAGAGTCTCGCCCTTGGTCGACGACGAGCGCTCGGGGTCGACCGCGAGAGAACGCAGCCCCAATCGATGGGCGGCAAACTCGAACGACACCCGGGTACGCGTACTGGGCTCCCAGAACAGCTGGACGATCTCGCCCCGACAGGCGTGCGGTGCCGCTCCCTGCGACAAGGCGGCCGCGCGCGCGATCAATCGCTCCGCGTCGCCGGGCGGCAGGGATTCGATGTCGATAAGGTGTCGGGTCACGACTCAAGGCGCTCCGCTGCGTTCGGCCAGCCACGATTCCAGGATCACGGCTGCGGCAAGACTGTCGAGGTCGCGCCCGGCCTTGCGCCGTGCGTGGCCTTCCCGCCGCGCCTTCCGGAACCTCTCGTCGGCCTCCCGACTCGAGAATCGTTCGTCCTGGAACACGATCTCGAGATCCGGGTGCTCGGCGCCGAGGCGCCCGGCGAAATCCCGAACCGTTTCGCTCATGGGGGAATCGGTGCCGTCGGCGGCCAGCGGCAAGCCGACCACGACCCCCGCCGGTCTCCACTCGCGCACGATGCGAGCGAGTTCATCGTAAGGGTTTCCCGTGTGATGCAGGGTCTTCAAGGGCTGCGCGGTGCCGGTCAATGGCTGCCCGGTGGCGACCCCGATACGTCGCTGGCCGAAGTCCAGGCCGAGCCAGACCCGGCCCGATTCAGGCATGGCCTCCGACGGGCTGCAGCTTGGCCGCATCGATGCCCAGGCTGGCAACCGCGCGCATCCAGCGGTCGTCGATCGGCGAATCGAACACGATGTCGGAGCTTGCCCCGGTATTGAGCCAGGCGTTGTCGCGCAGCTCCTCTTCCAGCTGCCCGGCCGACCAGCCGGCGTAGCCGAGCGCCACGACGAATTTCTCCGGGCCGCGGTGATCGGCGATCGCCTCGAGGATGTCGCGGGAAGTGGTCACCATGATGCCCGGAGCGACCTCGCTGGTCGACTCCCACTCGCCGTCCGGCGTATGCAGTACGAATCCACGCTCCTGCTGGACCGGGCCCCCGGCCAGGACCGGCTGGTTGGCCAGGTCCTCATCGACGCAGGGGATATCGAGCTGGGCCAGGACGTCCTTGAGGACGAGGTCGGAATGGCGATTGATGGTGATGCCCAACGCACCCTCCTCGTTGTGCTGGCACATGAGGGTGACACCATGGTCGAAGTTGGGATCCTCCTGACCGGGCATCGCGATCAGCAATTGCTGGTTGAAGTAATTCACGGCTCTCAGGATAGCAGGAGACTGTTTCCGATATCGGGCCGGCCCGGGCGCAGCGCAAGCCCCGAACGCGTCAGTTCAGCCCTGCGCGCGCCGAGAACTGCCAGGTCCGCGTGATCGTCAGGATGTCCGTTTCGGCCCGGATGTCATCGGGCAGCGGCGCATAGGGCGCACCCAGGCGGACGATGCGCACGGCCGCCTCGTCGAGCAGGTCGTGCCCGGAGGAACGGAGAACCTGAACACGCTCGATCGAACCGTCGGCCAGGACATCGACGCTCAGCACCAGGCTGCCGTCCAGGCCCTGGCGGCGTGCCTGCTCGGGGTAGTTCATGTTGCCGACGCGCTCGACCTTTCCGACCCAGGCGCGCATGTACGCCGCGTAGAGATGCTCGCGGGTATTGGCGGTCACGAATTTCCGCCGCGGCCGCTTCGGGGTCACGCGCTCGAAGGCCAGGGGGTCGGGGGCCGCGGTAACTCGTTCCCGGGTCTGCGCCAGCAGCTCCTGCGCATCGGGCAGGGCATCCTCGGAGGCCTGCTCCCGGGCGGCTTCGGGCGTCGGCGCGTCCGGCGCCCGGGCCGCGACGACTTCGTCGGCCCGGTCGGCGCGATCGGGTTCGGCCTCGACCGGTTGCGGCGCCGGCTCGGGCGGCGCCCCGGCCTCGAGCGGCGGCGGTTCGGACGGCCGCTCCAGATCCGGGTTGTCTCCGCCGCCCTGCTGGTTGGCCTGGGCCAGGAAATCGGCCTCCTCGGGCGCCTGCTCGCTGGCCGAGTCGACGAGGATGACGTCGAGGCTGGGCGCCTGCTCCCCTGATCCGGCATTCATCCAGTCGAAATGCAGCTGGGTGATGACCAGCACGTGCGCGAGCACCGCCACCACGATGGCGAGCGAAAGCACCTCGACGTTGGCGGTTCGGGGCGGCGCTGCTGCGTGCATCGGGGCCGGTCAGAGTCCGAGGGCGTCGAACAGGCGCCCGGCGATATTGATCCCGAACTGCTTGTCGAGCTCGCGCACGCAGGTCGGGCTGGTCACGTTGATCTCGGTCAGTCGGCCGTCGATGACGTCGAGGCCCGCGAAGTCGATCCCGTGGTCGACCAGAACCGGCCCGACCACCTCGGCGATCCGGCGCTCGGCGTCGGTCAAAGGACGGCCCTCGCCGCGGCCGCCGCGCGCCAGGTTGCCCCGGAAATCCTTGCTGCCGGGAATACGAGCGAGCATGTACTCCACCGGCTCGCCGGCGATCATCAGCACTCGCTTGTCGCCGTCGGTGATGCCGGCCAGGAACTGCTGGGCCATCACCAGTTCCCGGCCGTTGTTGCTGAGCGTTTCCAGGATCACCGTCAGGTTCGGATCATCGCCGCGAGCATTGAAGATGCCGCGACCGCCCATTCCGTCCAGGGGCTTGACGATGGCCCGATCACGGGCCTCGACGAACGCTCGAAGCATTTCGATCTCGGCGCTGACCAGCGTCTCCGGCATCAGGTCGGGAAACCGCGCGATTGCGAGCTTCTCGTTGAATCCGCGCAGAGCTTCGGGACGATTGACCACCCGTGCTCCTGCCTGAACGGCAAGATCGAGCAGCAGCGTCGCATATATATAAGAGTCGTCGACCGGGGGGTCGGACCGCATGAACACCAGGTCCTCGCGCCCCAACGGTCTGCGCCGATCTTCGTCGACCCGGAAGAAATCGCTCGCCCGGTCGACCAGTTCCACTCGCCGCAAGCGCGCGCTGCAGCCACCATCGACCATCGCCAGGTCGCCTTCGTTGGCATACCAGACCGGCAGCCCGCGGCGCTGCGCCTCGAGCATCAGGGCAAAGGTGGTGTCCTTGGCCGGGCTGATCTCGGCAAGTTCGTCCATGACGAAAACCGCATCGGTCACGAATCAACTCCCATACCCGAATTGGGAAGCGGCTCTCGATCCACGCCCTCGAGCTTGATCGACCGCACACTGCCCGAACCGGATTGCGCTGGATTCAGAAGTTTCAACGGTTTAGACTTCCGCCAAAAGAATGTACTATAACCGCCTGTAAGCATTGATTGAGCGAACCCGATGAGCGATGCAGCAAGCCCCAACGACTCCGCATCGGCGGCCATCGACGGCCTGAAGATCATGGTCATCGACGACAGCCGCACGATTCGTAAATCGGCAGAAACCATGCTGAGCCGCGAAGGGTGCGAGGTGATCACCGCCGACGACGGGTTCGAGGCGTTGTCGTTGATCAACAAGCATCACCCCGACCTGATCTTCGTCGACATCATGATGCCGCGGCTCGATGGGTACCAGACCTGCGCCATCATCAAGAACAACGCAAAGTTCCGCGACACGCCGGTCATCATGCTGACCAGCAAGGACGGCCTGTTCGACAAGGCGCGCGGCCGCATCGTGGGTTCGGACCATTACCTGACCAAGCCGTTCACCAAGGACGAACTGCTGGCCGCGGTCCGGGAAAAGGCGCCCAACAAGCAGGCAGCCTGATCGGCCGACGCGGCATCGCGCCGCTCGGACGAGGGAGCTTCGAATCATCCCGCCGCCGGGATGATTCTTGTTAAAGGGAGGCAAGACGGGATTCATGGAATCCAAGTCCGGAAAATCACTGTTCGAGCTGCTTCGAGACTTCGAAGCGCGCAGCATTGCCCATGACGTTTCCAGCTCGACGCAGCGCGACAGCGAGAGCAACTGGGACGGCGTGGTCTTCCGCCTCGGCGAACATCGCCTGACCATCGGCATCACCGACGTCGATGAAATCCTGCCGCTGCCGCCGTCGACACCGGTGCCGGGGTCGCAGGAATGGCTGATCGGCATGGCCAACGTGCGCGGCAATCTGGTGACGATCGTCGACCTCGGTTGGTTCCTGTTCGGCAGCCGCACCCCGATCACCGCGCGGACTCGACTGATCCTGACCCGCCTCCAGGGGCGCTACCTCGGTCTGATCGTCGATGAAGTCTTCGGCCAGCGCCACTTCAACCGCAACGACCTGACCCCGGAAGACGAGCCGGCCGAGGCCCTCCAGGGCCTGGTCCAGGACCATTTCCCGCAGGGTGAGGAAATCTGGGGACGATTCCGCATCAACGAACTGATGACCGAGTCGCGCTTCCTGGACGGCTCCGCCTGAACCGGCGCCGATCGACCCCTGAACACGAACGAACACCAGCCAACGCAAGACTGACGACATTAAAGAGGCCCAGGCATGAGCAGCAAATCCCCCACGACCGAGCGCCGACTTTCTCCCGCCCAGGTTCTGTTGTTCCTGGTCCTGGTGGGCCTGGTGGCCGCAGTGTCGGTCAACTTCTTCCTCCTCAACCAGCGCAACCAGCAGGAAACGCAATACCTGGCGCTGACCACCGAGGTCCAGGTGCGGGCACAGCAGCTGGCCAAGGCCGCCGGGGAAGCCGCGATCGGCAACTTCGACGCGTTCGATGAACTGGGCCGGACGCGAGAGATCATCAGCAACGCGATCGACCAACTGCGCAACGGAAATCCGGAAACCGGCCTGCCGCCGTCGCCGCAGAGCGTCAACGACAGCCTGGCGACACTGGAACAGATCTGGCAGCGGATCGAAGTCGAGGCCGAGCGAATCCTGAGCCGCTCCGAACTGGTTCTCGACCTGGCCGATTCGGCAGCCGCCTTCGCGACCAACATCCCGCAGCTGCAGGCCCTGTCCGACGAGGCGGTGCGGCTGATGATCCAGACCGGCACGCCGGTGGGCCAGATCTACGTCGCGTCCCGGCAGCTGGTCCTCGCCGACCGCATGCTGCGCCGCGTCAACGAGATCCTCGGTGGCGGCACCGGCGCGATCACCGCGGCCGACGCATTCAGCCGCGACGCGGTGCTGTTCGACCAGGTGCTGCAGGGCCTGCTGTCGGGCAACGAGGAATTGAACATCCCCGCGGTTCGTAACCCGCAGGTGCTCTCGGCGCTGGCCGCGATCCAGCCGGTCTTCGAGGAAGTCAAGATCGACGTCGACACCATCCTGTCCGGGTCGTCCGACCTGTTCGAGGTGCGCGAAGCCGCCGACGAGATCTTCCTGGACTCCCAGGACCTGACCGACCAGGCCGCCGCGCTGGCCGTCGAATACGCAACGCTGGGCGAAGGCCGCCTGTGGCCGTCGCTGACCGCAGGCATCGCGATCGCCGCGGCTGCGCTGCTCGTGCTGTTCCTGGTCGGCCTGAACCTGTACGTCGCCCAGCGCCGCCGTGCGCTGGAAACCGCCGAGCTGAACCAGCGGAACCAGGAGGCCATCCTGCGCCTGCTGGACGAAATGTCCTCGCTGGCCGACGGTGACCTGACCGTCGAGACGACCGTGACCGAAGACGTCACGGGCGCCATCGCCGACTCGGTGAACTTCGCCGTCGAGGCATTGCGCGACCTGGTCTCGGGCGTCAACTCCACGGCGCGCCAGGTGGCCGCACAGGCCCAGGAAACGGAGGCGACCACGACCCAGCTGGCCGAGGCCTCGGAGCACCAGGCCCGCGAGATTCGCGTGGCCTCCGACACGATCAACGAAATGGCGAAGTCCTTCGACGACATGGCCAAGCGCTCGAGCGAATCCGCCGAGGTTGCGCAGAACTCGGTGAAGATCGCCAACCGCGGTGCCGACATGGTGCGCCAGACCATCACCGGCATGGACAACATCCGCGATCAGATTCAGGAAACTTCGAAGCGAATCAAGCGACTGGGTGAATCGTCGCAGGAGATCGGCGACATCGTCGAGCTGATCAACGGCATCTCCGAACAGACCAACGTACTCGCCCTGAACGCCGCCATCCAGGCCGCATCGGCCGGCGGCGCGGGCCGTGGTTTCGCGGTGGTTGCCGACGAAGTCCAGCGCCTTGCAGAACGCGCCACGAACGCAACGCGTCGAATCGAAACGCTGGTCCAGACGATTCAGTCCGACACGTCCGAGGCCGTGACCTCGATGGAAACCACCACGTCCCAGGTGGTCAGCGGTGCACGGACGGCCGAGGACGCCGGCGAGGCGCTGGAGTCGATCGAGAAGGTCTCCAACGACCTGGCAACGCTGATTCTCGATATCTCCAACCAGGCGCAGCAACAGTCGCAGAACGCCGGCAAGATCGCGCGCCTGATGAACTCGATTCGTGACATCTCCGTGCAGACGACGGAAGGCACCAACCAGACGGCCCAGTCGGTGGTCAGCCTGGCCAACGTGGTCCGCGACCTTCGCGACTCGGTGGCCGACTTCAAGCTGCCCGAGGACCAGGACTGAGCGTGGTCCACGCGACCACCGAGCGCCACTCTGAGCGAATGAGGCTGCCATGTTGAATCCGTCCGCCGCGGCGCGCGCCCAGGGCATCCTGTGGACGCGTCCGCACCTGGCCGAACTGTGCGATGCGATCCGCCATGCCATCGAAGGCGTGGCCGGCGACGGCGGCGGCAAGGCGCCGCCGCTCGACCAGGCCCGCGCGCACGGACATCAGATCGCCCATACGCTGGACACCCTGGCGGTGGACGGCGCCGCGCGACTGGCCCATGCGCTGGCCGCGGCCCTCGATGCCATCGACGAAGAGGTCGACGAACACGAGGCGACCACGATTCTCGAGGCCGTCGCGATTCTGCCGAACTACCTCGAGCGACTGGAAACCGGCGCGCCCGACACGCCGCAGGTCCTGGCCGAACGCATCGCCGAGCTCCAGGCGATCGCCGGCCACGCACCGGCCGGCGACGGCGACGCGCTCGCAGTTCTGAATCCTTCGTCGGCCCCGGCCGACGAGGCGCCCGACCCGAACACCCTTCGACGCGAATGGCAGCGCGCGCTGCGCGACTGGCTGATGGACCCGGCCGAAGCCGGCGGCCTGATCGCCGTGACCGAGCAGCTGACCGACACGCCGATCCGGTCGATGCGCCGCGTCGGTACCGCCGCCGGCGCCACGTTTGCGGCATTGGCCGAGGAAAAGCTCGCGCCCACGCCCGAAATCAACAAGCAGCTGGCCGGGATCGACGCTCTGCTTCGCCTGTGGGCCGTCGAAGGCCCGGGACCAGAGCTGGATGCCGCGGCCGACGCGGCCGCCGGCGCTCTCCTCGGCCACCTGCAATCGGCCGAACCCGGTCTGGATGCCGTCGACCGCCTGCGTGCCGACTCCGAGGCGGCGAAGCCGGCCGAAGAGGAAGCGGGCGAGGACGAACTCGAAAGAGCCCGCAGCGTACTGTCCGGGCGTAATCGAGAACTGTTCACCGCCGTAGCCGAAGCGGCCCGCGGCGAACTCAACCAGGCCAAGGATGCGCTCAACGCCACGCTGATCGGCGCCGGGGACGATGCACCGGACCTGGGCGATCAGACCGCATTGCTCAACTCGGTCGCCGAGAGCCTCGGCATGCTCGGGCTGAGCCGGCTCGCCGATCGGGTCCGTGCGCAGGCCGGCCGCCTGGACGAGCTCACCGGCGACCCGGACAGCCCCGCGCTGCTCGACGTCGCACGCGAACTGCTGTTGGTCGACAGCGAGCTCGAAGAGGCCGTGCTGTATCTGGGCGAAGCCCCCAGCAGCGAACTGCTGGAGGGTGACGGCGCCCATTTGCCGAAATCGGAACACCGGCGCGTGATGCGCCAGATGCTGCACGAGTGCCTGGATGACCTGAGCCAGGCAAAACACCTCCTGGACCAGCTCCATCGCGGCCAGAGCGACGGAAACTCGCCCGACCAGGCGCGCCATACGCTGGAACGACTGGCCGGGGTCCTGCACATGGCCGGGCTCGCCGAGGCCGCAGAACTGGTAGAGGCCAGCTCGCGCTCGGTCCAGGAACAACTGATCGAACAGCCGCCGGAGACCGCCGACCGCGATCGCCTGGCGGCACTGGCCGAGGCGCTGGTCGTCACCGAGTTCTACCTCGACAGCCTGACCCGCCTCGACGACCGCGGCCCGGAATACCTGGCCAGCGCGCGCACGCACCTGGCCGAGTTGGGCTACATCGAGGGGTCTGCGGCAGCCGAGCGCGAAGACGAAGCGGCAAGGACCGAAGACTCGGTTGGCCAGGAAGAGACGCCGGAAGAGACCAGCGACGTGGAGTCGGCGGCCGAGCCGGCCGCACGAGACGAAGACGACGAGGCCGAAGAAGGCGAAGTCGAGGCCGAACAGATCGAACAGGCCGAGGACGTCGAGCAGGCCGACGAACGCGCCGGCGGCATCGAGTTCGAGCCGACCGGGTTCGAGCCGGACGACAACGGCGACGCCGCCGAGGCGGCCGACGAGCACGAAGCCGAGGGCCTGGACTTCGAGCCCGGCGCCGAGCGCGCCAGCGACGAAGACAGCGAAGCGGCGACGCCGTCGGACGATTCCGGCGCCGACGACGCAGAGCAGGACACCGGTGGCATCGAGTTCGAGTCGACACCGTTCGAGCCTCAGGAGGACGAGCAGGAGACGGACCCGGCGCTCGAAACCCCGGGAATCGATTTCGACGATTTCGACGGCGATTTCAGTTCCCTCGAAGAAACCGAAACGTCGGAGGCCGATGACGCCTCGGATGCCGGCGGCCGCGAAGGCGCCGGGATCGAGGCCACGGACGACGATACAAGCGACGAGGTGTTCGGCGAGCCGGAAGCGCTCCAGGATGATGCGACGGCCGACGGCGACCTGGAATCGCCTGAAGAGACGAGCGCCGAAACGACGCACGAAGAAGAGCCGAGCGACGAGGACAGCGTCGACGCCGAGACCGAGTCGCCCGCGGATCGTTCCGACGAGGACGAGCCCGCCGAGGACATCGAGGACGCCGAAACGACCGAGGCAGAAGCCGAGGCACCGGAGGCGTTCGAGCCTGCTTCGGCCCTGGCCGGCGACGACTTCGACCTGACCGAGATCTTCCTTGAGGAATTCGACGAGGAACTGGCCGCACTGCAGGAACGCCTGCCGCGCTGGCGCGAGAACCTCGACGATCGCGAACTGCTCGCCGACATCCGGCGCTCCTTCCATACGCTGAAAGGGTCGGGTCGGATGGCCGGCGCCGAGGAAATCGGCGAGTTCAGCTGGGCCTTCGAGCAGATCCTAAACCAGACCCAGGACAATCAGTTCCGCCCCGACGAAGTCATCGACCTGGTCGATGAAGCGGTCCGGGCCCTGCCCTCCCTGCGCAACCGACTGGTCGACGAACCGGCCGACCTCGACGAAGCGGCGGTCGAATCGCTGGTCGAGCGGGCCGGCAAGGTCGGGGCCGAGCAGACCCTGCCCGAACTCGAGGGGCTCGACGAGCAGCTGGTCCAGCTGATGATCAAGGAGATCAGCGATCACCTGGAATCGGTGGATGCCTGGATCAACGGCAGCCGGACCCAGGGCTGGGCCCTCCCGGTGGATCGCGACCTGATCCGGTCGGTGCACACGATCAAGGGCACCCTGCGCCTGGCGCCGGTCGGCGATGAAGCCGAAAGCATGCAGATCATCGAAGAGTATCTGCAGGAACTTGCCGACACCGAGGCGGCTCCGAGCGACGATGCCATCGTCCTGATCGAGGACATGCGCACGATGCTCGCCAAGCGCCTCGAACGCCTGAACCAGGAAGCGGTCTCGACCCGCCACTTCGAAACCGGCCACCTGGCCGAACAGGCGCGGAGCCTGATCAGCAGCCTCCATCGCCGGCGTGACGCCGACGATGCGGCATGGTCGGACGAATACAAGACGTTCGAAGCAGCGGAAGAAGAAGCCGCGGACGACGAGACGACGGAAGAGGCGGCGGGCGCGGCTACAACGCCGGCCGGGTCGGAGAGCGAGGCGGACGACGAGCCCGTCGAGCTCGAGGCCGTCGACGAGGAGGACGACGAGGACGAACGGATCGAAGACCTCGAAGCCTCGGCCGAGGATGGGGACGCGGACGACGAGATCACCGACGAGCCCGAAGAGTCGGCTGACGAGACGGCGATCGAGTTCGAAGACGAACCCGAGGAAGCGGAGCTCCGGGCCGGGGACGAGGAGGCCGAAGAGGCCGAGGCGGTCGACGAATCGGCCGATGCGGACACCGAAGCCGCAAGCGACGACGTCGAAGCGATCGAATTCGAAGACGACGAGGCGGAACCCGACGAGGCGCTCGTCGACGTAGACGAAGACGATCTCGACGAAGATGTGGAAGTTGACGAAGAAGTCGACGAAGGCGCGACCGAAACCGAGGACGACGCACGGGCCCAGGCGATCGAGATCGCCTCCAGGGTCGAGGCCACGTTCGAGGAGTGGCCCGAGTCCCAGATCGGCGAAGTCGATCGACCATCGGATGACGAGGCCAGGGCCGAGCCCGACGATGCCGCCGCGGCACGGGCCGGGCGCGACACGATCGCGGTCGACTACGCCAGCCTGGACGAAGAACTGGTCGACCTGTTCGCCGAGGAAGGCCAGGAACTGCTCGAACACGCCGACGGGCTGCTGCAGCAGTGGCGCGAGAATCCCTCCGACCGGGCCCTGGTCACGGCGCTGCAGCGCGACGTGCACACCATCAAGGGCAGCGCCCGGATGGCCGGGCTGAACCCGATCGGCGAAGTCGCCCACGTCCTCGAGGACCTTCTCGAGAGCATCGCCGGCGGACAGCAGGAGGCCACCGGGCAGCGCATCGACACGCTGGAGACGGGCTGCGACCACCTGCACGGCATGGTCGACGCCGTGACCCGACGCGAGCCGCTGCCCGCCCGCCCGTCGGGCGAGGCGATCGATTCCGACGATGAGGCCTCCGAAGCGCTGGAGACCGTATCGCGGCAGGTCGAGGCCGACGATTCGGCGACCGCCGATGCCCGAACGGGACGCGCCAGCACCATCCGGATCGCGTCCGAGCGGGTCGAGGAACTGCTCAACTTCGCCGGCGAGATCAGCATCTTCCGTTCGCGTATCGAACAGGAGATCGGTGGCTTCCGCGGCAACATCGGGGAGATCGAGCAGACCGTTGCGCGCCTGCGCGAGCAGCTGCGCAACCTCGAAGCGGAGACGGAAGCGCAGATTCTTTCGCGCTACGAGCGCGAACACGGCCCCGACGACGAAGAGTTCGATCCGCTCGAACTCGATCGGTACTCGACCATCCAGCAGCTGTCTCGCGCCCTGGCCGAGTCCGTGTCCGACCTCAACTCGCTGACCGAGCTGATGGACGATTCGGGCCGGCAGACCGAAACGCTTCTGATGCAGCAGGCGCGGGTCAACACGGAACTCCAGGAAGGCCTGATGCAGGCCCGGATGGTGTCGTTCAACACCCTTGCACCGCGACTCCGACGCGTGGTTCGCAATGCGGCCCGCGACGCCGGCCGCAAGGCCGAGCTCGATATCGCGACCGAGGGCGAAGGCGAACTGGACCGGAACGTCCTGGACCGCATGACCGCGCCGATCGAACACATCCTGCGAAACGCGATCGCGCACGGCATCGAATCGCCGTCGGAGCGCCGCGACGCCGGCAAGAGCGAAACCGGCCGGATCCGGATCGAGATCGATCGCGAGGCAACCGAGCTGCTGATCCGGATCGGCGACGACGGTGGTGGCCTGAACCTGGACCGTATTCGTGAACGTGCGCTGGAGCAGGGACTGATCGACGCGGACCAGGCCGACGATACCGGCGCCCTTTCGCAGATCATCTTCCATACCGGCTTCTCGACCGCGGAGGCCGTCAGCGAACTGTCCGGTCGCGGCGTCGGCATGGACGTGGTGGCCTCCGAGATTCGACAGGTCGGCGGGCGGATCAGTGTCCAGACCGAGACCGGGAAAGGCACGCGATTCACCCTGCGTATTCCGCTGAGTCTGGCGGTCATGCAGGCGATCTTCGTCCAGGCCGGCGAGCGCCTGTTCTCGATTCCGCTGCAGGCGGTTCGCGGCGTGGCCAAGATTCGCCCGGCCGAATGGCAGGACGCTCTGGACGGCGACGGCCTGTTCCACTACGGCGGCCAGGACTATCCGCTGCTGGAGCTCGAGCCGCAGCTCGGCTTCGACCCGGAAGAACCCGAAGAGGGCGCCAGCATGTCGCTGCTGATGATCACCACCGGCGACCAGCGCGCGGCGATCCGGGTCTCCGATATCCAGGGCCACCGGGAGATCGTGCTCAAGCCCGTCGGGCCGCAGATCAGCTCGATTCCGGGCATTCTCGGCGGAACCATCATGGGCGACGGCCAGGTTGTGGTCATCCTCGACATGGCGCCGCTGATCGAACGTGCGATCCGCGAGCAGCGTCTGCCCGGCCTGGTCCAGCGCAGCGACTCCACGGCCGCGGATGTGGAGGAGGTCAAGCGTGCTCCGCTGGTCATGGTGGTCGACGATTCGATCACCATGCGCCGCGTGACTTCGCGCATCCTCGAGCATCACGGTCTCGAGGTGCTGACCGCACGCGACGGCGTGGAAGCCGTCGACCTGCTGTTCGAGCGCGTGCCCGACCTGATGTTGCTCGATATCGAAATGCCGCGCATGGACGGCTTCGAACTGGCCGCCCACGTGCGCGACGATACCCGCCTCAGCGAGGTGCCGATCATGATGATCACCTCGCGTTCCGGCGACAAGCACCGCGACCGGGCGAAGAAGCTCGGCGTGGAACGCTACCTGATCAAGCCGTACCAGGAAGCCAACATGGTGCGTAACGTGTTCGAGATGCTCGAGCTGCCGGTTCCCGGAGACGACCGATGAGCGAAACCGAAATCCGCAGCGTGCTCGTCCCGGTGACCGACGCCGAGCTGCTGCTGGCCAACGCCAACATTGCCGAGATCGTCGGCTACGTGGAGCCCGAGCCGATCGACCAGGGCCCGGAGTGGCTGCTGGGCAACGTGCTCTGGCACGGCTGGCAGGTGCCGGTGGTTTCGTTCGGAATGCTGACCGAACAGCAGGATCGGGAACCGGTCGAGAAGGCGAAGATCTGCATCACCAAGTCGCTGGTCCACAGCGACCGCCTGCCCTACATCGGCCTGCTGGCCCAGGGTTTTCCGCGTCTGGTGACGATCACGGAATCGACGCTCGTCGAGGTGCCCGACGCCAGCAAGCACATCGCGATCGCCGGCCAGGTGCTGGTCGGCGAACGTGAGGCCTGGGTGCCCGACATGGACCGCATCGCGCAACTGGTTGCGCACGCGGCCTACGGGGCGCTGCCGGTCACCCGCTGACCTCGACTTTCGCTACGGGGCGCACCTGGCGCCCCGCTCGCCGGAACGCTCATCGATCGAGGTCGCCGAACCTGGCCTGAAGCACCGCCAGCGCCGCGGCGCCGGCGGTTTCGGTCCGCAGTACGCGCGGGCCGAAGCGAACCGCCCGGAACCCGGCGTCTTCGAGAATGGCCCGGTCCTTCGCCCCGAACCCGCCCTCCGGACCGATGGCCAGCGCAACGCCCTTGCCGACCTCGACCTGTCCCAGCGCACGATCGGCCGCCGGATCGAGCATCAACCCGACGGCCTTCGGCGGCGTCCAGTCGGCCAGCCGGCGCGGCAGGCCGACCTCCGGAACCCGGGCGCGCCCGCACTGCTCGCATGCCGAAACGACGATCTCCTGCCAGCGTGCCCTGCGCTTTTCCGCCCGGGCACCGTCGAGCCGGACATCACCGTGTTCGGTCAACACCGGGTGAATCGCATGCACTCCAAGCTCGACGGCCTTCTGGATCAGCCAGTTCATCTTGTCGCCCTTGGCCACGGCCTGGACCAGATCCACGACCAGCGGGGACTCCGTGTCGACGGCGATCAGCGCTTCGATCCGGACCCGGCAGGTCGAGCCGCTCAGCGCCACGATCTCGGCCTCGGCATCGCGGCCGTCGCCGTTGAAAACGACGATCCGGTCGCCGGGCCGACGACGCATCACCCGGCCCAGGCGGTGGGCGGCCCCCGGGTCGAGATCGACCTCCGTGTCCGGGCTCAGCTCGACCGGAGAAAACAGCCGGATCGTCCGCACTACAGCGACCTCCCCGTGGCTCGTTCGATTGCGGAAATCGCCACCTCGCCCAAGCGATCGATTTCCTCGTCGCCGATCACGTACGGGGGCATGAAGTAGACCACGTTGCCGAGCGGCCGCAGGAGCGCGCCCTGCTCGAGCGCATGTCGATAGACGCGAATGCCGCGCCGTTCCTGCCACGGATACGGCCGGCCATCGTCGCCGACCATCTCCATGGCGAGGATCATCCCGGTCTGGCGGATTTCGCCGATGTTCGGGTGCGCCTCCAGCGGCGCGACCGCCCGGCGCATGCGCGCCGCGCGCCGCCGGTTCTCGCCGAGCACGTCGCTGGCCTGGAACAGCTCCAGCACCGCCAGTGCTGCGGCGCAGCACAGCGCATTGCCCGTATAGCTGTGCGAATGCAGAAACGCCTTGAGCGTGGCGTAGTCATCGTAGAACGCCTGGTAGACCTCATCGCCGGTCAGCACCGCAGACAGCGGCAGGTAGCCTCCGGTCAGCCCCTTCGACAGGCACATGAAGTCGGGCGAGATCCCGGCCTGTTCGCAGGCGAACAGCGTGCCGGTGCGGCCGAAGCCGACCGCAATCTCGTCGGCGATCAGGTGCACCTCGTAGTGATCGCAGGCCTTGCGCAGGCGTTCGAGGTAGACCGGGTCGTACATCCGCATGCCGCCGGCGCACTGGACGAGCGGCTCGACGATCACGGCGCACAGGTCCTGGTGGTGCTCGGCCAGCGCGCGCTCCATGTCGGCGAAACGACGCTCGGCGTGCTCGGCCCAGCTGCTGCCGGGCTCGCGGTCGAAGGCATCCGGCGACGGTACGACCAGCGGCTCGAGCAGCAGCGGCGCATAGGTATCGCGGTAGAGGCCGACATCACTGACCGACAGGGCGCCGAGGGTCTCGCCGTGGTAGCTGCCGGACAGGCAGGCGAAGCGGGACTTGCTCCGCCCGCGGTTGCGCCAGTAGTGGAACGACATCTTCAGTGCGACCTCGACCGCGGCCGAGCCGGAGTCGGCGTAGAACACCCGGTCCAGCCCCGGCGGCGTGAGCGCCACCAGCTGCTCGGCCAGCCGGGTCGCGGCCGGGTGCGTCAGGCCGGCCAGGATCACGTGTTCCAGCGTGTCGGCCTGCTCGCGCAGGCGTCGATTGATGTGCGGGTTCGCGTGGCCGAACAGGTTGACCCACCACGAGCTGATCGCGTCGATGTAGCGATTGCCGTCGAAATCCTCGAGCCAGACGCCTTCGCCCCGCCGGATCGGGATCATCGGAAACGTGTCTTCGTGGTCCTTCATCTGCGAACAGGGGTGCCAGAGCACGTCCAGGTCGCGCCTGCGCCAGTCGGCGTTGTTCATCGGTGGTTCCGGGGCGAATTCGTAAGGGAGCATAGCGCGGGCCGCGGGCGATGTTTTGCTATGATCGATTACGTCCACGGGTGCGACACCCGACCCCAGTCCTTCCGCCGGGAACCCGCATGAATCCACCGCGCCGAACGTCCTCCGGTTTCACCCTGATCGAGATTCTCGTCGTGGTCGTGATCATCGGCATCCTGGCCGCCGTGGTCGTGCCGCGATTCATGGACGAGCCGGATCGGGCCCGGGCCGTCAAGGCACGCCAGGACATCGAGGCGATCGTAACGGCGCTGAACCTCTACCGCCTCGACAACCACGTCTATCCGTCGACCCAGCAGGGCCTGGAGGCACTGGTCGAGCGCCCGTCGGGCCGCCCCGAGGCGCCGAACTGGAAAGCGGGCGGCTACCTCGAGCGACTGCCGAACGACCCCTGGGGCCGACCCTACCTCTACATGAATCCCGGCGTCCACGGCGACATCGACGTCTGGTCGAACGGCGCCAACGGCCAGCCGGGCGGCGAGGGAATCAATGCCGAGATCGGCAACTGGATGGACTGACCGCGCCCCGGCGTGCGGGTCACCAGCGGCCGCCAGCGGCGGCTACACGCTGATCGAGATCCTCGTCGTGGTCGTGATTGCCGGCGTGCTGGCCGGCGTGGCCTTGCTCCAGTTCTCCTCCGATCGACCCGAAGCGCGCCTGGACCGGGAAGCGCAGCGGCTCGATGCTCGCCTGACCGAGGTCTGCGAACGCGCCTTGCTGACCGGTGCGCCGCACGGCGTGCGCCTGACCGCCGAGGGCTACGACTTCTGGCAGCGGCGGCGACCGTCCGGACGATTGAATGGACGATCGAATGGACAATCGAATGGACAGCCGGGCAGCCAAGGTGCCTGGCAGCCCTTGTCCGAACGGCAGCGGCCGGCGGCCCGCGACTGGCCCGACGGTCTGCGCGTGGACCTGGTCGCCGCCGGACAACGGATCGCCCCGACCACCGCTGAGCGACCGCAGCTGGTCTGCACCGCCCTGGAAGCGTTTCCGCGGTCGACCTGGACGCTCCGCCTCGAAAGCGCCGTGCGACGGCTCGAGCGCGACGGACCGCAGCCATGAGGAGCGCAGCCATAAGGACCGCACGCGGATTCACCCTGATCGAAGTCCTTGTCGCCCTGGCCGTGGTCGCCCTGGCCCTCGGCGCCCTGGCCCGGGCCGCCGGCAACGCGGCCGATGTCCAGTACGAGGCCGAGCGCCGGACGCTCGCGCTGTGGGTGGCGTCCAACCGGCTGGCCGAGCTGGAACTGGCCACCGTCGCGGCCGGGCGGAGCAATGGGACGACACGGCTTGGCGACATCGAGTGGCGCTGGCAGGCCGACGTCGCACCGGCGCCCGGCGGCGAGCTCTGGCGAGTCGACGTGACCGTCTCCGATGCATCGGCGTCGGTCGTCACCACCCAGACCGGGTTCCTGCCGCGATGACCGACTTGAACGCCCGGGGCTTCACGCTGGTCGAACTGCTGGTCGCGGTGCTGGCCTTCGGCCTGCTGGCCGCTGCCGCCTACACCGGCCTGAACGGCCTGGCGTCCGGTGCCGGCCGGTTGGGCGACCGCGCCGTCGACCTGGCCGCGCTACAGCGGGCGGTGGCCGCCTTCGACCAGGATCTGCGCCAGCTGGTCAGCCGCGCCGCGGCCGGGCCCGACGGGCGATGGGTGCCGGCGCTGGCCGGCACGGCAAGCGGCTGGCAGGGACACCGCGCCGGCCGCTGGTCCCCGGACGAGAACGGGTCCACGCTGCAGACCGTTGCCTGGCGTTGTGGCTCGGACGGACGGCTCGAGCGCCGCGGTGTGGCCGGCGCGGGTCGGGTGATCGGCTCGTTCGGCAACGAGCGAGGAGGGATCGGGGCGCAGCAGCATCCGATCGGCTGTCGCGCCCTGCGGCTGCGCTACCGCGATGCGGTCGGCCAGTGGCACCCGCGCTGGCCGGTCGACGAACGACCGGCGCAGCTGCCGAGCGCCATCGAATACCGTCTGGAAACGTCCGCCTTCGGCGAGATCCGGCGGCTGGTCACGTTGTGAGGCGGATGCACCCACGCGGCAGACAGTCGCAGCGCGGCGCGGCGCTGCTGATCGCGCTGCTGGCCGTTGCCCTGGCCTCGGTCCTGGCGTTGGGCCTGGTCGAGGACCAGCGCAGGACGCTTGCCCGGACCCAGGCGCTGTCGGATTCCGAGCGCAGTTGGCAGTTCGCCCAGGGGCTCGAATCGACGGTCGTCGAGCGACTCCGCAGGGCTCGCCGCGAGGGTGCCGGGCCGATGGCGCTGGACGGTGGCTGGAGCGCGCCGTTTCCGGTGCCGGGTGGTGCCGTCCGGGTCCGCCTGATCCCGCGCAGCGATCGCTTCAACCTGAATTCCCTGGCCGATCCGACCGCGGAGCGCGCGCTCCGTGCGCGCGACGGCCTGGCCCGACTGCTGACGCTGCTCGACCTCGACCCCGGCCTGGCCGACGCGCTGCGGACCCACCTGCGAGTCGGCGGGCGGCCGGTGATGCTGGCGCACGTCAGTGAACTCGGCGAGGTTGCAGGGTTCTCGGCGGCCACGCGTGAGCGCCTGCTGCCGTTCGTGACGGTCGTGCCCGATTCGCGCAGTCGACTGGACGTGAACCGGGCCAGCGCCGAGGCGCTCGCCGCCCAGGTGCCGGAGCTGGGGACGGAGGCTGCCGAACGCCTGGTCCTGCGCGGCCCGTATCCGCGTCCCGAGGACCTGTTCGCCCAGCCGGAACTGCAGGCCCTGGTCGTTGCCGATCTCGCCTCCCGGCTGACCGTCGAAGGCGACTGGTTCCTGGCCCACGCCGAGATCGCTCTCGGCGACCGCGTGCAGGACCACTACCGGCTGCTTACCGTTTCGGGTGCGGGGTATGATGCGCGGTACGTCAGTCTCGGCATTCCCTGACGCCTTCGCAACGTCGTCCAGAAGACCTCCCGAGGATTTCCCGATCATGTCCCGAACCTCCCGGACCGAGCCCAGGATCGCCGTCGCGTATCGCAATTCGACCGGCGAAGCGGCGGGCCTGCCGCAAGCGCGCGGTGGCGATCCGTGGATCGGGCTGGTGCCTGCCGATCGGGTCAGCGTCGTTGCCGTCGACCTGCCCGAACTGCGCGGCGCTCGCCTGGGCCAGGCCCTCCGCTGGGCCGCCGAAGACGCGCTGGCCGGCAACGCCGAAGATCAGCACGTCGTTCCGATCGGTCGTCGCAGCGACGGTCGAATGGCCTGCGCCGTGGCAGCCCGGACGGACATGCAGCGCTGGTGCGCCGACGCGCCGGCGCTGGCGCGCCTGGTGCCGGACGCCGCAGCGCTGCCGCGACGCGCCGGCGAACTCGTGCTGGCCGACAACGGCGACACGGTCCTGGCGCGCTGGGACGACGACGGATTCGATCGGCTCGAGGCCGATCTGCTCGACACCCTGCTTCCGGATCTGATCGAACAGGCCCGGCCGACGCGGGTCGTCTGGTATGGATCGACGGCGCCGGGCTGCATCGAGTCGCTGGGCCCGGAGCGCCGCGACCGCCCGGACCGGATCGAGGACCTGCTGGCCGCACACGCGGCCGACAGCCCGGTGAACCTGATGTACGGCGACTTCGCCCCCGCCGGCGCGCGAAACCGGCCCCGCCTGCGCTGGACAGCCGCCCTGGCGATCCTGGCCGTGGCGCTGCTGCTCGGCGACGCCGCGCTCGAGGCGGTCCAGCTGGGCCGACAGGCAGACCGGCTGCAGGCCGAGATCGAGACGCGTGCCGCCGAGGCCTTTCCCGGCCTGGTGCTGCTGCCGGGCCGCGAACGCGCCCAGCTTGAGCGAGCGGTCCGGGACCGCTCCGGCGCAGGCGCAGGCCTGGTGAATGTCATCGGCCGGATCAGCCCCCTGTTCGCGGGGCTCGACGGGCTCACCGTCGAGTCGCTGGCCGGCTCCGGAGACCGGGTCGACCTCACGCTGCGGGCGCCCGGCCTGCCCGACCTCGAAGCGCTGGAACGCCAGGTCGAACAGCGCGGCCTGCGCGCTACGGTCGAGGACGTCGCGGTCGAGACCGGCGCGGTCCGCGCGCGCATGACGGTCGAACTCGATGACTTTCCTGGTGATGCCTCGCGTCAATTGCCGGAATCGGCTCGACGCGCCTCGGGCACGCCCGGAGTCGTGCGGTCGTGATGGCGCGCTGGCATGCGCTGGCGCCGCGCGAACGGCGAATGCTCGGCGTGGCCGGCGCCGTGCTGGCTGCCGCCGTCCTGTGGGTCGGGGTGTGGGAGCCGCTGGACCGCCACCGCGACGAGCTGCGCGCCCGCGTGGCCGCGAACCGGGCCCTGGCCGACTGGCTGGGCACGCTGGATGCGGGCGCGCCGTTCACGGCCGACGCCGTTCGTACGCTGGAAGGCCGCTCGGCGCTGGCGGTGATCGACCAGACCGCGCGCGCGGCCGGCCTGGCCGGCGCCCTGGTCCGGATCGAGCCCGGCGCCGCCGACGAGGTCCGGGTCGTACTCCAGCGAGCCGAGTTTCCGGCCCTGATGAGCTGGCTGGGCGACCTGGTCGAGCAGCGGCCATTCCGGGTCGCCGAGCTGCGCGCCGACCGGGCCGAGTCCGGACGAGTGGACGCCACGATCGTACTTGCCATCGTGCTCGACCGCAGCGATTGACGCGCGGCGGAGCACGTCGCCGATCGCCGATCTGCTACCGTTCGAATTCACCCCTCCGCCCCAGCTGCCATGACCGATTCCACTGACGCCGCGGTCGATCTCGACCACGCCCTCGAGGTCGCGCGAGCGGCCGCCGCGCAGGCCGGTTCGATCGCCATGGAGCACTTCCGGCGACCGCTCGACGTGGAGACCAAGCCCGACGACAGCCCGGTGACGGTGGCCGACCGCGCCTGCGAGACGGCGATCCGCGCCCGGATCGAGCAGGCATTTCCCGAGCACGCCATCCTCGGCGAAGAGTTCGGCCGGGCCGGAGAGCATCGCTGCCTGTGGTTGATCGACCCGATCGATGGCACCCGCAGCTTCATTCGCGGGCTGGAGTTCTGGTCCGTGCAGATCGCCTTGATGGTCGACGGCGAGCTCGTGCTGGGGGTATCGGCCGCACCCCCGTTCGATGAGACGGCGTGGGCGGTTCGCGGCCGGGGGGCCTGGCTGGACGGCGAACCGCTGCACGTCGCCGGCGCCGATTCCATCGATGCGATGGACCTGTCGCTGGGCAACGTGCGTACGCTGGCCAGGGGCCGGGGATGGACGCGGATCGGCGAGTTGGTCCGCCGGGCCCGGCGCACGCGCGGCTACGGCGACTTCTACCCCTATCACCGGCTGGCCGCCGGCCGCCTCGACGCGGTCGTGGAAAGCGACGTCAACATCCTCGATATCGCCGCCCTGACGGTGATCGTTCGCGAGGCCGGCGGCACCTGCACCACGCTGAGCGGCGCGCCGATCGGACTGGACTCGTCGAGCATGCTCGCAGCACCCGAGCCGCTGCACGGACGACTGGTATCCTTGCTGAATGATTGACGATCCGCCCCGCCTGCCCACCATCCACGCCCGCAAAGAACGCAAGGATCGCAGCCTGTTCAGGGTCGAATCGCTGGACCTGGAGTTCGCCAACGGCGAGCGCCGCGTGTACGAACGCCTGATCAGCCGCGGTGTCGGTGCGGTCATCATCGTCGCCCTTGTCGACCCGGAAACGGTCCTGCTGGTCCGCGAATACGCCGGCGGCGTCCACCGCTACGAACTCGGCTTGCCCAAGGGTCGGCTGGAGCCGGGCGAGAGCCATATCGACGGGGCCAACCGGGAGCTCCAGGAAGAGGTCGGCTTCGCTGCCCGGGACCTGCGGGTGATCGGCCAGCTGACCCTTGCGCCCGGCTACATGACCCACGCCACCCACGTGGTGCTGGCACGCGACCTCTATGCGTCCCGGCTGCCCGGCGACGAGCCCGAAGAGCTGCAGGTCATCCGCTGGCCGCTGGCCGACCTGGCCTCCCTGGTCGAGCGCGACGACTGCACCGAGGGCCGGTCGATCGCGGCGCTGTACATCGCCCGCGACCTCCTCGCCAGCGGCCGGATCGACGCGGAATGATTTCGATCGACGCCCGGCTGGTCGAGGGCGTGCTCGAGGCGTGCGCAAGCGCTCGGGCGGCGATTCTCGATATCTACGAAAACGATGATTTCGACGTCGAGATGAAGGCCGACGACAGCCCGCTGACCCGGGCCGACCTGGCCAGTCACCGCATCCTGGTCGATGCCTTGACCCGGCTGACGCCCGACATTCCCGTGCTCAGCGAGGAGTCGTCGGCCACCGCCTTCGCCGCGCGCCGCGCTTGGCCGCGCCTGTGGGTGGTCGACCCGCTCGACGGCACGCGCGAATTCATCAAGCGCAACGGCGAGTTCACGATCAACGTCGCGCTGGTCGAGGCGCACCGGCCGATCCTCGGGGTGATCGCCGTACCCGCCGCCGGCACCGCCTATTCGGGCGTGCCCGGCCAGGGCGCGAGTCGCTGGGATGGCGCCGGTCGATCGACCCGGATCGAGACCCGCCGCCCGTCGGCCGACCCGCCGGTGGTGCTCGGCAGCCGCTCCCACGGCAACCCGCGCAGCGAGGCCTTCTTCGAAGCGATCGGCCCGCACCGGCGGATGGCGCGGGGAAGCGCGCTGAAATTCTGCGCCGTCGCCTGCGGCGAAGCCGACTTCTACCCGCGCCTGGGCCCGACCAGCGAGTGGGATACGGCGGCCGGCGACGCGCTCGTGCATGCTGCAGGCGGCCGGGTCTGGCTGCCCGACGGACGCGACCTGCGCTACAACGCGCGCGCGACAACCCTCAACGGCGACTTCCTGGTCAGCGGCGACCCGAAGGTCCGCTGGCCCACGCCGCCACCGCCAGAAGACTGATCATCAGCACCAGCGCCAGCGTGCTCAACGCGGGCACCGGGCGCACCGATCCGACCACGCCGGTCAGGTCGACGGTCAGCGAGGCGGCCTGGACTTCGGTTTCGACCGGGTCACCCGACGGCGTCTCGGTCCAGCCCTTGGTCACGGCGAGGTCGCGCCAGGCGCGCCGATAGACGAGCCGTGCGGTCACTTCGGCCTCGGCGACCAGCGCCGAACCCAGCGCGAAGCGGTAGTCGGAAATGTCGGCGCCGCCGGACGGAATGCGGGTGTCCGATTGCACCGTCTCGGCATCGATGAACAGCACCGGGGCCACGACCGGTCCGCTTCCGTTGATCCGGCCTTCGAGCACGCGAGCGAAGCCGCGACCCGGACGCCCGGCGAGGTCCTCGGGCGCGGAACCGCCGGTGGCCGAACCGTAGAAGGGAACCACCGGACCGCCCACCTGGGCCAGCGACCGACCGTCGACCTGCGCGTCGATGACCAGCACCGCGTTGCGGATCGACACGCCGGTCGGAAACGCATGGCCGGCTCCGTCATTGCTCACCCGCGCCTGGACCGCGAGCTGGTCACCGTCGATCCATGCATCCAGGGTCAGACCGATCGCATCGGACAGCTGCGGCGGGGTTGCCCCGATGAACTCGTGCGAGCGCCGCTGGTCCGCCGGCCGGATCGGCGTACCGCCGATCGACGAGATCGGTCCCGGCGCAGCGGCTGCCGGCATGTGGCAATCCTGGCAGGCCATGAAATCGGGGCCCGGCACGGAGTACGGACCGGCCAGCCATTCGTCGTAGGTCGTCTGACCCGGCGCACCCGTATCCGGATTGTTGTACTGGTGACACGAGGCGCAGAACTTCGCCTCGGAAAACCCGGGCTGGTAGGAGGCGCGCATCACCGAAAAGCTCACGTCGTCGAGCGGTCCCCAGACCCAGAGCGGGGTCGAGGGGTCGTCCGGAAAGCGGTAGAGCGTGTTGCCGAGATGGTGCAGCGCATCCGTGTCGTCGTTGACTTCCGCCATCTGGTGACAGGCCAGGCAGCTGACTCCGTCGAGGCCGTACGGCTCGGTGACTTCGTCGAGAAACACGTTGCCCGGATCCTGGGCGTCGACCAGCGGCGCGTGGCAGGTGGCGCAGAACCCCGTGTCGTCCGGGTCGTGCGTATCGCGAAATACATAGCCGTTCGCACCGCCCGGCGTGCCGTCCCCGGAGTAGAGGTCGAGCACCCAGGGGTTGATTCCGGCACCGGCGTGACGCGAGTCGCGCCATTCCGAGAACTGGTCGAAATGGCAGCTGGCGCAGTTGGTCGAGGTGCCCGGATCGTAGGGCATGCGATCGGCGGTCGGCAGCGAGGTCAGCCGGATCTCCGTGTCGACCCCGGCCACCGCATCGACCGATCCGGTGATGTAGTTGCTCGCGTTCGCGCTGTCGTAGGGTGTGACCGCGGTGATCGTGACCACGCCGGCCGGATCGGGGAGCGAGAACAGACCGTCGGCCCCGGTCACGAACGGGGCATCGGTGGTGGCCTGGATTCGCACCCGGGCGCCCTCGACCGGCAGCCCGGTCAGATCGTCGACCACGATGCCGGTGATGTCGGCGCCGGCCGGGGTGCCGGCCAGCAGCAGGAGGGTCGCCAGAATCGGCAGACGAGGTCTCATCGAGGAAATCTCCGGTCAGAACGGTTTGAGAATGGCCAGCAGCACGATGGCGACCAGCAGAAGGGCCGGCGCCTCGTTGAACCAGCGGAACCACGTCGAGCCGTGTCGGTTGGTCCCCGCACGAAACGCGAGCACCAGCCGCCAGCACCAGGCGTGGTAGCCGATCAGTACTGCGACCAACGCCAGCTTGGCGTGCAGCCAGCCCATCGCGAGGTACACCTCGGGCGCGGCCAGGATCAGCGCCAGTCCGAAGCCGATCGCCAGTGCGCCGCCGATGTGGGTGATGCCCAGCAGTTTCCGCTGCATCACCCGGAACAGGTCCTGGATCGCAGGCTCCGGGTTCTCGGCCGCATAGACGAACAGCCGCGGCAAGTAGAACAGGCCGGCGAACCAGGTGACGACGAACACGATGTGGAAGGCCTTGAGCCAGAGCATGCCGGGGAACCCTGCGAACGGGGGGCTATTGTGACCGCTCGCGCCGACAGCCTCAAGCGCGGACGGCGCCCCGGACCACCAGGTCCGCGACACCGGAACCGGACCGAAATCGTTCCGATCGGGCGACCTCCCGTGGGCGCACCCTGCCAGAAGTCACGCTTCAACTTGACTTCGGCTTCGGCACGGCGGTATAACCGTTGCGTGCAAACACAATATTAACAACAGCACAGGGGTACCGTTCCGGTATCACCACGTACCGAGCAGCATCCGGTTTGGGGCAAAAGCGGTCTTCGGACCGCTTTTTTTATGCCCGGGCCCTGGGCACGCGGCTGCGTTCCAGCGGCCGCTTGAGTATGCTGGGTCCGGACCTCATCTCATGGATACTCGCCCGGAACCCTGGAGCCGGCTCGACATGACCGATTCGACACACGACTCGACACACGACTCGACACACGATTCGACCCGAGATTCCGACACCGGCTCCACGCCGCTGGTGTTCACCGAGTCGGCCGCGCGCAAGGTTCGGGAGCTGATCCTGTCCGACGGCAACCCGGCCTTGAAGCTGCGTGTCTACATCACCGGCGGGGGATGCTCGGGGTTCCAGTACGGGTTCACCTTCGACGAGGCGGCCGACGAGGACGACGTACGTGTTGACCGCGACGGCGTCACGCTGCTGGTCGATCCGCTCAGCTTCCAGTACCTGGAAGGTGCCGAGGTCGACTATGCCGAGAACCTGCAGGGGGCGCGCTTCATCATCCGCAATCCCAACGCGGCCACGACCTGCGGTTGCGGATCCTCCTTCGGACTCGCCTGACGCACCAGGCTCGCCATCGACCTGGCCCCGTCGACGGGCTGTCGGTTGACTTGCCGCACCGGCGGGTCTACAACGGACGCCTGATGACCGGCATCGAACCCACGTGACCCTGCTCGCGCTGCTGATCGCCCTCGGCGTCTCCCGGGCCTGGCCCGACGTCGAGCGCTGGCGACAGATCGACTGGCTGGCCGAACCCGCACTCTGGGTCAGTCGGCGTGGGCCGGCCTGGGCGCCGGCCGCCGCGACCGTGATCGCGGCGCTGGCCGCCGGCGGGCTGCTGGCCGCACTGGCTCACCTGCTGCTGGGCGGGTTCGGACAACTCCTCGCCGGCACCGTGGTGGTGCTGCTGGTGCTCGGCCCCCGCGACCTCGATCGCGACGCCGACGCGGCGGCACGCGGCGGGGAGGGGTCGGCCATGGCCCGCCTGCGGCTGCGCATCGAACCGGAATCCACCCGCCAGCAGGGCGCCGCCGCGGTGCTGCACGCCGCGCTCGCACGCTGGTTCGGCGTACTGTTCTGGTTCGCCGTGCTGGGCATCCCCGGCGCCGTCGCCTATCGCTCCATCCGCGTCGCCCGCCATCTGTTCCCGGCCGGAACGGAGCAGCGCCCGGCCTTCGACACGGTGCTCGGCGTGCTGAACTGGCCCGCAGTCGCGCTGATGACGCTTTCGGTCGCATTGATGACCGACTTCGACCGAGTCCTGGACCGCTTCGATGCTCGCGCCGATCGCTGGCGCTTCCCGGCCCGGCTGCTCGACGACCTTGCCGGCGCGGTGTGCGGCGCCGCCGAGCGCGACGAGGTCGACGGCGAGACCGACCCCCTGGCGGACGGCCTGCGCGACGGTCGTCAGCTGGCGCGCCGCGTCCTCGCGCTCTGGCTGGCGGTGGTCGCCCTCCTGCTGCTGATCGGCGTCATCACCTGAGCGATGGGGCGCGTTCGACGAGCCGGCACCGTGAGCGATCGCCCAGTCCGCCTGGTCCACCCGACCTTCCCGCTTCCCGAACCTGTATGGAGTCCCGCATGCAACCGACCCGCCTTTCCCTGCTGATCCTCGCCTCGACCGGTCTGCTGGCCGGGCTGCCGACCGATGCGCTCCACGCCGAGACGTGGTTGCGCTGCGGCGCGACCGTCGACGTCGAGGCGGGAACGCTGACCGATGCACGTACCCTCGTCGTCATCGACGGCCGGATCGACCGGATCGAGAGCGGCCACCCGGCCGCGCCGGACGCGGAAGAGCTCATCGACCTGACCGGGCTGACCTGCCTGCCCGGCCTGATGGACATGCACACTCACCTGACCAGCGAATCGAGTCCGAGCCGCTACGCCGACCGGTTCACCGACGATGCCGCCGACGTCGCGCTGCAGTCGGTCGAGTACGCGCGGGAAACGCTGACCGCCGGGTTCACAACGGTGCGTGACCTCGGCGACTCCTACAACGCCAGCATCGCGCTGCGCGACGCGATCGATCGCGGCGTGGTGCCGGGGCCCCGCATCTTCACCTCGGGAAAATCGCTCGCCACGACCGGCGGCCACGCCGACCCGACCAACGGTTGGCGCGCTGACCTGATGGGTGCGCCGGCGCCCCGCGACGGCGTCCTGAACGGCCCCGCCGAGGCGCGCGAGGCCGTGCGCCAGCGGTACAAGGACGGCGCCGACCTGATCAAGGTCACGATCACCGGCGGCGTGCTCAGCGTGGCCCGGAGCGGAATGAATCCGCAGTTCCACCCCGACGAAATCGAGGCCGTGATCGAGACCGCCGCCGACTACGACATGCACGTCGCCGCGCACGCGCACGGCGCCGAGGGCATGAAGCGCGCGATCCGCGCCGGCATCCACTCCATCGAGCACGGCACCTACATGGACGACGAGGTCATCGAACTGATGATCGAGAACGGCACCTGGTTCGTGCCGACCATTTCGGCCGGAAAGTTCGTCGCCGAGAAGGCCGAAATCGACGGCTACTACCCCGAGGTCGTGCGCCCCAAGGCCGCGACGATCGGTCCGCTGATGCAGGACACGTTCGGCCGCGCCCACGCCGCGGGAGTGCGGATCGCCTTCGGCACCGATTGCGGGGTCTGCTACCACGGCGACAACGCGCAGGAGTTCGGCTTCATGGTCGAGGCGGGCATGGCGCCGGCCGACGCACTGCGCTCGGCCACCCTGAACGCCGCCGAGCTGCTCGGCGTCGAGGATCGTGCCGGCCGGCTCGCACCGGGCTTCTGGGCCGACGTGGTGGCGGTCGAGGGCAACCCCCTGGAGGACGTCTCGCTGCTGACCGACATCCGATTCGTCATGAAGGACGGGACGGTGTTCGTGCCGGTTTCCGCGGCCCACTGACTTCGTTGCAAATACCGGGGGGCGCTCGTATAGTGATCTGCATCACGTTTCGTGCGTTCCGGGAGGGTTGACCGTGTCCGCATCGCTCGAACGCATGCGCGACGCGATGCGTCGCGACGGCGTCGATGACAAGGCTGCCCGCCGCAACCTGTTCTGGGCCCGAGCCTTCCTCGAGCATGCCGGTTCGGACGACCCCGACCGGCTCGGTCGCCGCGACCTGGATCGCTTTCTCGCCCACCTCGCCAACGAGCGTTACGCCGGCCGGCCCGCACAGGACCGGGCACTGAACGCGATCCGCCTGTTATACCGTCGCGGCGTTGGTCGCGTGCCCGCCTGGCTGCAGATCGTGCTCGACGAACGTCGCCCGGTCAAAGGGCCGAACATCGTGTCGCGCGACGAAGTCGGACGGCTGCTGGCACAGTTGCACGGCGCGCACTGGCTCGCCGCGGCGCTGGTCTACAGCACCGGCATCCGGCTGATCGAATGCGTACGACTGCGGATCCGCGACATCGACCTGGGCGAGCGAGCGCTGCAGATTCGCGACGCCCGGGATGCGGTCCTGCGCGACGCTGCGCTGCCCGAGTCGATCCTCGCCCCGCTGGAGCAGCGGATCGAAGGCCTCCGCCGTCAGCACATCCGGGAGGTCGGCGACGGCCGCGGCCGCGCGTCCCTGCCGCCCGATATCGCCGAGGAACGTCCGGAGCTCGCGCGCAAGTGGGGGTGGCAGTACCTGTTCCCGCAGCGCCGCGAAGGCGAGGAATTCCGCCCGGTCCCGGACGGCGAACCGGTCCACCACGTCGAGCCTGCGCAGATGCATCGACACATCGAGCAGGCCGCCCAGGCCGCGGGCATCCACCGCCGAGTGACCGGCCATGTACTGCGCAACAGCTACGCCATCCATCTGATCCAGCAGGGCGTGCCGGTGCGTCGCGTCGAGCAACTGCTCGGCACCGCTCCGGATGATCTGCCTGCCTGCACCCGCGACGACCCGCCGGTCTGCCTGGAGCTTCCGGCAACGGGTACCGCCCACGGCCTCTCGGCACTCTGAGGACGCCTGCTTGAATTCCTGCTCGCGCTGGAGTAGATTCGAAGAGTTGTGCGGCCGATCACGCTCGGCCGCCAGTTTTGTGCGCAGTCTGCTGCGAACGGCCGGGATCCCACGAGACGTCATTCGATCGTGATCTCTCGGCCACGCGCCCGACCAACGCCTCATTCCCATGACTAGAGTGGAGCCGAACGAAATGAAGATGTATCGATCCCTGATTGCTGCCGGCCTGATCGCCAGCGGCGCCGCGGTGGCGCAGACCACCGATGACCCCAATAACGCCGTCAACGGCGTCAACACCAGTCCGCGCGGCAGCGTCGGCGCGGTAATCGGCAGCTTCCCCGTCGATCCGGCGTTCAGCAATCTTCCGGTCGGCCTGGAAAACGACGGCAGCGGCAATCTCGACCTGACCGAGATCGGGGGCATGATCCCCAACGCCGGCGTGATCGACACCACCGGCGCGGCCGTGACCGGACCGACCGGCCTGTCCGACTCCGGCAACGCGATCGGCATCACCCGGATCGGCGGCAACTTGGCGATCACCGACACGACTGCCGGAGAGGTCGACTACTACGATTCCAGCTACACCTTCGTGTCCAGCTTCTCGGTCGCGGCCGAGACCACGTTCCCCGAGGGCATCACGACCGCGCCGTTCAGCGGCAATCTCTACGTGGTCGACGGGGCCGGCGGAAACGTCGTGATCGAATACGATCCGAGCGGCACGCTGGTGACGACCTACCCGATCAACGGCTCCTCGCCGGACGGCATCGCCTTCGACCCGATCCGCTGCTCGTTCTGGATCTACGACAGCGGTACCGATACGGTGCGCAGCTACGACAGCACGTTCACGGAGATCGAGACTTTCCCGGGCACCGCTGCAGCCGGCGGCGGCGGCGGCGAGGGCCTCGGCGTGATCGGCAATCGGCTCTTCGTGATGGATCCGGGCAATTCGCAGGTGTTCGAGTTCGACATCTCGGCGGCGACCCCGGCCCCCAACGCCGGTCAGCTTTGCCTGCCGGACGGCAGCCAGCCGGTGCCGAGCCTGAACCGCATGGGCATCGTGCTGCTGACGCTGATGATGCTCGGCGTGGCCTTCGTGGTGCGCTCGCGCTTCAACTGATCGGCCCGACCACGGTCCGGTTCCAACGGTCCGGTTCCAACGGCCCGCCCCCGGCGGGCCGTTTTCGTTTTTCCGGACGCGATCGAGTCTCAACGACCCGGCAGGGTGCGCTCGGTGCCGGCATAGCCGCTGAGTTCCAGATAGCCCCGACCGACCGCCTCGCCGTCGGCCAGCGCCTCGACCGCACCCTCCCAGTAGCGCACGCTACTGCGCCAGAGCTGTGCGTCGAACGCGGGCCGGACCTCCAGCGAGAGCCCCTGCGACGGCACGTCCAGCAACCAGGCTACGGGCCACTCCACGCCGTCGGGGTCGCGCCAGCGGCGGGTCGGGCGCAGGACGAACTCGTCGGGACCGAGCATCCTCGCTCGTCCGTCGACCTCGACCAGGGTGCCGGCGGAAAACCGCGACGCCGTGCCCTCGTCGGTGCGCAGGCGGTAGACCATCAGGTCGCGGCCGTCGTCGAGCTGCAGCGCGAACCAGTCCCAACCCTGGATACCCGGGCCAAGCTGGCTGGATCCCCACTCGCGGTCCAGCCATGCCGTGCCTTCGACCTCGAAGTCCTTGCCGTCCAGCCCGAGAGTTCCGGCAGACCGCATCCGGGTGTAGGAGTAGTAGCGCGACGCGTTGCCGGACGACGGACCCTTGCGGCTGTAACCGGCGTCGCCCTGCAGCACCACGGGCCGGAGCGGATCCAGCGCAAGGTCCAGCGAGAAGTCGCCGGCCCCGGCGCGCAGCCGCCAGCCGCTGTCGGTGCGATCGACCGTCCAGTCGCGCAGCCACCACCGGTCGGCGGTTGCGCCGGCCAGGCCGAGCGCCCCGCGTGCGAATCGTTCGCGCGACAGGAAGCGCTGCTGTTCGAGGTCGCTGACCGCCAGGTGCGCCATCCAGACCGCGTCGGCGGCGAACACGCTTTCGATCGGGTCGGCATCTGCCGCGGGCGCGCCGCCCAGGCCGAAGCGGAACAGCGTGAACTGGAACCCGAAGCGCCGGTCGTCGGCGGCCGCGAGGTTTCCGGTGAAGTACCACCATTCGCTGCGGTATCCGGGGTGCGCCGCATGATCAGCCGGAAAGTCCAGCGCGCGCGGCCCCGTGACACGGAGAAATTCCTCGGGCGCGGAATCCAGCAGCGCCATCGTATCGAGCGGCGCGGCGCCGGAACGCTCGGGCAGGCTGCGCTGGATCAGCCAGGCCAACGCGATCACCGCCAGCAGCAGGCCCGGAAGAACGATCGGCAGGAGCCGGGCCACTCGGGTCGGCCATCGTCGAGCCATCAGCCGGCCCTCAGCGAAACGGCCGGCGGACGCCTCGCGATCCGCGCCGCGGGAACCAGCCCGGCCAGCGCGCCGAGGGCCAGGGCAAGCGGGATCACCACCAGGACCGGCTCGAGGGGCGGCGCGGAGATGGGCACGGTCCAACCAAACGCCCTCGGCTGGATGAACAGCACCAACGCGTAGTGGACCAGCACGGCGGTCGGCACGGCGAGCAGCGCCGCGGTCGCCGTCAGGCCCAGGGTCTGGGCGACGACCAGCAGGAACACTCGACGAGGCTCGAGACCGAGGGCGCGTAGCGTGGCGTATTCGCGGGCGCGTTCGAGCCCGTGGGCCAGTAAGGCGCTGACCAGCGCGACCAGCGCGATGCCACCGACCAGGAAGGCCATCGCCCAGCTGATCCGGAACGTTCGGTCGAATACCTCGAGGCTCTGCTCTCGAATGACGTCGGGCCCGATCCAGCGGAGCCCGCGCCGCTCGGAGGCGGCCTGTAGGGACCGCTCCAGCGCGGTCCGATCGACGCCCGCCGCCAGGTACAGCCCGACGCTGTCGACCGACCCGGGATCGGCCAGCGCTTCGGTGGCGTGCCTGGCATCGATCGCCACGAAGCCGACGTCGCTGCTGTAGTCGCGGAATATGCCGAGCACCGTCATCCGGCGCACACCGCCGGCGAAGGGCAGGTCGAGGCCGTCTCCCGGCGCCAGCGACCGGGCACGTGCCAGCGGCTCGGAGACCGCGACCCCGCGGCCCGACTCGAATCCGGCACGCACCGCGTCGGCATCGCCTGCCAGCCATTCGAAGCCCGTCCAGGCCTCGGCCGGTAGCCGGTAGGCGGTCAAACGCGTACCGTCGACCAGCCGCAGGCTTCGGACCGTCGAGACGGTCGCCACCCCGTCCAGCGCTTCGAGCACGGCGACATCGTCCGGGCCCAGCGTTCCTTGCGGCGCCGACACGTAGAGATCGGCGCGCAGCAAGCGCTGGACCCAGTCGTCGACCGCGCCGCGAAAGCCGAGAATCATCATGCCCATGCCCATCGCCAGGGCAAGCGCCAGCGACAAGGCAGACAATGCCGGCCCGAGCCGGCGACGCGAGCCGCCGAGCAGGCCGATCGCGCGCGCTGCCAGGCCCGTCCCGAGCCGGCGCGCGCTGCCGGCCAGCAGGCGAAAGCCCAGCGCCGGCAGCCACGACGCAAGCCCGGCAAGGACGAGGAACAGGCCAGCCAGCGCCGCAACCAGCCGGGAATCCACCGCCACGACCAGGAGCCCCGAGACCACCAGCAGCGGTGCGATCCACGCCGTCCTGCGTCCCGACGCCGGCGACGCGTCGCGCAGCAGGCGGCCGGGCGGCACCCGCAGTGCCTCGCGAACCACCGGCAGGGTCACCGCCACGGCGGCCAGCACGCCGACGCCGAACAGCGCGGCGTAGAGTTCGGGCGTCGGTGCGGTCCGGGCCAGGGCGAGCTGGCCGTAGATGCTGCGCACCGGGCCGGCGACCAGGGCCAGCAGACGGTCGGCCAGCAGCGTTCCGGCGACCAGACCGAGCAGGCTACCCAGCACGCCGAGGGCCAGGCCCTCCTGGATCAGCATCCGGGCCAGGTCGCGGTGAGTCAGACCGATGGCGCGCAGCACGCCGAAGATCCGACGCCGCTGGACCATCAGGAAGCTCAGCACGCTGTAGACCACGAACAGGCCGGTCGCCAGCGCCAGCAGGCTCATGGCGGTCAGGTTCGCGCGCAGGCCGGCCGTCAGACGGCGCGCCGACGCGCGCTGCTCGGCGGCCCGGGTCATCACGATACCGGGCGGCAGCCGTGCTTCCAGCCAGTCGCCGGAGACCGCAGGCGCCAGCAGTTCCGAGATGGCCCGGGGCCGCGCGAACGCGTGCTGAGCCGCGGCAATGTCCATCAGCAGGCGACGGTCGGGCACATCGATCGAATCGCCCATCGCCCCGGCCAATACCCTGAGCGTGACCGGCCCGTCGGGGCCCTCCACGCTGATCGTGCCGGGCTCCTCGAGGCCGATCAGGGACCGCGTCTCGCGGCCGATGAGCGCCGGCGGCGAACCCGAGCCGTCCCACTGCAGACCGGCCAGGGCTGCAGGCCCGCCGGACCCGGCATCGGCCACGCTGCCGAACGGGTCGACGCCGACCACCTCCATCTGGACCCCGGCAACGCGCACCGGGATCCTCACGACCGGCACGAAGTCGGGTGCGCCGGGATGGCTAGCCAGGGCCGCATAGACCTGGGGCGGGATCGGCCCGTCGGTGGCGCGCAGCGTCACGGCGTCCGGGCCGGCCAGGGCGTCGGTCGCCGCATCCAGGGACTGGACCAGCGAGCCGCGGAGCAGCGCGACGCCGGTCACCACCGCCATACCGGCGGCGATGCCGATCAGGGCCAGCACCAATTGGCTCGGATGGCGGAGAAAGAACGCGTGCGACAGGCGGGCGCGCACGATCAGGCAGCCCGTTCGACCAGTTGCCCGTCGCACAGGTCGAGCACGCGATCACAGCGCGACGCGGCCGACGCGCTATGAGTGACCACGATCAACGCGCAGTTCTGTGAACGCGCGGCATCGACCAGCACGTCCATCACCCGTTCTCCGGCTGCCCGGTCGAGGCTGCCCGTGGGTTCGTCGGCAAGCACCAGCGCCGGTCCGTGGATCAGCGCGCGCGTGATCGCCACACGCTGCTGCTGGCCGCCGGAAAGCTGGTGCGGACGGCGATCGAGCAGTTCCGCCACATCGAGTGCACGGGTGAGGCGATCGATGCGGGCCGCGTCGGTCGGCGCGCGGCTCAGCCATAGGGCAAGTTCGATGTTCTCGCGAACGCTCAGGGAGTCGACCAGATTGAAGTCCTGGAACACCAGGCCGACCGAGCGCGCGCGCACCCGGGTGCGCTCCGGCTCGGCCAGTTCGTGGACCGATCGACCGTCGAGGCGGACTTCACCGGCATCCGGCATATCCATGCCGGCGGCCAGATGGAGCAGCGTCGACTTGCCCGATCCCGACGCGCCCATGACCGCGACCGTCTGTCGGCGGGCCAGCTCGAGGTCCACGCCGTCGAGAACCGGGACGTGGCGCCGCCCATCGTGGAACCCGCGCGTCAGCCCGCGCAGGCTCAGCACCGGCGCTTCCGTGTCGATGCCGTCAACCACCGCGCGCACCGATCACGGCCGTCGCAGCGAGGAGCAGGATGACGGTCGTGCCGAGCAGCGCGCGCAGGCGACGGTACCAGGCCGGCTGCCCGGATCGCGTCCAGCGCCATTCGGTCGATGCCTGGACCACGAACAGCATCGCAAGCCAGGCAAAGCCCCAGGCAAGCGGCAGCAGCAGCGCGAGCAGCGAAGCCAGCACGACGAAATTCGTGATCACCAGCGGCATCGGGCCATCGGCCGGCCGATCGAGGCACTCGGCCCAGGTCGCACCGCAGAGGAAGGCGAGGATCAGCAGAACGTACGCGCGCAGCAGATCGATCAGCCAGCCCGGGCCGCCCAAGGCGACGCAGACCGGAAGCGCGACGAACGGAAGCAGGCCGGACGCTCCGAGGATGCGGGCTGTCTGCTGACGGTTCTGCATGGCAAGGATCCTGCGCCGAAGTTGCCGCAGAGCATACCCGGCCGGCCCGGGACGAAATGGCAACGCTTCGCGGACTGTCGGCCAGGAAGTGAAGGCCGGGGTCGAGCGGCGAGGCCCCGAAGGTCGTGAAAAAGCGAACCCCGGCCGGGAGCCGTGGCCGGGGTTCGCGCTAGCCGTTGGATGCGGGGGGAGGGAGTCAGGGTACCGAGAGGTAACCCGCAGCCAACGATGCCAGTTTCCTTGAGCGCCGTGAATCCGGGGTGAACAGCCCCTGCGCCGTTCTGCAGGGTCGTCAGGCCGCGTTTTTCGAGCGCTTGATCCAGACCAGGAGCTGGGACACGGCGGCGGGCGTCACGCCGGGAATCCGGCCGGCCTGGCCGACGGTCTCGGGCCGCTGCCGCTCGAGCTTCTCGATCACTTCGGCCGAAAGGCCGCGCACTCGACCGTAGTCGAAGTCCGGCGGAATCCGGGTCTTGTCGGCCGCGCGCGTGCGCTCCACGTCCTGGGCCTGGCGCGCCAGGTAGCCGGCATAGCGGATACCGGTTTCCACCTGCTCGGCCACATCGCCCCGCGTCGCGCCCGGGCCCAGCCCCTCGACCGCGACCAGCGCGGCGTAACTCACTTCGGGCCGCTTGAGCAGGTCGGCGGCCGTGACGTCCTTGCGGATCGGTGTGCCGAGCGCGTCTTCGAGCTCGCGAGCACGCGCCGAGTCGGCGGCGATCCGCAACCCGGACAGCCGCTCGGTCTCGGCCTCGATCGCATCCCGACGCTCCTCGAAGGCCCGGTACCGGCTCTCGTCGACCAGGCCCAGGTCCCGACCCACGGCGGTCAGGCGGAGGTCGGCGTTGTCCTCGCGAAGCATCAGGCGGTACTCGGCGCGGCTGGTGAACATGCGGTACGGCTCGGTGGTGCCGCGAGTGATCAGGTCGTCGATCATCACGCCGATGTAGGCCTCCGAGCGGGCCGGCGACCAGGCCTCCCGGCCGGCCACGCGGCGGGCGGCGTTCAGACCGGCCACCAGGCCCTGGGCACCGGCTTCCTCGTAGCCGGTGGTGCCGTTGATCTGGCCGGCCAGGAACAGGCTTTCAAGGACCTTCGACTCGAGGCCCGGCGACAGGTCGCGCGGGTCGAGGTAGTCGTACTCGATCGCGTAGCCGGGTCGGGTGATGCGGGCCTGCTCCAGCCCCTCGATCGTGCGCACGAATTCGAGCTGGACGTCGAACGGCAGGCTCGTGGAAATGCCGTTCGGGTACCACTCGTTCAGCTCCAGTCCCTCGGGTTCGAGGAAGATCTGGTGCGAGTCGCGCTCGGCGAAGCGCACGACCTTGTCCTCGATCGACGGGCAGTAGCGCGGACCGACGCCCTCGATCGCGCCGGAATACATCGGCGACCGGTCCAGCGCGCCACGGATGATGTCGTGTGCGGCCGGGCCGGTGCGAGTGATCCAGCACGAGCGCTGCTCGGGATGGTCATCGACGGAGCCGAGGAACGAGAACACCGGCCGCGGGTCGTCGCCTGGCTGTTCGGTCAAACGCTCGAAGTCGATGCTGCGGCCGTCGATGCGCGGCGGCGTTCCGGTCTTCAGCCGGCCGATCCGCAGCGGCAGCGCCCGAAGACGCTCGGCCAGGCGGTTGGCCGGCGCGTCCCCGGCCCGGCCGCCGGCGGTTCGCGCCTCGCCCATGTGAATCACACCGCCGAGGAACGTACCGGTGGTCAGCACCACGGCGCCGGCGTGTAGATCGACGCCGATCGCCGTCCGGCAGCCGACCGTCCGACCGTTGTCGACAATCAGGTCGTCGACGGAGGCCTGGAACAGGGTCAGGCCGGGCTGGTGTTCGACCATGCGCCGGATCGCGGTGCGGTACAGCGAACGATCGCACTGCGCGCGCGTGGCGCGCACGGCCGGGCCCTTGCTGGCGTTCAACCGGCGCCACTGGATTCCGGCCGCATCGGCCGCACGGGCCATGGCGCCGCCCAGAGCGTCGATCTCGCGGACCAGGTGCCCCTTGCCGATCCCACCGATCGCCGGGTTGCAGCTCATCTGCCCGATCGTCTCGAGGTTATGGGTAACCAGCACGGTCGATGCCCCACAGCGCGCCGCGGCCAGCGCAGCCTCGGTGCCGGCATGGCCGCCACCGATCACGATCACATCAAAGGTTTCGGGATACCGCATGGTCGCTTCGTCGCCCGGAGCGACGGGGGTTCTTGACTACCGGTAGTGTACCGCGCCGGCCCGAACGGCCCGGCCGGGCGGCCCCCGACAAAGCCCCCTGCCGCAGCTCTTCGGCGAGCCGGGTGAGCCCGATCAGCGTCGTTCGCGGCCGTCCGAGTCGCGCCGGCTGCGGAGCCGGTCGCGGGCCCCCGAGCTGCGCTTCGGGGCGCTGCGCGCCGGACGGGGCGGGGCAGATCGGACCGCGGACGATTCCCTTGAAGCGCGCGGCGGCGCGCTCGGGCGGGCCTGGGTTCGCTGGGGCGGCGCCAGGCGGCGTGCCGGGCGTGGAGACGCGGCGCGGGGCTCGATCCGTCGGGCCGGGGCCGAACGCGGCACCGAGCGCGGCGCCGAACGCTGGACCGGCGCCGTTCCGGAAATCGTTGCACGCCGACTCGGCCGGCTGCGGTGCTGCGCGGCTGGCGCGGCGCGCGACGCGTTGTAGGCGCCTCGCGTGCGGATCACCGACCGATTCGGGGCTCGACTCGAGGATCCGCTCGTGGATCGCGTCGTGGATCGCGTCGTGGATCGCGTCGTGGCGCGGTTCGAAGCGGAGTCGGACCGGCGCAAGGAGGACTGCGGAATCGATCGAGACCGATTCACCGCCGATGGCGGATCACTACGACGGCGCTCGATCCGGCGGGGCGCCGAGCGATCGGCGCCGGTGGCCGGGCGAGCCTGGATGCGGCTGCGGGTCGAGGTACGTGCCGCCTCGCGCTGCGGCGCCGCCGCCCGGCGCTCGATCCGCCCGGGGTTACCGCTGCGACCGACGGCGGGCGCTCCGCGTAGTTCGGCGCGCCGCTGGGCGCGCAGGTCCCCGCGCTTGTAGGGCTGGGTCGCCCGACCCAGGGGCTCGCGCTCGGACACGTAGCGTGCGCCGCCGAGGCGACCCGATCGTTGAGAGATCAGGACGTTGCGGCTGGCCGACGACTCGCGTCGCTGCAGCGCTCGGAGACGGTCGTTGCCACGATGCACGGGATGGAGCTCGTTGCGATGGTTGTAGCGATTGTCATAGCGATTGTCATAGCGATTGTCGTAGCGGCGACCGTGGCGATAGCCGTAGCGGTACCCGTCGCCGTAGCCATGGCTGTACCAGGCACTGCCGAAGTAGCCGTAGTGCACCGGGCGATAGGCGTATCCGTAGCCGTGCCACGGGTAACCGAACCAGGGGTCTCCGACCGCGATCGAAATGCCGAAGCCGCCGTGACGTCGGTGCCGGGGGCCGTAGCGCCAGCCGGGATACGGGTAGTAGTACGGGTCCCAGGTGCCGACGACCACCGAATAGGGGTGGTAGTGCTGACTGAAATAGAAGTAGTCCAGCGACCAGTACGGGTAGTGCACCGGGTTGGCCGCCCAGGCACGATCGTAGCCGTAGCTCGACGAAGTCGGATAGCCGCCCGCATCGTGCCCATAGGCGTCGTCGTAGTAGACGCCGTCATCGGCATAGCGCGGAACATAAACGGTCGTGCAGCCGGCCAGGACCAGCAGCCCGGCGGCCAGCAGGATTCGTAGACAGTGTCGGTTCGGGAACGTGTTCATCGTCGCGCACCTCCGGAGCGTCGAAGATGACGGTAGCACGGGTGGATTAACCCAACCTGAACCGGCCCTACATCGACAGGGTCCGACCACCGTCGACGGCCAGCACCTGGCCGGTCACGTAGGGCGCATCCAGGGCCAGGAAGGCCACCGCGCCGGCGATGTCTTCAGGCGTGCCCTGGCGGCCCAGCGGCACTCGCTCCAGGCGCTGCGCGGCGACATCGGCCGATGGCGGCTCCTCGCCCTCCGGCCACAGGATCGAACCCGGCGCAACCGCGTTGACCCGCACCCGCGGCGCCAGGTCCTTGGCCAGCGCTCGGGTCTGCATGATCAGCCCCGCCTTGGCCTGCGAATAAATGGCGTGGCCGGCCAGCGGCACGATGCCGTGGATGTCGACCAGGTTGACGATCGCGCCGGTCGACTCGCCGACCGGTCTGCCGCCGCCGCCCGATCCGTCATCCAATCCATCGACCGACCCGCCATACGTCCCGCGGTCCATGGCGCGGGCCGCCGCCAGGGACAGCCAGAAGGGGCCTCGCTGGTTGCTGTCGATCAGCGCGTCCCAGTCGGCCGGGTCGGCTCGATCCAGCGGCGTGGGATAGAAACCCGATGCGTTATTGACCAGCACGTCGACGCGACCGAACGCATCGAGCGCGACCGAAACGATGCGCTCCGGCGCGTCGTCGTCGCCGAGATCGGCCACCGAAAGGGCGGCGCTGCCGGGCCGGGCGGCGTTGAGTGCGGCCACCCGGGCCTCGGCGTGCTCGATCGAGCCGCGGCAGTGGATCAACACGTTCAGCCCGCGCCGGTGCAGCGTTTCGGCGATGGCTGCGCCGAGGCGTCGGCCCGCGCCCGTTACAATCGCGGTCCGCTCTTCCCGTCCGTCGCCCATTGTCCCGTTTCTCCTCCAAGTCGTTGCCGCCATCGATGTCGAGCCGGGGTCCGCGAACGTCCCGGCACGGCGCGCTGGACCTGCCCGCGCCGCCGGCCGAACTGGCCGAGCTCAGCGCCGCATTGTGGACCAGGATCGTCAACGAGATCGAACGCGACGGGCCGATGCCGTTCCGGCGCTACATGGAGATGGCGCTCTACGAACCCGGCCACGGCTACTACGTCAACGGTCTGCACAAGTTCGGCGCCGCCGGCGATTTCATCACCGCCCCGGAGCAGGGCGCGCTGTTCGGCATCGCCCTCGCCGGCTGGCTGGACGACCTGTCCGCCTCCCTGGATCTCGACGGCGGCGACGGCTGGACGTTGCTCGAGCTCGGCCCCGGATCCGGCGCCCTGGCGAGAACCCTGCTCGAATCGCTCGAGCGGCCGCCGTCGCGCATGTTGCTGCTCGAGCCCAGCGCTGCGCTGCGCGAGGTTCAGCGCGAAACGCTGGCCGCGCTGCCCGCTTCGCTCGGCAGTCGGGTGGAGTGGATCGACCGGCCGCCCGAAGCGTCCTTCGACGGGGCCGTCATCGGCAACGAGGTCATCGACGCGCTGCCGGTGGAACGCGTCCGCTTCGGACCGCCCGGCCCGCTTTGCGACGTCCTCGAGATCGGCGCCGAGGGCCCGCACTGGGCCGGCCGGGCGATCGATGCACGGCTGGGCGGAGCGATTGCGCGGATCGAAGCCGACCTGGAAGCGCCGCTGGGAGACGGCTACCACACCGAGGTGTGCGTCGACCTGCCGGACTGGCTGCGCACCGTAACCGCGCCGCTGCGCCGCGGAGCCGTGCTGCTGGCCGATTACGGCTACCCGCGCCGCGAGTACTACCACCCCGACCGCTCCGGCGGCACGCTGGTCTGTCAGTACCGGCACCGCGCCCACTTCGACCCACTGGTCTGGCCCGGTCTGACCGACCTGTCGGCGTTCGTCGATTTCACCGCGGTCGCCGATGGGCTGATCGACGCGGGCCTGGAGCTGGCCGGTTTCACCACCCAGGCCGGATTCCTGCTCGGCAGCGGTATCCTCGACCGACTCGAGGCCGTCGAGGACGAGCGTGAACGCCTCGGGCTGGCCGGCGAGTTCAAGCGGCTGGCACTTCCGGGAGAAATGGGCGAGAAGTTCAAGCTGATCGCCGCGACCCGGAACCTGGCGGCACCGAGCGCCCCGTTCCTGCTCGCCGACCATCGAGGCCGCCTCTAGTCCCTCTCGGGACGGCCTGCAGGTGCAGGCCCTGATGGCTTCGGCCAGGGCAAGGGAGTATGCTTGCTCGACGGCCTCGCAGGGAGGGTCTCGCTGTGAACATGCACCCGGCAGAGCTGGTGATCGCGATCCAGCTGGTGCAGTGCGTCGCCAGCCTCGTCCTCGCCGGCCTGCTCTGGGTGTTCGTCCGTTCGTTCCAGCAGACCTTCCTGTTCCACTGGGCCCTGAGCGCCACGGCGCTTGCCGTGTACCTGGCCGCATCGACCGCGTCGCTGGCGATCTGGTGGGCAGCGCCCGATTGGGCGATGTTCAGGCTGGGTCTGGCATCGCTGTCCCTGGCCGCCGCCTACCCGCACGTCGCCTGGCTGCTGATGGGCGCCTGGGAAGCCTCCCGCGGCCGCTCGCTGGTGGGTCGTCGCTGGATCGGGATCGCCATTGCCGCCGCGCTGTTCGGCGTGGCCACGGCCCTGGTCTTCCCCTTCGATCCGGACGCCGCCGCGCTGCGCAACGCGTTGCGTGTCGACCTGCGCTATGCGCTGACCGGCGCCGCCTTCGTCTGCGCCGGCGTCCTGCTCTGGCGCGCGCAGCGCGGCCGCGGTCAGATCGGGGCCCGCCTCGGTGCAATCGCCTTCCTCCTGTACGGGCTCCAGGGTCTGCACATCGCCGGGATCAACCAGTGGACGCGCGCCGGCGGGACCGCCCCGTTCTATCTCGGCTACGTCAATCTGCTCGATTTCCTGTTCCAGTTCCTGATGGCCCTCGGGATCATCGTCTGGCTGCTCGAGTTGCAGCGCCTGCGCACCCATCGAGTCCACAGCGAACTCACCCACGCCCGTCAGCACGACCCGGGTACGGGCCTGCCCAACCGCGTGATGGTGACCGAACAGCTGGGCGAGATGATGGGGCAGTCGGGGGCGGACCGGGTCGCCGTCCTGTCGATCGGAGTCAACCGGTTCGCCCTGGTTCACCAGGTGCTGGGCTGGGACCAGGCCGAAGCGATGATGGCGCGGACCGCCAACCGGATCCACCGATCGCTGAACCGGCGCTGCGTGCTGGGCCGGCTCAGCGAGCGCGATTTCCTGGTTGTCCGACCGACCCTGGACACCCCGGAGCAGGTGCTGGAGTGGACCGAGCACCTGCTGGCCGCAAACAGCCGGCCGCTGCACATGGGTGACCAGGAAGTCTTCGTCAGCCTGTGCGCCGGCATCAGCCTGTACCCCGACGACAGCGCCTCGCCCGAGACCCTGGTCCGCCAGGCGCAACAGGCGCTGGTGCGCTCCAGCCGGCTCGGCCGCAACGCCACCCTGTTCCGCGACCTGAGCCGGCGCGAGGCCGAGGACGACGAGACCTCGCTCAAACTCGAAGCGGAACTGCGGCGCGGACTGGCCGAGGACCGGTTCGAAATGCACTACCAGCCGATCATCACCCTGAGCGACTACGAGGTGGTCGGCTTCGAGGCGCTGCTGCGCTGGCGCCACCCGCAACGCGGGCTGCTTTCGCCGGCCGCGTTCCTCGACCAGGCCGCCGAGATCGGCGTTCTGGCCGAATTGGAACAGCGAGCGCTGCACCTGGCGATCGGCCAGTTGCGCAACTGGCACCTCGACCGCGCGCGCCGCAAGCTGCGCATGTCGATCAACATCAGCGCGCCGAAGTTCCAGCAGACGGACCTGGTCGAACAGGTGCTCGAAGTCTGCGACCAGTTCGCGGTCGCACCGGACCGCATCCAGCTCGAAATCACCGAGGACACGGCAATCCGCGATCTGCAGAGCGGCAACGACAACATCCGCGCGCTGCAGGAGCGCGGCATCCGAATCGCGCTGGACGATTTCGGCACCGGCTACAGCAGCCTGGCCCACCTGCGCGAGCTGCACGTCGATCAGATCAAGCTCGACCGCCAGTTCCTGAACGGCCTGGAAACCGACCCGCGCCAGCGCGAACTGGTTCGCGCAATGGTCGGGTTGACCCACAGCCTGGAGATGGAAGTGGTCGCCGAGGGCGTGGAGCGCCCCGAGCAGATGGCGTTCCTGGCCGAGAGCGGCTGCGACTACGTCCAGGGGCACCTGCTGCAGAAGCCGCGGGCGGCCGACCTGTGCCATTTCCGCGTGCGCAGGCTGGCGGCGGTCTAGGGCGCCGTCCGCTGGGCGCTACCACAGCATCAGGCCGCGCCGAGACCTCATCGCGACGTGTCCGCCGCTCCACGCCCGGCCCGGTGCCAGGCTTCCCGCAGCCGGCGCGCCGTGGCGATCCGCTCCGCCTCGATCGCCTTGCCCAATTCGGCGCCGGCCAGGCCCCGCGCGGCCAGCGGTTCGACATCGACCGATGCGGTGGCCGCGGCCTGCTGCCTCAGATAGTCGATGGTGGGCACCGGCGACCCGACCCGCCCCTTCCGGCCCTGGCGGTCAGCCTGGCAGGCCTGCAGGAACAACTCGAAGCGCTCGGGCCGGCGCCACGCATCGAGCGCGCGCAGCAATCGGACCAGCGTCGCCGGGCGCAGCTCGAAGGCTCGATGAGCGTTGATATGGTGCTCGCAGACCAGCAGCCCCAGCTCGCGGCAGGCGTTGGGCACCTTCAGCCGGTCGCAGACCGCACGCACAGGCGCCAGACCGGCGCGTTCGTGACCGCGATGGGCGGGCAGGTCCTCGGCCGGCGTGAGTGCCTTGCCGAGGTCGTGAACCAGTGCTGCGAAGCGGACCGGCAACGCCCGACCGTCGGCGGCGGTCACGTCCAGGACCCGCATCACGTGTTCGCCCGTATCGACCTCCGGGTGCCAGCGGGCGACCTGCGGCACGCCGAACAGCGCATCGAGTTCGGGCAACAGGCGGGCCAGGGCGCCGGTGTCGCGCAACACAAGGACGAAGCGTGACGGCCGCCGATGCATCAGGGCCCGCGCCATTTCCTGCCAGACGCGTTCGGGCACCAGATGGTCGATCTCTCCACCGTCGACCAGCTGCCGGGCCAGCGCCAGCGTCTCCCCGGCAATCGAGAATTCGGAGAAGCGGGTCGCGAAGCGGGCCAGGCGCAACAGCCGCACCGGGTCTTCGACGAACGCCGGCGAGACGTGGCGGAGAATCCGTCGATCGAGATCGGCCCGGCCACCGAAGGGGTCGACCAGCGATCCGTCCCGGGCCTCGGCGATCGCATTGACCGTGAGGTCCCGGCGGCGCAGGTCGTCTTCCAGCCTGACCTCTGGGCCCGTGTGGAACGTGAACCCGCCGTAGCCCCGACCGGACTTGCGCTCGGTCCGGGCCAGCGCGAACTCCTCGCCGCTGTCGGGGTGCAGGAAGACCGGAAAGTCCTGGCCGACCGGCCGGAACCCCCGTTCCGCCAGAGCCTCCGGCCCCGCGCCGACGACCACGAAATCGCTGTCCGCGACCGGCCGGTCCAGCAACGCATCGCGGACCGCGCCGCCGACCCGGTACACCTCCAGGCCGTCGAGCCGCGCATCGTCGGCCCAGTCCGGGGGCACGATCAGCCGCGCCGCGCGTGCTGCCGGAAGCGGCGGTAGCGCGACTGCCGGCCCGTATCGGACAACCAGTCAACGGCCTTCTCCGACATGCCCCAGGGCTCGATGCCGAGCCGCTCGAAGCCCGGGTCGGTGCAGACCGAGTCCACGCCGAGCGACTTGAAGTTGTCCGACGAGAACGGTTTGCCGGGGACGAAATCGAAGACCCGGCCCTGCAGCCAGCCCAGCGCGTCGGGCAACCCGACGACCCAGCGCCGCATGCCGCGCTGCCGGGCGACCCAACGCACCAGGTTGGCCAGCGTCCAGGTCTCGGACCCGCACAACTCGTAGGTCTGCCCGATCGCGTCGTCACGCGCAACCGCGAGCGCGAAGGCTTCGACCACGTCGCCGACATGAACCGGCGCGAAGCGCGCTCCGGGCCGCGCCAGCGGCAGCACCGGCGAGATCGCCAGCAGCCCGGCGAAGCGGTTCAGGAACGAGTCGTCGGGCCCGAAAATCGTCGAGGGTCGGAACATCGTCCAGTGCAGCCCGGACTCGCGCACCCGCGCTTCGCCCTCGCCCCGGGTCTTCAGGTAATGGCTGTCGCCGGTGCCTGCGTTCAGCGCGCTCATGTGGATCATCCGATCGACGCCGGCCCGCCGGCAGGCCTCGATCGCGCCTTCGACCAGGGTGACGTGGGCGCGGCGGAAGCCGGCGCCGCCGAAGCCGCGCTCGTTGAGGATGCCGACGAGGTTGATCAGGACGTCATGGCCGTCGAGCACTTCGGCCAGGGCATCGACGTCGTAGGGGTCGAGCGTCTCGATCCGGGTGCCCGGCACCACCTTCAGGTGACGGGCGCCGGGAGCGTAGCGGGTGATCACGGTGACCCGGTGTCCGTCGGCCGCCAGGCGTCGCGTCAGGTGGCCGCCGACGAAGCCGGAGCCGCCGAGCATCAGGATCTTCATCGTCATCGTGTTCTCCGGGTCGAATCGTTCTCGGTGTCGAGGATCTTGACGGCCGTTCAGGCGGGACCGCCGATCTCCTATTGTGCCGAATCCGGCCCGGACGAGGCAGGGTCCGGCTCCGGGCAGGCGAACTCGCCGGCATCGCCACGGCCGATCACGTGGCGGGCCAGCACCGACGGCGAGCGCTGCAGCTGCCATTCGTAGACCGTGGCGAAGGCCAGTACGCGCGGCACGTAATCGCGGGTCTCGAAGTAGGGCAGGGTTTCGATCCAGATGTCGGCGGGCAGGCCCCGGCGTTCCTGCTGCCAGCGCTCGGCCGCGCCCGGCCCGGCGTTGTAGGCGGCGGCGACCCGGGTGAACTCGCCGGTGAAGCGCTGCTGCAGTTCGCCGAGGTGGGCGATGCCGAGGGCGAGGTTGCGCGCCGGGTCGTACAGATCCGACGGGCCGCGGTAGGGCAGACCGAAGCGCGCCGCCACGCCGCGCGCGGTGCCGTCGACGAGCTGCAGCAGACCGCGGGCATCGGCCGAGGAGCGCGCGTCGGCCTGCATTGCCGACTCGGCGCGCATCAGCCCGAGGACCAGGGCCGGATCGACCCCGTGGCGGGCGCCGGTCCGCTCGATCCGCTCGCGCTCGAGCATGGGGAACCGCCACGGGTAGGCGTCGGTCGCGCCGGCGCGGGCCAGCGCGGCGATCGCGCGGTCGTGCCACCCTTCCGCCGAAGCCAGCAGTGCCGCCTGTTCCAGCTCGGCGGCGCGCAAGCGCCCGCTGACCCGGTTCCAGGTCCAGCGGGCGTCGTGGTTCAGGCCCACCCGATACAGCTCGAGCGCGCGGGCGAACTCGGCGTCGCGCAGCAGGCGGCGCTGGATGTCGCCGTCGGCCGGCAGCTCGCGGCTGCACAAGGTCAGCGGCTGGTCCGTGCGCAGCGCGGCCAGGAAGCCGTAATAATCCGCCTCGGCGGCCAGCGTGCCGAGCACCAGGCCGGCCTCGGGCCGCCCCAGCGCGGCCAGCGCCCGGCCTCGCCAGTAGCGCCACCGTCCCTGCAGCTGCGCCTCGGCGGACATGCGCTGAACGCTGTCGAGCACGGTCGCCCAGTCGCCGTTGACCAGGGCCACGCGCAGCCGCCACTGGAACAATTGGTCGTCGACCCATTCGTCCGGCAGCGCATCGATCGTAGGGACCGCACCCGGATCGAGGTCGACGGCCTGGAACAGCGCGATGCGCCGGCGGACCGGGGCGATCTCGTCGTCCTCGAAATTCATTCGCGCCTCGAAGCGGCCCAGCCATGCCGTGGCGCTTGCCCAGTCCCGACCGGCCAGGCGATGCAGTCCCCAGGCCACGAGCTGGCGCGGCCGCTGTTGATCCGGCCAGCTCCGGGCGTCGGCCAGGCCCGACGCCGGACGTCGCGCCATCTTCAACCAGCCGTCGGCCAGCGGCCGGTCGAGCGGGGCCAGGTACCGGCGCAGATAGCCGGCCAGCGACAGTTCGCCGGCCTCGACGGCAAGTCCGAACCGCTGCCAGGCGGTCTCCGTGTCCGGTTGGCCTTGCCGGCGCCACCAGGCGAACAGCGGATCGCAGGCAGCCGGTCGAGACACGGCACTGAGCCAGAGCTCGGCGGCATCTTCCATCATTTCTTCGCCGTCCTCGCCGGCGCGCAAGCGATCACGAAGGTCCAGGCAGCGGACTTCCGGATCCTCGGTCTCCGGCGCGTACCGGCGCAGCGCATCGAACTGGCCCGAACGCGCAAGGTGGCGCTGCCAGGTGTGCGCCAGGCGGTCGTGGAACGACCAGTCGCGGTAGCGGGCGAGGAATCGACTGATTGCTGCAGCGTCGTGATCGGCGATGCGCTGGCGCCGCAGTTCGAATTCGAGATACGGGGTCAGCGGATAATCGGGCAGGCGCGCGATCGCCTGAGCCAGTGACTCGTGGTCGCCACGGCCGGCACGGGCCCAGGCCTCGCGAAAGATCTTGCGCTGCTCCGCAGAAGTCGCAACGGATGGGGGTGCCTCCGCCGGTTGGGCGATCACCAGCCGCGGCGTGCCGATGGCTGCCGCGAGCACGCTGGTGGCCACGACGGTAATGAGAACGGCGACCCGGGCGACGCGCGCGGCCGCGCTTGCGAAGGCGCGACGGGCTGGGGGAAGAGACGACAGGAGCCTGGACGTCATAATGGGATTCGCTGTGGACGACGGGGATGGGTTCGAGGCGTGCCGATGATCGAATGGATCGCGTTGTTGGGGACGGGCGCCGCTGCCGGCTTGCTCGCCGGCTTGCTGGGCATCGGCGGCGGGTTGGTGATCGTACCTGCGTTGACAGCGTTGTTGGTCGCGCGCGGACAGCCGATCGACGCCGCGGTACCGACTGCCGTGGCAACCGCCCTCGGCTCGATGCTGCTGACCTCGGCAAGCAGCGCGCTGGCCCACGCCCGCGGCGGGCGGATGGACTGGCCCGCCGCGCTCCGGCTGGGTCCTGCACTGGCGCTCGGCGGCCTGTTCGGCGGCTGGATCGCGCCGGTGCTCGGTGGCACGGTCCTGGCCCGCGTGTTCGGCGCCCTGGCCGCAGTGATCGGGCTGCGGATGCTGTTCGCGCTGCGCCCGGAGCGGGCGGAGCGGCGGCCGGAACCGCGCGCATGGTGGGCGGCCGGACCGCTGATCGGAGCGCTCTCGGCGCTGATCGGAATCGGCGGCGGAAGCTTCAACGTCCCCTACCTCGTTCGAAACGGGTACACCACGATTCGTGCGGTTGCCGTGGCCGCGGCCTGCGGCTGGCCGATCGCCCTGGCCGGCGTGACGGGCTTTGTGTTGCGCGGCCTCGAACCCGGCACCGTGCCCGGCCTGTTCGGACACCTGTATCTGCCCGGGATGGTGCTGGTCGGGGTCGCCGGGCTGACCACCGCACCGCTGGGCGCGCGCCTGGCCGAGCGGCTGGGTTCGGAGCGGCTGGGCCGGGTCTTCGGCGCACTGCTGCTAGTCGTTGCCCTGCGCATGGCGCTGCAGTGAAACGCCGGCCGGCAGGCCGATCGTCATGGCCAGCGGCCGGTGGTCGGACAAGGTGCTGGGCAGCACGTCGAGCTGCAGCACATCGAGCCTGGGCGAGACCAGGATGTGGTCGATGGCTCGCTGGGGCCGCCAGCTCGGAAACGTGTGGAGATCGCGACGCGGCTCGACCAGCCCCGCCTTCGAGCAGAACTCGCGGATTTCCCGGCTTTCCGGACCGGCATTGAGGTCCCCCATCACCACCACGTGGGGCTGACGGTCGACCAGGTGGGCGACATAGCGGAGCTGCTGCATCCGGGCCCGCCGCCCCAGGGCGAGATGAAGCACGACCAGCCACAGCGCGTCGGGTCCATGACCGAACTTGAGCACCAGCGCGCCCCGCCCGGGGATCGCGCCCGGCAGACGGTGTTCGTCGACGTGATCGGGTGCAAAGCGGCTCAGCACGCCGTTGCCGGCGTGGGCAATCACGCCGACCTTGCGGTTGGCCTGGTGCGTCCACCACGGAAAGCCGGCGTGCGACGCGATGTACTTGGCCTGGTTGACGAAGCCCGAGCGGAGGCTGCCACAGTCGGCTTCCTGGAGCCCGACGATGTCGTAGTCCGATACCAGGTCGGCAATCGCATCGAGGTTGTCGACCCGCTGGTTGTTCGGCAGCACCTGCCGCCAGCTGCGGGTGACGTACTCGCGGTAGTTGGCGGTGCTGGTGCCGGCCTGGATGTTGTAGCTGACCAGCCGCAGACGATCGGGACCCGTGCCCGTCACGAGGCGCGGGTCGAAGGAGCCCGGCCGACCAGCGGCCGGGCGCGATCAGGATTCAGCGGTCGCGGCAGCTCCGGCATCGGCCTCGCCTGCCATGTCGTCCGTGGCCCCGCCTTCGCTGCGTGCCGTCGATTCGGCCCGTTCGCGTTCTATCAGGAAATCGGCGACGGCGAGCATGTCCTCGAAGGTGCTGCCGCGCTGCGGGCTGACCCGCCACTTGCCGTTGATCACCAGGGTCGGGGTGGACCGGATGCCCCACTTGCCGAGTTCGGCCCGGCCCTTGCGCATCGCGGCTTCGACGGGAAACGAACCGGCGGTGGACTCGAACTGCTCCGCATCGACGCCGAAGCGGGAGTGGAATTCAGCCAGGTCGGACAAGGTCCGGATCGACCGACGCTCGTCGTGCAGCGCCTCGAACAGCGCCACATGCGATTCGTCGAGGATATCCATCACATCGGCGGTCACGTAGGCGCGAGCGAACGGTTCCCAGGAACGGTTGAAGGAAACCGGCACGCGACGGAACGTCACGTCCTCGGCCAGCTCTTCTTCCCAGGTACTGACGTAGGGCTGGAAGTTGCGGCAGTGCGGGCACATGTAGCTGAACACTTCGACGACTTCGATTCCGCCGTCGGACTCGGCCGCGGCCGGTCCGTCGATCCGTTCGAAATGCGTACCCTCGACGAATTGGGCGTGGGCGGGAAGCGCAAGAAACAGGGCGACGAACAGCGAGGCCCCGGCAAGAAGTCTGATAGCTGCAGTCATGGTCAGCAATTTCCTTTCTAATGAATCGGTCGCGAAACCCGAAATGAACCTGGCGGCTTTCAGCCTGGTGCGTGCCGGTTGGGCCTCGGCCCGGGCAGACACGCCTGGTGATCTCGATTCCGCTCGGAGTCCGGCGGCGTCCTTGACCGCCGCTGGACTTCTACAGACCGCATACGGCGCGGTCAGTTCCCCGCCGGGGCGGAGCGGTGCAGGCCCTCGATATAGGAACTCACCGCTTCGATCTCCTCGTCCGTGAGGTTGGCGGCTACGCCGACCATGATCGCGCTCTTGCTGTCGTACGACTGACCATCGCGGTAGCGACGCAGGCGGTCGGCCGTGTAGTCGGCGTGCTGGGCCCGCAGCATCGGGTAGCCCAGCTCGGGAATGCCGTTTCCGGTCGGCCCGTGGCACGCCATGCAGGAAGGCACTCCGGACTCGATGTTGCCGCCGTGGTAGATCGACCGACCCAGGTCGACCAGGGCTTCGTCGGCCACGCCGGGCTCGATTTCCTGCGTTTCGTACCACGCCGCGATGTCGGCGATGTCCTCGTCGCTGAGGTTCATGACGATCGGGTACATCTGCGGCACTTCGCGCTGCTGGTCGCGGACCAGGCGGGTCTGGCGAGCGGTGTAGTCGGCGTGCTGGCCGGCGATCTTGGGCCACTGGGCGATCTGGCTGTTGCCGTCCATGCCGTGACAGGCCGCGCAGACCGAAGCCTTGGATTCTCCGGCCGCCGGGTCGCCGGCGCCGAATGCGGCCGTCGAGGCCAGGGCGAGAAGGAGAAGGGCTGCTCGAAGCATCGTGGGTCGCTCCATGAAGCGTTGGTTTCGTGTGGGTTGGTGGCTGGCCCGTCCGTCTGCAATGACGCTGCAGTCGTCCGCGCGGATACCGTCGATCGGCGGGCCAATCCGCTATTATCGCCGGATCGACCCGCACAGACCAGAGCATGAGCGATATTCGCCGTCTGCTGCATTCGGCAGTGTACCGGATCAGTGTCCACAACCGTCCACAGCTACCGCCCGACGAGGGAATCGAGGTGGCGATCGCAGGGCGCTCGAACGCCGGCAAGTCCAGCCTGATCAACCGGCTGTGCCGGCAGACGTCGCTGGCGCGGACCAGCCGCACGCCGGGCCGGACGCGTCAGCTGGTGTTCTTCCAGCTCGACGAGCAGCGCCACCTGGTCGATCTGCCCGGCTATGGCTACGCCGCGGTCAGCGGCGACATGAAGCGGCACTGGCAGGGCCTGATCCAGGGCTACCTCGAAAAACGCGCCGCGCTGGCCGGCCTGGTCATCGTCATGGACATCCGCCACCCGTTGAAGGACACGGATCGCCAGCTGGCCGAGTTCGCGCTGCACCGGCAGCTGCCGATGCACGTGGTGCTGACCAAGGCGGACAAGCTCGGCCACGGCAAGCGCGTCGAGGCGGTCCGGGCCGTCACCCGGGCCTTCGGCGGACGGGCCAGCGTGCAGGCGTTTTCGGCGACCAAGGGGCTCGGTCTCGAGGACCTGGAAGCCGTGATGGCGGCGTGGTACCAGGTCGACGGCGAGGCCGGCTGAGCCGCGGTAGAATGGTCGGCTAGCCGACGCCCGACCGACGCGTCGAGATTCGCGAATCATGTGCGGATTGCGGATTGCGAATCGCGGATTGCGAATCGAGAACCGCCATCAACAACCATCAACAGCCCACGACTCAGGAAGCCGAGCCCGCATGAACGTCAACCAGATTTCCGCCGGCGAGAATCCGCCCGACGACTTCAACGTCATCATCGAGATCCCGAACGAGGGCGAACCGGTCAAGTACGAAGTCGACAAGGACACCGGGGCGATCCACGTCGACCGCCTGCTGGCGACCTCGATGCGCTATCCATGCAACTACGGCTTCATCCCGAACACGCTGGCTGAAGACGGAGACCCCGTCGACGTCATGGTGATGATCCGCCCGAAGCTGATCCCGGGCTCGGTGATCCGCTGCCGACCGATCGGTTTCCTCGAGATGAGCGACGACGCCGGGCGCGACGTCAAGATCGCGGCCCTGCCGATCGACCGGATCAGCCCGCTGCACGAGGACATCCGCAGCATCGACGACGTGGCCAAGTTCTCACGCCGCCAGATCCGGCATTTCTTCGCCCATTACAAGGATCTGGAAATGGGTAAATGGGTCGAGGTCCTGGGCTGGCACGGGCCGGACGACGCACGTCGCGAGATTCTCGCAGGCATCGAGCGCGTGAAAGCGAGCTAGTCAACCGGCTCCAGCATCGCGCAGGGCACCGCCGATGAACGGCCAGAACTGCCATTGCGCCGGGTCTGCCGCAATCGTTCGACTCGCGACCATCGGCCAGCGGGTCAGCGCCCCGGCCCCGGATTTGTGCACTTCGATCGATACGCGCCCAGTATCCTTCGACGCCCGGGCCCAGAAGAACACGATGGGAACATCCGCGCTTTCGAGCACGACGCGGGCGCCGGTGCGCAAGGGGAGCCGGCACCGCCCCAACGTCAGCGCCCAATCTCCTTCTGCGTCCCGACGAGCGCCATCGGGCGTATCAAGCAACACAACCGGCGTTGCGTGCCCGCCGTCGAGTTCCCGCTCCAATGTGGCGCGCGCCCCCGGGGTAGTGATCGGGCCATCGGGGCACAACCGGCGAACGAGCCGGAACCGGAGGCGACTCCAGATATAGCCCAAGGGCCGGTGGTGCAACTGCTTCGGATCAGGCGGATGGAGAACGAAGCGGGGGCGCATCCCGGCTTCATGCAGGGCCCAGAGCGCAGCGATACCGGCTCCGAAGTGGCCACCGACCGCCACGAAACCCGGGCTGGACGGCCACTCGCCGACGACATCGACCGGGAGCTTCCGACCGAAGATCGCTCGCCAAGCCATGGCCGCTTCGGCCAGCGTCATGAACCTGAACGCCGAACGGTCGAATTCGGTCGGCATCGCGCAATGGCAAGCCGCGGCGAATGCGGCGTCGACATCCGGGTGCCACCAATGACACCGAGCACCTAATCTCAGCCATCTCGCTGCGACTGCGGGAGGAAGAAGCGATGCCGTGAGGGCGAACCCGAAGACACCGAGTGCGTCGTGAACAAGCAACTTGAAGTAGCGAGACACACTATCGCCATGCAGATCAATGACAGGCGAGTCTACCAGCGACTGGCTTTCATCACCGGTCGAGGATCAATCGCCATCATGAAATCTGTACAGCTCGAAGTTACGTATCGACCCGGCGAAAGACACGTCTCCGGTAAGACGGGGGAACGCTTCGATCAGCACGAGCGCTTCGATCACACGATAGTCCGAGTAATGTCCGGGAGAATTCGTGTCGTCGATGATCGCCTGCAGCTGGTCGACGCCCACATGCGCACGGAAGAACTTCTCGCCACTCCATCGCCAGCGATTCACGCCTCGAGCCGAATACGGTGAACGAATCACGTACCGATATGGCGTTCCGTCGGGTTGGAGGTCCTGCAGATCGCTGGAAACAAAAGGCGTGACCCCATCATCCGAGACGCGCTCGCGACCCACTCGATCGAAGGGTCGCGTATCGAAGAGATTCACGACCGAAGCAATGAGATGGCCGGTTTGAGAATGCTCGAGGTAATAGACGAAGCTGATCTGGGCCGCTGGAGTATCGCCTGAGCTTGAGTCATAGTGCACCCAGGGAAGCTTCATGTAGACCTGCATCGTGAACTCGGACGAAGGCGTGCGCCACGGGTCGAGCGGAGGATCGAACCGTCGGGTATAGACAATGTTCGGCCCACCGCTGCAGTCGGGGAAAGCCGGCGGACATTCGATCGGCTGTTCGTAGCCGAACTGATAGGTGTTGATGTGCCATCCGAAGGCACGGCCGAACACCTGGTAGACGTTGGTGCCTCGTGCCGGGTCGTCCTCGTAGCCCCTCTGGTACTGGCCGCGACCGAGGAAGGGATGCAGGGGCACCGTCAAACCGGTCTTGTTCGAGCGATCGGACAGCACACGGTTCGCGATCTGCTGCTCCAGCTGGGCTGTGCCCACATCGCCCATATGGCGCACGATGGCCCAGGTGGAGTTGAACGGGATCGGGGCGTATTGCTCCGCCAAGCGCTGCGTCCCGAGGGACTCTGCAAGGTAGAGCGGCTCGATCTGCGGATTTGAGTAGTCTTCGACCGCCGCAACGTGTCCGGAGAGGAGCACAAGCAGCGCCCGAAGAATCGCCCCGAACCCGCGATCGGCCCTTTCTGACCATGCCCGAGCCTTCGATCGGCATCGTGCCATGCCTTCAGGAAATTCCGTGTTCATTGTTCGACTCCCCACCGATCAACGCCAATCGACTGTAGTGCGCCCGGAATCTGACGTCAATCGCAATACCACGAATCCTCCAGCAGCATCAGCTACCGCTGGAACGCCTTGATGTGCGCCTGAGCGAGAGCTCGAACACAAGCGAATTGAGAACCGGCGTCCGAATCGGCGTGATGGGCCATTGAATGCATTCGACGCGACCCTGACGCGGAACCCCGCGCCGCCGATCCGTCAGTGCGTGACGGGCAGAGGATGCAATCGATTCCGCCGATACCGGGCTTGCTTCCTCAGGGTGCCTTTCTGAAGGGTCAATGCCGCTCCACCGATGCGTCCGCTACACGGCCGCGGCTTGCGGCGAGCCGATCAGGGTTGGCAGCTCGAGTACGCCGGGACTCAACCCGACGGGCTTGTCCAGCGATCGATCCAGCCGGACTCGACGCGAACCTGAGCAAGCAGACGGCGAAGGCGCGCCCGGTCTGGCGCCAGTTCTACGGCCAGGGCGTTGAGCGTGGCTGCATCGACTACGCGGACCCACTGACGGCCGTCGACCTCGATGCGCGGCCCCGTCGCCTCGGTCAGTCCGGGTCCGCCGGCGGCGACCCAGACCCCGCCGTCGTCGCGCTGGCGCGCTGGGCCCTCGAACACCGGCGCAACGTCAGCGCGCCGATTCACATAGCGGCTTCCGAGGAAACGCACCGTACGACCCAGCACTTCGCCCGGCGGCCGCTCGCCGGGCGCCGGCTGCACGCAGATCCGGTGCGGCTCGACGACATCGAGCCAGCGACCAAGATGCCTGCCGTACAGGCCGATATCGACCAGCCCGAGCGAATCGGGCGCATCGAGCAGCGGCACCTGCGCATCGAGGCTGCCGAACGCGATGTGGTGCAGATAGGCCGACACGGCCCGCTCGACCGGGTCGCGGAGCAGCACGATGTACTTCGCATCCGAACCGAGGGTGTCGTCGATGGCCCCCGGCAGGTCGCGCGCAAAACCGGGGTTGTCCGCCGAGCGGCCCGTGGTCCAGAAATAGCTGGCACAGGCATCACCGATGCTCACGCCCGGCGGCGCGTCGGCGAAGCGCGCCCGGTACGCTTCAGGCGGCGTGGCGCCCGGGTAGCTGAAGTACTCGTAGTCCTTGTCGGCGGGCAGCCAGAGACCGGGCTGCTCGCGCAGCCGCGCGTGCAGCCAGCTGGTGCCGGCCTTCTGCGCGCCGATGATCAGGAAGTCGGGCAGCCGTCCGCTCACGTCGACTCGTCGACCCTTCCGGCGAAGTCCAGACGCACCCAGTCCTCGCGGGCCGCCTCGCCGGCCGGACACAGCCGCTCGCGGTAGGCGTCGAGGACGCCGTCGGCCTGTTCGGCCAGGATGCCCGACAGGGCCAGGCAGCCGCCCGGCGCGACCCGGCCGGCGATGTCGTCGACCAGCTCGACCAGCGGGACGGCCAGGATATTGGCCAGCACGAGCCCGGCGCTGCCGGCCGGTGCCTGTTCGGGCAGCATGGCCTCGATCCGATCGGCGACCCCGTTGCGCTCGGCATTGTCGACGGTGGCCTCCAGCGCCTGGGGATCGTGGTCGATCGCCAGGACCCGGCGCGCCCCCTTGAGCGCCGCAGCGACGGCCAGGATGCCGGATCCGCAGCCGTAGTCGATCACGTCGACGCCCTCGACCGCCTGACCGTCGAGCCACTCCAGGCACAGCGCGGTGGTCGGGTGGGTGCCGGTGCCGAAGGCCAGGCCCGGATCGAGGCGAACCACGACCGGCCAGGCGGGATCGGGTTCGATGTGCGACGGGCAGACCCAGATCGACTCGCCGAAGCGCATCGGTTCGTAGCGGTCCATCCAGGCCCTTACCCAGTCGCGGTCGACCACCGGCTCGAAGCTCGCCGATTGCGATCCACCGTCGAGCACGCCGCTACCGGCCAGCGTCAGCAGCACCTGGTCGCTGTCCAGCCCTTCCGGCATCAGGGCCTCGATCACCGAGTGATCCCACAACGGCGTTTCCCCTGGCCCGGGCTCGTGCAGCGGCTGATCGCCGGCGTCGGTCAGGGTCACGGCCGCGGCCCCCAGCGACCAGAGCAGGTCCTCGGCCTCGTCCAGGCGATCGGGCGCGGCACGGAACCGCAGCGTTCGGTAGGCATCCATGGGCGAAGGATAGCGCCGCGGCGAGCGGGGAACCATGGCATGGCGATGACTTCGCGACCTGTTCGGAATGGCTTCGAGGATCGAGCGGCTTGCATTCGCGCCGAACGACCCCATTCCTGTCCACTGAACCGAACTCACAGCCGACGCCATGACGGACGACAATGCCGAACAGCTCCGCTTCGATACCGACGACCTGTATCGGATCGACACCTTCACCGACCAGCGCACCGGCTCGATCCGCCGCATGACGCCGGTCGACGCGGACGGCAACGATGACGCCTCGCGCCCGGTCCGCTACGTGGGCGAAGCCTCGGCCATGACCCCGGCCGGCACCCTGCCGCTGAGCTTCGAGCTCGAAGGCGGCAGCCTGTCCGAGGCCGCCAAGGGGTTCGCCGAGGGCGCCGAGAAGGCGTTCAAGGAAACGATCGAAGAACTCAAGCGCATGCAGCGCGAACAGCAGGGATCGATCATGGTGCCCGGCCAGGACGGCGGGAAGATCGAAATGCCGGGTGGCGGTTCCGGCGGCGGCTCGATCAAGTTCTGACCCGCGGCCGGCCTCGGCCGCGCCCCAACGGAGATTCCGCATGGCCAAGCGCACCCACGACGTGGCCGGCTTCACGCTGGTTCTCGACAAGATCGTGATGGTCTCGGGCCTGTTCGAGGCCAAGAACAACGAAGGCTGGGCGTTCAACGTCCGCCTCGTCTCCGGCGCCCGGGTCGCGGTCAAGAAGCCCGATCGCAACGCCGCCGTCCTCGAACGCGAACTCCTGATCAAGGCCCTCAACGCCTACGAAGCCTGACCGCCCCTCAGGAGCGATCAGCCTTTATCTGAAAGAAGACCGCAGATGAACGCGGATGGACGCAGATAAAGGCAGGAAGCGCTTACCTGGCGATCTGCCTGGAAGGACGAGGGCGTCCCGGATCCGAGCGATCGCCAACGCGCGCCTCACGAACCCCTCGAGAACTCCCGAGCCGCGGGAACGCAGCGCGGCCGATCGCACTTCGACCGGCCTGTCTTTCCCCATCTGCGTTCATCCGCGCTCATCTGCGGTACGTCTTCGCTTTTCGACCCAGTGGCCCGTCAGCCACCCAGTCTCCGGCCTTGGCGCTTCAGCCCCGCGAGCGGTCAGCCTTTATCTGAAAGAAGACCGCAGATGAACGCGGATGGACGCAGATAAAGGCAGGAAGCGCTTGCCGGCCGAGCGACTAGGCTGAACGTGGAGTGTCCGCGGATCCGAGCGTCCGCGATTTCGCTTCGCGAACTCTTCGAGAACTCCCAAGCCCCGGGAACGCAGCGCGGCCGATCGCACTTCGACCGGCCTGTCTTTCCCCATCTGCGTTCATCCGCGTTCATCTGCGGTACGTCTTCGCTTTTCGACCCAGTGGCCCGTCAGCCACCCAGGCTCCGGCCTTGGCGCTTCAGCCCCGCGAGCGGTCAGCCTTTATCTGAAAGAAGACCGCAGATGAACGCGGATGGACGCAGATAAAGGCAGGAAGCGCTTACCTGGCGATCTGCCTGGATGGACGAGGGCGTCCCGGATCCGAGCTATCGCCAATGCGCGCCTCACGAACCCCTCGAGAACTCCCGAGCCCCGGGAACGCAGCGCGGCCGATCGCACTTCGACCGGCCTGTCTTTCCCCCTCTGCGTTCATCCGCGTTCATCTGCGGTACGTCTTCGCTTTTCGACCCAGAGGCCCGTCAACCACCCAGGCTCCGGCCTTGGCGCTTCAGCCCCGCGAGCGGTCAGCCTTTATCTGAAAGAAGACCGCAGATGAACGCGGATGGACGCAGATAAAGGCAGGAAGCGCTTACCTGGCGATCTGCCTGGAAGGACGGGGGCGTCCCGGATCCGAGCGATCGCCAATGCGCGCCTCACGAACCCCTCGAGAACTCCCGAGCCGCGGGAACGCAGCGCGGCCGATCGCACTTCGACCGGCCTGGCTTTCCCCATCTGCGTTCATCCGCGTTCATCTGCGGTACGTCTTCGCTTTTTGACCCGGCGTCCCGTCAGCCTCCCTCTCACCGGCCGTCGCGCCTCAGGGCGGCGGTGGCGATTTCGTCGACGTCGGGACTCAGGCCCGGGCGCGCCTTGATGGCATCGAGTTCGGCCTTCATCGACGCCGACCGCTTCTTGTCGAAATCGCTCCAGCGGTTGAACACGCTCACCAGCCGGGCCGCGACCTGCGGATTGATGCGATCGAGCGAGCGGATGACCTCGCCGACCAACCCGTGCCCGGCACCGTCGGCGCGATGGAACGCGACCGGGTTGTGCAGGCTGAACGCGCCGATCAGGGCACGCACCTTGTTCGGATTGTTCAGCGAGAACGCCGGATGGGCCATCAACTCCCTGACCCGCTCGACCGTCGCCGGGTCGGCGACCCGGGCCTGGACCGCGAACCACTTGTCCATGACCAGCGGGTTGTCGGCGTAGCGTCGCTCGAACTCGTCGAGCAGGGGCCCGGCTTCGCTGCGTCCGGCCTGGACCAGCGCGGCCAGGGCACCGAAGCGATCGGTCATGTTGTCGGCCCGGTCGAACAGGCGGACCGCGCGCGAGACCGCCGCGGAGTCCGGGTGCGTGACCCGCAGACGTAGGGCGGCATGGAACAGGCTGCGGTGGGCCACGTCATCCGGCGTGAACCGCCACGGACCCCGCGGCAGGCCCTTCTGGAGAATGCCGTCCAGCCGGCCCGCCATCCGTTCGGCGAGATTGTGCCGAAGCGCGGAGCGCGCGGAATGGATCAGGTCCGGATCGACCGGCGACCGGTCGCGGGCGATGTCGGCCTCGCTGGGCAGTTCGAGCAACACCGCACACAAGGCGTGATCGTCTTCGGCATGGTCGAGCAGATGCTGCCACGCGGCCCCCAGCGGCCGGACGGCGGGCAGCGATCCGTTGTTGTCGACGGCCTCGTGCAGGATGCGGGTCGCCAGGCGGCGCCCGGCCAACCAGCGTGCGACCGGGTCCGGGTCGTGCGCCAGCAGACAGCCCAGGTCGTCGTCGCTGGGCGAATCGTCGAGCCGCACCGGCGCGGTGAAGCCGCGCAGCATCGAGAGCACCGGTCGCTCGCGCAGACCCTCGAAGCGGAACCGAGTGGTTTCCTCGCTGAGCTCGATGCGATGCGACGTGGCCGCCGCAGCGCCGCCGTCCAGCGGCAGCGACAGGGGCTTGCCATCGACCGTCAGCAGCCCGAATTCGAGCGGAATCTGCAGCGGACCTAGGCCCCGGTTGTGCTCGTGCTCCGGAAGCGATTGCCGCAGTTCGAGGTCGAACGTGCCGTCATTTTCGTCGAACGTGCTTTCAACATGCAGGGACGGCGTGCCGACCTGTCGATACCAGCGCTCGAATTGATCGAGGTCGGCGCCGTTGGCGTCGGCCATCGCCCGGCGGAAATCGTCGCAGGTCACGGCCTGCCCGTCGTGGCGCTGGAAGTACAGGTCCATGCCCTTGCGGAAGCCGTCTTCGCCGAGCAGCGAGGCGTACATTCTCACGACCTCGGCGCCCTTTTCGTAGACGGTCGCGGTATAGAAATTGTTGATCTCGACGTAGCGTTCCGGGCGTACCGGGTGAGCCATCGGCCCGGCATCCTCGGTGAACTGGCGGGCCATCAGGTCGCGCACGTCCTGGATGCGCTTGACCGAGCGGGACTGCATGTCCGACGAGAACTCCTGGTCGCGATAGACGGTCAGCCCTTCCTTCAGGGTCAGCTGGAACCAGTCGCGGCAGGTCACGCGATTGCCGGTCCAGTTGTGGAAATACTCGTGCGCGATGACCGACTCGATGCCCTCGTAGTCGGCGTCGGTGGCCGTGTCCGGGTCGGCCAGCACGAACTTCGCGTTGAAGATGTTCAGGCTCTTGTTCTCCATCGCGCCCATGTTGAAATCGTGGGTCGCGACGACGTGGTAGACGTCGAGGTCGTACTCGAGCCCGAAGCGCTGCTCGTCCCAGGCCATCGCCTTCTTCAGGCTGTCGATGGCGTGCTGCAGGCGACCGAGGTTGGCGCGCTCGGAATAGAACTTGAGCGCGACCTCCCTGCCGGCCGAGGTCACGAAGCGATCCTCGACGCAGCCCAGGTCGCCGGCGACGAGCGCGAACAGGTAACTGGGCTTCGGGTGGGGGTCGTCCCAGGTCGCGAAATGGCGACCGCCTTCCAGCTCACCGGCATCGATCCGGTTGCCGTTGCCGAGCAACACGGGATAGCGGTCGCGATCGGCTTCGAGGCGAACGCGGTAGGTCGCCATCACGTCGGGGCGGTCGGCGAACCAGGTGATCTTGCGGAACCCCTCGGCTTCGCACTGGGTCAGCAGGCTCGGACCCGACTGGTACAACCCTTCCAGCGCCGTATTGGCCGACGGATGGATGTCGACCGTGGTCTCGATCCGCGCCCGGTCCGGAACGCCTTCGATGGTCAGCGTCTCGCCGTGGACGGCATAGTCTTCGGCGGCGAGCCGCCGCCCGTCGACGGTAACGGCGCGCGTGTCGAGGCCCGAACCGTGCAGCACCAGCGGGGCGTCGGCGGAACCGGCGTCGGGATTGCGGCGTACGGTCAGCACCGCGTTAACGCGGGTGGTGTCGGCATCGAGCGCCAGCGTCAGCTCGACCGTCTCGATCCACCAGTCCGGCGGCCGGTAGTCGAGACGCTGGATCGGCGTGCGCGGAGAATCGCCCTTGAGCGCCATGGTCAACCTCGGGGGAACAAAGGACCCGGTAGTATACGAACATGTCCGCCACTACCGATCACATCGACCGCTCCACGAGGGTCGCCCCCGGCGTTGCGATGGAGTTGCTGCGCGACCGAGTGGTACGAACCCCGGTCCTGGTCGATTCCGCGCTGGACGACCTCGCCGGCGCGCGCCTGCTCTTCAAGGCCGAGCACCTGCAGCGAACCGGTTCGTTCAAGTTCCGGGGCGCGTCCTTCGCGGTCGCCCGGCTGGCCGACGATGTACCGGGCGTCGCGACCCATTCGTCGGGCAACCACGGGGCCGCCCTGGCCGCAGCGGCAGGAGCCCGCGGCCTGCCCGCCCACGTCGTGATGCCCGAGAATGCAGTACGGACCAAGGTCGACGCGGTCCGCGAGTACGGCGGCATCGTGCACTTCTGCGCGCCCACCCAGGCCGCCCGCGAGGCCGGGCTGGCCGACCGGGTCGCCGAAGGCCTGGTCGCCATTCCGCCCTACGACCATGACGACATCATCGCCGGGCAGGGCACGGTCGGCGTCGAGTTGATCGACCAGGTCGAGCGACTCGACGCGATCATCGCCCCGATCGGCGGCGGCGGACTGCTCGCCGGCATTGCCTCTGCGGTCGCCGAAGCGGGCCGATCGATCGAGGTGATCGGGGCCGAACCCGTCGGAGCCGATGACGCCGCGCGCTCACTCGAGGCCGGTCGCCGGGTCGAGGATCATGCGCCGAGCACGATCGCCGACGGCCTGCGCGCCCTGGTCGGCCACCGCAACCTGTCGATTCTCGAAGACCGCGACGTATCGATCCTGACCGTTTCCGAGGAGGCGATCCGGGCCGCGATGCAGACGCTCTGGCACCGGTTGAAGCAGGTCGTCGAGCCCTCCGGGGCCGTCGCCTACGCGGCGGTCGCGGCCCATCCGGAGCGGTTTGCAGGGCGCCGGGTCGCCGTCGTGCTCTCCGGCGGCAACCTGGACGTCGGCGCACTGCTCGAAGGCCTGCCGGACGCATGAGCCGGCGCACCGTCATTCTCGTGCGTCACGCCGAGGCCGGACCGCCCAGCGCCGGCCAGGGCGATATCGGCCGTAGCCTCACCCGCCGCGGCCGTGCGCAGGCCGATCAGCTGGGCCGCTGGCTGGCCCGGCGCAAGGAGATCGCCGAACTACCGGTCAGCGTCTCGCCGGCGCGGCGCACGCGGGAGACCGCCGATCGGGCACTGGCCGGCTGGCACCGCGGCGCGGTGGCGACCGACGAGCGCTTGTGGAACGCATCGCTGGGCATGTTGCTGGAGCTGCTCGACGACGCCCCCGGCGATCGGCTGCTGATCGGTCACAACCCGGGGCTGGAGCACCTGCACCGAGCCTGGACCGGCATGCTGATGCCGGTCTCGGTCGGCAGCGCCCACGTGCTCGAGCTCGACGCCGACGGCCGGGCCCGAGCGATGGACCGCTTTCAGCCGTCCTTCGAGGGCGACTGAAGCGACGCCAGGTAGATCGCAGCCAGCGCTTCGAAGCCGGCCTGGTCGGCGGCGTCGAAGCGCCCCGGCTTCGGGCTGTCGATATCGAGCACGCCGAGCAGCTCGCCGTTGCGGATCAGCGGCACGACGATTTCCGAGCGCGAGTTGACGTCGCAGGCGATGTGACCGTCGAAGGCGTGGACATCGTCCACGCGCTGGGTTGCCCGCTCGGCCGCGGCTGCACCGCAGACCCCGCGACCGAAGGGGATGCGCACGCAGGCCGGCAGGCCCTGGAACGGCCCGACGACCAGCTCGTCGCCTTCGGCGAAATAGAACCCGGCCCAGTTCAGGTCGACCAGCGAGTGGAAGATCAGCGCCGCCAGGTTGGCGGCGTTGGCCAGCGGATGCGTCTCGCCGTGCATCAGCGCGCGGGCGCGAGCATGGAGTTCGTCCCAGCTCTCGACCGGGGTGAGGGGTTTGTCCAGGTCCATCGGCGTTCTAGCCTCCCGCTTGGGCGTGTTCGTAGATCAGGATGAGATTGTTGGCCGGCATCGCGATGTCGGCGGCCCGGACCAGGCCCGAAGCCGCCGACCAGCGATCGACGTCGTCGATATCGCGCAGCGCCGAGCCTACGCCGCGCGAACGCAGCTCGTCGTCGAAGCGGCGATTGCTCTCCGCGGTGTGCTTTCCGCCGCGCTTGAAGGGGCCATACAGAACGAGCCGGCCGCGGGGCGCCAGGACCCGGGCCGCGCCGGAAACGAGCGCCCGTGCAGCCGACTCCGGAGCGATATGCACGACGTTGGCGGCGAATACCGCATCGAAACCGGGCTCGGGCCAGTCCGACGCCGAGGCCACGTCCAGCGGCGCGGGACGGCCGAGACCGGGCCGGTCCAGCCCTTCGAGGCCAGCGACCAGCATGTCCAGCTCGGCCGGCGCGGTCGTCGGCGTCCACGACCAACCGGGCTGCCGGCCGGTGAAGTACGCCGCGTGCTGACCGGTGCCGGCACCGATCTCGAGCACGGAAGCCTCATCGGGCAACGCGTGGCGCAGCACCTCGAGGATCGGGCCACGATTGCGCTCCGCGGCCGGCGAATGGGGACGGTCTGGACTCATCGGGGGTTCATCAAAGCTCGATCGGATGGCATTCGGGGCCGGGTAATGCGGCGACTTCGGACTATCTGCGGGCCAGCCGCGCAAAAGAAAAGGCCCGGGGCGCGAACGCCCCGGGCCCGGTCCGGAATGGCTCCGGCGATTCGCGGTCGATCAGTCGACCCGAATCTGGTCGTCGAGGATGTTCGGCGTGATGAAGATCAGCAGTTCACGCTTCTCGTCCTGGGTGGCGCGACGACGGAACAGCGTTCCCAGCACCGGGACGTCGCCCAGCACCGGCACCTTGGTGGTGTTGAAGTTGCGCTCTTCCTGGAAGATCCCGCCGAGAACCAGGGTCTGGCCGTTCTCGACCAGCACGCTGGTGCCGAGCTCGCGCGTGTCGATCGACGGCACCGAGCCGCCGCGGCCGGTCTGGAAGATCTCGCCGACCGTGTCCTGCTTGATCGCCAGCGCCAGCTGGACCCGGTTGTCGGGGGTGATCAGCGGCGTGACCCGCAGTTCGAGCACGGCTTCCTTGAACTCGACCGAGGTCGCGCCGGCGGTCGTCGCTTCTTCGTACGGAATCTCGACACCCTGCTGGATGAAGGACTCCTGGCCGTTGGCTGCGATCACTCGCGGCGTGGAGATGACTTCGCCTTCGCCCTGCGCTTCGAGCGCCGAGAGCTCGAGGTCGAGCAGGAAGTTGCTGGCCAGGAAGCTGATGCCCAGCGCACCGGCCGGGTTCGACACCGGCAGATTGACGTTCAGGCGGTCTTCCAGCGTCGGCACCGCGATGCCGCCGGTGCCCACGGTGATCGGGTCGCCCGGCTCGGCATCGGCCAGGAAGTTCGGCCGGCCCGGCCGCTGACCGAGCAGCGTACGGCGCGCCAGCGCCACGTTGCTCATCCGGTCCGTCGCGAGGTTGGACCCGGACAGCGACAGGATCTTGTTGTCGACCTGGCGGTTGCCGGTGACGCCGAAGCGCACGCCCAGCTCGTGGTTGAAATCGGAGCGGGCGATCACGATCCGCGATTCGATCAGGACCTGGCGAACCGGGCGATCGAGCTCGGCGACCAGGTCGCGGACCGCGTCGATCTGCTCGGCCGTGTCGGTCACCAGCAGCGTGTTGGTGCGCTGGTCGATCGTGACCGAGCCGCGCTCGGACAGCAGGCCCACGCCGCCTTCGCCGCCGGACTCGACGGATGCCTGGATCAGGTCCGCCAGCGCCTCGGAATCGGCATAGCTGACCGGGATCATGACCGTACGCAGCGGCTCGAGCGTCTGCCGCTCCTGGCGGGCTCGCAGGATCTGCTGCTCACGCGCCGCGATCTCGGCGGTCGGCGCAACCCAGCGCACGTTGCCGGACTCGCGCATGTCGAGGTTTCGGGTTTCCAGCACGATATCCAGTGCCTGGTCCCAGGGGACGTTGGTCAGGCGCAGGGTCAGGTTGCCAGTCACCGAATCGGACACCACGATGTTGAGGTCGGAAATGTCGGCGATCAGCTGCAGCACGGAGCGGACCGCGATGTCCTGGAAGTTCAGGGTGATGCGTTCGCCGGTGTATTCACGGTCCTCGAAGAACTCGAGTTCTCGGGCGACCTCGGCCTCCTGCGCCGGACGCGACACCTCGATGACGAGCTGGTCGTCGGTCTGGTAGGCCAGGTGGGTGTAGGCGCCGTCGATGTCCATGTTCAGGCGGACGTTGTCGCCCCGGGCTTCCGGGGTGATGAACTGGACCGGCGTGGCGAAGTCGGCCACGTCGAGGCGCTGCATCATGTCGGAGGGCAGGTCGGTGTTGAACAGGGTTACCCGCAGCTGGCCGGCGCGCTCGTCGACCGAAATGTCGACGCCCGACTGGGCCAGGTCGACCAGTACGCGGCTTTCACCGTTGTCGCCGCGGCGAAAATCGATGCCCTCGATGTCGCCGGCGCTTCCGCCGCCCGAACTGCTGGCCATGGCGGGCCGGCTGGCCCCGGCACCCCCGGCATCCAGCGCCAGCACGACGCGCGTGCCGTCGACGTCGACCTCGTAGCCGACCTGGCGGGAAAGGTCCACGACCAGCCGCGTACGGTCGCCGGAGGACAGGGCCATGTAGCTCTTGACCGGGCCGACCCCGACCGCGTTCTGGCCGCCCGGTACGCTGCTGGACGTTTCGGGGAGCTCGAGCACGATGCGCGGCGGCTGATCGGTGGTGAACACCGTCGGCTCGGCACCGGGTTCGTCGGTGGTCAGGATGAAGCGCAACTGGTCGCCGTCGTCGCTGACACGAACATCGGTGACCGTTGCCGCGCCAACGTGGCCGGCCCAGAGCCAGATCACTCCGGCCAGCAGTACCGAGATGCGCTTGGTGCAATTCATAATCGGGCTCCCTGTTGCGTTCCCTGCTTGGCTGTTCATAACTCGAATTCTCGTTGCTGGATTCATGGCGGTCACCGTTACTGGACGGCGTCGTCGCCCAGGGCGATCGACGCGTTGCGTTCCATCCAGCCATCGGCGCCGTCCGGGACCAGTTCGACAAGCTGGATCGACCCTTCGGTCACCTGGAGGATGCGGCCGTGGTTCTGGCCCATGTAGTTGCCTTCCCGGACACGATGGATCGTGCCCTCGGTATCCGCGACCAGGCCGAAGACCTGGTCATCAAGCTCGATCGTGCCGACCATGGCCAGCGCGTCGAGCGGGAATCGCTCGAGGAACTCACGGCGTCGGTTCGGATCAGGCCGCGGGCCGGTGTACTCGGCGCTACCGGCTTCTTCGCTACCTTCTTCGGCGGCTCGCTCGCGGCCGGGCCGGAGGAAGGGGTCCCGCAGCTCGTAGGCGGCATAGGTCACCGGTTCGGTGGTCTCGACCGTCGGGATCGGTTCGACCGGTCCCGGCGGGCGATTCAGCGTTTCGGCGACCCACTGCTCGAGATCGCGCTTGTCGCGTCCGCATCCGGCCAGCACCACCATTGCGGCAAGGCCGAGGACAAGAGTGTGTTTCGCACGCATCAGGAATCTCCCTCCAGCAGCCGGTCGGTTTCCTCGCTGTCGTCGAGGTAGCGGTAGGTGGTGACGGTGCCTTCCATCCGCAGCACGCCGGGCTGGCCTTCGACCGGCTCCAGTGCGATGTCGCGCATGGTCAGGATCACGACCCGGGACAGCGAGGCCACGCCGCTGACGAAGCTGCCGAACTGGTGATACGTACCGCTCATGCGGATCGCGATCGGCAGCTCGGCGTAGAAGTCCTTGAGCACTTCGCCCCGGGGCTCGAACAGTTCGGTCTCGATTCCGGAGGCCAGCGCGGTCTGCGAGATATCGACCAGCAGGTCGGGCATCTCGGTCTTGCTCGGCAGCTGGCGGAGCAGGCTGCGCAGCATCACCCGCATCTCCTCGAGCTGCTGTTCGTAGACCGGCAGCAGCGCGGCCTTGCGCTGCTTGTCCTCGAAGTCGGCCCGCAGCTGGGTCTCCTGGCGCTCGACGCTCTCCAGCTGCGTGCGCTGGTCCTTGACGATGAACCAGTAACCGGCGCCGAGAATGGCGGCCACGATGACGATCAGCAGAAAGGCCTTCGCTCCGCTCGACGCGTTGCCGAGGTCGTTGAAGTCCAGATCGCGAATTTCCTGAAGATTCATGGTGCGCTCGCCTCCCGGGATTCGTTGCGGTCTTCGTCGTCGTCGGGCGCGGCGAGCCGGACGTTGACGGCGAAGCGATACGGCAGCTCGCGATCGGTTTCCTCGGCTTCGGCCTCGACGATGCGCAGCGTCGGGTCGTGCAGGAACGGCGACGCCTCGAGGTTGCGCAGGTAGGTCGAGACGCGCGCGCTGGACTGCGCGGTTCCGTCGATCGTCAGCTGGTCACCGACCTGGCGCACGCTGATCAGTCGGATGCCGTCGGGCACCGTCCGGACGAGCTGCTCGAATAGATGGACCATCAAGGTGCGATTCGACTGCAGGTTCTCGATGACTTCCTTGCGGTTGATCAGCTGGCGGCGCGTTTCGTCGAGCTGGTCGATCCGGGCGATCTGGCGCTCCAGCTTGGCGATCTCGGTGCGCAGGTAATTGTTGCGCGCATTCTGGCCGTCGATCTGGGAGTCGAAATACCCCTTGACCAGAAAGACGGCGAGCGCGGCGAGTACCGCGACCACGGCCATCAGGATCAGGAAGTTTCTCTGCCGGTCCTGGCGCTGTTCCTCGCGCCACGGCAAAAGGTTGATTTGGCGCATTATTCGACTCCCCGCAACGCCAGCCCGGTCGCTGTAACCAGCGACGGCCGGATGGACTCGAGGGCGCTCGCGCTGATGCGCGGCGCCAGCTTCAGGTTCTTCAGCGGATCGGCGAGTTCTGCGTTCATGCCCAGTTCGCCGGACACGGTCTCGGGCAGGCCCGAAATGGCCGCGCCGCCGCCGGCCAGGTACAGCGTGCTGATGCTGGCGTAGTCGCGGCTCGACGAGAAGAACTGCAGGGCGCGGCCGATCTGCTGGATGATGTTCTGGCGATAGGGCTCGAGGACTTCGTCGTCGAACCCGGCCGGCGGCTCTTCATCGCGCTTCCAGAACTGGGCCTGCTCTTCGTCGAGGCCGTAACGCCGCATCGTCTCCTCGCGCAGTTCGCGACCGCCGAAGGGATGATCGCGGTAGTAGATCGAACGACCGCCGCGCAGCACGTTGAGCGAGGAACGCACGTCTCCGATATCGAGCACGGCGATGACCGTGGAGTCGTCGATCCCGTCTCGCTTGCGGACCAGCTCGAAGGCGTTGGCGATGGCGAAGGCCTCGACGTCGACCACCCGGGTGGTCAGGCCGGCCATGTCGGCCACCGCCTGGCGGGTCTCGACGTTTTCCGTCTTCGAGGCCGCCAGCAGCACCTCGACCACGTCGGCATTACGCGCCGACTGGCCGATGACTTCGAAGTCCAGGCTCACCTCGTCCCGGGGATACGGAATGTACTGCCCGGCTTCGATCTCGATCTGGCCTTCGATCTCGTCCTCGGCGAGGTCGCCCGGCAGGTGGATGATCTTGCTGATCACCGCCGAGCCGGACACCGCCATGACGCAGTGCTTGGCCTTGCTTCCGCTGCGCTTGACCGCATTGCGGATCGCCGCGCCGACCTCGTCGACCTTGTTGATGTTGTGCTCCGCGTAGGCGCCCTCCGGGAGCGGCTCCACCGCGAAATGTTCGACGCGGTAGCTCGAACCGGCGCGGCCGAGCTGCAGCACCTTGACGCTGCTTGTTCCGATGTCCACCCCGATCATGGGCGGCGATGATCGTTTGAATATGTTCAAGACCGTTCCCCGGATGTTGTTTGTTCGGTACCGAAACTGCCGTCGAGGCCCGTGGTTCGCCCCGCACGTAGCTGGCTCGCTCCCCCCAGAATGGCTCCCGTGCGTTGGCCGCACGCCAGACCGGCTCCCCCGGCGGCCTGGAAGGATCCGGCGATTCCGCCGGACCCTGCATGTTTTGGACCATAATCTGTGGATCGTTCCCTGTCGACCACGGTCCAAGACCTGTCTTCGATCTCCGCTCGCGACCCGCCGAGCCGGTCGGGTCGCGCCATCGAATGCAAGGTTTATCATACTCCATGCCAAGAATAAAGTCTCTAATTAAGTTTTCTATCCGCCTGTTTTTTCTGGGGTTGCTGTTGGGTGTGATCGGCTTCACGGCCCTCTGGGCCCTGATCTGGCCGTCGCTGCCCGATGTGGAGACCTTGCGCGAGGTCGAGCTGCAGGTTCCGCTGCGGGTGTATTCGGCCGATGGACAGCTGATGGCCGAGATCGGCGAGCAGCGCCGCATCCCCTTGAGTATCGGGGAAATTCCCGAGCTCCAGCGACAGGCCTTCCTGGCCGCGGAGGACGACAATTTCTATGGCCACTTCGGCATCGACATCGCCGGAACCCTGCGCGGCGTGTTCGGCTACGTGCGCTATCTGGGCCAGCGCCGGGTGCCCGGTGGCAGCACGATCACCCAGCAGGTCGCGCGGCGCTTCTTCCTGACCAACGAGTTCTCGGTAACGCGCAAGATCCGCGAGATCTTCCTGGCCGTGAAGATCGAGCGCGAGCTGGACAAGGACGAAATCTTCGAGCTCTACCTCAACAAGGAGTTTCTCGGCCAGCGCGCCTACGGCGTCGGTGCGGCGGCGCAGATCTACTACGGCAAGACGGTCGACGAACTGACGCTGGCCGAGATGGCCCTGATCGCCGGACTGCCCAAGGCCCCGTCGCGCGACAACCCCATCAGCAACCCGGAGGGCGCGGTCGCGCGGCGCGGCTATGTACTCGACCGCATGCTCGACGAAGGCTTCATCACCCAGGCGCAGTGGCGGGAAGCGCGCAACACACCGGACCGCGCCGAACTGCACGGCCCGCAGCGGGAACTGGACGCACCCTGGGTGGCCGAGATCGTGCGGCGGGAGGCCGTCGATCGGTTCGGCGCCGAAGAGGCCTATGCCGGCGGTTACGAAATCGTCACCACCGTCGACAGCGCCCTGCAGCGAGCCGCCGATGCGGCGGTCCAGGACGGCCTGGACACCTACGACAAGCGGCACGGTTGGCGCGGCCCCGAAGGCCGCGTCGATCCGGAACTCCTCGACCGGCCCGAAGCATTGCTGGACCTGCTCGAAGAGGCGCCGGATATCGGCGACCTGATCCCGGCGGTCGTTCTCGAGGTCGAACCCGAGCAGGCCCGCCTGCTGCTGGTCGACGGCCGTGAAGCGACGCTGCTGCTGGAACGCATCGAGTGGGCCCGGCCGTTCCTGGGGCGCGATGCGGTGGGCGCGAGCCCTGCGGCGGTCGGCGACGTGCTGGCGGTCGGCGACCGGGTGCGCTTGCGAGAGCACCCCGAAGGCTGGCGCCTGGCCCAGGTGCCCGAAGCCCAGGCCGCGCTGGTTTCGCTCGTACCCGACAACGGCGCGGTCGTCGCGCTGGTCGGCGGCCTCGACTTCGCGGCCAGCCAGTTCAATCGGGCAACCCAGTCGCGCCGCCAGCCGGGCTCGGCGTTCAAGCCGTTCATCTATGCCGCCGCCCTCGACGCCGGCTATACCCCGGCCAGCCTGGTCAACGACGCCCCGGTGGTGTTCGACGACCCGTCCCAGGAGCGGACCTGGAAGCCGCAGAATTTCTCCGAGCAGTTCTTCGGGCCGACCCGGCTTCGCGAGGGCATGGTCCACTCGCGCAACCTGATCAGCGTCCGGCTGGTGATGGATCTCGGCCTGCAGCGGGCGACCGACTACGTGACTTCGTTCGGCTTCGCCCGCAACGAGATTCCGAACGGGCCGTCGATGGCCCTGGGGTCGGCGTCGATCACACCGCTGGACCTGGCGGCGGCCTACGCGGTGTTCGCCAACGGGGGCTTCGCGATCGAGCCGCACTTCGTCCTCGCGATCCGCGACATCGACGGGCGGGAACTCGACCTGCCGCAGCGACCCAGGGTCTGCGCCGAGTGCCCGCCGCCACGCCCGCGCGGAGCCGCTGCGGTCGAACCGGAACCGGAGCCGGAACGCGAGTCGGTCCGCGCCCTGTCCCTGGACGCGGGCGACGATCCGGCGGCGAGGGCAGCCGACGGCGAGGCATCGCTCGAGACGTCGGCCGAGAGGTCGGCCGAGACGCGCGAACTGCACGGCCCGCCCGTTCCCCGCCTGGCCGAGCGAGTCATCTCGCCGCAGACCGCCTGGCTGATCCGCTCGATGATGGGCGACGTGATCCGCGAAGGCACCGGCCAGCGCGCAATGGCACTTGGTCGAAGCGACCTGGCCGGCAAGACGGGCACGACCAACGACCAGCGCGACACCTGGTTCGCCGGCTTCAACGACCGATTGGTGACCACCGTCTGGGTAGGCATGGACGGCAACGAAGAACTGGGCCGCTACGAGCAGGGCGGGCGCACGGCGCTGCCGATCTGGGTCGACTACATGACCGTCGCGCTCGACGACGTTCCGGAACAGGATCGGACGATCCCCGTGGGCATCGTCCAGGCAATGATCGACCCGGACTCCGGCCTGCGGGTCCGGCCCGGCACACCGGGCGCGGTGCGCGAATGGTTCCAGGCCGGCAACCTGCCGCCGCTACAGGAGCCGCGCGATGCCGGCGACGAAGACGCGGTGGACCCGTACGAGATCTACTGACGGCGTCACCGCCGGCACCGCATAATCGAGGCCTGGCCCGAAGCCGTTCTACGGAGACCGCCGATGGGAAATCGCTCGTCGCGCAACGCGGATCGACGCCGCCAGGAAGTGGCCTTCGAGGCCGCTCGCATCCTGGCCACGGAAGGGCAGCGCAATTACCGCAGTGCCAAGGAAAAGGCTGCAAGCCGTCTCGGCGTGCCGATCGGACGCGGGCTGCCGTCGAACAGCGAGGTCGAAGCGGAACTGAAACGCTACCAGGCCCTGTATGGCGGCGACGCCCACCAGGACACGCTGCAGCAGCTGCGCGACGCGGCCGTCGGCGCGATGCGCTTCTTTCGCCGGTTCCGGCCGAAGCTGGTCGGCCCGGTGCTCGAAGGCACGGCCGACGAATACTCGCGAATCTCCCTGCACCTGTTCTGCGAAACGCCCGACGACGTGGTGGCCTACCTGATGGAGCAGCGCCTTCCGTTCACCCAGGAAACGCGCCGCATCCGCTGGCACGACGGCACGTTCCGCGACCTGGAGCTGGTCGTCGTCGAGGCTGATGGCCAGGCCTTCGAGCTGGCGTTGATGTGCGGGGCGTCGGGGCGCCAGGCGCCGCCGGACCCGGTCGACGGGCGGCCGCAGCGACGCGCCGGTCTCTCGGAAGTCGAAGCGATGGTGGCGGCGAATGCGCCCTGAACGAGCGCGTCGGCCCTGGGCCGACGCGGCAGGGGCCGAGGCTCAGCGCTTGCCGATCTCGACGTAGTCGCGCTCGGTCGCGCCGGTGTAGACCTGGCGCGGACGACCGATGCGGGTCGGGTTCGCGGACTGTTCCAGCCACTGGCTCACCCAGCCGACGGTTCGCCCGATGGCGAACATCGCGGTGAACATCGAGGTCGGAATGCCCAGCGCCTTGTAGATGATGCCCGAGTAGAAATCCACGTTCGGGTAGAGCTTGCGTTCGACGAAGTAGTCGTCCTCGAGCGCGATCTCCTCCAGCTTCATTGCCAGGTCCAGCAGTTCGTCCTTCTTGCCGAGCTCCTGCAGCACCTCGTGGCAGGCCTTGCGAATGATCGTCGCCCGCGGGTCGTGGTTCTTGTAGACGCGGTGACCGAAGCCCATCAGGCGGAACGGGTCGTCCTTGTCCTTGGCTCGCTTGATGAACTCGGGCACGTTCTTGACCGTGCCGATCTCGTTGAGCATGCGCAGCACCGCCTCGTTCGCGCCACCGTGAGCCGGGCCCCAGAGCGCGGCAATACCGGCTGCGGTGCAGGCGTAGGGGTTGGCCCCGGTCGAGCCGACCAGGCGCACGGTGGAGGTCGAGGCGTTCTGCTCGTGGTCGGCGTGCAGGATGAACAGCAGGTCCAGCGCCTTGGCCGCGACCGGATTGACTTCGTACGGTTCTGCGGGCACCGAGAACATCATGTGCAGGAACCGCTCCGAGTACCCCAGCGAGTTCTTCGGATAGGCGCTCGGCCACCCCTGAGAGTGGCGGTAGGCGGCCGCGGCGATCGTCGGCATCTTGGCGATCAGGCGCTTGGCGGCCAGGTCGCGCTGCTCGGGGTCGTTGACGTCGAGCATGTCGTGGTAGAACGCGGCCATCGAGCCAACCACGCCCGACAGGATCGCCATCGGGTGTGCGTTGTAGTGGAAGCCCTGCATGAAGGTGTTGAGCTTCTCGTGCACCATCGTGTGGTAGGTGATATCGCGGTCGAAGCGGCTGAATTCCGTCTGGGTCGGCAGTTCGCCGTACAGCAGCAGGTAGGCGACCTCGAGAAACGATGAATTCTCCGCCAGCTGTTCGATCGGATAGCCGCGGTAGCGCAGGATGCCGGCTCCGCCGTCGATGAACGTGATGTCGCTCTTGCAGCTCGCCGTGGTGCCGTAGCCGGGGTCGAAGGTGAAGTAGCCCAGCTCCTTGTGCAGCCCACTGATGTCCAGCGTCGGATCGCCTTCGCTGCCGGCGACGACCGGCAGGTCGAGGTGCTTGCCGGATTCGGGATCGGTCAGGGTCAGCTTGCGTTCCGCCACGGTGGCACTCCTTGCGTCATGGATGTCGTCTGGCGTCCGCACGAGGAATTGCGTCGCCCTGGAGCGGGCGGCAGCACGGACGTCGAACCGGTGTCGCGGCCATGCGGCACCGTATGGATAGAGTATCGCACAGGCTCCGAGACACCTGGATGACTGCGCGATGACGGCCGGGCTCGCCGGCCGTGATCGGTGCGCGCCGGGCGCACACCGGAGTCGAACAGCGGTGCGGCGTTACTTCTTGGACTTGCCGTAGCGCTGCTTGAACCGATCGACGCGACCGCCGGAGTCGACGATCTTGTGCTGACCGGTGTAGAACGGGTGCGACTGGCTCGAGACCTCGACCTTGACCAGCGGGTACTCGTTGCCGTCTTCCCACTTGATCGTGTCCTTGGTCTTGATCGTCGAGCGCGTCTTGAACGAGAAGTCGCTCGAGATGTCCTGGAACACGACGTCGCGGTATTCGGGGTGGATCCCTGCCTTCATGATGGCGTTCCTGCGTATGCAAAGAAAACGAAGCCCGCAATTATCGCGCGTCCGGCCGTCTGTTTCAATACCCTTGCGGGATTGAGTCGAATCGGCCAATGGCGTGACTTCTGGCCGATGCGACGCTCACGCGCAGGCGGCTACGGTGCGGGGCTCAATCCCGTTCAGGAGTGCACGATCTTGCCCGCCCTTCCCCTGAATTCCGCGGCCCCCGGCCGGCGCACGACCCTGGCCGTTCGCGGCCGGCTGGTCCTGCTGCTGGCCGCGCTGGCCGCCCTGCCGGCCGCTGCGGCCGAACTCCGCCAACCGCTGCCGGACGTGCATGCGCTCGTCGGCGTGCGTGTCGTGACCGCGCCCGGCGAAGTGCTCGAATCGGCGACCGTGGTGGTCCGCGACGGCGTGATCGAGTCGGTCGGCGACGTCGAACCCCCCGCAGATGCGGCGGTGATCGAGTTCGAACGCGGCGAGGATCAACCGCCGCTGACGGTCTATCCGGGCCTGATCGACCCCTATCTCGTCGTCGAGACCGACGACGAGGACGACCAGGACGCGAGCGTGCCGGAAGGTCGCCACGCGCTGATTCGGCCGGATGCGACCCTCGACGCCGGCGCGTGGCCCGGCGACACGGTCGTCACCCGGCGACAGGCGGGCTTCACCACGGCCCTCCTGGCCCCCGGCGAAGGCCTGCTGCGCGGCCGCTCCCTGGTCGCCAACCTCGGTGAAGGCGGCCTGAACGTCAATCGCCTGCGCGCCGACGTCGCCCAGCACGCCCACCTGCACGAGCGGGGACCCTCGGGCGCCTATCCGCAGTCGCTGATGGGCTCGGTCGCCCTGTTCCGCCAGACGCTGCTCGACGCGCGCTGGCAGCAGCGGGCGCAGCAGGCCTGGCAGGCCGACCCGGCCCAGGCGCGACCCGAGTGGCTGCCCGGGCTCGACGCGCTGGCACCGGTTCTCGACGGCGAACGGCCGCTGGTCTTCGAGACCCGGGACATTCACGACACGCTGCGGATCCTGGATCTGGTCGACGACGATGTCGACCTGGTCCTGGTCGGGCACGGCGCCGAATACCAGCGCCTCGACCAGTTTCCGCGCCGGGTTCCGCACATCCTCACCATGGATCTTCCGGCGGCGCCGGACGTCGAGGACGAAACCGATCGCGATGTCTCGCTGGAAGAGCTCCGCCACTGGCGCCTCGCTCCGGAAAATGCCCAGCGGCTGATCGAGGCCGGGGTTCCCGTGCTGTTCACGGCGCACGGGCTGGGCAATCCGGCGGACCTGTTCGGCCACCTCGCCACCGCGATCGAGCGCGGACTCGACGCGGATCGCGCGCTGGCCGGCCTGACCACCGGCCCGGCCGCATGGCTGGGCATCGGCGATCGGGCCGGGCGTGTCGCGCCGGGCTACATGGCCAACTTCGTTCTGGTTGAAGGCGAATTGTTCGCCGAGAAACCGACGATCAGCGAGGTGTGGATCGACGGCGCTCGATTCGAGCTGGCCAAGCTCGAACCGCCGGCGATCGACCCGGCCGGCACCTGGGCTCTGACGCTCGGCCTGCCCGGCATGGGCGACGTCGACGCCGAGCTGGTGCTCAGCGGCGAGCCGACGTCGCTGTCGGGCACGCTTTCGGCGATGGGCAACGACACCCCGCTGAGCGAGATCCGGGTCTCCGGCAAGCAGCTTCAGATTCGCATCGACGCGTCCCGCTATGGCGGTTCCGGCACGATCGCGATCGACATGGACATCGAAGGGGACCGGGGTCGGGGAACCGGAAGCGGCCCGTTCGGAGAATTCACCGTTCGCGGCCAGCGCACCAGCGACCCGGACGAGGAGGACGCACGCCAATGAACCGACCCATGACACTCGGGCAGACGACCCGCCGACTGACTCTCATTCTCTGCGCTGCGCTGGCCTCGGGCCTGGCGGCAGCCGACTACCAGCCCGATGTCGAGGCCTGGACGATCGATGCACCGCCCGCCCAGCAGTCGGTGGTGATCCGAGGGGCCACCCTCTGGACCGCCGGCGAGGCAGGCATCCTCGAGGAGGCCGACCTTCGAATCGAGGACGGGCGCATCGTTGGGGTGGGCCCCGACCTGGCCGCCCCGCGCGGCGCACTGGAAATCGACGGCACCGGCCTGCACGTCACGCCCGGGATCATCGACGCCCACTCGCACTCGGCCATCATCGGCGGAGTCAACGAAGCCACCGACATCTCGACCGCGCAGGTGCGCATCGAGGACGTGATCGACGCCGATTCGATCAATATCTACCGCCAGCTCGCCGGCGGGGTGACCACGATCAACCTGCTGCACGGGTCGGCCAACGCGATCGGCGGTCAGATGGCCGTGATCAAGATGCGCTGGGGCGCCGCTCCGGGCGACCTCCTGTTCGATGCGGCCCCGGCCGGGATCAAGTTCGCGCTCGGTGAGAATCCGAAGCAGAGCAACTGGAGCAGCGACGACCCGCGCTACCCCTCGACCCGTCCGGGCGTTGCCCAGATCATCGAGGAGAAGTTCCAGCAGGCGGAAGATCACCGCCGGGCGCTCGAGTCGATGCCGCAGGGCCGTCGCGGCCGCGATGTCGTTCCGCCGCGCCCCGATCTGGAACTGGACGCGATCGGCGAGATCCTGGCCGGCGACCGACGCATCCACTCCCACGCCTACCGCGCCGACGAGATGGTGATGCTCATCGAGCTGGCCGAGCGCTACGGCGTGACCATCGGCACGTTCCAGCACGTGCTCGAGGGCTACAAGCTGGCCCGCCGCATGGCCGAGCACGGCGCCGGCGGTTCGACCTTCATCGACTGGTGGAACTTCAAGCACGAAGCCACCGACGCGATCGGCTACAACCCCGCGCTGATGCACCGGGCCGGGGTCGTGACCGGGCTGCACTCGGACAACTCCGAGCTGGCCCGCCGGATGAACCTGGAAGCCGCCAAGGCGGTGCGCTACGGCGGCGTCGACCCGCACGACGCGCTGGTGATGATCACCGCCGGGCCGGCCGAGCAGCTCGGCGTCGGCGACCGCACCGGCCGCCTGGCCGAGGGCCTGGACGCGGACTTCGTGGTCTGGAGCGGCAACCCGCTGTCGGTGTACTCCCGGGTCGAACAGACCTGGGTCGACGGTCGCCGCTACTTCGACCGCGAAGCCGACCTGGCCCGACGCGAGGCGCTGGAAGCCGAACGGCGGGAGCTGATGGCGCTGGTCCTCGAGGAGGGCGGCTCCGACGACGGAACCGACAGTGAAGCGGCCGAGGAGGACGCCCCCGAGGGCGGCCTGCTCGGGTATCGCGACTCGGAACTCGCGCACGATGCGTACTGCTACGCCCACGATCATGGCCATCGCTCCGGGGAGGCCCACCAGTGAACCGCTTCAGCCAGACATTCCTGACCATCGCGCTGCTGGCCCTTGCCGCCGCGCCTGCCATCGCCCAGGACGATCGGATGACCCTGCTGACCGGGGCCACGGTCCATCCGGTCGAGGGCGAGCCGATCGCCAACGGCGCCGTGCTGATCCGCGACGAGCGAATCGAAGCGATCGGCACCGAGGACGAACTCGCCGATTCCTTCGACGGCGATCGCATCGACATCGTCGACCTCGACGGGTTGCATGTCTATCCCGGCTTTGTCCACCCGCTGTCGCAGCTCGGGCTGGTCGAGATCAGCAGCGTCGACGGCACGATGGACCAGAGCGAGATGGGTTCGATCAACGCCGCGCTGCGAGTCGAAGTCGCGTTCAATCACGATTCCGAACTGCTGCCGGTGAACGTGGCCGGCGGCATCCTGACCGCCCACACGGTTCCCGGCGGCGGCCTGATCCGCGGCCGGTCGGCGGTGATGCGGATGGACGGGTGGTCCTGGGAGGACATGGTCATCCAGGCGCCGGCGGGCATGCACATCGCCTTCCCACCCGGGGCGGCGGACAACACCGACAACGACGACCTCCAGGCCATCGACCGGGTCATCGAACAGGCCCGGCAGTGGCATCGGGCGCAGGCCGCCTTCGACGCCGGCAACGCACCGCGACCGGCTCGCAACGCGCAGCTCGAAGCCCTCGGCCCGCTGCTCGACGGCTCGCTGCCGCTGTATCTGCACGCCGACAATCACGCGACGATCGAGGCCGCGCTGGACTGGGCGGAGCGGCAGGAGTTCGACAATCTCGTGCTGGTCGGCGGACCCGACCTCCAGTACCTGGCCGAGCGCCTTGCGAGCAACGACACGCCGGCCATTCTGACCAGCGTCTACACGATGCCGACGCGCCGCTGGGAGCCCTACGACCAGGCCTATGGCGCGGCGGCCCGGCTGCACGAGGCGGGGGTCAAGTTCGCGATTGCCGGCGAGGCCGGCACGAACGCGCGCAACCAGCCCTTCGAGGCCGGCAGCGCCGCGGCCTTCGGCCTGCCGAAGGACGCCGCACTGAAGAGCGTGACCCAGTGGCCGGCCGAGATTCTCGGCGTCGGCGACGAGCTCGGCACCCTGGGCCCGGGCAAGCGGGCCACGCTGATCGTGACCAACGGCGACCCGCTCGAGCCGATGACGTCGATCGAGCGGGTCTGGATCGACGGCGCGGAGTACGACCTGCAGCGCAACAAGCAGCTGAGGCTGTTCGAACGCTACCGCGACCACATCGACGCGACCGGCGACTGAGCCGCCGCGCGGGAGCATATCCCGGTTTCCTGCTGGACTGGCCCCGGATCGCCCGGGGCCTTTTTTGTCGTGTCTCGGCGATGGCTCGCGTACTCGGGAACGCGCCTTCCAGACGAGAACACGAAATGACCAGACCGCTCACCGCTTCCCTCCTGCTCGCGGCCTCCGCATTGTGCTGCGCGGGCGCGAGCTCCGCCTCGCCCCGGATCATCGACCAATCCTGCGTGCCGTCCGGTTGCTTTCCCGGCGACCGGCCAGGACTCCCGGTCGAAATCGAAGAAGCCGGCAGCTACCGCTTCGCGAGCAACCTGCTGCTCGGCGGAGGCGACCCTCGCGGCGTTATCGTCCGCGTCTCAAACGTGCATATCGATATGGCCGGTTTCGCCGTGATCGGCGAGAACCGCTGCGAATGGACCGGTGAGTCCACGGAATGCGAATTGAATCGATGGGGCGCGGCGATCGAGAGCGTGGCGAGGGCGGACGGTGTTTCCGTCGTCAACGGCTCGATTCGCGGCATCGAGGGCGACGGCATTGCCCTCGCCGGCGAGGGCAATCGGGTCCGGGACATCACGGTGCTCGAGGTCAACGGCAACGGAATCGCGCTTGGCGGCGCCGGCACGGTCGCGGGCTGCACCGTCGATCGAGCCGGACGAACGGGGATCTACGCGCCGACCGGCGGCGGTCCCGTGCTGATCTCGCGCAGTACCGTGTCGCGAACCACGTGGGCCTTCAATGCCGGCTCGCTCGACAACGTCGCGGCCCGATTCAACGGCCAGGGCATCACCGGCCTGCCGAGCGTGATCGACGGCAGCGAGGACCAGTTCAACGTCGTCACGCCCTGACCGAGACGTCGTCCAGGCGTCCCCGCCCCGATACGGGGTCGCTGGCTCAATCGCTCGCCTCGCGCCCGTTACCTCGCTTCGTGCCCAGGAGCCGGACGAGCTCTTCGGTCCAGCCGGCCTTCGACTCCGGCCCCGTCCATGCATCCACCGGGGGCGCGACCGGCATCGGCTGCGAGCCGTCGAACCAGCGCTGGAGTCGCCCGACGAGTTCCGCCGCGTCGCCTGCGGGATAGCGCACCGTTTCCGGGAACTGCTCCCGGTAGCACAGGCCATCCGGGACCAGCGGTACGCATCCGGCCGAAACCGCTTCGAGGACGGCTAGCCCCTGGAACTCGTGATGGGCAGTGCTGACGACCACGCCGGCGCGTGCGAGCACGGCCTCGTAGTCCGGCCGCGACGGGCAATCGTCGATCTCGATTCGGCCGCCCAGCCGGGATCGCAGCCGGTCCAGGGCCGCGACCGGTCGCGCGCCCCGCGGCCCCAGGAGCGCCAAGCGGAACTCCGCCCCTCGCCGGTCCAGTTCCACCATGGCTTCGGCGAACAGGTCCGGACCCTTGTCGTAGTCCCAGCGATGATTCCAGACGATCAGCCTCCGGTTCCGCTGCGGCGCCGGCGCGATGGCCTCCACCGGCACGGGCAGGACGCCGCTCTTGCCCGCAAGGATCGAACCGACACCGTCGGGCACGTGGTCGGGCATCCTGTCCAGCAGCGACGCCACGCCGGCAAGGAAGGACGCGCGGTTGAACTGCGAGTTGAAGAGAACCCGGTCGGCACACAGCGCGGCGTAGAGCTGGACCATCTGCGCGTCGACGGACGTGGTCTGCCGCTCGCTTCGCGGGTACGCGAACTGGTTCTCGTGGAAATAGAGCAGGGTCGGCGCGTTGGCGAGTCCGGGGTGCAGGCCTCGAAGCGTCGCCAGATCGACCATCGAGGTCGCGACGACCGCATCGGGCGGTGGGCCGCCGAGATCGTGCAGCCAATTGAGCGGGTTGCCGCGAATCCGCCACGCGAAGTGCCGCCCGGGAAGCTCGAAGCGTTGCCACCGGAGCGCGGCGTGCTCGCCGATGAGCCCATCGGCCCAGGCCGCGTGGCTGTCGGCGCGGTAGGCCGACAGCAGCCAGATCCGGCGCGGGTCGTCGAACGCGTCCATGACCGCATTGTGCGTCACCGGGGCGTTCCACGCGGCCGGAACGAAAACGCCCCGCAGAGGGCGGGGCGCAGGGACAGGGACAGGGACGCCGCGGGGCGGCTACCGATCACTCGAGGTCGAGGAAGGACCGCAGCTGCTCCGAACGGGTCGGGTGGCGCAGCTTGCGCAGCGCCTTGGCCTCGATCTGACGGATCCGCTCGCGCGTGACGTCGAACTGCTTGCCGACCTCTTCGAGCGTGTGGTCGGTGTTCATGTCGATGCCGAAGCGCATCCGCAGGACCTTGGCCTCACGCGGCGTCAGGCCGCCCAGGACCTTCTGGACCGTGTCGGTCAGGCCCGTGGTCGTTGCCGTATCGACCGGCGAAAGGATGTTGATGTCCTCGATGAAGTCGCCCAGGTGCGAATCCTCGTCGTCTCCGATCGGGGTTTCCATGGAGATCGGCTCCTTGGCGATCTTCAGAACCTTGCGGACCTTGTCCTCGGGCATCTCCATCTTGATCGCCAGCTCTTCCGGCGTAGGCTCGCGGCCCATCTCCTGGAGCATCTGGCGCGACACGCGATTGAGCTTGTTGATCGTCTCGATCATGTGGACCGGGATGCGGATCGTGCGTGCCTGGTCGGCGATCGAACGGGTGATCGCCTGGCGGATCCACCAGGTCGCGTAGGTCGAGAACTTGTAACCGCGGCGGTACTCGAACTTGTCGACGGCCTTCATCAGGCCGATGTTGCCCTCCTGGATCAGGTCCAGGAACTGCAGGCCGCGATTGGTGTACTTCTTGGCGATCGAGATCACCAGGCGCAGGTTCGCCTCGACCATTTCCTTCTTGGCACGGCGGGCCCGCGCTTCGCCGATCGACATGTTGCGGGTCAGGTCCTTGAACTCGGCAATCGGAATGCGCTGGGTCTTCTCGATCTGCTGGAGCCTGCGCTGCAGCCGGTTCAGCTCGTCGACGTGCTCGGACATGGCGCTGGACCATTTCGTCCGCTTGCGCGACAGGCCCTTGACCCAGTCCGGGTCGGTTTCGTTGTCGACCCAGCTCTTGATGAAGTCCTTGCGCGGCATGCCGGCGCGTTCTACGCAGATCTGCATCACCGAGCGCTCGATATCGCGCGAGATGTTTGCCTGGAACCGGAGCCGGTCGATCAGGTGCTCGAACATCCGCGGCGGCAGCTTCAGGCGCATGAACTGTTCGCAGACCTGGTCCTTGAGCTCGTTGGTCTTCTTGCCGTTCGGCCCGTAGCGGTCGTAGAGCTTCAGGAACTGTTCGTGCATGCCCTTGAGCTCTTCGAAGTACTGGATGACCTGTTCGGCGTCCGGACCGGTGTTCACGGTCGGGGCCGGCTTGTCTTCCTCGTCCTCGTCCGGCTCGTCCATGAACTCCGCTTCCTCGGCCACCGCGGCTTCCATGGTGTCTTCGGAAATCAGGTCCATCTCGGCCAGCAGGGTCGGGTTGACGAAGCCGGACACCAGCTCGTTGAGGCGCTGGTTGCCGTCACGCCAGGCCTGGTACTCCTCGAGCAGCACCGTGATCGTTCCCGGGAAGCGGGCGAGCGACATATTGACGGCGTTCAGGCCGTCCTCGATGCGCTTGGCGATCTCGATCTCGCCCTTCTGGTCGAGCAGGTCGACCTGGCCCATTTCGCGCATGTACATGCGCACCGGGTCCGTCGTGCGGCCCAGCTCGGTCTCGACCGCGGCCAGGGCAGCCTCGGCTTCCTGCTGAGCGGCCTCGTCGTCCGTATCGGTCGACGCGGAGTCGTTCAGGATCAGCGCATCGGGATCTTCCGGAGCCTCTTCGAAGACCTTGATCCCCATGTCGTTGATCATGTTGACCACGTCCTCGATCTGCTCCGGGTCGACCAGATCGTCGGGCAGGTGGTCGTTGACCTGGGCATAGGTCAGCCACTGGCCCTGCTCCCGGCCCTTTTCGATCAGGAGCTTCAGTTGCGATGAACGAGGTGCGTTTTCCATAGACTGTCGACTCTAGTTGCCGGTCGGGCCGGCGGTACGATGTTTCAGCCAGTGCCGAAGTTCGTCGGCCTGTTCGGACGTGAGCCCGTCAGCCGCCTGTCGGCGCTGCAGTTCGGCGACCCGGACGCGAATTCTCAGGACCCGGATCCTGTCCAGCGATTCGACCAGCGCCGGCCCCAGCTGTTCCGCGCGTCCGGCCAGGTCGCGCGCGGCCAGCTCGGCCAGATACCGACCCTCCGGCCGATCCCGCCAGTGTTCGAGGACGAGTGCGGTGGAGACGTTGGGCCGGGACGCGCAGAAATCAATGAGTTGGACCAGGAAATCGACCCCTTTCAGCGCGCCGGGCCCGTCGAGCCGGTCGCGGTCCAGATCTGCGGCCAGCTCCGGGTGCTGGACAAGAATGGCAACCGCGTATTGTACCGGAGTCAAGGGTCGATCGGAACCCTGCCGTTTCGGGCCCTGCGCCACCGGTTGCGGGCGCCAGTCGCCCGCATGCCCGGCCCGGCGCTTGAGTTCATCGGCCATCAGGTCGGCAAACGGTCCGGCCGGCAAACGGCCCAGCAGCGGCTCGGCCTGCGCGACCAGGCGAGCCCGGCCATCGGGGGTCGACAGGTCCAGCGGGCGCGCCAGCTCATCGAACAGGAACGACGACAGCGGCACGGCCGAATCCAGCCGAGCCGCGAACGCGTCCCGCCCCTCGCTACGGACCAGGCTGTCGGGGTCCTCGCCATCCGGCAGGAACAGGAACCGCACCTCGCGATTCGATTTCATCGCCGGCAGGGCGGCTTCCAGGCCCTTCCAGGCTGCGCGCCGGCCGGCCTGGTCGCCGTCGAAGCAGAACACCACCACCGAGGTCGCCCGGAACATCAGTTCCAGGTGGTCGGAGGTCACCGCGGTACCGAGCGTCGCGACCGCATCCTCGAAGCCGAACTGGTAGAGCGCTGCGGCATCCATGTAGCCCTCGACGACGAGCAGGCGCTCGGGCAGGCCGCCACGCCGCACCTCGAACAGGCGGTAGAGCTCCCGGCCCTTGTGGAACACCGGCGATTCGGCCGAGTTCAGGTATTTCGGACCGTCCTCGCCCAGCGCCCGTCCGCCGAAGGCGATCACCCGGCCGCGGCGATCGCGGATCGGGAACATGATCCGGTTGCGGAACTTGTCGATCCAGTTGCCGTTGCGCGCCTTGCCGGCCAGCCCGGCCTTCTCGAGGTCGGCGACCTTGTGGCCCTTCCCGACCAGCCGGTCGACGAGCGCCGACCAGGCGTCGGGCGCACGGCCGACGCCGAACTCGTCGAGCGTGCGTTCGTCCAGTCCGCGCTCGGCCAGGTAACACTGGGCGGCCGGATCCTTCCCGAGTTGCGCCCGGAAGAAGTTCTGCGCCGCTTCGAGCGCGTCGAGCAGCGGCTCCTGCTCGCGCTTGCGCGCGCCCGACGCCTCACCTCCGGTGCGCGGCACGTCCATGCCGACCTGGCCGGCCAGTTCCTCGATCGCGGCCGGAAACTCCAGCCCGTCGTACTGCATGACGAAGCCGACCGCGGTGCCGTGGGCGCCGCAGCCGAAGCAGTGGTAGAACTGCTTCTGCGGACTGACGTAGAACGACGGGGTCTTCTCGTCGTGGAAGGGACAGCAGGCCTTGAACTCGTGTCCGGCCGGCTTCAGCGGAACGCGCGCGCCGACCACGTCGACGATATCGATGCGTTCGAGCAGCGACTCGATGAAGGATTCGGGAATCAGGCCGGACACCCGACCGAGTTTAGCGCCGTTGCAGGCGGCGCGACGCGCCGGAACAGCCCCGCTATTCGCGACGGGGTCGACCGCGGGATCAACCCAGCCGGGCGCGGACCTTCGCAGAGACCTGCTTCATGTCGGCACGGCCCTGCATCGGGCCCTTCAGCCGGCCCATGACCTGGCCCATGTCGCTCATCCGGGATGCGCCGGTGTCGGCGATCGCCTGGTCGATCAGCGCGTCGATCTCACCCTCGGTCAAGGGCTCGGGCAGGAAGTCGGCAAGCACGTCGATTTCGGCCTGCTCGATCTCGGCCAGCTCTTCGCGCCCGCCGGCCCGGTACTGCTCGATCGACTCCCGCCGCTGCTTGACCATCTTCTCGATCACCGCCAGCACGTCCTCGTCGCCGAGCTCGACCCGCTCGTCGACCTCGCGCTGCTTGATCGCCGCGGTCAGCATCCGCAGAACCTTCAGCCGGTCCTTGTCGCCCGACTTCATCGCCTGCTTGACCTGCTCGTTGATGTCCTGCTTCAGTGACATGCCCGTCTCCTGCAAGAATCCTGGTTCAGACACCCGAAATGGGGCCGAATCCCGAAAACGCAAAACGGGCGACCCGCAGGCCACCCGATGCATCAACTCGCTACGTGAGTGGAGGCCGACCGGCCGTCGACCTCGACGTCTACTTCAAGGAACGAGTAGCTGTGACTGTCTCAGCGCAGGCCGAACCTGCTCGAGAGACTGGGGAGGCGGATGGATCGTTGTTCAGGCGTGCGCTGCAGGAGTGCCGGGAACCGCGGAGCGCACTGTCAGTGCGTGAGCAGGTCCCGTAGCGACGAAGGGCGCGATCCAACCACATCCTGAGGCGAGTGGATTTTCGTCGCCACGGGGCCTGCAGGAGCAAACTGAACCGCGGAGCGCACATCGAGTGCGTGAGCAGGTCAGGTTGCGACGAAGGCCGCGTGGCGGCGAAAAGACGCCGCCTCAGTAGAGGCGCTTACGGTTCGTAACGTCCCGAGACAGCTTCCGCAGATGCCGCTTGACCGCAGCGGCCTTCTTGCGCTTGCGCTCCTGGGTCGGCTTCTCGAAGAATTCGCGCCGACGGGTTTCGGCCACGACACCGGCCTTCTCGCAGGAACGCTTGAAGCGGCGCAGGGCGTACTCGAACGGCTCGTTTTCCTTGACTTTGACGCTAGGCATTACGAATCACACAACCTTAGAGAAATTGGCAGAGTTCGCCAGTATATCGCGGTACCATGCCCGGATGCAAAGCTTTTCCACCGTGCTCGGCATCGAGACGTCCTGCGATGAAACCGCGGTAGCGGTCTACCGACACGGCGAAGGCATCATCTCCGACGCGGTCCACACCCAGCTGGAACATGCCCGCTACGGCGGCGTCGTGCCCGAGCTGGCCTCGCGCGACCACGTCCGAAAACTGGCCCCGATGATCCGCCAGGTACTCGATCGGGCCGAACTGGGTCCCGGGTTGATCGATGCGGTCGCCTACACCGCCGGCCCCGGGCTGGCCGGGGCATTGCTGGTCGGCAGCGCCGTCGCCGAGGGCTACGCGCGCGGCATCGACCGACCGACGATCCGGGTCCATCACATGGAAGGTCACCTGCTCTCGCCGCTGCTAGAGCCCGATCCGCCCGAGTTTCCGTTCGTCGCCCTGCTGGTTTCCGGCGGCCACACGCTGCTGATCGAGGTCCGCGCGCCGGGCGCCTATCGACTGCTCGGCGAGACCCTCGACGACGCGGCCGGCGAGGCCTTCGACAAGACCGCCCGCCTGCTCCGGCTGGGTTATCCCGGCGGTCCGGAAGTCGCGCGCCTGGCGGAGGCGGGCGATCCCGATCGGTTCGCCTTCCCGCGGCCCATGACCGACCGACCCGGCCTGGACTTCAGCTTCTCGGGGCTCAAGACCCACACCCGCCTGCTGATCGAGCGGGAGGACGACGACGCTGCGACCCGCGCCGATATCGCCGCCGGGTTCGAGAAGGCCGTGGTCGAGACGCTGGCCATCAAGTGCCGGCGCGCGCTGAAGCAGACCCGACTGGAGCGGCTGGTCGTGGCCGGAGGCGTCAGCGCGAACCGCCGCCTGCGTACGGCTCTCGACGCGGCGCTGCCGGGACGCGTCTACTATCCGCCGATCGCGCTGTGCACCGACAACGGCGCGATGATCGCGCTGGCCGGGTGGTTCCGCAGGAACGAGGCCGGGCGCGCCGGCGACATCGCGGTCCGTCCGCGCTGGCCGCTGGACGACCTTCCCCCGCTTTGACAGGAGCACGCCGCATGGACCGCGTATTCATCCAGGACCTGGAAGTCGAGACCGTCGTGGGCATCTACGACTGGGAACGAGAGATCCGCCAGAAAGTCGTCCTCAACGTGGAAATGGCCGCTGACATCGCGGCCGCCGCACGCACCGATTCGATCGACGATACACTCGACTACAAGGCGGTCTCCAAGCGGCTGATCGCGTTCGTCGGCCAGAGCAGTTTCTACCTGGTCGAAACGCTGGCCGAGCGCTGTGCCGGGATCATCCTCGACGAGTTCGATGTTCCGTGGCTGACCTTGCGGCTGGACAAGCCGGGCGCGGTGACCGGCTCGAAGTCGGTCGGCGTGATGATCGAGCGCGGCCGCCGACCCGACTGACTCGAACCTGGACATCGTCCTCCGGAGGCACGCGTGACCGATGCCGAAACGGTCTACCTGGGGCTCGGCAGCAACGTCGATGCGCGGCGCAACCTGGCGTCCGGTCTGGCCGAGCTCCGCGACCGCTTCGGACGCGTCGAATGCTCGCCGGTCTACCGCTCCGCGGCGGTGGGCTTCGACGGGGAGGACTTCCTCAACGCCTGCTGCCGCCTGCGAGTCGACCTCGAGCCGGCCGCCCTGAAGGCGTGGTTGACCGACCTGGAGGACCGTCACGGCCGCCGACGCGACCTGCCGAAGTTCGCCGACCGGACCCTGGACATCGACGTCCTGCTCTACGGATCGCGGACGGGCCGATTCGGCGAACTGGTCCTGCCGCGGGGAGAGATCCTGAAGTACGCCCACGTCCTGAAGCCGCTGGCCGACCTGGCCCCGGACCTCGCGCATCCCCAAACCGGACGCAGCTTCGCCGAGCACTGGGCGGCGTTCGAGGGCGATCGCCGCCTGAGCGAGGACGATCCGCTTGATTGACGTCGAAGCGAGCCGGGACAGCGATCGGACTTCCCGGCGCTCGATCACACGGGCCGGATCAGCTGGATCGGATCAACCGGGATAGAGCGCGCCGAGCCGAACCGGCCTGCCCGCCCCGGTGATCGGCGGTGTATCGACCGCGCGGCCTTCGATGAACTCCCGGGCGAGCCACGCGACCAGCGTGGCCTCGACGAAATCCGCATCGAGCCCGTGGAGCGTGGTCGTCTCCAGCGCCGTGCCCGACGCCAGGCGCCGCTGCACGCGGCCGAGCAGGTCCGGGTTGTGCGCCCCACCGCCGCAGACCAGGATGCGTTCGGGCGCGATTTCGGCCAGCGCCGCAGCCAGGCTGGCGGCCGAGAATTCGGCCAGCGTCGCCTGCACATCCGCCGGGCGGGCCTCGGCGTCCTGCGGCAGCCGGTCGTTCAACCAGGCCGGGCTGAAGTACTCGATGCCGGTGCTCTTGGGCGGCGCACGATCGAAATAGGGGTCGTCGAGCAGGCGCGCGAGCAGCGCCTCGTCGACCGTGCCACCGGCCGCCCAGGCGCCGCCGTCGTCGAAGCGGCCAGCGCCGGGGTGGTGCGCTCGGTACCAGTCGTCGAGGAAACAGCTGGCCGGGCCCGTGTCGAAGCCCGAGACCGCGCCGTCGGGGGCGAGCCGGGTGACGTTGGCGATTCCGCCGAGGTTGACCACGGCCCGCCGTTCGCCGGGACAGTGCAGCAGCGCGCGGTGGACCAGCGGCGCCAGCGGCGCGCCCTGACCGCCGGCGGCCAGGTCGGCGCGCCGAAGGTCGGCGATCACGTCGACCGCGACCGCCGCCGCGATCCGGGCCGGGTCGCCGATCTGGACCGTATGGGGACGGTCGGCATCGGGTCGATGCAGCACGGTCTGACCATGACTGCCGATGGCACGGATTTCGGGCCGGGTCAGGCCGCTCCCGGCGATCAGCGATTCGGCAGCGGCCGCGAACGCATCACCGACCGCCGCGTCCAGGGCGGCAAGCCGGGCGGCAGGGAAGGCATCGGGGTCGGTGCGAAGCGCGTCCAGTTCGGCGCGCAGCCGGTCCGGATAGCCGACGGTCCGGCCGGCCAGCAGGTCGGCCCGCAGTTCGGTCGAATCCCCGTTGAAGCGCACCGCGACGGCATCGATCCCATCCATGCTCGTGCCGGAAATGAGGCCCAGGAAGGCCGGGGTGCTCACGGTGCGTTGCCGGATCGGCACCCCGCTTCACGCTCGGCGCACCCGCCGTCGCCGGCCGAGGCGAGCATCACGCCCTCGTCGGGCACAAGCCGGTCGAGTTGCGCCAGGTAGGGCGCGGCGTGCTCGCGGAACTTCGGCAACAGGTCTTCGGACAGCGGCGTGGCCTCGGGCAGGTCGACCCTGCGGGGGTCGCGGTGTCGGCCATTGACCAGGAATTCGTAGTGCAGGTGCGGCCCGGTCGCCAGTCCGGTCGATCCGACGTTGCCGATGACCTGGCCCTGGCGCACCCGGTCACCCCGGTTGACCTGCTTGCGCGAAAGGTGCAGGTAGCGGGTCACGATGTGGTTGCCGTGCTGGATGAAGATGTAGTTGCCGTTGGGCCGCGAGTAGCCCGCCTCGATCACGGTGCCGTCGCCGGCCGCCCAGATGGGGGTGCCGGTGGGGGCGGCATAGTCGGTGCCGTTGTGCGGCCGGACGCGACGGGTCACCGGGTGCAGCCGGCGCGGGTTGTAGTTCGACGAGACGCGGGTGAAGTTGATCGGGGCGCGCAGGAAGGCCTTGCGCATCGGCCGGCCGTCGGGCGAGTAGTAGTCCGGGCCGTCGCCGGCGTCGAAGCGGATCGCCTGGAAGGTCTCGCCGCGGTTGACGAATCGAGCCGCCAGGATCGCGCCCTGGCGCAGGAACTGGCCGTCCCGGTAGATTTCCTCGAACACCAGCGCGAAGCGGTCGCCGCGACGGATGTCCAGGGCGAAATCGATGTCCCACCCGAAGATGTTGGCCAGTCGCAGCAGCATGTTGTCCGACAAACCGGCGTTCTTGCCGGCGGCGAACAGCGACGAGGTGATTTCGGCCTCGACCTCGACCGTCCGGACCTCGAGGTCGCGCGGCTCGAGCCGGCTGACGAGCACGAGATCGCTGCCGGCCGGATCGGCCTCGGCCACGTAGTCGTCGACCTTTTCCAGCTCGAAGTACAACCAGTTCTCGTCGTCCTTCTCGGCGCGCAGCGCGCGAAACGCGCCGTCCTCGTCGATGTCGAAGGCCAGCTCGTCGCCGGGGCGCAGGTCGGCCAGCCGCGCGCCGTGCTCGTCCAGCGTCACGATCCGGTGGAGCAGGGCCGGCGACAGTCCCATGCGCCGGAAGATGAGATCCAGCGTATCGCCGGAGGCGACCTGGACGTAATCCCAGGCCGGCGGCTCATCGACCGGGAGCGGCTCCAGCGACAATGCGTTGCGCTCGTCGGCGGACTCGCCCTGCGCCGCGCCATCTTGGTCGTCGACCGGACGCTCCGGATCGATGCGCGCGCCCTCGTCGAAAACCAGTGCCGGGCGCTCGAACCCGGGCGGTGCGTCGGTGCCTCCGCCCTGCAGGCCGAACACGACCAGCGCGACCACGGCGAGGCCGCCGAGCAGGCCGAGGCGCACGCGCGGCCGCGCCAGGGCAGGCCCGGTGGACGCTCGCAGCCGGGTCGCCAGGCCGGCGATCGCTGCAATGACCACCTCGAGCCGCGCTGCAACGCGGCCACCCATGGTCGATCGGCCTTGACCGCGGGCACGCGACGAGGTCTTGCGGGAAGCCATCGGAGAAGGTCGGGGCATGCGGGCGGCGAGCAGAAGGTAAACCAGCGCTACATTACCGGCCGCCCGTGATTCCGTCAATTGGAACGCCCGAACGACGGGAGGGTCGCTACACTGTCGTCCAGCCCTCCGATGCCGGCCCGAAAAGGGTCCATACGCTCATGTCCGAGACTTCCGACCCGGTCGACGAATCGACGACCGAACTCCTGGCCGAACTGACTCGCGGCGCCGCAGAGGTCATCCAGCCCGACGAGCTGGCCGAACGGCTGGGGTCGGGCCGAGCGTTGCGGGTCAAGGTCGGCTTCGACCCGACCGCGCCGGACCTGCACCTGGGCCACACGGTCATCCTCAACGCGATGCGCCGTTTCCAGGACGCGGGGCACGTCGTGATCTTCCTGATCGGGGACTTCACCGGCATGATCGGGGATCCCACGGGAAAGAATGTCACCCGTAAGCCGTTGACCGAAGAGCAGATCAAGGCGAACGCGCAGACCTACGCAGACCAGGTGTTCAAGGTGCTCGACCGGGAGAAGACCGAGGTCCGATTCAACTCCGAGTGGTTCGGCCCGATGACCTCGGCCGACATGATCCGGCTGGCCGCTCAGCACACGGTGGCCCGGATGCTCGAGCGCGACGACTTCGAGAAGCGCTATCGGGGCGGACAGCCGATCGCGATCCACGAGTTCCTGTATCCGCTGGTCCAGGGCCACGACTCGGTCGCCCTGGAAGCCGACATCGAAATGGGCGGCACGGACCAGAAGTTCAACCTGCTGGTCGGCCGGCAGCTCCAGTCCCAGGCAGGCCAGAAGCCGCAGATCATCATCACCTGGCCGCTGCTGGAAGGCACCGACGGGGTCCAGAAGATGTCGAAATCGCTGGACAACTACATCGGCATCAACGACCCGGCCGATGAGATGTTCGGCAAGTTGATGAGCATCTCCGATGAACTGATGTGGCGGTACTTCGAGTTGCTGAGCTTCCGCCCGATCGGCGAGATCGAGGCACTCGAGGCCGCGATCGACGAAGGCCGGAACCCCAGAGACGTCAAGTTCGAACTCGGCATCGAGATCGTCGACCGATTCCACGGCGCCGGTGCGGGAGAGAAGGCCCGCGACGCGTTCCTGGCCCGCTTTCGCGACAGCCAGCTGCCCGACGACCTGCCCGAGACCGAACTGACCGCGGAGGGTGGCGAACTCGGCATCGCCGCCGCGCTGACCGCCGCCGGGCTGACGGCCTCGAACTCCGACGCCTTCCGGATGATCAAGCAGGGCGCGGTCAGGATCGACGGCGAAAAGGTCGACGACCGCGGCCTGATGCTGCCCGTCGGCTTCACCGGCCTGCTGCAGGTCGGCAAGCGCAAGTTTGCGCAGGTCAAGGTGGTCTGAGCGCGGCCCGCCGCGCGCTTCCGCGGCTTCGTTCAACGAGCGATCTCGTCACGAGGTCCCGGGTTCCGGCTGCGCCGGCCCCGGGATGACGCTGCCGCTGTTCCACGAACAGAGCCGTTTCGAATCGCGGTTCGAACGCAGCCCCTCGACGTTCTCGAGAGGGATTCCTTGTCAATTTCCGGCGTTAGAATCGAGCGCAGGCTTCCAGCGAGACGGACTATGAACGTTCTGGTCATCGGATCGGGCGGGCGCGAGCATGCGCTGGCCTGGAAACTGGCGCAATCCAGCAATGTCGAGAACGTGCTGGTCGCCCCCGGCAACGGCGGAACGGCCACCGAACCCGGCGTCGAGAACGTCGGCGTTTCGGTCGACGACCTCGACGGCCTGGTCGAGCTGGCGAGATCGCGTGAGATCGACCTGACGGTGGTCGGCCCCGAGGCACCGCTGGCCGCCGGCGTGGTCGATCGCTTCGACGAGGAAGGCCTGAAGTGCTTCGGGCCGAGCGCCGAGGCGGCGCAGTTGGAATCGTCCAAGGCGTTCGCGAAGGAGTTCCTGTCGCGGCACAGGATCCCGACCGCCGACTGGATCGTCGTCGAGACCGTCGAGGCCGGAATGGACTTCGCCCGCGGCCACGTGCTGCCGCTGGTGCTGAAGGCCGACGGCCTCGCGGCCGGAAAGGGCGTGGTCATCGCCGAGGACCTGGAGACCGTCGAGGCCACGCTGGAGGACATGCTGTCCGGCGAGGCGTTCGGCGACGCTGGACGTCGCGTGGTGATCGAGGAATTCCTGCTCGGCGAGGAAGCCAGCTTCATCGCGCTTGTCGACGGCACGGAGATCGTGCCCCTGGCAACCAGCCAGGACCACAAGCAGCGCGATGACGGCGACCTCGGCCCGAACACGGGCGGCATGGGCGCCTGTTCGCCGGCCCCGGTGATCACCGAGTCGCTCGCGCAGCAGGTCATCGACACGATCCTCCGGCCGACCGCGGAAGGCATGGTCGCCGACGGCCACCCCTTCACCGGGTTCCTGTACGCCGGCCTGATGGTCACCCGCTCCGGCGCCAAGGTGCTCGAGTTCAACGTTCGGATGGGTGATCCGGAGACCCAGCCGGTGATGATGCGGCTGAAATCCGACCTCGCCGAGGTGCTCCTCGCGGCGCTGGACGGCAAGCTGAGCGATGTCGAACTCGACTGGGATCCGCGACCGACCGTCGGCGTGGTGATGGCCGCCGGCGGCTACCCGGCCGAGTACCGCAAGGGCGACCCGATCACCGGCCTGGACAGCGATTTTCCGGACGAACTCAAGGTCTTCCACGCCGGCACCCGGCTCGAGGACGGCCAGCCAATGACCGCCGGCGGCCGCGTGCTCTGCGTGACCGCGATCGGCGACTCGATCGCCCAGGCCCAGGCCGAGGTCTACCGCTGGCTGCCCCGGATCGGCTTCGCCAACGCCTACTGGCGCACGGACATCGGCCACCGGGCGCTGAAGCACGAAGGAGATATCGCAGATTGACAGCTGATTGATGGCTGATTGATAGCCGATTGACCGCAGATGAACGCAGATAGACGAAGATAGGCGAAGATAGGACCGCAAGGAGCGCGAAGCAATGCCGCGGCTCGGGGCCGGGCACCGGCGCCGCCTCAACGTTCGCGCTGTCGATCCGCTCGAGTCCAGCGCCCGTTCCGAACCTGCGCGCTTGCTGGAGAGAACCTCACCGCCGGCCCGGCGTGTGCGGAGGATCCGGGCGAGGCCAATCCTTAATCGGCAAGGCGCCCCGGATTGATCGCCCGCGCCGGGACGACGCGACGATCAGCGGCCGAGCCCCGGCCCCGTTCGCCCATCTGCGTTAATCTGCGTTCATCTGCGGTTTCCCCTGTTTTTTTTGCGGTTTTCCCCGCCCCGACCGGACTTCGACATCCGATGGACGTTTCGCACATTCTCGACGAGTTGAACGACGCGCAGCGGCAGGCGGTAACGGTGGGTGCTCCGCACTGCCTGGTGCTGGCCGGGGCCGGGTCGGGCAAGACGCGGGTGCTGGTACACCGGATTGCCTGGGTGATCCAGGTCGAGCACGCCTCGCCGATGTCGATCCTGGCCGTGACGTTCACCAACAAGGCGGCCAGCGAAATGCGCGGCCGGGTCGAGGAATTGCTGAATATCCCGGCCTCGGGCCTGTGGATCGGCACCTTCCACGGAATCTGTCACCGGATCCTCCGGATGCACGCAGAGGAAGCCGGTCTGAACCCGACCTTCCAGATCCTGGATTCCGACGACCAGTACCGGCTGGTCCGGCGCACCATTCGCGAGATGCAACTCGACGAAGGGGAGTACCCGCCGCGCGTCGTCCAGGGCTTCATCAACGCCCGCAAGGACGACGGGGTCCGGCCCGACCACATCGACCCCGGCGGCAACCCGTTGACCGCGCAGATGGTCGAGGTCTACCGGACCTACCAGGCCGCCTGCGAACGCTCCGGCCTGGTCGATTTCGCCGAACTGATGCTTCGCACGGTCGAGCTGCTGCGCGACAACCCGGCCCGGCTCCAGTACTACCAGGGCCGCTTCGGTCACGTGATGATCGACGAGTTCCAGGACACCAACACGCTGCAGTACGCACTGGTGCGATTGCTGGCCGGCGGCCGGGACTCGCGCCTGTTCGTGGTCGGCGACGACGACCAGTCGATCTACGGCTGGCGCGGCGCGCGGGTCGAGAACGTGCAGCACTTCGTGCGGGACTTCGAGCCCGAAATCGTGCGGCTGGAGCAGAACTACCGCTCGACCAGGACCATCCTGGAGGCGGCGAACCGGGTCATCGACCACAACGATGACCGGATGGGCAAGAACCTGTGGACCGACGGCGAGGAAGGCGAGCCGATCCGGGTGTTTTCCGCCTACAACGAGGACGAGGAAGCCGAGTTCATCGTCGGTCGCATCCAGGACTGGCTGGAAACCGGCCGCAAGGCCGCCGACATCGCGGTGCTGTATCGCTCCAATGCGCAGTCGCGGATCTTCGAGCAGGCGCTGCTGCGTGCCGACATTCCCTATCGCGTCTACGGCGGGCTGCGCTTCTTCGAGCGCGCCGAGATCAAGGACGCCCTCGGCTACCTGCGCATGGTCCACAACCCCGATGACGATGCCGCATTCGAGCGGGTGGTCAACGTGCCGGCCCGCGGGATCGGCGAGCGCACCGTGGCCGGACTGCGCGAAGCCGCGCGCGCGGAGGGTCGCTCGCTGTGGGACACGCTCGAGCGGCAGCTCGCCGCCGGCGCACTCGGCGGCCGGGCCCGCAATGCCCTGGGCACCTTCGTCGAGCTGATCCGCGCGCTCGGCCAGGACGCCGACAGCACCGACCTCGGCGGCATGATGCACCGGATCCTCAAGCGCACCGAGCTGATCCAGCACTACCTGGCGCGCGAGCCGGCCGACCGGGCCGAAGCGCGGCAGGAGAACCTCGACGAACTGATCCGGGCGGCCGAGAACTTCGAGCAGTCGATGGAAGACGAGCAGGCCGGCCTGAGTCCGACCGCGTCGTTCCTGACCCAGGCGGCCCTCGAAGCCGGCGAACACCAGGCCGAGAAGTGGCAGGACTGCGTCCAGCTGATGACCCTGCACTCGGCCAAGGGCCTGGAGTTTCCGATGGTGTTCATGGCCGGAATGGAAGAAGGCCTGTTCCCGCACCAGAAATCGGCCGAGGAACCCGGGCGTCTCTCCGAGGAGCGGCGCCTGGCCTACGTCGGCATGACCCGGGCCATGGAACTGCTGTACCTGACCCACGCCGAGTCGCGACGCCTGCACGGGCAGACGATGTTCGGCCGACCGTCGCGGTTCCTCAACGAACTGCCGCCGGCGCTGGTCGAGGACGTGCGACCGCGGACGCAGGTCAGCCAGTCCCGCGCGCCGAGGGACAGCGGAGGAAACCTCCCCGGCCTGGGCAGCCGCGTCCAGCACGCCAAGTTCGGCGCCGGGACGGTGCTGTCGGTGGAAGGCCAGGGAGAGAACGCCCGCATCCAGATCAACTTCGACGATGCCGGCCCGAAGTGGCTGGTCGCCGGCTACGCGGTGCTGGAACGGATCGCCTGAAGAGGGTCGAGGTTCAGACGCCGCGCTCGTAGAAGCGCGCGACCTGGATCGGCGGATTGTGCTGGCGGTCTTCGGCGCGGCGGCCCGGGACGCTGTTCGACAAGCGACCGACGATCTTCAACTTCTGGCCGGCCCGCTCAAGGACCAGCTGGACCTTCGGCATGGCCTGGAGTACCTGGCGGCAGAGCACCACCCGCTCCTTGATGTCTTCGTCGATCTCCGGGGAGACGGCAATCTCGATCGGACCCGACCCGTCCAGGGGAATCAGCAGCCCGGCGCGGAACTCGCCTTCCAGCGACCGCTGCTCGACGAAGGTGCCGAAGCTCAAGCCACCGAGCATCTTCTCGGCGGCTTCGCGTTGCTCGTCCGTCACGCCCGGCTCGAAGATGTCGTCGGTATCACGCTTGCTCATGCTGGGTCTCCCACCCGTCTCTCGAACCAGGTCCCGGCGACTCGAACCCGGGCCCCGACCCGCTACACTACTGCATTGCTGCCCGATCTGTCCACGCTGCTCCGACCCTGCCCATGACCTGCGTCGCCCCCGTTGAACTGACCCTGCCGGCGACCGGTGCCCGACTGGCCGGGCTCCGATCCGGCCCCGGCGCTTCGACATCCGGCGCCCCGCGCGTGCTGGCGCTGCACGGCTGGCTCGACAATTCACTGACCTGGCGTCCGGTCCTGGACGGCCTGGAGCGGTTCGAGGTGGTCTGCATCGATTTCCCGGGCCACGGAGCGTCCCCTCCGCGGCCGGCCGCCGCCCGGTATCATTTCGACGACTACGTGTTCGACGTACTCGGCGCGCTCGACGCGCTGGGCTGGGACGACGCCCACCTGCTGGGGCACTCCCTGGGCGGCGCCGTGGCCTCGGTCACCGCGGCCGCTTGCCCGGAACGCGTGCAAACTCTGAGCGTGGTCGAGGGCCTGGGCCCGCTGACCGCGCCCGGCGACCGAACGGCCGAGACCTGGCGCAAGGCGGTTCGCACCGCGCGCGAACGACCGCGCCGGGTCCACCCGAACCGTGCCTCGGCGATCGATGCCCGGGTCCGGAATTCGGACCTCCCGCGTGCGGCCGCCGAACGCCTGGCCGAGCGCGGCCTGGACGAGGTCGATGGCGGCTGGCAGTGGCGGCACGATCAGCGGCTGACCTGGCCGTCGACCCAACGCTACACGGAGCCTCAGGTGCTCGACCTGCTGGCCGCGATCGACGCGCCGACCCTGTGCGTGCTCGCAACGCCGCGATCGCGCCTGCTTCCCGACGGCCTGATGGAGCGCAGAGCGGCCGCCGTGCGCACCCTGCAGCTGATCGAGATCGAGGGCGGCCACCACGTCCACATGCAGCAACCCGACGCCGTTTCACGACGCATCAAGGATCACATTCATGCCAACCACGTCGACCATTGACAGCCACGAACGTCTGATCTTCGCGCTGGACGTACCCGACGCCGACCGCGCGCGGACCCTGATCCGCACGCTCGGCGATCACGTCAGCCACTACAAGCTGGGGCTGGAGCTGTTCCTTTCCGGCGCCTACTTCGAACTGGCCGACGAATTGAACACGGCCGGCAAGCGGGTGTTCGCGGACCTGAAGCTGTTCGACGTCCCGGCCACCGTCGGCCGGGCCGTGGCCCAGCTGTCGCGACGCGGAGTCGATTTCATCACCGTGCACGGCCAGGACGCGATGCTGGCCGAGGCCGCCGCCCACAAGGGCCACAGTCGCATCCTCGCGGTGACCGCGCTGACCAGCCTGGACCAGGGCGACCTCGAGGCGCTGGGTTTCGATTGCGACGTCGCCGACCTCGTGCTGTCTCGCGCCCGGCGCGCCCTGGCGCTGGGCTGCGACGGCGTGGTGTCGTCCGGCCTCGAGGCGCCGGCACTCCGCGCCGGGACGGACCCGGCTCTGGTCGTCGTCTGTCCGGGGATTCGTCCGGTCGCCAACACCGACGACCAGAAGCGCACGCTCAGCGTCGAGCAGGCCTTCGCGAACGGGGCCGACTACATCGTCGTCGGCCGTCCGATCCGCGATGCCGAGGACCCGGCCGCGGCGGCCGAGACCATCCAGAAGCAGATTCGGGCGGCAATTGATACGGGGAATCAGTAGCTTAGGACGTACTCCCAAGGTATTGCATTCAAAGACAGCTTCAGGTTATTATTTCTGTGCGTCGGGTCGTCGCCGCGGCCCGAGAGCAAGCGACAACAACATCCAACAAGCGTGTCGCCATGATCACGTGGGGATGAATCCGGTTCCGACCGGTTTGCAGGCAGGACGGTCTCGTCCTGCCTCTTTTTTTGCTCCGGGTCCGATCCCGGGACCGGGTGGTAAACTTGCGCCCCGTTCGCAACCGCCAGATCCGCGATGCCTCCCGCCCCCGCCCACCGCCGCGTTCCCGGCCAGACCCTGCTTGCGCTCGGCCAGTGGTGGCGCGCGCTGTGGCGGCGCGTCCTGCACTGGTGGGTACGGGCTACGGTGCTTCCCGAAGACGTCGACGATCTCGACCTCGACGACGGCAAACCGACCTTCTACATTCTCGACACCTACGCACTGACCTCGCTGCTGATCGCCGAGCAAATCTGCATCGATCGCGGCTGGCCAAGGCTCGATCGGGAGTTCCAGCCCGACGGGGTCGACCTGCCGCGTAGCTACGGCGCGAGCCGGCGGCACAGGGGCCTGCTGGTCCGCCGCCCGGTGCGACGGCGCCATTCGCTGATGCTCAAGGAGCTGATCGAGGCGGTCGACGCCGGACGGATCGATGATGTGCGGATCGTCCCGGTGTCGGTGCTGATCGGGCGGGCGCCGGACAAGGAACAGTCGATCGCCAAGATCCTGTTTTCCGAGAACTGGGATGTCGGCGGCCGGTTTCGCCGCCTGCTGACGACCGTGATCAACGGCCGCTCGACCTTCGTCCAGTTCGGCAAACCCGTGTCGCTGGCCGAAACGGCGCGCGAAGGCCAGGGCGCCGAGATGGACCTGCGCCGGATCAGCCGCCTACTTCGGGTGCACTTCAAGCGGGTTCGCACCTCGGCGATCGGCCCGGACCGCTCGCACCGCCGGACGCTGGTCGACCGCGTGGTCCACACCGACAGCGTCCGCCACGCGATCGCGCAGAAGGCCAAGCGCGACAACATCGAGATCTACAAGGCCGAGGCCGAGGCGCGGAAATACGCGCGCGAGATCGCGGCCGACTACTCCTACTCCTTCGTGCGCATCGCCGAGCGCCTCCTGGCCTGGTTCTGGAACCGGATCTACCGCGGCGTCCAGGTGTTCCACTTCGGCCAGTTCCGCGACGCCCAGCAGGGCCACGAGATCGTCTATGTGCCCTGCCACCGCAGCCACATCGACTACATGCTGCTGTCGTTCATCCTGTACCGGCGAGGCTTCGTGCCGCCGCACATCGCCGCCGGCATCAACCTCAACCTGCCCGTCGTCGGCCGTTTCCTGCGCTTCGGCGGAGCGTTCTTCCTGCGCCGCTCCTTCCGCGCCCAGCCGCTGTACTCGGCGGTCTTCAACGAGTACGTGGCCACGATTCTCGACAAGGGCGTGGCACTGGAATACTTCATCGAAGGAACGCGCTCGAGAACCGGACGTTCGCTGCCGCCACGCGCCGGCATGCTGTCGATCACGGTGCGGGCCTTCCTGCGCAGCCGCAAGCGGCCGTTGCTGTTCCAGCCGGTCTATATCGGCTACGAGCGGCTGGCCGAGGGCAGCTCCTACATTTCCGAGCTGTCGGGGCGCGAGAAGAAGCCCGAATCGCTCTCGGACTTCCGCAACGTCATCAACATCCTGCGCAAGAACTATGGCCAGGTGCAGGTCAGCTTCGGCGAGCCGATCCGCCTCAGTCCGCTTCTCGACCGGCACTGCCCGGACTGGGCCGACCAGGAGCACGATCCGGACGCCAAGCCGGAATGGCTGCCGAAGGTGGTCAACGAGCTGGCCGAGGGCATCATCGTCAACATCAACAAGGCCGCGCACGTCAACCCGGTCAATCTTCTGGCCGCGGCGCTGCTGGCCACGCGCAAGCACGCCCTGGACCAGGATGACCTCGAAGCGATGATCGGCGTCTACCAGCGGCTGATCCGGATGACCGCCTATTCCGAGCGGATCACGATCACCGAACTCACGCCCGGCCAGGTCATCGAATACGGTCTCGATCTCGGCATCATCGAGCGACAGGCGCACGAGCTCGGCGACATCATCAAGGTCGAGCCGAGCAATGCCGTCCTGCTCACCTACTTCCGCAACAACATCGCGCACCTGCTGGCGATGCCGGCATGGATCGCCTGCTGTTTCCTGAACAACCTCCGGGTGCGCAAGACCCGGGTGCGGCGGCTCAGCGAAGCGGTCTACCCGTTCCTGAAAAAGGAGCTGTTCCTGCCCTGGGCGCCCGAAGAAGTGCCCGTGATCATCCAGCGCTGCACCGACGCGCTGGTCCGCCAGGGCCTGTTGGGCATGAGCGGCGACTACCTCCAGCGCACGCCGGGCGGCTCCGACCAGACCTACTACCTGCGGCTGCTCGGCAACACCATGCTGCAGACCTTCGAGCGCTACTACATCACGATCGCGGTGCTGGCCAAGAACGGGTCCGGCAGGCTCAGCCGACAACAACTCGAACAGCTGTGCACCCTTTCGGCACAGCGTATTTCCATGCTGCACGAATTCGACGCTCCGGAGTTTTCCGACCGGACGCTGTTCAAGCAGTTCATCGAGTCGCTCCAGGACATCCAGGTGCTCGGCCGCGACGAGGCCGGGAACCTCACCTTCGATCGTCGGCTGGAGACCTTCGCGCGCGACGCGAAGCTGGTGCTCGACAAGGAGGTACGGCATACGATCATCCAGATGACCCCGCGCGTGCTCGAACTGGAGAAGCGCCGGGCGGAAGCGGCCGATCGAAGCGCGAAGAAGGACTGAAGCGCATCGTCCCGGTCACCGGGATAGGGTCCCCGGTCCGATCTGTCGGATGAATGATGGTCTGAACGGTCGGCTGAACGGTTGGCCGAGCAATCGAACGAGCTATCGCATCGCCAGCCGCGGCAGGTGCCGCCGCATGCTTCGGCGCGCTGCTAGAATGCATCCATGAGCGCAGTCACTCCGGCAGTCCCGACCAGCGAGAAGACCACTCTGACGGCTGCCGATTGGGAGCAGGCCGCGCTCGACCTGATCGCCGAAAAGGGGCTGGGCGGACTCGGCGTCGAACCGCTTGCCCGGCGGCTCGGGATCACCAAGGGCAGCTTCTACTGGCATTTCCCGAAGCGCGACCAGCTGCTCGAACAGGCCCTGGCCCGCTGGGAGCAGCAGGACAACGAGTCGCTGGCGCGTTCGCTCGACTCCGATCTGCCCGCTGCGGAGCGCCTGGCGGAATTCGTCCTGCGCACGTCCCGCCAGAATCGCAGTCACCAGATTCACGCCGCGCTTTGCGCAGCCAGCGACGACCCGAGGATCAAGCCGGTGCTCGAGCGGATTACCTGCCGCAGGCTCGACTACCTGGCCAAGGCCTTCCGCGAGCTCGGCCTGGACGACGAGGCCGCGCGCCACCGCGCCCGCCTGACCTACACCAGCTATGTCGGCTACATCCAGCTGCAGAGCCGGGGCATGGCCCCCGAGCGCGGCAGCGAAGAGTTCGAAGCCTACGTCCGCCACGCCATCGACGCCCTCCTCACCCCCCGCTGATTCCTCGTCCCGTCCCTCGCGCCGCATCAGCCGGCTCCACTGCTAGATGCGTTCTCTCGCAGAGACGCGAAGACGCGGAGAAAGGCCCTGGACGATTTCGAACCATCGATTGCAAGGGCGTGGCTGAAAAGGGCACCCATGGATTTGATGTCGACTGAATCGGACCACCCCTTCCTTCCTCCCCGCTGAGTCTTTGGCCCGACTCGGACCGCTTGGGCGGCAACCAAGGCGAAAAGCCTTTTCTCGCAGAGACGCAATGGCGGAGAGAAAGACAGAGAAGTTTCCGGAAGGCTTTCGCCCGGGTTGCGATCAGCCTGCAGCTATGGCGATGAAAGCGGACCGATGAAAGCGGACCGATGAAAGCGGACGGCCCCCGGCAACCCGGATCGCATTCGGTTTCCCTGCGTCCTTGCGTCTCTGCGAGAAAGCGCCCTTGCCCTTGTCGTTGCCCGGACAGCCTCGCCCCCGAACGAGAAACCCTGGAAACAGAAAAGCGCGGCCCGGGGCCGCGCTTTTCCGGTCTTGCCTGATGGTGCCGGTCAGTGGAGCAGCGGCGCGATCACGAGGCTGACGATGGCCATCACGTTGATCAGGATGTTCATCGACGGGCCCGAGGTGTCCTTCAGCGGGTCGCCGACCGTATCGCCGACCACGTTCGCCTTGTGGGTCTCGGAGCCCTTGCCGCCGTAGTTGCCCTTCTCGACGTACTTCTTGGCGTTGTCCCAGGCACCCCCGGCATTGGCCATTGTCAGCGCCAGCAGGACCGCAGAGATCAGCGCGCCGCCGAGCATGCCGCCCAGCGCTTCCGGGCCGAGGCCGAAGCCCACGGCCACCGGCCCCAGGACGGCGAGCGCTGCGGGCAGCAGCATCCGCTTGATCGCCGAGGTCGTCGCGATATCGACGCAGCGCGCCGCATCCGGCGTGGCGTTGCCTTCGAGCAGGCCGGGAATCTCGCGGAACTGGCGGCGAATCTCGGTGATCATCTCGAATGCCGCGGCACCGACGGCGGTCATCGTGATCGAAGCGACCAGGAACGGGAACAGACCGCCGATGAACATGCCGATCAGCACCATCGGATCGGAGATCGCCAGGACGAAGTCCGTCATGTCGTGCTGGATCTCCGCGATGTAGGCGGAGATGATGGTCAGCGCGGCCAGCGCCGCAGCGCCGATCGCGAAGCCCTTGCCGATGGCGGCCGTGGTGTTGCCCAGTTCGTCGAGCGAGTCGGTGATCTTCCGGGTGTCCTCGCCCAGGCCGGCCATTTCGGCGATCCCGCCGGCGTTGTCGGCGACCGGACCGTAGGCGTCGATCGCCATGGTCATGCCGACCGTGGCCAGCATCGAGACCGCAGCGATGCCGACACCGTAGAGTTCGGCCTGCGAATTGGCCACGAAGATCATCGCGCAGATGGTCAGGATCGGGATCAGCACGGACTGCATGCCCGTGGCCAGACCGGCGATGATCACGGTTGCCGGACCGGTTTCACCCGACTTGGCGATGTCGCGGATCGGCTTGGCGGCGGTGTAGTACTCGGTCGAAAGTCCGATGATCACGCCGCCGACCGCGCCGACGATGGTCGCGATCCAGACGCCGGTCTGGATATCCAGGTACCCGATCAGGAAGTAGGCCAGCGCCACGAAACCGATGGCCGCGGATATCGTGCCGATTCGCAGGGCGACTTCGGGGCTCTTGCTGGCCGACATGCGGACCAGGCCGATGGCCAGGATCGAGCAGACCAGGCCGAGCGAGGAGAGCAGCAGCGGCAGACCCATCAGCGCCTCGCCGGGGCCCATGCCCGGAACGATCGCGGCGCCGCCGGCCTGCTTGACCATGACGGTTGCCAGCGCCACCGAGGCGATCATCGCACCGCAGTACGATTCGAAGATGTCCGAGCCCATCCCGGCCACGTCGCCGACGTTGTCGCCGACGTTATCGGCAATCACGCCCGGGTTGCGGGGGTCGTCCTCGGGAATGCCGGCTTCGACCTTGCCGACCAGGTCGGCGCCGACGTCGGCGGACTTGGTGAAGATACCGCCACCGACACGGTAGAACAGCGCGACCACGCCGGCGCCCATGCCGAAACCGTGGATGCGATGCGCGGTCTCGGGGTCGGTTCCGAAGATCAGGTACAGCGTGCCGAGGCCCAGCAGGCCGAGCGAAGCCAGCACCAGGCCCATCACGGAGCCGCCGTAGAAGGCAACGGTGAGCGCGCGATCGGTGCCGAAGTTGTGCGCGGCCGAGGTCGTGCGGACATTGGCGCGAGTTGCGGCGATCATGCCGAAGTACCCGGCGATGGCCGAACAGAATGCGCCGACCAGGAAGGAGATCGCAGTCTCGATGCCGAGGCCGGAGAACGCCAGCGCGATGAACAGCACGGCGACGGATCCGCCGATCATGAGGATCTCTCGGCGCATGAACGCCATTGCACCGTCCTGGATCAGCTTGGCGATTTCGGCCGGCTTACCGTCCATTACCGGGTAGCGCATCATCGCGGTGAAGATGACGAATGCCGTGATCAGCCCGACGATGCCGAGCGCCGGCGGGATCAGACTCATGTCCATGTTGTCTCCCAGGCTTGTTTTATGTTGCGGTTGTAGTGAAGTGTGAAATCAAGAGTGCAATCAAGGGTCGATCCGCGCGACTCGGGGTTGCGCAACGAGAAGTGGTTCGCGGAAACGGTGCCCCCGGGAATTCTCCGCGGCGGACACAAAATCGCTGCATTCTAGCCGTTTCCGGGACCGCAGGGCAAACTTTGCCCACGAGATGGGCAGACCGTGCAGGGCAAGGGAAGGGGTCGGCCGGACAGCGGGCAGCACCGTGCCGGTGTGATAATGTGATAACGCGTTAATACGCCAGTGTGCTAGTATGCTGCCAAATCATCGACCCACATCCCGCGCGACCACGCGCCATCGACCGCCATGAAACAACTCGACGAGCAGCACCTGAAGGCCAACCGCGCCGCCCGGAACAGCCTGGCCGAAGCGTTCAGCGCGATGCAGACGCCGGACGAGGTCCGCTCGCTGCTGCGCGATCTGACCACGCCGGCCGAGCTCGAGGCCCTGGTGGACCGTTGGCGGGTCGTCCAGCTGCTCGATGCCGGCCTGCCGTACCGCGAAATCCACGACCGGACCGGGGTGAGCGTCACCACCATCGGCCGCGTCGCCCGATTTCTAGAGATGGGCCATGGCGGCTATCGCCTGGCCCTGAAACGCCTGCAGGGCGAAGACGCAACCAGCCAGCCATTCCCGGGAGATCAGGAAGCATGAGCACCGAACGCCGACTCAAGATCGCGATCCAGAAATCCGGGCGCCTGTCCGAGGCCTCGCTGAAGCTGCTCGAACGGGCCGGCCTGCACTTCGCGCGCAGCAAGGACAAGCTGTTCTGGTACGGCCGCAACCTGCCGGTCGACCTGCTGCTGGTCCGCGACGACGATATCCCCCGCCTGCTGCTGGAGGGGGTCTGCGAACTCGGCATCGTCGGCGAGAACGTCGCCGACGAGAAGCTGGCCGAGGCCGCCCAGCGCCGGCCCGGCGCCCGACTCGAAGTCCTGTCCCGGTTGGATTTCGGCCACTGCAAGCTGATGCTCGCGCTGCCCGAGGGCCAGGACTATCGCGGCCCGGAACAGCTCGAGGGGCGACGAATTGCAACCAGTTATCCGCATTTGACAGCGCGTTGGCTGCAGGAAAAAGGCGTTTCGGCCGATATCGTGATGCTCAACGGGGCCGTCGAGATCGCTCCGAGCCTCGGCACGGCCGAGGCGATCGTCGATCTGGTCTCGACCGGAACGACCCTGCGCGCCAATCACCTCAAGGCGGTCGAACCGGTCCTGGAGAGCCAGGCCGCACTGTATCGGGGCGCATCCTCGCTCGACGCCGACCAGCAGCGCCTGCTCGACAAGCTGGTCCAGCGCATCCAGGGCGTGCAGACCGCACGCGAAACCAAGTACGTGATGCTGCACGCGCCGCGCGAGCGCCTGGCCCGGATCACCGAAGTGCTGCCCGGCGCCGAAACGCCCACCGTGCTTCCGCTGGAGGGCCAGCCGGACCGCGTGGCGGTCCACGCTCTGTGTACCGAGCAGGTGTTCTGGGAGCACCTCGAGGAACTCAAGCAGGCCGGCGCCTCGGCGATCCTGGTGCTGCCGGTGGAGAAGATCCTGGCATGAGCGCTCCTGCACTCGGGACGGTCACCTGGAGCGACCTCGACGACGACGCTCGTCGCGACCTGCTGTCACGTCCACGGCTGGAAAGCGACGAGGAACTGACCCGGCAGGTCACGGGCATCGTGGCCGACATCCGCGCCGGCGGCGATGCGGCCCTGCTCGACTTCACCCGCCGCTTCGACCGGGTCGAGCCTGAATCGCTCTGGCAGGACGTCGAAGCGCGTGCCGCGCTGGATGCCGAACTCAACGCCGCGCTGGATCGTGCGATCGCCACCGTTCGCGCGTTCCACCGGCGCGGCCGACCCGAGGACTACGAAGTGGAGACCGCGCCGGGCGTGACCTGCCGGATGCGTCACGTGGCGCTGGACCCGGTCGGACTCTACGTGCCGGCCGGGTCGGCCCCGTTGCCGTCGACCGCGATCATGCTGCTGGTCCCGGCCCTGCTGGCCGGCTGCGAACGGATCGTGCTGGCCACGCCCCCGAATCGGGACGGTCGCGCCGACGACGCGGTCCTGGCCGTGGCCGCGAAACTGGGCCTGGAGCGCGTGCTGGTCGCCGGCGGCGCCCAGGCGATCGCCGCGATGGCCTACGGCACCGAATCGGTCCCCGCCTGCGCCAAGCTCTACGGCCCGGGCAATCGATTCGTCGCCGAGGCCAAGCGCCAGGTCGCGCTGGACATCAACGGCGCGGCCCAGGACCTGCCGGCGGGACCTTCCGAGGTCATGGTCATCGCCGACGGCAGCGCCGATCCGGACTGGGTCGCGCTCGACCTGCTCAGCCAGGCCGAGCACGGCCCGGATTCCCAGGTGCTCCTGCTCACCGACAGCGCCGAACTGGCTCGCGCGCTGCCGACGGCGATCGGGCGGCGCCTGGCGCAGCTTCCGCGCGCCGAAATTACGCGAAAAGCTCTTGAACATGCCGCCATCGTGCGGGTATCGGACATGAAAACAGCAATCGAGATCAGCGAGCGCTACGCCCCGGAGCACCTGATCATCGCGACCCGGGACGCCGAGCGGCTCGCCGCCGGCGTGCGCAACGCGGGCTCGGTATTCGTCGGTCACTACACCCCTGAATCTCTGGGTGATTACGTCTCGGGCACCAACCACACGCTGCCGACCGGCGGCTGGGCGCGCGTCCACTCGGGTCTGGGTGTGGCCGACTTCCTGCGCCGGATGACCGTGCAGACCGCCTCCGCCGACGGCCTGCGCGAACTCGGCCCGGCCGGCGCGCGACTGGCGGCCCACGAGCAGCTGGATGCCCACCGCCTGGCCATCTCGGCAAGGCTCGAAGCACTTGCGGAGAACGGACGGTGAGCCGCGCCTACGACGACCTGGCCCGGCCCGAGGTCCGCGCGTTGACGCCCTACGCGTCGGCCCGGGCGCTGGCCGACGCCGCCGGCATCCTGCTCAATGCCAACGAGAACCCGTTTTCGTCCGACGGCAGGCAGCTGAACCGCTATCCCGACCCGCAGCCGGCCGAACTGCGCGAACGACTCGCCAGGCTCTACGGCGTTCGCGACGAGCAGCTGCTGATCACGCGCGGCAGCGACGAGGGCATCGACCTGCTGGTCCGGACGTTCTGTGGCGCCGGCGAGCCGGTGCTGATCATGCCGCCGTGCTTCGGCATGTACGGGCTGTCGGCCCGGGTTCAGGGTGCGCAGGTCGTCGAAGCGCCGCTAGTCGATACCGGAAGCGGTTTCGAGGCCCCGGACAACCTGGTCGGAAAGGCGCGCGGGTGCAAGCTCGTGTTCCTGTGTTCCCCGAACAACCCGACCGGCAACGTGCTGTCGGCCGGAACCATCGAAGCCGTCTGCACCGAACTCGACGGCCGCGGGCTGGTCGTGATCGACGAGGCCTACGTCGAGTTCCAGTCGAACCCTTCCTTCACGACCCGACTCGGCGACCTGCCGAACCTGGTGGTGCTGCGCACGTTATCGAAAGCGCACGCGCTGGCCGGCTGCCGTCTCGGCACGGTCATCGCCGACCCGGGTGTGATCGCCCTGCTGCGGCGGATCATCGCGCCGTATCCGCTACCGACCCCGACCGTCGAGGCCGCGCTGACCGCGCTGCAGCCCGACGCACTGGCCCGGCAGCGTGAGCAGCTGATCGTCCTGGCCGAACAGAAGGCGCGCCTGGTCGGAGCGCTTGGCGCGCTGGGCTGGGTGCGCGACCTGTGGCCGGGCGAGGCCAACTTCGTGCTGGTCCGGGTCCCCGATGCCGGGCGCCTGCTCGACGACGCCGCGGCGGCCGGCATCCGGCTGCGGAACCAGTCGGCCCAACGTGGCCTGGAAGAGTGCGTGCGGATCACGATCGGCACGCCCGCCGAAACCGATGCCGTGATCGATTTCCTGCGGCGGTGGCGCCCATGATGCGCCGTGCCTCCGCCGCCAGGCGAGCTCCACGTGCCTACGTCCCGAGCCAACAGAGCCGACCAGTGAGGACCCGGACATGAGCCTGCGCAAGATCCTGTTCATCGACCGCGACGGCTGCCTCATCGAAGAACCGGCCGATGAGCAGATCGATGCCTTCGAGAAGTTCCGGCTGATGCCGGAGGTGATCCCGTCGCTGCTGAAGCTGAAGGCCGACGGCTATCGCTTCGTGATGGTCAGCAACCAGGACGGTCTCGGCACCGACGCATTTCCGGAAGCCGACTTCACCGGACCGCACGAGCTGCTCCTCCAGATCCTGTCATCGCAGGGGATCGAGTTCGACGCGATCCACATCGACCGCTCGTTCCCCGACGACGGCGCACCGACCCGCAAGCCTGGCGTCGGCATGCTGCTCGACTACCTTCGCGACCCCGGCCTGGATCGCCGCCGCTCGGCGGTGATCGGCGATCGAGAGACCGACCTGCAGCTGGCCGGGAACATGGGCCTGGCGGGTTTCCGCGTCGGCCCGGAGGGTCGCACCTGGCCCGAAATCTCGGATGCGTTGATCCGCGCCCCCCGGACCGCCGAGACCGAGCGCCGGACCAATGAAACCGGCATCCGGGTGAAGGTCGATCTCGACGCGACGAAGCCGATCGAGAACACCACCGGCATCGGCTTCTTCGACCACATGCTCGACCAGCTCGCCGCCCACGGCGGGTTCTCCCTGGCGCTTTCCTGCGAGGGCGACCTGCACATCGACGAACACCACACGGTCGAGGACTGTGCGCTGGCGCTGGGGAGCGCGCTGGACGAAGCGTTGGGCGACCGCCACGGCATCGGCCGCTACGGCTTCACGCTGCCGATGGACGAATCGCTGGCCAGCGCGGCGATCGACCTGTCCGGGCGGCCGGCGTTCGTGCTCGACGGCGCGTTTCCGCGCGAGTCGGTCGGCGGCCTGCACACCGAGATGGTCCAGCACTTCTTCCAGTCGCTGGCCCAGTCGCTGCGCTGCGCGATCCACCTGAAGGTCGCCGGCGAAAACACGCACCACATGGTAGAGGGCTGCTTCAAGGCCGTCGGCCGCGCCCTGCGCCCCGCACTGGCGCGCGGGCAGGGCGGCATGCCCTCGACCAAGGGAATGCTGTGATGGAGAGGCCCTTCGAGCCACGATCCGTTGATCGCGTCCATGACGAATCCACCGCGATGACCGCCGCAAGGCAGAAGCGAATGTCCACAGATGAACACGGATGGACACGGATAAAGAGCGGGATTCGGTCGACTCCGGATTGTGTCCGGGCATGGACCACACTGGATGCCGCAGGAACGGTCCGTTCTCCGGGCCCGATCGGTGAGCTAGCAGCTTCTTGCCGTTATCTGCGTTCATCTGCGTTCATCTGTGGACCCATAGCGAACGATCGCGGGAGCAGGTCACGATGACGCTCGCGGTGATCGACTCCGGCGGCGCGAACCTGGGCTCGGTGGTCCAGGCCCTGTCGCGCATCGGCGCCTCGGCGGTGCTGACCAGCGACGCAGACACCATCCGCGGGGCCGAGCGGGTCATCCTGCCCGGCGTGGGCGCGGCCGCCTGGGCCATGAAGGCCCTGCACGACGCGGGTCTGGTCGAGGTCATCCGCGGCCTCGAGCAGCCGGTGCTCGGCATCTGCCTCGGCCTGCAGCTGATGTTCGAGCGCTCCGAGGAGGGCGACGCCGAGTGCCTCGGCCTGATCCCCGGCCAAGTCCGCAGGCTGGCCGGCGGCGAGGGGCTTCGCCTTCCTCACATGGGCTGGAACCAGCTCCGATGGGAGCGCGACGATCCGCTCGCCCGCGACATCGAGCCCGAGGCATGGTTCTACTTCGTCCACGGCTACGCCGCGCCCGTCGACGGGCCGGCGTGCGTGGCGCGCAGCGAGCACGGCGAGCCGTTTGCCGCCATCGTGCGCCACGAGAACTTCGCGGCCTGCCAGTTCCACCCGGAAAAGTCGGCCGGACCGGGTCACCAACTGCTGAGGAATTTTCTCGACTCATGATCGTCATTCCCGCACTCGACCTGCGCAACGGCGGTGTGGTCCGCCTGCAACAGGGCGACTACGACCGCGAAACCCGCTACACGCTGTCGCCGGTCGGCCAGGCTCGCGCTTACCAGGAGGCCGGCGGGCGAATGCTGCACCTCGTCGACCTGGACGCGGCACTGAACGGCGGCGAGGGCAACCTGGCCGTGATCACCGAGATCGCGGAAGCGCTGGACATCCCGGTCCAGTCCGGCGGCGGCGTGCGCGACGAGCAGGACCTGTCGCGACGCCTCGAGGCCGGCATCGACCGGGTCGTGCTCGGCAGCCTGTGCGTGCGTGAACCCGAGCGGGTCGTCGAGTGGATCCGCCGCTACGGCGCGGATCGGATCGTTGCCGGCCTGGACGTGCGGCCGACCGACGACGGCCGATGGATGCCGCAGGCGGCGGGGTGGACCGAGGCCGGTGAAACGGACCTGTTCACGCTGCTCGAGCAGCTGATCGACGGCGGACTGGTTCACCTTCTATGCACCGACATCACCCGCGACGGCATGCTGGGCGGACCGAGCACGGCGCTCTATGCCGAACTTGCTTCCCGCTATCCCGGGCTCGAAATCCAGGCCTCCGGCGGCGTCGGGGAACCGGCCCACCTGGAGGCCGCGGCAGGAACCGGCGTCGCCGGATGCATCGTCGGCCGCGCGCTGCTGGACGGTCGCGTTCCGCTGGACATGCTCGGCCGCACCCTGAACGGGGAGCCCTCGTGAGCGGCGTGGCCGTGCGCATCATCCCGTGCCTGGACGTGCGCGCCGGGCGGGTGGTCAAGGGCGTGAAGTTCCGGGACCACGTCGACATGGGCGACATCCTCGAGCGCGCCGAGGCCTATCGCGATCAGGGCGCCGACGAGCTTGTGTTCTACGACATCACGGCCAGCCCCGAGGGCCGGAGCGTCGACGTCGAGTGGGTCGAACGCGTCGCCGAGACGATCGACATTCCGTTCACCGTGGCCGGCGGCATTCGCGACGTCGCTCGCGCACGCGCCGTCCTGCACGCCGGTGCGGACAAGATCTCGGTCAACTCGCCGGCGCTGGCCCGACCGGAACTGGTGGCCGAACTGGCCGACGCCTTCGGCAGCCAGTGCGTGGTCATCGGCGTTGACTCGATCCGCGAGCGCGTCAACGGCCGGACCGCGTTCCGGCTGCGCGCCAACACCGGCAATCCCGACGCCATGACCGACCCCGACCTCGACACCCGCGCCTGGGTCGAGCAGGTCCAGGCGCTCGGCGCCGGCGAGATCGTGCTCAACTGCATGGACGCCGATGGCGTCAGAACCGGCTACGATACGGAGCAGTTGGCCGACATTCGCAGCATCTGCGCTGTGCCGCTGATTGCCTCGGGCGGTGCCGGCGCACCCGAGCACTTCCTCGAGGCCTTCGAGCGAGCCGACGTCGACGGCGCACTGGCGGCCACCGTGTTCCACTCGGGGCAGATTCCGATTCCGACCCTGAAGGAATGGCTGGCCGAACGCGGCGTACGCACGCGGCGCTGAGCCCCGGAGACCCCGACCATGCGCGACACCCTTCCCTTGCTCGAGAAGACCGACTTTCCGCCGATCCGCCGGCGGCGTCTCGACACGCTGCAGATGAACCTCGGCTATCTGTGCAACCTGGCCTGCGTCCACTGCCACGTCAACGCCGGCCCGAGCCGCACCGAGCTGATGGATCGCGCGACGATGGAAATCGCGCTCGAGGTGGTCGACCGCTTCGGCATCCGCACGCTGGACCTGACCGGCGGGTCACCGGAAATGAACCCGGACTTCCGCTGGCTGGTCGAGCAGGCGCGCCAGCGGGGCGTCCACGTCATGGACCGGCTCAACCCGACCCTGATGGAAGAGCCCGGCTACGACTGGGTCGGCCCCTTCCTTGCCGGGAACGACGTCGAAGTGGTCGCATCGCTGCCCTGCTATTCGAAGGAAAACGTCGACGCCCAGCGCGGCAACGGCGTGTTCGAAGCCTCGATCCGGGCGCTGAAGACGCTCAACGAACTGGGCTACGGCAAGGGCCGGTCGGACCGCGTGATGAACCTGGTCTACAACCCGCTGGGGGCCACGCTGCCGCCCGACCAGGCGGCGCTGGAGGTCGACTACAAGCGGCTGCTGGCCGACGAGTTCGGGCTGTCCTTCGACCGGCTGTTCACCCTGGCCAACATGCCGATCAAACGCTTCGGCGCGATCCTGCTGGCCAAGGGGCAGTTCGAGGACTACATGACCCTGCTGAAGAACAGCTACCGGCGCGAGAATCTCGAGGCCGTGATGTGCCGCGACCTGATCAGCGTCGACTATCGCGGCCGGCTCTACGACTGCGACTTCAACCAGATGCTCGGCCTGCCGCTGGGCAACGACAGTACCCAGCCGACCCTGGCCGACCTGCTCGAACACGATGAACCGCCCCGCGCGATCGCCATTGCCGACCACTGCTACGGCTGCACTGCAGGCCAGGGTTCGAGCTGCGGCGGTGCGCTGGCTTGAAGACCGGACCTTGTCGTCGGGCCGCTCGACGAAACGAATCGAATCCGACCAGGAACCTCCGATGACCGAAATGCACCGATCCCACGATGAACTCGACTGGTCCAAGGGCGACGGCCTGCTGCCCGCCGTGATCCAGGACGCGGACAGCGGCCGGGTGCTCATGCTGGGCTACATGACCGCCGAGGCGCTGGAGCGGACGCGAGCTACCGGACACGTGACCTTCTTTTCGCGCAGCAAGCAGCGGCTGTGGACCAAGGGCGAGACCTCCGGCCACACGCTCGAGCTGGTCGACATCGCCATCGACTGCGATCGCGACACGCTGCTGGTGCTCGCCCGTCCGCACGGCCCGACCTGCCACACCGGTACCGCGACCTGTTTCGGCGACGCCGTGCGACCGCCGCTGGCCTTTCTCGGCGAGCTGGAGCGGATCGTTCAGTCGCGAAGGAACGCGGAGCCGGAATCCAGCTACACCGCCCGGCTCCTGGCCAGCGGCGTGAAACGCTGTGCCCAGAAGGTCGGCGAGGAAGGGGTCGAGGTCGCGCTGGCCGCGACCGCCGGCGACCGCGAAGAACTCGTCGAGGAAAGCGCCGACCTGCTGTATCACCTGCAGGTCGTGCTGGCGGCCTCGGGTGCGCGCATGGGCGAGGTGCTCGAGGTGCTGGAGACCCGGCACCACGGCTGAGCCGGGTTCAGAATGCCGGTGGCGCCATCCGCAAGGCGATCGCCGCCAGGCCCCAGCCGATCGCGGCGCCGACCAGCACGTCGGTCGGGTAGTGCAGGCCGAGCACGACCCGCGAAAGGGCGATCAGCAGCGCCAGGGGCACGAGCACGGCGGCCAGCGCCGGAAACCAGGCCACGGCGATCAGCGTGAAGATCACGGCCTGCAGCGTGTGGCCGGATGGAAAACTGTACCGGTCCAGCGGTGCGCAGCCGACGCGGATGTCCTGGTGCGTGAAATAGGGTCGCTCGCGAACCAGCCGCTCCTTGAGGAGCTTGTAGATCGCCAGGCCGACCAGCGCGGTCAGGCCCATCGCCAGCGCGGCACGAACTCCGTAGCGTCCCTGGGTCAGCGCAAGTACGACCATCAGCGCGTACCAGACAGCCCCGTCGCCGACCCGGCTCACGGCGGCGAAGAACGCGCGGACGCGGGGCCGGGCCGAGACCCGGTTCAAGCGAAGGCAGATTCGCTGTTCGGCCCGGTCGATCCGTGCGAACCCACGCTGGACTGCGTTGGCGAAGGGCATTTCCATGCCGTCGAAGTTAGCGCCCCATTACGACAATCGCGTTGCAGGGCGCTGACGGGCCGATGACACGACCCGGTGCGAAGGCAGCGCCGGTCAGGCGCTCGATCGGACGGGCTTGACGCGCGGCAGCGATTCGAACGCCGGGCGGCTGAACAGGAAGCCCTGGGCGTAGCGCACGCCGGCTCCGCGCAGCCACCGGACCTCGGCCTCGTGCTCGACACCGCTGGCGATGACCTCGATGCCGAGCATCCCACAAGTGGCCAGCACGCCGTGCACCAGGGCCTGGCGTCGCTCGCTGCAGTGGATCCGGTCGACCAGATTGCGGTCGAGCTTCAGCCACTGCGGCCGGAAAACGACCAGTCGCTTCAGACCGACTTCGCTGGCCCCGAAGTTGTCGGCGAGCACCTGGATGCCGGCCGACTCGCATCGTTCACGCACGTCGTTGAGTTCGCGCGGCGAACCCAGCGGCTCCAGGCGACCGAACTCGAAGACCAGCGAACCGGGATCGATGCCGTAGTGGCGGGCCAGCGTCACCGTGTCCTTCAGGACCTGTTCGAGGTTGGCCGGCGTCACGCCGGCGCAGTTCAGGTGCAGCGAAACGTCGATCCCGAGCCGCCCGGCTACCTCCAGCGCGCGCTTGCGGCAGGCCTGGTCGTAGAGCTCGCGAATCTCTGCGCGGATGGTCTGCAGCACGGTGTCCGCGGCCTCGCCGAAGTTGCCGCGGACCAGCGCTTCCTGGCCGATGACTTCGCCCGATTCGAGATCGACGATCGGCTGGAAGGCAAAGCTGAACTGGGCCGGCCGCTCGTCTGCGCCAGCAGCGTGCCGGTCGTTCGATCCATTCGATTCCTTGTGCAGCATCGTCCACCTCGTACTCGATTCGGGGCGGCAGTCGTTGGAGCGACTACCTTGCTGCTGTACTACATTCAAGAGACGTGCCAAGCCGTTGAATTTGCGGTATGCGTCACGCTCGTTCGAGCCAAAGGCGAACGGCCCCGGGAAGCAAGCGGGACGCTGCGGGCAGGAAACCCGCCCATGGTGGACCCTTGGCGACGAAAATGCGTCGGCGGTTCAGTCGACTGATCAGTCGACTTATCAGTCGATGCGGCGACCCGGGTGCCAGGCCTCGATCTCGACCAGCAGGTCGCGGCGGCAGACATCGCCGCGCAGGCCGCAGAGTTCGAGATCGGGCCAGCGCGCCTTCAGCCGGGATCGGACCGCCGGCCAGTCGGAGGAATGGCGCACGTACACGCGCGCCACGCTGTCCGGACCGAACTCGCCCAGTGCCGGCTGGTCGAGCGTCGCGGCCGCGTTGCGCAGCAGCGATTGCAGATTGCTGGCCGCCTCGTCGGTCTGGGCCAGCACGTCGCCCGGGTGCGCGGTCGCGTGTCCGACCACGCTGGCCGTGCCCGAAATCAGCAGCGCGGCGCGCGACCCGGCCAGCGGGACCGCCGTGGCGCGAGCGAAGGCCGGCTGGCGCGGTCCGTAGGAGCGCGGGTAGTTCCAGGCGCTGACCTGACGCGGGTTCTCGATCGAGACTCCCGGTCGCCGGCCGACCAGCGCGACCAGCTGCATGACCGGCCCCTGGCGCTCGAGCTCGCCGCCGATCGCGGTCGCGGCGCACATCTGGGCATCGGCCAGGCCGGCGGCCTCGAGCGCGCGACCGCGACCCACGCAGAAGCGTCGATACCGCTCCGCGTCGTCCGGGCCTTCGTTGATCGCAGGAAAGTAGTTCCAGAGCCTCAGCGGGTACGCATCGTCGGCCGCGCGCAGCTGCTCGATCAGTCGCCGATAGAGGCGTTCGGCCGGTTCGGCGGCATCGAGCCCGGGCTCGTCGTGCTCGCCGAGAACGATCGAATACACCCGGTCGCCGGAGGCCGTCCACGCCTCGTGCGCGAAGTCTCCGCCGAGCCATTCCAGCCCCGGGCCGGCGGGGTGGGGCGCGCCGTCGAGGTCGACCGAGAGCACGGCACCCTCGATCCGCTCCGGTCGGACCGAGAGATCCGGCAGATCGTCGATGTTCGAGTCGATGGTCGATACCTCACGCAGGCACTGGATGCGATTCGGCGCGGACCGCTAGCCGGGACCGGCACCGTGCCGAGAGGATACCGGCATCGGGTCGGGGGCGTGGCACGAAGCGGGTGCGATGTCCCATGTGGCGGCGGGGCCGCCCGCTCGGTCGTCCGAACCGTCCCGGAATCGGCTAGCATCGACGGTGACGTTCGACCAGCTACCGCGAGTTCGCCATGGACCTCGACAAGGCACGAGAAACGATCGACCCGCTCTGGGAAGACAGCATCACCCCCGAACTGGTCGACTACGTCCGCATTCCGGCCAAGTCCCCGCACTTCGACGCCGCCTGGGCCGAGCACGGTCACATCGATGCGGCGGTGGACCACATCGCACGCTGGTGCCGCGAGCAACCGATCGACGGCCTGCAGGTCGAGATCGTGCGGCTGGAGGGACGCACCCCCGTCATCTTCATGGAAGTGCCGGCCTCACAGGGTTCGACCGGACACCAGGGCTCGGCCGGGCACCCGACCGAGCCGGACACCGTGCTGCTCTACGGCCACCTCGACAAGCAGCCCGAAATGACCGGCTGGGAAGACGACCTGGGCCCCTGGAAACCGGTGATCCGCGACGGCAAGCTGTACGGCCGGGGCGGGGCCGACGACGGCTATGCCGCCTACAGCTCGTTGGCCGCGATCCGCGCTCTGCAGGAACAGGGCCGGCGGCACGCTCGCTACGTGCTCCTGATCGAGGCCTGCGAGGAGTCGGGCAGCTACGATCTGCCGGCCTACATCGCCCACCTGGCCGACCGGATCGGCGAACCTTCGCTGGTGGTCTGCCTGGACTCCGGCGCCGGCAACTACGAGCAGCTCTGGGTGACGACCTCGCTGCGCGGCATGGCCGCCGGCACGCTGAACGTGGACATCCTGAACGAGGGGGTGCATTCGGGCTACGCGTCCGGCATCGTGCCTTCGAGTTTCCGGATCGCCCGCCAGCTGCTCTCGAGGATCGAGAACGAGACCACCGGCGAGGTGCTGCTGGCCGAGATGCAGGCCGAAGTTCCGGAACAGCGCCGCCAGCAACTGGCGGCGGTAGCCGAGGCGCTCGGCGAGCAGGTCCACTCCGCCTATCCCTGGGTCGACGACGCCGGCCCGGCCGGCGGTTCGCCGCTGGAACGGCTGCTGAACCGCAACTGGAAGCCCGCCCTGTCGGTGACCGGAGCCGGCGGCCTGCCTGACCTGGCCTCGGCCGGCAACGTGCTGCGGCCGGGTACGGCCCTGAAGATCTCCGTCCGCCTGCCGCCGACCGTCGACGGAGACGCCGCGACGCTGGCGCTCAAGTCCACGCTGGAAGACGATCCGCCCTACGGCGCCCGGGTTGCCTTCGAACCCGAGGCCGCGGCCACGGGCTGGAATGCACCCGAGGTCGCCGCCTGGCTCGACGACGCGTGCCAGGCGGCCTCGCAGGCGGTGTTCGACAAGCCGGCGATGTACATGGGCGAAGGCGGCACGATTCCGTTCATGGCGATGCTCGGTGAATCGTTCCCCGACGCGCAGTTCCTGATCACCGGCGTGCTCGGGCCGAAATCGAACGCGCACGGGCCGAACGAGTTCCTGCACCTGGACTACGCGCGCCGCTTGACGCTTGCCGTGGCCGCCGTACTCGATGCCCACGCCGACCGCCGCACCGAGCGCGCCGCCGCCTGAGGAGAGCCGAATGACCCTGGACCGACCCACCCCGTCTACGGACCGCAAGATTCACCTCGACGTGCTGCGGGGCTTTGCGCTGTTCGGCATCCTGCTGGTCAATTTCGAGTATTTCAGTCGGCCGATCGTCTCGATCGCACTGGCCGACCAGGCATCGCCGAGCGGGGTCCATGCGCTGGTCGCGTTCCTGGTCCAGTGGCTGGCCGAGGGCAAGTTCTATTCGCTGTTCTCGATGCTCTTCGGCGCAGGTTTCGCGCTGATGATGCTGCGCGCCGACGAGGCCGGCGGAGGCGGTACGGGCCGATACTTCAGGCGCTTGATCGGCCTGCTCGGCTTCGGACTCGCCCACGCACTGCTGGTCTGGTCCGGCGATGTCCTGCTGGTCTACGCGCTGACCGCATTCGTGATGCTGCTGCTGTTCCGTCGCACGCCGGTCCGACGCCTGTGGAAATGGGCGCTGGGCCTGATCGCGGTGCCCATGTTGATGATGTGGATCGGCCTGGCCGGCATCACGGCCGCCAGCTATGCGCCGGACGGCGGCGAAGCGGCCATCGCCGACATCCGCGAAGCGGAAGCCGAGACCGAGTCCATGGCCGCCGAAGCCGCGCGCATCAACGCCGAAGGAAGCTATGTCGAGAACGTCATGCAGCGGGTCCGCGACGTGGAATTCTCCTTGTCGAGTTTCGTGTTCTGGATACCGCCGGTGCTCGGCTACTTCCTGCTCGGGCGCTGGCTGCTGGCCGCGGGACCGCTTGACCGGCCGGCGAAGCACACGGGCTTCTTCCGGCGCTGGCGCGTGCTCGGCCTGGTCGTCGGGCTGCCGGTTTCGGCCTATGCGGCCTGGCGGCTGGAGGGACTGGGAATGTTCGTCCCGTCCCTGGACCTGGCGCTCGGGACCACGGCCGCCACGGTCGGCGCGCTGCTGCTCACGCTGGGCTACCTGTCGCTCGTGGTGCCGAACGCGCAGCGCCTTGCCTTCCTGGCTCCGGCCGGCCGGATGGCGCTGACCAACTACCTGTGCCAGTCGCTGGTCTGGACCCTGGTGTTCTATGGCTACGGGCTGGGGCTGTGGGGCCAGGTGCCCCGGGCCACGATGCTGCTTCTCGCGATCGTCTTCTTCGCGCTTCAGGTGGCGGTCAGCCGGTGGTGGCTCGCCCGGTTCCGCTTCGGCCCGGCCGAGTGGCTGTGGCGGGCGTGGACCTACGGCAGCCGCCCGCCGATGCGGCGCTGAGCGGAGGCAGGCGCGATTTGCCGGCCGGCCCGAGGGACCGGCCGGACCGGCATCAGTCGATCTGCGACTGTTCGAGGTAGCGGAAGAAGTCCGAATCGGCCCGTAGCATCAGCGTCGAGTTGGGGCCGAGCGCACGATAGCTTTCCAGCGTGCGGAAGAACGAGTAGAACTCCGGGTCCTCGCCGAAGGCAACGCCGTAGATGCGGGTCGCCTCGGCATCCGCGTCGCCCCGGATCTCCTCCGCCTCGCGCGCGGCCTCGGAGCGGATCCGTCGCAGTTCGCGCTGCATCTCGCCGAGGATCTCCTGGCTGCGGCCCTGGCCTTCGGCGCGGAAGCGCTCGGCGATCGACTGGCGCTCGGCGATCATCCGGCTCTCGACCTGGCGTCGAACCGAGTCGATGTAGTTCACGCGCTTGATGCGCACGTCGGCCAGCTCGATGCCGAGCTCCGGCATCAGGCGCCGGGCGCGGGTCAGGGTCTCCTGCTCGAGCAGTTCGCGGCCGAGCTTCGGCCGCTCGTCGAGGATCACGTCGTCGCGCTCGGCCAGTACCGGGTCGTCGATCTCGTCGAGGTCCACGCTCCAGTCGCGCGACCGGATGATTTCCTCGAGCTGGGTCGACGACACCATGTCGCGGACCACGGAGTCGATGATGTCGTCCAGGCGCGTCCGCGCGCCGCGCTCGTCGCGCACCGAGCGCAGAAACTGCAGCGGGTCGGAAATCCGCCAGCGGGCGGTGGTGTCGACCAGGATGAATTCGCGGCCCAGCGTGGGGATCTGGGTAACATCCCCGTCCCAGCCCAGCAACCGCTTGTCGAAATAGCGCACCTGCTGCCAGGGCAGCTTGACGTTGAGTCCGGGTTCGTCGACGACATCACCGATCGGCTCACCGAACTGGACGATGATGGCCTGCTGCGACTCGTCCAGCGTCCAGAGCATGGTGCGGCCGGCGACGATCAGCACGATGGCCAGGATTGCAATCAGGGCGATTCTCATTGCTGGCCTCCGTTGGTCCGGGCTGCGGCTCGGGCAGCCCCTGCGGCGGCCTCCCGGTTGACGTCCAGCAGCGGCAGCGGCGAGGCCTGGCCGTCCTGGACGACCAGCACCTGGCCGATCGTCGGCAACACCTGGTTCAGCGTTTCCAGGTACAGCCGCGACCGGGTGACTTCCGGGGCCTGGCGGTACTGTTCGAGCACCGCGGTGAACCGGGCGGTCTCGCCCATCGCGCGGTTGACCCGCTCCGTGGCGTAGCCTTCCGCCTCGGCGATCGCCCGGATGGCCTCGCCCTCGGCCCGGGGGATCTCCTGGTTGACCCGCTTCTGGGCCTCGTTGATCATTCGCTCGCGCTCCTGGCGGGCTTCGTTGACCTCGTTGAAGGCCGGCTGCACCGCCGGTGGCGGAACCACGTCCTGCAGCTCGACGGTGATGATGTCGATGCCGGCGTCGTACTGGTTCATGATCTGCTGGATCTCCTCGGCGGCCTGGGCCTGGATCTCGACCCGGCCGACGGTCAGCACGGCCGAGCCCAGGCGGTTGCCGACCACGCGCCGCATCACCGACTCGGCGATGTCGCGCAGGGTCTCGGTCGGCTCGCGCATTTCGTACAGGAACTTGATCGGGTCATTGATCCGGTACTGGACCACCCACTCGACGTCGATCACGTTCAGGTCGCCGGTCAGCATCAACGATTCGTCCTCGAACTGCTGGCTGGAGTAGTTGGTCCGGCCGCTGGCCCGGGTCCCCTCCGTGCGGAAGCCGAACTCCTGCTTCAGCACCCGCTCGGTGGCCACGAACTGCACGTCGTCGATACCGAAGGGCAGCTTGAAATGCAGGCCGGGGTCGGTGATGTCGATAACATCGCCGAAGCGCTTGACCACCGCGCGCTCCTCGGGCTGGACCGTGTAGAACGCCGACAGCGCGCCCTAGAGGATCAATAGCGCCACGACGGCGCCGAGGATCGGTTTGATCGGCGGACCGCCCCCGCGGCGCTTCATCAGCGCTTTCAGGTCGATCGGGTCGCCGCGGCCTCGGCCGTTGCTCGGAGTGGATCGGGTCACGTGACGAACTCCAGTTGGGGAACCATGCAGTCTAGCGCCGGCCGGTGGGGCCGGTCGACAGGCGGTCGGACAGAACGACGGGCGGCTTCATCGGCGCGCGCCCTCGACGCGAAGCGATCGCTGCCGGACCCGAGGACGGGTCCGGCAGCTTCGACCGGGCGTGCGGGCGTCAGCCGCCGGGAATCGACGCGCCGGTGGTCCACGGCGCGCCGGCCGCCTCGAGCTCGCGCTCGAGCGCGGGAATCCGCTGCTCGACGAGGCGCTCCAGTTCGGCGCGGATCTCGGCGAACTCGCTCTGGGCGATTTCCAGCGAACGGCGGTGAGTCGGGGTCGGGCCGTAGGTCGAGCGACCGGTGCCCATCATTGCGACGAACATCCGCTGGCCGACCGTGGGCGGCTGCAGTTCACCGACCTCGTTCATGGTTTCCTTGCCCTGGAGCTGTTCGGCGATCTCATACAGCGCCTGGTCGAGGCGGTACAGCTGCCGGTCGAGATCGCCGCCCGGGGCCTGGCTTCGCTCCAGCGCCTGGCCCATCGCGTCGATCTTCTCGCGCGCCTCGCGGACGACCTGGCCGGCGGCCGTGGTCCTGCGCTGCATCTCGGCCAGCTGCTTCCAGAACGCCGCCGTTTCCTCCGGCTCGGCGCCCTCGAGTGCGCCCTCGCGCATCCGGACCACGTCGAAGGACTCCGGGCCGGCCAGCGGCGAGACCGTGCCGTCGATGCGTTTGGCCAGTTCGACGCTGTAGGTTCCCGGGGCGACCATGAATCCGCCCCCGGTGCCCCAGCCGCCGCCGGCGCCGATTGCCATGGGCGAGGGCATGGTCAGGTCCCAGGCCACGCGGTGGAAGCCCTGCCTGGCCGGCCCTTCCAGCCGCCTGACCATGTTGCCGTCGGCGTCGCGAACGGTCAGCAGGATCGCCGGCTCGGGCTGCCGGACCTCTTCTTCGAGCGCATCCCAACCCGGAAAGGGCACGTCCTCGCGCTCGGCGATCATCGGCTTTTCGCGCTCCTGGCGGAGCTGCTCGTCGGTCTTGTAGGTCTCGGCCAGGTGGTAGGTGAACACCGCGCCGAAGGGCGGGTTCTCGGCGGTGTACAGACTGTCGCCCTGCGACCCCTTCTCGTTGAAGCCGAGCACGCCGCGCTGGACGTACCACCACGCGTCGGCCGGCTCGAACAGGACCGCTTCTGCGCTCAGGGTCTCTTCATCGAGCTCGCGCAGGGGGCTGTAGTCGTCGAGGATCCAGAAGCCTCGACCGAAGGTCGCGCCGACCAGGTCGTTCTCGCGGCGCTGGATGACCAGGTCGCGGTAGGCGATCGTCGGCGCGTTGCCGGTCAGCTCGTGCCAGGCCCCGCCGCCGTCGAGCGTGACGAACACGCCGTACTCGGTGCCGGCGAACATCAGCTCCGGGTCGACGTGGTCCTGGACCACGCGCCAGACCAGGTGACGCTCGGGCAGGTCGTCGGCGATCGAACGCCAGCGCCGGCCGCGGTCCGTGGACTTCAGCAGATAGGGCTCGAAGTCACCGTACTTGTGGTTGTCCAGGGCCACGTAGACCGTATCGGCATCGAACAGGTCGGCCTTGATGTCGTTGACGAATGCAGTGTCGGGCACGCCGGGCAGGTCGCCGGCTTCGATCTCGCGCCAGGTCTCGCCGCCGTCGGCGGTGACCTGGATCAGGCCGTCGTCGGTGCCGGCATACAGGATGCTCGCGTCGATCGGCGACTGGGCCAGGGAGGTGATCGTGTTGTAGTTCGACATGGCGAACATGTCCCAGGGCGCGTCCCAGCTCCACTGGCGGCCCATCACGTCGAGCTCGATGCGCTCCTGGTCGCGAGTCAGGTCGCCGGAGATCGGCCGCCACGAGTCGCCGCGGTCGTCGGAGCGCCAGACGCGCTGGGAAGCATGGAAGATCGTGGTCGGCTCGTGCGGACTGACCAGGATGGGCGCGTCCCAGTTGAAGCGCTCGGCCGGTTCGCCCGGCTCCGGCTGCGGCTGGATGTAGACAACCTCCCCGGTGGTCCGGTCGACGCGGACCAGGTTCCCCTGCTGCCAGTGCGCGTACATGATGTCCGGGTTGCCGGGTTCGGTCGCCGGCTGGTGGCCGTCGCCGAACAGCACCACGTACCAGTCGGCGTTGCGGATGCCGTGGACGTTGTCGGTCTGCGACGGGCCGCCCTGGGTGTTGTTGTCCTGCGTGCCGCCGTAGATCGTGTAGAACGGTTCGGCGTCGTCGACGGCGACCTTGTAGTACTGGGTCACCGGCAGGTTGTCGATGTAGCGCCAGGTCTCGGCGTGATCGAACGACTCGTACAGGCCACCGTCGGTGCCGTAGAGCAGGTAGTCGGGATCGCTGGCGCGGAACGCGATCGCGTGGTTGTCGACGTGCTTGCTGTCGGCGTCGATGACCTGCCAGGTCGCGCCGCCGTCGTGCGAGACGCGGGCCTGGACGTCCATCAGATAGATCCGGTCGAAGGCGTGCGGGCTTGCGAACAGTTCCTGGTAGTAGTGCGGCCCGGTGCCGCCGGCCACCATGTCGGACATCTTCGACCACGATGCCCCTGCATTGGTGGTGCGCCAAATCCCGCCTTCCCGGCGATTGGTCTCGATCGCGGCGTAGACCACGTCCGGGTCCTGCGGCGAGACAGCCAGGCCGATCTTGCCGAGGTTGCCGCCGGGCAGGCCGCCGGAAAGCTTGGTCCAGGTCCGACCGCCGTCGGTGGACTTGTGGACCCCTGAGTTGGGACCGCCGCCGACGTAGGCCGCGACCGTGCGATGGCGCTGCCAGGTGGCCGCATAGAGCACGTCCGGGTCGCTCGGGTCGATGACCACGTCGGTCACGCCGGTCCAGACATCGTCGCCCTCGTCGCCCTCGTCGCCCTCGTCGCCCTCGTCGCCGACCAGGGTGCGCTCCCAGGTCTCGCCCCCGTCGCTGGTCATGTACAGGCCACGCTCGCCGCCCGAGGACCAGAGCGGCCCCTGGACCGCGACCCACACGGTGTCGCCGTCCTCGGGATGGATCACGATCGTGCTGATGTGTTCGGAGTCCTTCAGGCCCTTGTTGGCCCAGGACTGACCGCCGTCGTGCGAGACGTAGATGCCGTCGCCGTAGCCGACGTGCCGACCGCCGACGTTCTCGCCGGTGCCGACCCAGACCGTGTCCGGGTCGTTCGGGTCGATGGCGATCGAACCGATCGAGTAGGACGACTGGCCGTCGAACAGCGTCTGCCAGGTCGTGCCCGAGTTCGTGGTCTTCCACACCCCACCGGAACCGACCGCGACGTACCAGGTGCTTTCATCCTCGGGATGGATCGCGATATCGGCGATGCGCCCGGACATGAACGCGGGTCCGACGGTCCGCAGCTCCAGTCCGGCCAGGCGTTTCTCCAGCGTGACTTCACCGTTGTCTGCATCGTCCTGTGCGGTAAGCGGCAGGGCGAAGAGAAGAAGAATCAGCGGCGCCAGCAGGCGGGCGCGGCGGGCATAGCGATCGTGCATGGGGGTTCTCCCTGGGTCAGGACGGACCCGCCGACACGGGCGGGTAACCGCGCCAGCCTAGCACCGCCGGGATCGCGACTCCCCCTGCCATCCGTCATGCTGCCGGGTTCGTCGGACCGGCCCTCCCATCGCCGCGTCTTCGAGCACCTTCGCTTGATCCTTGTTAAGGCGAGCGGATCTCCGGCGCCCTACGCTTCCGCGGATGTCGATACAAACGCTTTCCCGAATCATCATGGCCCTACTGGTGCTGCTCCTGGCCGCACCGGCGCTGGCCGAAGACAACGCACGCTGGCGTCTGGCCTGGGCCAACGACGCCTTCGCCGGCTCCGACAATCAGTTCACCAGCGGCATCTCGCTGCAGGCGAACTCGCCGTTCGCCGACTCGCTGGAGGACACCTCCGGCACGCCGGCCTTCGGCAAGTCGCTGCTCGGCTGGCTGCTGCCGCGACGCGAGGGGCTTCGCTATCGGGAGTCCTGGACGCTGGGCCACAACATGCAGACACCGGACCGGCTGCAGACGACCGAGCTGATTCTCGATGACGTGCCCTATCTCGGCATGGTCGGCTGGACCAACTCGTTCCTCGCGCTGAACGATCGCGAACTGGCCGGCGTCGGCACGCTCTTCGGGTGGGTCGGTGACGCCACGCTCGCCGAGCCCCTCCAGTCCACCGCTCACGAGATCAGCGGGGCCAATGAACCGGAAGGCTGGGATAACCAGCTGTCGAACGAACCGCTGCTGAATCTCTATGCGGTCTACAAGCGCAAGTTCTTGCGGAGCGAAGCCTTCGATGCAGCCTGGAGCCTCGATGCCGCGCTCGGCAACGCTTACACCTACGGGCAGGCCGGCGTCGAGTTCAGGTTCGGCGACCGTCCGTCGGGCTTTACGCTGGCACCGACCCACGTGGCCCGAAACTTCGACTACGACGGCCGGATCCCGTCGGGCGGACGGCATTTCTATGCCACGGTCACCGCCCGGGCGACCGCTTTCGCCCATGCCCTGCCGCGCGACGGCAACCTGCTGCGCGACGACGAGTGGACCGACAACAACACGATCCGACCCGACGACGTGATCGGGCAGATGGTCTTCGGCCTGCACTACGAGCGGCCGACCTGGGGACTGCACTTCGATGCCGTGCTCAGCACCGACACCACCGACGTCGCCCGCGGTCCCGGCCTGGAGGATCCGCGCAATCACTTCGCGGTGCTGTCGTTGGAGTGGGTGCCCGGCGGCCGCTGAGACCCTCGGACTGGTTCTCGGGCCGGCTCGGGCGTAGACTCGACCGCAGCAGCGCCGTGCTGCGTTTCCGGGAAAGATCGTCATGGGGCAACTCGAGGGAAGGGTGGCCCTGGTCACCGGCGCGACCGGCGGTATCGGCGGCGCGACGATTCGTCGATTTCTCGACGAGGGCGCGAAGGTGATGGACGTCGGACGCTCGGCCGAGAAGCTCTCGGCGCTCGCCGAGTCCATCGGCAATGATGAATCGCTTGCAACGTTCGCGGCCGATGCCACGGACGAGGAGGCCACGGCGGCGGCGGTGGCCGCCACCGTTGAGCGCTTCGAAGCGCTGGACATCCTGTTCGCGAATGCCGGCACGGAAGGCCGCCCGAAGCCGCTCGAAGCGCTGACCATCGAGGAATTCCGCGAACCGCTGGAGACCAACATCGTCGGCGTCTGGCTGGCGATCAAGCACTCCGCTCCGGTGATGCGCGAACGCGGCGGCGGGAGCATCATCGTGACCGCGTCGATCGCGGCGGTGATCGGGTTTCCGGGTCTATCGCACTACGCGGCCAGCAAGCACGGCGTGATGGGCCTGGTGCGCACCGCGGCCATGGAGCTCGGCGAATCGGGCATTCGCGTCAATGCGATCGCGCCAGGACCGGTCGACAATCGTATGTTCCACTCCATCCGCGACCAGCTGTCACCGGACAATCCGGCGGCGCTGGACGATCAGGTCAAGGCGTCCATCCCGATGCACCGCTATGCCAGCAACGAAGAAGTCGCCAACATGGCGCTGTTCCTGGCCGGTGACCAGGCGAACTACTCGACCGGAAGCCTGTTCACGCTCGATGGCGGCTATACGGCGGCCTGATCCGGATGGAGTTCAATCGGGCGGGGCGGGGGTCGCCGCCGCACCGGCCAGGATGCCGCCGTCGATCGCGATCTCGGCGCCGTTGACGTAGGCGGCCTCGTCGGCGGCCAGCATCACGGCGACCGCCGCGACTTCCTCGGGCCTGCCGAAGCGCTTCATCGGGCAGTCCATCACGATAGCCTTCATCGCCGCCTCGCGCGCCGCGCCCTCACCCAGCATCGGCTCCCACATGGGGGTCAGGATCGCGGCCGGACTGATGGCGTTGCAGCGGATCGGCAGGCCTTCCTCGGCGCAGTACAGCGCTACGGTCTTCGTATGGTTCCTCACCGCCGCTTTTGAAGAGGCATAGGCCGCCGCACGCGGGATGCCCACCATCCCCGACCGCGAGGCCATGTTGATGATCGATCCCGCGGACCCGCTCTTGCGTATCGCTCGGATTGCCGCGCGGCAGCCCAGGAACAGCCCATCGAGGTTGGTCCGGTGCACATCGTGCCAGTGCTCCAAAGAGGCATGTTCCGGATCGTGCCGCGCGCCGTGCTCCAGCCCGGTGATGCCCGCGTTATTGACGACGATGTTCAGCGCATCGTGTTCGTCGAGAATCCGCTGGGTCGCCTGGTTCCAGTCTGATGGCGAGCGGACGTCGAGCGCCAGGGCATCGGCTTTGTCGCCGATGTCATCTGCGACCGATCGCGCACCCGCTTCATCGAGATCGGTGACGTAGACAAAGGCACCTTCGGCCGCAAACGCGCGGGCAATGGCTTCCCCAATACCCTGTGCCGCGCCGGTGACCAGCGCAACCTTTCCTTCGAGACGAGAGCCGGCGGCAGTCATCGAACCTCAGTCCTTTTTCGGCTTCTCGGAAACGTACAGCAGGATCGTCCCTTCCACGACCACGGTTCCATCATCGCGGTAGGCCGTGACCCGGACCGGCAGGTCGCCGGGCTTCCAATCCTCGGGGCTTGTCTCGGCGACTGCTCGGATATCGCTCGTGGCCTTGGCGGTGTAGTCCAGCGTCATGCCCTTCGGGATCCAGCGCAGGTGCTTCGGAATCGACGCTTCGGCCAGCGCGCCCATCGCCATCTCCAGCGCGTTGCAGATCGCGATCACGTGCACCGTCTTGATGTGGTTGTGGACCTTGCGCCGCTTGCGGAAGCGGACTTCGCAGTAGTTCGGCTTCAGTTCGGTCACGCGCGGCGAGATCGACCCGAAGTACGGCGCCTTGGCCGCGAACAGCTTCGAGAAGATCCAGTGGCCCGCGGGCCACTTGGTCACCTTGTGGTACAGGCGAAGCAGGTAGTTGGATTCGGCCATGCGAAGGCGCTCCGGCGGATTCGTGGACAGTCCCACCATTCTGCCGCAGCGGAATCGCCCTCGGGGCAGCGGCCCGGTTCGGATCAGCCGGAACGAGGCGTATACAGTTCGGGATTCAGAAACGGGATCATCGCCGCGGTCACCGCCGGCGCATACAGCCCGGCCCGGTCCAGCGCGCCGCCGGTCAGCAATCCGATCGCGCCGTCACGGCGCTTCGAATCGGTCCGGCCGAACACCTCGTCGTCGGCGTGGCCCAGCTCCACCCCTTCCCGGACCTTTTCGGCGACGACCTCGGGAATGATGAACGCCGCGCTTCGTGCACGGCCGACGCGGCCGTCGCGATCCACGACCACGATCCAGGCAAACGTCAACATGCCCCTGGTCGAGTCCTCCACACCGCCTTCGACGCCGAACCAGTAATCGGCCTCGTGCAGTGCATCGCGTGCCGCTCGAGCCCGGTTCTCCGCGCCGAGCACGGTCTCGACGTCGGTCGACGGCTGATCGGAAACCCCTGAATCGACGGCAACGGACTCGATTCGCAGATCGATACCTCCGAACGCATCACCAACTCCGCATTGGACAGCCTTGAGTTTCACCGGATTGGTCGACGACACGACCAGGCGCAGGAGGCGGGGCTTGTTCATTTTCCCATCATCGCCCCGGACCACTGTCCCGTCCACCCGGATCAAGGCTCCACGCTCTCCATCCCATCGGCGAACAAGCCGACGAGGTCCGTATCGCTGTCGGTATTGTTGGCCGGAACCAGCTCGAGCACGCCGCCCGGCGTGGTCACGCTGGCGGTGTTGGTGATCGGGTCGTTGAGATCGTCGAGCAGGGTGGCGTCGAGCGTGTACGTGACGCTGGTGCCCTCGGGCAGGTTGACGAGTTCGTTGATCTCGATGCTGCCCGAAGGGTTACAGGCGGCACCCGGACCGGCCGAGCAGGTCCAGGTCACGTTGCCGAGCCGTGCCGGCGGGGTATCGGTCACCGTCGCTTGCGTGACATCGCTCGGGCCCGGGTTGGAAACGACGATGGTGTAGCTGACGTCGCGTTCGGGCGGGGTAAAGAACGAGCCGGAGGTCTTGTCGATGGTCAGGTCGGCCGCTGCGATCACGTCGATCGTGAACGGAGCCGGATCGGACAGGTCGGTGCCGCCGTTGGCCGTGCCGCCGTCGTCCATGGCCACGACCTCGATCGTCGCACTGCCGGTGGTGTCGGGCACCGGGGTGAACGTCAGCGTGCCGGACGGATCGATGCTCGGCGCAACATCGAACAGGCCCGGGTTGCCGGTGACCGTGGTCATGAACGTCACGGACTGACCGCTTTCGTTGGCCGGTCCGGGGCTGATGGCGCTGGCCCAGGGCTCGGCATAGTCGCCGTCCTCGATCTCGGTTACGTCACCCGCGATGGCGAAGCTCGGCGCGTCGTTGACCGGGTCGATGGTGATCGTGAAGGCCTGCGCGTCGGAGGTATCGACGCCGCCGGTCGCCACGCCGCCGTCGTCCTGAACCAGGACATCGAAGGTGCTGGTGCCGAACGCGTCGGCGGCGGGCGTGAAGGTCAGGTTACCCATGGCATCGACCGCCGGTTCTATGGCGAAGAGGCCGGGCGTTGCGACGTTCGAGACGCTATAGCCGAGGACGCCCTGAATTTCGTTCGGCGCGCCGGCGTCGAAGTTCGCCCAACCCATGACGGTCTGCGCGCCGGCATCTTCCGGCACGGCCGCAGGGTCGGACGCGGTAAAGGTGGGCGGGTCGTTGACCGGGTCGACCGTGATCATGAAGGTCTGCGGAACGGACGTATCCACGCCACCGTTCACGACGCCGCCGTCGTCCTGGACAATGACATCGAAGGTGCTGGTGCCGAACGCGTCGGCGGCGGGCGTGAAGGTCAGCATGCCGCTGCTGTCTACCGCAGGCCCCGCGACGAACAGTGCGGGCGTTTCGACGTCCGAGACGGTGTAGCCCAGCACGCCCTGAAGTTCGTTCGGCGCACCCGGATCGAACATCACCCAGTCGATCACGCTCTGTGGCCCGGCGTCTTCGAGCACTGCGGCCGGGTCCCCAGCGGTGAAGGTCGGCTGGTCATTGACCGGCGCGACGGTGATCGTCACCGTCGCCGAGTCGGTGGCACCCGACGGATCGGCGATGGTGTAGTCGAAGGTCGCCACGCCCGAGGCGTTCACCGGCGGGGTGTAGGTGAGGTCGCCGTTGGCGGCCAGGTCGACCGAGCCGCCGATGCCGCCGGCCGTGAAGGTTCCGGGCGACTGGACTTCAAAGACGTCGCCATCGGGGTCTGAGTCCGCCCCGCTGCCGTTATCGTCGAAGACATTGGCGCTCAGGGGTTTGTCTTCCAGTGCCGCCAGAACATCGCCTTCGGCGACCGGCGGTTGATTGAAGCCGAGTACGTAGGCCGAGCCCGAATCGGATCCGTTCTCGTCATCGGAAAGTGCACCGACAAGCACGCGATCACCGGCTAGGCTGACCGAGTATCCCAACTGATCACCAGTTACGCCGTCCACGGCCATCAGCTTGGCCGTCTCGCTCCAATTCGATCCGTCGACGGCAAACACATACGCTGAGCCTGAGTCAGCGCCAATATCGTCGTTGCCAATCGCCCCCACCAACGCCCGGTCTCCTGACAGGCTGACCGAGATACCAAACAGGTCGGAAGCCGCACCATCGGCTGGTAACAGCTTGGTCGTTTCGTTCCATGATGTGCCGTCGAAATCAAAAACGTAGGCCGAGCCCGAACTGCTGCCATTGTCGTCGTCCAAGCGGGACCCGACCAGCACTCGGTCGCTCGCCAGGCTGACAGAAAAGCCCAACTGATCATCTGGGGCGCCGTCACCGCTCGTCAACTTGACTGTTTCGGTCCAGGTCGTGCCGTCGAAGTCGAACACGTAGGCCGAGCCCGAATCGATGCCTTGGTCGTCGTCTCTGAAGGCGCCGATCAGCGCACGGTCACCGACCAGGCTTACCGAGTACCCAAACTGATCCCCCGCTGCGCCGTCGCCGGCTATGAGTTTGACCGTCTCACTCCAGGCCGAGCCGTCGAAATCGAACACATAGGCCGCGCCCGAAGCGGAGCCGCGGTCGTCGTTGCCGTGCGCCCCGACCAATGCCCGGTCGGCGGAAAGGCTGACCGACTGGCCAAACTCGTCGAATGCCGCTCCGTCATCAGGGATCAGCTTGGCTGACTGGCTCCATACCGTGCCATCGAAGTCAAACACATAGGCCGACCCTGACCTTATGCCGTTTTCGTCGTCGGAATACGCCCCGACCAATCCTCGGTCGCCCGACAGAGATACCGAGTAGCCGAATTTGTGACCAGCTGTCCCGACGCCACCAGTCAGCTTGGCCGTCTCATTCCAAGCCGTGCCGTCGAAGTCGAACACGTAGGCTGCGCCCGAATCGATGCCATGGTCATCGTCGCCAAACGCTCCAATCAGTGCCCTATCGCTCGCCAAGCTGACCGAGTAGCCAAAACGGTCCTGTGCTGCGCTGCTTGCCGGCGTCAGCTTGGCCGCCTCGCCCCAACTGATGCCGCTGAACTCGAACACGTAGATTGAACCCGACTCGCTACCGTTGTCGTCGTCGAGATGCGCGCCCAGAAGGGCACTGTCGCCGCAAAGCGCGACCGCGTATCCGAACCAGTCGAGCGCCTGAGCGTCACCAGATGAAAGCCTGGTCGACTCCGCCCAGGTCGTGCCATCGAAGTCGAATACGTACGCCGAGCCGGAGTCACCGCCTGAATCGTCGTCGAGGTATGCACCTACGATCGCTCGATCTCCAGCCAGGTACACCGAGTGGCCGAACTGGTCCGAAGTCGCGCCGTCAGCCGGGACGAGCTTCTCGATCTGGCTCCAGGACAAACCACTCGATTCGAAGATGAAAGCGGCTCCGGAATCCGGCCCCACCTCATCATCCGAGCGGGCGCCAATCAGAGCGCGTCCGTTGTCCAGGCTGATCGAGACACCGAACTGGTCTCCAGCCGCTCCATCCGCACTGAGCAGGGTCGAGGATTCCGACCAGGTCGACCCACTGCGATCGAACACCCTGACCGACCCCGAATCGATGCCGTTGTCATCATCAAGACGCGTGCCGATAAGCATGACGTCGTCGGTTAGCGCGATCGAATAACCAAACTCATCGAAGCTCGAGCCCCCGAGTGCCAGCAACTTCTGGCTGAAGCTCCAGCTCCCGGCATCGCGCTCGTAGATATAAACGGACCCGGCATCGGTGCCGTTATCGTCGTCCGCAGTCGCGCCTACGGCAAGCCAGCTGTTGGTCATTCCCAACGATGCTCCAAACCAGTCGTCCGCCGCCCCATCAGAGGGAGCTATCTTCTGGGTCTGGGTCCAACTGGCGCCATCGAACGCGAAAACGTAGGCCGAACCGGAAGCGTCTCCATTGTCGTCGTCGAATTGGGCGCCAATCACCGCCACATCGCCCTTCAGGGCTACCGAGATGCCGAAGATATCGCCTGAAACTCCATCGTCCGCTGTCAAACGTGCTGAAAGGGACCAGTTCCCGGATACCGGGTCGCGCTCGACCATGTAGGCCTCTTCGCCTCCTGGCGCGCCGATCAGTGCACGGTCGCCGTCTACGGAAATGACCCGACCAAAGTTGTCGTCTGGGTCAGAGAACGGGTACTGCCCCTCATATGGAAGCAGCTTGGCCTGTTGCACGGCAGTCCGCAGGTCTCGCCAACGTTCCGTGGAGATCTCGTCGGGCTTCTCCGGAAACCGATCCATTGCCGCCGTTGCGACTCCGAATGACTCGGTTCGGGGTTCCGCGCTTGCCGGCAGAGCAACAGACGCCGAGAGGTGGAGTGCGATCGCGGTGATGATGAAAGCGGGTCGTCGGAGATCACACATCGTTGTCATCCACGTAGGGTTGGCAGCAATTGAGGCCCCGTTCCGAGGTGGAGTCTTAGGGCGCTCGTGAAGCTGTGAACATCCAGAGTCCCTACTCGATGCGTTCGAAAGCAGGTTGCTACCGACACGTCCCACAACGGATAAGCATTGCGGAGGAATGCTTCGACCGCGGGCGAGTCGGTCTCTGGATGCTCCTTGGAGACTACGATTCCGTAGACTATCGCACTACACCCATTCGGGTGAACGGCTCTCTTTCCAGCGGCGCTGGCCTACCGCGCCTGCTTCTCTTTCAGAATATCCCTGAGCAGGGCCACCAGCTCGGCTTGACTGTGAGTCCGGGTCTTGTCGAAACAGCGCTTGATATGGGATCGTGCCGTCTCGTGCTTCATGCCGACGGCGTCGGCGGCGGCCCGCAGGGTGAACTTTCGGGCGAGCGCATGGGCCAGGTCGGCCTCCCTCTGCGTCAGGCCGAAGAGGTTCATCAGCCTGCGATCCGGGCAACCGAGTCGCTGCGGAAGCATAGTGATGCTGATCAGGTAGCCGGCGGTCGAGAACCCTCCCGACAGGTGTTCGGTTGGCAGAAGATCGGCGGAGAGCAGCGCCCGTCGGATGCCACCCTGGCCGGCCAGCATGAGCTCGAAAGGCTCACCCGATTGAACAGCGGCTGCCAGACATCCGGGACGCCGGGTACTGGCCGAGAGTCGGCCGTCGGGCAAAATGCGGATCAGGTCGGCTTCGTCCAGCAGTTGAAGTGCGGCTCGATTGGCGGCCTCGATACGCAGCTGGGCGTCGAGCTTGAGACGCGCCGCCCGATCCTGGTCCAGCAAAGCCTGAAGGCCAACAACGTGATGTTCCTGTTCTCGTGCGCGGGTATAGAGGCGAGTAATGGCCTGCAGATGGGGTCGCAGCGACTGAAGCGCGGCGACGTCGGCGTCGTTGTAAGATCCGACTCCTCGCGAACGGCTAATACTGAGCATGGTGAACACCCCCGACGGCTGAAGATCGCAGAGAACGCCGATACTGTGATCGATATCCAGCGGCTTGAGCAGATAGCGATGGTAGTCGGTCCGCTCCATCTGCTTCAGCGGTGTGTGCCAACCGTCGTGGGTCACGCCGCGAGAAAGCAGATCGGAGGTACCTCGTTCTATCCAAAGATTATCGAACCGGGGGTAGTCTGCAGCAATCTTCTCGATGGAAACGCCGGTGGTGAAGCCGATGTTCTTCAAGCCAGGGCCTTCGATGTGCAATGCGCAGATTGGAGAATCGAGTGTCGCGGCCAGTTTGCCGAACTGCTCATGAAAGGCATCGGCATCGAATAGCGATTCGTAGGTTTCGACCAGCCAGTCCTGCGTGGGCTTGTCCATTTCGCCTCGCCCCTTCCTTCTGGCTAAAGGCTACTACAGCGCATCCGGCACGCGCAAACAGGCATGGCCAAGGCGGACTGCTGCACCGTCAGAGTGGAGGGCCCGGGGCTCGATTCGCGACTTGCGCCGCTCCGAAACACAATCCCTCACCGTAATCCAACACGCCGGTGGACAGATTCGAGAGCAAGACGCCCCGGAAGGCCGGGGCGTCTTGAGGTCTTGCTCGAAATGCGAACCGAGACTTGCTCGCCCAACTCCGTCGGCAGCGCCGAGATCGGCGGGACGGGGGGCTCGTAAGTCTCCAGTTCAATCAGCACCTGTTCGATCGCGCGTTCGTGTGGAGCCGAGCGTTTGATTCAGCCTTTGAAATCGTTCTTGAGGCGATCGATCTGGTGCATGCGCTCGTGAAGGATCGCGACGATGCCGAACTCACCGCTTTCCAGCCGTTTGCAGTACACGAAGCGCTTCTGGCAGCGATAGAAGAAGCCGGCGACCCCGAAATCGGCCGGTATGGGCCGAACAGGAAGATCGCCTGCGGCGGCCTGCTCGAAGGATCGGAACAGGGTTCGCAGGTAGTCGTCCGCCTGGGCCTGGCCCCAGCGTTCTCGTGAGTGTCGATGGATCTCGTCCAGCCGTGCCGCAGCACGTTCCTGGATGCGAGCCGCGGTCACTCGGGTTCGTCGTTTCGGCGGATGATGTCTTCGGCGCTGAGGGCCCGGTAGCTGCTATCGGGCTGGGCAAAGGCCAGCTGCAGTTCGCTCTTGAGGCGCTGGAACCGCTCTTCGTCGGTACGCTGCATGTCCCGACGGATCAGGTCACGGACGTATTGGCTGACGTTCTCGTAGGCGCCGGATTCCTCGCCGACGGCGTCGGCGACGTGCCGGCTCAGCGCGCCGCTGAGGCGGACCGTGAGGGTGGTCTTTTCGGTCACGGCGATGATCCCGCTCGATATTGTCGTCAATATACACAATATCGAATACAGGCTGCATGCGACCCGAATGGAAAAACGCCCCGGAAGTCCGGGGTGTCTGGGGTCCTGCTTATTTGGCCGGAGGCGACTTACTCCCCCAACTCCGTCGGCAGCGCCGGGATGGGCGGGACGGGGGACTGGTAGGTCTCGAGTTCCGACAGCACCTGTTCGATCGCGCGCTCGAGCTGGGTGTCGCGGCCGTTGTTGGTGGCGATGGGGTCGAGCTCGACTTCGATGTCCGGGGCCACGCCCTCGTTTTCGATGCTCCATTCGCCGGAGGTATCCACGAAGCGGAAGAACGGCACGGTCATGACGCCGCCGTCGAAGATCAGCGGGTTGGTGGAGATGCCAATCAGGCTTGCATCATGCCGTGCGACGCTTGTAAGACACGAACAGGCCCAGGGCGGCCATCAATGTGATCAAGAACAGCGCACCGCTGGCATTCGTCGTTGGGATGATGCGCACTTCAGCGGGTGGTTGGTTGGAGCCGAACACATAGGCCGAGCCCGAATTACTGCCGTGGTCGTCGTCGAAGAGCGCCCCGACCAGCGCCCGGTCGGCCGACAGGCTGACCGAGCCGCCGAACAGGTCGCTCGCCGCCCCATCGGCGGGGGTGAGCTTGATCGTCTCGGCCCAGTTCGTGCCGTTGAAGTCGAACACGTAGGCCGAACCTGAGTCAGCACCGTTGTCGTCGTCGCTCGCGCCGACCAACGCCCGGTCGCCCGACAGGCTGACTGCGAGGCCAAACTGGTCGCTCGTCGCGCCATCGGCCGGCGTCAGCTTCGCCGTTTCGGCCCAGCTCGTGCCGTCGAAGTCGAACACGTACGCCGAGCCCGAATCGCTGCCGTTGTCGTCGTCGAGGTGCGCACCCACCAGCGTTCGCCCCCCCGACAGGCTGACCGAGTAACCGAACTGGTCTAACGCCGCCCCATCGGCCGGCGTCAGCTTGACCGTCTCGGCCCAGCTCGTGCCGTCAAAGTCGAACACGTAGGCCGAGCCCGAGTTGTTGCCGTTGTCGTCGTCGACGTACGCCCCGACCAGCGCCCGGTCGCCCGACAGGCTGACCGACCAGCCGAACCGATCGTTCGCCGCCCCGTCGGCCGGCGTCAGCTTCGCCGTTTCGGCCCAGCTCGTGCCGTCGAAATCGAACACGTAGGCCGAGCCCGAGTCAGCACCGTTGTCGTCGTCGCGGTACGCACCCACCAGCGCCCGGTCCCCCGACAGGCTGACCGAGAAGCCAAACTGGTCGTTCGCCGCCCCATCGGCCGGCGTCAGCTTCGCCGTTTCGGCCCAGCTCCTGCCGTTGAAATCGAACACGTAGGCCGAACCCGAGTCAGCACCGTTGTCGTCGTCGAGGTACGCCCCGACCAGCGCACGGTCGCCCGACAGGCTGACCGAGAGGCCGAACCGATCGTTCGCCGCCCCGTCGACCGGCGTCAGCTTCGCCGTTTCGGCCCAGCTCCTGCCGTTGAAATCGAACACGTAGGCCGAACCCGAGTCAGCACCGTTGTCGTCGTCGAAGAGCGCCCCGACCAGCGCACGGTCGCCCGACAGGCTGACCGAGCGGCCGAACAGGTCGCCCGCCGCCCCGTCGGCCGGCGTCAGCTTGGCCGTTTCGGCCCAGCTCGTGCCGTTGAAATCGAACACGTAGGCCGAGCCCGAGTTGTTGCCGTTTTCGTCGTCGCCGGTCGCCCCAACCATCGCCCGGTCGCCCGACAGGCTGACCGAGTTGCCGAACTGATTGCTCGCCGCCCCATCGGCCGGCGTCAGCTTGGCCGTTTCGGCCCAGCTCGTGCCGTCGAAGTCGAACACGTAGGCCGAGCCCGAACCGCTGCCGTTGTCGTCGTCGACGCGTGCCCCAACCAGCGCCCGCGCCCCCGATAGGCTGACTGCGAAGCCGAACTGGTCGAACGCCGCGCCATCGGCCGGCGTCAGCTTGGCCGTTTCGGCCCAGCTCGTGCCGTCGAAATCGAACACGTAGGCCGAGCCTGAAAAGGGGCCGTTGTCATCATCACGGTATGCCCCGACCAGCGCTCGATCCCCCGACAGGCTGACCGAGTAGCCAAACTGGTCGTTCGCCGCCCCATCGGCCGGCGTCAGCTTGGCCGTTTCGGCCCAGCTCGTGCCGTCGAAGTCGAACACGTAGGCCGAGCCCGAATTGCTGCCGTTGTCGTCGTCGAGGTACGCACCCACCAGCGCTCGCCCCCCCGACAGGCTGACCGAGTAACCGAACTGGTCGAACGCCGCCCCATCGGCCGGCGTCAGCTTGACCGTCTCGGCCCAGCTCGTGCCGTCGAAGTCGAACACGTAGGCCGAGCCCGAGTTGCTGCCGTTGCCGGCGTCGCCGATCGCCCCAACCAGCGCCCGGTCGCCCAACAGGCTGACCGAGTTGCCGAACTGGTCGCTCGCCGCTCCATCGGCTGGCGTCAGCTTGGCCGTCTCGACCCAGCTGGTGCCGCTGAATTCAAACAGGTAGGCCGAGCCCGAAGCACTGCCATTGTCCGCGTCGAAGGTCGCCCCGACCAGTGCCCGGTCCCCCGACAGGCTAACCGACCAGCCGAATCGGTCGTCTTGCTCGCCATCCGACGGGCGGAGGACGGCCACCTCGACCCAACCACTGCCGGAATCTTCCAGCACGATCGCCGCACCGCTCCCGATCAGGCCGATGCCACCAACCAGCGCGCGGTTGCCGTCCACGGATACGGCATGTCCAAACAGCCCGTCGGGCCCCGCGACACCGCTGGGCGACGGCAATAGCTTGGCCTGCTCGACTGCAGATTTCAGACTGACCCAGCGCTCTGGTGAAACATCTTCGGGCTTTTCAGGAAACCCGTCAGTTGACATGGTTTGAACACCCGAGACAGGCCCGGCATCGCTCGCCATTACCAGCGAAGCCATCGATAGCAGCAGAACAGATACAAGAAGGGATGAAGTACAGATCGGACGCACGATAAATCCCTGTGTACTTCTCGTAAACGGCTTCAAGATTGACTCCCCCTTTTCATGTTCCCTATTCTTCAGTTGCTCGGGTGCCCGAGAACGATGAAACGCCAAAAACAGTAATGCACTGACAATCATCCTGCGAGCTCCGAGAGTAGCTGAACCGGAAAGCTCACTTCAATTGAATCTTCCGATAACGGTGATCGGAAACACAAACGCCCCGGATGGCCGGGGCGTTTGAGGTCTTGCTCGACATTGGAGTAGAACTTACTCGCCCAGCTCCGTCGGCAGGGCCGGGATCGGCGGGACGGGGGAGTCGTAGGTCTCGAGTTCCATCATCACCTGTTCGATGGCGCGCTCCAGCTGCGTGTCGCGGCCGTTGTTCGTAGCGATGGGATCGAGTTCGACTTCGATGTCGGGCGCCACGCCCTCGTTCTCGATGCTCCATTCGCCGGAGGTGTCGACGGAGCGGAAGAACGGCACGGTCATGACGCCGCCGTCGACCAGCGGTGGGTTGGCGAAGATGCCGATCAGGCATGCATCAGGCCGTGCGTCGCTTGGAGGTCACGAAAAGGCCCAGGGCGGCCATCAATGCGATCAAGAACAGCGCACCCCATGCATTCATCGTTGGGATCGTGGGCACTTCCGCGGGTGGTTGGTTGGAGCCGAACACATAGGCCGAGCCCGAACTACTGCCATGGTCGTCGTCGCGGGGCGCCCCCACCAGTAACCGGTCTCCCGAGAGGCTGACCGAAAAGCCGAACAGGTCGCCCAACGTACCGTCGGCCGGCGTCAGCTTTACCGTCTCGGACCAGCTCGTGCCGTCGAATTCGAATACGTAGGCCGAACCCGAGGAAGGGCCGTTGTCATCGTCGTACGCCCCCACCAGCACCCGGTCTCCCGAGAGGCTGACCGAAGAGCCGAACAGGTCGAGCTCTGCCCCATCGGCCGGCATCAGCTTGACCGTCTCGGACCAACTCGTGCCGTCGAAGTCGAATACGTAGGCCGAACCCGAGTTAGGACCGTTGTCATCGTCGCCGTCTGCTCCAATTACCGCACGATCCCCTGACAGGCTGATCGACTGGCCAAACTGATCTGCACCATCAGCCGGCGTCAGCTTGACCGTCTCGGACCAACTCGTACCGTTGAGGTCGAACACGTAGGCAGAGCCCAAAAAGTTGACGTCGTTCGAGCCGTTTCTCGCCCCGACCAGCGCGCGATCCTCCGACAGGCTGGTCGACAAGCCAAACCTGTAGCTCGCTGAACCATCCGCGGGCGTTAACTTGGTCGTCTCCGACCAGCTCTTTCCGTCGAGATCGAAAATGTAGGCCGAGCCTGAGTCAGTGCCGTAATCGTCGTCACGGGAAGCTCCGATCAAAGCTCGGTCTTCCGACAGGCTTACTGATACGCCGAACTGATCGCCCGCCATACCGTCGGCCGGCGTCAGCTTGACCGTCTCGGACCAGCTCGTGCCGTCAAAATCGAATACGTAGGCCGAACCCGAGTTAGGGCCGTTGTCATCGTCGAAGTCTGCTCCAATCAACGCACGGTCCCCAGACAGGCTCACTGAATGGCCGAAAAAGTCCTCTGCCGACCCATCGGCCGGTGTCAGCTTGACCGTCTCAGACCAGCTCGTGCCGTCGAAGTCAAACACATAGACCGAGCCCGAACTGCTGCCGTTGTCGTCGTCGCCCTGCGCCCCCACCAGCGCCCGGTCTCCTGAGAGGCTGACCGAGGCGCCGAACAAATCGAGCGCCGCACCCTCGGCGGGCGTCAGCGTGACCGTTTCGAACCAGCTCGTGCCGTCGAAGTCGAACACATAGGCCGAGCCCGATTGGAGGATGGTGGTGTCGTCGTTGTTCGATCCGACGAGTGCCCGGTCCCCCGACAGGCTGACCGACCAGCCAAACGGATTGTTAGCCGCACCATCAGCCGGCGTTAGCTCGACCGTCTCGGACCAGTTCATCCCATCGAAATCGAACACGTAGGCTGAGCCCGCATCGTTGCGATTGTTGTCGCCATTCGTTCCGACCAGCGCCCGGCCCCCCGACAGGCTGACCGACCAGCCAAACTGCTCTAACACTGCTCCATCGGTTGGCGTCAGCTTGACCGTCTCGGACCAGCTCGTGCCGTCGAAGTCGAACACGTAGGCCGAGCCAGACCTGCTGCCGTTGTCTCTGTCGCCGATCGCCCCGACCAGCGCCCGATCTCCCGACAGGCTGACCGAGTAGCCAAACTCGTCGTTCATCGCAGCATCAGCAGACGTCAGCTTGACCGTCTCGGTCCAGCTCGTGCCGTTAAAGTCGTACACGTAGGCCGAGCCCGAATTCGTGCCATTGTCATCGTCGCCGAACACCCCAACCAGCGCTCGGTCCTCCGACAGACTGACCGACCAACCAAACTGGTCGGTCGGCGCACCATCGACCGGTATCAGCTTAACCGTCTCGGTCCAGCTCGTGCCGTCGAAGTCGAACACGTAGGCCGAGCCAGACCTGCTGCCGTTGTCTCTGTCGCCGATCGCCCCGACCAGCGCCCGATCTCCCGACAGGCTGACCGACCAACCAAACAGGTCGTTCGCCGCCCCATCGGCGGGCGTCAGCTTGACTGTCTCGGTCCAGCTCGCGCCATTGAAATCGAACACGTAAGCCGAGCCCGAACTGAGGCCGTTTTCGCCATCGCGGGGTGCGGCCACCAGCGCTCTGTCCCCCCTAAGGCTGACCGAGTAGCCGAACTGAGAGCGCCCCACGCTACCAGGAGGTCGAAGTACTGCAACCTCGACCCAGCCACTGCCAGAATCTTCCATCACGACCGCCGCGCCGCTGTCGACCAGATGAATACCGCTAACCAGCGCTCGGTTGCCGTCCATGGACACGGAATACCCGAACCCTCCGCTGCGTTCTGCTATTCCGCTGGGCGACGGCAAGAGCTTGGCCTGCTCGACGGCAGACTTGAGGCTGTTCCAGCGATCTGCCGAAACATGGCCGGGCTTTTCGGGAAACCCGTCAGTTGACATGGTTTCGATACCCAAGACAGGCCCGGCGTCGCTCGCCACCCCCAGCGAAGCCATCGATAGCAGCAGAACAGACGCAAGAAGGGATGAACTACAGATCGAACGCACAGAGAATCCCAGTGTTTTTCTCGTTAAAGGCTTCAAGATTGACTCCCCCTTTTTATGTTCCTAATTCTTCAGTTGCTCAAGTGCCCGAGAACGAAGAAATGCCAAACTCTGGTACACCAAAAACCGCCCTGCGCTTTCCGAGAGTAGCTGAACCGAAAAGCTAACTTGGATTCAACCACGAAGCGCAACGGTTAGCTTCTCCTCTTTTCCGTAAAGCACTTCGGCCGGCGTTCTGTAGTTCAAGCATTTTCGCGGCCGGTGATTCAGCCGTGCCTCGATTCGGCGAACCTCTGCACTCGTGAGCGTGGTCAGGTCGCGAGATTTCGGTAGGTACTGTCGGATCAGTCCATTCGTGTTTTCATTCGTGCCTCGCTGCCAACTGGCATACGGATCTGCGAAATACACCGCAGACCCAAGGGACTGCGCGATCTGACGACGCTGAGCGAACTCCTTGCCATTGTCCAAGGTCAAGCTGTTAATTTGATCCGCGGACGGCCTTAAGCGGCGTGAGACTGCGCGCCGCGTTGCCTTGGCCGTTTTCCTTGGCAGCTTACTCAGCCGAAGGAACCTCGAGGCTCGCTCCACTAGCGTCACAGCAGCGCCACGATGCGCTTTTCCGATGATCGTATCGCATTCCCAGAGGCCAATGCGCGACCGGGAGTCGACTTCTGCAGGGCGCTGATCAATGCCGACTCGATCCGGGATGCAGCCTCGACGCTCCCGCCCGCTGCCGTAACGCTTGCGCCGCTTCTGCTGGCAGCGCAAGTGGGTCCACAGCGCCCCACCTTCGGCCTTGTCGGCGTAAATGTGTTGTTAGATCCACTCCGGCGACACTCGAAATTGCTTTTCCCGACGCAAGCGCCCGCTGATCTGCTCAGGACTCCAGTCTCGACGAATCAGTTCCTCAAGCAGGAGCCAATCCTTGTGCGTAATTCGCCGCCGCACCCTGCAGCTCCGAGAACTTGTTCGGGCCAGTCGATCCGCCTGCCCTGGCCGATAACCGCGGAGGCCGCAATTGCGACGAATCTCTCGTGAAATCGTGCTTGGAGAGCGATCAAGTACGCCGGCAATCCGCCGAATCGTCGCCCCGGTGGCTCGAAGCGCTCCGATTTGATACCGTTCCTCTCTGGTGAGGTGCGTATAGCCCATTTCGTGCAACTCCTTCTTGGTCGTTGGGGTGCTCGATGCTAGCGCACCTCACCTCCAACCCCTTTCGGATGTTGCACTTCGCTGTTGAATCCAAGGCATATAACAATGCCTTGCAGCCGACCTCCTTTGAGCAGATGACCGAAGGGAGGTAGCGCAAAACGGGTCGACTTCAAACAGGCTTTATTAGGTGCGTTGTTCGACGTCGGCGCTGAGCGGCTGGTAGCTGCTTTCGGGCTGGGCAAATGCCAGCTGCAGTTCGCTCTTGAGGCGCTGGAACCGCTCTTCGTCGGTGCGCTGCATGTCCCGACGGATCAGATCACGGACGTATTCGCTGACGTTCTCGTACGCGCCGGATTCCTCGCCGACGGCGTCGGCGACGTGCCGGCTCAGCGCGCCGCTGAGGCGGACCGTGAGGGTGGTCTTTTCGGTCATGGCGATGATCCCGCTCGATATTGTCGTCAATATACACAATATCGAATACAGGCTGCATGCGGCCCGAATGGAAAAACGCCCCGGAAGGCCGGGGCGTCTGGGGTCCTGCTTGATCTGAAGGAGAGTGCTTGCTCCCCCAGCTCCGTCGGCAGCGCCGGGATCGGCGGGACGGGGGACTCGTAGGTTTCCAGCTCCATCAGCACCTGTTCGATCGCGCGTTCAAGCTGAGTGTCGCGGTTTCCTTCGGTCGCTTCAGTGTTCACAGGACCAATCCGAGGGTTGCATCGCTTCGCTCCAGAGCTGGCTCGATGAGTCCGGCAATTCAGGGCTCAAAGCCGTCGCGGAAGAGCAAGCCGGTATCGAACACGTAGACGGCGCCGGACTCGTAGCCATATTGATCATGATAGTTGGCACCGATCACAGCGCGCTCTCCTTGCAGGCTGACCGAAGCACCAAAGTCGTCTTCCCTCAACCCGTCGCCCGGCGCCAGCTCGGCACGCTCGGACCAGGTCGTCCCGTCGAGCCCGAACAGGTACGCTGCGCCGGAAAAAGGCCCGTTGACGGAAGCACCGACCGCGCCGATCAGGATCTGATCGTCGAATAGGGAGACGGAAGATCCAAAGAACGACACGGATTTAGAGTCTGAGGGAGTCAATTTTGCAGTTTGCTCCCATGAAATGCCCACCCGGCTGAAGACATAGGCCGCGCCCCAAGGATCGTGATAGATCGAAGCGACGACCGCACGATCGCCTTCGAGGCCAACGGCAACACCGAAATTATCCGAGGATTCGCCGTCCGCCGGCACCAACAGGGCGGTTTGTCCCCATTGGCCGGCGTTGAACTCGAACGCATACACAACGCCCGCATCCAACTCACGGTTGCCCCCTGGGGCACCGACCAATGCGACGTTGCCCTCCAATGCCACATCCCTTCCGAACAGCGCGAATGAAACTCCATCGGAAGGCAGGAGTTCCGCGGCTTCGATCCAGCCGCCGGCCTGCCGCTCGAAGACATAGGCCGATCCCGACGATCGCCCGTTGTCGTCGACGTCTTCCGCACCGATCAGTATCCGATCCCCGGACAGCGCAACTGAAGTTCCGAATAGCTCGAACGGATCACCGTCCGTCGGGAGAAGTTTCGCCACCTCATTCCATTGCGCGCCATCGAACTCGAAAACGAAGACTGCGCCGGATGCTCCTGCTGCACCGATTTCCAACGGGGCACCGATCACTGCCCGATCACCCTCGATGTCGACCGCTCGCCCGAAGAACGGTCCATCACTGACCGCAGAAGTAGTCAATTTGGCGGTCCGCCGCCATTGTCGACCATCGTTCTCGAAGATATAGGCAGCGCCACTGAACACGGTGCGCCCGTCATCGCCGACCGCGCCGACGATCACACGATTCCCATCCTGACTGACAGACTCGCCAAAGTAATCAAACGAGGCACCTTCGCGCGGCGTCAACTCGGATTGTTGGGTCCACGATGAACCGTCCGGGGCAAACAGGTAGGCCGAGCCCGATTGCTCGCCCAGGTCGTCGGCCCTCCATGCTCCGACCAGTGCACCGTTCGACGACAGACCGAGAGCCACGCCGAACTGGTCTCCGGCTTCGCCGTCGGCAGCGACAAGTTTCGAGGCCTGCGACCAGTTCGATCCATCGAAGTCGAATACATAAGCGGATCCGGTTCCACCGCCCATTTCAATGGAACTGATCAAAGCACGATCGCCCAGCAATCGGACGGTCCAGCCGAATTCGTCACCGGCCTCGCCATCGAGCGGCGCCAGCTTCGCGGTGTCGATCCAGGATTGGCCGTCGAACTCGTACACATAGGCAGAACCCGAGTTGATGCCGTTGTCATCATCGGCTCGAACGCCAATCAACGCGCGATCGCCTTCGAGGCTCACGGCATGCGCAAACACATCGTTGGCTTCAGCGTCCGCGGCGCCAAGTTCTGCAGACCGAATCCACTCCGACCCATTAAAGTCGAAGACATAGGCCGCTCCGACATTCTCCGCGCCGTCAATATCTTTCCAGGATCCGACCAGGGCCCGATCGCCACTCAGGCTGACCGAGTAGCCGAACCAGTCGTCGATCCGCCCGGTGTCGATCTCCAGTACTTGGGATTCCTCCCAGTCAGCGCCGTCAAACTCGAACACGTGCGCAGACCCGGCGTTTTCGGCGATGCCATCGCTCAACCATGCACCGACCAGGGCTCGGTCGCCATCGAGGCTGACCGAGTAGCCAAATTGGTCATTCGGTTGCCCATTCCCAGGAAGAAGCTTGGCCGTCTGGATCCAGTCCTGGCCGTCGAACTCGAACACATATGCGGAACCGGAAGATTCGCCGTTGTCATCATCGAACCTCGCTCCGACCAGAGCCCGATCACCGGAAAGACTGACGGAGAAACCGAACTCCCCCTGGTACAGACCGTCTCGGGGCCGCAGGATGGCCTTTTCCTGCCAGCCGAGCTCGCTACGCTCGAACAGGATCGCGGCGCCGGTCGCTGCCATGCGAAAGCTGCCGACCAGGGCTAGATCACCGTCCATGGCGACCGAGAAACCGTACTCCACCCAAGGCCCGCCGACGCCGGCGGGCTCGGGCAAAAGCTTGGCTTCGGCCACTGCGGCTTGAAGATCGGCTGGCATCCCGGTCCGCCCAGCGCTGCCTGGCCAGGTATTAGAAGAGATCAGTGGAGCAGCCACCGTGCTCTCGAGCTCGATCGGGGCGGGCCGCAACTCGGGGTTGCCAATTGCAAGGCCCGCCAATGCGCCAAGAACGGATGCTCCTGCAAGTCGGACCAAGCTTTTCCGTGAAATAAGATGCATGCATTCCCTCCATAACCGCTCGGCGCACGCGCAGTGCACCAGCCAACGCAAACATCCTATCAGGACGCCGGATTCACAGGCTTTCCAGCAGTCGTGTGGCGAATCTAGTGCGCCTTGAAACCGTAACGCCCCGGAAGGCCGGGGCGTCTGGTGTCTTGCTTGAAGTCCAGGAGGGCCGCTTACTCCCCCAGCTCCGTCGGCAGCGCCGGGATCGGCGGGACGGGGGACTCGTAGGTCTCGAGTTCCATCAGCACCTGTTCGATCGCGCGTTCGAGCTGCGTGTCGCGGCCGTTGTTGGTGGAGACGGGGTCGAGTTCGACTTCGATGTCGGGGGCCACGCCCTCGTTCTCGATGCTCCAGTCGCCGGAGGTATCGACAAAGCGGAAGAACGGCACGGTCATGTAGCCGCCATCAACCAGCGGGGGGTTGGCCGAGATGCCGATCAGGCCGCCCCAGGTGCGGGTGCCGATCAGCTTGCCGATGCCGAGCTCTCTGAATGCGTACGGCAGGTAGTCGCCGCCGGAGCCGGCGTCCTGGTCGATCAGCATGACCTTCGGGCCGTGCAGGGCGCCGGCCGGCGTGCGGTACGGCGAGCCGTCGCGGTCGACCCAGCTCGACAGGTGCTTGCGGCTGAGCACTTCGACGATGTAGTTGGCCGCCTGGCCGCCGCCGTTGGAGCGCTCGTCGATGATCACTGCTTCCTTGTCCAGCTGGGCGAAGAAGTAGCGGTTGAAGAAGGTGTAGCCGGCGCCCGCGGTGTTCGGCAGGTAGATGTAGCCGACCCGGCCGTCGGTCGCCTCGGCCACCTTCTGACGGTTGGTCTCGATCCAGTTCCACAACCGGAGCGCGCCTTCGCCGTCGGTCGGGGTCACGGTGATGTCGCGGCTGTCGTTGCCATTGGCGCGCGGACCTACGGTAAGCACGACCTGCTTGCCGGCCGTGTTCTGCAGCCGCTCGAACAGGTTGTCGTCGGCGGTCAGGTCCTCGCCGTTGATCGCCAGCAGGTACTCGCCCTCGCGGGCCTCGAAGCCGGGCTCGGCCAGCGGGCCGCGGAGGAAGGGGTTCCAGCTCTCGCCGCTGTAGACCTTCGCGAACCGATAGCGTCCGTCGTCGACGGTGAAGTTGGCGCCGAGCAGGCCCGTATCGGGGTCCTGGCCTCGGTAGACGTCGCCGCCGCCGACCCGGTTATGGCCGGCCTGGAGCTCGGCGATCATCTCCACCATCAGGTCGTTGAGGTCCTCGCGCCGTCCGACGTGATCGACCAGCGGACGGTAACGGTCGTAGACCGCGTCCCAGTCGGCGCCGTGCAGGTTGTCGGCGTAGAAGTACTGCTGCTGCATGCGCCAGCCTTCGTCGAAGATCTGCGCCCATTCGGTTCTGGGATCGAGGTCCATCCGGAGACCGGAGGTGTCGAGCGACTCGGGCTTCAGCTCTTCGCCGATCTCGGCGATCGCCAGGCCGTTGCCGGCCTGCTGCAGGATCATGTGCTTGCCGCCGGCGGCGATTCGGAAATTGCGGACCCCGGTGGCGACGCTGGCCGCCTCGCGCTCTTCGAAATCGAAGCGGTAGAGCACGTTGTCCTCGCCCCAGTTCGCGCCCGGCGGTTCGTTGCTGCTGCCCGGCTGCGGGGACTCGATATAAAAGAGGCTGCCGTCGCCGGCGACCTGCAGCTGGCCGTAGTTGCCTTCGGCAACCGGAAGCCCGACGATGCGGCGCTCCAGGCCGTCGAAATCGATGACCGTGTCCGGCGTTTCCTCTTCGTCCTTGCCGTTCTCGTCGTCTTCGTTTCCGTCGCCGACCTCCTCGTCGGACATCGGCTCGTCGTCGGAGCGCGGCGCCAGCGGCGAGTCGCCGTCGCCGGTGAGCACGGCGGCGTACAGGCCGGCGCGATAGGGACGCTCCTGGCTGGTCATGTTCAGGCCGACCTGGATCGGGCCGGAGTTGGTCGAGGCGGCGAAGTACAGGATCTTGCCGTCCGGTGAGAACGCCGGCGAGGCGACGTCGGCCATGCCGTTGCTGACGACGGTCGATTCGCCGGAGTCGAAGTCGTATACGACGAGGTCGGCGTGGTAGTTCGGCTGCTCGAGCGTGTGGGCAAGCCAGCGACCGTCGGGCGAGAACGCCACGTCGTAGCCGGCGCGCCGCTCGTTGGTGGCGAGGCGCATGACGTCGCCGCCGTCGAGCTCGATCGCGAACAGGCCGAGGTGATTGTCGCTGAACACGATCCGGCCGCTATCGGCGTGCCAGGCCTCGAGTTCGTAGAAGTCCGGGCCGAGCTCGTGGTCATCGGCGACTTCGCCGAACTGGTCGGCGATAACCAGCTGCTGGCCTTCCCGGGACTCGGCGATCCACGCCACCTGCTTGCCGTCCGGCGACCACAGGCCGGGGTACTCGCGCTGGCCCTGGGAGGCGGTCAGGTTACGGGTCGGCCCCTTGTCGGCGGGCACCGTGAACACGTCTCCGCGGGCGGTGATGATCGCGCGCTTGCCGGTCGGCGAGATGTCGATGCCCTGGATGGTGCCGGCGACCGAGGTCCAGCCGCCGCGCAGCTGCGGAAGGTCGGGGTTCAGCGCGACGGCCAGGGAGGTCGATTCACCCGTTCCGACGTTCATCGTGCGAAGCTCGCCGCCGGCCTCGTAGACCAGCGTGCCGTCGTGGGCATTCGCAGCGCGGATATCCCAGGTGTCTTCGAAGGTCACCTGCGAAATCCGCGCCGTGTCGGGGTCGAAGCGGAACACGTTGAAGCGCTCGTTCTCGCGGTCGGAAACGAAGAACACGTCGCCGTCGATCCACATCGGGTCGAAGTCGGTGACCCGGTCGCCAGGGATGTCGGTGACGCTCTGGTCGGGAATGTCCAGCACCCGGATCGACGGCGTGGTGCCGCCACGGTAGCCCTGCCAACCTGCGGTGCCGCCGAACAGGCCGTTGTAGCCGGCGCCATGGTCGATGTAGGCCAGCCGCTCGCCGTCGGCATCGTAGGCGCCGCGGAAGAACCGGGCTGCCATCTGCCTGACCGGGAAGCCGCCGTCGATGGACACGTGGTACAGCTGGCCGGAGCGGCCGTGATCGGTCTCGCGGTCGGACACGAAGGCCACCGCCGAGCCGTCCGGCGCCCAGTCCACGATCTCGTCGTCGGCCGGGTGCCAGGTCAGTCGCGTCGGCTGGCCGCCGGCGACATCGATGACGTAGACGTCGATCTGGCCGTCGTACTCGGCCTGGAACGCGATCTTCGAGCCGTCCGGTGAGAACCGCGGGCGGGTCTCTTCGGCCGGGTGCGTAGTCAGGCGGCGGGCGTTGGCTCCATTGCGGTCGGCAAGCCACAGGTCGCCGGCGTACATGAACACCAGGTGGTCGTCGGACAGGTCCGGCGCGCGCAGCAGGCGGGTCGAGTCGGCGTCGGGTTGGGCGGCCAGCGGTAGCCCGGCCAGGGCCAGCGCGGCGGCGCCGGCGCGTGCGATGAAGCGTCGCATCGATTTCTCCGGTTGGCGTCCCGCGCCCCCGGCGATGGCCGAGCGTTCGGAACGGTGGTTTCTACTCAAAAACGGAAAACGCTTCGAGAATACGCCCGGAGCGTCGATTCAGGATGTGCCGAAAGGCCCGGACGGGCCTATTCCGGCAGGTCGGCGCGGCCGAGCTTGTTGGTGTCGGTGCCGAACCAGATCGCGTTGCGCTCGCCATCGAAAACCATGTGGCGCACCGAGCCGCCGCCGCTGGGCACCGGCTCGTTGGCGATGAAGGTCTCGGTCGCCGGGTCGAAACCGACGAAACGGTTCGGATCCGGATGGGTCTCGACGTACCAGATCCGGCCCTGGCCGTCGGCGATCAGCGCGTACGGGCCGGCGCGATGCTCGAGATCGGTGCGCCATTCGTCGAACGCGCCGGTCGCCGGGTCGTAGACGCCGATGAAACCGCGTGCGTAGTCGGAATACCAGATGCCGCGGTCGGTGATCGCAATCCGGCGCAGCCGGGCTTCATCGCGCGGCAGGTCGATCTGCTCCAGCGCCAGGGTCTCGGGGTCGATCTTCAGCAGACCGTTCGTGCCGAGCAGCACGACCCATACCGTGCCGTCTTCGGCGATGTCGATGCCGTAGGGTCGTGCGTTCTCGGTCGGCACCGCCACGTGGACGATCTCGCCGGATTCCCGGTCGTAGCGACCGACGTGGTTGGCCCACTGCGAGGTGAACCACAGCCGGCCTTGCGCATCCTCGACGATGGTGTGCGGGTCCTTCAGTTCCTCGGGCGTGTCCACCCGGGTGATCTCGCCGGTCTCCGGATCGATGCGCCCAAGATGGGCATCACGGTTGCCGGCATACCAGATTTCCTGGTCGTCGGTCACGTAGATGGTGTGGGGGCCGGCACCGTCGGGCAGGTCGAAGCGCTCGAAGGTCTCGGTGTCCGGATCGAAGCGGGCGGCGTAGTGCCCCGACTGCCCGACGAACCAGACCTTGCCATCGGCGGTGACCGAGGGATCGCGCGGCCGCGTGTTCTGCCATTCGACGGCCCATTCCTGGATATGCAGGCCTTCGTCGGGAGCGTGTTCGTCTGCGAGCAGGTCGGCGGCGGCAGGAACCAGTGCCGCCAACGCGGCGGCTTCGAGAATCATCCGCATGGTCTATCTCCTGTCGATACTCGTATCGTTGTCCGAGACCATTCAGGATACCGGTTCGTCCGCCGTCTCCCGAGTCAGTCGATCGATGTCGACATCGAGGATATCGAGCACACTCCCGCGCCCCTCGAGCAGCGTGTCGGCCATCCGCTGACGAATCGCGCGACCGGACTCGTCCCAGGCGTGGTCACGATCGTAGGTCTCGCGATCGGGCCACAGCGCGTAACCGATGTAGCGGCCGTCGCCCGCGCGGTGCAGGCGCGAGCCCAGGCTGCCGAACCGGGCCCGGATGTACTCGGTGGTCTCGGTCCAGGCGGCACGAAAGGCTTCGTCGCAGCCCGGCCGGACGCGAAATTCGATCAGAACGGCCAGCATGCAGACTCCGACCGCGCCGGGCGGCCAGTGTTCCGGCAGGCTTCCCGGCCGCCGGCGAGCCTTGCCCGAGTCGGTGCCAAACTGTCAGAGCACGCGGCCCAGGTAGGCCTGCAGTCGCTGCCACGCGTCTTCCGCCGGCTCCGTGTTGGTATCGGGATCGCGGTCGACGTGCAGCCAGAAGCCGTGCTGCACTTCGTCGTAGATGTGCACGTCGCTCTCGACGCCGGCTTCGCGCAGCGCGTCTACGAAGGCATCGACGTCCTCGACCGGTATGCCGCGATCGTTGGCCGCGAAGGTGCCGTAGACCTCGTGGCCGATGTGCTTCATCTGTTCCGGGTCGTCGATCAGCGAGCCGTAGAAGATCGCCGTGCCTTCGTGCTCGTCGCCGCCCAGCGCGTAGGACAGGGCCATGCCGCCGCCGAAGCACCAGCCGATCGTCGCGACCTTGCCGGTGGCCGGTGTGTTCTCTTCCAGCCAGTCGACCGCCGCATCGAGGTTGGCGACCATCGTGGCTTCGGCGGCGCGAACCTCCCGGACCAGCTCGATGTTCTCGTCGCGGTTGCTGCCTGTCCGCCCGGAGTACAGGTCGGCGGCCAGCGCGATGTAGCCCTGGTCGGCGAACGCGTCGGCGGTCTGGCGGACGCGGTCGACGAGTCCGTTCCACTCGTGGATCAGGATCACCGCGGGAAACGGCCCCTTACCCTCGGGCATGGCCAGGTAGCCGGCCGTGGCCGGGTCGTCGGAAAAGTAGTTCACAGTGCGGCCCATCGGCGCCGGGGCGTTGCCGGTGATCGCCTGCATCATCGAGTCGTGGTGGCCGTCCTGGGCGAATGCCGGAACTGCGAGCAGCAGGGAGATCAGAACTGCGGTCGGTCGAAACAGGGTCATGGCCGTGGCCTCCTGGCAGGAAATGCCCAGTCTAGGCCCCGACCGTGACGGCCTGCCGGCGTCGACCGCCGGCAGGCATTCAGCGAGCGACGCGCGGTCAGCGGCCGGCAATGGCGCGGAAATCCATCGCCTCGAGGTAGGCCTTCTTGTCGTCAAGGTTGGCGCTTCCGGCCACGGTGATCAGCACCCGGCCGCCGACCACGCCGGTCAGCTCGCCGTTCTGGTTGACGAAACTCTGCCGATTCACTCGAACCACCTCGCCCATGTTGGCCAGCATCTGCGGGTTGGCGTACATCCCGGCCATGGTCATCACGCTGGGGTTGTCGGCCATCATCTGGATGCGGACCTCGCCGGAGCCGCCGGTATAGGTGCCGGTCGCGGTCACGCCGCCGCCGAACATGCCCGTCGCTGCGTTGGCTTCCCTGTCGACCTCGCGGGTCCAGCCGTCAAGCGGCTCGGGCAGCAGTTCGGCGAAGGCCTCGCCCTTCATCGTCTGAAGAAGGCTGGACGCATAGGCGAGTTCCTCGGCCGCGGCGTTGATGTCCTCGGCCTCATAGGCTTCCAGTGCCGCGTCGAGCGTTTCGGTGAATTCGTCGGCGGCCAACGGCGAGGCGGCCAGGATCAGTCCGGCGGCAGCCGAAAACAGGGTGGTGCTCATCATTGTCGTGCGGAACATGGGGTTCTCCCGGGTCGATCGTTCGGTCGTACGAATCGATACGGAAACGCGCCCGGAAAGCGGACACCGCGTTTCCCGGCTACTTCACGCACTCGTCGGACGGCGGCTTCGGCAGCACGCGGCCGGATGGCACGACGTCGCGGCGGATGCAGGCGACCTGGCTGCCGTCGTCGAGGGTCTCCAGCGGCGGCTCGGTCTTCGCGCACTCGTCGGTGGCGTAGGGGCAGCGGGTGCGGAACACGCAGCCCGAAGGCGGGTCGGTCGGCGACGGCACTTCACCGCCGAGCGATCGGCGCTGGCGGGCGCGCTCGGCCACCGGGTCCGGGATCGGCACCGATTCGATGAGTGCACGGGTGTAGGGATGGCGCGGGTTCCGGTACAGGCGTTCGCGCGAGGCGACTTCCATGACCTTGCCGAGGTACATGACCAGCACGCGGTCGGAGACGTGCTGGACCACGGACAAGTCATGCGCGATGAAGATCAACGACAGCTGCAGCTTCTTCTGCAGCTCCTTCAGCAGGTTCACGATCTGGGCCTGGATCGAGACGTCCAGCGCCGAGACCGGCTCGTCGCAGACCACCAGCCGGGGGTTGACCACCAGCGCGCGGGCGATGCCGATGCGCTGGCACTGGCCGCCGGAGAATTCGTGCGAGTAGCGATTGATCAGTTCCGGGGCGATGCCGACCATCTTCATGATGCCGGCCACGCGCTCGCGAACCTGCAGCGGCGACATCGACGGAAAGAAGTTTCTCAACGGCTCGCCGACGATCTGGCCCACGGTCATGCGGGGGTCCAGGGAGCCGGCCGGGTCCTGGAAGATCAGCTGCAGTTCCCTGCGCTTCCTGCGCATCGCGTCCTCGTCCAGGCCGACCAGGTTGTCGCCCAGCCACAGCACGCGGCCGGCGGCAGGCTTGACCAGGCCGAGAATGGCCCGGGCCAGCGTCGATTTGCCGCAACCGCTCTCGCCGACGATGCCCAGCGTCTCGGCCGGCCCGAGATCGAAGCTCACGCCGTCAACGGCGCGGACGATCTCGGTCTCGCGCCGGAACCAGCCCGTCCCGGTCGAGACTTCGAACTGGACCGCGAGGTCCTCGACGCGAAGTACCGGGGCGCGACTCACGACGAACCCTCCGCCTCGGCTTCGGGCCGGCGTGGGACCGGTCGGTACTTCAGGAAGCAGCGTTTCCAGCGATCGTCCTCGAAGGATTCCAGCGCGGGATGTTCGGTGCAGGCATCGAACTCGAAATCGCAGCGCGCCCGGAACGGGCACCCGGTGGGCAGGTCGACCAGGTCCGGCGGGTTGCCGGGAATGGCGCGCAGGATGCCGGAATCCTCCCGGTCCAGTCGCGGTACCGAGTTGAGCAGGCCCTGGGTGTAGGGATGCGCCGGGTCGGCGAAGAGTGGTTCGACATCGGCCATCTCCATGACCTCGCCCGCATACATCACCAGCACCTTGTCGCACAGCCCGGCCACCACCCCCAGATCGTGCGTGATCAGCACGATGGCGGTGGACGACTTTTCGGTCAGCTCGCCCATCATCAGGTTGATCTGCGACTGGACCGTCACGTCGAGCGCGGTGGTCGGCTCGTCGGCGATCAGCAGGTCGGGCTGACACAGCAGGCCCATCGCGATCATGATGCGCTGGCACATGCCGCCCGAGAGCTGGTGCGGAAACTGGCGCATGCGCCGTTCCGGGTCGCTGATCCGCACCTGACGCAGCATCTCGACGGCGCGCTCGCGGGCCGGCTTGCGCTTCAGGTTGCGATGATGGGTCAGAACCTCGATCAGCTGCTCGCCGATCGACATGTACGGGTTCAGCGCGCTGACCGGGTCCTGGAAGATCATCGAGATCTTCGAACCGCGGATGCGCGTCTGTTCGGACTTCGACAGGCCCAGCAATTCCTGCCCGCGGAATTTCACCGAGCCGGACGCTTTCCCGTTGTCGGCCAGCAATCCCATCATCGCCATCGCGGTCTGGGTCTTGCCCGAGCCGGATTCGCCGACGATGCCCAGGGTCTGGCCCGGCTCCAGGTCGAAGCTCAGGCCGTTGACCGCGTGGACCACGCCGTCGGGCGTGTCGAAGGAAACGATCAGGTCGCGGACTTCGAGCAATGCCATTCCGTCAGGCCTCCGTTACCTGTCACGCGGGTCGAGAGCATCTCTCAGCCCATCACCCAGGAAATTGAACGCGAACAGCGTCGCGGCCAGGAAGCCGGCCGGGAACAGCAGCGACCACGGCGCGGTTTCCAGCTCCTGCGCGCCCTCGTTGACCAGCGCGCCCCAGCTCGTCAGCGGCTCCTGCACGCCGAGGCCAAGGAAGCTGAGGAACGACTCGACCAGGATCACCTGCGGAATCGTCAGCGAAACGTAGACCGCGACCACGCCGAGCAGGTTGGGGACGATGTGCTTGACGATGATCTGTCGTTCGGTCGCGCCCGAGGCCCGCGCGGCCTCGATGAAGTCCTTGTTCTTCAGGCTCAGCGTCTGACCGCGGACGATCCTTGCCATGTCCAGCCAGTTGACGGCGCCGATGGCGACGAAGATGAGGAAGATATTGCGGCCGAAGACCACCATCAGCAGGATGACGAAGAACATGAACGGCAGCGCATAGATCGCGTCGACCGCGCGCATCATCCAGTTGTCGACCCGCCCGCCGAGATAGCCGGCCGTGGCGCCGTAGGCCACGCCGATCAGCAGCGAGACCAGGGTCGCCACCAGCCCGACCAGCAGCGAGATCCGGCCCCCGACCATGACCCGCTCGAACAGGTCGCGGCCAAGCGCATCGGTACCCATCACGTGGCCCGTCTCCAGCGACGGCGCCGTGGAATAGTGGTCCCAGTCGGGAATCTCGTGGTCCCAGGGGTTCAGCATCGGGCCGAAGGCAACGAGCACCATGATCAGCACCAGAATGAACGCACCGGCCAGGGCGGCCTTGTTGCGCTTCAGCCGGTGCCAGGCGTCCACCCACAGGGAGCGCCCCTTGACCGGGCGGCGGTCCATCGCCTGCTCGAAGGCATCGGGCTCGGGCGGCGGGGCGGGCGGCGAAGGTTCGATCGGCATGGCCATCAACTGTCGTAGCGGATGCGTGGGTCGAGCCAGGCGTAGACCAGGTCGACCAGGTAGTTCAGGAGGATGATCAGCACGCCGTAGAAGATCACCACGCCCATCACCAGCGTGTAGTCGCGGTTCAGAGCGCCCTGCACGAAGTGGCTGCCGATGCCGGGGATGGTGAAGATGCGCTCGATGACCACCGAACCGGTCAGGATGGCCGCCGCGGCCGGACCGAGATAGGAAATGACCGGCAGCAGGGCCGGTTTGAGCGCGTGCCGGATCAGCACCTCGCCCTCGGGCAGGCCCTTGGCGCGCGCGGTGCGGATGAAATCGGAGTGCAGCACCTCGATCATCGAGCCGCGCGTGATGCGTGCAATGTAGGCGACCATTGGCAGCGCGAGCGCGATCGACGGCAGCACCATCCGCGACAGGCTTCCGTCCCAGCCGCCGGCCGGCAGCCAGCCCAGGCCGATCGCGAAGGCCAGCACGAGCAGCGGCGCCATGACGAAGTTCGGCACCGATATGCCGATCATCGCGACCGACATGGTCAGGTAGTCGGCCGCGGAGTTCTGCTTCATCGCCGCCCAGACCCCGATCGAGGTGCCGAACAGCATTGCCAGCACCAGTGCGATGGCGCCGAGCGTGAACGACACGGGCGCACCCTGGGCGATGAGCTCGTTGACCGTCCAGTCGCGGTAGTGGAAGGACGGACCGAAGTCGAGCAGGAGGATATCGCCGAGGTAGCGGAAGTACTGGATAAGCAGCGGATCGTCGAGCTGGTACTTGGCCTCGAGATTGGCCTGGATCTCCGCCGGCAGCGCCTTCTCCGAATCGAAGGGCCCGCCCGGCGCGATCCGGATCAGGAAGAACGCCGCCGTGATCAGCAACAGCAGGGTCGGCACCGCCGAGGCCAGTCGCTTGAGCGAATAATTCAGCATCGGGCGTCGGGGCTCCGATTGGCGGGAGTGCCAGAGTTCTCCAGATGATAGGCGCGAAGCTTCAGAACGGCAAAAGCTGAAGCGGTTATCTCGCGGAGACGCGGAGACGCAGAGAAACGCATTGAGGAGGTATCGAACCCGGGCCTGTTTCTTACTCGGGTAGCCGATTGACCATGCGGACGATTCCCTGCTTCATTGTCGGTGCAGCAAAATTCAGCAGGAGTCCCAGGCGTATGTCGCACAACTTCAGATAGGTCAGCAGTTGCTTGCGATGCATCGCATTCAGTTGTTCGACGCTCTTTACCTCGACGACAACAACATTCTCGATCAGAAGGTCGAGCCGAAACGCGAGATCCAGCTTGACTCCTTCGTAGTCCAGCCCAACCGGCTTCTGTCGCTCCACAAGAAGGCCCAGCCTGGTCAGGCGATGCGTCAGAAGAACCTCGTAGACAGACTCGAGCATGCCGGGTCCAAGGTCTCGGTGAACCATCAGAGCCTCGTGCACGATCTGCGCGCTGAGTTCGTTCAATGCCTTTCGATTCACGTTTCTGCTGCTCCTCTTCCGCACGTGTGGTGGATGCGCAAGTCAGCATTGCAAAACGCGTCGAGCATCGCGTCATCAGATCGACTCGATTCAGCGTAGGAAAATTCCTATCGATCCCCTTCGATTCCTCTGCGGCTCCGCGGCTCTGCGAGAGAACGCTTCTGGTTTTTCGATCAAGTGCCATCGCCCACCTCATCTGCCCCTTGGTCGGAGATGGGCTCCGACTCGGCGCTGGCGGGTTTGACGAAGTACATGTGCTGGCTGGGGTGGAAGTCCATGACGTTCGGTTCCCAGCCCTTGAGCAGGGGGTCGACGAGGCGTTTGGTGACGTAGGTGTAGACCGGCAGGACGACCTGGTCGGCCAGGAGCATGCGCTCGGCCTCGACCATCAGGTTGCGGCGGCGGGCCGGGATGCGTTCCTCGGCGATCTGTTCCAGCAACCGGTCGTAGCGCGGGTTGGCGTAGCCCGAGTCGTTGCGCCGGTGCTCGGAATGAAACAGCTCGAGGAAGGTGAAGGCGTCCTGGTAGTCGCCGATCCAGCCGGCGCGGAACACCTCGGTGTTGCGCCGCAGCTGGCGGTTCTGCAGGAACACCCGGAATTCCTCGTTGATCAGCCGGGTCTGCACACCGAGCACCTGCTTCCACATCGCGGCGATGGCCACGGCGATCTTGCGATGGTTCTCCGAGGTGTTGTAGCGCAACTCGACGGTCAGTGGCCGGTCCTCGTCGTAGCCGGCCTGCCGGTACAACTCGACCGCGCGCGCCTCGCGCGCTTCCTGAGTCCAGCCCGCGTAGTCGGGCACGGGCGGCGGGTAGTCGGGCAGGCCCTCGGGCACCAGGTTGAAGGTCGGAATCTCGCCGAACTGGGTGACCTTTCCGGTCAGGATCTCGCGATCGATGGCCAAGGTCAGGGCGCGCCGTAGCTCCAGGTCGTCCTCGAACGGGGGTCGGGTCAGGTTGAAGCCGAAGAAGTACGTGCCGAACCACGGCGAGACCGAAAGCGCGGGGGCGAGGTTCTGGTTCAACCAGCGGAACTGGTTGGCCGGGACCTGGTCGGTCCAGTCGAGGTCGCCGGCACGGAAGCGCTGGAACTCGGTGTTCTCGTCCTCGATCGGGTAGAACACCACCCGCTCGATCAGTACGTCGTCGACAGCGTGGAAATACGGGTTGCGCTCCAGCCCGATGCGCGACCGCGGTACCCATTCCACGAGCCGGAAGGCGCCGTTCGAGACCAGGTTCGGCGGGCGGACGAAGTCGGTGCCGTGTTGTTCCAGCGACGGCCGGTGCACCGGATAGGTCGAGGCGTGGGTCAGCAGGCCGAGAAAGTACGGGGTCGGATCATCGAGCCGGATCTGCACGGTCCGCTCGTTCAGCGCCTCCACGCCCAGCGCTTCGGGCTCCATTTCCCCGGCCAGGATCGACACCGCATTCTCGATCGGCGCAAGCATCCGGCCATAGGCGGCGGCCGTGTCGGGGTCGACGGAGCGGCGGAAACTGAACACGAAGTCCGCCGCGGTCAGTGGATCACCGTTCGACCAGCGGCCATCGTCGCGCAGGTAGAAGGTGTAGATCATGCCGTCGCGGGAGACATCCCAGCGTCCGGCCGCCCCGGGGATGATCCGCCCGTCGGGTGCGGTCGTGGTCAGGCCCTCGAACAGGTCGCGCAGGATCGTCAGCGTGGGTACGCCATCGGCCCGATGCGGGTCGAGCGTCTGCGGCTCCTCGCCGTTGCCGCGATCGAGTTGCTGCACCTCGGCCAGCGCTTCGGCCAGCGGCGTACCGTCCTCGTCGAGCCAGGGGGTGACCGGCTCCGGCAGGTCGATCGGCGGCGGCGGCGGTGCGTCGGGGTCGCCGCCGCAAGCGGCCAGCGCGCCCAGCCACGCCACGGCCAGCAAGAACCGGAAGCGAACAGCGGAACGCATGCGAGCCGTGGGCATCAGTCCTCCAGGTCGAGCCAGCGAGACAGGTGGATGTCCATGACGTTGTCCTGCCAGCCGCGCAGGTCCGGGTCCACCAGGTGACGCGATACATAGTAGTAGAGGGGAATGATCGCATGACGGTCGAGCAGGCGTCGCTCGGCTTCGACCAGCGTGGCCGTACGCCCCGTGCCGCGTTGGCCGCGTGCGGACTCGAGCAGCCGATCCAGGTCGGGATCGGACAGGAAGGCGTAGTTCAGGGGCGAGTCGCTATGGAAGTTGTCGAGGAAGTTCGCCGGGTCGGCCCAGTCGGCGATCCACCCGCCGCGGACGATCTCGGTGATCCGGCCGTGACGCCGGTTGGTGACGAAGACCTTCCACTCCTCGTTGGTCAGGCGCGTGCGCACGCCAAGGTGCTGTTTCCACATCGCAGCGACGGCCACCGCGAGCCGGCGGTGGGCCAGGGAGGAGTTGAAGCGCAGCTCGACCTCCAGCGGATTGCCTCGTCCGTGTCCGGCCTCGCGCAGCAGGGCGCGGGCTCGGGCCAGGCGGGCGTCCAGGTCGAAGCCCTCCGGTGCGACGTCCGGCCAGCCGGGCAGGCCCGGCGGCACCAGCCATTCGGCCGGCAGTTCGCCGGCCCCGAGCACCCGCTCGGTCAGCAGCCGCCGGTCGATCGCCAGGGCCAGCGCCTGGCGGACCCGGGGGTCGGCGAACTTCGCCTGGCGCAGGTTGAACACCAGGTAGAAGCTGCCGAGGTACGGGCTGACCCGCAGCGCGTCTCCGAGCTGTTCGCGCAGCCAGTCGATGCGCCCGGGCGGCACGGTCTCGGTGGCATGCAGCTCACCTGCGCGAAAGCGCGCGAGTTCCGCCGATGGGTCCTCGGTCACGTGCCAGGTCACGCCGGCCGGTGCGACCCGATCGGCCTCGCGATAGTGCGCGCTCCTGGCCAGCCGGAAGACCGAACCGGGCACCCGTTCGACCAGCCGGAACGGGCCGCTGAAGACCTCGCGGCCTTCGCCCGGCCACGGAAAGGTGACCGGCAGGGTCAGCAGTTCCTCGAACCACGGCAGCGGGCGATGGAGTTCGATCTCCAGATCCCGATCACCGAGCGCACGGATCGCGGAGATCGGCTCCAGCCAGCCGGCGGTGGGCGACGCGGTCGCCGGGTCACGGGCCCGAGCGAAGCCGCGCACGAAATCGGCCGCGACGATGGTGCTTCCATCGGACCAGCGCGCGTCCGGATCGAGCTCGAAGCGCCAGCGGCGGCCGTCGTCCTCGACGGTCCAGGCCCGGGCGATACCGGGAATCGGCCGGCCGGCGGCATCGCGGGTCAGCAGCCCTTCGTGCAGGTCGCGCAGCAGGTTGAACGCCGACAGCCCCTGGGCGCGATGGATGTCCAGCGTATCCGGCGACGGTCCGAGGCCGCGGTGGATGACCGGGTCGTCGGCGCGCAGCGCGGCGCTGGCCAGCAGCAGGGCGGCACAGCAGACTGCGGACAGGCGAGGAGCGAGCGGCATGGGGCTAGTGTAGGGCGGGCGTGGCGACGTCTGCACCGCGATGGGCGATAATGCGTCCGGTTTCCAGCCCGCTCCGACCCTCACCCGACGTCGACCGGTACCCGCGCATGTCCGATTCACGCACCGAAGCCCAGCCGCCGATCGCGGATACGCGAACGCTCATTGAATATCTCGAGTCCGGGTGCCGGCCGCCCGAGCGATGGAAGATCGGCACCGAGCACGAGAAGTTCGGGTTCCGGCTCGACGACCTGTCGCCGGCCCCGCACGAGGGCGAGCGCGGCATCGGCGTGCTGCTCCAGGGCCTGGCCGACCGCTACGGCTGGACGCCCGAGCTCGAGGCCGGCGAAGTCATCGCGCTGAAGCGCGACGGCTGCTCCATCACGCTCGAGCCCGGCGGCCAGTTCGAATTGTCGGGTGACTTGCTCGACCACCTGCACCAGACCTGCAACGAGGTCAACTCGCACCTCGCCGAGGTCCGCTCGGTGGCCGAGCCGATGGGCCTGGGCTTCCTCGGCCTCGGCTTTCACCCGACCGCGAAGCGCGAGGACATCCCGTGGATGCCCAAGGCGCGCTACCGGATCATGCGCGCCCACATGCCGAAGGTCGGCTCGCTGGGCCTGGACATGATGACCCGGACCTGCACCGTGCAGGTCAACCTCGATTTCTCCAGCGAAGCGGACATGGCCGCGAAGTTCCGCGCCAGCCTCGCGCTGCAGCCGATCGCGACCGCGCTGTTCGCCAACTCGCCATTCCTCGAAGGCCGCCCCAGCGGCTTCGTCAGCTACCGCAGCCACATCTGGACCGATACGGATCCGCAGCGCACCGGCCAGCTGCCGTTCGTGTTCAAAGACGGCTTCGGCTTCGAGCGCTACGTCGACTGGATGCTCGACGTGCCGATGTATTTCGTCCGCCGCGACGGCCGCTACATCGATGCCTCGGGTCAGTCCTTCCGGGATTTCCTGGCCGGAAAGCTGCCGGCGTTGCCGGGCGAGCGGCCGACGATGTCGGACTGGGAGGACCACATGACCACGGCGTTTCCCGAAGTCCGGTTGAAGAAATTCCTGGAAATGCGCGGCGCCGACGGCGGGCCGTGGAAACGACTGTGCGCCCTACCGGCCTTCTGGGTCGGTCTGCTCTACGACAGCGGCAGCCTGGACGCCTGCCTGCAGCTGGTCGCCGACTGGTCGACGGACGACCTCGCGAGGCTGCGCCGCGACGTGTCGCGCGATGGACTGCGGGCAGAATTCCACGGACGAAGCGTGCGCGAGATTGCTGCTGACCTGCTCGAGCTGGCCCGCGACGGGCTGCGCAACCGCAAGCGGCTCAACGCCGCCGGCGACGACGAGACCGGCTTCCTCGAACCGCTGCACGCCACGGTAGAGACCGGCCGCACGCCGGCCGACGACCTGCTGGCACTCTACGAGGGCGAATGGGCTCGTTCGCTCGAGCCGCTGTTTCGCACCCGCGCCTACTACTGACCCACGCGCCCGGGCCGGTCCGCCCTCGCTCAGGCTCCCTCGAGGCTGTCCATGTCGATGACGAAGCGATAGCGTACGTCGCTGTCCTGCATCCGCTTGTAGGCCTCGTTGATGTTCTTGATGTCGAGCATCTCGATATCGCTGACGATTCCGTGTTCGGCGCAGAAGTCGAGCATCTCCTGGGTCTCGGGCAGCCCCCCGATCAGGGAACCGGCCAGACGCCGCCGCGCGAACACGATCGGGCCGGCTTCCAGCGCCGGCTCGATCGGCTCGAGCAGGCCGACCAGGATCAGCGTCCCGTCGGGCTTCAGCGCCGCCACGTAGGGGTTCAGGTCATGCTGCACCGGCACCGTGTTCAGGATGTAGTCGAAGCGGCCGGCCACGGCCTCCATCTGCTCCTCGTCGGTGGAAATCACCATGTGGTGCGCGCCGAGCCGTTCGATCTCCGACCGCTTTCCTTCCGAGCGCGAGAACACGGTGACTTCCGCGCCCATGGCCCGGGCGAACTTGATGCCCATGTGGCCCAGACCGCCCATGCCGACGATCGCGACCCGGTCGCCGGCCTTCACGCCGAAGTGGCGCAGCGGCGACCAGGTCGTGATGCCGGCGCACAGCAGCGGCGCGGCCGCGGCCGGGTCGAGCGAGTCGGGGATGTTCAGCACGAATCGCTCGGAGACCACGATGCGCTCGGAATAGCCGCCGTAGGTCTTGCGGCCGTCGTGCAGGTCCTCGCCGTTGTAGGTGCCGACGAAGCCCTTCAGGCAGTACTGCTCCAGGCCTTGTTCGCACGACGGGCACTCGCGGCAGGAGTCGACCAGGCAACCGACGCCGACGCGCTGGCCGACTTCGAAGCGGGTGACTTCTTCGCCGACCGCGGTCACCGTGCCGACGATCTCGTGCCCGGGCACCACCGGGTAGTCGGTCATGCCCCAATCGTTTTTGACGAAGTGCAGGTCCGAGTGACACACGCCGCAGTAGTCGATCTCGATCAGCACATCGTCGGGCCGCGGATCCCGGCGCTCCACGGTCATCGGGTGGACGCCGGAGGATTCGGACTCGGCGCCATAGGCATGGATCGGTTTCATCGGCAACTCCCGGCGGTGGTTGGAAAGCGCCGATCATCGCACGCCCGGCGCGACCGTCCCGTGCGAGGGTGCAATCGAGCGCGTTTTGTGGTGTGATGAGACGAGCCGTCGGGGGCGCCCGGAGCGCCCGCGGTTGTTCTTTTGCCCGATTTCACCGAACCCGGAGAACTCCGCGTGGACCACCGATCGACCCGCCCGCGATTCCTGATCGTCAAGACCGGCCAGGCGGTCCCCGAAGCCCGCGGCCTGGACGGCAACGACGGTGACTTCGAGGACTGGTTCATCGCCGGTCTCGGGCGCGGACGCTTCGACTACACCACGGTCCGTGTCGACCGGGACGAAGCGCTTCCCGATCTCGGGGCCACGGACACCACGACGGCCCGGTTGGCCGTCAGCCCGTCCGAGTCCCTGGCCGGCGTCCTGGTGACCGGATCGCCGGCGATGGTCAGCCACCGCGAGCCCTGGTCGGAACGCACCGCCGAATGGCTGGCTGGCGCGTTCCGCGCCGGGCTGCCGATGCTCGGTGTCTGCTACGGCCACCAGCTCCTCGCCCACGCGCTCGGCGGAAGCGTGGGCCCGAATCCGAGCGGGCGCCGGATGGGCCGGTTCGACACGCACGTGACCGATGCGCACGACCCGTTGCTCGGCCGCTATGCGCCGAGCCAGGCCTTCCACGTCAGCCACGTCGAGTCGGTCCTCGAGCCGCCTGCCGGCGCGCAGGTGATCGGTACCGCCGCCCACGACCCGCACCACGCGCTTCGCTTCGGCGACCGGGCGTGGGGCGTGCAGTTCCATCCCGAGTTCGGCCGCTCCGTGATGCGCGCCTACATCCAGGCCCGGGCGGCGCCGTTGATCGCCGAAGGGCAGGATCCCGCCGCGCTGGTCCGCGGCGTCGTCGACGACACGGTCGGCCCCGGCCTGCTGGCCGCCTTCGGCGCGCTGGCCGCCGGCGCTCGACCGGCGGCAGCCGCATGAGCCGCCTGGTCGCGGTCCTGCTGGCCGTGTTCGCGGCCGCGCCGGCCTGGTCGGAGGTGGTACGTATCCACGACCTGTCGCCGGCCGAGCTGGGCACACTGCGCGCCGAGTACGACTTCTGGGGCGTGGACTGGCGCGCCGACTACGCCGTGTTCGACCTCGACCCCGCCGACCGCGCCCGCCTGGAGGCGGCCGGTTTCCGGATCGAGACCGACCGCCCGCGCCAGCGCGACCTCGAGCGCTGGAACGCGATCGACCGCTCGGGCTTCCGCCGCGGAGACCCCGGGACGATTCCCGGCTTTCCGTGCTACCGGACCGTGACCCAGACCCACGCCGACCTGGAGGCGCTGGCGACCCAGCACCCGGATCGCGCCCAGTGGGTCGACATCGGCGATAGCTGGCAGGCGACCAGCGGATCGGCGCCGGGCGACTCGATCTACGCGCTGGTCATCGGCAACGTGAACTCGCCGCACCCCCGGGCCCCGCTCGTGGTCATGGCCGCACAGCACGCCCGCGAACTGGCCACGGCAGAGATCGCGACGCGCTTCGCCGAGCGGCTGGTCGCAAATCCCGGCGACGATCCGGACATCGAGTGGCTGCTCGACCACCGCGAAATCCACGTGATCGCACAGCAGAACCCGGACGGACGACGCCAGGTCGAGGCCGGCGAGTCGTTCTGGCGCAAGAACCACAATGAAACGGCCTGCCCGACCGGGACGGTCGGCGTGGACCTGAATCGCAACAGCACGCATTTCTGGGGGAATGCCTCGTCGGGCAGTTCCTGCGCCGAGACCTATCGCGGCCCGGTGGTCGCCTCCGAGCCCGAAACCCAGGCGCTCCAGGCCTACCTGCTCGACGTGTTCGCCGACCAGCGGCCCGGCGACCTGACCACCCCGGCGCCGGCGGATGCCGAAGGGCTGTTCGTCTCGCTGCATTCCTTCGGCGAGCTCGTGCTGCTGCCGTGGGAAGGGCTGAGCGGCGAGGACGAGAACAACGCCCCGAACCACGATGCACTGACCGTGCTGGGCCGCCGGATGGCCTGGCACGGCGACTACGAAGTCAGCCGCTGGTACTCGCTCGGCCCGGCCGGCGGCACGATGGTCGACTTCGCCTACTACGAGAGCGGTGTGGCGGCCTACACCTTCGAGGTCGGCACATCCTTCCAGCAGTCGTGTGGCTCCTTCGAGTCCACTGTCTGGCCGGACAACCGCGAGGCACTGCTGCTGGCCGCGAAGGCCGCCCGGCGGCCGTACCGCGAACCGGCGGGGCCGTCGATCAGCGCCCTGAGCGTGAACCTGGACAACGGCGTGGTCCGGTTGGTGGGCACTGCCGACGACACCCGCTACTTCCGCGGCAACTCCCCCGAGCCCCCGGCCGCCGACCCGATCGCCGATGTCGTGACGCTTCGCGTCGCCTCCGGTGCGCCGGTCGAGACCGGGGCCCCGAGCTGGGAGTTCACGCTGCCCGTCCCTTCGCCCGTGGTCGATTTCGACCTGGCGCTGCCGGCGGGCGCATCGCTGGCCCCCAACGGACGGCTCTTCGTGACCGCCATCGACGCCGACGGCGACGCCGGCATGCCCCGCGTCGCCCGCCTGTCCCCGACCCTGTTCTCCGACGGATTCGAATCATGAAACGACTGTTACGCAACGGACTGCTGGCCGGCCTCGCGCCCGCCCTCCTCGTCACCAGCGCCTGGGCCTGCTTCACCTCCGAGCGCGCTGCCGTACTCGGCGTGCTGCACCCCGACATCGAATTCGAGAACCTGGCCCACGCGATGCACGCCGCCCAGCCGATCGAATACGCCTACCGGGGGCCGGCCGGCTGCGTCAACGGCATGTCCGACATCTTCCCCTGCGACGGCATCGAGCTGGCCGGCTGGCTGGAACTGCCCGAACTCGGCGGCGGTTCAGGGTCCGATTCCTGGGGCTGGAAGGACGAGCAGACCGGCCGCTACTACGCGTTGATGGGCCGTTCCAACGGCGTCGCGTTCGTCGACATCACGGACCCGGCCGATCCGATCTACATCGGCAACCTGCCGCGCCCGGCCGGCGTCGGCAGCAGTGTCTGGACCGACCTGAAGACCTACCAGGACCACGCGTTCATCGTCGCCGACTCGGTCAATAACCACGGCATGCTGGTGTTCGACCTGACCCGACTGCGCGACGTGACGAGTCCGCCCGTGACCTTTACCGCCGACGCCCAGTACCTGAACTTCCAGTTCCCGAACGGCAGCCCGGGCACCCACCACGAAGCGCACAACATCGCAATCAACACGGACTCGGGCTTTGCCTACACCACGGGGGGCAACACCTGCGCCGGCGGCCTGCACATGATCGACATCCGGACCCCGACCCAACCGGAGTTCGCCGGCTGCTTCTCCGCCGACGGCTACACCCACGACGTGCAGTGCGTGGTCTACGCCGGGCCGGACAAGCGCTACACGGGACGCGAGATCTGCTTCGCCAGCAACGAGGACTCGGTGACCATCGTCGACGTCAGCGACAAGGAAGTCCCGGTCCAGCTGGGCCGCCATACCTACGGCAGCTCCGAATACACCCACCAGGGCTGGCTGACGCCGGACCACCGCTGGTTCGTCACCGACGACGAACTCGACGAGACCCGCCAGGGCCTCCCCGGCACGCGGACGCTGGTGTTCGACGTCGCGCTGCTGGATAGCGTGCCGGCACCGGCCGAGTACATCGCCGACGGCCCGTCGATCGACCACAACCAGTACGTGCTCGGCGACTACACGTTCCAGGCCAACTACCGCCGCGGCCTGCGGATTCTCCGGATCGACGATCCTGCGACCGCCGGCCTGACCGAGGTGGCGTACTTCGACACCTACCCGGCCAGCGACGGCAACTCCTTCCAGGGGGCCTGGAACGTCTACCCGTTCTTCGACAACGGCACGGTGCTGGTCTCCGACATCAACCGCGGCCTGTTCGTGTTGCGCATCCTGGAGCCGGAGGTCGTCGAGCTGTTCGGCACCGTGTATGCCGACGGCTTCGAGGGCGGCCAGCGGTGAGTCGCTCTGCCGGTCCCACGCTGAGCTTCCTCGGCGCGGCCGGCACGGTCACCGGTTCGAAATTCCTGCTCCGGGCCGATGGCCGCAGCGTCCTCGTCGACTGCGGCCTGTTCCAGGGCTACAAGCAGCTTCGCGAGCGCAACCGGCAGCCGCTTCCGTTCGCGCCGGCCGACCTCGATGCGGTCATCCTGACCCACGCCCACATCGACCACTCGGGCCATGTGCCGGCGCTGGTGCGCGACGGGTTCAGCGGACCGGTGTTCACTACGGCGGCGACCCGGGCACTGTGCCGTCACCTGCTGCCCGATTCCGGGTTCATCCAGGAAAAGGATGCGGAGTTCGCCAACCGGCACGGGTTTGCCCGGCATCGCCCGGCGAAGCCGCTCTACACCCGGGCCGATGCCGAACACAGCCTGGATCGGTTTCGCGACGCGCCGTTCGAACACGATTTCGAGGCGACCGGCGGTGTGACCGCACGCTTTTCGCGGGCCGGACACATCCTCGGCGCGGCCAGCGTCCGGCTCGAGATCGGCGGGGTCCGCGTCCTGTTCAGCGGCGATCTCGGACACGACGGCAACCCGACCGTGCCGCCGCCCGATCCGCCACCGGACTGCGACGTGCTGGTCGTCGAGTCGACCTACGGCAACCGGAAACGCAACGACGAAGATCCCCAGGACGAGCTGGCCCGGGTGGTGAGCGATACGGTCGGTCGCGGCGGCACGCTCATCGTGCCGGCCTTCGCGGTCGGCCGGACCCAGCTGCTGCTGTACTACCTGGAAAAACTGGCCCGCGAACAACGTATTCCGCCGGTGCCGGTGTTCCTCGACAGCCCGCTGGCCATCAACGCCACCGAGGTCTTTCTCGACCACGCGGACGACCACCGCCTGACGGCCGCAAAGGCGCGCACCGTGTGCGGCCTGCCGCGCTTCGTCCGCGAGGTCGAGGCGTCGAAGGCCCTGGACGCCGACCCGATGCCCAAGATCATCATCGCCGGCTCCGGCATGGCCACCGGCGGGCGGGTCCTGCATCACCTAAAGACCTATGCGCCGGATCGGCGCAACACGGTCCTGTTCACCGGCTACCAGGCCGGCGGAACGCGCGGGGCGAAGATGCTTGCCGGCGCCGAGTCGGTCAAGATTCACGGCGAGTACTGGCCCGTGCGCGCCGAAGTCCGAAACCTCGACATGCTGTCGGCGCACGCCGACCGCGACGAATTGCTGGGCTGGATGGCGGCCGCGGCCCGCCCGCCGAAGCAGGTCTACGTGGTTCACGGCGAGGCCGACGCCGCCGATGCCTTGCGGCACGCGATCGAGGAGCGGCTGGGCTGGCCGGCGCGGGTCCCCGAACACGGTGAGCAGGTGGATCTGGGTCGACGATGACTTCAAGCGAACTGCATGAACGCAGCAACCTGCTGCGGGTCCGGTGCCTGGACCTGGATACGCGCGACAAGCCGGTCGCCCTGCTGCGCAAGGACTCGCCGCTCTGCCGCTCGGAGGGTTTCACCGCCCATGCCCGGGTCCGGCTGGAAAGTCCGCAGGACTCGGTGATCGCCACGCTCTACCAGACCGGTTCCGAACTGCTGGCCGGCGACGAGATCGGCCTTTCCTCCGCCGCGTGGCGTGCGCTCCAGGTGCGCGACGGCCAGGGCGTGCATGTCAGCCATCCGCGGCCGCTGGAATCGATCTCGAGCGTGCGCGGCAAGGTCTACGGACGCACGCTGCGCGCGGGCGAGTTCGGCGCGATCATGCGCGATGTGGTCCGCGGCCGTTACGACGATATCCAGCTGGCGATGCTGCTGACCGCGATCGCCGCCCGCCGGCTGGACGACGACGAGCTGTACGCACTCACCGACGCCATGGTCGGGGTCGGCGAGCGGCTGGACTGGAGCCACGCGATGCGCCTCGACAAGCACTGCGTGGGCGGGCTCCCGGGCAATCGCACGACCCCGCTGGTCGTGGCGATCGTGGCTGCCAACGGGCTGGTCATACCGAAGACGTCGTCGCGCGCCATTACATCGCCGGCCGGCACCGCCGACACCATGGAGACGCTGGCGCCGGTCGATCTCACCCTCGGCCGGATGCGGCGGGTAGTCGACGCCGAGGGAGGCTGTGTGGTCTGGGGCGGTTCGGTCGGCCTGAGCCCGGTCGACGATGTCCTGATCCGCGTCGCGCGGGTCATGGACCTGGACGCGGAAGCCCAGCTGGTCGCCTCGGTGCTGTCGAAGAAGATCGCCGCCGGCGCGACCCACCTGGTACTGGACCTGCCGGTCGGAACCACCGCCAAGCTCCGCAGCCGGGACGAGGCCGAACGACTCGGCCATCGCCTCGAGGCCACCGCCGCCCGCTTCGGCCTGACGACCGAGATCGTGATCACGGACGGGCGCCAGCCGGTCGGCCGCGGCATCGGCCCGGCGCTGGAAGCACGCGACCTGCTGGCCATCCTCGACGGTGCAGGGCACGCGCCGGCCGACCTGCGCGAACGCGCGATCCGCCTGGCCGGGATCCTGCTCGAATTCGGTGGGCGGGCCGAGCCCGGGGACGGTCGCCGGATCGCGGCGCAGACGCTCGACTCGGGCCGGGCCCGAACGAAGTTCGACGCCATCTGCGAAGCGCAGGGCGGAATGCGCACGCCTCCCGAGTCCAGTCGCCGGGAAGTGGTCACCGCATCGCATGCGGGCCGCGTCGTGCGCTTCGACAACCGACGTCTGGCCCGATTGGCCAAGCTTGCCGGGGCGCCCGCGGCACCCGCCGCTGGTCTCGAGCTCCATGTCCACCTCGACGATCGGGTCGACACGGATCAGCCCCTGTTCACCATCCACGCCGAAACGGCCGGTGAACTGGGCTACGCACGCGAGTTCGCCGGTGCCAATGGCGATATCGTTGCCGTCGAGGCCGTGCCGTGAGCGACCCCGTGCTGATCGCGATGCCGGGCGACGAGGAGCGTGCCGAACGCCTTGCGGTCGAGCTGGGCATCGAGCGGATCGCCCTGCAGCACCGGCGCTTCCCCGACGGCGAATGCTACCTGCGCATCGACGCCGACCTCGACGGCCGCGACGTCGTACTGGTCGCGTCACTGGACCGGCCCGACCCCAAGCTGGCCGGATTGCTGTTCGCAGCGGATCTGGCGCGCGATCTCCGGGCACGACAGGTCGGGCTGGTCGCACCGTACCTGGCCTACATGCGGCAGGATCGACGCTTCCATCCCGGCGAAGCGCTGACCTCGGCCAGCTTCGCGCGGCGTATTTCCGAGACCTTCGACTGGCTGGTCACCGTCGATCCGCACCTGCACCGCTATCCGACCCTCGACGCCGTCTACTCGATTCCATCCGAAGTCGTCGCTGCGGCACCGGCGCTGGCCGACTGGATCGCTTCGGCGATCGAACGACCGCTGGTGGTGGGACCGGACGAGGAAAGCGAGCAATGGGTGCGCGCCGTGGCCGAGGCCCGGGGCCTGGCCTGGCGGATCATGACCAAGCAACGGTTCGGTGACCACGAGGTTCGGATCACCGCGCCCGCGCTGGATGGCCTGGAGGGGCACCGACCGGTACTGGTCGACGACATCCTTTCCTCGGGTGCGACCCTGGCCGATGCAGCCCGCGTGCTGGTCGCCGCCGGGCTGCCGACGCCGGTCTGCGCGATCGTCCACGGGCTGTTCGGCGACCGCGCCCGGCGGACGCTGGCCGAGGCGGGGATCGAAACGGTGGTCTGCACCGATACCGTGGATGCACCGGAAGCCCGGATCGAACTGGCCAGCCGGATCGCACCGGCCGTTCTCCGCCTGCTGTCAAAGTCGCGCTGAGGGCGGCGGCCCGCGTCTAGAAACCCGTCGGCGGCCCGATCGTGGGTTGCTCAGACCTTTCGACGCGCGACCGCCCGGCTTCGGGTTCTCGCGCGCCGAGTTCCTGGTCCGGCGAGAACAGGAACGGCAGGCTGTAGGTGGTCGGGCCCGGGTCAACGTCGTCCGGATCCGACGGGTTCCAGGTGATCTCCAGGCGGTACAGGCCCGCGGCCAGGCCGGTCAGCGGCACCAAGCCGGTCAGGCCGCGCTGGTCGAGATCCCGCCGCTCGGTGGCCAGCAGTGCGCCCGGCTCGATGCCGTGCGGGCCGAGGCGGACGGTCCACAGTTCGCGCAGGCACTGGAGCGGTTCGATGCCCGAGGCACAGCGCTCGTCGAGCACCGGGTCGTCCCGACGCGGCTGGTAGGGAATGAACACTTCGAGGTACGCGCCGCTCTGCTCGAACGAATCCAGCACCGGGACGGTCCGCAGCCGATCGCCGGCCCTGCGCCGATCGAGATAGTGGGCGCTCTGCACGCCGTCGACGAGTGCGGCGGCGTCGAGGTAGCGGTAGTCCGATGAGGTCGAGAACTCGGAGAAGAACTCGTAGCGCGCCTGCCCGATCATGACGATGCAGACCGATCCCAGCGCGATCAGCACGCTGACGAGGTAGGGCCTCGTGTTGCTCTGCAGCGTCAGCTGCACCGGCAGGATCAGGCGCTGGGGCCAGACCCAGCCGTTGATGCGGATCAGGCCTTCGACCACACGGCGGTAGCCCGGCCGATCGGCCAGTCCCGGCCGCGCCCGGTCGATCACGACGTCGAGCAGCCAGAGAACGAGCGCCGGGACGACCAGCAGGGCGACCAGGATCACCGAGGCCAGCTCCAGCGCGAGGTCGGCATCGTCTAGCAGCGCGCCGAGCAGGGCACCGAACGCAACGACCAGCACGAGATAGCCGGACACCCAGATCATGCTCAGCGCGATCATGCTGATGACCGCGAACAGGGCTGACGCGGCATGGTCCGCGCGCGCGATCGCCTCGGTGAGATCGGGGAGTCGCGCGCGGTGGTGATCCCGGCCCCGGCGACCCATGCCGGGAACCCGCTGCCAGTCGATCCCGCGGGGAAACGCCGAATGCAGGCCCGCAAGCCCCGCCCAGTACGCGCGGATCATCAGGTGGACCGCGAAGCAGGCGCCCAGCGTGTAGCAGAGCCCGGGCAGCACGATCAGCATCAGCTGAACTGCCTGGGTCATGGTGATCGAAAAATGGGAGAACCTCGCCGCGGCAAGGTCGAACAGGAAGCCGGGCAGGGTGAACAGGGCCACCGTGGTCAGACCCGAGATGATCAGCTCGATCTCGTCGGTGCGGTCGCGCAAGCGCTCGATCCGCTCGAGTTCGCGGGCATCCACACCTTGTTCGGCGGGCCGTTCGGCGTTCGCGCCCTTGCGCTCAGTCATGCTCGTCATCGAGCAGCGATGAGCCCGTCGCCGCTCCGGTCGCTGCGGTCGTCGCTGCGGTCGTCGCTGCGATTGCGGCGAAGTTGAAGCACTGGAACCAGTCGATCACCGCGTCGAAGCCGGCAGCACGGAGCCGGGCGTGGTGCTGCTCGCGCGTTTCCGGCACCAGGACGTTCTCGATCGCCTGACGCTTGCGCGCGATCTCCAGGTCGGAATAGCCCTGGCTGCGCTTGAAGTCGTGGTGATGCGTGTCCAGCCAGGCCTGCCGCTCGGCCGGCTCGAACACCAGCTTTTCGGCCAGCACCAGCACGCCGCCCGGCCGGAGGCCGTCGTGAATCCGGCGGATCAACGCGTCGCGTTCGGCCACCGGCAGGAACTGCAGGGTGTAGTAGATCAACACCACCGACGCGTTCTCGATGGGCACGTCGCGCAGATCCGCCTCGACCACGTCGACCGGGATGCGCGAATTGTCGGCGGCGATCACCTCGCGGCAGCGGGCCACCATGTCCGGCGACCGATCGACCGCGACGATCTCGACGTCTTCGACCCCGACCGCGCGGCGCGCGGCCAGCGTTGCCGCACCCAGCGAGCAGCCCAGGTCGTAGATCCGGCTGCCCGGCTGGACCGCCCGCCCGACCAGCAACCCGGTGTATTCCAGCAATAGCCGGTAGCCGGGCACCGAGCGCTCGATCATGTCCGGGAACACCTTGACTACCGCCTCGGAGAACTCGAAGGGCGAGGCGGGCCGGTCCTGGTTGCGGTAGATTTCGTCTCGCGCCATCGTTCGATCGGCGGGCAGCGGCCCGTCGTTTCCCTCGGATTCGGAGTTGATTGTATGCCCAGCGAACCGCACGAGCCGGCCCCGACGCGCATCGACCGACTGGCCGCGGCCTTCGGCGACGACGGCGTCGGTCGGGTAATTGCGGCCGTTCGCGAGGCGACGGCGCAGGGCCGGCACGGTCGCATGGGCGAGTGGCAGGCGGTCCTCGACGACCTGCCGATCGTGGACCGGGGCTGGCGGATCGACGACGGTGTACTCGTCGCCGGCGGCGCGATCGACGACCGGGATGCGCTGGCCGATCGGCTACGCGACCTGGTTCCGTGGCGCAAGGGTCCGCTGCGGCTCGGCGGCGTATCGATCGATACCGAGTGGCGGTCCGACTGGAAATGGGATCGCGTGGCCCCGCATGTCGACCTCGAGGCGAAGCGCGTGCTCGACATCGGGGCCGGAAACGGCTATTTCGCATGGCGCATGCTCGATGCCGGGGCCGCGTCGGTGATCGCCTGCGACCCGACGCTGGTGTTCTGGTTCCAGCACCTGGCGATCGCGCACTTCTCCGGCCCAGCGCCCCTGGAGATGCTGCCGGTCACCTTCGAGGCGCTGCCGCCGGCGGCGTCCTTCGACCTTGCGTTCTCGATGGGCGTGCTCTACCACCGTCGCGACCCGCTCGAGCACCTGGCCGCCATTCGCCGCCACCTCGCAGCCGGCGCTACGGCCCTGGTCGAGACCCTGGTCCTGCCCGGCACCGACGACGCCGAATTCGACCCGCCCGACCGCTATGCCAACATGCGCAACGTCCATCGCCTGCCGACGGTCTCGCGGCTGCTTGGCTGGATGGAGCAGGTCGGCTACGACACCCCGACCTGCGTCGACCTCACCGCCACGACGACCGACGAGCAGCGTCCGACCGACTGGATGCCGTTCCACTCCCTGGCCCATGCGCTCGCCGCCGATCGGTCCGTGACGATCGAAGGCCACCCGCCGCCCCTGCGCGCGATAGTGGTCGCGGGTAGGGGTTGAGGACGCACGTCGTCGCAGCCGCTCTACCCCATGTCCCCGGTTCGACCTGCCGGCGTGCGCCGCATCGCTTGCAGCGGCGGGGATGCTGAAACCCCCGGCCGACAACGAAAACGCCCCGGACGGGGCGACCCGACCGGGGCGTTGTATCGCTGTGGTCACTCGGATCCGACGCGCTGTCCGGGCGCCGTACCGGCCGGGACTGCTGCAACGGTGGCAGCTGTCCGACCGTGATCAGGCGCAGCCAACGGCCGGCCGGATCCGGAACGAGGGTCAGCTGCTCAGCTCGACCACGACGTCCGCGTCAAGCTGGCGGCCCTCGAAGAAGCCACTGTTCATGTCACCGGTAACTACGACCTGGTCACCCACATCGATCTGCAGGTAGCCCTCGTCGTCAAGAGGGTTGTTCGGCAGGTCGTTCACATCGACGCGCAATGTCGCCATTCCGGTCTCCACGGTGAAATGATCGTCATAGACCGACTTGACCGATCCGTTGACGAAGGTTTCCGACACGGTGATCGGTGCGGTGACCGTCATCCACATCGCATCTTCGTCCATCGCGGAGCGGTCGGCTGAGCTGGAATAGAACGTCGTGTCCAGCTTGTCGACCTGCACGCTGTGTGCATCGATGGTCAACGATTCCATGAAGTCGTCGTCGACGCGCCCGATCACCCGGACCTTGTCGCCCGGCAGAAGCGCGTATGCGTCGGCGTCACGGTCACCATCGTCCATCTGGACTGTGACCGACCCGTCGCCGTAGTTCAGCTCGAACGCGTCACGCTCGACGTCGGCAACCGAGCCACTGATCGAAATCCAGCCGTCGTCCGGGGTCATGTCCGGCGTGATCGACGCCGAGGACGAAGCTTCGGTGGATGCCTTGTCGGACGCCATGGCGTCACCCGAGTCGTGGCCGTAGCGATCGCCGGCCAGGGTGGCCCCGGTCGCGAAGGTGGCGGATACGAGCGTTGCAATGGCAATGGAAAGCGGTTTCTTGTTCTGGAGTCTCATGGAGTCCTCCGTTCTTTTCGAGTGAAATCAGCGCGATTGCGCTTCGCCTATAAGCATTCCGATCGGCGGGCGAGATTTCAAGCGATCGGGCGCGGGAATCCGGGCACGCTGACCCTCGCCCGGTTGTTTCACGCTTCCCTCCGCCCGACCAGTCCCGGCGGCGCTGCAGGCGTTCCACGGCGAAATCCACGACCCCTTCGGGCCCGTTCCATGGCCTGTTCCACGTTCCGTTCCACGTTTCGCCGCAACCGGCCTGAACGGATGCCCAGGGACCTCTGGCACACGCCGCCCCGACGGCGAGGCGGGCACAATGCCGGTTTTCGACCACGTCTCCAGGATGGATCCATGAAACACTTCCGCCACCTTCTACTTGCCGCTGGCGTTGTCGCCAGCCCCATGCTGATGGCTCACGAACCCACTGTGGACGACCCCTATCTCTGGCTCGAGGACGTCGAGGGCCCGAACGCCCTGGCCTGGGCCCGCGGCCAGAACCGGGTGTCGCAATCCGAGCTCGAAGCCCACCCGATGTTCGAACCGATCCACCAGCGGGCGCTGGAGATTCTGACCTCCGACGATCGGATCGCCTACCCGTCGCTGCAGGGAGGCATGATCTACAACTTCTGGCGCGATGCCGACCACGTGCGCGGACTATGGCGCCGGACCTCGGTCGAGGACTATCGCAACGAGGAACCCGCATGGGATGTGCTGCTCGACCTCGATGCGCTGGCCGAAGAAGAAGACGAGAACTGGGTCTGGGCCGGCTCGAACTGCCGCTACCCGGACTACGATCGCTGCCTGGTCAGCCTGTCGATCGGCGGCGCGGACGCGTCGGTCACGCGCGAGTGGGACATGGAAACGCGCGAATTCGTCGACGGCGGCTTCGCACTCGAGGAGTCCAAGAGCAGCATCGGCTGGCGCGATCGCGACTCGGTGTTCTACGGGCCGGCCTTCACCCCGGAGCAGGTCACCGACTCGGGATATCCCCGCACGGTGCGGATCTGGCGCCGCGGCACCGAGCCGGACCAGGCCGAGGTCGTGTTCGAGGGCGAGCAGGGCGACGTCGCTTCATTCGGTGCACGGTTCTGGGACGGCGACACCCATTACGACATGATCATCCGCGCGCCGGGGTTCTTCTCGCGCTACTACTACCTGTACCGCGACGGCGAGACCCACCGCCTGAACGTGCCCGACGACGCCGAGCTGGCCGGCCTGCTCGACGGCCAGCTGCTGATCAACCTGAAATCGGACTGGGAGGTCGCCGGCACCACATTCTCGCAAGGCGCGCTGGTGGCCGGGCCGATCGAGAGCTTCGAACGCGAATCGCCGGAGTTGACCGTGGTCTTCGAACCCGGGGAGCGGGCCTCGATCGCTTCCGTGTCCACGACCGAGAACACCGTACTGGTCCACGTGCTCGACAACGTGGTCTCGAACATCCTGCGCTTCACCCACGAGGACGGCGCCTGGGTACGCGAATCGCTCGGGGTACCGGATCTCGGCAGCCTCACGGTGGTCTCGACCGACGACCGCTCGGACCGTTTCTACTATGACTACACCGGCTTCCTCACGCCGTCGACGCTGTTCGAGGGCGACGCAGCCGACGACACCCATACGGAGGTCCGCAGCGAACCGTCCTGGTTCCAGGCCGAGGGCATGGAGGTCGCGCAGTACGAGGCCACGTCGGCCGACGGCGAGCGCATCCCGTACTTCGTGGTCACGCCGGCCGGTTTCGAGGCCGACGGTCGGAACCCGACCCTTCTCTCCGCTTACGGGGGCTTCGAAGTCTCGCGCACGCCGTTCTACTCCGGCGTGACCGGCTCGGCGTGGCTGGAGCGCGGCGGCGTCTACGTGCTGGCCAACATCCGGGGCGGCGGCGAGTTCGGGCCGAAGTGGCACCAGGCCGCGCTGCAGGAGAACCGCCAGCGCGCCTACGACGACCTGATCGCCGTGTCCGAGGACCTGATCGAGCGCGGCATCACCTCCCCCGATCACCTGGGCATCCAGGGGGGAAGCAACGGCGGCCTGCTGGTCGGCGCGGTGATGGTCCAGCGACCGGACCTGTTCGATGCCGTGGTCTGCCAGGTGCCGCTGCTCGACATGAAGCGCTATCACCTGCTGCTCGCGGGCGCCAGCTGGATGGCCGAATACGGCGACCCGGACGACCCGGAAGAATGGGCGTACATCTCGGAGTACTCGCCGTACCAGAACGTGGACGCCGACGTGGACTACCCCCGCGCCTTCTTCACCACCTCGACCCGCGACGACCGCGTCCATCCGGCCCACGCCCGCAAGATGGTCGCGAAGATGCTCGACCAGGGCCACGACCTGCTGTACTACGAGAACATCGAGGGCGGCCACGGGGGCGCGGCCAACCTGAAGCAACGCGCCTACCTGAGCGCGCTGATCTACGCCTACCTGCATGCGCAGCTCGGCGAACCAGCAATCGATGACCTTTCCGAAGAGACCGCCGACGAAGGCGCCTGACCGAGATCGCTCCGGCCGGCGCACCCCCGGTGCGCCGTGCTGGGCCGTGACCTTTCGCTCGCGTCTTTCGAACGATTCGGCGGACTACGAATTCGCCGCGCGGCAGATCGCCGAGCTCGCCGGGCGCCAGCCCGGCTTTCTGGGCATGGAAAGGCGACGCAGCGAGGACGGTCTCGGCGTGACCGTGTGCTACTGGGCGTCGCGTGAAGCCATCGATGCATGGCGCGACCACCCGGAGCACCTCGCGGCCAAGGAACAGGGCCGCCGGCGCTGGTATGCCCAGTGGGATGTCCGGATCGAGTTCATCCCCGACCGCTCGTAAGGTCGCAGCCGAGCCGTTGGCCGGGCCGATTGCTGACGGGACCGGCGCGGCATGGCCGGAATGGCCTGCGCGTCAGGGCGCTTCGGCCGATTCGTCGATCCGGTCCCGGCCTGCCTGCTTGGCCGCATAGAGCCGCTGATCGGCGCGCTTCCTGAGTTCGACCAGGGACTCCTCGCCACGAGGCGCCGCCACGCCGAAGCTCATCGTGATGGGCACCCGGACGCCATCGACCTGGACGGCGACGAGCTCGCGCCGGAGCTGATCGAGCCGTCGCCTGACCTCGGCCCGTTCAACACCGGGCACGGCAACGGCGAATTCTTCCCCACCGACCCGCCCGATGATTCCGATCCGGCCCAGGTTGTCGCGCAGTCGCGCGCCGACGAGCCGGAGGACCTGGTCGCCGACCAGGTGTCCGTGACGGTCGTTGACCTGCTTGAAGTGATCGATATCGGCCAGCACCAACGTAAAGGGACGGCGCTTCTCCCGCGCCAGTGCCAGCGTCCTCTCGGCCAGTTCGAAGAAACGGGTGTGATTGCTCAGCGCGGTCAGCGCGTCGCGCTGGGCGAGTCGGCGAAAACGGCGCCGGTCGCGGGCCGCGCGGATCCACAACACCGAGACCGCTAGGAGAAGGAGTGCGGACGCGATCGAAACAACCAGCCTGAGCTGGGATTGCTGCGCCTGGCTCCGCGCCTCCAGTTCGCTGATGCGTTGCTGTTCGCGCAGTCGGGCCAGCTCTCGTTCCTTCGCCGCGCTGGCGAAGCGGGCGCGCAGGAAGGCGGTCTGGCGCGCTCTGACTTCGTCGAGGTGCGCCTCGCGCGCCTCCAGCGAGACGGCCAGGTGGTCGTAGGCTCGAGCGGGCCGTCCGCGGCGGTGTTCGAGTTCGGCCAGACCATGATGCGCCTCGGCCCGGTACTCGTCGTGACCGGCCGCTTCGAGATCGGGCAGGGCCGCGGTCAGGAGCGATTCGACGAGAGAATCGTCGCCCTCCCCGGCCGCCATCCGGGCCCGGAATACGCGAGCCTCGGCCAGGCCGTTGCGATAGTTCATCCGGATCATCGCCTCGATTCCGCGGGCGAAGCGGGGCCGGGCCTGATCAAAGCGGCCGGCGGCCTGCAGCAGGTCGGCCAGGCCGTATTCGATGGCTCCGTGAATCAGCGGATGCTCGCTCGAGGGGCAGGCGCCGAGCGCGGCCTGGTAGTGGGTCTGCGCGTCGGCAAAGTTGCCCCATCGCTTGTGAACGAAGGCCAGGCGCTCGTGCGCGGCACAGAGTTCCCGGGTCGGTCCGCTGCTTCGGGCAATCGCCACGGCCTGTTCACCGAAATCCCGGGCGTCCTCGAACTCCTCGACCAGCGCGTAGACATAGGCGGCAATGCTGTAGATCTGACTGATGCCTTCGGTCCGGCCCGCCGTCTCGATCAATTCGAAGGCTTCGTTGAGGTGCCGGAAGGTCGGCTCGAACTGGCGCCCGATGTAGCCCACGTTGGCGGCCCGCGCGTGTGCAGCTAGGCGCTGGGACGGTTCGAGGTCGAGGTCGAGGACCCGGTCGATGGTCGCCAGCGATGCGGCGATCTCACCGTTCAGGGCCTGGTTTCGACTTTCGAGCATCAGGAAGGTCACCACCTGGTCGTGGCTGGCCTCGTCCAGATGCGGTCGAAGCTCGTCGAGCAGCGCCTGCGACTCCGGCCACGGCGCTTCGATGTTCAGGCGAGCAGCAAGTTCGAGCCGTCGCCCGAACTCGTCGCGATCGACCGCACCGACCGACGCGGCGACCGACGCGGCGACCAGGAGCAAGGCCGGAACGGCCGTTGCCCACCACTGCACGCGAAGGGTTCGGATCACCGGCGGCATGGCCCTCGTTGCTGCTTCCCCGCATCCAGTCTACCTGTTCGAAACCCGGTCAGCGGAGGCGGCCGGTGTAGCTCGGTGCGCGCAGCACTGCGTTGAGCAGCAGGAGATCCAGGCCGTCGAGGTAGGCGCGCACGGTCGGATCCTCGGTAAAGCCGATCACTCGACCCCGGCCCAGGGGCTGGTCGACGACGAAGGGCTTGTAGGCCAACTGGCGGCGATTCTCGTCCCACAGGTAGCCGCCGACGCGAAGTTCATCCGGCCCGGCGAAGCGAACCACGTTGCTCCCGCGGTCGCGGGTGATCGGCCGGAACACCCGATCGCCGCGGACCAGCACGTTCAGGGTCGGCGCGATCCCGGCGGCCAGCCAGTGCTCGGCGTCGACTTCGGCGCGCACCAGGACGCCGGCGACCTCGTCGGGCGCCTCGTCCTCGGGCTGGACAAGGCGCTCGAAGTCCTCCAGCGACGTCAGCTCGGTGCCCGTCACGCGTGCGGTGTCGTCGTCTGCGTCCTGCTCGGGCTGCCGATCGCCGTCCCGGTCCCGGCCGTCGGCATCTTCTTCGCGCAGCTGGTTCTCGGCCCGGATCGCCAGCAGGTCGACATCGGCGTCGGCCGCCCACTCGGTGGCACCGGCAAGCGTGACCAGCACGCCTCCGTTCTCGACCCAATCGGCCAGGTGGTCGCGTCCGGCGTCTCCGAGCACGCGTGCGTAGCCTCCCCGGCGCCCGGAGTCGTCGGGCAGGATGACCACGTCGAAGCCGTCGAGCGGGGCGCGGCCCAGGGTGGCCGTCCGGACCGGCGTGACCGGATACCCGTAACGCCGTTCGAGCAGGAACCTGAGCGCGCCGGGCGCGTAGCTGTCGGTCGGCGCATCCCAGGCCAGCGCAATGCGCGGCGGATGGAGACGGCGCACGGTGCTGCTGCCCAGGTCGGGACCCTCGTCGATCCAGCTGTCGTCGACGCCGACCACCTCGACGCCCGTCTGCGCGGCCAGGCGATCCAGGGTCACCAGCGCGCCGTCCGGTTGGAAGCCCGCCGGCAGGATCAACGAGCCGGACGGATACTCGCGGCCCCGGTGGATGAAGGGCTCTTCGTTCGATTGGACGAACAGGCCGGCCCGCATGGCCGCGGCCAGGAACTCGCCCGTGCCGCGCGACCCGCCCGGGACCAGGAACGCAACCGCGGCGTCCGGTCCGGCGCGCCCACCTTCGGGCAGGGCGCCCGGTTCGACGGCGCGCGTGGCTTCGCGCGAGACCGGCCGGGTGCAGCGCGCGACGTCGATGTTGAACATCGCCGGGAGCGACCAGGCGGTCACGTCGTAGATCTCGTCGGGCCGATCAAGGGCGCGGCGACGCTCCTGCTCGCGGGCAAAGTCCTCCGGCAGCGCCACGTCGTCGTCGAGCAGCACGCGCAGCTTGCGATAGGCCGGCTGGTCGGCCGGCACCAGGTAGCTGCCGATCGGCAGCGCGCGGCCGCAGGCCGAGCGGGCCGCCTCGATCGCGAACACGTCGGCGCCGTGGCGGGCCAGCAGCGCGGCCAGCCGGTCGGCACCGCGCTGATCGCGCTGGGCCGGGATCACCCAGGCCCGGGGACCATCCTGGCGAGCCTGCTCGATGGCCGACCGGCGGTAGTCGGCGAAGGCCTGCCACAGCCGCTCGCGATGCTCCGCCACGGTTTCTGCCGTGGCGAGCAGGGCGGTGGCGTAGCGTTGGACCGACTCTCCGTAGGTCCACTCGGTGCCGTCTTCGCGACGCATCGCAAGGCCGCCGACCGAGGCCTGCTCGTAGGTCATCGCCACGGCGCCGTAGTAGGACGGCCAGCTGGCGCCGTAGCCGGGATAGAACGCGTCGAAGATTTCCCGGGTGAAGTAGGGCAACCCGAGCCGATCGAACCAGCGCGCGTTGTTGCGACCGGACAGGGCCAGGGACGCGCGCTGGTCGTCCACGAGCAGGGGGTTGTAGGGCACCGCCTCCGGGGCAAAGAAGAAGGTCGAGTCCGCACCCATCTCGTGGGCGTCGACGAAGGCCAGCGGGTACCACTCGAGCAGGGCGCCGACCCGGCCGGCGGTCTCGGGCTGGGTGATCGCCAGCCAGTCGCGATTGAGATCGAAGAGGTAATGGTTGACCCGGCCCGACGGCCACGGCTCGTCGTGTTCCGCGGCGCGCCGGTCGGACGAGGCCTCGGCGCCCAGCCCGGCCTCGAAGCGGTGCACGAAGCGTGCCCGGCCGTCGGGGTTCTGCATCGGGTCGATGAACACCAGCGTACCGGCCATGATTCGCTCGACCACCGGATCGTCAGCGGCCGTGAGCAGGTGGTGCGCAAGCAGTAGCGAGGCGTCGGCGGGCGCGATTTCGTTGCCGTGGACGGAGTGCGAAAGCCAGACCGTTCCCGGCACCCGCTCGAGGGCGACTTCCACCGCCGACGCGTCGTGGCGATCCGGGCGCGCGATGACCTGGATGTCGGCGCGGATGGCGTCGAGCGCCGCAATCCGCTCCGGCGTGCCGATAACCAGGTAGAACAGCTCCCGACCCTGCCAGCTTCTGGCGTACGGAATCTTGCGGACCCGGTCCGGGAATGCATCGACCAGACCGTCGAACGCGCGCGTGAGCTCGTCCGGGTCGCTGATCGCATCGCCCATGGCATGGCCGAGCAGGGCTTCGATCGTCGGCGCGCCGGATCGGGCGTCGAAGCCGGCCCGGAAGTCGATGTCGGGCCGGGCCGTCTGCGCCTTGATCGTCAGCGGCAGGGCCGTGACGAGGGCCAGGACGGCCAGGACGGCCAGGGCCGCGGGGAGCGGCAGCTTCTTGTCGGAACGCTTCGTCGATCGCATCGGCGGCTTCACTCGTAGGGGGCGCGACGACGAGCATAGCGGAGCGGCGACGGCCGCCGGTTGCCGCGCGCAGGGCCTGGCCGCCCCGGGAAAAGTGTGATATACATCACATTCGAGCTTCGTGGCCGGCCGTGGGGACCGTCGGTCGATCGAGGTTCGGCGGGCCGTCCGGGTCGGGGAGACCCGCTCGCAGGATGAGCGAGGTCCGGGGCGGACCGAAAGGGGCCGCGGATTCAACGTGGGGAAGGGAGGCGGAAGACGCGGGTCCGGCCCGGCGCCTCGGTGCCGGGCCGTTTGGCGTGGTAAAAAAAGACCCGGGCCGGTTGCAATTGTCCCGATCCTGCGCTATAAAAGGCGGCTCGATTTTTCAGGCGGCCCGCACGACGCGTTCCGCACCGACTTCTTTCGCAGTTACTGTCAGGAATTACCGTCATGTCCAGAGTCTGCCAGGTGACCGGCAAGCGCCCAATGGTCGGAAACAACGTTTCCCACGCGAACAACCGTACGCGTCGCCGCTCGCTGCCGAACCTTCACAGCCACCGTTTCTGGTCCCCGGCCGAGAACCGCTGGATCAAGCTCCGCGTCTCGACCAAGGGCCTTCGCATCATCGACAAGAAAGGCATCGACAACGTGCTCGCGGACCTGCGCGCGTCGGGCCAGAAGATCTAAAGGAGATTCGTCATGGCAGGTAGCGCTCGCGACAAGATCAAGCTCGTCTCCTCTGCAGGTACCGGTCACTTCTACACGACCGACAAGCAGAAGAAGAACACCCCGCACAAGCTGGAGTTCAAGAAGTACGACCCGGTGGTGCGCAAGCACGTGATGTACAAGGAAGGCAAGATCAAGTAAGGCTTCCCGCCTCACGGCAACGCTTCGAAACGCCCGGCCCCGCGCCGGGCGTTTTTTTACCGACGTCCTATCGAAACGGACCACTGAACCCTATTGACCACTACCCCCCCCCAGTTGCTAGCCTACGAGACGTTGGCAGACGGGAAGGGGCCCGACTGTGTTGATCCGGCTCATCGGAGCCCGCAGAGCGTCGGCTGACGATCGATTCGTCAAACATAGGAGTGTTGGCTTATGAAAATCGAACTTCGGGCGCTGGCAGTCGTCCTGACCTTGATCGCATCTGTGGCAGTCGCGAAGGATCCGGTCCCTGCGGAGGTCTTTATCGACGACGGTGTGCTTTACGGCGTGACTTCCGATTCGCTGATGCGGCTCGACCTGCAGTCGGGCTCGGGTTCTGTGACCTGGAAGGACGGTCAAGCCATCGCGCTGGACCAAGTGCCAAACCGATCGCTCGAGCAGGGGGCCTGGAGCAAGATCGGCCTGATCCACCTATCGAACACCGCTGCACAGCGCTCGACCGGGTGTTCTGCTCAAGCCAGCGCCGTTCAAGCCGCAGTGAGTCTGGTGGAATCGGCTTGCAGCGGCGGACCTTCGGATTCCTGCGATGCAGCGATGGTCGCCCTCGACGCCGCCAACGCAGCGTACATCGGCTGCCTGCGCCAGTTTCTCGAGCAGTACTAAGAGCATCGCGAGACTCTCAAGAGCGACGCCCGGCGACGCCGGGCGTTTTTTTTGCTTCGTCGTCAGGCAGGTGCGTGGCAGCATCGTGTTTTCTGTCCACAGATGAACACCGATAGACACGGATGTTTGCCGTCGACCGAGCCGCCCTGTGCCCCCCGTGACTGGCAGCATCACGCTCGCGCTCGAGTACAACGACTACTTCATGATGCGTCGCGAGGTCCTGCCATGCCGTGCGATCGCGGGAGGTGTCCCGGCCGGCTCGCAGAGACCTGGACCATCACGGCAGTTATCTGCGTTCATCCGTGTTCATCTGTGGACCCTCCGGTTTTCCAGCAGCTCCGCTGCCGTTCGTCAGACCAGGCCGCGCTCGGCCAGGGAGACGACTTCGGCATCGCCGACGATGAAGTGGTCGAGCAGGCGGATGTCGACCAGCGCCAGGGCGTCGCGCAACCGGCGGGTGATCGCCAGGTCGGCCTGGCTGGGCTCGGCCACGCCCGAAGGGTGGTTGTGGGCGACGATCACGGCCGCAGCCCGCTCGGCCAGCGCCGTCTCGACGACCACCCGGGGGTGGACGTGAGCGGCATCGATGGTGCCGCGGAACAGCTCCCGGAACGCGATCACCCGATGGCGCGTGTCGAGCAGCAGCGCGCAGAAGGCTTCGTGCGGCCGGTGTCGGAGCTCCGCTCGCAGGAACCGGCGCGTGGCGTCGGGGCTGGTCAGAGCATCGCCGCGAGTCAACCGGGCGCGCAGGTGCCGACGCGCCAGGGCGACGGCGGCCTGGAGCTGGGCGACCTTGGCCGGCCCCAGCCCCGGCTGGTCGACCAGTACGTCGGCGGGCGCTTCGAGCAGCCCGCGCAGGCCGTCGAAGCGGGCCAGCAGCCGTCGCGCCAGGTCGGGTGCCGAACAACCCCGGGTCCCGGTGCGCAACAGGATCGCCAGGAGTTCCGCATCGCTGAGGGCATCGGCGCCGTCGCTGAGCAGGCGCTCGCGGGGACGCTCGGCGGTGGGCCAGTCGTTTATTCGCATACAATTCTCGTTTCCTTCATTCCGGGTGCCTCCAGCGTGACGGCGATCGATCGGTCGCGCCATCGGAGATCGCCCCCGAAACGGGTAGGAAATTGACGGATCTCGGCGAAGACGGCAACGAAGTTCGAGACCGGGCACCCCGGGTGCTGGTCGGCGTCACCGGCGGCGTTGCTGCCTACAAGGCTGCCGAACTGGTCCGGCGGCTCGCCGACCGGGGCGCGGAGGTCCGGGTGGCCATGACCCGCGGTGCCCAGGCCTTCATCACGCCGCTGACGCTGCAGGCGGTCAGCGGCCACCGGGTCCACACGGAACTGCTCGACGAGGCGGCGGAGGCCGGGATGGGCCACATCGAACTGGCTCGCTGGGCCGACGATATCGTGGTCGCGCCGGCCACCGCCGACCTGATCGGACGGGCCGCTGCCGGGCTGGCCGACGACCTGCTCACGACCCTGCTGCTGGCCACGCGGGCGCGCCTGTGGATGGCGCCGGCGATGAACCACGTGATGTGGGCGCACCCGGCGGTCCGGTCCAATATCGAAGTTCTGGTCGAGCGCGGCGTCCGCATGCTGGGACCCGGCGTCGGTCACCAGGCCTGCGGCGAAACGGGGCCCGGACGCATGCTCGAAGCGGCCGATATCGCCGAGGCGGTGATGCAGAGTTGGCCCGGCGAGGCGCAGAGCGCCGCACTCGCGGGAACGAGGTTCGTGGTCACGGCCGGCCCGACGCTCGAGCCGCTGGACCCGGTCCGCTTCCTCGGCAACCGGTCGTCCGGCCGCATGGGGTTCGCGATGGCCGAGGCGCTGGCCGCCGCGGGCGCCGAGGTCACGCTGGTCGCCGGCCCGGTCCAGCGACCGACGCCGAGCGGTGTGGAGCGGATCGACGTGACCACCGCACGCGAGATGCACGATGCGGTCTTCGCCGCCCTGCCGGCCGACGGGTTCGTCGGCGTGGCCGCGGTGGCCGACTACCGCCCCGCCGAGGTCGCCACTGCGAAGATCAAGAAGAACGACGAGCACCTGACCGTCGACCTGGTCCGCAACCCCGACATCCTGGCCGACGTGGCGGCCAGCGACCCGCGACCCTTCACGGTCGGGTTCGCGGCCGAGACCGACGACCTCGAAGCCAATGCGCGCGCCAAGCTGGGGCGCAAGAAGCTCGACCTGATTGCCGCCAACGAGGTGGGCGCGGGGCGCGGCTTCGACCGCACCGACAACACGCTGCAAGTGTTTTCGCGATCGGCCCGCTGGGACCTGGCCTCGGGCCCCAAGACCGAACTCGCTCGAAAGCTCGTGGAGCTGATCATCCAAACCATGGGACGCGATCGATGAGAACGCTGGACGTGAAACTGCTCGACCCCCGCTTCGGCAGCGACTGGCCGCTGCCGGAATATGCAACCGAGGGCTCGGCGGGCCTGGACCTGCGCGCAGCGCTGGACGAGCCGCTGACCCTGGAGCCCGGCGACGCAGAACTCATTCCCTCGGGTCTGGCCATCCATCTCGGCGATCCCGGCCTGGCCGCGATGCTGCTGCCCCGGTCCGGCCTGGGCCACAAGCAGGGGCTGGTGCTGGGCAACCTCGTGGGCCTGATCGACAGCGATTACCAGGGGCCGGTCAAGATTTCCTGCTGGAATCGCGGACGCGACCCGATCCGGATCGAACCCGGGCAGCGCATCGCCCAGCTTGTCGTGGTACCCGTGGTGCAGGTTACACTGCAGGCGGTAGAGGCCTTTGAAACCAGCACACGTGCCGAAGGTGGGTTCGGGCACACGGGGACCGATTGACGCAATGACGCGATTCCATCCTGCAACGGGACGACTTCCCCACGGTCGTGCAGCGCCGCGCGTGATCGCCCTGCTCGCCCTCGGGCTCGGCCTCTTCACCACGGCGGTCGGCGCCTACCTGGGCTGGAACACCATGCAGGCCAATCGTGCGCTCGATCAGGCTCGGGCGCTCGCCCAGACCCAGGCCGACGCGGTCGGTGGGGCGATCGAGACGATTCAGCGCGGCCTGGCCTCCGAAGAGGTGATCGCCGCCGCACGCGCCGAACAGCAGGCGGACGGCTCGCGTGATGCGCTGATCGCTGGCCTGCGCGAAAGCGGCATCCGCAACGTGCTGTACCTGGTCAACGCCCGCCCGCCGCTGGAAACCACCGACCTCGACGACCTGCCCGGCGGCGGCTTTGCTGCACTGAGCATGCTGCTCGAAGCCGGCGAGACCGGCCGGGCCCCGGCGCAGGCGCACTTCGCCGGCACGCCGGACGAATACCTTGCCCTGGCCCAGCGCTTCGGCGCCACCGACGACATCGTGGTGCTGTGGGTGGCCGTACCGATGACCGTGGTCACCAACGTGCTGGAGCGGCCCGACGGGGTCGACGGGCTCGCCCTGCGGCAACGCGGTGCCGGCGCCCCGATCGTTCTCCAGGACACGGGGCTGGGCGTTCCGCCGGGCGCGGAAGCCATCGAGATTCCCGGTAGCCGCTTCGAGCTGGCCTGGCATCACAGCCAGGTACTCGGCCCGATGAGCACCGGGCAGCTCAGCGGTCTGTTCGGTGCCGGCGTGCTGATGCTGATCCTGAGCGGGCTGATGCTGCAGCGAACCGGCTCCGAGGAAGGCCCCAGTCACGCGGGCGAGGAACCGCGATCCTCGTCCCGGATTCACCCCGACCACGATCCGGAATCGACCCGACCGTCGCCGACCGCCGAGGCCGGCACGACGCGGGACGACGACCGGCAGGACGACGACGCGAGCGTGGGCGATCCCGCCGTCGCCGCCGAAGACGATGACTTCGAGCAGGAACCGGAACGGACCGAAGAGGACGAGCGCCGCGACGGCTTGACCGCCGACGGCGAGCCGCGTCGCTCGGCGGCACCGAGCCGGGCGCTCGATGCGCCGGAGCTCGCGGACGACGACGAGGCCACCGATTCGGTCGGCGATTCGGTCGGCGATTCGGACGGCGATTCGGACGGCGATGCGGACGGCGATGGGAAGGGCGAGGCGCCGCCTGGGGAGAACCTCGAAGCGCTCGACGAACCGGTCGATGAATCGCTCGACGAACCGGTCGATGAGCAGGCCGAAATGGGAGAGATGCTCCGGGCCCTGATCGATGATGGGAGCGCGGACACTGATGCAGGTGACGTCGGAACGTCCCGGCCGGAGGGCGAGTCGGCAGATGCTTCGACGGACGGTTCCCCGAACAGTTCGACGGACAGTTCGGCGGGGGACCAGGAACGCGACGCCGACGTCGCAACCGAGCCGACGACCGTGCCCGACTCGTCGATCTTCCGGGCCTACGACATCCGCGGCGTGGTCGGCGATACGCTGGACGAGAACGTGGCCGAGTCGATCGGCCGCGCGATCGGTTCCGAAGCGCACGACCGCGGGCTGACCCGGATCGCGGTCGCGCGCGACGGCCGTCTCAGCGGGGCGCAGATGCTGGCGGCCGTATCCAGGGGCCTGGCCCGCAGCGGTCTCGAGGTCGTCGATGTCGGCGCGGTGCCGACGCCGGTGCTGTACTACGCGGCGCAGGAGGTCGGCGGCGGCTCCGGCGTCATGGTCACCGGCAGCCACAATCCGCCGGACTACAACGGCTTCAAGATCGTCCTCGGCGGCGAGACGCTGGCGAGCGATGCGATTCGCGACCTGCATACGCGCCTGGTCGAGGGCCGTCTGGTCGAGGGCGAAGGACAGCTCGGCGAGCAGCGGATCACCTCGCGCTACATCGAGCGCATCGGCACGGACATCCAGCTGGAGAAATCGCTGAAGGTCGTGGTCGACTGCGGCAACGGCATTGCCGGGGCCGTCGCTCCGCGACTGCTGGAAAGCATCGGTGCCGACGTCATCCCCCTGTATGCCGAGGTCGACGGTTCCTTCCCGAACCACCACCCCGACCCGGGCGATCCGAAGACGCTGGAGGACCTGCGGCTGTGCGTGCGCAACTTCGAAGCCGACGTCGGTATCGCGTTCGACGGCGACGGCGACCGGCTGGGCGTGGTCGCCCCGAACGGTGAGATCATCTATCCGGACCGGGTCATGATGCTGTTCGCCCGTGACGTGCTCGACCGCAATCCGGGCGCGGAGATCATCTACGACGTAAAGTGCACCGGCCTGCTCGCCGACGAGATCGAAGCGGCCGGCGGCAAGCCGGTCATGGCACGAACGGGGCACTCCTTCATCAAGGCCGAGATCAAGCAGCGCGGTGCGCCGCTGGCCGGTGAAATGAGCGGACATTTCTTCTTCGGCGAGCGCTGGTATGGCTTCGACGACGGCCTGTATTCGGCCGCTCGCCTGCTGGAGATCCTGGCCGCCGACACCCGCGCGCCCGGACAGATCTTCGCCGAACTGCCGACGGCCGTCTGCACGCCGGAACTGAAAGTCGAGATGAAGGAGGGCGAAGCGCACGCGTTTGTCGAAGCTTTTGCCGAGAAGGCGGCGTTCGACGGGGCGACGATCCACGCGATCGACGGTGTACGGGCCGATTTCGAAGACGGCTTCGGCCTGGTCAGGGCCTCGAATACCACGCCGGTGCTGGTGCTCCGGTTCGAAGGCGAGACCAAGGAGGCCCTGGCCCGCATCCAGGGCGAGTTCCGGGAGGCCATGCTGGCCCTCAACCCGGCGCTGAAACTGCCGTTCTGAGCGGCATCGGCCCGGTGCCTGCGACGCCGGGCTTCGAGCCCGGTGCCGCGAGGGCCGGCGGTATACTCCCCGGTTCGCTTCCTTCGGGTTCGATTCGTGACTTTTCAGGACTTCATTCGCACGCTGGATGACTACTGGGCGCGCCAGGGCTGCGTCCTCACCGCGCCGCTGGACCTCGAGGTCGGCGCCGGCACCTTTCATCCAGCCACCTTCCTCCGCTCGATCGGGCCGGAACCGTGGAACGCTGCCTATCTCCAGCCCTGCCGCCGGCCGACCGACGGTCGCTACGGCGAGAACCCCAACCGGCTCCAGCACTATTACCAGTACCAGGTGGTGATGAAACCGTCTCCGCTGGATTTCCAGGAGCTCTATCTGGGCTCGCTGGACGCGGTCGGCATCGACCCCGGGGTCCACGATATCCGTTTCGTCGAGGACAACTGGGAGTCGCCGACGCTCGGGGCCTGGGGCCTGGGCTGGGAAGTGTGGCTCAACGGCATGGAGGTCACGCAATTCACCTATTTCCAGCAGGCCGGTGGCCTGGAGTGCCGGCCGGTGATGGGCGAAATCACCTACGGCCTGGAACGCCTCGCAATGTACATCCAGGGCGTCGAGAGCGTCTACGACCTGGTGTGGACAGAAGGCCCGCACGGGCGCGTGACCTATCGCGATGTCTTCCACCAGAACGAAGTCGAGCAATCGACCTACAACTTCGAAAAGGCCGATGTCGAGGGTCTGTTCGCGCAGTTCGATCGTCTCGAGGCCGAAGCCCGTCGACTGGTCGGCGACGACCTACCCCTGCCGGCCTACGACCAGGTGCTGAAGGCCTCGCACACGTTCAACCTTCTCGATGCCCGGCAGGCCATTTCGGTCAGCGAGCGGCAACGCTTCATCCTGCGCATCCGCGATCTGTCGCGGCAGGTCGCCGAGGCCTACCAAGCTCGACGCGAGTCGCTCGGGTTTCCCGGCTGCACGGCGGCGACGGAGAGTGCGGCATGAACGGTGAACTGATCATCGAACTCGGCTGCGAGGAACTCCCGGCCAGGGCGCTGCGGGCTCAGGCCGAGGGCTTGATGGAGGGCCTGGTGACCGGCCTGCGCGAGGCCGGGCTGCAGCCGGGCGACGGTCGAGCTCGCTGGTTCGCGACACCGCGCCGAATCGCCGTGGCGCTGGAAAACGTGGCGGCGCGGCAGCCGGACCGCGTGCTGGAACGCAAGGGGCCCGCCGAGCAGGCCGCATTCGACGAGAACGGGGAGCCGACCCGGGCCGCGCAGGGCTTCGCGCGCAGCGTCGGGCTCGAAGTCGACCAGCTCGACCGCATCGAGAACGAACAGGGCCGGTGGTTGTACGCCGAGGTCAAGCAGGAAGGGCAAACGCTGGCCGAGGTCCTGCAGGAAGTGCTCGACAAGACGGTGCGTTCGCTGGCCAGCGCGCGAAGCATGCGCTGGTCCGATCGCAGCGACCGCTTCCTTCGACCGGTCCGCTGGCTGGTGGTGCTGCACGGCAGCGACGTGCTGCCGATCGAGCTGTTCGGCCTGCAGGCGGGACGCGACACTCGCGGGCACCGGGTGCATGCGCGAGAGCCGAAAGCGATCGAGAACGCGTCCGACTACGAAGCCGTGCTCGAGGGATTGCACGTGATCGCGGATTTCGAAGCCAGGAAAGCGAAGATCGCCGAGCAGGTCGCCGCCGAGGCGAGCCGGGCCGGGTTGACCTCCGCCGATGACGACGACTTGCTGGACGAAGTCACGGGCCTGGTCGAATGGCCGGTGGCCTGCACCGGCTCCTTCGAGCCTGCGTTCCTGGACGTGCCGACCGAGGCACTGGTCAGCGCCATGCGCATCCATCAGAAATGCTTTCCGCTGTACGACGCAGACGGCAAGCTTGCTCCGCGCTTCATTACCGTGGCCAACCTGGCAAGCCGGGATCCGGCGGCCATGGTGCACGGCTACGAACGGGTGATTCGACCCCGGCTGGCCGATGCGCGATTCTTCTTCGAGCAGGACCGCGGCACGCCGCTGGAACAACGCCTCGAAGGTCTTGAAGCCATGCAGTTCCAGGACCGCCTCGGCTCGATCGCCGACAAGGCGCGGCGCCTCGAGCGGCTGGTGGCCGACCTCGCGCCGGCATTCGGTGCGTCAGCCGACGCTGCGACGCGAGCAGCCCGGCTGTGCAAATGCGATCTGCTGACCGAAATGGTCGGCGAGTTTCCCGAACTGCAGGGCACGATGGGCCGCCACTACGCCCTGACCGATGGCGAACCGGAACCGGTTGCAATCGCCATCGAGGAGCACTACCAACCGCGCCAGTCGGGCGGCCTTCTTCCTGGCAGCGAAGCGGGGCGGGCTCTCGCGGTTGCCGATCGGCTCGACACGCTGGTCGGGGTGTTCGCTGCCGGAAAGAAGCCCAAAGGAAGCAAGGATCCGTTCGCGCTGCGTCGAGCCGCACTCGGCGTGGTGCGCATCCTCGCCGAGGCCGGGATCGATCGGCCGCTGCGCGAGCTGGTCGACCAGGCGGCCGATGCGCTGCGCGACGGCATCGACGTCGACGCAGACTGCGTCGACGAAGTCGTGGCGTTCATCGAGGACCGCCTCCGGGCCTGGTTGGTCGACCAGGGGCTGGATGTGAATACCCTCAAGGCCGCAGCGGCCGGCAACGCCCGGTCCGTGCCCGCCTCGGTCCGTCGCGCCCGCTCCCTGCAGCGTTTCGCCGACGACCCCGACATGGAAAGCCTGATCGCGGCCAACAAGCGGGCGGCCAACCTGCTGCGCCAGTCCGGCGTGGAGGATTTCGGCGAAGTTCAGGAAAGTTTACTGAAGATCGACGCAGAACAGCTTCTTTTCGATGAAATACGCCGGGCGGAAGCCGAGGTCTCCCGCGCGATCTCGGCCGGCGACGATGATCGGGCGCTGGCGCAGCTGGCGTCGCTGAAACCGGGTGTCGACGCGTTCTTCGAGAACGTCATGGTGATGGATGACGACGAGGCACTGCGGGCCAACCGCCTGGCGTTGCTTCATCGCTTGCGCTCGGCCTTCCTGGCCGTCGCCGATGTGGCGCTGCTCGGTCGCGCATGAAGCCCCGTCCACCGTTGCTCGTCGAGCTCGGTCTGATCGCCTACGGCGGCGGGGCAGAAGGCGGGTCCGATTCCAGAACGGGCAGTGCCTCGAAGCGTCGGTCCGGGAAAGACGGCTCCATGATCCCCGGCCCGGTCCTGCGTGCGCTCGCCGAGCTGCACCGAGCGGACCGACCGCTGGTCCTCCTGGCCGAACGGCCGGATCGCTGGGCACCGACCCGCAACCGCGTCGATCGCGCGCTGGAAGGGCAGAGCCGCATCGAGCGCGAGATCCAGCGAGGCGGAGGCGTGCTCGACGCGGTGCTGTACCTGGACTTCGGACTGTTCAGTCGGCGCCGCAAGCGGCGGGAAATGCTCGCCGACCTTGCCACGCGCTACGGCACGGACCGGGAAGGGCTGATTGCCGTCGTGGGCAGCAGCCGGTTGGCCGATGCGGTGCGCGACGCGGTCGGCCAGGTCATCACGGCCCAGTCTGCGGACGACCTGGTTCGGGCCCTGGCCGACGCGGGCTAGGCGAGCATTCTAAGGGGCACGGGGCGAATGCAGGCCGTGCAAGTTCGCTTAACCTGCGCTCATCTGACCGCTAAATTCGCCTAAATTCTTTCAAGTGCGCGACACAGGTCGCAATGCCGGACAGGCCTGGAGGTGGGCGCGGCAGGGCGTCGGGGCAGAAAGTGTGCTGAACAACGGCCGGGCGTCGCTCGCTCCCGGTCGAGGGCGCGAGCTCGCCGGCTGCATGATCGCTAGATATCCAGGTTGGATACGTTCAGCGCATTGCTTTCGATGAAATCACGCCGGGGTTCGACCTCGTTGCCCATCAGCGTGGCGAAGATCGCGTCGGCCGCCACGGCGTCTTCGATGGTCACCCGAAGCAGGCGTCGCGTATCGGGGTTCACGGTCGTCTCCCACAGCTGGTCAGGATTCATCTCACCGAGGCCCTTGAATCGCTGGATGCTCCGGCCCTTGCGGCTTTCGTCCATCAGCCAGGCATAGACGTCGGCGAAGCGGCGCACCGGCTGGGCCTGCTTGCCGCGTTCGATGCGGGCATCCTCTGCAAGCAGGTCGTGCACGGCGCGACCGATCCTGGCAAACATCCGATAGTCCGGGCTTTCGAAGAAGCTGCGGTCCAGGACCGTGTCCTGACCGATCCCCTGGCTCAGGCGGCTGATCACCACGCCACCCTGTTCCAGCGGCTGCAGCGTCCACTGCACACCGGCCGGCGAGGCGCCCTCGAGACGGGCCTTGAAGCGCTCGGACCAGGCCGGCGTATCGAAGCCGGAATCCGTGGAAAACGGTTCGAAATCAACAAGTTGGTTGATGACTGTGGCGTCGTGACGCCGTTCCAGGCGGTTGGCCGCCAGGCGCGCGGCGTGGAAGTCCGTGAGCAGCGCATCGAGCGATTCCCCGGTTACCGGCGGCTGGTCTTCCGACGGGTAGAGGCGGGCGTCGTCGAGCGCGCGCTCGATCAGATAGCGCGTCAGTTCCTGTTCGTCCTTCAGGTACCACTCCTGCTTGCCCTGCTTGATCTTGAACAGCGGCGGCTGCGCGATGTAGACGTGGCCGCGCTCGATCAGGTCGGGCATCTGCCGATAGAAGAACGTCAGCAGAAGAGTGCGGATGTGCGAGCCGTCGACGTCGGCGTCGGTCATGATGATGATGCGGTGATAGCGCAGCTTGTCCGCGTCGTACTCGTCCTTGCCGATCCCGGTGCCGAGCGCGGTGATCAGCGTTCCGACTTCGGCCGAACCCAGCATCTTGTCGAAGCGTGCTTTCTCGACGTTCAGGATCTTGCCCTTCAGCGGCAGAATGGCCTGGAATCGCCGGTTGCGGCCCTGCTTGGCCGAACCGCCGGCGGAATCACCCTCGACGATGAACAATTCGGACTGTGCCGGATCCTTCTCCTGGCAATCGGCCAGCTTGCCGGGGAGGCCGGCCACATCCAGCACGCCCTTGCGGCGAGTCATGTCGCGCGCCTTCCTGGCGGCCTCGCGCGCTCGGGCCGCCTCGATGGCCTTCGATGCGATCGTGCGGGCGTCCTGCGGATTCTCGAGCAGGTAGTCGCGCAGCTTGTCGGCCAGCGTCGACTCCACCGCCGGCTTGACCTCGCTCGAAACCAGCTTGTCCTTGGTCTGCGAGGAGAACTTCGGATCGGGCACCTTGACCGACAGCACGGCGATCAGGCCCTCGCGGCAGTCGTCGCCGGTGACCTGGACCTTGGCCTTCCTGGCCAGGCCGGATTCCTCGATGTAGTTGTTCAAGGTGCGCGTGACCGCCGCGCGGAACCCGGCCAGGTGCGTCCCACCGTCGCGCTGCGGAATGGTGTTGGTGAAGCAGAACACGCTTTCCTGGTACGCATCGGTCCACTGCAGGGCCGCCTCGACGGTGATGTCGGCGTGCTCGGCCAGGAAATGGACCGCGTTCGGGTGAAGGGGGGACTTCTTGGCGCTCAGGTGTTCGACGAACGAGCGGATGCCGCCTTCGTACTCGAAGCGATCGCGCTTGTCGGTGCGCTCCTCGATCAACTCGATGGCCACGCCGGAGTTCAGGAAGCTGAGCTCGCGCAGGCGCTTGGCCAGGATGTCGTAGTGGAACTCGACATCGGTGAAGATCTCGCGGCTGGGCTTGAAGCGGATATCGGTTCCCGTACGATCGCTGTCGCCGGTGGCCTCCAGCGGCGACTCCGGCACACCGAGGTGGTAGGTCTGGCTCCAGCGCTTGCCCTGGCGGTGGATCACCAGCTCCAGCGTTTCCGACAGCGCGTTGACCACCGAAACGCCGACCCCATGCAGGCCGCCCGACACCTTGTAGGAATTGTCGTCGAACTTCCCTCCGGCGTGCAGCACCGTCATGATCACTTCCGCAGCGGACTTGCCTTCCTCCGGGTGCAGGTCGACCGGAACTCCGCGGCCATTGTCCGTAACGCTGACCGACCCGTCCTCGTGCAGCTTCACGACGATGTGATCGCAATGGCCCGCCAGCGCCTCGTCGATCGAGTTGTCGACGACCTCGAACACCATGTGGTGCAGCCCGGTGCCGTCATCGGTGTCCCCGATGTACATGCCCGGACGCTTGCGGACCGCGTCCAGGCCCTTGAGGACCTTGATGCTGTCGGAGGAGTAGTTATCGCTCATTCGGTTGCCTGGTTGTTCGGCGTGGACACCGGCGTTCGCGCGTGGCAAATCCGGCTCGAAACTCAACGCGTGATTATACCACCCGACGAATTCCGCCTTGTTCCACGTGGAACAGCGCAGCACAGGGGTCGGGGGGAGGCTCGACCGCCGTGATCCAGACCTGTTCCGGCCTGTCCCGAAGCCACTGAAGCACCCGCTCCAGGTGGTCGGCATCGAGCTCCGAGACCGGGTCGTCCAGCAGGAGGATCGGCCGGTAGGGCTGGGCGGGGAGGGTGACGAGTTCGGACAGCTTCAGAAGGTACGCGGCGAGCTTTTCCTGCCCGCGCGAGAGCCTGGGCGCCGCCAGCCGGCCTCCGCTGCGGATGACCAGGTCCGCTCGGTGGGGACCTACGGACGTAAACCCCTGTTCCCTGTCACGTGCTCTGACGAACCTCAGCGCATCGCCATGGCAATCTGCGTCCCCGGTTGCCGGGCGGTACCTGAACTCCAGTTCCGTAAGCCTGAGCGATGTGGCGTCCTGAACGGCCGTGGCGGCTGCCGCCAGGCGACGGACGTAGCCGTCTCTGGCGCGATCGAGCCAGTCGGCGGCGTCGGCCATCGCCGGTTCGAGTGCGTCGAGCACCGAGTCGTTGGCACCCTGCTTCAATGCCGCGTTCCGCTGCCGCAACAGGCGCGCGTACCGGCGCCACCGCTCCAGGTAGTCGTGTTCCACGTGGAACAACGCCCAATCGAGGAAATGTCTGCGCACGTCCGGCCCGCCCGCCACCAGTTGGTGACTGGCGGGTTCGACGACCACCATGGGCAATCGATGCGCGAATTCGCTGACCCGCCCGCTGTCCGTGCCGTCGATCCGACCGCGCCAGCCACTCCGGGTGCGTTCGACGCCCATGACCAACTCGGGCGCTCGCCGCCCCGCGACCACCCGCAGGGCGTCTTGACCGTCGCGGATCATGGCGCCCACGGAGCCCGATCGGAACGAACGCCCCCGAGCCAGCATGTGCAGACCTTCGAGCACGCTGGTCTTGCCGGCGCCGTTCTCGCCGTGCAGCCAGTTCATTCCTTCCACGGGTTCCAGTCGAACATCCGCAAGATTGCGGACGTTCGTCAGATGCAGGGACGCCAGGCTCACGGCCGGCTCGAGCGGGAGTGCCCCGGAAACAGGCCGGGGCTTGGCATCAGAGCTTCAGCGGCATCACGACCTGGCGGACGTCCTGGTTGTCGACAGCGGTCACCAGGCAGGAGCTGTCGGCGCTCTTCAGCGACAGGCGAACGCCTTCTCCGTCGATGGCACCGAGCGCGTCGAGGAGATAGTTGACGTTGAAGCCGACCACCAGTGCGTCGTAGTTGTGCTCGGCTTCGATCTCCTCGGTGGCTTCTTCCTGCTGCGGGTTGTGCGCAACGATCTTGATCGAACCGTCGTTGGATTCGATCCGCACGCCTCGGTACTTCTCGTTCGACAGGATGGCCGCGCGCTGGAGCGCCTGGATGAACGCCACACGGTCGAGGGTCATCGCCTTGTCCTGGCTCATCGGAATGACGGCCTCGTAATCCGGGAAGCGCCCATCGATGAGCTTGCTGGTCAGGGTCAGGCCGCGCCGGGTCACCTGGACGAAATTCCGGCCCAGGGCCAGCTGCGCCGGTTCGTCTTCGTCGCCGAGCATCCGCGACAGTTCCATCACCCCCTTGCGGGGCAGGATCAGCGAACGCCCGTCGCCGTCCACGCTTGCTTCGATCTCGGCCAGGGCCAGGCGGTGGCCGTCCGTGGCCACGGCGCGGAGCAGCCCGCCGCGGAACTCGAGCAGCAGGCCGTTGAGGTAGTGGCGAACGTCCTGGTTCGCCATCGCGAAGGCCGTCTTGTCGATCAACCAGCGCAGGCGCTCTTCGGCCACTTCGAGCCGGTCCGCGTCGCCGGAGGCGTCGCTGGACGGAAACTCCGCCGCCGGCAAGGTCGCCAGCGTGAAGCGACTTCGGCCCGCGTGCAGGGCCAGTTTCTCGCCGTTGAGCTGGACATCGATCCGCACGCCTTCCGGCAGCGCCTTGCAGATATCGACCAGCTTGCGCGCCGGCACGGTGACCGCCCCAGGCTGAGCGACCTCTGCCGATGCCGTCCCGACCATCTCGACCTCCATGTCCGAGCCGGTGACCTTCAGCTGGTCCTCGTCCACCTCGAGGAGAAAGTTGGCCAGCACGGGCAGGGTCTGCCGCCGCTCGACCACGCCGACGACCTGGCTGATCGGCACGAGCAACGCTTCTCGCTGAATCGAAAACTTCATCACGGCTCCTTGGGCCTCGACTCGATGGCTCGATCGGGCGCAGGTTCGATCACGTTCGGGGTGATCGGTTGTTTATTGGATAAATCTAATCAAACCAGTAATAACAGGGCCTGTGAATTACCGCACAACCACAAAAAAACCCCACAAATCAGTAACTTGGTAAACTCTCTCCGGTGCAGCACCGATCGCGCAAGCTGTGGATGAAATCTGGATAACTCGACTCCCGGACCTTGTGCCCGAATCATCCACAGGTTTTCCCGTCGGTTCTACCGGGGTTGTTGCCGCGCTTCGTCCTTCGTCGGACAATCACGCCGTCAGCTCCCTCAGCAAGCGGGCGCGGTCTTCCCGAAACCGGGCGTCGGTTTCGCACAAGCTCTCGATTTTACGACAGGCGTGCAGCACGGTGGTATGGTCGCGGCCGCCGAACGCGTCGCCGATTTCCGGCAGCGAATGCTGGGTCAGCGACTTCGCCAGGAACATCGCCATCTGGCGCGGTCGGGCGATGTTGCGGGTGCGTCGTTTCGACAGCAGGTCGGCGACCCGAAGCTGGTAGAACGCGGCGACGACCTTCTGGATGTTCTCCAGCGTGATCTGTCGGTCGTGCACCGCCAGAACGTCCCGAAGCACTTCCCGAGTGTAGTCCTCGTCGATCGTCCGGCCCGTGAACCGCGCGTTGGCCAGCAGCGAATTCAGCGCCCCCTCGAGGTCCCGGACATTGGAGCGCATGCGACGCGCGATCAACATGGCCACGGCCTCGTCGAGCTCCAGGCCGGATTCGGCGGCCTTCTTCATCAGGATCGCGACCCGGGTCTCGAAGTCCGGCGGCTCGATCGGTACCGAGAGGCCCCAGCCGAAGCGCGACCGCAGCCGGGCTTCGATGCCTTCGACTTCCTTGGGATACCGGTCGCAGGTGAGGATGATCTGCTGGCGCGACTCGAGCAGCGCATTGAAGGTATGGAAGAACTCTTCCTGCGAACGGTCCTTGCCGGCGAAGAACTGGATGTCGTCGATCAGCAGCGCATCGACCGAGCGGTAGCGCGCCTTGAAATCATCGATCGACGCTCGCCGCAGCGCCTGGATCATCTCGCTGACGAACTTCTCCGAGTGCAGGTAGACCACGTTCCGGTCACGGTCGCGCTCGGCCAGCGCGTGGCCGACGGCGTGCAGGAGGTGGGTCTTGCCGAGCCCCGTGCCCCCGTAGAGCAACAGCGGGTTGTAGACCTTGCCCGGGTCCTGGGCGACCTGCTGCGCCGCGGCGAATCCGAGCTCGTTGGACTTGCCGAGGACGAAGTTGTCGAAGCGGTAATGGTCGTCCAGGCCGGTCGCTCCGCCGCCCGTACGGCGTCGGCCGCTGCGCGTCGGCGTCGGCTCGGCCGCGCCGGAGCCGACCACCACGTCGACCGATTCGCGCGGAATGTCGTGCAGGGCGAAGAAGTCACGGATCGTGCCGATGTAATGGGCCAGGACCTGTTCGCGGACGAAGTCGTTCGGGGCCTGGAGGCGCACGCCCGGTCCATCGGCGACCAGGGGACGCAGCGGGCGCACCCAGGTATTGAGTTCTTCCAGCGGTATCTCGCGCTCGAGTCGTTCGAGGCAGGCGTGCCAGAGTTGTGACGGGTCGTCGTGCATCAATCGGATCCAGGGCGGGCATGCGGCGGTGTCGAATCGGTCAGGATACAGGCCGCGCCGGCAGGCCAGTCTAGGCAAGCCCCGCCCAATTGTCCACGTGGGTCGACCCTGTTCCGGGCCTGGATCGTTCGACTTGCTCCGAAGTGCTTGGGCAAGGTATACTTCGCAGTCTTTTTCGGCCTTGGCGGTGCCTGGGCCGGCTAACTCGTACAAAAGTCGTACTCAAGGCCGAATTCCAAGGATTGAAATCATGAAGCGTACTTTCCAGCCCAGCCGGATCAAGCGTGCCCGTCGGCACGGCTTCCGTGCACGCATGGCGACCCGGTCGGGTCGGGCCATCATCAACGCCCGTCGCGCCCGCGGCCGCAAGCGCCTGTCCGCCTAAACTCCGTCAGGCTCGCTCGGCACCCGGCGCGCGTTGACCTTCCGATGCCGAACGATCTGTGCCTGCCCCGGGACGCCAGGCTGACCGGGGCCCGAGCCTTCGACCGGGTCTTCGCTTCGCGCAAGGCTCGGTCGGGTCGCTACTTCCGAATCCATTACCTCGTCCCGGACTCTCCGGGCGCACCCGCGCGTCTGGGCATGACCGTATCGCGCCGGGTCGCGCGCAACGCGGTTGAACGCAACCGCGTACGGCGCCAGATAAGAGAATCGTTCCGGCTGCAGCGTCCGGGCCTCGCCGGCCTCGACTTCGTCGTCCGCGCCCTGCCCGGGGCGGCAGCGATCGACAGCGCCGAACTTCGACAATCACTGAATGAGCTCTGGAGCCGATTCCACGCATGAGTACCCGTAACCTGCTTCTCCTCCTGCTGGCCTTTCTCGGCTTCATGATCTACGTCGAATGGCAGAGCGATTTCGCACCGGAGGCTCCGGCGCCGGTCGAGCCGCTTCCTGCCGACCAGCGCGCGGCCGGGTCGCCGCCCGCATCGGATGACGCGCCGTCCGACGTCCCCGCACTTCCCGATGCAGCGCCGAGCACTCCGTCGAGCACCCTGTCGGACACGCCCGCGCCGGTCCAGGCTTCGGCCGAGGTCCGCTCCGGCGAACGGATCGAGGTCGTCACCGACAAGCTGATCGCCGAGATCGACCCGGTCGGCGGGTCGCTGGTCGGCCTACGCCTGCGCGAGTATCCGGTCAGCGTCGATCAGCCTGATCAACCCTTTTCCCTTCTCAGCGAAGAAGCGATCGGCTACCACGTGGCCCAGGTCGGCCTGGTCGACGCCGACCGGGTCGCGCCCACGCATCGCTCCCGATTCGACTACGACCGGGCCTACTACGAAATGCCGGCCGACGCGGAACGCCTTGTTGTCCCGCTGACCTGGCAGGGCGAGAACGGTTTGCAGGTCGAGGTGCGCTGGATCTTCCACCGCGACGACTACGTGATCGAGCACGCCACCGAGATCACCAACAACGGAGAGCAGGCCTGGCAGGGCAGCCGCTACCTCCAGCTGCAGCGCTCGCCGGAGCGAATGGGCAACGGGATGAGCTTCACGAACCCCGAGCGGATCAGCTTCAACGGTGCCGCGGTGTTCGACCCGGAGGAGAAGTTCGTCAAGCTGCCGTTCGATGAATTCGGCGAGGAACGCTTCGAGCGGACCCTGGAAGGCGGTTGGGCCGGCATGGTCGAACACTACTTCCTGGCCGCCTGGATTCCGCCGGCCGATTCGCCGCACCGGTACACCACCCGGTTGGTCGATCAGGTGGTTCCGAACCGCTTTGCGCTGGCCTCGACCTCGACGCCGCTGCGCGTTGAGCCGGGAAGCAGCGCGCGCTTCGATGCTCGCCTGTTCGCCGGACCCAAGCAGCAGAACCGCCTCGATGAGGTCGCGCCCGGACTGAGCCTGACGGTCGACTACGGCATCTTCACCGTGTTCTCCAAGCCGCTGTTCTGGCTGCTGGACAAGATCCACGCGCTGGTCAACAACTGGGGCGTTGCAATCATCCTGCTGACCTTGCTGATCAAGCTGGCCTTCTACAAGCTGACCCAGGCCCAGTTCCGCTCGATGGGCAAGCTGCGCAAGCTGCAGCCGCGCATCCAGCAGCTTAAGGAACGCTACGGCGACGATCGCCAGAAGTTCGGTCAGGCGATGATGGAGATCTACAAGAAGGAAAAGGTCAACCCGCTCGGCGGGTGCCTGCCGATCCTGGTCCAGATTCCGATCTTTATCGCCCTGTACTGGGTGCTCCTCGAATCGGTGGAGCTGCGCCAGGCCAGCTTCCTGTGGGTCCCCGACCTGAGCCGCCCGGATCCGTACTTCATCCTGCCGGTGATCAACGGCGCCTTCATGATCCTGACCCAGCGGCTCACGCCGATGGCCGGCATGGACCCGATGCAGCGCAAGATCATGCAGTGGCTGCCGGTGGCCTTCGCCGTCCTGTTCGCGTTCTTCCCCGCCGGCCTGGTCCTGTACTGGGCGTCGAACAGCGGCATCTCCCTGCTTCAGCAGTGGATCATCCTGCGCCAGATCGATGCCGAGGAAGCGCGCGCGCGGGCCTGACGTGCGTCGCCTCGACGCGCATCGTCAGCCCGGCGATCCCGCCCCGATCGGAACGAGATGACCGACACCATCTGCGCGATCGCCACGCCGCCCGGCCAGGGCGGCGTCGGCATCGTCCGGGTGTCGGGTCCCGCCGCACCCGATATCGCCGTAGCCCTGCTCGGGCGATGCCCGGCGCCGCGAGCGGCTGCCCGCGCCGAAGTTCGTGATGGCGCCGGCGAGGTGATCGACGACGGTCTCGCCCTGTACTTCCGGGCCCCGGCCTCGTTCACCGGTGAGCACGTTCTCGAGCTCCAGCTGCACGGCTCGCCGGTGGTGCTCGAGCGGGTGGTCGCCGCCTGCGTGGCCCTGGGGGCCCGCCGAGCCGGCCCCGGCGAATTCTCGCAACGGGCGTTCCTCAACGACAAGCTCGACCTGGTCCAGGCCGAGGCGGTCGCGGACCTGATCGCGGCCACCTCCGAACGCAGCGCCCGCGCGGCACGGCGCAGCCTCGAGGGTCTCTTCTCCGAGCAGGTCGGGGCCCTGGCCGAGCGGATCACCCGGGTCCGGGTCCACGTCGAGGCCGCGCTGGACTTTCCCGACGAGGACATCGATTTCCTCGCCGACGGCGAAGTGGCGGCCGCCGTGGACGGCTGCATCGATGCGACCCGATCGCTGCTCGACGCAGCTCGCGCCGGACAGGTGCTCAACGACGGGCTGCGCATCGCGATCATCGGTCGGCCCAACGCCGGCAAGTCCAGCCTGTTCAACGCGCTGGTCAAGCGCGATGCGGCGATCGTCACGGACATCCCGGGCACGACCCGCGACGTGGTTCGAGAGACCGTCCACCTTGCCGGAATTCCCGCGGTGCTGGCCGATACGGCAGGCTTGCGCGACACGGAAGACCCGGTCGAACGCGAGGGGGTACGACGCGCCGAGGCCGAACTGGCCGGGGCCGACGTGGTGCTCTGGGTGCGCGATGCCACCGACGAACGTCCCGAAGCGCGGCCGCCCACGGACCGTCCCCTGATCGAGATTCGCAACAAGATCGACGCGGTCGGCGAGACACCCGCGCGGGACGGCCACCGGGTCCGCCTGTCGGCGGCCACCGGGAGCGGGTTGGACGAGCTCGATGCCGCGCTGGCCGAAACCCTCGGATTGCAGGGCGCGGCCGAAGCGGTGACCTCCGCGCGCGCCCGTCACGTCGAATGCATCGATCGGGCCCGGGTCCATCTCGAGACGGGACGGGACGAACTTGCCGCGACCCGCTCCGGCGAACTGCTGGCCGAAGAACTCCGCGACGCCGCCGGGGCCCTCGGCGAGATCACCGGCACCCTTCATTCCGACGAACTGCTCGGTCGCATCTTCTCGTCGTTCTGCATCGGAAAGTGAAACCGGCCCGATCGTCGCCCGGAGCCCGGACCGGCGACAGGCTTCGCAGTCGGCCCCGCGCTTCGACAAGTTGACTCCGGCTCGACCCCGCTCCCATACTCGGGGCCGGTTCCCGGGAGTGCCGGCATGCTCCATCCCCTGCAGCAGTTGATCCTGGACCGCGCGAGGAAGACGCCGGACCAGCCCTACCTGTGCCAGCCCATCGATCGCGAGTGGATCAGCTGGACCTGGGCCGAGGCGGTCGAAGAAGCACGGTGCGTGGCCGCGATGCTGCGCAACGAGGGCATCGAACCGGGCGACAGGGTCGGCCTGATTTCCAAGAACTGCGCGCACTGGATCCTCGCCGACCTTGCGATGTTGCTGTCCGGCGTGGTCAGCGTGCCGGTCTATCCCACCGCAAGCGCCGCGACGATCCGGGGCATCCTCGAACACAGCGGGTGCCGGGCGGCCTTTGTCGGGAAACTTGAGCACCCCGACCAGCAGCTACCGGGTATCCCGGAAGGTGTACTCAAGATCGCGATGCCGTATCCGGGGGCGGCTGGCGACCGCCAGTGGAACGACTGGATCGATCACCCCGGACCCGCCTTCGTCGCGGTTCCGCGCGCCGCCGACGACCTGGCCACGCTGCTCTATACCTCCGGCTCGACCGGCGAACCGAAGGGCGCGATGCATTCCTACGACAACTTCCTGTTCGTCGGCCGGGCCCTGGCCGAAGCGATCGGGGTCCGCGACGGCGACCGGGTGCTGTCCTATCTGCCCTTGTCGCACTGCACCGAGCGCGCCTATGTAGAGGCGGGAAGTTTCCATGCCGGAAGCACGCTGTACTTCGTCGAGGAGATCGAAACCTTCATGGACGACCTGGAGCACGCCCGGCCGACCCTGTTCGGTTCCGTGCCGCGCTTGTGGAAGAAATTCCAGCTCGGCGTGCTCGAGAAGCTTCCCCCGAAGCGCCTCGACACGCTGCTGCGAATCCCGGGGATCGCAGGCCTGATCCGGCGAAGGATCAAGAAGGGCCTGGGGCTCGATCAGGCCGACTGGTTCGCCTCCGGGTCGGCGCCGATCGCGCCGGCCCTGCTGGAGTGGTGGGATCGCGTCGGAGTGACCATCTGCGAAGGCTGGGGCATGACCGAGACCTTCGCCTACGGAACCCAGGTCGGGCGCGAAGTGCGGCCCCGCTTCGGCACGATCAGCCGCGCATTGCCCGAAGCGGAGCTCCGGACCGCCGCCGACGGCGAACTGTTGATCCGCTGTCCCTGCATGATGCAGGGGTACTACCGGGCCGAGGAGCTGACCCGCGAGAGCTTCGTCGACAACTGGTTCCGCACCGGTGACCGGGCATCGATCGACGCCGAGGGTTGGGTGTCGATTACCGGCCGGGTCAAGGAAGTCTTCAAGACGACCAAGGGCAAGTACATCGCACCGGTGCCGATCGAGGCACTGCTGGCCCGCAACGAGATGATCGAGCAGGCCTGCGTGCTGGGCGATGGACGCGACCAGCCGCTGGCGCTGATCCAGCTTCCCGAAGGCCTGGAGCTGCCGCTGCGCGAAGTCCGGACCCGTCTGGTCGAAACGCTGGAGTCAGTCAACGCCGAACTCGAACCCCACCAGCGGCTCGAGCGATTGATCGTGGTCCGCGAACGCTGGACCGTCGACAATGAACTGCTGACGCCGACCCTAAAGATCCGCCGCCCCCAGCTGGAGGCGCGCTACCGGACCGCGATTGCCGAATCGACCGGCAAGGTCTTCGTCACCGGGTCCGCCCCGGACGACGCGGAGGGTTGATCGACGGAACCGGACGGCGCCGCCTGGCAGGCCGCGCGCGCTCGCTCGAGCGCGTCGCCGTGGATCCCCGACAGGGCATGGCCCGGCTCGAGCGGATCGGCCTCGAGCCGATCACGCACCTCGCAGCCGCGGCCACGCTCGAGATCGACCAGCGCAAGATTCAGCTTCGCGGGCCAGTGGTCGGGCTCCAGCAACAGCGCATGCTCGAACGCCTCGGCGGCGCCGTCGATCCGCCCGGCCGCATATTCGGCGTTGCCCACGCCCATCCGCGCCAGCGCCGAATCGGGCCAGCGTGCCGCTGCGGCGCGCCACGCCAGCGAGCGCTCGTCCGGGCCGGCCTGTTCGTCGAAATCGGCCAGCGCGCGAAATGCCGAAGCCGGCTCGATCTCGACCGGCAGTTCGCCCGGCGGCAGGACGACCGCGGCCCAGCGGCCGGCCCAGTCCCACTGGCGAAGCCACCGATCGGCCGGCGTCCACAGCGTTCGCTCCTGGCCGGACCGCATCAGGATCCGTTCCGTCGACCGGTCGTAACCGACCACCACGGCGTAGTGCCAGGCCGGAAGCGAGCGCAGTCTCAGGTTCTGCAGGATCAGCACGGGTCGCCCGGCGGCGACTTCCCCGGCCACGGCGGCGAGGGAGCCCGCAACGCGAAACGGGATGCGCCCGAAGTCGCGCGCGGCGGCGAGCATCTCGACCTGGAGACTGCCCTCGAGGCCGGGCACGTAGACGCGTTCGGCCAGCCGATCGTATTCGGGGTGAACCCCGGTGGCACCCAGCACCGTCATCAATGCGGCCGGTCCGCAATGGTGCTCGAGCTGGGGATGGAACGGAACGTCGGCGAGATCGACACGTTCATCGAGCTGGTCGGGAAACTCGGCGTCGAACGTGGCACAGCCGCCGAGCACGACCAGCGCCGCGGTGAGGGCGAGGCGATGGAATCTCGACCGAAGCACGGCCCGCCGCGGGGCGGCAGGCCGTGGTGCGGCAACGTCGGTGCGGTGGACGGTGCGGCGATCGGTACGACGATCGTTACCGCGATCGTTACGGCGATCGGTGCGACCCACTGACCTTCGAGCTGCTACGTTGCCTGCGGTTTCTACCGGAGTGATGTCGATCCGGGCGGTCAGGTCGACTTGAAGATATCGGTCACGCCCACGGCTTCGAGCAGCAGCAGCACGAGGAACACGATGCCGGCAATGACCACCACGCCTTCACCGGCCGGCAGGTCTTCGAGACCGACCGCCAGCTGCTCCACTTCGGCCGGGCTCAGGCGAGCCACGCGCGCCATCGCCACCTCGTGGCTGACGCCCAGCCGCGCGAGTTCAGCAGCCACGTCGTCGCGCAACAGGTAGGCCTCGATCCGATCTTCGAACTGCCCCTGTTCGATATCCAGCGCGTCACCGGTCGAAATCAGCGACGCCTGCGCCGGCACCACGAGTGCGGCCAGGGCCAGGGCAAGAACCGTGTTTCTGAGCATCGTCGCAATCATCCAGGCTCTCCTTAGCAGTCTGAGGAATCGCGAAGATAGCACGCCGCCGGTCAGGCGCAAAAGGCCTTTCCCCGAGCTCCCGGGACCGGTTAGGACGGCCGGTTCAGGCCGTTTCAATCCCCGGCCAGCCGCGCGTCCAGCGGGACCACGTAGGCGTCGAACACGGCCTCGATCCGGTCCTCGGCGATAGGGGCATCGTCGCGAGCCGCGTCGGCCAGGTCGAACAGGCCCTCGATGATCGGCATGCCGTCGACGTCGGTTTCCAGCACCACGCCGCCATTGGCGAGCATCCGGTTCCAGATCTGGCGAACCCGCGCCCAGTAGCCGGCGGTGTCGTCCCAGTAGGCGTAGACGGGGCCGAAGTCGGTGCGGTCCGTACGCATGTAGTGATTGAAACCGAACTCGCGGACCAGCACTTCCCGCGTCTTGCCGTCGACGCGGACCACCTTGCTGTTGTCCTGTTCATGGGTCCAGCCGGTGGGCGTGATCGTGTGCCGGTTCTCGACATTCAGTGCGGTGTAGTCGTCGCGGGTGGTGTACTCGCGGCGCGGCAGCGGCCGCCACGTCCGGTCCGAGGTCCAGGTCGCATTGCCGTAGCGGTGATTCCATCGGCCGGTGCCGCAATAGCGCGGCGCATCGGAGACTTCGTAGACGCACTGGGTCCACGTCCCGGCCGTCTGCTCGTCGCTCAGCGGCACGAGTCCCCAGGTCTGGTCGTCGGTGAACTCGAAGCGGGCATTGGCCTCGTAGGTCCAGTCCTGGCGCCAGTGCTTGACCACCGAGTCGCCGACCAGCAGCAGGTGCTGCAGCACGATCCGGTCACCGTCGTCCTCGACCAGGATCACCGCTTCGGCCGCGCCCGAGCGCTTCGGGTCGCGTGGTTCGTAGCCGTCGACCAGCGGTACGGTCTCGTCGAAGGCGAAGGTCACACCGAACTCGCCGACCATCGACAGGATGGCCTGGCGATCAGCCGTGATGGTCGGGGAACGCTCCGATGCGTCCCGTTCCCGTGTCGAGTCCGCCGACGACCGGGCGTCGGAGGGCGGGGTCGTGGTGGCGCAGCCGGAGACCAGCAGGGCGAGTAGAAGGATCGAAGCGATAGGCGTGGCCGGGGCGAGTGCCGATCGGGTGCAGGAAAGGATTCGGTTCATGGATGGGTCCTCGTGCGGGTTGTCGAAGCGACAAGCGGCGTCGGGTGCCGCCGTCACCTGGTCAGGATCAACTTGCCGAAGCGCGTTTCGCGCAGTTCGTAGGTCCGGCCGCCATGACGGATGCGCACGCGGCCATCGGAGCCGAGCAGCAGCCGGCTGTCGATTTCTTCGAGCGAATCACGGCGCGGATCGGGGCGTAAATCACGGCGCCGATCGGGTGGCGCGGGGCGGCGGACGGTCATCTCGTTGTCGGTCATCTTCTCGTCGGTCATCCTGTTCAGGGGGTCGGCCATTGAAGGTCCCTCGCGATGGTCAGGCGAACGCTTCGACCGGGCTGGTCGATGCCGTTCGGGTGGATGCGGTAGTCCTTGTCGAATACGTTGTCGAGGGCCAGCCGGAACTCGAACCCGGCCAGCGCACCGTCCGTCGGACGCCAGGTCGCGAACAGGTCCGTCTTGCCGTAGCCGGCGGTCTCCAGCGCGCCCTCGGGAACGTCGGCGCGCGCGCGGGCGGCAACCAGTTCGGCGCCGAGCGAGAGCTGGCGGTCGAGCAGGTACAGACCGCCGCCGAGCGAGGCCCGTTCCGGCTGGATGCTGGCAAGCTCCTCGCCGGACGCGCCCTCGCCGTCGACCCGGGTCCAGCCGGCCTGGACCCAGCCGCGGCGGCCGTCCAGCCGGGCGATCGCCTCGAAGCCTTCGAGCTCGGCGTCGACGTTGCGGTTCGAAGTGACGCCGGGAAAGACCAGCGTCTGGGTGATCGGGTCGAAGGTCGGCTCGCCGGCGATGAACCGGACGAACTGGTCGACGAAATCGTCGACCTCGCTTCGCCACGCGGTCATGTCGACCTCGAAGTCCAGGCCGGTGCCGAACAGGTCGTCGCGCCGCCAGCGCACGCCAGCCTGGACCTGCTCCGCCTGCTCGGCCCGCAGGTCCGGAGTCGGCACGAACTCGTTGATCACGACCTGGCCCGGTGCCAGCGGTACGACGAAGTGAACCCCGTCGGCGTACAGCTCGGTCAGGCTCGGTGCCCGGAAGGCCTCGGCGTATTCCGCCCAGAGGTAGACATCGGCGTTCGGTGACCAGCCGATCGCCACGCGGGGCGACGCCCGGTCGTCGTCGCGATCGGCAAAGCCGCCGTCGCTCGTGTATTCGAATTCGTCGTAGCGCACGCCGGGAATCAGGCTCACGGTGTCGCCCAGAGGAAGCTCGGCCTGGACGAAGGCGGCCCGGTAGTCCACGGCGGCGCCGGGAAACTGCGGTCGGTCGGCGCCGTTGCGCGTGCCCGACTGCTCGTCCCCGTAGAGCTCGACGCCGTAGGTCAGCCGCATGCCGTCCAGCGCCTCTTGTTGTGACGATCGTCGTGACGATTGTCCTGACGATTGTCGTGACGATTGTCCTGACGATTGTCCTGACGATTGTCCTGACGATTGTCCTGACGATCGTCCTGACGATTGTCCGAACGACGTGGTGTTGGTGATCTCGAGCCCGCGCGTTTCGAAGTCCGTGCGGTCGGTGCGGGCATCGTCGAGGCGGAATTCGAGCGTATCGACGGTGTTGCGGTAGGCCGCGACATCGAGGTTGATCCAGCGGTTGGCCGGGTCGTCGAAGGTGTAGCGCAGCCGCGTGCTGCTTCGCTCGGTCTCGCGATCGACCAGCGTGTTCGGCGTGGCCGCGGCGTTGGCGTTGGTCGGGTTCAGGCCACTGTTCTCGAACCGGTCCGCCGACAGCTCGATGCGATGGAAGCGGCCCGGCTCGAAGCCGATCTTGACCAGGCCGTTGTCGATCTCGTCCCGGGTGGCGAAGATGTCGTCGCCGGCGCCGTCGGTCAGGTCTTCGCCGCCGTCGCGCCGGACGATGCTGACCAGCCCGTCGAAGACGCCGGCCTGGCCGTACAGCGTGCCGTAGCCGGCCCATTCCTCTCCGTTGCTCTGGTAGCCGGCCTTCAGGCGCAGACCGGCCCCGTCGATGCCGCCGGTCAGGTCCCGGCCGTTGACGCTTTCGATGACGAACACGCCGCCGAGCGCGCCGGACCCGTAGACCGCCGAACTGGCGCCCCGCAGGACTTCGATCGATCCGATCAGGTCCGGATCGAGCAGGAACCGCCCGCCGTGGGCCTTGTTGAAGTTCTGGCGCGTGCCGTCGAGGCGGATCACGACCTGTTCGTCGGCGAATCCGCGGACTGCGGGCTCCTCGGCGATCCGGCGCGGGCCGCCCTGGATGTTCACGCCGGGCACCGTTTCGAACACGTCCTGGAAGCCGTAGGGCTGGATCCGCTCGATCGCGGCGCGGTCGACGGTCGAGATCGACGCCGGGGTGGTGAACTGCGGACGTGCCGTGCGGGTGGCGGCGACCACGATCGGCTCGAGGTCGAGCGCGGCAAGCCGGGGGTCCGGGTCCGTCGACTCGCCGGGCTCGGCGGCCGAGATTGCCAGCGGCGACAGCAGCAGGGCGCATACAAGGTGCAATTGCGATTTTCCGGGCACGGGGCACTCCATTCCGTTTCGAAACATGTTCGGTTCGATCCGGCCTGGCTGGGCGTCCCGCAGACGCTGGCTGGGCGGCATAGACAGTGCGGTCACGACCGCAGGGGATGCGATCCTATATCAAATGCAAACGATTCGCAATAGCGTTATTCGAGGTCTGGCCGCCGGAACGCGGCAATTCGCGATTCGCGGGACGATTCGCGGGGCGATGCGGGGGCGATTCGGGGGCGATTCGATGCCCGATCGGGACCGACCCCGGGGACGCGCGCGGCCGTCAGGGTTAGAATTGCGGACCACGGTCCGGTGCACGCGACAAGCGCCGAGGCTGCTTCGGGGATTCCAACAACAACGGACGACGGAACAACGGCATGCGCATCGGTGTACCCAAGGAAATCAAGAATCACGAGTACCGGATCGGTCTGACGCCGGCCGGCGTCCGCGAACTGGTCGGTCATGGCCACGAGATCCTGGTCGAGAAGGACGGCGGCAAGGCGATCGGTCTGACCGACGATCTCTACGAGCGCGCCGGGGCCACGATCATCGAGACGCCCGAGGAAATCTTCGAATCCGCCGAGATGATCATCAAGGTCAAGGAACCGCAGCCGAACGAGTGCCGGATGCTGCGCGAAGGGCAGGTGCTCTACACCTACCTTCACCTGGCGCCGGACCCCGAACAGACCCGGTTGCTGGTCGAATCCGGCTGCACCGCGATCGCCTACGAGACCGTGACCGACGCGCGCGGCGGCCTGCCGCTGCTGGCGCCGATGAGCGAAGTCGCCGGCCGTATGTCGATCCAGGCCGGTGCGCATGCACTGGAGCGCGCGCAGGGCGGATCGGGCGTGCTGCTCGGCGGCGTGCCGGGCGTCCGCCCGGCCGAGGTCATGGTGCTCGGCGGAGGCGTGGTCGGGCTCAACGCTGCGCGCATGGCAATGGGCATGGGCGCCGACGTCACCATCTTCGACCGGTCGCTGACCCGGCTGAAATACATCGACGAGCTCTACGGCGATCGTCTCAACACGCTCTATTCCACCGACGAGGCGATCGACCAGCACCTGGCCACCGTCGACCTGGTGATCGGCGCGGTGCTGATCCCGGGGGCTTCGGCGCCGAAGCTGATCACCCGCGACGAGCTGAAGATCATGGAGCCGGGATCGGTGCTGGTCGACGTGGCCATCGACCAGGGCGGCTGCTTCGAGACCAGCAAGGCGACGACCCACCAGGACCCGACCTATGAAGTCGAGGGCATCATCCACTACTGCGTGGCCAACATGCCCGGTGCGGTCGCCCGCACCTCCACCTTCGCGCTGACCAATGCCACCCTGGCCCATGCGGTGCAGCTGGCCAACAAGGGCGCGGCCCGGGCGATGCTCGACGACGAGCACCTGCTGCGCGGGCTCAACGTTCATCGCGGCCAGGTGACCTACGAAGCGGTCGCGAAGGATCTCGGCTACGACTACGTGCCGGCCGAAAAAGCGCTGCGCGCGACCTGATCGGCGGGCCTGTCGACGGGCTGCATGCACCGGGTCGGTAGGATCGACCCATATCCTCACCGGGCCTGCGGCATGAGAATCGACCCTTCCCATCGCCTGCTGCGTCGGCGCAGCCGCCGCGCGCTCGGCTGGCTCGGCCTGGCCATCGTCGCGCCGATGGCGTTGTGGCTTCCCCTGGGCTTCGTACCCGGCATCCCCGACATGATCGACGTGTTCGGCATCGAGGGCTTGCGCACGCCCGCCGGCCTGGCGGTCGGCGGCCTGATGCTCGCGGCGATCGGCTTCCACGACATGTAATCGACGCATCTACGCAGCGAGGGCCGCGTTCACGAGCCCTGTACGGCCCAGGGTCCATCGTGTCGGTTCACCTCTTCATGGAGTCCGGGCAATGTTCAAGCTCTCGGATGTATTCATCCTGATCGCCGTCGGCATATCCTTCGCGCTGTCGGCATTCTTCTGGCTATACGGCCTGACCGAGCACGCGCTGTTCACCGCGATCTGGGTGCCGTCGATTCTCGCCTTCGGCATCTACTTCAAACTCTCCAGCTTCATGAGCCGGAAGGGAGCGCGCCGTGAGTGAGTCCTATTTCCTGATCGCCGCCATCGTCGTGTTTTCCCTGCTCCTGATCGGCCTGGTCCTGACCTTCCTCGAGTTCCGCCACGGCGAACCCCACGAGGAAGTGCTCGACGTCGAGCGCCACGGTAAGCCGACCCGGCGGGATCGCTGACGGCGACCTTCGCCTCCTGGAAATTGGGTAGGCTCTTGGGCGTCACCCGTTCGGATCGTCCATGCGCCCTTTCCTCGTCATCGCTCTCGCTGTCCTTCTCGCCGTTGTTGTCCTGGTTCTGGCCGGCGATCGGTCCCGGACGTCCGGGCGGGATTCGGCAGTGACAGCGTCGACGATGCCGCCCCCGCCGGCGGCTGACGTCGACGGTGAAACGTCACGCACCGATGCAGGCTACGGCGTGCCGCCGGCCTACGACGGCGCGCTGCCGTCGCTGTCGGCGGTGAATCTCAGAACCGCGACGCTTGACCGCGTGGCCGCCGGGTTCGACGAGCCGTGGGCATTCGAGTTCCTGTCCGATCGCGAAATCCTGTTGACCGAGCGCAAGGGCCGACTGCTGCGGATCGACCTCGACGCCCCGGATCGCCCGGTCGAGGTCCAGGGCCTTCCGGTGATTGCCACGGATCGCCAGCAGACCGGGTTGATGGATGTGGCCCTGCATCCGCAGTTCGCCGAAAACCGCCTCATCTATTTCAGTCACGCCGCGCCGGACCCCGAAACCGGCCGCTACTACCTGACAGCCGTGGCACGTGCCGTGCTAGACGGTGACCGACTCGAGGCGCTGGAGCCGGTGATCGAGGCCGGGCCGCACGGCTGGTCGCCGTCCAATTTCGGGGGTGCCCTGGCTTTTCTGGCCGATGGAACGCTGCTCGTCGCCGTCGGCGACCGCTCCGAGGAAATGCTTGCCCAGCGGGGTGATCGATTGCAGGGCAAGATCCTGCGCCTGACCGACGCCGGCGGTGTGCCGGCGGACAACCCGTTCGTCGATGATCCCGCGGTCGACGATCGGATCTGGGCGATGGGATTGCGCAACGTCCAGGGCCTGGTCCGCGACCCGGTGACCGACCGGGTCTTTGCCGCCAGTCACGGCCCGCTGGGCGGCGACGAGATTAACCGGATTCAGCCCGGTCGCAACTACGGCTGGCCGACGATCACCTACGGCCGGAACTATTCGACCGCCCGGATCGGGATCGGCACCCACGCCGAGGGGTTCGAACAGCCTCTCTTCTATTACCTGCCGTCCGAAGCGATCTCCCCGCTGGCCATCTACCGCGGCGACCTGTTCGCCGACTGGAACGGCGACCTGCTGGTCGGGGCCCTGAAGGGACGCCATGTCAGCCGGCTCGATCTCGATGGCGATATCGTGCGCTCCGAATATCCGATCCTCCGCGAGATCGATGATCGAATCCGCGATCTCCGGGTTGGGCCGGACGGCGCGGTCTGGGTCCTGGGCCAGACAACCGGCCTGTGGCGGCTGGGGCTGGAGCCCGAACCGCCATTGCCGAAGCAGCCGGCCGACGGCGAAGGCGTCTACCGGATGGCCTGCGCTGGTTGCCACGAGGCCGGCGCCGGTGGCGCGATCCGGCTCGACGAAGGCTGCCGCTGGCGGCGGCTGGCCGAGAAGGGCCGGGAGACCCTGCTGGCCAACACCATCCGGGGCATCGGCAACATGCCCGAACGCGGGCTGTGCGAGTTGTGTGAGAACCGCCACCTCGCCGCGGCCGTCGACTACATGCTGGAGGCCGCGGCGACCTGCACTGAGCCTTGACCCCTCGAGCACGCCGAGGCGCGCTCGACCCGCTCACGATCCGACCCGATCTTTACCGCAATCCCGAACCACCGGAGGACCCGATGAATCGATTTCTGAAGCCTGTCCTGACGCCTGCCCTGGCGGCCGGCCTGCTGTTCGCCCTGGCCGGCGCGCCGGAGGTGGCCTGCGCCGATGAATCGACGGAGAGCGAAGCGCCACGGGACGTCGCGAGACGCACGGACCATTCGATCCGGATCAATGGCCAGCGCATCGACTACGAGGCCACGGTCGGCTGGATGATCCAGGAGAAGGACGGCGAGCCGGTCGCGCGCTTCGGCTACACCGCCTACCACCGCACGGGGATCGACGACCCGGCGCAGCGTCCGATCCTGTTCGCCTTCAACGGCGGACCCGGCTCGTCGTCGATCTGGCTGCACATGGGCGTCCTCGGACCGCAACGCGCAGTGATCAACGACGGCGATTTCGCGCCGCCGCCGCCGGTCAGGCGCGTGGACAACGAGTACAGCGTCCTGGACGTCACCGACATCGTGATGGTCGACCCGGTCGGTACCGGCTTCAGTCGGCCGATCGGCGAAGCCGAAGGCAAGGAGTTCTGGGGCGTGGACCAGGACATCGAATCGGTCGCTCGGTTCATCAAGGACTACATCGGCGAGCACGGTCGCTGGGGCTCGCCGAAGTTCATCCTCGGAGAAAGCTACGGCGGCATCCGCGGCGCGGGTCTCGCGCATCACCTGCAGAGCGCGCACGGCATGCACCTCAACGGCCTGATCCTGGTCTCCCCCTTCATGGCCGTTCATGCCGGCCGCGACGGCGAAGGCATCGAGCTTCCGCATGCCCTGTTCCTGCCGTCCTTCGCCGCCACCGCCTGGTACCACGATGCCCTGGACCCGAATCCCGCGGACTTCGACCGGTTCATCGAAGAGGTCGAGACCTTCGCGATGGACGACTACCTTCCCGCGCTGATGGCCGGCTACACGATCGATGCCGATCGCAAGCGCGCGATCGCCGAGCAGCTGGCCGAATACACGGGCACGAGCACGCGCTACTGGGAACTGGCCGACCTGCGCGTCGATCACCAGCAGTTCCTGCAGGAGCTCATGCGCGACGATGGTCTGATCACCGGCCGGATCGATTCACGCTTCATCGGCCCGGCCACCAACTCGCTGGCCGAAACGATGAACTACGACCCCTTCTTCCCGTCGGTCGGTCCGGCCTATACGGCCGCGTTCTTCGACTACCTGCACAACGACCTGGACTTCGGCCGCAGCGAGGAGTACCGGACCAGCGCGTGGCCGCTGGACTGGGACTGGAGCCATCGTGGCCCCGACGGCGGCCGCCAGCCTGCCGTCAGCGTGCTTCCGGACCTGTCCGTTGCGATGACCACAAACCCGGGGATGCACCTCCACGTCCAGCAGGGCTACTACGACATGGCGACGCCGTTCGCGGCCACCAGCTACTACCTGCGCGCGCTCGACATTCCGGACGAGGCGCGCGACCGGATTCGCTACGACCTGTATCCGGCCGGCCACATGATGTACCTGCACGACGATTCGCTGGCCGCCTATCGCGAGGACCTGGCCGAGTTCATCCGCACCGCCGACGGCGTCGACTGAGCCGGGCTGCGGGACTTGCATGCGCGGTCACCGGATCGCCGGGTAGCCGCCCCTGACGCACGGTCGCGTATGCTGATTTCCCCGACCTGTCGAAGGAGAACGACCATGCGTACGTCCCTGCTGCTGCTTCCCGCCGCCGTTCTGGCGCTGTCCGGCTGCTCGAACGGGTCGGAGATCGACGATCCTGCGACCGGTGCCGTCATCGAGCCGGTCGCCGAAGCCCGCACGGCCGAGAGTTCGGATCGGGAGGCCTTGGGTCGAGCGCCCTCGGATCGACCGGCGCCGGAGAACGGCCAGGCATCGCCTCCGGCCGACTCCGCCGCCCGGGTCGCGATCGAGGGCAGCGGCCCCGAGGAGACCCGGCCGCCGAATGCCGATTGGCAGGAGCCGGCGTTTCCCGGCCAGACCCGTGCACCGAAGCCCGAATTCACGGCCGCCTGGTCGGTCGAAACGGTGACCGACGGCCTGGATCATCCCTGGGCGCTGGAGTTCCTGCCCGACGGATCGCTGCTGGTCACCGAGCGGCCCGGCGCGCTGCGCCACGTGACCCGCGACGGCCAGGTCTCGGAACCGCTCAGCGGCGTGCCCGAAGTTCACGCCGTGGCCCAGGGCGGGCTGCTCGACGTTGCGCTGCACCCGGAGTTCGCGACCAATCGAAGAATCTTCCTGACCTTCGCCGAACCCACAGACGGCGCCAGCCGGACCGCTGTCGCCACGGCCACGCTCAGCGAGGCCAGCGACGCGCTGGTCGGAACCGAGGTGATCTTCCGCCAGCAGCCGGAATGGCAGTCGCGCGGCCACTACGGTTCGCGGATCGTGTTCGACACCGACGGATCGATGTACGTCACCTTCGGCGACCGGATGGACGAGACCCGGACCGAGGCCCAGGACCCGACCAATCACATCGGCACGGTCATCCGCCTGCGGCCCGATGGGTCGGTGCCCGAGGGCAACCCGTTCGTCGGTAACCCGGCCGGGGCCGACGAGGTCTGGTCCTGGGGGCATCGCAATATCCAGGCCGCCGACCTGCATCCCGCGACCGGTGAGCTGTGGACCATCGAACACGGTCCGCGCGGCGGCGACGAACTGAATCGCCCGGAAGCCGGCCGCAACTACGGCTGGCCGGCGGTGACCTACGGCATCAACTACAACGGCAGCCGGGTCACCGGCGGCAATACGCAGTCCGACGACACGGTCCAGCCGGTCTACTACTGGGATCCGGTCATCGCACCGTCGGGCATGGTGTTCTATACCGGCAACCTGTTCGAGCCCTGGACGGGTGACCTGTTCATCGGTGGTCTCGGCACCGGCAAAGTGGTGCGACTGGAGATGGACGACGGTCGCGTGGTCGCCGAGGAGTGGCTCGACATCGGTCGCCGGGTCCGCGACATCAAGCAGGCGCCCGATGGCACCCTGTGGCTGGTGACCGACCACGACAACGGCGAGCTGATGCGGATCGTTCCCGGCAACGCAGAGGGCTGATCCGCTTCCGGAACGCGAGCGGGCGAGCCGAGTCGCCGGCGGCTTCGCACTGAAACGAGCCCCGCCCCGGCGACTGCGGGTATGCTCAGTCGTCGTCCACGACGCGGCGCTCGAAGTGACCCAGCACCACGACCGTGACCAGCGCGATCGCAGTGGTCATGACCGCAAGCTTGAATTCGCCGATCGCGCAGGCCACGCCGATGGCGCCGGCGATCCAGATTGCCGCACCGGTGGTGATCCCGCGCACCGAACCGCGCGCCTGGATGATGCAACCGGCGCCGAGAAAGCCGATGCCGCCGACCACACCTTCGACGATCCGGCTCGGATCGATCTGCGCCGAAGGGTCGCCGACCGCGGTGGCGAACATGATCTCGTAACCGACCATCAGGAAGGTCGCCGCGCCCAGCGCCACCAGCATGTGAGTGCGCAGGCCGGCCGGCCGATCGCGCAGTTCGCGCTCGATGCCGATCGTCGCGGCCAGTACGGCTGCAGCACCCAGGCGCAGCAGCATCTCGGTCCACTCCAGTCCGGAATCCATGATCGTTCTCCTGCCATGGCGAGCTTCGAGAATAGCAGCCGATCCTGCGATTTCCGAGGCTCACCCTTGCTGTGAGCCGTACGCGAATCGCATTGCTGACCACGCTTGCGCTGGTCGCGTTCGCGGCCAATTCGCTGCTTGCACGGGCTGCGCTGGACGGCACCTCGATCGATCCTCTCACCTTTACCGCCATTCGTCTGGCGGCCGGCGCGCTGGTTCTCGGCGGTCTGGTCCGCGCGCGGATCGAGCGGACGGGTGCGCGCGGGACCTGGGCCTCGGCCGCCGCATTGCTCGCCTATGCGCTGCTGTTTTCCCTGGCCTACCGGGGCCTCACGGCGGCCACCGGGGCGCTGCTGCTGTTCGGCGCCGTGCAGGTCACCATGCTCGGCGTCGCGCTGCTGCGCGGTGAGCGCCTGCATTCCCTGCAATGGGCCGGTCTGGTCGCCGCGGGCGGCGGCATCGGTTGGTTGCTCTGGCCCGGCGTGGCCGCACCTCCGCCGGCCGCTGCGTTGTGCATGCTCGGGGCAGGCATCGCGTGGGGTGCATATACGCTTCGTGCGCGCGGCAGCGGTGATGCCACGGCCATCACCGCCTCGAACTTCCTCCGGGCCTCGGTACCCGCTCTGGTTCTGCTTGGCGTATTCGCATCGGCGGCGCGCTGGGATGCAGAGGGGGTCGCGCTCGCGGTCGTCTCCGGTGCGCTGGCCTCGGGCTTGGGCTACGCGGTCTGGTACGCCGCCCTTCGACACATCACGACCCACACCGCAGCGGTCGCGCAGCTGGCGGTTCCGGTGATCACCGCGCTGGGCGGCGTGGTCCTGCTGGCCGAGCCGCTGGACACACGCCTGGTCGGGTCCGGGCTGCTGGTACTGGCCGGGATCGGCCTGGTCGTGCACGGTAATGGGCGGGGCGATGGGCGGGGCGATGGGCACGAAGCGTCGCGCCGGCATCTGCGGTGAGAACCGCAAGGCGCCGGGCGAGGCCTTTCACGGGGTGTCGGAGAGGAAAAACGGCCGGTCCGACGGGGGACCGGCCGGGAGCCGGAGCAGGCCCTCGAGCTTTACCGGGTCAGCTGTCGACGCGGGTCAGGGTCATGCGCATGGTCATGGTCTCTTCGCCGTCGCGGGTTTCGTAGGCCTCCATGATTTCCGTGTCCTCGTCCGGGAAGCGCCAGACGAACCGGTTGGGCATCATCTCGCCGGTCATCGGGTTGGGCGATTTGCCCGTCATCACGATGCTGCCGTCGTCCTGCATGCCACCGGTGGTCATCAGCAGCGTGGTCGACATGTTGTCGCTCCAGGTCGACCAGTAGTTCTCGGTGATGTTGTCGTAACCGGTCCGGCCAAGGCCCCGGAACGACTGGCCCATCCAATCACCGGACCACTCTTCGCGCAGGACCCGCCCATCGAGCTCCATGCTGCGCTTGACCGAGTAGGTGACCTCGCTCGGCGGCGCTTCCGGGTCCATCCACATTTCCATGTCCGCACTCCACTCGCCGGTCTGGCTGGCCAGCCGTTCGTGCGGATCGCCGGGCGTGCCGGCTTCCATCCAGGCCTGCATCATCTGGGCCTGTTCAGCGGTCATCTCGGGTGCGCCATCGCCTTCCTGCGCGAGGGCCGGACCCGAACACAAGCCGGCCGCGAGGGCCAGCGCGATCGATCGCTTGGTCAATCCGTTCATCGTGTTTTCTCCCGTTCGGGCCGGGCGGGCTGCCCGGCCGATCTACCCCTTGGACGAACCGTGGCTCCACGGTAGGCCGTTCATCCTACTCCGGCCGGAACTTCGATGGAATCCGGCCGGGGTGGGGAGGGCGTCAGAACGACGATCCGGGCTGGGTCAGGAACTCGCGCTCCTCGTCGGACGATTCACGGCCGAGGATCCGGTTGCGGTGCGGAAAGCGGCCGAAGCGTTCGATGATTCGATAGTGCGCTTCGGCGTAGTCGACAAATCCCTCGAAGGTCGAACGCCAGGCCTCGGGCACGTCCCGGGCCAGCGCACGCATCAGGTCCACGCACCAGGCCTGGTCGTCGATGTCCTCGGAATGCTCCAGCGGAAGGTAGAAGAACACGCGCTGGATCGGGCGCAGGTGGGCCGCCTGGCCGAGTCCGAGGCCTTCGACACAGGAGGTGCGTGCCTTGCCGTCGAAGCGGAAGGCTTCGGGCGTGTCGCGGTAGATGTTGCGGGGGAACTGGTCGGTCAGCAGGATCAGCGCCAGCCGCCCCGCGGGGGTCGCCTGCCAGTCGTCGAGCTTGTCCTGTCCCGCGGCGAGGACCTGCGGCTCGAAGCGGCGGCGGATCTCCTCGTCCGTGGCGGCGTCCTTCTTCCACCACAGGGGCGCTTGCTCCGCAGCGGCTCGAGCATCATCGTCAAGGCCGCCGAACCAGTAGGCGAGGATGTCATCGGTCGTGTATTGAGTTGTGTTCATTGCTGCCGTCGGAGCTTGGGTGGGTTTCAGGATAGCCGAGGCCGGAGAGCGCAAGCACCAAGGCGGCGCTGCGAACCGGCCGACACCGCCTTCGAAACTGCGGTGCTTGTCGCAGCATCGGTGCGGGCGTATTCTCAGGGACAGCAACCTGGAGTTCGTCACACTCGGGGGAGAAAACCATGACGACCCACGCATCCAAACGCGCGTTCCGTTCGACGATTCTTGCCGGTGCGGCCCTGGCCGCCGGACCGGCCGCGTCCATCGAGTTCGTCGATCGCACGGCCGAGGCCGGCATCCAGCAGGGGCACTCCGCCTATTACCTGATTACCGGCCAGGCCTGGGCGGACTACGACGGCGACGGCCTGGTGGACCTCTACCTGACCGACAGCGGCGGACCGAACACGCTGTATCGCAACACGGGTACGGGGTTCGAGGTGGCCGGCTGGAATGCCCAGGTGGCCTTGCCCGGCCATGTCAGCGGTGGCGCGACCTGGGCCGACTACGACAACGACGGACGGGACGACCTGCTCGTGGTCGGCCTCGGCTGGCCGAAGCTGTTCCGCAACACGCCGGCCGGCTTCGTCGATGTCAGCACCGCGATGGGCCTGGACGACGACGGCATGGGCGAATCGGCGGCCTGGGGCGATTTCGACGCCGACGGCTGGCTCGACCTGTACATCGTGCACTGGTTCTACGACGAGGACGAAACCGACCCGCGCGCCCAGGACCGGCTGTACCGGAACCTTGCCGGCCAGGGCTTCGAGGACGTCAGCTACCTGCTTGACGAAGGGAGGATGTCCGGCCCCGGCTTCGCCGCCGCATTCACCGACTACGATCACGACGGCGACGCCGACCTGTATGTCGTCAACGACAAGCACTGGGGCAATCTGCTGTGGCGCAACGACGGCGAAGGCTGCGGCGGCTGGTGCTTTGCCGATGTATCACAAGCCACCGGAACCCATCGGCCAGCCTTCAGCATGGGCATCGCCGTCGACGACTACGACCTCGACGGCGACTTCGACTTCTTCTACTCGAGCATCGCCGAGCTGATCCTGCTGCACAACCCGACCCGGGAGGGCACCACCGTGTGGACCGACGTGTCCTCGACGATGCAGTGCACCGGCGACGTGATCGGTTGGGGCGTGATCTTCGAGGACTTCGACAACGACATCGACTTCGACCTGTTCGCGGCCACCGTCGAGTCCAGCCCGTCGGCGAACGACCGCGTGTACCGCAACGAGTACCCGGGCGCCTTCGTCGATATCAGCGCGACCGCCGGTGCCTCCGACCCGTTCATGACCATCGGGGCCGCGCGCGCCGACTACGACCGGGACGGCCGGATGGACCTGGTGGTGGGCAACTACAACAACGGCTACCGGCTGATGCGCAACGCCACCCCTGCGGTCGGCGGCTGGCTGCAGGTGGCGCTGGAAGGCGGCGGGCCGATCAACCGGAACGCCGCCGGCAGTCGGGTCATCCTGACCCTCGATGACGGCCTCGAAATCCACCGCGAGTTGCGCATCGGCGAAAGCATCGGCGCCAGCCACGAGCGGATCCTGCACTTCGGACTCGGAGCCCGGCAGCCTGCCGCCCTTCGCATCGAGTGGCCGGACGGCGAGGTGACCACCGTCGATAGCTTGCCGATCGATACTCGCGTCGAGTTCAGCTACCCGCAGGCGCTGTCGCTGTTCGCCGACGGATTCGAAGCGGCTCGATAAGGGGCCTCACAGCAGCAGCGCGGAGGCCAGGCCCAGGAAGGCGAAGAAGCCGATGACGTCGGTCACGGTTGTGACGAACGGGCCGGACGCCAGGGCCGGGTCGATCTTCAGCTTTTCCAGCATGATCGGGATCACGATGCCGCCGAGCGCGGCGGCGACCAGCGTCAGGACCATGGCCACGGCGATGACCAGCGCTAGCTTCGGCACGCCGAACCAGAAGGCAGCCACGCCAGCCATGATCAGCCCGAACAGCACGCCGTTGATCGCGCCGACGGTGATCTCGCGCCAGCTGACGCGAATGGCGTTGCTGGCGGTCAGTTCGCGGGTCGCGATTGCCCGGACCGCGACGGTCATCGTCTGGGTGCCCGCGTTGCCGCCCATCGAGGCGACGATCGGCATCAGCACCGCCAGTGCGACCATCTGGTCGATGGTCTCGGCGAAGGCGTCGATCACCAGGGAGGCGACGATCGCGGTGACCAGGTTGACCATCAACCAGACCGCGCGGCCCTTGGTGGTCTGGAGCACCGAATCGGCCAGCGACGAGTCCTCGTCGACGCCGGCCAGGCGCAGCATGTCCTCTTCGTGTTCCTCGTCGAGCACGGACATGGCGTCGTCGATGGTGATGACGCCGACCAGCCGGCCGTCCTCGTCGACCACCGGTGCGGAGATCAGGTGGTAGTGGTTGAACAGGTAGGCCACGTCGGACTCCTGCTCGGTGACCGCAACCGTGCGGAAGCTGGGTTCGACGATGTCGAGCAGGGGGTGGTCGCGGCGGGCCGAAAGCAGCCGTCCGAGCGCAACGTAGCCGACCGGCTTCATCGCCGGTGAAACGAGGATCACGTGGTAGAACTGGTCGGGCAGTTCGTCGGCGGTTCGCACGTAATCGATCGCCTGGCCGACGGTCCAGTCCTCGGGCAGGGCGACCAGCTCGCGCTGCATCAGGCGGCCGGCGGAGAGCTCCGGGTAGGACAGGGCGTTCTCGACGCCGATTCGGTCGATCGTCTCCAGGGCACCCAGGATGCGGGTCTGCTGCTCTTCCTCCAGGTCCTCGACCAGGTCGACGACGTCGTCGGAGTCGAGTTCCCGGATCGCCTCGGCCAGGACCTCCGCCGGCAGCGATTCGATCAGCGGCTCGCGCACCGACTCGTCGAGTTCGGACAGGATCTCGCCGTCGATGCGGCGGTCCCAGAGTTCGATCAGCGCCTGTCGCTCGTTGCTGCTGATCTGCTCGATGAGGTCGGCAACGTCGGCAGCGTGCAGGGGCTCCAGCAGCTCCGACAGGCGCGGTGCGTCCTGCTCGTCGACCGCGTCGACGACCGCGCGTACGCGTTCCTTGTCCAGCTCCTGCCGCGATGCATCGACCTCGTCGACGCTCGCCTTCGGGTCCCGTTCGACGTCCGGTTCCATGGCGCGCTCCCTTGCCGCCGGCGATCAGGCCTGCGGTGCGTCCTCGACGTCGAAGGTCACGCCGGCGTGCTCGGCCAGGCGCTTGCGCAGCGGTTCGCCGAGCGCCGTCGACGGCGTCCAGAAGCCGCCGGGTCGCTGGTCGTGGTCGATGTCGCGGGCCAGGCAGACCGCCGCCTCGCCGATCATCTTCGAGGTCGAACCGTAGCCCGGGTCGCGATCGCCACGCACGCGCACGCGCAGGGACCGGCCGTCGCTCGAACGGCCGTGGATGACGATGTTGAAGAAGCCGGCTTCGCGCTGTTCGGCGTTCGGACCTTCGCCCGGCTTGGGCAGCACCAGCTTCTTCAGCAGCGCCCGGGTCGGCTTCAGCGCCGAACCCAGCGCGAAGGCGCCCATGCCCAGGGACAGGGTCGTGGCCTTGAAGCGACCGCCGAGGCCGGTGCCGGTGAGCACGGCCTCGTCGTAGCGGAAGTCCTTGCCGTAGGCGTGATCGCGCAACGCGTTGGCGCGATGGACCACGCGGGTGTTGATCGCGGCCATGATGAACGGGGCCATCCAGCACTCGAGTTCATCGTCGAACTTTGGGCCGTTGATGTAGGGCTGGCGGGGGCCCTTGCGATGCTCCGGCGGGCACAGGGCGTAGGGGTTCTTGACCACCCGGGCGACGTCTTCATCGGCGCGTGCGGACTCGACGATGTTGAGCATGCTGGCAAACGTACCGCCGCTCAAGCCGCCCCTGGCCGCCTTGACCCGCAGGCCGACGCGCTCCATCGGCTTGCCGAAGCGGCGCTCGGCCTCGTCCTGCAGCACCATCACGCCGAGGTCGGACGGAATCGAATCGAAGCCGCAGCAGTGGACGATCCGCGCCCCGCTGTCTCGCGCGGCATCGGAGTGGGCGTCGATCATGCGGTGCATGAACGGCACTTCGCCGGACAGGTCGCAGTAATCGGTGCCGTTGGCCGCACAGGCCGCGACCAGTTCCTCGCCGTACAGGGCGTAGGGTCCGACCGTGGTCAGCACGACTCGCGTGCGGCGGGCCATGGCATCGAGCGAGGCGCGGTCGAAGCTGTCGGCCTCGATCAGCGGCAGATCGGACGCGTCGGCGCCCAGGTCGCTGCGAACCGCTTCGAGCTTGTCCCGGTTTCTGCCCGCCAGCGCCCAGCGCAGGTCCCGGTCGGCACCGTACTGCCCGAGCAGGTACTCGGCGACCAGCTGCCCGGTGAAGCCGGTGGCGCCCATCAGCACCAGGTCGAATTCGCGATCGGCCATGCCTGCGGTCCTTCGGGAAAAGCGGGCTCAACGATAGCATGGCGCTCGACCTGCGCCCGCGCTTGAAATTGATTTTCAGGCGGCGCCCGGTCACTATGCCGATGGCGCGTTCCCGCGTCGATGCGAGGGGGAGCACATGCGAAGCGTTGTGTTGCTGTCGATCGTGTTGCAGGGCCTGGCGGCATCGACGAGTTTCGACGATGGAACCGGGTCCGCCGGCATCGTGGCCGGTCACGACAGCGTCTATCTGGTCACCGGGCAGGCCTGGGGGGATCTGGACGACGACGGTTTCGACGATCTCTACCTGACCTCGTCCGACGGGCCCAACAGCCTGTGGCGAAACCTCGGGGACGGTACCTTCCAGCGGGTCCACACGGGTGGATTGCTCGAACTGGACCAGCAGATCAGCGGCGGTGCCTCGATCGCCGATTTCGATAACGATGGACGCGAAGATCTCCTGGTCCTCTCGCGAGGCGCACCCTCGCTGTTCAGGAATCTCGGGGGATGGGTATTCGAAGACGCGGCGCAAACGGCCGGCCTGACCCGGGTCGGGGACGGTGAATCCGCCGCCTGGGCCGACTACGATCGTGACGGCGATCTCGACCTCTACATCGTGCACTGGTACTACCTGGAGCAGGCCGCCCTGCCGGAGAGTCGGGACGTGCTGTATCGCAACGACGGCGCGGGTGGGTTCACCGACGTGACCGACCTGCTCGACGACGACCGCACCCGCGGCCCGGGATTCGCGGCCACGTGGTTCGATTTCGACAACGACGGCGACGACGACCTGTACGTGGTCAACGACAAGGGCTTCGGTAACGTCCTCTGGCGCAACGACGGCGCCGGTTGCGCCGAGTGGTGCTTCAGCGACGTTTCGATCGCAAGCGGCACCCACCGCCCCGCCGACAGCATGGGCGTGGCCTTCGGCGATTACGATCGCGACGGTGACTTCGACCTGGCCTATTCGGGAAGCCACGAACTGGTGCTCCTGCAGAACCGGATCGCCCAGGGCAGCGAGACCTTCGTCGAGGTCACGGCGCCGGCGGGTGTGGCGATCGATGACGGGATCGGGTGGGCGACGATCTTCGCGGATGTCGACAACGACGGCTGGCTGGACTTCTTCGCCAGCATCATGGATAGCCAGGATGCGCGGCGCAACCGGATGTTCATCAACAACAGCGACGGCACCTTCCTCGAGCCGCCGGGCGGATCACTGACCGCCGGCGGCGATGCATCACTCGGCGCGGCGTTCAGCGACCATGATCGAGACGGCGATCTCGACCTGATCGTCGGCAACTTCGGTCAGGACTACCGGCTGCACGTCAACCGGCTCGATCCGCCGGACGACGCAGGCTGGCTGCAACTCGACCTGGTCGGGCGGGGCGGCCTGCGGTCGACGGCCGTCGGGGCTCGCGTCGAACTGGAAATGGACGACGGCAGCTTCCAGCTTCGCCAGGTCCACGCCGGCTCGGGAATGGGTGGCTCGCATACCCGGCGCCTGCATTTCGGCCTTGGCGCCGAAGCGGTTGCCGGGATTCGCCTCGCGTGGCCGGACGGGGCGGACCAATGGATCGAGGGCCCCCTGGACGGAGCCGTGCGAATCGATTATCCCGAATCGCTGCAGCGGGTCTGGGCCGACGGGTTCGAGTAGACGGGCTCGAGCAAGCCGGGTCGAGGGCGGCACCAGCCTGGCCCGAATCGACCTGAGCCCGATCAACGCGCCACGCAGCGCCATCCTCGATCCGCCTTCCAGCAGGTGCGGTCGGCCGCCGGCCGGTGATGGACGACGACATAGCGTGCGTGCGGGTGCGCCGCGCGATGATCGTGCCAGGTTGCGTAGTGGTGCACGCGGTGGTGGGCACAGGCGGCCAGGGTTGCGCCGACAAGGAGTGCGACCAGGGTCTTGACGAGCGTTGCGGCCGAATTCTCCATGGCAGGGTCCTCGTTGATTCCTGAAGGGTCCAACGAGTTCGACACGCCGGCGGTTGACGGCGCCCGGGCCGGGCGCGATAGTCGAGCACGAGAGGTTCAGGCACCATCGCCGGAGCAGCCGGGCTGCGGTTGCCGTTCGAGAGGCCTGCCGATGAGCGAAGCGCTGGAATCCACCGCCACGCTGGTTCGCGAGCTCCAGCAGGGCAACGACGAAGCGCGCGAACGCCTGTTCGCGCGCTGCCTGCCCCTGCTCCGCCGGTGGGCTCACGGCCGATTGCCGCACCGGGCCCGCGACCTGGCCGACACCGACGACCTGGTCCAGGTCTCGCTGGTGCGCGCGCTGCACAACATGAACCGGTTCGACGCCGGGCGGCCCGGCGCCCTGCTGGCCTACCTGCGGACCATCCTGCTCAACGCAGTGCGCGAGGAACTGCGGCGCAGCGCCCGCCGGGGCGCCGAGCGGCACGCCGGGGTCGAGCCGGTGGACGACGCGCCCAGCGTGCTGGAGCGGGCGATCGGGCAGCAGACCGTGGATGCCTATGAACGCGCCCTGGGCACCCTGACCGAGAAGCAGCGCAACGCCGTGATCCTGCGGCTGGAGTTCGACATGACCTATCCCGAGATCGCCGTCGAGCTGGAGGCCGACTCGTCCGATGCGGCGCGGATGCTGGTCGTCCGCGGGCTCGCCGAACTGACCCGGAGGATGGCATGAGCCGCGACGCGCTCGAGGCCTGGGCGGCTCGCGTCGCCGACGGCGAGGCCGTCGACTGGACCGCCGCTCGCGATGCGCTGACCGGTGAGGAGTTCGACCGCCTGAGGCAGCTGGCCGAGCTGGCCGGCGTGATGCGTCGACGCGACGGCACCGACGGCGCAGGGCTGCGGCCCGGTCAGCGCTGGGGTCACCTGGAGGTCCGGGGGGCGCTCGGACGCGGCACCTTCGGCGAGGTGATGCTGGCCTTCGACCCCATCCTGCAGCGCGAAGTCGCGTTGAAGCTTCGGCGGGCCGATGCGCCCGACGGCGAGCCCGAAGCCTGGATCCACGAGGCTCGCCAGCTGGCGCGAGTTCGCCACCCGAACGTGCTGGCCGTGCACGGTGCCGATATCCGGGACGGCGTGCCGGGGCTTTGGGCCGACCGCGTCGAGGGCCGGACGCTGCGCCAGCGTCTCGCCGATGCGTTGCCGAGCCGCGCCCGGCGCCTGACCATCGCGCAGCAACTCGCCGCAGCCGTGCGTGCCGTTCACGCCGCAGGGCTGGTCCACGGCGATATCAAGCCGGCGAACGTGATGCTCGAAGGCGGGTCGGATCGTGCCGTGTTGATGGACTTCGGCACCGCACGCGAGGCGGGCTCGGCGCCCGGTGTGTCCCGGTCCACGGGCACACCGCTGTTCATGGCGCCCGAACGGCTCGAGGGCGAGGCCGCATCGCAGGCGGCCGACGTCTACGCGCTGGGTGCGACCTTCGCGAGCCTGGCCACCGGGCGGCCGCCGTTCCGGGCCGATTCGATCGACTCGCTGCTTGCGGCACACAAGGACGGGCGCGGCCCCGATCTCGATGGTGCCACGATGCCGCGGGCGTTCCGGACACTTTGTCGCGAGATGCTGGATCCGAACCCCGCCGCGCGCCCGTCGATCGAGCAGGTCGCCCTGCGGCTCGAGCGGCTGGCCACGGCCCCGGCACGGCGTCGGCGTGATCTGGCGCTTGCTTCGATCTTCCTCGTCCTGGCAGTCGGTCTTGCGATCTCGGTCGCGGCCTACGTGCGTGTGCGCGACGCGGAGAGCGAGACCGAGGCGGTCAATACGCTTCTTCTCGATGTACTGGCCGCTCCGCGGGCCACCGAGCTTGGTCGCGAGGTCAAGGTGGTGGACGTGCTCGAGCGGGCCGTGCCGGAGGCCGAGCGCCGCTTCGCCGCTCGTCCGCTGGCGCTCGCGAGGGTCCAGGCTCTGGTCGGACAGACCTACGAATCGCTCGGCCTGCACGGTCTGGCCGAGCCCTTGCTTCGCCAGGCCATGGCCACCTATGCCGAACGTCTCGGGCCGTCGCATCGGCGGACCCTGGACCAGCTCGACCCGATCGCGCGGGTCGAGCGGGGCACGGACCGGACCGCAGCGGCGGAAGCGACCTGGGACCGCCTGCTTGCACTTGCCGACCCCGGCGTCCCGATGCTCCGGCACGAAATGATCTATGCCCACATTGGCAAGGCCTCGATCCGCGCGGAAGCGAACCGGATCGAAGAGGCACTGGTCGAGCTCGACCTCGCCGAAGGCCTGCATCTCGATGCGAGCACGGACCGCGCTGCACAGAGTCTTCATGCGCTGCGAGCGCTGGTCCTGTTGCGCGGCGGGCGCATCGACGAAGCGGCCCGGGTCGGAGAGCTGGCGCTGCGGGAGAGTCTTCGGGTCAACGGTCGACGCCACGCCAACACGCTGATCGCGCGCGATCGCCTGATCCAGATCCGCCTGGCCCGGGGCGAAATGGCCGCCGCCGAGATGTTGGCCGGCGAAAACCTGGCCGAGGCCCGGGCATGGTTGGGCGAGGAAGAACGGCGTACCTTGATGGCGCAGATCACGCTCAGTGGAGTGCTCGCCGACCGGGGGCGGATCGAGGAGTCGCTCGCGCTGCTGGAGAGTGCGGCGGACGGTGCACGCGCTTCCATGGGCGACGATCATCCCGATACGCTGGTGATCGAAAGCAATCGCGCAGCCCGGCTGATGGAACTCGGGCGGTTCGCGGAGGCGGCCCGGGCGGCCGAACGGGTCGACGATTCATATCGATTGCTCGACGAGCCGGCCGGTCAGCTGCCGTGGATCAACGGGCTGAACCTGGCCGAAGCGCTCCTTCGACTCGGCGAGCATGAAGCCTCCCTCGACCGCTCGTCTGCGATCCACGCCGAGATCGTCGACGGCCAGGGGGCGGGACATCCGCTGGCCCGGGTCGCCGAAAGCTATCGCGGAGGCGCGTTGATCGGCCTCGGACGATGGAAAGAGGCCGAGCCGCTGCTGACCGAGTCCCGCGACGCGCTGGCTCGCATCATGGGGCCCGACCACCCGCAGGTCCTGCTGGTCGACGCGTGGCGGGCCGAGATGCTCTGGCGCTCCGGCCGGGCCGACGAAGCCCGGTCGGTGATCGATGCGGTGCTTCGGCGGGCGGACGCGACGCTGCCCGCCGAGCATTACCGCCAGCGCGATCTGCGGCAGGCCTTCGACCGGGTCAATGGACCGCCGCCCGGGCCCGATCGGCGGCCGGAGGGCGGGCGCTGATCGATCCTATTCGTAGCCGTCACGGAAGACGACGTCCGGATCCAGCGTCCAGGCAACGACCGGCTCGCTCGGTAGCGATTCGTTCAGGCCGGCCGATACGCTGGCCACGCGGTAGCGATGAAGCTGCTGGGATTCGGCCGAGAAGTCGGCGAAGCCGGGCACGTCGGTGAATCCGACGAAGTGCAGGCTGCCGTCCGGGTCGTCGCGGTAGACGCGGTAGCCCGTGACGCGCGGATCGTCGACCGGTTCCCAGTGGATCACGACATTGCCGCTGGCGTCGCCGTCGACGTTCTCCAGCCCGGTCGGCGGCGGGAGGGCCCCCACCGCCACCGCCCGGGCGTTGTTGGAACCGTCCGCTTCGGCAATCTGCTGCTGTGGATTGACCACCACGTACAGGGTCTGCTCGTCGTCCTGGTTCAGGCCGGCCGGCAGCGGGACCGTGAGGGACACGGTCAGCGGCTGGCCGGTGGGCAGATCGTCGATCGGCTGCGTCGGGCCGGCTAGCCCGAACCCGGCCGGGCCGTTCCAGTAGGTCGCCACGGTTACCGGGCCGGGGTCGCTCCAGTCGGGGCCGTTGTTGCGCACCAGCACCTCGAGTTCGGCGCTGCCGCCATCAGGGATCCAGTCCGAGGCCAGCTGCGCCGCGAGCAGCTCGAACTCGGGCAGCATCGGCCGCTCGGCGAGCAGCAGCGTCGCGCCGGCAGTGCCGATCCGTCGCTCCTTCACGCCCGGCGTCGGCCGCCGTTTCCCGCTGGATCGGCCGGCGGTCTGCTCGATCTGGACCGCGCTGGTCAGCATCGCGTTCGACGCGGGATCGAACACCGCGTCCACCTTCCAGTTCACCGCGCCGAGATTGCTCAGCTCGATCGGGTCGGACGGCGTCGGCGGTGCCATCGGCTGGTAGTCGAAGATCATCTGCATCAGCGCGCCCGTGTGCTGGAGCACGCCATCGGGATCGTCGTCGGTCGGGTTCTCGACGCCGAGCTGGCGGAAGGTGATGACGCCCTGGCCGCTGAGGTTGCGGGACAGCTTCGGCCGCTCGACGAAGATCCGGCGGTTCTGGCTGTCGGTGCGTTCCTGGGACGAGTTGAACTGGCAGATTCCGGCAAAGCACTGGATGCCGAAGGCGGTGTGCAGCGATCGGCGGGTGCCGAGGAACGCCTCGCCCTCGGTGGCCACGGAGAACGCGATCGAGAGGGTGTCGGTGCTGAACGCGGCGACCGAGGGGGAGGCCACGCCCAGCGGCAGCGCGCTCGGCTCCTGCACCCCGGCCGGCTGGCGCAGGAAGCGGTAGGCCAGGCGCCGCTGGTTCAGGTCGAAGGTGGCCGTCGAGCCGTCGTTGGACACCGACGGGTTGCGGACCCAGACCACGACCGGCTCGCCGTTCAGGTAGGTGGCAGATGGCTGCAGGTCCTTGCTGGTGTTGCCCGGATCCACGTCGAGGATCGGGCCCCAGGTCGTCCCGTCGAAGAACGCATAGCGAAGCTCGAGGTCGTGCAGGTTGATATTGCCGGATGCGTCGTGGACCCAGACGGCCAGCACTTCGCCGCCGGGCGGGCAGGACGCGTCGTAGGCCGGACAGGCGGCCAGCACCACGCCGCCATCGCCGCCGGACGGTGAAGTCAATGTCATCGGCGCGCTCCAGCCGCTGCCGTCGTCGACCCGGTAGACCAGGTGCTGCGCGGCCATCGCGGCCGTGAAATCGCCGTCCAGCGGATCGTTGGGGTCGCCGTCCAGGGCCATGAACTGGGCCTCGGTCAGGCTGCTCTGCGCCCAGACCATCACCGCCTTGCCGCTGTCGAAGTAGGCGTGGGTCGCGCCCATCGCGCCCGGCCCGGCGGCCAGGGACTGCAGCACCGACGGCAGCCCGTTCTCGTAGGCCTGGAACTGGAGATCGCCCGACCCGTCGCCCCAGACCATGCTGGCCAGCCCGACGCCGTCGACGGCCAGTGAGGTCCGGTCGATTGGTGGGATGTTCGGCGTGCCCCTCGACGCGCGGGCCGTTCGGCTTGCGCATGACAACGGCTCCTGGACATCGAACAGATCGGCGATGTCGCCGGCCTTGACGCAGAAGGGGCACCAGCCGACCTTGACCTCCCACGAGACGTCCAGCGCGAACTCGAAGCAGGGCTGGCTGGCGGCGGAATCGAACTGGTTGCCGTCGACGACCAGCGGCATGGTCAGCTCGAAGTGCGGCAGCGCGAACGCCGACAGGGAGACCAGGTCGAGGATGATGCTGGCATCGATCCACAGGTCGAGGCCGGCCTGAGCAATCGCCTCGGTGGTCACGTCGACCAGGACCTGGGAATTGGTCATGACCCATTCCCCGTAGTAGGCGTAGAGCGCCTTGAACCAGATGTCGGCGCCGACCGTGGCCGAGGCGATCGGCGGAATGCCCCACGCGTAGCGGAACAGGGGAATCTTGCCGGTGTCGAGCACCGTGACCGGGTCCTCGCTGCCGAAGGACACCGGGTTGCCGGACGCTGATCCGGCACCGTTGGCTTCGTTGTCGACCGGGTCGTTGGGGCGATTCACCGACGTGCTGGTCGCGTCGCCCAGCCGCCGGCGCGCGCCGGCGCCGCTCGGATACAGCGTCTGGTAGAGATCGGCCTCGGCCTCGTTGTCGTTGCCCAGCGCGCCGATGCCGTAGCCCGGGTTCGGCACGTTGACGTCTCGGAAGTGAGTTTCCTCTGCGGCGAACAGGCTGACCTTTTCGGGCGACCAGAAGATGCTCCGGGTGGTGAAGTCGCCGGCCTGGTTGATCCAGGTCGGGCCTTGCCGGATGTCGATCTGGAAGAAGCGCGGAGGCAGCGGCTGTCCGTTCGAGTCCTCGGCGGTGATGTAGCCCGTGCGGATCCCGGGGGCATGGGTCACCAGCTGCGGCAGGTCGATCACGTAGTCGATGCCGCTCTGGCCGCAGGCCGCTCCCTCGACCGCGAGCGGTCCGACCTCCTGGCCGTCGAAGTACAGCGTCGGGTTCTGGAGCAGGCCGAACACGAACGACGCATGCGGAAGCCGGATCTGGGGGACCTCGTCGACGATCAACGTGGCGCCGTTGACGTCGGGGAAACTCCAGATCGCGCCGAAGCGAAGGGCCGGCTGGCCCGCATAGGTCACTTGCTGCACCGGCAGGCCCGGCATGTAGGGGTCGGCCGGAATCCCGGGCGTCGCCGCGCCGCAGTCGGGGAGCACGACATCGATGATCTCGTCGGGGTCGAAGGGCAGGTCGAAGTCGCCGTCGAGCTCGGTGCGCAGCTTCCAGAGCTGGGTGTCGTAGTCGTACTGGAAATCGAAGCGCTGGCCCGTGCAAACGCCGTTGTCGGGGTTGATCAGGCCTAGGTCGAGATGCGTTGCGCTGATGTTGGCCGAGAAGGTCGCCTTCCCCGGGCCGTTGATTCGCGTGTTGATGTCGAGCTGGCTGGTGTCGTAGGCCAGCGCGTCATAGAACCAGTTCAGCCACGGAACCGCATTGACCTGCCAGTCGCCGTTCGAGTTGGTCAGGCCGCTGCTCAGGGTGATCGGGCACCCGGTCACCGGATTGGTGTGCGAACCGATCGCGTGGGTGGCCTGCTGGATCGCATCGACGTACTGGTTCGGCGGCGCGTAGGCGGCCGACCACATCGGTTTCTGCAGCGTGGTTCCGGCCACCCGGGTGCCGGGCCAGCCGTCCTCTTCGAAGTTCCAGCCGGGAGGAACGAATACCGTGTTCGCGAACACGTTGACGACCGCCGTCTCGACCGGGCTGTCGTCGCTCTGGCGGCGGACGTTGAAGCGCAGGGTCTGGACCTCCAGCGGTTCGTACTCGATGATGACCGCCTGCAGGAACGCGCTGTTGCCCGAGCTCGGCAGCTTGTAGACCAGCCCCAGGTCGGTCGCCTGGCCGAATGCCAGATAACCGAAACCGGAGGCGAGGCTGGGCATCACGCCCACACCATCGAAGTTGCCGGCGCCGTCGATCTCGATCGGGCCGAGATTGACAGGAATCAGGCGGCCGTCGGTCGTGCGCATCGCGGCGGTCCACCGGTAGTCCGACGGGCTGCGGAACGACGGCACCTGAACCTGGCCGGTGAAGGTGAAGGTCTCGCCGGGCAACAGCGGTTCGCCCGGTCCGGAAAAGGTCGTCAGCACGACGGCGTCGTCGACCGCAGGCTGGCTCTGGAACGTGGCCGAGGCGGTCGCGGCGATGCTGCCGCCCGACTCCTGTTCGGCACGGACCCCGACCGCGCCGCCAAGCGGTACGGGCCGGTCGGCCGGCACGACGAAGGAGGCCTGGAAGCTGCCGCCGGACTGCAGTACCGGGCCGAGCACCGGCACATCGTCGTAGTAGATCGTCACCCGGCCGGCGCCGATCGGCGAGAAGGTGGCGTTCACCAGCCGGCCCGGCGGTCCCTGCATGGGCGACAGCGAAAGCGTCGGCGGCGCCAGCAGCTCGAGCGGTGCCGCGCCCTGCAGAATGCCCCGCGCCCAGGCCTGGAGCCGATAGTTGCCGGGCATTGCATCAGGTACCGTGAGGCGACCGAACAACCTGCCTTCGTCGCCGGCGAACAGCTCGCCGGCCGGGATCGCCGGTCCGCCTGCGATGTCGACGAGCCGGAATTCGATCAGTTCGGAGGCCGGATAGCCGATTCCGCGAGCGATGATCTCGCTGCCCGGCATCGAGGCCTCCGGCAGTGCCTCGAGGCTGGCCGCGACGGCCGCGCCGCACGGGAAGAGGGCTGCGGACAGCCAGCCGAGGACGATGAACGTACGGAACGTGCGGAGCGACGCGGTGCGTGCGGCGTGGGCTCGGGCCATGGGACCTCTCCGATTCTGAACGGCTCTATCCCATTCAATGCCGGGGAGTCCGGAACCCGAACGATGGATTTCGCGCCGACCCCGTTCCGGAATCGGCCGACGGCCCGGGTCTCAGGCGTCGTCGAGGCCCACGTCCAGATTGGGTGCGGAGTGGGTCAGCGCGCCGATCGAGATCACGTCGACGCCGGTCTCGGCGATCGCGCGGACCGTGTCCAAGGTCACCTTGCCCGACGCTTCCAGCGTGACCGGTCGGCCGCGCACGCGCTCGACCGCGGTGCGCAGATCGTCGTTGGAGAAATTGTCGAGCAGCACGTTCTCGGCGTCGGCCTGCAGCGCTTCGTCGAGCTGGTCGAGCCGGTCGACTTCGACCGCGACCCGGGTCATGTGGCCAGCGAATGCCTTGGCCCGCCGGACGGCCTCGCCGACGTCTCCGCAGGCGGCGACGTGGTTGTCCTTGATGAGAATCGCGTCGTCGAGCCCGAAGCGGTGCATCGCGCCGCCGCCGGCGGCCACCGCGGCCAGTTCCAGCGCGCGCAGGCCGGGGGTGGTCTTGCGCGTGTGGACGATCGCCGCGCCCGTGCCGTCGACCGCCGCGACGAAGCGCGCGGTCAGCGTAGCGATGCCGGACAGCCGGCCGAGCAGGTTCAGCGCGAGCCGCTCGGCCGCCAGGATGCTGCGAACCGGGCCGGCCACGCGGCCGATCACCGCGCCCGGCTCGAGGTCGGCGCCGTCCTCCAGCCAGTCTTCGAGGCGAAGGGTCTCGTCGATCTCCTCGAATACCAGACGTGCGGCGGTGCTACCGGCCAGTCGGCCTTCGACCCGGGCGCGGACCACGTAGCGGCCCTCCAGTTCGGCCGCCAGGCAGGCCTGGCCGGTCACGTCGCCGCGCCCGCCGAGATCTTCGGCCAGCGCGCGGCGGACCACGTCGAGCAATACGTGGCGAGGAACGGTCGGGATCATCGGACAGGCTCCAGAGTCGGGTCGGAGGTTGGGTCGGAAGCGGGGCCGGGTCGCGCCAACGATACGCGATCCCCGGGGGTTGGGGCAGCTCCGGCGCGCCAGGTGGAGTGGTGCGCCGATTCGTTCGCGTCCGGGAAGTCGCTGCGGGCGTGCGCGCCGCGGGTTTCCGTGCGTGCCGAGGCCGCTTCGGCGATCGAGCGCGCCGCCAGCAGGGCGTCGGCCGATCCGTAACGCTGCTCCAGCCGATCGATTTCTTCGATCAGGCCGGCGAGACCGTCGGCGTTGCGTTCCACGCCGGCGCCGCGCTGCATGGCCGCGCGCAGCACTTCGAGCGCGGCGTCGGGAAGGTCCGTCCCCTGCAGTGTCCGCGCATCGGTCGTTCGGGGAGGCGTGGGTACGTCCCGTACGCGCTCGGCCAACCGGCTCGCCATGACCACCGTCTCGAGCAGCGAGTTCGAGGCCAGCCGGTTCGCGCCGTGCACGCCGGTGCAGGCGACCTCGCCGATCGCGAACAGGCCCGGGACATCGGTCGAGCCGTCCAGCAAAGCCGCGATTCCGCCCATGTGGTAGTGCGCGGCCGGCGCCACGGGGATCGGCGTGTCACGCGGGTCCAGGCCAGCCTGCCGGCAGGCGTCGAACACGGTCGGGAAGCGCTCCGGGAAATCGGCGCCGATCGAACGGGCGTCGAGCCAGGCGCCGTCCTCGAGGTCCTTTCGATATACGGCGCGGGCGACCACGTCGCGGGGCGCGAGTTCGGCGTCGGGGTGCACCTTCGGCATGAAGCGGCGTCCTGCCCGATCGACCAGCACCGCGCCCTCTCCGCGCAGCGCCTCGGTCGCCAGCGGCGCGGGGGTCGAGCCGAGTTTCATGGCGGTGGGATGGAACTGGACGAACTCGGCGTCCCGGATGCGGGCCCCGAGCCGCGCCGCCCAGGCGATGCCCTGGCCCTGGTTCGCCGAAGGGTTGGTGGTCACGGCGTACAGCCCGCCGATCCCGCCGGTGGCCAGGACCACGGCCCGGGCCGGAATCCGGTGTCGGTTGCCCTGCTCGTCGATCGACAGCACGCCTACGCATCGGCCGTTGGCATCGACGTCCAGGCCGCCGGCCCGCACCCCGCGGCGCAGGTCGATGTGGTCGCCTCGCTGTTTCACGGCCTCGACCAGCGCGGCGACGATCTCGGCGCCGGCCCGGTCACCGCCGACCCGAGCGATCCGGGCGTGCTTGTGGGCGGCTTCGCGCGACAGCACCCAGCCGCCGTCTGCGTCGCGCTCGAACGGCACGCCGGCGTCGAACAGTCGATGGACTTCCTTCGGCGCCGCGTCGGTCAGTGCGCGCACGACCCCGGGGTCGGCCAGCCCGGCCCCGGCGGCCACCGTGTCCGACGCGTGTGCTTCCGGGTCGTCCTCGGGCCCGAGCGCCGCGGCGATGCCGCCCTGGGCCCACGAAGATGAAGATGTCCTGTGGCCCGGCCCGCCGGCCAGTACCACCACCCGGCGCGGCGCCAGGTTCAGCGAGGCCCAGAGTCCGGCCAGCCCGGCGCCGACCACGACGACCGGCAGGTCGTGCGCGCGGGCGGTCATCGGCTCAGACCTGTACGTAGGGGATGTCGACCGCCGGCCGGGCGGTGTCGAAGGCCGGCGGATGGGCCATCTTCGGTAGGTCGAGCATGGCCTGGACGCTCGCCCGGGCGGCCTCGGCAACATCGGGGTCGACCTCGACCTCGAACTGGCCGAGACGCAGCGCGTCGTAGATGCCGGTCAGGGAGATCCGCTTCATGTGCGGGCACAGGTTGCAGGGCCGAACGAACTGCGTGTCCGGGTTGTCGACGGCGACGTTGTCGCTCATCGAGCACTCGGTGATCAGGATCGCCTTCGACGGCTTGTGATCGCGCACGAACGCGGCCATGGCGCCGGTCGAGCCGGCGAAGTCGGCGGCCTTGAGCACGTCCGGCGGACATTCCGGGTGGGTGATGATCATCGCGTCCGGGTGCTCGGTCCGCAGCTGTTCGATCTCCGCGGCGGTAAAGCGTTCGTGGACCTCGCAGGCGCCCTTCCAGGTCAGGATCCGGATGTCGGTCTGGCTGGCCACGTTCTTCGCCAGGTATTCGTCGGGAATCAGGATCACCGTGTCGCTGTTCCACTCCGCGGCCACCGATTCGACGACCTGGACCGCGTTCGACGACGTGCAGCAGATATCCGAAGCCGCCTTCACGTCGGCAGTGGTGTTGACGTAGGTCACGACCGGTACGCCGGGGTAGGCGGCCTTGATCCGGCGCACGTCGTCCCCGCTGATCGACGCGGCCAGCGAGCAGCCGGCACGCAGGTCCGGGATCAGCACGGTCTTTTCCGGCGACAGGATCTTGGCGGTCTCGGCCATGAAGTGCACGCCGGCCTGGACGATGATGTCCTGTTCGGCCTCGGCGGCGAGCTGGGCGAGCTTCAGCGAATCGCCGACGGCGTCGCCGACGCAGTGGAAGATCTCCGGCGTCATGTAGTTATGCGCCAGGATCACCGCGCCGCGTTCTTCCTTCAGGCGAAGGATCGCGTCGATCAGCGGCGCGTGCAGCGGCCACTCGGCCTCGGGCACGACGTCGGCGACCCTGCGCTGCAGGTGGGCGGTCCGTGCCTCGACCTCGGGCGTCCACTCGAGATCGGCGGCGTCCGGCCACCCGGTCAGCGGTTCGAGCGCGCCGTCGCGGCGCGTCTGGGATTCGGTCATCGGGGTCTCCTGAACGGGCCGGTGAACACCGCCCTTCAACGATTTCATTGTCCCAGATGAAGGTGAACCGGGGGAAATTCAAAGCCCGGCTCCATGCCACAACCCGCTTGCCCGGCGCGCGGGATCGGGCGCATGCTGTGCTCGGACTCGAACCGGAAAGCTCTCGATGCACGATTTCCTTCGCACCCTGGGTATCGTCTGTGCGATCTTCGCGGTGTCCCAGACGCCGTCCCTGGCCCTGGCGCAGACTCCGACGGAACCGTCCACGCAGCCCTCGCCCCAGGCCTCCGACCCGGCGTCCTCGCCGCCCCCGTCGCCCCCGTCGCCCTGCGCGATGGGCTCCGGCACAGCGCGCGACTTCGACTTCTGGATCGGCGACTGGCAGGTCTTCCGCCCCGGCACCGACCAGCAGGCCGGCACCAACCGGATCTCGCTCCGCGAAGGCGGCTGCCTCCTGCTCGAGGAATGGACCGGCGCCAGCGGTACCACGGGCACGAGCATGAATTTCCACGATCCGCATCGCGACGCCTGGCGCCAGGTCTGGCAGAGCGCGAGCGCGCTCATCGAACTGGAAGGCGGGCTGGACGAGCAGGGCCGCATGGCCATGGAAGGCACGATCTACTACCACGCGCGTCAGCAGCGCTTCCCGTTTCGCGGCCGGTGGACCCCGAGGGAAGACGGCAGCGTGCTGCAGGAGTTCTGGCAGCAGGCGCCGGACGGCGAATGGACCTCGTGGTTCGCCGGCGAGTACCGGCCTGCCGGCTGAACGCGCCAGCCCGACGCCCATTCATTCCGCCCTGTTGCGTAACGGGGCTCCCGTATCAGGCCGTTGACGCGATCGTGACGTTCGATTCGCGACCATTCGATAGGTTTGATACAAAAACATCTTCGTCGAATGAGGCTAAATCCTATGAATCGTTCCATTTTGAAACTCGCGCTCGCGGCATTGCTGATGTGTGCGGCCGATATCCACGCCGACGACAGCTACCAGACCTTCGACCAGGCCGCTCAAGCGGCATTGACGCCGGACGAAGCACTGCAGCTCCTCAAGGACGGCAACGCGCGCTTCGTTGCCGGTGAGTCCACCGAGCGGAACCTGGTCGAGCAGCAGCGCGAGACCAGCCGGGGCCAGTATCCCTTCGCCGTCGTGCTTTCGTGTCTCGACTCCAGGTCCGCACCGGAGATCGTGTTCGACCAGGGGATCGGCGACCTGTTCGTGGGCCGGGTCGCAGGAAATGTCGTGGACACCAACCTGCTGGGCAGTTTCGAGTTCGCAACCGCCGCCGCGGGTTCCAAGTTGATCGTGGTCATGGGCCACACCGCCTGCGGCGCGGTCAAGGGTGCATGTGATGGCGTCGAGGTCGGCAATCTCACCGCGCTTCTCGACGAGATCGAGCCGGCCATCGACGCGGTCGATACGCCGACCGGAACGGATCGCAGCTCGGCCAACGTCGAATTCGTCAATCGCGTGGTCGAGACCAATGTCCGCATGCAGGTCAACGAACTGCTGCGCCGCAGCGACGTGGTCCGCGGTCTCGTTGACGAAGGCCAGGTCAGGGTGGTCGGCGCGGTCCACGATCTGAGCACCGGGGAAGTTACCTTCCTCTAGGACCGGCAGTTATCGATCGACGACCGCGCTTCCTGTGCAATAGCGCGAGGAACGTCGACGGCAGGCGCTGGCACAGCGAGGCCAGCGCCTTTTTTCGCCCCGACCGGCGACGCGGTCGCCAGGCCCGACCCCGCTTGCCGAAGCCGGTGTCCATTTACGGCCCACCCCCGAGCGCGCAGTCCGCGGGCTGCGTTCCCGGTCAGCCTTCGACCGGATTCGCTTCGCGCTCCGCACCGTTGCCTGCCGTCCACGAACGGCGGACGCGGGGGCAGTGTGTGCGGCCTCTGGCCTTGCGCCTTTGGATGTGACTGTCGCCACAGCCAGGTTTATAGGAGAGCAATCATGGGGTTGCGGACCCGCCCGCACCCGCGTTACAACTGACCGAACTACGCGAAGCGAGGTCCGGAGCGGGTACCGTCCGCAGCCTCCGGAGGAGCGGGGGAGACGTGATTCAGTCGAAGACCACGAGCGCCGCCGCGCAGCTGCCCGCGGTTTCGCCGTCGCTGCGCCGAACTTCCGGTACCGTCGCCGCCCTCGGCGGACTCGTCGGTGTGCTCGGCGGCATCGAGAATTATCACGGTCTGGGGCTTGCCTGGATCGAACCCGTGCCCGCGGCACGGACCCTGGCGCTCCTGGCCTGTGCCCTGACCGTCGGTCTGCTCGCCGCCAGACGGCCCTCGTGGGCGCGCCTGGCCGCAGCCGCAGCGCTGGTCTCGGTCGTGGTCGCACCCATGCTCGGTCCGAGCCTGCCGGGTCCGCACCCGGGCGCGGGAGACCGGCTCACGATCGAGCCGCTGGCAATCGAGCCGCTGGCAATCGAGCCGCTGGCAATCGAGCTGCTGGCGATCGGGGTGCTCGCGCTTGCCGGCCTTCTGTACTCGTTCAGCCGCGCTGCGCCAACGTCCCGGGTCTTCCCGGCCGGCGTTCTGGCCGCACTTGTGGCCGGCCTTGCCGTTATCGCGCTGTTCGAACGCGCGATCGGCATCGCCCCGGCCGACGGATGGGCTGCGTGGTTCTGCATGTCGCTTCCGGTGGCGTTCGGGCTTCTCGCCGTGAGCGTCAGCCTGTACACCCTGACCCTCGTCGAGCCGATCCGGTCCGGTCGCTACTCGATCCTGGGAATCGAGGTGCCCCTGGCCCTGGCGTTGATGTGCGCGGTATTGATCTCCGCCCAGATGCTCCAGGTCCGGGAACGAACGGACATCCGCGAAGTCGCCGAAGCCGAGGCCGCGGCCGTGCGCGACGTGGCCCTCGCGCACGCGGAGGGCCTGGTCCTGGCCCTGCTCCGCATGGCCGAACGCTGGGCGACCTGGGAGGGCACGCCCCACTCGCTCTGGGCGTCCGACGCAGCCAACTACATCGAGGACCATCCGGCCCTGCTTGCCATGGCGTGGGTCGATGCCACTGGCGCCATTCGCTGGGTGCATCCGATCGAGGGTCACGAGCGCCTGGTCGGCTTCGACCTCGGCTCGAGCGCCGTCGTGCGCCCCGCGATGGACCAGGCCCGGACGCTCCGTCAGCCGGCCATGACGGCGCCGGTCGACTTGCTCGAGGACCGCCGTGGCCTGGTCGTGATCGTCCCGATCGCCGGCGCCGAATCATTCGATGGCTACATCGTCGCCGGCTTCCATTTCGACGGCTGGTTGACCAGCGTGCGGGAAAACGTCGGAAGCCCGGAGGGCTACCATTTCGCGGTCTACGAGAACGACCGGCTCGTGTTCGTCCACGGCGAGGCGACCGAGCCGACCCGCGATGCCTGGACCGTCACAGGGCGGATCGACGTGGGGCAGTCCCCGCTCCGCCTCGAGGTCTGGCCCGCAGCCGCCCGGTTGGACGAACTGCAGACGCGACTACCCGAAACCATTCTTCTCGGCGGCCTCTCCCTGGTTGCGCTGTTGGTGGTTGCGCTGTACGGGATGCGGCTCTATTTCTGGCGAACGCAGCAGGAACGCAGCGTCAGCCTGGCCCTCAAGCAGGAGGTCGCCCAGCGCACGCGTGCCGAGACCGAGCTGGCGGCCGAGCGCCAGCGACTGGAGCGCATCCTGGAGAATGCCGGCGAAGGAATCTACGGCCTGGATCGAGAGGGCCGAACAACCTTCGCCAATCCGGCGGCCTGCCGCATGACCGGTTGGAGCAGCGAGGAAATGATCGGCCGTGCCCAGCACGCGCTGATTCACCACAGCCACGCTGCCGGCTCGGACTACCCCCGGTCGGACTGCCCGATTTTCGCGACCCTGAGCGATGGCCGGACCCGCACGGTCGAGGACGAGGTGTTCTGGCACCGGAACGGGCGTCCGTTTCCGGTCGAGTACACCAGCACGCCGGTCACCGACGAGGCGGGCCGACGGACCGGCGCCGTCGTGGTGTTCCGCGACGTGACGGAACGGCGCGAGAAGGAGCGCGAACTGCGCCGCCGCTCCGCGGAGCTGGCGGCGGCCAACAAGGACCTGGAGGGCTTCGCCTACTCCGTGTCGCACGATCTTCGAGCGCCGCTGCGCAGCATGGATGGGTTCAGCCAGGCGCTGGTCGAGGACTTCGGCGATCGCCTCGACGGCGACGCCCGGGACTACCTGGAGCGGATCCGTGCGGCCAGCCAGCGCATGGGTCGGTTGATCGACGGCATTCTGGCGCTCTCGCGCGTGGCGAGGACCGACATTGCGCACGAAACCGTCGACCTGTCTGCACTCGCAGAGGAGACCGTCGCCGATCTGAGACAGGCGGAACCCGCTCGATCGGTCGTTGTCCATGTCCACGAGGGGATGGACGTGCAGGGCGACGAGCGCCTGATGCGCCTGGCCATGGAAAACCTGATCGGAAACGCCTGGAAGTTCACCGCCGCAAGCGACCCCGCGCGAATCGAGGTCGGCACCCGCACCGAGGGCGGATCGACCGTCTACTTCGTCCGCGACAACGGCGCAGGCTTCGATCCGCGCTACGTCGACAAGCTCTTCCGACCGTTCCAGCGCCTGCACCTCGATCGGGAGTTCGAGGGCACGGGCATCGGCCTGGCGACCGTCGCCCGCATCATTCATCGTCACGGCGGGCGCGTGTCCGCAGACGGCGAAATCGGCAGCGGGGCCACCATCGAATTCACCTTCGACCCGCCGAAGGGAGAGGACCAATGACCGACATTCGACCCGTTCTCCTGGTAGAAGACAGTGCCGACGACGAGGCCCTGATGCTGCGCTCGATGAAGAAGGTCAACGTGGCCAACGATGTCATCGTCGCCCGCGATGGCGTCGAGGCTCTCGACCAGCTCCATGGCCGCGGCGAATACGCCGAGCGCGGTCCACTCCGACCTGCCGTCGTGCTCCTCGACCTCAAGCTGCCGAAGGTCGACGGCCTCGAAGTACTGCAGGCCATCCGGGAAACACCGTCGACCCGGCGCCTGCCGGTCGTGGTCCTGACCTCGTCGGACGAACAGGAAGACATGGTGAGGTCCTACGACCTGGCGGCCAACAGCTACGTGCGAAAGCCGATCGAGTTCGGCGAGTTCACCGAGGTCGCCGGCCAGCTGGGCCTGTACTGGCTGATGGTCAACCGGCCACCACCGGAGGTGGATTGACGTGACCGGGTCCGATGCCCCAAGCGCCATGGACGAAACTCTTCCGCTGCGCCTGCTGCTGGTCGATGACGACGAGAACGACACACGGCTGATCGTCCGTCACCTCGAGAAGACCGGCTGTGTGCTGGACTGGCGCTGGGCGCAGACCGAGGACGGCGTCCGGGAAGCCGTCGACGGCTGGACGCCGCAGGTGGTGCTCTCGGACTATTCGATGCCCAGGCTCGATGCGCCCCGCGTCATCGAGGTGGTGCAGGCGCAGGACGTCGATGCGCCGACGATCCTGGTGTCCGGGACGATCGGCGAAGAAGCCGCGGCCGGGGTCATGCGCCAGGGTGCCAGCGACTTCGTCTCGAAGCTCAACCTCGCACGCCTCCGGCCCGCGATCGAGCGGGCGCTCGAGGCCCATGAATTGCGCAAGGCCGGTAAACGCGCGGAGCAGGCGCTGGTCGCCAGCGAGGCCCGCTATCGGCATCTCTTCGACCGCGTGCTCAATGGCGTGGTTCTGATGAAGAACGAACGCTTCGTCGATTGCAATGATGCGGCAGCCCGCACCTACGGCTACCGGCGCGAAGAACTGATCGGCATGACGCCGCTGGATCTCTCGCCTGAACTCCAGGCTGATGGCCAGCGCTCCGCCGACAAGGCGCCGAAGCTGATCGAAGCCGCGCTGGCCGGCGAACTTCAGGTGTTCGAGTGGCTGCACCATGATCGGGCGGGCAACGAGGTGCTGGCCGAAGTCCAGCTGGGACGGCTGGACGGCGTCGACGATGCGAACCTCCACGCCATCGTGCGCGACATCACCCAGGAACGGCGCGCCGAAGAGGCGCGGCGCAGGAGCGAAGCCAACTACCGGGCCCTGTTCGAAGGCATCCCGGACGGCGTTTCCCTGCATTCGAGCGACGGGACCTACGTCGACTGCAATCGGCGTGTCGAGACCCTGTTCGGCTGGAAGCGCGACTGGCTGACCGGCAAGACCTTCGCGGACGTCTCGCCCGAGCGGCAGCCCGACGGCCGCGACTCGTGGGAGAAGGGTCGCGAGTACCTCCAGCGTGCGCTGTCCGGCGAACAGCAGTTTCTCGAGTGGGAGATCGTGTGCGGAGACGGTCGCCGTGCCCTGCTGGAAGTCGTCGTCGGTCCCCTGGAGGGGTCCGGTACCGCTGCGGTCTACATCATCGGTCGTGACGTGACGGCCCAGCGGGCGATCGAGCAACGCGAACGCGAGCAGCATGCGATTCTATCGGGGATTTCGGAGAACACCTCGGAGGTGATCTTCGTCAAGGATATCGAGGGCCGCTACCTGCACATGAATCGGGCGGGCCTGACGTTTCTCGGGTTCGCCGCCGAAGAGATCATCGGCAAGACCGACGCGGAAGTGTTCCCGGAGGCCAGCGCCTCGCGCATCCAGGGCGAAGACCAGGATGTGCTTGCAAGCGGCCGGACGCAGCGCATCCACGAGACGATTCCCGCCGCGGCCGGTCTGCGCTACATGCAAACGACCAAGGGTGTGTGCCGTGATGCGGACGGGCGCGCCTTCGGTGTCTTCGGCATTTCCCGCGACATGACCGAGCAACGTGCGCTGGAACTGGAGCGGAGCAAGCTGTCGCGCGCACTGGAACAGTCCGCCGAGGCGATCATGATCACCGACCCGGATCAGCTCATCGAATACGTGAACCCGGCCTTCGAGCGCGTCACGGGCTACTCGGCGGCCGACGTGCTGGGCAGAACACCCGCATTGCTCAAGTCCGGTCGTACCCCGCCGAAGGTCCAGAAGCGGCTGGAGCATGCCCTGGCGGCGGGCGAACCGTTCCACGGCGTGTTCGTCAATCGTCGCCGCGATGGGTCCCACTACCACGCCGACATGAGCGTGGCGCCGGTCCGCGAAGAGACAGGGAGGATCACGCACTACATCTCGACGCACTACGATATCTCGGAGAAACTGCGCACCGAGCGGGAGCTGGAGCGGCTGACCAATTACGATGCGGTGACCGGGCTGGCCAATCGCGGAGTCGTCAGGGACCGCCTCATCCAGCTGCTGCGCCGGATCGACGAAGCGGGCCGCGGCATCGCGGTGCTCTACATCGGACTGGACGACTTCGCGAAGGTCAACGCCACGCTCGGCCAGTCCGGCGGCGACCGGGTGCTCCAGCGAATTGCCGAACGTCTCGAGTCGAGCGTCGAGTCCGGCGGCTCGGTCGGCCGCGCCAGCGGTGATCGCTTCGTCGTCCTGCTCTCCGGCGAGCGGAGGGACCTCTGGGCCGAGCAGACCGCCGAACGGCTCCAGGCAGTGATCGCGGCGCCGATCCGGATCGATGCGCGCGAGATCCACGTCACGGCTGGGGTCGGCATCGCCTTCGCGCCCGAGGACTCAAACGATGCCGAGCGTCTCCTGCAGGGGGCCGAGGCGGCCCTGACCCGGTCGAAGCAGCAGGGCGGCGGCCAGGTGGCGGTATTCGCGCAGAGCATGGCCGAAGAGGCCCAGCAGTGGCTCGAAACGCATGCCAGTCTGCGCCGTGCGCTGGAGCGCGAAGAATTCGTTCTCGAGTTCCAGCCGAAGATCTCGCTCGCCCACGGTGGGATCGTCGGCGCCGAGGCGCTGATCCGGTGGCAGCATCCCGAACAGGGCCGCGTTCCGCCCGATCGCTTCATACCCATGCTGGAGAAGACCGGCTTGATCATCCCGGTCGGTGAGTGGGTTCTTCGCTGCGCTTGCCGGTTCCTGAAGGCCTGGCGGCCGCTCGTCGCGACCTCGGGGGGTCTTCGGTCATCGTTCCGGGTGTCGGTGAACCTGTCCTTCGAACAGTTCCGGCAACATGACCTGGCCGGCAAGGTGCGTGAGGCGCTGGAGGACACGGGCATCGAAGCATCCAGCCTCGAGCTGGAGCTCACGGAAACGTCGCTGGCACGGGATTCCGAGGCGGCGGCCGAGACGCTCGAGCAGCTTCGCTCCCTGGGGGTCCGGGTCGCGCTCGACGACTTCGGCAAGGGCTATTCGTCCCTGACCTACCTGCGGAACTTCCCCATCGACGTGCTCAAGATCGACCGCGAGTTCATCGACCGGGTCGGTGAGAGCGCCGAGGACGAAGCCATCATCCGCACTATCCTGGCGCTGGCCCGCGACCTCGATATCGAGGCCGTGGCCGAGGGGGTCGAGACCGACGAGCACATGCGCTTCCTGGCCGAGGAGCGCTGCCCGGTCGCCCAGGGCTATTTCTTCTCCCGTCCGCTCCCCGTGGAGGAATTCGAGGCTCTCCTTGAATCGGGCCGACGCTTCGACGTGCCGGCGGTTTCGACAGTGTGAGTCGAGAACCCCGGGCCGCCCGGCGAGCCGGGGACTCTTCGATGGAGAATCAGACCGCCGCAAGGACCAGGTCGAAGGCGCCGTGCGGCGCGTCGCCGGCCTGCGCCCGGAAGTCGACGATCAGCATTGCCCGCTGCTCTTCCGGGACCGACTGCAGCAGGCGATCCACGTCGTTCAGCGGGTCGCCGGCAAAGTACATCTGGGTCGTCAACTCATGGAACCCGCGGCGCGCGACCTTGAAATGGATGTGCGGCGGACGGCTCCACTCGTCGGCGACCTTGTAGGCGCCCGGCTTGATGGTCCGGAAGCGATATCGCCCGTCCGCGTCGGTGACCATCTTGGCCCAGCTCTGGAAGTCCGGGTCCAGCGGCGCCGGGTTGGGATCGGCCTCGTGCGCATAGCGGCCGTTGGCGTTCGCCTGCCAGACATCTACCAGCGCGCCCTCCACCGGCTCGCCGCTCTCGTCCAGAACCCGGCCTTCGACGACGATCACCTCGCCCTGCGCGGTTCCCTCGCGACCCTCGACGCGGGTCAGGTCCGCATCCTTGTCGACCTGGTCGACGATCGGGTAGAAGGGGCCTTCGGTCTGGGTAGGCGTGACGGCCGCCAACAGAGGCGCGCCGGCCGCGGCTGCGGCGACGCCGAGCGCGCCGGTCAGCACGCGCCGGCGCCGGGAATCGGTGGAATCGTTCATGGTGGCTCCCTCATCAGGTGTACGGCCTGGGGCCGCGGAATCATCGAGTTCTTGCAGGGTCGCGCGGAGTCCGCAGTCAAACCCGCGGTGAAACCCGCAGTGAGAACCGAGAATCCTCCAATCGCTGCCGGAATGCAAACGATCCCGGCCCGCGGTGCAGCGTTGACGTGGACGAATCGTGCCCGTTTGCCTACCATTGGCCGTCCCCCGCCTGGAAAAGACTCGGAAATCGCCGATGACCACCCGCCCGACTACGGCGCGCAGACCGCCAGTGCCCTTCACGATCCCCGGTCCCGAGGGGTCGACCAACCCGTGTCGCTGGCGATGACCGTTCTGCGCTGTCCCAAGTGCCGGGAATCGATGGAACCGGTCGAGGCCGATGGCGTGGAGGTCGACCGCTGCTCGGGCTGTGGCGGCATCTGGTTCGATGCCGGTGAGCTCGACTGGCTGGCCCAGAGCGAGATCGCCGAAGCCATCGACGTCGGCGAGCCGGCCGAGGGCGAGGCCATGAACGAGCTGACCCGGATCGACTGCCCCCGCTGCGGCCGGCCCACGCGCCATATCGCAGACGCCTACAAACCGAACATCCGCTACGAAATCTGCTCGGGCTGCGAAGGGGTGTTTCTCGACGCCGGCGAGTTTCGCGACCTGGCGCGTCTCTCGCTCGGCGACCTGCTGCGGCACCTGCTCCCGCGCCGTTCGGGTTGACGAGCCCGCGCCGCAACGGGCCGGTCGGCGCGTTCAGCGCCCGATCTCGGCGCCGACCTGATCGCGCAACGTGCTGAACTCCTCCAGCGCCAGACTTAGCCACCAGCCGTTGGTCGACAGCATGTTGAGTGCGTTGGCGTACGCGTTGACGAATTCGGAATCGCTCGATAACTGATCGAAGTCGTAGCGGACCCGATCGAGGTGAGTGCCTTCGATCGTGGGCTGAAATCGGGTGTGAAGAATCGGAAGAAGGGAGGCGGTGCGGGCGGAGACCAGCTCGATATATCGGCCCAGTGACTCCGTTGAAAGGCGCACTCGCGCGATCTGGTTCCTGAGGTCGAGGTCATTGATCTTTGCGAGGCTGCCCGTTGCAATCAGCTCTTCGATCACCGGGATGTCCGCGTCGACCAGCGAATTTCTCTGGACCAGCATCAGCGCCGTCCCGAACTCATCGGGCGTCATCTCCCCGAGCGCTCCTGCGTTCATGGCGTCCAGAGCCTCGACACATCGTGCTTTCCAGTCGGTCAGGCTTTCGACGCGCCCGTTCAGCCGATCGGTCGCCACCACCAGCTCGTCGTACAGCCGCTCCAGGTAGCGTTGTTCTTCGGCGCGAGCCTTGCGGGCATCGTTCCAGTCCGTGACCTGCAGGCCGAGGAAGATGCCGACCACCACGACGATCAGCTCGATCGTGACCGCGAACCAGTCCTGTTTTCGAATCGAACGGCCGAGTCGTTGAAGAATCATGGGCCCAGGCTCCGTTGGTCAGAACGCGCCCGAATCCACGTCGCGCAGGAACTGCACGAGTCCCGGGAAGAAATGCTCGGGGTCGTCGTACTGGCACAGGTGGCTGCCGTCAGGACAGTGCAGGTAGCGGCCGTTCCTTACCTCGCCGGCCATCCATCCCATGTGCTCCGGGTCCATCGTGTCATGCGCCGCGCCGACGACCAGGGTCGGAACTTCGATCCGGTGCAGGTCGCCGGAGCGGTTCCAGTCGCCGAGCGTCGCGCCGGGCGTCATGCCGAATTCGCTGTGGCCCTGCATGTGGATGTAGATCGCGTGGTTCAGGTGCGCGAGCGTTCGCTGGACCGAGTCCGGCCACTGCTCCAGCGGCAGGCGCAGGACGTGTTCGGTGTAGTGGTGCTGCATCAGCAGTTCTTCGTAGCGCGGATTCTCGAAGTCCTCGGCGGCCTCGAGCTCGCGGATCTCACGGTAGATCTCGGGGTCCATCTTCGGGCCCAGTACCTCGCGCGCGTAGCGGTTGTAGTGTCCGACGTCGGAGACCATGTTCTTGACGACCAGCCCCTTGAGATGCTGCTGGTGCGCCAGCGCGTATTCGATGGCCAGGATGCCGCCCCAGGATTCGCCGAGCAGGAAGAAGTTGTCCGGGCCGAGCTCGAGCGCCTTGCGCACCTGCTCGACCTGGTCGACGAAATGCTCGATGGTCCACAGGTCCGGGTCGTTCGGCTGGTCGCTGTAGTGCGAGTCGAGCTGGTCGTAGAAGATGTACTCGATGCCCTCGTACGGCAGGTAGCCATCGAAGCACTCGAAGAGCTCGTGCGTGGCGCCGGGTCCGCCGTGGAGCAGCAACACGCGCATTCGAGGATTGTTTCCGACCCGCTTGATCCAGACCGAGAAGGTGCCTTTTCCCGTCTCGATCGGAATCCGGCGAACGCCGCCGGTCCACTGGTCGTCCTTCCCGGAATAGTCGAGGTAGCTCTCGAGATTCTTGTTCATCATCGACTCCTGTCAGACGAAAAACGACTGTGCCGTGTCTTCAACCGTCGCTTGCGGTGGTGCAGTGCTTCGGTGAAGCGGCGAATCACGGCGGGCTCGCCGATGAACCGGACACGTCCGATTCGGTCCCCGGGAGCGCCGTCGCAAGCGTCGTCGGTGCAAGTCGGGTTCCGTCCAGGTAGTCCGCCATGAAGTTGTCGTCCAGGGCGCGGACGATCGGGTCGGCGATCTCGAACATCGGCGTTCCCTCCCAGCCGGCTTCCTGCCAGCGCCACCAGTTCTTGGCGTGCCGGCTGCCGAAATAGAACGGCGCGGTGTTCTGGATGTGGCGACGCGCTTCGTCTCGGGACACCAGCCCGCCCTGTTCCATGTTGAACATGTAGTCCCACTGGAGCATCAGGGCGACGAGGTGCGATTCCACGGCCCGGAGTTCGAGGTCGGTCATCGTCTCGGGTGAGCGGACCGACTTGATCCAGGCCGCACCGATCTCGGGGTCGGCAAGGCTGAGTTCGATCTGGACCAGCACGTCGTTCTTCCGCGATTCCATGTCGGCGCGGGTCAGCTCTGCGTTCTGGCGGATTTCGACCGTCAGGACGATCAACCCGGCGAGCACGCCGAGGTTGGCGGCCAGTACCAGCCACCGGTTCAGGCGCTCGAAGCTCGAAGGCCGAGCGATTTCGGCCGGTACCGGATCGGCCATGCCGGGCGAGGAGTCGCTCACGATCGGCCGCCTACGGATGCAGGTAGAACACCTTGCTCAGGATCTGCCATTTCCCGTCGACCTTGACCAGGGTGAAGAAGTCTGTGAAGCGGTGGCCGGTCCAGTCGAGCAGCTCGATCCGAACGGTCGCGGCGGTGCCCTCGAGGTCGATGGTCGTCTCGCCGGCGCGCACGTTCTCGGCCGGGCCGTTCTCGTCGTGCCAGTCGTAGAACATCTGGATCGGGCCGGCGAACAGGTCCGGGCCGACGTAGCCGCAGATCGTGGCCAGGTCGTGGAAGATCGGGCGGAGGACGTCGTTGCTGCCGGTCTTCGCGCCCTCGATGTAGGTCTGCATGACCTCGCCGATCAGGCGGCGGTCTTCGAGCTCGGTGTCGGTCGTTGTCACGTGCGGAAGCTCCCTCGTGTGTGGATACGGAACCTTTTCGGGCCCGGCAGGGCTCAGAACAATCGCGAGACCTGGCCGCGGATCGGCGAGACCGGCTCATGGATCGTGCGGACGCGGAACTCGTCGATCGATGTGCCGTTGCCGATGGCCTTCAGCCAGTCATCGGGATCGAACTCGACGCCGACGGGGTTGGATTCGAAGGCCGGGCCGCTGATGTAGTCGTTGCAGTCCCCGGTGCTGTCGAAGGCATCGACCTGGAACTCCATCTGGTTGCCGTCCGGGTCCGCGTAGTACATCGAGATCGTCAAGCCGTGGTGCACGCACCAGTAGGGTTCGATGCCCGCGGCCTTGAGCGTGGCGTAGTTCTCGAGCAGGCCGTCCAGCGAGCCGAGGCTCCAGGCCAGGTGATCGACGCCGGTCCAGTTCGGTGCGTCGGGGTCGGATCCTTCCGGATCGATGACGGACAGATCCAGCAGCGCGAAGCGATGATGTTCCTCGTCGAAGGTCAGGAACGCCATCGCGGGGTTCCGGTGCTGGACCCTCGCCCCGAACACGGTGCAGTACCAGTCCAGCATGGCCTCGAACCGACGGGTCCGATAGACAACATGCGCAAGCTTGATGGGTCGGTGAATCGTCATGGGTGGCTCCCTCGAGTTTCCGGCACTTTCTCATTGCGGTTGTTGCGTCACGGCGGTGCCGAAGCCCGGCCTGTGATGCGGATCACAATATAGCCGGTCTCGGTCCCGGCGCATAGCCGCTTCGCGATCGACGCGCCCTCAGTCGGCCCGGGTCGATTCAACCGGTGCGTCGATGGATTCGGTAAACGGGTCGATGCCCAGCGCGCGGTGGATTGCGGCGGGCTGGTACATGCGGTTGCCCTTCAGCGTCATGGCGGTCTCGCGAACGGCGCTGATGTCCTCGAGCGGGTCGCCATCCAGCGCGACCAGGTCGGCCACGTAGCCCGGCGCGATGCGGCCGATGCGGGCGCCGTCGCCGACGAGTTTCGCCGATCCGATGGTGGCAAGCCGCAGAACATCGGCGTTCGGGATGCCGGCCTGTGCATAGAGCTCCAGCTCGCGATGCAGCGTGAACCCTGCCAGGGCGTCGGTGCCGGCGACCAGCGGTACCCCGGCCTCGTGCAGCCGGCGGATCATGTTCAGCAGGGCCTGGGCGGAAGCGGCATAGCGGTCGGCGTTGTCGTCGCTGATGTCCATCTGGCCGCCCAGCATCGAGCGCCGGACGTTCGGCGGGAAGTGGTCGGCGACCATGGCGTAGGAAGGGTCGACCTCGCCGGAACGATGGCGGAACATCGAGTGGAAGATGGTCACGGTCGGATCGACCACCGTGCCGCGGCGCGCGAGCAGGTCGATGAAGTCCTGGACCTCTTCGGAATCCAGGTCCAGCGATCCACCTTGCTCGGCGACCAGCGTGAAGCGCACCGGGGTCCGGGTGTCGTCGTCCGGCCCGGCGAGAAAGTTCAGGAACACCATGTTGATGTGCTGGATCTCGTCGAAGCCGGAGCGAACCGCTTCCTCGGCGGTCATTCCCGAGGGAATGTGACCGGACAGGCGCATGCCGCGCTCGTGGATCGCCTCGGCCATCGGCGCGACCCAGTCCGGGTCGATCGAAGAGTAGATCTTGATGTGGGGGTAGCCCTGTTCGTGGATTTCCTCGATGAAGCCCAGCGCCTCGTCGAGCGTCCCGGCCAGGTTGCCGGTGGGTGCTGCGAACGGGCCGGTCGCGTCGATGAAACCGGCGCGGTGGACGCGCGGACCGATCGCCGTGCCCTGCTGGAACTGGTCGATCGTGTCCATCAGCGTTTCGTGGGTGTTGGCCAGGTCGCGAACACTGGTCACCCCGCCGGCGATGTGCAGTGCGCCTGCCGAGGCGCCGATGTGCACGTGCATGTCCCACAGGCCGGGGATCAGGCTGCGGCCTGCGCCGTCGATCGCGACCGCGTCGCTGCAGTCGACGGCCGAGTCCGCGCCGACCGCAGTGATCGTGCCGTCGTCGACCCGCACCGTGGTGCCGTCGCGCAGTGCGCCGGCGTCGATGTCCAGCACGCGGAAGCCGCGCAGGCACAGCGGGCCGGAGAGCTCGTGGGTCAGCCGCTCCGCGCGGGCCTCGAGGTGCGCCTTCTCGGCGACCTGCTGGCGCTCGTCGAGCTGCGGCAGAACCGCGCCCCAGCCTTCGGGCACCAGGCCCATCCAGCCGAAGGCCAGCGCGAACAGCTCGTCGTTCTCGTCCAGCCAAAGGTACTGCGGGTCGAAGCCCAACCCCGAGATCGCGTACAGCGAAGCGGTGCGCGACTGGCCGTCGGCTTCGACCGTCTCCTCGGCAAGCTTCTCGATGCCGGCTGTGCCGGCGGGCCACATCGCGAGCCGCTGATCGGGCGCGGCCAGCAGCGCACGCGCCATCGCCGCCATGTATTCGGGACTGGAATCATTGGCAAGGTAGAAGGCATCGAGCGGGCCTCTATCGCTGCCGGATTCCAGCGTGCTGGTCCAGGAAGCGGTGCCGTCGGCGTACTCGAAGCGCTCGTTGACCGGCGCGCCCATGTAGGCGTTGCCCGAGCTCTCGAACAGTACGACCCGGCCGGCCTCGTCCACCTCGATCCGGGTATCGATCGACGGTCCGCGACCGCGGTCGTTGAATTCGAAGTGCGTACTGCGCGCGACATCGTCTTGAATCGTGACCACCAGCTCTCCGGACGGTTCGCCCTGGGTCAGCCAGTCGTAGCGGACCGTGGTCTCGGACCAGACCGTGCTTGCCAGGGTCAGTCCCGCGCATGCTGCAATCCATCGATTCATTCCGTGTTCTCCGATTGGGGGCAGACCGGCGGCGTGCATTCGACGGTCATGTAGGTTTCGACTTCGATTCGCCAGGCGGATCCGTCGTGACGCCACTTGGCGGTATAGCGGCCGCTGGCATGGCCATCCGCTCCGTTCTCGGATTCGCCGCGCCAGTGGCCGTGCTCGAGCGCGATCGGGAAGGACAGCGAGACGTCGATGCACGCGGGTGTCCGCGTGTAGAGCAGCCGCTCGTCGGATTCGAAATCACGTGCCCAGAGCGCGAGCTGGCGTACGCTGCCCGCGTAGATGTCGCTGTCCGTACCGGTGATCAGCAGCACGTCGTCGACGAGAATCTCGTTGATCGTGTCGATGTCTTCATCGCGGATGGCGCTATTGAATCGATCGCGCTGGGCGAAGATACGGTCTGCATCCGCGCCGTCACTGCAGCCGGAATAGACGGGCCCGGCGTGCGCGGCGTCGAGCAGGAAGGCTGCGAACAGGCAGGCCATCCGGCCGGCTGCTGACGGAGCGCGGGCAGTTCCGCGCCCTGTTTCGGTAGTCATGTGCATTTTCGGCTCCTGGTTCGTTCGCTCATTCCTCGGCTTCCCTGCGCAGGCGCTGCAGCACGTCTGTAGCCGATTCCAGCTGGGAAATCTGCAGCGCGAGATTGTTGGCCTGGACCGAGATCTGGACGCCGAGCGCACGTTCGAACAACGGGTCGTCGACCATGCGCTGGAAGTCCCATTCGCTGACATGGTTGTACTCATCTTCATTCACGGGCCGGACCAGCGTGATCGAATGGTTGATCGGCTCGCTGTACATCAGGGATTCGTCGCGCAGTGTGTTCCATGCAGTCATTGAGGTGCCCTGGCGCTGGTCATAGTCCACCAGGGTGCGCTTGAGCTCGTTGTTCTCGAGAACGTCGAATACCCCGGAGGAGAGCATCTCGACATAGGTCGGCGAGCGGGGTGCCGGGATCCGGCTGGCCAGCACGTGGCCCAGGGAGCGCCGGAATCGCTCGATCGCGTCGAGTGTTTCGGGTGGGTCGTCGATGCGGACGCGATCGCGAACGTGCTCGATCGAGAGCAGGTAGTTCTCGTAGCGCGTCAGCGCATCGATCAGCCGTGTCTCGATGCGCTCGAAATCAAAGATCAGCCGCTCGATCAACACTTGCTCGAGCTGCCGCTCCTGCCGCTCGGCGTTCCAGTTCGCGACCTGGATGCCCAGGAACACGCCGAGCACCACGATGCCGATCTCGACCAGGACCGTGGACCAGTCCTGCTTGCGCAGGCTGTCGACGAGGCGGCGCAGGATCACGGCTGGATCATCAGTCGATTACCTCGTTCCGCATCGGTGAGATCGCTGGATGGATCATCGCTCGATGCGTTCCACGTAGATGCTGTGCACCTTGAAGCGCGTCGCGCGGCCGTCCGGGCCGAGTTCGAACTCGTAGGTCTCGCCAAGCGACTCGTCGTCGCGCACGCGTCGGAAGGTCGTGCCTTCGACGTGTTGCAGGCGGGCCATCCCTTCGGCGGGGTTGCTGCTGTCCAGGTCGAGATAGGCCAGGCCGTCTTCCCAGGGCACGATGCTCGTGCGTCCCCAGATCGTTCCGTACAGGCCGGCAAAGCGCGCCAGCGAGCCATCGCGCTCGGGTGCTTCGTCGGGCGACTCGATGGCCTTCTCGATTGCGGGACCAACCAGCTCGAAGGCTTGGCCGGCCCAGGCGCCCGGGTTCGAGCCGATCGCGTTGGTCAGCACGACGGCACCGATCTTCGTCTTCGGCTCGATGCGGAACTCGGTGTAGAAGCCCGGGCAGCCGCCGCCGTGTCGGGCGTACACGCGGTCGCCTTCCTTCCGCACGCTGAAGCCGAGGCCCCAGGTGGTCTCGAAATCCGGGTCGATGTACTGCACGCGCTGCATCTCTCGCAGCGAAGACGGCTGGATCAGCTCGTTCTCGCCATCGAGTACGCGAAACTGCCACATCGCGAACTTGGCCAGGTCGGTCACGTTCGACGCGAAGCCGGCGGCCGGTGCGATGCCGCGAGTCCGGAACGATTCGACGACGTCACGTGTTCCATCGTGATCGAGCGCGGTGTAGCCGATCGCCATCCGCCCGCCGCGGAGTTCCACCGGGATGTCGGTGAAGGTGGCATCCATGTCGAGTGGGTCCAGAATTCGTTCGCGCATGGTTTCGTTGTAGCGCTGCCCCGATACCTCGGCGACGATCTCTCCGACAAGCGTCAGACCCAGGTTGGAGTATTGCCAGTACGTGGAAGTGGGATACAGCGTCTGCTGTGAACTCAGGCGCTCGCGAATCTGATCGGAGGTCGGGAAGGGATAGTCGGCGTCGGTCCAGTACGGGAAGTCCGACTCGCGCGGTAGCCCGGACGAGTGCGTCAGCAGGCGCCGGATCGTGACCGGCTCGTCGTCGGGGTGCGCGTCCTCCAGGCGTTCGAACCAGTCCAGGTGATCGCCGACGGGATCATCGAGCCGGACCTTGCCTTCGTCGTACTGCTGCATCAGCCCGATGCTGGTGAACAGCTTGGAGATCGAACAGATGCTGTAGAGCGTGTCGGGCGTCGCGGCAAGCTCCTCGTCCGGGTTGGCCAAGCCGAACGCGCCGCTGGTGACGAGCTCCTGGTCGTGGACGATGCCGAAGGACACGGCGGGCACCCGGCTGCTGCCGGCCTGGTACTCGACCCAGTCGGACCAGAGCTGCACCGCATCGGTCACGCGCGGGTCGTCGGTGAGCGAGGCGGTCTGTGCATGGGATTCAAGCCCGGCGCCGCACAGGGCCACCGCGACGGCGGCGGCGAGGAGCGGACGTTTCGTGGTCATCGGCTGTGTCTCCTTGAAGCGGGTGTTGCAGCCTTCGATGAAGCTGCAGGTTTAGCATTGGAAGGATTCAATCGCATTCGAAGTCGTCCTGTCGGTTTTCACTGCCGACAGGTCTGCACATCGGTGGGAAGCCGTTCGTCTGCCAGTACTCCACGAGCCCGAACTCGCGCATGTGTCGCTTGAACTCGGGCGATCGCCGATAGGGCGTCATGGCGTCGAACCAGAACGAGAACGTGGGCGGCCGGATCGCGAATTCTCCCAGTGCCAGGCGAAGTTCTTCGAGGCTGAGGCTGGTTCCCACCAGTTCGCCGTGCGCCCGCAGTCGTTCGAGCAGCAGGTCATGATTCTCTGCCGGTCGATCCAGGGCGCGATAGATTTCTTCCATGCCGAGCCAGCCGCGTAGCGAAGGCAGTCGGATTGCATGAAAGTAGAACCCGCGTTCGTCGCCGAGCTGGTGGAGGTTGATCAGCGACGGGATATCGCCGGTGTAGACGCCCAGTCGGATCGATCGGTCGAGCGCTGCCAGAGCCGCCGCAGGTTCACCGGCCAGCGTCAGGGCGGCGACCAGGTTCGAGTTGCAGGGCGCGTAGCCGGGTTCGATCTCGAGGCAACGCGTGAAGTCGGTTGCCGCGCGGTCCGTATAGCCCGCGCGAAGGAAGGCAAAGCCGCGCCAGTTCAAGCCGGCAAGGTCGTCGGGTGCGATCGCCAATGCCGCGTCGTAGTTGTCCAGGATGTCCTGGTAGCGGACGTCGGTGTCGCCTTCGAGCAGCTTGAAATCTTCGATCAGCCCGAGAATCCCGTGCCCCAGCGCGAGTCGATCATCGATGGCCAGTGCTTCTCGGGCCAGCTGTTCCGAAAGTGCCCGCGACGCCTTTGGGCTATCGGTCAGCACCACGCCGTATTCGGGGGATACCGCCAGGATCGCGGCGCGCAGGGCCAGCGCCTCGGCAAAGTCCGGGTCCATCTCCAGCGCACGAACCAGCAGCGTGTTGGCTTCATCGAAGAACGACCGGGAGCGGAACAGGGCTCGCGCGCGCAGGAAGAGTCCGTAGGCATCGACGCTGGTGGTCGATGCGGTGACCGACTCCGGCGCTTCCAGCTCGACATCCAATTGACCGCGGATGGCCTGCACGATCGCCTGCGCGATCTCGTCCTGGATGGCGAACAGGTTCTCGGTGGACAGTTCGCGATCGAAGGTCTCCGACCAGAGGTGCTCGTCACGCTCTCCGTCGATCAACTGCGCCGTGATCCGGATCTGGTTGCCGGCCGTGCGCACGCTGCCCTCGAGCACGTTTCGGACTTCGAGTTGGCTGGCGATTTCCGGAATGCCGATCGCCCGCATGCCCTTGAACTGAAATGACGAGGTGCGCGAGGCCACGGCCAGGCCGTCGACGCCGACCAGGACATTGAGGATTTCCTCGGCGATGCCGTCCGAGAAATAGGCCTGATCACCTTGCTGGGACAGGTCTTCGAAAGGCAGGACGGCGATGGAGGCGGCGGTGGTTTCGTCGTCGGCGACATCGACGAACGTTGCCGGCGCAGCCGGAGCCGCTGTTTCAGGAATCATCCGATCGGCGATCAAGAGGCCGATCGCCAGCACTGCGGCCACCAGCGTCGCCCAGCTGAGCTTCTGTGCCGTCTGCTGCTTGGTCGCCGGATCGACCTTGGCGTCCCTGTCCCGCTTGAGACCGTCCGGCGTCAGTTCGAACGCCCAGGCGAAGACCAGCGCCAGCGGGAAGCCGAGCACCAGGATCACCACCACCGCTCGCAGCGCGCCGTCGGCGACGTCGAACATCGGCAGGACGGTCTCGGCCACCTGGATCAACACCCAGGCCGCGACGATATAGAACAGCGCAACGCGGATGACGTTGCGGCGCTTGAGTTCGTTGAACAGGCTCAATCGGCACCTCCGCACTCGAGACGCTCACGGTCCGATTCCTGCACCGGTCGACAGCCCATCGGAAATCCGTGGGTCCGCCAGTATTCGACGAAGCCGAGCTCCTCGACCCATCGAAAGAACTCCGGATGCTCCCGCAGCGCCGTCATCGACGGCATCCAGGCGCTGTTGATCACCGAATACCGTGGGCCCGAGATCGGCCCTTGAGCTGCGGTCAGCGCGGCGTCGATCTTGCCGAGCACGAGCCCGGCATTCGTACGGAAAAACGTTTCCAGTCCATCGGCCATCAACTCAGGATGGCGTTGCATCAGCTGCTCCACGGTCAGACCCTCGTTCAGGGCTTCGATCAATGCCGCCGGGAAGGGTGCTTCGCCATCGGTGGCGTCGAGGGCGGCACCAAGAATTTCGATGGCGGCAGCCGCGTCCCCTGAATTCGCGGCCTCGATAGACAGAAGCGTGCTCCAGAAGGTCAGCGAGCCACTCAGTTCGACCGCACGAAGCGCAAAGCGGCGTCCGAGCTCCTGCCGCCCCAGCATCGCGTGCGCTGCGCCCAGGTACCCGTTGTTGATGGCGACCAGCGGATCCTGCGCCTGCGCTTGTTCCAGCACTTCGAATGCTCGTTCCGGCAGGCCCAGCTGAAGGAGATTGATGCCGAGCCACAAGCGAGCGGTGCTGTCCGGGGAGACGCGGAAGGCCGCGGACTCGAGCATGGCCAGACCGTCTTCGATCGAGGCTCTGTTCCCGGCATCGAACAGCTGCTGCCCCTTGATGGCCTGGGCGATGACATTGTCCGGGTCGAGACGCAGGGCGCGATCCACGGATTCGGCGGACCGAAGGGTCAGCGCGTCCTGATCCAGGCCCGTCGGGTATCCACCGTCGCCGACCACGTACTCTGCGGCGGCCAGGAACGCCCAGGCCTGGCCGAAATTGGAATCGGCCTCCACCGCGCGACGCAGGTCACCGATCGCTTCGTCCAACATGATCCGTTGGTAGAACCGCGATCGACCGCGTAGAAAATCCTGGTAGGCGGTCAGGTCGTCGGTGGGCGCTGCCACGCTGACGGACTGGGTGTCGAGGATGCTCGCCAGCGCGTCGGTGATGGCCTCAGCGATCTCTTCCTGCACCGCGAAGATATCGTCGAGCTCCCGGTCGTAGCTGTTCGACCACAGGTGTGTATCGTTGGCGGCCTCGATCAGCTGGGCGGTGATCCGGACGCGATTGGCGGCCTTGCGGACGCTGCCTTCCAGCACGTGACCGACGTCCAGCTGTCGCGCGATTTCGGGAATCGGCGTATCGCGCCCCGACAGCGAGAACGCGGACGTGCGGGAGGCCACCCGAAGGCCGTTGATTCCGGCCAGCACGTTGAGAATCTCCTCCGAGATGCCCTCGGCAAAGAACTCGTTTTCTGCATCCGAACTCATGTTCTCGAACGCCAGCACCGCGATCGAGGGGCGTGTGTCCTCATTGGGGTTGGCGTTAGCGTTGGCGTCGACGATCGGCGTGGCCCCGGGCTCGTTCGCCACCGAGGGCGACTCGGCCGAGGCCGGTGCGGCGTCGTCGCGGTCCGCTGCCGGCAGCATTCGGTCGGCCACGACGACACCGATGGCCAGCACGGCGGCGATCAGCGTGGCGATGTCGAGTTTCTTGGCCGTCTGCTGCTTTGTCTCGGGATCGACGCGCGCGTTCTTGTCGCGCTTGAGACCCTCCGGCGTCAGCTCGAAGGCCCAGGCGAACACGACGGCGATGGGAAACCCGAGCGCCAGGACCAGCACGATGATGCGGATCGCCGAGTCTGGGACGTCGAAGACCGGAAGCAGGGTCTCGGCCACCTGAACCACAACCCAGGCGGCGACGATATAGAAAATGCCGACCCGGAAGACGTTGCGGCGCTTGAGTTCATTGAACAGGCTCATGGCGTCACCAGTCCTTGGCCGGGAAATCGATGACCGTCTTCGGCGGCCAGGGAACGTCGGCCTGCTGGAGGCGCAGGGCGAAATTCGGTGTAGCCGCCAGGTCGAAAGGCGCACCGCACAGGCAGCTGTATGCGGCGTTGTTCAGGACGATGGCTCCGCCCGGCCTGGCGTCGATCCGCGCCGCGTACTCATTGGCGCGTTCGCGGTCGCCGATCATTGCGGCCACGACCATGGAGGACTGGTCCTGGGCCAGTTCATCGGTCCAGAATTCTTCCGCCAGCGATCTCGCGGCTTCGAGATCGCCTCGGGCCGCTGCCGTGACCAGCGCCTTCGGAAACAGCCACCAGCCCACCGGTCCGGTCGCGTCCACGACGGCGGGATGATCCAGGTCGTCCATGGAGACGCGGGCCCAGAACTCCAGGCCGTCGATCCAGCTATAGCGCATGCCGCGGCCGATGGCTTCCTGGGCCAGCCGGATTGCACCCTCGGGATCGCCGGTCCAGATGCTGGCAAAGGCGTGGTGGAAGATGGTCAAGGCGTTCAACGGGTCGCAGCGCAGATGCTCTGCGGTCGTTTCGAGCACCGAGTCCGGGTCGCCGAGCGCGGTCGCGAACTCCAGCGTCCAGTTCGACAACGGGCAATCGCCCGGGCGCATCGCCCGTTCGAGCTTGGCGCCCAGACCGGTCCAGTCGTCGCGGAAGACGGTGCGCTCGACGTCGAGGATGTCCCGCTGATGGCCCGGTCGCGCGCGCTCCCAGGCGAGGTCCAGTTCGTCACGCAGCGCCTGCAGCGCTTGTTCGGCTTCGTTCGGAAATCGCTCTTCGCGAATCCCCGATGCCGAATCGTAGACCGTATGCGCGAGCGCATCGGATTTGTAGATTACCGCCGCGATGTAACCGGGCGCGGCCTCTAGCGCCTTCTCGAACAGAGGCGTTGCCTCGGCAAGGCCTCCTTCGATATCGACGATGTTCTCGTGAGCGTCGACGAACAATTCCCGGCCCTTCTGAAACGCGATAAAGGCCTCCAGGTCATCGGTGCCGGAGTGGCGCATCCGGGCCAGCTTGGCTTCGTCCAGCACGATGTCGAGCGCGTCGGCGACACTGGTCGCGATGTCTTCCTGGACGGCGAAGACATCCTCGAGCTCGCGATCGTAGGTGTTCGACCAGAGATGGAAGCCGTCCTCGGCCCGGATCAGCTGCGCGGTGATGCGCACGGTCTCGCCGCCGCGGCGCACGGAACCCTCGAGCACGTGGCCCACGCCGAGGGTCTCGGCGATCTGCGGTACCGGCAGGTCCCTGTCCTTGAAGTGGAACGACGACGTGCGCGCCGTGACCAGCAGTTCCGGAAGCTGGGCCAGCGAATTGAGGATTTCCTCGGTGAGACCATCGGCGAAGTACTCGTCGTCCTCGCCGCTGGACATCGCGCGGAACGGAAGCACCGCGATGGAGGTTCTTTCGGGCGCGGTCGATGTCGACGTCGTCGCCGCTGCAGGAATCGTGGGCGTCCCGGCCGGGGAGGCATCGGCCGCGAAGCTTGTCTCCTGCGGTCCGTTCGACCCGGTCTCGTGCATGCCCGCAAACTGGAAACCGGCCACGCCGATGACCGCGACCAGCAGCGCGATCAGCACCGCGTCCTGGCCGCCGATCTTCGGCGCGCGCTCACCCGGGCCGATCGACTCGGTCCTGCGCACGCCGTCGGGCGTGACCTCGAAGGCCCAGGCCAGCAGCACGGCCAATGGAAAGCCCAGCGCCAGCAAGAGGAGGATCACCTGCATCACCCACGGCGGGGCGGCGGTGTTCTCCAGCACCAGGTCGGCGACCTGCGCCAGCGCCCACGACGCGACCGCGTAGGCGGCGGCTACGCGGAACACCTTGCGGCGGCGCATCTCGGCGATCAATTTCATGTCGGCCTCAGTCGCATTCGAAATCGTCCTCGCCGTCCGTTTTTTCGATCGGTCTGCACTGCGGCGGGTATTCATGCGTGCGCCAGTAGTCGGGCACGCCGTCTTCCCGCAGCAAGCGCTTGAATGCTTCGGAACCGCGTAGCCCGGGGAGAGACGGGTCCCAGAACACCAGCGTCGATTCGGTCACCTCGGCCATGTCCGCGGCAAGGTCGTAGGCGCCCAGTACCAGGTAGTGCATGGCGTGGTACTTCGGAAGATCGCCCGATTCCTCGATTGCCCGGCGCACGTTGCCGGCCGGTCGGCCCGTCTGCTGAAACTCGAGCATGGCCTGCTGCCATTCCGGACCAAGATCGTCGGCAACCATCAGCATCATGGCCATTGCGCGCTGGTTCCCGGCCAGAAGCGGACGAACGAAACTCAGGGCCCGATTGGTTACGAAGCCGTTTTCGACGCCGGCCAGAAAGGCCTCCAGGGCCTCGTCCGTGCGGCCGTCGAATTGAAGCGCGAGCGCCTTGAACCGGCGGCAATTCTCGTAGGCCGGGTCGATGACCAGGCAGCGATCCTGGTCGGCGAGGGCGCGATCGAAGAAGCCCAGGTGCATCCACAGGATGCTGCGCCACAGCAACGCGGTCGCATTGTTCGGGTCGGCTTGAAGGGCGCGATCGGAGAGTCGGAGTGCCTCGGCGAAATCGGTGGGACGCCTGATGGACTCGAGCTGCGCTCGAACGGCCCACGGCATGGACAGAGAGGGGTCGAGTTCGAGCGCCCGTTCGGCCGCGACCGCGGCCATCTCGCTGTAAGCCCGATCGACGAACCCCCAGTCCTCGATGACCGCGCCCACGGCCGCCATACCTTCCCAGGCGCGGGCGAAGCCGGGGTCGATCTCGACCGCGCGTTCGAACAGAACAAAGGCCTGGGGCAGGTCGGACCGATCGCGGAACATCTCGCGGGCCTGCAGGTAGATCTCGTAAGCGTCGAGGCTTTCGGTTGCGGCGGTAACGCGGACTTCGTCGCCGATCTCCAGGCCCATCTCGTCGCTCAGCGCGTCGACGATGGCCTGGGCAATCTCGTCCTGGATCGCGAACACCGTGTCGGCACTCAGTTCGCGGTCGTAGGTGTCCGACCAGAGGTGGGCGTCGCGGTCGGCGGCGATCAGCTGGGCGGTGACCCGGATCCGGTCGCCGGACTTGCGCACGGAGCCCTCGAGCACGTGCGCCACGCCCAGCGACGCGGCGATCGCGGGAATGGGCTCGCTCGGGTCCTTGAACAGGAACGACGAGGTTCTTGATGCGACCCGGAGGCCGTCGATCGCGGCCAGAACGTTCAGGATCTCCTCGGCGATGCCGTCGGAGAAGTAGCCCTGGTCGCCGCCCGGCGACAGGTCGGCGAACGGAAGCACGGCGATCGAAGCCGCCGAGACCTCGGATTGGACGGCGTCGTCGGTCGTTTCCGCGGCTACGGTCGTCGTCGAACCGGCCGGGTCCGAGCGATCGCCGGTGCGGACGAACTGCAGCCCGGCGACGGCCACGACCGCGATCATCAGCCCGACCAGCAGGTAGTCCGGTGTGGCCATTCGCGGCGGCGGCTCGGTCAGGCCCAGCGCCTCGGTTCGCTTGACGCCATCGGGCGTGACCTCGAAGGCCCAGGCCAGCACCAGCGCAATCGGAAAGCCGAGCGCAAGCACCAGAAGAATCACCTGCATGACCCACGGCGGGGCGGCGGTGTTCTCGAGCACCAGGTCGGCGATCTGGGCGGCGCCCCACGCGGCAACGGCGTAGGCCGCGGCCACGCGGAAGACTTTCCGGCGCTTGAGTTCGGCGACCAGGCTCATTGCAGCGGCTCCGGGCAGTCGAGATGGCGGCCGTCCGGGCCATCGACCGGGCGGCAGCCGCGGGGGTAGCCGTGGGTGTCCCAGTAGTCGACCCGACCGCGGCGCTCCATCAGCTCGAAATAGCGCGGATCCTCGCGCAACCACTCCATGGCGGGCAGCCAGGCACCAAGTGCGATCGCCCAGGGTCGATTCTGATCGTCTGGAGCAGCCTCGAGCGCCAGCGTGGCGCGGTCGAACAGCAACGAAGCGATATCGGCATCGCCATAGTCCTGCCATTCGGAGACAATGCCCGCCTGCGCCGATGGGTCATTCATGGCCGCCAGGACCGTCTCGGCCTCCTCGGTTTCCCGAACCGAGCGTTCGTCTTCATCGCGTTCGCCCAGCCGGTTGATCAGCTGGCCGAGCAGCGTTGCCGCGCTTTCGCGGCCCTGGCCATGGAAGCGGTTGACCACGAGCAGATCACCCCAGAACGTCAGGCCGTCAACCTCGACGGCGTCCAGCGCGAGATGCTCTGCCTGGGCAAGACGGCCTTGCGCACCGAGAGCAACCGCCAGCGCGCCGACGTTGATGCCGACCATTGGGTCCATGTCGCGGGCCCGCTCCAACAAGGGCTGGGCGCGTTCGGCATGGCCCAGCTCCATCCACAGCAAAGCAAGCCAGAGTCTCGGCGTGGTGTCGGGAGCCGGTATGGCCACGGCACGCTCGAGTAGTCGGATGCCGTCCGCAACCGCGCCGGGGCGGCCGGAATCCGAAGCGATCAGGCCCTGAACCGCAAGAGCGATGGGAATTTCCGCGTCGAGCTCGGAAGCCCGGGCCGAGGCCGTTCCGGCAAGTCGGGTCATCTCGGCACGGTCGTAATCGGATTGATAGGCGCCGTTGCCATGCAGCCAGTAAAGGGCGGCCAGAAATGCCCACGCCTCTGCGAACTCGGGATCCTGCACAACCGCACTACGCAGATCTTCGACGGCCTCATTGAGCTCGATACGACCATAGAAGCGCGTTCTGCCGCGCAGGTAGAGCCCATAGGCGTCCATGTCGCGGGTGGGCACAGCGACGTTCACTTGACGGCTGCCAAGCAGGTCTTCGAGTTCCCCGGTAATCGCCCGGGCAATCTCCTCCTGCACGGCGAAGATGTCATTGAGTTCGCGGTCGTAGACCTCGGACCACAGGTGGGCATCGTCGCCGGCCTCGATCAGCTGCGCGGTAATGCGCACCCGGTTGCCCTGCTTGCGCACCGAGCCCTCGAGCACGTGGCGCACGCCGAGCTGCTCGGCGATCTCGGGAATCGGGGAATTGCTGCCCTTGAACGAGAACGCCGAGGTGCGCGAGGCGACCTTGAGACCGTCGATGCCGGCCAGGATGTTCAGCAGTTCTTCCGAGATGCCGTCGGCGAAGTACTCGTTGCCGGCATCCATGCTCATGTTGACGAACGGCAGGACGGCGATCGACGTGCGTTCTTCCGGCTCGCTCGCTTGGGCCGTCGCGTCGCCGGTCGCGCGGACCTCGGGTAGCTCCGTACTCGACCAGGTCACGGACTGCGCTGGATTCTTCGCCTCCGTTGACTCGGTCATCGTGGTGAGTTGGAAGCCGACAATGGCGACCACCGCCAGCATCAGGCCGATGAAGGCATATTCCGAGGCCGGAAGGCGTGCACGGCGTTCGCCGGAGGTCGCAGTCGCCGTTCGTTTGACGCCGTCGGGCGTGACCTCGAAGGCCCAGGCCAGCACCAGGGCGATCGGGAAGCCGAGCGCCAGTACGAGAAGAATCACCTGCATCACCCACGGCGGCGCCGAGGTATTGGCCAGCACCAGGTCGGCGATCTGGGCCGTGCCCCAGGCCGCGACCGCGTAGGCCGCAGCCACGCGGAAGACCTTACGGCGTCGGAGTTCGGCAATCAGGCTCATGGGGCGGCATCCTCGCGGGCATGCCGGGCAATCATGGCCTGGAAGTCCGGTTCGTCGACGTGACGGTCGAAGGCCGGATAGCGCAGCAATCCTGCCACCCCCCAGTAGCGTATGTCGCTTGAAAGGTACGCGTCCATTGCGGGGACGAGTTCGGCGGTGTCGGAGGAGAGGGCCAGGGCGAAGAGGCGAAAGCGCTCCATTTCGCTGCGGATCAGCGCGTCGCGACGGGGGATGTCCTGGTCGAGGGCGCGATCAGCCGATTCCATGGCCTCGTCGGGCCGGTCGAGCAAGGCCAGCGCGATGGCTCGCTGTGACCAGGCGCGATAGTCGGTCGGATGACGCTCGACCACGCCGTCGAGGATCGCCAGGGCCTTGCCGGCATGGCGCCGCTGACCGGCGCGGTCACCGCTTGCCTCGGCGAGCTCCGCGCGCAGAAGATCGATCGGAATCACGTAGAACTGGTCTTCGAACAGGACGGTGGTTTCGGCCATGCGCTCGAGCTCGGTCGATGCACGCTCGAATTCACGCGCGAGAAGCGCATAACGGAATCGGTCGATCGGGCCAAAGAATTGCGTCGTGAAGCTCTCATCTGGATCGAGTTCGTCAAGCACTTCGATCGCGGCTTCCGCATTGCCCGCAATCTGCAGTTCGGCGCTTGCCATCATCAAAGTGACGCCTGATGCGTCATCGGGAAGCGCCAGGGCGCGCTCGTGCCAGCGACGCGTGGTCTCGAGATCTCCGCGCAGCCAGTGCGTCTCGATCAGGGTTCCCAGGATCTCGGTCGATCGTGGATCGAGCAGGGCCGCGGTCTCGAGCGCCTCCAGGGTGCCGTTCAGGTCGCCGGAACGGCGCAGCACATAGGCGCGGAGCTTGAAGATGCGGGCGTCGCCCGGCAGTCCGATTTCGGCCCTCTCCAGGGCCGCAAGCGCACCCTCGTAATCGAGATTGGCGCGGTAGAGATGTTCGGCATTTGCCAGCTGCAGCTGCGAGTTGTCGGGCGCCGCGCTGAGTGCGCGCGCAATCCATTCGTCGCCGCGCTGGCGGTCTTCGTCGCGGCGCGTCACGTACCAATACAGGTTGGTGTACTCGCGGCCGAGCTCGCCCATCGCGAGCAGGAATCCCGGATCCTTTTCGAGGGCCTCGCGGTAGAGCGCGATGCGCCCTCGAATCTGCTCGTCGCTGTTGGTCTCGCTGGACGAACGGGCTCGGAGGTACAGGTCGAAGGCCTCGGTGTTCGAGGTCCCCGCGACCGCACCGACGCTGGCTTGCGACGTTCCAAGCGTTCGCCCGAGCGCGCCTGCGATGGCGGTCGCGATCTCGCTCTGAATGTCGAAGACGCTCTCCGGGCTGAGTTCGCGATCGAAGGTGTCGGCCCAGAGGTGGGCGTCGGTCTCCGCGTCGATCAGCTGCGCGTTGATCCGCACGCGTTGACCAGAGCGTTGCACCGCACCTTCCAGCACATTGGCCACGCCCAGCTCCTCGCCGATCTGGCGCAGGTTCTTGATCGTGTTGCGGTACTCCATGACCGAGGTCCGCGAGATCACGGTCAGCTGCGGATTGCGCGAGAGTTCCGTCAGCAGGTCGTCGTGGATGCCGTCGACGAAGTAGCCGGTGTCGGGATCGGGGCTGCGGTTGGTAAACGGCAGCACGGCGATCGAGCCTTCCGGCGCGGCGAAGTCGTCGCCGGGCACCGGGCGCGGCTCCGGCTGCGCGGTCGGGGATGATTTCGGCGCGGTCGAGGCCGCCGGTTCGGGCGTCTCGGCAGCTTCGGGATTCAGCAGCGCCGGCGCCAGCTGCTGCCCGACCATCAGCACCATGACCAGCACGACCGCGCCGAGAGTGACCACGTCCAGCCGGCGCGCCTGGGGGCTGGCGTCGCGCTGGGCCGACCCGTCGTCGACCCGGATGCCGTCGGGCCCCACTTCGAACACCCAGGCCAGCGCAAGCACCGGGATGATCCCCAGTAGAAGCATTGCGATCAGCGCCTTGCCGACCCACTCCGGGGCGCCGGTGAAACCGAGCACGATGTCGGCGACCTGCAGCGTCAGCCAGCCGATGACGACGTAGGCCGCAGCGACCCGGAAGATATTCCGCCGCTTGAGTTCGGTCCACAGGCTCATCGTTGGCACTCCAGCCGCAGGTCCGGCCCGAAGCCGACCGATACGCAGTGGTCCGGCCAGCCGTGGCGTTTCCAGAAGGTGATCAGCCCGGCGCGTTCGGCGAAGTCCGGAAACGCACCGTGCTCGCGGAAGTCCGTGTCCACCGGCGTCCAGATCATCATGAGCACGATCTGGCGCGACGGCGGCTTGGGCCGCAGGGCTTCGCGGATGGCCGCGTCGGCGTCCTCGAGGTTGAGCAACAGCGGCGTCCAGTCCAGTCCGGGAAGTTCCTCGATGGCGGCCTGGACCCGACCGACCGCGTCGGGAATCCGGTCCGCATCGCCGAAGGCCGGGGCGACCTCCCGATAGACGGGAAGCGCCGAGGCACCGATCCGGCCGTCGGTCTCGATCCAGTGCCGGTACGCGGTCTCGGTTTCGGGACCGTAGCCGTGCGCATTCTGGGCCAGCTTCAGCTGCCAGGCGCTGGCCGGGCCCTGCCAGCCAAGCGCCTGCGCCTGCGCGAGGTGGTCCGTCGCCGCCTCGAATTCGCCCGAGGTCAGCTCGGTGCCGCCCAGCCAGCCCAGGTGGATTCCGCTGAGGGGGTCCAGCCGCCGGGCGCGATCGAATTCCTGGCGGGCGGCGCTGACGTGTCCAGCCTCGAGCAACGTCAGTCCACGCCACATTCGGGTGTTGGCATTGTTCGGGTCTTCGGCCAGCGCGCGATCGGCCAGGGTCAGCGCGGTCTCGCGCTCGCCGCGATCAGCCGCCAGCCGGGAACTCACGGCCAGTGCCGATGGCTCTCCAGGGATCAGTTGTAGAGCGGTCGAGGCCGCTTCTGTCGAGGCTGCGCGGGCGGCCAGGGTGTCGACCTCGGCAAAGTAGGACGGAAGAACGTACTCGACGCCGGCCAGCAGCGCCCAGGCCTCTGCGAAGTCGGGGTCGCGGGCCACGGCGCGCTGCAGCAGCTCGCGCGCCGGCATCAGGCTGGCGCCGCGCTGGGCAAAGAGCTGGCGGCCGCGCAGGAACAGTTCGTAGGCCTGCAGGTCGGTCGTGGCCTGCCGCACTTCTACGGTCTGCACGCCGGGCGGTTCGGCCAGCGCATCGGCGATGGCCTGCGCGATGTCTTCCTGCACGCCGAAGATATCGGCGACCTGGCGATCGAACGTTTCCGAGTACAAGTGGGCATCGTCCTCTGCCTGGATCAGCTGGGCGGTGATCCGCACCCGGTCCCCCTGGCGGCGGACCGAACCATCGAGCACGTAGGCCACGCCGAGCTGGCGGCCGATCTCGCGCACGCCAATGGCGGCGTCGCGGAACGCAAAGGATGAAGTGCGCGAGGCGACCTTCAACCCGTCGACCCGCGACAGCACGTTCAGGATCTCTTCGGCGATGCCGTCGGAGAAATAGCCCTGGTCCTGCCCCGGAGACAGATCAGCGAACGGCAGCACTGCGATCGAGCCGGGCTCGACCGGCAGGGCGGGTGCGGGCGGCATCATCGACTCCGTTTCCTCGACAATGGCGGCCGGGGTCGGCGCGATGGGCGGATCAACGATCACGAACTCGCGTAGCGCCGACAGGCCCAGCGCGGCGAGGATCAGCACCACGGTCAGCTGATCCAGGCGCCGTGCAGTCCGCGCGTTCTCGGGGTTCTCGCCCCCGGGCCCGCGGTCGACGCGCAGTCCGCGTGGCGTCAGTTCCAGCAACCAGGCCAGCACCAGCACGGGCAGCAGCGCGATGGCCAGTCCGACGATCAAGCCACGGATGGCCTGGTTCGGAAATCCGAGGTACGGGAACAGAAGGTCGGCGATCGCGATCAGCAGCCACGACAGCGCCAGCCAGGCAAGACCTGCCCGGATGACGTTGCGGCGGCGGATTTCGGCCCACAGGCTCACGGCATTCGACTCTCGGCGGGAATCGCCTGCTGCTGGGAGTCCCTGATTTCGCGCGACTGTTCGACCAGGTCGCGGAAGCGCGGCAGGCCCCGCAGGTCGACGAACGCGGGATCACGCTCCAGCTGCCAGTCGGTGATCGGCTCGCCATTGCCGAACCCGTTTTCGATCAGTGCCATCGCCTCCTCGGCGCGGCCCTGCAGCGCGGAAATCCGGGCCAGCGCGAAGCGGTAGTTGACGTCGTTGATCGCCACCGCGTCGGCTTCGACCAGGATCTCCAGCGGTCGCCGGGCCTGGTCGAGGCGGGTCGAGTCGGTGATCAGATCGAGTTCGCGCTCGGCAACCGCGAGGCCGATCAGCTTGTGGACGTGCTGCAGCAGCACCTGGTCGTTCGGTGTATAGCCGCTCATCCGCAGCGCTTCGGCAAAGTGGCGTCGTGCCTCGGCCCACTGTTCGCGGCCTGCAGCGGCATCGCCACGAATCCGCGCCCCGATGTGGCCTCCCTTGAGATCGCCGATCTCGTCGAGCGCGTCCCAGTCCTGCTTCCACTTGGCCAGTTGCTCCCGAGGATCGAGCTCCCAGCGGTTGTCCTCGCCGCGCGCTCGCGCCTCGGCGATCCAGGCCAGGGCGGCGCTCTCGTCTTCGAGAACGATGAAGATCTCGGCGATCTGTGCTGCGGCGTAGGGATCGCCGGGCCGCTGGACGTGCACGCGCCGGAAGGCATCGACCGCGCCGCGGAAATCGCCGGACCCCATTCGCAGGTTGCCGAGCTCTTCGAACGCATAATCGTTGTCGGGCTGTTCGGCAAGCAATTCATCGACCATGGCCGCGGTCCGTTCGGGCTGGCCGGCGGTCAGCAGCTTCGAGGCCAGCCGCATCCGCATGAACGGCGACAGCGGGTCCAGTTCCACGGCACGCTGATGCACTTCGACCATCCGGTCGAGCTTGCCCATGTCGCGAAGTACATCGCCGTAGAGGTTGTAGGCCGTAACGTAGTTCGGGTTCAGCTCCAGCGTGCGTTCGAAGTATTCGCTGGCGCCCTGCTTGTCGTCGTAGTAGCGATCGAGCACGAAGGCCATTGCCGCATGGGCTTCGGCGGACTCGTCATCGAGCGCCAGCGCGCGCTGCGCGGCCTGTTCGGCCTTGGGGTAGGCCTCCGACGACTTCACGCCTCCATAGTCCTCGAGCCAGACCCAGGCATTGGCGATGCCGGCGAAGGCGGCCGCGAAGTCCGGGTCGAGCGCGATCGCGGCCTCGTACTGCTCGATGGCACGGAACAGGCCGGCTCGCGTCGGCTCGCGGGCCAGCTCGCGGCCTCTGAGGTAGTGGTCGTAGGCCTCGACGTTGCTGGTCCGCGAGGCCGTCTCGGCCTCGACGTCGAACTGCAGGCGCAGCGCATCGACGATGGCGCCGGCGATCTCGTCCTGCACCGCGAAGATGTTCTCGAGACGGCGGTCGTAGCTGTTCGACCACAGGTGGAAGCCGTCCTCGACATTGATCAGCTGGGCAGTGACGCGCACCTGGTCGCCGGCCTTGCGCACCGACCCCTCGAGCACGGTCTCGACATTCAGCGCCCGTCCGATCTCGCCGATATCGGCATCGGTGTTCCTGAACTTGAACGAGGAAGTGCGTGCGGCGACCTTGAAGCCTTCGATACGCGCGAGCAAGTTGAGCAATTCCTCCGACACGCCTTCGGCGAAGTATTCCTGGTCGGACTGCGGGCTCAGGTCGTCGAAGGCCAGTACCGCGATCGATCGGGCCGGGGTGGCGTCGGGGCCGGCCGAGGCCGCGGACGAGTCGCGCGGGCTCGACGCACCCGATGACGCGGAGCCGCCCGAGAATCGATCGAAGGCGAGCAGCCCGATCGCAAGCACCGCCACGATCATCGTGGCGATGTTGAGCTTCTGCGAGATCGGCCGGTTGGCGTCGGCGGACGCCGGTCCTTCGCTTTCGCGCTTCAGGCCCTCGGGGGTCAGCTCGAAGATCCAGGCGAACACCAGCGCCGGGACGAAGCCAAGAACCAGCACCACGATGACGCCACGGACGAAGGCGTCCGGTACCCCGAAGACCGGAAGCACGGTCTCGGCGACCTGGACCAGCAGCCAGGCGCTGACGATATAGAAGAGCGCAACGCGAAACACGTTGCGGCGGCGGAGTTCGCTCCACATGCTCAAGCGGGCGGCTCCGCCATGTGCACCGTTGTTCTTCGAACGGACTCTCCCTGCGGCTTCGATCGATGCATCCCGAAACCCTCCCTCGTGGATGGTGCGCGGACGCGGTCGGAGCCGTCCTGTCCAGCCTTCGAACCGTCTCGCCCGGCCGAAGGCGCGGGGTCGGCGACTGCGCTCGGTCTGGGCTGCGCGTCGGCTCGGATAGTAGCCCACCGGGCATCGGTCTGTGAATGGGGTCACATTTCGGGGCGTCCCGGAAGGGGTACGCGCGAGGCGCAGGAACGTTCGTCCGGCTTGTCCGGACGGCACGACCGCTGTACGGTTGCCGTAGGAAGTGCATTCACTCCAGCGGAGAGCGAGTCATGAACCAGGACGACAAGACCACCGGAAGCACCGGATCGAAGACCGAGCAGGCCAGCGAGCACGCGCAGCAGGCAGGACGAGGCGCCCAGGACGCGGCGAAGGGCTATATCGGACACGTCCAGGAGGTGCTGACCCACCCGGACCGCTTCTTCGACGCGAGCCACCGCAGCGGCAACACCAACGCGATGATCGACCTCGGCGGGTTTCTCACCGTGTTCTTCCTGGCCTCGGTCGTGGCGCGTACCTTCGGCTACAGCGGGTTCGACTTCGAATTCGGCCACCTGCTCGACGGCATCAAGGCGGTGCTGGTCATCGGCATCCCGATCGGCGCCCTGGTGTTCGCCTGGAACGCCCTGGGCAAGACGCGCGGGCTGGATTTCTACATGGAGAAGTTCGGCGGTGCGCTGGTCCTGCCCTGCCTGCTCCTGATCGTGGCGATCGTGCTCGACGTTCTCGATATCCGCATCCAGAGCTGGTTCCGGGGACTTGCGATCGTGTTCGTCTATATCGGCGTGTTCGCGATCACCTATGCCCATGCCGCGGCGGGCAAGCTGAGGACCGCGGTGATCTTCACCGCCGGCTTCTACATCCTGTACCGATTGCTCGGCCTGCTGTTCTGATCTGCCTTCTGGCCGGCTTGCCGATGGCTGGCTGATCTGATCCGGGGCCGCTCAGCCCCGGTTGCCGACGCGCAGGTTGCGGTTGCGCCGGGGGAGGTCGGGGTCGGTCATCGCCGGCGCCCGGACCAGTCGGGCGATCCAGTGCTCGGGCAGCTTGTGTTCGCGGGCGCCGGCCAGGACGAACCGCTTGTACCAGTCCAGGGGAAGCAGCTCGGGATCGATCGGAACCGCCCGATAGGTCCGCGCATGGCGAACGCGACCGTTGAGATGGATGCGCACGGTCTCGGCGGTGTAGCCGGTGCCCAGCTCCTCGTGGAAATCCAGCGCCGGACGCTCGGCGCGGCGGATGCGCCAGGCCACGCCATGGACCTGGTCGATCGCCCGCGCGCTTGAATGTCGGGTAGGTACGACATCGCACTTGCCGGTGCCGTCGCTGCCGATCTTGTGCCAGGCCAGGCGGTGGTCGGGCAGGATCGCGTTGCCGGCCTTGCGCGCCGACGGGCAGCGCGCGGTGAGCCTGGCGGTCATAAGGTTCGAGCCGTAGGCGAAATACAGGAACGTGCCGCTGGGGGTCACGGCGAACTCCGACGACGGGCGTGACTCAGCCGAAGCGACCGCGATCATGGGGGCGGTGGAAGTCCAGCGCCGGTCCGACCGGGACCACGCCCGGAGGATTGATCATGTCGTGGCTGCCGTAGTAGTGCAGCTTGATCGCGTGGAACTCGCAGGTCTCGGACACGCCCGGCACCTGGTAGAGATCGCGTACGTAGTTCGACAGGTTAGGGTAGTCCTCGATCCGTCGCAGGTTGCACTTGAAGTGGCCGACGTAGACCGGGTCGAAGCGGATCAGCGTGGTGAACAGGCGCCAGTCGGCCTCGGTGATGCGATCGCCGCAGAGGTAGCGCCGCTCGGCCAGGCGCCCCTCGAGCATGTCCAGCGTCTCGAACAGCGGAATGACCGCCTCTTCGTAGGCCTCCTGGGTAGTCGCGAAGCCGGCCTTGTAGACGCCGTTGTTCACGTTCGTGTAGACCGTACCGTTGATCTCGTCGATCTCCTCGCGCAGGTCCTCGGGGTAGAAGTCGCCTTTCCCGGCGCCGACCCCGTCGAAGGCCGAGTTCAGCATCCGGATGATCTCGGACGACTCGTTGTTGACGATGGTGTTCTTCTTCCTGTCCCAGACGACCGGTACGGTGACGCGGCCGGTGTACTCGGGGTCTGCCGCCGTGTAGACCTGGTGCAGGCAGGTCGCATCAAGGATCGGGTCCGGGTGCACCTTGTAGCCGGGCTCGAAGGTCCAGCCGTTCTCCTTCATCAGGGGGTTGACCACCGACAGCGAGATCATGTCCTCCAGGCCCTTGAGCTTGCGGAAGATCAGCGCGCGGTGTGCCCACGGACAGGCGTAGGCGACGTAGAGGTGATAGCGTCCCGCCTCGGCCTCGAAGCCTCCTTCCTCGCCCGGCCCGGCCGAGCCGTCGGCCGTGATCCAGTTGCGGAACGACGATTCCTGGCGCTTGAACCGGCCCCCGTCGGCGTCCGTGTCGTACCACTTGTCCTTCCATTCGCCTTCGACCAGCAGGCCCATGGCCGTTCTCCTTCGAGAATTCCGAGAAATCGCGACGCTCCGCGCTGCGGAACGACCGTGGAGTTGCGCCTGTGATGAAAGCGCCGAACTGGTTTCAAGTGTAACAATCCGCGTGCGGGGGCGGGCGCCGCCGACTTGCGCTGCGGGGCCCCGGGGCGTAGGGTTCGACAAAGGAAATCCACCGATCCGGCCGGTTCGTGTCAACCCGTCGGCCTCGGTGGACGTTGATCCCGGTAGGCCGGCCCGTTCGTCGCTGCTGCGACCGACCGGATCGCCCGCCAAGCCCTTGCCAAGGAGCGGACCCGACATGATCCCGGTGCTGGACCCAGCCTCCGAACGCGCGCGCATCCTCCGCCTGGTCGAGCGCATCACCTACGGCGCGGACGCCGGCACGGTCGAGGTGGCCGAGCAGCTCGGTTACCAGGACTTCGTCGAATGGCAGCTCGACTACGAGGCGATCGACGACGGGGGCATCGAAGCGCTGTTGATCGACGCGCTGCCGACCCTGTCGATGACGCCCGATGAGCTCGCGCGCCATATCTTCATCGACCAGAACTTCGGCGCCGCCCAGCGCGACCTGGTCATCGCGACGATGATCCGCCGCGCGTTCAGCCCGCGCCAGCTCTACGAGCGGATGGTCGAGTTCTGGTCGGACCACTTCAACGTTCCAGCCCTCGACGTCGTGGGGGGCTACTACAAGGCGCTGGAAGACCGAGACATGGTCCGGCCGCTGGCAATGACCCGGTTCGAGGACCTGCTGCACTCCAGCGCGCGAAGCCCCGCGATGCTCGAATACCTCGACAACGCCAACAACACCGCCGACGGCCCCAACGAGAACTACGCCCGCGAGCTGATGGAGCTGCACACGCTCGGCGTCGACGGCGGCTACACCGAAGACGACGTCAAGGAACTCGCCCGGGTCTTCACCGGCTGGACGATCCAAGCCCCTGCCGGCTTCCTGTTCAACGGATTCACACACGACCCGGGGCCGAAGACCTTCCTCGGCGACGAAGTGATCGGCACCGGCGAGGCGCAGGGAACCAACGTGCTGCGCACGCTGGCCAACCATCCGTCGACCGCGCGCTTCATCGCGACCAAGCTGCTCCGCCGCTTCGTCGCCGATCATCCCGATCCCGCGGTGATCGACGACGTGGCCCAGGCGTTCAGCGATTCCGGTGGCCGCGTGGTCGACACGCTGCGCGCCCTGCTGCTCCATCCGCAGGTGGCCGACACGATGGCGCTGAAGTTCAAGCGGCCGAACGAGTTCACCGCCGGCGTGCTGCGCCGGCTCCAGCCGGATCCCGGCACCGACATCCTGGGCCAGATCTACGGCGCCCTGGCGGCATCGGGCCAGGTCCCGTTCGGCTGGCCGGCACCCGACGGCTACCCCGACGAGCGCGAACACTGGCAGTCGACCACCGGCTTCCTGGTCCGCTTCAATGCCGCCTACGAGTGGGCACGGGGACTGGTCGACGCCTCGCCGCTGATCCGCAGCGCGGCCGAGCAGGAGCGGATCAGCGACATGGCCACGGTGCTGATCGAAGGCCTGCGCCCGGCCGGGGTGACGGCCCGGACCCGCCGCATCCTGATCCGCTACGCCAACGGCCTGCCGGCAGAAGACCGTGCGCCGGCCATGGCCGCCTGGCTCCTGGCCGGCCCCGAAGCCCAATGGCGATGAGCGCACGAGCGATCCCGGAGATTCCGACATGACGCTGGACATGAAACGACGTACCTTCCTGCAGGCCGCAGCACTGACTGGCGGGGTCGCGCTGGCCCCGACCTGGGCGCGGGCAGCGGTCAAGGACCTGGGCGCCGGCGACCGACTCGTGGCGATCTATCTGAGGGGGGGTGCCGACGGCCTGACGATCTGTCCGCCGCTGGGTGAGAACGCCTACTTCGATGCCCGCCCGACGCTGGCCGTGTCGGAGGCCGCAGCCCTGCCGCTGGACGGCTTCTTCGGCCTGCATCCCGCCGCCGGCGGTCTCAAGGACCTGTTCGACGACGGCGACCTCGCCGTGATCCATGCGGCCGGGCTGCAGACTGCCGAGCGTTCGCACTTCGAAGCCCAGGCGACCATGGAACAGGGCATCGATGCCGGCGAACTCAAGCCCGGCGACGGCTGGATCGGCCGGTACCTGGCCGAACTGGCGCCCGGCCTGCCGCTGGCGGCCGTGGCGTTGGACCAGGCGGTGCCGCAGTCGATGGTCGGCCCCGTCGACGCCCTGGCGATCGGGCGCATCGACGAATTCGAAGTGGCTCTGAACCCGCTCGACCGCTCGGCGCTGAAGGCGGTCTACGCCGCCGATCCGCTGCTGGCCGAAACCGCCAACGGCGTGTTCGACGCCTCCGATGCGCTGGCGCCGGTGGCAGCCATGCCGCCGGGCGAGGGCTATCCGCAGGGCCAGCTCGGCGGCGCCCTGGCCGACTGCGCCCGGCTGATCAAGGCCGACGCCGGATTGCAGGTTGCGGCGATCAATGGCGGCGGCTGGGACCACCACGACGACCAGGCCGAACAGATCGATCCGCTACTGGCCGACCTGGCCGGCTCCCTGGCCGCGTTCCGCGACGATATCGGCAGTGCCTGGAACAGCACCGTCGTGGTCGTCATGACCGAGTTCGGCCGCCGGGTGCGCGAGAATGCCTCGCTGGGCACCGACCACGGCCATGCCGGCGTCATGTTCGCGGCCGGCGGCGGGGTCAACGGCGGCCAGGTCTACGGCGACTGGCCCGGCCTGGATCCGGCCGACCTCTCCGACGGCCAGGATCTGCGCGTGACCACCGACTACCGGCAGGTCCTGGCGGAGCTGCTGGTCCAACGGCTGGGGGTGACCGACCCGACGCCGGCGCTCGGCGGCTGGGTGCCCGATTCGTTCAGCGGCCTGTTCCAGCCCATCGCCACCGCGTCGATGGCCGGGCCGAAGCACGCGTCCGGTCGGGTCCGCTGACCGGAGTGGATGACCGGATTGCCTGAGCGGATTGCTTGACCGGCTCCGCTGACCGCGACATCGCTGCACCCGGCGGTCCGTCGCGAGGGCCGGCGAGAGTGGTGCAGGGCGGTTGCGGCGGCTAGACTCGAAGGCGGTCCAGGCGGCACGGATCCTCCATGAACCACGGCATCGCGCTGTTGATCGCACTCGCGTTTCTCGCCTATGCGCTGTGCACAAGGCGGCTCGGGCGCACCGTGCTGACCGGCCCGCTCCTGTTCGCCGTGCTCGGCTTCGCGCTTGGCCCGGCCGGTCTGCACTGGGTCGATTTCGGCTTCGCCACCGGTACGGCATCCGGCCACGGTCTCCACCACGGTCCGCTGTTCGTGCTCGCCGAAATCACCCTGGTGCTGGTGCTCTTCACCGATGCGGCGTCCACCGACCTCGGCACGCTGACCCGGGTCCGCTCGGTGCCGACCCGGATGCTGCTGATCGGTCTTCCCCTGGCCGTGGCGCTGGGCACCCTGGGCGCGGCCCTGATCTTCCCTGCGCTTTCGATCTGGGAGGCCGCGCTACTGGCCGCGATCCTGGCGCCGACCGACGCCGCGCTCAGCCAGCCTGTGATCGAGAACGATGCGGTGCCGTCGCGCATCCGCGCAGCAATCACCACCGAAAGCGGCGTCAACGATGGCCTGGCGCTTCCGGCCGTGCTGCTGTTCGCGGCACTTGCCGCCGGCTCGAACGAACAGGGGGCCGCGGGCTGGGCCGGCTTCGTCACCCAGCAGCTGGTGTTCGGCCCGCTGGCCGGGGTGCTTGTCGGCGGGGGCGGCGGCTGGCTGATCCAGCGTGCCTGGAACGCCGGCTGGATGGACGAGTGGGCCGAGGGCCTGGCTGCGCTGACGATCGCCCTGTCGGCCTTCCTGCTTGCCGAAACGCTGCACGGCAACGGCTTCCTCGCCGCGTTCGTCGGCGGCCTGGCCATGGCGCGCACGCTCGGCAAGCGGTGCCGCTACGCCTATGAATTCCAGCAGTCCGAAGCCCATATCCTGGTCCTCGGCACGTTTTTCCTGGTCGGTGCGCTGATGCTGCCCGCCGCCGCCGAGCACCTGACCTGGTGGTGTGCGGTCTATGCCCTGTTCGCGCTGACCGCCATGCGCATGGTGCCGATCGCCGTTAGCCTGCTCGGTACGCGGCTCGATGTCGCCACGGTCGCGTTCCTGGGCTGGTTCGGGCCGCGCGGCCTGGCCTCGGTGCTGTTCGCGTTGATCATTCTCGAGCGCGCCGACGTGCCCAACGAAGCGCCGCTGCTGGCCGCGATCGCCCTGACCGTGACCCTGAGCATCGTGGCCCACGGCGTGAGCGCAGCACCGATGGCACGTCGCTACGGCCGCTCGCATCGAGCCGGGCCGTGAGCCCTGCAGCCGCCTGCCGACCCCTCTGCCACACGACTTCGAAGGAGACCGATCATGAGCCTCAACGAGCAGCAGCAAGCCCTGTGCGACGACAACCCCCACGACTTCTCCGACCTGAAGGCGCTGTTCCTGAACTGCAGCCTGAAACCCTCCCGCGATTTTTCCCACACCGAGGCGCTGATGTCCGTGAGCCGATCCATCATGGATGCCTGTAGCGTGACCACCGAGATGATCCGGGTTGCCGACCTTCGCCTGCCGCCCGGCGTCCAACCCGACATGCGCGAACACGGCTTCGACCACGACGACTGGCCGGCCCTCAGCGAAAAGGTGATGGACGCGCACATCCTGGTTGTCGGGACGCCGATCTGGCTGGGCGAGGTGTCGTCCGTGTGCCGCGCGTTGATCGAACGACTCTACAGCGAGTCGGGCAAGCTCAACGACAAGAACCAGTCGATCTACTACGGCCGGACCGGCGGCTGCCTGATCACCGGCAACGAGGACGGCATCAAGCACTGCGGCATGGGCATTCTCTACGCGCTTCAACACCTCGGCTACACCGTTCCCCCGCAGGCCGACGCGGGCTGGATCGGCGAGGCCGGGCCAGGACCGTCCTACGCCGACGAGGGCTCGGGCGGCTTCGAGAACGACTTCTCCCAGCGCAACACGACCTTCATGACCTGGAACCTGATGCACACCGCGCGCATGCTGGTGGACGCCGGCGGCCTGCCGTCGCACGGCAATGACCGCAAGGCGTGGAGCGCCGGCTGCAGATTCGGTTACGACAATCCCGACTACCGCAGTTGAATCGCGAGTCGAGAACCGGCAAGAGAAGACGGGGTCGGGCAGTGCGCATCGATGACCGATGCGCTGAATCAGCCCAGGCGATCGGCCAGCTGACGAAGCTGGTCGGCGGCGTCGGAGATTCTCGACGCTTCGGCGCCCGGCACCTCGATCGGCACCAGTTCGGGCCAGAGGTCGGCCAGGCTGGAGATGATCACGCCGGCCTGCGCCGTGGCGCTGCGTTCGACGTCCGTCGTGGCCGCGATCTGGCCGACCCGCTCGAGCGAAATCTGCATGAAGCCCCAGGCATCCTGATATTCGTGTTCGTTGTCGACCACGCCGGCGACGACGCCGATGGCGTACTCCTCGGCCGCGGTCTCGAGCATGCGCGCCACCGCGCGCAACTCGTCGGCCGCCGTCGCGTCGACGCCGCGTTCGATTGTCTCGATGGCCTCGTCGATTTCGCGCCACGCGGCGGTCACTTCCTCGCTTTCGGCACGGGCCTCGACCGCGTCCTTCAGCGCCGTCAGGCGGTCGTCGAAGGGCTGGAAACCGCGCGCCTCGATCGCCGGTACCAGGCCGGCATACAGTTCGTCGCGCGGGTGCTTCATGTGGGTAGCCGCCATGTTCGCGTATTCGTTGATGTACAGCGCGTGACCGGCGTGCAGGTGCCCGCGGATCAGGCCCAGCCGGTGGAGGAAGGCCACGTCGTCGGATGCGAGTTCGGCGGATGCGTCCGAGGTCACGGCCTTGCCATCGTTCGCCGAGCCGGTAGCGCCATCGGCCATCGCGTCGGCAGCAGCCTGCTGGTCCTGCTCCGCGTTAGCGGGTTCCGGCGGCGTGTCGCCTGCCGGGCCGCAGCCGGCCAGTAGCAGCGCGGCCGTCAACAGGCCGGCCGCAAGCGGCCCGGGTCTCGAACCACGGGCGGGATGCCGCCCGATTACGGTCGCGCGTTCAGGATGAGGGTGCTTCATGGGGACGTTCCGGCGATTGGATTCGAGTCCATGCTTCACGAACGCCATGATCGATTCGTGAAATCGTACGCTGCAAAGGTGCTGTGAGACCGGCTCCCGCCGGGATCAGGGAATCACCAGTCCCCCGGCCTCGAAGCCGTCGATGAACAGCGGGGCTTCGTGCGGCCATTCGAACGCGCCCATGTCGCAGACGGCCGTGCCGTCGGCGTCGCCATCGCCCGGCCGGTCGACGCCGCGAGCATCGGTGAAGGTGCACAGCGCCGAGTTCGTCGAAGTGATCGGGTCCGGGTTGGCGTTGTCCAGGGCGAGATTCAGCGATGCCGGCGGCACGGTGCGCGTGATGCCGCCGTAGTCGCCCAGCGGCAGGAACCGCCCGGCGTCGCCGATGAGGTCGTTGAAACCGTTGATCGCACAGCTGGCGTCGGGCAGGAGGTTGTAGCCGGCCGAGCCGAAGGGTGCGGGCGGATTGTTGTTGAAGGTCGCGCATGCATCGGTCGTGGCGGCGGAGAAGAGGTTGTTCCAGGTCGCGAGGAAGTCGGCGCCGTCCGGGTTGTAGGCCAGGTGTGCCGCGCCGGAACTTGTGTTGGTGTTGTCGATCCAGGAGTTGTTGCGAGTCACCAGCTGACCTTCGCGCACGTACAACGAGCCGCCGGGCGAAGACGACGATGTGTTCGAAAGGAAGGTGTTGTTCCACACGTTGAAGAACGGCACGTCAAGGCCGACCACCTGGGTGCCGGTCCACAGGGCCGCGCCCAGCGAGGCCACGTTCGCAGCGAACAGGTTCCGCTGCACGGAGGCGACGTTCTCGGGCCGGAGGTTGAGCGACACCGCGCCGCCGGCACCCCCAGCCTGGTTGAACAGGAATTCGTTGTCGTTCAGTGCGACCTCGGCATCGCGGATGTAGACGGCGCCGCCCTGGTCGGAGGCGGCGCCCAGATTCTCGGCGGAGTTCAGCTCGAAGTGGTTCCCCAGCAGCGTCACGGTACCGCCTTCGGCGTAGATCGCGCCGCCGAGCAGCTGGTTCGCCGTGCCGTAGACCCGGTTGCCGACGAACCGGCTGCCGCGGATGTCCAGAAGACCATCGGCATTGAACTCCGTGTAGATCGCGCCCCCGAAGGCGGGTGACGAGCCATCGGACGGCGGCCGCTGCTCGCAGTCCGCGAAGGTCACGTTGGTGATCGTGATGGCGGTATCACCATCCCCGGTCGCGCGAAGGCAGCCGCCGCCGAACAGCCCGTCGGAGTTCTGCACGCGCAGGTTCCGGAGAATGAATCCGTCGGCGTTGTTGCCGACCAGGAAGACCCGGCCCCCGCCGTCGCCGTCGATCACAAGCCCCGGGGCATCGCGGCCGTCGATCTCCAGCGTGTTGAAGGTGACCTGGGGAAGAATGCCGGTCAGGGTGATGGTGGAGCCGGCCAGAGCAGGGTCGAACACGATCCGGTTGTCGCCCCCCTGCGAGAAGTGCTCGTCCATGGCCCAACGCAATGTGCCGGGGTCGGCGGTGTCGGCCGTCGAGGTCACGGTGAACGTAGCCGCGGGCAGCAGGCAGGGGATGAACAGCAGCAGTAGAAGAATTCGGCGCATGATGGTCTTTGCAACTTGGGTCCGAGGCTGAGTACGCAGATCGCGCTCGGATCACGACACTCCTCCGGGCGTGCACAAGGCCTGCGGCGGCATCCGGAATCGGGCGAGCGGCGATCGCGGTAGCTTCTGAACACTTCGACACTCATCGGGACCTCGGGTCGGGCCCGGGACGACGGGAAGACTGAATCCGGCCCTGCCGCGGCCCCGTCGCTCCGCACGAGTCTCGTGCAGGCTCAGGGCGCTTCCGGCAGGGACCAGATGTCGACCCGATCCAGCGCGATGTAGGGCACGGCGATCCTCGCGCCCTCGGCATCGAGACCGATGTCGGCCGGCCGGCCCGGGGTCCGGATGATGATTTCCGCTTCGCCGTCCTTGACGAACCAGATCGCCTGGTCGGCCTGGGAGGCGACGAGCAGGCCGCCCTGCCAGGGCTCCAGTCCGTCCATGTTGCCGCCGTCGGGGAGCGTCGGTCCGTCGGAAAGTTCACCGGAGTCCGGCCCGAAGTGCATGAGCATGCGGCCACCGCCCCAGGGCGCGAGCACGAGCGAGGCAGCGGACGGGTCCCAGGCGATGCCGTTCGGCGGCGAGTCCAGGCCCGCGTCGGCGACGACCGAGATTTCCCCATCGACGACCCGGAACAGGCGCGCGTTGCCGGTATCGGTCAGGTAGATCGAACCTTCCGGTCCGAGTTCGACGTCGTTCAGAAAACCCGGCTCGTAGGCGGTGAAGTCGATGAACTCCAGGTGTTCGCCGGTTCTGCGGTCGAAGGCATGCAGGCCGTCCGCGTCGGCGACCCAGAGCCTTTCGCCGTCGATGCGCATGCCGCGAGGACCATGGAGCGGATGCGCATCGGTTCCGGTCATGAACTCCAGCTCCAGGACCTCCCCGCGTGAGGCGACCTTCGACACGAAGCCGTTCGCGTCGCCGGACGCCTCGCCGTTGAAGTTCGAAATGAACCAGACGTCCTGGTCCGCGTCCCAGTGAACGGCCTCGGGGCCGGCAAGGCCTTCGACGGCAAGGACCCGATCATCGAGATCCTGGACGTCTGCGGCCTCGCCTTCGGAGCCGCAGAAGGCGACCATCGGAATACAGGCAACGACGATGGCAATAGCGATAGCGATTCGAAAGGCTCGGTTCATGGGCGTGGCTCCGGTGACCTGGAAGGGCGTGGCAGGGACGACAAATCTACCCCCGCAGCGACCCATCGGCAAACCGACTCGGTGGTCCGACACGCTGATCCGGGCTGGCGACTGTTCTGGCGACTGTTCTGGCGATTGTTGTGGCGATGTGCGGAACCACCGTTACCCGCCGCCGCGGGTTTCCGGCAGCGGCACGGCGACCCGCAGGCCGGCGGCCGGGTTGCGGTTGGCCGCGCCGGGCCGGATGCGGGCGGCGGATCGGAGTTCACGGTCGGAGCTGCTCCAGGAGCCGCCTCGCAGCGGCGCGCGGCCGCAGTCGCCGGTGTCCCAGGCACTGCCGTCGGTCGGCGCGCCGCTGTAGTCGCTGTTCCAGCAGTCGCGGGTGGGTTCGAGCACGTTGCCGTGCATGTCGTGCAGGCCGAAGGGATTCGACGGGAAGCTGCCCACCGGCACGGCCCCCTCGCGGAACACGCCCTGCGGGCAGTCGCCGGAGACCACGCGGGCGTCGAAGTTGGCCTGGTCGGCGGTGATGCAATCGCCGGTGGAATAGCGCGTTTCCGTTCCGGCGCGCGCCGCATATTCCCATTCGGCTTCGCTGGGCAGGCGGTAGTCGAAGCCGGTCTGCTCGCGCAGCCAGCGGACGTAGGCAAGTGCGTCCATCCAGGTCACGTGGGTGACCGGGCGGCGGAACCAGTCGCTGTCCGTCGGCACCGGGAGGTCGGCGCAGATGCCCGCGCCGACGCAGGGCTGCCACTGGCCCAGCGTGATCTCGTACTTCGACAACGCGAACCGCGGTACCTCGACTTCGCGCTGCGGCCCTTCGTTGGCCGAGCGCATCGGTTCGTCGGCCGGGCTGCCCATGGTGAAACGGCCGGCGGGAATGGCCACCATTTCAGGGCAGGCGGCGCAGTCGCGAAATGTCTCGCCGTCGTTCACCGGCCAGCGCTGCATCTTGCTGAGCGTTTCCAGCGTGGCCGCCAGGCTGGACCGGGTGCGGTCGGGCATCGGTCCCGGAAAGCCCTGCAGTGCCGAGCGCGTGGCCTGGTCCAGATCGCCGCTTTCCTCGATGCCGCGGCCGAGCCGGTTCATCTCGCGCTGGATGGCCCGGACGATGTCGGCGCGCTGCTCGGTCGCTTCGAGCGGCAGCCGCCGCTCGCCGGCGGCCTCCGCATGACGTCCGTCCGGAAATTGCTCCAGGTAATTGTCGATGGCCTGCGCCGTGCCTTCGGCGAGGGCGGCCTGCCACGCCGCATCGTCGGCCTCGGCAAGTGCCATGCGCAGGCGATCGACCAGCCAGGGTTCGAGCTTTTCGATCGCAGCATATTCCGGCAGCACGCGCCCCAGTGCAGCACGCGTCTCCGCGTCGTAGCGACCCGTTTCGGTGACCGGCTGGCCCAGGCGAGCCAGTACGCGCTGCGCTGCGCGCACTTCGTCGGCGGTCAGGCCCTGTGCGTTCGCCGGGTCGGCCGTCTGTTCCGGTGCAACCGGCCCCTCGCCGCGGGTGACCATGAACCCGCCGATCGAGACGACGACGCCGAGCACACCGACTGCGGCCAGGAAGATCGGCAGACGACCAGCCCTCGAGCGGTCCGAGCGGGGCTCTGCGCGGTGCAGGTGGCCCTGCGGCGCGGTGCCGGGCGGGTCCTGATCCGGAAGAGGGGCAGGCTGCTGCACGCGAAGCAGCGCCGATTCCATCAATCGTTCGGCATCGCCCTCGCTCCAGCCGGCGGCGCGAGCCTTGCGGATCAGGCTCTCCCGCTCGTCGGCCGACAGCTCTCCGCCTCGAGCCTGCATCCGGGCCTGGATGCTCAACACGATCCGGCGGCGCGCCGCCAGGTCGGGGTTGCCGGCTGCGATGCGCTCGGCGATGCGCTCGAGTTCTGCGCGGCTCTCCACGTCGCCCTCCAGCTCGTCACGCAGCTGGGCCATGGCGTCGTCGGGCAGGCGGCCATCGCGCCGGAGCCATTCGGCGACCTGCTGTTCGAGTGGGGTCATCGTCGTGTGCTCCGCATCGGCTCCAATACTACCGGGCCATGACCCGTGATCCGGTGACGATCTTTGCAATTGCCGTACACAACTGCCACCGGAAGTCGTGCCGACCGTGGCCGGCGATTTCATCGATCGCTCGTAATCGTCGGCGTGGGCCCGATCCCTGTCTCGCCGCCCTCGGCATTTCCCGACCGGTGAAGGAAGAGATCGCTGGGTTGATTCCTTCGTCGACTTCTTGCCACAGGCGGAGGTCGGTTTCAAGTCTCCCGGTGGCCCGCGTCGAACGGGAGGGGCGGCGGTCTATACTGGAATCCTTCGGGTCGAGCGACGCAATGCCGCCGCGGCGGCGATCGGCCTCGTGCCGCATGCCGGTGTTCGGCCGCCCGCAGACTCCGCGCATGGAAGATCGAAGATGACAGAACACGAAGCCCGGGCGCCCCATCTCGAGGACCGCGGCCGATTGAACTCGCTGGCCGAAACCGGCCTGCTCGACACTCCCGAACGCGAAGCGCTGCAGCGTTATGCCCGCATTGCCACCCGTGCCTTGCGTGCCCCGGTCAGCCTGGTGTCCCTGGTTGACGACGACCGGCAGTTCTTTGCCGCGAGCCACGGCCTGGATGCCCATTGGAAGCAGCAGCGCGAGACGCCCCTGAGTCATTCCTTCTGCCAGCACGTGGTCAATGAACGACGCGCGCTGGTAGTCGAGGACGCTCGCAACGATGAACGGGTCTGCGACAACCTCGCGATCCGGGACCTGAACGTGGCGGCCTATGCCGGCGTGCCGCTCCGCGACGCGGGCGGACAGGTTCTCGGCAGTTTCTGCGTCATCGACGAACAGCCTCGACGATGGACGCCCGAAGAGTTGAAGCTGCTCCACTTCCTGGCCGACGCGGTGGCCGAAGAGATCGAGCTGGCCCGCCGCATCCACCTGGCGGAGAAGGCCGAGGCCGACCTGGCGGAGATCAACCAGGAAATCGCGGCGGCCCATCAGCGGGCCGCCGAGCAGAACGCGGCGGTCATGCACGACCTGCGCACTCCGCTGCAGGTGGCCTCCATGGCGACCGCGTCGCTGGCCGACCACCCGGCGATCAAGGAGTCCGAGGCGCTCACGAAGACCGTGTCCATGCTCGTCCGCAACGTTCGCCAGGCCTTCGACCTGGTCAGGAGCGGAGGGCACCGCGCCGTCGACGATGATCTGTTCGAGCGCGTGGAGGTCGCCGACCTGGTCGGGCGCGTCTGCGAGGACCTGGTCGAAGGTCGGGCGATTCAGCTCGACATGTCGCTTCAGGCGTCGCAGGTTCGCGCCGACCCGATGATGGTCCGGCGCGCCGTGCAGAACCTGGTGTCGAATGCGCTCAGGTTTGCCGCCGGCCGGATCGTGGTGAGTGTGGCCCTGGTCGACGGCCTGGTGCGAATCATGGTCGAGGACGACGGCGAGGGCCTGCCCAACGAGGACGATTATCAAAGAGTCTGGGAGTTGGGGCGACGCTTCCACGGCAAGCGCTCGAACACCGGCCTTGGCCTGGCCGTGACCCGACAACTCATCCAGGCGCTGGGCGGCAGCGTGCGGGCCCGGCCCTCCGCGCAGGGCGGCGCACGGTTCGAACTGTGGCTGCAAAGCGCCGACGTCGATCGCTAGACCGGAACCCCGTTTCGGCTCGAACGGAGATAGCGGGTCGGCATCGGTGCGTCGGGCGCCGAACGACCCGGTTGGCGATCATCGGGCCTGGCTGGAGATCTGCTGACGTACTGCAAACGAAAACAGCCATGGCGGGGCCATGGCTGTGCTCGGTGGGGCTGCCGTCGAACAAGCGCCCCTCGAGGATGCCGGACGCCGCCGCTCGGCGAAGTCCGGCCGGCTCAGAATCGGTAGTTGGCCGTGAGCCGCGCGTTCAGCGGGGCGCCGACGGTGGCCTGGTGGGTGGCGTGCGCGTTCGGGAAGTACAGCTCATCGGTCAGGTTCTCGATGTTCAGCTGCAGGCTGAGCCGATCCGAAACGTTGTAGTACGCCGCCGCATCCAGCCGGGTGTAGGCCGGTAGTTCAGCGGTGTTGCTGTTGTTGATGAAGCTCTTCGACTGGTGGGTCAGGCCCAGGCCGAGGCCGAACTTCTCGGTGAGAACGAAGTTGTTCCAGACCGAGAATGTGTGTTCGGGCAGTTCACGCGGGCGCAGGCCCGTGTCTCCGCCGCGGTCGACCTGCTCGCCGTCCAGGTAGCTGTAGCCGGTCGAGATGTACCAGCGGTCGGTGAGCGGGCCCTTGAGCTGGACCTCGACGCCGTGGATCTGGGAGTCGATGACGTCCAGCGTTTCCGGGTCATTGTCGGCGACCTGCGGCGAGCTCTGCTCTACTTCGAAGAACGCGGCGGTCACGCTCAGGCCGCGGTCGAAGTCCCATTTCACGCCGACCTCCGTGTTGCTGAAGGTGTTGGGGTCGAGCTGATTGTTCGCACCGTTGATGTTGGCGAACTGCTCGCCGGAGCGCGGCAGGAACGATTCGCTGTAGCTGGCGTAGAGCGAGATCTGCTCCCAGGGCTTGAAGATCAGGCCGCCGCGCGGGGAGATTTCCTCGTCCTTGCGGGAGCGGCGCTCGCCGGCCGGCACGTTGAAGACGTCGATATCGAAGCTGTCGAAGCGCGCGCCCACGATCAGGTCGAGGTACTCGCTGAGCTGGATTTCGTCCTGGATGTAGGCCGAGAACACGTCGATATCGACCCGCGTGTCGTCATTCAGGTCGGCGGTGAAGTCATTCATCGTCGGTACGCCGAAGGCGTTGGTGCCCATGCCGTTGCGAAGGTCCAGCGGGCGGGCCACGGCGAAGATCTCGTTATCGTCCATGGTCGTGTTCCACAACGCGTTGAAGCGGTCCTGGTCCGACGCGGTTTCGATGTACTCGGAACCGACGATCAGCGTGTGCTCGATCGGCCCGGTGAAGAACTGGCCGATCAGGTTGCCGGACAGGATCAGGTTCTGACGGTCCGTGGTGTCGACGTAACCGTCCAGCGTGACCTGGTCCGGCGATTCGATCGGGTCGTATCCAGACACGTAAAAGTTGCTGTAGAACTTGTCGTAGTCGCCGTAGAACGCGCTGACGTTGCCCTTCAGGCTGGCCGAGAACTCGTGCTGCAGCGCGGCCCGGAACAGATGTGCCTCCAGCGTGGTCAGGTTCAGTTCCGGGTCGCCGAACACGATGTCCTCGAAGGCTTCGACCGGCTGGCCGTCGGCGCCGGTGGGAATGCCGCGATCGATGAATCGCTCGTGGTCGATGTACTCGTAGGACACGTCCAGGGTGGTGCGGTCGGAGATCAGGAAGCGGCCGGTGGGATTGAAGCCGATTCGTTCACCGTCGAAGAAGTCGCGATGGTTGTCCAGCTGCTCGTACATGGCGTTCAGGCGGAATGCCGCTGCGCTGTTGCCCCCGACGTTCGTGTCCAGCCAGACGCTGTAGCCGCCGAAGGAGTCGATGCCGGCGCGTACGTCCGTGAATGAATCGCCGACCACACCCTTCTTGGTCACGCGATTGAGGATGCCGCCGGTGCCGCCGCGGCCGAACAGCAGCGCGTTCGGGCCGCGCAGGATCTCGACCTGTTCCAGGTTGTACAGCGGCCGGTAGTACTGCACGTCGTCACGCATGCCGTCGATGAAGAAGTCGGCGGTGGAGCGCACGCCGCGAAACACGACGGCGTCGCGATGGCCCTCGCCCTGGGAGGTGTTGACGCCCGGGGTGTAATCGATGATGTCGCCGATGCTGTCGAAGCCGCGCAGTTCGATCTGCTCTTCGGTGACGAGCGTCAGGCTCTGGGGCACGTCCCGGATCGGCGTGGGTGTTTTCAGCGCGTTGATCTGGTCGGAATACAGCACGTTGCCGGTCACCGTGACCAGGTCGAGCTCCGCGCTGTCTTCGTTTTCGGCGGCGGAATCGGCGGCATTGCGCGCCGCGGAGGCCGGGTCGTCCTGTGCCAGGGCCGGGTTCACGAAAGAGAGCGCGAGCAGGGCGGCCAGCGAAAGCGGAAGGGAAGATGTTCGGTACATGGAAACTGACGTCCTCTGGAATACGATCAAGAGTCGTAGTCTAAACAAGAACGATTGGCAATTGAGAATCAGAAGCGACTTTTTTATGCTTCACCGAGCCGCGCATCGGTCCGCGGGCGCTCCGGCGCATGCGCTCGCTCGGGTGCCCCGATCGCCGCCTCACGGGACCGAGCCGCTGCAAGAGCGATTCGGATCAGCGCCGGCAGCAGACCGTGAGCGCGTGCCCAGCGGGCCGGGTAGGTGGCTTGAGCGCTGCGGAGCGGCCCGATAGACTGATTCGCTTTCAATGGCGTGGACGAGCCGAAGGCCTCTTCCCCAATGGCGATCAAATAATGGCAATCGAATCGCGGCGCGCGAAGAAGTGGTTCAAGCGGCTCAGCGAATCCCGTCACATGCTCTGGCTGCTGGGCACGCTGTCGTTTCTCGAAACCATCGTCATCCCGGTGCCGATCGAGGTCGTGCTGATTCCCCTGATGGCTGCAAACCGGCATCGGATCTGGACCCTTGCGGCCGTGACCACGGCGGGCTGTCTGCTGGCATCGATCCTCGGCTACGGCGTCGGCATGGTTCTTTACGAATCGCTGGGCACCTGGTTCATCGAAACGATGGGCATGGAGCAGGCCTATGAGTCGTTCCAGGGCTTCTTCGACAACTACGGCTTCGTGGCCATCCTCGCAGTCGGTGTCCTTCCGATCCCGTTCCAGGTCGCGATGATCACCGCCGGCCTGTCGGGGTATCCCATCTACCTGTTCGCGCTGGCGGCCGTTCTCGCGCGCGGTGTTCGATACTTCGGGCTGGCGTGGCTGGTTCGCCGGTACGGCGAACGAGTTGAAGAAATGTGGCGCCGGCATGCCCTGTTGACGAGCTTGGTGGCGGGTGTCCTAATCGTTGCATTGGCACTCGGTACGAGCTGGCTCGCCGATCAAGTGTTGTAGCCCGGGTCCGGAATCGGGACGATGGCGCTGGCCCGACTCTGGTACGGTCTTCATGACACCAACGAGGTGCAAGAACCATGACACTACAATCAGAACGTTATTCGAGCGGCAAAAACTCGAAGTTCCAGTTCATCGCCCGTGCCGGCTACCTTGCCAAGGGCGTGGTGTACGGCACAGTCGGCCTGCTCACTCTGGGCGCTCTCTACGGCTGGTTCGGCAGCGCACAGATTACCGGCACACGCGGTGCGCTGAAAGAAATCGCGTCCCAGCCGTTTGGCACCCTGCTTCTCGTTGCCATGATACTGGGCCTGGCGGGCTACGTAGCGCTTCGTCTCGTGCAGGCTTTCAAGGACATCGAAAACAAGGGCTCCGACGCTTCGGGGCTTGCGCAGCGGGCAGGGTTCCTGATCAGCGGGCTGGTCTATGCCGGTCTGGCCCTTTACGCAGCGCAGCTTGCCGGGTGGCTAGGCGGCGGATCCGGCGGAGGCAGTGGCTCCTCGCGACAGGAACTGACCGCTCAATTGATGGCCCAGCAGTGGGGCATTTGGTTGATCGGCCTGGTGGGCGTGGTGCTCATCGGAGTGGGGCTCTACCAGGGTTATCGAGCCGTGACGCGCAAGTTCGAACAGAACTGGACGAAGAGCGGCGCGGCAAAAACGTATAACGACGCGACGGTGCGCTTCGCCCAGTTCGGTGTGGCCGCTCGTGGGTTCACGCTGATCCTGGTCGGCGGGATCGTGGTGCAGGCCGCCATGCAGGCCAATCCGGAGCAAGCCCGCGGTCTCGGCCACGCGCTGCAGTCGTTGCGTGACGAAACCTACGGCACGATCCTGCTGACCCTGGTCGGTGCAGGATTGATGTGCTACGGCCTGTACTGCTTCATTAACGCGCGTCACCGGAAAATCTGAGACCGAGCCGAGAAGGGTCGAGGTATTCCGGCGCGGCGTGGGATCAATGGCGCCGAAGATCTCTACCGGAGTTCCGTCGCGCCGGCGTCTACGCGGGCGCGAGGATCCAATTCGTCGGGCAGGCGAGTACATGGGGAAGTGAAGCAACTCGGAATCGCTGCGGCCTGTGACCAAGCTCTTGAGTAGAGGTCGATCCTGTTCTCGTCGAGCCGCGCACGCCTGCTGCGCGCGTCCCCACTCGAGCTGCAACCCGCCGACCGGAACCCGGAATGTGGCGATCCGCGCAAGGCCCTGAACCTCCTGGCCGAGCATGAAGGGGTTGGCGGCGACCACGGTCGAGGTTTCGAGCCTGCTCGAACGAACCGAGGAGATCCAGTGCCCGACCAGCTGCTAGACGCACATCTCGATGAACTGAAGCAGGCGAAGGATTTGCTGGAGAATCCGAGCGTGACCGCCCGCCTGACCGACGCGCTGGCCTCGCCGATCGAATCCGGCATGAAGTACCTGCCGGGTGGCGCGCGCGAGCAGATCGTTTCGATCACCGACGCGGCGCTGCGGACGGCCCTCCGCGCGGCCCTGTCCACGCTCGACGATCGGGTGGCTGCGCCCTCCAATCGCTGGCACAAGCTGGGCGGCGCGCTGTCCGGCGCGGTCGGAGGGGCCTTCGGGCTACCGGCCCTGGCCGCCGAGCTACCGGTGTCCACGACGATCATGCTCCGTTCGATCGCCGACATCGCACGCAGCGAGGGCGAAAACCTGGCGCAGGTGGAAGCGCGGATGGCGTGCATCGAAGTTTTCGCCCTGGGGGGTCGCTCGGCCTCGGACAACGCGGCCGAGTCCGGCTACTTCGCAGTCCGAACGGCACTGGCCAAGGCCGTTTCCGATGCCGTCCGGTATGCCGCCACGGCCGGTGCGGTCAAGGAGTCGGCACCGGCCATGGTCCGGCTGATCGCGCAGGTTGCGACCCGGTTCAGCATCCCGGTGACCGAGAAAGCCGCGGCCCAGGCGATCCCGGCGGTCGGGGCGGCCGGCGGCGCGATCATCAACGTCCTGTTCCTCGACCACTTCCAGGACATGGCGCACGGCCACTTCACGGTCCGGCGCCTGGAGCGCCGCTACGGCTCGTCGGCCGTGCGGGCGGCCTACGGCGCGCTTCCGTCGACCATCGACTCACCGCCCCCACGAACCGGTTGATCCACCGGGCCGGGTGCTCCGGTATCCTCATTCGCCCGCATTGCGTCCGAAGCGAGCTTCAGCATGACAACCATCGCTGCGCCCACCATCGACACCTCGACCATCGGCACACCTTTCTCCGAAACCGCGACCCGCGTGATGCTGTGCGGCGGGGGCGAACTGGGCAAGGAAGTCGTCATCGAGCTGAAACGGCTCGGCTGCGAAGTCGTCGTCCTCGATCGCTACGAGAATGCGCCGGCGATGCAGGTCGCCGACCGCAGCCACACCCTGTCCATGCTCGATGACATCGCGCTGAAGGACATTGCGAGGAAGGAAAGGCCGGCCTTCATCGTGCCCGAGATCGAGGCGATCGCCACCGATGCCCTGATGGAGCTGGAGAACGAGGGTTTCTGCGTGGTGCCGTCGGCACGCGCCGCGCAGCTGACGATGAACCGCGAGGGCATTCGCCGGCTGGCGGCCGAGGAGCTGGGGCTGCCGACCTCGGACTACGCCTTTGCCGACACCCGGGACGACTTCGAGGCCGCCGTGGATCGAATCGGCTGTCCCTGCATCGTCAAGCCGATCATGAGCTCCTCGGGCAAGGGCCAGTCGATGGTGCGAAGCCGCGATGACCTGGAGTCCGCCTGGGACTACGCCCAGGAGGGCGGCCGGGCCGGCAAGGGCAAGGTCATTGTCGAGTCGTTGGTCGAGTTCGACTACGAAATCACGCTGCTCACGGTCCGCCACGCCGGCGGCACGTCATTCTGCGCGCCGATCGGCCACCGCCAGGAAGACGGCGACTACCGCGAGTCGTGGCAGCCGCAGCCGATGAACGAGAAAGCCCTGGAGAGATCCCGCGAGATCGCCGAGCAGGTCACCGGGGCGCTCGGCGGCCGCGGCCTGTTCGGCGTCGAGCTGTTCGTCCGGGGCGACGAGGTCTGGTTCAGCGAAGTCTCGCCGCGTCCCCACGACACGGGAATGGTCACGCTGATCTCGCAGCCCCTTTCGCAGTTCGCCCTGCACGTTCGCGCGTTTCTCGGGTTTCCCCTGGGGTGCGCCGGCAAGGATATCCCGCTCCACGGCCCTTCCGCATCGTGCGCCCTGCTGGTCGAAGGCGAGTCCGGCCGCGTCGCGTTCGGCCACCTGGCCGAGGCGTTGGCCGAGCCCTTCACCGACCTGAAGCTGTTCGGCAAGCCCGAGGTCCGCGGCAAGCGCCGCATGGGCGTTGCCCTGGCGCGGGGCGAGAAGGTGGAGGAGGCCATCGAAAAGGCGAAGCGGGTCGCGGCGGCCGTCCGGCCGAGGCTCTAGACGCTTGCTCGTTCAGGCCTGGTCGTAAGCCGCCTGAAGCCAGTCGACCAGTTCATCATCGACCTGGTCCTTGCGCTCCAGCCGCACGCGGTGGCTGACCATGGCGTTCCAGGAGCCGCTGGCTTCGAGCCGGCCTCCGGGCTTGCGGCCTGGGAGCTTGAGACCGACGTCGACGCGGGTCTTCGTCGAGGGCTGGATCAGCGCGAACTGCTTCGAGCGCCGAACGCTGACGTAGGCCTTCTTCGGCGCGAACTCGACGTCATTGCCAAGGGCCGAAAGCCGTGCCTTCAACGCATCGTGGATGGATTTCAGCGACTTCTTTCCGGCGTACTGCGCCTCGACCAGCGCATCGTCGTCCGGAGCATCGGCACCGTCGTTGAGTACATGGTGGGCGATCAGGCTGGCGTAGCCGTGAGTGACCGCGTGCTCGGTCTTCAGCCACTTGACGATCTCGCCGTGCTTCGCCGCTCCTGACCGGGCCACCAGCGTCGACCACTGATCGATCGACTTGCCGGTCTTCTCGGGCAGGTTGGCCAGCATGGCCGCGGCCTGTTCTTCGGGGGACTTTGCCATCGATCGGCTCCGGAACGTAGTGCCCCCTGTATAGGCCAACGACGCCGGCAAGTCCACAGACCGGGCCGGAGCCGGCGGCGATCCGGTCAGTCTTCCTGGTCGAGCATGCTGAGTTCGAACTCGATATCGCTGATCGCGCCCCGGTCGTCGGCGGTCACCACGAAACCCTTGTAGTAGCTCAGGAAATCGCCGTTGATGAAGTACCAGCGATTGCCTTCGTTGCGGATCGTCTCGACGGGCACCGGGTCGAACTGGTCTTCGCCCATGACCGCCTGCAGCACGGCCATGAACTGCTCGGCGGATTCCCCGTCGAGGCGGAACGACGGGTCGATGAGGCCGTCCATCGAATCCAGCGGGTCGTCGGTCGATAGGTAGGCCAGGCCGTGGATCGGCACGAGCTGGCCGTCCCTGATCCAGACCACGTGCTTTCCGGCCGTCACGCCGCGGAAGGGATCGCGCGCGTCCGGGTCCGGGAACAGCGAGTAGCGCAGCCGGTAGAGCGGTGCGGTCAGAACGCCTTCGGCCTCGGCCACGTCCATCGGCTCGATCTCGAGCAGCATGCCGTCGCGGAACAGTGCTTCGACCCGGCTGCTGTCCTGCGACACGGCGGGCAATGACGCGACCGCAGCGCTGATCGCCAGCGCGGCAAGGATGATCCTGGATCGGGGCATGTTCATACGGTCGACCTCCATTCGGTAACGCCGGCGGTCGCTTCGGGCCGGCGTCGGGGATTGCGGGTTGTGGTGTCTTTGTACGCATTCCCACCGGCAGCAACGACAGACGCCGCCGGGACGAACCCGAAACGAAGCCGGGACAGCGTGCCGAGGTCGATGCACGCCTCTGCCGCACTTGCATCGGGCTCGGGGATGGTGATGATGGGGGCATCATTCGCTCGGAGGATCGCTTGTGCACGAGCTTCGTTCGCGCTTCAGGAAGGCATCGATCGCCGCCGTCGCGTCGATGGCAATGGTCGGGCTCGGGACGGCGGCGGCCGAGCCCGAGGTCGAAATCCGCACCTTCTCGCGGCCCGGACTCGACGTGGTCTACGCCGCGCCGGTGACCGAGGCCATGGCGAGCCGCGTCGCCGATCGGGTCGAGCAGGCGAAGAGCCGCACGCTGGCCTTTCTGCGCCAGTTCGAGGCCTACCCCGATGATCGGGCCGAAGTTCCGATCCGCGTGCTGATCGACCCCGACGCGCCCGCGCCGTCGCAGATGCGCTCCACGATCTTCCTGCCCCAGGACCGGGTGCTGGCGTTCTTCGACGAGGAGGTCGCGGGAACGGTGAGCCTCGCGATCACCCACGAAGTCGTGCACGTGCTGGCGGTCAGCGCCTATCGCCGCGAACAAGGGCGTTTCTTCGATGACGGGCTCGCCGTGTTCCTGCAGTCGGAGCTCGACGAACTCCCGGCCTACCCCAACTTCCATCGCGGGTTGCACATCGTGACCGCGGCGGCGGCCCGGGCACGGGGCGGCCTGCTGGCGCTGGGAGACACCGAATCCACCCGCAGGAATCCACCGGACCGCGAGGCGCTGCGCCTGGCCTACCTGCAGGAAGCCTCCTTCACCCAGTACCTGGTCGAGCGCTTCGGCATCGACGCCTACCTCCGCATCTACTACGGCGAGTCGCCCGAGGATGTCGTCGGGTCGACCCTCGTCGACCTGGACGGTGAATGGCGAGCGTTCATCGGCGCTTTGCAGGACGCCGGTGGGGGCGATCCTTCCGACGAGCCTGCGTGAGTCCGCTCGGGCAAGGCGCTTTCCTCCAATGGCCGCGGCCGCGCAGGCCCGTTCACGGGACGTCGAGCGGCCGGTAACGGGCGCAGTGCTATAGTCCGAACGCTCGCGAAACGAAGGAAGAAAACCGCCGGTGGACGAGGAGACCCTCGAGCGATTGTTGGACCAGTCCAGGGCGTTCTACGAACTCTCGTTGAACTACCTGAGTTCACCGGTCGTCCTCTACCAGCTCGGTCTGATCACACTTGCGGTGGTCCCGGCCTGGTTCCTGTCGAAGCTCGTCGAAAAACGCATCGAAGGCGCGGTCCGGAAAATCCACGGCATGCGCGGCCTGCTGCGCATCATCGTGGCGTTCCTGCGCCGGCTGCACTGGTTGTTCATCGCCCTGTTCCTGGGCATTGCCTACCTCGCGACCCGGATCGCCGGCTGGCCCGAGAGCACCTATCTGATCTATTGCGCGATGGTGCTGTCGGCGGCCTGGCTGTTCATCTCGGCCATGTCGCGCATCATCCGGCGGAAGAGCTTCGCCAAGCTGTTCGCGCTGTTCGCCTGGGCCTACGTGGCCGCTTCGCTGTTCGGCATCACCGACGATATCCGCCTGATTCTCGAGAGCGCGACGCTGCCGGTGCTGGAGATCTCGCTGTGGCAGGTCATCACCGCGCTGATCGCTGTCGGCGTGCTGCTGTGGGTCGCGCTCAAGCTCGGCAACATCCTCGACGGTCGGATCCAGACCGTCGAGGACCTGACCCCCTCCTTGCGCGTGCTGCTCGGCAAGATCACGCGCATCTCCCTGATGATCTTCGCCGTGCTGATCGGCATGCAGCTTCTCAACGTCAACCTGACGGCACTGACCGTGCTGTCCGGTGCGATCGGCGTGGGCATCGGCTTCGGCCTGCAGAAGGTGGTCTCGAACTTCATCTCCGGCATCATCATCCTGCTCGACCAGTCGATCAAGCCGGGCGACACGATCACCCTGGGCGAGACCTTCGGCTGGATCCGCGAGCTGCGGGCGCGCTTCGTGTCGGTGATCACCCGCGACGGTCGCGAGTACCTGATCCCGAACGAAGACTTCATCACCACGCAGGTCGTGAACTGGTCGTTCTCGAACAAGTTCGTCCGCCTCGACGTGCCGTTCGGCGTGTCCTACGACTCGGACCCCCACGAAGTGATCCGCCTGGCCAAGGAGGCCGCGGCGGACATCGAGCGGGTCGATTCACGCTTCCACCCGCCCGTGTGCTGGATGACCGAGTTCGGCGACAGTTCGATCAACTTCCTGCTGCGGTTCTGGATCGACGACCCGCAGCGCGGGTTGACCAATATCCGCGGCACCGTGTTGCTGGCGCTGTGGGACACCTTCAAGGAACACGGCATCAAGATCCCGTTCCCGCACCGCGAGGTCATCATGCGAACGCCGGTGACCGTCGAGCAGGGCAGGCCCGAATCGCCGGATCAGCCCCAGCCGGCCGAGAAGCCGTCCGACCAGCCGTAGCCCCGACACGCTCGGTCGGGGCCGTACCCTCAATCAGTCGCGCTGTCCGACCCCTCCGTCGGAGCCAGGTGCCGATCCAGCCAGTCGATCGCCGTCGATGACACCGTCGGCCAGTTCTCCGCGCCGCCGAGACCGTGGCCGGCATCCTCGATCACGACCAGCTCGTGGGCGACGTCCTCGCGGTCGAAGGCCGCGGCCATGCGTTCGCCGTGCAGCAGCGGCACCAGCTCGTCCGCACCGCCCATGACCAACAGCGTCGGTGCGTCGTCGGGCGTGACGTCGAACAGCGGGGAGGCGGTCTCGGCCTTGTCCATGGCCAGGTCCAGCGCCGGGAAGCGACGATATTCCGGCTGCGATTCCGGCGCGTCCCAGACCGCGATGGTCAGGTCCGTGGGTGCGACCAGGGCGACCACCGCCTGGATGCGGCTGGAGACCTGCGCGACCGGGTCTTCGGCTTCGAGGCCGTCGTCTCCCTGGGTGCCGAGGACCAGCGCCAGGTGGCCGCCGGCGCTGTTGCCCATCGCGGCCAGGCGCGCAGGATCGACGCCGAACTCGGCGGCGTTGGCCCGCACGAAGCGAACCGATCGGGTCACGTCGGCCATGGCCTCGGGAATCGAATAGCGCGGGCTGCTTCCGTGCCGCACCGCGAAGACCGTGTAGCCGGCGTCCAGGAACGGCTGGAAATACGGCAGCCAGTCCGCCGGCGGCGCCCAGCGTGAGTACCAGCCGCCGCTGACCATGTAGAGCAGACCTGCGCCGTTCGGTTCCGCCGCCGGCGCGAAGACGTCCATGGTCATCGCCAGGCCGTCCTTGTGGCCGTAGACGACGTCGGGCCGGATGGCGCGTTCGACGATCGTGTCCTGGTCGCCGACATCGGCGAGTGCCGCTGGAATGTCGGCGGCGGTCAGGGCGAGCCAGGTGGTCAGGATCAATCCGATACGTGATTCGAGATGCATGAACGAAGTCTCCCTGGGTGAAACGCGGGCCGGACGACCGCAGGAAGCGGATGAGACGAGCACCATGCTCGCCGGTCCAGCGGATCGTAGGTTCCGGTTGCAGGATCCGGTTGCAGGATCCGATTGTACTTGGCGCGCAGCGATGCCTATACTCGGATCACGTTTGATGTTTCGAAATGTGCGGTCCATCGTGTTTTCGTGGGCCGCATCGACGATCACCGAACGCCATGCCGGGGCGTCATCGAACGCGGGGGCCGGATCGTCATCGGGACGATCCATCGAGGGAGCAGCACCATGGGTCGCCGGTATCGCGCGTTCATCAGCTACAGCTGGGCCGACAAGGCCTGGGCCGGCTGGCTGCATCGCGCACTGGAAACCTACCGCCCGCCGAAGCCCCTGGTCGGACGCGACACCGCACTCGGTCCGGTCCCGAGGCGACTGCACCCCATCTTCAAGGACCGCGAGGAAGAAGCTGCCGGTCACGGCATCAGCGCGTCGATCGAAGCCGCCATGGCCGACTCGGAATTCCTGGTCGTCGTCTGCTCGCCGCGGTCGGTGCAGTCGAAGTGGGTCAATCGCGAAATCGCCTGGTTCAAGACGCACCGCTCGAAGGAACGCATCCTGGCGCTGGTCGTCGACGGCGAACCCGGCGCCAGCCTGGCGGAAGGCTGCCGGCCTGGCGAATCGGACCGCGAGTGCTTTCCCGAAACGCTGCTCTACGAGGTCGACGACGACCTGAACCCGACGGCGGTGCCCGAGGACATGCCGCTGGCCGCCGACGCGCGCAGGCATGGCGACGGCAAGCGCCTGGCGCGCCTGAAGCTGTCCGCAGCGCTGCTGGGCCTGGGGCTCGACGAACTGGTGCGGCGCGACGATCGGCGCAGGGCAGCCCGCTTCCGCTTCGCTGCGATCGGGTCGGGGTCGATCGCCGTGGCCATGTCCGCGCTGGCGCTGGTCGCCGTGCAGCAGCGCGATCGCGCGTTGGATATGCAGGCCGCCGCCGAGGTCCAGCGCAACCAGGCCGAGGGGCTGGTCGAGTTCATGATCGGGGACCTGCGACACAAGCTCGAAGAAGACGTGCAGATCGACGTGCTCGCCGACATCGCGTCTCGTGCCCAGGACTACTACGCCGTCCAGCTCGACCTGCGCATGGACGACAACGCGCTCGGTCGACGCGCCCGGGTGCTCGACCTGCTCGGCGACCTGAAGCAGGACTTCGGCGAGTCCGAGCAGGCCCTCGCCTTGCTGCGCCAGTCCGTCGACGCCTCGCGGGAACTGCTGCGGCGCGACCCCGACAACCCGCAGCGCATCCTCGAGCAGGCGCACAGCCTCCAGGGTCTGGGCGCGCTGCACTATCAGCGCGGCGACCTGGACGCGGCCGAGGCCCTGATGCTCGATGCCGTTGACCTGACAGAACGCCTGGTGGCGCTGGAACCGGAGGAGTCCGAGTGGCGCGGTGAGCAAGGCTCGGCGCTGGTCAACCTCGGCGTGATGCGCCTGAACCGAACGTCCCTGGCCGAGGCGGCCGACAGCTTTCGCCGCGCGGTCACGATCAAGCGCGCGTCGATCGATTCCGCGCACAACGTTCGCGCCGCGCGCTACGACCTGTCGCTGACCCTGGCCTGGCTGGCCCGGGCCCATCTGCGCCAGGGCGAGACCGAGGCGGCCCACGATGCATGGCGGCAGGAAGCCGCGGTGATCGACGAGATGCTGGTCGACAACGCCGAGGACGGGCCGGTACTGCGACGGCAGGCGGTCAATCGGATCAATCGCTCCGAAGCATATCTTCACGAGGGCCGGACCGACCGGGCACTGGATCTTGCAACCGTTGCCGCCGAAGGCGCGGAGGCGGCGCTGGTCGGTGACGCATCCGATATCCGCGGCATGGAAAGTGCGGCGCGCGCTCATTGGGTCCTTGGAAGCGCATTGCTGGCCGAGGGCGCCCTCGATGCCGCACGCTCGGCCGCCGTACGCTCCGCAGGGCTGACCGAGCAGTTGACCTCGATCGACGCGGATCGGTTCGCCTGGACCGGACCCCTGCTCGGGGCCGGCCGGGTCCTCGTCGCGCGCGTCGAAGCCGCGCTCGCGCCCGGCCCGGAGGCATGCCGCACCGCCCTGGAAGCGGTCGTGCCCGAGGCGGAGCGACTGGCCACGCTGGCAGCCGATCACCCGGACCACGCCGAACTCGCCACCGTGGCGGCCCGGGCCCTGATGCACCGGGGCGACCGCGAAGCAATGGCCGGCAGCGTCGACGCCGCCAACACCCATTGGATTCGCGCCGCGGCCGTGCTGCGTCGAGCCATGCCCTCACCCGATTCGATCGACCCCGCCGGACGGCGGGTGCTGGATGAACTGCAGCGGCGCGAAGGCACGAGTGCTCGCGCCGCCGATGTAGTTGCAACCGAGGTCTGCCGCCGCAGTTCGGACGGTGCGCCGCTTGAGTCCAACGTCTGACCAGGGAGTACGACCATGCACTGGAGCTTTACCGATACCAATCAGAACGTCACCGTCAACCTTGCCGAGCACAGCAGCGACGGAAAGGTCTGGGGCACGGTCGCCTTTGGCGGCCAGAGCTATTCCGTCAACGGGCTGTGGGAAGCCTCGGGCGCGGTCGCGGGCCGGAACTCGTCCGTGCTGCATCTGGCAGGCCAGGGGTCAGCACCCGGCGAATTCATCGCCATCTCCGGCCACATCGCCGGAACCGCGCCCAGCATGACCGGCATCGATCTGACGGTGAGCGCTGCCTCGGGCAGCAACGGGACGCTGGCCCAGAGCAGCGCGAATCTGACCCAGCCGCTCGTCTCCGACCAACCGGCGGAAACCAGCCCACCGACCGGCGCCGCCCCGGGGTTTGCATGGCAGCTCTCCAGCCTCGACGGGAAGACAACGATTGATCTTCTCGTCGGGTCGGACGGCGTCGTCGCTGGAAACCTGACGGTCGATGGAACGAAGTACATCTGTCATGGCTGGCGGAGCGGCGCGGCGTTCGAAGTTCGCGGCACGCACGAGGTGGCGCCCAGTGTCCTGGATCTGCTCGGCGCGGTCGGGATCGTCGATGGGGATTGGCAATGGCCGGACCGGGTCCAGGTCTCGGGGAGCGCCGCGGCAATTTCCAACGACAGCAACCCGGCGTTCAGCAGGACGCTGCTGCCGATGTACCGGCAGGATATCGATCTGCTGAACGCCGCCTATGCAGAGTCCTACGTAGTCATCCAGATTCCGCACGGCGAGGACGGCCAGGTGCAGGGCTGGATCGGACCCACCGACGCCAACGGCCAGGTCGGTCCGTTCGCGAGCGCCGACTACCGCAGCGCCGGAACCGCGCTGACCGCCGCCCAGCTGGCCGAGATCATGCAGCCCGATCCGGACCACCCGGGAACGAACGACATCCGGATTCCTCCGTTCGACAGCGCCGCCGGCACCCGGCCGGTGATGGTCCAGTTCATCGGCGAGGTCGGCCACTTCCCGCAGCCGCCGCTGGAAGAAGCGCACGAGCACATCGGCAAGTTGTTCTACGACGACGCAGCCGGCGCACTGGTGCTCCAGTTCGCCGATCAGCCGGCGGGTGCAAGGACCACCGTGATCAACTTCAATGCCGGCCGCGGCCGCAACCACAACTCGGTGATCATCGAGCCGCGCTGAGCCGGTCGGCTCGAGCGTCACGCCTGCGGGTCGCCCGGTCCTTCCGGGCGACTCCTTTTCCGGGAACCCCCACCTCGATCACGCGAGCGCGTTAGGCTGAACGGGTCTTCGCATCTCCCCGATCCACATGTACTTCACTGGTTCTTTCTTCCGCCGCCCGCTGGCGGTTCTGGGCGTATCCGTATGCGCCCTGGCAATCATGACAGGCTGCTCCTCGCGCCAGGTGCAGGACTCGCTGACCGGGTCCACGGCCCAGCGACTGGTCAGCTACGCCGTGGACGACTTGGCGCAGGCGCTGCCCGAACGCGATTTCGCGCCGCTTCGAGGCGAGCGGATGGTCATCGATTCGAGCTTTGTCGGCGATCCGCGGCTTCGCGAATACGCCGACCGGCGCCTGTCCGCCGAGCTTCGCACGCGCTTCGGCATCCAGGTTGTGGCCGCCGGCAATGCGACCGTCGATGTTGTGACCGCAGACGGTGCGACTGCAGACGGTGTGACGGCAGAAGATGTGACCATCGGCCCTCCCGCCGACCACGTGTTGCAGATCTTCTACACCTCCCTCGGCACCGACCGGGACGAGCGCGGCTTCTACGTGCCGTTGGGCTTCGTACCCGGCGTGGACGAATCGACAAAGATCGACCTGCTGACCCTGGAGCAGTTCCACGGCGTGGCCGAGCTGTACTACTACCTGGATGACGAGCGCATCGACGACCCCCTGCGCGCCCGCATCCGCACCGACGCCCTGGGCCTGCCGATCATCACCATCCCGCTCTCGACCCTGCCCTGAAACCCCACCGCCTCCGCCGCCCCGCACCCCCCTCTCCGGTCACCCCGCACCTGATGCGGGGGTCCGACGACTCTGATCTCCCGTCATCCCGCACCCGATGCGGGGACCAGCGACTCTGGTTTCCCCGTCACCCCGCACCCCCTTCTCCCGTCACCCCGCGCCCCCTTCTCCCGTCACCCCGCACCCCCTTCTCCCGTCACCCCGCACCCCTTCTCCCGTCACCCCGGACTTGATCCGGGGCCAAGCGACTTTGACGATTCGATCCACTCTGTCCCTTCCCGGCCCCTTCGCGTTCATCTGTTGAAGGCAACCGGCCACCACCCTCAGGATGGCAACCGCTATCTACATTCAGTACAGTGACCGCCGGGGGCTTCAACGGGAACTCGCCGCTTGATCCACATCGGCTCGATTCGATTCAAGGTACGGCTGGCGCTGGCACTTATCGCGCTGACGATGCCGGGGCTGGCGGCCGCCCAGGCCATCGACGCTCCTCCCGGCGAGCCGCCCGTCCGCACCTTCTCCATGGCCGAGTACAAGAGCAACGTCCAGAACTGGGGCGCAGCCCTCGGGCCCGATGGCTTGATGTACGTCGGCGGCGGCATGGGTCTGCTGGAATACGACGGCGTGCGCTGGACGCGGCACGACACGCCGAACAACTCTCGCGTCCGCGTGATGCATATCCAGCGAGAAAGTGACGATCAGGAAGGCAGTCGCTTCCGCATCTGGATCGGCTCGACCAACCAGTTCGGCTACTTCCAGCGCGACGCCAGCGGCGCGATGCGCTATCACTCCACCAGCGACCAGCTCCCGGACGACCAGCGGGAGTTCGGCGAGATCCGCGGCATCGTCGAGGTCGACGACGCGCTGTATTTCCACTCGATCCCGACGCTGTTCCGCTGGGACGGCAGCGCACTGCAGCAGCGGCAAAACCGGGACGGCATCTTCCGCCGGATGCTGGCCGCGGACAATCGTGCGCTGGTCGTCGTCGGCCAGCGCCTGTACGACGTAACGGGCCTGGACTGGAACGATGACAATCCGCCCGCGCCGCTCGACCGCTGGCGCTGGGACTCGCTCGGCGACCGCGGCCACCGGATGACCTTTCTCGAGCCCTGGCCCGATGGCCGCATGCTCTACGGCACCTACGACCACGGCCTGTTCTGGCTCTCGAAGAACGGTCGCGAGCCGCAACCGCTCGAGGTCGCGCCCGGCGCCGGTATCGATATCACCACCGCCTGGCCGTACATCGTCCACCGCCGCGACGACGGCACGTTCCTGCTCGCCACCCGCCACGCGGGGCTGCTGCACCTGGAATCGGACGGCACGCTGATCGAACACATCAGCAGTAACAACGGCCTGCCCATGGACGTGATCAACGGCCTTGCCGAGGACGGGCAGGGTGGGGTGTGGCTGCCCCAGCAGGGGGTGATCACTCGGGTCGGACTGGACGCACCGATGCGCTCCTGGGGTGAGACCGTCGGGCTGAGCCAGGCCCGCGGTATGGCCCTCCACGACGGACAGATCCTGCTGGCCCTGGGCAGCGGGGTGGTCAAGCTGGAACCCGCCGGCACCGACGCCAGCCGGGTCGTCGCGCTGGACAGCCCGATGATCGAGGCCTGGGACGTGCTGTCTGCCGATGGCGAACTGCTCGCCGCCGGCAGCGAGGGCGTCCAGCGCCTGGGCTACGACCTCGCAACGAACGAACTGCTGGACGCCGAGCTGTTGATCGCCGACCACTACGCCTACCGGCTGACCCGTTCGAGCGACCGGCCCGTGGTCTACGCCGAGCTGGAATCCGGGCTGGGCCTGCTGGTGCGGGAAAACGGCCGGTGGGCGGACGGCGGTCGCGTCGCGGGCATCGACGAACGGGTCTACCACGTGGCCGAAGCCGCGGATGGCCGGGTCTGGGCCGGCACCGTGCAGGGCAAGTTCTACGTGCTGGAGTGGAACGACCACAAGGTGGCGGACGCGAAATGGCAGGGCGACGACCTGGTCCTGGTCGCCGAACCCGGGGCGGACGAAGGCGTGCCCGAAGGCTATGCCTGGTCGTTCATGGCAGGAGACCGCCTGGTCCTCGGCACCTTCGATGGCGGCTACCGCCCGGTGCTCGACGAGGCCGGGGACGTGGTCGGCGTCGAGCCCGATCCGAGCTTCGACAACGAAAGCCTCGGCGACAGTCGCAACATCTACAAGATGGCCAGCCTCGACGGCGTGAGCGTGCTGGCCGGCATCGGCGACGGCGGTGCGCTGCGCTTCGGCTGGATCGGCGCAGACGGTGCGATCGACTGGCAGCCCCAGCCGGTGCCGGGCATCGAGGTCGGGCAGAACGATTTCATCCGGGCCGATGCCGACGGTGCCTGGGTCGGTCGCGCGCCGGGGTTGGTCCGCCTGGCCTGGCCCGAGCGCGAGGACGCCGGGACCGCAGCGCCGCTGTTCGTCACCCGCGCCGGCTACCCGGAACAGGACAACTGGCTGCGTGGCGGTCCGGCGGGTACGGCCTCGCTGTCCGACGCCTTGTCGGACAATCGCTTGCCGTTCCAGACGGATTCGCTGCGCTTCGAATACGCGCTGGCCGAGTTCGCCGAGCCGGGCAAGCACCGCTACCGCGTGCAGTTGGACGGCCTGGAACCCGCCTGGTCGAGCTGGTCCGAGGAAACCCGCCGCGACTACACCAACCTGCCCGGCGGCGACTACGTGTTCCGGGTCCAGGCTCTGGATGCGCGGGGCCGGGTGTCCGAGACCGTGCCGCTGCGCTTCTCCGTTGCCCCGCCGTGGTATCTCGGCGCACCGATGCTGGCCGTCTACGCCGCTGCCGCGCTACTGCTGTTGTGGCTGGCCGCGCTGATCGGTCGTGCGCGCCGGGAGCGGCAACTGGTCGCGCGCCAGCAGGAACTGGAAGCGCAAGTCGCCGATCGAACAAGAGAAGTCCGCCGCCAGGCGCGCGAGATTCGCGAAATGAGCGACGCCCGCGCGGCGTTCTTCGCCAACGTCTCGCACGAACTCCGTACCCCGCTGACCCTGACCCGCGCACCGCTGGAAGAGCTGGCCCGCGACACAATCCAGCTCACGCCCGAACAGCGCCAGCACCTGGACATGGCGCTGCGCAACACCGAGGCCATGCAGTCGCTGATCGGCCAGGTGCTCGACCTTCACCGCCTCGATGCCGAGCGCATGCCGTTCCACCCGGCCCGCGCCGACCTGGTCGCCGCGGTCACCTCAACGGTGCAGCGGTTCGAGGTCCACGCCAAGAGCAAGGGCGTCGACCTGGTCGTCGAGGGGGCAGCGACCCCGTTGCAGGCCGCGTTCGACGCAGGGCACCTGGCAACCATCGTCTCCAACCTGCTCTCCAACGCGCTCAAGTTCGCGCCGAAGAACTCGACCGTCGCCGTGCGGCTGGCAGAGCAGGGCGACGGACACGTCATCGAAGTGGCCGACGCCGGCCCGGGCGTAGCGGAAAGCGATCGCGAGCGCATCTTCGAGCGCTACCAGCAGGCCGACCACGCGCCACAGGGCGGGACGGGCATCGGCCTGACCCTGGTCCGCGAACTGGTCGAACTGCACGAAGGCCGGATACAGGTCGACGACGCCCCCAGCGGCGGAGCGCGCTTCCGCGTCTGGCTGCCGGCGCGTCCGGACCTGGCCACCGCCGGTGCGCGGACTGACGTCGAAGCCGAAGTCCCTACCGAGGAAGGCGAGGAACCCACCAACGCGTCCGCTGCCGAAACCAGCGACCGCCCGACCGTACTGATCGTCGACGACAACGCCGAGCTTCGCGGTTTTCTTCGATTGCGACTGGGCCGCGCCTATCGCATCGTCGAGGCCGGCGACGGCAAGCAAGGCCTGGCCCAGGCCCGCGAGTGCCTGCCCGACGCTATCGTCACCGACGGCATGATGCCGGAGCTCGACGGGCTGGGCATGACCACCCAACTCAAGTCCGACCCCGAGACCGACTTCATCCCGGTCCTGATGCTCACCGCCCGCGGCGGCGCCGACGCCGTCGTCCGCGGCATGCAGGCGGGTGCGGATGACTACCTGGCCAAGCCCTTCGACACCGCCGAACTCGCCGCAAGAATCGCCGGCCTCATCGCCTCCCGGCGCCGCCTGCGCGATCGCTTGGCCGAGCAGAGCGTCGAACCCGAACCCAGCGAAGATCCGTTCATCAGTAAGGCCCGCAGCATCCTCGCCGAACACCTCGGCGAACCCGGCTTTTCGGTGCGCGACTGGGCCGCGCTGCTGCACATGGACCGGACAACGTTGTTCAGGAAGTTCAAGGCGGCGGTGGGGCGGTCGCCGGACGAGGAGCTGCGGGAGATGCGGTTGCAGCGGGCGGCGGAGTTGTTGCGGGCGAAGGCGGGGAACGTGGCCGAGGTTGCGGATGCGGTAGGATTCGCGAGTGTGAGTGCGTTTTCAAGGCGATTCAGGGGGAGGTTTAGGAAGAGTCCGGCGGCCTTCGCAAGTAAACCTTGACTAGCTGCGGTGAAATGCTGATGCGGAAGCAAGCAGCAGATTTCGCCATCGAAGTCTGATCTGCACATAACAAGGGAATCAAGTTCTTGAATTCAGAACTATGGCAGATGATTCCGTAGGCTATGGTGGGCGTTGAATCAATTAACTTTGGGGTTTATGTTTTTCTTTGGGGAGACGGATTTCATTCGCTGCAGCATTCAACAACTATTTTCCATCGCCTTACTGCAAGGGCTCTTGACCCCCTCTTCCAATGGCGCGATTGCAGGTTGCCAAGACAGGTAGATTCCTAAGCGCCCAATTTAGGCCTGAGGCGTTCCGGCCCAAGTTTATTGAGTTAGTCAGTTGGAAGCACAAACAGAGCCTGAGTAAATTCAGGTGCGGCCTGAGGGCGACAATGGTCAGCCGGGGCGGAAGAGCTGGGCTGAATGAAGGGATGCTCAAAGCAGGCAATCAATGGCTCTTGATCCAAATTTAATTGAAAACGAAGATGTATTCGAAGATCTAATGACAGATCTTGTGAACGCTGTCTTCAACCCACTACTTCCTGCTAAGCGATTTGGCCGTAAAGGGCAGAGCCAAGATGGAATTGACATTTCTTGGTTCACGGATGACGAGCTTCATCGAGCTGCCCAGTGCAAATTCTATTTGCGTACAAAACTAAAAGAAGAAGACATCTCCGCAGATCTCTTGAGAGCTCACGAGATCAAGCCTCCTTTGAGGTCCTTGACGTTTATGACTGCGGGTAGGCGCGACCGCAAACTAACGGACTTCGCCAATAGCCAGAAGTTGCACGGACGAACTGGAGCCGTGGACATATGGTTTTGGGAGGACATCGAGCGAAGACTTGAGATGCACGACCTTGCTATGCGCTTGGTCGGCCCGCTAATTCAAAAGCACATGGGTCAATACCTGCGAGAGCAGGATATGGCACTCGTTCCCGTAGATTCGCTGGCTAGTCACTTCTCAGGCTCAAGCAACGACTCTCCCCAAGCCCAAAGGGCAGAGAGGCTATTTAATAAGGGGAGATTCAGTGAAGTTGTTGAATACATTAAATCGCTGCCGGATAGGTTAGACCAAGATTTAGAGCTAATTTTGGCAAGAGCCTACTATCAACGCGGAGAGCACAACAAAGTATTAGATCTTGTTCGAGCGGGAACCTGCTCCGCAAGACTATATGCCCTTGCGTCAATCGTATATGCCCATGTCGGGGAGTCCGAAAAATCGATACAAGCCCAAAAAGCGGCGCGTTTAGGCGCTAAAGAGCAAGATCTTGCTTATGTGACGGCATTGGGGTTATCCGCGTTTCGATTGAGAGATGGTTTGGATTATGAATCAATGCTCTCTAAAGTGCCGAGCTCTCTTGAGCAGCACTTTCTTATCCAAAGTGTTCTTGGCGACTGCGCTCAACGGGAAGGGTTAGATGCCACTGCTGTCAGACACTACCGCAATGCGATTGCTTGCGAAGACAAGCCTAATTTGATTAGGCAAATGGCGCTACAAGCCGCGAGACTCTCTGCCGTTAGCTCAAAGCTCCCGCACGCTGATTTGGTAATGAAGTCTGATGGCGATTTGGCTGAGCTGAGGGAAATAAAGGAGGAACTGAGCGAGCTTCTCAATGAGCAAGTTGATCCGCAAATACTCGGAATTATCTACCATAATTTGAGCATCGTTACCATGCTGTTCGGCGATGCCGCCTCCTCCGAGCGGTTCGCCCAAGATGCTGTGAGATGCGACCCAGGCAGCACTGAATTCTGGCTTAGGTATGTCTTCATGGTTTCGATTTTGGGGGGAGAGGTAGACGATGAGCTCGTTGATGATGTGCCGCGTGATAATCCCCAAATCCAGATGATGCTAGCTGACATTGAAGGAAAGTCAGGAAACATATCGACCGCTTTGGCGAGGTTAGAGTCTCTACGTGATGTTCCAGGCCTCGGCCAAAAGGCTCTGGCTATGATCGATGCTCAAGCAATCGAACTGGCCAGTGTCGGAGCCTTGGATGAGAAAGGATTTGAGCGGCTGCTTGCCAAGGCCACAGATAGCAAGTTTCCAGCGCCATACCTTACGAGGGCTATCTCAGGCAGCAAACAGCCAAAAAACAGAATCGACAGTCTAAGAAAAGCACTTGATGATTCGGACTTTGAGGAGACAGAGGTCGATGAGCGGATAGCGCTTGCTGGCATGCTTTTCGAGAGTGGGTGCGGCTCTCTGGCATTTCGATTTTTAGCAGACATTAGGCAGGGATTAGTTCAGGCCCGCGGTGACTTCGATCCGAGCATTGCGCAATTGGTTTTGCGATTGCTTATTCAGGCAAGAAGATTGGAAGAGGCGCGAAAAACCAGTGAAGAGTGGTGCAAGTCTGACCCGTCAAGTGCGCTTGCACGTGCATTGCGTACGGACGCTCTTGTAAATTCAGGAATGGTTGAAATTGCTGTATCAGAGTTGGTTGAGAATCCTGAAATTCTCAAGAGCAGTCCATCTCTATTGGCTCAGACGGTCGCATTGTCAAGGCTCTGTGGTCGGCTGCATAAGGTGCGCCGCTTAATAAAGGCTATTGGAGTCCCAACCCCCCATACCACCGCTGAGCGGAGGCTGCTTTGGTTTGCTTTGCAGGGCATTAAGGATAAAGCTCGCCTTGAGCAGCTCGCGCTTGAGAGCCTTAGGTCAAATGCTGACTTGGGCGTTATGGCGTCCGACATCGTCCATTCGATTGCATCCGGTGGGGCAGGAAAGGCTCCAGAATCAGTATCAGAGAGCTGCTTAGTTGCAGTCCTTCACCCGACTCAGGGCGAATTGCATTATTGGGTGGGTGATTCGGAACCACCTGTCCCCGGAGTAAGCGGTGGGATTTGGCTAAACGAGTTACTTGGTCTGTCCCTTGGCGATCAACTCTTGCCGTCAACGGGACCATTTGCTGGAGTCACGCTACAGATCAAGAAAATTAAGTCGCCGACCCTGCTACTGAACGAGTATGCACAGCAGCAGGGGCGGGCAACGGGCAATTTGAAGGGCTTCCAAGGAAGCCCTCAGGCCTTGATTCAGGCTCTCCAGAAAGAACTGGTCGAAAAGCGAGAGTCGACTAGGAAGCGTCTTGAAGTTGGTGCAGAGGCTGGACTGCCAGCTGTTGTGATGGGCGAGGTTTTTGGCTTGTCGCCCAGGTTATTTATTGCTTCAAGCGGTGGATGGGAGCCCCGCTGTAGATCAGGGCTTAAGGAGGATCTCGATTCAGAGCAGGAAAGATTCGATCGCGAGAAATCTTCAAACTGGATAGTCGACGCTGTAACTATCTGTGTGATAGTTGAATCTCAATTGGAAGACTTTTTCCCAGGACTGTTAGTCACGCCTGCGACAAAACTAACTCTCAAGCAGTGGTACTTGATTGAGAGGGACTCACTCAGCGCTTCTGGCTCGATTCGAGCTTTAGACAATGACCAAGTGCTCTTTGAAGAGCATGATTCACGGTCGCGACGAGCCCACAGAGAGCACTGGAGGAAGATATGGAAATTCCTAGAATCCTGTAAGAACGCCCCTGCAGCCGAAGATAATGTCGCGGAAGAGTTAGCTTTCCTCAGTGAGACGTTTGATATTGGAACGTTAAGCGCACTTGAGGCTGCAAAATCGAGTGGCATCAGCTTGTTGAGCGATGAGCTCGCGGTCAGGGAGGTGGCGGCAATTCCTCAAGGAATATCTGCTGCCAGTCTTCTTCCGTTCTTAATGTCTAAGTTCAACGAACCGAGTGCAGGCCGCGCGAATCATCGAGTAAAGGTAGTAAGCGCATTTGCTCGTCTCTGTAGGCTGGGTCGTCAGTTTCGGTCAATACCGGTTACGGCGCCAATGGTTGCGCTGCACGCACCTTCAGCTGAACGATGGGAACTGCTGCGCCTGTTGCTCCCCACGCTCAAGAATTCAAATCCAGAGCATTGGGCGCATGGGATTTTGGCCCTGCAGCATAATATGGTCCTTCGTCGTACTACCCCAAGACTAGGTGTGAATCCTAAGAAACTGAGGCAATTAGTTTTGAGGTCGATGCCTCCATTGTCTCCTGCTCAGTATCGCGGGTTGTCTGAGGAATTCAAGTTGCAATCGTGGGACTTGGATCGCGCCACAAGAAGAGCGCTGACTTACTGGATGATGAAGAAAGGACGGGAGTGATCTGATCCGTTAATTGTATATGTGATTAGTCTGATTCGTGCTCGTAAACGGTATGTAGTACCGTCTTGATGGGTTCGTCGATATTGAAGATCAACATGAGGGATAGTCGTTGAGCGAAAAGATTGAGATTTACTTTGGAGGAGCGCTTTCTCATTTTTATGAGCTCGGATACCTAACAACAGACCTCTATCAACTAAGTGCATTTGGCGCAATGATAGAGAAGCGGGAGGACGCGCTAACTGACAAGTTTTTTGGCGAAAGGGCCGCTCCGATTAACCGATATTCTGGACTGAAGCCTGATGAAAGCCATAGGTCAGAAGTCGTTGAAGTTCGGAAGGGATCTGTTGTACTTATTGCAGGAGCAACTCTTGCCGCGACAATTATAATGCCGATTGTCGCAATCTACGTAAATCAGCGCTTGGACGATAGACGTGCGGTTCTGCAGTTCAATGTGTCACCTCGGGACCCAGTTCTGCGAACTGTGCTTAACATGTTTGAGAACGGTGATTTTGGCTTCGGCGAACCAGGTTTAGCTCTATTGTTTGCTGAGCTCGCTCAGCGAGGTTACGACGTGACTGGACTTTCTGAAAACATATATCGAATAGAGTCTGTAGCAAGAAAGTACGAAAGGCGAATGGTGAGAACAATCAGGAAGCACGCTAGCTGACTGAGTACGCTAAACAGAGTAATTGGACAGGCGCAGTCTTGCAGAAACGCGACTAAATTGGGTAATAACTGAGACATATATGGTCAAGCCTGTTTTTGACCATCTTCGCCGGCTTCGGGCCGAGCGCACCGGTCTCCCGTTGACAGAGAGTTGGCATTTTCTCATTGTCCGATGAAGAAAGAGGGTCTGCTGACATATATCCGGGCTCTTCGTGGAGCGCTTTCTTTCGCTCCGGCCCAACATGAGTTTCGAGATGACCCCGGGGCCTATACAGAGAATCTGGACACCCATCCCCGGAGCGTCCGAAGTCACACCCACCCTATGGCTCGATGATCGCCTTCAGCGCTTCGACGTGCGCTTCGAACGCGCTCAGCCCCTTTTTCGTCAGCGATACCCAGGTTCTCGGGCGTCCGTTGTGCGGACGCTTCCGGGTGCGGATGTAGTCTGCGTCTTCCAGGGATTTCAGTTGCTTCGACAGCACCGAATCGCTCACGTCCAGCTCGCCCTTGATCAGCCGGAAATCCAGTTCGACACTGGTGGCCAGCATGGCGCAGATCTTCAAGCGGTTGGGGGCATGGATGATGGGATCGAGATCGTCCATGTCACTCGTCCCCAACCTGGACTTCGCCGGTCGGGTATCGGGCCTGGAACCAGAAGAACAGGGCGCCCGCTGCCAATGCGCAGATGTGCGGGCTGAACTCCATTCCCAGCTCGGTGCGCAGAAGCCGGCTGCCGAACGCCAGCAGGGCAAGGGCCAGCCCCACGGCGATATTGAGCGTTACGGAGCTGGCTGAACGCGGCAGTAAGGGGATCCTGATGCCCTGCAGCCGGTAGGAATAGACGTAGAGTGCGGTGAAGATCACGAAGCCGATGGCGCCGACCCACATGGCCAGGGCCCATTGGTTCTCGTGTTCGGTCATGCCGTGGCCGAACAGGATGGCGGCAAGACTGAGCGCGATCGGCAGGCGGATGAAGACCGACGGGGTGTAGTCCGCCAGCAGCGACTGCTGGCTGTCACGAACCGCATCGAGGGCCGCTTTCGCCTGGGCTGATGGGGAGCTGGATTCGGTCATTGTTTCTACTCACTTTCCATGGTGGAAACTGAGTCTACCCCATTACTTTCCATAGTGGCAAGTGTTAATTTGCCACTGCGGAAAGTCAGACTCTCCCCTCCGTGGGCTGGGAGCACCCGATCACCCATCCCTTGAACATCCGTTTGTCGGACGGCCAGCTTCCTGGCGATTGCCCCCGCCGCAGGGGCGAGGGGCTGATACTGGAGGGGTACGGCCAGGGGTCCTGAGCGCCCGGCCTGATGATCGAGACGCTCGATCATCCTCGCCAGCCAGCTACCCCCACGGTCCGGGTTCATCGGGCTTGCTCTTGAGACCAGGGCCGGATTGGACGATGGACAAGCCCAGCTCATCACGAGCGATTCTTCGTCACCGGCAATTGAGCGCTACCGGCAAGTCGTTTTCCCGTTCAGAGCGGGCCGGGCGCCGTTCAGGTCCCCGTGACTCGGTAGACCCAATAGTGCGCGTTGCCGTCCTTGGTGTAGGGCGCGTCGCGAACTTCCTTGACCAGCTCCGCTCGTCCCGACGCCACGAGCTCGTCGCTGACCTGCTGATAGTCCGTCTCGTCGTAGTACGAGGTCCGCGTGCTGGTGATGATGACGCCGCCCGGCCGGGCCATCTTGACCAGTTCGTGGAGCGCCTGCGGGGGCACGTGGCCGAGGGTGAATACGCCGCAACTCAGAACTGCATGGTACGCACCGATCCATTCCGGTCTCGGCGGCTCGTTGACGTCGATGTTGCCAAAAAGCGATCGATAGACGTCCAGCTCATCGGCCTTGTCGACCATTTCCTGTGAAATGTCCGTGCCGTCGATCCTGGTGAACCCGGTCTGGTCGAGCATTTCGCCGACCAGGCCGGTGCCGCAGCCCGTATCCATGATCTCCACCTCGCTTCGTTCTGCCGGGAGATCGGGTGGGTTGTTGTCGAGATACTCGCAGAGCAGGCCCGCCATCATGCGCGGGGCGGTGTAGTAGCCGTCGAGATCCTCATCGTAGGATTCGGCCCACTTCGCGTAGTAGGCCTTGATGGAGTCTGCGTCGCTGTCCAGGTCGAGAGCGCTCTGGACGGAGCCAAGAGGTTTGCTGAGATCAGCCATAGGAAATCGTTCGTTGCGAATTCCCAAGCCATTGTAGCGAGTTGAAAGATCATTTCAGGGGGCATCGCCGGGGACATCACCCCGGACATCCTCGCGAGCACCGCAACCAATCCCTGGAGAACGACCGATGGCGCGGCAATGATGGATGATCGGCGGTGCGCTGACGCGCTCCGGTCATTCCAGAGCCCCATGACCCGACGCGGGCTCGATCCGGTCCTGCGGCGGCGTGCCGACGGTCAGCGCTCCGTGGCGGTCATTCGTCCGGGAGGCATGCACAGGGGCAGGTGTAGGTGATGTGCGCGGTGGTCCAGAACAGGCGCCACTTCAGTACTACGCTGGTGATCGAAGCCACCGGTCTGCAGGTCGAGCCTTCGCGGCATTCTCCGCCTCCGCATTGGCCGGCGTCGTCCGAGCAGGCCGAGGCGGCGCGATCGATCGCACGCTGCAGGGCGGTTTTCTGCCCCACGCCGCGGGCGTAGAGCTTGCGCTCGTTCATTGCCATGGCGACGCCGGCAGCGGTGCCGAGGGCGCAGGGCTGGCCGTCCTGCGGAAGCTCGATTTCCTTCATGACCTCCGAGCCGATCGACCAGAACGCGTAGGCGACCGCGAGGACCGCGGCCAGGATGGCCAGGACCGTGCCGAGGGCGACGGCGCCTCCGGCTCCCGCGGCAGCGCCGCCCGCGCCGGCGCCTCCGGCACCCGCGCCGCCGCTGCCTGCCGCGGCCGCGGCGGCGAGCTCCGCCTCGATGGTGCCGATCACCGGCAGCAGGGTCCGCGGCGCAAGGCCGCCCAGCCGGGCCAGCAGCACCAGGGCCCGACGGAGCAACTCCCAATTGGCGCCCAGTCCACCGCCGGCGGCGCCGCCGAGCATGAGGCGAACCAGGTCGAGAAGGCGAGCCGAGGCCTGCGGTGCGAGGGGGTTGCGAAGCAGCTCCCGGAGGATGTTGGCCGCGCCGGGGGGCAACTGGCGCAGGACGAGTTCGAACTCCTGCAGAGTGGTCATGAGCGTTCTCCTCGGCTCGGGGCCGAAGCAGTACGGCCGACGGCGGTCGGCCGATCAGGACTCGCCCATCATGCGCCCGATCGTGCCCCAGGGCCAGCCGGCGTTCGGGCGTTTGCTCGCGAGCCTCGGATCGAAAGCTGCTCAGGGCCTCGGGTATGGGGGAGAAGCCGCTAGAATATGTCCATGAAAACGCATCCCTTCGTCGTTCTTTCCTGCCGCTTGTGCCTGCTGGCCCCGCTCCTGCTGATGGTTTCGACGCACGCTCGTGCGCAAGCCTGTGCGCCCGGCGACATCTCTGCTCCGCCCAGCTTCAGCGGCACGGTGCGTCCGGCGGTCGCCCAGGACATCAATTCCGATCCGGACATTCTCGAGGTCGAACTGACCGCGCGTCCGGCGCAGTGGGACTTTGGTGTGGGGAACCTCGTTGATGTCTGGACCTACAACGGGTTCATTCCCGGGCCGACATTGGAGGCAAAGGTCGGCGATACGCTGATTGTCCATCTGTGCAACGACCTGCCTGATCCAACCACGATTCACTGGCACGGAGTCGACCTTCCAGCGAACATGGACGGCTCACATATCTCACAGCTCGTTGTCGAACCCGGTCAATCCTTTCGCTATGAGTTCGAGCTGACTCATGCCGGGACGTTCTGGTATCACCCGCATTTCCAGACCCACACCCAGGTGGAAAAGGGGATGTACGGAGTGCTCGTGGTCCGCGATCCCGCCGAGGATGCAGCGCTCCAGCTTCCCACCTCCGAGCACATCCTCGTATTCGACGACGTGCTGCTCGACGACAAGAACCAGATCGAAGAGCCGTTCCTGGGCGATCGGCACGCCGTGGCCATCCAGCAGCTCGACGGACGGGAGGGCAACGTCTTGCTGGTCAATGGAGTCCATCAACCGGACCTGCAGATGGTGCGAAACGTTCCGCACCGCATCCGCATGCTCAATGCCGCGAATTCGCGCTTCATGCGAATTGTTCTTCAGATCCACGACTTCATCCGCATCGGTGGAGACCAGGGGTTGCTGGAAGAGCCCATCGTTCTCTCGCCGTTCCAATCCAATCGGGAGGCCCCGCCGAAGGGCATCAAGCATCTGACGGTCATTCCGGACAACGGTGTGCTGATGACGCCGGGCGAGCGAGCCGACATCGTGTTCAATCCATTGCCATGGCAGGCCACCTTCGAGCTTCGCTGGTACGACACGGTCCGCGGCAAGCACAATGTCGAGTTCAACGACGACGGAACCGTGTCCCTGACGCACGGGGTCGATGACGGGGACCGGTTCCCCATTGTCCTGGCGCGAACCACGTTCACGGGTCCGGAGCTGACGGACCCATTCGAGCCGCCTGCGGTGCTACGCGATATCGAACCGATCGACATCACGGATGCGCCCAGCCTGCCATTGATGCTGGGGCATACGATTCCCGACTGGGAAACCGGCGAAGTGACTGGCTTCATCCAGGGGATGGGGCTTCCGTTCCACATGCTCACCCCCGACGATGTGCATACGGTGACGCCGCGCAGCACCTTCGTCTGGGAGGTCCGGAACATGACCGAGAGCCGGCACAACTTCCATACGCACGGCTTTTCGTTCCAGCACATCGACACCACCTACGTCGACCTGGACAACCCCGACGACCCCGACGTCAATTTCACCGAACCCGCAGCGTACCTGGAGACCAAGGACACGATCATGTTGCAGCCGCGTCCGGGCCTTGTGCGGGGAAGGAGCTTCTCGATCACCCGGCTGGCCGTGTTCTTCAACGACGAAGGTCGGGAGGAGCAGATCTATGCGTCCGGTCGTGAGCCGACGTCGACCACTTCAGGCGGCTGGCTTGCGCACTGTCACATCCTCGAGCACTCGGCGCGCGGGATGATGACCTACTTCCAGGTCGTCGACGACCTGTTCAGCGACGGATTCGAGTAAGAAAAAGGCCGCGCTCGAAAGCGCGGCCTTTTCGGTCCTGCAGGAACGTTCGACCTTGCGATCAGGCGCCCTGTCGCATTCTTGCGACGCCCACTCCCACCAGCACCAGCACCAGAACGATCAGGCCCCACTGCTGCAGAGTCGGAACGTTTTCCACCGTCGGCAGCCCGGAGGTTGCGCCGGAGATGGTCAGGGTGTAGTTCACCGTATCCGCGCCGAAGAACGAATCGACCTGGACGACGTACTGACCCGCCGAAGGTGCGATGAAGTTCAGCGTGTTCGACGTGCCGCCGCCCGTGTTGTCGACCTGCGTGTAGTCGACGCCGTTCGCGTCGCCGATTTCGGCGTTGTCATCGAGGATGTCGAAGACCCAGATCGCGTTCTCCACGTCGGAGTCGAGCTGGATCGTGACGGTGGTGCCTGCATCGGCGTTGAACGTGTAGAACGGGTGATCGGCGCCGGTGCCGCCGGCGTCGACGTAGGAATCGACATACGTACCGTTCCCGTCGCCGTCGAGTGAAGTGATGTTGTCGGCCGGGCCGTCGCCCGCGATCGCCGAAATGCTGAATGCTGCTGCACATCCGGCCAGAATGAATCTGTTCATAGGGAAATCCTTTCACGGAAATAGGGATTGACCCGCAAGTATAGACGCTCGAGCAAGGCCGTGGGCGAGACCGCTGGTGCGCTTCGGGCCGCCTGTCCGTGAGGTTTCGGGCTCTCACGTACCGTGCGGGGCCTGCCTCGCGGGGGGCGGGAGAACGTCACCAGCGCCTGCCCGAGAGCCGGGAACCCGCCCCGCCTTCCTTCGATTGCTGAATGGAAAAAAACGGCCCCGATCGATGACCGGGGCCGCTCGGACCATTGCCTGGAGCCGATTCCGGGGTCAGCCGTCTTGCGGTCGCCGCTCGATGGAATAGCCGGCCGGCGCGTCTAGGCTGAACCGATCGGGGTCGACGGGGCGATCGAAGTCGAAGCGGATGCGCGTGGTGACGGGCGCGGCTTCGTTGCCGGTCTCCATCTCGAGCAGCACGGGGCGACCCGACTCGGTGGCCCACAGCGTCATGTCGATGGCGTGCTGGGTCAGCCGGAAGCCGAAGGTTTCGTCGCCCTCGATGACTCGGGCTTCATCGACCAGCCGGGCCTGTCCCTGGTACTCGCGGATTTCCGCCAGCCATTCCAGCCCGCTTTCCTGTTGCTCCTCGCCTTCGCCGGTCAGCGGAACGCGCGCGGCCCGGCGTGCGCCGTGGAAGAGCTGGAGCATTTCCTGGCGGTTCGGATCGACGATAAGCGTGAATGCTTCGCCGGTGTCGATGCGAGACCGGTCCTGGTCGTCGACCACGATGTCCATGGCCAGGACCTCGTTGCCGTTCATGCTCGTGGTCAGCCGGGCATGCATCGTGCGGAAGTCGGTGAAGAACGACTGGACCTGGGCGAAGGCCAGGCCGCCGTTCGGGCCGGGCCCGGTCATCAGCATCGGCACCATCAGCACGGCCAGCACTGCGGCCGCGGCGGCGGGCAGTCTCCAGCCCCGGCCGTTGCCTTTCGGCGTGCGGGTCGAGGACTCGTGCAGGCGCTTCCTCAGGCGGCGCTGCGCGGCATCCGCTGCACTGGCTTCGGGCGCGTCGTCGCGGATCGCGTCGATGTAGGGCTTGAGGGGGTGGTCGTTCATGGTCAGGTTCGAGGTGGTGTTCATTGCGAGTTCTCCCGGTCGTCGGATACACGAGCTGCGTTGCCATCGACAGCGCTGTTTTCGGCGCCGCGGGCGTCGGAGGCGATCGTCGATTCGAAGGCGTCGATCCGCTGCTTCAGCGCGTTCGTTGCGCGGTTGAGCGAGACGCTGACCGCGTTGGGCGTGATCGACAGCGATTCGGAAATGGCCTGTAGCGACAGTCCGTCGAAGAAGCGCAGTGCGAAACACTGGGCCTGGCGGCGGGGCAGTCGGGCCAGGGCGCGGCGCAAGCGCTCGGCGCGGGCGGTGCCGTCGAGCACGTCCTGGGGGAGCGGTTCGGTTTCGTCGGGCAGCAGGCGGAAGCGTTCGGCGACACGCTGCCAACGCTGACCGCGGCGGATTTCGTCGATCGCCGCTCTCGTGGCCATTGCCGAGAGGTAGCCGCCCCAATGCTCGACGTCGGTTTGCGGTGGGCGCTCGAGCAGCCGGATGAACACGCCTTGCTGCACGTCCTCGGCCAGTGCCGCATCGCCCAACACGCGGTAGGCGGCATGAAACACCGTCCGGCCGTGGGCCTGGGCGAGTTGCTCGATCCCGGGTTGCTTGACTGCCGGCACCATCGTTGTCCCGTGTTCCCGGGGAGGGGAATGATTATGCGGGGAGGTCATCTGCATTGTCGTCTCCTGTGGGTTTCACTAGGAGAGACGAGCGGCAAGAGACTTTCTTACGTCGCATTCCGGCGCGCGAAGCTCGGGTCCGACGCCAGAGCGATGCTCCAGGGCGGGAACGGCATGGGCGGAGGAGGCGGCCGCTTACAACAACTGTTCGCCAGGAACCGGCGTTCTAGAGTTCGGGCAGGGATCGGAGCACGTCCCGGAATCCTTTCTCGAACTGCTTTCTGGCGCGGCGGGTAACGAACCAGCCGATCAGCGGAATGGCGATCCGGAAGGTCGAGCGCCAGCGGATTCGGGTGCCCTCGGGGACTTCGGCCAGTTCGATCACTCCGCCTTCGTGGTCGACCTTGATCGGCTTCGAGGCGATGACCCGGTAGGCGAGACGCTTCGGCGGCTGGAATTCAGTGATCTCCTCGTCCAGCACCACGTCGCCAAGGCCGACCCGCCGCAAAGCACCGACGCCATTGGGTGCCCGCGTTCCTTCCTTCAGCAGTTCGGACCGGGTGATTCCGGGGAAACGATCGTAGTTGGCGTGGTCGGCCAGCAGCTCGAAGGCCCGGTCGATCGGCACGTCGATGGTTTCGGTGATGTCGATCGTCTGCATGAGGGGGGTTACCTGGCCCGGGGCGAAGGACGGCCAGTCTAGCGTGCTCAGGTGTCCGCGGATCGTACGGGGCCGCGGCGTTTCCATCCCGACCAGTCGTCCAGTTCCGATCGATAGGCGGTCGGCCTGGTCAGGTCGTAGTCGGCCAGGTCTACGGGGAGCGTGCCTTTGAAGAGGAAGCCCTCGGGCGTGGGGTCGACGCGCACGGCGCGGAAGCGCACCCCGGCGTCGGCGGCGTGACGGGCCGCGTCGGCGAAGGCCGGGTCGTGGACGCGGCTGGGCCGCAGGGCCTTGCCGTCCGTGCGCTGCAGGACGAAGAGTACGGTCGCGCGTCTGCCTCGGGCCGTTTCCTGCGCAAGCTCGTGCAGGTGCTTGGTCGCGCGTGCGCTGACCGAATCCGGGAAATAGGCGCGCCGGTCGGGGTAGACCAGGTGGCAGTTCTTGACTTCGACCAGGTGATCGGTGCTTCCACGTAGAAGCAGGTCGATGCGCGAGTTCTCGCCGTAGCGCACCTCTCGTTCCACGGACCGCCAGCGTTTCAGGCCCGGGACGAGGCGCTCGCGGACCAGGGTTTCGGCGATTCGGTTCGGCACCTGGGTGTTGGCACCGACGTAGCGGCCGTCGAGTTCGAGCAGTTCGAGGGTCCAGCGCAGCTTGCGCTTGCTGCCTTCCGGCGCCGGCGACACCCAGGCCCGGGCGCCGGGCCGAACCAGGCCTTCCATCCGGCCGGGATTGACGCAGTGCGACTTCACGACCGTGCCGTCGTCGAACTCGACGTCGGCGATGAAGCGGTCGTAGCGCGCCACCAGGCGGCACGCCCGCAGCGGCTGGAGGTGGGGGATCAGCAGGGACATCGGAGATCAACCGGAAAGCAGATCGCCAGTCTGGTCCGAGTCGGTTCTTCGAGCGCTCGCTTCACCCGATTCCCGCGGCTCCGAGCAGCGCCAGCAGCAGGCTGATCGCTCCGATCGTCAGCAGCACGATCAGCAGGAGGAACACGCCGAGCAGGACCAGCACAGCGCTGGTCAAGCGGCGGCCGGCGGCGTCATCGGGTTGGAGCTTGTCGAGGTTGCGTTCCAGCAGCGCGACGTTGCGATTGTTGGCCTTCCAGACGAAATCGAACAGATCGCCGAGAACCGGCACGATGCCGACGATCAGCTCGAGAAGGATGTTGCCCATCATCCGGATCAGCGTCGTCGTCGATGCACCCAGGCGCGCGGCCTGGATCACGATGTAGGCGGAGATCGAAGCCGCTGCTGCGTCGCCGATCCCCGGGACCAGGCCGATCAGTCCGTCGAGGCCGATCCGGTAGCCACCCGGCAAGGAAATGGAGCTGTCGAGCAGGCGTGCCAGGTTCCGCACGCGCGCGAGCGTTTCATCGGTCTGCCGGGTTGCTGCCATCGCTTTGTCCACTGCCGGTCGGAGGGACCTCCAAGCCTACCCCGAGTGCGCTCTCGGCGGCAGACCCGTGGCCCTTGTCGATCACGCATCGGCGTGGCGCGGACCGTCCTGCTCCTGCTCAGCTACAGTTTCCGCGTTTTCGCTTCCGGCAGGTCCTTGGGCCGAAGGAAGCGCAGCAGGCGCGCGCTGCCGGGTTGCACGCGGTCGGTAGCGCGCCGTGGCAGTTCGAACTCGGCCAGCGCACCGGTCGGGAACTTCGCCTGCAGACGAGCGACCTCGTCCGCTTCGCCCTCGCCACAGAGGAACAGCGCGAGGTCGTGCATGCCCGGGTTGTGGCCCACGAGCATGATCCTGGCCTCGTCGTCCGAGCCCGCTTCTTCCAGTGCAATCGCCAGCAGGTCCGTGGCATCGGCGTGGTAGAGATCGCGACGCAGGGTCAGCGGGCATCGATCATCGAAGCGGTCGCGGAACCGCCGCGCCGTGGATGCGGCGCGCGCGGCGGTGGAGCTGATGATCCGATCGACACGCATGCCCGCGCCGGCGAAGTGCGCGCCCATGGCCGGGGCCGCGCGTTCGCCGCGCGGGGCCAGCGGGCGATCGTGGTCGGTCAGCCCCGGTCGGTCCCAGGAGGATTTCGCGTGTCGGAGGAGGAGGATTCGCATGATCAGCGCAGACTTGGGTCGGATCGGGAGGCCGGCTCGGGAGCCCTGTTCGGGGATCCTGATCGAGGCATCGAGGCATCGAGGCATCGAGGTATCGAGGTATCGAGGTATCGAGGTATCGAGGAGCCGAGACGCGACCCCACGGCTGCGGTGACCTTCCGTGGGTGCAGCGGCTCCTAGCGAGTCGGCGGCTTGTCGCCGAGCACCTTGTTGATGCTGTCCGGCTTGAAGCTCCCGTCGCGTTTTGCGGCCTTGTCGGCGCGTTTTTCCTTCAGGGTCTTGGCCGGTTTCTTCTTGCCTTCGCGCTGCTGGGTGTCTCTGCCCTTGGTCATGGCCATCTCCACGGCGGGCGATCGGTCCGGAGATGAACCGCGTCGCGCCCGCTTGTCGTACTTGGACTGCCGGAACCGGGAATGATTCAGTTCGCCGCGCTGCACAGCACCGCAGCGCGATCCCGCGTCGCGGAGCCCCGCTCCGCCGGAACCCGCTCGATCACGAACCCCGGCTGTCGACCGCCCGGCCCGTCAGCCGGCCAGGGCATCGCCGAGGTAGTACGGCCACAGGACGATGGCCAGCAGCCCCTTGAGGAGGCCAAGGTCGAGATAGCCCAGGGTGAACAGCCAGGCCGCGAACCAGGCGCCGCCCCAGAGGGAGTGGTGTTCGATCCGGATCTTCTTTGTCATCGGGGTTTTCTCCTGGAGCGGTTGGCATCCAGCCGATCGATCGGCTGGCCGCTTCGATTCTAGCCGCACGTCTGGCCGCACGCCGGGCTCGCGATTCGCTTGTTAGATCCACGGTTCTCCGCTTCGGCAGTCCTTGGGCAGTGTCAGCGCTCGAGCCGGTCGCGCAGTGCTTCGAGTCGCGCTTTCTGTTCGGCGAGCTTCGCAAGCCTGCCCTCGAAGGTCTGCACGGATCGAATCGACGGAAACCGGAGACGCCGTTGGAGCAGGGAGAAACTCGCGGTCAGGTTGAAGTAGTTGTAGTAGAGGATGAACTTCTGCATCGCATCGGTGGGCCTCCTTTCCAGCCCGAGCCGCTGCGCATTCCTCTCGTTCAGGATGTAGCTCGTGATCCGGACGGTCGAGGTGGACCGATCGGCGCGGTTCTCGCACGTCTCGTGCTCATCGATCAACTGGATCAGGCCGTTGACGATCCCGGCCAGCGCGAGCCGCTTGCGATCGCACGCGGGCATCTCCCCCGGAAACAGGAACCAGGAATCGAACAGCGTTCCTGCATGCAGGACCACGGTGCCGTTCCGTTCGCGTTCGGCAAGCAGGAACGGCGAGTAGTACCGCAGCTTTCCGCTGCGGACCAGCGCGGGTACGTCGAAGAACGGCGCGATGATGCTCAACATGACGGCGAACTCGACGGCGAGCACGAGGAGGAGCAGTGGCAGCTGGACAACGGCGAAGAGCAGGCCGCCTGAACCAAGCAGCGCGGCCAGGGAGGCCAGCCCCAGCTTGAACTGGAAGCGCCTCTGCTCCTTGTTGGATCTGCGGAAGAACGGGTGTTCGAACGTCATTTCGGAGCGGTCGCCCGGGCGTCGGTCCAGAGTGGATTGTCCCCCGTCGCCTGCATTGTTGAAACCGGTCGGCGGGCCGTCGGATTCACGGACGCGCCTTCAGTTGAGCACCGGCGCCTGGTGGACATGTTTCGCCTCTTCGATTTCGGATACGAGAAAGTCGGCCACGCTGACCCGCGAAATGATGCCCATTCCGAAGTCCTTCGGATCGGTCCGCACCGTGTAGTCGACGGACGAGCCGCCGGTCAGCATCACCGGGCGGGCGAGGGTCCAATTCAGCGTGCTGTTCCTGATCAAGGCTTCCTGCTTCGACTTGTCGGCGTAGATGCGCGCGAACACGGCGTTGAAGCCGAGCCGGCTGATCGGGTTCATGGTCTCACCGCTGTCGCCGGCGCCGTACCTTGTCACCGCGAGCAGACGTTCGACGCCCTGCTTCTCCATCGCGGGGATCAGGATCTTCGTGGCTTCCGAGAACAGGGTGGTGCCGCCGAGCACGGTGCCGGGGCCGAGCTTGATGCCGAGTGCAACGACCACGGCATCGACGCCGTCGAGGGCGTTGTTCACCGACGCCGCATCCAGCGCGTCGCCGTCGAATTTCTCGAGGCTCTCGTGTTCGAGTTCGATCCCGGTCGCAGAGCGCGCGAACGCCCGCACCCGGTGCCCCCGATCGAGGGCAAGACGCACTGTCTCCAGGCCGATTCCGCTGCTGCCGCCGATGACCAGTACATGTGCCATGCCATTGAACCCGTTTGGAAGGGCGTTCAGGAAAACATGCCGAGCGTGAGGCCTGCGGCAGCGCCGGAGGTGGCGGACAGGCATGCGCGAGCCGTTGTATCCAGAGACCGGAGAATCGCGGCCAAGTCCATGATTCTGCGTAGATAGCAACCGGTTGCAACCAGCGGGCATGAATCTGCAACGTCCGGCCATTCCCGCGTCGGGGGTCCGAGGTGAGGATGGGTGCATCTGTCGTCCCGGAGTCCGGCCATGTGCCCGAGCCTCGTTCCAATCGCCCGATCGGTTCTCGAGCCTCGATCGGTTCGCCGCTTCTTCCTCCTTCTTGTTGCGGGGGTAGCGTTCGCCGGATCGGCGCAGGGCCGGGACGCGTTCCGCGTGGGGCCGATCGTCGAGCCGCTGGTCGACGTACCGAAGCAGGCGGCCTTCGTCGACCTGGCCGGCGACGGCGCGAAAAGCGGGCGCTCGGTGACGGGCGAAGCGATCCTCCGGACCGGGTCGGTCGAGGGCTTGCCGACCCGTAATGGTCGGATCCGGATCGGCTCGGAAGCCATCATGCTCGGGCTGGTCGAGCCGATGCATTCGCTGGCGCTGCGCGTAGAGGCCGAGCGTGTCGATGCGGTCGTCGAGCTCACCGCGCTACGCGGGCCGCACGTGATCGGGTCGACGTTGTTTTCCCTGGACGGCAAGGCGCGCCCGGGGGTGGAGGCCGCGCGCGACGGGGTCATCGGGCTGGAGTCTCTCGAGCCCTTCGACGGGGTAGCGGTGCGCGTGGCGCACGCGCCGGCGGGCGATTCGGGCGTCGCCGTCGAGGCTGCGTGGGTCACGAAGTCGGCGGGCGGTCGAGACCTCGACGACATCGCCATCGCCTGCAACGCTGCGCTCGGCCTGACCTACCAGGTGGCGTTCACCCTCGCCCTTGTGCCGTCGCCGCTTTCCGAGGGCTTCAACGCGACGGCCTATGCGAGCAACCTGGGGCTCAAGTTCTGCCCGACCGTGTTCGCGCCGCCGCCCGATGCTGCAGGACTTCCGGCCACGGGGGAATGTCATATCGAGCTCGAACAGGAGCATATGTTCGACAAGTTCGTGAACGTGCTCGGATGGACGCGCCTGTTCGAGCGCGACTGGGGTGAGGTCGGTACGCCTTTCGTGTACCAGCACAACACGGAAGTCGACGTGGCTTTGCTGTACGACACGCCGACGCCGTCTTCGGCCATCAGGCTGGACCTGGAGTACTGGCTCGATACCGCTTCCTTCGAAGCCACGGACCGGATCTTCATGCAGTGCGACGACCAGAACGGATCCGAGCCGTATTCGCAGCTCGACGGCGCCGGCCCGAGTTACCGGTGTCCGTACGTTGACGACCGGAAGCTGGACTTTCCGCAGGGCGTGAACACGCTGCTCTGGCGCAGCTATGTTCGGCTCAGTCCGACCGATCTGATCTACATTCCCGGCCTGCCGTCGGGGGCAAAGGGCCAACCCTGGAGCGGGCTGGCCCTGGACGTGATCACGGAAACGCTGGTCGGCGTCGCCGATGTGATCTTCAGCGGCTGGCGCACTCGCAACACCCGCGACGTGTTCCAGACCATCACGGTCTACGACGAGGATCCGCCGGTCATCGTGCCGCAGCCGTTCTCCGACGGCCGGATCACTGCGGCGCTTGACGGCGACGTGATCGAGGTGATCATCGAGGCCGATGAAGCCGGCGGGGTCTCCCGGTCGCGCTATGCCCCGCTGCTGAAGTCGATGTACGAGGTCTCCGACCCCTGCGGCCGGATGACCTCGATGCTGCCCGCCTTCCCGACCGAAGCGCTGGAGACCTTCTGGCCCGTCAGCACCGCGTCGAGCCCGGCGGACTTCGAGATTACCTGGACGGCCCGGGACCCGGGGCCGAACCGTGCAGGCCTCCGCAACGAGACGCAGGCGACGATGCGAGTCGAGGTCGTCGATACGCAGCCGCCGGTGATCGTGCCGCCGGACGATATCGTCGAGGTGGATTCGGGTTCGATCAGCGAGCTCGGCCAGCCCCTGGTGTTCGACTTCGTCGACCTCGATCCGACCGTGACCAACGACGCCACGCTGCCGATCGGCTTCGGCCTGACCCTGGTGGAGTGGACCGTGACCGATGCCTCGGGCAACAGCGACAGCGCGACGCAGATCGTCAACGTCAAGGCCTCGAACCTGGCCCCCGGCCCGATCGCGCAGACCGGGGCGGAGAGGGTCGAGGCAGTGTCCTTCGAGCCGACGCCGATCCGGCTCGAAGCGACCGACCCCGACGGCGATCCGCTGCGCTTCTTCATCGAAGACGCGCCGAACGACGGCTTCTTCGTCGCGCCGCTGTACCCGTACTTCGTCGAGGACTTCCGCATCGAGCAGTCGATCAGCGACGCGGAGTTGGAGACGCTCTGTGGCCCCAACGGGTCGGCCGCTCCGTTTCATCTCGCGTTCCCTTCGCAGCCGGAGTTCCTGACGGTCACCGATGACGGCCGAAGCTACGTTGTCGACGAGGGATACATCTTCTGTTCCTCCCTGTATCCCGATGGATTCGAACGGCGCGGGCGGATTGCCGTGATCGGCGATGACGGCACCCTGATCAATGCGCTGCAGGTGTTCGACCTGCGGGATGTCGTGATCGATGCAGACCGGGAGCGAATCTTCTCGACCGCTTTGGTGTTCATCACCGACGACGGGCTCACCACGCTGGATGTCTACGACCTCGACCTCGTGCGTCAGGTCGTGTACGTGATGGACACGATCGAAGACCGGGAAGACGGAAGCTGCCCGACGCTCTCCGACTTCGGCTGCACGCTCCTCGCCGGCCAGAGTGCAGTCATCGACGACAACGACCTGATCTACGTCATGGACCGGGAGGGCGAGATCGTTGTGCTCGATGGCACTCTGCCGCCGGGATTCGACTGTTCGGTGGACTGCCGGCATACCCCGACGTTCGTCGGCGTTCTCAACGACGATGGTCCGCTCGACCCCCTGCTGGGGGCCACCGGACTGGCACTGGATGACCAGGGCCGACTGCATGCCGGACGCCAGGGGCGTCTGTATCGCTACACGCCATCCTATGTCGCGGCCGACGGGCTCGCCTATCCGGGCGTACTGGAGGGCTGGCTCGGACGGTGCGACATCGACCTGGCCCCCGGCGATCAGGCGGTCTGCGACGTCGGCAATCACCGCACGCTCGGATTCTCCTGTACCGATGCAACCTGCGCCGTCGACCCGGCGTTCAACAGCGACCAGCGCGTCACCTGCGGTGGAAGCAGCGTCGGCCAGGAGCGCGGCGGGCGCTGTCCCGGGCAGTTCGGCGCGACGCCAGCGATCGACCTCGCCCCGGATGGCACGGTCTACGTGGCCGATGGCGACAATGCGCGCATCCAGCGCTTCTCGACCGAAGGCTTCTTCGCCGGCCAGGCCGTGTCGACCTGCGACGGTAGCTGCTTCGTCCTCGGCGATTTCGGCAACCCCGAGAACGTCACGGTCAACTCCAGTCGCTTCTACATCATCGACCCGCAGACCAACCTGCTGCACATCTCCCTGCTGACGCCGTTCGTGGAGATCGGGCCGGACTACGCCGATCTCGAGTACCAGTCCAACAATGACTTTGCCTGCGACAATCCGGAGGACTGCCTGGACCGCTTCAGCTTCCGGGTCAGCGACGGCGTGCGCGATCCCGACACGGGTCGCCCGGTCCGCTCGACGCCAGCCGACGTCGAGATCGGCGTGGTGCGCAACTTCCGTCCCCCGTTCGCCACGCCCGGCATCGCGGTGATCGTCGACGAGGACACGCCCGGGGCCATCGCGCTGGACGGCAGCGATCCCGATCCGCTCGATACGCTGGATTTCTCCGTCGTGGCTCCGCCGCGCCACGGGACCGTGCAGATCGTCGGCGCTCCGGGTGACAAGCAGGCGATCTATACCTCGGTTCCGGACTTCCACGGCACCGATACGTTCTCCTTCGCGGCTGACGACGGCGTGTTCGTCTCCGCGCCGGAGTCCATCGCCGTGACCGTGGTCGAGATCAACGATCCGCCCGAGGCCCAGATGCCCGAGCCGGCCACGGCCGGGGTGGGGTTCGCCTATCGGCTCGATACGGACTTCGTCGACCCGGATCCCGACGAACAGCACCTGCTGGTCGTCGACTGGGGCGACGGCATGATCGAGACGGAAGTCGACGTCGAGAGCGATGGCCCCAAGCTCGGTCAGTCCGGCAACGGACCGGGCACGATCAGCGCGCTGCACACCTACGCGTCCCCGGGCACCTACGACGTCGAGATCTGCCTGACCGATCGGGTGACCGGCGACGACGGCAGCGAAGTTCCGACGTCGGAGTCGCTGACGGCCTGCGACAGCTTCCCGGTGACCGCGATCGGTGGCCTGGACCTGAGCATGCAGGTCCTTCCGTCGACCGAGCGTGCGTTGCCGAACGAGCAGTTCCAGATCGAGTTCCGCGCCTTGAACAAGCCGCCCGGCGGTCCGGCGACCGGGGTCGAGTTGCTGGTCGAACTGCCCGAGGGCATCGCGCCGGGATCGATCGGCGTGACCGGAACGGGTTGCGCGCTGGACGGCCTCATCGTGACCTGCAGCGTGGCCACGCTGGCGCCCGGCTTGCCTGCGTTCGCCGACATCACCGCGCGGGTCGATGGTGCCGTTTCCCCGGGCACGCCGCTGGTGATCCGCGGGACGGTGACGTCGAACGAGGCCGACATCACGCCGGACAACGATGCGGCCCACCTGATCAGCGTCGCCCCGCCCGCCGACCTGTACGTCGACGCACTGGGCGACGCGTTTCTCGACAAGTCCGACCTCGCCCCCGGTGACGGAACCTGCGAAAGCGAGGACGGGGTCTGCACGCTGCGGGCGGCGGTCGAGGAAGCTAACGCGCAGCCGGGCACGCAAACGCTCGCCCTCGGCGCCGGCGTGTACACCCTGACCGAGGGCCGCATCGACGTCACCGACGACCTGGTCGTGGTCGGCAGCGGCGCCGCGAGCAGCGTCATCGACGGCAACGACGGCCTTGCGCTGCGGGTCAACGACGAGACCGTGGAGCTCCGCCTCGAAGACCTGGCGCTTTCGCGCGGTCGCGTGGTCGCCTGGCCCGGCGACCTGGTCGTGCGCCGCGCCCGCATCACCGGCGGTGCTGCCGACGGCTTCGTCGGCGGCGCGATCATCGCGAACAACATCATCGACCTGCGCGACGTCGTCATCGACGGCAACCGGGCAGTCAGCGGTGGCGGAGTCTGGGCCCAGGCGTCCAGCCACGGTGTGTTCGAGAACGTGACGATCACCGGCAACCGCGGCGGCGGCCTGTACCTCGGCGGTTCGGACTACACGCTGAACCACGTGACGATCACCGGCAATTCCGGCGATACGGGCGGGGCAAGCGGCATCAGCGGAGGTGCGCTGACCGTGGCCAACACGGCAACGGTCACGATCACCGGTTCGGTGCTTATCGGCAACTATCGTCCGCCGGGGCTGCTCGACCTGCCGCGCAACTGCGCCGTGGCTCCGGGCGCGACCCTGATCTCGGGCGGCGACAACCTGTTCGGCGACCTGGACCTGTGCGGCCTCGTTCCCATCGCCGCCGACCTGCTCGTTCCGGAAGGCGACGACCGGCTCCAGCCGCTGCGCTTCGGCGACGCCGCGCTGCCGTTCATCGCGCCGTTCGCCGACTCGCCGGCGATCGACGCCATGCTCGGCCCGAACTGCCCGCCGGTCGACGCGATCGGCACCGAGCGCCCGGTCGACGGCGACAACGACGGCGTTGCCGATTGCGACATCGGCGCGATCGAGTTCGTGCCGGAGCTCGCACCGCCGCAGCTCACGCCTTCGGTCGACGCGTTGGCCTTCGGCGAGGTCGAACCCGGCAGCGCATCGGCCCCGCAGTCGATCCTGGTCGGCAACAGCGGCGAAATCGCGCTCGTGATCGGAATGCTCTCGCTGGCGGGCGGCGACGCCCCGGATTTCGAGGTCGTGGCGGACGGCTGCAGCCAGGCCACGCTGGCACCGGCTGCGACGTGCAGCGTCGATCTACGCTTCGCGCCCGGAACCGCTGGCATCAAGCAAGCGCAGCTCCGGCTGCCGTCGAATGACCCGTCGGGCATGAAAACGGTGCAACTGGAAGGCACCAGCGACGTGATGTTCGCCGACGGTTTCGAAGGCTAGGAGCCGGGCTCCGGGGCGGGCACCCGGCGTTCCAGGTCGTCCAGCGCGGTCTCGAAGCGTTGCCGCTCGGGGCTGTCGGCCGGGAGTTCGCGTCTTGCGCTGGCCGCGGCGCGTTCCAGTAGTGGGCGGGCTTCGTCGTCGCGGCCCTGTTCCTGGAGCAGGCGGCCCAGGCCGAGCAGCATGTCCGCCGCTCGGAGGCCGTCGATGGTGCCGGCGTTCTCGTGCAGGGCGATGGCCTCGCGGAACAGCGCTTCGGCGGCACCCGTGTCGCCCCGCGCGAGCTGCACATTGGCGTGCGTAACGAGGCCGCTGGCGATCGAGGCGTTGTCGCGGCCGAATACCTGCTCGCGGAGTTCCAGCGACTCCTGGGAATAGGCCAGCGCGGCGTCGAGATCACCGCGCTCGCGCTCGATGTTGGCCAGCACCGCGAGCGTGACGGCGAGCGAGGACAGGCTCCAGTCGCCGGCTGCGCGCTTGATCCTCAGGGCTTCCATCGACGCCTCGCGCGCTGCGTCGAGGCGCCCCTGGCGACGCAGGGAGAGCGACAGGTTGTGCAGGGGGGCGGTGACCCGGTCGGTGTCCGTACCGCCCACCGCGCCGTGCAGCTCGATCGACCGGCGCAGCGTCGCTTCTGCCTGTTCGTAACGGCCGAGATCGTTCTGCAGAAGGCCGACGTTGTTGTAGGAGTCGGCCAGGTCGTGGTCGATCGGACCGTTCGCTTCGCGCCATTCCAGGGCCCGGACCAGCAGCGGTTCGGCCTCGACCAGGCGGCCGAAGCGCCGATGGATGTTGCCGAGCCGGTTGCGCGAGTCCGCCGCCAGGGCGCTGTCCGTGCCCGCATGTTCGATGCGCAGCGCCATGGCCTGTTCCAGCAGCTCGGTGCCGCGATCCGCCTCGCCGAGGTTCGAGAAGGCCAGGCCGATCGTGTGCATCAACTGCGCCCGCGCCAGCGGATCGCTGTCCAGTTCTTCGGGGAGTTGCTCGGCTGCGGCTTCGAGGAGATCACGCGCCCGCACGTCCGCCGGATTGGTGACGCGCGGGTCCGAGACACCGAACAGGTCGACGAGGAAGGCCGTGGTCTCTTCGGCAACGCGCGCTTCGCGCTGGGCGGCGTCGCGCTGGATTTCCAGCTGCCGCGCCTGCCAGGTCATGGCTGCGCCGAAGCCGATCACCAGCACCACGAACAGCGCGGTGGCCGATGCGCCGAGCGGGTGACGTTTCAGGAAACGGCTGGCCCGATAGCCCGCGCTGTCGGGACGCGCCTCGACGGGGCGTCCATCGAGCCAGCGCTGCAGGTCGTCGGCCAGCTCGTGCGCGCTCGCGTAGCGGCGGGCCGGTTCCTTGTGCATGGCCCGCGCGATGATGCAGTCGAGATCGGTCGCGTTCTTGCCGGCGAGCGGAGGCGGCTCGGTCTCGCAGACGATGCGCTCGATTTCGGCGGGCCGGCGCGTTGAGAAGTCGTAGGGGCGTTTTCCTGCCAGCAGCTCGAACAGCAGCACGCCGAGTGAGTACACATCGGAGGCCTGGGTGACCGGTTCGCCGCGAACCTGCTCGGGGCTGGCGTAGTGCGGCGTCATCGTCGATGCCACCGTCAACGCGCCATTGCCCGGCTCGGCGTCGTCGACCAGCTTGGCAATGCCGAAATCCAGCAGCTTCAGTTGGCCGTGGTCGTCGACCAGCACGTTCGAGGCCTTGATGTCGCGGTGCACGACAAGGTTGCGGTGGGCGAACTGGACCGCGTCGCACAGGGCCAGGAACAATTCGATCCGCTGTCGCCGGTCGAGTCCCTTGCCGTCGGCCCAGCGGTCGATCGCCTCGCCCTCGACGTACTCCAGCGCGACCCAGGGCGTACCGCTTTCGTCCTCGCCGCCGTCGACCAGCTGCGCGATGTTGGGGTGGCGCAGACCGGCCAGCACCCGCCGCTCCATCCTCAGTCGCTCGCGTGCGAAGTCGGAATCGCCGGCCGCCGGCAGGCGCTTGACCGCGACCTGCTGCTCGAAATCCGGGCCCGCTCTACGGCACAGGTAGACCACGCCCATGCCGCCGGCGCCCAGTCGCCGGACGACCTCGAAGGGGCCGATCCGCGTCGGGTCGCCCGAAGTCTCGTCGCGAGCGGCCGCGCTCACGACCTGGCGCAGCGGGTCGTCCGGAGCGGCGTCGGCGGCCAGCATCGCCTTCAGCGGCGTGACCAGTTCGGGGTCTTCGGCTGCGCAACGCTCGATCACCTGCTCAGGAGCATCGGCGTCGACGGCCAGATCGAACCAGGCCTCGAGGCGTCGAAAGGCCTCGGGCGTCATTCCTGGTCGTCCAGCGCCGCGGCCAACCACGCCCGCGCGGTGCGCAGGTCGCGCTTTGCGGTGGCCGGCGAGGTGTCCAGCGCTTCGGCGACCTCGTCGTCGGTCAGGCCGCCGAAGTAGCTCAGTACCACCGCGCGCGCCTTGCGCGGATCGATGGTCTCGAAGCGCTCTATGGCCTCGTGCAGGTCGAGGACGTCGATCCCTTCGGCGTGCGCGGCCGGGGACTCGCCATCGGCCACCCGGCTGTCCAGGGTCAGCGGCCTCGCGCCGCCGCCGCGCTTCTGGCGCAGGCGGGAGCGGGCCTGGTCGACGAGCACCTGGCGCATGGCGACCGCGGCCAGGGCCATGAAGTGATTCCGATCGCGCGGTGTCGGACTGTGGCCGGCCAGCTTCAGGAAGGCTTCATGGACCAGTTCGGTGGGTTGGCAGGTCACCGGCGCTTCGCGGGCCAGCCGGCTGCGGGCCAGTGCGCGCAGCTGGTCGTGGACCTCCGACCACACCCGGTCACGCGCTGCTCGATCGCCCTGGGCCGAGCGCTTCAACAGCTCGGTCAGCGGCGGCTCGTCGCTTCGCCCGGAGGGATCGGTCATCAAGGGTTCCAGCTCGCTCGATGATCCGATTATGCAGAAAACGGCGCAGTGATCCGTAGACCCGATACGAACGTGCCGAACGATGAACCGAGCGACCGACCGAGCGACCGACCGATCGACTGACCGAGCGACCGACCGAGCAATGCACCCGGCAATCCGGCGATTCCTGCCCTGCGGGATGCTTGTCCTGCTGATCGCGGCGGTGCCGCTTGCTGCTGCGATCGACGCCGAACCCGCGGCATCGATTCCTCACAAGGCGCCGTCGACCGAGGCGGAGATGCGAGCCGCGCTCGAGAATCTTCGATCGCTCGATCTTTCCGGCCTCGGTGGACTGGACGGCGTCGAGGCGCGGATCGGTACCGGAACGCTGACCCGGAACGATCGCAACCTGCTGTGCATCGGTGGCTTCAGCGTGCCCTACGCGGTCGCCTTCGGGATCGGCCTGGTCCCGAACCCGCCCTGGGACTACCTGCTCGGCCAACTGCCCGCCTACGCCGCCAACCTCGGCCTGAAGTTCTGCCCGGCGGTGCTCGAAGCGCCGGCCGATTTCGAAGTGACGCCCAACGTCGACACTGCCGACGGCCCGAACTGCGCCTACGACTTCAGCCAGCCGATCATCGCCGGCGCCCGCGAGGACTTCATGGGCGTTCCCTACAAGTTCCTCGGCGATTGGACCTTCACGCAGACGCCGGGCTCGCGCGGCTTCGGCACGCCGAGCGTGTTCCACTACAACACCGGCGTGGATGTGCGCATGCTGCTGCCCGGCGAGGCGCCGCCCGGATTCCTGGAGGAGATCCCCGACCCGCAGTTCGTGGCCGAGATCGGTCCCTTCGGCATTCGCGCGCCGCAGAACGACGTGTTCAACGCCATCGGCTGCGCGCTGGACGGCAGCGTGCCGCTGAACAACGACGGCGGGCCGTGCCCGGTCGACTACGACCGCACCTTGCAGCTACCGGTCGGACGGCACGCCATCACCTGGCGCGCCGAGACCTCGGTCGGCCTGCTCGATACGCTGCCGCCGATCTACGTGCCCGGCAAGCCGCCGGGCTCGAAGAAGGAAGCCGCGAAGCAGGTATTGAAGGGCATCTACGAGGCCGTGCGCGACACCGCGGCCGGCTCGTTCCTGGAGAGCTACCCGACGGGCGTGGTCACGCTGCAGAACCAGGTGGTTCGCGTGCTCGACACGACCATCCCGGTAGTGGACTTCGCCGACCCCGCGCTGGCCACGTTCCGGATCGAGGCGCAGGAACCGGGCGGACAGTCCACGCGCGGTCTCCGGGCTGTGCTGCGCGATTCGATCGTGGCGACGGACGCCTGCAATCGCATCCCGCAGGTCACCTTGCCGCTGGCGCCATTCCTGCCGCTCGGCAGTCACCCGATCACGTGGACTGCCCGGGATGCCGGTCCCGCACCGGGTGGCGGCGTCAACGAGACGACGCTGGTCCAGATCATCGTCGTGGAGGACACGCAGCCCCCGCAGATCGCGCCCCCTCCGTCGATCGTGGTCGAGAGCGATACCGCGCCGCTGGCGGTCGATACGGGATCGCCGCAGGTCTTCGATGTTGTCGATCTCGAGCCCGTGATCGAGTACGACGGTCCGGCGGACTTTCCCTTCGGCGTGACGGTCGTGCGCTGGCGCGCGATCGATGCCTCCGGCAACGTCTCGCCCTGGGTCGACCAGACCATCAACGTGAAACTGACCGGCAGCAACAACGCGCCGCTTGCCGACGACGCGACGGCTGATGCCATCTCCTTCGAGGAAGTCGACGTCCAGCTGACCGCCAGCGATGTCGACGGCGACGACCTGTATTTCTACATCGACCGCCAGCCCGACGAGGGGTTCTTCGTCGCGCCGCTGCTGCCGACCTTCGTCGATGACCTGCGCGTCGAGGCCCAGTTCGATCCGGGTGCGATCTGCCAGGGCGGCGGCACGCTGCCGCCGCAGGACTATGTCTGGAGCCCCGAGTACGTGACTACCAACGACGACGGCGTGTCCTTCGTCATCGACCGCATCGTCGAATGCGACTCCAACAGCAGCACCGGGATCTCCACCAACAACACGCGGATCGCGCGCTTCGGGCCGGATGGCGAGCTGCTCGGCGAGTACGACCTGGGCAGCAACGCGCAGGTCGACCGGTTGTCTTTCCACCCGGGCGGATTGCCGGGCTACCCGGATCCGTTCCTCTACTGGATCAGCGGCCAGACCGATCACCTGCAGGTGTTGAACCAGGACCTGTCGGGCACCCAGGAGGTCGTGCGGCTCGATTCGGTGAGCTCTACGATCCTGAGCAATCCGGTCGATGCGGTGATCGATGCACAGGGAATCCTGTACGTGGCCAGTACCCGGAAACTGCTCGCCTTCGACTTCCTGGAACGCGAGGGCAGCAACGCTGCGGTGTTCTTCGATCGCATCGATGAAGCGCTCGGCGCGAGCTTCAGTAGCATCGGTCAGGCCTGGGACATCGATGCCGACTCGCTGGGCGCGGTCTACGTCGCCGATTGGGGCGATAGCAAGATCCACAAGTACAGTACGTCCACAGTGGATCGAACTGTTTCACCGCCACAGTTCACGTCCGGCGAAGGGATCGGTTGGCTGGGCCGCTGCGATTCCGATCAGGCGCCGGGCAGTGCAGCGGTCTGCGACGTGGCCCGCAAGCGCAGCATCGGTTATTCCTGCACGAATGCCTTCTGTGGCCGCATCCAGGACGCCGGCGAAGATCCGTCCCAGTTCGATCGGCCGCAGGGCTTTGCGATCGACCCCAACGACATTCTCTACGTGGCCGACCGCGGCAATAATCGTATCCAGCGCTTCACACCGGAGGGCTTCTTTGCCGGGCAGGCGACTTCGGACTGCGAATCGGTGACCTGTTTCATCGTGGGCCAGTTCGGCGTCGCCGATTCGGTCACCGTGAACTCCACGAGCTTCTATGTGCTGGACCCGGACACCGACATCCTCCACATCTTCGCCGCCGACCCGGTGACGATGACCGGTCCCGACACGGGCTTCGTCACCTACCGCTCGAACAACAACTTCCTCGGCCTGGATGCCTTCGACTGGTTTGCCTCCGACGGTCTTCGCATCAACGGCGACCTGGTCCGCAGCAACGTGGCAACGGCCACCGTCGATGTGGCCGAGAACCAGCGGGTGCCCTTCGCCACCGAGGGCATCAGCGCCCAGGCGATGGAAGACCAGGCCACCGGCATCCTGCTCGACGGCAGCGACCCGGACATCGGCGACACCTATCCCTGGGAGCCGCTGCAGAGCCTGTCGGCCGTGCTCGTCACGCCGCCGGCGCGCGGCCAGGTCACGATCAACGGCCTGACCGCAAGCTACGTTCCCAACGCCGACTACAACGGCACGGATTCCTTCGAGTTCGCGGTCAGCGACGGCATCGCGGTGTCGTCGCCGGAAACGGTGACGATCGAGGTGCTGCCGGTCAACGACCCGCCGGAGCTGACTTCGGCCAGCGATCCGGCGGATCTCGTCGCCGGCATCGGCTATCCGTGGGAACTCAACATTGGAGTGCTCGATCCCGACCCGGGCGATGCCCACACGATGCTGGTTGCCTGGGGCGACGGCACGGCCGAGCCCGAGGGCGAGATCCTCGACGACGGCACGATCACGGGGCCGTTGCTGGATTTCAACGCCGGCGGCGAGGGCCTGGTCCACGCACGCCACGTCTACGGCGCCGGCGGCCAGCGCTCGGTCCAGACCTGCGTGACCGACAGCGCCCCCGCCCAGACCTGCACGACCTTCTCGATCGACGTGGTTCCGATGACCGATCTGGCCGTGTTCGAGCGTGATGCGTCCAGAGCAATCCCGCTGGGCCAGCCGATCAGCTACGCGATCGGCCTGTCGAACTTCCAGGGTGAGGGCGGCGCCGGCATCCCGGCGAGCGGAGTGACGCTGGAGGTCGATCTCGACCCCCGCCTGACCGTGCTCGGCATCTCGGGTGCGAGCTGTGTCGAGGACGGCACCATGCGCGTGTGCGCGATTCCCGACCTGCTGCCGATCCCGCGCGGAGCCAGCGACGGCACGCCGCCGGTCGATCGCCTGGTGACGATCAATGCGATTGCCGATCCGGGTCTGCCGCTCGGCACGCGGCTGGCCTCCCGCGCGCGGGTGTTCGCGGATCCGATCAACCGCAACGCCAACGTCGAGGCGACGCTGGAACGTGTCCTCGTCGCCGCGGGCGACATCACGCTCGATCCCGTTCAGGCCGATGCCGCCGCCGCCAACGCGGGTGACGGCTTCTGCGAAGACAACGAAGGCCGCTGCACACTGCGGGCTGCGGTCGAGGAAGCCAATGCACTCGGCGGATCACGAACGGTGTCGATGCCCGATGGGCTGTTCCGGCTCGACCAGGGCCCGATCATCATCACCGGCGACATCACCCTGATCGGTCTGGGGGTCGGCGTCAGTGAAGTCCTTGCCGACGGCGCCCAGCGATTGTTCGACGTTGCCCCCGGGGCGCGTCTCACCTTGCTTGGCCTCACGCTGACCGGGGACGAGTACGTCGGCGATGTCGGTGGCCTGATTCGCAACGACGGAGAGCTGATCGTCGAAGATGCACTGTTGCAGAACGGCGATTCGACGAATGGGGGTGCGATCTACAGCACCGGTACGCTGACCGTTCGTCGTTCCACCTTCACCAACAACAACGCCAGTGCCGGCGGGGCCAGTGGCGGCGCGGTCTCGAACCTGGGTTCGGCCTCGATCGAGAATTCCCTGTTGATCGCCAACGAGGCCAGCAGCGGTGGTGCGATTTCGAGCAACCCCGGTGGTGGCGCCACGCTGAGCCTCCTCCACGCCACCTTGACCGGCAATCGCGCGCGCTCGATCGGTGCGGCCCTGTTCGACGAATTCTCGGGCCAGCCGATGGCCACGCTCGAGAATACGATCCTCGCCGGCAATACGGCTGCAAACCCGGGTGGTGGGGGCTGCCTGAACGAGGTGGTCTCGGTGGGCGGAAACCTGGTCAACGACGACCTCGAAGGCTGTCCGTACACGCCGGGACCGGGCGACCTGGTCGACGTGGACCCGCGCCTGGAGCCGGCGGTGGTGCTCGACAACGGCCGCATCGTGCTCGAGCCGCGCGCCGACAGCCCGGCCGTCGATGCGCTGGCAGGCCCCTGCATCGCCACCGACCTGCGTAACCTCGATCGGCCCCAGGGCGGCCCGGCCTGCGACATCGGCGCCTTCGAGCGCGGGATCGCGGCGGCCGTCGCGATCTCGCCGTCGGTGATCGACTTCGGCCCGGTGATGCCGGGCCAGGTCAGCGCGCCCCGGCCGCTGACAATCGCCAGCACCGGCAACCTGCCGCTGACGGTTCGCTCGGTGGAGAAGCCCGACGCGCCGTTCATGGTCGCCGGCGGTGACTGTCCGCAGGCGCCCTTCGAGCTCGAGCCCGGCACCTCGTGCACGGTCGACCTGCGCTTTGTGCCGGCCGACGCCGCACCCGAAGTGCGTGAACTGGCGGTGGCGGCGGAGCTCGAAACCACACTGGACGCGGTCGAGTTGTCGGGCAACGTCACGCGGCCGGTCGCCGACCTCGACCCGGGCTTCGTCGATTTCGGCGAACTGCCGCTCGGCCAGCCGCCGGCCGACCGGGTCCTCGTGCTGGCCAACATCGGCGACTTCGTGCTGGACGTCGAGGGCCTGAGCCTCTCGGGGCCGGCGGCCACCGACTTCGAGATTCTCGCCGGTCAGGACAGCTGCAGCAGCGCGGCCGTTGAACCCGGCAACGCCTGCGGTTTCAGCCTGAGGTTCGACCCGACGGCTCCGGGCGTGCGCGAAGCGACGCTCCGCCTCGACAGCAACGAGCCCGACGGTCCACGCCTCTACGACGTGATCGGTACCCGGGACGTGCTGTTCTTCGGCGGCTTCGAATAGCGGCGGCTTCGAATAGCGGCGGCTCGATATCGGGGCGTGGCCGGCCCGGTGGCCGGACACGGCCTTGACCTCGGCGAGAGCGGCCGTTTACTGTGCTCCCCACGGGCCGCCAGCGGCGCTGGAATGCCGTTCGGCCTGCCGGATCGGGAGCCGCCACGTCGTCATGTCCGCACGCGAGACCGTCGAACGCCTGTTGGGCGCCGCCGACATCGAGGTCGGCGGCGACCGGCCGTGGGACCTACGGGTCCACGACGATCGCCTGTTCAAGCGCGTGCTGGGTGAGGGCACGCTCGGGGCCGGCGAGGCCTATATGGACGGCTGGTGGGATGCCGAGCGGCTCGATGAGTTCTTCGCCCGTCTGATCGCCGCCGGTTCGGACACGTCGCTGCGCACGCCGTCGTTGCTGGCCCAGATCGTCCTGAGCCGGCTCGGCAACCTGCAGAGCCGCCGTCGCTCGCGGCGCGTTGCCGAACAGCACTACGACCTGTCGAACCGGCTCTACGAAGCGATGCTCGGCCCGACCATGCAGTACACCTGCGCGTACTACGGCAACGCGCCGGACACCGGCGGCGCGGCGATCCCGCTCGACGATGCCCAGCGGGCCAAGCTGCGATTGGTCGCCGACAAGCTGCACCTCGAACCCGGCATGCGCGTGCTCGAACTCGGCGGCGGCTTCGGCGAACTGGCTCGCTTCCTGGCCGCTGATCGCGGCTGCGAGGTGGTCAGCTACAACATCAGTCGCCGCCAGGTCGAATTCGGCCGGGCGCGCTGCGAGGGCCTGCCGGTGGAGATCCGCCGCCAGGACTATCGCGATGCGCTGGATGCCGGCGAGAACTTCGACCGGGTCGTCAGCGTCGGCCTGATGGAACATGTCGGGCCGAAGAACTACCGTGGATTCTTCGACCTGGTCCAGCACTGCCTCCGGCCCGAGGGCCTGGCACTGGTCCACACGATCGGCGGCAACGTCAGTCGCCGGGCGGCCGATCGCTGGATCAGCAAGTACATCTTCCCCGGCGGCGTGATCCCGTCCGAAGCGCAGCTGACCCGGGCCAAGGAGGGTCGACTGGTGCTCGAGGACTGGCACAACTTCGGCCCCGACTACGACCGGACGCTGATGGGCTGGGCGGCCAACTACAGCGAGGCCTGGCCGGACCTGAAGGTGAGCGAAGGGCTGGACGAGCGCTTCGACCGGATGTGGCGCTACTACCTGTACAGTTGCGCCGGCGCGTTCCGCGCCCGTGGCCTCCAGCTGTGGCAGCTGGTGCTCAGCCACGGCGACATTCCCCGCTACGTGCCGGTCCGTTGACGGGATTTTCGAGCGAAGGGGCGTACCGGCGCCACCGCGAGCGCGTTGCCGCGCTGGCCGATGCCCTGGCCGGCTCGGCCGGGCCGGTGCGGCTCAAGAAGTCCACCAGCAACCTGTTCCGACCGCGCCAGGACGGCGACTTCACGGCCCTCGACGTGTCGTCGCTGAACCACGTGCTGGCCATCGATGCCGAGACGCGTACCGCCGAGGTCGAAGGCATGACGACCTACGCCGACCTCGTCGACGCCGCGCTGCCGCACGGGATGGCGCCGGCGATCGTGCCGGAGCTGAAGAGCATCACGATCGGCGGTGCGGTCACCGGCGTGGGCATCGAGTCCAGTGCGTTCCGCTACGGCCTGGTCCATCACACGGTGCGCGAACTCGACGTGCTGGCCGCCGACGGCCGCGTGCTGACCTGCTCGCCCGAGCAGCGGGCCGAGCTGTTCCACGGATTTCCGAACTCCTACGGCAGCTTCGGTTATGCCACGCGAGTCAAGCTGGACCTCATACCGGTCAAGCCGTACGTACACCTCGACTACACGCGCTATCGCGAGCCCGACCCCGTGTTCGCCGCGATGGCCGAGGAATGTGCGAACCCGACCTGCGACTACCTCGAGGGCGTGTACTTCGGTCCGGATGAATTCGTGCTCAGCCGCGCGCGCTTCGTCGATGCGCCCCGGGCCGGCGTTTCGCCCAGCGACTACACCTGGATGAAGCCCTACTGGAAGAGCCTGCGCTCTCGGAGCGAAGACCTGCTGACGGTCCACGACTACCTGTGGCGCTGGGACACGGACTGGTTCTGGTGCAGCCGGAACGTCGGCGCCCAGTTCGCCCCGGTCCGACTGCTGCTGGGGCGCAAGCGGTTGAACAGCGTGACCTACCAGAAGATCATGCGGGCCAGCCATCGCTTTCCTCTGTCGCTGCTGCAGCATGTCCGGCCGCGCACCGAATCGGTGATCCAGGACGTGGATATCCCGATCGAGAACGCCGCGGCTTTCCTGGCCGACTTCGAGGCCGGCATCGGCATCCGCCCGGTCTGGTTGTGTCCGTTCGTCGTGCCGAACGACGATTTTTCTCTGTTCCGGCTCGACCCCGGGACCGCATGGATCAACTTCGGCTTCTGGGACATGGTGCGCTCCAGCGAGCCCGACGGGTTCTACAACGCCCGGGTCGAAGACCTGGTCGCGAAGCACGGCGGCAAGAAGAGCCTGTACTCGCGCAGCACCTACGACGAGGACACCTTCTGGTCCATCTTCGATCGCGAGGCTTATCAGGCATTGAAGCGCGAATGCGACCCCGGCGGACGTTTCCCGGGGCTTTACGAAAAGGCGGTGGGGCAGCGCTGACGAGAGCGCCGGCGCGCTGCTGCGCGTTCTGCGGTCCGTCGACCACGATACCGGAGAGCGTCGACAGGGTCACCGTTCCGGATCGAATGTGGGACCTGTTGTCGTGGACGGGCCGGCAAGCGACAATAGCGGCTCGTCAGTCGGGTTCAATGAAAGGGGTCAGTCATGCGCCGCCATTCTCTTCTGCTTGCGTTCGTCGTTTCGCTTGCCGCCACGGGCGGTGTTTCCAACGCCCAGCAGTCCGTCAACCTGTCCGGTAGCGATGGCAGCGCACGGGTCGATTACACCGGCGACGACTGGCGCGTCGGGCTCGGGCTTTCCGACGAGGGCGACGTGGTTGCCGAACTGCTCGGCGTGCTGGCCATGGGCGAGCGCGATTCCTGGGTGGCCGAGGGGTGGTTCCAGGACAAGGCGGGCGGCCTGAAGCTCAACTATCACTGGCTGCCGGGCGACGGTGACCCGGCCGTGCAGGACGACCTGCCCGGGGTCTGGAAGCTGTACGTGGCAGCAGACCAGAACCGCTGGGACGACCGCAAGCTGAGCCTCGGCGCCGGCTACGAGAAGGAAAACATCTTCTGGTCGACGCAGTTCTCCTTCGGGTTGACGGACGAGCGCCTCGTCGACGACTTCAGCCAGCTGTTCGAGGAGTTCGTGACCGGCACCGATCCCGATGGCCGGCCGTTCCGCCAGCTGCAGACCACCAACGTGCTGACCGAGACCTTCGAGCAGGCCTACGACTACGGCGTCGGCGCCCGTGTGGGTCGGTTCTTCGAGGAGCCGAACCTGCGGCTGCAGGGCGGGCTGGACTACGAATGGGGCGATTTCGATTCGGACCAGGTCACTGTGTCCGGTACCGCCGAGAAGTTCTTCACCGGCACCGGCCACAGCCTGGCCTTGTCGGTCGAGCATTACGAGAAGTCCGGCGACTTCGAGATCGACGATTCGGATACCCGGGCCACGCTGATCTGGCGCTATGCGTTCGGCCGCAGCTACCGGCCGAGAACGCCTGCCGGCGCAGGCGCCGTAACCGCTGCGGCGGCGGTCGAAGCGCCGGTCCGCGACGCACCGCCCGAGACCACCACCCGCGTGGTCCGCAGCAACGTGGAAATGGAAGCCGACGCGTTCTTCGCGCTCGATAGCGACGACGTGCGCGAGGATTCGCGCGAGCGCCTGGAGAGCGTCGCGGAATTGATCACCAGCGGCCAGATTCTCGGCCGCATCAGCGTCGTGGGCCATACCTGCGATCTCGGCCCGGCGTCCTACAACCAGGGCCTGTCGATGCGGCGCGCGGAGGCGGTCAAGGAAGAGTTGATCGCGCTCGGCGTCGATCCCGATGCGATCATCACCGACGGCCGCGGCGAGACCGAGCCGCTCGTGCCGAACACGTCCGAAGAGAACCGCGAGTTGAACCGTCGCGTGGACGTCCAGTTCATCCGCGTGGTGGAGACCGAGGAAACGGTGATCGTCGATCCGGAACCGGTGGAGGTCGCCGAAGCCGTCGTGGTCCGTGAGGAAGAAGTGCAGGAGGTGCCGGCCTGGGTCCTGCGCGCGCTGCGCAACCCGGCGCAGCACAAGCGTAGCGTGGACGTGTACCGCTTCGAGCGCACCAGCACCACCGTGAGCCTCGGCGAGCGCGAGTTCCTGAACCGGTCGCCGGTCGCGGAGAACGACATCGCCGTGGCCGCCCGCAACGGCGAAGGCGTGTTCATCGACGTGCTGGCCAACGACGACGACCCCGATGGCGATGCATTGAGCATCACCAGCGTCACGCAGCCCACCTCCGGGTCCGTGGTCAACAGCGGTGAGTTCCTGACCTATACGCCAGCCGAAGGTTTCCAGGGCGAAGACAGCTTCACCTACACCGTGACCGACGGGACCGATACGGCCACGGCCACGGTGACGGTCAGCGTCGCCAACGATGCGCCGGTGGCGCAATCCGACAGCGCCGAGACCGTGTCCGGCGTGCCGGTTCTGATCGACGTGCTGGCCAACGACTCCGATCCGAACGGCGACGAACTCGAGCTGGTCTCCGTGTCGTCCGCCAGCGGCGGCACCACGAGCATCGTCGGCGACAGTATCCGTTACGAATCCGACGGCGGCTTCACCGGCACCGATACGTTCACCTACACGGTGCGCGACGCCGGCGGCGCCGAAGTCACAGGCGAAGTCACGGTCACGGTCACGCCGGCGACGCCGAACACGCCGCCTGTCGCCAACGATGATTTTGTCCTGACCGACCGCAACAGCGTCGTGGTCATCGACGTGCTGGCCAACGACAGCGATCCGGACGGCGATCCGCTGAGCGTCGTCGAACTGCTGGACCTGCCGGGTTCGGACGTCGGCAACTTCACGGTGACCGAGGACAACCGGGTCCGCTTCGAGCCGACCAACTGGAGCGGCGCGCCGCTGCAGATCCGCTACCGCATCAGCGACGGTCGCGGCGGCTTCGCCGTGGCGGTTGTGGACATCAAGTGCTGAGCTTCGAGTAGCGCAGGGGACCATCGAGCCCGCGACCGCGTGAGCGGTCCGGTCAGGTCCGACGGCGAAGGCGCACCGGACCCCGCGGCGGCTCGGTGACTCGCTCGCCGGCCTGGAGCACCTCGAGCCAGCCCTCGCCGGCAAGCCGCCACGCCACGTCGTGCGCCGGGCCCATGGCGTTGCGCCATTCTTCGCCGCCGGCAATCCGCGCAGCGTCGGAGGGGCAGATGCTGCTGTCGCTTCCGCGCTTGCGAAGCAGGGCGCGTATCGCTGCCGCCAGGCGCTCGCGGAGCGCCTCTTCATCGGGCGGCTCCCACCAGGGTGCCCCGCGCTCGCCGAGCGCGACCTTGGCGTCGTGGACGCGCGTCCGAGCATCGCGCATCGCATCTTCGTCGCCGCTGGCCTTCGCCGTCTTCACTGCCCGGCGCGCCGACATCAACTCGCTGACCAGTTCCGTTTCCAGCGAACCCGGAATTGCCGGATCGGTGCGCCGCCAGCGACGGCCGTCGACCTCGAAACAGCGATCGTCGTCGGTCATGCGGTGTGGCCGCTGTTCGGCGCGCGACCTAGCGGATCACGTGCCACTCGGTCTGACGGCCGGCGGCATAGATCACTTCTTCGCCGTCGAAGATCGAGGTCTGCTCCAGCTTGATCTGGACATGCTGCCCGTCCCAGCGCTCGAGCGGCAGCGCGATATTGCCTTCGATCGAGAAGCCGGTGTTCGGATACAGCGGCCAGTCGCCGGTGTTCGGCACTGCACCCGGCAGGTCCCACATGCCGATCGTCGCGCCCGGACCGTGGCCGACGAAGCCGATCGGGTGGGTGTAGACGTTGTAGGCCCAGCGCTGGTCGTCCATCGCCGCCTGGGCGGCGGCCAGCACCTCGTTGCCGGTGCGCCCGACTTCGAACTCGGCGGTCAGCAGGTCCTGCCAGCGGTTGCCTTCGGCCAGGGCCTTCTTCAGGTCGGCCGGCACCTCGCTTTCGCCGAAGCGCAGGACGTAGCCCATCTCCTGGGTGTCGGTGCACAGCTTCAGATAGCAGATGCCGACGTCCGTGTGCAGTACGTCGCCGCGCTGGATCGTGCCTTCGACGCCGCAGAACGGCGACTCGGCGGTGCAGTCCTGGCCCGGCCGCTGGATGTTGACGTAGGGCATGAACCAGATCGGCAGGCCCAGCGATTCGTAGCGCTGGCGGATGTACCAGGCGACGTCGTCGGTCGTGGTCACGCCGGGCGTGATGACGCGATTCGAAAACGCCTCGGCGATCACGCCGCGGGCCAGGCCGACGATGTGGGCGTACAGGTCCTGTTCTTCGGACGTACGAGTCTCGAACCAACGCACGACCAGTTGCTCGGCCGACACCACGCGGTCCTCGAAGCCCTCCGGCAGCGCGGCCATGAGCTTTTCGTGCAGGCCGTGGGTCAGGCCGTCGGCTTCCGGCCAGGTGCTCGAGGTGTTGATGCCGATGCGTTCCGGGTCGAGCTCGCCGATCAACTCGACCAGGGCCGTCCACTGTTCGTCCAGGTCGCCGCCGGACCATTTCGATTCGTAGGGTTCGCCGAGCGGGTAGCGATTGACCGTCATCGGCTGGACCGACCCGTCGTCCTGGCGATGGAACAGCAGCATCGTCGTGCGGCGCGCGGCAAAGCTCGGTTGCGGTACCAGCGTGAAGTAGACCGGGTCTTCGGCGTATTCGCGGTTGAGCACCAGCCACAGGTCGATGTCCGCCTCGGCCATCAACTCCGGCAGCAGGTTGGCCAGCCGATCGGCCACGATGGCGTTCTCGACGGCGGGGCGATCCCGCGGGTCGAGCACGGCACGGTCCGGGTCGGCGGGCGAGGCCACTGTTATCGCCGGAAGAAAGGCAGCCGGGATCAGCAGGAACGACAGGGCAATCGGGAGGCGGTGGGCATTCGGCATCGTACGTCCGGAGCGGGAACCAGCCGCCATTCTGCCGCAGGCGGTCGTTCGGCGTCGGGACGGCGGACGGCGTTCAGGCCCCGGGCCGGCCCCGCGGGACGGGGCCGGCATTCGACGACGCGCGGCTACATGCCGCCGCCCATCATGGCCAGGCCGCCGCCCAGTACCGACATCAGAACCCCCAGTCCGAAGAAGATCACCATCCAGATCAGCGCTGCCTTGGCCCAGTTGGCTTTCTCCGGATGCGTGGAGCTTCCGAAGGCCCAGACCAGCAGAGCGATGATGTTGACGATCGGGATGAAGGTAATGAACAGCGTCAGCATCCATTGGCCGACGCTTTGCGTAGCGTGTGATTCCTGCATGGTTCCTCCCTGTCGCTTGCACGAACGTTGATTGCAGTCGCGCGCTTTCAGTTCAGCCCCCGGTGCTCCGCCGGATCGAGCGCGCTCGCCCCCTCTCTACGCGGAAACCGGGCGCGACGAGCCACGGGCGCGCGCTACACTCGCCGTTTCCCGTTCATTCGAGGGTCGCAAATGGCGAAGAACGACGGCTACCGCATCTGGATCAATGGGGAGTTGGTTGCCGAACACGAAGCGACCGTGTCGGTGTTCGATTCGGGGTTCGTGCTCGGCGACGGCGTGTGGGAGGGCGTGCGCGTGGCCGGCGGTCGGCCGGCGTTCCTGGATGCCCACCTCGATCGATTGACGGAAGGCGCGAAGGCCCTGTTCTTGGCCGAGGTGCCCGAGCGAAGCGAGCTGGTCGGCGCGGTGCAGCAGGTGATCGACGGCAACGGCCTGGTCGACGATGCGCACCTGCGGATCATGCTAACCCGAGGCGTTCGCCGTGAACCGTATCAGGATCCGCGGCTGGTCGACGGCGGCCCGACGCTGGTGATCATTCCCGGCCATCATCCCGTGACCGAAACCGCGCTGACCACGCCGCTGAACCTGTTCACCGTGCACGTCCGTCGCGGGGCGCCGGACGTGCAGGACCCGGGCATCAACAGCCACAGCAAGCTGAACTGCATTCTGGCCTGCATCCAGGGCGCGGTGGCGGGCGCCGACGAGGCGCTGATGCTCGATCCCGACGGCTTCGTGGCGACCTGCAACTCGACCCATTTCTTCATCGTCAAGAACGGCCGGGTGATGACCTCCGACGGTCGCTATTGCCTCGGCGGCATCACCCGCGGCCACGTGCTCGAGTTGTGCGAGGCGAACGATATTCCGCATATCGCCACGACCTTCACGCTGACCGACGTGTATTCGGCCGACGAGGCCTTCATCACCGGCACGCTGTCCGGGCTCAAGCCGGTCGGCGTCGTCGATGGGCGGGCGATCGGTTCGGGACAGCGCGGGTCGGTGACCGAGCGGCTGCAGGGGCTGTATGCCGATCTGCTGGTCAAGGAGGCGGGACGATGAGCGAACCCTCGATTCCGTCGCCCCGGCCCCCGGGCCGGGGCCCAGCGACTTACACGGTCGACATTCCAAGTCGCTGGGTCCCGGATCAAGTCCGGGACGACAGGGTGGAGGAGTCGTCGTCCGTCAAGGGTCGTATAGGCGGGACGATGATCGAACCCTCGATTCCGTCGCCCCGGCCCCCGGGCCGGGGCCCAGCGACTTACACGGTCGACATTCCAAGTCGCTGGGTCCCGGATCAAGTCCGGGACGACAGGGTGGAGGAGTCGTCGTCCGTCAAGGGTCATAGAGGCGGGACGATGATCGAACCCTCGATTCCGTCGCCCCGGCCCCCGGGCCGGGGCCCAGCGACTTTCACGGTCGACATTCGAAGTCGCTGGGTCCCGGATCAAGTCCGGGACGACAGGGTGGAGGAGTCGTCGTCCGTCAAGGGTCGTAGAGGCGAGACGATGATCGAACCCTCGATTCCGTCGCCCCGGCCCCCGGGCCGGGGCCCAGCGACTTGCACGGTCGACATTCCAAGTCGCTGGATCCCGGATCAAGTCCGGGACGACAGGGTGGAGGAGTCGTCGTCCGTCAAGGGTCGTAGAGGCGAGACGATGATCGAACCCTCGATTCCGTCGCCCCGGCCCCCGAGCCGGGGCCCAGCGACTTACACGGTCGACATTCCAAGTCGCTGGGTCCCGGATCAAGTCCGGGACGACAGGGTGGAGGAGTCGTCGTCCGTCAAGGGTCGTAGAGGCGAGACGATGATCGAACCCTCGATTCCGTCGCCCCGGCCCCCGAGCCGGGGCCCAGCGACTTACACGGTCGACATTCCAAGTCGCTGGATCCCGGATCAAGTCCGGGAAGACTGGAAATCGTTCGGGTTCGTTCGTCGGGGTGAAGCATGAGTACAAACCAACCCCTCCGCATCGCCATGTGGTCCGGGCCGCGCAACATCTCCACGGCGATGATGCGGGCCTTCGAGAACCGGCCCGACACGGCGGTGGTCGACGAGCCCCTGTACGGCGCCTGGCTGGACGCCACGGACGAGTCGCACCCGATGGCCGACGAGATCATCGAGGCGATGGAGATCGACTGGCGGGTCGTCTGGCGCGAGCTGGCCGGACCGGTGCCCGGTGGAAGGGCGATCTGGTACCAGAAGCACATGACCCACCACCTGCTGCCCGCCATGCTCGACCGCGAATGGCTGGGCGAATTCACGCATGCGTTCCTGATCCGCGACCCGCGGGCGGTCGTGGCCTCGTACCTGAACAAGCGCGACACCGTGTCCGACGAGGCGATCGGCGTCCCCCAGCAGTGGGCGCTGTACCGCTTCGTCACGGAAGAACTGGGTCAGGACCCGCCGATCATCGACTCCGGCGAATTCCTGCACGACCCGGAAGGCCACCTGCGCGCGCTGTGCGAGCGGGTAGGTATCGAATTCACGGATCGAATGCTGCGCTGGCCGGAAGGTCCGCGCGAAACCGACGGCTTGTGGGCGCCGCACTGGTACGACGCGGTCCGGCAATCCACCGGCTTCGGTCCGCCGCCGCCGGCTCTACCGGAACTTGATGGAGAAGCCGCCGACGTCGCGGCCTGCTGTGTGCCGAGCTATGAACGGCTGTTCGAGAAAAGGCTGCGGCCGGGCTGACCGAACAGGGTCACCAGGCCGACGCCGAGCAATAGCAGGGCCGCCACAGCCAGGCCCACGCCGCGCAGCGTCGGCACCGACGTCACCCGCCCGACGGTCAGCGAGTCACTGAACAGCAGGGTGCCGCTGTCCTCGTCGACGACTTCGACCGCATAGGTGCCGGACTCCAGAATCCCGATCTCGACCTGGCCGATCTGGCAGCTGATCGTCGGCAGAGGACTGAATCGACACGTCGTCCCGATCCGGATCGTTTCGCCGGTGACCTGCGCGGTCACCGTTTCGAGAAACGTGGTCGACTGGCCGCAAAGCCGGTGGACCTGTGCCGTCAGCGGCCGCTCGGCATTGAGCGGAACCGGATACACCTGCACCGTATTGCAGCCTTCGGCCGCGCTCGATTGAGCACTGGCGTTCGCCACAATGAAGGTAAACAGGGCGGCCAGGACCATCCCCACTCCGCTCGCAGAGCACCGGCGGTGCCGGTGGATTCCCGTGCGTTCTCGCATCCGACGATCACCAACTCTGACCCAGCCTCGATCCTGCCAGTCGGGCGAGGGCCTGTCAAAGTCCACGTTGCCGTGCGGTCAGGGCGACTCTCCGCAGAATTCGAAGCCGTCGGCGGTCAGCAATTGATCCAGGCGGATGGTCACGGTCATATCGCTATTGTTGCCGAGCGACGGGTCGTTGGTCAGGCTGGTGGCACTGGCGGTATTGAACATCGCCTCTTCCGGGTCGGCGGCGACCAGCACTTCGATTGCGATATCGATGGTCTGACCCGAGATCATGTCGCCGACCATGCAGGTCAGCGTTCCGCCGGACTCGCTGCAGGCCGGCGAAGACTGCACGAAGGCCATGTCGACGGGCAATTCGTCGACGACTTCGACCGCTTCGGCGGTGCTCGGGCCGTGGTTGGTGACGCGAAGCAGGAACCGATGCGCGGCTTCCGGCCGGGTCAGGCCGCTGCACTGGCGCTTGTCGATGGCCAGGTCGGCGGCGATGACGACCGTGTGGGGCTCCGGCGCGGATACGCTGGCCGCGAACAGGCTGTCGCCCTCGTAGCTGGCCACCAGGTCGCGGTTCCCCGGCGTGTTCATCACGATCGTGCACTGGCCATCGGCGACGGTGCCGATGCAGCTGTCGACGCCGTCGCTGATCGTTACGTTGCCGATCGGCACCGGGGGCGGATCGCCGTCGGGGCGGACGCCGCGCCGTTCTTCGACGTCGACGGAATAGGTCACCAGGACCGGCGTGCCGCCTGGCGAAGGATCCGGCGAGTCCGAGGTGATCGTCGTCGTGGTCGGCGTGGGCAGTACCGTGTGCATGAACGGAGCGGACACGCTGTCGACGAAGCCGAGATCGGCGTCGTAGCGGGCGACGAGCTCGTAGTCGCCCGGCTGTCCGACCGGGCTGGTGCAGGAGCCGGCGCCGCCGAGCAGCGGCGCGATGGTGCACAGGAATCCGCCGTCGGTTCGTTCGATGAAGACGCGGCCCATCGGTGTGAAGGTGTCGGAGCCGACCGAGACGGAGATGGTCGTTGAGCCGCCCCTGACCGATGGAGAGGGACTGACGTCGATCGTGGTCTGAGTGTTGAGCGCGTACTGGTAGACGTCGACCCGGCCGCGGCCGCTGTCTTCGAAGGGATGCCCGACGAGCAGGCGCGTACCGAGCGCCGAAGCCAGGTTCGTTGCTTCGCTTGGCGTGACGATATCGGCCTCGGGCTGGTACTGGCTGCCGTCCCAGAGGAACGAGAACACATCCCCGGTGCCGTCGCGGATGGCGTGGATCCGGTCGCCGCTGAACGCCAGCGTTTCACCGGTCGAGGAAGTCGTGCCCAACCGGACGCCCGGCGCACTGATGCTCTGCAGGTGCTGCCAGGTTCCGGCCACCCGCTCGAAGACCTCGATGTAGTCGACGGCAAGGATGGCCAGGCGGTCGCCGTTCAGCGCCAACTCGTGCCCGAATGCGCCGGGCGTGGCGCTCTGCGGACTCAGGGTCTGGGCCAGCGAGAAGGTCCCGCCGCTGCGCTGGTAGACGTAGACCTCGCCGAGGAAGCCGTTGGCCGCATCGTCGCTGAACACCAGCGTGTCGCCTTCGATGTCGAGGTCGTCGGGGATTCGCCGTCCGTCGACGGTGCCGCGAATCGTCTGCAGCGGGAGCCAGGCCCCCGAACCGCGATCGAACAGATCGAGCTTGCCCCGCTGCACGCCCCCTTCGGCCGACGATGTATATGCGATCGCAAGTGTGGAGCCGCTGATGGCAACGTCGTTGCCGTAGAAGTTGAACTCGACCGGGCCGTCCGGATCGACCAGTTGCGCGTCCAGGTTCCACGACGACCCGCTGCGCTGATAGACCATCGCCACGCCGGCCGACTGGTCACCGAACCAGTCCAGTCCGGCTGCCGTTGCAATGGCGAAGTTGCCGTCGATGGCGACGTGCTGGCCGAGCAGGTCGGTCCCCGTTGCGCCCAACGGGTACTCGATGTCCCGCCGAACCCAGGTCCCCTGGCCGGGAAAGCGCTGCCAGAACTCGACGCGGCCGACGTCCTGCGGCCCATTGTCGTCGTAGGGAGTTCCGATGATCGCCCATTCGCCGGTCATTGCGATCGAGCTTCCGAAGTTCGCGTTGATCTCCTGGCCGCTCATCGCGATGCGCGCATACTCGAACCAGGACTCGCCCAGCGTGCCGGCATGCAGGGCTGGACCATGGAGCAGCGCCAGGACGGCAAGCATGAGAAGTCGTACGGATCGGACGATGGTGATCATGTTCGGTCTCCGGGTCGATCGCGAGGGTGCTGACGGGATGGCGATACGCCGGCCCTGGAGCCGGCCACGGTGACAAGCACCCGAGGCTTTGGCACACTGGCTCCGGGCCGCGTCGCGTCGACGATCGACACGGCTCCCCTTTCATGACCAATTACGAGGAATCCGCGCAAAGCGGCTCAGATCCGTCCGACGAGGCCCCGCAGGGAGCCGCGGAAGACGCGATCGACTGGACCTCCGACTGGTTTCCCCGCCTGTACGACGAGCTGCGCGCGCTGGCCCATTCGCAGCGCAGGCGGTTCCACAACCCCGAAGGTCCCGGCACGACCAGCATTGTGCACGAGGCCTACGAGCGGCTTGCCCACGCGTCGGGCAGCGCACCGGAACATCCGCTGCACTTCTACCGGACCGCCGCGCGGGCGATGCGCAGCGTGCTGATCGACAACGCGCGCCGCGCGCAGGCGGTGAAGCACGGCGGTCACCTGCGGCGGGTCGGTGAGGAAGCGCTCGAGCTTGTATCGGCCGAGCGCAGCCAGGAACTGCTTGCGCTGGACGAAGCCCTGGAGGCCCTCAGCCAGGCCGACTCGGAACTGGGCGAGCTGGTCCATCTCCGGATCTTCGGCGGGCTGACGGTCGACGAGCTCTCGGCGCTTCTGACGGCCTCTCCGGCCACGATCAAGCGGCGCTGGTCGCTGGCCTGCACGCTGTTGCACGAGCGCCTGGCCCCGGACGAATGAGCGCCGGTCCGGACGACATTCCCATAAGAGAACTGCTCGAGGCGCTCGAGCGTCTCCAGGGCCTGCCGGACGCCGAGCGCGATGCCGAGATCGACCGGATGGCTGCCCGCGAGCCCGAACGGGCCGCGCGGCTCCGGCGCTTGCTCGCAAGGCAGTCGAGCGCGGCCCGGTTCTTCGACGGCCTCGAGGAATCGCTGGGTCGCGGACTGGCGGCCGAGCTGGATGCGGCCTGGGCGCCGGGCCGGCGCGTCGGGCCCTATCGACTGGAGCGATTGCTGGCGACCGGTGGCATGGGCGCGGTGTTCATTGCCCGCAAGGCCGACGGCGAACTCAAGCGACCGGTGGCGCTGAAGCTGATGCCTCCGGGGCTGGTGGTCGGGGAGGCTCGCGAGCGGATCCGGCGGGAGCGCGACCTCCTGGCCGAACTCGCCCACCCGAACATCGCGCCCCTGCTGGATGCCGGCGTGGACGAGGACGGCCAACCGTGGATCGCGATGGAATACATCGAAGGCGAGCACTTCGACGACTGGTGCCGCACGCATGGCGCCGACCGCGGTGGCTGCGTCGATAGGCTTCGCGAGCTGGCCGAGGCGGTTGCCTTCGCCCATCGCAACCTCGTCGTCCACGGCGACCTCAAGCCCGGCAACGTGGTGGTCGATGGTGAAGGCCGCGTTCGCCTGCTCGATTTCGGCGTTGCGCGCATGCTGGACGGGTCCGAGCCGGAATCGGGCGCGCGATTCCTGACCGAGGCCTATGCCGCACCCGAACTTCTCGACGGGCGGCGTCCGCGTCCGGCCAGCGATATCTTCGCGCTCGGACGGATGCTCGAACGGCTGATCGAATGGACCGGGCACGGCCGGGACCTGGCGACCCGGGAGCTGCGGCTGATCGCGGCGCGAGCCACGGCGCAAGCGCCCGACCATCGCTACGACAGTGCAGGGGCGTTCGCGGAAGATCTACGGCGCTGGCTGGCAAAGGAGCCCGTCGCAGCGGGTGATGGCGGGCTGGGCTACCGCACCGTGAAGCGGATTCAGCGCCACCCCTGGGCGACCGTGGGCATCTGTGCGGTCGTCGTGCTCGTGGTCGGATTCGGTGTTGTCTCCCGGTTCCAGGCCGAGCGATTCGAGCGCGAGCGCGACAGTGCGCGGCAGCTGGCCAATTTTCTCGAACAAGTCTTCGTCAGCGCCGACCCGGACCGCTCGCCCGGCCAGGTACTCACCGCCCACGAACTGCTGGAGCGCGGGCGGAGCGGCATGGCCGACGAGCGCCTCGACCCTTCAGTGAGGGCGCGCTTCCTGTCGATCCTCGGCAGGACCTATCAGCGCCTGGGCGACTACGAGACGGCCCGGGAGTTGTTGGACGAAGCGCTCGCCGGTACGGCAACAGCGGCCGACCGCAGCCTGGACCTCCGGATCGAACGGGCCGAGACCGATCGCCTTTCGGGCGAGTTCGTCCGGGCCGAGGCCGGCTATCGCGAACTGCTGGATCGAGTGCCGCCCGAGGACCACGACCGGCGAGCACGCGTCCTGTCCGGCCTGGGGCGAACGGTTGCGCAATCCGGGCGGCCCGGCGAGGCGATTCCGTGGCTGGAGGAAGGCCTGACCCTGACCCGGGCGCTCGATGATGCCGATGCCGAAGTCCTGGCGGACCGATTGAACGATCTGGGCTCCGCCCTGTTCCGCCTGGGCCGCTTCGCCGAAGCGATCGCCCGGCTGGAAGAGGCGATTCCGCTGCGTCGTCGGGCCGACCCCGAGGCCGGCTTCACGGACGGCAGCCCGCGAACGGCCACCCTGGTCAGCAACCTGGCCCTGATGTACTACTTGCAGGGTCGCCCGGCGCAGGCCGAGCCGCTGTTCCGGGACGCCCTGACGATGCGCAGGACGCTGCTTCCTCCGGACCATCCCGATCTCGCACAGACGCTCAGCAATCTCGGGCTGATGCTCAAGGACTACGGCGAGATCGAGGAAGCGGTGGAGCTGCTGTCCGAGGCGCTCCAGGTGCGCCGCGCCGGTCTCGAACCCGGGCACTACCGAATCGCCCAGGCAATGTTGAACCTCGGCATCGCCCAGCGCGAGTCGGGCGACCTGGTCGCCGCGGGCCGTCTTCTCGACCAGTCACGAGCCCGCTTGATCGAGGCCCTGGGTCCGGATCATCCGCAAGTGGCCGTGGCTCACAACGAAGTCGGGCGCTTGCGTCTGGACCAGGGCGACGCGCTCGCGGCGGAGACGGCCCACCGTCAAGCGCTCGGGATCCAGCGTGCTCAACTGGCTGCAGGGCACCCCCACCTGGCCTGGAGCCTGCTCGGGCTCGGCCGGGCGCTGACGACCTCGGGACAACTCTCAAAGGCTCGGCCCGCCCTGGTGGAGGCGGTCGAGATTCGCCGCGCGAGCCTTCCGGAAGGCGACCCGCTGCGAACGGAGGCCGAGTCGGCCCTCGCCGAGCTCGATGCGATCGAGCTGCGGCAGGCCTCCTCGATTCCGAACGGAAGCCGGCGCTGACGGCCACGGCAGGGCGTTCTTCGGGCGGGACCGCGAACCCGGGAACAGCTTCTTCAGCTTGCCCCGGCCCGGTGCAGGTCGACGCGCGCGCCGGCTCCGGAGCCGGAAATCACGCATTGCTCGTCGAGGCCGGCCGGTGCGTCGTCCCAGCGCTGCACGTCCTGGACGATGCCGGAGTTCTCCATCATCTGCTCGACGCCCTCGAAGGGATTCAGTCCCGTGGCGCTCAGCACGGTCAGTGGGATCGTCCACAGGTTCAGCACCCATTTCCGCGCTTTCCTGCGCATTCGCATGTGTACTCCGGCCTCGGCTCCTACCCACTAGACGCGCGAGCCACGGCAGACGTTACATCCGAGGCGCTCCCGATCAGGCCTTCTGCTGGCGCAGTGCGTCTGCAGCGGCCCGGCCGAACGGGACATAGCTGGATTCCGACGGGTGGAAACCGTCGGCGGAAAATGCGTCGCGCCGGGCGGCCGTTTCCTCCTCGATCACGATCGGCACGTGGACGGCCTGGCTGCGCGCTGCGGCCGCGTTCCGGATCACCTCGTCGAACTGGCGGCCGCGCAGGCCGAAGGCGCGCTGCAAGGAGGGCGGCAGTGCGGGGAAGTGCTCCAGCGGCGGCATGCCGGCGACCGCGATCGTTGCGCTCGGGGCGCGCTCGGCGATTGCGTCCAGCAGCCGCCCGAGTTCAACCGCGAAGCGTCGCGGTGAGCGCAGGCGGGTCAGGTCGTTGACGCCGGCCGAGACGATCACCGCGTTGGCGCCGTGGACCGGTGTGCCGGGCAGCAGTCCTGTCCGGATCGAAGTCGTCGTTGCCCCGCTTCGGCCGCGAACCGTCCAGTCCACGCGAACCGCGTGCGATTCTGCCAGGGCCTCGGCCGCACGGCCGACCAATCCCACGGCATGCGTCGATGCGCCCACGCCCGCGATGATCGAATCGCCCAGGCCGACCAGGCGAAAGGGCTCGCCCTCACCGACCGAGCCGTGATCAGGGCCGGCAGCGCCTTCGGAGTGCACGGCAGTGCGTCGAACCCGGACAGCGGCAGGAAGCGCGAGCGCGAACAGCGACCAGAAGCCCAGTGACTTCAACACGGCGCGAGCAGCGGCGTCAGCTGCCGGTGTAGATACAGCCGGCGGTGCAGGTCTCGCGCACGACGACCTTCGATAAGCCCGGAAGCTTGGGGTCGAGGCGGTCCCAGACCCACTTCGCCAGTACTTCGCTGGTCGGGTTCTCCAGGCCTTCGATCTCGTTCAGGTAGTGATGATCGAGCTGGTCGAAGAGCGGCCGGAACGCGCGCTTGATATCGGCGAAGTCCATCACCCAGCCCGTTTCGTCGCCCGGTTCGCCCGACACGTGCACGGCGATCCTGAACGAGTGCCCGTGCAGGCGCGAGCACTTGTGACTGTCGGGCAGGTTTGGAAGCCGATGCGCGGCCTCGACCTGGAATTCCTTGAAGATTTCCATGAGCGTCATTGTAGTGCGGCGGCGCGCGGGCGATGATGAATCGACCCACACAAGGAGAAACCGCGATGAAACTCGGCGCATTCTCGATCAGCCTTGCCGTGGCCGACCTCGACGCCTCACTGGCGTTCTACCAGGCGCTCGGCTTCGAAATCGTCGGCGGAGAAGCTGAGCAGAACTGGCTGATTCTCCGCAATGGCGATCACACCATCGGGCTATTTCAAGGCATGTTCGACCGCAACATGCTGACCTTCAACCCCGGCTGGAGCCCGCACTGCGAGACGCTGGATTCGTTCATGGACGTCCGCGAGATTCAGAAGCGGGTCAAGCCCGCCGGCATCGAGCCGGCCCAGGAAGCCGACGAGTCGGGGTCCGGCCCGGCCAGCTTCGTCGTGATCGATCCAGATGGCAACCCGGTACTGATCGACCAGCACGTGGGCTGATCGATACAGCCCCGGGCATCGCTTCCCTAGAGGACGAAGTGCTTGACGGGCATCCAGATGCCCATCGCGATCATCATCAGGTTCTCGGTCAGGGATACGAAGCCCAGCGGCACGTTGCTGTCGCCGCCGACGCAGGCGCACTTGAGTTCCCGTTTGTCGACGTAGACCGCCTTGAACACCGATACGGCGCCGACCGTTCCGATGAACAGCGCGATCGGGGCCGATAGCCAGATCAGGCTGCCCGAGAGCATGAGGATGCCGGCCGCGGCCTCGCCGAAGGGGTACACCTTGCCGTAGGGTACCCATCGACGGGCGAGCAGGTCGTAGTTCAGGAACATGGTCGAGAAGCTTTCCAGGTCCTGCAGCTTCTGTACGGCCAGGAAGCACATGGATATGGCGATGAACCACTCGAAGGCACGCAGCGTGAGAAGGTTGCCGAAGGCCGCCCAGCTGATCGACAGCGCCATCAGCGCGGCAACCGAGAAGATGGCAATCACCGGTTGATAGGTGGTTTCGTCGGAGTCCTTGGCGTCCTTGTCGAAGAACGCCCGCAAATCGTCGTAGCCGCCGATGCGTCGGCCATCGATGAAGGTCTGGGGCGTGGTCTCGACGTCGTGTTCTTCCTTGAACGCGTCGACCTCGTCGCGGGTGGTCAGGTGATGGTCCTCGACCTCGAAGCCCTCGCGCTCCAGCAGATCCTTTGATTTCAGGCCGTAGGGGCAGAGGTGGTCGTCCATGACCATGCGATACAGCTTCGCTTGTTTCTCCATTGGTCACCTCGTGGTGGCGGAAAAGTGAGTCGCCGCCCGGCGACCGGGGGTCGCAGGCAGCGGTGGTTCGGTGTCCGTTCAGTCGAGCTCGCCTTCGAACTCCGGCAGCGGCCGGTCGTCGACCTGGGCGGCGGTCGTCGCCGGCCCGTTCTGGCGGATGTCCTCGATCAGCCAGTCCATCTCCTTGATCTCGCGCCGCTGGGCCCGGATGATGCCGTCGGCCAGTTCCCGGACGCGGAGATCCTCGATCCGAGCGCGTTCGCTCGTAAGGATGGCGATGGAATGGTGAGGAATCATGCCCCGCATGTAGGCGATGTCGTCGACCGTGTCCTGGCTGCGGACCAGCCAGGTAGCGCCCGCGATCATCCCGATGCCCACGATGACAAGGACCACGTTGGCCGCGGCGTTGCGATACATCGATCGCATGAACGCGAACATCACCAGGACCATGCCCCCGCCCATGATCAGCGTCATGAACAAGCGAGTCTCGCTCCAGCGGACGTGATCGAACGCATAGGTGTGCAGGTACATCAGCACGAACATGACCACCATCGAGGCGGTGATCATCAACGCGAAGCGGAGGTAGGGGTTCATCCCGGATGCTTCATGATGGTTGGAATCGTTTGTCATTCGTCATCTCCTCGTTCTGTCGATATTCAATCGCTTTCGTCTCTGCTACTACCGTGCCACAAGCGATAGGCGGCAGGAATGGCCAGTGTGAGCAGGGTCGCAAACCATTCTACCGAAGAGTGCGGGTGGCCAAGCTCTCGACCCCTCGACGATCGCCATGCCGTCACTCCTGGGTCGGAATGCGGATTCTCTCGTTGCGTGGGTGCTGGCGCTGCCGAAACGTCAGACGACGAAGAACAAAACGATGCCGATGGCCAACAGCGCGATGGCCACGCCGGCCGCCACGTCCTGCACGCCGATTCCGCCGCCGCCGTGGTCATGGTCCCCGCCGTCCCCGTCCCCGGAAGACGACTTGTGGCGTCCGTTCAGCCAGAGCAGCGTCGCGGCGACGGACACGCAGGCGATGTTGAAGAAGAAGGTGTAGTCGATGGCGAAATCTTCTTCGGTCGCTGTGGAGGCCGCACCTTCCGGCGTGAGCCTGAACAGGCCGAAGCCGGCGTCGAGGATCAGTGCGGTGCAGACGATGCTGACGAACATGATGCCGGCGATGTAGAGCGCGACCTTCCAGCCGTAGTAGCGGGCGTTGACCTTGACCAGCGGCGGTACCATCGGGTCGGAATAGATGAACACCATCAGCCCGGCGAAGCCGACGCCGCTGCTGGCCAGCATGGTGGCCAGCGGCATGTTGTCCATGGAGCCGATGAACGTGGCCGCGGCCACGAACGGGGCGACCATGACGTTCTCCAGCGTGACCAGCCAGCCGGGGAAATCCTCGCCGACGCTCTGCAGGAACGGTGCTTCCCAGAACGCGGCCGGCACGAAGGCCCTCATCAGGTCGGCGATCGTGAAGCGGATCAGGATCTCCTGCCAGACCATCTTCCATTCCATGACGAGCTGGTGGCCGACCATGTTCCAGCCCTCCCGGCTGGTCTTGCGCTCCCAGGGATCGGAGTCGTCGTCCTCGTCCTCGTCCTCGTCGGGCGCCTCCTCGAGCTATTGCTTCGCGTAGATAAGCTTGATCAGGATCGAACTGATCGTGATCAGCAGAAGGCCGCCGATGATCTCGGCTGCAACATACTGCCAGCCGAGGAAGATGTAGATCAGAATGCCGAGCTCGATGACCAGGTTGGTCGATGCGACCATGAACGCGGTCGCCGCGATCCAGTTCGCGCCCTTCATGATCAGCGAGCGTGTCGCCGCCAGCGCGGCGAACCTTCCAGAAAAATCCCACGGAAGTCATTGCGGCTTCGCCCCCGGGAATTCGGGCATGCTTCCATGCCTCTATGCTATCGGACGGGCTTCGTCATTTCAGAGCCGTGAAATCGGTCCGGTTTTTCCATGAACCGCCCCGGGTTCTCCGGAGAGCTCGAAGTGTGAGTCAGGCCGCCATGGCCTGCTCGTTCAGGGTTGCATAGTACGCTTCCTCGTATTCCACTGGCGGCACATGGCCGATCGGCTCGAGCAAACGGCGGTGGTTGAACCAATCGACCCACTCCAGCGTGGCGTACTCGACGTCGTCCAGTCCTTTCCAGTGGCCGCGTCGGCGGATCAGTTCGGTCTTGTACAGGCCGATCTGCGTCTCGGCCAGAGCATTGTCGTAGGAGCACCCCGTGGTGCCGACCGATGGATCGATACCGGCATCCTTCAGCCGCTCGGTATAGCCGATCGCGAGATACTGGCTGCCCCGGTCGCTGTGGTGGATCAACCCGTCGTGGTCGCCTCGCGCGTACAGCGCTTGCTCCAGCGCGTCCAGGACCAGATCGCTGGTCTGTCGCCTCGAGCAGCGCCAGCCAACGATCCGGTTGGCGAACACGTCGATGACGAAGGCGGTGTAGACGAACCCCGCCCAGGTCGCCACGTAGGTTAAGTCGGCCACCCACAGCTGGTTTGGCCGATCGGCCGTGAACTGGCGCTTGACCCGATCCTCCGGGCAGAACTCGATCGGCGTCGGGTTCGACGTCGGTCGCTTACGGCCCCACACCGCGCCTTTCAGTCCCATCTTGCGCATCAGGCGCTCGACGGTGCAGCGCGGCACGTCGATCGACTCGCGCTGCAGCTGCTTCCAGACCTTGCGCACTCCGTAGACCTGGAAGCGCTCGTCCCAGACCCGCTGGATCTGCTCCACCAACCAGGCGTCGCGCTTGGCCCGGCCCGAGCGTCGGTCCGGGTTGGCCTCCCGCGCCTTGTATTCGTAGTACGTCGACGGGGCGATCGGCAGCACCGTGCAGATCGGCTCGACCCCCGAACGTGTCGCGATAATCGTCGATGAACGTGACCATCACTCCCGAGTGCGGGCGAGCTCCGCGTGGGCAAAGAAAGCCGAGGCCTTGCGCAGGGATTCGTTGGTGCGCTCCAGCTCACGGTCCGATGTGGTCAGGCCCGCACGTCGGCCAGTATCGCGCTCTTCCTGCCGCACCCAGCGGCGAAGCGTCTCCGGCGTACAGCCAATCTTGGGGGCGATCGACAGGATCGCGGACCACTGGGAATGGTGCGAATCGGTCTGGTCGAAGACCATCCGCACCGCACGCTGACGCACTTCTGGGGAAATCTGTGTTGTTTGCTCATTGCCGTATCCTCTCAAACGGGAGAGTCTCCGGCAAACCCTGGGCGGTTCAGTTATTGTGATTTTGGTCCTTGGCATCGGCGCCGCTATTCTCCCCGCTGGCGCCCGGTTCGCGCGCGACCAGTTTCATGCCGCAACTGGGGCAGTTGCCCGGTTCGTCCTCGATGACCTCCGGCTGCATGGGGCAGACGTTTTCGTTTGTGGCGTGCAGCACGGAGGCGTCGAAGTCCGTCACCGCCTCGGCAAAGGCGCCCTCGGCCAATGTCTTTCGCAGTTACGCAGCTGCGGTGATCGGCGCAGGCTGTGAGAATTCCGCCGCGACGTCAGCAGTCGGTAAAGGCGAGGGCGCCTGCGCTCCCAGCAAGAGGATGGCGCGCGGGCGCACCATCTGAGCGTAGATAACTGCCGCCGCCTCGCCCAGCCGTGGCGGAAGCTCGCCCGCCAGCAGCAAGACATTGGCGTCGCGGGGCGTGTGGGCCAAGCGCATGCCCGCCGCTTCGATGTCCAGGCCAAGCGCGCCCGCCACCTCCGGCCCCGGCACCACCATGGCGCGCAGATCGCGCGCCGTGGCCCGGGCGGTCAGCCTCCGCAAACCTGATAATTTTCCCTGGCGTGCTCCAGTGAGCATCAATGCCGCCGCAAGACGCCCTGGCTCCAGCCATAGAGCAGACCAAGGAACAAAATCGCGAGGAACACCCCCATATCGAGCAGGGCTACCAGTCCCTCCTGCTTGTATACCACCGCCCAGGGGTACATGTAGGCCATCTCCATATCGGAGGCCAGGAAGAGCAGGGCATAACCGTAATAGCGCGTGGTACCGTATCCATAAAGGGTCGCCCGACAGCTCGCCAGCACTTGCCGGCACATCCTTGCCCGGCTCCCGACGGGTTCGCCCCAGGCTGCGTGCCAGGCCGTACAGGCGCAGAATCAAGCCGCCGGTATTGAGCGCGAGACACAGCAATAATCCGTACTGTGCCGGCGGCGTCATTGTACGCAGTCACCCTCGATGGAAAACCCGCTCATTCGCGATATCGAACTCGTCAAGCCTGTACAAGCGCGGGTCAATAGTTCTGCTCGGCTGGTAGCAGGTTCGAGGCCGCTCCCGGAATTCAGGGTGTAGGATATGAGGCCGTAAACTAAAACAAGTGCAAAGCCACGTGCGCCGTGCTGCGGCCATACAAGTGGACCACAAGACAAGAGGACATAACGATGCTGGAATTGAAAGTCACAGGAATGAAGTGTGGCCACTGCGAGAAGGCGGTCGAGGCGGCCGTCGCTGATGTGACCGGCGTAGAGCGGGTGGTCAGCGTGAGCCGAACCAAGGAGCAGGTTCTTGTCAATGGTCATCCCGAGCCGTCGGCGGTGGTCGAGGCAATCCGTGGTACGGGCTACGAGGCGCAGGTCGGCTGACAATCCCCGGCCTCTTTGCCCGTGGCGAGATTCTCGATGATTGGGCAGTCCGGCCGATGATCGCCGTGACATTGGTCGGCCAGATTCTGCAATGTTACGCGCATCGATTGAAGCGCCTCGATCTTGGCTTCCAGTTCGGCAATGTGAGCCAGGGCGACGCTCTTTACGTCAGCGCTGGCACGGGTTCGATCCCGCCACAACGCGCCTAGTTCATGCATCTGATCGACGGAGAAACCGAGGCTTCGCGCTCTTTGAATGAATTTCAGGTGGCGAATGTCGCTGGCGGTGAAGACACGATAACCGGCTTCAGTGCGAGCTGCTTCGGGAATCAGGCCAGTCTGCTCGTAATATCGGATCATCTTGGCCGAGATGCCCGAAGCCTGTGCGGCTCGCCCTATATTCATGACGCCTCCTCATGTGAGTCCGTGCAGTGATCAACTCTAGACTATGGCAGGTGACCGGCGACTTGGGCTTTCCAGTCGTCGAGATCCGTCAATTCCTGGCCGACGGGATCGCTCATTCGCGGTTACCGTGCCGCCGCAGCTGCGCCCGGTGCACGCCGGGGTGTCTTGGTCTGAAAGCCCATGGGTGGGGCAAATCGCCGCAGCCGCAGCGCATTGCCGAGCACAAAGATGCTGGAAAGCGCCATCGCGGCCGCCGCAAAAATCGGCGACAGCAGCACGCCGTAGAACGGGTACAGCAGACCCGCGGCCACCGGAATCAGGGTGGCGTTGTAGGCGAACGCCCAGAACAGATTCTCCTTGATGTTGCGAATCGTCGCCCGTGACAGGCCGATGGCGTTGGGCACATTGCGCAGATCCCCCGACATCAACACCACGTCGGCGCTTTCGATGGCCACGTCAGTACCGGTCCCGATGGCCAGGCCCACATCGGCCTCGGCCAGGGCCGGCGCGTCATTGATGCCGTCGCCAACGAAGGCCAGTTTGTGTTCGCCCTCGCGCAGGCGCTTGACGGCCTCGACCTTGCCGTCCGGCAGCACCTCGGCGATGACCTTGTCGATCCCCAGGCGCCGGGCGATGGCATCGGCCGTGCGCTGATTGTCGCCGGTGATCATGGCCACGCGCAGGCCCAGACCGTGCAGGGCCTCGATCGCGCCGGGGGTCGATCCCTTGATCGGATCGGCGACCGCGATGATAGCGGCCAGCCGGTTGTCGATCGCGGCGTAAAGCGGGGTTTTGCCTTCATCGGCCAGTCGGCTGGCCGTCTCGGCGAACGCGGCCACATCGAAGCCCAGATGGCGCATGAACCGATCCGCCCCGATCTCGACGCGCTGCGTACCGACGGTGGCCGATACGCCGTAGCCCGGCGTCGCCTCGAAATCCACGGCCTTGGCGAGCGTCGAGCCGGACGCGCGCGCCGCGTTGACGATGGCCTCGGCAACCGGGTGTTCGGAATGCGTCTCGACGGCGGCGACCGCGGGCAACACGTCATCCCGTTCAAAGCCTTCGGCGGTTACCAGGTCGGTCAGCTCGGGCCGTCCCTTGGTGAGGGTGCCGGTCTTGTCCAGCGCAATGATGTCGATACCACGCAGGCTCTGCAGTGCTTCGCCCTTGCGGAATAGCACCCCCATCTCCGCGGCGCGGCCGGTGCCGACCATGATCGAGGTCGGCGTGGCCAGACCCATCGCGCACGGGCAGGCGATGATCAGAACAGCCACCGCGTTCACCAGGGCGAAGGTCAGCGTCGGCGCCGGCCCGAACGCCAGCCAGATGCCGAAGGTCAGCGCGGCCACTGCGAGCACGGCCGGCACGAAAACGCCCGTCACCCGGTCGACCAGCGCCTGGATCGGCAGTTTCGCGCCCTGCGCGGCCTCAACCATCTTGATGATCTGGGCGAGCATGGTGTCGCCGCCGACCTTGGTGGCGCGGAAGCGGAAACTGCCGGTCTTGTTGATGGTGCCGCCCACGATCTCTGCACCCTCGGTCTTGTGCACCGGCACCGGCTCGCCCGTGATCATGGATTCGTCGACGTAGGAGGTGCCTTCGGTCAACTTTCCATCCACCGGCACTTTCTCGCCGGGGCGTACCTGCACGATGTTATCGACCTGGACATCGGCGAGCGCAACTTCCACGGGCTCGCCCTCGCGAATCACCCGTGCTGTTTTCGCCTGTAGAGTCATCAGGCGCTTGATAGCCTCGCTGGTGCGGCCCTTGCTCAGCGCCTCCATATAGCGCCCGATCAGGATAAGCGTGATGATCATCGCCGAGGCCTCGTAGTAGACGTTGACCGTGCCCTCGGGCAGCACGCTCGGCAGGAAGGTCGCTACCAGCGAGTAGCCGTATGCCGCGCTGGTGCCCAGCATCACCAGCGAGTTCATGTCGGGCGCGCCGCGCATCAGCGCAGGCCAGCCCTTTTGATAGAAACGCAGGCCGGGGCCGAACTGCACAAGACTGGCCAGCACGAAAGACAGATAGAACAGGTTCTGCTGGCCCAGCGTGGCCATGAGCCACGCGTGCAGCCCGCTAAACAAATGGCTACCCATCTCCAGCACAAAAATCGGCAGCGTCACCGAGCCGGCCAACAGTATGCTGCGCTTGAGCGTACCGATCTCCTCGGCCCGCGCCTCGGTCTGTTGATCGCCGCCGCCGGCCACCTCGGTCCGGGCCGTGTAGCCCGCATCGCCGACCGCAGCCGTCAGCTGCGTGGCGTCCACCAGGCCAGAGACATGGCGCACCTGTGCCTTGTCCGTGGCGAGATTCACGTGCGCTGACATTACGCCCGGCACGGCCCCCAGCGCCTTCTCAATACGCCCCACGCAGGAGGCACAGTTCATGCCCTCGATGGCCAGCTCGGTCGTCTCGTCGACGATGGCGTAGCCGGCGTCTTCCACGGCCGCCTGGATGGCGGCCAAGTCGGGCGCGGCCGAAAACGTCAGCTCGGCGCGCTCGGTAGCCAGGTTCACGTTGGCCGCCTCGACCCGGTCGACGCTGTGCAACGCTTTCTCCACGCGTCCGACGCAGGAGGCGCAGGCCATGCCGGCGACGCCGATACTCAGCTTGCGGCCACCTTTGCTCGGGGTGGACAAATCCCGGTCCGTCAGGGGTTGCGTCGATGCCATGATCACTTCTCCGGTGCGCGCGATTGCTTGGTTGCCAATTTTCGACCTTCCAACTATGGGAAGGTCAAGCCTGGTTTGGGACAATTCAAGGTTGAAGCGCCCAACATTCCTTTGGTGCTCCAGGCGAATTTCGTAGCGCGGGCGCAAACCGCAAACAACAAACCTGCCTGAGTGCAGCTCGGACGGCCTGCTACGCCGAGTTCCGGCGTGCCCTCGGCGCAGACGTGGAATTCATGGCCCGCTTCAACTTTAGACGCTGGGTGACCCGGAGGTCATACTCGAATTCGCCGGCACTATGAGCTTGGCATCCTCGAAAAGCGATAGGGGCTACCGATAATGAGCTATTATGGCGCTAGATGGGATCCCTCGGTGGGTCGTCCACACGGACCGTCCAAGTTGAACTGATGGGCGAAAAGCCGATCATTTATCCCGGTACGAAGGCGCACGTCGACATGGAAAACCAGCGTGCCCCCAAGTGGCCGGACCGGGCCGGTTGGGAACTGAGCGTGGTGTGGTTTTGGCGCCAGTAAGCGGCCTGTCCGGGATGCGCTTTTCGGACGGCGGAGTCGCTGTATCTCAGGAGCGAGTCTTGGCGCAGTTTCGTACACTGTATTCTTGAGCCCAAGCCGCAGACAGTCACGATTGGGAAGGAATCTGAGGATTGCGAAAACCGGAGGCTACGGAAAAACGGAGGATTGATGGCTGAAGAAATGGACAGGCAAACACATTACAGCGAAGGAAGCTTAACGTTGTCCGGGACCGTGATGCTGGGAACCGGCGTCATGATCGGCGCCGGGATTTTTGCGCTGACCGGACAGATGGCGCAGATGTCCGGCGTTCTCTTTCCGCTCGCGTTTCTTGCCGCTGCGGTGGTCGTCGGCTTTAGTGCGTATTCCTACATCAAGATTTCCAATGCCTTTCCCTCGGCAGGCGGTATAGGCATGTATCTGCACAAAGCCTACGGAGACCGATTGCCAACAGCTTTCAACGCGTTGCTGATGTATTTTTCCATGGTGATCGCTCAGAGTTTCCTTGCTCGCACATTCGGCGCTTACACGATGCAGCTTTTCGGTGGCGACGAGAGTGGTTTCATGGTGCCCATTCTGGGGGTGTCACTCATCCTGGCCGCCTTTCTGATCAATCTGTCCGGCAACCGGATGATACAAGGGGTGGCCTCCTTCATCGGAATTCTGAAGATCGCGGGTATATTGCTCTTCGGGCTCGTGGGCGTCTGGATTGCCGACAGCATCGCCATAGACTTTTCCAGCCCGGGAGAGGCGGGGACGGTGGGGAATTTCCTGGGGGCAACTGCCCTCGGTATCTTGGCGTTCAAGGGATTTACCACGATCACCAACAGCGGTTCAGAGGTAAAGGACCCTCATCGCAATGTCGGTCGGGCCATCGTGATCTCTATTGCGGCCTGCGTCGTAATCTACACTCTGGTTGGATTTGCTGTTGCCAGCAATCTGTCGCTGGCCGAAATCATCGAGACCCGGAACTACTCCCTGGCAGCCGCTGCCCGGCCCGCATTGGGTGAATATGGCGTTTGGTTTACGGTGGCCATTGCCATGATGGCCACCGCCGGCGGTATTCTAGCCAGTATTTTTGCGGTCTCGCGCATGTTGGCGATGCTGACGGAAATGAAACTGGTTCCCCACCGCCACTTCCATATGCCGGGCAGTATCCAGAAGCACACCCTGGTCTACACCGTCGTTCTCGGATTGGTTCTGACCGCGTTCTTTGACCTGTCCCGCATCGCGGCACTCGGTATCGTGTTTTACCTGATTATGGATATTGCCATCCATTGGGGCGTTCTTCGCTATCTGCGCGCGGACATCAAATCAAGCGCATGGGTACCAACCACGGCCATTTTTCTCGATCTGGCCGTGCTCGGGGGCTTTGTATGGGTCAAGCTGAATTCGGATCCTTTTGTAATAGGAGTTGCCGTCGCCGTGATGATCGTCATAGCAATTACCGAGCAGATTTTTCTGAAGCGAACGGCGTCGGCAAGGCAGGCCGTTCCTGATGAATCCCATACGCACCACCATTAGAATCCGGCAGTGAAAGCGGTTGCCGCCGATGCTTGGCGTGAGACAATAGCCAAATATGCATAAAGCCGTTTCCGAAGCTGATCGCGGCCGCCGGACCATCATCGTACTGCTGGCAGTGGTTGCCGTCATCCTGACGGGCTGGGCGCTCAAGATGACTTACGTGGTTACCATGCCACTGACGCTGGCTTTTTTCTTCACCCTGATCCTGCGGCCGCTGCAGCGACGCCTCAATATCTGGCTTCCCCGGCCACTGCATTGGTTGAGCATCGTCGTTTGTATGGCCGTCTTCCTGGCGGTCTTCGCCGCACTGGTGGTCAGCGTGTGGCTGAGCCTGAGCATGGTACTGGCCAATGAACCGCCCCGGGTTCTCCGGAGAGCTCGAAGTGTGAGTCAGGCCGCCATGGCCTGCTCGTTCAGGGTTGCATAGTACGCTTCCTCGTATTCCACTGGCGGCACATGGCCGATCGGCTTGAGCAAGCGGCGGTGGTTGAACCAATCGACCCACTCCAGCGTGGCGTACTCGACATTGTCCAGGCCTTTCCACGGGCCGCGTCGGCGGATCAGTTCGGTCTTGTACAGGCCGATCTGCGTCTCCGCCAGCGCGTTGTCGTAGGAGCACCCAGTGGTGCCGACCGATGGATCGATACCGGCATCCTTCAGCCGCTCGGTGTAACCGATCGCCAGATACTGACTGCCCCGGTCGCTGTGGTGGATCAGCCCGTCGTGGTCGCCTCGCGCGTACAGTGCTTACTCCAGCGCGTCCAGGACCAGATCGCTGGTCTGTCGCCTCGAGCAGCGCCAGCCAACGATCCGGTTGGCGAACACGTCGATGACGAAGGCGGTGTAGACGAACCCCGCCCAGGTCGCCACGTAGGTGAAGTCGGCCACCCACAGCTGGTTCGGCCGCTCGGCGTTGAACTGGCGCTTGACCCGATCCTCCGGGCAGAGCTCGATCGGCGTCGGGTTCGACTTCGGTCGCTTACGGACCCGCACCGCGCCTTTCAGTCCCATCTTGCGCATCAGGCGCTCGACGGTGCAGCGCGGCACGTCGATCGACTCGCGCTGCAGCTGCTTCCAGACCTTGCGCACTCCGTAGACCTGGAAGCGCTCGTCCCAGACCCGCTGGATCTGCTCCACCAACCAGGCGTCGCGCTTGGCCCGGCCCGAGCGGCGGTCCGGGTTGGCCTCCCGCGCCTTGTATTCGTAGTACGTCGACGGGGCGATCGGCAGCACCGTGCAGATCGGCTCGACCCCCGAACGTGTCGCGATAATCGTCGATGAACGTGACCATCACTCCCGAGTGCGGGCGAGCTCCGCCTGGGCGAAAAAAGCCGAGGCCTTGCGCAGGATCTCGTTGGTGCGCTTCAGCTCACGGTTCTCGCGCTCGAGTTCCTTGAGTCGCTCACGGTCCGATGTGGTCAGGCCCGCACGTCGGCCGGTATCGCGCTCTTCCTGCCGCACCCAGCGGCGAAGCGTCTCCGGCGTACAGCCAATCTTGGGGGCGATCGACAGGATCGCGGACCACTGGGAATGGTGCGAATCGGTCTGGTCGAAGACCATCCGCACCGCACGCTGACAAACTTCTGGGGAAAATCTGTGTTGCTTGCTCATTGCCGTATCCTCTCAAACAGGAGAGTCTCCGGCAAACTTGGGGCGGTTCACCTGAATGACTATTCATATTTGCGTCCTCTCATCTGACTGAGGTTGGGGGCTAAGATGTCAATCATTGCCATCGTCTCGAATTTCATCGGCCTGTCTTCCCTTCACGCTCCACCATTGCATGATCGCGATACCAAGTAGAATTACCGCAATCCCGGCGAGCTGCAGGAGGGACAATGCTTCGTCGAAGAAGGTCTTTCCGATCAGTAAACCGAAAGCCGGTGTCAAAAAGCTGAAGACGTTGAGCCGGTTCAGGGGGTAGCGCTGCAAGAGCGCGTACCATAAAAGCACCATCATTGCCGTGGCGAGCGACGAGAGCACCGTCAGCGACACCACCAAGCTGAGGCTCCACTGTATGTGCCAGGTCTCCTGACGGAGCAGGGACAGGGCGAGCAGAAATGCACTGCCGAACAGCAATTGAAGGCCCATCGGTCTGAGGATTTCTGTGCCTGCGAAGCGTTTCAGCAGTATGTTGCCGGATGCGGTGCCCAAGACTCCGACGAGAATCCACGCCACGCCGGCCAGGTATCGATGCCCGCCGAGCCAAAGAGCCTCGCTCCCGACGATTGTGACGCCGATAAAGCCGAGAGTCATCCCGATCTGAACCCTTCGCGTCAGCGGCTCTGCCAGCCAGATGGCTGCCATCAGTGCAGCCACAAGCGGTTGGCTTCCCGCGAGCACCGTTGCAAGTCCCGGGGATACGCTGCCGCCGCCCAAGAACATTCCCCCGAAGCCCATCGCGGTGAAGGTGAGGCCGATACCGGCCAGATGGAGCAAGCTGCTCGGATTGGCCGTTGTTTTGGGTTGGGGCGGTCCCCGGAAAATGGTCGGAATCGCCAACAAGAGCAGTCCGGCGAAAAGCGCTCGCAGCGCGGCGAAAAGGAGCGGCGGCGCATCGGCCAGTCCGACGGTGATGAAGGGAAAGCAGATTGCCCACAGCAGGGCAACGACCGGCGCCCATACAATGATGGAAAGTCGGTAACCCGTCATGTCTGATACCGGGAGCTATCCTGATCGAAATCATATCCAAAGGATTCGCATAAGTCGCCATCGAGCAGCCAGCGGTAGACGCGATGACGAAACGGCGAAATCAAGCCCGTCATGGTGTCGTTCGCGCTGTAGAAGGATACGTTCACGGCTTCCCATCCTCCTTACCGAATTTTCCGCGGAGAGAAGGGGTGAAGCGTGGTGTCGCACTCGCGTAGCGTCGCCAGTGATTCCCGAAACGTGCTTCGCTCTCCCTCTCCTCGCTGATCGCCAAATCCAGGTACATCCAGGTCAACACCGGAAACATGACCAGCGTGAGCAGCGTTGGCCACTGCAACAGGAAGCCGAACATGATCGAAATGAAGCCGACATACTGCGGATGGCGCACATGCCGGTAGAGGCCATCGGTTGCCAGGCGACCTTCTTGCTGTGCTCGATAGAGTTCCCGCCAGCCAGCGGCAATCAACCAGAATCCGAGACCGATGAAGGCAAAGCTGGCCAGGTGGAAGGGCCCGAAATGCGGATTGCCCTGCCAACCGAACAACATTTCGAGCAGGTGCCCGGCGTCGTGTGACAACCAGTCGATTCCTGGAAACCGTGACTGTAGCCAGCCTGATAGGAGATAGATAGTCAGCGGGAAGCCGTACATTTCCGCAAAAAGGGCCACGAGAAAGGCACTGAAGGCGCTGAAACTCCGCCAGTCTCGATTCGTCTGTGGTTTGAAGAAGCTCAGGGCGAAGAGTATGAAAACTGTGGAATTGATGACAACAAGACCCCATAGGCCGTACGCCTGCATCGTTTCATGGTTCATGACGTCTGCCTCCACGCTGATCCCCATCACCGTACGGTTGGTGTCCCGAATGGCTGCCGTGGCCCTTGTGCATGAAAATATGCAGGAAGGGACACGCCAGCAAGATCAGAAAGGGCAGCAGTCCAAGCAGGTGTGTGCGGTGCTCCCCTAACAGCAGCAGCAGTGCGAAGGCCCCGAATCCGCAGAGTACGATCCAGTATGTCCAGTTCACGGAGCGATTCGGCTGCCCATGATCGGAATAATTGTCTTGGTGGTTGTGGTCCATGAGCTCTTCCTCGTTGCTATAGTTGCGCCCGTTTGAGCAGTTGCGCGTTGATCGCGACTATGACTGTGCTGGCGGACATGAGCACGGCGCCGAGCGCAGGTGTCAGCAGGATGCCCCACGCTGCGAGCACGCCGGCAGCCAGCGGTATCGCGAAAATGTTGTATCCGGCTGCCCACCAGAGGTTCTGGATCATCTTGTTGTAGGTTGCGCGCGAGAGCGAAACAATGCGTGGGATGTCACGGGGGTCGGAGCGCACCAGCACGATGTGTCCGGCTTCGACAGCCACATCCGTCCCGGCGCCAATGGCGATTCCAATGTCGGAAGTGGCCAGAGCCGGGGCGTCGTTGACGCCGTCACCCACCATGGCCACGCGCTTTCCCTGCGCCTGCAGCTCGCGTACTTTGGTTGCCTTGTCTTCAGGCAAGACCTCGGCGAAGACGGTGTCGATGCCCAGTTCCGTGCCGACGGCGTCGGCTACGGCCTGCGCATCCCCGGTCAGCATGGCCACCTCGACGCCGCGGGCGTGCAGGGCATTGACGGCCTCGCGACTCTCTTCTCGAACGGCATCGGCAACGGCGAATACGGCAATGGCACGATTCCCCGTAACGAGAAAGATGGCGGCCTGGCCGCGTTCGGCGCTGGCATCGGCTGCCTTGCGCAAGGCCTCTGGAATCGAGGCGTCTTGGGCGCGTAGCAGGGCCGGGCCGCCCATGAGATAGTCCTTGCCCTGAAGTGATGCCGCGACGCCGCGGCCGGTGATGTTGCGAAAGCTGCCCGGTGACTCGTATTGTATTGCGCGGTCGTCGGCGGTCTTGACGATGCCGCGGGCAATCGGGTGTTCCGATTCTGACTCGATGCAGGCGGCGATTCGCAGTGCTTCATCTTCGGACAGCTCTTCGACCGTGGCCATGTCCACGACGCGGAACTCACCCAGTGTCAGGGTGCCGGTCTTGTCGAAAACCACCACGTCGAGATTGCGTGCTTCCTCCAGCCCACGCCGATCGCGAATCAACAGGCCGCCGCGCGCACCCAGGGTGGTGGAGATCGCCACCACCAGCGGCACGGCCAGACCGAGCGCATGCGGGCAGGCGATGACCAGCACGGTGACGACGCGAATGACGGTAAAGTCGACGGCCGCACCGAGAGCAAGCCACGCGAGCAGCGTGATGGTGGCAGCGGCAATCGCAGCATATGTTAGAAACTGGGCCGCCCGGTCGGCGAGATTCTGCATCCTGGAGCGCGATTTCTGGGCATCGGCGACCAGGCGCATGATGCCGGAGAGCTTCGTCTTGTCGCCCGTTCCGGTCACGTTGACGTGCAGGGAGCCTTCGCCGTTGATCGTTCCGGCGATGACTTCCGATTCCGCGGTCTTCTTGACCGGCCGCGATTCTCCGGTCACCATCGACTCGTTGACCGAGGTTTCGCCTTTCTTGATCACACCGTCTGCCGGCACCTTTTCTCCAGGGCGGATGAGTATCAGGTCGCCTTCCTCGAGTTCGGAAATGGCAATACGCTCCTCGCCCGAATCCGTGATCCGGGTCGCTTCGTCGGGCAGCAGCTTTGCCAGCTCCCGCAGCGCACTGCTGGCCTGTGAGATCGAGCGCATCTCGATCCAGTGCCCCAGCAGCATGATCGTGACCAGGGTGGCCAGTTCCCACCACAGGGCTTCGGCAGCAATGATGTTGAGCTGGACGACCCAGGAGAAGAGAAATGCCACCACGATGGCCAGCGAGATCAAGGTCATCATGCCGGGCAGTCGCGCGCGCAGCTCCCGAATGGCGCCTTGTACGAAGACCCAGCCGCCATAGAGAAACACGAATGTCGCCAGTAAGGATGGGACCCAGCCCGAGCCCGGGAACTCCGGTGCCGTGTAGTTCAGCAGTGCTTCGATATGTTCAGACCAGTAGACGACCGGCAGCGTGAGAATGAATGACAGCCAGAATTTGTCGCGGAACATGGCCGGCGAGTGCCCGGCATGCTTGTCGTGAGACTCATGACTTGAATCCGCTCTTTGGGTTCCATGCTGATGGGAGTGTGAGTGCTTGTGCGCCATCCTGTTTTCCTTCCGAGTAATCGGCGTGTTGTTCAACGTCTGATCAGCCGGTGATTCCCAGAGCTGCTTCCTTCCGGATCACCGAATCGCCAGTTCATGGTTCGGTTGCCTGTTGCTGACCGGTGTCGAGGTGCCTGCGTGTCCTTGTCAGCGAATATCGATAGGCCACAAGGGGAATGACAACCCACTGAAGAGCAGGCGTCAAACCGGTTCCGGTCAGCGGCAGTGTCGGCATGATCTCGCGGTAGGCCCAGGACTGCCTCAGTTCCACGTTGAGCCACTCGCTGAACAGGGTGTAGGCGAGCCCCAGAATGACCGTGACAACAGCCACCCTTATCCTTCGCCTGCACGGCCAGAGATTTCCACCGGAAAAGATGACAGCGAGTGACAGGGCGGCCATGCCGATGAGCGCATCGCCGATCGTGCAATGTATCGCTGCAAAAGCAATATGGCCTGCCGTGCCGGTCTGCCACAGCGTGTAGAAAGGCATGTGGGCAAATTCCCACAGCAGGCTCGCCGATGTCAGTACTGCCAGGTAGCGTATGCCGAATTGCAAGCTCGTTCCGAGGTTCAAGAGTCAGTCCTCACCGCTCTGGAAACCATCCCGGGTCTTGATTCGGATGACCTCATCGACGGGCTCGATGGCTACGATGCCATCGCCGGCCTGCCCGGTGTGAGCCGAGTCGACGATCAGATCCGCGATCTCTCTTGCCCTTGAGGTGAATATCTCCAGGCGTGCGTAGCGATGCGTCCAGTCGTCGCGGAAGTAATTCCGGTAAGCGCCGTAGCCCCTCCGCGGCTGATGGTGAGGCCGCTGACGCCGGCATTCTTAAGCGCCTCTTCCACCGGCTCCAGGGCGCTGACGCGAATGATGGCTTCGATCTCTTGCGTGGTCATTGGTCACTCCCGCTCTATGGCTTCGTAATGAGTGAACACTGAGGTGTCGCCGTCTTCGTGAAACTGGATGACGTCGTAGGCCATACGGCGGTCGCCCATCTCCATCCCGGGAGAGCCCAGGGGCATGCCGGGCACGCTCAGGCCCCGGGCATCAGGCTGTTCCGCCAGCAAACGCTTCACGTCCCCGGCCGGAACGTGGCCCTCGATCACATAGTCGCCAACCACCGCTGTATGGCAGGAGGGCAGGTTGCGCGGTACGCCCAGATCCCGTTTCATACGATTCATGTCGCGCGTCGGGACGGCTTCCACGGCGAATCCATTGACACGCATATGGTCAATCCATTTACTGCAGCAGCCGCAATCGGGGTCGTGGTAAACGGTCATATTCGGGGCTGACGAGGTGCTCTCGGTCGGCGCCATTTCCTCGGGCGACTGGGCCTGACAGGCGGCGATCAGGGCCGCCGCCGCAAGAAGCAGCCCGGCGCGTACTATGCGTTCAGTGGTCATGGTCATTTTCTCCGGAGGCGTGCTGGTGGTCGGGGGCTTCGGGTTGATCGGCACCGTCGTTCTTGCCGTACGGGCGACTGTTCCAGGCGATTTGGCTGATTCGCCAGCCTTTCTCGGTTTCGATCAGCGTCGCGAATTCCGAACTTTCCAAGTCGAGGGGTTGACCGTCGATTGTCCCGGTGAAGCGCGAGCGCGTTTCGACCGTTGCCTGGCCGCCGGCAGACTGGACGGTGCGCGATAATTGCTCGATCTCGATCTGACCCAGAAATGCCATATCACTTGCAAGGTGGCCGGCACGGTATTCGTCGATGGTCTGGATGTGACCGCCTTCCACGATGGTCACCCGGGGGTGCAGGTAGGCAAGCGCGGCTTCGGCGCGACCCTCGGCAAGGGCGTGCTGAAAGCCCTCGATCGCGGACTCGGGGCTGTCGGCGCCCATTTCGTGCCGATGGTCGCCTTCGCCCGACATGTCTTCGGACGCCTTCGAAATCATGTCCGAGTCATCGTGGTGACCAGTGACTTCGCTAGCGCCGTCATGATGGTGATCGTCCGAGTCCTCGCCATGATCGTGACCCCCGTCGTTGCCGTGATCGTGCGAGGCATCGGCGGTCAGTGATTCGTACTCGGCGACATCCATGTCCGGTAGCGCCCGAACGAAGGCGACGGCATCCCAGTTCTCCTGGTCACTGTGATCCAAGTGACTGGGCATGGCGGTCATCTTCAGGCCGTGCTTGATAGTCCAGAAGGCCTCGGCTGGATCCACTCGGTAGCGGTAAAGTGCTGGCGGAGCGGGGTCGAACACAGCGGCCGGTTCCTCACCGGGCTTGCCGTGACAGTCGGCGCACATGCTCTTGTAGTGGCCTGCACCGGCAGCAATCCGCTCGGGCGATTCGAGATCATCGGGCACCAGCAGCTCGCCTGCGCGGACCGCTACGGAACGCTCGCGAACGGTTTCGAGCAACCACGCTACCGGGGCAGTATGACCGGAGCCGACGGCCACTGGATAGAGGCCGCTCCAGGCGAAGGCGAGTACGGCCATTCCCGCCAGGATTGCGACGGCGACGAGGGTCTTGAACACAGTGGTCAGGGGCTTCATGTACTGGTTTCCTTCTTTGGTGAAGTCATGGGCTCTATTCTGACGAAGAGTTGTGCCGAGACGTCGTCCAGAGTTTCAGCGGTACATAGACGCCGGCGATATACCACCCATAGAGGTAGGCGCCGATTGCGCCGGCGACGAAACCCTTGACTGTCAGCCATTCGAAGCCGGGCAAAAGCGGAGCCCAGGCTTCGTGCATGTGAAAAATGCCTGGCGTGAGAAGGCCAAATCCAATGCACAACAAGTAGCTCACAAGCAGGAACAGTGACAGTGCATGGGCGGTGGCAACGAGCTGATCCTTGAGCGATGTTCGCGACGCTTCTTCAAAGCTCTTCATGGTGTTCTCCTTGAGTTGTTGAGGGCCGCCTCAATCCCGGCTGGCTGACCTGGACTTCCAGAGGTAATAGATCACCGGAACGACAACCAGGGTGAGCGCCGTGACACTGACCATTCCGCCGACCATGGGTGCGGCGATGCGACGCATGATTTCCGATCCGGTGCCGTGCCCGAGCATGATCGGGAGTAAACCGGCGATGATCACCGCAACCGTCATCATGATCGGACGAACGCGAAGTAGTGCGCCGTCGGTAACTGCGTGCATGACATCGGCTTTGCGAATCGACCGACTTTCTTCGGCAATCTGGCTACGTTTTAGCGCCAGGGCCTGATCGAGATAGACGATCATCAGAACGCCGATTTCCACTGCCACGCCGGCTAGTGCGATCATGCCGGCACCGACGGCTACCGACATGTTGTAGCCCAGTAGATAGAGAAGCCAATAGCTTCCGACCAACGAAAGCGGCAGCGTGCCTAGAATGATGAATACTGAGATGGGGTTGCGGAAGTTCATGAACAGCAATAGCACGATGATGCCGATAGCGGCCGGAACGACGAGCTTCAGTTTATTGGCGGCGCGCTGCATGAATTCATACTGGCCCGACCATCCCAGGGAATAACCTGGCGGCAGGTCGATTTGCTCCGCTACAGCCTCTTTAGCTCGCTGAACGTAGCCGCCGAGATCCGGGTCGTTTACGTCAATATAAATCCAGCCGTTGAGCCGAGCATTCTCGGTGCGAATCACCCCGGGCCCGGTCTCGACCTGGAGATCCGCCACGGCTGAAAGGGGAATCTGCTCCCCACGCTGCGTGACGATGGTCAAGTCGCGCAATTCGTCTACTGACTCGCGCTTGTGGCGCGGGTATCGGATATTGATCGGATAGCGTTCAAGCCCTTCGACGCTCTGGCTGATGGTCATACCGCCCACGGCCGAACGCACGATCTCGTGCACGTCGCGGATGTTGAGGCCGAAGCGCGCTGCTTCCTCGCGCTTGACATCAACGGTGACGTAGCGCCCACCAGTGACGCGGTCGGCATAAACTGAGGCCGTCCCCGGTACATCTTCGATGACACGCTCGATCTCCGAGCCGATCTCGTTAATCACTTCCAGATCCGGCCCGGCTACCTTCACGCCCACCGGTGTCTTGATGCCGGTCGCCAGCATGTCGATGCGGTTCTTGATCGGCATGATCCAGGTGTTGGTCAGGCTCGGAACCTGGACGAGGCTGTCAAGCTCGGCCTTGAGCTTGTCCATTGTCATGCCTTCCCGCCATTCCGAGCGGGGCTTGAGGCGGATGGTGGTCTCGACCATGGTCAATGGTGCCGGGTCGGTGGCCGTGTCGGCTCTCCCCGCCTTTGCGTAGGCCGTCTCGACCTCGGGCACGGACATGATCAGGCGATTGGTCTGGCCGAGGATCTCCGCCATCTTTCCGGCAGACGCAGCGGGATAGGCGCTGGGCATGTAGAGCAGGTCGCCTTCGTCAAGCTCGGGCATGAATTCGCTGCCGATCCGGCTGTGGGGCAGCCAGGCGCTGGCCAGGATAGCCAAGGTGACAACAACAGTGGCGATCGGAAACCGAAGTGCTGTAGCCAGCACTGGACGGTAGACCCAGGTCAGGAATCGGTTGATTGGGTTCCTGTGCTCGGGTGTGATCCGTCCCCGGATGAGGTAGCCCATCAGCACCGGCACAAGCGTGATGGCGAGGCCGGCCGCAGCGGCCATGGCGTAGGTCTTGGTGAAGGCAAGCGGTTTGAACATCCGACCTTCCTGCGCCTCGAGCGCGAAGATCGGGACGAAGCTCAGCGCGATGATCAAAAGCGAGAAGAACAGCGCGGGGCCGACCTCTACGGCCGCGTCGGCCAGCGCGTTCCAGCGCGCTTCGCCCTCCAGGGAATCGCCGTGGTGTTCCAGGTGCTTGTGGTAGTTTTCGATCATCACGATGGCCGCATCCACCATCGCGCCGATGGCGATGGCAATCCCCCCCAGGGACATGATATTGGCGTTGATGCCCTGGAGCTGCATGATGATGAAGGCCGAAAGGATGCCCAGCGGCAGGCTGAGCACGATGACCAGCGACGAACGGAAGTGGAATAGAAAGAGCAGGCAGACCAGCGCGACTACGATGAATTCCTCAAGGAGCTTCTCGCGAAGCGTATCGACCGCTCGGCCGATCAGGGAAGAGCGATCGTAAGTTTCGACGACTTCGACGCCTTCGGGTAGGCCCTCCTTGAGCTCTTCGAGTTTGTCCTTGACTCGCTCGATGGTTGCCATGGCGTTTTCTCCGAAACGCATCACGATCACGCCGCCGACGGCTTCGCCCTGGCCATTGAGTTCACCGACACCACGCCTGAGCTCTGGCCCGAACTGGACGCGGGCGATATCGCGGATGCGAATGGGCACGCCGTCTTCAGTCGTGCGAACCGGAATCGCCTCGAGATCTTCGAGCGAGTCCACGTAGCCGGTCGCACGAATCATGTACTCGGCCTCGGCCATCTCGATGACTCGCCCGCCGGTTTCCATGTTGCCGTTCTGGATCGCTTCGCGAACCTTCGACAAGGGAATGTTTAATGCCTGCAGCTTGTCGGGATCGACGACGACCTGGTACTGACGGACCATGCCGCCGATTGACGCCACCTCGGAAACACCTTCGACAGTCTGGAGTTCGTATTTCAGAAACCAGTCTTGCAGGGACCTGAGGTCGGCAAGATCGTGTTGTCCGGTACGGTCCACCAGCGCATACTGATAGACCCAGCCCACGCCGGTTGCATCCGGTCCGAGTGCCGGACGGGCGTCCGGGGGCAGGGTAGGCGCCACTTGGCTCAGGTACTCCAGAACCCGCGAGCGCGCCCAGTAAAGGTCCGTGCCATCCTCGAAGATGACGTAGACGAAGGAATCGTTGAAGAACGAGTACCCGCGTACCGTGGTGGCACCCGGAACCGACAGCATTGCCGTGGTCAGCGGGTAGGTAACCTGGTCTTCGACCACCTGCGGTGCCTGTCCGGGATAGGTGGTCTTGACGATTACCTGGACGTCGGAGAGGTCGGGAATGGCGTCTAGCGGCGTGCGGAACATGGCAATCGTGCCCCAGGCGGCGAGTAGGCCCGCGAGCATCAGGACGAGAAAGCGGTTCCTGATGGACCAGCGAATGATGGCTCCGATCATGACTGGCCTCCCTCCGGATCGGTGGCGCCGCTCGCCGAATTTCGGGGATCCGTTCTGCGACCTGACTCTTGGCGCATTTCTTGATGATCCATGGCTTCACGCTGCTCGGGGCCGATGACCTCGACGACGCCATTCGTGTCGCCGTGGTTTATCTCCCCTTGATCCATCTGGCTATGGTCCATCTCCCCGTGATCCATCTCCCCGTGGTCCATCTCTCCGTGGTCCATCTCCCCGTGGTCCATCTCCCCGTGGTCCATCTCCCCGTGGTCCATCTCCCCGGGGTCCATCTCCCCGTGATCCATGGCCGGAGTTTCCGCTACCTCGTCCTGCATTCGGAGCAGGCTGGCGTCGACGCTGGCTTCGGAATCGATCAGGAACTGGCCGGAAACGACGATGCGTTCCCCTTCTTCCAGTCCCGCAAGGATTTCGGTCATGCCGTCCGCCTCGAGGCCGGTTTCAACCTGTGCCGGCCGGAAGCGCCCATCGGGCAACGCCAGAATGATGCGTTTGCCCTTGCCGGTGCGGATGATCGACTGGGTGGGAACGGCGAGCGCTTCACGGTGCGGGTCGGCTGCGATTTGCACGCTGGCGTACATATTGGGCTTCAGCGCGAGGTCCGGATTGTCGTAGGCCAGGCGAACCTGGCCGGTTCGCGTCTCAGCACGCATGCTCGGATAGACATAGTCGACTTCTCCGACCCACTCGCGATCCCTGGCGGAGAATGGCAGCTTCATCGAAGCTTGTTGCCCAGTCTTGACCCAGGCAATCTGGCCTTCGAACAGATCAACGACCACCCAAACTCGGGACAGGTCGGCGATGCTCATGATGGTCGTCCCAGGCTGGACGTACATGCCTTGGCGCACGTTGAGATCGGTGATGTATCCGTCCTGAGCCGCCTTCACCGTGAACAGACGCGAAGAACTGCCTCGCTGCCGGAGTGATTCGACCTGCTCGTCGGACATGCCCAGGGCGTGCAGGCGAATGCCGGCGGCTCGAAGCAAGGGCTGACTGTCAGTCCGGCTGGCCTGGAGGTATTCCTCCTGCGCGCTCACCAGCGCCGGAGAGTAAATCTCGAACAGGGCTTGTCCGGCCGAAACCTGGTCTCCCCGGGTTTCGACGTGAAGGTCTTCGATCCAGCCTTCGGTGCGCACGTGCACATGGGAGATGCGCCCCTCGTCGGGGGTAACAAGACCGACGGCCTCGATCTCGCGATTCATGTCACGGCGTTCAACGGGCGCCACCTTGACGCCGATGTTGTTGATGACCGTTGGGTTGATCCGGATCGAGGGTTCCTGCCCGCTGTCATGGCCGGCTTCATCGGCATACACCGGGACCAGGTCCATACCCATCGGGGACTTTCCGGGCTCATCGCGCCGATAGTTGGGGTCCATGGGGGCGACCCAGTAACGGATCTCGCGCTCGGCTTTCTCCGTTTGCTCTGAGTCGACTGCCTTCGATGCGGCAAGGAACCAGGCGGCGGTGAAGCCGGTTGCAACGGCCACAAGGGCCACAAGGGCTATAATGATGATCTGCGGTTTATTCAAGTCTGCTCTCCTACCAGGTAGGTGATGCGGGCCCAGGCCTTACCCGCCTGGGCGGCCAGTTCAGCTTGTTTGATCTGCACGTCCAGAGCGGCCAGCTGACTGCGGATGAGCTCGGCGAAGTCGGTCTGTCCGTTGGCGTAGGTCGTGATGGACGCCTCCACGGTCTGTTCGGCGCGCTGGTCCACCACTTGCTCGTATAGGGTCAGCCGTTCCTGGTAGCGTCGCCAGTCGCTTAGAGCCTCGTCCAGTTGCCTGCGTAACTCACGCAGGTGATCGTCGAGCTCGAACTGCGCAGCACGGCTGCGTTGGACGGCCGCTTCTTGTCGCTTGTCCTGCCGCTGGCCAGTGAATAGCGGGACCGACAGGCTGACGCCAATGCTGGCCAGATCCGGTCGTTCGGAACGAAAGCCATACCCTGCTTCGACGGCAAGCTTCGGCTTGTAGGCCTGCCGAGCCAGCGCGATGCCTTGGTTGGCAGCTTCAGCAAGGGATTGTCGGGCAGTAATCTCCGGATGGTCGACCAGATGACGTTCGAGTCGATCGAGTCGAGTTGAATCAAGTGTGAATTCTGGTAGGGTGTCTGGAATACGGCGATAGGCCTCGCTGCCGATATAGCGCGCCAAGGCGGCGCGGGCGCTTTCGGCCATCCGACGATGTTCGGTGATCCGATCGTCGAGCAATGACAGTTCGAGTTCCGCGCGTAAAAGGCTCTGGGCGTTCAGCCCACCGGCCGCGAAGCGCGACTGCAGGGATCCGATCTGCTGTTCGATGCGATTTCGGCTTTGTTGCAGAATCTCCACGGCTCGCCGGTGCCAGGCCAGTTCCAACCAGGCCTGCCGAGTCTCCAGCACGATTTCCCGAAGCGCTTGCTCCGTCCGGGCTTGTTCGGCTTGTGCCGCGGCGATTTGCTGGCTGGCGCGGATTCGCAGGCTGCGTCCAGCTGGGAACTCTTGCCGCACGCCGACCCGCAGGGCCTGGGTCATGGGTTCCTGATTCACGCTAAAGGAGTCGGTCGGCAGATTCACGACCTGGGCCGAGACCATCGGGTCGGGAAGCTGGCCTTCGGCAACCGCTTCGCTGGCCAGAGCCTCCGCACGAGCCTTGAAACGAGCAACTGATGGGTCGACGTTTGCAGTCGCCAACCTGACAGCCTCGACGAGTGACAGACTGGTCGCATTCGCAATTTGCGAAGACTCGGCACCGATCAATGGGCGATCACTTGATGCGTCTGCGAGTGCGAAACCTGACAGCGCTATCAGCAATGTAGACAGCATTGAAACCTGTCGTCCTATGCGTGGCTTCGGGTTAGAAAGAGCTAGTAAATGCATCTCGGGCTCCAAAACGCTCATTCAATGAAAATCCTGGCTTCCAACATCGCGGACGTGCTGAATCCAAGCGGCTCAGCCGCCATCCGCAGTTGATACTTCGGCGCCACCCAGTCGTGGGAATGTCAAGGTCGCGATCGTCGAGCCGAGCGTTCGGCCAGTCGACGATGTGCGTTTAACGCTGAGTGTCTTTGCAGACAGGAAACGGCTTGTTTCCATACCGGGGGACGAGACATCGGCTGACGTGCGTCCGCTCAACGCCCGTGCCGTCGATTGGCCGCGCTTGAGAGGCCCGACGATCCTAGCGTCGACTTCAATCACGAGACGTTCGGCGTCGGTCAGTTCAAGTGCGCTGGCGGCCTGTGCGGCCAGCACTAGCAGGGCGATGGAAACAATCTTCATGGTGTTCTCCGGAACGGAAGGAACGCGTCCGGCGCTCGCGCGCGGACGATCCAGGGCTCAGCGGAGAACGGCTATTCGTCGAAGCGGACGTGCAGCAGGTGGGGGCGCGGCCCGTCTCGACTGCGCGCCTGCGCGGCCGGCGGCGCAGCCCTCGCATCGAGCTCGTCCGGGGGCGCGACCGGCGCCTCGACCGGTACGGCGATCGAGAATTGCGTGGTGTCGATCGAGCGGAGGCGGTCCGCCGGTTCGGTCTCGTCGCAGTCCGTCGGGCTGGCCTGCTCATGACACGGCTGCGGCGGGCAGTGCGGGCAGTCGTGCGCTGCCATCGGCTCGGGCTCGACCTGCACCGCCATCACGCACGGCGTGGCCACCATCGTTGCCCACAGCAGCACGAACAGCGCCGCGTGGAAGCGGCCCAGTCCGGGCAGGTGTCGGCGAATGGTGTGCATCAGCATGCCTATAAGATACATCAGAAGCCGTGGAGTTCCATGGAAACGCCGACTTCTTTCCCGCGAAGCAATCGATCGATTCGGCGGCGCGCCCCCTACCCATGGGCTCGACCAGGAAATGTCCGAACTTGAAACGGCGACTACGCGTCTCTGGCTCCTTTGCTCTCAGGCGCCTCTTCATGCCCGAATGTAGATGTCACTCCGCAGTGAGAAGCCTCCATTTCGAGCGTGGCATGGGCTAGACCAAACCTATCTTCAAGCATTGCCTTGATTTCATCACTGAGGGATTGAGATTGATCGGCTTGTAATTTGCTCATTGCGACATGGGCATCAATGGCGTTCTCCTGTTCGCTCATCCGCCAGAGGTGAACATGGTGGACATCTTCCACGCCTTGCATGTTCCGAATGGCGTTCACGACGTCCTGGGCATTGACGTTCGCTGGCGCTCCAAGCATAAGAATTCTGATGACAGGACCGATTTCGGCAAACGACTGCCAGAGGATATAGCCAGCGATCATCAGAGTGACGATTGGATCGACAATGGTCCACTCGAAAAGCAGGATCAAGGAACCCGCAAGTATCACCGCGACCGATCCTAGAGCATCAGCAACGTTGTGGAGAAATGCGGCGCGAATGTTCATGCTGTTCTTCGACAGGGCGTAGGTCAACAGCGCCGTCGCGACGTCGACTGCCAATGCGATGCCTGCGATGATCACGATGATCCAGCCGTCGACGCCCTGAGGGTCGATGAATCGGAAGATCGCTTCGTATACGAGATAGAGGCCGATGACGATCAGGGTTGTGTAGTTGATCAACGCGGCGACCGTTTCCGCGCGAACGTAGCCGAACGTCATGGTGCTGTCGGGCGGGCGGCGTGCGATTCGCCGCGCACCAAAGGCGATCACGAGAGACAGGGCGTCGGAGAGATTATGGATCGCGTCCGCGATCAGAGCGAGGCTGCCAGAAATTATGCCGCCAACGATCTGAGCGATGGTCAAGACGAAGTTGACCGCGATCGCCAGTAGAACGCGCCGATCGCCATCCTCCGGGTTTACGTGATGATGGTCTCCCATGCGGGACATCTCCTTAGTTCTGTTCGAAGGCTCGGGTCGTAGACGACAGACTCTTGATGCGCAGTCGTGGAAATGCACCGATTTCTTCATTTCTGCCTGGTGCGGCAAGTTCCTATTTGTCGTGTCGTTACGGCATCGACTTTGTGCCGCGGCCGTGCTTCAGGCTCCTCCGCCACCATGGACGGCGTGCTTTTAAAACAGTGAATCGCTCACTCTTCATGTGGATGCTCGGACTCCAATAGCGAATGGTGACTTCCCGGAGATGGCGCAAACCAACGATGGAGTGCCGGCAGGACAAGTAAGGTAAGCAAGGTGGACGATATCAGGCCACCCATGACGACCGTCGCGAGCGGTCGCTGCACTTCGGACCCGACCCCTGTGGCAAAGAGCAGTGGCGCAAGACCCAGCGCAGTCGTCAACGCCGTCATCAGGACCGGCCGCGCTCGCAGCGCCGCCGCTTCAGTCGCCACCAGGTCGTGATCGCGACCCTGTCGAGCAAAATCGTCCATGAAACTCACCAACACCATTCCGTTGCCGAGTGCGATTCCAAAAAGAGCGATGAAGCCAACGGTAGCTGGAACCGATACGGGGAGTCCGACAATCCAGAGAGCCAGCGCGCCGCCTGTCAGCGCCAGTGGGATATTGAGGAGAATCAGGATCGCGGATTTGATGCGACCGAAGGTCAGCATCAGAATCAGGAAGACGATGCCCAACGTAATGGGAATCACGACGGAAAACCGCCGATTGGCCTCCTGCTGGAGTTCGAATTGTCCTCCCCACTGAACGCGATAGCCGGCGGGCAGTTCGAGTTGAGCCTCAACCAATTCCGTGGCCTCAGCAACATAGCTTCCGATGTCCCGACCTCGTACGTTCAGCTGCACGGCAATGAATCGCTCACCGTTTTCACGCGTGATCTGTCTGGGCCCGACAATCTGCCGAATCTCGGCAACACTCTCGAGCGGTACTCGCGCGCCACTCGAAGACTGCAGCACGATTCGGCTGATGGCCTCGGCTGTATCTCGGTCCTGTTCGGCAAAGCGGACGATGACCGGGAACTGTCGGACGCCTTCGAATATTGCGCCGGCCCTGGCGCCGCCTACGCCGGACCGAAGCGCGTCCAGCGCTTCCTCGACGCTGAGCCCGTATCTTCCCAGCGCAGATCGGATAGGAGCCACCACGAGCTGCGGAGCGCCGGTGATCTGATCCGCCTGAACGTCGGTTGCTCCGGAAACTTCCTGGAGGATCGACTGGAGCTCCCTCGAAGCGTCGAGCAGGACACCCGCATCCGGCCCGAAGATCTTTACCGCCAATTGCGCCTTGGTGCCGGTCAGAAGCTCGTCGACCGACATGGCGATAGGCTGGCCGACGTTCACACGAACGCCGGGAAACCGACCAAGGTTTTCGGAGATGGCCGCGCGCAGTTCGGTCGGGCCGATCCCTTCGCGCCATTGGTCTCGTGGCTCAAGTGTCACAAAAGCCTCGATGCTGTTGACCGGGTCTGCGTGCGCCCCCACCTCGCCGCGCCCGATTCGACTGACGATCGAACGAATTTCGGGGAACGCGCTCAGCAATCTCTTCTCGATCCGAGTCGACGTCTCGCCTGCTTCAGTCAGCGAGACGGAGGGAGCCATTGTCACCCGCAACAGCACATCGCCTTCTTCGAGAGCCGGCGTGAACTCCGAACCCAGACGAGCTGCAGAGAGGGCTCCTGTAAGCAGCAGAACCCCGGCCAGTGCGATGGCGGCGAGTCTGTGCCGAACGAAGAACGCCGTTACTGGCATGATCAGGGAGGTCAATCGGCTTTCGTTCTTTCTCTCTTGACCCTCTGGCATGGGCCGCATCAGGCTGAATGCCATGGCAGGCGCGATCAGCGACGCATAGATCAACGAGCCCGTCATGGCAAGGGCCGCCGATGCTGCGAGCGGCCTGAACGTCTTGCCTTCTGTGCCCTGTAGCGAAAACAGGGGGAGGAATACGATGATCACCACTGAGACGGCCGCAATCAGTGGCGCGATGACTTCGGCACTCGAACGAGCAACCGTGGATCGACGATCTTCGCCGTGGCGTTGTTCGCGAAATCCGCGATCCACGTTTTCGGCAATAACAATGGCGCCGTCCACCATCATTCCGATAGCGATCGCCACTCCGCCAAGCGTCATCAGATTGGCTCCGATGCCAAGTACGTTCATCGCGACAAACGCGAATCCGACCGAAAACGGGATGGATAGAACCACGACAACGCTCGGTCGCCACCCCCCCAGGAACATGATGACAATCACCGCAACAAGAGCAGCGCCTTGCCAGAGTGCAGTCGTTACGGTTGCCGCGGCCTTCCTGACCAGCGTGCCCTGGTCATAGTACGGAACGGCCGTTACGCCCGGGGGGAGCGACTTGTTGATCTGTTCGAAGCGAGCCTGAGCATTCGTGATGACTTCGGATGTATTGGTTCCGTAGAGCTTGAGGACCAGTCCAGCCACGGTCTCACCCTCGCCATTGGCGGTTGCCAGTCCTTGCCGAACTCCGCCGCCGATTGCCACCTCGCCAAGATCGTCAACACGAACGGTTCGTCCATCGATGGTCTTGACCGGCGTTTCACGAAGATCGGCAAGCGTTCGCGCGAGCCCCACGCCCCGCACCGTGTACTGCTCGGCGCCGATCTCGATGAATTGAGCCCCCGCAGTCCTGTTCGCCGACTCGAGGGCCGCGATCACCTCGTTGATGCTCAAGTCGTAGGAAAGCAGCTGATCGGGATCCAGCCGAGCCTGATATTGCTTTTCGAAGCCGCCTAGCGACAGAACCTCGGTTACTCCTTCAACCGACTGGAGTGGATACTTGATCATCCAGTCGGCGATTTCGCGCAGCTCAACGAGAGATCGCTCGCCTGTTTCGTCGACCAACCGGTAATACATGATGATGCCCAGGCCTGTGGAAATCGGCCCCATTTTCGGCGTCCCGAACCCTTCCGGAATGGCTTCGGCTGCCTCCCCCAGGCGTTCGCCAACGACCTGCCGGGCAAAGTAGACATCCGTCCCGTCTTCGAAGTAGATGTTGATGACCGACAGGCCGAAGTTCGAGGTCGATCGAATCTCTTCCACTTTCGGGAGCCCGGACATTGCGATCTCGATGGGATAGGTCACATAACGCTCAACCTCTTCGGGAGAAAGGCCTTCCGTTTCCGTGAACACCTGGACCAGCGATGGCGACGGATCGGGAAACGCGTCGACGGGCAGGTTCTGGAATGCGAACAGGCCGCCGATGGAAATGGCCACTGCGGCAATGGCGGCGAGTAGTCGGCCGCCCGCAAGGCGATGCATCAAGTTGGTCATCGTGTGAATCTCCTAGTGGGCGTGGCCATCGCCGAAAGCGTCTTTCTCGAGCTGCGCTTTCAAAGTGAATGCGCCTTCCGATACGAACGCTTCGCCCTCACCAAGTCCGGAATGGATTGCCGTGTATCCTGCCGAGGTCTGTCCGGCCTCCACGGCGCGACGTGCGAATCCGGTTCCGGATGGGACGAAGACGGACGTTTCTCCCTCGACATCGACAATCGCGTCAGAGGGCACTCTCACCATCAAACTGGATGACGCCGCATCGATGCGCGCCGTTACAAACTGTCCGGGTCTGAGCCTGTCTTCCGCGTTCTCGACGATGACTCGTGCGGTCGCCGTTCGGGAGGCCTCGTCGATGACCGGGAATAGAAAGGAAATTGCGCCTTCGGCCAGTGGCTGTCCGTTTTCTCCTTGCAATGAAACGGTCTGACCCTCCCTGACGGAGGCAAGGTCCTCTTTGTAGACAGCGATATCCGCCCAGACAACGCTATCATCCAGCAGGATGAACATGGGCTCATCGCCGGCCGAGACAGACTCGCCCAGTGAAACTCGGCGCTCTATGATCTGCCCGGCGATCGGCGCGACCACGAAGGCGTGCGCCAGAGCTCCATCCGAGGCTTCGTTCAGTCGATCGAGCACATCATGATCGACGCCTATGGCATGCAGTCGATTCTCGGCGGCTTCGCGAGCGGCATTGGCGGCCGAGAACGCAGCGCGGGCGGACTGCAGGTCAGCCTCGGAAGTGATGTTCTTTTCCCACAGATTCTGTTCGCGTTCGAGCTCCGCCCGCGCAAGACGCTCAGCGCTCAGGGTGTTCAGATAATCTGCCTTGAGGCCGGCCAGTTCGCGGCTGCTCAGCCGCGCCAGCGCTTCCCCTTCGACTACCGTATCGCCCTCGCCTGCGAAGAGTTGCGCGACAATTCCATCGACCTGGGGTGAAAGCCGCGCCACCCGATCTGCGTCGGCACGGATTTCGGCGGGAAGTTCGAGCTGAACCGATATCACTCCGCGGTCGGCTCGCGCCACCCGAATTCCAGCAGCGTCCGCCTCCTCGGCGCTCAGTTGGACGTCTTCACGCACCAATGGTCCTTCGGAGTCATCGTGGTTGCCATCCTCGCTTTGCGCGGCCTCGACATGACCACCGTGCTCATTGGATTGGGCTTGCCCTGACTTGAGGTCAGAGGCTGTCATCGCGGAATCATTTCCACAGCCGACAAGCAGTGCAAGCAGAAGTGAAAGCAAAGTAAAACGAATTCGATCGTTGATCATGGGGCATCTCCTGAAAACGGAGTGGCGCCGGTAAGCGCGCGCAGTCGAAGCAACAGGGTCTCGAGCGTAAGGCGGGCTTCGATCACCGCTGCGCGGGTTTCGATCAGGCTGCGCCGGGCGTCGAGGGTTGCCGTAAGGTTGAACTTTCCTGCTCTGTAACCTTCGGCGGCTGAAGCATAAGCGTCCTCTGCCAACGGCAGGGCCTGTTCGTCGAGACGCAGCAGCCGAGATCTCGCGGCTCGAGCCTGTTCGATCAGGCTCGCCTGCTTGGCCCGCAATCGCGCCTCGATCGCCTGAGTGCTGAGTTCGGCCTGTTGACGGCGCAGCCGGGCGGCGCGCGCCGTGTCCTGGCTACGATCAAACAGTGGAAGGGGCAAGCGTATGCTGGCGACAAGGGCGGTGTCGCCGGTATCTTCAAAGCGTCGTACTCCGGCTGAAACCGTCAGGTCCGGCCACGCCCCGGCTACCGCGCGCTCGGTCGCTGCCGCGCTTGCGGTCTGGCTGGCTTCAGCCGCCTGAAGCGTCGGGTGCGTACTCAATGCGGTTCCTGAACCGGAGACGCCAATCAGTCTTTCGGGGCGGTTGGGGTCAGGAGGGATGAAATCGACCGCGGGGCTGCCCCAGACGGACGCGAGCGCGAGCGCCCGCGCACTGGCCTGGCCACGAGTAGAGTCGGCGGTGGCGCGAAGTACGGCGGCTTCAGCCATTGCGCGGGCCAGTTCGGGCGGCGCGGCGTCCCCGGTTTCGACGCGGCGGGCGACGACGCCGGCGAAATCTTCTGCCAGGTTCGCCGACGCATCGGCGATTTCTGCCATATCGATGGCGGCCTGCAGTTCCAGGAAGAGCTCGCCGGCGAGCTTTTGCGCTTCCAGCCGCTGGACTTCACAGTCCGCTACTGCCAGAGCAGAGCGAGCTCGCGCGACACGTTCCGAAAGCCTGCGCTTGTCGCCGAGCTGGAAGGTCTGCTCCAGCGCGAGAGTCGTTTCGAAGGCATTGAAGCCGTCAAGCGTACCCGTTCCGGCGAAGTTTTCGGTTTCGATGGATGCGACCGGATTGATCCACCGTCGAGCCTGGTCGGCCTCAGCGGCCATAGCCCGTGCCTCCAAGGCCGCGGCGAGCACTTCCGGGGCCGCGTTGCCGGCTCGGGCAACGGCTTGTTCCAGGGTCAGCGGGCGGGATTGAACGTATTCATGGGGCGGAGCGCTTGGGTCATGACAGCCCTGCGCGACCGCCACCGTGGGTTGCAAAAGAAGGGCGATCCCGGCAAGGGCGCCACAGTTGGCTACTCTCATTTTGTAAGATTTCCTCGGCAGATCAATACAACGAGCGCGCAGCGCTTGCTACGCGAAATCTGGCGTGCCTCGTTGGATTAACTGCGAGGAGGTCGGAAGAGTCCGTCCGCTCGGTGGAGCGCGTGAGCTGAAGCGGTCATGGGGAAACGTCTGGCCATATGTGAGCGCGTTATCGGGGAGTGGAGCCGGCAACTGCCGATTGCGTGAATGTGGCAACCCGCGCAATGATGCCCAGCCTCGCCGCGTTCCTTATGTGGGAAATCGCTGTCCGGCCCGTCATCCACTGAATAGCTGTCGGAAATTTCAGCTGGACCTTCGGTGAAATCAAGGGCAATGTCGGCCGCTGCAATCATCGGAGCCAGAATGATCGAAAAGCTCATGAAGGCGAGTTTCACGAGACGGCATGGCTTGGGGGCAACGCTTCTGGACATGCAAATGGTCGGACAGTTTTCCAGTAAAATATGACCTTTGAGCGCAAATACTAGCACATGCGCGGCTCGATCCACGTTTCAAAGAGTGAGAGTGCTTCTTGAGTGCGGTAATCTGCAGCGGTTGAACCCAGATGACTGAGGGAAGCGAATTCCTTGGTCGATAGATAGCGAACCTGGCGACCTAGCGCGCCTTTAGCGTTCGACTGCTCATGCAGCAGTTATGCGCCATCAGAACGAGCTACCACGAGCGCCTGATGCCTGATTGTAGTTGCGATTTTGAGCCGAAAAATGCTGTAGAGCGCAAGACGCTAATTGCCGTCTTGGCGATCAATGCTGTGATGTTCGTGGTCGAATTCATGGCCGGGTGGCTCGCCAACTCGACCGGTCTTATCGCCGATTCCCTTGACATGCTTGCCGACGCAAGTGTCTACGCGATCAGCCTTTTCGCATTGGGGCGCAGTGCTCGAATCCGGGGACGCATCGCTCTCGCCAGCGGTGTCGCATTAGTGTTGCTTGGCGTCGGTGTGCTTGCAGATGTTGGCCGCCGGTTCGTTGCTGGAAGCGAGCCCGTTGGCGTTGTCATGATATCCGTAGGTGCCCTAGCGTTGGCTGCCAACGTGCTTTGCCTTTTCCTGCTGGCAAAACACCGTCATGGAAGCGTGAACCTGCGCGCCTCATGGGTATTTTCCGCCACCGACGTCATTGTCAACTGCGGCGTGATTGCATCGGGTGTGCTTGTATGGCTCACTGCCTCGCGCTGGTCCGATCTCGCAATCGGCTTGATAATCACGGCGGTTGTGATCCGTGGTGGAATCAAGATTATAAAGGACGCTCGTGGATCACTTGCCGAAGCCCCAAGTGGCGCATGACAAGCGCATGCATGCGGGCGCCGGCCGTTGCCTCTCGGCAACCGAGTGGCTTTTGACGCACCACCGAGCCATTTTTTGAAGGGTAATTCCTAAGCTTTCCGGACCAGAATCGGTTTGATTTCGGATGCGCTCAGTGTCCTCAAAAGCTTATTTATCAATGGCTTGAGGTCCTCGTTCCGGTGGTTAAAACGCCAGCAAACTTCGGCCAGATAAAGGTGGAAGTATTTGGTTGGCACGCCACGGTACGGATACAGCCAGTTTTTCGCGTAGCTCCAGAAGCCTTCGATCCCGTTGATATGGTCGCGGCCCAAGGGCCGACCCTTCTCCTTCCGGATCATCACGTGTTCGCCACGAGTCCGCAAGGTCGCATAGGCCTGCCATTCGTCGGTGTAGTACAGCGAGCCCTCTCGCGTATGCGCCTGGATCTCACGCATGACCTCCATGCGACTGTGCGCGGCGATCGGCATAGCCTTGACGCAGCCGTTGCGCTTAACCACGCCAAAGACGATGACCTTGCCAGCCGCTCCCCAGCCTCGCTTGCCGTGCCGAGCCCCGCCAAACGTGGTCTCGTCGCATTCCAGCGCGCCAGAGAACGGCTCTCTCAGGTTCTCTTCCCAAGCGCAGCATGCTCGGCAGAGGCGATAGAAACGCTCGATGCTCGCGGGGCTGGCGTGTCCAAGGAAGCGTTGGCGCCAAACTGGCACGCCAAGGACAAACATCTCGAGCAATCGACCTTTGACGCGCCCCGGCAGACGCACGGAATCCCAGACCGTCGTCCAGCTGTAGCGCTTGCCGCAAGCCCGGCACTTCCTGCGCCCATCAGCAAGCTCATAGGCGCGAGTGTGACCACAATCAGGACATCGTTTCATTGTCGGACCAGTCTAAATCTGGTCCGGTTTGCTGGGGAATTACCTTTTGAAGTAGTCTCGCGCGCCGCCCGTGATGAGCGGGCCAATAGGTGGAAACGTGAGGCGCGTGGATCAACGGCGGACCGGTCATTGTATCCTCGATGCTGATTCACGAATGTGCGGTAAACCGGATTAGAGCATCTCTACTCGCCTTGGACGTCCTGAGCATCGGCGCGCAGCGAGCGGAACCCCAGCAGTCGCGGACCAGACAAAACTCTTATGTCATCTTGGATTCAACAGCGAAGTGCAACATCCGAAAGGGATTGGAGGTGAGGTGCGCTAGCATCGAGCACCCCAACGACCAAGAAGGAGTCGCACGAAATGGGCTATACGCACCTCACCAGAGAGGAACGGTATCAAATCGGAGCGCTTCGAGCCACCGGAGCGACGATTCGGCGGATTGCCGGCGTACTTGATCGCTCTCCAAGCACGATTTCACGAGAGATTCGTCGCAATTGCGGCCTCCGCGGTTATCGGCCAGGGCAGGCGGATCGACTGGCCCGAACGAGATCTCGGAGCTGCAGAGTGCGGCGGCGAATTACGCACAAGGATTGGGTCCTGCTTGAGGAACTGATTCGTCGAGACTGGAGTCCTGAGCAGATCAGCGGGCGCTTGCGTCGGGAAAAGCAACTTTGGGTGTCCCCGGAGTTGATCTACCAACACATTTATGCCGACAAGGCCGAAGGTGGGTCGCTGTGGACCCACTTGCGCTGCCAGCAGAAGCGCCGCAAGCGTTACGGCAGCGGGCGGGAGCGTCGAGGCTGCCTCCCGGATCGAGTCGGCATTGATCAGCGCCCTGCAGAAGTCGACTCCCGGTCGCGCATTGGCCACTGGGAAGGCGATACGATCATCGGAAAAGCGCATCGTGGCGCTGCTGTGACGCTAGTGGAGCGAGCCTCGAGGTTCCTTCGGCTGAGTAAGCTGCCAAGGAAAACGGCCAAGGCAACGCGGCGCGCGATCTCACGCCGCTTGAGGCCGTTCGCGGATCAAATCAACAGTTTGACCCTGGACAATGGCAAGGAGTTCGCTCAGCATCGTCAGATCGCGCAGTCCCTTGGGTCTGCGGTGTACTTCGCAGATCCGTATGCCAGTTGGCAGCGAGGCACGAATGAAAACACGAATGGACTGATCCGGCAGTACCTACCGAAATCTCGGGACCTGACCACGCTCACGAGTGCAGAGGTTCGCCGAATCGAGGCACGGCTGAATCACCGGCCGCGAAAATGCTTGAACTACAGAACGCCGGCCGAAGTGCTTTACGGCAAAGAGGAGAAGCTAACCGTTGCGCTTCGTGGTTAAATCCAAGCATCCATAACAGTGATCCAGATTGTAGGAGTCGCCGCGGGGGTGCGATCATTTGCGTTCTTTATGGTCGGTGCTGTTCCCCGAACAGAGACGCTGGCCACCGCAGGTCTATTCCTTTGGGGCTGCACTTCCCGTGTGGGCTGCCACGATCATGGTCGCGGGCCCGGCAATCTGGCTGGCTGTATCCGGGTGGGGCCATACTCCGTTGCCGGGCTGGGTGAGATATGGTCTGGCGCTCCCGGCTTTCATCGTTGCCAATTTCGTAGTTTGGTCGGCGGTTGTCCGTTTCGGTTTCGATAAGACATCGGGAGCTTCCGGGAAACTCGTCACAAGCGGGCTCTATCGGTATTCTCGCAATCCGCAGTATGTGGCCGACATTCTCATGTTGTTGAGCTGGGGCTTGTTAAGTGCGTCCCACAGTGTTTGGTCCGTTATCGGAATCGGCATCGTTACCTTGCTTCTCGCGCCATTTGCGGAAGAGAAATGGCTGCAAGAAGCGCACGGCGAACAGTTTACCGATTACAGCCGACGTACCCCGCGGTTCTTGGGTATGCCGGTCAAGCGATCGAAATAGCGAGCTAGATTCAGACAATGGAGTGCTTTTCACGCCCATTTCAACAACTCCACTAACCGGCACTTAGCCCTGGTCGCGGACTGGTTAGGAAAACCTCTGCGCGCGCTCCGGGATGATAACTGGTTGCCGGCAATCCTCGGCCTGAATTGCCCGGAGCCGGTCAGTCGGGACCGCCAACCAGACGTGCGATGCGCTGCCGGGCGTCGGCCATGTAACCGCCGCCGAACAGCAGCGCGTGGTTCAGCACGTGGTAGAGCTGGTAGTACTCGCGCCGGAGTTTCCAGCCGGGCTCGAGTGGCCAGGTTGCGGCATACGCGTCGAAGAACGCTCTACCGAATCCGCCGAACAGGGACGCCATCGCCAGGTCACACTCGCGGTCGCCGTGATGCACCGCCGGATCGAAGATCACCGGGGCTCCGTCCGGTCGCTGTCCCGCGTTGCCGCCCCACAGGTCGCCGTGGAGCAGTGATGGCTCCGGGTCGTAGCCGGAGAATTCGGCGGTCCAGGCCGCCCGGAGACGGGGCGTGGTGCCGGGGCCAAACTCGATGCCAGCGCCGGCGAGGCGGTCGATCATCGCGCCGAGCCGGTGCTCGAACAGGAAGGCCGTCCAGTCGGAGGTCGGCGCGTTGGCCTGGGGCGTGGCGCCGATCCAGTTGTCGCGGTCGAGACCGTGGCGCGTGGACGTGGCCTTGCGGTGCAGCGCGGCGAGGCGCTCGCCGAGCGCTGCCGAGGCCCGGTCGTCGAGGCGGTCCAGGTCCAGCCACTGGAGCACGAGCAGCGTCGAATCGCTGCCGTCGATTTCGACCCCGTGGAGATCGACGAGGGCGCGGACCGCAGGAACGGAAACCGCGCCCACCTCGGTCAGCCGGGCCAGGCCGTCGGCCTCGGCCGAGATCGCGCCGGTCGAGTCGCCCGAGGCCAGCTTGACGAAGAAGACGTCCGAATCCAGCGCGAGCCGGAAGGTGCGGACAAAGGTGCCCCGGGACAGGGGGTGGAGTTCGAAGCGTTCGCCGCGTCGGTCGCCTGAACGACCGAGCGCGTCGGCCAGGCGGTCGAGCGCGCGATCGGACAGGCCGTCCGGCATCAGCCGGTGACGTAGCGCTCCAGCTGTTCGATCAGCAGGCTCTGGTCGTCGATGACCGCGTTGACCAGGTCGCCGATCGAGACCACGCCCTCGAGTTCGCCGTCTTCCATCACCGGTAGGTGGCGGATGCGTTTCTTGGTCATCAGGGCCAGTCCGGCGTCGGCGGTGGCGCGGCCTTCGATCGTGACCAGCGGCGCGGACATGATGTCGGCGACCTTCGTCTCGCGCGAGCTCTTGCCCTCGAGGATCACCTTGCGCGCGTAGTCGCGCTCCGACAGCATGCCGACCGGCTTTCCGCTGTCCATGACCAGCAACGCGCCGATGCCCAGCTCGGCCATCCGGCGGATGGCGTCGAACACGCTGCTGTCCGGCGCGACCCAGTGCGTGTCGCGGCCCTTGCGGTCGAGGATCTGGTCGATCGTGTGCATGGCGGATCTCCTTTCAGGCCGGAACTCGATTCCAGTATAGGCCCACGTTCTCCGGTCGGCCACCCGCCGCGTGGAGGTCGTTCAGTCGGTGCTCGTCCCGGGCTGGACGAGCGTGCGGCCCGCGTCCTGCCAGGCGGTCTCGACCATTTCCCGCACCTCGGCGCGCAAGGCCGGCGCGTCGTAGAGGATGCCGTCGCGGACGGTCCAGCGTACGCCGCCGGTGCGCACGACCTCGTTGTCCTCGGTGACCCGGATCGCGCCGGTGCCGAGCAGCACCTTCCAGTCGGCCAGCGGATTGGCGTCGACCACCAGCAGGTCGGCGCGCTTGCCGACCTCGATCGAACCGATGTCGGCGTCCAGGCCCAGCGTCTCGGCCCCGTGCAGCGTGGCCGCGCGCAGCACCTCGAGCGGGTGGAACCCGGCTTCCTGCAGCAGCATCAGTTCATCGATCGTGCCGAAACCGAACAGCTTGTAGATGTAGCCGGAGTCGGAGCCGACGGTGACCCGGCCGCCGTGGTTCTTGTAGTCGTTGAGGAAGGCCATCCAGCGGCGGAAATTGTCGCGCCACGCGATCTCGTCGGCGGCGGTCCAGGCGAACCAGTACGACCCGTGGGCGTTGCGGTCGGGGGCGAAGAAGTCCCACAGGGAAGGCAGCGTGTAGTCGGCATGCCACTCGGCGGTGCGTGCGGCCATGAAGTCGCGGTTGGCCTCGTAGATGGTCATCGTCGGGTTGAGCACGAAACCGAGTTCGATCAGCTCGTCGCGTACCGACTGCCAGCGCGGATCCTCCGGTCCGGCGGCCTGCGCCCAGAGCCGGCCCGCTTCGGTGAAGCGGTGCTGCTCGTCGGCGTAGTTGTAGTCGACCGGGTAGTGCTGGACGGTGCGGTCGTGGAACAGTGCCTCGGGCAGGCCGTACCAGTGTTCCATGGTGGTCAGGCCGGCTCGCGCGGTGTCGAGCACGTCGGCGCGGGCGACGTCCATCTGGGCGTGGTGCATGGCGCTGCCGATGCCCTGCTCGCGGCATTCGTCGATCGCGGCCAGCAGGACCTCGGGCCGCGCGCCGAAGAACTTCACCCCTTTCGCGCCCTTGCGGGCCACCTCGCGGACCCAGGCGCGGGCCTGTTCCGGGGTGGTGATCGGCTCGTCGCGGCCCATGCCGAAGCCGACGTAGGGCACGATGCGCGGGGCGGCGATCTCGCCCGCCGCGCTGCGCGTCGACTCCGAGAGCGTCCAGTCCAAGCCGTTGAACGAGCCCGGCTCGCGGACCGTGGTGATGCCGTGGCCCAGCCACAGCTTGTAGACATATTCGGCCGGCGTGCCCTGGGCCTCGCCGCCGATGTGGCCGTGGAGGTCGACCAGGCCGGGCAGGATGTAGTGGCCGCTCACGTCGATTTCCCGGCCGCCTTCGGCCAGTTCGGGGCGATCGCTGTCGTCGATCGGAAGACCCGGCGGACCGAGGCCGACGATGCGCGCGATGCGGTCGTTTTCGATCACGATGTCGACCGGGCCGATCGGCGGCGCGCCAGTCCCGTCGACGACGATGCCGCCCCGGAGGATCAGCAGGTCATAGGGTCCGTCGCCGACGCGTCGATCCGGGGCCGGTTCGACCTCGGCGAACAGCACGGCGCTGGCGGCAAGCAGGAGGATCGAGGCGGAAACGCGCAGAATCATCGGGAAACTCCGGGTGTGGATGGGGCCGGCTCGGTCGGACGATGGCCGCCCGGTGTCATCGCGGGGCGGCGGCGAGCGCGGCGGGGAATCTCGGTCGGAATTGTACGCGCGGCGCGCAGGGGATTCGAAGCCCCGCTCAACGCGCGGTCTCCGGGGGCCAACGAACCCGGAACCGGGCGCCGTCGACCTCGACCCCGGCCTGCTCGTCGAGGGCGTCGACCTGCAGCGCGAACTCCTCGCGCAGCGTCTCGACCGGCTCGCCGGTGGCCAATGCGAAGATCGGCACGAGCCAGGCGCGGACGGCGGAAAGTTCGCCGCCGCCGTCGAGGACAAGATCGTTGTCCGCCGGATGCCAGCGGCCGGTCAGCTCCGCCCGGCCGTCCAGGGCCAGCGGCGCCAGGCGCATCGACAGGCCGGCGCGCGCCAGCTGTTCCCAGGCGCTGGCCACGCCGACCCAGGCCAGCGAGGCCGAGGTCGAGCCGGGGGGAGCGTCCAGCGCGGCGACCAGGGCCTCGGTCCAGGCCGCAGCGCGGTCGGCGACGATTCCGTCGACCTCGAACTGCAGGCGGCTGGCGGCCCGCGCCCCGCTACGTCGTGTGCCAAGGGACAGCGTCGCCCGCCCCGGATCCCGGCCGTCGGTCGCCAGGTGCAGGGAAACGTCGCGCAGGTCCAGCGCCGCGCCCGTCCGGTTCAGCGTCAGCCGATCGCCCACCAGGCGCAGGTCGACCGCGCCGTCCCGGGCCCGGGTGAAGGCCAGCTGCGCGGGCGCCGCGTCGACCGAAACCGTGTCGCGGCGCTGGATGGGGCCGCTCGTGGCGTCGACGTGCAGGTCCATCGGCCAGTCGAGCACCGCGTCGACCATGACGTCGAGCTGCGTTCGCGTGTCGGGGTCGGCGAGGTTCATCGGGCCCTCGGCCCGGAGCAGTCCGCCGCCGTCCAGCGGCGGGTGGTGCAGGTCCAGCGCCACCCGGGTCTGGTCGTCGGCTGCTTCGACCCGGCTGGACAGCCAGCCGCGCTGCCAGCGCACGGTGGCTTCCGGCCAGTTCTCGTCCAGCCAGCCGTCGACCTGCCGGTGCACGACCAGGCCCAGGATTCCCGGCGCGAGGACAAGCACCAGCGCAAGCAGGGCGATCAGCCCGAGCAGCAGGGTCCGGAGCGGGCGTCGCTTGCGGCGGCGGAACGTGGATCGGCTCATCGGTAGAAGCGTAGCGCACTCCGCTCGGGCTGGCGCACCCGGTCGCCGGATTGCGTATCAAGGCTCGAGCACCGGAATATCCTTTCCGCCCTCGTCCAGTGGTCACCCTCAACGGCCCGGAGTGCGGCGCACAACCCCAAACCGGAGAGACTGAATGAACCGAGCCATCTTCCTTGTGCTGCTTGCGGCGATCGCCGCCTGGATGCCGCGCGCCGGAACCGCGGTGATCGATCCGTTCACCGTGCCGCAAGGTCCGCTCACCGTCGGACCCGGCGAGGAAATCACACCCGAGCAGGGCGTGATCACAGCCGCGGGTGTGCTCGGCGGCTTCCGGGTCATGGCCCCGGCCATGGGCGACGATGCGCCGCCGGGCTCGACAACCACGGTTTCGGCCGGTGGCGGAGTGTGGGATTGCGTCGTCGACGTTTCCTCCCCGGACCCGGTGACCGCCAACGGTGGCTGCTCGGTGGGCTGGGACCGTTCCGAAGGCCCCGTCTTCGACTTCTCGATGGTCGATTCCTTCGATATGGACGTGGTCCGGGTCGAGGGCGGCGCCACGCTGTCGCTGCAGGCCGTCGACGTGAATCAGGCGCTGTCGATCGGACCGGTCGAGGGCGTGCAGGAAGGCATGCTCCAGATTCCCCGTAGTGCGTTCTTTCCCCTCGTCGGCGGCGGCGTCGACTGGACGGCCATCGACAATCTCTCGCTGGTCGTCATCAACGAGAACGGAGACGATGCGCGCGTGACCATCGGTGCTGTCGGTGCGTCCGGTGTGATTCCGGGAACGCAGGATCCGCCGCCCGGTCCCTCCGACGACGACCTGGGCGATACCACGTCCGGCAACTGGTTCAACCCGGCGCGCTCGGGCGAGGGCTGCCAGCTGACCCGCGAAGGCGACGGGGTCACCTTCATCCTGACCTGCTACGTCTATCGGGACGGTGACCAGGTCTGGATGATCGGTACCGGCGTGCTCGCCGACGGCCGGATCGTCAGCGACACCATGGTGATCACCGAGGGCGCCGATTACGGCCCGGGCTTCGACCCCGACGACGTCGTCCGCATTCCGTTCGGCACGGTGACGATCGACTTCACCGACTGCAACACCGGCTCGGTGACCATGTCGCCGATCGTCGAGGGCTTCGAGAGCGTGTTGCTGCCGATGCAGCGGATCGTGCCGGTGGACTGCGGGCAGGGGGTGCCGGACCCGGCCAACGCCATCCGCGCCGGCAACTGGTACGACCCCGACCGATCGGGCGAAGGCTTCCAGCTGGCGGTCGAGGGCACCGACGGGCTGCACGTGCTGACCTTCTACAGCTACCTGAACGGCCAGCCGGCGTGGCTGATCGCCACCGGCACGATCGAGGGCAACCGGATCGTGTTCGCCGACGCGGTGATCACTTCCGGCACCGGATTCGGCTCGGGCTTCGACCCCGAGGACGTGGTCCGCACGCCGTTCGGCACGCTGACGATGGAGTTCCAGGACTGCAACAGCGCAACCATGCTGGTCGAGTCCAGCCTGCCGGAGTTCAGCGACCTGAACCTGAACCTGACGCGGATCGTCCAGGGAAGCTGCGGCTAGCGGGCCCCGCGCCCGCCTGCACGATCCCGGTCCGCTGCCGGTCGCGGCGTCCGTCGCGCCCGGCAGCGAGTCCATATAATCGTCGGCCGCCGAACGAGCAGAGACGGCCGATGTCCGATCGCCGAGCCCCGACCTTCGATAGCGCAGCCGTCTCCCGACGGCTCGAGGCGGGCCTTGCCGCCCTGGACCAGTCGGTGACCGACGAGGTCCGCGAGCGACTGGTCGCCTACCTGGCCGAGCTGGTCCGCTGGAACGCGGCCTACAACCTGACCGCGCTGAAAGACCCGCTCGACATGGTCGACCGCCACCTGGTCGACAGCCTGAGCCTGCGCCCCCACCTGGAAGGCTCGCGGATCCTGGACGCCGGCACCGGCGCTGGCCTGCCGGGCCTGGTGCTGGCCATCGTCGAGCCCGAGCGGCAGTTCATCCTGGTCGACAGCAACGGCAAGAAGGTGCGCTTTCTGCGCCACGTCCAGCGCACGCTTGGGTTGACCAACGTCGATCCCGTCCATGGCCGGCTCGAAGAGCTGACCTTCGACCCGCCGCCGGACGAACTGACCGCCCGTGCGCTGGCGCCGCTGCCACGGCTGGTCGAATGGCTCGCGCCCTGGATCGACGCCGGCGCACCGCTGAAGGCGATGAAGGCCGAGCTCGACCCGGCCGAGCGCGACGGCCTGCCGGACGATTGCTCGCTCGAGGTCCGGTCCCTGTCCTGGCCGGGCCAGGCCGCGGTGCGGACGCTGGCCGTGGTTCGGCGCAGGTCGCCGGGGTGATGGGCGGGCGGCTCGCCGGGAGGGTTGCGGCGGGAGGATTGCGGCACCCTTGGCGGTGATGTGGATCGCAACGCAGCAAGCGCGTGAAACCGCGTGAAACCGCGTGAAACCGCGTGAAACCGCGGCCCCGCCGTGCTTACAATGAGCGGCCCGCATCGGGCGGGGCGGGACCGGCCAGGAGAATCACCGACGTGACGACATCGACGCGCATCCTCGCGATCGCCAACCAGAAGGGCGGGGTCGGCAAGACCACGACCGCGCTGAACCTGGCGGCCGGCTTGACCGCCCTGAAACGACGGGTCCTGCTGATCGACCTCGACCCGCAGGGCAACTGCACGACCGGCCTCGGCGTGGATCTGGCCGACGACCAGGCCACCGTCGGCGACGTGCTGACCGGTGCCTGCGCGCTCGGCGACGCCATCGTGCGTCCGCAAAGCGTGGCGCTGGACCTTGTGCCGGCCAGCGGCGACCTGACCGCCGCCGAGGTCGAGCTGATGGAGCGCGACGATCGCGCCGGCGCACTCGCCGCCGCGCTCGCCGACTCGACCAGCCGCTATCACGACGTGATCATCGACTGCCCGCCGGCGTTGAACGTGCTGACCCTCAACGCACTGACCGCGGCCGACCGGGTGATGATCCCGATGCAGTGCGAGTACTACGCGCTGGAGGGCCTGAGTGCGCTGGTCGACACGATCGAGCAGATCCAGGCCTCGGTGAACCCGGACCTGGAGATCGAGGGCCTGGTGCGGACGATGTACGACATCCGCAACAACCTGTCGGCGGCCGTCGGCCGGCAGCTGGCCGAGAACTTCGGTGACAAGCTCTACAACACCATCGTCCCGCGCAACGTCCGGGTCGCCGAGTCGCCGAGCTACGGCGAGTCGGTGCTGACCTACGACCCGGAGTCGCGCGGTGCCCTGGCCTACCGCGGACTGGCCGGAGAGTACGTCCGTCGCATGGGAGTCTGACTGCATGGCCACCCGCAAGAAAGCCCCCCTGGGCAAGAACCTGAACGCGCTGCTGGGCAAGTCCCGAAGTGCCCACGCCGCCGGCAAGGGCACGACCACCGACGTGCACGCCGACGGCGAGCTGAAGAAGCTGCCGATCGAACAGATCCGGCCCGGCGAGTACCAGCCGCGTACCGGCATGGATCCGGACCGGCTCGAGGAGCTGGCCGAGTCGATCCGCGCCCAGGGCGTGGTCCAGCCGATCGTGGTCCGGTCCCTGGGTGCCGGCAAGGGCTACGAGCTGATCGCCGGCGAGCGCCGCTGGCGCGCATCGCAGAAGGCCGGCCTGCTGGAGATTCCTGCGGTCATCCGCGACGTGCCCGACGAAGTCACCCTGGCCATGGCGCTGATCGAGAACATCCAGCGCGAGAACCTCAACCCGATCGAGGAGGCCACGGCGCTGGGCCGGCTGATCGAGGAGTTCGAGCTGACCCACGAGCAGGCCGCAGCGAATGTCGGGCGCTCGCGCGCGTCGGTCAGCAACCTGTTGCGGCTGCTCGACCTCGAGCCGAAGGTCCGCGAGATGGTCGATGCCAGGAAGATCGACATGGGCCACGCCCGCGCGCTGCTGGCCTTGTCCGGCACGGCGCAGTTCGACGCCGCGCGCCAGGTGGTCAAGCAGGACCTGTCCGTGCGCCAGACCGAAGCGCTGGTGAAGCGGCTCAAGGACGGCGGCGGAGCGAAGAAGCCCGCGCCGAAGGCCGACCCCGACATCCAGCGGCTGGAGCGCGAACTGACCGAAACGCTGTGCGCGCCGGTCGCGGTCCGCCATTCGGCCTCCGGCAAGGGTCAGGTGACCATCAGGTACACCAGCCTCGACGAACTCGACGGGCTGCTGGAGCGATTCCGCAAATGATCCGGCCCCCTCGCCTGGTGCGATGGGGGGTGGGTCCGGCAATGGCGCTGTCGATGGCGGCGAACGCGGCAGATGTCCACGTCGCGGTCTCGGGCAGCAACGCCACCGGCGACGGTAGCGCCGCCAATCCCTGGGCGACGATCGATTTCGCGATCGACCAGGTGGCCAGCGGCGACCGCATTCTGGTCGGTCCCGGTACCTACAACGGCCGCTCCCGGCTGGACCGCGAGTTCGATCCACCGGTCACGATCGTTGCCGAACCTCGCTACCAGGCGCGCCTGCAGCATGACGGCGGCGCCGCGATCGTCGTGTTCACCGGCCGCAACATCATTGTCGAGGGCTTCGAGATCACCCACGCGCCCGGCAACACCGGTGCGCTGGTCGTCCAGGTCCAGGACCTGCTCGGGGCGTTCAACGGCAGCAACGGTGGCACCGATCCCGTGGTTTCCGACATCGTGTTCCGCGACAACATCATCCACACCAGCACCGACAACGACCTGCTGAAGATCAACAACGGGGCCGAGGACGTCCTGGTACAGGGCAACCTGTTCTACGACCAGTCCGGTTCCGACGAGCACATCGATATCAACAGCGTGATCGGCGTGACCGTCGAGGACAATGTGTTCTTCAACACTTCAGCGCGGCCCGACACCAGCTCCTACATCGTGGTCAAGGACAGCAACGGCACCAGCGACACGGTCCAGGGCGTCCAGGACGTGACGATCCGGCGCAACGTGTTCCTGAACTGGAACGGCAGCGGCGGGCAGTCCTTCGTCCGCTTCGGCGAGGACGGCACCGCCTTTTTCGAGACCGACGGCGCAGTGCTCGAGAACAACCTGATGCTCGGCAATTCGTCGGACCTGATGCGGACGTCGCTGACCATCCAGGGCTCGAACGACATCCTCGTTCGCAACAACACCGTGGTCGGGGACCTTCCTTCGCGCAGCTTCGCCGGTCGCTTGATCGCCGGCGGTGCCAACATGCCCAATGCAAACCTGGTGCTGACCCAGAACCTGTGGTCCGACCCGACCGGTACGATGGGTGCAGAGGCCTTCACCGGCGTCGACCTGTTCGACGCGCCCGCCGGTCAGACCGCCTCGGCATTGCTCGAGGCCAACCTCTACTTCAACGGCGGCAACCCGATTCCGGGCGACGCCGGTCAGGCGCTACGCTTCGCCGACGACGCCAGCCCGGTGGTCGGCGATCCGCTGCTGGCGGACAACAGCGCACTGGTTCCGCCGACCTGGACCGGCAGCCAGTTCGCTGACGGCTCGACGAGCATCCGCGAGGTCTTCGAACGCCTGATCGCCGACTACGGTACCCCGGCCGTCGGCAGTCCGGCGATCGACGCCGGTGATCCGCTGCTGTCGAGTGCAGAGGACATCCTCGGCCGGACGCGCGGCAATGCGCCCGACCTCGGTGCGGTCGAGACCAACGGCATCGATGTGCTGTTCGCCGACGGCTTCGAATCAGCCCGGTAGTCGCAGGCTGGCGACGCAGCCGGTTGCGTCGGACCGGTTCTCGAGGACCAGTGATCCCCCGTGCCCCTCGGCGATCTGCCGGCACAGGACCAGGCCCACGCCAGTGCCGCCGGGCTTCGTGGTGAAGAAAGGAACGAACAGGTTGTCGGGGTTGGAGACGCCGGGGCCGGTGTCGAGGATGTCGATGGTGATCGATTCCGCGTCCTGCCCGAGCCTGACCTCAACGTCGCCATCGGTCTGGTCGGCGGCGTCGTGGGCGTTCTTCAGCAGGTTGATCAGGAGCTGTTCGAGCTGATCGGGGTCGATCTCGGCGGTGATGTTCGGGCCGTGGACGGTGACCGGGCGGCGATCGTCGAGGGCGGCGGCGCTCTCGATCAGCGGGCGCAGGTCGACCTGGCGCTTGTCCGGCGCGGGCAGGCGGGCCAGCATGGCGTAGGCGCCCATGAAGCGGCCCAGGGCCTCGGCGCGGTTGCCAATGACGTTGAGGGCGCTGGACGCGTCGTCGCGCCAGTCCTCGGGCAGCGGGTCGCGCTGGATCAGATTTGCGAGCGTCGAACTCATGGACTGGATCGGCGCGAGCGAGTTGTTGAGCTCATGACCGATCACGCGGATCAGGCGCTGCCAGGCCCGACGCTCCTCTTCGCGCAGCGCCCAGCTCAGGTCGGTGATCACCAGCAGCTCGTGGGCGATGCCTTCTTCGCGGAACCGCGCCCGGCGGATCTCCCACTGGCCGTGACCGATCGGAAAGCGATGGCGAACGGTCTGGCGCTCCGGGCCCTCGAGGAAGTCCGCAAGACCCAGTGAACCGGCCGGCATGCCGCGCAGCAGATCGACGTCCCGACCGAGGAGCCGTTCACCGGCGGCATTGACCATGCGGAGCCGGCCGCCGGGGTCGAAGGCGAACACGGCGATGTCGATCACCTCGATGACCTTGCCGAGCAGCGCCGAGGCTTCGCGCGCTCCGAGCCGCTCGATGCGCAGGTTCTCGGCCAGCTGGTTGACCTCGCGCACGACCTCGCCGAGCGAGTCCTTGAACCGCGCCCGGCGCCCGCGCAGCGAGTAGTCGCCCTCGCGCAGCGCCTCCATCAGGTTGCTCAGGGTCTGCAGGTGATAGACAACGTAGCGGCGCGCCGCGAACCCGAAGCTCAGCCAGCAGCCGACCGTGACCGCCAGCGCCAGGGCCACCAGCGCACCGTCGAGCGACATCGAGTGAAGAAGCAGCGCGACCAGGACGACCGCGGGCAGGCCGCCGGCCAGGCACAGCAGCAGCAAGCGGGTTTCGAACGCGAGCCTGCGCCGGTGGGTTGGCCCGGTCACGGTCGGACGGTGCCGTGCGGGCCGCTAGCGGTCGAGCCCATGCTTTTCGATCCGCCGGTACAAGGCGCTGCGGCTGAGGCCCAGGGACTCGGCCGCCCGGTTCACGTTGCCGTCGAAGCGGTCCAGGGCGTCGCGGACCAGGATGCGTTCGGCGTCGTCGAGGGTCATGTCGGCCAGGGCTGCGTTCGAGCCGCCGGCCGCGGGCGATGTCAGCTGGAGATCGGCCGCGGCGATCTTCGCGCCACGCGCCAGCAGCACGGCGCGCTCGACGACATGCATCAGCTCGCGCACGTTGCCGGGCCAGGCGTAGCTCTGCAGCGCATCGATCGCGTCGCGCCCGAACTCGTCCGGGGCGTCGCGATAGCGCTTCGAAAGGCGGGCCAGGGCCTGGCGGGCCAGCGGGAGAATGTCCTCGCGGCGATCGCGCAGCGGCGGCAGGCGGATTTCCACGGTGTTGATCCGGAACATCAGGTCCTTGCGGAACTCGCCGCTTCGGCACATAACGTCGAGGTCGGCGTTGGTGGCGCTGATCAGGCGGACGTCGCCGGTGCGGGTCCGCGACGAGCCGACCGGCTCGTACTCGCCGGTCTCGAGCACGCGCAGGAGCTTGCCCTGCTGGCCGATCGGCACATTGCCGATCTCGTCGAGAAACAGCGTTCCCTCGTCGGCCAGTTCGAAGCGGCCGGTGCGGTCCGAGCTCGCGTCGGTGAACGCGCCCTTGACGTGACCGAACATCTCGCTTTCGTAGACGGCCTCGGCGACGCTGCCCATGTTGACGCTGATCATCGGTCGATCGGCACGTTGCGAGTGACGATGAACGAGGCGAGCGACCATGCCCTTGCCGGTGCCGGCCTCGCCGGTGATCAGCACGGCGACATCGGCCGGCGCGACGCGTCGGACGCGGTCGACGACTTCCTGCATGGCCGGCGAATCGGCGATGAAGTCCGGGTCGTCGACTCGCAACAGATCGTTCTCGGCCTCGAGCCTGCGCGAGCGCTGCAGCGCGCGGCCCAGCTCGACCTGGTTGCGCACGATGCTGAGCAGCCGGCGGTTGTCCCAGGGCTTCTCGACGAAGTCGCGCGCACCCCGGCGCATCGCCTCGACGGCGACGTCGACCGAGGCCCAGGCGGTCATCACGATGACCGGCAGATCCGGGTCGCGCTCGCCGATGCGGCGGACCAGGTCCAGGCCTTCTTCGCCGGAGGTGGTGTCTCGGGTGTAGTTGAGGTCGGCAAGCACCGCGTCGTAGCGGCCGTGGTCCAGCGCCTCGAGCGCCGCGGCCGGCGATTGCACCGGGTCGACGCGAAAGCCCTCGGCCTTGAACAGCAGGCGCAGCGCCTCGAGCACGTCGCGCTGGTCGTCGGCGATCAGCAGGCGCGGCGCGTCGGTCATGCCGGAATCGCGGAGTGGTCGGAGTTCATGCGCATCGCATTATGCCCCGGTGGCGGAGACTCGACTGCGGCCGAGAGCTTTCATTCCTCGCGCAAGGCCTCGATCGGATCGACCCGCGCGGCCCGCCAGGCCGGCAGCAGACAGGCCACGGCCGCGACCGCGCCGAGGAACACGACCACGCTGATCACGACCAGCGGATCGAAGCGCGACACGCCATGCAGCTGCGCGCCGATCAGCCCGGACAGCGCCAGCGCGAGCACGATGCCCGCCGCGAGCCCGATCGCCACGAGCGCACCGCCCTGCCGGAGGACAAGCCGGAGTACGTCGCCGACCTGTGCACCCAGCGCCATACGCACCCCGAGTTCGCCGGTGCGCTGGCTGACCGAATAGGCCAGCACGCCGTAGATGCCGACCGCCGAGAGGACCAGTGCGACGGCAGCGAACACCACCAGCAGCAGCATCGGCGCGCGCCGCGTCTGCAGCGAGACGTCGATCAGTTCCTCCATGGTACGCACGCGGGTCAGCGGCAGGTTGGGGTCGATCTCGCCGACCGCTGCACGCAGCGGATCGACCGCCGCCGACGGCGCCATCGAGGTCCGCAGGACCAGCGAGGGGCCGCTGTAGCTGCGTGCACCGAACGGCAGGTAGTAGGTCTCCTTGGTCGGCTGCTCGTCGAGCCCGCCGTGGCGCACCGTGCCGACCACGCCGATCACCGTGTACCAGATCCGGTCTCCTTCGCCGCCGAAGCCGATGCGCTGCCCGACGGCGGTCGAATCGGGGAAATAGCGGTCGGCAAAGATTTCGTCGACCACGGTGAAGCGGGCCTCCGGATCGTCGGTCTCCGCGAACACCCGACCTTCCAGCACCGGAATTTCCAACGCGCGGAAGTAACCGCCGTCCGCCATTCGCGCCTGGCCGTGCGGCTGGCTCTCGCCGGGCGCCGGCTCGTAGCCTTCGATGGTGTAGCTGGCCTGCGAATTACTGCCGGAAAACGGCGTGGTGCTGACCATGCCGGCGTGTTCGACGCCGGGCAAGGCCCCGGCGCGCTCGACCAGGTCGCGCCGCAGGTTGCGCACCGCAGCCGCCTCGCCGTACGGATCGTCGGGCAGTGAGAGCTGGGCGGTGAGGACGCCTTCCTGGGTGAAGCCCGGGGACTCCGACTGGACCGCCAGGAAGCTCCGGATCAGCAGACCGGCACCGACCAGCAGCATGGCCGCGACCGCGACCTGGGCGACGACCAGCATGGCGCGAACGCGCTGCGAGCTGGTTCCGCCCGACGCACTGCGCCCGCCTTCCTTGAGCACCTCGGCGGTCGAAGTTCTGGCGGCGGTGAGCGCCGGCGCGATGCCGAAGAGGATGCCGGTCAGCACCGCCGAGGCCAGCGCGAACAGCAGCACCGAGCCGTCGAGGTCGATGTCGAACAGCGTGTTGGTCGAGCCGAGTCCGGCCCAGAGCAGCAGCTGCAGGCCGAAATGGGCCACGGCAAGACCGCACAGGCCGCCGAGCAGTGCCAACAGCAGGCTCTCGACCAGCAGCTGGCGGGTGATGCGCCGCTTGCCGGCACCCAGTGCCGTACGCACGGACAGTTCGCGACGTCGCGCGGTCACCCGGGCCAGCATCAGGTTGGCCACGTTCGCGCAGGCGATCAGCAGCACAAGCGCGACGGCCACCTGCAGCAGCATCAGCGGGCCGCGCAGCTCGCCGATCAGTTCGCTGCGGTAGTCGACCACGCGGCCGCCGAACCCCGAATTGGTCCAGAACTCGGCCACCCCGGCCGGGGCCTGCTCCTTGTTCACGTCGTGAATCCTGTCGACCTGCTGCTGCGCCTGTTCGACCGTCGCTCCGGGTTCGAGCCTCCCGATCATGTTCGAGAACTCGGTACCCCGCTCCTCGTCGCTCATCTGCTCGGGCGTGAAGGCGAAGGGAATCCACAAGCGCACGTCCTGGTTCGGAAACACGAAGCCCGGCGGCATCACGCCGATGACCTCGAAGGTCTCGCCGTCGAGCACCAGGTCGCGACCGAGCACGTCGTCCCGTCCGCCGAAGAGTTGCTGCCACAGGCCGTGACCGAGCACGGCGACGCGGTCGTTGCCCGGCTCGGCATGCCCGTCGTCGAAGGCGCGCCCCAGCGCCGGCGAGACCCCGAGCACGTCGAACAGGCTGGGCGTGGCACGCAGCGCGAGCAGGCGTTCCGGCCGGCCCTGGCCGGTCAGGTTGGCCGCCTCCCAGGTATACATCGCCACTTCCTCGAAGGCCTCGGCCCGTTCGCGCCGGTCGAGGTAGTCGGGGATCGACACGCCCGCATTGGGCAGGCCCATTTTCGGATAGGTGTTGTAGACCGCGACCAGCCGGTCCCCGTCGGGGTACGGCAGGGGCTTGAGCATCAGTCCGTTGATCATGCTGAAGATCGCGGCATTGGCGCCGATGCCCAGCGCCAGGGTCAGCACTACGGCGATCAGGAAGCCCGGGCGGCGAAGCAGCTGGCGGACGGCATAGCGAAGGTCGTGGAGCACGTTCATGGCGATTCTCCCGGGTGATTCGTGCGGGTTACTCGTAGCGCAAGGCTTCGTTGGGGTGGATGCGGGATGCTCGGCGGGCCGGCAGGTAGCCGGCGATGAAGGCCACCGCGGCCAGCACGAATACCGAGCCGATCAGCACCACGGGGTCGTTCGGCGAGAGCTCGTAGAGCAGCGAGGCGGCCAGGCGGCCCAGCGCCAGGGAGGCCAGGATGCCGATCAACGCGCCGATCAGACCGAGTCTGCCGACCTGCATCAGTACGCCGCGAGAAAGCGTCGCGGGGGCGGCGCCCAGGGCCATGCGCAGGCCCAGTTCCCGCGTGCGCTGGGTGACCGAATAGGACAGCACGCCGTACAGCCCGATCGCCGCCAGCGCGGTTGCCACCAGCGCGAAGCCGGCCGACAGCATCCCGACGAAGCGTTCCAGGAACACGTTCTCTCGAACAACGGTCGTCATCGTGTTCAGGTTGTCGACGGGAAGATTCGGGTCCTGTCGTGCGATCAGTTCGCGGATCGACGGCATGATCTGCTCCGGCGGCAGCGCGGTCCGCACGTAGTAGTTCATGAACGAGATGCCGTTGTTCTGGCGGGCCGGCAGGTAGAAGATCGGAACATCGCCGTCGCGGACGTTCGCATAGCGCGTGTCGCCGACCTGGCCGACGATCTCGATGTCGAGTTCGTCGGTTTCACTGGCTGCCATCCGCTTGCCGACGACCGAGCCGCCCATGCCGAACTTTTCGGCGAAGGCGCGGTTGATGATCGCGACTTCCGGTGCACCGTCGCGGTCCGTCGGCTCGAAGGCTCTTCCTTCGAGCATCGGGATACCCAGGGTCTCGAAGAAGTCCAGGCCGACCGCGTTGATTGCTGCATTGGTGTCGGCGTCCGGATCGTTCTCGAACCCTTCGACCGAGACGTTGGTTGTCCAGTTGCTGTCCGAGATCAGCGGCACCATCGACGAGGCGGCGGCCAGCACCCCCGGCAGCGTGGCCAGCTCTTCTTCGACCCGCTCGTAGAGCTGCTTGGCACGCTCCGGCGAGTAGCCATTGCGAATCGGGCTGATACCGAACGTCACCACCGACTCGACCTGCATGCCGAGTTCGGCGTTCTGCAGGTTGTGCAGGCTCTTGACGAACAGGCCGGAGGTGATCAGGAGCGTCATGCCAAGTGCGATCTGGACCAGCACCAGCGTGTTCCGGAAGCGAGACAGTGCGCGGCCGCCGCCGGGTTGGCCGGCCTGGCCACGGAGCACCACGGCCGGCTGGACGCGTGCGGCGTTCAGCGCCGGAACCAGGCCGAACAGCAGCACGGCGATCAGCGAGCAGGCGAGTGCAGCGCCGATCACGGCCGGCGACACCGAGAGGTCGACCGTCGCGGCGGCGAACGGCGGCAGCAGCCCGCCGATCAGTGAGAGCGTGACCCCGGCGACCAGGATGCCGGCCAGGCCGCCCAGGGTGGCGATGACCAGCGCCTCGGTCAGCAGCTGCGTCAGAAGCCGGATACGGCTGGCGCCGAGGGATGACCGGACCGCGAGTTCGCCGGAGCGGGATGCGCCCCGCAGCAGCATCAGGTTGGCGACGTTGACGCAGGCGATCAGCAGGACGAAGCCGGACACGGTGAGCAGCATGATCAGAGGCGCCCGGCTGTTGGTGCGCACGTTGCTCTGGCCAAGCTCGCCGTCCTGCAGCAGTAGCGGCCGCGAAAGGAAGCGTTCGAGCGTCTCGGGCCGCATTTCCTGCTGCGGGCCCTCGATCTCTTCGAGGATCGCGTGGTATCGGGTCTCCAGTACTTCGGCTGCGCGCTCGGCGCTTACGCCCGGCGCCAGGCGTCCGAAGGCATAGACCCAGTAACTCTGCCGGTCATCGTGGTCGGCCCGTAGGCGAGGCTGCAGCAGCCAGCGCAGGGTGATCGGAACGTAGACATCCGGCGCGTTGCCGAGGGTGGTGCCGCGGAAGCCGGTCGGTGCGACTCCGATCACTTCCAGGCTCTGGCCATTGACGATCAGGCTGCGCCCGATGATGTCGGCGTCGCCGCCGAGTTCGTTGACCCAGAACGTATGGCCCAGGACGACCACCCGGCGTTCGCCGATCGCCCGATCGTCGGTCTCGTCGAACAGCCGGCCCAATGCGGGTGTCAGTCCCAGGGTCGAGAAGTAGTTGCCGGTGACCTGCAGCCCGAAGCCGCTCGTCGTGACGCCCTCGAACGCAAAGTTCGCGCCGAAGCCGCGATGGCCGGCCAGGCCGCTGAGTACGCCTTCGACCTGCTGCAGGTCGCGGAGCATCGGGTAGCTGAAGATCGCGGGGTCTCGGCCCGGAGTGGAAGTCGAAATCGAGCCGGATTTCGGTCCCGGTGACTCGAGGTTGACCAGGCGTTCGGGCTCTGCCACCTCGATCGGCTCGATCAGCATCTGGTGGAACAGCGAGAAGATCGCGGCATTCGCGCCGATGCCCAGCGCCAGCGTGAAGATCACGGCCAGCGAGAACGCGGGTCGCTGGGTCAGCTGCCGAATGGCGCGGCCGAGGTCGTTGAGAAACGTCATGCGCTGGGCTCCGGTCGGGCTTGGTCGGGATAAGGTTCGATCAGGCGCTGGGCGCGGGGGCGGACTTGCGCTCGGCGATCTGCTGCTCGATGCGCTGCTCCTCTTCACGGCGCAGCCGGTCGAGCGTTTCCTCGTCGACCACGCGGCCGTCGAACAGGTGAATCTTGCGTTCGGCGAACTCGGCGTAGCGCGGGTCGTGGGTGACCATGCAGATGGTCGAGCCTGCGCGGTGCAGTTCGTCGAGCAGCGCCATCACCGCCTCGCCGTTGCGCGAGTCCAGGTTGCCCGTCGGCTCGTCGGCGAGCAGGATGGCCGGCTTGCCGACCAGGGCCCGGGCGACCGCGACGCGCTGCTGCTGACCGCCGGAGAGCTGGGCCGGGTAGTGCTGCAGCCGGTGCGCCATGCCGACCCGTTCCAGCGCCTCTACGACCCGTTCCTTGCGTTCCGGCTTCGATGTGCCATCGCGATAGGTCAGCGGAAGTTCGACGTTTTCGAACACGGTCAGGTCGCCGATCAGGTTGAAGGCCTGGAAGATGAAGCCGATCTCGCGGTTGCGAACCCGGGCCCGGTCCGCCGCGCTGAGCGCCTGCACTGGCGTGCCGTTGAGCGTGTACTCGCCGCTGGTCGCCGTATCGAGCAGGCCGAGGATCGACAGCAGCGTCGACTTGCCGCAGCCCGAGGGCCCGGAAATCGACACGTACTCGCCTTCGCGGACATCGAGATGGATGCCCCCGAGCGCGTGCGTCTCGACCTCATCGGTCAGGAACACCTTGGTGATGTCGGCGAGGTGGATCAGGGTCTTGGTGGTGTCGGTCATGAGTGGCTCCGGTCGGTGGTCGTGGCAGTTCGAATTCGGTTGTCAACCGCGGATGGACGCAGATGAACGCGGATGAAAAGACGAAAACCAGCAAGCCATCGATGCTTGCTGCAGGCGTTCCTTATTGCGGCACTCGGCTGTTTTCATTTCCAATTGCGGTTTCCGGTTTGGGGTTTCCGGTTTCCGGTTTCTGGTTCTTGCTTCTTATCTGCGTATATCTGCGTTCATCTGCGGTTCCAGTCGCTTCTGACTTGCTTCTGTCAAGCGACCTATTTGCCGAGCCAGCGCAGAATGGCGACGCCGGGCAGGAAGATTGCCCAGGGCGCGTAGCGGCAGGCGAGGCAGGCCAGCGTGTCGAGCAGTTGGAGAAGTTCGGGAAGCATCGGTCGATCACTGCAGCCGGATGCGGTCGTGGTCGTCCCACGCCGCGGTGTCGGACAGGATGATCTGGTCGCCGGCCGCCAGGCCCTGGCGGATCTCGATCAGGTTCACCGAGCTGCGGCCGAGCTCGACCGGCACGCGCACGGCGCTGCCGTCGGTCGGGTCGATACGGAACAGGCGCACGGTCGCTTCGGGCTGGCCGTAGGCCGGTCGTCCGACGTACAACACGTCGTCGAGGCGCTCGATCTGGATCGTGCCGTCGACGGAAAGGTCGGGCCGCGCGCCAGCCGGAAGCTCGCCGGTCAGCTCCACGTCGACCTGCACCGTTCCATTGGCGACGCGCGGGTCGATGCGAATGACCTCTCCCGCGATGATGCCGTTGCGCGTGTCGACCTCGACCGCCTGGCCCAGCTGGACGTCCTTGGCCTGGGTCTCGGGAATTCGCAGCTCGGCCATCAACGAGTCGGGCCGCGCAACCCGCGCGATGTTCTCGCCCGGCGCGAGCCGCTGACCGGCCTCGACCGTGAGTTCCTGCAGCACGCCGGAGATTCCGGCGGTCACATCCAGCGAGGCCAGCTGGGATTCGCGGTAGTCCGCCATGGTTTCGAGCTGTTCGATCCGTGCGCGGGCCGCGCGCAGCTGGGCGTCGACCGAGTCCTGGAACTGTTCGACGCGCTCCTGCTCGATCGCCAGCCGCTCCTCGAGCTGGTTGGCGGTCAGCACGCTGCGCTGGTACTGGATGCGCGGCAGGATGTTCTTCTCCAGCAGCTGCGCCTCGGCTTCGACCTGCAGCCGCGCGCTCTCCGACTCGGCGCGGATCTGCGCCAGCGTCGAGCGCTGGTCGAGCACCTGCCCCTGCAGCCGGACCCGGAGCGCAGCGAAATCGGCTTCGGCGGCGACGACCTCGGAGCGGGCCTCGAGAACCTGCTGGGCCAGGGTCGGGTTGCTCATCTCGACCAGCACCGTGTCGGGCTCGACGGCCGCTCCCGGTTTGACCAGGACCCGGTCGACGCGCGCCTCGGTGGTCGCGGCGATCCACCGGATTTCGCGCGGCGCAAGCACGCCCGGTCCGCGGACCTGGCGGAGCATTTCGCCGCGCTTGACCGTATCGGTCCAGACCGTGGCGCGGTCGACGGCCGGCGCGGCCGGCTCGAGGCGGGCCAGGGCGATCACGGCAAACACGGCCGCGACGACCGCCAGGCCGATCCAGGCGATCCGCTTGATCCGTTTGCGTTGTTTCAGTTCGGGGCGTGCGATATCCATGCACCCGGATATTCAATCCGCGTGCCAATTCGGGCAGCTCGCCTCAAGTCACTGATTTCAGGCTTGTTCCCTGAAGGGCCGTCTGCTTCGGCGGGCCCTGGCCCGGAGCAGTCCGTCCGCTTCCGGGACGTGGAATCCCGAAATCGGACACCGCACTAGTTGTGATTTACCCACTTCGTCTCGGCGGGGCGCGTCGATCAGTCGCGCACTCGCCGGAACGGCCGTACAAGGTGGTCGACCAGGGTCGGCGGCTCCGGGTCGAGGCCGGTGCGCTCGGCGGCGCGGCCGTCGTAGGTGCCGAACACGCGGTCCCAGAGGATGGCCGTGCACGCGTAGTTGGTTTCGCGCTCGCCGCCGTCGAGCGAGTGATGCAGGCGGTGGTGGACGGGCTGGGTGACGATCCAGCCCAGGAACGGCGTGTCCAGCGCCAGGTTGGCGTGGGCCAGCAGCGCGATCGAGGAAATCAGCACGGTGGTCGCGGCGACCACCAGGCCGTCGACGCCGAACGTTGCGGCGGCCAGCGCCATGGGGACCGCGAGGAAGAACAGCTCCAGCGGATGGGTCAGCACCGCGTGGTGCGAGTTCAGGCCGTGGAACGAGTGGTGCACGCCGTGGCCGCTGAGCCGCCAGAGCCACGACCAGCGATGGAACGCGCGATGCATCCAGTAATTGATGCCGTCGGCCAGCAGGTAAAGCAGCACCATCTGCAAACTCCAGTGGAGCGAGTCGGGCCACAGCGCGCCCGGGCCGGCTTCGGCGATCGGCGCGAAGATCGGACGCAGCCACTGCTCGTAGACTGCACCCAGCACGCCGAGGGCGGTGGCCAGGACGACCCCAGTGAGGATCAGCAGGCCCCGCCGGGACAGCGACGGGCGCTCCGCCGGCCTCATCGGAACGACATGCTCGAGCGCGCCGACCACGACGACCAGGGTCAGCCAGGCCAGGCCGATCGCGGCCTCGTCGGCGCCCAGCGCGAGCCACAGAGCGAACGTGCCGGCCAGCAGCAGCGGCTGACCCGCTGCCGCGGCCAGGCGTCGGGTCGGTGAATCGTTTTCCTGCGATCGGTACTGGTGCATGCTCGCTCTACCTTCGTTTACCTTGTGCGCTCGTTCCTGCCCCCGCCGAAGCGCCCGAACGCTCCTGGTTGCGACGGGATTCAAGGCGAAAAGCAGCCCGGCCGATTGCCGCCTGCGGCGAGTCGGCTGAGGGGTTCTTCTCGACTCGACTGAGGGATTTCCCCGGTTTGCGCCGGGTCTGGATAGTTGCTAGGTTAAGAATACTTCGCACAAGCGAATTCCGCTCGAGAGTTCCGAACCATGCACCGAATCTTCCGCGCCACCACGCTGTTGCTCGCGCTTGCCGCTGTTTGCGGGCAGGTGCAGGCACAGACCGTCGAACTTACCATCGAAGGCAACGAGGCCTTTGCGGAGATCGACCTGGCCGGGATCGCCTCGGCCGAACTGACCCTCCGCTTCGACGATGCAGTTGGCCTCAGCGAGGAGAATCTCGGACTCTCGGTCACCCAGATCGATCCGCTGTCCTTGAGCCTGCTCGGTCGCCTGCCCGGTAGTTCGTCGCTGAGCATCCCCTCGGCCTTTCCGCTGATGATCACGATCCATCCGCCAACGACCGGCGGCCTCAGCTTCGAGGGCATGGCCGAGGTCGAGATCTACACGACGGCCTTGCACTACACGCCGAATACGCCGCTGCGCTTGTTCAAGAGTTCGAACGGTGCGTCCTTCCGCGACATCACGGCCGAGACCAGCGCCGGCAGCTACCGGGTTCGCGGAAACGGGGGCGAGTGGTCCGATTTCCTGATTGTCGCCGATACGCGCAGCGTCGACCAGACCGTGAACGACAAGTTCGCAGAACTCCAGTCCGCCCTTTCCGCATCGGCGAGCGACCTGGACACGACGACGTTCGACGCGCTCCAGGACCATCTCGACGATGCCTACGCAGCGTGGCTGGCCGATGACGTTTCGGGCGCCATCCAGGACCTCGTCGGTTTCGAGAACGCGGTCCGGGCGGCGGCCGGCGACGGCCTCGTCCCGAACGTCTGGCGGTCCGCGCGCGACCTCGATAACCACGATGGCATGCTGCGCGCCCGGTCCGAGACGCTACGCTACAGCCTCGGCCTTGCAGGATAGTTCGACCCCGGTCGACCCGGCCGGAATCACGCTCACCGCATTTCTGCCCGGGCAGCCGGGCAAGTCGATCCGCCTGGATCGCGACCGGCCGTACACGATGGGCCGGTCGCCCAGGGCCGATCTCACGCTCGACCACGCGGGCGTTTCCAGAATCCACCTGGTCATCGAGGCGGTTGCCGCCGGCTGGCAGGTCACCGATCAGGTCAGCAAGAACGGAACTCGGCTTGACGGCCGGCCGATCGATCGCGCGCTGCTGACCTCGACGGCGTGGCTCGAAGTCGGCGGCGTTCCGCTCCTCGCCCACATTCCCTCCGCTGACGAAGAGGCGCCGACCGTCCGCCGGGAACCCGGACCGGCGCGACGCGGCGAGCCCTCATCGGCGCAGTCGCTCGAGGTCACGCTGGACCGTTCCTTGTCCGACGTCGTCCGCCTGTCGGGGTGCGAGCGTGCAGGCCTGTGGCTGGCCGATGCGTCGGGAGACCCTCGGCTTGCGTCAGGGACAACGGCCTTCGTGACACCGCCGAGCCTGACCGCGATCCGGAAAGCATTCGAGACGGGCACCAGCGAATACTGCTCCGATACGGACGGCGCGCGCGCCCTGGCCTCCAGCGGAAGCATTGCCCGCAGCGGCATCCGCGCCCTGCTGGCGATTCCGGTCGTGCGCGATTCGGCGGTGATTGCCGTGGTCTACGCAGACAGCCTGATGCCCGGCAAGCTGTTTACGGAACACGATGCGGCGCTGCTGGAGGCGGCCGCGCGGCAGCTGGCGCTGGTCGTGGATTCGGGCCGGATCCGGGAAACGATCGACTCGCTTCGCCGCGATCTCTGAGCGTCATCGCATTCCCCGCCGCTTGATTGGCCGGTGCCTTTGACAGTACCGTGAGTCCGTTGGGTCGGTTGGCGCCGCGGTGACTGGAGAATTCGCTCGATGGCGGACGACGAAGACGCGCGACAGATCGATACCCGCACGATGACCGGCGCCCGCCGGATGTTGCCGAAGAGCACCGTGGTCGCCGGCCGGTATCGCATCCTGGACGTGCTCGGCGCCGGCGGCATGGGGGTGGTCTATCGCGCCGAGGATCAGGCCCTCGATGCCGAAGTCGCGCTGAAGGTCCTCGCCGACCGCCTGTCGGACGAACCGGTTGCACTCGAGCGTTTCCGGCGCGAAATCCGTCTCGCGCGCCAGATCACGCACCCCAATGTGGTACGCATCCACGACCTCGGCACCGATGGCGATCTGGTCTTCATGACCATGGACCTCGTGCCCGGCCGCACCCTGGTCGATCGCCTTGCCGAGGGCCCCCTCCAGGCCGATCAGGCGATCGCGATCGCCATCCAGCTTGCCGGCGCGCTGGCCGAGGCGCATCGCCACGATATCGTTCATCGCGATTTCAAGCCTTCGAACGTCCTGATCGACGACGACGGTCGTGCCTGGCTGACCGACTTCGGCATTGCGCGCGCCCTCGACCAGGAGCAGCTCACGGAAGCCGGGACGGCGCTCGGCACCGTCGCCTACATGGCGCCGGAACAGGTTCGTGGCGAAGCGGTCGACGGCCGGGCGGATCTCTATGCCCTGGCTCTCGTGCTGTGGGAAATGCTCACCGGCCGGATTCCCCTTAAAGGAGAGACTCGGGAAGAAACGGTGGCGCGGCGCATGCGGCCGACCCTGCCGGCATCGCTCGGCGGCGACGATGCGATTCCGCGCAGCGTCCGACGCGTTCTGCGCCGTGCGCTGGCGCCAAGCCCGGACGATCGGCAGCCCGATGCACAGGCCTTCGCCGCCGACCTGGCACGCGGCCGGTCCAGGATGAACTGGCGCCGGACCCTTCGCCGGACCGGAGCGGCCGCGATCGTGCTCGGTGCCTTGGCCGTCGCGGTCCTGGTCCTCCAGGACTGGATGCGATCGGCACCCACGGCGCCCGGGTCCGCGCCGCGCGTGGTCGTGCTCCCGGTCGCCAACCGGACCGGCAGCGAGACCTTCGACTGGGCGCGGAACGGCCTCTCCGAGGCCATCGCGGGACGACTTGCCGAGAATCCCAATCTGTCGCTGGTCGAGCCGCTCCGGGTCCGGCGGACGCTGGCGGATCTCCGCCTGCCCGTCGAGGAGATCGATCGTGAGCGACTGGGCCGGGTCGCGGAGCTGCTCGGCGCCGACTGGGTGATCCAGTCGCTTCTCCTCGGAAGTCCGACCCAGCTCCGTCTGCAGGTCGCGATCTTCGATCCGGCGGGCTCGAATTCGACCGACCTCCAGCTGGACACGGCGCCGGACGAGATCCTGGCGACCGCCGACCAGGCGGCCCGGCGGTTCGTCGACCACCTGCGCGTTCCGATCGAGCAGGGCGCACGGCTGCCGCAGGTATCGAGCGACGCGGACGCCCTGGCCGCATTCGATTCGGGCGTCGATGCGCTCGCAGGCGGAAATCACCAGCGCGCGCTGGAGGCGCTTCGGCGGGCCGTCGGCGTCGACCCCGGGTTCGGCCTGGCGTGGGCGCGGCTGGCCGAGGCGGCCGCTGCCGCAGGGCTCTACGACGAGGCGGTTGCCGCCGCCGGCAAAGCGGCGGAATTGCTTGCCGGTCGAGGTGGGCGCGCCGAAGCCTGGGCCGAGGCCCGCTACCTGGCCCTGGCCGGCCGGACCGAATCGGCGATCGAGCGCTTCGAGCGCCTCGTCGAGGCCTATCCGAGCGACGCGGATGCCCAACTGGCCCTGGCTGAGCTGCTGGCCGACGATGGCAGGATCGCGGACGCCGCGCGCTGGGCCGAACAGGTCACGGCCACCGACGAGAACCATCCGCGCGCCTGGTTCCTGCTCGGCAAGTTCGCCGTGATGTCCGGGGACGTCCGGCGCGCCGCCGACGATTATTTCGTCAAGGCGCTGGTCATCCAGAACCGCATCGGCAACGCCGAAGGCCGGGCGGAAGTGCTCAACGGCCTCGGGATCGCGCACGAGCGTCTCGGTGAACTCGACGCAGCCGTCGACTACTACCAGGAGGCGGCCGAGCTCCGGTCCGACGCCGGCGACCGGCGCGGCCATTCGGCGAGCCTGTCGAACATCGCGCGCCTGAACATGATCCAGGGCCGCTACGAACTGGCCCGGGAGGCGATCGAGCGGGCGCTGCAGATCCGCGAGGAAATCGGCGACCTCGCCGGCATGGCGAGGACCTACAACGCCTTCGGTGCCCTGGAGGAAGAAGTCGGCGACTACGACGCCGCCCGCGGCCACTATCGTGATTCGCTGCGCATCCACGACCAGCTGGGAAATGCCCTGGCGTCGGCCGGATTGCGCACTAGCCTTGCGTTCATCCACCTGCTGCTCGGCGAGTACGAGACCGCCGGAGCGTTCGTCGAGCGGGCGATCGAGCAGCAGGAGTCCGCCGGGGACTCGCAGGGCCTGATGTCCAGCCTGCAGATCGCCGGTGAGCTCGATATCGCGAGGGGATCCTGGGCCGACGCGGAGGCCCGCCTGCTGCGCGCGCTGGAGATCGCGCGCGCGGTGGGCAACCCGTTCGGCGAAGCGACGGTTCACGGATCGATCGGCCTGCTGGCGGGCTACCAGGGCCGGATCGCGGCCGCCGAGCAGGCCTTCGACGAGGCGATTGCGCTGCTCGAACCGCTGGGCGACCGGCGCGGCCTGGCGGAATACCACCTGCGGTCGGCGGAGATGCTCGACTCGCTCGACCTTCTCGAAGCGGCGCGGACCCGCTGGCAGCGCGCCCAGCAGGTCTTTGCCGACCAGGCCAACCTGTCGCAGCGCGCTCGGCTGGTGCGCATGCAGGCGGCGCTGGCTGCAGCGACCGATGATGCCGAAGCGCCGGGCATGTACGACGAGGCGCTGCAGTTGGCCCGTGCCAGCGGCAGCGAGCCGACCGCGCTCGCGATCCGGATCAGCCGGCTGGACCGGCTCGGCGGGTCGCCGAGCGACTTCCAGCAGCTGGTCCAGAGCGCCGACCGGCTGGGACATGCGCCCATGCAGCTCCAGGCGCTGGCCCTGCGCGCCGCACGCCTTGCCGAAAACGGTCGCGGCGAAGCGGCCGTGGAGGCGGCATCGCGTGGTCTTCGCCCGCCTCTGGCGTTGAATTCGTGGTCCGGAACCTGGCAGTTGCACGAGGTCCTCGAGCGCGTGGCCGACGGCCCGCCCGGGTCCAACGACGGCCCCCGGCGGTCACGAGAGCTGCTGGCCGCCCTGGCCGAGCGGATGCCGCCGACACTGTCCCAGTCCTTCCGCGAGTTGCATGACTTATGATCGATTCATGGCATCGCTCCGGAATCTCTTCGTCCCGCGCCGCCGGCGGCGTTCCGTCGAGGAGCGCGTCGACGTACTGGCCCGGGAGAACGAGCGATTGTTCGCTGAACTGGACAAGGTGCAGACGGAATTCTCGCGGCTCGCTCGGAGCAGCTGGAAGGTCCAGGAGGACGAACGCCGTCACCTTGCGTCGGAATTGCATGATCATCTCGGCCAGATGCTGACCGCACTGGTGCACCGCCTCGAGCGGCCCGACGCCGATCGATCGGACTGCGCCGAGCTTGCTCGCCAGGCGCTGGAGGATACGCGAGAGCTTTCGCGGATCCTGCGGCCGCAGGTGCTCGACGATCTCGGCCTGGGGGCCGCGCTCGAATGGCTGGGGCGACGTGCCGGCGAGACGGCCGGGATCGAGGTCGACGTGTCGATCGACCCCTTGCCCGCGAGCGCGCACGATCCCGACCTCGAGTCGCTGCTGTTCCGGATCGCGCAGGAAGCGCTGAACAATGTCGTGAAGCACGCGCGCGCAAGCCGCGCACGCATCGGTTTGACCCGCTCCGGTGACCGCGTCGAACTGCGTATCCGCGATGACGGCGTGGGTTTTGCCCCCGATCGTCTCGGCGCGGACGCCGAGCGCGGAATCGGCTTGACCGGAATGACCGACCGGGTCGGCTTGTTCGGCGGCGAGTTGACGATCGTCAGCGCGCCGGGGAAAGGCACATCGATCACCGCCGCCGTCCGCCTCCAGCCGACGTCGAGCGCCGAGGAATCCGCCGCATGAAGCCGATCCGCGTTCTGCTGGCCGACGATCACGCCATCGTGCGCGACGGACTGAAGGCCATTCTCGAAGCCGATGAGCTGTGCACCGTCGTGGCCGAGGCAGCCGATGGTGCAGAGGCGATCGAGCGCGCCGAAGAGACGCCCCTGGACCTGGCGATCGTCGATCTCAGCATGCCGCGTCTCAACGGCCTGGAAGTCGTGCGTCGGCTCGCGGAAACACACCCGCGCCTGCCGATCCTGATGCTGACCCACCACCACGAGCCCGAGTACGTGCTCCCGCTGGTCAGAGCCGGTGCGCGCGGCTACCTGGTCAAGGACACGCCCGGTGCCGAACTGCGAAAGGCCGTGGAGTGCATCGCCGGCGGCGGCAGCCTGTTCGGTCCCGAAGCCGCCGCCGCGCTCGCTCGCGCCCAGCGTGAACCGAACGAGCGTGAAGTGGACGATCCGTACGAGACGCTGACCGCACGCGAACGCGAGGTGATGCAGCTGGTCTGCGAGGGCAGCAGCACCAAGGAAGTCGCCCGAACGCTGGGGATCGGCGTCAAGACCGCCGAGAATCATCGCAGCCGGGTGCTGCAGAAGCTGCAGACCCGGAACACTGCCGAGCTCGTTCGCTACGCGGCTCGACGCGGCCTGATCGACTGACCGCCGCGTTATCGCGAGAACCGCCGACACGCGCCTGAGGGATTTCCTTCGGGGTGACCGTGGGATTTGCCGGGTTCGATTCCGCTCGCCGATCCGTTCTCCTGTTGGGACCCCTTCCCCACTGGAGAACCCAGATGAACAGAACCATCCAGGAACCCACCCGCTCGGTGAGGTCCGGTCTGCTCGCGGCCGCATCGCTGCTTGCCGTGGCCGTAGCCCCCCAGGCCCTTGCCGCGACGATCGGTGACAGCCTCGAGGAAGCGCTTGCCGGTGCCGCTGCAGGCGATCGACTCGAGGTTGTCGTCAGCTTCGAAGGACAGGGCCCGCTCGACGCGGACCAGGTCTCGACCCTGACCGGGCTCGGCGTCGACGGCGTCTATTTCCAGGCCCTGCCGATGGCCGGCGTTGTCGCAACGCCCGCGCAGATCGATGCGCTGGACGACACCGAGGGCGTTCGCTCGATCTGGCTCAACGAGCGGCTCGAACTGACCAACCAGGACGCGCGCGGCCTGACCGGTGTCGACCGCATGCGCGCCGATGCCAACCTCCGCACCGATATGGGCTTCCCGTACTCGGGCAAGGGTGTCGGCGTGATGATCAACGACTCGGGTATCGATGCGACCCACCCCGACCTGATGTTCGGCGAAAAGACCGTCCAGAACGTGTTCGGGACGACCAACCTGAATGCGGTCGACGGCATGCTGCCCATCACCTGGCTGGAGAACGTGCCCGACACCGACTTCGGGAGCGGGCACGGGACCCACGTGGCCGGCACGACGGCCGGCACCGGTGCTGCATCCGGCGGCGACCATGCCGGTGTTGCACCGGGTGCCCACCTGGTCGGGTACGGCTCGGGCGCGGTGCTGCTGCTGCTCGACACGCTGGGCGCGTTCGATTACGCGCTGGTCAACCAGTTCCAGTACGACCTTCGCGTGATCAACAACTCCTGGGGCAGCCCGGGTGATGCGGGCACGCCGTTCAACCCGGACGACCCGACCAACATCGCGACCAAGTTGCTCGCCGACCGCAATTTCGTGGTCGTGTTCGCGGCCGGCAATTCGGGCTCCGGCGAGGGCACGATCGGCGGCAACTTCATCAAGGCCCCGTGGGTCGTTTCCGTGGGTGCGGCCAACAAGAACGGCACGCTGGTCGATTTCTCCTCCCGCGGCATTCGCGGTGGTGGCGGCACCGTCGAGGTCGACGGCGAGACCTTTACCTGGTCCGATCGTCCGACCGTGACCGCTCCGGGCGTCGACATTCTCTCGACCATGTCCAACACCAACGCCCTGGCCGATCCGGTCACGCTGGACTACGGCCTCATGAGCGGCACGTCGATGGCGGCGCCGCACGTGGCCGGCGTGGTGGCGCTGATGCTCGAGGCGAACCCCAGCCTGCACTGGTCGGAGGTCATCGAGATCCTCGAGGCCACGGCGACCAACATCCCGGGCCGCGAGGGCTGGGAAGTCGGCGCGGGCATGGTCAACGCCTACGCCGCCGTGGCGATGGCCGCCGGCGCACGCGACGACTACGGCCTGACGGTCAACCTGGACCGCGAGTTCAACGCCAACGTCCTGCAGAGCCGGATCGAAGGTCCGGACTTCTCGCTGTTCTTCGACCCGATCCTGGAGCCGGACACGGAGACCTTCACGGTCGAGCCGGGCCTGTCGACGGTGATCGCCAGCGCCAACGTCTCGGAGAACACCGTGGCCCTGGTGCTGACCGATCCGAACGGCAACCGCTACGGCTCGTCGATCTCGCTGCCGCTGCTCGGACCCTCGATCGCGGTCACGGCACCGGCGGTGCCGGGTGAGTGGACGATCACCACCAGCGGCATCGGCTCGGTGTCCGGCGTGGCACTGGATCCGCTGGGCGTGACCAACGGCACGGCGCTGCCGGGCACGGTCGAGGCCGACGTGGACTTCATTCGCGTCGACGGCTTCACCGGCCTGACCGACGTCGAAGGTCATCCCGCGCAGGGCTTCATCGAGTTCGCCGTGGCCAACCGGCTGGCCGACAGCCGCGCGGGCGGCCGCTTCAAGCCGGACCGTCCGCTGCGTCGCGACGAGTTCGCCGAGTACCTGACGATGGGTGCGGGCCTGCGCCAGTTCCGCCCGACCGACGGTAGCGACAGCTTCGTCGACGTGCTGGGTCTGGACCTGGCTGCAGCCGAGGCCGGCGCCGTTCGCGGCGGTGGTCTGAAGGACACCACGCAGGCGCAGGACCCGATCGTGCTGGCCGACGACAACGGCGTGTTCGACCCGTCCGGCCACGTGCTGCGTGCCGAACTGGCCTACGCGCTGGTCCAGTCGCTGGGCCTGCAGGCCGAGGCGGCGGCTGCCGAAGCGGCGCTGGGTAACGACCCGATCACCGTCGAGTTCGGCGGCGAGCGGATCGCGCTGGAAGACGACGGCGCGGTGCCGGAAGGCTTCCGGGGTCACGTGCAGCTAGCGCTGGACCTGCAGATCATGGCCGCGCGCTTCTCGTTGGAGCAGGGTCCCTTCGACCTGCAGCCGACGATCAAGGCGCGCTTCGCGCCGGTCGATGCGGTCAGCCGCGCCGGCTACGCCTTCGCCAAGGTCAACTTCCTCGACCGGTACCGCCAGGGCGACTGATCGCCGATCGACAGTAGGGCTCCGGGTTCTCTCTCTTGCCCGGAACGTGGCCGGCCTCCCCCGGGGGCCGGCCTTTTTTTGTTTGCCGGACCTCAGCCGTGGGGGTTTTCCCCGGCCGCCCTGGGGGACTTCCCGGGTCGAGAACCCGGCGTGATCGACCTAGCCTGATCGCGTCATCCCCTTGCTCAGGAGAAACACCATGAATCCGCTTCCGAGATTCAAGTCTTCACTGCTTTTCGCGGTCCTTGCCCTCGCGATCGCATCCTCGCCGCTGTCCGCGGCGGTGATCGGCGAGAGCCTGCTGGATCGACTCGCCGATGGCCCCGCCGGCCAGCCGGCCGAAGTCATCGTCAGTTTCGACGACAGCTACGCCGGCGATCCGCAGGCGATCGTCAACGCCCTGGCGCCGATCGGTGTCGAAGGGCTCGCCTTCCAGGCCCTGCCGATGGCCGGAGTGGTTGCAACGCCGAGCCAGACGCTGGCCATCGCCGACCTCGACGGCGTCGAGTCGGTCTGGCTCAACGAGGCGCTGGAGTACGACAACGGTGACGCGCGCGCGCTGACCGGAGTCGACCGGATGCAGTCCGATGCCGAACTGCGCAACGCGATGGGCCTGCCGTTTTCCGGCAAGGGCATCGGCGTGCTCGTCAACGACTCCGGAGTCGACGCCAATCATCCGGACCTGCAGTTCGGTGACAAGGTGGTCCAGAACGTCGCGGCCCAGACCAACCTCAACTCGGTCGACGAGATGCTTCCGATCAGTTACGTCGAGAACGTACCCGACAGCGATATCGCCGGCGGCCACGGTACCCATGTGGCCGGTACGGTCGGCGGCACCGGTGCATTCTCCGGTGGCGATCACGCGGGTGTCGCGGTTGGCGCCGACATCATCGGCTACGGCTCGGGCGCCGGGCTGTTCATCCTCGACACGCTGGGCGGCTTCGATTACGCCCTGGTCAACCAGTTCCGCTACAACATCCGCGTGGTGACGAACTCCTTCGGCAGTCCCAGCGACACCGGAACCGACTTCGATCCTGCGCATCCGACCAACATCGCAACCAAGATGCTGGCCGATCGGAACGTGGTCGTGGTCTTCTCCGCCGGCAACTCCGGCTCGGGCGAGAGCACCATCACGGGCAATTTCAAGAAGGCGCCCTGGATCGTCCGTGTCGCTGCCGCGAACAAGAACGGCACGCTTGCGGACTTCTCCTCGCGCGGCAAGCGCGACGGCGGCGGCACCGTCGAGGTCGATGGCGAGACCTTCACCTGGTTCGACCGTCCGACCGTGACCGCACCGGGCGTGGACATCGTGTCCACCCAGGCCAAGACCGATCCCACCGGCACCGCCGACGGCACGCTGGGCTACACGAGCCTCAGCGGCACGTCGATGGCGGCGCCGCACGTGGCCGGCGTGGTGGCGCTGATGCTCGAGGCGAACCCCAGTCTGCACTGGTCGGAGGTCATCGAAATCCTCGAGGCCACGGCGACCAACATCCCGGGCCGCGAGGGCTGGGAAGTCGGCGCGGGCATGGTCAACGCCTACGCCGCCGTGGCGATGGCCGCCGGCGCACGCGACGACTACGGCCTGACGGTCAACCTGGACCGCGAGTTCAACGCCAACGTCCTGCAGAGCCGGATCGAAGGTCCGGACTTCTCGCTGTTCTTCGACCCGATCCTGGAGCCGGACACGGAGACCTTCACGGTCGAGCCGGGCCTGTCGACGGTGATCGCCAGCGCCAACGTCTCGGAGAACACCGTGGCCCTGGTGCTGACCGATCCGAACGGCAACCGCTACGGCTCGTCGATCTCGCTGCCGCTGCTCGGACCCTCGATCGCGGTCACGGCACCGGCGGTGCCGGGTGAGTGGACGATCACCACCAGCGGCATCGGCTCGGTGTCCGGCGTGGCACTGGATCCGCTGGGCGTGACCAACGGCACGGCGCTGCCGGGCACGGTCGAGGCCGACGTGGACTTCATTCGCGTCGACGGCTTCACCGGCCTGACCGACGTCGAAGGTCATCCCGCGCAGGGCTTCATCGAGTTCGCCGTGGCCAACCGGCTGGCCGACAGCCGCGCGGGCGGCCGCTTCAAGCCGGACCGTCCGCTGCGTCGCGACGAGTTCGCCGAGTACCTGACGATGGGTGCGGGCCTGCGCCAGTTCCGCCCGACCGACGGTAGCGACAGCTTCGTCGACGTGCTGGGTCTGGACCTGGCTGCAGCCGAGGCCGGCGCCGTTCGCGGCGGTGGTCTGAAGGACACCACGCAGGCGCAGGACCCGATCGTGCTGGCCGACGACAACGGCGTGTTCGACCCGTCCGGCCACGTGCTGCGTGCCGAACTGGCCTACGCGCTGGTCCAGTCGCTGGGCCTGCAGGCCGAGGCGGCGGCTGCCGAAGCGGCGCTGGGTAACGACCCGATCACCGTCGAGTTCGGCGGCGAGCGGATCGCGCTGGAAGACGACGGCGCGGTGCCGGAAGGCTTCCGGGGTCACGTGCAGCTAGCGCTGGACCTGCAGATCATGGCCGCGCGCTTCTCGTTGGAGCAGGGTCCCTTCGACCTGCAGCCGACGATCAAGGCGCGCTTCGCGCCGGTCGATGCGGTCAGCCGCGCCGGCTACGCCTTCGCCAAGGTCAACTTCCTCGACCGGTACCGCCAGGGCGACTGATCACCGATTTCCGCTGCAGTACCGGGCTCTCCCTTGCCCGGTTTCCGGCCGGTCTCTTTCGGGAGGCCGGCCTTTTTCATTCCAGGCCGATGAGGGATTTCCCTGCTTCTTGCTGAGGGAACGACACGATGGAGCGGCACCGCCGGATAGGGTCTCCTAGTGGGGAACCGAAAGCGAATCCTCGAAGAGGTCCCCTGATGAAACGTGCCCTGCTGATTGTCGTTCTCGCCGCTTTCTCCGCGCTCGGCGCAAATGTCGCCGCCGCGACCTCCGTCGACCCTGAACTGCAAGCGGCCTTCGATGAATCGCCGCTGGTTCCGCAAGCGGTCGTCGTGACCTTCGACGACAGACCCGGCCCGGCCACCCTGACCGCGCTGCAGGTCAACGGCATCGTCGACGGCTACGTGCTCGAGGAGCTGCCGATGGTGCTCACGTACATCACGAGCAGCCAGTTCGAATGGTTGCAGAGCCGCCCGGACGTGGTCTCGCTGTATGCGAATCGTATCTACCAGCCCTACGACAATGCCAGCCGGGAATTCATCGGCCAGGCAGCCCTGATGCGCGACCGGGACGTGACGGCGGAAAACGGAGGCATGCCGGTCAGCGGTGCCGGGATCGGCGTCGCCGTGGTCGACACCGGGCTGGACGCGACCCATCCGGACCTGATGCTGGGCCAGAACGTCGTCCAGAACGTCTACTTTCCCCTCGGTGACGCTCCGGCGAGCCCGCCGGCAGGGCTGGTGCCGCCGGTGGCGATCGAAGACCAGCCGATGACCGACATCGAAGGCGGCCACGGCACCTTCGTGGCCGGCAACATCGGGGCGACCGGTGCGGCGTCGGGCGGGTTCTACGGTGGCGTGGCGCCGGGCGCTGACCTGATCGGCCTGGTGGCCGGCAACGACGGCGGACTGTCCACCTTCGCGATCGTGACCGCGTTCGACTGGATCCTGGTCAACCAGTTCCGCTACAACATCCGGGTCGTGAACAACTCCTTCGGTTCCGATATCGGCAGCGCCGGGAACTACGATCCGTTCGATCCCATCAACGTCGGTTCGCGCGAGATGCATGACCGCTTCATCACGGTGGTGTTCGCGGCCGGAAACAGTGGCGACGTCCCGGGCGCGATCAACCGGCTTGCCGTGGCGCCGTGGGTGATCTCGGTCGCGGCTGGCGAAAAGGAAGGTCTGGGCACGCCGGCGGGATTCTCCTCGCGCGGCGAGGACAACGGCAGCGGCGTCGACTCCGCCCCGCACCCGGCCGATCCGTTCCAGGCGCCGAACCTGCGCCCCGACATCACCGCGCCGGGCGCGAACATCAAGAGTACGCGTTCGAAGGGCGCCGGCGTGACCAATGTCGCTGGAACCGCATTGCTCCAGGACAACGACATTCCGCCGGGCTTCCTGCCGTTCTACACGACGTCGCAGGGCACCTCCTTCGCTGCGCCGCACGTTGCCGGCGTGGCCGCGCTGATGCTCGAGGTCAACCCGATGCTGACCCCGCAGGACATCATGGAAATCCTCCGCGGCACGGCGATGCCGATGCCGTTCGAGGAGCGCGTGGTCGGCGCCGGGTACGTCGATGCCCACAATGCCGTTCGCGCGGCAATGGGCCTGGCCGCGGTCAACGCCCCCCAGGACCTGATTCCGGGACCGGATACTCCGTTGATCGTCGATTCGCGCAATGACCAGCTCGGTACGCAGGCCCAGGACATCCTTTCCGGAGACTTCGCGTTCGATGCCGCCAGCGATCGGCTGATCTTCGAACTCGAAGTCGCCGACCTCTCGGAACGGACTCCGAACTCGCGCTGGAACCAGAGTGCCGTCTTCGGCAACGTGGAGCTGTTCGTGTCCACGAACGTCACGGAGACCGGCGCGGTCGAGTACAGCTATGGCACGATCGCGCCGGACCCGGATACCGGCGTCAACACCCAGACGGACCTGGGGCCGGCCGATGCCGGTCGCATCGAAGGCAATCGCATCGTGGTCGAACTCGGACTCGCGCAGGTCAACGACGCCGTCGGCTTCGACGTGTTCGGCACGACCGGCACCGGCACCCAGGCACGGTCGCAGATCCTGATCGGCAGCAGTCTGACCGGCGGTCTGCTCCTGAATGCCGATTCCGCGTCGGGCCGTGATTTCACGGTTGGCGACGGTGGCGACGGTGGCGGCGATGGCGGCGATGGCGGCGATGGCGGCGATGGCGGCGATGGCGGCGATGGCGACGGCTCCGGCGGTGGTTCCACCGCAGGCTGCGAGAAGAAGATCCACGAACGCTGGGCCGGCGTCCTGGAGCCGGGTCAAACAGCGTCGATCGGGTTCGTCCAGGCGTGTCAGGACTTCGCCGCCCAGTTGACGTACCACCCGGGCAATCAGACCATCGATATCGATCTGTACGACGCACAAGGGCAGTTCATCGACATCGCAGAGACGTCCAATCTTCGTCGCCTGGTCGTCGAGGGCCTGCCTGCCGGTGAATACGAGCTCCGGCTGAGCTCCCCGCAAGACCGTGCGGTCGACTACGTGGTCCAGGTCAAGCAGCGGAACCGGGACTGAGGCGAAGGCAGGCCGGGCGAGGCAGCCGGGCCGGCATCGGCCGGTCTCCGGCGCCTTCGCCCGGTTTTTTCTTCCGAATCTGCGATGACTCGTGCGGCGGGCGTCTTCAGCGCTCGCCGCGTTCCTTTCGGAGCCGCTGCTTGGTCCTGCGGCCCTTCTTTTCGAGCATCGGCCGCAGCGCGCGACCGACTCGCGGAAACAGGTAGGAGACGGTGGTCAGGTAGCCGCTGATCCGGGGCATCGGCTTGTCCAGCGTCGCGTTGTCGACCAGGTCGACGATCGCATCGGCGACCTGCTCTGCGGTGACGATCGGCTGCGAGAAGGTGATGTCGGTGACCTGATCGATGTCGTCCATGATGAAGCCCGTGTCGATCGGACCCGGCGAGACGCTGGCGATCTTGATGCGCGTGTCGCGGCCCCCGCTGTCTTCCTGGCCGCGAAGCTCCTCGAACAGCGCCAGGCCGAAGGCGCGCAGGCCGAACTTGGTCGCCGAATAGGCGGCCGAACCCGGAACCGGCGTGCGCCCGGCCAGGGATGCCACGTTGATGACCGCGGCCCGCTTCGAACGTCGAAGGTACGGCAGCGCCAGCCGGGTCGCCATGATCGGCGCCTTGAGGTTGACGTCGATCATCCTGCCGAGATCTCCGGCATCCACGGTCTCGACGGGGCCGCGTGCGTGGTAGCCCGCGTTGTTGACCAGCACGTCCACCGATCCGAAGCGCCGCTCGGTCTCGGCGAGCAGTTGGTCGAAGGCTTCCAGGTCGGTGACGTCCATCGGTGCCACGAGAACTCGTTCGCCGAGCTCGAGTTCGGCTTCGAGCTGGCGCAGCTTGTCCTGCCCGCGCGCGATCAGCACCAGGTTGGCGCCGCGCTCGGCAAAGGACCGGGCGGTGGCCGCGCCGACGCCCATGGAGGCGCCGGTGATCAGGACGGTCACGCCGTTGAAGGACTCGGACATCATCGAATTCCGTAGGGGTCGTCTCGCCGCACTATAAGCGAGCGCCGGACCGAGCCGAAGTGCCGATCGGCATAGTCGGCGCCGGCGCCGGGCCCCAATCTGCGCTAGGGAGCCTCCAGGCGGAAAACGTCGTCCGTTGCAGCGCCGAACGAGCCGGCGATCTTCAGCGCGACTTCGAGCGACGGCATGTAGCGTCCGGTCTCGATCGCGTTGATCGTCTGCCGGGAGACGCCGACCGCGTCGGCCAGCGCCTGCTGGGTCATCCCGGCAGAGGTCCGGAGTTCCCGGACCTGATTGACGATGACCTTGCTCATCACACCCCCTGCCGGTAGTACTGCGCCGTGAGGGCGAGTTCGATCACGGTCGAAAGCCACAGCGCGGCGATCAGCGCGACCGAGATCAGCGCCGGCGACGACGAGAACTCGTACATGAAGCCGTGCCCGATCACGCCGCCGATGACGATGTGCAGGACCACGATCATGACGGTCACGCCCAGCACCAGGCCGCCGGTGTTGCCCGCTCGCCAGCCGATGATCCGGTCGCGTTCGTCGTCGTCCTCGGGCCTGGAGAGGATCGCGACCAGCACGTGATAGGCGATCAGCGTCGCGACCAGCAGGATCGTGAAGCCGACGCCGAGGCCGAACACGGCGGGCAGGTTCAGCGAGTCGGCTCGCCAGAGGTTGATCACCGAGGAAAAATACAGCGCGCCGAGCACCAGCAGCGCGATCAGGGTGCCCCAGGCGCTTTTTTCGTTGAAGGACATGTCGTTCATTTTCGATCTCCGGTCGGGGGTGGTTTCGAGCGTGGAAACGAATGTAAAGCAAACTTTACAGAATGTCAAGCATGCTTTACATCAGGCGTGTGCTGCGGAAATCGATGCAGTGCCATGACAACCGTCACTGGTGCCCGTGCGGCCCGACGGCTATAGTCGATCAACATTCGGATCATGGATTCCCCGAGGGAGCGCTGCGCGTGGCCGACGCCGACCGACAGATCGACCGACAGATCGACCGCCTGCGAATCGACGACACGCAGCGCGCGGTCCGAGAGGATCGCGGCTGGGGGCGCTGGCTGATTGCCGTGGTCGCCATTGCCCTGATCGCCGCGCTCGCGTGGTGGTGGATGCAGCCCGGCCCGGTGGCGATCGATGCGGTGCGCCCGCAGCCGGTCGAAAGCGCGGACGGCGCAGCGCGAGCCAGCGTGCTGGACGCCTCGGGCTACGTCGTCGCTCGTCGCCAGGCCACCGTGGCCGCGGAGGTCACCGGCAAGCTGGTCGAGGTCGATGTCGAGGAAGGCATGCGGGTCGAGGCCGGCCAGGTGCTCGCCCGCCTCGACGACGCCACGGAACAGGCCCAGCTGGCGCTCTCACGGGCGCGCCTGCGCGCGGCCGAGGCGGCCCTGGTCGAGCTGGAGGTCCTGCGCGACGACGCCCGCCGCACGCTGGGCCGCCAGCAGGAGCTCAACGATCGAAACCTGGCCAGCCAGGCCGACCTGGACCGGGCCGAAACGGACTTGCGCAGCCTTCAAGCGCGTCTGGCCAGCGGACGGGAGCAGGTCCTGGTCGCGCGCCGTGAGGTGGCGGTGCAGGAGCAGCGCGTCGACGAACTGACCGTGCGCGCCCCGTTCGGCGGCATCGTGATCGCGCGGGCCGCGCAGGCCGGCGAGATGGTTTCGCCGATCTCGGCCGGCGGCGGGTTCACGCGGACCGGGATCTGCACCATCGTCGACATGGACTCGCTGGAAATCGAAGTCGACGTCAACGAGAGCTACATCGACCGGGTGCGCGCAGGGCAGCCCGTCACGGCCCGCCTGGACGCCTACCCGGATCTCGAAATCCCGGCGGAAGTCACCACCGTGGTGCCGGCCGCCGACCGCCAGAAGGCGACCGTGCGGGTGCGCATCGGGTTTCTCGAGCGCGATCCGAGAATCCTGCCGGACATGGGCATCAGCGTGCGCTTCCTGCAGGCGGGCGACGCCGAGGGCGATGACCCGGCAGGCCCGAATGCGGCGGTCTCGTCGTGGTCGCTGCCGGCCACGGCCGTGTTCGAGGCCGGCGATCGCCGCTATGTCTGGCGGATCGACGGTGACGCGGTCGAGCGACGCGCGGTTCGGACTGGAGCGACCGCGGGCGATCGCGTGATCGTGCTGGGCGGCCTGGCGGCCAGCGATCGGGTCGTCGCCGATGCCTCTACCGAGGGGCTGGAAGAAGGCGCCCGCGTGGAGCTACGCCGATGACGTGCCGCTCCTCCGTTTCAGCCCGGCGCGCGCAGCGAATCGATATGAACCGAATCGACCAGAACCGACCGGAGTCGCCCTCGGGGGACGACCGGGCCCAACCACGGAGCCGACCGAAATGACCGAAGCCATCGTACGACTGACCGATGTGGTCAAGAACTACCGCAAGGGCCGCGAGCGGGTCGAGGTGCTGCACGAGCTCAGCCTCGAGATCGAGCAAGGCGAATTCTGCGCCCTGATGGGACCGTCGGGTTCGGGCAAGACCACGCTGCTGAACCTCATCGGCGGCCTGGACCAGCCGACCTCGGGCAGCGTCGAGGTCAACGGCCAGAGGATCGACCGGCTCGGCTCGCGCGCCCTGGCGCGGTGGCGCGCCGGACACGTCGGCTTCATTTTCCAGTTCTACAACCTGATGCCGATGCTCAACGCCCAGCGCAATGTCGAGTTGCCGCTGCTGCTGAAGAAGATGTCGGGCAAGGAGCGCCACGAGCGGGCCCGGACCGCCCTGGAGATCGTCGGCCTGGCTGATCGTGCCCGGCACCTGCCGCGCGAACTGTCCGGCGGCCAGGAGCAGCGTGTGGCGATCGCCCGCGCGATCGTGTCCGATCCCGACGTCCTGCTGGCCGACGAGCCGACCGGCGACCTTGACCGGGCAACGGCGGAAGAAATTCTCGACCTGCTGAACACTCTGAACGAGCGACACGGCAAGACCATCCTGATGGTCACGCACGACCCGGCTGCCGCCGAACGGGCCGGTCGGCGCGTGCAGATGGACAAGGGCCGCCTGCTGGAGACCGTGTGATGGGCATGCTGCGACTGGTCTGGAGCAACCTGAAACGCAAGAAGCTGCGCACCCTGTTCACGCTGGCCTCGGTGATCATCGCGTTTGTCCTCTTCGCGCTGCTCGGCGGCCTGAACCGGGCCTTCAACGTCGGGGTCGAGCTGGCCGGTGCCGACCGGTTGGTGACCATGCACAAGGTGTCGTTCATCCAGCTGATGCCGGTCGCCTACGTGCAGCGCGTGCGAGGCCTGGAGGGCGTCGACGACGCCACGCACTACACCTGGTTCGGCGCCTATTTCCAGGACCCGAAGGCCCAGTTCGGGTTGTTCCCCACGGAACTGGAGCGGATGTCGGCCATCTACCCCGAATACGAGATGCCCGATGGACAGCGCGAGGCGCTGCTGGCCAATCGCACCGGCCTGATGGTCGGCCGCGCGATGGCCGAGCTGTACGACTGGGAAGTCGGCGACAGCGTCCCGCTGTTTTCGAGCATCTATCCGCAGCAGGGCGGCGACTACGCCTGGGAATTCACCCTGGAGGCGATCTTCACTGGCTCGGGCAACGAAGCCGACGAGATGCAGGCGTTCATGCACTACGACTACTTCAACGAATCCCGGGCCTTCGGCACCGACCTGATCGGCTGGATCGTGACCAAGGTGGCCGACCCGGACCGGGCCGAGGAAGTGGCCGCGGCGATCGATGCGCGCTTCGCCAATTCACCGACCGAAACCAAGACTTCCACCGAGGCCGGTTGGGCCGCAGGCTTCGCGAACCAGTTTGGCAACATCGGCCTGATCGTCCAGATGATCATGGCCTGCGTGTTCTTCACCCTGCTGCTGATCACCGGCAACACGATGGCCCAGGCGGTCCGCGAACGGACCGGTGAGCTGGCCGTGCTCAAGACGATCGGCTTCAGCGACCGGCGGGTGCTCGGAATGGTGCTGGCCGAAAGCCTGGCCGTCTCGATTCTCGGCGGCGCGATCGGACTGGCCCTGGGCGCCATGGCCGTTGCCGGTGCGGGCACGGCGCTGGCCCAGTTCTTTCCGGGCCTGACCGCCAGCACCGGCACGCTGGCCTGGGGCGTGGCCCTGGCCGTGCTGCTCGGCCTGGTGACCGGCGCGCTACCGGCCTGGCAGGCCGCGCGCCTGCGGGTCGCCGACGCCATGGGAAGGAGATAGACGATGCGCCAGATTCTTGAAATTACCTGGGCCAACCTGCGCTCCCTGCCGGATCGGCTCGGCGCTTCACTGGTTGCGGTCGTCGGTGTGGCCGGCGTGGTCGCGGTGCTGGTCGCCGTGCTGTCCATGGCTCGCGGGTTCGAGCAGACCCTGGCCAGCGGCGCGGCCGAGGAGAACGTGGTCGTGCTGCGCTCCGGCTCCAGTTCGGAGCTCGACTCCGGGCTGGGCGGCGACCAGGTGCGGTTGATCCGCCAGGCGCCGCAGCTGTCCCGCGCCTCGGCCGAGGTGTACTTCATGGTCGACCTGCTCAAGAAGAGCACCGGCACCTCGGCCAATGTTCCGTTCCGGGGCGTCAGCGAGGACGCCGACGAGTTGCGCGGCGACTTCGAGCTGCTCGAGGGCCGGATGTTCGAGCCCGGGCGGCGCGAGATCATCGTCGGCGCCGGGGCGGCCGACACGTTCGAAGGCCTGGCCGTCGGTGGCGTGCTCGAGCTCGGCTCCGAGCGCTGGGACGTCGTCGGCCGCTTCAGCGCCGGCGGCGGTGCCGGGTCGGAGCTGTGGACCGACGCGGCGGTGATGCAGGCCGCGTACCGGCGCGGCAACAATTACTCGGTGGTCTTCGCCGAACTGGTCGATGCGGCGGCCTTCGAGGCGTTCCGCGACGACCTGACCAGCGATCCCCGGCTGTCGGTCCTCGTCCAGCGCGAAGCCGATTACCGGGCCGGACAGACCCGGGCCCTGTCGACCTTCATCTCGGTGGTCGGCTACGGCGTGGCCGTCCTGATGGCGCTCGGGGCGATCTTCGGCGCACTCAACACCATGTACACCGCGGTCTCGGAGCGATCGCGAGAAATCGGCACGCTGCGCGCGCTGGGCTTCGCGCCGTTCGCGGTGGTCGTGTCGGTGATCGTCGAGGCGTTGCTGCTGGCACTGGCCGGCGGCCTGCTCGGCGCGGCCCTTGCGTGGTTGCTGTTCAACGGCATGACGGTCTCGACGCTGAATTTTTCGAGCTTCACGCAGGTGGTGTTCGCCTTCGCGGTCACGCCGGAGCTTCTGGTGCAGGGCCTGGTGCTGGCCCTGGTCATCGGCCTGGTCGGCGGCCTGGGTCCGGCCTTGCGCGCCGCGCGAATGCCGATCGTGGAAGCGCTGCGCGCCTGAGGCGCCCGGGCTCGTGGAGTTGAACTCGTCAACGGGAGAATCGACATGGCCAAGGTGACCGGGCTCGGCGGGCTGTTCTTCAAGGCCGACGACGTCGATGCCACCCGCGACTGGTATGCGCGCAACCTCGGGCTCGACTTTTCCGACTGGGGTGGCTGGGGCTGGCAGTGGCGGCACCACGACAATCCCGACCACGTGGGGCGCACCGAGTGGGCGCCGTTCAAGGCCGATACCGACTACATGGCGCCGAGCACCCAGCCGTTCATGATGAACTTCCGGGTCGACGATCTCGACGCGTTGCTGGTCCAGCTGAAGGCCGCCGGCATCGAGCTTGTGGGCGAGCCGGAAACCCACGAGTACGGCAAGTTCGCGTGGATTCTCGACCCCAACGGGATCAAGGTCGAGCTCTGGGAGCCGGCCGGCGAGTCCGTCGGCCCCTGACGGGCGACCGCTGAACCCGGACCGCTGTACGGGCAACCGGCCGTTCGGGTTCGGCCTGACCGGGCTGGGCCATCGACCCCCTCCGGATTCACCGTTGCGCCGGACATGTCGCCGTGCCGGATTTCAGCCGTGGCCGTCGCCCCATCGCGATTTCGAAACTGCTATACTTCACCGGCTTTGTTGATCGCTTTTTAGATCGCGCTGGATTCCGGCCTCGCGTCGGACGATTCGCGGTCGGGGAAGGACGGACCGCCTTGTCGACGGATTCGTCGAACGACAACCAGACCGTGTTACCCGATGGGGCGGAATTTGCCCGGACCGCGGTCTGGCTTTTGCGTCTCCAGGCGGTCCTGACGGTCATCGTCGCGCTCGGGCTGGCACTCGCCGCCGGGCGCGAAGCCGCTCTGGGCGGCATGGCCGGCGGAGGAATCGGCCTGCTCCTGACCGCCCTGGCCGCGCTTCGCGCGGGGTCGGCGGCGGGCTCGGGAGAGCCGGCACGCATCGTTGCCGCGTTCTACCGGGCCATGGCGATGAAGCTTGTTGTGGCGGTGGTGCTGTTCACGATCGTTGCAAAATGGTTTGCTGCCTGGTTCGGGCCGGTCGTGATCGGCTACGTGGCCACGCTGGTGGCCTACTGGGTCGCGCTGCTGAAGATGGGCATGAACGCCACTGCAGCGCGGAAATAGGATTCAAGAACTCGAGGACGTCGAAGTCGTGAGCTTTGCAGTTGCTGCAGCCGGGTCATCGCCCACCGAGTATGTCTCGCACCATCTCGAGCACCTGAAGGTCGGCGAGGGTCTGTGGACCTTCCACCTGGATACGCTGTTCTGGTCGATCTCTCTGGGTGTGTTGATGGTGTTCGTCTTCTGGCTGGCGGCCCGTCGTGCCACCGCCGGGATTCCGGGCAAGCTCCAGAACTTCGTCGAGGTGCTGGTGGAATTCGTCGACAACTCCGTGCGCGAGTCCTTCCACGGGCCGCGCGAGTTCGTCGCGCCGCTGGCGCTGACGATCTTCGCCTGGGTGTTCCTGTGGAACCTGATGGACCTGGTCCCGGTCGACTACATTCCGCTGTTCGCCTATCACGTGCTCGGGCTCGAATACATGCGCGTGGTGCCGTCGGCCGATGTCAACGCACCGTTTGCGCTGTCGCTGACCGTGCTCGCGCTGATCCTGATCTACAGCGTGAAGGGCAAGGGCCTGGGCGGCTTCGGCAAGGAAATGCTGTTCCACCCGTTTGGCAAGAACCCGTTCCTGTGGCCGGCCAACATCCTTCTCAATATCGTCGAACTGATTGCCAAGCCCGTTTCGCTGGCCTTGCGGCTGTTCGGCAACCTGTACGCGGCCGAGTTGATCTTCATCCTCATCGCGATGCTGCCGTGGTGGATCCAGTTCCTCCCGGGCGGCGCCTGGGCGGTTTTCCATATCCTGGTCATCCCGCTGCAGGCCTTCATTTTCATGACGCTGACGATCGTGTACCTGTCGTTGGCGTATGAAGAGCACTGATCGATTCCGTTCCAACTTGTAACCAGTCCAACCCGTTATTCATCAGGAGAAACATCGTGGAAGCAATGATCGCTCAAATCCAGGCCAGCACCGCAGTCGCCGTCGGCCTCATCTTCGCCTTCGCTGCACTGGGCACCGGTATCGGCTTCGGCCTGCTGGGTGGCAAGTTCCTCGAAGGTGCGAGCCGCCAGCCGGAACTGGCCGGCATGCTGCAGGTCCGCATGTTCATCATCGCCGGCCTGCTCGACGCGCTGTCGATCATCGGCGTTGCGTTCGCTGCTCTGCTGCTGTTCGCCAACCCGCTGCTGGCCGCGCTGGGCGCCTGATCGCCCTCGCGTCCCGCAGAACGAACCCGAACTTCAGTAACCACCGCAGGGGACCACTATGGATGTCTCTCTAGGCACCCTGATCGGCCAGGCCACCACCTTCCTGGTGCTGATCCTGGTCACGATGAAGTACGTCTGGCCGCCGCTGACCCAGGCCATGGAAGAACGTCGGCAGAAGATCGCCGAGGGCCTGGCCCAGTCCGACGAGGCCGAGAAGGCGCTGGAAAAGGCCGAAGCCGAAGCCGAGCAGATCATCCGCGCGGCCCGGGCCAAGTCCAGCGAGATCATCGATCAGGCCGGCAAGCGCGGCAACGAGATCGTCGAGCAGGCCAAGCAGGACGCGATCGCAGAACGCGATCGGCAGGTTGCCGCGGCCGAAGCCGAGATCAAGCTGGCCACCAACCAGGCCCGCGAGGCGCTTCGCGAGAAGCTGGCCGAGTTGACCATCACCGGTGCCGAGCGCGTGCTCCAGCAGGAGCTGGACGCCGATCGACACAAGGCGATGCTCGACAAACTGGCCACGGAGCTCTGATCCGCCATGCTCGCTGAAACCACGCTTGCACGACCCTACGCCCGCGCGGCGTTCGAACTGGCCGACAATGCCGGTACGGTCGATCACTGGAGCGAGGCCCTGGGTCTGGCGGCAAACGTTGCCGCCGAGCCCGACGCCGCAGCCCTGATCGGCAACCCGCGCGTCGACGGCGAGCGCCTCCTGGGGCTGTTCGGCGACGTGCTCGGCGAGCGGATGGACAAGGCCGTGCGCGGCTTCCTGAACGTGCTGATGCACTACCGGCGGCTGCCGCTGCTGCCCGAAATCGCCGTACAGTTCGAGGCGCTGCGCCGGGCCAGCGAAGACCGCGTCCGGGTCCGCGTGACCTCGGCCGTTGAAATGGACGACGAGCAACGCGAAAAGCTGGCCGCTCGCCTGAAGCAGCGTTTCGGCAGCGAGATCGATATGGAAACCGAGGTCGACGCCGACCTGATCGGCGGCGTCATCGTGCGCGCCGGCGACAAGGTCATCGATGCGAGCATCCGCGGCCGGCTGCAGCAGCTCGGCCGCCAGCTCGTACGATGAGCGGTCTCCCGACTACCTGCGGTAATTCACCGAATCTGAACGAGTAAACAAGCTATGCAGCAGACTCTCAACCCGACCGAAATCAGCGAACTGATCCGCAAGCGCGTCGAGCAGTTCGACGTGGTCAGCGAGGCCCGGAACGAGGGCACCATCGTCAGCGTGTCCGACGGCATCTGCCGGATCCACGGCCTGGCCGACGCCATGCAGGGCGAAATGATCGAGTTCCCCGGCGACACCTACGGGCTGGCGCTGAACCTGGAGCGTGACTCGGTCGGTGTCGTGGTCATCGGCGACTACGAACACCTTCGCGAAGGCGATACGGCGCGCTGCACCGGCAAGATCCTGCAGGTGCCGGTCGGTGAAGGCCTGCTCGGTCGCGTCGTCGACGCACTCGGCACGCCGATCGACGGCGCCGGCCCGATCGACGCCGTCGGTTCCGAGCCGATCGAGAAGATCGCCCCGGGCGTGATCACCCGCCAGTCGGTCGACCAGCCGGTCCAGACCGGCCTGAAGGCGATCGATGCCATGGTCCCGGTCGGCCGCGGCCAGCGCGAGCTGATCATCGGTGACCGCCAGACCGGCAAGACCGCCGTCGCGATCGACGCGATCATCAACCAGAAGGGCACCGGCATCAAGTGCATCTACGTTGCCGTCGGCCAGAAGTCCTCGTCGGTGGCCAATGTCGTGGCCAAGCTCGAAGAGCACGGCGCGATGGAGCACACGATCGTGGTCGCCGCCAACGCTTCCGACTCCGCGGCCATGCAGTACATCGCGCCGTACGCCGGCTGCGCCATGGGTGAATACTTCCGCGATCGCGGTGAAGATGCCCTGATCGTGTACGACGATCTGACCAAGCAGGCCTGGGCCTACCGCCAGGTTTCGCTGCTGCTGAAGCGTCCGCCGGGCCGTGAAGCCTACCCGGGCGACGTCTTCTATCTGCACTCGCGCCTGCTCGAGCGCGCCGCGCGCGTCAACGCCGACTACGTCGAGAAGCAGACCAACGGCGAAGTGAAGGGCAAGACCGGCTCGCTGACCGCGCTGCCGATCATCGAGACCCAGGCCGGCGACGTCTCGGCGTTCGTTCCGACCAACGTGATCTCGATCACCGACGGCCAGATCTTCCTCGAGACCGACCTGTTCAACGCGGGCATCCGTCCGGCCATCAACGCCGGTCTGTCGGTGTCTCGAGTCGGTGGTGCGGCCCAGACCAAGGTCGTCAAGAAGCTCGGCGGCGGTGTCCGACTGGCGCTGGCCCAGTACCGCGAGCTGGCGGCGTTCTCGCAGTTCGCCTCCGACCTCGACGAGGCCACCCGGAAGCAGCTCGAGCGTGGTCAGCGGATCACCGAGCTGATGAAGCAGAAGCAGTACTCGCCGATGTCGGTCGCCGAAATGGCCGTGTCGCTGTTCGCCGGTAACGAGGGTTACCTCGATGACCTGGCGCTGAACCAGGTCACGCCGTTCGAACGTGCGCTGCTCGACTTCATGGAGAACTCGCACGGCGAGCTGATGGCGAAGATCAACGAGTCCGGCGACTGGAACGACGAGTTGAAGGCGGAGCTGAAGAAGGCCTGCGACGACTTCAAACAGACTGGGAGTTGGTAGGGCCGGGCGCCACGACGCCGCTGGCTGCGTTTTCGGCGCGTCCGGAATGCTCACGTACTTCAGTACGCTGCGCGTCCGGACTTGCCTCAAGCCTTGCCAGCGACGCCATGGCATCCCGGCACACGAATTCAGCGGCGGATACTTTCGAATCGCTGATGAATCGGACCTGAAACGGAATTTGGTATGAGTGGATCCTCAAAGGAAATCGTCGGTCAGATCAAGAGCGTAAAGAACACGCGGAAGGTGACGCGTGCGCTCGAGATGGTCTCGGCCTCGAAGATTCGCAAGGCCCAGGACCGCATGCAGTCCTCGCGGCCGTATGCGCGGATGATCCGGCAGGCCGTCGGTCACCTGGCCCATGCCAATCCCGAGTATAAGCATCCGTTCACGCAGGCCCACGACGAGGTCAAGCGCGTCGGCTACATCATCGTCTCCAGCGATCGCGGCCTGTGCGGCGGCTTGAACAACAACCTGTTTCGAAAGCTGCTGGCCCGCTTCCGCGAGCACCAGGAAGCCGGGCAGGAAGTGAGCCTGGTCCTGATCGGCCGCAAGGCCGCGCAGTTCTTCAAGCGCATCAAGGTCGAAATCGCGGCGACGACGCAGGACCTGGGCGAACAGCCTCGCCTGGAAGACCTGATCGGCGCAATCAAGATCATGCTCGACGGCTACCGCGAAGGCACGCTCGATGAACTGCACGTCTGCTACAACCAGTTCGTCAACACCATGACGCAGCAGATCACGGTCGATCAGGTGCTGCCGCTGCCGGCCACCGAGGACGAGCCGATGCTGCAGTACTGGGACTACCTGTACGAGCCGGACCCCGAGTCGCTGCTCGACGACCTGCTGGTGCGCTACATCGAGTCGCTGATCTACCACGCGACGCTGGAGAACCTGGCCAGCGAGCACGCGGCCCGGATGGTCGCGATGAAGAGCGCATCGGACAACGCAACGAGCCTGATCGACGACCTGAACCTGGCCTACAACAAGGCCCGCCAGGCGGCGATCACGCAGGAAATTTCGGAAATCGTGAGCGGCGCAGCCGCGGTCTGATCCGCTCGGCGGACCGGATCGAACGTCGGATGGAACGCCGAACAAAACGCAATGAAAATCGGATCGGTGGCGGAACGTCGCGCACCGGCCAACGAACCAGAAACGAGGTTTGAGTGATGAGCAACGGGAAAATTGTCCAGATCATCGGTGCTGTCGTCGACGTCGAATTCGACCGCGACGACGTGCCGCGCGTCTACGATGCGCTGATCATCGAGGAAGGCCAGGTCATGCTCGAGGTTCAGCAGCAGCTGGGCGACGGCGTGGTCCGCACCATCGCGCTGGGCTCCACTGACGGCCTGAAGCGCGGCTACGAGGTGAAGAACACCGGTGAGCCGATTTCGGTGCCGGTGGGCAAGGAAACCCTCGGCCGCATCATGGACGTCATGGGCAACCCGATCGACGAAGCCGGCGAAATCGGCGAGAAGGAGCGCATGCCGATCCATCGCAAGGCGCCGAGCTTCGAAGAGCAGGCCTCGAGCAACGAACTGCTGGAAACGGGCATCAAGGTCATCGACCTGGTCTGCCCGTTCGCCAAGGGCGGCAAGGTCGGCCTGTTCGGCGGCGCCGGTGTGGGCAAGACCGTGAACATGATGGAGCTCATCCGTAACATCGCCATCGAGCACGAAGGCTACTCGGTGTTCGCTGGCGTCGGGGAGCGTACCCGCGAGGGCAACGACTTCTACCACGAGATGAAGGATTCGAACGTCCTCGACAAGGTTTCGCTCGTCTACGGCCAGATGAACGAGCCGCCGGGTAACCGCCTGCGCGTGGCGCTGACCGGTCTGACGATCGCGGAAAAGTTCCGCGACGAAGGCCGAGACGTGCTGATGTTCATCGACAACATCTATCGCTACACGCTCGCCGGCACCGAAGTGTCCGCGCTGCTCGGCCGCATGCCGTCGGCGGTGGGTTATCAGCCGACGCTGGCCGCCGAAATGGGCGCGCTGCAGGAGCGAATCACCTCGACCAAGACCGGCTCGATCACCTCGATCCAGGCCGTCTACGTCCCGGCCGATGACCTGACCGACCCGTCTCCGGCCACGACCTTCGCCCACCTCGACGCCACCGTCGTCCTGTCGCGCCAGATCGCCGAGCTGGGTATCTACCCGGCCGTGGATCCGCTGGACTCGACGTCGCGCCAGCTCGACCCGCTGGTCGTCGGCCAGGAACACTACGACGTCGCCCGCAAGGTGCAGGGCACGCTGCAGCGCTACAAGGAACTCAAGGACATCATCGCCATTCTCGGCATGGACGAGCTGTCCGAAGAAGACAAGCAGACCGTTGCGCGTGCGCGAAAGGTCGAGCGCTTCTTCTCCCAGCCCTTCTTCGTCGCCGAGGTCTTCACCGGCTCGCCGGGCGTCTACGTTTCGCTGAAGGATACGATTCGAGGCTTCAAGGGGATCATCGAGGGCGAATACGACCACCTGCCGGAGCAGGCGTTCTACATGGTCGGAACGATCGAAGAGGCTGTCGAGAAGGGTGAGAAGATGGCCCAGAAGGCCGCGTAAGAGGTCGCACTTCGCACGCGCTGGACTGCGTTTTCGGCGAATCCGGGTGCTCACGTACTGATGTACGCTCCGCGCCCGGATTCACCTCAAGCCTTGCCAGCTCGCGCGAATCACGCCCTCTTCCAACGGAACGGGGTGATGATCAGCCCGATCGGGAGAGATTGAACAATGGCATCAACGATTCATGTCGACATCGTCAGCGCCGAGGCGGAGATCCATTCCGGTGAGGCGACGATGGTCGTGGTTACCGGCGAGGAAGGCGAGCTGGGCATCGCGCCCCGCCACGCGCCGCTGCTGACCCGCATCAAGCCCGGCCAGGTCCGCGTGATGCTGCCCGAGGGTGGCGAAGAGTTCTACTACGTATCCGGCGGCCTGCTCGAAGTCCAGCCGCACGTGGTGACCGTCCTGGCCGATACCGCCGCGCGCGCCGCGGACCTGGACGAAGCCGCGGCGCTTCGCGCAAAGGAAGACGCCGAGCGCGCCCTGGCCGATCGCTCGGCCGATATGGAAATGGCCGAAGCCCAGGCCAAGCTGGCCGAGGCCGTGGCCCAGCTGGCGGCGCTGGAACGTCTCCGGCGCAACCTCAAGCACTGATCAGCCCGCTACCATCGTCTCCGGGCCGCCTCCGGCGGCCTGGCTCCGCCACCGGACCCCTCGCCTGACCCGACCCACGATCGTGTGCTTCGGTCACGTGCACCACGACCTTCGGCTCATATCCGATTCATGCCGAATCTGCTAACCTAGCTGAACAAAAGACAAAGTAACGGGGTGACACACCATGCGGATTCTTTCGCAGGCTTTGATCGTTCTGTTCTGCTTTGTGCTTGGGGGTTGTGGCAGCGGGGAAGCACCGATCACGAACGACCGTCTGATCGAAACCTTCGAGTCCGGCAGGACCGGAATCTGGGTCAGCGGTCACGGTGAGGTAACGCAGATCCTGGGCGACGAGAACATCGGCGGCCGGACGCAGCGGTTCATCGTCAGGCTGAACGAACAGATCCAGATCCAGATTCGGCACTCGCTGGACAATGCCGAACGGATTCCGGTCGAGCGGGGCGACGAGGTTCGTTTCCAGGGCTACTACGAATGGGAAGCCCGCGGGGGGTTCATCTCACGAACCTACAACGACGAATCCCAGCCCGGTAGCGGCGGGTGGGTCGAGCACGACGGCACTCGCTACGACTGACGACTCGATCGGCCCCGGGGTGCGGTCCGTCGACTGGACGCATGAGCCGCTTCCGGACCGCTCGATGGCAGGGTCGAGGCGCTACTCCAGGAATTGACCGGAAAGCGGGCAGGCGCATGGCCTGCCCGCCGCCACTGCATCAATCGTTGAAATATTCCGGCTCGGCCCCGCGAATTTCGCCGAGTTCGGCGCTCTCGTGAACGCGAAGCGTGATCGGGCGCTCGAACACCAGGGGACCGGCTACCCGGACATCGGAACGAATCTCGACGGTGGCGGGATCACCGTCCGAGCGGCGTGGCTTGCGCACTCGCAGTTCCCCGTTCACGACCGTGCCCGACTCGAGGACCATGCCCCCATTGACGTTGACCAGGCTGCCGACCTCGGCGCCCTGGATCAGCAGCTGGCCGTTGACGGCACGCACTTCGCCCGTGATTCGAACGCCTTCACTCACAGTGATGCGGCCATTGACCGTTCCGACGTCGCCGTCGACCATGGCACGCGCGCCGATCTGGATCGAGCCGTTGACGGTATCGATGTCTTTGGTCACCGATTCGGGACCGATCTCGACCTTGCCGTTGACCGTGCCGATTTCCCCTGCCTGGCTGCGCTCGGAGGTCGAAACCGACCCGTTGACCGACGTGATGTCGCCCTCGACGATCGAGGCCACACCCACTCTGACGCTGCCGTTGACCGACGAGATTTCATCGACCGTTTCCCCGTCGGGAACCACGACGTCGCTGTTGATCGAGATGCAGCTCGCCAGCGCCAGCGCTGCGAGCAGTGCGAAAAGATGCTTCATCCTGGACTCCCGATAGCTGAATGGACTCTGGATTGTCGCCCAGAGCGCCGGTTGCCGCTACCGCCAGAGGTCATGGCGATCGAACGTGACGATCAATCCGGGTTGGCCGGACCGGCGGGAATCAGCCAGTCCAGCGCCGCCGGACCGCCGTGGTCCAGCGCTCGGAAATCGAAGAGCTCTGTGTCGCAGAGCTGCGAGGGTGCAACGTGGCCGAGCGCGCGGAAGATCGTCTCGGTCCGGCCGGGCTGGCGCCGGTCCCATTCGGCCAGCATGTCCTTGACGACCTGGCGCTGGAGGTTGGGCTGCGAGCCGCAGAGATTGCAGGGAATGATGGGGTAGTCCCGGGCCTCGGCCAGCTGCGCCAGGTCGGACTCCCGACAGTAGGCCAGGGGCCGGATCACGATATTGTCGCCGTCGTCGCTCTTCAGCTTCGGCGGCATGGCCTTGAGCGTCCCGCCGTGAAGGAGGTTGAGGAAGAAGGTCTCGACGATATCGTCCATGTGGTGGCCGAGGGCGATCTTCGTGAAGCCGTTTTCCCTGGCAAAGGTATACAGGTTGCCGCGCCGCAGCCTCGAGCACAGCCCGCAGGTGGTTTTCCCCTCGGGGATGACCCGTTTGACGACGGAAAAGGTGTCGCGTTCGATGACGTGGTAGGCGACGCCTAGCGACTCGAGATACTCCGGCAGCACGTGCTCCGGGAACCCGGGCTGCTTCTGGTCGAGGTTCACCGCGAACAGCTCGAAGTCGACCGGTGCGCGTCGCTGCAGGCTCAGCAGCAGATCCAGCATCGCGTAGCTGTCCTTGCCGCCGGACAGGCAGACCATCACCCGGTCGCCGTCGCGGATCATGCCGTAGTCGCCGATCGCCTTGCCGACGTTCTTGCGCAGGCGCTTGAACAGCTTGTCGGCGTTGAATTTCTGCGCCCGGTCTTCGGGACGCTGCGCGCGGGTCTGAACCTTCATCGGGCGGCCTCCGGCCAATTTCATTCCACTCGACAGGATACCCGGTCGCCTTTTCGCCGCGCAGACCCTGCGCTACACTGGACGGCCCCAGGGAGGGTTGGCCGGACCCGGACCCGATCATGACCGAGAACCCTTCCGACATCGCCGAAATCATCGCCGAACTCCAGGTCCAGCACCGGGACCTGGACGATGCGATCCACCGGCTGGCCGCTTCGCCGGCGCCGGACCAGCTGCAGCTGACCCGGCTGAAGAAGCGGAAGCTGCGACTCAAGGACCAGATCACCTACTGGGAGTCGAAACTGATCCCCGATCTGGACGCCTGATTCACCGCCTTCGGGCACCCTGACCGAGTGGGTCAAAACGCCCGGAGGCCGCATTGACGCAGGGGGTAGGAGCCCCCATACTGTACCGTATGGAAGCAATCAGAAGCCTCAATACGCACGAAATCCGCCGGCGCCAGATCTGGACCGACGACGGTGTGCGTCTGGACGTCCGCTACCTCGGTCACGATCGCGCGCCGTGCGTGCTGCTGGCCCACGGATTCGGCCAGACCCAGCACGCCTGGGAAACCACTGCGCGCTACCTCGCCGCAAGCGGCTGGCAGGCGGTCAGTTACGATGCCCGCGGCCACGGTAATTCCGACCGCGCGCCGCACAACCGCTACGACTTCGAGCAGTTCGTCGAGGATTTCCGGCGGGTCTGCTCGTCGCTGCCCCATCCGCCGCTGCTGATCGGCGCCTCGATGGGCGGCCTGACCGCGCTGCTGGCCCATTCCGAGAAGCCGATCGCCGACCTTCGGGCGCTGGTGCTGGTCGATATCGCGCCGCGCTGGGACGACAAGGGCGTCGAGGCGATGCTGGCGTTCATGCGCCAGCACCCGAAGGGCTTCGAGTCCCTCGATGACGCTCGGGAAGCGGTCCGCAATTTCCTGCCGCACCGGCGCTCCGGCGCCACCGCCGAGGGCCTGCGTCGCAACCTGCGCGAAGGCGAGGACGGCCGCTGGTACTGGCACTGGGATCCGGCCATGCTGGCGCTGGCCGAAAAGAGCCGTAACCTGCAGAGCCGCCTGAAGTCCGCCGCACGCAAGCTGAAGAAGCCCACCCTGCTGGTGTCGGGCGGCAAGAGCGAGCTGATTTCCGAGGAGCACGTCCAGGAGTTCCTGAAGCTTGCGCCGGACGCCGAGCATGTCGAGGTTCCCGACGCGTCGCACATGGTCGCCGGCGACGTCAACGACCGCTTCCTGCAGGCCACCATGCCGTTCCTCAGGAAGCACACCGTCGAAGGAGAGTCGAAATGATCATGCTGCTGCTGTTCCTGCTGGCCCTGGTCGCCGTGACCATGGCGTGCAGCTTCCTGAAGACTTCGCTGGCCGTTGGAACCGCAGCGTTCGGTGCAACCCTGCTCGCGTTCACGTTGGCCGGCGAGCCCGGCTGGATTGCGCTGACCCTGACCTGGCTCGTGTTCGTGCCGGTCGCAGCGTTGCTGAACTACCTGCCCTGGCGGCGTACCTTCGTCACGCTGCCGGTCCTCAAGACGTTCCGCAAGATGGTGCCCCAGATCTCGGAGACCGAGCAGGTCGCGCTGGACGCCGGTACGGTCGGCTTCGAAGGCGAACTGTTCACCGGCCGGCCCGACTGGCGGAAGCTGATCGACCAGCCGCTGCCCGAGCTGAGCATGGAAGAGCAGGCGTTCATCGACGGGCCCTGCGAAGAACTCTGCGACATGATCGACGAGTGGGAATTCACCCACTACCGGGCCGACCTGTCGCCGGAAGCCTGGGAACACCTCAAGAAGCACAAGTTCTTCGGCATGATCATTCCGAAGGACTACGGCGGGCTGGGCTTTTCGGCGATTGCCCATCGCGCGGTCCTCGAGAAGGTCGGTGGCATGAGTTCGACGGTCGGGTCCGTGGTGGCCGTGCCGAACTCGCTCGGTCCGGCCGAACTGCTCCTGCACTACGGCACCGACGAGCAGAAGAATCACTACCTGCCGCGCCTGGCCAGGGGCGAGGACATTCCCTGCTTCGCGCTGACGTCGACCACTGCCGGCTCCGACGCCACCTCGATCGCCGACCACGGCGTGATCTGCGAAGGCGAGTGGGAAGGCAAGAAGACGCTCGGCATCAAGCTGAATTTCGAGAAGCGCTACATCACCCTGGCCCCGGTCGCGACCGTGGTCGGGCTGGCATTCCGGCTCTACGACCCGGACGGCCTGATCGGCGACACCGAGGACATCGGCATCTCCGTGGCCCTGCTGCCGCGCTCGACCCCGGGCCTGGACATCGGCCGTCGCCACTTCCCCCTGAACAACCCGTTCCCGAACGGCCCGGTGCGCGGCAAGGACGTGTTCGTGCCGCTGGACTTCCTGCTGGGTGGAACCGATTACGCCGGCAAGGGCTGGAAGATGCTGGTCGAGTCGCTGTCGGTCGGCCGCGCGATTTCGCTGCCCTCGTCGACCACCGGCGGGGCCAAGCTGGCCTGCCTCGCGACCGGCGCCTACGCGCGCATCCGCAAGCAGTTCAACCTGCCGATCGGCCGCTTCGAAGGCATCGAGGAAGCGCTGGCTCGGATCGGCTCCTACACCTACGCCATCAGCGCGCTGTCTCGCCAGACGGCCTCGGCGGTGGATGCCGGTGAGAAGCCGTCCGTTCCCGGCGCGATCGCCAAGTACCACGCCACCGAGCTTTCGCGCGAGGTGTTGAAGGACGCGATGGACGTCCACGGGGGCAAGGGGATCATCCTGGGCCCGCGCAATTACCTCGGCAGAGGCTGGCAGGGCGCGCCGATCTGGATCACCGTCGAGGGCGCGAACATCCTGACCCGCTCGATGATGATCTTCGGCCAGGGCGCGATCCGCTGCCATCCGTTCGTGCTCAAGGAGCTCGGCGCCCTGTCGATCGAGGACGAGGAAAAGCAGCTGGTGGAGTTCGACAAGCTGCTGTTCCGGCATATCGGTCACAGCATGTCCTGCGCCTCGCGCTCGTTCGTGCTGGGCATGAGCCTGGCCCGCTTCGCGGCCGTGCCCGGCGATCGCCAGACGAAGAAGTACTACCGCAAGCTCAGCCGCTATGCCGCGTCGTTCGCGCTGATGGCCGATGTCGCGATGCTGACCTACGGCGGCAAGCTGAAGATGAAGGAGAAGATCTCCGGTCGCCTGGGCGATGCGCTGAGCTGGCTCTACATCAGCGCGTCGATGCTGCGTCGCTTCGAGTACGAGGGCCGCCCGGCCGCTGATCAACCGATCATGGCCTGGGCCTTCCACGACGCGATCTACCGCATCCAGGAAGCGCTGAAGGGCGTGATCGACAACTATCCGATCACCTTCGCGCGCCCGATTCTGCGGCGGATCGTGTTCCCGCTGGGCGCGAACGAGATCCGGCCGAACGACCGCCTCGGTCACAAGGTCGCGGCGCTGATGCTTTCGCCCTCGGAAACCCGCGATCGGCTGACCCGAGGTTGCTACAGCAAGGATCGTCCCGGCTACGTCATCGGCAACATGGAAGCGTTGCTGCCCGATGTGATCACCGCCGAACCGCTCGAGCGCCGCATGCTCAAGGCGCTGCGCGCCGGCAGGATCAAGGGCCTGACGTTCGAGGAGCAGGTCGACTCCGCCGTCGAGGCCAGGGTCGTCTCTGCCGAGGAGAGGAAGTTCCTGCTGGACGTCCGCGAGCGCGTGCTCGAGATCATCGCGGTTGACGACTTCGATATCCGCGAGCTGCAGGCGGGGCTTTCCGATAAGGGCGAGGCCATCCGCGACGCTGCGTAGCTTTGGCATGGACCGGCTTCCGGCCCCGGGACACTGAGCGTGTCTCGGGGCTTTCTTCGTTGGCGAGGATAGAAAAAGCGTTCTCTCGCAGAGCCGCAGAGAGAATCCCTCCGGAACGAGCAGCTGAACATGGACACGAGCACCGGATCGATCCGTGATCACACGGTGATCAGATCGTGATTGCACTTCCCTGGTGCTTCTCTCTGCGTCTCTGCGTCTCTGCGAGAGAACGCTTTTCAGCTGTCCGACTCCGAGTCACTTCGCCTTCCATTCTCCGTCGAAACCGGCCCGACCCCGAGCGAGGTCCGGATCGCGGCGCTATACTCGCTCCAGCTCTGGAGGGAATTCAGGGCATTCGTAGGTTCCAGGTGTCCCGTGCGGCCGTTGCAGGTCGGGCGGGGTGAAACGGGAAGCCGGTGCGAGTCCGGCGCTGCCCCCGCAACTGTGAACCGGTGCTGCGTGACCCGAAGGTCGCGCGGGCGGATCGATCGGCAAACCACTGGCGCCTCGCGTCGGGAAGGGGTCGATTCGCGGCCAGGGCCCGCCGGAAGCCAGGAGACCGGCCTCGGAACATTTGTGGACCCGCCGCGGAGGGTGGCCGGGGGACGCAGGTGCATCCGATCCGGCCCGTTGCCGATCCTGCGAGCACCCGAAGTCTCCCGACGCTCGATGCGGCCCGATGGCGCGGGCGAGCGCCGGGAGACCAGAAGCATGAACCCGAACCCCCTTTCACGGGCCCGAGCGGCCCTGTTCCTTGGCGCGGCGTTCGCCGCCGCACCGTCCTCGCTGGTGGCCGAGACCGCGATCGAGATCGATCCCGTGGTGGTTACGGCCAACCGCACCGAACAGCGCACGGCCGATGTGCCGGCGCGCGTCAGCGTCATCACGCGCGAACGCATCGAGGCCACCCAGGCCCCGGACCTCGTCGAGCTGTTGCGGCTCGAGGCGGGCATCGACCTGGCCCGCAATGGGGGCCCCGGCGGCCAGACCAGTGTGTTCCTGCGTGGCGCGAACTCGAACCATGTCCTGGTCCTGGTCGACGGCGTGCGGGTTGCGGCCAGCGGCACCGGCGCGTTCACCTGGGAGATTCTCGACCCGGCGCTGATCGAACGGATCGAGATCGTTCGCGGGCCGCGCGCGGCCCAGTGGGGCTCCGACGCCATCGGTGGGGTGATCCAGATCTTTACCCGGCGCCCGGACGGTGTGTCCGCCCGGGTCGCCTACGGCAGCGACGACGACCGTTCGGCCAGCGTTGCGCTCGGGGCCGGAAATGAGCGCAACGCCGTCGATCTGACCGCATCGTGGCGCGATGTGGGTGGCTTCTCCGCGCAGAACGAGAACGGCTTCGGTTTCGACCCGGACGACGACGGGTTCGAGAATCGATCGGCGGCGCTGGGCGGGCGGCACGCTCTCGGAACGGGCCGGCTGGAATGGCGGGGCCGGGTGGCCGACGGCGAGGTGGAGTTCGACCAGGGCGTGAGCGAGTTCACCAACGCATCGCTGCGGGTCGATGTTCGCGACCTTGCGCTCGGTGGCTGGACGGCGCGGATCGGTGCCGGCGCGCTGAGCGACGACCTGGAGACCGAGAACGCATTCGGCGGCAGCAAGGTCGGGACCGAGCGCGTCCAGCTCGATGCGCGGGGCGAGCGGGTGCTGCGCGGCACGACGTGGCTGATCGGCGCCGATGCCTGGCGCGAGGACGGCGAATCGGGCGGCCAGTGGGACGAGAGCCGAACCAACATCGGGGTGTTCACCGGGGTCGAGGGCGGCGACCGGCTGGGCTGGGAGGCCGCCGTCCGCGCCGACCACGACAGCGAGTTCGGCACCGAGCTGACCGGCAACGCCGCCCTCGACTGGCGCATTTCGGACGCCTGGCGCGCGTTCGCTACCGCTGGACGCGGCTTCCGCGCGCCGACCTTCAGCCAGCTCTATTCGCCGGGCTTCGGCGGCCTGTTTGCCGGCAACCCGGATCTCGACCCGGAGCGATCGCGGTCCCTGGAAGCCGGCCTCGACTGGCGCCCGGGCCAACGCCAGCTCGTCACCCTGAGCGTGTACCGGAACCGCATCGACGACCTGATCGACTTCTCGGGCGAGGACTTCCGGGCGATCAACATCAGGAAGGCGCGGATCCGTGGCATCGAGCTGGCCCACCGCTACAGCGGCGACCGACTCTGGAGCGAGGCCAGCGCCACCTGGCAGGATCCGGAGGATCTCGACGCCGACCGGGACCTCCTGCGCCGGGCCGAGAACAAGTACGCCTGGTCCGGCGGGTGGCGCTTCGCGGCCGGACACCGGCTCGGTGCCGAACTGGTCCACGTCGGCAAGCGCCTCGACGTCGGCGGCGTGACCCTCGATTCGTATACGCTGGTGAACCTGCGCGGTTCGATCGCGCTCGGAGCCGAGTGGCGAGCGGAGGTGCGAATTGACAACCTGGCCGACGAGGACTACGAACCGCTGCTCGGCTTCAATGCGCCGGACCGACGTGTGTTCGTCGCGCTCGCCTGGCGGCGCTGATCCGAAGTTCGGGCCCCGGCATGTCGGGTCGCCCGGCGTGCTGCGGCCGGCCGGCGCGCTGTCGACGCTGACGGTGATGCTGCTGGGAGGTGTGCTGTCCGTTGTGCTGTCCGGCTGCGCGCCGACCGGCGACCACGATGCGACCTACTTCGTGTTCGGCACCGAAGTCCGGGTCAGCGTGCGGGACGTCACCGAGGAGCACGCCGCGAGTGCGTTCCGTCTTCTCGGTCCCCGGTTCCAGCGCATGCACCGCGAGTGGCACCCGTGGGAGCCGGGCGCGCTGTCGGAACTCAACGACGCGCTGCGGCGTGGCGGACGGGAGGTCACCACGCCCGATCTCGCCGAGCTGGTCACGGCCAGCATGGAGCTGGAGTCCGAATCGATGGGCCGGTTCAATCCGGCCATCGGGGAACTGGTCCGGCTCTGGGGCTTCCACACTTCGGATTACCCCCTGACCGAGCCGCCGCCCTCCGCGGATGCGATCGCCGATGCGCTGGCCTGGCAGCCCAGCATGCGCTCGCTGGCCGTCGACGGGCGCAGCGTGCGTTCGCTCAAGCGGGGCGTGCGGCTGGATTTCAGCGGTATCGCCAAGGGCCTGGCGGTCAAGCGTGCCTGCGAGCTGCTGGCGAGCGTGGAGATCACCGACGCGCTGATCGATGCCGGCGGCGACGTGATGGTCTGCGGCGCGACCGAGCGGCCCTGGCGGGTCGGATTGCGGGATCCGTCGGGCGGTGTTCTGACCACGCTCGAGATCCGTGAGCCCGTGGCCGTGTTCACCTCGGGCAACTACTACCGCTACGGGGAGTTCGACGGCGAGCGCTACGCCCACATCCTCGACCCCTTTACCGGGCGTCCGGTCGATGAGGTGATGCAGGCCTCGGTCATTCATGCAGACCCGCTCCGGGCCGACGCCGGGGCCACCGCGCTGGTCGTGGCCGGACCGGGCGCGTGGCGCATGGTCGCCGATTCGATGTCGCTGGAACGCGCGCTGGTGGTCGATGCCCGGGGACGCGTGCATGCCACTTCTGCAATCACGGCCCAGGCCGACTCGCCGTAGAATGAAGCCGTGCCGGTTGGCGGTACGCACGCAACGAGGGACGATCGATGAATGTCGAAGAACTGCTGAAGGTCGGGGCCAGGGCGTTCCAGTCCGGCATCGCCGACAGCGTGACCAGCTCGCTGTCGCTGGACACGATCATGGACGCTCTGGCCGGCCTGATGCCGGGCGAGGGACGAAACGTGGACCTGGACGCGCTGATGGAGCGCATGCAGGGAAGCGGACTTGCCGCGATGGCCAGGACCTGGCTCGGCGACGGCGACAACGACGGCATCGATGCCGGCCAGCTGGTCGAATTGTTCGGCCGCAATTCCATTCGGAGCTTCGCCGGCAAGCTCGGCCTGGATGAGGGCACCGCACTGTCCGGTCTGGAGCGGGCCGTGCCCGAGATGATCGACAAGGCATCCAGCGGCGGCAGCCTGAAATCCATCGGCGGCCTGTCCGGCGCCCTCGGCATGGCCGGCAAACTCTTCGGCCGATAAGGCTTCGATCGGCGTTCAGGGCAGCGTCTCTTGGATGATTGGCGCGAAGACGCGAAGGCGCGAAGAGAAAAGCAGAAACGATCTGAAGCAAAAAGCTGAAGAGCGCCCGTCGCCGGTGCTTTCTCAGTGGTTTTGACCGCCTTGCTTTTCCAAGAAACCGGTTTTCTCTTTGCGCCTTCGCGACTTCGCGCTAGTCATCTTGAGAATCGGGCGCCGACTCCTAACGAAGCCTCCCGTCAATAGGCACTCTTGAGCGCCCGGAGGCGTTCGGCTTCGGGTTCGGCGAGGTCGGCGACCATGAGTTCGCGGTACCAGGCCTCGGCGATGGCCCTTCTCGAGGAATCGTCGTCAGCCATCAGTTCGCAGGCCCGCAGCTTGAGCTTCGGCGCGCGGGGTGAGTTCGGGAAGCACGCGAGGAAGTTCTCGGCCAGCCGGAGCGCCGGCCCCTTGACCCGCTGATCGCAGGCCGCCTCGAACAGCGCGAACTGGTTCGGGGCGTCGGACAGGCAGAAGCCCCGGTCGATCTCGAGCAACGCGGCCGCCCGATCGACCGCCTCGACCGGGTCCTCGAACGCCAGCAGCAGCGCTTCGACATGCATGCGGCCATGGGCGATCCGGCGATCGCGCACGGCCGGCGGGTCCGGGTCACGCGAAAGATGCCGCGCCAGCTCGGCGTGCATTGCGCGCGAGCCGCCGCGGCTCCGGATTTCCTCCCACAGCGCCTCGGGGTCGCGAGTGAAGGCTTCCGGCCGGGGCTCGGGTTCGTCATCGGGCTCGACCAGGTTCAGTTCGTGGCGGTGCAGCGCGACTGCACGCCCGGCAAGGTGGAACCAGGCCAGCACCCCGGTGCTCCAGACCGTGAACTGGGCGATCGGTGCCAGCCAGCCGTCGGGCTGGATCGACAGCGCGAAGCTGCTGACGGTCGCGTAGATCACGCCGATGGCGACCAGCACGCCGCACAGGAGGGCGTAGTCGCGTGGGCCGATCCGGTGAGCCAGCCGGAGCCAGGCCGGCGGCCACAGCGCCATCAGCAGGCGGCGGCCGAGCGTGAGCAGGATGGTTGCCGCCGGCAGGATCAGGGCCAGCGCCGCGGCGCCGAGCAGCGCGCCGACGGTGCCGAAGCGGAGGATCAACGCGACCACGACCAGGGTACCCAGCAGCCAGAGGCCGACGTGCCTCAGGGCGAGACCATCGGCGCCTTGGAAGGTGCTGCGGGTCAGGCCCGGTGTATCCGCAGCGGCGTCGAGCAGAATCTCGCTGGCCACCCGGTACAGGACGAACCAGGTCACGAACTGCAGCAGGAAGGCGGCGAGGCTGCCGAGCGGAATCGGGGCGTGATCCAGCGCCTCGATGAACACGATCGCGAACCAGAACCCGGCGACCCAGCGGATGCCTTCCGGCGAGCCGAGATACTCGAAGGCATCGACGACCCGCAGGCGGTCGTCCTCGATGCCGCGGCGGGCTTTTCGGGCCACGCCGTTCAGAACATGCCGGTGTCGAGCCGGGCCGACTCGCTCATCATCTCCTGGTTCCACGGCGGGTCGAAGGTCAATTCCACGTCGACCTTGTCCACCGTCGGGATGATCAGCAGCCGCGAGCGGACGTCATCGACCAGGAAGTCGCCCATGCCGCAGCCTGGCGCGGTCAGCGTCATCGCGATGGAAATCTCGCGATTGCCGGCGGCATTGCGCTGGACGTCGACCTCGTAGACCAGCCCGAGATCGACGATGTTGATCGGGATTTCCGGGTCGTAGCAGGTCTTGAGCTGCTTGACGACCAGTGCCTCGAAGTCCTCGTCCGACGCGCCTTCCGGCAGGTCGGGTTTCGGCGGCGGTTCGCGGCCGATCGCGTCGGCGTCGTCGCCGCCGAGCCGGAACAGGCGCCCGTCGACGTAGATCGTGAAACTGCCGCCCAGGGACTGGGTCAGGTAGCCCGTGGTGCCGGCCGGCAGCTCGAGCACCTGGCCGTCCGGGATCAGCACCACTTCGGCGTCGCGCTCGAACTTTACCGGGGCGTAGGACTGCGAAAACATCGTCGAGACTCGGGGATTCGATTCAGGACCGATATTGTACTCATTCGGCCCTCGGCGTTGCGTTCTGGGGATTCAGCGCTCGGATGAACGGTTCCCGTCTTCCGATCTCACCGATGAAGAGCAAAAGCGTTTTCTCGCAGAGAACCAGAGGCGCAGAGAAAACAGAAATCGAAACGGAAACCTCCGATCGTGCGCAACCCCTGTCGGCTGTTCAGGATTTCCGAAGCCGTCTTGGCTTCTCTCTGCGTCTCCGCGTCTCCGCAAGAGAACGCCTTTGACGTTTCCGGCCCTTGGAGAAACGAATAACTCGGATCGTGCGGCAGCCCTGTCGGCTGTTCAGGATTTCCGAAGCCGTTCTGGCTTCTCTCTGCGTCTCCGCGTCTCCGCGAGAGAACGCCTTTGACTCTTCCAGCCCTTGGAGAAACGAAAAAGTCGGATCGTGCGGAACCCCTGTCGGCTGTTCAGAATCTCCGAAGCCGTTCTGGCTTCTCTCTGCGTCTCCGCGTCTCCGCGAGAGAACGCCTTTGACTTTTCCGGTCCGACGGTCAATCGGTAGGCGGCTCGTCCAGGCCCAGGGCACGTTCGGCGGCGGCGCGGGTCATGGGGTGGTAGCCGGGGCGGGCGCGCTCGTAGACCTCCACGGCCCAGTCGCGACCCCAGTCCGTGGCGGCCAGTTCCTCGTAGAGCGGGCGGGTGAACTTGTTGCGGCCGACCTCGACCAGGAAGTCCTCCAGCCGCTCGATGCCGGGCTCGTAGCGGGTTTCGATGGCCCGGACCAGCCAGAGGTAGAGAATTTCGACGTTGCCGCTGGCGGTGAGGTCGAAGGCCGCGTCCAGCTCGGCCATCTGCTCGACATCGAGCCGATCGCCGAGGCCGAGCAGAAATTGCCGCCACTCGCTGACAGTCCAGTCGGCGGTCGGGATGGCGGCCAGCTCGATTTCGCCGTCCAGCCATTGTCGGCGGTAATCGTCGACGATCTCGAAGGCGTCGGACTGCGGAATGACCGCATCGTCGGGCAGGCCGGGTTCGTAGACCCATTCCTCGACCTCGGCCATCGACACCGCGTCGCCGTGCTCGGCCAGCAGCGTCCGATCGAGATAGGCGAGAAAGTCCTCGGTGGTGATCGACTCGAACGCGAAGTGATCGAAGTAGTCGCGCAGGAAGGCGTCGAAGGCGTCGCGGCCGACCCGGGCCTCGAGCCACTGCAGGAACAACCGTCCCTTGTCGTAGGGGATGCCGGTGAACGAGGCTTCCGGGTCCTGGCCGACCAGGTCGCGCGCCAGGATCTGTTCGGCCTCCGACAGCTCGGCCAGCTCGGCCTCCAGGTTCTGGTAGTCCAGCGTGCCTTCCATGTCCTTGCGGCGCTTGCTGTACAGGTTCTCGACGATGCGCGACTCGAAGTAGGTCGTGAAGCCTTCGTTCAGCCACAGGTCGCGCCAGGCCGCGTTGGTGACCAGGTTGCCGGACCAGGAGTGGGCCAGTTCGTGGGCGATCAGCGCGGTCAGTGAACGATCGCCGGCGATCACCGTCGGCGTGATGAACGACAGGCGCGGGTTCTCCATGCCGCCGAACGGGAAGCTGGGCGGCAGGATCAGCAGGTCGTAGCGGTCCCAGCGGTACTCGCCGTAGAGGGCCTCGCCGACGTCGATCATCGCTTCCAGTTCGTTGAACTCGGCCACCGCGTCGACCAGCAGCGACGGCTCGGCGTAGACCCCCGAGCGCGGGCCGGTGGCCTGGAATTCCAGCTCGCCTGCGGCAATCGCCATCAGGTAGGAGGGAATCGGCTGCGGCATCGAGAACGAGTACGCTCCGTCGGCTTCGACCTCGGTCGGGTTGCCGCCGGCACCCATCACCGCCATCAGGCCGCGCGGGACGCGGATCGTCGCATCGAAGGTATAGCGCACGCCGGGCGTGTCCTGCAGCGGCACCCAGGTGCGCGCGAAGATCGGCTGCGACTGCGAGAACAGGAACGGCTGGCCGGACAGGGTCTGCTGGCCGTCGAGCCATTGCAGGCCGTAGGCGTCGGGCGAGGTGGTGTAGTCGATCCGAACGCGGTCGACGCCGGCCGCCAGGGCGATGGCCAGCGGCCTGCCGAGCCAGGGCTGGTCCGGGTCGCCTTCGCCGAGTCGCCAGGAAAGGGGCTCCAGGGCGCCGTCGTCGCCGACCCGGTTGACGTCGCGGATGTCGATCTGACGCGTATCGAGCACGATGCGCTCGGCCCTTGCACCTTCCACCCCGGCGCCGTCCCCCGACGCCCCGTCGGCCGGAGCGAGGTCCAGAACGACGTGGCCGTCCAGCACGCGGCGGCGCAGGTCGACGTCGAGATCGAGCACCAGGTGGTCGATGACGACCTCGTCGTGATTGGCGAAGCTGTGCGGATCCGGGCCCGTGGGGATCGGCGCGGGCGTAACGTCGGGGGCGGGCGAGCAGGCGGCGCAGAGGGCCAGCAGCCCGCCGATCAGGAGTCGGTTCGGGTTCATGGGTCGGGGTCTCGACAAGGTGGAGGCCGAGCGGAGCGCCCGGCCGCTGCAGGTCCGGGAATCAGTCGTCGCTGGCCGGCTTCATCTGCGACTGGATGTAGTTCTTCTCGCCCATCTTCTCGAGCAGTTCGAGCTGGGTTTCCAACCAGTCGACGTGGTCTTCCTCGTCGCCGAGGATCTTCTCGAACAACTCGCGCGAGACGTAGTCGCGAACCTTTTCGCAGTACTCGATGGCGTCGCGCAGGTCCGGGATGGCCTGATTCTCCAGCTTCAGGTCGCATTCCAGCAGCTCGCGAACGGTTTCGCCGATCCGGAGCTTGCCGAGGTCCTGCAGGTTCGGCAGGCCGTCGAGGAAAAGAATGCGATTGATCAGGTCGTCGGCATGCTCCATCTCCTCGATCGACTCGCGGTACTCCTTCTGGCCGAGAATCTCGAGGCCCCAGTTGTCGAGCATGCGCGCATGCAGGAAGTACTGGTTGATCGCGGTGAGTTCGTTCTTGAGCACCTTGTTCAGGAACTCGATGACAGTGGCGTCGCCCTTCATGTCCGATCGACTCGCGTGGTGAATTCGTTACTCAGGATAACCCAATCCGCTCGGGCGTCCCGGAATGAGAATCGTTGAAATTCAGGGCGACTGGAAGCGGGATGGGGCGCGAGACCTGGCGCGCAATCGGTTGGGAGTCAGGCGTCGAGCACCGAGTGGACCGCGACGGGCACGCGTTCGGCGCCGTCGAGTGCGGCGAGGCGGATCAGCACCGTCGCGCCGACCGCTTCGGCGCCCAGGTCGGCGACCAGGCGACACGCGGCGGACATCGTTCCGCCGGTCGCCAGCACATCGTCGACGACCAGAACCCGTTCACCCTCGACCAGTGCATCGACATGCATTTCCAGCGCGTCCGTGCCGTACTCCAGCTGGTAGTCGCAGCGCCGGGTCGCGCGCGGAAGCTTGCCCGGCTTGCGCACCGGCACGAAGCCGGCACCCAGGGCGCGAGCGATCGCGCTGCCGAAGATGAACCCCCTCGATTCGATGCCGACCACGTGATCGATGTGCTGGCCGACGAACGGCTCGTACATCCGGTCCACCGCCCAGGCCAGGCCTTCCGGACTGGCCAGCAGCGGCGTGATGTCCTTGTACACGATGCCCGGCGTGGGCCAGTCGGGCACGTCGCGAATCAGGCGGATGAAATCGGTCATCGAGGGTCTCCCGGGGGCGTCCGGCCCGAGGATACCCCGGCGACTTCAGACGGGGTCGACGTTCTCGAAGCGGACCAGGTCGCCGTGGTGCTGCTCGAGTTCGCGCAGGATCGAATCGCCGATCCGGCGGATCGCGGTCTGCACCCCGGAGCGTTTGCGCCAGGCCAGCCCGATCGTGCGCTTCAACGGCTCGCCGTCCAGCGGACGGGCGACCACGTCGTCGCGGCCATGGATTTCCGAGGCCACGTAGAGGTAGGGCAGGAAGCACACGCCCGAGCCCATGCCCGCCATCAGGCGGAGCGCATCGAGGCTGGCCGAGTCGTAGCGCTCGTGGACTTCGGCACCGTGGCGCGCGCAGAACTCGCCGATGTGGCGGTGGTACTGCGATTGCGCGCTGAACGACAGGGCCTCGACACCGCGAAGCGTCGCCGGCGCGACCGCGTCGGCGGCGGCCAGCGGATGATCGGTGGCGCAGACGAGCATCAGCGGCTCCTCGAACAGCGGCCGGCTGTCCAGGTCGCCGCGGCCGGTCGGCATCTCGGTCAGGATCAGGTCGTGGGTGCCGGCCAGCAGCTGGTCGGCGAGCGGGTCCGAGAAGTCCTCGCGGATCGCAAGACGCAGCTGCGGATAGTCGCGGTGCAGGCGCCGCACGACCGGGGGCATCAGGTACGGCCCAACGCTGGTCTTGACGCCGAACTGCAGCGTGCCGCTCAGGGTCTTCATCGCGTCGGAGGCGAAGTCCTCGAGGGTCTGGATCTCCCGCAGCACTCGTCGCGAGCGGGTCAGGATCTCGCGGCCCACCGGCGTGAGCTGTGCGCCCCGGCGCCCGCGCTCGGCGAGGCGCACGCCCAGCCGGGCTTCCAGCGCATCGATCTGGGCGCTGAGCGACGGCTGGCTGATGCCGCACTGTTCGGCAGCCTTGCGGTAGTTTCCGCAGTCGGCGAGCGCCGAGAAGTAACGAAGCTGCTTGAGCGTGAGTTCGCGCGACATGGTGCAGGCATCCGGCGGCGATTGACAGGAGTATAGTTTTCCCACGAAGTGTTGCTCGATGCGCGCGAAATCCGCGTGTGCAGCGCGCAGATGGCGCATGCTACTCCCACCCCGATGTTGCCAGGAGGCCGGGATGCCCGACCGCCCACGATTGTCCACCCGCTGCGTTCACGCCGGTGCCCGGCGCGGGCCGGCCGAACTCGGACTGAATACTCCGATCGTCACCTCGACCGCTTACGACTATACCGGTGACGAGGGCGTGCGCTATCCGCGCTACCTCAACACCCCCAATCACCGGGTCGTCGCCGAGCGCATTGCATCGCTGGAATCGGCCGAAGCCGCGCTGGTCACCGCCTCCGGGCTCGGCGCGATCAGCGCCTTGCTGTTCGGTCTGCTGGAGCCCGGCGACCACGTCATCGTGCTCGACGGCGTCTACGGCGGGACATCCGACCTGGTCGACGGCCTGCTCCAGCCCTGGGGGCTCCGTCACTCGATCTGGGACGGCCGGCGCGAAACGCTGGCAGGATTGATCGAGGACCGCACGCGCCTGGCCTGGGTCGAGTCGCCGACCAATCCCTTGCTCAAGGTCGTCGATCTCAAGGCAACCGCGACCATCCTGAACGACCACGATGTACTGGCGGCGATCGACAACACCTTCGCCACGCCGGTTCTGCAACGCCCGCTGGAATTCGGCTTCGACCTGGTCATGCACTCGGCGACCAAGTACCTCGGCGGCCATTCGGACCTGCTGTGCGGCGCGCTGGCCGGATCGGCCGAGCTGATCGACCGGATCCGGCCGGCCGCGATCCGGCTCGGGTCGAGCCTGAACGGCCAGGACCTCGCCTTGCTGGACCGCTCCTTGAAAACCCTCGCCCTTCGCGTCGAGCGGCAGAGCGCCAATGCACTGCGGCTGGCCGAGCGGCTGGCCACCCACGACGGGGTCGAGGAGGTTTTCTATCCGGGCCTCGACGAGAGCCCGGATCACGCGCTGGCCAAGCGCCAGATGGACGCTTACGGCGGCATGATGGCGTTCCGGCTGGACGGCGACCGCCACCCCGACCGGTTCCTCGACGAGCTTTCGCTGGTCGCCCCGGCGGTCAGTCTCGGCGGCGTGGAATCGACCATCTGCCAGCCGTTCCGGACCAGTCACGCGCGGGTGCCGGACAGCGTTCGCGAGCGCCTGCGCATCGACGACCGACTGATGCGCCTTTCGGTCGGAATCGAGGACTCGGACGACCTCTACACCGACCTTGCCCGAGCGATCGCGGCGTCGAAGATCGAACCCTCGATATGACACCCTCCGACCCGGGTGCGGCCACGCGCATCGAGGCCCAGCCCGACACCACCACCTGCGGGCCGACCTGCCTCCACGCGCTGTACCGGCACTTCGGCGAGGACGTCGACCTCGACGAGGTCATCGATACGATCCGGCGCCTCGACCACGGCGGCACGCTCGACGTGTTCCTGGCCAACCACGCGCTGGGTCGCGGCTACCGTGCGGAAATCTATACCTACAACCTCGGCGCCTTCGATCCGACCTGGTTCGAGGCTAAGGTGGACCTGGCCGCCAAGCTGCGGGCCCAGGAGGCGGCCAAGGACGACGAGAAGCTCTCGATCGCCACCGCCGGCTACCTCGAGTTTCTTGCCGCCGGCGGCCGGCTGCGCTTCACCGACCTGACCCGGACACTGATCCGCCGCTTGCTGCGCGACGGCCACCCGGTGCTGACCGGCCTGAGCGCAACCTACCTGTATCGCAGCATGCGCGAGTGGGGCCCGGACGATGCCGACGACGACGTCCGTGGACTGCCGGTGGGGCATTTCGTGTTGCTGACCGACTACGACCGGTCGACGCTCGAGGTCGGCATCGCCGACCCGATGGCCGAGAACCCGCACGGTGCACAGCGCTATCGGGTGCACATCGATCGGGTGATCGGCGCGATCCTGCTCGGGTCGCTGACCTACGACGCCAACCTGGTCGTGCTTCGGCCCGACCTGGACCGCAAAGGATGCTCCGCATGAAACACCTGGTCGTGGCCGAGGCCATCGAGCCCTGGCTGAAGGAACTGCCCGGGGTGGAGTTCGTGCCGGCGCGCGACTACCTGGCCGAGCCCGCCTGGTCGAGCGAGCGTGGCGTGCGCGTCTACAACCTCTGTCGCAGCCTGCGCTACCAGGCCACCGGCTACTACGTGTCGCTGCTGGCCGCGGCGCGCGGTCACCGTCCGCTGCCGTCGGTCGGTACGCTGCAGGACCTGAAGAGCCCGGCGGTAGTCCGGCTGGTCTCCTCGGAGCTGCAGGCGGCCGCCCAGCGCAGCCTCAAGGCGCTGCAGTCGGATTCCTTCGTGCTGTCGATCTACTTCGGTCGCAACCTGGCCGAGCGCCACGATGCGCTGAGCCGCGCACTGTTCAAGCTGTTCCCGGCGCCGCTGCTGCGCGCCGAGTTCGCCCGGGTCAACGACGAGTGGCTGCTGCGCCGCCTGGCGCCACTGGATTTCGCCGACGTGCCCGAGAACCATCGCTCGTTCCTGCAGGAAGCCGCCCGACGCTACTTCGCCGGCGAGCGACCGCGGACCACGCGCAGTCGGCCGACTCGCTTCGATCTCGCGATGCTGGTCAACCCGGACGAAGCCCATCCGCCTTCCGACGAGAAGGCGCTGGCCCGCTTCGAGAAGGCCGGCGCCGAGCTCGGGCTTGCGGTCGAGCGGATCGGGCCCGACGACATCGGCCGGCTGGCCGAGTTCGACGCCCTGTTCATCCGCGAAACCACGGCGGTCAATCACCACACGTTCCGCTTCGCTCGCAAGGCGGCGGCCGAGGGCCTGGTGGTGATCGACGACCCCGACTCGATCCTCAAGTGCACCAACAAGGTCTACCTGGCCGAGCTTCTGGCGCGTCACCAGGTCGCCGCACCCAGGACATTGCTGGTCCACCGCGACAACATCGACTCGATCGAGTCCACGCTGGGCCTGCCGGTGGTGCTCAAACAGCCCGACAGCGCGTTCTCGGCCGGCGTCGTGAAGGTGCGCGATCCCGCGGACCTGAAGCCCACCGTGCGCAAGCTGCTGAAGAACTCCGAGCTGGTCGTCGCCCAGGAGTACCTGCCGACCGATTTCGACTGGCGGGTCGGCGTTCTCGACGGCCGTCCGCTGTACGTGTGCCGCTACCACATGGCCCGCGGGCACTGGCAGATCATCAAGCACGACGAGCACGCCGGGGTGGACGAAGGTCGCGTCGATACGCTTGCCGTCGGCGAGGCGCCCGAGCGCGTCGTGCGTACGGCGCTGAAGGCGGCCTCGCTGATCGGCGACGGTCTCTACGGCGTGGACCTGAAGGAAGTCGACGGCCGCGTGCTGGTCATCGAGGTCAACGACAACCCGTCGATCGACAGTGGCTGCGAGGACGCGGTGCTGAAGGGCGCCCTGTATCGCGAAATCCTCGGCACCATGCTGCGTCGGATCGAAGCCCGCAAGCGCGGCGTCGTGGCCCCGCGCACCGGAGACTGATTTGCCGACCCTGGATCCCTCCTATCCGATCGAGTTCCTGCACGCCTTCGACGGCTACGGCATCGAGCTCGAGTACATGATCGTCGACCGCCAGTCCATGCGCGTGCGCCCGATCGCCGACGAGCTGTTGCGCGACGAGGCCGGCGAGATCGTCAACGAAGTGCCGCATGGCGACATCGCGTGGTCGAACGAGCTGGTCCGGCACGTCGTGGAGCTCAAGACCAACGGACCGGCGGCCACGCTGGACGGCCTCGGCGAGCGCTTCCACCGCGACCTGGTGCAGATCAACGACATGCTGAACGCGCACGGCGCCTGCCTGCTGCCGGGCGCTGCCCACCCGCTGTTCGACCCGGATCGCGAAACCTCCCTGTGGCCGTTCGGGCAGAACGAGATCTACGCCGCCTACAACCGGATCTTCGACTGCCGGGGTCACGGCTGGTCGAACCTGCAGTCGATGCACATCAACCTGCCGTTCGCCGACGATGCCGAGTTCACCCGGCTGCACGCGGCGATCCGCGTCGTGCTGCCGCTGATCCCGGCCCTGTCGGCCGCCTCGCCGTACCTGGACGGCCGCTACGGCGGCTGGCTGGACAACCGGCTGCGCTACTACCGCGACAACCAGAAGGCGGTTCCGGAGATCTCGGGGCGCGTGGTGCCCGAAGCGGTGACCTCGATCGACGACTACCACGCGACCGTTCTCCAACCGATGTACGACGCGGTGAAGGCGATGGACCCCGACGGTGTGCTGAACGACGACTGGCTGAATTCCCGGGGCGCAATCGCGCGTTTCGAGCGCCAGACCATCGAGATTCGCATCATCGACCTGCAGGAATGCCCGTCGGTGGACCTGGCGATTGCCGAAGCGGTCGTTGCGCTGGTCCGCACGCTGTACGACGGCGCGGTGGACTTCGACAGCCAGCAGGCCGTGAACACCGGTGCGTTGGCCGACCTGCTGTTCGCCGTCGCCGAGCGCGGGGCCGTGGCCTCGATCGACGACGCCGGGATCGCGGCGCTGTTCGGTGTCGATCCGGGCAGCTCGGTCCGTGCCACGCTTTCGACCCTGCTGGCTCGCGGCTGGCTCGGCGCCGACCCGTCCGGCCACGTGGCCGGCCTCCTCGACCACGGCCCGCTTGCCGCGCGCCTGATTCGCAGGCTCGGCGACCAGCCGAGCGAGGGTGCGCTGGTCGAAGCCTGTCGGGAGCTCGCCGCATGCCTGGCCGGGAATCGCCCGTTTCGTTCCTGATCACCGCCGAGCACGCGACCAACGCGATCCCTTCGCGCTGGGTCGAGCTGTTCGACGATGACCCCGGCGTTCTGGACACGCACCGCGCCTGGGACCCGGGCAGCCTGAAACTGGCGCGTGCACTGGCCGGCCACCTGGACGCCCCGCTGATGGCCGGCCGCTGGTCGCGGCTGCTTGTCGACCTGAACCGTTCGGAGAACCACCCGAGACGTTTCTCGGAGTTCTCGAAGGGGCTTTCGGACGCGGACCGCGGAGAGCTGGTGCGCGCCATCTGGCAGCCGCACTGGAATGGCTACGCTGCCTTTGTCGAAGAAGCGCCGGGCCGGGTGATTCACTTGGCCTGCCACAGCTTCACGCCGGTGCTCGACGGCAAGACCCGCAGCACCGACGTCGGCCTGCTGCACGACCCTTCCCGGCCCGACGAGGACGCGTTCTGCAAGCGGCTTCAGAAGGCCATCAAGGCGGCCTTGCCGGATCGGGCCGTGCATCGCAACCGTCCCTACAAGGGCACCAGCGACGGGCTGGGGTCATGGCATCGCAAGCGCTTCGACGATACGAAGCTGATCACGCTGGAGATCGAACTGAACCAGCGCTTCGCGTCGGGGCCGGATGCGGTGCGCGTCCGCGAAGCGGTTGTCCAGGCCGTTCTGCGCGTCGTGGACGGTCTTCGAAGCTGATCGGGTTCAGTCCGACGACTTCGGCGGCCACGGAAAGAACGCCGAGACGCGCTGCTGGTATCGGCAATACGCCTCGCCGCGCGACTTGATCGACTGCTTCTCCGTGTACGGGATGCCGCTGACGCGGTACAGGAACAGCAGCATGACCACCGGGCCCAGCCACGCGACCCAGTGGTTCGGCGCGCCCCAGGCGATCAGCGGGTAGGAAAACCAGTGCAGCCACTCGAAGAAGTAGTTCGGGTGACGCGAATACTTCCACAGGCCGACGTCGCAGACCTCGCCCTTGTTGCTGGCATCGGCCTTGAACGCTGCCAGCTGGCGATCGGCGATCGATTCGCCGACCAGCGACACGATCCAGAACGCGATGCCGGCGAAGACCAGGATCGTCCAGTCGCTCGCCGGGTCGTTGGCCACGACCCAGCCCGGCAGGGCGAACAGCCAGGCGACCAGCGCCTGGGCGGCATAGAACAGCAGGAAACCGAAGTCGGCCTTTTCGTTGAAGGCCTCGCGCATCGACTGGTAGCGCCCGTCCTCCTCGTCGTGGCCGGCCAGGCGCACCGAGAGGTGCCAGGTCAGCCGGAACGACCAGGTGCAGGCGATCAACACGACGAGGATACGCTTCTCCAGCGACCCGTCGCCGACGATCGCGAAGTAGAGAACCTGCAATCCGATCAGCGCCGCCCAGGCCACGTCGACCCAGTCGGCTCTTCCCGAACCTCGCTGCCAGAGCCAGAGGGCGAACATCGTCAGCGCGCACGCGCCTGCTGCAATCAACAGTTCCATACGCCCACTATCCTCCATTCCGCGCGACGGCGAGTGAAGCCTTCCCGAGGGCTTGGCAGTCTGGACCGGAGTCGGTACTCTTGAAGCCGCGTTGGCCGGGGTCGCGGGGCGCTCTCCGGTTCGAATCGAACCCCAGGAGCACCTGGCGAATGAAGCAATTCTGCAATCTTTCCGCGCTCGTCCTGTTTGCCGCCTGCGGCGGTCTCGCTCATGCCGCCGGTACGGCGTCACGCCTCGACAGCCCGGCCGCGACGACCACGCTGCAGGTCATCGACCGCGAGATGATCGAGCGATCGGGCAAGTTTTCCCTGGCCGAGGTGCTGCGCGACCTGCCGTTGAACAGCGCGGGCTCGTTCCGACCGCAGTCCGCGTCGTCCGCCCAGTCCTATGCGGGCGTCGACCTGCGCGGGCTTGGCGAGGAGCGGACGCTGGTGCTGGTCAATGGTAGGCGCGAAGCGATCGACCCATCCACCGCCAGCGCGAGCAACCTGAACCTGATTCCGCTGGCCATGGTCGAGCGGATCGAGATTCTTCCGTCGGGCGCCGGTGCGATCCACGGCATGAACGCCATGGGTGGGGTCGTCAACATCATCACCCGCGACGACTTCCGCGGCGTCGAAGCCACGGCAGGAACGTCGTGGACCGAGCGCGCCGGCGGCGAGGTCGAAGGCGCGTCGGTGCTGGCCGGCATCGGTGACAATCGCGGTTCGATCGTGGTCGGCGCCAGCTTGGAAGAGCGCGAAATCGTGTTTGCCCGGGACCGGGCCTGGTCGTCGGATGGCTCGTCCATCTTTTCGAACAACTTCCTGACTACGGCGTTTTCGTTCCTCAGCGACCGGGCCGCCAACCTCGCGGGGTGTCAGGGTGAAGGCTTCTCGGTCGAAGACGGGCTTTGCCGGTATGACACCGCGCTGCTGTCGGCGGACGAGGTGGCGACGCGAAACGAGTCGCTGTTCGCGAACGCCCGTTATCGAATCGACGGGGATTGGGCGCTGGCGCTGGACGCGCGAGTCAGCCGGATGAGCGCCTTCCGCCCGGGCCCGCCCGTGGCCTCGAGCCCCTGGCTGGTGCGCGGATTCGGGGCAATCACCCTGGAGCCCGGCACGCCCAACCACCCTGCGACACGCCCGGTCGACGGAGGCCTGAATCCGTTCTGGGAAGACTACGCCGACCTGAGACAGGACATCGTTCTCAACACGCACCGATTCGCGGCAAACGGTGCTGCGGAGAATTCGTTCGATGCGGTCACCTACAACGTTTCCCTGGAGCTGCAGGGGTCGTTGGGGCGCTTCGACGTTGCGCTGGGTGCACATCGGGCCGAGATCCAGCATTCCGAGTCGATCGACAACCTGGTCCTTACGCAGCTGGCGCAGCCGGCGATCGATCGCGGCGATTACAACCTCTATGATCCGTTCGGCTCGCCCTCCGAGGTTCTCGAATCATTCGAGGCGACCGGCGCTCGAGATGCGAACTACCTGCTTCGCTCGTTCCAGGGAACCATCGCGACCGACCTGTTCGAGTTGCCCGGCGGCGCCAGCCGAATCCTGCTGGGTGCGGAATGGCGCAGTGAGGCGCTCGCCGATCGGCCAGATTCGCTCCGAGCCGCGGGCCTGGTGACCGGCTCCGCTGCACGGCAGCGCTCCGGTCAGCGCGACCTGTGGGCCGCGTTCGGCGAGCTCTCTCTGCCGATCACCGAGCGTCTGGATGGGCTTGTGGCCGTCCGCTTGGATGACTACGACTACGCCGTTGCCGGCGCATCGGGGCGGCTGGCGCTGGAGTGGCGTGCGCTCGATCGGCTCGTCGTGCATGCGGGCTGGAGTCGGAGCCTGCGCGCCGAGCCGCTTGGTGGTCAGCAGCCGGGGTCGACGTTTTCTCCGGATGACTTCCTGATCCTCGATCCCGACAGCTGTGGACTGCCGTTCGTGCCCTGCGACTTCGTCCCGGTCTTTGGTGTGCGCAATCCCAGGTTGGATCCTGAAACGCTGGACCAGATCGACCTCGGCCTGACGTACTCCCCGTTCGACGGCATGTCACTGTATCTGAACGCCTTCGATGTCCAGCTTGACGATCGCTTTGTGTTGATCGGCGCGCAGCAGGTGCTGAATTGCCTGACCCGGACCGGTACCCGGTGTCCCGACGGGTTGCGTCTGCTGGATCCGGACGTAACGCCGCCGAACGTCGACGGCGGCCTGGGCCTCGCCATCGACGACGAAGGCGATTTCGTTTATCTCCAGACCGGCCTCGCGTCCTTCGGGCGTATCGAAACCCGGGGTGTCGATTCTCGATTGACCGGGCGCTGGGCAGTTGGCGAACTCGCCGTATCGAGTCGGATCGAAGCCACCTGGGTCGATCGCTACCGCACAGACGGCGGGGCCGATGTTTCAGGACGCGCCGGCTTCCCTGATTGGCGCGGCCGCTGGCAGACCAGCGCCGACTGGAACGATCTCGCGTTGACCTGGATCGTGAACTACATCGCCGGCCAGGACGGCGCGCTCGATGGTTCCGGCGATCTCCCCAGCTGGACCACGCACGACGTTCAACTGCGCTGGGCCGCCCCCTGGAACGCCGACGTCGCGCTCGGCGTCGACAACCTCGCCGACCGCGATCCGGTCGTCGACAATGGCGAGGCCGGCGGCTTCAACTTCGCGCTGTACGACGGCTACGGCCGGCTCGGCTACCTGCGCTACACGCAGCGGTTCTGATGCCGCCGGCGGCCCGACTCCGGGCCGGGGATCGCGCGGCTCGAGCGGAAGCCGCTCGGACCTAGGTCGGCGCCCCGGTCGGCGTGCCGGCGCCGTCGTCCATGATCCGGACGTCCTGGTCGGCCCGGAGGCGCTCGTTGCCGCGGACCACGACACGGTCGCCGTCGCTGACCGGGCCGCGGACCTCGATCAGGTCGCCGGAGCCGATGCCGGTGACGACGCGGATCCGACGCGCCTTGTTTTCTTCATCGACGATGAACACCGAGGAGCCGTCGCCGCGCAGCACCAGCGCATCGCGCGGCACGGCCAGCACTTCGCGCACGTTGGCGGTGGGAATCGTCACCCGCACGGTCTGGCCGATCGGCAAGGGCTCGGTCACGTCCAGCCTGAGTTCGAATACGTGGTTGAACTCGTCGCCGATGCTGACGACCGTGCGCAGCGGGGCCGGCAGGGTCTCGTCTTCACCGATCACGATCGCCAGCTCGTCGCCCGGCTGCACATAGCGGTAGTAGGCCAGCGGGGCGCGGGCGACCACCTCCAGGCGGTCCGGGTCGACGAGGCGGACGATGGCGGTGCCCGGCGACACCCGCTCGCCGGCCTGGACGCGTCGCTCGACGACCACGCCCGGGAACGGGGCGGTGACGCGGGTGCGGTCGAGCTCATCCTGGACCTGGGCCAGGCGGGCCCGGGCGATCTCGAGGTCGCTCGAGGCCACGTCCCGGTCCGAGCGGGTCTGCTCGATCTGGGTGACGGCGGCCAGGTTGCTGTCGGCCAGCCGCTGGATGCGCGCCAGCTCCGCATCAAGGAACGACAGCCGCGCCTCGACGCGCGAGATCTCGGCGCGGAGTTCGCGGGCGCGGAGCTCCAGCGCCGTGTCCTCGATCCGGGCGATCGCATCGCCGGCCTCGACCCGGGTGCCGACCTCGGCGACCTCGATCAACCGGCCCTGGACCTCGGCCGAGAGCACGGCGTCGGAACGCGAGATCACCGTGCCGGCGACCTGCATGGTCGGCGCCATGGTCACGGTGCGGGCGTTGTCGACCTGGACCAGGGCGGGGCCGCCGAACTGGGCCATGGCGGGTGCGGCCAGGGCGGCCAGCAGCAGAACGATCAGCAGAATGATCGGGGATCGAGACATCTCGGGCAACCTCATACGGTAACGGGCTCGCGCGCGCCCACCGGACGCGACGCGGACTCTTCGTTGATTCGGAGCAGGCTGGGCAGCAGGACCAGCGTGAACAGGGTGCTGACCGCCAAGCCGCCGACGATGACCGCAGCCAGCCCGCGATACAGCTCGGTGCCGGCGCCGGGCAGCAGCAACAGCGGAAGCATGCCGAACAGGCTGGTGAAGGTCGACATCAGGATCGGTCGCAGGCGCAGCCCCACGGCCTGGCGGACGGCCTCGCGCCGGTCCAGACCCTCGCGCTCGCCGTCCCGGGCCCGGTAGACCAGCAGGATCGCGTTGTTCACCACCAGGCCGAGCAGGATCACGAAGCCGATCATGGTCAGCATGTCCATGGCCTGGCCGAACACCAGGTCGACGAGGCGCAGCGCGACGATGCCGCCGATCGTGGCCATCGGGATGGTCATCAGCACCAGCAGTGAATCCTTGAACGAGCGGAACAGCGCGGTGATCAGCAGGTACAGGATCACCACGGCCAGCAGGAAGCTGCCGGCCAGGTTGCGCAGGGTTTCGCCCAGCGCTTCGGCGGTGCCGCGGTAGGTGATCACCCCGTCCGGCGGCAGGGCGGCACGAATCGCCGGCTCGGCCTGCGTGCGGAGGGTTTCCAGGGCGGTTTCCATCGGCATGCCGCTGGGCGGCGTGACCCGCAGCGTCAGGGTACGCTTGCGGTCCACGCGGCGGATCTGGTTCGGTCCGGCGGTGCGTTCCAGCCGGGCCAGTTCGCCGAGCGTGGCCAGGCGGCCCGACGGCGTGGCGATCGGCATCGACATCAGTTCTTCCGGGGTGCTCCACCGCTCGCCGCGCAGGATCACGTTCAGGCGCTGGTCGCCGTCGAAGTACTCGCCGAGGAAGGCGCCGCTGCCGAAGGCACGGATGATCGTGGCGACGTCGCCGCGGGTGAAGCCCAGCTCGGCGATCCGGCGGTCGTCGGGAATCAGGCGAAGCTCCGGCTCGGCCAGCTCCAGGCCCGGGTCGGGGCGGATATTCGCGCCCGGCAGGGCCTGCGAGATCACGCCGAAGCCGATCTGGCCGGCCTCGATCAGGTCGCTGAAGCTTCCGGCCTGGAGGTCGACCTCGATGTTCCGGCCGCCACGGCCGCCGAAGATCGCGCGCCGACCCGCGCGGCCGAAGGTGTCGGGAAAGCCGGACAGGATCTCGCGGTTGACCACGTCGAGCACCTCGTCGATCTCGTCCGGATCGGCCGCGCTCAGGCCCATGAACACACCGCCGCCGAACTGGCCGACGAAGATGTCGGAGATCGCCGGCTCCTTCGCTCCGCTCAGATACGGCCGGACCCGCTCGTTGATTACGTCGATGATCTCGGTCTGGACCGTTTCCGGCCCCATGCCCGGCGGCGACTGCACGAAGCCGAACAGCGAGTTCTGGTTGCCCTCGGGCAGGTAGTCGGCCGGTGGGATCAGCAGCGCGCCGATCAGCAGGGGGACCAGGGTCAGGCCGGCGATCCAGCTCCAGCGCCGGCGCGGTGTGTCGGTCAGTTTCATCACGAAGTCGGCCGCGTTGCGCCACCAGGAAATATGGCGATCCTGCATGACGCGCTCGCCCAGCAGCCGATAGCTGGCGGCCGGGATCACGACGATGGCGACGACCAGCGAGGCAGTGACGGCCGCCGAGATGACCACCGCGAGGTCGGCGAACAGCTGGCCGGCCTCGTCCTGGAGCCAGAGCACGGGCAGGAAGATGGCCACGGTGGTGGCGGTCGAGGCCAGCAACGCGCCCCAGACCTGTGTGGCTCCACGGTCCGAGGCTTCCATGGCGCCCCGGCCCTGTTCGCGCTGGCGCACGATGTTCTCCAGCACGACGATCGCGGCGTCGAGCACCATGCCGGTGGCGAAGGCCAGGCCGGCCAGGGAAATCACATTGAGCGAGCGACCCGCCACGTCGAGCACCAGGAACGCGAAGCACAGGCACAGGGGAATGGCCACGGCGACCATGAGGGTTGCCCGGGCCCGCCGGAAGAACCACCACAGCACGCTCGTGGCCAGCAGCATGCCGAGCAGCAGGTTGGTCACCACCATCCGCACCGACTGGTTGATGTAGACCGTGTCGTCGGAGACCTGGACCATGTTCAGGCCGGCCGGCGTCAGGTGGCTGCGCTGGAGGTCGGCGACCACCTGCTTGACGTCGTTGAGCACGCGAACGACGTTGGCGCCGGGTTCGGCGGCGACGTTCATCGCGATCGACGGGCTGGCGTTCTGGGTCACGCCGCCGCGGAAGTCGGTCATGGTCCGCTCGACGGTCGCCACGTCACCGAGATAGACCGGCCTCCCGTCGCGCCATTCGAGCACGAGGTTCTGCAGATCGGCGACTTCGTACTGGCCGGCGAAGCGCACCGTGTACTGGCGCCGCCCGATTTCCTCGAAGCCGCCGGAGACATCGGAGTTCTGCCCCAGTTGCTGGCCGATGCGGGTCAGATCGACGCCGATCGCCGCCGCGCGATAGGGGTCGAAGGTGATCCGGATCTCGAACGCGCGGCCGCCGACCGGCGCGGCCGAGGAGACTCCGGGAATGCGCTCGATCCGCTCCTGGATCACGTCGGCGACGAAATCCTGGTACTCGACGATCGGGCGGCTGTTGCCCTCCACCGGCAGGATCGCGAACCACGCCACCGCCTCTTCGTATTGCGAGGTGCCGACATTCACGGTCGGCTCGGACACGTCGGTCGGGTAGCGCTGGACCTGGTTCAGGCGGTTGATCACGTCGATCAGCGCCCGGTTCATGTCGGCGCCCACGCCGAACTCCAGGCTGACCCGTCCGCTGCCCTGGGACGCCGAGGAGCTCATCCGCACCAGCCCCGGCACGTCGCGCAGCTGCTCTTCCTGCGGCTCGACGATCTCGGACTCGACCTCTTCCGGCGCCGCCGCGCGCCAGCCGGTGTTGACCGAAATGCTGGGCCGGTCGATGCTCGGCGTCATCTGCACCGGTAGACGGTCCAGGCTGATCAGGCCGAAGATCACCAGCAGGATGCAGCCGACGGCAACGGCGACCGGGTTGCTCAGGCCAAGGCGGGTCAGCGGCACGGGATGCTCCTGCGGATGCGAAACGAGTGGACAGACAGCGCCAGGCGCGAGTATTGCGCCTGATCGGAAAGCTTATTGGACATCACGTATGTGAAGGAGTGCCGAAAGTCACCGCCCGTCCGGCGCCCGCCGCGACGTGGTCTGCGGTAATCTTGCACACGGGTGCTTCGGGGTAGACGCCGACCCCGGTCTTTCGACAACCATCACAAGCAACGGAAGCCGGGCCCGATTCGACCGCGCGGCGGGAGCATTCCCGCAGCGCCGGAGATACCTGAAGATGTCCGAAACCTACGACTACATCATCGTCGGCGCCGGGTCGGCCGGTTGCGTGCTGGCCAACCGTCTCAGCGAAGATGCCGACTGCCGCGTGCTGCTGCTCGAGGCCGGTCCGCGCGACTGGAACCCGTTCATCCACATGCCTGCGGGGCTGGCCCAGCTGGTCCGCTTCAAGTCGGTGAACTGGGCCTACGAGACCGAGCCCGAGCCGAACCTGAACAACCGCAGGCTGTACTGGCCTCGCGGCAAGGTGCTCGGCGGGTCCAGCTCGATCAACGCGATGTGCTACGTGCGCGGCCACCGCACCGACTACGACGACTGGCGCGACCTCGGCAACCCGGGCTGGGGCTTCACCGACGTGCTGCCGTATTTCCGCCGCAGCGAGGACCAGCAGCGCGGGGCCAGCGAGTTCCACGGCGTCGATGGGCCGCTGGGCGTATCCGACCTCAGCCACGTCAACGACCTGAGCCCGGTGTTCATCCAGGCGGCCGAGCAGGCGGAGTATTTCCGCAACGTCGATTTCAACGGACCGGTGCAGCGCGGCTTCGGCCTCTACCAGGTCACCCAGCGCGACGGACGCCGCTGCTCGACCGCGCGCGGCTACCTGCGGCCGGTGAAATCACGCCCGAACCTGACCGTGCGAACCGGCGCGCTGACCCACCGGGTGCGCCTGCGCGCGGGGCGTGCGGACGGCGTGATCTACAGCAAGCTGGGCCGAACGCGGTCCGCCCGCGCCGAGCGCGAAGTGCTGCTGTGCGGTGGCGCGATCAACTCGCCGCAGCTGCTGATGCTCTCGGGCATCGGGCCGGCGGCCATGCTCGAGCGTGCCGGCGTCGGGGTCGAACTCGACCGCGCGGGCGTCGGGAAGAACCTGCAGGACCACCTCGACGTGATGACGCTGACCCGCTGCTCGCAGCCGGTCACCTACGACCACCTGAACGAACTCATGGTGGGCCTGCGCTATTTCCTGTATCGCGAAGGCATCGGCACCTCGAACATCGCCGAGGCCGGCGGATTCCTGGCCAGCGGCCGCAGCGACCGGACCCGGCCGGACATCCAGATGCACTTCGTCCCGGCGCTGCTCGACGACCACGGCCGCAACCGCCTGCCGGGCGACGGCTACACCCTGCATGCCTGCAACCTGCGGCCTCAGAGCCGCGGGCACCTGGCCCTGAAGACCGACGACCCGCGCGCGGCGATCGGCATCCACGCCAACTACATGTCCGAGCCCGAGGACGTGGAGATGATGCTCGAGTGCGTTCGCGTCTCGCGCGAGATCCTCGCCCAGCCGGCGTTCCGGCCGTTCCGGGCCCACGAGATCCACCCCGGCGGCGACGTCGAGGACCGGTCAGGCCTGCTGGAATTCATCCGCAACAAGGCCGAGTCGATCTACCACCCGGTCGGCACCTGCCGGATGGGAGCCGACGACGAGGCCGTCGTCGATCCGGAGCTCCGGGTCAAGGGTGTCGACGGGCTGCGCGTGATCGACGCGTCGATCATGCCCACCCTGATCGGCGGCAACACCAACGCCCCGACCATCATGATCGCGGAAAAGGCCTCGGACCTGATCCGCGGCCGGGCAGCACCGATCCCGGCGGCCGAAGACGCGCTCGAGCCCGAGGCCGCGCTGATCTGAGCCGGTGCAGGCCGGGACGAACCCGGCCTGCACGGCCCTTCATCGCTTACTCGGTCGCGGTCGATTCGTCCGTGGTGGAAGGAGATTGCGGCCCGGGCTCGGCGAAGCGTGTCACCCAGTCGCGCACCGCGCCGTACCAGTGCAGCGAGTTGTTCGGCTTGAGGATCCAGTGGTTCTCGTCCGGGTAGTAGATCATCTTCGACTCCACGCCCCGGGTCTGCAGCGCGCGGAACAGCGAGAACCCCTGGCCGACCGGCACGCGCAGGTCGTTCTGGCCGTGCATCACCAGGCTCGGCGTGTCGAAGCGGTCGGCATACATGTGGGGCGAGAGGACCTCGTACATCTCCGGGTTCTCCCAGTAGGGGCCGAAGCGGTCGGAATGCACGGCGAAATCCGCCGAGGTCTGGGCGTAGAGATCGTAGACCGCCGCGTGGATCACCAGCGCGTTGAAGGGGTGATCCTTGCCGAGCAGGATCGACGACAGGTAGCCGCCGTAGCTGCCGCCGCCGGCGACCATGCGGTCCGTGTCGATCCAGTCCTTGTCCATGAACCACTCGGCGGCCGCGATCGTGTCTTCATACGGCTTGCTGATCCAGTCGGGGTTGATGGCGTCGGTGAAGTCCTGGCCGAAGCCCGACGAGCCGTGGAAGTTGTGCCACGCGGTAACGTAGCCCCAGGACGCGAAGGTCTGGGCGTTCCAGCGGAAGTGGAAGGTGTCGGTGATCGCGCCGTGCGGCCCGCCGTGGATCAGCAGGAACAGCGGGTACTGCTGCGAGGGGTCGAAGGCGGGGGGATAGTGCACCCACATCTGGATCTCGGCGCCGTCGGCGCCCTCGAAGGTCACCGATTCGTAGGTCCCGAGGTCGACGTCGGCGAGGATCTCGTCGTTGAAGGAATCGAGGCGGACGATCTCGTCGGCGTCCAGGTCGATGCGAACCACCCGCGGCGGATAGAGGAAGCTCACGTTGGTCCCGACCAGGGTGCCGTCGGCGGCGATGTCGAGGTTGCCGTAATCCGTGGCGTCGGTCAGGGCCACCGGGGCCGAGCCCGACAGCGGCAGGAAGTACACGCGCCGGGTGCCGGCGTCGTCGATCGCACCGAACAGGCCGGCCGAATCCGGCGCCCAGACCAGGCCGTCGGCGGACCGGTCCCATTCCGCGTGGATCACCCGCGTGCGGTCGTTGGCCAGCTCGTGGATCATCAGCGAGCGCGTGTCGCCGTAGAAGCCGACGATGTGCTGCCGGTTGAAGGCCAGCATCGAGCCGTCGGGCGAGAACATCGGGTTGAAGTCGCTGCCGGCATTGCCGGCGGTCAGATTACGAGCCGTCGGGTTCCGGGCGGACTCGTCGCCGGATGAGCGATCGCCGAGGTCGAGCAGGAACACGTCGTTGTCCTCGATCACGCCTTCGGTGCTGGAATCGGCGACGAAGGCCAGCAACGAGCCGTCCGGCGAGACGTCGTAGTCCGAACCGCCGCCCGAGCCGCGCGGCAGCTCCAGCCCGGTGCCGAGGGTCAACGCTTCGATCTCGCCGCCTTCGGCCGGAATGCGGTAGACGTGCGTCTCGCGCTCCTCGTCCAGGTAGCGGTCGAAGAACGAGTACGGCATGGCCGTCCACTCGTGGGCGGAGACGTGATCGTCCTTGTCGGCCTTGATCTGCTCGGCCATCTCGTCGAACGACTTCTCCGGCCAGACCGACGACACGAAGTAGATGTGCTCGCCGACCCAGGACAGGCCGCCGGCACCGGTCGGTACCTCGCCGACCTGGACCGCCTCGCCGGGCGCATCCATCGGCAGCACGTAGATCTGCGCGGCTTCGTCCTCGTCGCGCTTCGAGGCAAACGCCAGCTTCGTTCCATCCGGCGAGAACACCGGGCTGGAGGCGCTCGAGCCCTCGGCGGTCAGCGGTCGCTGAACGCCGCCGTCCGGAGACAGCAGGTACAGCCGCGTTTCCGATTCGTCGGTTTCGACGTCATAGGACGTCACCGGCACCACCACATGGCGCGCATCCGGCGAAATCACCGGCGCGCCGACGCGGTCCATCTTCCACAGCACCTCGGCGGTCAGCCGGGTGCTCTCCGTGTCGGTGGCGCTGCCGGCATCGGTTGCGATCTCGTTCTCGCCCCCGGTCTGGGCTGCGGCGGGCAGCCCGGCGACGGTCAGCGGCAGGGCGAGCAGGAACGGAAGCAGGAAATTCGGAAATCGGTTCATCGCTAAGGTTCCGGGTGCTTGGGGAAGCCTTCGATCATACGGGGTGCCGATCGGTTCCGGGCGAGCGTAGCGCTCGGGGCGTTTCGATGACGCCGGCACAAGCGGTTTGTGCGCAAGCGCCCTCCAGCAGGCAGAAGGATTCGAGCCTCGCATTTCCTGTGGCAGGCCGCTTGCAGGTTAAGGTCCGACCCGAACCCACCAGAACAGCCAACCCGCCTGTGGGAGCGGGCCATGCCCGCGAGTGGGCAGCGACGGATGCAGTCGCCTGCAAGGCAGGCTCCCAGAGGCACGCTTTCCAGCGACCCGCAGCCCGCCTGTGGGAGCGGGCCTGGCCCGCGAATGGTCGGCGATGGATGCAATCGCCTGCAAGGCAGGCTCCCACAGGCAGGCTCTCACAAGAGCCCCTTTTCAGAGGACCGGGACCTACGTTCGCAAGCTCACTCCCACGGGCGATCTGGTGATGGAAAAGGTGGATGAAGCGCATCCGAAAGCTGCACTCGATCAGCCATACGCCCTGCAGGTTCCTCTTGATACGGTATTACCCTGGTGATACCATCCGGGCATGAAGCTCGCAATCTCCCTCCCTGACCCGATCTACAAGGCGGCCGACCGGTACGCAAAGGAGCGCGGCGTTCCGCGCAGCCAGCTCGTGGCCGAGGCGCTGGAGGCCTATCTGGCCGAGCACGGCCCCGAGGCCATCACCGCCCGGCTCGATCGCGTCTACAGCACCCAGGATTCGACGCTCGACCAGTCGCTGATTCGGGCGCAAGCCGCGGCGCTCGACGCCGTGGACGACGCCGTGGACGACGTCGTGCTCGACGATGAAGCGTGGTGAAGTCCGCTGGGCGAACCTGCCCGCACCGACCGGTTCGGGTCCGGGCTTCCGTCGCCCGGTGCTGATCGTCCAGGCCAATCCCTTCAACGACAGCCGGATCGGCACGGTCGTCGTCGCGGCGATCACGTCCAACCTCACGCTCGCGGCCGCACCCGGCAACGTCCGCATCGGCAAAGCCGAGTCCGGGCTCGGCAAGCCCTCCGTGGTCAACGTCAGCCAGGTGCTGACGCTGGACCGGGCACTGCTGTCCGAGCCGATCCGGCGATTGCCCGAGAAGCGGATGGCGGCCGTCGATGACGGGCTGCGGATGGTGCTCGGGCTCTGATTCGGCCGCGAGGGCTGGAATGAACAGGTTGCATCTCGTCCGTCCGCCGTGTGCAGCACACGGCGCTGCTCTGATTCGAGGTACTCCATGGATATTCGCCCCATCAAGTCCGAGGCTGATTACGAAGCCACCCTGAAAGAGATCGAGGGATTGATGAATGCAGAAGCGGGTTCACCTGAAGGTGATCGGCTCGATGTGCTCGGCTGCCCCGGGTTCAAGTTTTCTTCAGTCGAGCTTGAAGGTTGGCCCGAACGGCCTGGCCAACGCGTCTGGCTTCGGCTTCATCGAACCAGTTTCCCTTGGCCGTATTGCAGATGAAGCAGGAAAGAACGACATTGCCCAACGCATAGGGCTTGAAGCTATCGATCCGGTCGATGTCCCATGAAACGTAGCGCCCTTTGAAGCGACGGAGTCGAAGGCGCCGAAGATCTTCGAACGTCGTGCCGCAGTAGTGGCACTGGTCCGGTTCATTGCAATACCATTCGACGAAGCCCTCCTCATCGAAGTCGACCGCCCAGCGCTTGGCCTTCAGCTTGTCGCGGAATCGATGCTTCGCGCGGAATGACGGATCTTCGAATTGACACCAGACACAGTCCTTTCGGTTCTTTCTGAAGCAATCGGCCGGGTGTTCCAGGTCACACTTGATGCAGGTTCTGGTTTCCATCATTGACGTTCTCTTTCGAGTTCTGCCTCAATCCCTCAACCGATAGCGCCCATCCTCCTCGGCCCGGACCATGCCGAGTTCGGAGAGCGCCTCGAGCACCTGCGAGACGCTCTTCTCGGGCTTGCGCTTGTAGCGGGCGGCCAGGGTGGCGGGGTCCATGGGGGCGGTGGTGAGTTGGTCGCGGACGGCGCGGACGCGGGCCTGGAGGGTCTTGGGCCAGGCGAGTTTCTTGGTCGGCGCGACGGTTTCGGGGGCGGCGGTCTGATCTTCGTCGCCGGCCTCGATGCGGGCCTGTTCGGGGGCTTCGTCCGGGGCCTGGTACTCGGGGCGCAGCCAGCGGACGAGGCCGCTGGCTTCCTCGGCGGCGCGTTCGTGGTTCAGGTCGACCAGCCGCTGCAGCAGCTCTTCCTCGGCTTCCGCCTGGTCGTCGGGCCTTTCCGGCCACGGCGTGGTCGCGCCGGGGCGGCCGACCAGCTTCTCGCCCAGGTCCTCCCAGCCGTAGGCGGCGAACACGGCACGGTCGAGGTCGTCATGGAGCTCGCGGAGGACCGAGACGAGGCCTTGTTCGTGGATTATTTGTTCCTTGTCCGCCAAAGGACCACCGCGCCGAATTTCTTCCAAGACGTTATACATTCCGGTTATCGTCAATTCTGGATGAGATCTTTGCTGAACCTTGCGGTGCGAGTCGATCTTCTCAGCGACGTCGGCCGCCCACTTACACGCATCGCTACTCAGATCCGGAAAAGGGAAAGCCTCGAAACAAGAGCTTTTGTTGTAGCGAGGATCGTTGCCCAGGCCCATCCGTCCGCCAGCTCTAATCGCCCACAAGGCATGTGCGCGAGAACAAAGAATGCCGAGTATGGGGCTTTCGCGACAGGCGATGGAGACCAGTCCGTCATCAGGCAATATCTCTGACGAAAGGCAGACAAGAATTCTGTGCTTGCTTACGTAAGGTGTTGCGAAGAATCCATCGAGGCCATGGCGCATCCGTCTCCATTGAGCGGCAGGGTCTCCGAAAATCCACCAGTTGCGTCGTCTTCGCTCCGTCCTGTTCTGCATTCGTTCCGGTTTTACGAGATCGACAAGCCTCTGATATAGGTGGGGATGCCGCTCGCGCGCTTCGTTCTCCGAAAGTCCAAAAAAATCGATAATTCGGAGCCCTCTAGCCTTCCTGTTTACATCCATGGCGCCCAAGTATCTCGGCAATACCTTGTCGCAGATTTCTGCACCGGCCTTTCTAAGCCGCTCTGCTTCCTGGCTATCTAATACAAATCCTCTGCCAACTGGGATAACGCCTCGACTACTGAGACCGGAGTTTGATTGCAATGGTCGACAGCCAGAAAGATCTGCGCCAATGGATAGGTCTGGGAAGATCAGCCCATTTCTGGGCTTAAAAACGATCTCTGCATCTTCGGCATCTCCGGATTCACGCAGGACGGTAGCGAGGGTTCCTTGGACGTGCTCTGCCCCTCCAGCGCCAACCGTCATAGAAATTCGAACGGCAGCCCCGTCGCTACTGTCTACCCAAGGATGATCGGGGACGGCAAACAGCAGTGAAAGTGGTCTGTCAGCCTCAAAATGGGCACGCAAAACCTTTCTATTGAGTGCTTGTCGCAAGCTATTCGTTGTGATCAGTCCGAACCTCTCGATTTGGTCTGTTCGAGCGAGCTCTGCGGCTTTATGCCACCAGTACATGACCAAATCGGACGATTCAGGCACAGACTCATCCCAAGCTAAACGAAGTGCATCTACGTATCCGTCACCTAAGCTAAGGCGTACTCGCTTGTTCCCAATAAAGGGTGGGTTCCCGACCACGTAATCCGCTTCCGGCCACTCCGCCTTCCGCGGGTTGACGTACACCTCGATCGGAACCTGCGCCGACTCGTCCGGGATGTCCTCGCCGGTGGTCGGGCTCTTCTTGTAGGTCTTGCCGTCCCATTGGGTGACCGGCTTGCCGCTATCGTCGAGCTTGTACTCGATGCGGTCACAGGCCAGCACCGCGTCGCGGCATTCGATGTTCTCGAAGGCCCTGAGCACGGGTTGCGGCGGGTTGATGTGGCCGTGGGTGCGGAAGTGCCACTGCAGGTAGCCGATCCACAGCACCATTTCGGCGATGGCGGCGGCGCGGGGGTTGAGTTCGATCCCGAGGAACTGGTGCGGGTCGACGGTGTTGCCCTGCATTTCGAGCAGGTTCTGGCCGGCGCCGAGGTCGGCGAGGGTGCCGAGCACCTCGCCTTCGAGCCGCTTCATGTGTTCCAGCGTGACGTAGAGGAAGTTGCCGCTGCCGCAGGCCGGGTCGAGGACGCGGATTTCGCACAATCTTCGATGAAACTCGCGGATCTCCTGCACGGCCTTGTCGTGCTTGCCGTCGTTCTCCAGCGCCGCGGCGGCGGCCTGGACGTCGCGCCACTCGTCGCGGAGCGGGTCGATGACCGTGGGCATGACCAGCCGCTCGACGTAGGCACGGGGAGTGTAGTGGGCGCCGAGCTGGTGGCGTTCCTCCGGGTCGAGCGCGCGCTCCAGCAGCGTGCCGAAGATCGCCGGCTCGACCTCGCTCCAGTCGTGCAGGCCGGCGTCGATCAACAGCTGGATCTGGTCGGCGTTCAGCGGAATCGGGTCCAGGTCCTTGAACAGGTTGCCGTTGAAGCGCAGCAGCTCCTCGTTGAGGATCGGGCTGTAGCCGCCCGTGTCCATCGTCTGCCAGAGCGAGGCGATGGCCTGCGGAAAGTTCTTCGGCGTGGCCTTCATCTTCTTCAGCAGCTCGGTGAACTGGCCGCGCGGCAGCAGGTCGACGTCCTCGCAGAACATCGTGAACAGGCAGCGCTTGACGAAATGAGCAACGCGCTCGACCTTGTAGCCGTCCTTTTCCAGCGAACGCGCGAGGCTGGCCAGGGTCCTGCTGAGCTCGCGGGTCACGCGCGCGGCGCGGCGGGACGGGTCCAGCGCATCGGGGTCGGTCCAGATCGCGACCAGGCGCTGCTGGATGGCCGGGTCGCGCAGGTCGTCGAGGTGGATGCGGTGCGAACGCGGGTCCGGGAACGGCACGTAGGTCGCGCCGGAGCGAGTGAACTCGGCGTAGACCTCGATCGTCTTGCCGACGTCGCAGGTCAGCAGGAACGGGGGGCGGCCCTCGTCGGCCGGCAGCGCGCGGATGTAGGTATCGGCCTGGTTGGCCGCGCGCAGCATGGCCTTGTCCCAGCGGCTGGACTCGACTTCCTGCGAAACGCGCTTGGCTTCCAGCACGAAATGGCCGCGGCGGTAGAGGTCGATGTAGCCGCGCGTGGTCGTTCCGTCCGGCCAGGCGATATCAACCCGGCGCTCGAAGACGTAGGCGTCGGCCTTGTCGTCTTCGGTCGCCGGCTCCGGCCCGGGCAGATCCAGCAGCCGGCACAGTTCGGTCAGGAAAAGCTGGTAGTTCGCTCGCTCCTTGCCGCCCGTGTCGGTCCAGCGCTCGATGAAGGCGTCCACGGCCTCGGGCGCGGCAATCGGTGCGGCAATTGGTGCGGTTCGGTCCCGGTCAGCGTGGCTCATGGACGCGGTTTCCGCGCGTTCGAACGTTTGCCGGCGTCGACGAATCGGTTTCGCGTGGTCATTCCTTCGATCCCCTTTCGGCCCTGCCAGGCCATGGTGCCTGGCATCCATTCTAGTCAGGACTTCCCTGCGAAGCACCCCCTTGCCGTGAGGCGGTGGGCTTGAGCGGTTGCGCCGGGTACTGCTACTGTTGCTGCCATGAAACTGACCCTTGTCCATCCCCGCTCGGGACTGCTGGAGGGCGAAATCGAATGGGACCCGAGCGCCGGCACGCTGACCGGCGATCTGGCATCCCGGGTGCTTGCCCTGGTGCGGTTGGCCGAGGCGGACGCAGAGGTCAGCATCGATCCTCCGCCGGCGTCGATTCCGATCGAGGATCCGCTGCGATCGCGCGAGCAGATGGCAGCCATCCTGGGGCTGAACTGGCGCTGCCCCGAACTGGCGGGCGACTATCCGACCGTTCCCGACCACACCCCGGACCTGCCCGGCGTGGTGAATTGAGCCCCCCTAATCGGCCGCTGCACCTGCCGGGTCGGGTGACCTATCGAGTTGTGCGAAACGACGTTTACTGAGGAAGACCCATGTTCGTAACCGATCCGCTGTTCGACGTTGTGCTGCGCGGCCTCATCCTGACCACCGCGGGAATCACCTGGGTGGTGATCCTGGTCCGGATCAACGGCTTGCGGTCGTTCTCGAAGATGACGAGCTTCGACTTCGTGATGACGGTGGCGATCGGTTCGCTGCTGGCCGGGGCCGGCCAGTCGACCGACTTGAGCGGTTTCCTGCAGCCATTGCTGGCCATGCTCGCCCTGTTCGCCTTCCAGCATGCCGTCGCGCGATTGCGATTCGCGTCCGACTGGTTCCAGGGGTTCGTCCAGAACACGCCCGTGCTGCTGATGCGCGACGGTGTGATCTGCGAACGGGCACTGGCCGCGACGCGCGTGTCGAAGGGGGATCTGATCGCCAAGCTGCGGGAGTCGAACGTGCTCGACTTCGCCGAAGTCCGCGCCGCGGTTCTCGAGACGACCGGCGACATCTCCGTCCTGCACGGCGATGCGTGCGCGGAGAATCTGCTGGAGGGGGTGCGGTCGATCGAACGCTGAGTCGCGGGCGCTGATCCGGCCTGGAGCACCCTCCCCTGTGGGAGCGGGCCTTGCCCGCGATGGGGAGGCAATGGATGCGATCGCCTGCGAGGCAGGCTCCCACAGGCAGGCTCCCACAGGCACGCCTTTCAGCTACAAGCAACCCGCCTGTGGGAGCGGGCCTTGCCCGCGAATGGTCGGTGATGGATGCGATCGCCTGCGAGGCAGGCTCCCACAGGCACGCCTTTCAGCTACAAGCAACCCGCCTGTGGGAGCGGGCCTTGCCCGCGTGTGGTCGGCGATGGATGCGATCGCCTGCGGGGCAGGCTCCCACAGGCACGCCTTTCAGCTACAAGCAACCCGCCTGTGGGAGCGGGCCTTGCCCGCGAGTGGTCGGTGATGGATGCGATCGCCTGCGAGGCAGGCTCCCACAGGCACGCCTTTCAGCTACAAGCAACCCGCCTGTGGGAGCGGGCCTTGCCCGCGTGTGGTCGGCGATGGATGCAGTCGCCTGCGGGGCAGGCTCCCACAGGCACGCTTTCCAGCGGCCAGCAGCCGCCTGTGGGAGCGGGCCTTGCCCGCGAATGGTCGGTGATGGATGCGATCGCCTGCGAGGCAGGCTCCCACAGGCAGGCTCCCACAGGCAGTCTCCTACAGGCAGGCTCCTACAGGCAGTCTCCTACAGGCAGGCTCCTACAGGCAGGCTCCTACAGGCAGGCTCCTACAGGCAGGCTCCCACAGGCATCCTTTCCAGCTACAAGCAGCCCGCCTGTGGGAGCGGGCTTGCGAGCGAACGGTGGAGCGGTCGGTCGTCAGTCGTAGAGCGTGAGCGACTCCACGTCCATGGTGTAGGCCGAGGCCGCGGTGTCGTTGCTGACGTCCTCGATGTTCAGCGTGCCCTCCATCCAGAACGCGTCCCAGATGTCGATCATTTCCATCGGTTCGTCCAGCCGGCCGTAGACGATCTGATTGGCGGGCGGGGGCGGAAGGTGGATGCAGGCGCCGAAGTAGGGAACGAGGAAGAACTCGACCAGGTCGCCGTCCTCGTTCGTTTCGATGGGCACCACGAAACCGGGCAGGCGCACCCGCTGACCGTCGAGCTCGCCGACGGTGCGGAACGACTGGAACGGCTCCTCGGGCGCGTCGAAGCCGGAATGGTCGATGTTGGTCTGGTCGTCGATCCAGGCCTGGGCCTCGTCTTCGGGCATCAGATCCAGCCATTCGAGCGTGCGGGCATCGGCCTGGACGAGCACAGGCAGGAGCAGCAGGGCGGCGACGGCGATTCGGGTCAGCGGGTGCGGCATCGGAAAGGCTCGGGTTCGGGTCTGTCGGTCGGGTCGGCGGAGCATCGGCAAGCCGATCGATTTCCGCGTCGAGGGGGTTGGACCACCCTCGGCCTGTGAGTTCAATGGCCCGGGTGCACTACTGGCGGACCTGCATGCCGTCGGCGAGCGTTCGGCGATAGGCCAGCAGGGCGGGAACGAGGGCGATCAGCACACCGGCCGCTCCGATCCCGGCGAGTATCCAGAGAAGCTCCGGCGCCGGCCAACCGGGTGCGATCGCCACGCCGAAGCGGGCCAGTAGCCAGGGCTCCAGTACGACCTGCAGGCCCCAGGCCAGGACCACGCCGAGCACCAGGCCAGCGACGACGATCAGCGCGGCCTCGACCAGCAGCAGGCCGGCCACCTGCCAGGGGCGGGCGCCGCAGGCGCGCAGGATGGCCATCTCGCGGCGCCGCTCGTTCAGCGTGGTCAGCAGCGCGGTCAGCATGCCGAGCAGGCCGGCCAGCACGACCAGTCCGGCGACGACGCGCAGCACCTGTTCGGCGGTGCCGGTGATCCGCCACAGCTGCTGCAGGGCGATACCCGGCAGGATCGCGAGCAACGGCTCGTCTTGATATTCGTTGATGCGGCGCTGCAGGCCGAAGGCGGCGGCGCGCGCCTTCAGGCCGAGGAAGATCGCGCTGACGCTTTCGGGTGTGACTTCGTCAGCGTGGTCGCGGTCTTGACCGTGCTGGTGACCGTGGCCGTCGTCATTGTCGTGGCCTTCGGCTGGGGTCGGTCGATCACCCGGTCGACCACCCGGTGAGCTCCCGGGGGATGCGAACGACGGTGGCCGCCCGGTCATGAAATCTTCGTGCAGGGCGTGGTGCGCGGCCAGGTCGATGTAGACCGACTGGTCGACCGGGGTGCCGGTCGGCGCCAGCACGCCGCTGATCCGGAACGGGTGGGCCGCATGGGTGACCAGCGTGACGTTGCCGCCGCCGTGGCCGAGTTCGATGCTGCCGCCGACGACAAGTCCCGTCGAGCGTGCCACCTGCGCGCCGATGACCGCATCGAAGCGCCCGCGCCAGGCGGTGCCGCGTTCGATGGCCAGCGCGGTGCTGCCGGCGTAGCGGAAGTGCTCGAAGAATTCAGGCGTGGTGCCGACCACGCGAAAGCCTTCGTAGCTGTCGCCGAGGGCAATCGGCACGGCCCAGTCGACGACCTCGGCCTCGGCCAGCTCCTCGTAGGTCGACCAGGAGACGTTCGCGGTCGGGTCGCCGAGGCCGAACACGGAGACCAGCAGCAGCTGCACCGGCGCGGTGGGCGCGCCGACGATCAGGTCCACGCCGGAGACCGAGCGCTGGAAGTTCTCGCGAAGCTGGCCGCGCATCTGTTCGACCAGGACCAGCAGCGCGATCGACAGGGCGATGGTGAAGATCGTCAGGCCGACCGCGAAGCGGCGGTTGGCCAGCGATCCCCGGGCCAGCCGGATCAGCATGCCGCCCTCGCCGGGCTCGAAGCCAGTGTCTCCAGGGAAAGCGCGCGGTCGAAGCGGTCGGCCAGGCGCTGATCGTGGCTGACGAACAGCAGCGCCGAGCCGGCCTGGGCGGCCTCTTCGAACAGCAGGTCGAGAAAGTCGTCGCGGCGATCGTCGTCCAGCGCCGAGGTGGGTTCGTCGGCCAGGATCAGTTCGGGGCGGCCGATCAGCGCGCGGGCGGCGGCGACGCGCTGCTGCTGGCCGACGCTGAGCCGGTCGGCGCGGCGCGACCACGCGGTCTCGGGCAGCCCCATGGCGCCGAGCAGGCGGCCGGGCTCGGCGGCCGGGGCGCGTTGCGAGCGGACCGTCGAAAAGCGGCAGCCCAGGCGCACGTTGTCGATCGCGTCGAGCCACGGAAGCAGGTTGAACTGCTGGAAGATCACGCCGAGGTGGTCGGCCCGGAAGCGATCGCGTTCGGCCCGCTTCAGCGTGTCGATCCGTTCGCCGTCGAATCGGACGGCACCGGCGCCCGGCGACACCAGGCCGCCGATCAGCGCCAGCAGCGTCGACTTGCCCGATCCGCTGGCGCCGGCCAGGAAGACGCGCTCACCCGCCTGCACCGCCAGCGACAGCGAGGCCAGGACCGGCGCATCATCGCCGGGCCAGCCATAGGTCACGGCGTCGAGTTCGAGCAGGGGGTCGGTCATCCGGTTCGTCGTCTGAATTCGTCCAGCGTCAAGTCTAGCGTCGTTGCGGATGTGCGCCGTGGATGCGTCGCGTGCATCTGTCCACAAGTTGTGGTCCATGAAAGCGACCCGCCGCCGGCGGTCCGATTTGCTCCGGCGCCCGAGTTCGCGGACAATCCCCCGGATACGAAAACAACAACTCAACGGGGTTCCGCGAATCATGAAAACCACGTCCATCCACGGCATGTGGTCGTCCCGGCTCATGTTCGTCATGGCCGCGACCGGCTCGGCGGTCGGTCTCGGCAACATCTGGCGCTTTCCGTACATCACCTCCGAGAACGGCGGCGGTGCCTTCGTGCTGGTCTACCTGGCCTGCATCGCGCTGATCGGCCTGCCGGTGCTGTTCGCCGAGATCGTGATCGGCCGCCGCGGCCGGATGAGCCCGGTCAACTCGCTGAAGGAGCTGGCCACCGCGGCCGGCGCGTCGAAGGCCTGGTCCTTGATCGGCTGGGTCGGCATCCTGGCCGGTTTCCTGGTGCTGTCGTTCTATTCCGTGGTCGCCGGCTGGACCCTGTCCTACGGCTTCGACTACGTGCAGCAGCTGTTTCTCGGTGCGCCGGCGATCACCGACCCGGGCGAGGCGTTCGGCGGACTGCTGGCCAGCCCCGGCAAGCTGATCTTCTGGCACGGCGTGTTCATGATCCTGACCATGGGCGTGGTCGCGCTGGGCGTGGAAAAGGGCCTGGAGCGCGCGGTCTCGATCCTGATGCCGATGCTGTTCGTGCTGCTGCTGATCCTGCTCGGCTACGGCATGAGCACCGGCCACTTCCAGGAAGCGGTCGGCTTCCTGTTCTCGCCGGACTGGTCGCGGGTCGACGGTTCGATGATCGTGACCGCCATGGGCCAGGCGTTCTTCACCCTGAGTCTGGGTATGTGCGCGATCATGACCTACGGTGCCTACCTGCCGTCGCATGTCAACGTGCCGGCCACCGGCGTGACGGTCGCGTTCGCCGATACGCTGGTCGCGCTCGTCGCCGGCCTGGCGATCTTCCCGATCGTGCTGTCCTTCGGCCTGGACCCGGAAGGCGGCGGGGCCGGTTTCATCTTCACCTCCCTGCCGCTGGCGTTCAACGAAATGCCCTACGGCATCGCCTACGGCATGGCGTTCTTCCTGCTGCTCTCGGTTGCGGCCTGGACCAGCTCGATCTCGCTGCTCGAGCCGCCGACCGCGTACTTCGTCGAGGCGACGAACTTCTCGCGCAAGCAGATCGCGCTGTTTGTCGCGCTGCTGACCTGGGTGATGGGCCTGGCCTCGGTGTTCTCGCTGAACGTCTGGTCGGAGTACACGATCGGCGGTCGCGACATCATGTCGGCGATCGAGTTCGTTGCCGCCGACATCATGCTGCCCGTCGGTGGCCTGCTGATCGCGCTGTTCGCCGGCTGGGTGCTGTCGACCTCGATCACCCGCGAAGAGCTCGACGACAAGATGCCCAGCTGGGCCTTCCAGCTGTGGCTCTGGCTGACCCGGCTGTTCGCGCCGCTGGCGATTCTAGTGGTGCTCGGCGGCATCCTCGGAATCTTCTGACGCACTTCTGGCTTGAACCGCGCCCCGGCCGCCTGGCCGGGAACGCGGCGAGACAGGGCCGCGGCCTCTTTTCCGGCGTTCAGCCAGTGGTTTCGCGTCGCGGCAGCACCCAGTCCGGGCGCGGAAAATGGCAGGTGTAGCCGTTCGGATAGCGCAGCAGGTAGTCCTGGTGCTCGGGTTCGGCTTCCCAGAACGCCCCGGCCGGTTCGACCTCCGTGACGACCTTGCCCGGCCACAGGCCCGAGGCCTCGACGTCGGCGATCGTGTCGTGCGCGACCGCCTTCTGGTCCTCGTTGACGTAGTAGATCGCCGAACGGTACGAGAGGCCCCGGTCGTTGCCCTGGCGATTCGGGGTCGTGGGATCGTGGATCTGGAAGAAGTACTCGAGGATCCGCCGATACGAGATCCGCTCCGGGTCGAAGCGGATGTCTATGCCCTCCGCGTGCGTGCCGTGGTTCCGGTAGGTCGCGTTCGGAACGTCGCCGCCGGTGTATCCGACGCGAGTTTCGACCACGCCTGGCAGGCGGCGGATCAGTTCCTGCATGCCCCAGAAGCAGCCGCCGGCAAGCACCGCGCGTTCGATGGTCTTGTCCATCGCCATTTCAGCGTTCCTCCACCTGGTCGATGTAATCGCCGTAGCCCTGGTCGGCCATGTCGTCGCGATGAACGAAGCGCAGCGAGGCCGAATTGATGCAGTAGCGGAGCCCGCCCTGGTCCTGCGGGCCGTCCGGAAAGACGTGGCCGAGGTGGCTGTCGCCGTGGTTGCTGCGAACCTCGGTTCGTACCATGCCGTGGCTGGTGTCGCGCAGCTCGTTGACGTTGGCCGGCTCGATCGGCCTGGTGAAGCTCGGCCAGCCGCAGCCGGCGTCGAACTTGCTCGACGAGGCGAACAGCGGTTCGCCGGAAACGACGTCGACGTAGATGCCGGGCTCGTCGTTGTCCAGGTACTCGCCGGTGCCGGGATGCTCGGTGCCGTTTTCCTGCGTGACCCGGTATTGCTCCTCGGTCAGCGCGTCGACGGCTTCGGGTGCCTTGCGATAGTCGCGAGATTTGCAATAGTCGCGAGATTTGCGAGAGTAGCGATCGTCGTTCATGGGATGGGTCCGTTCGGCAGCGACGCCCGAGGCGGGCATCCGGTTGCTAGGCATCCGGTCGCTGCGTGGGTTCGAGTTCGGTCTTCGAGTAGACCGCGAAGGCCGTGAGAATCTTGCGCACGGCAGGAAGCGATGTCGCGGAGGGATCGGACAGCGCGGACAGCGCCGACAGCGGACCGGGGCTAGGCCGATCGATCGAGCAGCAGGTGGCCGTCGGGAGAGCGGCGAGCGATCCAGCCTTCCGCCACCCAGGTGGTTGCGTCGGCGTCGAGCACGATGGCCGGGCCGTGGATGCCGGACTCGTCGACGGCGTTGCGCGCGATCAGCGGCACGTTGCCGTCATCGTCCGGCACCTGCACCGAATCGTCCGGGGGCGGGACGCGATCGAGGCGGGCGGGTCCGCGCGCGTCGAGCCGCGCCGTGACCCATTCCACCGGCAGGTCGAGCCGGTGGCCGAACGCGGCCTCGTGGGCGGCGTGGAAGCGCTCGACCAGCCGGTCGGGCGGCTCGATGGCGAGCTCCAGGGAAGCGCTCTGCCCGGTGTAGCGGCAGCCCGCGCGACGCCGGAACTCGATCCGGTCCTCGGCGGTGCCCTCCGTGGCCAGTTCCCCCCGCGCCCGGGCCTCCAGCGGCTCGAAGGTCGCCTCCACCCGCGCGTCGTCGAGCGTGTCGGCTGCAGCCAGCACGCTGGCGGTGAACTGGCGACCGGGCTCGGCGACCAGCATGCCCAGCGCCGACAGCACGCCGGACCGCGCCGGGACCACGGCCCGGCGCATGCCCAGGCTCTCGGCCAGTTCGCATACGTGCAGTCCGCCGGCTCCGCCGAAGCAGGCCAGGCGGCAGCGGCCGGGGTCGAGCCCCCGTTCGGCGGACATGACGCGCAGCGCGCGGCTCATGTGTTCGTTGGCAATGCGGATCACGCCGGCCGCGGCTGCGTCGATGTCCAGCCCGGCGTCGTCGGCGAGGCGCTGCATTGCCGCTCGGGCCGCCTCGAGGTCCAGAGCGTGCCGGCCGCCGAGCTTCACTCCGGCCGGGATTCGCCCGAGCAGCAGGTTGGCATCGGTCACCGTGGCCTGCGTGCCGCCGCGGCCGTAGCAGGCCGGGCCCGGGTCCGCGCCGGCCGAGCGAGGGCCGACCTGGATCAGGCCGCCGGCGTCGACGCGAGCGATCGAGCCGCCTCCGGCACCGATCGTGTGCATGTCGACCATCGGCACGGCGACCGGATAGCGGCCGGTCCGCCCCTCGGCGGTCAGTCGGGGCCGGCCTTCGAGCAGCGCGACATCGGTCGAGGTTCCGCCCATGTCGAAGGTCAGCAGCCGCGGCTCGTCGAGCTGGCGGCCGATGTGCGCCGCGGCGGCCAGGCCGCCGGCCGGGCCGGACAACAGCAGATGGACCGCGCGTTCGGCGGCCTGGTCGGCCGAGATCGTCAGCCCGCTGGACTGCATCACCGCCAGCCGGCCGCCGTCCAGTGCATCGGCCAGGCGACCGAGATAGCCGGCCAGGCGAGGTCCGATCGACGCGTTGAGCCAGGTGGCGATGCCGCGTTCGTATTCGCGGATTTCGGGCAGCACGCGGTACGAGCAGGAAACGGGAATGTGCTCGGGCAGGGCATCGGCGATGCGCTGCTCGAGCTCCGGCTCCAGCCAGGAGAACAGCAGGCAGACGGCCACGGCTTCGGCGCCGCTGGCCTCGATCGCGCGGGCCAGCTCGGCCAGGTCCTCGTCGCCGGGCGTGGCGAGGTTGTGGCCGTCCGCGGCGGTCCGGGCCGCGACTTCGAAGCAGCGCTCGGCGGGTACCGGCGGCTCGACCGGGGGCTGCTCCAGGGCGTACAGCGCGTCGCGGTTCTGACGCCCGAGGGTCAGCAGGTCGGCAAAGCCGGTGCTGGCCACGAAGGCGGTCGGCGCGCCGCGGCCTTCGAGCACGGCGTTGGTCCCCACGGTCGTGCCGTGGACGAGATCGGCCCGCTCGGGCGCGATCCCGAGTCGCTCCAGGCCTTCGAGGATGGCGCGCGCCGGGTCGTCCGGTGTGGACAGCACCTTGGCGGTCGCCAGCCGTCCGTCGACGAGGGCGACGAAATCGGTGAAGGTGCCGCCCGTGTCGACGCCGACGCGGACCGGTTCTGCGCGCCTGGAACTCATTCCCCGGCCTTCATCCGCGGCAGGCCCGTCTCGCCCGTCAGGCGCGTCCAGGGAAACGTCGGCCCGGGGTCGGTCTTGCGTGGCACCGTCCTTGCCGGGTCGTCGCTGGCCTCGACCCGGTCGAGGTCGAGCTGGTCGTGACCGGCCAGCACCTCGATCGCGGGCAGCTGTCGCCTCAGCGCGGTCACCAGAGCGACCAGCGCGTCGATCTGCGCGTCCGGGTACGGCTCGGTCCAGTCCTGGTTGCGGCTGTCGAACCAGTCCGGATAGCGGCCCCTATTGACCAGCTCGATGCCGATGCTGTCGGCGTTGTGGCCGCGCACGTGATGGGCGATACGGTCGATCGGCACCCAGCGCTCGACGCGGCCGTCGCGGTCGATGTAGAAGTGGCCGCTGTTGCCCGTGCGCGATTGCTCGTGGTGAATCCGCTCACCGTAGGTCCGGGCGGTCGCCAGGTCCGGCAGTTCGGTCGCGTGGATCACGATCCGGCGGACGGTCGCCGGGTCGCGTCGGTCCAGGCGTTCGGCGTAGGGCAGCAGGTGGGTACGGAGGTCCGCTTCCATCAGTCAATCCGGCGCCGTCGGCGCGTCGGGGCGGGCGCGACGCGCGATCGCTTCGAGACGGCGGTCGAGGTCGTCGCGGTCCAGCCAGTCACCGGCCCGGACCACGGCGCGGATCCGGCGCACGTTGCCTATATCGGCCAGCGGGTTGCCGTCGAGCAGGACGAGATCGGCGACGCAGCCCGGGGCGATGCAGCCACGTGCGGACTCGTCGAGGTATCGGGCCGGGGCCGTGGTCCCGGTTGCCAGCGCCTCGGCCGGCGTCAGCCCTGCGGCGACCAGCAGTTCCAGTTCATGGTGTGCCGCATCGCCCGGCACGTTGAAGATCTGCGGCGCGTCGGCGCCGAGCAGCAGGCCCGCGCCGGCCTTGTGCAGGCCGAGGATCAGCGATCTACGGACCTCGACGAAGCGTTCGAGCTTGTCGTCGTCGAACGGTTCGCGCAGCTGTTCGACCTGGCGCCGCCATTGATCGACGGTGGCGGCCGGCACGTAGCCCATTGCCGGCCGCCCCGCCAGGGCGTCCGGATCGCCGGTGGCGATGTTCTCGATCAGGGTCTGGGTCGGCACGTTCCAGGTCCCGGCCGCCCGGGTGGCGCGGGCGAGCTCGGGAATCCGTCCCGCGTCCAGCGCGTCGGCCAGCGCCATGCCGAAGAAGCCGGGCTCGGTTCGCCGTGCGGGGTGTTCGTCCGGGACCAGCGCCCGGGCGTAGCCGTCGAGGTGATCGATGGTCGACTGGCGAGCGGCCAGCGCCCGTTCCAGGCCCACCGCCGTCGATACGTGGCCCGCATACGGGATGTCCAGCGCGTCGGCCGACCGGGTCAGGGCGGCGAAGGTGTCCGGCAACAGGCCCGGGTGCAGCTTCAGCAGGTCGTAGCCGGCCTCGGCCTGGCGCCGGACGAGGCGCCGCGCGGCGTCCGCATCGGGCGCGGAATTGCCGTTCAGCGACGGACCCGAGGTGATCAGGCGCGGCCCGAAGCGGCGGCCGTCGGCCAGCTCCGCGCGCAGCAGCAGATGACCCGGTTCGCCGAGCATGCCGCGCACCGTGGTCACGCCGTGGGCGAGGAACAGCGCGAGCACGTCGTCGACGCGCTGCGGATCGCTCATCGGGGGGACGTGGGCGTGCATCTCGGCCAGGCCGGGGATCAGCCAGCGGCCTTCGGCATCGACGACCACGCGATCGCCCTCGGGCACGCCGTCCAGCGCCGCGGGCTCCACGATCCAGCCGCCGAGCATGGCCACATCGCGAGGGCCGGACGCGATCGCGCGGTCCGGATCCACGACTCGGACGTTCTCGATCAGCAGTGCGCGTTGCGCGAAGGCGTCCACCGCAGGCGCGACCAGGACCGGGAGCAGGACAACAACGAAAAGGACGTGTCGCATCGCATCGACTCTTGGCAAGGGAAGCTCGGGCGACTTCATGCTAGCAGCCCGCGGTGCGAAATCGCGGCCGCCGGCGAGCATCGATGACGCGGAGACTTCGACGTCGAATGCGAGGGACTGTTACGACGCCCGGTCCGGCGTCAGAGGCTGAGCTCACCCGGGAAGATCAGCCGGTCGGAAATCCTGCGGGCCAGCTCGGGCAGGTCGCGGTCGTGCTGGCCGACCAGCGCGATGCTGCCGCGCTCGACGTTGTAGACCCAGGCCTGCATGCCGTCGGCCAGCGGATAGCGCTCGCCGGAGGCGGGGACCTTCGTTCGCGGCATGTAGTAGAGCGTCAGCGGCCCGTCGTCGGTGGCCAGGATCAGGTGGGCGCCGGCTCCGTCGGGCGTCGGGCAGAGCTTGGTCAGGCGCACGTCGGCCAGCAGCTCCGGTGCGAGCCGGACGCCGAAGCCATCGAGCAGCGCCTGGACCTGACCGGGTTCGGCCGGGTCGGTCAGCGCGGCGGTCAGGACCTCGATCCCGTCGTGGTCCCAGTGCCGGGCGATGAAGGCGCCGAGCTCGGGATCCGCAAGCGGCGAGCCGCCGTCGCTTGGCGTCTCGCGCAGCGTGAACACGGTGATCGCGACGGCCAGCGTGACCGTGGCGGCAAGCGCCAGCCAGCGCACCGTGCCGCGGCCGGCGCCCGACGTGCTGTCGCCGCCGGGGTGGGCGTCGGCGTCGTGGGTCTGCCCGGCGCGGAACGCGGCCTGGCGCAGGCGGGTCATGAACCCTTCCGGCGGCGCCACGTCCAGGGCTTCGTGGAGCAGGCGCTCGAACGCCTCCGACTCCGCTGCCACGCGCCCCGCTTCACCGCCCGTTTCGCGCGCGGTCTCGGCTTCGTCGCGGTGGCGCTGCGGGTCGGTCATCAGCTGGCGTCGGAGTTCGTCGACGTTCATTCGTTCCCCCGGAATCCGGTCTTCAGTCGTTCGCCGCTTCCGGCGGCGAGAGTCTTGTCTTGAGCTGCTCGCGAGCCCGGAAGACCCGGGTCATCACCGCGCTCTCGGTCAGCTCGAGCTGACCGGCGATCTCGGCGATCGAGAGCCCGAGCACCACCTGGAGCAGCAGCGGTTCGCGATACTTGGCGTCGAGCCGCCCGATCGCCTCGCGCAGCCGGTCGCGCTCCGTGCGGTCGTCCGGGCCGTCTTCGTTCGGCTCGGCGACGACCACGTCATCGATGTCGTCGATCGGCGGCACCTTGCGTTCGAAGGTGCGGGCGAACTCGCGACGGAGGATCGTGATCAGCCAGCTCTTGGCCGCCTCCACGTCCTGCAGCTTGTGCAGCGCCTTCCAGGCCCGGAGACAGGTCTCCTGGACCAGGTCGGCGGCCAGGGCCGGGTCGCGGCACAGCCACACGGCGAAGCGATACAGGTCGTCGCCGTAGCGCTGCACGATCGCGTCGAATCGCTCGTTGCGCTCCTGGAGATTCATGACCGGCACATCGCGGGTTTTCTTTCGGGCATCTGCGGAGGTCCGGCCGCCTACTGGCGCCGGTAGACCTCGCCGCCGGTGCGGCGGAACTCCTCCGCTTTCTCTTCCAGGCCGGCGTCCAGTGCCTGGTCGGTCCCCAGGCCGTGCTCGGCGGCGTAGTCGCGGACGTCCTGGGTGATCTTCATCGAACAGAACTTCGGCCCGCACATCGAGCAGAAATGCGCCACCTTGTGGGCGTCCTTCGGCATGGTCTGGTCGTGGTACTCGCGAGCACGGGCGGGGTCGAGGCCGAGGTTGAACTGGTCTTCCCAGCGGAACTCGAAGCGGGCCTTCGATAGCGCGTTGTCGCGGACCTGGGCGGCCGGGTGACCCTTGGCCAGGTCGGCGGCATGCGCGGCGATCCGATAGGTCACCAGCCCCTCGCGCACATCGTGCTTGTCGGGCAGGCCGAGGTGCTCCTTGGGGGTCACGTAGCACAGCATCGCCGTGCCGTACCAGCCGATCTGGGCCGCGCCGATGCCCGAGGTGATGTGGTCGTAGCCCGGCGCGATGTCGGTGACCAGCGGGCCGAGCGTGTAGAACGGCGCTTCGTGGCAGTCGGCCAGTTCCTTGTCCATGTTCTCGCGGATCAGCTGCATCGGCACGTGGCCGGGGCCCTCGATCATCACCTGGCAGTCGTGGTTCCATGCCTTCTTCGTCAGCTCGCCCAGCGTTTCGAGTTCGGCGAACTGGGCCGCATCGTTGGCGTCGGCGATCGAGCCGGGGCGCAGGCCGTCGCCGAGCGAGAAGGACACGTCGTAGGCGGCCATGATTTCGCAGATCTCGTCGAAATGCTCGTAGAGGAACGACTCCCGATGGTGGGCCAGGCACCACTTGGCCATGATCGAGCCGCCCCGCGAAACGATGCCGGTGATCCGGCCCGCGGTCAGCGGCACGTGAGCCAGCCGGACTCCGGCGTGGATCGTGAAATAGTCCACGCCCTGCTCGGCCTGCTCGAGCAGGGTGTCGCGAAACAGGTCCCAGGTCAGCTCCTCGGGCACGCCGCCGACCTTTTCCAGCGCCTGGTAGATCGGCACCGTGCCGATCGGCACCGGCGAGTTGCGCACGATCCATTCGCGCGTTTCGTGGATGTCCTTGCCGGTCGACAGGTCCATGACCGTGTCGGCGCCGAAGCGCAGCGACCAGACCAGCTTCTCGACCTCGTCGGTGATCGATGAACGCACGGCCGAGTTGCCGATGTTGGCGTTGACCTTGACCCGGAAGTTGCGGCCGATGGCCATCGGTTCGGCTTCGGGGTGGTTGATGTTGGCCGGCAGGATCGCGCGGCCGGCGGCGATCTCGTCGCGAACGAACTCCGGCGTCATCACCTCGGGCAGCTTCGCGCCCATCGGTTGCCCCGGGTGACGCCGCAGCAGGCCGGCGGCCTCCCAGGCCTCGCGCATTTCGTCGATCCGGGCGTTCTCGCGAATCGCGACGTATTCCATTTCCGGGGTCACGATGCCCCGGCGGGCGTAGTGCAGCTGGGTCACGCAGCTTCCCGGCTTCGCCTTCAGTGGCGAGCGCTCACCGGGAAAGCGATGGGCGGGATCGGCCTGCTCGCGACGCTGGCGGGAATACGACGAAGACAGGCCGGCCAGCGGCTCCGTATCATCCCGCTCGCCGATCCAGCCGGCGCGCACCGGGTCGAGACCACGCGCCGGATCGGGCGCATCGCCGTCGCGCATGAACGGAGCGGCCGTCTCGTAGACGTACAGCGGCGGATTCGGCTGAGCGCCGAAGGTGGCCGGCGTGTCGTGCTGGCGGATTTCGCGCATCCAGACCTTCAGGTCCGGCCGGCTGCCCGGCACCTGGACCAGGCGGGAACCGGGCGGCAGGCGGAGCAGTTCGGCATCGAGGCGGCGGGCGACTTCGGACGAGGTGGTGGACATGGCGTGGGTCGGACGGGGGCCCGACGGTGGGAACCAGCCCGGGATACTACCCCGCCGGGCAGGCCTCCGGGCGCGGCCGAGGGTCGGCACGCTGCAGCGCGTGACGTTCAGCACGGGCTCGCCGGGCGCCGCGGCCGGTACAATACGCGCCGAACAATCGAATTCCCGGCGCGCGTCGTTTCCTTCGTTGATCGTGCGCGTCGAACCAGGAGAGCAGTGGTGAACTTCGAACAGGCCCGATCGAACATGATCGAACAGCAGGTCCGGACCTGGGACGTGCTGGATTCCCGCGTCCTCGACGTGATGCGCAGCGTGCCGCGCGAGGATTTTGCTCCGGCGCGTCATCGCAAGCTGGCGTTTTCCGACCTCAGGATCCCGCTCGGCCACGACCAGTTGATGATGAAGCCGATCGAGCAGGGCCGCTGCCTGCAGTCCCTGGCCCTGGAAGGCGGCGAGCGGGTGCTGGAGGTCGGTACCGGCTCGGGCTTCCTGACCGCCTGCCTGGCCGCACTGGGAGCCCAGGTGACCAGCCTGGAGATCGTCGAAGCGCTGGCCGAGCAGGCGCAGAAGTCGCTGGCCGCGGCCAGCGTCGAAGGAGTCGAGGTCCGGCATGCGGACGTGCTGGAAACCGGGTTCGATCCGGGCGCCTTCGATGCCGTGGTCGTCACCGCCTCGGTGCCGGCAGTGCCCGAGCGCTTCGCCGAGTGGCTGAAGCCCGGTGGACGGCTGTTCATCGTCCGCGGGCGCTCGCCGGCGATGGAAGCGCTGCTCCTGACCCGCACCGAATCGGGCCGGCTGTCCGAGGAAAGCCTGTTCGATACCGACCTGCCGCGCCTGATCGGCAGCGAGGACGCGCCGCGCTTCGAGTTCTGACGCGCGCACCGTGCGCGCTCTTCACCGCGCGCGGCTACCTTTTACCGAACGATGCAATGGCGAGAACTGCAATGTACAGATTCCTGATCGGGGCCGCGGCCCTGGCGCTTACCGCTCCGGTCGCGGCCGTCGACCTGCTCGGCGTCTACGAACTGGCGTCGACCAACGATCCGCAGATCCAGGCCGCCGAGCGACGCCTCGAGGCCTCGACCTACCAGGAGGCGATCGCGCGCTCCAACCTTCTGCCGCAGGTCTCGGCCAGCGCATCGCGCGATATCGGCAACGCCCAGCCCACGCTGGACGGCAACGACCTGCTCGAGAACGATATCGACTCGGAGAACTACCGCCTGAGCCTGCGCCAGAGCATCTACGACGACGCCAACTACGGCCGGCTTACGCGGGCCCGCGCCGACATCGCCCAGGCCGACGCCGAGTTCGACATCGCCTGGCAGGATTTCCTGCTCCGGGTTGCCGAGCGCTATTTCGACATGCTCACCTCGATCGACGCCCTGCGCTTCGCCCAGGCCGAGGAGAAGGCCCTGCAGCGCCAGTTCGAGCAGGCCGAGCAGCGCTTCGAAGTCGGCCTTTCGGCCGTCACCGACTTCCTCGAGGCGCGGGCCGCCTGGGACGCGGCGCGCGCTCGCGTGATCGTGGCCGAGAACAACCTGGAAAACGCCCGCGAACTGCTGCGCGAACTGACCGGCACGATGTTCGATTCCTTCCGACCGCTGGCCGATGAACTGCCGCTGGAGCCGCCGCAGCCGTCGGCTGCATCGGCCTGGGTCGAGCAGGCGCTGGCCAACCGGCCCGAGCTCGAGGCCGCCCGCCGGGCGGTCGACGTGGTCGATGCCGACCTGCGGATCGCACGCGCCGGCCACCTGCCGTCGCTGGACCTGGTCGGCTCCTACAACCGCAGCGTCAACAACGAGTTCGTGCTGCGCGATGATTTCCAGAACGAGGTCGCCACGGTGGAGTTCCAGAACGATACCTGGCAGGTCGGTCTCGAGCTGACGGTTCCGATCTTTTCCGGCTTTGCCGTGCAGTCGCAGACCCGCCAGACCCGCGTGCTCCGGCAGGCGGCAAGCTTCGAACTCGATTCGGCCCAGCGCGCCGCGGTCCGCCGGACCGAGAATGCCTACCGCGCGGTGATCGCCGGCATCCGCCAGGTCGAGGCGCTGGAGCAGGCGCTGATCTCGGCCGACAGCGCGCTGGAGGCCACGAATGCGGGCTTCGACGTCGGCACCCGGACGATCGTCGACGTGCTGCTGGCCGAACAGCGGTTCTTCCAGGCCCAGCGCGACTATTCGCAGGCCCGCCACCAGTTCATCGTCGATTCACTGGCGCTGAAGCGCGCCGCCGGCGTGTTGGGTCCGGAAGACCTCGAAGCCGCAAACCGCCTGCTGGCCGGAATCGGTCCCGGTTGAGGCCCGCCGGGCCTTGCCCGGCTCCGACTCCGACCCCCATCCCTTTCCCGGTCCCGATCCAGGACCGGGTGCCTATGCTCGTTCAGATCCCGGTTCGAGTCCCTGCTCGGAGCCCGCCGGCGCCTCGTCGCCCTGCACCCAGCCCTCCAGCACCGCCACGGTGCGGTCGAGTGCGCCGCGCTGGGTGGCCAGGAAGGTCTCGGCCCGGTGAGTGATCCGCGCCCGGCGATCCGGGTCGTCGAGGAGTTCGCCGACCGATTCGGCCAGGTCTGCGGAGCCATGCACCCTGATCAGGCCCCCGGCACCCTCGAGGCCGCCGGCGGCCTCGGCCTGGTCTTCGGTGTACGGGCCGGTCAGCACCGGCCGCCCGGCACGCGCCGCTTCGATCAGGTTGTGACCGCCGATGCCCTCGACCAGGCTGCCGCCGACGAAATTCACGTCGGCGGACCGGTACAAGCCGGCCAGCACGCCCAGCCGGTCGACCAGCAGCACCTGGCCCTTCGCCGCGGGTCGGTCGAGGCCGGTGACCATCAATCCGACCCGCTCGGCGGCCGCACGGGCCTCGGCGGCCCGCTCCGGATGACGCGGCACGAGCACCAGCAGGGCGCCCGGGTGGCGCTGGAGCACTCGGCGATGCGCCTCGGCCACGAGGGCCTCTTCCCCGGCATGCGTGCTGCCGGCCAGCCATGTCGGCCGGCCTGCCAGCGGTGCAATCTGTCGTTCGAGGCCGGCGGGGAGCTCGCCTGCGGCCACGGCGTCGAATTTGATGTTGCCCGTGACTACGATCCGGCCGGCAGGGGCGCCGAGCCGCTCGAAGCGCTCGGCGTCGGCCGGTGCCTGGCAGGCGATCGGGCCGCAGGCCGAGAGCAGCGGCGCGAACAGGCCGCGCAGGCGGCGATAGCGGCCCATGGCGCGATCCGAGATGCGCGCGTTGGCGATGGCGAAGGGAATGGCGCGCTGGATGCAGCCCGTCAGCAGTTCCGGCCACAGTTCGGTTTCGATCAGCACCAGCCGCTCCGGCCGCGTACGGTCCAGCCACTGGCCGACGTCGGCGGGGCGGTCCAGCGGCGCCAGCACGGAGCGAACGCGGTCGCGGTCGCCGTCTCGGTCGCCGTATCGGTCGCCGTATCGGTCGGCGGCCAGCGCGGCGGCGGTCGGCGTCAGGGTCGAGACCAGCAGTCGGTGGTCCGTGCGATCGAGCAGGCGCTCGATCAGGGGTTGCGCGGCGTTGAGTTCGCCGACCGACGCGCAGTGCAGCCAGAGCTCGTCGGCGGCCTCGGGTACGTCGCCTTTTCGCTCGGCTTCGCGGCCGGCGACGGCCTCCAGCGCGCGGCCCTGCCGGGCCAGTCGGCGACGAGCCAGCGGCGCAAGCGTGGCCGTCAGCGCGCGATACACTCGCATCCAGGATGACATCTCGCGCAGCATATCCCAGCCCCGGCAACCTGGCTACGCGAACGGCCCTGGGCCTGGCGCGCCGGGTCGGCCGCAGGCCGTTGCCCGACGCCCGGCGCCGCACGCGCTGGCTGCGGGGTCCGATGCGACTCCTGATGCGCCGACGGGCCGCGATCGTGCGGCGCAATCTCGAGCTGTGCTTCCCCGATCGATCGACCGACTGGCGCGAAGCGGTCGCGCGCGAGCACTTTCGCCAGCTGGCCGAAACCGCGGCCGAGATCGCGGTCTGCTGGACCCGGACGGAGCCGCTCGACGAGGCGGTCGGCGACATCGTCGGCCTCGAGCACCTGCACGCCGCCCGGGACCACGGCGGCGTGCTGCTGCTGACCGGGCACTTCACCAGCCTGGAACTCGGCGGGCGTCTGGTCGCCGAGCGGGTTCCGGTCGGCGGCGTGTATCGGCCCTTGCGCAATTCGCGCCTGAACGCGTTCCAGAACGACGGCCGGGCGCGCTACGCCGGGCCCATGCTGGCGCGCGACGATCTGCGCGGCATGGTCCGTCACCTGCGCTGCGGCGGCGTGCTCTGGTACGCCCCCGATCAGGATTTCGGACCCGACCGCTCCCGCTTCGCGCCGTTCTTCGGCGTGCCGACGGCGACGCTGAAGGGCCTGCCCGACCTTGCGCGGATGGGCCGGGCGCGAGTCGTTCCGATGGCGGTGATCAAGTCCCCGGACAGCGGTCGGCTCACCGTCCACCTGGAGCCGGCCTGGCCCGAGGATCCGGGCCGGCCGGAACGAATGCTGGAGCGCTACAACGCGTTTCTCGAACGCCACGTCCGAACCGCGCCGGCGCAGTACTGGTGGGTCCACCGCCGGTTCAAGACGGCACCGGAGGGGGCGCCGCCGCGCTACCCGCGCTAGACTTCCGGTCCCTGTCCACCGTCGGTATCGCTCATGCGCCAGCCACCCCGTGTCCTCCGCACCGCCGAAATCTCGCCCCAGGCGATCCGCTATTCGATGATCACCTTCACGCTGACCATGTTCGCCACGGTCTTCGGCATCCTGTTGCTGCCGGTGGCGTTGCCGATCGCGTGGTGGTACTACCGGAAGTTCTACGCCACCCTCGAGGTGGTGTTGACCAGCCGCGAGCTGCAGGTCAGCCGCGGCGTACTGGTTCGTCAGGAGAAGAGCATTCCGCTGGAGAAGGTGACCGACCTTGCGCTGGTTCAGGGTCCGATCATGCGACGCATGGGCATCAAGGGCCTCCAGGTAGAAACCGCCGGCCAGTCCGGCGGTGCAGCCGGCGCGCTGGTCCGCCTGATCGGCATCCTCGATACGGACGGGTTCCGCGACGATGCGCTGGACCAGCGCGACAAGGTGACCGATCGGCCGGAGGCGTCGTCGTCACCGGCGGCCGAGGGCGAGGATCCAGCGGTTGCGATGCTGGTCGAGATCCGAGACGCGGTCCAGCGGATCGATCGTCGGCTGGCCGAACGCGACGGCGGCTGAGCGGTCGCGACCGTCGTGGGTTCCACGCGCGTCGTGTTCGTGCCGGCCAGCGGCCCGAGCGGTTCCGGCGAGGCGTTCCGCTGCCTGAACCTGGCCCGTGCGCTGCACGCGCGCCGGACCGACCTCGATCTCCATGTCCTGCTCGATCCTCGGGCCGGACTCGCGCCGGACCCTTGCTGGACGGTACATGCGCTCGAGGCAACTCCGGCCCGCGCCGGCGCGGCGGTTGCCGCCCACCTCGATGCGCTTGCGCCCGCGCTCGCGGTGTTCGACGGCAGCGGCCGGACGGCCCACCTGCGGCGGGTCCGGCGAGGCGGCGGGCGCGTGGTCTGGGTCTCGAACCGGAAAAGCCGCCGGCGGCGCGGATTCTCGCCCCGGCGCATGCGGTGGATCGACCTGCATGTCCTGGTCGGGCCCGGTCGCGGTGCCGCGCCGCCCGGCGTGGTCGAGCGATGGATGCTGCGAGTGGCCGGCGGTCCCGCGATCCTGACGACCAGCGCGATTGCGCCGGTCGCGGCGCCCGACCCGGCTCGCGATGACCCGGCTGCGTGGGCTCATGCCCACGACGAGCGGCCGCGTCCCGCAGTGTTCGTGTCCGGGGGAGGCGGGCAGCGGGTCGATGGCCGGCCCGTCCCCGAACTGTTTCTCGAGGCCGCCCTTCGCTTTCACCGGACGACCGGCGCGCCGGCGGTCGTGGTCCTGGGGCCGCAGTATGCGGGCGACGCGCTGGACGGCAAGCCGGACCGCGGCGCCATCGGCGGCGTGCGGGTGATCCGGTCGGTCCCGACCGAGACGCTCGGCACGCTGCTGGCAGGCGCGCACCTCGTGGTGGCCGGCGCCGGCAACATGCTCAGCAACCAGGTGTTGCTCGCCGCTCGACCCTGCGTGATGACCGCGACCGGCGGCCACGACCAGCCCGCTCGCCTGGCGCGCCTGGCCGCCTCCGGCGCGGTCCGTCCGGCGCCGCTGGAGTCGGCTGCGCTGGCCGACGCTGCGATCGCGCTGGATCGGGACGTCGAAGCGCAGGCCGAGCTGGTCGAGGGGATCCGCCGCCTCGGCGTGGTCAACGACACGGAACGCGTCGCCGCGCGACTACTGGCGCTGCTGGACGCTTAATCCGCTGCCTTCGCCGCGCTCGGCGCGGTCGCGTACCGCTCGGTCGATCGAACGCGGGCCAGCCCCACCGCGACCAGCAGGCCGAACCAGACGATGCCGGCATTGCGCTGGAAGATCGACTCGCCCAGCGCGACCACCGCGAGAACCGTCACCATCGCTACCGCGGCCCAGGCCAGGTGCCGCGCCTCGCGCGCGGGCGCGCCGAGCGCCCGTGCGGCCAGCGCGAGGGGAACGCCGAACAGGCCGAGCAGCGCGACGAGGCCGAGCGGCCCGTTGATGGTCAACGCCGAGAGGTACTGGCTGTGCGGATGCTCGTAGCGGAGCAGTTGAGGATGCAGCCCGCCTTCGGCGGCCGCGTCCTCCAGCGCCTGGCGGAACGCGCCCGGACCGCCGCCGAGCAGGGGGTGGTCGGAGATCGATTCGAACGCGATCCGCCACAGCTCGCCGCGAACCGCCAGCGTGTCCCAGGGGTCGAGTTCGGTGCCGGCGGAACGCTCGAGCCCGGTCACTGCGTCGGCGACCCGGTCGCCGAGCGGCACGCCCGGGATCAGCGCGAGCACCAGGGTCAGTGCTGCAACGGCCAGGGGCCAGCCGAACCGTCGCAGCGGGCGTTGGGCGCCGGCCAGAGTGAATGCATAGATCAGAAGCAGCGGCGGCAGGGCCAGCCAGGCACCGCGCGAGCCGGACAGCGCGGCGGCCAGCATGCCCAGCAGCAACGCGACCGCCGCGATGGTGCGCTCCGGGGCCGGGATCGAGGCGCTGGCCACGCGCGGCAGCAGGGCCAGCGCGAAGGCCAGGGAAACGCCGCCGAAGTAGATCGGATTGGTCGCACCGCCGACCCTCGACTGCCACGGGCCGACCTGCCCGTCCAGCGTCGTGCCGATCGCGAAGATCCCGGCAACCAGGGCGCCGAGCGCGAGCCCCCACCAGAGCGACCGATCGAGGCCGTCGACGCGGCGCAGGAACAGGTACAGCGGGACGATCAACAGCAGGCGCAGCGTGCGGCCGACGTCGTCGGTGCCGATCGGGCCGAGCCCGTGCAGGGCCCAGGCCGCGAGCCAGAGCGAAACGAACCCGACCACGGCGATGACCAGGGGCCCGTCGCCGCGAACCAGTACCGGCTCGGCGCGGCGCCGGACCACGGCCGGTTCGAGCCAGACGATCGCGATGGCGGCGAGCAGCAGGAACGCCGCGCCGGCGAGCTTCGGAACGACCAGGCCGAACCCCAGCCCGGCGGCAACCAGGACCGCAACCGCGCGGCCGAGCAGGCTGTCCGCAGGGACCGGGCGCAGCGCCCGCGAACTCAGCGGCGCAGCGGAGCCTTCAGCCCTCGAGCTTGAACTCGGCACCGCAATAGGGGCACTTGGCCTGTCCGGTCTTCTCGATCGGGAGGTAAACCCGGGGATGCGAATTCCAGAGCACCATGTCGGGCGTCGGGCAGCTCAGCGGGAGGTCGTCGCGGGATACGACGTAGGTGGATTCGGCGTTGGCCGGGCGCTTGGTGCGGGTCTCGGCGTCGGGTGCAGGCGGGTTCACGGCAGATCCATCGGGTCGAAGTCTGATCCGCTAGTGTACCGCGACGCTCGCGACTCAGACGGCCTGCCCGAACACCGCGTCCCAGGCCGCCTCGGCCGCCTCGACGACCGGGTCGGCGGTCGCCGGCCCATGGCCCCGGCGGAGAAAGCCGCGGTCGCGCAGCACGCAGGCCTCGGCGTGCAGGTCGCGCAACTGCCGGATGCGGTCGCCGTCCAGCCAGCCGGCCTCGCCGAGCGCGCGCAGCTGGTCTCCGGTCTCCCGCACGTCGACCAGGCCGGGTTCGTCGGCGGCGCGGGTCAGGATGCCGTACTCGGCGATGAACTGGACGTGGCCCAGCACCCGCTTGACCGGTGTCTCCGTGCGCTGCTCCAGCTGGCGCTTGCGCATGCGGATGATCTCCTCGCGGGTCGTGTCCCGGTCGCGCGGCCGGCACAGTACCTCGCGGCGCAGCCGATCGAAGCGCTCGACCAGGTCGTCGGGGCCGCGCACCGCTCTGGCCCGGATCAGCGCCTGGTGCTCCCAGGTCCAGGCCTGGTCCGACTGGTAGGCCTCGAACCGGTCCATCGCCGTGACCAGCAGTCCGGCATTCCCGTTCGGGCGCAGCCGGGTGTCGACGGGGTAGAGCTTGCCGCCGGGCAGCGGCAGCTGGAGCGCGTTGATCAGGCGCTGAATGCCGCGCAGCGGGGGGTCGCCGGCCGGGTGCAGGAAGACCAGGTCAAGGTCGGAACTGTAATGCAGTTCGCCGGCGCCGAGGTTGCCGTAGCCGATCATCGCCACCCGGTCCGGCTCGGTCAGGGTCAGGCGGGCGACCGCGTCGAGCACGGACTCGGCCAGGCGGGTCAGCTGGCGGCGGGCCGCACGGCGGTCCAGCGCATCGTCGAGCTGGCCGAGCGCGGTCCGGACGAAACCGGCCTGGCGGTAGCGTGCAAGCGCATCCAGCGTGTTCTCCGGGTCGTTCGGCAGCACCTTCGGCGGCTCGGGCAGGTCGAAGCCGTTGATCGGGTCGAGCAGGTCGTCGAGCAGCTGCGGTGCGCCGATGACCCAGCGCGCGACCCGTCCGGAAAGACGAAAGACCCGAACGGTCCGCTCCAGCGTTCGGGGCCGTTCGTGCAGCAGGGACAGGTAGGCCGACCTTCGGGCGATCGTTTCGATCAGTTCCAGCAGGTCTTCGAAGCCGGAGTCGGGATCGTCCGACCCGCGGGCCTCGTCCAGCAGGCGCGGCATCAGGCGGTCGAGGCGTCGACGCGCTTCGGCCGACAACGGTCGTCGTTCCAAGCGGCGCGCCAGCCGGGTGAGGGCTTCGGCAGCCGAGTCCGGTGCAGCGAAGCCCAGATCGGCCAGGCGCTGCTCCAGGTCGTCGCCCGGGGGCCACGGCATGCGCGGCGCGGCCCCGGGTGATTCCGGCCCGGCGTCGGCCTTCGCGCCGGGCGCTGCCGGCTCCGGTCGCTCGAAGCGCGCCTGGAAGGACGCGCGAACGAGCCGGCGCACGGCGTCGAGACGGTCGACCAGCGCCGGCCAGTCGTCGTCGCCCATCAGCTTCGCCAGCGCGGCTCGCGAATCGGGGCCTTCGGGGAGTTCGTGGGTCTGCCTGCCGGTCACGGCCTGCAGGCGATTCTCCAGTGCGCGCAGGAACCGGTAGCAATCGCCGAGTGAATCGGCCTCGTCCGGTTCCAGCAAGCGCAGCCCGCGCGCCGCCCGCAGCGCGGGGAGGAACCCGGAGCACCGCAGCGACGGCTCGCGGCCGCCGCGCAGCAGCTGCAGGCTCTGGATCAGGAACTCGAGTTCCCGGATGCCGCCGGAGCCGCGCTTGATGTCGTCGGCCAGGTCCTCGCGCCGGCTCTTGCGGTCGATCTCCTGGTGCAGATCGCGCAGGCTGTCGAACAGTCCGTAGTCGAGGTAGCGGCGGTAGACGAACGGCCCGAGCCGCTCGAGCAGCTGCCGGCCGACACCGGCGTCGCCGGCCGCGACGCCCGCCTTGAGCCAGGCATAGCGTTCCCACGCGCGGCCCTCGCTGACGAAGTACTGCTCCATGGCATCGACCGACAGCACCAGTGCGCCGGACTGTCCGTACGGCCGGAGCCGGGTGTCGATCACCCAGGCCCGCCCGTCGGCGGTGACCTGCTCCATCAGGTTGGACAGCTCGCGGGCGACCCGGGCCAGGTATTCACGAGCCGGCAGGCGCCGACGGCCGTTGCTTTCGCCGTCCGCCCGGTGGGCGAACACCAGGTCGAGGTCCGAGTTGAAGTTCAGCTCGTCGCCGCCGAGCTTGCCGAGCGCCAGCACGGCCATCTGCGCTCCGTCCGGCAAGTGGCCGTGGACGTCGGCCACGCGGGCCAGCGCGGCGTCCAGCGCGATGTCCAGGCAGTCGCGTGCCAGCGCGGCCAGCAGCGAACCGGTGCGTTCCACGTCGTGCCGGCCGCGGAGTTCTGCCCAGAGAATGCGCAGGCTTTCGAGCTGGCGCTTCCGGCGCAGCCGCGTCGCCACCGGCAACTCGGGGTCGTCGGCGGGCTGGCTGCCGTCGAGCCAGTCGGGTGTCAGCGACCAGCGCCGAAGCGCCTCGGAGGCGTAGGCCGAGGCGTCGACGAACGCCTCTGCGTCGATGGGGGATGCGCCCGGTCGTGCGGTGCCGTTCATGGTCGCTTCCGCTTCATCGCCGATCGCGAGCCGCGTCGACCAGCGCTCGGAACAGGGCTCGTTGTTCGGGGCGCTGCGGCAGGTATTCGGGGTGCCACTGCACGCCGAGCCGGAGCGGGTCGCCGGCGTATTCCCAGGCCTGCATCACGCCGTTGGCTTCCCGTGCGACCGCCGAAAGTCCGTCGGCCAGCTGGTCGATGGCCTGGGAATGCAGCGAGTTGACCCGACAGCTCGTGCAGTCCAGGATCGCCGCGAGTCGGCTGTCCGGCGCAATGCGGATCTTCTTGCGCGGCAGCACCGAGCGAATCTGGGCGACTTCGTCGTAGAACCCGATCAGCGACTGGTGCAGCGAGCCGCCGCAGGTCACGTTGATCAGTTGCATGCCCCGGCAGATTCCGAGCATCGGCCGGCCTGTCTCCAGCGCGTCGCGGATCAGACCGGTCTCCAGCGCGTCGCGGTCCGTGTCCAGACCGCCGCTTTTCTTGCTGAGCACCCGGCGGACAAGCCAGAGCAGCGGGAACAGCACGTAGCCGAGCGCGCGGCGCCAGCCGGACGCGCCCCGGTCGGCCAGCTCGCCGACCGGAAGCCGCCGTTGCTGACCGTAGAGATCGGGGCTGACGTCGGCCCCGCCGCCGATGATCAGCCCGTCGACGGCGTCGATCGGATGCGGTCGACGGGGCCGGATTCGCAGCGGACGGCCGCCGGCCAGGCGCACGCCCAGGGCGGAGAACCACCAGGCCGCGAGGCCGCCGCGATCGGGGCCGGTGACGCCGATGACCGGTCGGCTCACGAGCCGCCGCGCGAGGTCAGCGCCCGCCAGGCCCCCGCCCACCATCGCTTCAGCGCGCTCGAGGACGCCAGGCGACGACGCGCGGTCCGGACCAGCTTGCTCGGTTGGGCGGCCAGGCGCTCGACCTCCACCCATTCCGACCAGGGCCGGGCGAGCGTCCAGTCGGGGTCGTCGATGCGGCAGTTCGGAAGGCGGTAGTGCCAGGCCGGGCGCGCCTTGATCAGCGAATGCTCGACCGGCGCAGCGGCGACCCGGTCCGCATCCAGCCAGGCGAACAGCGGTAGCGCGTCCAGCGGCCGGTTCCGGGTCGGCGAGAAGCGCAGGTAGTCGTCGATCAGCTCCTCGCGCGTCGGCGCGTAGTCGGGGTCGAGCAGGTGGGCGACGAAATCCTCCGGAAAGGAGTGCACGTAGGGGGTCAGCTTGCGCGAGAAATCGATGTCCTCGTGGTCGACGATCGCATCGACCCGCAGCAGGAACGCGCGCAGGATCGACAGCAGTGCGGGCACGCCGTCGTCGTGGACCTCGACGTTGAACTGCAGGCCGAAGGCATACAGCGCCGAGGCCTCCGTGCCGCGCGCACCGGCCTCGTTGAGGCGGCGGCGGATCGCGTCGATCCGCGGCAGCGCGTCGAGCGGTACCGGGGGGCAGACCAGTTCATGGGGAACGACCAGGCCCGTCAAGCGCGACAGGAGCGACTCGACGTTGTCGCGGACGGCCCCGCCGCCGAGGTCGATGCCGATCTGCTGGAGCGATTCGAGGTAGCGCCGGGAGGTGAGGATCTCCGCGTCGAGTTCGACCCGGAACTCGCCGAGCTCGGAATCGAGGACGTGGCCGGAGAATGCGCTGTCGGCAGCGAAGCGGCCGCCGACCTCGTCGGTCACGGCGCGCGCGATCGTCTCGGCATCGACGCCGGCCATCTCCAGCTCGACGCCGACCCGGCGCGGCCTTCCCTCGGCCGTCTCGAGCCACGGCAGCGGTCGGAATTCGATCACAAATACACCTCCTCGCGGCGAGTGTATACGGACCGTGTCGCGCCGATACGAAAAACCCCGGCGCGAAGGCCGGGGTTTCTCGTGTCCGGGCCGGAGGCCGGCCGGGAGATTCCTGGATCAGGAAGCGCGCAGCGAACGGCGCGCCAGCAGACCGCCGATGCCGATGGCCACCAGCAGAAGCAGGATGCCGGCAATTCCGAGGGTCGGGACCTCGGTCGCCTGCGGCAGCGTCGAGCCGAAGGCGAGATCGTCGAGCAGCTCGCCCGAGTCGCCGACCCCGGTGATCACGACCTGGGCGACGGGCGTCGGGCTGACGAACCCGGCAAACTCCGGCTGATCGAGCGCCGTCGTCGTGACCGTGAAGGAGCCCACCGATGCGCCGCCGCCATCGAAGGCCTCGATCGTCACGTCGCCCGGTCCGGGTGCGCCGACGTAGATGTCCATGCCGATGGCCGGGACGGCCGGCGAGAAGTCGATCACGGTGACGTCGGCAAACGAATTCGCGCCGACCACGTCGGTTGCCTGTCCGGCGCCGAGAAAGCCGCCCGGCAGGCCGATGAGATCGTCGCTGGTCCCGCCGGTTGCCGTGATCTGGAAGCCGTCGATCACGTCGCCGACCGCGAAGCAGGGCGAGGCCGTCGCGCTATCGATCACCGCGCCGCAGTTGATCGGACCGCCGTCGATGGTGCCGCCGTCGAACGTTTCCAGCGGCAGCGATGCGCCGCCGGCAGCATCGAAACTGCTGCGGTCGGCATAGATCGTCAATCCGCCACGGTTCGTGGACGCCGGAGCGGTCGGCGTGGATTCCAGCGGTGGCTGGCCCGCCTGCGCCCAATCGTAGTAGTTGTCCTGCGCCGCGGCAGAACCGGCGCCCGCGATCAGTGCTGCAGCAATCAGAGTCCTGGTAATCATCGTCATATCTTCCGCCAATTTGAATGGATTCCGGGCCAGCCGCCGGTGAAAGCGGAAGCACCAATTCACAAGAGTATCCCGGCACGACGAAACTCTCAAGCGCCACGAATCGATCGCGCATGCGCCCCGAACGCAAGAAAACATGGACGGGCCGGGGCTGCTCGATGAGGCCACAAGGCTCTCCTGGGCGAACGATCCGGCCCGGAAAACGAAAAACCTCGGCAGGGCCGGGGCTTTTCATTACTCGGGCACTTGGCCTGAGCGGCTAGCAGATTCCGTTTCAGGGTAGTGATGAGCACCGGGTAGCGAGCGCAGCCGTGTCCACGGCACAGTTCCCCAACGCTGCATTTCGACGAGCCCGCGCTCCAGAAACAAGAAACCCCGGCCGGGCCGGGGCTTCTCGATGAGGCTACACGGCTTTCTCGGGCGGAAAGCCAGGGACTAGAAGATTTCGCTTGCAGGCAAGGCGCGGGTTGGCTGGACAGCGGAGCGTACCTTGATGGTACGTGAGCATTTCCAGCCGAACCGCAACGCCGCATGCGGGCGAAAGATTCGGTCCCGGTGATTACATCATTCCGCCCATTCCGCCCATACCACCCATACCACCCATATCCGGCGCACCGCCAGCATCGTCGTCCTTCGGCAGCTCGGCGATCATGCACTCGGTGGTGATCATCAGGCCGGCCACGGACGCGGCGTTCTGCAGCGCGGAGCGGGTCACCTTGGTCGGGTCCAGGATGCCGGACTCGATCATGTCGACGTATTCGCCGGTGGCTGCGTTGAAGCCGTAGTTGCCCGATCCGTCGCGGACCTTGCCGAGGATCACGGCCGGTTCGCCGCCGGCGTTCGAAACGATCTTGCGCAGCGGCTCTTCCATGGCGCGCAGGGCGATCTTGATGCCGAGGTTCTGCTCCTCGTTGTCGCCCTTCAGGCCGCCGATCGCGCTCAGCGCGCGGATCAGCGCGGTACCGCCGCCCGGGACCACGCCTTCTTCGACGGCGGCACGGGTGGCGTGCAGCGCATCTTCGACGCGGGCCTTCTTTTCCTTCATTTCGACTTCGGTGGCTGCACCGACCTTGATCACGGCCACGCCGCCGGCCAGCTTGGCCACGCGTTCCTGCAGCTTCTCGCGGTCGTAGTCGGAGCTGGCGTCCTCGATCTGGGCACGGATCTGGCCGACCCGGCTCTCGATGGCCGAGGCGTCACCTGCGCCGTCGATGATCGTGGTGTTCTCCTTGGTGATCTGGACCTTCTTGGCCGAGCCCAGCTGGTCGACGGTTGCCTTCTCCAGGCTCAGGCCGACTTCCTCGGAAATGACCTGGCCGCCGGTCAGGATGGCCATGTCTTCCAGCATCGCCTTGCGACGGTCGCCGAAGCCCGGGGCCTTGACGGCCGCGACCTTGACGATGCCGCGCAGGTTGTTGACCACCAGGGTGGCCAGCGCTTCGCCCTCGATGTCTTCCGACACGATGACCAGGCTGCGGCTCTGCTTGGCAACCGATTCGAGCACGGGCAGCAGGTCGCGCACGTTGGAAATCTTCTTGTCGTGCAGGAGGATGTAGGGGTTCTCGAGCTCGACCTGCATGGTCTGCTGGTCGGTCACGAAGTACGGCGACAGGTAGCCGCGGTCGAACTGCATGCCTTCGACGACATCGAGTTCGTTGTCCAGCGACTGGCCTTCCTCGACCGTGATCACGCCTTCCTTGCCGACCTTGCTCATCGCCTCGGCGATGATCTTGCCGATCTCTTCGTCGGAATTGGCCGAGATCGTGCCGACCTGGGCGATCGACTTGTCGTCGGTGCACGGGATCGACAGCTTCTTCAACTCTTCGACGGCGGCGCGGACGGCCTTGTCGAGACCGCGCTTCAGGTCCATCGGGTTCATGCCGGCGGTGACCGCCTTCATGCCTTCGCGCAGCATCGCTGCAGCCAGCACGGTGGCGGTCGTGGTGCCGTCACCGGCGGTGTCGGAGGTCTGGGAAGCGACTTCCTTGACCATCTGTGCGCCCATGTTCTCGAACTTGTTTTCCAGTTCGATTTCCTTGGCCACGGACACGCCGTCCTTGGTCACGGTCGGGGCGCCGAAGCTCTTTTCGAGCACGACGTTGCGGCCCTTGGGGCCGAGGGTCACGCTGACGGCACGCGCCAGGGTGTCGACGCCCTTGAGCATCTTGGTACGGGCGTCCTCGGAGAAACGGACTTCTTTGGCACTCATGAGTATTCTTCCTCGAGCAGTTTGAATTCGTTTTCGCTATGGAATAAGGATGCGGTTCGTGCGCGACGACTGGCGCGACAATCAGCCTTCGATGACGGCCATGATGTCGTCTTCGCGCATCACCAGCAGCTCCTCGCCTTCGACCTTGACCTCGGTGCCGGAATACTTGCCGAACAGCACCTTGTCGCCGACCTTGATGTCGAGCTCGCGCTTGCTGCCGTCTTCGAGGATCTTGCCGTTGCCGACCGCCAGCACCTCGCCCTTGATGGGCTTTTCGGTTGCGCTGTCCGGGATCACGATGCCACCGGCGGTGGTTCGTTCTTCCTCGACACGCTTGACGATCACGCGATCATGCAGGGGACGCAGATTCATGGGTTGTTCTCCCTTCACACTCTTCAGGATTGAATGGACAGTCGAAAAAAGTCCGGTACGTAGCCGTCCCGTACCGTCCGGTTTCGTTCGAACCGTGATGCGCGGCCCGCTCGATCCACGCAGAACTCCGCGATCGATCGGCGCGTGCTGCACAACACGTCCGGCTTGTCCCGGCAAATGGAGCCCTCCCGGGAGCATTTCAAGGCCCGGGGGCAAAAACCGGCACACGGGGTGTCGGCGGCGAGCGGCTAGAATACGCAAGGAATCGAGGCCCGCCCGGGTCTGCTGAAGCCCCACCGCCCTGGATCGACGAGATGAGCGAACCCGACGACCTGTTGCTGGTCCATACCACCTGCGCCGACGCCGCCCAGGCCCGGACGCTGTCCGAGGCCCTGGTCGAGCGCCGGCTGGCCGCCTGTGCCAGCGCCGGAGCGCCGGCGCAATCGACCTACCCATGGAACAGTGCCATCGAGCATGCCGAGGAGATCCCGTTGACCCTGAAGACCACCCGAGGCGCGTTCGCTGCCCTGGAGTCGGCGCTGGCCGAGCTGCACCCGTACGACGTACCCGAGATTCTGGCCGTGCCCGTCGTCGAGGCGTCAGCCGCCTACGCCGACTGGGTTCGTGAATGGGTCGCAGGAGACCAGGGATGAGCCTCCGGGACATCTGCCGCGATTTCGCCGTCGGCCCGACCGCATTGCTGGCTTCGCTGCTGCTCGCGCCGGGCGTGGCTGCCGCCCAGATCGACCCGTCCGACCTGTTGCCGGTCGAGCAGGCCTTCGCGCTCGAGGCCGAGGCGCTCGATGCCGATACGGTCGGACTGACCTGGACGGTCGCCGACGGCTACTACCTGTACCGCCACGCGTTCGGGGTCGATGCCGGTAGCGCGTCGGTCGAGATCGGCGAACTCCGGGTCGCCGACGGCCAGCGCTACGAAGACGAGTTCTTCGGCGAGGTCGAGGTCTACCGCGGGCGGGCGTCGATCGACGTCCCGCTTGTCGAGCGGCCGGCATCGGGTCCGGTCGAACTGATCGTAAAGTACCAGGGCTGCGCCGACCTCGGTGTGTGCTATCCACCCCATCGCCAGACCGTTTCGGTCGAACTCCCGGCCGGTGCGACGACGGGGGCCGCGAGTTCCGGTCCCTTGCCGGACGCGGCGCCGGCGTCCGGCGGCCTTCAGGCGATGCTCAGCGATTTCGGCAGCACCGGGGAGCAGCTGACCGGCCGCAGCGATCCGCTTCCGCCGGACCAGGCCTTCCGGGTCGAGACCATCGCGCTCGGGCCCGACCGCCTGCTCGCCCGGTTCACCACCCACCCCGACTACTACCTGTATCGCGACACGATCGAATTCGACCCCGACGCGCCGGGCGTGATGCTCGGTGCACCCGAGTTTCCCGAGGCCGTCGCGATCAACGACGAGTACTTCGGCGACACCTTCGTCTACTACGGCGAAGTCGAGATCCCGGTGGGCCTGTCCAGACCGCCCGGTCCCGCGCTGGACCTGCCGCTGGAGGTCCGGTTCCAGGGCTGCCAGGTGGATGGCATCTGCTACCCGCCGATGTCGCGAACGCTCCAGGTCGATGTGCCGGCGGCCCCGGCGCGGCCGGCCGGTGAGTCCGGGGATGGCGCCGCGGCCGCTCCGACCGATGCCGACGACCGCGAAGCCGACGCGGGACGCAGCGACCGCAGCGCCGATTCCGGTTCCGCTTCCCGCGCGGCGTCGCCGAGCGACAGCGAGCAGAGCCGGCTTGCCGGCGCGCTGGCCGAGCGGCCCGCGCTTGCGCTGCTGCTGTTCTTCGTGGCCGGCATCCTGCTGGCGTTCACGCCGTGCGTATTCCCGATGGTGCCGATCCTGTCGGGGCTGATCGCCGGCGACGCCGAGCGCATGACCACGGCGCGGGCGTTCCGGCTGTCGCTGGTCTATGTGCTGGCCATGGCGGCGGTCTACACCGCGTTCGGAGTGATTGCCGCGATGCTCGGGCAGAACCTGCAGGCGCTGTTCCAGCATCCGGCCGTGCTGGTGGCCTTCGCGCTGCTGTTCGTGCTGCTGTCGCTGGCCATGTTCGGCTTCTACGAGCTGCAGCTTCCCTCGTCATGGCAGACCCGTCTGAACGCGATGTCCAATCGTGCCGAGGGCGGCACGCTGTGGGGTGCCGCGATCATGGGCGGCCTCTCCGCGCTGGTCGTCGGGCCCTGCGTGGCGCCGGCCCTGATGGGGGCGTTGATCTACATCGGCCAGACCGGCGACGCGGTGCTCGGCGGAAGCGCGCTGTTCTCGATGGCGCTGGGCATGGGCGTGCCGCTGGTGATCTGGGGCACGTCGGCCGGCAAGCTGCTGCCGCGCGCTGGGGTCTGGATGACGGCGGTCAAGGCGGCCTTCGGCGTCGGCCTGCTGGCGCTGGCGATCTGGATGCTCGAACGGGTGCTGCCCGGTGGCGTGATCATGCTGATGTGGGGTGCGCTTGCGCTGGTCTCCGGGGTCTACCTCGGGGCGTTCAATCGCACCGAGCCCGGCCTGGCGGGCTGGCCTCGCCTGTGGCAGGGGCTGGGCCTGATCCTGGTGCTGTTCGGTGCGATGCAGTTGATCGGTGCGGCAGCCGGGGGGCGTGACTGGACCCGACCGCTGGAATCGTTTGCCTCGCGCGGTGCGTCCGCGCCGGCGGCCGCGGCGGTGCAGTTCGTCGAAGTCGACGATCTGGCCGGCCTGGAGCGCGCGCTTGCAGCCTCCACGCGCCCGGTATTTCTCGACTTCTATGCCGATTGGTGCGTGGACTGCAAGCGCATGGAGCGTCGCACCTTTCCCGACCCGGCCGTGGCCTCGCTGCTCGGTGAATTCGACCTGCTGAAGATCGACCTGACCGATTTCAACGACGCCCACCGCGAGGTACTGGCCGAGTTCGGCCTGATCGGTCCGCCGGCCTACCTGTTCTTCGCCGACGGCCGGGAGCTCGAGGCGTTCCGGATGTTCGGCTTCATGGCGCCCGGACCGTTCCGCGAGCACCTAGCCGATGTGCGCGAGGCGGCGACCCGATGATCCAGGGTCTGAAGGTCCTGGTCATCGCGCTGCTGGGCCTGGCCCTCGGCATCGGCCTGGCATGGTTGACGCGGGGCCAGCCGCCGGCGCCGAACCCGGACGGTGCGGCCGATGCAGCAGCCGTCGGCGACCCGCGCCCGGACTTCCGGCACGCGTCGCTGGACGGCTCGATGGTCGACGCCGCCGCGTTCGATGGAAGGCCGCTGCTGGTCAACTTCTGGGCGACCTGGTGTGCGCCCTGCGTGCGCGAAATGCCGCTGCTGGATGAGTTCGCGGCCGAGCAGGCCGGGCGCCTGGCCGTGGTCGGTATCGCGATCGACGATCCGGAAGCCGTCGGCAGCTTCGTCGATCAACTGGGCATCGACTACCCGATCCTGGTCGGTGCCACCGACGCGGTCGAGGTGATGGACACCCAGCGACGCTACGGCAATGCCCAGGGCCTGCTGCCCTATACCGTGCTGGTCGCTGCCGACGGCACGATCGCCTGGCAACATCTTGGGGAGGTCGAGCGGCATCACCTCGCCGATGAGGTCTTGCCGTTGATCGAGTGATTCTGGCGCCTGGCGGCGGGCGCGCATTCCGTGCCGCCTCGTCTGGCTGGGCACGGTTCGCCGGGCGGTCAGGGAGAGCCGGTCGCCGCTTCTCTTCTCTTTTTCTTTCTTCAACTTCAACTTCAACTTCAACTTCAACTTCAGAGGCGTTTCGCCACGCGGGCTGCGCCCGCTTGCTGGCGAGGTACTTTTGACAATCGCCTCAAAAGTACCCAAAAGCGCTTTTCAAAGCGGTGCGAATTGGGCGGGGTTGCTCGTCAGGCCGCGCTGCGGCGCAGAAAATCGCTTAGCGCGCTGAGACACGAGAAGCTTGTCACGCGCCAGTTTTCGGCTACCGGGTGGGGGATCGGAGGACTACCGGCCTGGGGACGCGGCCTTCGAGGTCCCTGCCGGACCGGAGCGAATATCGATCCGCAGCCACCATGGGTAGCCTGGAGGTTGCGCTTTACAGCTTCTCCTGAGTCGGGGTCGACCACCGATTCTTGGCGCCACGGCATCAGCCGAGAAACTCACCCCTTGATACGCCCCGCTTGTAAAGAGCGCTTTTGCCTTCTTTTGTCGCGCCTGACAAAAGAAGGTCGCCCGCAAGCGCGTAGCGCGGGGCGAAAGGCTTTTGGGGGTTTGTCTTTCGGATCCAAAGCAAGAACAAGGGCGTTTCGCCACGCGGGCTTTGCCCGCTTTCTGGCGAGGTACTTTTGACAATCGCCTCAAAAGTACCCAAAAGCGCTTCTAGAAGCTGTGCGAACGGGGCGGGGTTGCCCGTCAGGAAAGGGCGTGGCGCAGAAAATCGCTTATCGCGCCGAGACACGAGAAGCCTGTCACGCGCCAGTTTTCCGCTACCCGAGTAGCAGATCGAAGACGATCTGCCCCGGTGGGCAACCCCTCGAAACGCAAGTGCTTCCTATCGTCGACCATCGACCGGATCCCGCCTCGGGTAACCCCCGAGGTTGCGCTCGACAGCTTCTCCTGAGTCGAGGTCGATCACCGATTCTTGGCGCCGCGGCGTTGTCCGAGAAACTCGTCCCTCGATACGCCCCGCTTGTAGAAAGCGCTTTTGCCTTCTTTTGTCGCGCCTGACAAAAGAAGGTCGCCCGCAAGCGCGCAGCGCGGGGCGAAAGGCCTTTGGGGTTTGTTTTTCGAATGCAAAGCAAGAACAAGGGCGTTTCGCCACGCGGGCTTTGCCCGCTTGCTGGCGAGGTACTTTTGACAGTCGCCTCAAAAGTACCCAAAAGCGCTTCTACAAGCGGTGCGAACGGGGCGGGGTTGCCCGTCAGGAAAGGGCGTGGCGCAGAAAATCGCTTATCGCGCCGAGACACGAGAAGCCTGTCACGCGCCAGTTTTCCGCTACCCGAGTAGCAGATCGAAGACGATCTGCCCCGGTGGGCAACCCCTCGAAACGCAAGTGCTTCCTATCGTCGACCATCGATCTGATCCCGCCGTGGGTAACCCCCGAGGTTGCGCTCGACAGCTTCTCCCGAGTCGAGGTCGACCACCGATTCTTGGCGCCACGGCATCGGCCGAGAAACTCACCCCTCGATACGCCCCGCTTGTAAGAAGCGCTTTTGCCTTCTTTTGTCGCGATTGACAAAAGAAGGTCGCCCGCAAGCGCGCAGCGCGGGGCGAAAGGCTTTTCGGGGTTGGTTTTGGTTCTCGATTCCGAAGCAAGAACAAAGGCGGTTTCGCCACGCGGGCTTCGCCCGCTTTCTGGCGAGGTACTTTTGACAGTCGCCTCAAAAGTACCCAAAAGCGCTGTTCAAAGCGGTGCGAACGGGGCGGGGTTGCCCGTCAGGAAAGGGCGTGGCGCAGAAAATCGCTTAGCGCGCTGAGACACGAGAAGCTTGTCACGCGCCAGTTTTCGGCTACCGGATGAGGGATCGGAAGCCCGATCGGCCTTGGGGCGCGGCCTTCGAGGTCCCTGCCGGACCGGAGCGAATATCGATCCGCAGCCACCATCGGTAGCCTGGAGGTTGCGCTCGACAGCTTCTCCTGAGTCGAGGTCGACCACCGATTCTTGGCGCCACGGCATCAGCCGAGAAACTCACCCCTTGATACGCCCCGCTTGTAAAGAGCGCTTTTGCCTTCTTTTGTCGCGCCTGACAAAAGAAGGTCGCCCGCAAGCGCGTAGCGCGGGGCGAAAGGCTTTTGGGGGTTTGTCTTTCGGATCCAAAGCAAGAACAAGGGCGTTTCGCCACGCGGGCTTTGCCCGCTTTCTGGCGAGGTACTTTTGACAATCGCCTCAAAAGTACCCAAAAGCGCTTCTAGAAGCTGTGCGAACGGGGCGGGGTTGCCTGTGAGATAGCGCCGCGGCGCAGAAAATCGCTTAGTGCGCTGAGACGCGAGAAGCTTGTCACGCGCTAGCTTTCTTCTGCCCGGATAGCGATCGAAGACGATCTGCCCTGGTGGGCAACCCCTCGGGACGCAAGCGCTTTCTATCGTCGAACATCGACCGGATCCCGCCGTGGGTAACCCCCGAGGTTGCGCTCGACAGCTTCTCCTGAGTCGAGGTCGACCACCGATTCTTGGCGCCGCGGCGTTGTCCGAGAAACTCGTCCCTCGATACGCCCCGCTTGTAAGAAGCGCTTTTGCCTTCTTTTGTCGCGATTGACAAAAGAAGGTTGCCCGCAAGCGCGTAGCGCGGGGCGAAAGGCCTTTGGGGTTTGTTTTTCGAATCCTAAGGCAAGAACAAAGACGTTTCGCCACGCGGGCTTCGCCCGCTTTCTGGCGAGCCGCTCGTCGCCAGCTCACCGCCCCGCGAGTCCCACCTTCGCCGGCACGCCGTCGGCGCGCTCGAACACCGCTAGCGCCGTCTCCCACTCGATCTCGACACCCGGCCGCTCCGACGCGGCCCGCTCGATGCGCGCGCGTACCGCGCCCCACTCCGGCAGCGGTGGTTCGCCGTCTTCGACCGGATCGACCTCCATGAGCAGCTGATTGCCCCGCCAGCCCAGCCGGACCGGCTGGCGCACGATCCGCACGGGCGTGCCGACCGGCACCTGGCGGATCAGCGACGCGATGCTCTCCGGAAACAAGCGGATGCAACCCTGGCTGACCCGCAGGCCGACGCCGTCGGGCCGATGGGTGCCGTGGATCAACAAGCCCTCGCCAGCCAGCTTCAAGGCGTGCCGGCCGAGCGGGTTGTCCGGACCGGCCGGCACCATGGCACCCAGCTCCCGGCCGGTCGCGGCATAGAAGGCGCGAACTTCGTCGGTGGGATACCAGGCCGGGTCGTCGAGGCGGGCGGTCACCCGGGTTTCGACCAGCGGCGTTGCGCGCTCGGACAGGCCGACGCCGACCGGGTGGGTATCGACCACTCGCCCGTCCCAATCGGGCCAGTCCTCGGTGAAGAAGTACAGCCGACGCTCCGAGAGATTGACGACGATGCCTTCGCGCGGACCGTCGGGCAGGACGTGAAGCTGCGGAATGCGCAGGCGCAGGCCCGCCACCGGCAACCACGGGTCGACCTGCGGATTGGCGGCGCGGATCTCGTTGTGGCCGATGTTGTGCATCCGGGCCAGGTCCAGGGGACGCTGCTCGCCGAAGGTCCGGTCGTCGATCAGCTCTCCGACCACGTCGTCGCCCGGGGTCAGCGGCCAGACCACCGCGCCGGATGGACCGGCGGCGACCATGCCGGCGAGCGCCAGGGCGAGCGCCGGCGCCGGGGACCACGAGCGCCTGGCAAGCCGGGCCGTCATGCGGCCTCCGAGAGGTCGACCCGGGCTTCGAAGCGGGGGGCTGTGCCATGCGCGATGCGGCCGAGCAGCGGGCAGCCCAGGCGCCGGACGAGCGCGTCCAGGTTCGCCTGCTGGGCGTCCATGTCGGGATCGACGTGATTGGCGACCCAGCCGACCGGTTCGAACCCGTCGGCGCGGATCGCCCGAGCGGTGAGCAAGGCGTGGTTCAGGCAGCCCAGGCGCAGCCCCACCACCAGCACCACGCCGGCGCCGAGGGCCTTCGGCAGTGCCGGGAGGTCGCAGTCCGGACCCAGAGGCACCTGCCACCCACCGACCCCCTCGACCAGGCGTATGTCAGCGTCGATCTGTTGTATTTCCCGGGCAATGGCAGCAGGATCGATGCAGATGCCTGCCTGTTCGGCGGCGATATGCGGTGCGATCGGCGGCTCCAGGGCCACGGGATTGACGATTTCGTACGCCAGTTGGACGTTCGCCGCCTCGATCAGTCGCTCGGCGTCTTCGTTGCGCAGGCCGGCCTCCGTCACCCGACAACCCGAGGCGATCGGCTTGAAACAGGCGACTCGGCGACCTTGCGCGACCAGCGCCCGAGCCAGCGCTGCGGTGGCGACCGTCTTGCCGCAGCCGGTGTCGGTACCGGTCAGGAACAGCGTAGTCATCGATTGCACTCCGAACGCAGGCGGAAGATTCAGTCGGTTGGCCGGCGCCGGCGACCGATCGAGGCGACCGGCACCGAGGCTTCTTCGCCATGGATGGACCGGATCGGCGTGCCCGGCTCCGGCGCCCAGGCGGAAGCATAGACCACCTCCCAGGTGGCCGGGTAGCGGCCGTCGTCGCGGCGACGATCCTCGTAGGCGGCGAGCATCGCCTTGAGCCGCGACGGCGGAGTGAGGCCGGTGCGGGCGGCATGGCTGCCGGAACTTTCCAACGCGTTCCGAGCGGGCGAAGCATCGGGCGAATTACCGGGAAACGCATCCTTCGGACCGCCGTCCGGGACCCGGTGCGCGACGTGGTTCGCGCCGATCGAGCGCAGCTCATCGAGCAGGTCCCGCGGAGAGGCGTAGGTCGTGGTCAGCCAATCGGTGTCGAGCACAGGTTCCATGAAGCCGGCCCGGATCAGCGCGTCGCCGACCGTCTGCACGTCGGTGAACCGGTGGACGTGCTCCGCGTCGTCGACCGCAGCCCAGGCCTCGCGCAGTTCGCCGAGGGTGTCGGGACCGAAGGTCGAGATCAGCAGCAGACCGCCGGGCCGAAGCACCCGGCGCAGCCCGTTGAGGACCGCCGGAAGATCGTCGCACCATTGCAGCATCAGGTTCGAATACAGCAGGTCGACGCTGCCATCGGCCAGGGGCAGCGCATGGGCATCGCCGGCCACCCGGGCGAAGCGGCGCCCGCGCCAGCCGGCCTCGCGGCGCGCCCGCTCGAGCATCGGCAACGCAAGATCCATGGCCACCACGTCGGCATCACCGAATCGGTCGGCGAGCATTCGCGCCTGGCGGCCCGGTCCGGCGCCGAGATCGAGTACGGTCTTGGGTTGGAAGCGCAGCCCGTCGAGCCGTTCGATCAGGCGGTCTGCGACCTCGGCCTGCAGCCGCGCGTGCTCGGCATAGGTGCCCGCGGCCTGGCCGAAGCGCTGCTGGATCCGGGCCCGGTCGAAGCCGGAAAGGCCCGGGCGTTGTTCGCGAGGATCAGCCATCGGTGGACCATCCTCGCACGGCCGCGGCAACAGCCTCGGGGTCGGTCAGGAACGGCGCGTGCGCCGCGCCGGGGATACGCACCAGGTCGCCGTCGGGGACCGCTTCGGCGACCGCCTCCAGCGCGGCCCAGGGCACCAGCCGGTCGCGCCGCCCACCGAGCAGCCGGACCGGCAGGGCAAGCTGCGAAAGCTGTCCGGTCAGGTCGGTCTCGGCGAGGTGGTTCAGTCCGGCCATCAACGCCTGGCGCGCCGGATAGCCATGCTGGAAGGCACGCTCGCGCAGGCGCTTCAGGTCGCTTCGTGCATTCACGGCACCGTGCATTTCCAGCGCCAGGAAGCGCTGGACCACAGGCTCGGGATCGCCGGCGAGCTCCACCGCCATCGCCTTCAGCATCGCCGGCTCCACCGCGTGCGGCCAGTGCGGCCGCTGGATCAACGACGGGGTTGCCGCGATCAGCAGCAGGCCGGCGAAGCGGTCGGGCTCGCGCAGCGCGGCCTGCATCGCGATCAGGCCGCCGAGCGACCAGCCGAGCAGCCAGCTCCCCTGCGGCAGGTCGTCGAGCACTGCGTCGAGCAACGCATCGGTGGTCGCCGGCCAGGCCCGGTCGCGCTGCCGTCCGTGGCCCGGCAGATCGAGACGCCGCCAGTCGGCTTCCGGCCAGGCTGCGACCAGGTCGTCGAAGAGTCCGCCGTGCATCGCCCAGCCGTGGACCAGACCGATGGTGGGCCATCGCTGGCTCATGGCGGCATTTCCGGGGTCTCGGCCCGCTTCGCCGGCGCGACCGGGGCCGCATCGGACGACGCTGTCGACAGGGCGTCGGCCAGTGCTGCGACCAGGCCCTCGATGTCGGCAGGTTCGTGCGCCGCGCTGAGCGTGATCCGCAGGCGGGCCCGGCCCTCGGGCACCGTCGGCGGACGGATCGCCCTGACCAGGAAGCCGCGCTCGGCCAGCGCGTCGGCGGCCTGCAGCGCGCGCCGGTCGTCGCCCAGGATCACCGGCTGGATCGGCGTGGTCGACTTCCCGAGCGGAATGCCGCTGCGCGCGCAGGCGCTCCGGAAGAGATCGATGGATTCGCTCAGGCGCTCGCGCCGCCAGGGGTCCTCCTGCAGCCGGGTGAGCGCGCGATCGGTCGCTTCGATCAGCAGGGGCGCGATCGCAGTCGAATAGATCACGCCGCGAGCGGTGTTGACCAGTTCGTCGACCAGCGCACGCTCACCGACGATGGCCGCGCCCTGGGTGCCCAGCGCCTTGCCGAAGGTGATGACCAGCGCATCGGTTCGGACCCCGGACTCGGCGACCGCACCTCGGCCGTCGGGACCCGTCACACCGAAGCCGTGGGCGTCGTCGATCCACAAGCCGAGGCCCTCACGGTCGGCCAGGGCGGCCAGCTCCGTCAACGGCGCGACATCGCCATCCATCGAGAACACCGCATCGCTGGCCAGCCAGCGCGTTCGACCGTCGAGCCGCCGTTCCGCATCGGCGGTATCGGCGTGCGCATAGCGGTGGATTCGCGCACCGGCCAGGCGCGCACCGTCGTTCAGCGACGCGTGGTTGAGCCGGTCGGCGAGCACCGCGTCGCCCCGGCCGAGCAACGCCTGGCCGAGCGCCAGATTGGCCTGGTAGCCGCTGGCAACCAGCAAGGCCGCCTCGGCGCCGAGGAACTCGGCCAGCCGTGCGGCCAGCCGTACGTGGCCAGGACCATAGCCGCTGACCAGCGGGGACGCGGCCGCGCCGGCCGGGAGCACGGGCCGGCCGCGATCGCCGCCTGGCGAACCGCCCGGCGCTGCCCCGCGGGCTAGGCCCAGGTAGTCGTTGCTGCAGAAGTCGACCAGCTCGGTGTCGCCGTGCCGCACCCGGCAGCCCCCGATCGGCTCGAAGGCTTCCACGGCGCGCTGGCGCCCGGCCGCTTCGCGTGCGGCACGGCGGGCGGCCAGGGTCGCGTCCAGCCCTCCGCGCATCAGGAATCGGCGGTCGGCCGCGAACCGGCCGCGCGGATTCCCAGGCGCTCGAACAGCGCACGGTCGGCGTCGACGTCCGGGTTGCCGGTGGTCAGCAGTTTCTCCCCGTAGAAGATCGAGTTCGCGCCGGCCAGGAAGCACAGGGCCTGCATCTCGTCGGACATCGCCTCGCGCCCGGCCGACAGGCGCACCCGCGCCTCGGGCATCAGGATTCTCGCCACGGCAATCGTGCGCACGAACTCCAGCGGATCGATCGGTTCGGCGCCCTCCAGCGGCGTGCCCGGAACCCGCACCAGCTGGTTGATCGGCACCGACTGCGGATGCTCCGGAAGGCTTGCCAGCTGGGCCAGGAGGCCGACCCGGTCGTCGCGGGTCTCGCCCATGCCGACGATGCCGCCGCAGCACACCTTCATCCCGCTGGCACGCACGTTCTCCAGCGTATCGAGCCGGTCCTGGTAGGTCCGGGTGGTGATGATGTCTTCGTAGTACTCCGGCGAGGTATCGAGGTTGTGGTTGTAGTAATCCAGCCCGGCCTCGCGCAGCCGCTCGGCCTGCTCGGCGGTCAGCATGCCGAGCGTCAGGCAGGTCTCCAGGCCCTCTTCGCGCACCGCCTCGATCAGCTCGATGACGCGATCGACCTGGCGGTCCTTCGGCCGGCGCCACGCCGCGCCCATGCAGAACCGCTCCGAGCCGGCCTCGCGCGCCTTGCGAGCGGCCTCGCGAACCACCTCGACCGGCAGCAGCTCTTCGTCGTCCAGCCCCGTGTTCCAGCGCACCGACTGCGGACAGTACTTGCAGTCCTCCGGACAGCGCCCGGTCTTGATCGACAGCAGCGTCGAGACCTGCACTTCGTTCGGATCGAAATGTCGACGATGGATCTGCTGAGCGCGGAAGATCAGGTCGGCGAACGGCAGGTCGAACAGCGCGCGCACCTCGTCCAGCGTCCAGTCGTGACGCGGCGGGGTCGCGGCGCCCGGATCTCGAGACGGGGCAACGGAGGACATGGCAGGATGGACTCGATGGGCAGTGGGCTATTGTCGAAACAGCAGCGGCAGTCTGTCAACCTGAACCTATCCGCACAGGTTGACGAAGACTCGCGCGCGACCTTGGTGATGAGGTGGGGGCGGCGGGCCGTGCGCGCCGCGCTTGACGCCGTCTGGCCGCCGCGCTGCGTGCTGTGCGGCGACGCGGCACAGGTCGACAACCTGTGCCCGGGCTGCCGCATCGACCTGCCGAAGGTCGAGCACGGTTGCCGGCGCTGTGCCAACCCGCTGCCGCGCGACGTGGCGCGCTGCGGCGGCTGCTCCGGCGCCGAACCGGCCTTCGACGCCACGCTGGCCGCCCTCCATTACCGCACGCCGGTCGACCGGCTGGTCCACCGGTTCAAGTTCCGTCGCGACCTGGCCGCCGGTCTGGCGCTGGCCGGCACGCTTGCCGAAACCGTGGCCGACAGGCTGGCCGACGGCACCCTGGTCCGGCCGCAGCTCGTGGTGCCGGTTCCCCTGCACTGGCGCCGCAGCGGCCGCCGCGGCTTCAACCAGGCCGAACTCCTGGCCCGTGACGCCATGCGGCGGATCGACGGTCCGCCGGTCCACGACCTGCTGGCCCGGGTGCGTTCGACGGCCACCCAGTCGGCGCTGCGATCCGGCCGGCGACGCGCCAATGTCCGCGCCGCGTTCCGCTGCAGCACGCTGCCGCCCGGGCTGGTCCACGTCGCGCTGGTCGACGACGTGATGACCACCGGCGCCACCTTGAACGAATGCGCTCGGACGCTCAAGCACGCCGGCGTCGCGCGGGTCGATGCCTGGATCGTGACCCGGGCCTGAGCGACCGCCGGCGGCGTTGGTAAGCTGGACGGCCCTGCCGAACCGGAGCCGCCCATGTCCGCGCACCCTGCACTTCACCACCTCGACCCGGATCGCAGCCAGCTGGTCGTCGTCGACGTCCAGGGCCGGCTGGCCCGCCTGATGCACGAATCCGACGCGATGATCCGTGCCCAGTCCATCCTGATCCGCGCCTGCCGCCTGCTCGACATACCGGTCCGCTGGGCCGAGCAGCTGCCCGACAAGCTGGGCGCCACCGTCGACGAACTCCAGGAGCCGCTGGCGGGGCTGACGGCCTGCGCCAAGTCCAGCTTCGGCTGCCTCGGCGACGACACGCTGCGCGGGCAGATCCTCGACTCGGACCGCGACCAGGTCCTGCTCTGCGGCATCGAAACCCACGTCTGCGTCTGGCAGACTGCGGCGGCCCTGCTGCGCGAGGGGCGCGAAGTGCACGTCGTCGCGGACGCGGTGTCCTCCCGCTCTGCGGCCAACCGCGACATCGGGCTGCAGCGCATGGCCGCGGCCGGTGCGCTGCTCAGCAACGTGGAGATGGCGTTGTTCGAGCTGATGGTGGATGCGACGCATCCTCGTTTCCGCGAGGTTACGAAGTTGTTGAAGTAGCTGGTTTTCCCGTTACGGCCGACGTACTGCGCGGATCGGGCTGCGTTCCGCCTTTCGGCAGCCGAAGCCTCGCACTCGCCGGCAAGTTGGCGAAGTCCGCGTGGCGAAATGGCTTTGTTCTTGCTTTGGAATCGAGAACCAAACCCAGCCCCGAAAAGCCTTTCGCCCCGCGCTGCGCGCTTTCGGGCGACCTTCTTTTGTCAGGCGCGACAAAAGAAGGCAAAAGCGCTCTTTACAAGCGGGGCGTATCGAGGAGCGAGTTTCTCGGCCGATGCCGTGGCGCCAAGAATCGGTGGTCGACCTCGACTCAGGAGAAGCTGTAAAGCGCAACCTCGGGGGTTACCCACGGCGGGATCCGGTCGATGGTCGACGATAGAAAGCGCTTGCGTCCCGAGGGATTGCCCATCCAGGCAGATCGTCTTCGATCGCTACCCGGGTAGCGGAAAGCTGGCGCGTGACAAGCTTCTCGCGTCTCGGCGCGCTAAGCGATTTTCTGCGCCACGCCCTTTCCTGACGGGCAACCCCGCCCTGTTCGCAGCGCTTGTAGAAGCGCTTTTGGGTACTTTTGAGGCGACTGTCAAAAGTACCTCGCCAGCAAGCGGGCAAAGCCCGCGTGGCGAAATGCCTTTGAAGCAAAACCGCAACGCGACTCGCAGCCCGCGTGGCGAAATCGCCTTCGGCACAAGAGCCGAACCGGGCTCGAAACCGAGCAAAAATCGGCCGGGCCGTCGCCCGCCGTCACGGCTGGCGCCAGAATCCGAAACGAAAAACTCAGCCGGAATCCCGGCTGAGCAACTTCTCCAGGTAATGGATATTCGTCCCGCCCTTCCTGAACCCGGGATCGTCCAGCAACCGGAGGTGCAGCGGAATGTTGGTCTTGACCCCGGTCAGCACGGCTTCATTCAGGGCCACGCGCATCCGCGCCATGGCGTCGTCGCGGGTTTCACCGTGACAGATCAGCTTGCCGATCATCGAGTCGTAGTTCGGCGGCACGGCATAGCCGTCGTAGATGTGCGAGTCGACGCGAACTCCGGGCCCGCCCGGCGCGTGGAACGCGTCGATCATGCCCGGCTGGGGCAGGAACTTCACCGGGTCTTCGGCGTTGATCCGGCATTCCACGGCGTGGCCGGTGAACACGATGTCGTCCTGCTTGAACGGCAGCGCCTCGCCGGCTGCGATCAGGATCTGGGCGCGGATCAGGTCGATTCCCGTGATCATCTCGGTGACCGGGTGCTCGACCTGGATACGGGTGTTCATCTCGATGAAGTAGAACTCCCCGTCTTCGAACAGGAATTCGAAGGTGCCCGCCCCGCGATAGCCGATGCGCTTGCAGGCCTCGGTACAGATGGCGCCGATCTTCTCGCGCTGCTCGGCCGTGATCCCGGGTGCCGGCGCTTCCTCGATGACCTTCTGGTGGCGGCGCTGCATCGAGCAGTCGCGTTCGCCGAGGTGGACGGCATTGCCGTGCGTATCCGACAACACCTGGACCTCCACGTGACGCGGGTTCTGCAGGTACTTCTCCATGTAGACCGTGTCGTCGCCGAACCCGGACTTGGCTTCCTGGCGGGTCAACTGGATCGACTTGATCAGGTCGAAGGGGTTGTGGACCACGCGCATGCCGCGCCCGCCGCCGCCCGCCGCTGCCTTGATCAGCACCGGGTAGCCGATCTGCTCCGCCAGCTGCCGGGTCCGGCGTTCATCGTCGTCGAGCGGGCCGTTCGACCCGGGCACGCACGGCACGCCCGCGTTCTGCATCGCCTCGATCGCCGAGACCTTGTCGCCCATCAGGCGAATGGTTTCGGCTCTCGGGCCGATGAAGGTGAAACCGGATTCCTCGATCCGCTCGGCGAAATCGGCGTTCTCGGCCAGGAAGCCGTAGCCGGGGTGAACCGCTTCGGCGTCCGTGACTTCCATCGCGGCGATGATCGCCGGCACATTGAGGTAGCTTTCCGAGGCCGGCGCCGGGCCGATGCACACGGACTCGTCGGCCATGCCCACGTGCTTGAGGTTGCGGTCGACGGTCGAATGCACCGCCACCGTGCGGATGCCCATGGCCTGGCAGGCGCGCAGGATGCGCAGCGCGATTTCGCCGCGGTTGGCGATCAGGATCTTCTTGAACGCAGCCATGTCAGGGCCGGATCACGAACATCGGCTGATCGAATTCCACCGGCTGGCCGGATTCGACCAGGACGGCCACCACCGTACCGGAGACTTCGGCTTCGATCTGATTGAACATCTTCATTGCCTCGACGAGGCACAAGGTGTCGCCCTTGGAAACCTTCGAACCTTCCTTGACGAACGGATCCGAGTCGGGGTTCGGCGAATCGTAGAAGGTACCGACCATCGGCGAGCGAACCAGCTCGCCCTCGGGCACGCCGTCCTCGTCACCGCCGCCGGTCTCGACAGGCGCCGGAGCGGGACCGGGTGCGCCAGCGACCGGCGGGGCGGCCGGCATCGGCATTGGCATGGCGTACTGCGGGGGCGCGGCGGGACTGCCGGCACCCGGGCGAGCCAGCCGTACCGACTCCTCGCCTTCGTGGATCTCGATCTCGGCGAGATTCGATTCCTCGAGCAATTCGATCAGTTTCTTGATCTTTCTCAGGTCCATCGTCTTGTCTACTCCGAAGCAGCGGCCTTAAGGTGCTCGATCAAGCCCTCCAGCCCGTAGTTATAGGAATGAGCGCCGAATCCGGATACGCGAGCCAGGGCGAGGTCGGCCAGCAGGGACTCGTGGCGAAACGGTTCGCGCGCCTCGGGCACCGACAGGTGCACCTCGACGAACGGCCGCCCACAGGCAGCCAGGGCATCGCGCAAGGCCACGGATGTATGCGTGAAGGCGGCCGGATTGATCACGATACCGTCGGTGCCATCGTCCATCGTGGCCTGGATCCGATCGACCAGCTCGTGCTCGGCGTTGGTCTGCATGCACTCGATCGTGCCCCCCGCCCCGCGCGCGATCCGGCCCAGCGCTTCGTCGATCTCGGCCAGGGTGGTGCGACCGTAGACCTCCGGCTCACGGCGGCCGAGCAGGTTCAGATTGGGACCGTGCAGGATCAGGATGCGCATGCTGGAGCGACCGGCGTTCCGGAATTCGGCAGGTCGGCAAGTTTGCCGCATCGAGCCGGGAATTGCCAGACCGAGCGGAAAGCGAAGATCGGCGCAGATTCGCCGAGATTTGGCGAGGATGCAGGCTTGATGCTCGAACAATGGACCTCGCGGCCGGGCGCATTCCTTCTTCGAGACCACATCATGAGCGCTTTTGGGAACTTTCTAGGCGATTGTCGAGAGTGCCTCGCCGGCAAGCGGGCGCAGCCTGGGTGGCGAAATCGGTTTTGAAGTTCGCCGGGAACAGGGTCGGAGCCTTGCCGTTCACTCCGCGCGGCGAACGCTGGCACCTGCCCTGGAAACGACTGCGCCGGGCAGGGCCCGGCGCAGCGTTGATGCTCGAAAGCGTCGAGCGCTTACTTGTTCTGCATGTCCTCGAGCGCGCGGTCCAGCTTGCGCTCCAGGTCGGTGCAGCAATTCTGCGATGCGTCGGCCGCGGCCTGTGCGGCGCGCGCGGCTTCCAGCGCCTGCTGGATCGAGCTCTGCGCAGCTTCCAGCCGTGCCGTGGCTTCGGCGGCCATGCGCTTGGCTTCTTCGGCTTCTGCGCGGACTTCGTTGAGCTGCTGGGTCGAGGCGCAACCGGCGGCCAGCGCCAGTGCGAAACCGCCGATCAGGGCCTTTGCGGCCGCATTGCGGGGGGAACGGGTCATGGGCGTACTCCTGAGACTGTTATGAGATCGATTTCCAGTCGAAACGAGACTGGGCCGGTCGGGGCGGACCTGGGGGCGATGGCGCGCATATGCGCCGCCCGGCAGCGTCCGTTCGCGCCCGGGACTGATATAATGACGGATGTATCGAGGCCATACAAGCGTGGCCGCGCGGGTTCCGCCCGCTCGCGGTTCGGCCCCGGTGCCCTTGAACCGCCCCGGACCGTCGCCATATCGGTGACGAGGCGGGCGATTTCGCTTGTCGTGCCCCGTGAAAACGGGGAAACAATTTTCGATCCGGCGCGGGAACTCCGGTTTCCGAATCGGGTCATAACGAACGCCTAGCGCTAGGCGCGGACCTGCTTCCCTCCCTGAGCGGGTCCACCCTGGATTCGGTATCGTCCCCAAACCGGATCCAACTCCGAGGCCCCGGGTTTCTCCCTCTCCCGGGGCCTCTCTTTATTCTCTTCGCGCTTTTCTGAGCAAGTGCGGCGGCGAGTGGTCGCAGTCGTGGCTCCTGTCGTGACGATGCGGTTTCGGTTCAGGGGCGTTTCGCCACGCGGCGCGAGTTGCCTTCCTGGGTTGATTCTGATTCTGGAATGCAGACCAGGATCAACAGCGTTTCGCCACGCGGGCTTCGCCCGCTTGCTGGCGAGGTACTTTTGACAGTCGCCTCAAAAGCACCCAAAAGCGCTTCTACAAGCGGTGCGAACGGGGCGGGGTTGCCCTTCAGGCCGGGGCGTGGCGCAGAAAATCGCTTATCGCGCTGAGACACGAGAAGCTTGTCACGCGCCAGTTTTCGGCTACCGGATGAGGGATCGGAAGCCCGATCGGCCTTGGGGCGCGGCCTTCGAGGTCCCTGCCGGACCGGAGCGAATATCGATCCGCAGCCACCATCGGTAGCCTGGAGGTTGCGCTCGACAGCTTCTCCTGAGTCGGGGTCGATCACCGATTCTTGGCGCCACGGCCTTAGCCGAGAAACTCGGCCTCGATACGCCCAGCTTGTAAAGAGCGCTTTTGCCTTCTTTTGTCGCGCCTGACAAAAGAAGGTCGCCCGCAAGCGCGTAGCGCGGGGCGAAAGGCCTTTGGGGGTTTGTCTTTCGGGTCCAAAGCAAGAACAAGGGCGTTTCGCCACGCGGGCTTTGCCCGCTTTCTGGCGAGGTACTTTTGACAATCGCCTCAAAAGTACCCAAAAGCGCTTCTAGAAGCTGTGCGAACGGGGCGGGGTTGCCTGTGAGATGGCGCCGCGGCGCAGAAAATCGCTTAGCGCGCCGAGACACGAGAAGCTTGTCACGCGCCAGTTTTCGGCTACCGGATGAGGGGTCGGAAGCCCTATCGGCCTTGGGGCGCGGCCTTCGAGGTCCCTGCCGGACCGGAGCGAATATCGATCCGCAGCCACCATGGGTAGCCTGGAGGTTGCGCTTTACAGCTTCTCCTGAGTCGAGGTCGATTACCGATTCTTGGCGCCGGGGCTTTGGCCGAGAAACTCGGCCTCGATACGCCCAGCTTGTAGAGAGCGCTTTTGCCTTCTTTTGTCGCGATTGACAAAAGAAGGTCGCCCGCAAGCGCGTAGCGCGGGGCGAAAGGGTTCAAGGGGTTGATTCTCGTTTGGAATCTGGAACGGTGCCCCGCCGGGGGCGGCGAACTCGGGTAAGGCCGAATCGAAAGTCAAAGGCGGTTTCGCCACGCGGGCTTCGCCCGCTTGCTGGCGAGGTACTTTTGACAGTCGCCTCAAAAGTACCCAAAAGCGCTTCTACAAGCGGTGCGAACGGGGCGGGGTTGCCCGTCAGGAAAGGGCGTGGCGCAGAAAATCGCTTATTGCGCTGAGACACGAGAAGCCTGTCACGCGCCAGTTTTCCGCTACCCGGGTAGCGATCGAAGACGATCTGCCCTGGTGGGCACTCCCTCGGGACGCAAGTGCTGCCTGTCGTCGAACATCGACCGGATCCCGCCGTGGGTAACCCCCGAGGTCGCGCTTTACAGCTTCTCCTGAGTCGAGGTCGACCACCGATTCTTGGCGCCACGGAGTTGTCCGAGAAACTCGTCCCTCGATACGCCCCGCTTGTAAGAAGCGCTTTTGCCTTCTTTTGTCGCGATTGACAAAAGAAGGTCGCCCGCAAGCGCGCAGCGCGGGGCGAAAGGCCTTTGGGGTTTGTTTTTCGAATCCTAAGGCAAGAACAAAGGCGTTTCGCCACGCGAGCTTCGCCCGCTTGCCCGCGAGGGGGCGTTCGACGAGCGGTACGACCGCCCCCGGGGAGCGAACCGGCAAGTGGCGCCCCACGGCAGGATCGAATCGTCGGGAGAGCCGCCCTGGGGCCGGTCGCCGCCGCGACCCCGGCGCGCCGAACCGCTATCCTGTGCGCACGAGTCGCGCCGACGGAGAATCGCCCATGCCGCCCGCTACATCCCGTTCCGATCTGCACGTGGTCGTCCTTGCCGCCGGCGAAGGGCGACGGATGCGGTCCGATCGGCCGAAGGTGCTGCAGCTGCTGGGCGGCCAGCCGATGCTCGGGCACGCGCTCGACGCGCTGGTGCCGCTCGGCCCGGCGGCCGTCCACGTGGTGATCGGTGCCGGGGCCGAACAGGTGCGCGGAGCATTCGACACGCACCAGCCACCGCTGCGCTGGGTCGAACAGGCCGAGCGGTTGGGCACCGGGCACGCGGTCCAGCAGGCGCTGCCGTCGATTCCGTCCGGCGCCCGCGTGCTGGTGCTGCCGGGCGATATGCCGTTGATCCGGACCGAGACGCTCGAGCGTCTGGTCGGCCTCGATGCGTCGCTCGCCATGCTGACCTTCGAGCCGAGCGATCCGACCGGGTACGGCCGGATCCTGCGCGACGATGCTGGCCGGCCGGTCGGTATCCGCGAAGAGCGCGACGCGAGCACTCCGGAGCGGCAGATCGCCGAGGTCAATTCGGGCGTGATGCTGGCCGACGCAGGACGGCTGGTCGACTGGCTGGACCGCATCGGCAACGACAATGCCCAGCGCGAGTACTACCTGACAGACATCGTGGGCCTGGCGGTCGCCGACGGCGTCGACGTAGCGACCGCAGGCTGCGAGACGGCCGAGGAAGCCCTGGGCGCCAACGACCGGGCCCAGCTCGCCGCGCTGGAATCGGCGCTGCAGGTACGCCGTCGCAGCGCGCTGATGGATGCGGGGGTGTCGATGCCGGCCCCGGACCAGGTCCAGCTGCGCGGTCGGGTCGAGGTGGGGCGCGACGTCGTGATCGACGCCGGCGCGGTGCTCGAAGGCGACAACTTGCTTGGGCACGGCGTCCAGATCGGGCCGGGCTGCGTGCTGCGGAACTGCAGATTGGCCGCTGGAACCCGAATCGAGGCGTACAGCGTGCTCGACGGCGCCGAGACCACCGGCGCCTGCACGATCGGGCCGTTCGCCCGGCTGCGGCCCGGCACGGTGCTGGCCGCCGGCGTGAAGATCGGCAACTTCGTCGAGACCAAGAACGCGGTGATGGCCGAAGGCGCCAAGGCCAGCCACCTGAGCTACGTCGGCGATGCCGAGGTCGGCGCCGGGGCCAATCTGGGCGCCGGGACCATCACCTGCAACTACGACGGCGTGGCCAAGCACCGGACGGTGATCGGCGCCGAGGCCTTCATCGGCTCCAACAGCGCGCTGGTGGCCCCGGTCACGATCGGCGAGCGAGCCACGATCGGCGCCGGCAGCACGATCTCCGCGAACGCGCCGGCCGACGCGCTGACGGTGGCCCGCGCGCGCCAGAAGAGCCTGCCCGGCTGGAAACGGCCGGCCAGAAAATCCTGACGAATACTGGAAGCGTTCCAGGCGCTGCGGTATTCTGAGCAGCTTGCAGGTCCCAAACCAGAATCGAGAGCGATCCGAATGCGCAGACGCCAACGCCCCGAGGACGAAGCCGAGATCAACATCACACCGATGCTCGACATCGTGTTCATCATGCTGATCTTCTTCATCGTCACCACGTCCTTCGTCCGTGAACAGGGCCTGGACATTTCCCGCCCGCAGCGGGCCGAGAACCCGCCGCCGCAGCAGGAAGAGACCGGCCAGATCGTGGTCCGGATCGACCAGCTCAGTCAGATCACGGTCAACGACCGCCCGGTCGACGACCGCGCCGTGCGCGCCAACCTCGAGCGGGAGCGCGCGTCCAAGCCGAAGGCGCCGCTGATCGTCGCCTCGCACCCGGACGCCGATACGAATTCGCTGGTGCTGGTGCTCGATGCGGCCAACGTCGTGGGCATTTCGAACATCAGCGTCGCGACCACCAAGTAGCGGCGCAGGGCGCGCCGGTCGCAGGGCCGGCCGGCCGAATAGCCGCTTTCGAAGAATTGCCGAGCCAGACAAGAGGAGGGAGCCATGACCGAAATCGAAAGCACCGAACCGACGCCGACCGGCGGCGATCCGAAGGAACTCAAACTCTGGTCGACGCTGCTGCACCTGTCGCTCCTGGCCGGCCTGATCATCCCGCTGGGCGGGCTGGTCGTGCCTGTCGTCATCTACATCCTGAAGAAGGACGAACTGCCGGGGCTCGAAGCGCACTGGCACGTGGTCGTCAACTGGCTGATCAGCGCGTTGATCTACTTCGTGGTCTGTTTCATCCTCTTCATCGTGGTCATCGGCGTATTCCTGATGTGGGCGCTCGGCCTGCTGTGCCTGATCTTCCCGATCATCGGGGCGATCAAGGCCAACGACGGCGAGGTCTGGCCCTACCCGCTGTCGATCCGGTTCTTCGGCAAGTAATCAAGGCGCCTACAGCAGGACAAGGACATCGGTCGAGGAGGGCGTCCGGCCCTTCTCGACTTGAATCGCCGGGCCGCAAGCCCGACTTCTACAATCACCGAGCGAACCGAAGGTGCCGCTCGGATCCCGGGCCCGCGCGATCTGCGCCGGCCACCGCGCAGGACATCCGAATGAATTCAATCCAAGCCCGCCCGAGCAAGCCGCCGTTCGTCAAGTCCAGTGCGGTCTTCTTCGGCCTGACCAATCTCGCCGCGATCACCATCGTCCCCTGGTGGGGGATCACCCAGGGCTACTCGCCCGCGGCGTGGATCGCAGCGACCGTGCTGCTGGCCCTCGGCGGCATGAGCATCACCACCGGCTACCACCGGATGTGGTCGCACCGGACCTTCAAGGCCGCGTGGCCGGTCCGGTTGCTGCTGGCCGTCTTCGGCGGCATGGCGCTGCAGAACAGTATCTATGTCTGGGCGGCGCGCCACCGCATTCACCATCGCCATGTCGACGACGTCGAGCGCGATCCGCACTCGATCAAGACCGGCTTCTGGCACGCCCACATCGGCTGGATGCTGCGCAACTGGCCGACCAGCGAAGTCGACTTCAGCCAGGTCCGCGACCTGGAGCGCGACCCCATCGTGATGTGGCAGCACCGGCACTACTGGACGCTGGTCTGGGTTTCCAATCTCGGCATCCCGCTGGTGCTGGGCTGGATGACCGGCGACTGGGTCGGCATGTTCCTGCTGGCCGGCGTGCTGCGTCTGGTCGTCAGCCATCACTTCACCTTCTTCATCAACTCGCTGGCCCACACCTGGGGCCGACGTCCGTACAGCGAGGAGAACACGGCGGTCGATAACGGAATGATCGCGTTGCTGACCTGGGGCGAGGGGTACCACAACTATCACCACGCGTTCCAGGCCGACTACCGCAACGGCATCCGCTGGTGGCAGTACGATCCGTCCAAGTGGCTGATCAACGTCCTGGCCTGGTGCGGACTGGTCCACGATCGCAAGCGTACGCCGACCTTCCGCATTCGCCGGGCCCGTCTGATGCTGCAGTTCGAACGGCTCCAGCGCCGTCTGGAAACCGATGCCCCGGCGACCTGGCGCGAGCGGCTCGAGCAGGAGTTCGGCCAGTTCAAGGAAACCATCGGCCAGTGGCAGGCCGTGCAGATGCGCCGCGTCGAGGCCGGAACGGACGCGATCAAGGACCGCTGGCACAAGACCGAGCTGCGCACCCGCCTGTCGGAACTCGACTACCGCCTGAAGATGCAGCAGAAGCGCCTGCGCGCCCTGGCCCGCAGCCTGGGGCCGCAGACGGTCTGACGCAGGGCGTCGGCGGTCGGTTTTGCCGGTTGAGTGATCTGCGCAATCGATAACCCGAATCTGTCCACAGATGAACACGGATCAACACGGATGCTCTCTGTGCTCCGTGCTCGCGGGTTATCTACACAGCACTGATCCGGCATCGTCTTGATGCCGTCACAGTGCCCGGGCCCTGGGCGACCACTCCGCTATTCGTGAAATTTCCGCAGAGCCCTTTGGCTCTGCTATTGGCTGGAGATCCAGCCGGAATGCCTCGCAGACCTTCTCTCCGTCAGACGATTCGGATATTGGTTCCTGATCCGTGTGCATTCGTGTGCATCCGTGGACAGCAAGAATCTCTTTTTTGCCGCGAAAGTGATCGAATTGCCGCTATCGGTTATCTGAATTCGGCAGATTGAAGAACGCCCTGGCGTTCGCCGTGGTCTGCTCGGCGAGGCGCTCCGGCGTGACGCCGCGCAGGGCGGCGACCGCGCCGCCGATCCACGGCAGCCACTGGGGTTCGTTGCGGTGAGTGCGCTGCTTCGGGCGGAGATTGCGCGGCTTCAGGTAGGGTGCGTCGGTTTCCAGCATCAGCCGGTCGTCGGGGATCTCCGGCACCAGTTCCTTCAGCGCCAGCCCTCTACGCTCGTCGCAGACCCAGCCGGTGATGCCGATGTGGCAGTCGAGGTCCAGGTAGTCGAACAGCGCTCGGCGGGAATCGGTGAAACAGTGCACGACCGCCGGTCCGATGCGGTCCCGATAGGCGCGCAGTAGTGCGACGAAATCGTCGTGGGCTTCGCGCTGGTGCAGGAAGACCGGCTTGCCGCAGGCGACCGCAAGCTCCAGCTGACGCTCGAAGGCAGTGCGCTGGTCGTCGCGCGGCGAGAAATCGCGGAAGTAGTCCAGCCCGCATTCGCCGACGGCGACGACCGCGTCCTCGCCATGCAGCGAGGCCAGGTGCCGAAGGGCGTCGTCGTCCAGGTCGGAGGCCAGATGGGGGTGCACGCCGGCCGTTGCGAACAGCGTGCCCGGACGCTCATGGGCGAGCGCCAGCGCACGGTCGCTGCCGGCCACCGACGCGCCCGTTAGCACCATCTGTACGACCCCGGCCGCGTGCGCGGCATCGAGCACGGTGGGCCAGTCGTCGGCGAAGCTCTCGTGGCCCAGATTGAGGCCGATGTCGATCCAGTTCATGGGCGCAGGAGTCTACCCGGTGCGGGTCGGTGGCGTGCCTCGACGGCTCCGGGTTGCCGATGCCCATCCGTCGGCTCCGAGGGCGAGACGGGCACCCAGCGCGCTGCCGCAGACCGGCGGTGCTGCGTGCAGCGCGGCCAGTGCGCTGCCGTCGAGAGCGATCGCCGCCAGCGCCACCGCCGGCACGGCAAGCAGCACCCCGGCAGCAATCGCCGTGCGCCGTCCGCCGGACAACAGCGCGGTCACCAGTCCGGCGACCGCTCCGCCGACGAGCGCCGTGAGCATCAGGATCAGCAGCTCGATCGGGCCGATTCCTTCGGGCCCTGCGACCAGTCGCGGGCCGAGCTGACCAAGCAGCACGAACGCATCGATCGCGGTGCGCAGCGCCTCCTGTATCGCGACCCCGAGCACGAGCCCGACCAGCAGAGCCGCCGGCCGATTAGCGAACCAGTCCTTCATGCCGCGAGTGTACCGGGGCCGGCCGGCAGGGGGTCGGCTATACTCCGGTCTTTCCGTACCCGCCGGCTCATGTCCTCGACTCATATCCCGACCGCCCGCGCGGCGCGCTAGCAGCGATGGCGCACCGGCCGCACACCGCATTCTGGTCTGCCGCGAACTGGTTCTCCTGGTCCGTCGCAGTGCTCCTGCTGGCCGCGTTGCTGGGGCTGGCCGCCGGCCTGCACTGGACCCTGGAACGGGCCGAGACACGGGCCCTGGATCGGCACCTCGACGCCATCGTCGCGCAGGTCGAGGCCGACCTCTATCGCGCCGCCGCCGAGCAATCCGCCATCCTGGAGCGAATGGCGCTCAGGCTTTCGCAGCGAAGCGCCCCCGACCGGGCGGCCTGGAGCGCCGACGCGCAGCGATTGATGGCCGATTTCCCCTACTACTACCTGCTCGCCGTGGTCGACGCGGATCTCCGGGTCCGCTGGCTGGAGAGTCGATCGGCCGCGCGACTGGACGAAGGCCAGCAACTGCCGATCGGCACCGGCGCTCGCCGTCAGCTGGCTGCGGCCGGTTCCGAGGCGGGAACGATGGTGCTGGAACCGCTGCTGGTCGGCACGGGCCAGGCCGGCCTGCTGTTCATGACGCCGATCGCTTCACGCACCGACGGTCAAGACGACGCCGGCCGCTGGCTGGCTTCCGTGCTGGTGGTTCCGGAGGCGGTCGCTGCCGCCCTCGACGCCTACTACCTCGACGACGTCGTCCTCGAGGGCCGCTTCGCCGGCACTCGCTTCGTGGTTCCGCCCGACGCGCTCGCAGCCCGAGGCTCACGCTCCTTCGTGCGAAGTCTTGCCGTGCAGCTCGACGACGGCCAGAGCACGTTCGTGTTCGATATCGCCCTGCGCACGGCCACGCGCGAGGCCCTGGCCACCGGCTTGCCGCAGACCGTGCTCGGTCTCGGCGCGGTCCTGGCGGTGCTCGTATCGGTGGCAGCGCTCCTGGCGATGGCCGCAGCGCGCCAGGCGCAAGGTCTGGCGCAGGCCAACCGCACGCTCAATGACGAAATTCACGATCGCGAACTGGCCGAGCAGGAGCTCGAGTTCCTGCTGACCCACGATTCGCTGACCGGCCTGCCCAATCGGCAGGGGATGCTCGAATCGCTGACCCAGGCACTGCAGCGGTTCACGCCCGGTCGGGCGCTGGCCGTGCTCTACCTCGATCTCGACCGGTTCAAGGACATCAACGAGACGCTGGGGCACCACCTCGGCGACGAACTGCTGCGGCAGCTGCCGGGCCGCATCGGTGATGCGCTGGACCCGGCGGACCGGCTCGGACGGCTCGGTGGGGACGAGTTCCTGATCGTTGCCGAGCGGGCTTCGGGCGGCGGCGTTCGTCGGCTGGCCGAGGGACTGCTGCAGTGCCTGAACGACGCCTTCCAGCTCGACGAGCACCAGCTGTTCGTCACCGCCAGCGTCGGCTTTGCGCTCTACGACGGCCGGCAGTCGCCGTCGGAGCTGGTGCAGAACGCCGACGCGGCGCTGTTCCGCGCCAAGCACCTCGGGCGCAACCAGGTGGCCCAGTTCACCCCGGAGATGTTCCGGGCCGTGCAGCAGCGCCTGGTCATGAGCCGGGATATCCGGAGCGCGATCGACTCCGGCCAGTTCGAAGTCGTCTACCAGCCGATCGTCGATCTCCGCAGCCTGGAAATGCGGGGCGTGGAAGCGTTGCTCCGCTGGTCGCAGCCCGACGGCCGGGTCATCCCGCCGCGCGACTTCATCCGGGTCGCGGAGGAAACGGGGCTGGTCCATCGACTCAGCCAGCTCGCGGTGCGCCAGGCCTTCGATGACCTCGCCGGCTGGTGGCGCGAGTTCGGCCACGGACCGTGGCTGGCGGTCAACATTTCCGGCGCGCAGTTCCGCGAACCCCGGTTCGTACCCGAACTCCAGGACATGCTCGAGCAGGCCGGCCTGCGGCCCGACCAGGTCCACCTCGAAATCACCGAGGACGTGCTGATCGAGAACCTGGCGCGCAACCGGGCGGTGCTCGACCAGCTCGACGAGATCGGACTGAAGCTGGTCGTCGACGATTTCGGTGTCGGCTATTCCTCGATGGCCTACATCAAGAACTTTCCGGTCTCGACGATCAAGATCGACCAGGGATTCGTCCGGGACCTGGAGATCGACCGCGACGACCAGGCGATTACCCGGACCATCTGCAACCTGTCGAGCGCCTTGCGCCTGGACACGGTGGCCGAGGGCATCGAGCACCCGGCCCAGCTCGAAGCTCTGCGCAGCTATGGTTGTCCGCTCGGCCAGGGCTACCTGTTCCTCGAAGCCTCCGGCCCGGACATCATCCGCGAAATCCTCGCCGGCCACCGGCCGTGGGCGGAGCGGGCGGCCGTCGCCATGCAGTGACGGTGGACCGGGGCATCCATCGAATCGTCCTTGAGGGCCGTTTCCTGACCTGTCGTCGGAATGGCTTGTCTGCCCCACCGGCTTGTGGCACTCTTTACCCATGAACCGTTCCAGCCGACGTGAAGCCCTGCTTTCGCTGCGCCGCGACATCTCGCGACGCCGCCGTTGCTTGCATCCTGGCTGGACGGAAACCTGACGCCTGACCCGCGTTCGAACCAAGAATCGTTTCCGAACCCAGCCCGACCGGCTGGGTTTTTTTTTACCCGATCGAGAGTTTCGATGAAGCATTTCCTGACCACCGAAGACCATTCCCGCGACGAACTGCAGTCGCTGATCGACGTGGCCGACGAGATCCGCCGCGATCCGATTCGCGGCGACCTGGCCGGCAAGGCGATCGCGCTGCTGTTTCTCAATCCGTCGCTCCGGACCCGGGCCTCGTTCGAGATCGGCGCTTATCAGCTCGGCGCGCACGCGGTCGTGCTGGAACCGGGCAAGGGTGCCTGGGGCATCGAGTTCGAACCCGGCGTGGTCATGGACGGGGATGCCGAGGAGCACATTGCGGAAGTCGCCGGCGTGCTGTCGCGCTATTGCGATGCGCTGGCAATTCGTGCGTTCCCTCGCTTCAAGGACTGGTCCGTCGATCGCGAGGACCGGGTGATTCGCGCGCTCGCGCAGCACGCAACGGTGCCGGTGATCAACATGGAGACGATTGTTCATCCATGTCAGGAGCTCGCCCTGATGCGCACCATCCAGGACCAGCTCGGTGCGCCGGACGGCCGCCGGTTCCTGCTGACCTGGACCTATCACCCGCGGCCGCTCAACACCGCCGTGGCCAATTCGGCGCTGCTCATCGCGACCAGGTTCGGCATGGATGTCACGCTGCTGATCCCCGATGAGGCCTACCGTCTCGACGAGCGCTACATGGTCGCAGCCGGGAACCAGTCCGCCGAGTCGGGCGGTTCATTCCGCGTCACCAACGACATCGCCGACGCGTACGACGGCGCCGAGTTCGTCTACGCCAAGAGCTGGGGCGCGCTGCCGCTGTACGGCCGTCCGGAAGAGCAGTCCGCACTCAACGCGAAGTACAAGCACTTCATTGTGGACGAGGAAAAGATGGCGAGAACCGCCGATGCGCGCTTCAGCCACTGCCTCCCGCTCCGACGCAACGTCAAGGCGACCGACGGCGTGATGGATGCGGACTACTGCGTGGCCCTGGACGAGGCCGAGAATCGGCTGCATGTGCAGAAGGCATTGATGTTGAAGTTGATGGGAGGTTGATGTGTTTCATTCCATGAGCGTGGCGTCTTCTCAGGCAGACAAGACCCAACGCAAACTCCAACCCTGTCGCCCCGGGCTTGACCCGGGGGCCAGTGACTTTGGAGGTTTCGATCAACGTCACCGGATCCCGCATCCAGTGCGGGACGACAGCCGAGGGCAAGGTGCTCGAGGTTTTGCCTTTGACGTTCCCGCCGTCAGCGCCGCCGAGAAGCGCAGGGGCGAATGGAAAAAGACGAAAAGGTGTCTGAGCGCAGCGCCGCAGGCCCGCAGCGAGTTCTTTTCGTCCCATTCGCACCGAGCATCGCAGGGAACCCGCGCAGCGGGCGGCGATGTTCGCGCAAGCGGTTTTGGGTGCTTTTGCCGCCTCAAAAGTACCTCGCAGAAAGCCTGCGAAGCAGGCGTGCGAAACGCTTTTGACAGTGAGTTCATGCACCCGCTGGTGGACAGCAAAGGCGGCGTACGAACCGCGCGGCGAGAAAGTCCTCTGACAAAGAAGCACCAAGCAGCATCTTGCTGCAACAAAAGAATCTGACCACGAGACCGCAAGAACAATGAAAACCGAAAAAATCGTCCTCGCCTTCTCCGGCGGCCTCGACACCAGCTACTGCGTGCTGGCCCTGAAGAACCAGGGATACGAGGTCCATACCGCCTTCGTCGACACCGGCGGAGTGTCCGGGGAACAGAAGGCCTGGATCGCCGATCGCGCCCGGTCGCTCGGCGCGGCGGAGCACCACGAGCTCGACGCCGGTCCGGCGCTGTGGGAGAAGTTCGTGGTGCCGCTGCTGTGGTCCGGGGCGAAGATGCTCGACCGGTACCCGATGCTGTGTTCGGATCGCTACGTGATCGTCCAGCGCTGCCTCGAGCTGGCCGATCGGATCGGCACGAAGCGCTTCGCGCACGGCTGCACCGGTATGGGCAACGATCAGCTGCGCTTCGACCAGTCGGTGCGAAGCCTCGGCGACTACGTGATCCACGCGCCGATTCGCGAGCTGCAGCGCGAGACGTCGAACGTACGCGCACATGAACTCGAGCTGATGGCCGAGGCGGGTGTCGAAGTGCCTGCGTCCTCGTCGAAGTACTCGATCAACGAGAACCTGCTCGGCGTGACGCTGTCCGGCCAGGAGATCGATCGCTTCGAGGCCCCGGCCGACGACACGCGGGTCTGGTGCCGGCCGCGCGCTGAATGGCCCGCCGGCCGCCGCGAATGGACGCTGGGCTTCGAAGCCGGCCGGGCGGTCAGCCTCGACGGCGAGGCGATCGATGGACCTGCGATGCTCGAGCGCCTGAACCGCGAACTCGGCGCCTGGGGCGTGGGCCGGCATCTCTACACCGGGGACGTGTCGATCGGGCTCAAGGGCCGGATCGTGTTCGAGTGCCCGGGCGTCGACGCGCTGATGACCGCGCACAAGGCGCTCACGGAGTCGGTCCAGACCCGGCTGCAGAACCAGTTCGCGCACTTGATCGCGGCGCGCTGGGCCGAACTGGTCTACACCGGCTTCTTCTTCGAGCCGCACAAGACCGACCTCGAGGCCTATCTCGAATCGGCCAATCGCTTCGTCACCGGCGAGGTCCGGCTGGCGACGGAAGGCGGCAGCCTGATGGCCGTGGCGGTCGCATCGCCCTACCTGCTGGCCGACCCCGATGCGGTCTACGCCCAGTCGGCCAGCTGGACGCCGGAGCAGGCCGAGGGCTTCGTAAAGCTGATCGGCCAGTCCTCGACGCTCGCGGCGAAGGTGCGCGGCCAATGAGCTCGACGATCGGCGCGAACGGCGGTGATCTGGCCGCGATCCTCGGTCATCTGGATACCCTGGTCGCCGACGATAGCCAGAATCCACCGCGGGAGATCACCGCTGAGTCGGCGATGTTCGCGCACGTTCGACGCGTGCTGCCGGACGATTTCCAGGTCGAGACCGTCGACCACGGCGACGGTCACGTCACCCTGCACGCGCGCCGCGGCGCGCCCGGGGTGCTGTTCAACTGTCACCTCGATACGGTGCCGGTCGGTACCGGCTGGACCGTGCCGCCGCTTGCGCTGACCGTGCGGGACGGGCGCGCCTGGGGCCGCGGGACCTGCGACATCAAGGGTGCCGCCGCCGCGTTGCTGCGGGTGGCCGAGACCACCGACGCGCCGATGGCGCTGCTGTTCACGTCCGACGAGGAAGGCGCGGGCGGCTGCTGCGTGGACCGGTTCATCCGCGCAGGCGGCATCGAGGGACGCGGCGTGGCGGTCATCTGCGAGCCGACCGGCAATCGCGCCGTGCTGTCGCATCGCGGCTACCTTTCCGTGAAGGGGCGGTTCGAGGGCCTGGCCGGGCACTCGTCGGAATTCCGCGCGCTGGAGGACTCGGCCGTGCACGCCGCCGGACGCTGGATGGCTGCGGCACTCGCCCACTGCAAGGCCGAGGCCGACGCCGGCCGGGCCACCTGTTTCAACATCGGCACCGTGTCCGGCGGCATCAAGAGCAACGTGATCGCCGATGGCTGCGACCTGCACTGGTCCGCCCGCCTGGCGCCCGGCGGCGACAACCGTGCGCTGTTCGATGCGCTGGCCGGCCTGGCCGGGGCCGGGGACCGAGCCGACTGGCACATTCCGTTTTCCGGGCCGCCGCTGCCGGCGGCCGGGGGCAGCGCCGACGGCGCGCGACGCTTCGCCGAGCGGCAGGAGCTCGAGATCACCGAGTCGGTGGATTTCTGGACCGAGGCCTCGCTGTTCTCGGCGGCGGGACTCGATGCGCTGGTTCTCGGGCCGGGCCACATCGAGCAGGCGCACATCGTCGATGAGTGGGTCGCCCTCGATCAGCTCGAGCGAGCGTGCGGCCAGTACCGCGCCATTGTCGAGCGGGACGGGGGCAGCGAGAGGGACGCGGGGCGGACGGCATGAGCGATACGCATCCCATCGTCCGCTCCACGGTCGTCGAGCTGCTCGGTCAGCTCGGCTCGTCGCGCGAGGCCCGGCAGTACCTGGAACAGTTCTCGCGGGTCAACGAAAGCCGCTTCGCGGTCATCAAGGTCGGCGGCGGCATCCTCGCCGAGCAGCTCGACGAACTGGTCGCCGCGCTGGCCTTCCTCCATCGCCTCGGCCTGTTCCCGATCGTGCTGCACGGCGCCGGCCAGCAGCTCGACGATGCCCTGGCCGGAGCCGGTATCGAGACCAGGAAGCACGACGGTCTGCGCGTCACGACCGAAGAGGTGATGGCGGTCGCGCGGCCCGTGATCTATCGCGAGAACGCGCGGCTGGTCGATGCCCTCGAGCGGCACGGCGTGCGTGCGCGTGGGCTGCTGCACGGCGTGTTCGAATGCGATTTCGCCGATCGCGAGCGGCTCGGCCTGGTCGGCAAGGTCCAGGCCGTGGACCTGGACGGCGTCAACGGCGCGGTCGCCGCCGGCGCACTGCCGGTCGTGGCCTGCCTGGGCGAGACCCGGGCCGGCCAGGTCATGAACATCAACGCCGATATCGCCACCCGCGAATTGGTCTGGGCGATCCGGCCGTACAAGATCATCTTCCTGACGCCGACCGGTGGCCTGCTCGACGAGAACGGCCGGGTGATCTCGGCGATCAGCCTGACCCACGACTTCGACCGCCTGATCGCCCAGGACTGGGTCCATTCGGGCATGCGCCTGAAGCTCGAGCAGATCCGTGACATGCTCGTCCCGCTGTCGGCCTCGGCGTCGGTCTCGATCACCTCCGCCGAAAAGCTCACGCGCGAGCTGTTCACGCACACCGGTGCCGGCACCCTGGTCCGCAAGGGCGAGGCGATCGAATGGTTCGACCGGATTCCGGACGCCGGCGAAGACGAGCGCCGCGCGGCGCTGGAGCGCTTGCTGGAGGGCAGTTTCGGTCGCCGCCTGCGCCCCGACTGGCTCGACGGCCGGGCGCAGCTCGGAGCACTCGTTGCCGAGAGCGGTCGCGCCGCGGCGCTGGTCCTGGCCGGACTCGACGGGGTCCCCTACCTGGACAAGATCGTGGTCACGCCGGAGGCCCGGGGCGAGGGCCTGGGTGCCGCGCTCTGGCAGGCGCTTCGCGCGCGCTGCCCGACCATGTACTGGCGCGCCCGGGCCAACAACCCGATCGCCGGCTGGTACTTTCAGCAGGCCGACACCTGCGATCGCCGCGGCGGCTGGGTCGTCTACACCATCGGCACCGCCGGTCCGGAGCAGCGCGCCGCCCTCGTCGACGACGCCGCCGCGCGGGATTCGGGCTGGGTCGAGGACGGTGCATCGTCCTGAAGAGCACTTTTACCGCAGATGAACGCAGATGAACGCAGATAGAGGGCAACAATGCGAGGCGCAATCGATCTGGGAACGAATCGGCAAGCGAACGCACCGGCTGCGACTCGGCCCGGATCGAGCGGGCCGCGCTCTTCGATGGGTGCATTCACGACGCTCGTCACCGGGTCGATGCTTGCCGCCGATGGGTTCGCGCGACCTCCGGCTCTCGTCTGCGTTGATCTGCGTTCATCTGCGGTAAGAATGGAATTTCGATGATGACCGAACGAAAGCCACATCGACTTGCGCTGATCGGTGGGCGCGGTTACACCGGGCGCGAGTTGCTCGAGCGGCTGGTGCACCATCGGGCGATCGAGCTGGCGGTGGCTTCCAGCGGCACCCGGGCCGGGCAGGCGATTGCCGAAGAAGTGCCGGACTGGCCCGACCCGGACCAGGCCTTCCTGGCGCTGTCGCCCGACGAGGTCGCGACGGTAGACGCGGACCTCTGGGTGCTGGCCGTGCCGAACGGGGCCAGCGCACCGTGGGTTGCAGCGATCGAAGGCGCACACGCCGACGCGACGATCCTCGATTTCGGCGCCGATTACCGCTTCGACGCCGACTGGGTCTACGGCCTGACCGAGTTCAATCGCCCTGCGCTGGACGGTGCCCGTCGCATCAGCAACCCCGGCTGCTACGCCACCGGCGCCCAGTTCGGCCTGCTGCCGATCCGCGACGCCCTGGCCGCACCTCCGGTGGTGTTCGGCGTGTCGGGCTACAGCGGCGCCGGGCGTACGCCGTCGCCGCGCAACGATCCGGACCGGCTGCAGGACAACCTGATGCCGTACGCCCTGGCCGGCCACGTGCACGAGGTCGAGATCGGCGCCCACCTGGGTCGGCCGGTCCGCTTCCACCCGCACGTCGCGCCGTTCTTCCGCGGCATTTCGCTGACCATCTCGGTGGTGCTGACCGAGCCGGTCACGGCCACCGGCTTGCTCGAGCGCTTCGCGTCGGTCTACGGTGACGAGCGACTGGTCCGGGTCTCCGAGGCGGTTCCGGAGCTTCGCGACCTTCGCCGGGGCACGGTGCCGCGCTGCGGGCTGGCGGTCGGCGGCTTCACCGTCGACGAGCGCGACGGTCACCGGGCGACCTGGGTGGTGGTGCTGGACAACCTGCTCAAGGGCGCGGCCGGCCAGGCAATTCAGAACATCAACCGTGCGCTCGGGCTGCCCGAACTGAACGGACTGGAGGACCTTGCATGAGCGAACCGATCTGGAAGAAGAGTGCGAGCGCTGCGGTGCCGGACGCCGTCATGCGGTTCCTGGCCGGCCAGGACGTGATCCTCGACCGCGAACTGCTGCCGTTCGACATTCGCGCCAGCCGCGCGCATGCCCGCGGGCTGGCCCGGATCGGGCTGCTGTCCGACGAGCAGGCCGCCGCGATCGGCCGGGAGCTCGACGCGCTGGCCGAGGCCTTCGCCGCCGGCGAGTTCGAGCTCGACGAGCGGTTCGAGGACGGCCACTCGGCGATCGAGACCTGGTTGACCGAGCGGCTGGGCGAAACGGGCAAGCGGATCCACGCCGGTCGCTCGCGCAACGACCAGGTCGCGGTGGCGCTCAGGCTGTACCTGCTCGACCGGCTCGATCGATTGCGCGAGATCGCCCTGGCCATTGCCGACGTGGCGCTGGATCGCGCCGAGCGCGAACGCGACGTGCCGCTGCCCGGCCACACGCACCTGCAGCAGGCCATGCCGAGCTCCCTCGGTCTGTGGTGGGCCGGCCACGCCGAGGCCTTCGTCGACAACGCCGAACTGGCTGTGTGCATGCACGAGCACCTGAACGCCTGCCCCCTGGGCACCGCGTCGGGCTTCGGCGTCAACCTCGATCTGGATCGCGATGGCGTGGCCCGCGAACTCGGCTTCGACCGGCTCGTGATCAATCCGCAGAATGCCCAGGCCCAGCGGGGCAAGGCGGAGCTGCGCGCGCTCGATGCGCTCTCGGCGGCCACGGGCGACCTGCGCCGCCTCGCCTGGGACCTGAGCCTGTTCGCCAGCCAGGAGTTCGGGTTCGCCCGGGTTCCGGACGCGTTCTGCACCGGTTCGTCGATCATGCCGAACAAGCACAACCCGGATGCGGTCGAGCTGTTGCGCGCGCTGCACGCCACGGTGATCGGCGCGCGCGCCGAGCTCGAGGCGGTGCTGTCGCTGCCGTCGGGCTACCAGCGCGATCTCCAGGACACCAAGCCGCCGGTACTGCGGGCCTTCGCGCGCGGACTCGAGGGCCTGGCCCTGGTACCCGGACTGCTTGCGGGGCTGGACTGGCACCGCGAGCGGATGGCCGCGGCGGTGACGCCGGCACAGTTCGCGACCGACCGGGCCAACGAACTGGTCGCCGACGGGCTGTCGTTTCGCGAAGCCTACCGGAAGGTCGGCGACGAACTCGCCTCGCTCGAACAACGCTCGCCCGAAGACAGCCTGGTCGCGCGGGTCTCGCTGGGCGGCTGCGGCAACCTCGGCCTGGACCGTATCCGGGCGCGTTGGGCGGCGCTGGAGCGGAACGAAGACTGATCCAGGCGCGCGGCGCGACGGCGGCCCGGCGATCGGGTATCGTGCAGAGGATGGTCGACGACGGCCATCGGGAGGAGGACCACGGACGCGTGTCCGGCGATCGACGACCCAATGACCACGGAATGACCGACGGCAAGCGATGAGCGACGGGCGATGCAGGGCGAACTGACGCTGACCGGCGACATGCTGCTGGTGCTGGCCCTGCTCGGGTTGACCATCTTCGCCTTCGCCACCGAGATCGTCCGCATCGACATCGCTGCGATCTCCATCATGGTCCTGGTGGGCCTGTTCGGTCTGGTTCCGGGCGACCAGCTGTTCGACGGCTTCGCGTCCAACGCAGTCATCGCGGTGATCGCGGTGATGGTGCTTGGCGCCGGCCTCGACCGCACCGGCGTGATGAACACCGTTGCCGCATTGATCGTCCGCTACGGGGGGCGCTCGGAATCGCGCGTCATCGCCATGCTCTGCGGCACCGTCGGGGTGGTCTCGGGCTTCATGCAGAACACCGGCGCGACCGCGCTGTTCCTGCCCGTGACCAGCCGGATCTCGAGCCGGCTCGACATCCCCCTGTCCAGCATGCTGATCCCGATCGGCTTCTGCGCCATCGTCGGCGGCACGCTGACGATGATCGGATCGTCGCCGCTGATCCTTCTCAACGACCTGATCCAGACCTCCAACCGTTCGCTGCCGCCGGGCGCCGAAGCGCTGCAGCCCTTCGAGATGTTCTCGGTCACCCCGATCGGCATCGCCCTGCTGATCGCAGCCCTGCTCTACTCCCTGTTGATCGGACGCCGGCTGCTGCCCAAGACCGGCGGCAAGAAGGCCGCCTCGCCGGGGCGGACGAAAAGCTATTTCGCCGACGTCTACGGCATTACCGGCGACGTCCATGAACTGCTTGTGACGGTCGATTCGCCGCTCGTCGGCATGCGCGTCAACGAGGCCGAGCAGCTCGACGGCGCGCCGCTGCTGCTGGCCATCCAGTCCACGGACGAGCCGCGCCTGGCACCGCCGGCCGAAGAGATGATCTGGGTCGGAACCGTGCTCGGAGTGATGGGCACGCGCGACCAGGTGGGCCGCTTCGCCGTCGACAACAAGCTTCGTCTCCAGCCTCGCCTGCGGACCTTCGGCAGCCTGTTCAACCCGAGCCGGGCCGGAATCTCCGAAGTCGTCATCCCGCCGGGGTCACGGCTGGTCGGCCAGACCATTGCCGATGCGCGGCTGCGTTCGAAGTTCGGTATCTCGGTCCTGGCCATCAACCGCGGCGACGCCATCGTTCGCACCGGGCTGCGCTCGGAGACCCTGCAGGTCGGCGACTGCCTGGTGTCGCATTCGACCTGGCGCGACCTGTCGGCGGTGGCCCGCGACAAGGACTTCATCGTTGCCACCGATATCCCCAAGGAGGAGCAGCGGCCGCAGAAGGTGGGGTTCGCGGTGAGCTTCTTCGCGTTGGCGATGTTCCTGGTGCTGGGCCTGGACTTCAATCTGTCGATCGCGCTGATGGCCGGTGCGATCGGCATGGTGCTTACCGGCGTGCTGAGCATGGACGAGGCCTACCAGGCGGTGAGCTGGAAGACCGTGTTCCTGATGGCCAGCCTGATTCCGCTGGGCTTCGCGATGGAGACGACCGGCACGGCCGCGTGGCTGGTCCAGCAGACCCTGGGCCTGGTCGGCGACGTCGGCGACCTGACCATGCAGATCGCGCTGGCGGTCCTGGCCACGCTGTTCACGCTGGTCATGTCGAATGTCGGGGCCACCGTGCTGCTGGTCCCGATCTCGATCAATATCGCGCTGGCCACCGGCGCCAATCCCGCCGTGTACGCGCTGATCATCGCCCTGGGCACGTCGAATGCCTTCATCCTGCCGACCCATCCGGTCAATGCGCTGATCATGGGGCCCGGGGGCTACAAGGTGCGCGACTTCATGCGCGTGGGCGGCCTGATGAGCGTGGTCTACGTGAGCGCCATGCTGCTGATGGTCAACGTCGTCTTCTGACGCAATCGGTCGGGTCCGGAACGGCGCGCTACACTACCGGGCCGCGATTCCGAAGAGCTCCGACGATGTCGTATCCGCTGATCCGCATGCGCCGCGCGCGCGCTACCGAGTTCGCTCGCCGCCTGGTCCGGGAGACGCGCCTGGCCGCGTCCGATTTCATCTATCCGGTATTCGTGCTCGATCGGCGGAAGGGTACCGAGGCCGTGCCGTCGATGCCGGGCATCGAGCGCCAGGGCCTCGATCCGCTGCTCGCGACCTGCGAGCGCGTGGTCGAAGCGGGTATTCCGGCCATCGCGCTGTTCCCGGTCATCGGCCCCGAACTGAAGACCGACTCCGCCGAGGCGGCCTGGGCCGAAGACGGCCTGGTGCCGCGGACCGTGGCCGCGCTCAAGGACCGCTTCCCGGAACTCGGCGTGATGACCGACGTGGCGCTGGATCCCTACACCTCGCACGGCCAGGACGGCCTGCTCGACGATACCGGTCGCATACTCAACGACGAGACCGTCGAGGCCCTGGTGCGGCAGGCCGCCAGCCATGCCGCAGCCGGTGCCGACATCGTCGCGCCGTCGGACATGATGGACGGGCGCATCGGCGCCATCCGCGAGCGACTGGAACACGACGGCCATCGCGACACGATCATCCTGAGCTATGCCGCGAAGTACGCCTCGGCGTTCTACGGGCCGTTCCGCGACGCGGTCGGATCGGCGGCCAACCTCGGTGCCGGCGGCAAGGAGACCTATCAGATGGACCCCGCCAATCGCGACGAAGCCTTGCGCGAGGTGGCGCTGGACCTCGACGAGGGCGCCGACTGGGTCATGGTCAAGCCGGCCCTGCCGTACCTCGACGTGATTTCCGACGTGCGCTCCGAGTTCGGCGTGCCCACCTTCGCCTACAACGTATCCGGCGAGTACGCGATGCTCAAGGCCGCTGCGGCCAACGGCTGGCTCGACGAACGCAAGGTGGTGCTCGAGAGCCTGACCGCGATCCGCCGCGCCGGGGCCGACGGCATCCTGACCTACCACGCGCTGGACGCGGCTGCCTGGCTGGCAGGATGACCCCCGCTTCGACGTCCGGGCCGATCCGCCTGGCGGTGTTCGGGCACCCGGTCGAGCATTCGCGTTCGCCCGCGATCCACGCCCGCTTTGCCGCATCGCTCGGCCTCGAGGTCGACTATCGGGCCGTCGAATGCCGGTCCGGCGGCCTGGCCGAAGCGCTGGCGCGGTTTCGCGATGCCGGGGGCCAGGGCTGCAATCTCACCGTGCCGCTGAAGGCCGAGGGCCTGGCCCTGGCCGGGGTCGCCTCGAAGGCGGCGCAGCAGGCGGGTGCCTGCAACACCCTGACCCTGCACGAAGACGGCTGGCGGGCCGACAACACGGATGGCGCCGGCCTGGTCGCCGATCTCGATCGGCTCGGCCTGGATATCGGCGGTGCACGGCTGCTGGTCGTCGGCGCCGGCGGCGCGGCGGCCGGTGTGCTCGGCGCGCTGATCGAGCGCGGCCCGGCGCGAATCGGAATCGTCAACCGCAGTCCGGAACCGGCCGAGCGGTTGGCCACCCGGGTGCGCGACGCGGGCATTCCCGTCGAGGTATTCGATTTCGAGGGCGGTCTGACGGCCGGGGGGTTCGAGTGCGTGATCCAGTGCACCAGCCTCGGTCACCAGCGCCAGGCGCCGATGCTGGACCGCGAGTGGCTGGTCGCCGATGCGGTCGCCTACGATCTCAATTACGGTCCGGCGCATGCACCGTTCGCGCACTGGTGCGCGCTCAATCGGGTGCGCTGCTTCGGCGGGTGGGGGATGCTGGTCGAGCAGGCCGCGCTGGCCTTCGAGCGATTCACCGGCCGGCGGCCGGAGACGGGTTCCTTCTACGACGAGCCGGCGTGAGGTCGCGAGCGGAGCCGTGCGCGCAGTCGTGCGCTCATCGGCAGCGCGCTCGGCGCCTTACCACTCGAACAGCTTCCAGTAGACCGGCTTGACCGGTTCGAAGGTCTCGTGGCGAAGATCCAGCAGGCCGTCGCCGGTGGTGTCGACGAGGTAGTAGGGCGGGCCCACCGCAGGCGTGATCCGGACCATGTACACCCGGCCGCCGGAGCTGTACTCCTCGACCGTCCGGCCTTCCTCCTGACGGATCACGACGCCGGGCTGCAGTTCGTCTTCCGGCTCGCTGACCTTCGGCGGCAGCGGTTCGCGAATCGGCGGAGGCGGCGGTGCGTCGGACGGGGGCGGCGCCTGCTGGGCGAGAGCCGCCGAGCTGGCGACCAGGAGGCCGGTCGAGACGACGTACTGGATGAAGAACCGGTTCATGGCATGCTCCCGTTGAGGCCCCTTGTTCATTGCCCTTCGCTGGCCGTGAAAGGATAGCAGACCCCGACCTGGCATCGAGTCGGCGCGCGTATCATGGCGGTTCGATCACCCCGCCGAACCGCAATGCCCACACGCGACGATACGGACGCCGGAATCCTCTGTCTCGTGGACGGCTCGTCCTACCTCTACCGAGCCTTCCACGCCCTGCCCAGCCTGACCGCGGCCGACGGCCAGCCGACCGGCGCCATCTTCGGTGTTGCCAACATGATCCGGCGGCTGGTCAAGGAGCGGTCGCCGGCCGGACTGGTGGTGATCTTCGATGCGCCGGGCAAGACCTTCCGCCACGAGGCCTATGCCGACTACAAGGCCAACCGGCCGGCCATGCCGGACGATCTCCGACGCCAGATCGAGCCGCTGCACGAGCTGATCGATGCGCTCGGCGTGCCTCGCGTGGCGATCAAAGGCGTCGAGGCCGACGACGTGATCGCCACCCTGGTCCACCGGGCGCGGACCTCGGGCCGGCCGGTGCTGATCTCGTCCGGCGACAAGGACCTGGCCCAGCTGGTCGGCGACGGCGTCGTGCTCGAGGACACGATGCAGGACAAGCGCTATGACCCGGAAGCCGTACGGGAGAAATTCGGCGTCGGGCCGCAGCTTGTCGGCGACTTCCTGGCCCTCACGGGCGACAGCTCGGACAACATTCCGGGTGTGGAGAAGTGCGGCCCGAAAACCGCGGCGAAGTGGCTGGACAAGTACGGCGACCTCGAAGGCGTGATCGAGAACGCCGACGAGATCGGCGGCAAGATCGGCGAGAACCTGCGCGCCGCGCTGGACCAGCTGCCGCTTTCGCGCGAGCTGGTTGCACTCAAGGACGACGTCGAACTGGACTTCGACCTCGAGGCCCTGGCACCGAGCGATCCGGATCGCGACCGCCTGGCCGAACTGCTCAAGCGCTTCGGTTTCACGACCTGGCTGCGCCAGCTCGACGAGTCGGGCGGGGCCGGCGACGCGGATTCTGCCGGTGCGAATCCCGGCGCGGGCGACGAGTCGATCGAAGTCGAGACGGTTACCACGCGAGATCAGCTCGGCGCGCTGGTCGAGGCCCTGGGCTCGGCCGAACTGATCGCATTCGATACGGAAACGACCAGCCTCGAGCCGCTGGACGCCGACCTGGTCGGCTTCTCCTTCGCGGTCGAGCCGGGCCGGGCGTGGTACGTGCCGGTCGGACACGTCGACCAGGACACGGAGTTCGATCGCGACGAGGCCGTCGACGCCCTCAAGCCGGTGCTCGAGGATGCCGAGCGCCCGAAACTGGCCCACCACACCAAGTACGACCTCAACGTGCTCGACCGGGCCGGGGTGCATCTGGCCGGCGTGGCCCACGACACCATGCTCGAGTCCTACTGTTACAACGCCACCGCCACCCGGCACGACCTGGACTCGCTGGCCGGGCGCTATCTCGGGCGCACCACCATCCCGTTCGAGCAGGTCGCAGGGAAGGGCAAGCAGCAGGTCACCTTCGACCGGGTGCCGGTCGCCCAGGCCGCCGCGTACGCCGGCGAGGACGCCGAGGTCTGCATCGCGCTGCATCGCAGCCTGTGGCCGGACCTGTCGAAGACCGAGCGGGTTCGCGACGTCTACCTTGACCTGGAGATTCCGCTGATCGGCGTCCTGGCGCGTATGGAGCGCACCGGTGTGCTGATCGATTCGGACCGGCTCAGGGCGCAGAGCGCCGAGCTTGCCGAGCGCATGGACGCCATCCAGGAACAGGCCTGGAAGGCCGCCGGCGGCGAGTTCAACCTGGGCTCGCCGAAGCAGCTGCAGGAAATCCTGTTCGAAAAACTCGAGATCCCGGTGGTGCGCAAGACGCCGAAGGGGCAGCCGTCGACCGCCGAGGACGTGCTGCAGGAACTGGCCGCAGAGTACGAGCTGCCGCGGCTGATCCTCGAGCATCGCGGGCTGTCGAAGCTCAAGAGCACCTACACCGACCGGTTGCCGGAGAAGGTGCGCGGCGACACGGGCCGGATTCACACCCATTACCACCAGGCCAGCACGGCGACCGGCCGCCTTTCCTCGACCGACCCGAACCTGCAGAACATCCCGATCCGGACCGAGCAGGGCCGCCGGATCCGCAAGGCCTTCGTCGCTCCCGACGGCTGGAAGGTGATGGCTGCCGACTACTCGCAGATCGAGCTGAGGATCATGGCCCACCTGTCCGGAGACGACGGCCTGCGCCGCGCGTTCGCCGCCGGCGAGGACATCCATCGCGCGACCGCGGCCGAGGTCTTCGGACGCGCGGTCGACGAGGTCGACGGCGACCAGCGGCGCGCGGCCAAGGCGATCAACTTCGGCCTGATGTACGGCATGAGCGCCTGGGGCCTGGCGAAGCAGCTGGAGACCGACCGCGACACCGCCTCGGAATACATCGACACCTACTTCGCGCGCTATCCCGGGGTGCGCGAGTTCATGGACGCGACCCGCCGCCGAGCGAAGAAGGACGGCTACGTCGAGACCCTGGCCGGGCGCCGCCTGTGGCTGGCCGAGATCCGCGCGCGCAACCGCCAGCGCCAGCAGGCCGCCGAGCGCGCCGCGATCAATGCGCCGCTGCAGGGCACCGCGGCGGACATCATCAAGCGCGCGATGATCGACGTCGACGCCTGGCTGACCGGCAAGGACGCCCCGGCCCGGCTCATCATGCAGGTCCATGACGAGCTGGTCCTCGAGGTCCGCGAGAACGCCATCGACGAAGTCCGCGCCGGCATCACGCAACGGATGGAGTCAGCGGCCGACCTGGCCGTCGATCTGCTGGTGGAAGTGGGCGTGGGCGATGATTGGGAGTCGGCTCATTAAGGGCCTCTCCGAACCTCCCGGCACGGGCGGCTGACGGCGGAGCGACTCCATCTCGCGCGCTTCGGCGCTCGGCCGTGGCGCTGCCAATGTCGCTCGCTTCGAATTCCACGATCCGAAGCCGCTCCGCCGCCAGACGCTCCGCACCGAGAGGCCCGGAGAGGCCCTGGGCATCCATACCCCGAACCTCGCGGCCCGGGAGTCTTGCGGCGGAGTCACGCCGTTTCGCGCGCTTCGGCGCTCGGCCGTGGCGCTGCCACTGTCGCTCGGTTCGAATCCCACGAGCTGAGACCGATCCGAAGCCACCCACTCCGCACCGAAGGGTCCGGGAACACCCCTGCGGTTGGTCGTTTTTCGCGCTGACGGGTTGTTGCAACCGATCCAGTTTCAAAATCAAAAAAAGCGTTTCGCCGCCTGCTGCGCCTTACTTTTTCCGCGGCAAAAAGTAAGCAAAAACGCTGACAGGGCAATGGCCCCCGCTGCGCGGGTGCCCCCGGATCAAGTCCGAGGCAGGCTCTGCGATGCTCGGTCCGGGCGGGACGAAAAGAACTCGCTACGCGTCTGCGACGCTTCGCTCAGACACCTTTTCGTCTGATTCCGCCCGTCCCTGCACTTCTCGGCGCCATTGACGGCGGGCACGTCAATGGCAAAGGCAAAGGCTCCAGCTCCTCGCCCTTTACTGTCGTCCCGCACTTGCTGCGGGATCCAGCGACTTTGATCGAAACCCGCAAAGTCACTGGACCCCGGGTCAAGCCCGGGGCGACAGGGTTGGGGTTGGCGCTGGGTCTTATCTGCCTGGGAAGGCGCCGAGACTCGCAGGGTGCTGCGGAAGGAGAGTTTCCGCATGTCTGAGCGGAAGGAGCGCAGCGACTGCAGCGAGTTCGGAAACTCCCGCAGCGGCCGAGAATCGAGGGAACCCGCGCAGCGGGCGGCTTCCCCGGCATGAGCACTTTTGGTGACTTTTTTTGCGACAAAAGTCACTCGCATCAGCTGGCGCAGCCAGCGGCGAAACGCCTTTGGGTTCAGGGCTGGAGCGCGGTCTGCTCGTTGGTCAAGAGCGATCGGGTACAAGATCAAACCCATCCCCAATGGCACTGGCGCCAAGAGAACCTTCCCACGATCCTGTAACCCAACCCCCTCCCCGAACGTATACCGGTCATGAGACGGCGATTCGAACAGCTGGTCGATGCCCACGGCCCCCGCTTGCGGCACCTGGCGCTGGCGCTGCTGAGGCGGCCCGACGAAGCCGACGACGTCGTCCAGGACACGCTGATCAAGCTGTGGGATCGCCTCGAGAGCATCGAGACCGGGTCGGAACTGCCGTGGCTGTTGACCTGCACTCGCAATGCCTGCCTCGATCGGCTGCGCGGCCGCACCCGCACCCGCGGCGTGCTGCTGAAGCTGATCGGGGAGCGCGATGCAGCTGATGAAGCACCGGCGGGCCCGGCCGACCTGGCCGACAGCGAGCGGCGCCGCCGGACCCTTCGGGAGGCCGTCGCCCGGATGCCCGAACCCGGCCGCAGCCTTCTGATCCTCAGAGACCTGCAGGACACCGACGTCGCGACCACGGCGCGTACGCTCGAGCTCAGCGAGAACCAGGTCAAGGTCTACACATTTCGCGCCCGCCGCGCATTGCGGCGGCTGCTGGAGGAAGAGCTTCATGAACAGGTCGCCTGAAAACGGAAACGGCCGGCCGAGCGAAGCCGAGCTCGAGACCGGGCTGCGCGCGGCGGATGCGCCGCCGAGGGATCGCGAGCTCGCCGCCGACTGGTCGCTGCGCCGCGAGCTGGCGGCACTGGGGCCCGACGATAGGCTGCCGGCGGATCTGCGCCGCGCCGTGCTGCAGCACGCCACGAATCACCCTCGCCCGGGTCCCCGGCACTGGCGAGGCCTGCCGGTCGCGTTGGCGGCCGGCCTGGCCGCTGTACTGGTGCTGGTTGCGGTGCTGCAACCTGGCGAGCGGCAGCCGTCGCCTGCGATCGCCTCGAGCGCGGACGTCGAAGACCTGCAGCTGGCCCTGGTCACGCTCGACCGGACGTCGCGACAGGCCATCGACATGGCCGGTCGGGGCGTCCGCGAGCATCTCGAATATCCCGAGGATTTTCCGCGGATCGAGCTCGAACAGCTGCCCTACGGGCACCTGCTGGCCTCGTTCCGCCTTGCCCCGTCCCACCCACCGGAAGAAACCTAGGAGACTTGAAATGAAAGCACTACGTATTGCCCTGCTGCTGCTCGCCGCCCCGTTCGCGACCCAGGCCTTGGCCCAGGCGCCCGGGCAGGTCGACCTGGAACCGGTCAAGGAGGTCTTCGGCACGGGTCCGAAGGTCAACCTGAATTTCGGCAACGCCATGATCCAGGGCCTGGCCGAAGGTTTCCGCGGCTCGAATGCCGACATCGCGGACCTGATCAGCGGCGTTTCCGGCCTGCGCGTGATGGTCTTCGAGGACGTCGACGGTTCCCTGGCCCGGACCTTCGTGTCCGACACGGCGTTCGAGCTCGGCAACCAGGGCTGGACCCCGGCGGTCGAGGTCCGCGACGAGTCCGATCACGTCGACATCTACATCAAGGAGTCGGGGGAATTCGTCGACGGCATCGTCCTGATGGTCACCGAATCGGGGGGCGACGCGGTATTCATCAACGTCTTCGGCGCGCTCGACCCGGTCTTCATCGGCAAGACCCTCGGCGGCGGAATCGATTTCTCGAACTTCGACCTCGAAGAACTGATGAACGCCGGCAACGGCGACGACGACGCCTGACCGTTCACGAGCCCCAACGCCGGTCCCCGGACCGGTGCTGCCCGGCCGGCCGCCCCGTGCGGCCGGTTTTTTTGTGTTTACCGCAGATGAACGCAGATGACCGCAGATGAACCCCATGAGGGCAAAGGCACCCACGTGAACTCGGCTACGCGGAATGGCGAGGTCTAGGGGTCGGCGATAGGGAGATCGGGAATGGAATGGCCTGCAAGCGGAGCTGAACGTTTTGGTTCAGTCACGTCGAACGAGGTGCGAACGCGCCCTCTGTGATCGAGCAGATCGAAGTTCGCTGTGTTCTGGATCTGCTCCGCGAGGTCCAGGGTGACCGGGGAGATTGCCGGACAGCGAATGTCGCACCGACTCTTGAGGTGTGCGCATTCTTGTTCATCTGTGGGCCATCTATCCGAAGCTGGACCCTTTCTTGTCAGGGTGCGGTCGTTGATCAGATTGACTGGGATCCGTCCATTTCGGTCGTCCGGCCTTCACGAAGATGCTGTGGTTTTATCTGCGTTCATCTGCGTCCATCTGCGGTAAATATCGATGAATTCGCTCAAGGCCGATGCGGGCGGGCGAGGTAGTCGGTGCTCTGCATTTCGACCAGGCGCGAGCGGGTCCGCTGGAACGGGGCGGCCAGACGCTGGCCGCTGTAGAGCTCGTCGATGCCGGTCTCGGCCGTGGCGATCAGTTTGACGCTGCGGTCGTAGCAGGCGTCGACCAGGTGGATGAATCGCCGGGCCGCATTGTTGTCGTCGTCGTCCATCCGCGGCACGTTGGCGACCAGCAGGGTCGAGAAGCGGTAGGTCAGCTCAAGGTAGTCGCCGGACGAACGGGCGCCCCGGCAAAGCTCGTCGAACTCGAACCAGGCCAGGGACCCGGCGCGGGCGCGCGCCTCGACCGGCCGGCCGCGGACCGTCAGCGTGACGTGCTGCTCGGCTTCCACGCTGGGCGACAGGGCGCGGAATTCATCGACCAGCTGCCGGTCGGCGGCCGCGTCATTGGGCGTCAGCCAGGTCGGGTGGCGGGTCAGCTCGCGCAGGCGGAAATCCTCGGCGGCATCGAGTTCGACGACCTCGCAGTGGGCGTGGATCTGCTCGATCGCCGGAAGAAAGCGCTGGCGTTGCAGGCCGCCCGCGTACAGGTCGTCCGGCGCGGTATTGCTGGTCGCGACCAGCGTGATGCCGAGATCGAACCACTGGCGGGTCAGTTCGCCCAGCAGCATGGCGTCGGCGATGTCCTCGACGTGGAATTCATCGAAGCAGATCACCCGGGTGCGCTTGCGCAGCTCGCGGGCGATCGCGTCCAGCGGACGCTGTCGCTGGCCCAGGCCCTTCAGTTGCGCATGGACGTCGTCCATGAAACGGTGGAAGTGCGCCCGCTCGACCGTCTCGCCGGCGTCCTCGAGCGCGCTGACGAACAGGTCCATCAGCAGCGTCTTGCCGCGGCCGACGCGTCCGTGAAGGTACAGGCCCGAGACCGGCTTCGGTTTGCGGAACCAGCGTGGGCGAGTTTCCAGCAGGCGCTCGAAGCAGTGCTGCAGTTTTTCAGCCACTGCCTCCTGCGCGGCGTCCGGTTGCAGGCGGCCGGCCTCGACCAGGGCGCGATGGCGCTCGGCGGGCCCGGGCGAGGAGGAGGAAACCGGCACGGTGGGGCGCTGGCCGGTCAGGGCAGGTGGTTGGCGACCGCGTTCTTGATCAGCCCGCGCAGGTCCATCAGGCGTCGATGGAAGAAGTGCCCGCTGCCTTCCATGACGACCAGCTCGGGCGGCGTGTCCAGCGCCTCGGCCCAGGCGATCACCGCGTCCGGGGACACGACTTCGTCTTCGTCGCCCTGGACGACCAGCCACGGCGCGTTCGGCGGCAGCAGGTCGGCGAAGCCGTAGCGTTCGACCGGCGGAGCGATCGAGATCAGCATCCGCACCGGTTGGTCCTGGGCCGCCTTCAGCGCGACCCAGGAGCCGAAGGAGAAGCCGGCCAGCCAGAGATCGGTGTCCGGGCGGGTGCGCCGGACCCATTCGATCACGGCGAGCAGGTCCTGGAGCTCACCGTCACCGTCGTCGAATTCGCCCTCGCTGTCCCCGACGCCGCGGAAATTGAACCGCACGGTGGCCAGGCCGGACTCGCGCAGGCTGCGCTCCATGATCGTCACCACCTTGTTGCGCAGCGTGCCGCCGTGCTGCGGATGCGGGTGGCACAGGACGGCGGTGGCCGGCCGGGCCTGGTCGGGCTCGGGCATGTCGGTGATGCACTCGAGGCGACCGGCGGGACCGCTCAGGTAGAGCTCGGTCTGGTCGTCCGGAAACGTATCGGGGTCGATGGGCCGATGGCTGGTCATGGCGAGTCGTTCATGGAAGAGGCGTCGGTCGGGAACGGGGCACGCAGCGCCGATCCGAGATGCGGCCATCGACGGCTGTGCGTCTTGTCACCGTCTGCGTGCCGTCGCATGATAACCCGCATCCGGGCCGCAGCGCCGGGGGTGCTGCGGCCTCCCGGCGGTGCCCGGCTCTCCGTCCGAACGAGTGCGTCGCATGAACCATCTCGCCCACCTGGTGCTGGCCGGCCGCGATCCGGACGATCGCCTCGGCGCCCTGCTCGGCGACCACGTGAAGGGCCGGCTGGAGGCGAGCGAGCTGTCCGCCGGCCTGGTCCGGGGCATCCGCCTGCACCGTCGCATCGACGCGTGGTCGGACAGCGACCCGGCGGTAACCGACCTGCTGGCCCGGTTCCGGCCGCCGTGGCGCCGCTACGGCGGCATCGTCCTCGACGTGCTGTTCGACCGCGAACTGTCGCGGCGGTGGGGCGAGTTCGGCCCGCAGCCGCGCGCCGAGTTCGGGCGCGCGATCGATGCGCTGCTCGCCGAACGCCGCGCCGAACTGCCGCCGCGGCTGGCCCGCTTCGCGGACTGGGCGGCGGCTGTCGGGCTCTGGACCCGGCTCGATGACCGGTTGTTGCTGGAAGATATCTTCGGGCTCATCGCTCGTCGGCACGGGCGCATCGAGCCGCTGGCCCGCGGCCTGGAGTTGCTCGACGGCCACGAGGTGGCGATCGGAAAGGCCTTCGAGCAGCTGTTTCCGCGCCTGCAGGCGCGGGCCCGAGCGTTTCTCGACGGCGAGCAGGGCGACGCGCGCTAGCGCATCGCCTGTTGCGGGGGAGGGCGCGGCAAAGCCGGGCCGACGCGCCCGGCCCTGGCAGGATCCGGCCCGGGCGGACCGGCGGGGTCTGCTTACTGGATCTGCGCGAGCATGTACTCGACCGAGGCGCGAACCTGCTCGTCGGTGAGGTCGGAGCGTCCGCCCTTGGCCGGCATCACCCCGATGCCGTCGATCGCGTGCTCGACCAGCGTGTCTTCGCCCTGGGGCAGGCGATCGGTCCAGTCGGTCGCGACCAGCCTCGGGGCACCGGCCGCGCCCGAATCGTGGCAGGCCGCGCAGACGCGGTTGTAGATCATTTCGCCGTCGAGGCTGCCGTCGAACGCCACCTGGGGCGCCTGGTCGGCGCTGGCGCTTTCGGCGGCGGCCGCCGCCGCGGCGCGCCCGGTTTCACCGGCGTAGACGCCGGCCACCGGCTGGATGCGCGCGGAAATGGCCTCGACGCGGGCGGGATTGTCATGCTGGCCCAGCGTCTTGTGAAACTGGAACGCCACCAGGATCATGACCACGGCAAAGATCACCAGGGCCACGATCACCAGGCTGAACCGCTTGAGAAAGATTCGATCGTCGTTTGCGCTCACGCACTACCTCGCATGGATTCTGCGCGGGCTTCCGGGAGATCGCCTTCCGGACAACCCACGCGAACTCGGGTCTTGGTTCGTCGGCCTGAATTCCGATGCGCCCAACCGCCTGCATTCCGGCGACTGACCATCCGATTCAGCCGCGCATTATAAACCCCGCGGCGCGCCGGGGCGCGCACGTGATCTTCGCGCGCTGGCCCGACCGGTGTGCGCCTTCGGCGATCCGATCGGTGTGACCCGCGTCGCAGAACCGGCCGATTTGGCCCGTCCGGGGCGGCCCGCACAGCCGTTCGGCGCGCCCGATCGACCGTTCGTCGGGTGGAACTGGCGCTTGCCGGCGAATCGTGGATGATGGCATGCAGGACACTTTCGGAAAGTTGCGCCATGTCGAACGTCAGGACCAACCAGCGCGGGTTCACGCTCATGGAATTGCTGATTGCCATCGCTCTGCTGGCGATCGTCACCACAGCGGCGCTGCCGGCGTTCACCACGTTCATCCAGAACAACCGCCTGTCCGGTGAAGCCAATGAACTGGTCACGGCCCTGCAGCTGGGTCGGTCGGAGGCGCTCAAGCGCGGTCGCGACGTCCGGGTCTGCGCCAGCGACGACGGCGCGGCGTGTGGGGGCAACTGGAACCAGGGATGGATCGCGGTGGCCGATCCCGACGGCGCGGCGGAAGTCGTGCGCGTCTGGGGCTCTCCGGGCGACGATTTCCAGTTCGACCCGGAAGGAGGTGCGATCGACTTCCAGAATGACGGCTTTGCAAGCGCCACGCTGGACCTGGAACTCGATCTCGACAACTGCACCACGGACAACGCACGCCGGATTCGCGTCGAGCGAACCGGACGCGTGTCTAGCGAACGTACGGAGTGCGACTGATGAATATCTCTCGTTCGACCCGCCGGCGGCCGCGGCTTTCGGCACTGTCGGGCCGCCAGCAGGGCGTCACGCTGATCGAAGTGTTGATCACCTTGCTGGTCCTGGCGATCGGGCTGCTTGGCCTGGCCGCAATCCAGGGGTTCTCGCTGCAGGCCGGGCAGGTCTCGTATTACCGGACTCAGGCGACCAACCTGGCCTACGAGATTGCTGATCATGGCCGAGCGCACCGCGCCGAGGTCGCCGGGTGCAATCCCGGCTCGTCCTTCCAGTCCGGCCTCGACCGTATCGAAACGCGTGCGGCCGCTGTCCTGCCGCAGGGCACGGTCGACACGGCCATCGATACGGTCGGCGCCTGCGGCGACAACCTGGGCATCGAACTGACCGTCACCGTTACCTGGCTCGATGATCGCGAAGAAGGCGAGGACGCCGAATTCGTGATCGTGACCCGAATCTGAGGCTGCCGATGATGATTACCGTTTCCCCTCCTCGAACTGCCCGCGGACTCAGCCTGGTCGAACTGATGGTGGCCCTGACCCTGGGGCTGTTGATCACTGCAGGCCTGCTCCAGCTGTTCAACAGCAGCAAGGTCACGTTCCAGACCTCCGACGCGCTGGCGCGGGTGCAGGAAAACGGCCGTTTTGCGGTCGAACTCATGAAACGCGACCTGCGACAGGCAGGCACGCACGGGTTCTGTGCCGCGCGGATCGAGATCACCGATCACGTCGGCGCGGGTTGTCTGGCCGCGGGCAGCAACTTCTTTCCGAACGACTGGTCGCTGACCGGCTGGGAGTTCGGCGGCACCGGCATCAATTCCGACTACAGCCTTCCGGACAACCTGGACCCGGGCGGGGCCTCGTCCGGCGACTGGTCCTCGACCGCGCCTTCGGCAAGCCTGCCCGCCGTGCTGTCGGGCCGAGTTTCACCTGGCAGCGACGTCCTGCTGCTTCGCCGGCTGGACATTCTCGAAGGTGTCACCGCCGATGGAATCCAGAACCAGTCGAGCTCGTCGATTTCCCTGACCGAACCGCACGGGCTTGGCGCCGATTCGATGGTGCTCGTCACGAATTGCGCCAGCGGCGTCGATGCGTTCCTGAATACGGGCACCGGCCAGACCTTCAGCAAGAGCGGAGGTCCGGACTGGTCGACCGCCTACGACGAAAGCATGCAGGCCTTCGCAATGCCGGTTGTTGCGTTCCATGTCGGCGTCGATGCCGACGGCATCCCGGGCCTGTATCGGACGGTGTTCGGCTGCACGGCCGCCCAGGCGGTCACCGAAGAACTCGTCCAGGGCGTGGAGTCGCTCCAGGTCCTGTACGGCTACAGCGATTCGGCCGTTGCCGGCGGCGACGGCCAGAGCGTCGATCGCTGGCTGCGGGCCGATCAGGTTCCGGCCGACGGCTGGCCGCAGATCGTCGCGCTCCAGGTCGGCATGAGCATCCGCTCGGCCGAGAACGCGGACGGCGACGAGACCGAGCAGACGGTGCAGTTGGCCGGCATGAACCTGCAGACGCCCGGCGACGGGTCGATGCGCTTTCCGTTCTCGACGACGATTGCCCTGCGTAATCGTCTGATCGTGCTCTGACGAGGTGTACGCGATGCGATCACTACCGACCGTTTCCTTTTCTCGCCAGCGCGGCGCCGCGCTGTTCATCGCCCTGATGTTCCTGATCATCATGACCGTCATCGGCCTCAGTGCGGCCAATGTGGGCATCCTCCAGGAGCGCATGGCGGGCAACGTGCGGGAAACCAACGAAGCCTTCCAGGCCGCCGAGTCCACGCTCCGCGAGATCGAACGCGAACTGGGCCAGATCGTCGGCGGCGCCGGCGGCTCGCTAGGCGCGATCCCGATCTGGGCCGAGGTCCAGGCCGACCTCGGTCTCGAGCGAAATGCCTGCACGCTGGTCAGCGAGGGCGCCGTGGTGGTGACGCCGGATGACTGGGACTGGAAAACCGCCCCGGAAACCGGCAACGACTATTTCGTCGTCGCGCTTACCGATGCCGGCGGCGGCGGCACCATCTTCGGTTCCGCCTGCCGGCCGATGAACGAACTGAACGATACCGCGATCGAGGAGTACTACCTCGTCGCTGCTCGTGCGCAGGGGCCCGCCGGGATCGGCGAGGTCGTGGTGCAGAGCATTTTCTATTATCCGGAATGAGTTGCCCGAGCGACTACGGAGCGTTTCCATGAATCACACTTCGAACAGACTTTTCCTTGCGCTGGGCGTTGCGGTGCTGGTGTTCGGTGCCGGTGCACCCGGCCAGGCGCGTGCCGACGACCTCAACATCGCTCAAAGCCCGTTGTTCGTTGCCACCAACGTGGAGCCGAACGTGATGTTCACGCTCGACGACTCCGGCTCCATGCAGTGGGAATACATGCCCGACGGGCCCGAGTTCCGGTACACGCTCAAGCTCTTCCCGGCACCCAGCGGACTCTATGGTGGCGTCGACTACGCCAATCAGGTGCCGTCGGTCAAGGACAGCAACATCCATAACCTGTATGGACGTTCGGCCGCCAACAACGGCGTGTTCTACAACCCGGATATCACCTACAGCCCGTGGTCGAGACCGGATGGAACCGAGATGCCTCCAGCGGATCCTCGGAATGCGCTGTACAACCCGGACATTCCGGGTCTCGGCGATCTGGACCTGACCCGGGAGCAGACCCAGTCGGCGGTCTGGTTCCGCGGCAACAGCCTGGATCAGGCCTTCTGCGACCCCTGCAACGGGAACCACACCTACAAGCCGATCACCTACTACAACTATCAGGGCGGCCCGCGGGGCTCGGCCAGCAGCTATCAGAAGGTGGTGATCACACTTGCCGATACGCCGGCCGGTGCGACCTTCACTTCGCCGAGCGGTGTGACGCGTACGCGGGATGAAGAAATCCAGAACTTCGCCAACTGGTTCCAGTACCACCGCTCGCGCATTCTGACCGCCCGCGGCGCGATCGGTCAGGCGTTCACCCGGATGCCCGACCAGGCCCGCGTCGGCTTCGCCGCGATCAACAACGGCTTTGCCCTCATCGACGGCGTCAGCACCCGCGCGGTACTGCGGCCGGTTCGCACATTCGATCTGTCCGGACGACAGGCGTTCTACGATGAACTCTACGGACGCGTCATCAACAACAACGGTACGCCGCTGCGGCTGGCCGCCGAAGCGGTCGGCGGTTATTTCGAACGCACCGATGCCCGTGGACCCTGGTCCACCACGCCGGGGCAGTCCGGCGGTGAGGACCTCGCCTGCCGGCAGAGCTTCCATATCCTGATGTCCGACGGATTCTGGAACGGCGGCAACCCGAGCGTCGGTGATGCCGACGGCACGGCCGGCGCAACGATCACCGGTCCCGACGCCGGCTCCGGTCCCCAGTCCTACCAGTATTCGCCGGTCGCGCCGTTTGCCGACAGTTCCGAGTCCAATACGCTGGCCGACGTCGCCATGCACTACTGGAAGCGCGACCTCCGGCCGGACGTCGGCAACCGGGTGTCCACGACGCCCGAGGACCCGGCGTTCTGGCAGCATCTGGCGAGCTTCGGCATCGGGCTCGGCGTCCGGGGGAATATCGATCCCGAGGACGCCTTCGCCGCGATCGACACGCAGACGTCGATCGACTGGGGCGACCCGTACGACTCCAACGACGCCAAGATCGACGACCTGCTGCACTTCGGCCTGAACGGCCGCGGCGGATTCTTCACCGCGGACGATCCCGAGACCTTTGCCCAGGAGCTGGGCAACTTCCTGCTCGAGATCGTTGCACGAACGTCGGCGACCACCGGTCTGTCGGTGTCGTCGACCCGCCTGACCGAAGGCTCGATCATCTACTCCGCCGAGTTCGACAGCGCTGACTGGAGCGGCAACGTCAAGGCCATCGACGTTTTCTCCGGCAGCACCGAATGGGAAGCCGGTCCGCAGCTCGACGCTCGGTCGCCGGCCTCGCGCCGCGTTCTCACGTCCCAGGCCGACGGAACCGGTGGGGACGATTTCGACACGGACCTCGCCGCAGCCCTCAAGGCACAGATCGACGCCAGCCCCGGCGTGGCCAACGACATCATCGACTACCTGCGCGGCGATCGGTCGAAGGAAGAGCAGAACGGCGGCAACCTGCGTGACCGCTCGACGGTCCTTGCCGACATCGTGAATTCCCGTCCGGTCTACATGGGCGAGGGCAACGAAGGCTGGGCACGTCTGCCGGGAACGGCTGGTAGCAACTATCCGTCCTTCGTCGACGGCAAGGAAGGCTCGACCAAGGCCGTCTTCGTCGGCGGCAATGGCGGCATGCTGCATGCCTTCAATGCCGAGACCGGCAGCGAGCTGTTTTCCTTCGTCCCGCGAGCGGTACTCCCGAACCTCCGCGAACTGACCCGTCCGAACTACGGCCACCAGTTCTTCGTCGACGGCCAGATCGTGGTCCGCGACGCCTACGACGGCGGTTGGAGGCGGGTGCTGGTCGGCGGCCTCGGCGCCGGCGGACGCAGCATGTACGCGCTGGACGTCACCAACCCGAACTCCCCGCAGGTGCTGTGGGAGATCACCGGCGACGACGAGCCGGACCTCGGCTATACGTTCGGCGATCCGGTCATCACCCGCCTCGGCAACGGCCAGTGGGTCGCGTTGTTCGGCAACGGCTACAACAGCGACGACAACAACGCCGTGATGTTCGTGGTCGACCTGTTCGACGGCGATGTCCTGCATGAGATCGAACTGGAAAGCAGCTCCGGCGACAACGGCCTTTCCGGCGTTGCTCCGCTGCTCGATCCGGAGACCCGCATTTCGCTCAACCGCGCCTATGCCGGCGACCTGAACGGCACCGTCTGGCGCGTCGACTTCAACGCGAGCGGCTCTCCCTCGGTGACGTTCGCCAATGGTCTTTTCTCGGAGCCGGACGAGCGCCCGATCACCTCGACGCCAGGCCTGGCGGCCAGCCCGTCCGGCGGCCTGTTCGTCTACGTCGGCACCGGCAAGCTGATCGAGCCGGCCGATCGCCTGGTCGGCAGTACGGAGATGGAGCATTTCTACGCGTTGCGGGACCAGAACAGCCCGCTCACTTCGCCCGATTTCGGCTCGCCGTCGATCAGTGTTTCCGACGGACAGCGAGTGATTACCGGCGACCCGGGCGCTGACGGCTGGGTGCTGGATCTTTCGACCAGCTCGACCCCGTCGGGCGAGCGGGTCCTGGCACGGCCTCGCGTGATCTTCGGTCAGCTGATCTTCTCGACCTTCGAACCGGAAGACGACCCTTGCGCACCGGGCGGCGTCCAACGCCTCTATGTGGTCGATGCCCTGTCCGGCGGAGGCGCTCTGGACAACATCTGCCCGAACTGTGGCGTGGTCGAAGTCGGCGTCGGCGCACCGATCGATCCGCCGATCATCATCAAGCCGCCGACTCTCGGCGGTGGAGACGGCGGCGGTGATCCCGACGATCCGTTCGATCCGGGTGACGGTCCGGCCGATCCGGGTACCGTCGGCTCGCGCGACGGCTGGTGTTCGGAGTTCGGAACCCTGAACCCTGCGACCGGTCAGCCGTTGCTGATCGGAACGATCTGCGATGGCCGCCAGGTCTGGCGCCAGGCACGATGAAGAATTCCAGGAGAAATGCGATGAACGCAATCAATCGAACGATTCTTGCCGTGGCCGGCGCCCTTGCGCTGGCCGGTGCCGGAGCGACAGCGCTCGCCCAGGACGAACAGCAGTCGGTGGGTGACATGGCCGACTTCGCATTGGGCATCCCCCAGCCGATGACCGTCGAGGCGATCGACCTCAAGAACAGTGTCGTGGTGCTCGACGGTGAACGGTACCGGATGTTTCCCGGCCGCAAGGACATCCGAGGTGCGGCTGGGGCGCCGGCGCTTGAACTGCAGGACCTGGCCGTGGGCATGAGTGTCCTCGTTTCCACCGACGGCACGCAGCCCACGCCCGGCCACCGGCCGTACGTACTGGGCCTGTGGCTCAACCAATAGGAGCATCGCCATGACGATCCAACGACTGCAGCGGGGGTTCACGCTGATCGAGCTGATGATCGCGGTCGCGATCCTCGCGATCGTGATGGGCATTGCCATTCCCAGCTACACCCAATGGGTGATCGAGTCCGGTCGCGCGGACGGCAAGGCCGAGCTGTTCCGGGTCTCGCAGGTGCTGGAGCGATGCTTTACCCGGTTCAGCACCTACACCTCCGACGATTGCGGCATCGCCGACGGCGATACGATCGACTCGGAGAAGGGGAAATACCAGATCACGGTCGACGCCGATGCCACCCAGTTCGAGTTGACTGCCACCCCGGTGGGGGGGCAGGCCGACGACGACGAGTGCACGTCGCTGATTCTCGACAGCACGGGGCTGCGTTCGATCGGCGGCGATTCCGAAGGCACCGTCGACGACTGCTGGTGAGGCCGTCCGGGTTCGATTGCGGGTCCGGCCGTCGATCGATGTCATTGCCCGGCCAGCGGACGAGCGTCCCGCGAGCGGCTCTGTAGTCGCCGGCTCGATACGCAGGCCCTCGCGCGGCTTGTGAAGCGAGGCGGGTGCGGTTAGTCTCGTCGAATGCCGAGAACGGATTCCAGATGAGCGAACGCAGGGACCCTGCGCCTCCGCTGCCTGACTTCTGTCAGCCCCCCGCAGTACTGCTGGTCATCATGCTGGGACTGCTGCTGGCCCTGATGCTTGCGCTGGCAGGGGCCGGCTTCGAAGAGTTCTGGCCCCGGCTCGGTCTGACTGCCGTATTCATCGAGTCGATCGTTCTGGCTGCGACCTTCGTGCTCTGCGCGGCCCGCCACCCGCTGTCCCGCCTATCGCCGGCGATGGGGTACATCGTCATCTTCGCGGTCATCCAGGCCCTGGTCGTGGTTGCCACCCTGTGCGGGCTGGCGCTACTCCCCGTCCATGAAAGCGCGTACGGCGAGCTCCTCTTGCGAAACGGCCTGATCGGTTCGATCGCCGCCCTGGTCCTGTTGCGGTTTCTCAGCCTGCACCGCCAGTGGCAACGGCAGGTCCGGGCCGAGGCCAGCGCGCGGCTGGCCGCGCTGCAGGCGCGGATCCGGCCGCATTTCCTGTTCAATGCGCTGAACACGATTGCAAGCCTGGTGCGCTCGCGGCCCGAGCAGGCCGAGGGCGCGGTGCTCGATCTGTCCGACCTGCTGCGCACCGCGCTGGCCGAAGATGCGCGCCACACGCTGGCCGAGGAGCTCGACCTGGTGCGCGGCTACCTGCGTATCGAGGCGCTGCGCCTCGGCGACCGGCTGGCCATCGATTGGAAGATCGAGGACAAGGCACCGACCGACGCGCGGATTCCCGCGCTGTTGATCCAGCCGCTGGTCGAGAACGCCATCGTCCACGGGATCGCTCGCCTGGCCGACGGCGGACGGCTTGCGGTGACTGCCGATCGCGACGGGCGCCATCGTTGGCGCGTCGCGATCGAGAACCCGCTGCCGCCGAGTGGCGAGGGTGAGGCGCGCGGCGGACATCGGATCGCGCTGGACAACGTCCGAAAACGCATGGAGCTTGCCTTCGGCGAGGAGGGGCGCTGTCGCGTCGAGCACGGCCGGACCCGGTTCCGGATCGAACTGACCGGGCCTGTCGACACCTGATCGACCTCATGCCGGAGCAGCCACCGTCGAGTCTCCGCCCGGTCAGGCTCCGGACCGGGGCTGGGAACCCGCCGGGTTCGCGTCCGAAACCGAATCCGTCGACTCCTCGTCGGCCTCGGGATGCATTTCCAGCGCGGCCGGCGAGGTCGCGAATTGCGGCACGAAGTCGCCCTGGTCGGCCATCGGCAGCGGGGCGCTGATCGACATCCGGTAGCGCGCGAAGGCGGCCGGCACGACGGCCGTTGTCGCGATCCACAGCATCAACGCCTTCGGGCCGACCCACTGCATCAGCGCGCCGGCGAGGATCGGTCCCAGAATCGCGCCGCTTCCCCACAGCAGCTGCAGCGACGAGGTCACCTCGAGCACCTGCGAGCGTTCCAGGTGGTCGTTGGTATGCGCGGCGGCCAGGGAGTAGATGCTGAACGCGAAGCAACCGTAGGCGAAGCCGCCCAGCAGCACGCCCCAATCGCCGAGCGGGATCATCAGCGCGGTCGACGCGGCGCCCAGCGACGCGAATACGCAGACCCAGGCCAGCACACGGCGTCGCTCCATGCGGTCGGACAGGCGACCGACCGGCCACATCATCAGCATGCCGCCGAGGATGGTCAGCGCCATGAACAGCGCGACGAGACCGGAATCCATGCCCAGTTCGGCCGCGAAGACCGGGCCCAGGCCCCAGAACGACCCGGCGCCCAGCCCGGAGAACACGCAGCCGACCACGCCCAGCGGGGAGATCGAATAGAGCTTGCGCAGGCCGAGACGGGCCGCCTCGACCAGCTGCGGTTCACTGACCCGGGTCATCGCGACCGGGACCAGCCCCAGGGACAACAACACCGAGGCCAGCGCGAACAACTCGAGGCGTGACGCGTCGCCGGTGAGCAGGAGCAGCTGACCCAGCCCGAGCCCGAGCAGGGTGGTGGTCATGTAGGCCGAGAACACGTGGCCTCGCTCTTCGTTGGTCGTCTGCTCGTTCAGCCAGCTCTCGATCGCGATGTACAGGCCCACGATGCACAGCCCCGCCGCGAATCGAAGGAGCAGCCAGGGAAGCGGGTGGACGTAGAGGCCGTGCAGAAGCGTCGCCACCGAGGCCAGCGAGGCCAGCGCCGAGAAGGCCCGGATGTGGCCGATCCTGCGGATCAGACGCGGAACCCAGAACGTGCCGGTCACGAAGCCCGCGAAGTAGCCCGACATGATCCAGCCGAGCATCGAGGCGCTCATGCCCTCGAGCTGGCCGCGCACGCCGAGCAGCGTCCCGAGCAGGCCGTTCCCGGCGAGGATCACGGCCACGCCGATCAATAGCGTCAGAACGGCACCGATCGCGTGCATGAGCAGGATTCCGACTGCGGGGATGAGCCCGGCATCCTAGCATCGGCTGCGCCGCTCGCTGGTGGCGCGGCATACTACGCGCATGGAATTCCGATTCACCGCGCGGATCTTCGATGGCCCGGCCGGTTCCTGGCTGCGCTTGATGCGCTTCGACCGTCCGATCGGGATCGCACTGTTGCTCTGGCCGACCTGGTGGGCGTTGTTCCTGGCCGGCGGCGGCGCGCCCTCGCTGAAGAACCTGGTGATCTTCACCGCCGGCGTGATCGTGATGCGCGCGGCCGGCTGCGTGATCAACGACTACGCCGATCGCGATCTCGATCCGCACGTCGAGCGGACCCGGAACCGACCCCTGGCGGCCGGCGAAATCGCACCGCGCCAGGCCCTGGCGCTGTTCTTCGGCCTGCTCGCGGTCGCGTTCGGCCTGGTCCTGCTGACCGACCCGCTGACCGTGCTCCTGTCCTTTGTCGGCGCGCTGCTGGCCGCAACCTATCCGTTCTTCAAGCGCTTCACCCACCTGCCGCAGATCGTCCTGGGTGCGGCCTTCGGCTGGGCCATCCCGATGGCCTTCTCGGCCGAACTCGGCCGGGTGCCGGAAGCGGCGTGGTGGCTGTACGGCATCAACCTGGTCTGGGTGCTGGTCTACGACACCGAGTATGCGATGGCCGACCGCGCCGATGACCTGGAGGTCGGGGTGAAGTCCACCGCCATCCTCTTCGGCCGCTTCGATGTGCCGATCCTGGCGGCGCTCATGGGGCTGATCGTCGCCGGCCTGTGGCTGTTCGGCCTGCGCTTCCTGCCGCACCCGGCCTGGTACGCCGCCGTGGCGATCGTATTCGGCCTGCTGCAGGTCCAGCTCTGGCGCATCCGTGACCGCGATCCGCAGGCCTGCTTTCGGGCCTTCCTGTCGAACCACTGGGTCGGGTTCACGATCTGGATGGGTATTGTCGGGGCGCTGTGGTTGCGGTGACGGGCCCAGGACCGAGTCCGAGTCCGCGGGGTGGAACGGGGCAAGAGAAGGTCTGTGGGAGCGGGCCTTGCCCGCGATCTCCGGTCCGGGTTGCCCCTTCGCCTGCAGGCAGGCTCCCACAGGAAAACCATGGATCGACGCTTCGGGCCGGTCGGAGGCTACTTTGCAGTCGTCCCGCACTTGATGCGGGACCCAGCGACTCTCATCCAGACCCGGGACGTCGCTCGGCCTCGGAACGGGCCCGGAGCGACGGAGGGGCAGGGGACGGTCTGTGGGAGCGGGCCTTGCCCGCGATCTTCGGTCCGGGTTGCTCCTTCGCCTGCAGGCAGGCTCCCACAGGGTCGGCGTCGCGACTTCGCCCGCTGCTTCGCTTCGCTACCGGCGCATTTGCCCGCAAGCGGTCTTGTTTGTTCGGTTCTCCAACAAGAGAATCAGCGCTGTCGGATGAACCAGCACCGATGGATCTTCGGATTCCGCTCGAAATCGCGCGGAATGGACCACGCGCTGCGATCGTCCACGTCGAACTCCTCGGCCAGGGATTCGTCGAGCTTGAACGACCGCAGGTTGTTCGAGAACACCAGCGTTCCGCCGGGCGCGAGGACGCGCATGGCGTCGCGGACCAGCCCCGGGTGGTCGCGCTGGATATCCAGCGTTTCGTCCATGCGCTTGGAATTGGAGAAGCTCGGCGGGTCGAGGAAGATCAGATCGAAGCGTTGGGTGCACTCGATCAGCCAGGCCAGCACGTCGGCGCGGATGACCCGGTGCGGACCGTTGGCGAGGCCGTTGAGGTCGAGGTTGCCGCGTAGCCAGTCCAGGTAGGTTTTCGACAGATCGATGCTGGTCGTCGACCGGGCGCCGCCGACCGCGGCGTGGATGGTCGCCGCGCCGGTATAGCAGAACAGGTTCAGGAACGACCGGTCGCGGGCGTGTTCGCCGAGCCAGCGGCGGACCGGGCGATGGTCGAGGAACAGCCCCGTGTCCAGGTGGTCGGTCAGGTTGACGATCAGCCGGCAGGGGCCCTCGCGGACCTCGAGGCCGCGGCCCTGGCTGCCCTGGCGCTCGTACTGGTCGCGTCCCTTCTGGCGGCGGCGGACCTTGAACACCATACGATCCGGTGCGACGTCCAGCGCTTCCGGAATCGTGGTCAGCGCCGCTCGCAGCCTCGAGCGTGCCCGGGCCGCGTCGACGCTGGCCGGCGCCTCGTATTCCTGGACGTGCAGCCAGGAATCTCGCTCGGTGTCATAGCGGTCGATGGCCAGCGCATATTCGGGCAGATCGGCGTCGTAGACCCGGTAGCAGGTCACGTCCTCGCGCCGGGCCCACTTGCCGAGTTGTTTCCGGTTCTTGATCAAGCGGTTGTGCAGGTCCTCGGCCGCGGGGCCTTCGGCGCCGGGGGCGTCGCCCAGCTCGAAGCGCTCCAGCCGGCATTCGATCGGCCCGTTGCGCATCGCCCAGCTGCGGGTGGGTTTCAGTCCGATCTCGCAGCCGGCCCCGTTCAATACCAGCGCGTCCCAGCCGGCGAAGCGTCGCTTCAGCAGGTCTCCGAGCCGGACGTAGAGCGGCATCAGCTCGTGGTCGTCGCCGAGCCGCTCGCCGTAGGGCGGGTTGGTCGCGAGCAGGCCGTTCGAAATGCCCTTCGGCGGCGCGGCCTGGCCCAGTTCGCGTTTCTCCACGTGGACCGCGCCGCGCAGGCCGGCGCGCTCGATGTTTCCGATCGCGGCCTTGATCGCCCGGCCGTCGCGGTCGTAACCCACGATCGGCGGGATCCTGCCGGCGCCGGCCTCCTGGCGCTCCAGGGCCTCGTCGATCAGGTCCTTCCACAATGCATCGTCGTGGCCCAGCCAGCGCTGGAAGCCGAAGCGCGTGCGCAGCAGCCCCGGCGCCACGTCTCCGGCCATCCAGGCGGCCTCGATCAGCAACGTGCCCGAGCCGCACATCGGGTCGACCAGCCCGCCGCCGTCCGCGGCGATCCGAGGCCAGTCCCCGCGCAGCAGCATGGCGGCGGCAAGGTGTTCCTTCAGCGGGGCCTCCACGGTGGCTTCACGGTACCCACGCTTGTGCAGGCTTTCGCCCGACAGGTCGATGGAAACGGTGGTCGCGGCCCGCTTCTGGTGGACGTGGATTCGCAGGTCCGGCGCCTTCGTGTCGACATCGGGCCGGATGCCGTGCGCGTCGCGAAACCGGTCGACAACGGCGTCCTTGGTGCGCTGCTGCGCATAGCGCGCATGCTCCACGGCCGGACGCACGCCGGTGAAATCGACCGCCAGCGAGCCCTCGGGTTGCATGTGCGCCGACCAGTCGACGTCCAGCGCCTGGCGGTACAGCGCATCGGCGTCGTCGGCTTCGAAGCTGGCAATGGGCATGAGCAGCCGGCCGGCGATCCGGGACCACAGACAGGCCCGATACGCCCCGGCCAGGTCCGTGCGCAGTTCGACCCCGCCCCGGCCCGGCATGGCGTTCTCGAAGCCCAGGCCGGCAAGTTCCTGTGCCAGCAGGTCCTCGAGACCCTGGGGTGCAGTGGCGAACAGGTCGACGTTCATGGCCTGGTTCTCATGGATCGCGTCGATCGAACGACGGAAGCGCGCCCGACCGCGAGGGCCATCCTGTCGCGCGCAGTGCCGAAGCGGCCGAGTCCCTTCGCGCTCGCGTTCGCTGTGGATAATCGTCGCTGGCCCGGTTGCATCGCTGTGTCCTCGCCGTCCGAAGGGTGGAATCGGTAGTCCGCAGGGCGCGGAAAGAGCCCGGCGCGAATCTGCCCGAGACCCGATGGTGCCCCATTCCCGTGCTGGCGTGGGGGAGACGCTCGACGACGATCGAGCAGCTCGTCCGGCAACTGGACTCGCAAGCCGTTGCGACCGATAATCCATAGCTGGACTGGAGGGACGCGGATGTCGGAAACGTGGATCGACCGATGGTCGGGCGGCTCGTCGCTCGACGGAGACGACCGTGCCCGCCTGGACTCGATCGCGACGCGCGGGCGAACCTTCGAGGCCGGTCAGGTGCTGGTGTTCGAGGAAGACGATGCGCCGCTGCTGTTCTTCGTCGAGCGCGGCTGGGCGGCGGCGGTTCGCGACCTGGCCGACGGGTCGATGCAGATCCTGGACCTGTTCCTGGCCGGCCAGATCATCGGATTGCGCGAAATCAACAGCGCCGACGCGATCTCGTCGTACCGTGCCCTGACCGATCTCGAAGTCCGGATCCTTCGCAAGAGCGAGATGCAGGAGTTGATCGAGCACAGTGCGTCGATCAGGGACCGGGTGTTCCAGGCGATTGCCCGGGAGGAGGCCTGGCTGCTGGAGCGAATCACGATGCTGGGCCAGCGCGATGCGGCCCAGTGCCTTGCGCACCTGATGCTGGAGCTGGCCGACCGTCTGTCGGTCCGGCCGGGCGCGACTGCGGCTTCGGAGCCGGAGGCCACCTTCGAGTTACCGTTGAACCAGGAGCAACTCGGCAATATCGTCGGCATCACGCCGGTGCACGTGAGTCGGACGATGAAGCAGCTGGCTTCCGACGAGCTGCTGGTGGTCGACCGCAACGAGGTGCGCATCCTGGATCGCGAGCGCTGCGAGGCGTTCGCCGATTACGACCGCCGGCGGATGCGGCTCGAAGACTAGCGCCACGCCCGTCCGGGCCGCGCTCGGGCAGGATCGCTCCTGCGACCCTCCACAGGCCGAGTCGACCTTTACCGGGTGGTGCCGTTTCGGATCGATCTTCCCCGGATCGGCCTGGCCAGGAGGCGCTCGGGCCTTTGCCGCAGCCCGTGCGGCGGGCAGCTCCCCGAACATGAAAGCGCCGGATCGGCGGCCGATCCGGCGTCTGACGTTTCAAGCGCGTTGGGCCGCTGTGCAGTCGCCGGGCACGCGAAGCACCCGGCAAGCGGTGCGCTTAGTCGTTCGGGTCGGGCGTCAGCGTGGACGTCGGCCCATCAGGAACAGCACGAGTGCAACCACCAGGCCGACTACGAACAGGATCCACGCGATGTTGGCCGCAGCGCCCGCGATACCGCTGAAGCCGAGTACACCGGCGATCAGCGCCACAATCAGAAAGATCAGTGCCCAAGACAACATGTCGTATCCTCGTTGTGAGTGGAGAGTGCGTCGTCAAGACGCTGTGGATACGGTATGCATCGCCTCACCACCCCGCCTTAACCCAGATCAACGCGGCGATTAACCCCGGTCAATGCGTTTCGGCCTCGCTCCATCTACGATTCCTGCACAATGCAGATGGCAGTGTCGGCGCCAATGGTGAACGGTCGATTCCCGCTCCGGGTCCGAGAATCATCATCGGCGTTGCTGTCTGTCTCGAAGTCGAAACCCACGTCCCGAGGAGAATCTGATGAAGTTCACCGATATGACCAAGCTCCTGATCGCCGCGTTGATGGCCGCTTCCTTCGCCTTGACCGGTTGCGATAACGATGGCCCGATGGAAGAGGCCGGTGAGGAAATCGATGAAGCCGCCGAGAATGTCGAAGACGGTGTCGAAGACGCCGCCGACGACATCGAAGACGACGTCGACGGCTGATCCACCCGCCCCACGTTGGGATGCCGGCCGGGGCCTTCCCGGCGCGGCATCGATTCGCGATGGCGGCGGTGGCGCTTCGGCCTCACCGGGAGTCGATCGGCTCGTCGCCCTTGCATCGCTCGCCAAAGAATGCCGATGGATGAATGCGACGAAACGTCGTTGAGATCGATACGGCGTTCGTGAATCGGCGCCACTCGCACCCGGTTCAATCCTCTACCGGAGGTCGACATGACTGACTTCGTCGTATTCGGGTTCCAGGCCGTCAGCGGAGCGGCCGGCCTGGGCGAAGTCCGTCACCCCCGCTTGCCTCAGCGCGCCGAATGGGAATTCAACCTGAAGCTTTATGCGGCCCTGGGCGGTGCACCTTCCCTTTCCCGCCCGCCTCGCGATCCCGACTCGCTGAGCGATGACCACTGGAAGATGCTGTTCGAACATGCGCTAGGCGTCTCGCTGCGACCGGGTCATGCGATCGAACGCTTTCGCAATGGAATCGAGATCTTTCCGCCGATGCTGCGCGCGATCGAGAGTGCCCAGCGAAGCATCGAGTTCCTGTTCTTCGTCTACTGGGGCGGCGACGTGGCTCGGCGCTTCTGTGATGCACTCGTGGCCAGGGCCGAAGCCGGAGTCCGTGTCCGTGTTCTACTCGACGGTGTCGGGAGCGCGCCGATGCCGCGCTCGATCCAGCGGAAACTCGAGTCCAGCCCGGTGGAGTTGCGCGTATTCCACCCGATCCCGCACTGGAAATTCTGGGGCACGGCCTCGCGCACGCACCGCAAGATTCTTGTGGTCGACGGCGCCGTCGGCTTCACCGGCGGAGTCGGAATCGCCGAGGAATGGAGCGGCCGGGCGGATCGCTCCGACCGGTTCCGCGATACCCAGTTCGAGCTGACCGGGCCCGCGGTCGCGGAACTGCGCGCGGCGTTTCACGCCAACTGGGCCGCAGCGGGCGGCCGGCTTCCCGATCCGCTGGACGTGCCCCTGGACGCTCAAGCCTTCGGCCGCGAGTCGGGCCGCGGCTCGGGCCGCGAGTCGTCGATCGAGAAGCAAGCCGCCGGCGATCGCGCCAGGCTGGCCGACGTGCGATGCGGCGTACTGGCCGCGACCAGCGCCGAGGAGTGCTCCGAGATCGCGTTGCTGTTCCAGCTACTGGTCATCAGCGCGCGAACGACGCTGGACATCGTCACCCCGTATTTCGTGCCGGGACCCGGGCTGTGCGCGGACCTGTGTGACGCCGCGCGGCGAGGTGTGCAGGTACGGATCATGGTCAGCGGACGACAGACCGATCACCGCCTTCCCCGCTGGGCCGGCCATCGCTATTACCAGCAGCTTCTCCACGCCGGCGTGGAGATTCTGGAGTACGACAAAACGCTGCAGCACAGCAAGGCCGTGATCGTCGATCGCCGGGTCGTCAGCATCGGTTCGCCGAACATGAACCAGCGCTCGATGTGCCTGGACGATGAGATCGCCGTGCTTGCCCTGGATCGTGAGCTCGCCGATATGCTGTTGAACGACTTCGAGCGGGATTGCGAGCGATGCCGCACCATCGATGCCGATCAGTGGCAGCGCCGAGGGATCGTCCGCCGACTGCGCGAGCGGTGGGCATCGATCTTCGAGGCGCAGCTCTAGTTCTGCCCGGCGGGGTCGAGGCGACCATCTGACTGGAGGAGGTACCCGATGATCGAATTCCTGGAGCCCTTGCTGAAGCTGGTCATTGCATTCGTGCTGGCCATGCCGGCCGCGATCAATCGCGAACGCTACAGCCAGATCATGGGTCTCCGGACCTTTCCGCTGGTGTCCATGGGCGCCTGCGCCTACGCCGTGATCGCAATGGGCATTCTGGATTCGGTCGACGGCGACGCCATCGCACGCATCATGCAGGGCATCCTCACCGGCATCGGGTTCATCGGCGGGGGCGCCATCCTGAAGGGGGACAATCGAGTCCGGGGGACCGCCACGGCGGCCACGATCTGGGGGCTGGGTGCGATGGGCACCGCCGTTGCCTTCGAGCAGTGGGCCGTTGCGGTCGCGCTCAGCGCGATCAGCTGGCTCGCGCTCAGCGTGCTGTTCGATCTCAAGGAGGAAGTCGACCACCACTACGACCGGGAGGACGACGTCGACCGGGACGACGGTGACGACTGAGCTTTTAAAGCTACCTCATGCGGAGCGAAGCGTTTCGGCTCCTGCTGGACGAAGTGGTCGGCCGAAGAGTTGTGCAGCAACGCTGTGCCCGTTCAGGAACTTTCGCCCGAACTTTCGCGCCAGCTCCCGTAGCGCACAGACCGGGCCGAGCACGCTTGGTGAGCGGCGTGCTTGGGGTTTGGACAGGAATTCCAGCACGCCTTCCGGCCGCGCATTGAGCCGATCGAGTATTGGCGGCAGCCGCTCGTTAATCACGCCCTTCTTGCCCTGGGCAATGGCGCGGCCGGTGTAGTCGACCAGCTCCAGGTAGCTGGCGAAGGTGACGGGCAGGGCGTCATCCTCGCGCAGCCCGGTTTCCGGCGCGAAGCGAGCCAGCTTGCCGATCGCCGACTGCAGGTCCTCTGGCAGCTCTTCCTTCTGCTCCGGGGCGTGGTCCAGCCTGGATTCGATCACCCGCTGTTGCAGTGAGGTGTAGTCGGACTTTTCCGGGGTCGCGGCCATACTGGCCCGGATCGGGTTCAGGTCGACGTAGGCCATCAACGACACCAGCGCGGCTTCATCGAGCAGCGCCTGGGACTTGAACCGTCCTTCCCAGAACCGCCCCGTGACGTTGTCCTCGGCGTTGGCCATCCGGGCGATCGGTTCGTTCAGACAACGCATGAACCAGGACAGATCGAACAACCGCTCGCGGTAGGTACGGATCAGCTCCAACGCAGCTTCGACCTGGGCCTCGGACTGGCGCTGCCCGGCCAGCCAGTTCTTCACCACCGGGCGCCCGCCGAACAACCGCAGCCAGCGCTCGGCGACCTCCCGATCGTCCCACTGCATCGCGACATCCTGTCGAATCGTCAGCACCAAATGGACGTGGTTGCTCATGACCGCGTAGGCGCAGATCTCGACGGCAAAGATCTCGGCCAGCTCGAAGATCCGCGCTCGGATCCAGTCGCGCCGGTGCGAGAAGTCCTTGCCCGTATCGCGGTCGAAACCGCAGAGAAACTGCCGCCGGACACAGCGGCTGACGACATGGTAATGAGGTGTTGCTTCGAGCGAGACAAGACGGCAGCGCGGCTGAGGCATCGGACACTCCTGCGTAAAGGCTTGTAACCAAGCCTACGATGCCCGGCGTGCCGAAGGCATCGGTAAATCGCCGCGATCCGCCGTAAGATATTTCCTACGTGGTGGGTGTCTCCGTTCTTCGTTGCTCCTGCGTAAAGGCTTGTAACCAAGCCTACGATGCCCGGCGTGCCGAAGGCATCGGTAAATCGCCGCGATCCGCCGTAAGATATTTCCTACGTGGTGGGTGTCTCCGTTCTTCGTTGAGGGCATCACCAAGAGCGGTGATCGGTACCTGCGAACGATGCTGCTGCACGGCTCACGGGCCGTCATCGTACGGGCTCGCGGCAAGGACACGCCAATCGGCCGCTGGGTGACACCGTTGATCGAACGGCGGGGTCACAACAAGGCCGTCGTCGCCCTGGCCAACAAGATGGCGCGCATCGGCTGGCACATCGTGGCCCGCGGTGCGCACTACGACCCCGCGAAGGCGTTCGGCTCGTCCTGAACGGCCTGCCACTGAGTCTGCATCACCGATGAGGACAAAGGTCACCGACCCTGGGAGAGCCTGGTCTTGGACAAGGTGAAAAACCGAGTGGGTGTATAGGCCCCGGGGTCATCTCGAAACTCATGTTGGGCCGGAGCGAAAGAAAGCGCTCCACGAAGAGCCCGGATATATGTCAGCAGACCCTCTTTCTTCATCGGACAATCAAAAAACGCCAACTCTCTGTCAACGGGAGACCGGTGCGTTCGGCCCGAAGCCGGCGAAAATGCTCAAAATCAGGCTTGACCGGGGGGAGGCGTCCATATATGTCTCTTTTGTTTTTTGGGTATCTGTACTGATATGTTTCGAGCTGCGGGGACTGTTGGCCGAGAGGTTTTTCCTAATGATTAAGCTATTGCTGCTCTTCGTGGTAACTGCCTTCATGTGGCTTCCTCGGCCCGGATGGGCAATCGACTTCACTTCCATTGAGCTTTATCGAGGAGCCTCTGCCGAGCTCTTTCAAAAATGTAGAAAGAAAGCGGAGGAGATTGAAGTGCCTGTGACACTAAGTGAAGCTACATTTCTTGTGGCGATATTTTACGAAGGATTAATTTCTATTGGCTTTCAATCAGGAAGATCAGGAATTGTTGGGATAAGAGACGAGGACTATCGTCAAATAATGTTTTGTGAAGCGGGCGCAGAAAGTCTTGAATTGCTATCCCTTGGGGTTAGGGCGCCCTATTGGCTTGCGAATGGTTATAGCCAGCAACCTGCAGGAATTGGGAAGGTGGCTTTTGTCTTCACAATAAGCGATGAAGTAATTAATCTCGTGGCGATAGTTGATCCGAGCATTCTTTAGCGGAGCCACTTGGGTGTCTCAGCTGTTGGTGCCTCGCGCCGTGTCGCGGTGCGTGTCTCAGTTCTCGCAGGGGCGGAGAGATGTAGGGGCGCAAGGTAGGTGTCCTGAGGGCTTCGAAGGACTGAGACACCGATCTTCCATGGGGCTTGAACCAGCAAACCGTCCCGACTGAACCCGCGGAACCCAGTGTCGCCTGCCAATCGGAAAATGACCCCGATCTGCCGTAAGCTATTTCCTACGTGGTGGGTGTCTCTTTTGTTGCACCGGCTGAACCTGCGGAATCCCGTGTCGCCAACCCATCGGAAAATCACCCCGATGTGCCGTAAGCTATTTCCTACGTGGTGGGTGTCTCTTTTGTTCGTAGAACTTTCCGCAAGTTGTTGCGCAAATGTTTCTACGATTCAAATCCGTCTTCGAAAATCTCTAGCTTAAAAACGTAAGCAGAGCCGGAGTTGGTTCCATTATCATCATCTAGAAGACTTCCTATGAGGGCGCGATTGCCAGACAGGCTGACCGAGTTTCCAAATTCGTCGTTCGCCGATCCGTCGTCAGCCGTGAGTTTGGCTGTTTGGGTCCAGAGGGTGCCGATACGCTCGAAGAGATAGCTCGACCCTGAACTGTCGCCGTTTTGGTCATCTAAAAGCGCCCCGACTAGAGCCCAATCGCTTGATTGGCTCAAGGAAAATCCGAATCCGTCTCCTTGCGCGCCATCGTTGGCCATCAACTTTGCCGTCTCAATCCAGTCAGAGTTCTTGAGCTCAAAGATATAGGCCAACCCGGAGTTTGAGGAGGTGCCGTCACCATTGAATGCGCCAACCAATGCCCGATCATTTAGCAAGTTCACCGAGGTGCCAAAAAAGTCGCTTTGTGCGGCATCACTGGCAATTAGCTTGGTAGTCTGAATCCAGTCTGATCCGCTGAGTTCGAAAATGTAGGCTGAGCCGGAGTCAGTGCCATTGTCGTCATCGCGAGATGCCCCGATCAAGGCCCGTCCGCCAGACAAACTCACAGAAATCCCGAATCTGTCGTTACCTGATCCGTCGTCGGCGAATAGGCGGGCTGTTTGGACCCAGTTTGAACCGTTGCGCTCAAATATATAGGCTACGCCTTGGGGGGCGTCAAAATCGCCGGCAAATGGTGCACCTATCAGCAAACGGCCTTGTGATGCACTGACCGATCGACCAAATTGATCCGATGAGGAGCCATCGCTGGCCGTCAGCTTGGAAGACTTAGTCCAGACAGACCCAGTTCTCTCGAAGATATAGACTGATCCGGATTCGGCACCATTGTCACCATCAAGAAACGCGCCAATGACAGCAATGTTTCCTGACAAACTTACCGAGTTGCCGAATTGATCATTGGGGTTCGCGTCGTCAGCGGTCAACTTTGCCACTTGATTCCATGCCGACTCGCCACGTTCAAACAGGTATGCCGCACCGGAGAATGCACCATTCTGACTACTTCCATTCGCGCCGATCAGAGCGAGGCCATCCTCTAGGGCTACGGAGATGCCAAATTGAATCGCCCCGGATTTCCTAGACACCTCTGAGCCATCTTATGATGGCCGAAATGGAGGTGCCAGATGAGCGGAAAGCGGTACACGGAAGAGTTCAAGATCGAGGCGGTTCGGCAGGTCACGGACCGGGGTCATTCGGTCGGCGAGGTTGCGGGACGACTGGGGATCACCACGCACAGTCTCTACGCCTGGATCAAGAAGTTCGGATCGAAGAACCGGGCCAGGCTGGAGCACGAGGAGGCGCAGCGCGAGCTGCGGCGTCTCAAGGCCGAGTTGAAGCGCGTCGAGGAGGAGCGCGACATCCTAAAAAAGGCCGCAACGTACTTCGCCAAGGAGTCCGGGTGAAGTACGGGTTCATCCAGGCCCATCGCAAGGAGTTCAGGGTGCGCACGATGTGCCGGGTGCTCGAGGTGCATCCCAGCGGCTTCTACGCCTGGCTGAAGGCGCCGTGCTCGCAGCGTTCCAAGGAAGATCAGCGCCAGACCGGCCTGATCAAGCAGTCTTGGCTGGAGAGTGGTGCGGTGTACGGGTATCGCAAGATCCATGACGACCTGAGGGACCTGGGTGAAGAGATCGGCAAGCACCGGGTCTATCGGTTGATGCGCATGGAGGGCCTCCGGGCCGAAGTGGGCTACCGGAAGCATCGCAGCTACAACGGCGGGAAGCCGGCGGTGGTCGCGGAGAACCTCCTCGACCGTCAGTTCGATCCGGACCAACCCAATCGCGCCTGGGTCACGGACATCACGATGATCCGGACCTACGAGGGCTGGCTGTACCTGGCCGTGGTACTCGACCTCTTCTCCCGGCAAGTCGTGGGCTGGTCGATGCAGTCGAGGATGCAGGCGGATCTGGTGCTCAAGGCGCTGGTCATGGCGGTCTGGAAGCGCAAGCCCGAGCCGGGCTTGCTCGTTCACTCGGATCAGGGCAGCCAGTACACCGGGCACGAGTGGCAGAAGTTCATCGACGACCACAAGCTCGAATGCTCGATGAGCCGTCGCGGAAACTGCCATGACAATGCGGTGGCCGAGAGCTTCTTCCAGCTACTGAAGCGAGAAAGGATCAAGCGGCGAATCTACGCAACGCGCGACGAAGCTCGAGCGGACGTGTTCGACTATATCGAGCTGTTCTACAACCGCCGGCGGCGGCACGGTTCCAATGACGGGCTGTCGCCGGTAGAGTATGAGAAGGCAGCGAAAAAACGGCTCAAGAGTGTCTAGAGAAGCCGGGGCGATTCAAATTGATCATTGCCCGACCCGTCGGCGGGGTTGATCTTGGTGCCAGCAGTTGCTAATCGGAGCTGCCTTACAGCAGCTTCTGGTGCCTTGGCAAGTTCCGCGGAAGAGCCAGTGGGATCGGGGCCGATCGTCGCGAGAACGGGGCCAGGACCACGCGCGGCGATCAGGGAGCTCGCCGTGAGGGGAGCAACGGCGATCAGGAAGAGAATTCGGAAACTCATAAGCACATAGTGGGTGATGAGATGGACGCCTCCATCATTCGCATCGGCGTCAGGTTCGCGCCACACTGGTCTTGGACTCAGTCACTTGCGTAGGAGGCGTCCAAATGAAGCGTACAACAGTCGGCATCGATCTCGCAAAGAACTCATTCCAGATCTGTCAGGTCAACCAAGCTGGCAAGCTGGTTTCCAATCGACCGGTCAAACGAGCGAAGTTCGTTGAGGCTATTGTTCAACTGCCACGATCGCGCATCGCCATGGAGTCATGCGCCGGGGCTCATCACTGGGGTCGGACCATCTCCCGGCTTGGCCACGAGGTGGTCCTGGTTCCTCCCCAGCACGTCAAGCCGTTCGTGCGGGGCGGTAAGAGCGACCCACGTGATGCCCTGGCCATCATCGAAGCGGCCAATCGCCCGGCGCTGCATGCGGTGCCGATCAAGTCCTTGGACCAGCAGGACCTGCAGACGCTGCATCGCATCCGGCAACTCCAGGTCCAGCACGCCACGGCCATCGCGAACCAGATCCGGGGCATCGCCCATGAATATGGCATCTGCTTCGAGCGCGGGATCCACAGCCTGCTGCGTGATCTGCGCTTTGCGCTCGAGGATGCCGAGAACGACTTGACCGAAACCGCTCGACTCACCCTCGCGTACCGCTACGTCGACGTCCTGATGCTGCGCGAGCAGGTCAAGCGAAGCCGGCAACGGATCGTGGACCGGGCCAGGGAGCTTCCCGCGATGGCGCGCTTGCTCGAGGCACCGACCTTCGGTGAGCTGGTTGCGTCATCCTTCCTGGCCTCGATCGGAGATGGGCAGCAGTTCAAGCGCGGCCGGCAGGTATCGGCCTGGCTCGGGCTGGTGCCCCGACAGCACGGCACCGGCGGCACGATGCGGCTCCAGGGCATCACCAAGAGCGGTGATCGGTACCTGCGAACGATGCTGCTGCACGGCTCACGGGCCGTCATCGTACGGGCTCGCGGCAAGGACACGCCAATCGGCCGCTGGGTGACACCGTTGATCGAACGGCGGGGTCACAACAAGGCCGTCGTCGCCCTGGCCAACAAGATGGCGCGCATCGGCTGGCACATCGTGGCCCGCGGTGCGCACTACGACCCCGCGAAGGCGTTCGGCTCGTCTTGAACGGCCTGCCACGGAGTCTGCATCACCGATGAGGACAAAGGTCACCGACCCTGGGAGAGCCTGATCTTGGACAAGGTGAAAAACCGAGTGGGTGTATAGGCCCCGGGGTCATCTCGAAACTCATGTTGGGCCGGAGCGAATGAAAGCGCTCCACAAAGAGCCCGGATATATGTCAGCAGACCCTCATTCTTCGTCGGACAATCCGAATGCGCGAACTTCCCCTTAGGGGAGGCCGGTGCCGCTCGGCCTCATGCTTGGAAACGGCCAGAAAATCAGGCTTGCGCTGGGTGAGGCGTCCATATATGTCCGCGCTCTTCGGGCGCGCGTTCTACGATGATGATCCGTGCTCATATTCTAGCAACTCGGACTGACCGCCCAGAGCGAATTACTCTATGGCAATGACAAAGATGACGTGTTGGAGCCCCTCACAGCCACCACGATCCCCGCCCCACGACCACCCGAGCCAAAATCAATGAGTCACCTCCCCAAATCCCCATAGGATTCAGGGAATTGGTGGGCCCTGCAGGACTTGAACCTGCGACCTACCGATTATGAGTCGGCTGCTCTAACCAGCTGAGCTAAGGGCCCGCGAACCGGTTCGGGGTAGAAAAGCGGGACTCGCGGTCGAGTGGCCCGCCGGACCGGTGTCAGTCGTTCTTGGCGCCGTCGCCGGTTTCCTTGGCCAGGGCCTCGGCGTTCGGCGCGGTAACCATGGTGTCGGAGCCGCCGAGCGGCTTGGCGTCCTTGCCCTGCATCTTCAGCTCGGCCTTCTTGCGCTCCTGGATGTAGCCCAGGTTGTTCTTGTAGAGCTGCGCGACCTTGTCGACGCCGCCCGGGCCGAGGTAGCCCTCGTTGCCGGCGGCGATGAAGGTCGCGTAGATGCCCGACGCGGCCATCAGCGCGGCCGAGACGATCTTGACGTCCTGCCCGGTCTCCTTCGACAGCTTGTTGGCCAGGTCGATGAAGGCGGTGGTAGCGCGGTTGTGCGCTTCGAGCTGCTGTTTCTGCTGTTCGTTGACTTCGCTCATGATGCTCGTTCGATTCGATTCAAGCCGATCAGGATATCACGCGGATACCGGGCGTCCCGCCCGCTCAACCCTCGTCGCCGGCCGTCTCCAGCGCCTGTGCCAGGTCCTCGTAGCCGCCGGCATTGACCAGCCCGCCGTAGCCGCGCTCACGCATCGCCTCGATGACCCGGCTGGCCCTTCGGCCCGATCCGCAGTAGAGCACCACGGCGGCGTTCTCATCATTTCCGAGGAAGGTCTCGATCTCGGCGAGCTGGTCGTGCGAGATGCGGGTCGCGCCCTCGACCATGCCCGTCTCGGCGACTTCTTCCTCGGAGCGAACATCGAGCACCGGCACGCCCAGTTCGACCAGCCGGGCGGCCATTCGGGGGTAGATGTTCGGATTGTTTTCCGTCGGCTCGGATTGCTGGGCGGCCAGGGGCAGGGCCAGCAGCATGGCGGAAAGGAACAGGGTGAAGCGAACTGGGAACATGTTCAGGCTCATGACGAACTCCCGGGTACGGACCGTATAGGTTCAGCGATCTATCATAAAGCTCACGTCGGCGCCGGTGTCGCTTTCGCCCGAGGTGGCCCGCAACCCCCACCGGCGCGACAGTTCGAAGCGCGCGGCCAGGACGTTGCCGGTATCGAACAGGCCCAGGCCGTAACTGACGAACAGCTTCGGCAAAACCCAGAAGCCGACGTTGAACGCGCCCTGGCCGGCCGCGTGGTCGAACTCCGCGCCGGTCAGAACGTAGGCCAGGGCCTTCGCCCGCGTCGACGGAGGCGTGGTGAACAGTTCGATCTCCGGGTCCTGGGCCGGTCCCTTGATTTCCACCCCGGCGTACTCCACCGAGGGGTCGCCGAAGATTTCCCGCACGGCCTCGATGTCGAGCCGGGGGTTGTCGATCGGGTGGTTGGTGAAGATCACATCGCCGCTGCGCACTTCCAGGTTCTGGCCGTAGGACCGATAGGCGCCGTCGACGAGCTGGATGCGGCCGTCGGCGGTGGGCATCATGCCGTCGCCTCGCCAGGTGATGTCCAGGCCGCCGGCCAGGCGGGTGCTCATGCCGGCAGCTTCCATCTTGACGTCGTCTCCGAGACGCAGCTCGACGGTGCCGACGATCGGTCGTGCCGGCACGCTCTCGTCGGGCGCTTCGTCGTCTTCGGGCTCGACGCCGACGATGACGACGTCGTCCGAAGGCGCGATGCGGGACTCGGAACCGGGCGGCAGGCCGAGCCGGGCCGAGTCCACGACCAGTGCTCCTTCAAGCTCGAGCCCGTCCGGCTCGAAGCGGGCCGCCAGGTCGGGGCTGAGGGTCATCTGCAGCCACTCCGCATCGAACAGCTGGAGGCCGTCGCCGTCGATCGCCACCTGGCCGCGCCAGACGCCGGTTTCGTTGGCCATGCGGCCGTCGACCCGCGCAAGACCCTCGCCGGCCTTGAAGGACCCGGTCAATCGGCCGCCGGTCTGGTCGGCGTCGAGCGCGAGATCGATCCCGGTCAGGTCCATGCCGTATGGCGCGTGGACGATCCGGCCCTCGCGAAGCCGCGCCTCACCGTCGAACTCGGGGGCCGTCAAGGGTCCCGCGACCACCAGCTCGGCATCGAGCCGGCCCTGCATGCGATCGAGCTGCGGCACCAGCCGGTTGAACGCCGAAAGGCGTGGCAGGTTCAGCGACAGCCGGCTGTCGATGGTCGTCGTCGAAGGGTCGTTGACGTTCGGGATGCGCAGGTGGCCTTCGATGGTGCTTGCGCCCTCGAGGCGAAGGTCCAGGTCGGCCTGCACGGAGCGCGGTTCCGGGGAGGCGAGCGCGAGATCGACGCTCTCGATGGTCAGCAGTTCGTCGTCGGAGCCCAGCAGCTGGACCGGGCCGGAGTCCATCAGCAGGCGGCCGTCGATGCTCGTCAGGCCCTCGCCGTCCCAGTCGACCCGAGCCAGCCCGCGCAGCTCGCTGCCGATCGAGAAGGCCGGGTCCAGCGGAAGCAGCACGAGATCGGTCGGCACCGCGTTGAAGGCCACGGCGGCACGGCCCGCGCTCTCGGCGGTGCCGACGGCGGCATCGAGTTCGTTGAGGCACAGGCGACCGTCATGGCCCGTGGTCCACAGGCACGCCGGTCCGGCCTTGATCCGGTCCTGCTCGTAGGCGATCCCCAGCGGCCGGTCGAGGCGCCACAGGCCAAGCGGCGTTTCGGCAATCACCAGCCGATCGACCTGTCCGTGCCAGGCCTCGGCCGGGTTCGAGCAGTCCGCCAGGGTTCCGCCGGCGGCCAGGTCCAGGGTGGCCCGGGTGCCGCTGGCGTAGGCGTTCAGTCGGTGCTGCCGGCAGTCGCCGGCCAGCGTCAGTTCGACCCGGTCGAGCCGCTCCCAGGGGTTCAGGTCGACGTCCTCGGCCGTGATCCGCGCCGTGGCCGTCGGCTGATCGCCCCAATGGACGACACCGCGCGATTCCAGCGCGCCGGCTCGTCGCGCGCCGAAGATCACGCCGGGGCTTCCCAGCTCCCACTCGACGCGACGTTCGTCGGTGTGGATCGTCGTCTCCGCGTTCACCTCCCCGGCAAGCGTTGGCCAGATCTGGTCGAGCCGGTCGGCGTCGATCGAAACGCTCCACGCCGACGGGTCCGGTCGGTCGACCACGGCCCGGTTCTCGCCCAAAGACAGCTGCAGCGAGGCCTGCTCCACCGTGGACCCGACCACGCGAAGCTCGCCGTCGCCGGCCAGCGGCTGACCTCGGATCTGACCGTCCAGCGAACGTACTTCCAGGGCCATGGCTTGACCGGCGAGGTCCAGCCTGGCACGGCCGTTGACGCGCCCCGGCAGCTGTGGAACCAGGACACCGGGATCGAAGCGTTCCAACACGAGGTCCAGGTTGGCCGTCAGCGCGTCGCCCCGGCTGGCGCGGCCGGTGAAGCGAAGCTGGCCTGCGTCGTCGGGCCGGACCAGACCGCGCTCGATCCGCGCCTGCGAGCGATCGCCCTCGGCGTCGATCTCGACCCGCGCCCGGGGCTGATCGGGCAACTGCAGCCACGCGCCCAGTTCGGCCTGCCATTCTTCCAGCGTGCCGCGGCCCTCGAAGCGGCCGGAGGCGCTGGAGAACAGGGGTTCGCTGTCGTCGAGTACCGGCGGCCAGACCAGTTCGGTCCAGTCCAGGGCCACGGAGGCGTGCTGGTCCTCGAACCGATAGCGGCCCTGGCCGTCGACGCGCAGTTCGGCCGGCGGTGCCTGCAGGGCGAAGCGTTCGACCACCACGGCCTCGGGCGTCACCCGGGCCGCGACGGTGCCGTTGAGGCGCGCCTGGCGAGGCCATTCCGGATACAGCGAGGTGAAGTCCAGGCCGGACAGGTCGATCTCGGCCGCCCCGGTCGGTGGCTCGGCCCAGCTCTCGGCCCAGCTCGCCTGCCCGGTGGCCCGCACCTCGCCGTCGAGCAGGCGCGCAACCAGCGTGGCCTCGTCGATCGCGTCCCGGCCGCCCCGGGCGTCGAGTGACAGGGCGGTCTCCGGAACCTGCGCCAGCGCGATCACGAGTTCAGCCTCGGCCTGCCAGTTCGTGGCCCGACCCTCGACGTGGATGTCCATGTCCTCGATGCGACCGTCCAGGCCGGGCCAGTTCGCGATGGCACCGGTCCAGTCCAGGCGACCCGACAAGGCGTCCGGGTCCGGCAGCCCGCGCAGCTCGGCCTCGAGATTTCCGCGTACGGCGCCGCGGAGTTCTGCGGCGACCGACAGGCGATCGAGCGGCCCGTCCAGGGACAGGTCCGCGGCCAGGTCGAGCTCGTCGAGCATGGGACGGAGCTCCGCGTCGAGGTCCATCGCCCACGGATCAGCCAGACCGGCCCGGCCCTCGAGGCGCAGCGTCCCTTGCGGGGACTCGACTTCGAAATGGTCGAGTTCCAGCGCCGAAAACGCCGACCCGGACAGGTTTGCACGCTCGATACGCAGGACTTCCGCGCCGGCGGCGTCGTTGATCACCAGGCCATCGAGCCGGAACGCGTCCACCTCCACCGGAACCGGAAGCGCGTAGTCTCCGGGCCGGAAGGGTTCGGCCGGGGGTGCGTCGGGGTCGGTCGCCGGCAATTTGACATCCACATCGGAGAGGAGCAGGCCTTCGATCTGCACATCGAAGGGCGGAAACGGTGTGAGCCCGACCGCCAGCTCGACCCGGCCGGCCGTGACCTCCAGTCCGGCCTGGGCGAAGCGCAGGTCTTCGAGGACCAGGCCGTCGCCGAGGTCGCCCTCGGCACGCGACCATTCGAGGCGCTCGATCCGGGACTGGGCCTGGCCGAGCAGGAATTCCGCGCCGCTCCGGGTCGCCGTCAGCCACCACCAGGCGACCAGGGCCGCGATCAACAGCAGGCCGACGATGACGGCCAGTGCCAGCCCCAGTCTGACGAGAGTTCGCTTCTTCACAGCAGCTTGGTCCCGATGGTGAAATGAATGCGCAGGCTGTCGTCGGCGAAGGCGCGGGCGACGTCCAGCTGGACCGGCCCGATCAGCGTATACCAGCGCACGCCGATGCCCGCACCGGCCTTGAGTTCGGGTTCCTTCCAGTCATTGAACGCATTGCCGACATCGTAGAACGCGGCCACCGAGAAATCGCCGTAGAAATTGAACTCGTATTCAGCCGAGCCGACCAGCAGGTGGTTGGCGCCGTTGCGGTTGGTGCTCAGGTCTTCGAAGGCGTAGCCGCGCACCGTGCGATCGCCCCCGGTCTTGAAGCGGAACAGTTCGGGCAGTTCGGTGATCTCGAGCTCCAGGCGGCGCGGGTCGTCCGGCAGCTGCAGGTCGAAGGTCGTGGTGTCGGCCGCGGTGAAACCGACCTCGCCGCGCAGCAGCAACTTGTGCCGAGGCAGGAACTGCCAGTGCCAGCGCGCCGTACCGTAGGCCTGGGCGAAGCTGACGTCCGAGCCGGCGTCCTCGCTGGAACCGAGGAACCGGACCTGCGCGTACTGGCCTTCCTGGGCGAAGCCTTCGCCCTCGAGCCGGAACAGGGTCCATTCGGCACCGGCGGCCAGCGTCTGCGTATCGGTGTCCAGGAAACTTCTCAGGTCGGGGTAGTTTGCCAGCAGCGCGCTCTGTTCTTCGCTCAGCGACTCGGCCGAAAAGGCATCGAACTGCTCCTTGAGCACGGTCAGGAACAAGCGCTCCTGCAGGGGGCTGTAGTCGTCGAGAACCAGTCGTTCCCGCAGTCGGCCGAAGGTGACCTGGGCCTGGTTGCGGTTGCCGCCGAAGGACTCGAAGACCGGTTCGATATCGTTCTCGTCTTCGAAGCGGAACCGGTCGCGCTCGCGCTTCAGCAGCAGGCCGCCGGTCAGGAAATTGGCCGGGAGTCCGCCGAAGGGGCGCTGGTAGTCCAGCCGGTAGACGAACTCCTGGTCGGCCTGCTGGGCCCCGAAGCGCATGTCGAAGCGATCGCCGCCGTCGCCGACGTAGTGGCGCTGCCAGCCGAGCTGGATCCGGGCCCCGGTATCGGTGCCGAAGCCGGCCAGGGCACGGTAGGTGTTCGGCGGCCGCCGCTGGAGCTCGTAGCGCAGGTCGACGGCGTCGCGCTCGGCGTCGCGCCGGGTTTCCACGATGACGCTTTCGAAGTAACCGCTGCGGGCGAGCACTTCGCGCTGGCGATCCAGTTCGCCGGCGACGTAGGGCTGCCCGGCGTCGATCACGGTCAGGCGTTGCATCAGGTCGGTCTCGAAGCCGGCGTCGCCGAAGTCGACCGTGCCGAAGGCATAGCGCGGCCCGGCGTCGTAGTGCAGGTCGATGGTCGCTTCGTTGCGGAACGGCTCGACCGCGATCCGGCGGTCCAGGTAGCGCGCCTCGAAGAAGCCCAGCTCTTCAGCCAGGCCTTCGAGGCGGTCCAGGTGCTGCCGCCAGGCCAGGTGGCGCAGTACGCTGTCCTCGGGCAGCGGCCAGTCCGCTTGCCAGCGCGTGAACTCGGGCAGTTCCGCCGCCGGCCCCTCGATCCTGATCTGCGCGCGCTCGATCCGCACCGGGTCGCCGGGCACCACCTGGACCCGGGCCGTCCACGCAGCCTCCGGACCGTCGGGCTCGATCAGGCGTACCGCGACGCGCGGGCTGTACAGGCCGAAGGGCTGGAGCGCCAGGCGGACCTCCTCGGCGGCGTCGTTGGCCATCTGGCGCAACCGCCAGATCGAGACGTCGTCGAGCGATTCGGCCTGCACCAGCGACAGCGATGCGCGCACGTTGGCCAGCGTTTCGCCTTCCAGGCCGGTGATCTCGGTGCGGACCGTCGCGGCATGCGATGAAACGGTGCCGAACAGCAGCAGGACTCCCGCGAACCGGCGCAAGTGAATTCCAATGCTTGAATGCATGATCGGGACTCTACCTTGCCTGCCGCCCGTCTTTGGTAAACGGTTCGTTAGGGGCGGGCGTTGCAGCGCGCGAATGGATTCAGGAAGAACTCGCCCGGCGAAGCCGGCCTCCCACAGGAGAGGCCTAGAGCGAAGCTGCGGGTGCCCTTGGGCCCCGGACTGTGGGAGCGAGCCTGCTCGCGAAGGCTGGCCGGTCGGGGTTCGCTCGCAAGCCCGCTCCCACAGACTGTTTTCTCGCGACGAGGGCGATCCAGGCCATTCGCGGGCAAGGCCCGCTCCCACAGGCGGAGGCTTGGCCTCGGGTATGCAGCCAGCGAGTTTCAGTGATGCCTGTGGGAGCGAGCCTGCTCGCGAAGGCTGGCCGGTCGGGGTTCGCTAGCGGGCCCGCTCCCACAGACTGTTTTCTCGCGACGAGGGCGATCCAGGCCATTCGCGGGCAAGGCCCGCTCCCACAGGTGGCGGCTTGGCCTCGGGTATGCAGCCACCGGGTTTCAATACTGCCTGTGGGAGCGAGCCTGCTCGCGAAGGCTGCCCGGTCGGGGTTCGCTAGCATGCCCGCTCCCACAGGCTTCCAGTTCCGGGCAGGCGGGTCAGGGCCCGATCGGCGTCGAGCGGTCGAGCTGGCGGAAGCCGATGGCTTCGGCCAGATGGGTGCGGCCGATGGTTTCCGTGCCGTCGAGGTCGGCCAGGGTTCGCGCAACGCGCAGGATGCGCTGATGCGCCCGGGCCGACAGCCCGAGCCGGTCGCAGGCGCGTTCCAGCAACTGTTCGCCGGCCCGGTCGAGTGCGGCGTGGCGAGCGGTCTGGGCCGGGGACAGGCGCGCATTCGTCGCACCACGCTCGGCCTGGCGCCGGCGCGCGGCGTCGACCCGTTCGCGCACGGCTGCGCTGGGCTCGCCGGGCGGATGCTCGCCGAGGCGCTGGCGCGGAACCTCGACATGGAGATCGATCCGGTCGAGCAGCGGCCCCGAGACCCGCGACTGGTAACGCGCAATCTGGTCGGGCGTGCAGCGGCAGCGCCCGGAGGGATCCCCGGCATAGCCGCAGGGGCAGGGGTTCATCGCCGCGACCAGCTGCACATCGGCCGGAAACTCCGCCTGCAGCGCGGCGCGCGAAATGACGATGCGGCCCGATTCCAGCGGTTCGCGCAGCACGTCGAGCACGCGACGGTCGAATTCCGGCAATTCATCGAGAAACAGCACGCCGTGGTGGGCGCGCGAGACTTCGCCGGGGCGCGGCCGGGTCCCGCCACCGACCAGGGCGACGCCGCTGGCCGTATGGTGCGGCGCCCGGAAGGGACGCTGCCGCCAGCGGGCCGGGTCCAGCGGCTCCCCGCACACGGAGGCGATCGCGGCGGCCTCCAGGGCTTCGGTCTCGTCCATCGGCGGCAGGATGCCCGGCAGCCGCGAGGCCAGCAGGGTCTTGCCGGTGCCCGGTGGGCCGATGAACAGCAGGTTGTGGCCGCCGGCCGCGGCGACCTCCAGCGCGCGGCGTGCCCGGGTCTGGCCGCGCACGTCGGCAAGGTCGGCGGGGTCGGGGTCGGCGACGCTGTCGGTCGGCCGCGGAACCGGCAGCTCTGCCTGGCCGCGCAGCGCCGATGCCACCTCGGTCAGGTGCCCGGCGAGCCGGCACGGGGGTGGGCCGTCGCCGCAGCGCACCAGTCCGGCCTCGGCAGCGTTGTCGGCCGGCAGCACCAGCGTGCGCCCGGCATCGCGGGCCCGGATCAGCGCCGGCAGCGCGCCGACCACGCCGCGGACCTCGCCGCCGAGCGCCAGTTCGCCGAGGAACTCGAAGTCCTCGAGCCTGTCGGTCCGCAGCTGGTTCGAGGCCACCAGCACGCCGAGCGCGATCGGCAGGTCGAAGCGCCCACCATCCTTGGGCAGGTCGGCGGGCGCCAGGGAGACGGTCACTCGCGTCGCCGGCGGATGGAAGCCCGAGTTGGTGAGCGCCGCGCGAACGCGATCTCGGGACTCGCGGACCGCCGTTTCGGGCAGGCCGACGATGTTGAATGCGGGAAGCCCATTGGCCAGGTGCACCTCGACCCGGACCGCTGGTGCGGTCACGCCCAGCTGGGCACGCGTGTGGACTACGGCAAGCGACATCGTGACTGCACGGTTCGGACCAACGCCTACCGTGCCCCGAACGGGTCGCCGCGCGCGTCGGTCAGACTCCGACAATCGTGTAGGAAATCGACTCGATCGCACGGCGGAGGTGCGGCGAGGAAGGTCCTGGCCATTCGCGGGCAAGGCCCGCTCCCACAGGGAAGACCTGGCCTGGAGCATTCAGCCACCGGACTTCGATGCTGCCTGTGGGAGCGAGCCTTGCTCGCGACGGCCAGACGGGCCGAAGCCTCCGGCTGCGGTCACTTCTCGAGCTGGTCGAGACGCTCCTTCAGCTGCTCCAGGGTCTCGCGCGAGCGCTCGAGGACGCGCTTCTGGATCTCGAATTCCTCGCGGGTGACCAGGTCCATCCGGGCCAGCTGGGATTCCAGCACCTGGCGGAAGCGCTGGCGCAGGTCGTCGCGAGCGTTCTTCATCTCGCCGGGCATGGCATCGACCAGGCGGCGGGTCAGTTCGTCGAGGGTCTTCAGGTCGGGGCGCATGTGGATACGGAGCCGGTTCAGTACACTGAGCGCATTGTACGCAACGCTGGTGGAGACCCGACCGTGAAACTGATCACCGCGATCATCAAGCCGTTCAAGCTCGACGACGTGCGCGACGCCCTGGGCGAAGCCGGGGTTGCCGGCATGACCGTCAGCGAGGTCAAGGGCTTCGGCCGCCAGAAGGGCCACACCGAGCTGTACCGGGGTGCCGAGTACGTCGTCGACTTCCTGCCGAAACTCAAGCTGGAGATCGCCGTCGGCGACGACCAGGTCGAGCGCGTCGTCGAGGTCATTCAGGAAACCGCGTCTTCCGGGCGAATCGGCGATGGGAAGATCTTCGTCACCTCGATCGAGCGGGTGGTGAGGATCAGGACCGGCGAGGAAAACGACCAGGCTTTGTGAAGGGCCGCGTCTCGTCGCCAGGACCGCGTCTTTCGCCCCCTGCGCGCGCTTCGTTGCTCGTTTCGATCCTCACGTACCGCTCGTACGCTGCGGTCGAAACGAGCGCCTCATCGCACGCAGGGAACGAAATCCATCGGTCCTCTCCTAGGGGGACCAGCGGTCGCTCCGGAGTTCTCACGGCTCGTCATCACCGCCAGGAACGGCGATCCATCGGCCTTCGAGTGTGGGCGAATCCCAAGGTGTCGCCGACGGTCAGCCCGGGCGGTCCTGTGGGAGCAAGCCTGCTCGCGAAGATTCTGCGCTCGGCGATTCGCTCGTGAGCTCGCTCCCACAGACTGTCTTCGAGCGTCGCTGAAGATTCGGGCCGTTCGCGGGCGAGGCCCGCTCCCACAGGAGGTTCAGCCTGGAGCATGAAGCATCCGAGCTCTGGCGATACCCGGGAGAGCGAGATTGCGAGCGAAGATGGGCCGATTCAGGGTTCGCCCGGCGAAGCCGGCCTCCCACAGGAGAGTGCTTGAGCGAACCAGCGGGCGCTCCGGGGTTCTCCCCGCTCGTCATCACCGCCAGGAACGGCGATCCATCGGCCTTCGAGTGTGGGCGAATCCCAAGGTGTCGCCGACGGTCAGCCCGGGCGGTCCTGTGGGAGCGAGCCTGCTCGCGAAGATTCTGCGCTCGGCGATTCGCTCGTGAGCTCGCTCCCACAGACTGTCTTCGAGCGTCGCTGAAGATCCGGGCCGTTCGCGGGCGAGGCCCGCTCCCACAGGAGGTTCAGCCTGGAGCATGAAGCCTCCGAGCTCTGGCGATACCCGGGAGAGCGAGATTGCGAGCGAAGGTGGGCCGATTCAGGGTTCGCCCGGCACAGCCGGCCTCCCACAGGAGGGATCGGGCCGCCGAACGAGGTCTGTGGGAGGGCGCCTCAGCGTGCGAAGGGGTGCCCGGAAGTTCGCCCGGCACAGCCGGCCTCCCACAGGAGGGATCGGGCCGCCGAACGAGGTCTGTGGGAGGGCGCTTCAGCGTGCGAAGGGGTGCCCGGAAGTTCGCCCGGCGAAGCCGGCCTCCCACAGGAGGGATCGGGCCGCCGAACGAGGTCTGTGGGAGGGCGCTTCAGCGCGCGAAGGGGTGCCCGGAAGTTCGCCCGGCACAGCCGGCCTCCCACAGGAAAGGCCTCGAGCGAACCAGCAGGTGCCCTGGGCCCCGGATTGTGGGAGGGCGCTTCAGCGCGCGAAGGGGTGCCCGGGAGTTCGCCCGGCACAGCCGGCCTCCCACAGGAGGGATCGGGCCGCGGAACGAGGTCTGTGGGAGGGCGCTTCAGCGCGCGAAGGGGGTTCAGGAAAAAGTCGCCCGGCGCAGCCGGCCTCCAACAGGCAGGAAGTTGAAGGCGTTCCGCTAGACCCGGCCCCGCGCCACCCGCTTCTGCCAGGCCCGCTTCTGCAGCCAGGAAAACAGCGGGCCGTAGACGATCAGCAGGTTGTACATCCAGGCCGAGACCGAAACCCAGGGCCCGTCGAGCAGCCAGGCCAGCGCGCAGGAGGTCACGCCGAACAGTGCGACGATGAACCAGGCCAGCGCCTCGGAGCGCGTGTCGTAGAGTTCCCTGGCGCTCATTGCCAGGTCATCTCGAAACGATGCGGCGTTCAGGTACAGCCCGGCCACGATGCTGGCCACTGCTGCAAAGCCGATGCCGTAGACGGTCACCATGACCCGGAAGTGATGCAGGGTCTCCAGCTCGAACTCGCTTGGCAGCCAGCCGCCGGTGGCGGTACTGAGCCCTGCGCTGAACAGGATCTTCAGCGGGTAGACGTAGATCATGATCACCACGACGAGTCCCGCGGTCAGCAACGTCGAGCGCAGGTCTTCGAGGCCGAACTTGTCGCTCCAGACCTGGTGGGCACGCCAGAACAGGAACAGGATCCCGAAGCTGGCGATGAATGCCGGTGCGCCCTTGATGGCGTCCACGAGCTCCTGGTAGTTGCCGGGGATCTCGTCGATCGATACGGCCAGCAGCGCGGCGGCGAATGCGAAGGCAGCGTCGGTGAAGGTCTCCAGCCGGGTCATCTGCGCACCGCGACGCGGGTGACCGTCCGGGCCGAGCTTGACCTCGTCGACGGTGGCCCGGCTGGTCATGGCGCGACGTCGGGCGCCGGTGAGGCCGTCTCGCCTTCGGCCAGTTCCCGGAGGGCGTCGCGCACCACCGGCCAGGCCGACGATCGCGGATCGACCAGTTCGAAGTGGCCGGCTCCGGCGACGATCCGCCGCTCGACGGGATCGCCGGCCTCGATCGCGGCCTCGTAGTAGGCGTCCGCGGGTTCCGACCACGTCGTGTCGAGATCGCCGTTGACCAGGATCTGCTTCACGCCCAGCGGCACGCGCTCGACCGGCGAGGCCAGCGCGTAGCGTTCCGGGTGCAGGTCCGGGCTGCCGCCGATCAGCCGGGTCGCGGCGTCGGAGCAGGTCCGGCGATCCGACAGGCCGACCAGGTCCGCGGCGGCGGCCAGGGCGAGCACGCCGTCGAGGTCCAGTGCGCGGTCGTCGCGGAACGGGCTGTCGGCCGGCTGGCTACGGCGGCTGGCCAACCACAGCGCCAGCTGGCCGCCGGCCGAGTGGCCGACCGCGATCACGCGTTCCGGATCGATCGGGTGTTCCGTGGCCAGTTCGCGCACGTGGTCGGTGCCCTCGGCTACGTCGAACAGCGTGTTCGGCCAGCCGCCGCCCGGTTCGCCGATCCGGCGGAAGCCCACGGTCCAAACGGCGAAACCCTCGTTGCGCACGGCATCGGCCAGCCCGGCCATGTAGCCGTGGTCGTACTCGGCCAGCCAGCACCCTCCGTGGAGCATGACCACGATCGGGTGCGGACCCGCACCGTCGGGCAGGCGCAGCTCGCCGAACTGGCGCTGGTAAGGCCCCCAGACGATCACCGCGTCGGGTGGTGGCTGCGGGTCGAGGTAGGCCTCGGCGGCGGACTTGGGGTCGTTCGACGACGGCAGTCCGGCACATCCGGCCAGCGCGGCCGCCGCTGCGAGGATCAGAACCTGGAGTCGGACGGAGGGCACCATGTCGCGATTATGCCGCCGCTGCGCTTCGCTGTCCGGTCGGGTGCATCACAGCCAGCCCTGGTCGCGCGCGATCCGGTAGGCCTCGATGCGGTTTTCCGCACCGAGCTTGCCGATGGCTTCGGAAAGATAGTTGCGGACCGTGCCGTCGGCCAGGTGCAGTCGCTTGCCGATCTCCGCGTTCGATCGACCCTCGCCGGCCAACCGGAGCACCTGTCGTTCGCGCTCGGTCAGCGGATCCTTGCCGTCGAAGGCGGTCAACGCCAGCTCGGGGTCGATGACCCGCTGCCCGGCATGGATCCGACGCAGGGCATCGGCCAGCTGTTCGACCGGGGTCTCCTTCAGCAGATAGCCGCGCACCCCGGCGTCCAGGGCCCGCCGCAGATACCCCGGCCGGGCGAAGGTAGTCAGGATGACCACCGCACAGTCCGGGTTCGAGTCGCGCATCCACTCAGCCAGTTCCAGGCCGGTCATGCCGGGCATCTCGATGTCGGTCACGACCAGGTCGGGTCGATGTTCGTCGATGGCATCCCGGGCCTCGTCGCCGTTGGCCGCTCGAGCGACCACCTGCAGGTCGGCCTCCAGATCGAGCAAGGAGCCCAGCGCGCCGAGCAGCAAGGCCTGGTCTTCGGCGAGGAGCAAGCGGATCATGCGGCGTGCTCTGGTATATGAGCGCAGAGCCGGCCTTCGCCAAGCACCAGCTCGCCACCCAGCGATTCGATCCGTGCACGCATGCCGGCCACGCCGCTGCCGTCCGGCCGGATCGTTCCTCGGCCGTCATCGCGGATTTCCAGCACGCTGCCGGAGCCCGTGTCATCCGGTCCGAGCCGGATCGTGCAGCGCCGGGCATCGGCATGGCGGAGGATGTTGGTGACCGCTTCACGGACGATCAGGGCCAGCATGGCCTGCACTCGCGTCGGAAGATCGGGCGCCCGACCCGTATCCAGGGTCAGCTCGACATCGGCGGAGCGCAGGGTCAGCCGGGCCTGCTCCAGGGCGTCGGCCAGGTCCTGTTCGCGCACGCCTTGAATGGCCTCGCGCACTTCCGCCAGCGCTTCGCGCGCTGTCGCGCCGAGCGTTTCGATCTCCTCGCGGGCCCGCTCCGGGTCCTTGTCGATCAGCCGGCCGGCCAGTTCGCTCTTGACCGCGATCAGCGACAGCGTGTGGCCGAGCACGTCGTGCAGGTCGCGGGCGATCCGCTCGCGTTCGGCAACCCGCGCCAGGCGCCGGACTTCGGCCTGGCTGAGGCGAAGCTCGGCGTTCCTGCGCTGCTGCTCCCCGAAGAAGATGTTGGCCGAGCCGATGACCAGGCTGATGAAGACCCCCGGCAGCCAGTAGAACAGCACCGGCTGGGCCCACATCGCCGTGACGCCGGCCAGTGCGGCGATGCCCACGACGATCCAGATCGTCTGCCGGGGCCGTCCGGTCAGGTGGGCGAAGCTGGCCGCGTAGATGAACAGCACGCTGCTGCCCGAATTGAACGGCGCCCAGGCAACACCCAGAGCGGCGAGGGCCGCGACGTGGGCAAGCGCGGCCGGGCCGCGGCGCCGGAAAGCGCTGAAGTACAGGCCCAGGAACACGGCGATGGTGATCGCACCCAGGGCGGCTTCGAGCCCGCCCACCGGCCGGAAGAACCACTCGATGAAGAAGAACGAGAGATAGACCAGCCACAGATAGGCGGTCCAGCCCTGCTCCGATGCGGGCGGAACCAGCCACCGGTGAAGGCGCTCCAATGCACTCATTCGAGACGAGCGTCCTCGATCGTGAAGTCGAAGTCGCCGGCCTCGCCGGCGGCGAACACGCCGACGGCCTGGAACGCGGACAGGTCCACGCCGGCGAGTTCTTCCAGCTCGATCCGGATCTCGTCGTCCGGCGTCACGTCCCGCCAGACGGGCTGCGGGCTGTTGCCGGAGAAGACCATCACCCGCAGTAGATCGACGTCTCCGGAGACCGACAGCGTCAGCGTCGTCCAGCCGCGACGATCCACCGCCTGCATCGGAATGTCTGCGGCGCTCCACATGCCGCCGGCGTAGGGGAACGCGAAGCCGGGGCGCAGGGTGCCGTTCACCCGCAGCGCGCCGTCGATGAGCTCGATCGACGCGTTCGATTCACCGCCCATGAAGTCGTCGGCCGCTGGCATCCAGTGGGTGAGGTCGGCAAGCAGGTCGGCCGGAGCGGCCGGCCCGGTCGATTCGGCCGGCTCCGGCGATGCCGGAAGGCCCCGCTCGACCACCGCGCCGTTCTTCCAGACCTCGGCGATCCGCAGCAGGTCGGCGGGGTCGTCCAGCGGATTGCCGTAGACCAGCAGCAGGTCGGCGCGGCAGCCGGGTCGGAGGCAGCCGCGCGGATCGTCCTCGGCCAGCATCGTGAACACGGACGCGGTCCTGGCAGTGGCCGATTTTATCGCTTCGATCGGCGACAGCCCGGCCTCGTGGAGCCGGATGACCGCATCCAGCAGGCTGATCCCGTGCGCGGTGCCCGGGTTCGGCGCGTCGGAGCCGGCCAGCAGTGGCACGCCGGCGGCGTGCAGCGTCCGGATCGAGGCCTGCACACGCGGCCACATATCGGTCCGGTTCTCGCTGTTCGGGAACGAACCGGACAGGCTCCGCCGCTGCTCGGCCGATAGCTGGACCTCGATGGCCTCGAAGCGCTCCAGGCGTTCCAGGCCGGGCTGGCCGTAGGCGCCGGCCAGCACGGGCGTGGTCGGGATCACGAACAGCCCGCGCTCGGCCCACTCGGCGGCGGTCGCGGCATCGACCTCACGATCGCCGAACAGGTGAACCAGGCCGTCGACGCCGGCGGCGACGGCCAGCTCGGCTTCGGCCCGGCTGCCGACGTGGGCCATGGCCAGCACGCCGCGGGCGTGCGCGGCGTCGACCACGGCCGCCACCGTGTCGGCGTCCAGGCTGGGGAGGTCGCTGCCCCAGCCTTCGCCGCTCTCGACCACGATCTTGATCCAGTCCGAGCCCTCGGCCAGGCGATCATCGACCCAGGCCTGGGCTCGCTCCGGGCTCTCGGGCAGCGGCAGGTCGATGCCGTACTGGGTGCCGTGGCCTCCGTCGGCCGTGGCGAGGAAGCCGGCCGAGTACAGGTCGGCCTGTCCGACCGGCTCCCGGCCCTCGCGCTGGGCGTGCTGTCGCTCGAAGTCGTCCGGCGTGCGGAACATGTCCAGCAGCGTGGTCACGCCGAAGCGCGCGGCGTCGACCTGGGCTCCGCCGAAGGCGTGGACGTGGGCATCGATCAGCCCGGGCAGGGCGGTTCGCCCGGCACCGTCGACGGTCGTCGCATGGTCGGGCACGATCACCGATGCTCTCGGTCCGACCCGATCGACGCGGCCGTCGTCCATGACGATGGTGGCGTCCTCGATCACCCGTTCACCATCGAACAGCCGAACGCCGACGATGGCCGTGGCGGTCGGGGCCGGATCATCCGGGCCGGCCGAAGCGCTTCCGCCATTCGCCCGGGCCGCAGCCGAAGACTCGTCCGGCGCGCCGACCGTCGACGGGTTCGAGGCCGTGGAGTCGTCGAGGGGCTCGGGCAGGAACAGCAGCACGAGCAGCAGGGCGGCGACCACGCCGAGCACGATCCAGAGGTTCTTCATTTCGTTTCTCCTGGCAGTGACGTCCCCGGGGACGTCGTTCGGTCGTCGTTCAGCCGCGCGTGCCGTCGAGCCGTTTCCAGCCCAGCACGGTCAGTACGGCAAACAGTAGCGTGAATGCACCCAGGTTGACCAGCGACGGGCCCCAGGCAGCGGCCTTTGCACCGGTAATGTCCAGGGCCAGGGCGGCCAGGTGGTACGGCGGCAGCCATTCGGCGATTGCCTGCAGGAAGGCCGGGAACTGCATGGCCGGAATCCACAGGCCCGACAGGAAGCCCAGGGGCAGGTAGATCAGGTTGAGCACCGCCGGCGCGGCGTTCGGCTTCAGCCACAGCCCCAGCGCCAGGCCCATCAGGCAGAACGGAAGACTCCCGAGCACCAGCACCGCCGCCAGGCCCAGCCACTGGACGGTCGCCAGGCGCACGTCACCGAAGACTGCGGCCATTGCGCTCATCGCGACCACGATGATCAGCCCGAACAGCACCGCACCGAAGGCCTTGCCCGCGATCACGGCGCCGACCGGCGCCGGCGAGGCCCGCAGCAGCATCAGCCAACCCTGGGCGCGCTCCGTGGCGATGCCGACGCCGAAGGAGAACAGCGCCGCGCCCATCACGCCGAAGGTGGCAAAGGTGCACAGCAGCCAAAGCGACTGGGCGCGGATCATCACAAGGCCGAAGAAGCTGTAGAACATGATCGGAAACAGCAATGTCGGCAGGGTGTAGGCCGGCGTGCGGACGAGGTTCAGCCACTGGGCCTGGACGAGCTGCAGGGACGAGTGCAGCGAAGTGTTGAGGGCGGTCATGCGGCCTCCTCTTCTGGGTGATTCGATGGGTTCGTGTCGGTCAGCGCCAGGAACGCGGTTTCCAGGTCGGCGCCGGTGACCTCCAGGTCCTCGGCGCCGGGGTCGGCGGCCAGCAATGCGCGGACCGTTTCAACGCCGCGGCCGGAGAGCAGCTCGACGCCGGCCTCGAGCCGTTCGACCTGCTGTACGGCGGGCAAGGCGGCCAGGGCGGCGTCGTCCAGCCCCGTGCGGACCCGGACCCGGTCCTGCGGCACGCGCCGGCGAATCGCGTCGGGGGTGCCCTGGTACAGGACCCGGCCTCGGTCCATGACCACCACCCGATCGGCGAGGCGCTGTGCCTCGTCCATGTAATGGGTACACAGCAGGATCGACGCGCCGGCCTCGCGCCGGGCTTCGATGGCCTGCCACAGGCGGCGGCGCGCCGCCGGGTCCAGGCCCGTGGTCGGTTCGTCGAGGATTAGCCAGTCGGGTTCGCCGACCGCAGCCAGCGCAAACAGCGCGCGCTGCTGCTGGCCGCCCGACAGCTGCCCGAAGCGCCGGTCCTCGAGGCCGACCAGGCCGGCCTCGTCGACCAGCGCTTCGAAGGCCGCGTGGTTCGGGTAGAAGCTGGCGAACAGCCGGATCAGTTCGATGACGGTCAGGTTGTCCTGCACGCCCGAGGCCTGCAGCATGGTGCCGATCCGGGTGCGGCAGGCGCGGTCGTCCGGGCGGTGGCCGCCGAACAGCCGGACCGTGCCCGATTGCACCTTCTTCAGGCCCAGCAGGAGGTGGATCAGCGTCGACTTGCCGGCCCCGTTCGGGCCGAGCAACGCGGTCACCCGGCCGGCCTCGAGACGGAGATCGACGCCATCCAGGGCGCGCGTTTCACCGTAGGCGTGCGAAACACCGGCCAGCTCGGCCACGGGGGCGGTGGACGTACGGGTCATCTGCAGACTCCATCAAGAGCGTGGAGCCAGTGTCGCGAAGTGCTGCGCCGGCCGGTAGTGCCCAGCCTCAGGCATCCGGCATGACGAATGTCACCTCGCGGCGTTGCATGCCCGTGTCAGCGCGGTCCGCTTCAACGCCGTATGCTTGGACGCTCGCACCGAACAGGAACCCGAAATGAAGCGACTTCGCATCATCGGCGTACTCACCGCGATTCTCCTGACCACCGGTTGTGCAGGGCTGGGCGTCGGCCGCGAGCCGCCGTCGGTGTTCCTGCAGTCCTTCCAGGCCGTGCCGAACGGCAGCGGTGCGGGTCTGCCGGCCTTCGAGATCGTACTGCGGGTGCTCAACCCCAATCCGGAACCGCTGCGCCTGCGCGGGGCGGTGTACTCGGTTCGCCTCGACGGCCGCAGACTGGTCGAGGGCGTGGCCAACGACCTGCCGCAGATCGAGGGCTACGGGGAGGGAACGGTGGTGCTGAATGCCGCCGTGGACGTGCTCGGCGGCGTGCGCCTGCTGGCCGACCTGATGAACCAGCGTCCGCGCGACCGGTTCGAGTACTCCCTCGAAGCGCGCCTGGACCCGGTCGGCTTCGGCCGCGATATCCGGATCGAACAGGGCGGACTGATCGAGTTGAATCGCCCGCCGCGCTGATCCTCGGCACCGATTCTTCGCGCCGATACTTCGCGCCGATTCTCGGTACCGATTCTCGGCACCGATTCTCGGCACCGATTCTCCGCGCGCCCGCATCCAGCCATGACTTCCGGCGCTTGCGGGCGCGCGGGTGCTGGCGCTAGCCTGTTGGAACTGCTGGAACCGGGAGCTGATTGATGAACGCCCTGCTGTTGACGATCGGTTGGTGCATCCTGTTCGTGCTGGCCTGGCCGCTGGCCCTGCTGGTTCTTCTGCTCTGGCCGGTCGTCTGGCTGCTGTCGCTGCCGTTTCGCGCCCTCGGGATCGCGGTGGGCGCGGTCTTTGCGTTGATGCGCGCCATCCTGTTCTTGCCGGCCCGCCTGCTGGGCTACCGGGCCCCGCCGGCCGGCGCCTGAGCCCGTCCGGGACGGGCTCGGGCCGACCCGCCCGGGCTCAGCCGCCCTCGAAGCCGTCGGCGAACAACGTCACCTCGTCGTCGAAGATATTGAACACCAGGGTCGCTGGTGAACCCAGCCGGGTCAGTTCGTTCTGGGCCGACAGGGTCACGGTCAGCGTCTCGGTGCCCTCGAACGCGCCGTCGTCGATCAGGACCAGCTGGATCTGCTTCGACGATGCGTCGCCGGCGGCCCAGGTCAGGCTGTCGTTCAGCGGCTGGAAATCATCGCCGGCGGTCGCGGTGCCGGACTGGGTCAGGTAGCCGACCTGCAGTTCACCGTCGCTGCCGCCGACGCGGTCCAGCGTCAGGTTGTAGACGATGTCCTGCTCCATGAACTCGACCACGCCGTTCCGGAACTCGATCACGCCCGGCTGGATCTGCGTCGGGAATTCCCACGCGCCGAGGTCGTAGGGTCCGAAGCGATTGTCGATCGCGCTCAGGTCGAGGCCCCGTGCGACGGAGCCGATGTCGGGCTCCTGCGGCGCATAGAGGAACGTGTCGCAGGTGTCCAGCGCCGGCGAATTCGGCGTCAGCGTGTATTCGATGCCGAGGCGGGGCGGCGCGACCTCGAGACCGGACGCGGCAGACGGGAGGCTGCCCGTTTCCTGCAGGTTCACGCAGTCGATCGTGGAGGTGATCGTGCCGCCGGGGTCGACCTGGAAGACCAGCCCGACATTCTCGTGGACGATGCTCGAGTAGAGGTCGATGTCGGTGGTGTTGTTCAGTTCGAAGGAGCGATCCTCCGCCTGGTCGTGGTTGTCGGTGATCGTGGTGTACGCAACCGTCGCGGATTCGATGTTGTTCAGCAGGATCGTGTCGAGCTGGCCAGCGGCGTTCGAATTGCCGGCAATCACGTTCCCCTCGAAGATCAGGCTTGCGCCGTTGGCCGGCCCGCCCGTGAAGGTGACGACGGTGCCCGACGGAGCCACGGGCGGTTGCAGGTTGCCGGTGATGAAGGTCTGGCGGATGTCGATGCTGTTGTTGGCGGCACTGCCGTACACCGCCGAGCCGAAGCGCGCCGTGTTGCCGGCAATCTGCGAACAGCGAATCGGGCTGTGGCAGTCCACCGCGTCCAGGGTTCGATCGACCGTCGCCGAGCCGCCGGCGAACACCATGATTCCGCCGCCGACGCCGAGAAAGCTGTCGGACGTGTCGGTTTCGGCCACATTGTTGGTGATGTGAGCGTCGAAGGCGCTGAACTCGGAACCGGATCCGGAAGAATAGATGCCCGCCCCGCTTCGTCCCGAGCGGTTGCCGTCGACGAGCGCCGGTACCGTGGCATCGCCGAAGCCGAAGAAGCTGTTCTCGCCGCCGATCACGGTCACGGTGTCTCCGTTGCCGTCCATGTAGACGCCACCGCCATCGACTGCGGCGATGTTGTCGAGGATCCCGGCCGGAGCACTTGCATAGGACGTCACGATGCAGCCGAACTCGGTGAAGATGCCGCCCCCGGTCTCGGCGTTGTTGTCGGCCAGCAGCACCATGTCGTCGAGCACGACGGACTGCGACTGGTTGCACCAGATGCCGCCGCCTTCGGTCTCCGCGGAATTCAAGCGGATGACGTTCGAGCCGAGCAGCCACAGAAAGGTGTTTCCGCTGCCGGCGTCGTCGATGAACACGGCGCCGCCGCGCCCGGCGCTGTTCGATAGCAGCGAAACGAAATCGAGAATGACGAAATTGTTGTCCGCGATCGCGAGTGCGCCGCCGTCGGAGGTCGTGCTCGATGCGCCCCGGACGGTCAGGTGTTCGAGCCGGACCGTCTGCTGGACGGCGCTCTCGAAGATGCTGATTCCCGGACCGGCCGCGCCGTTGAGGTCGATGATGGTCTGGCCGTTGATCGTCGAGTCGGCGCAGTCGTCGTAGCCGCCTTCCACGGTCACGTCCTGGTCGCCCTGGACCGGGTCGTTGATGAAGTAGCGGCGGCCCTGGTAGAACCCGCTCCGGGCCACGCGCACGATGGTCAGGTCGGCGCCGTTGACGTCGGTCGCCGCCGCGTCCAGCGCCGTCTGCAGGCCATTGGAGCCCGGCGTGTCCTGGAAATCGCAGGCCGGGTCGCCGCCGACGGTGATGATCGGCGCCCCCTGCGTGGCCTCCCGCTGCCGCTCGCTCGCCGCCAGCCGCTGACGGGTCCGCTCCAGCGCATCCGCCTCCGGCAGGCCGTCGCGTGCGGCCCAGCGCTTCGCTGCGTCGCGCCAGTGCGCGTCCAGCTGCACCGTGGAGGGATCGCGTCCGCCGCGTGGGGTGTCGAGCACGTCCTGCACCGCGGTCGGAACGCTGGCCGGGAACGCGCCGCGTGGGGATGCGTCTCCTGCATCCGCAGCGGACGCAGACAGGAGCAACGAAAGGGCGGGCAGGGTGAGCAACGACGATGACCGCATGGTGGATTCTCCAGGTTGACTCGGTGAACAGGACGTAGGACGACCTCTCGATTCGAGAGGCCGTTCGGTCCTGGTTACGCGAATCCAGCGGTCGATACGCCAGATGGGCTGCAGCGCGACGATCGAGGTGGCGCCGGCACCGGGTCGCCCCGGCGGGTCAGTCGGACGCGTGCGCCCTTCGATGCATGAGCAGGAAGATCACGCTGCCTGCGGCCACCACCGCCACGGTCGCGGCCAGCGATTGCCAGGAGAGCTGGATCAGCAGCAGCCCGCTGGCCAGCAGGGCCACGGCGGGAATCGTCCAGCCGCCCCGGAGTTCGAAGCCCGGCGCGTCGAGGTCGCTCGCTTTCCGGCGCAGCCGCGGCATGGCCGCGATGCAGCCCATGTAGATCAGAACCCGGACCAGCGCGCTCATCGCCGCCAGCCACAGGAACGAGCCGAACACCGACAGCACGAACACGATCACCGAGGTCGCGATGATCGCATTGGCCGGCGTGCGGTGCTCCGGGTGGACCCGGCCCAGCCAGGCCGGCAGGTCGCCGTCGCGGGCCATCGCGAAGGTCATCCTCGGCGACGAGATCATCGAGGCGGCGAGGTTGCCGGTCACCGAGATCACCACGCCGGCGGTCAGCAGCACGGCACCGGTCGGGCCCATCAGCACGGCGGCGACGTCGACCAGCGCGGCGTCCGACTCGGCCAGCCCGGGCAGCGCGGCGACGCTGATCATCTGGATGGTCACGTACAGCACGGTGGCCACGGCCAGCGCGCCGAGCAGCGCGCGCGGCATGGCCCGGGCCGGGTCGCGGGTCTCGCCGGCCGGGATCAGCGCCGACTCCCAGCCGACGAAGGCGTAGACGACCAGCAGCGCGGCGGTGCCGAAGTCGGCGATGCCCGGCGCCGGCGCTGCGATCCAGGCCTCGACGCTTTCGTCGAGCCAGCCCAGGCCGAAGGCGACCAGCGCAAGCAGCGGCAGCAGCTTCAGTACGGTCAGACCGCCGAGCAGGCGGACCGCGCCCCGGACCCCCGCGACGTTGATCCAGGTCAGGCCGCCGATGAAAAGCGCCAGCAGCGCGACCCGGGTCGGCCCGCTGTCGGCGGCCGGCCAGAACCAGGCCAGCGAGGCGAGGAGTAGCGAGATGTTCGCCGCGAAGGAGGTCACCCGGGCGATGAAGAAGGCCCAGCCGGTCTGGAAGCCGGCGAAGTGGCCGAAGGCCTCGCCGACGTAGACGATCGGTCCGCCGGTGCGGGTGAAGCGCGATGAGATCTCTGCGAAGCACAGCATGATCGCGGCCAGCAACAGCGCGCAGGCGACGAACACCAGCGGGCTCCAGGCGCCGGCCAGCGCCGCGGCACCGGCCGGCACGCCGAAGATGCCGGCGCCGATGATGCCGTTGAGCGCGATCATGGCGACGCCGGTCGTGCCGATCCCTCGGGCGAGGCCTTCTTCGGGTCTGCCCTTCGAGGGCGTCCGGGTCGGTGGGTCCTGGGTTGCGGTCATGGAGGCCTCGAGCGGCGGTGAGCCGTGGGCGGGGTCGACGCCGAGTGTAGCCGGTGCCGGGCTCAGCGCACCTTCTGCAGCACGGCCCGGGCCAGCGCATCGGCGGCCGGCGGGTGGTGGCGGAAGAACAGCTCGGGTTCGATCAGCTCCAGTTCCATCACCTGCGGGCCGTCCGGCGTGTCGACCAGGTCGACGCGGGCGTAGGCGATCGACCCGGGCGCGCGGGCGATGGCCCGTTCGGCCTGCGCGCGCTCCGCCTCGGTCGCTTCATGGGGGTGCACGGTGCCGCCGTGATCGTCCTGGACGCGGAACTCGCCCGGTGCGGCGATCTTGCGCACGGCATGGGTCGCCCGGCCGTCGATCACCACGAGCGACACTTCGCCGGTCTCGACGATCGCGGGCGCGAACGGCTGGATGAGCATGTCCTCGGCCGCGACCAGGCGCTGCCAGAGGGGTTCCCGGCCGTCGGCGTCGTCACGGGCGACCCGGTAGGTCTCGCGCCCGGCACCGGACACCGCCGGCTTGATCACGACCTCGTCCCAGCCATCCGCGTCCATTCGCGTGGCGAGCGAGGCGGCGCTGCTGCCGCGCGCGACCACCCGGGTCGGCAGCGCGGCCACGCCGGCGTCGGCCAGCTCGACCAGGTAACGCTTGTCGGCGTTCCAGCGGATCACGTCGACCGGATTGACCACCCGGACCGCGCCCTCGATCCGGTCGAGCCAGCGCATGAACTCGTCGTAGCGGTCGAAGTAATCCCAGGTCTGGCGGATCAGCAGCGCATCGAAGCCGGTCCAGTCGAGGTGCGGGTCCGACCAGGCCACGCGCGCCGTCGATGCGCCCGCCGCCGCGAAGGCGCGCTCCAGCTGTGCGTCTTCATCGAGGATGTTCCGGACGTAGGCGCTTCGATCGGCGGGTTCGATCCAGCGCTCGTCGTTGACCAGGGCGATCTTCACGGCGATCTACCAGCTGCCGGTATTCGGCATCGAGGCCCAGGGTTCGGTCGGCGGCAGGTCGTCACCATCCTGCAGCAGCTCGATCGAGTGCCCGTCGGGCGAACGCACGAACGCCATGTGACCGTCGCGGGGTGGGCGGTTGATCGTCACGCCGGCGTCCATCAGCTTCCGGCAGACCGCGTAGATGTCGTCGACCCGGTAGGCCAGGTGACCGAAGCTGCGGCCGCCATCGAGTTCTTCCGGGTCCCAGTTCCAGGTCAGTTCGACCAACGGTGCCTTTTCCTCCCTGGCTCGTTCGAGGTCGTTCGGTGCGGCGAGGAAGTTAAGGAACCTCTGAATAACTCGGCGAGGAGCGCGTTCTGGTCGGAGAAGCCGCAGATCGTGGGTTGCAGCCCGAGCGACAGTGGCCATCGCCACGGCCGAGGGTTGCAACGTGCGAGATGCGGCTTCTCCGGCAGAACCCGGACGGGACGGGTCTTTGCGGGGCCTCCGCAGCGTCTGAGCTCGCTCATTCGGAACGACCGAACCACGCTTGCTCAGGCCACTACGGCGGCTCCCGCAAAGACCCGTCGCGCCCTCGCGGAGTTGTTCAAAGGTTCCTAGGGTATAGCGGCCCTGCTCGCTGTCCTCGCGCATCACCTCGACCAGGCCGAGTCGATTGCAGAAGAACTCCAGGGAGGCCTCCGGGTCGGTGATCCGGAGCATGGTGTGCAGGTAGCGCATGGGGCAGGCCGTTGGGGAAAGCGAGTGCGTATTGTGACCTGGCGGGAGATGCCATCGACGCCGCCGTCGCCGGACGCCGCGAGCGGTTGACGCCGGCGTGACATCGACCGACGATGCTGGCTGCATGAATCGTCCGCAGCTCCATCTTCTTCTCGTGCTGGTGTGGTTCGGGGCGGCGCTGCTGCCGCCCCCGGCATGCGCCGCCTGGGCCGCCATCCCCGATCGAGCCGATCGCGAGTTGCCGCGCCTGCACGCGCTACTGGTGCTGCACGAAGGCCGTCCGGTGGTGGAGCACGTTCGCCGGGGGCCCGGGCTCGATCGCCCCGCGGCGCTGAAGTCGTTGTCGAAGACCGTGCTGTCGGCGCTGGCCGGCATCGCCATCGACCAGGGGCGGATCGACGATGTCGACGTGCCGCTGATCGATCTGCTGGGTCCGCTGCCGGCCGATGCCCACCCGGCGGCGGCTCGCATCACGCTGGCCCATGCGCTCTCGCTGCGGACCGGACTTCGCAGCACCTCGGGACGCTACTACGGCGCCTGGGTCCAGAGCGACAACTGGGTCGACCACGTCCTGACCCGGCCCATGGCCGATCGGCCCGGCGGCCGGATGATCTACTCCACCGGCTCGACCCACCTCGTCGCCGCCGCGCTGGCCGCCAGCGGCCAGGCCGATGTCCACGCACTGGCGCGCCGCTGGCTGGGCGAACCGCTGGACATCGCGGTACCGGACTGGATGACCGACCCCCAGGGCATCCATTTCGGCGGCAACCAGATGCAGCTCTCGCCGCGTGCGCTGGCCCGCTTCGGCGAGATGTACCGCAATCGAGGGCGGCACGAGGGGCAGCAGGTCGTCCCGGAAGACTGGGTGCGCGCAAGCTGGACGTCCTACGGCACCTCGCCGTGGAGCAACGACGACTACGGCTACGGCTGGTTCATCACCGAGCTGGCTGGCGAGACCGCCTACTACGGGCGCGGCTACGGCGGTCAGGCCCTGATCGTCGTGCCGTCGGTCCGCCTGACCCTGGTCATGACCTCCGACCCGGACCCGCCTTCGCGCGGCGGCTACTTCGACCGGATCAAGCGCCTGGCTGCCGAGGCCGTCCGCATCGCTCGGTGAGGCCCGGATTCGCGGGTCCGGGCCGGTTCATCAGAGGATGGGCGCGAAGACCCATGGGCGCGAAGCGCGCGACGGGTGCTGCAAGAGCTTCGCCCGGCGAAGCCGGCCTCCCACAGGAGGGATCGGGCCGTCGAAAGATATCTGTGGGAGGGCGCTTCAGCGCGCGACCGGTGCAGAAAGAGCTTCGCCCGGCGAAGCCGGCCTCCCACAGGAGACTCCCGGAGAAGCCCGGGAGCCAACCCGAAGCCTTGCCGGTGGGAGGAAGCGTGCGCGAATCGATGGCGCTTGAATCGAGTCCGTTCGCTCGCTAGGCTTTCCGCTGGCGTTGGATGGGATGATCGAAGATGCGAGTGTTCTGTTTGCTGTTTCTGTTGGTCGCAGGCCACGAGGTTGCGGCGGATGATTGGGCGATCACGGCCGAAGAGGCCTGCGTCCCGGACCTGCGGCCGGCGAAGGATTCGGTCGCTCCGGATGCCGTGTTCGATGTCGTCGACGGTGGCGTACTGACGTTGGCGGTCGATGACGATGGCGACGGGTGGGGCGATCTCCTGATCCGGCTTCGACCCGAAGCCTCCGACCACCTGGAGCTTCTGCGCCAGCTGGCTGCGGAGTCCAGGGAGCTGCGACTCCACGCCTGGGGGGCGGCGGCGAAAACGGTCGAGCTGATCCAGCCCGCCGGGCCCTCGATCTGGCTGCCGGTGCGCACGCCGAACTGCACGCTTCCCGCGGACTGGGCCGCCGAGCGCGAACTGCTGATGCTGGATTCGATCGCCTGGATCCGGACCCCCGATGGGCCGGAGCTCACACTCGACAACCCGCCGACCCCGGAACAACTGCGCGATATCCATCAGCGCATGGGCATTCCGCAGCCTGCCCGCTGTCGCGCGGGCGGACCGGGCGCGCTATCGTGCAGCTACTCGCCGAGTGGCTTCACGGGCGCACCGGCAGAGCGCGGAAGCTGTCATGCGGCGTGCGCCGGCGAGGACCAGTACGCCTGCTGCGCACCGACGGGTTGTGGCTGCGAGTCGGTCGAATGATGCCTCGCCGCTGGCGCAGTCGGAAGGCCCTGCTCGGGTTCCGTGGCCGGTTCGATGGAAGGCGGACGCTTCAGCGCGCGACGGGTGCAGAAAGCGTTTCGCCCGGCGGAGCCGACCTCCCACAGAAAAGAATCTGAGCAGCCCGGGAGCCCACCCGAAGCCTTGCCTGTGGGCGGGCGCTTCAGCGCGCGACCGGTGCAGAACGAGTCTCGCCCGGCGGAGCCGGCCTCCCACGCGAGAGTCCCTGGAGAGCCTGTGCACCACCCGATCCACGGACGCGCCGGTGAGGCATGGACCGATGCCGCCCTTACCGCTGACAGGCCGGGCACCAGACGGTGGTGCGCTGGCCGATCGGGGCGCTTTTCAGCGTGGTTCCGCAACGCGGGCAGGGCTCGCCGGCCTTGCCGTAGACCTTGAGTTGCTGACCGAAGTAGCCCGGTGTGCCGTCGCCGACGGTGAAGTCGCGCAGGGAGGTGCCGCCGACTTCGATCGCGCGGGCCAGGGTGGCCCGGATGATCTCGGCGAGCCGCGCATAGCGGACCCGGCTGATGCGACCGGCAGCGCGCTTCGGGTGAATGCCGGCGTCGAACAGCGCTTCGGTGGCGTAGATGTTGCCCACGCCGACGACCACCGCGTTGTCCATGATGAAGGACTTGATCGCACCGCGGCGACCGCGGCTGGCGCGCCACAGGTGGTCGCCGTCGAAGTCGTCCGACAGGGGTTCCGGACCGAGGGCGGCCAGTCGGGGATGGACGAAGGGGTCGTCGCCGGGTTGCCACAGCGCCGCACCGAACCGGCGCGGATCCGTGTAGCGGATCGTGCGGCCGTCGCGGATCGCCAGGTCGACGTGGTCGTGGGACCCGGGTGCCGGCGGCTCGACCCAGCCGCGGAACGAGCCCGACATGCCCAGGTGCCAGAGCAGCGTGCCGTGCTCGAAGCGCCACAGGAGCCACTTCGCGCGACGCTCGAGGGCCAGGACGTCTCGGCCGGCCAGGGAAGCCAGCTCATCGGCCACCGGCCAGCGCAGCATCGGCTGCCGGACCTCCACCCCATCGACGGTTCGGCCGACGGTCAGCGGCGCGAGTCCTCGACGGGTGGTTTCGACTTCGGGCAGTTCGGGCACGGTTTGCAATCCTTCGGTGCAGAGCGTACGGTCACGGGCCGCCTGCGCGATGCGCCGGCGGCTGGAATATCGTCAACTCAATCCAGTGGAGGACGCATGAGCGTTGCACGAGTAACCGAGATCATCGCATCTTCGCCGCGAAGCTTCGAGGATGCCATCGAGAACGGCATCGATCGCGCCAACGAGACGCTGAAACATGTCAAGGGCGCCTGGGTGCAGAGCCAGAAGGTCGAGTGTGGAGACGACGGCAAGATCAACGAGTACCGCGTTGTCCTGAAGGTCACCTTCGTCCTGAAGGACTGATCGGCACCGCGCGGGCGGCGGCCGCTGCCGCCCGCGCTCGATGCCAATGCCCTACGGACAGGCTCATCGCACGATGCGAGCGCAGTCCGTCCAGACCTCGCCGTCGATTTCGAAGCGTGCCGAGTCGCCCTTGCTGCGGTACTCCACCCCGGGCTCGCCATAGCGCACCCCGGAGGCGCTGACCTGCCGCGGCAGTGCGAACACCCGGCGGCCGGCGTCCAGCGAGGCCACGCCGGGTGAGCTGCGAACGACGAAGCGGCGATCGCGGCAGTCCCAGAGAGCGACATCGACCTCGGTCGGCGCTTCGGCCGACAGCACCGGGCGGAACGCGCGCAGGTCGCCGTCGGTTTCGGCCGGCGGTACGTTCATCAACGCCGCCATCAGCGAATAGAGATCGACCGAGCGGACCGCCGGCAGTCGGCTGCCGGCAACGAACTCGGGCCCGTGGGCAATGAAGATGCCGTGCATCGAGTGCCAGGTCGGGTCCCAGCCGTGCATGCCGCCCGGCCCGCCTTCCTCGAGCAGCGTGCGGTAGTAGTCGCGGTTGGAGATCATCCAGCCCAGGTCGGCCTCGACGGTCACGTCGGGCACCCGCTTGTGGTCGTCGAAGCGATAGCGCTCCGGCGCCTCGCCCTTCTTCCACGCCGTGACCTGCGGTACATCGGCCAACGCGGCGACGATCTCGTCGGCGCTGGGGCCGCCCTCCATGGTCCAGAGCTGGGCTGCAGGTCCCCAGTCCGAGGCGCGTACGCGATCCATCGGGAAATGGTCGTCGAGCAGGACATAGCGTTCCGCATCGATCGGCTCCATGCCGTGGTCGGAGGTGACCAGCAAATGGACCTCGTCGAGCATGCCGCGCTGTTCCAGGCCGTCGATCAGCCGGCCGATCGCCCGGTCGACTTCGATCATGGCGTCGACGACCTGCGGCGCGTCGGGCCCGTGGTCGTGGCCGGTCGAGTCCACCACGGAGAAGTACAGGGTCGAGAACAGCGGGCGCTCGTCCGGCGGCAGGTCCAGCCATTCGAGCACCGTGTCGACCCGCTCGTCGTGCGGCACGCTGCCGTCGTACAGGCGAACGATGGTCGGCCGCATGCCGCCGATCTGGGCCGCGCCCCCCGGCCAGGTGTTCGGCGATGCGATCCGCCCCGCTTTCTCCACCGTGTTCCAGATCGGTTCGCCGTCGTACCAGAAGCCGTCGCCGACCGCATCGCGATTGCCCAGGGAGAACGTCGACTCCCGCTCCGGGTCCCACATGCGGTTGGCGACCACTCCGGAATTCTCGGCGAACAGGCCGGTCGCCAGGGCGTAGTGGGTGGCGAAGGTCTTGGTCGGGAAGATGTGGACCAGGCCGTCGGCCTGGAGGCCGTTGCGGGCCAGGCGCTCCAGCGCAGGAAGTTCGACCCGGTCGAGGTAGTCGTGGCGGAAGCCGTCGATCGAGATCAGCACCAGCGGCGGTGTGTCGTCGACCGGTGCGTCGACCGGTGCGTTGACCGAGGCGCCGCGGTCGACCACCGCGCAGGTGGCGATCGATGCGGCCAGCAGCAGTGCCGAAAGCGGCGTGAGGAGCCGGCGCAGTCCCTGGCCTGACCGGTCGTGGCGCGCTATCGGTCGAGATTCGTGCATCAGTCTCTGAAGTTCTCGAACTGCAGCGGACGATCGCTGTCGGCTTCACGCAGCAGGGCGATGGCGGCCTGCAGGTCGTCGCGTTTCTTGCCGCTGACCCGGACCTTGTCGCCCTGGATCGCCGCCTGGACCTTGAGCTTGGACTGCTTGACGTGCTTGACCAGCTTCTTTGCAAGCTCCGTGTCGATGCCCTGCTTCAGGGTCACGGTCTGTTGCACGGTCTTGCCGGAAGCCTCGGGGTCGCCGGCCTCGACCGCCCTCAGGTCGATTCCGCGCTTGGAGAGCTTGGCGTAGAGGATGTCGAGCATCTGCTGGACCTGGAAGTCGGATTCCGACACCAGGCGGATCGTGTTCTCTTCGTGCTCGAAATGCGAATCGGTGCCCTTGAAATCGAAGCGGTTCTGGACTTCCCGATTGGCCTGGTCGACGGCGTTGGCGACTTCGTGGGCGTCGAGTTCGGAAACGGTATCGAACGAGGGCATGGCGCTATCCGGGGCGGGAATCAGCCTCGTATTCTACCGGGCAGGGTTGCCCGCGGGCACGGGCCGGCTGCTTGCGGGAAGGGCGCGTGCCGCTTCCTCGGTCAATGGGTGACCGATGGGTCGATCGATGGGTCGATCGATGGGGCAATCGGATCAGTTGCTTTCGGTTTCGCTGGGCTGCTGGATGAAGTTGCCCTGGATCAGGTCCACGTCCATCTGCCAGATGCGCGAGACTTCTTCGGCGTCTTCGAGCATCGGCACGATCAGCTTCCGCTCCGCCTGGTGGGCTGCGCCTATGAATTTCTCGAAGCGCGCGGTCAGTGCCTTGTCGGCCAGCATCCGGCGGGCGAAGTCGGCGCGCATCCGCAGGAAGTCGCAGGGGATGTGCTTCAGCAGCACGGCTTCCGGGACCTTTTCGTCGATATTGGTCAACGACACGCCGACGCCGAGGGAACGGATCCGGTCGAGAACGTCGCGCGCTTCGCGAATCCTGGACTTGAGCTCGATGACGTTGAACTCGAACACGATGGCGCGATCGGCCTGGTCGAGGTTTCCGACCTCCTTGGCGAACCAGTCGAAGAACTTCGCGTCGTCGACCAGCGCCGGGGACTGGTTCATGAAGTAGGTCGGGGTCGCTTCGTCGGCTTCGAGATGGCGGCGAATGCGTGAAATGGTCTGCGCGATCATCCACTGGTCCAGCGCCGGAAGCACGCCGCGTGCGGCCGCGACCGGGATGAACCGGGCCGCGGGGATCAGGCTTCCGTCGCTGCCGAGGAGACGGGGCAGCACCTGGTAGCGGTCCGCATCCGGCCCGGAGGTGGCCAGCAGCGGCTGGAAGACGACGCGGAGGCTGTCGTCGCGCAGCGCCTTGGTCAGCTGGCCCAGCATCGTGCCCGGCGCGCCGCCGTTATCGGCGCCCTCGGCACCGGCGATCTCGCTGCGGTTGCCGCCGGCTTCGGTGAGCTTCTCGGCCATGCGCGCAACGCTGACGAGATTGGCTTCCGCGAACCGCAGCTGTTCGTTGGCCGGCCGGGCCGCGAAGCTGATCGTCGCAGCGATCGCCTGCTCGCCGAATTCGAACAGGTTGCTCGAGATCGCGCGAAGCAGCGTTGCAGCCTGCTTCGTGAAGTCGCGGTCGCCGCCCTGGGCATCGAGCAGGATTCCGATCGAGTTGAGCCCGAAGCGGGCAGTGACGTCGCCGGACTCGAGCTGGGCCCGCGCCCGATCGTGGATTGCGCGCATCAGCTTGTCCAGGCCGGTGAATCCGACCTGGTTGCGGTGGCTGTGCGTTTCATCGAGCACCAGCCACGCCACGCCGGGCGGGTAGCTGCTCGCGCCGCCGGACCGTGCGGCCTTGCAACGCTTGTCGAGTTCGCCGATCAGCGTCGACGCGCTGACCACCCGCGCCAAGCCTTCGGGCAGGTCGCTGGATTCGAGCAGGGTGCCGGCATTGCTGGCTTCGGAGTCGCTCATGCAGATCCTCGTTGGAACGCGGTATCGCGCGGAACGCATGCATGTTCATGCGCATTCCGACACGGAACCCTGACCGCCCTCCCTGAACGGATTGTGAAAAAGTATACGCGGATCATCGGCCTGCGTCAGCCGAGGGCTGCACGCCGTTGGCCTGCGGTTGCGGATCGTTCTCCCGGGCGCTCTTCGGCGGCTTTCCGTGAGGGCTCTTCTGCGCGCCTCGCCGTGCGTGCCCAGCCGGGCAGCGGACGGTCGAGCAATTCTTCCAGGCGCATCACTTCCGGCAGCAAGCGAGCGTCGAGGCGTGCGCGGAGGTGCTGGTCGAGCGGTGCGACATCAGGGGCGGACTGGCGCCGGATCCGGCCGCCCGGTCGACGTCGGCGCAGCCAGTCGTAGAGTGCCTCCGGCACCATGCTGCGGACGCGGTAGCGCAGGGGGCTGCGCTTCCACGCGCGGTGCAGCCAGTCGTCCGGGGCCGGTCCGGCGCGATTGTGGACACGGAAGTCGATGTCCGGGCCGGGTTCCGCGCCGAGGAACGCCAGCACGCGGTGATAGACCGCGGCCGGGTCCGTGCGCAGGTCGTCGAACACCACCACGTGCACGCGCTCGCGTCCGAAGCGGCGGATGAACCGGTCGAGCTGATCGGCATAGCGCGGAATCGCCGAATACAACAGGCTTTCGGGGAATCGCGCAGCGGCCGGAACGGCGTTGCCCCGGCGTCGCTGCGGTTCGCGAGCAAGCGCTTCGGCCAGGTCGGCGCAGTCGTCGCGGCCGCCGCGCTGGACATGGTGGGCGTGCAGCGAGTGGATCATCTCGGCGGGGTCGCGAACCATCGCGATGATGCGCGCGTCGGGGCAGGCGCGGTGAATCTCCTCGGCGGCGCGTTCGGAATACAGGTACCAGGTCGAACGGTCGCCGATCCGTTGCCGGCCGGCCGAACGGCACAGGGCACGGTACTGGCGTGGCGTCAGCCGCGGCCGGTTGTAGTCGATATCGCTGCCGAAGAAATGCGGCTCGCCGCGCAGGACGAACAGGTCCGGGTGCGCGGTCAGGTAGCGGGCCATCGACGTCGTGCCGCACTTCGGCGCGCCGACGATGAAGAAGTCCGGTCGCGGCCCGGCGTTCCGCCCGAGCATCTCGCTCACGCCGGAAACGCGTAGTCGAAGGCGCGGATCTCCCGCCCGAACAGCGCCTCGACCCGGGCGCGCTGCGTGTCGCCGTACCAGCTGGCGGTCGGACGGCGCGGTTTCGACGACTTGGCGTGCGGCAGTCGCGGCGCGGGCAGGCCGATCCGATCGAAGACCTGCGCAAGGTCGTCGGCCAGGGATTCGAAGCGACCGACGAAGTCGACCGCGATGCGGTCATCGATCGTGTAGATCGGCCAGTTGTCGAAGTGGCGCGGCACGACGCCGTCGCGGAAGTCCCGCGCCTGCATGCGGGCAAGGAAATCGTCGAAGTCCAGGTCGGTGCGGCCGGTCTTGCGGGTGCGCCAGTGGAAGTCGGAGACCGCGCGGTCGTAAGGGTTGCGCACGAACGCGAACTTGAAATAGTCGCGCCAGGCACCGGGGTCGAAGTCGCGTACGCAGCGGGCATGCGCATGCTCGGGCGAGGCGCCGAGTGCGGTGCGGTACTTCATGCGCTGGGCGCCATTGAGCGCGGCAACGCGATACGTTTGCTCGGCGAGGCGACGGGGCTTGCGCAGCAGTCGGCCGAAATAGCTGACGCCTGCTGCCGGATGCAGCAGGTCGCGCCGGGCCCGGCGATTCGGCGCGACGCCGACCGCCAGCGCTTCCGGCCAGGTACCCAGGTGCAGGTCGTCGGGTCCCAGGTGCGGGGCCAGCGTCGCGGCGATCGAGCTGCCGGCTACCTTGCGGCAGTGCATGAAGACGAAGCGATGGCGGTGACTGATGATCAAGGTGGTTGGGCGGCGGGGGCGCCGGCGACGGAACGGCCGGGAAGCGTAGCAGAACGCTGCGCGAGTGCCGATCGCGCGTGCGGAACGCGCGGCCCGGACGCAGGACCGGCCCCGCTGGACGGGGCCGGTTGCAAGGGTGCGCCAAGCGCGCCGTTCGGCCAGGTTCAGCTGGCCGGGAAGTCCAGGTTGAAGATCACCGTCGAACCTTCGAGGACCTCGATCAGCTGACCGCGCGGTTCGAAGTCCAGCGGCAGTTCGTCCGGGTCCGGGCTGCCCGTCGTGAACTCGATCTCGCCTTCGATGCCGTCTCCCGTGTCGGTGACCTGGATCGTGCCGCGAACTGTGCCGCCGACCCGGAGCGTGTAGGCGCCGATCGGGACATCCTCGATCTCGACGTCGAAGTCGATTTCACCGTCGTCGGCGCGCCAGCGGGCGTCGCCGCTGCCGGCCGGGTAGACGCCGAGGTTGTTGAGGTTCTCGCGGATCTCGCCGTCCGGCGTGGCGCCCCCGCCACCGCCGCCACCGCCGCCACCGCCACCGCCACCGCCCGCATCCGGGAAGTCCGAGCTGAACAGCGTGGTCGCGCCTTCGGCGATTTCGATCAACTCGCCGCGGGGATCGAAGTCGAGCGGCAGCTTCCCGGCCTCGACCGGGTGGCGGAACTCCAGCTCGCCCTCGGTTCGGCCGGCACCCAGATCGACGACCTGGATCGTGCCGCGCTCGACGCCGCCGACGAACAGCGAGTACGCGCCCACCGGCACGTCCTCGACTTCGACGTCGAAGTCGACGCGGTTCGGTTCCTGCTCCAGTTCGGCATCGGCATCGCCGGCGGGGTACACGCCCAGGTTGGCCAGCTCGATCTCGACTTCGCTGTTGCCGAAGGGCGGCGGCGTTCCGCCGCTTCCTCCGCCGGTGCCCGGAACGGTGCCGCTGGCCGGGGCCGTGTTCGACAGGATGACCGTCGAGCCGTCGAGCACATCGATGTCCTGGCCGCGCGGATCGAAATCGAGCAGGATCTTGCCGGCCTCGCCCGGCGAGCGGAACTCGATCTCTCCTTCCGGACCGCCGGCGGTCGTGACCACGGTGATCGTGCCGCGCGGAACACCGCCGACCTCGAGCGTGTAGTCGCCCAGCGGCACATCCTCGATCTCGACCGAGAAGTCCACCCGCCCGGAGCGTGCTTCGAAGTCGGCGTCGCCGCTGGCCCCGGCAATGACGCCGGTCGACAGCAGCGCGATGTCGAATTCTTCCGGCAGGGTGCCGGGCGGGATGTCGTCACCGATGCCGCCGCTGCACGGCGCGCCGGGCTGGTTGGTGATCCGCTGGATCGGGAACCCGCCGGTGCCGACGATGACGCGGATGGTCTCGAAGTCCACCGTGCCGGAGTTGCAGTCGTCGAAGGTGACCTGCATGGTGCCGATCTCGGAGACCGGGTCGGGGTTGGTGCCGGGCGGGTCGTTGAAGTCGATGCCTTCGACTTCGTAGACGGTCGCATCGATCGTGTTGCCGACGATGTCGCCCTGGGCGAAGAGCCAGGTGGGGTTGCCCTGGTCGTCGTAGATCGCCCAGTAGATGGCGCCGGTCTTCGTGCCGGTCAGGGCGCCGGCGATGGTCACGATCATTCCGTGGTTCTGTTGCTCGGGCTGGTCCCACCAGCCCGAGAAGCTGCCGGTGACTTCGACGGCCGCCGCAGGGCCCGTGACGCCGGCGAGTGCGATGCCCATCGCCGCGACGAGGCGCCGGGGACGTGCGATGCGTGGGGAGGAAACGTGGTTCATGGGGAGCTCCTTGGGGTCAGTCATCGTTCGGTTCGGGGGGAAGAATGGAATAGAGCCCCAGTCCGAGCCGGGTGGGGCGCGCAGTGTCGGCGCCCTCCAGTTCGCGGGACTGCTGTTCGTAGCGATAGAGCCATTCGTCGACTTGTTCGGCCAGCGCTCGGCTGGCGGTCTCGATGCGCTCGCGCGCCTCTGCGACCAGTTCGGGATGGATGTTCCTGTTGTAGACCACCAGCTGCAGGCGCTTGTCCGGCTCATCGGGATGCCAGTTGTGCGCGATCGTCTCGATCAGGTCGCCGCAGGCCATGCCGAAGATCTCGCAGGTCTGCAGGTCGGTCTCGTCGGCGCGGCTGATGTATCGGGTGCGGATCAGGCGGACCGTTCGATCGTCGTCGAGCCTTACGGCACCGTTGCGCTCGAGCTCGTCGAGGACCGCGCGCGCCGGCGCGCCACCGCTGTGCCGGGCGACCAGGCGCGAGAAGCTCGGCGCATCGCCGTCGGCCTCGAAGGGCAGCGCCGGAAGTGGCTTGCCGTCGGCGCGGAATTCGGGGTCATGGGCCCAGCCCGAAAGCACCAGTGCCGCGCGGTGGTAGTGCTCCTGCTGGGGCACCTGGTCCGGCGCCGGGGTGGCCAGCAGCTGGTTGACGTCGACCCGGGTCAGCCCCGTGAGCACCGCGACCCGGGACTTCGTCGGCTTGCGGTCCGGTAGGCGGAATTCGCGGTGCGCCACGTCCGCGTAGCACCAGCGCAGCCAGTCCGCGCAGGTCCTGTACGACACGTTGTGCCGCAGCAGGATGCGGACCAGCGGCCGGAAGATGCGAATCGCCGCACGGGCGAGCGCATCGAGGGTTGTGGCGGGTCCGGTTCGAGCGTCCATGGTGTCAGTGCGTGCTCCTGGACGGTTGAAGCGAGGGCATGGGCATCGGCCGATTGAACAGGAAGCCTTGCTGGTAGACCACGCCGAGTTCACGCAGGATTCGCATCTGGGTCGGCCGCTCGATGCCTTCGGCAACGAGCCCCGGCCCGGCGTGACGAACCAGCGCGACCAGTCCGGCCAGCACCCGTCGAGCGCCTTCGCTGCGGTCGATGTGCGCACACAGGCTACGGTCAAGCTTGATCCAGTCGACCAGTCCGGCTGCAAGCACATCGAAGTTCGGCGCGCCGGGACCGAAGTCGTCCAGCGCGATGGCGAAGCCGGCTCGCTTGAGCGCGGCGAGCGCATCGCGGCTGGCGTCGAGGTCGATGGCGCCGTCGAACTCGACCAGTTCGATCACCACGCGCCCGGGATCGACGTGGTGACGCCGGGCGCGATCGACCGCCGTGTCGACGAAGCCGGGCTGCCGGAGAGACCCCGGATGCACGTTGATCCCGATCCGCGTCGTGGGTCGAAGCCTGATGGAGTGTGCAAGCGCGCTATCGATCACCGCGAGATCGAAGCGATGGCCATGTGCGGCATAGGCGGCACGGACCGCATCCAGCACCGGTTTGCTGCCGTTCGGGCGATACAGGTACTCGACCCAGGCCGGGTGGCGTCCCGGCGCCAGGGTCACGATGGCCTGCGCGGCCAGGGAGGTCACGACCGGCGCACCGCTCCACGCCAGGTGAACCGGCTTGGGTGCGTCGGTAGCCCGGGGGGCGGTCGGCAGAACATGGAGGGGACGAGCCATGATTTGCATATTATTTTGCAAAAATGAGCGTGTCAAGTAATTTGTAAGAAAAAATGCAAATACTCCGCAAGCGCGACCCCTCGGCTGCTCTGGCGGCCTCGTCTGTGCGATGCTCCGTCCACCTGTTCTGCCGGAGCCCACGGGCATGGCCATGCGCTGGATCGAGATCGTCGCGCCGAAGAAGCACCTCGATGCGGTCAGGAAAAAGGTAGGCGACGCCGAAGTTCACGACTGGTGGACCCTGGAGCATCCCGACCGGTCGGTGGTCCGGGTGGTGCTCGAAGGCAAGCACGTCGAGGACCTGCTCGAGGCGCTGGAACCGCTGTGCGACTCCGAAGGCAGCGAAGACGGTCAGGGTGTGCGCGCGGTGGTCGGCCACGTCGACGCCATGCTGCCCAGGCCGGAGAAGGACGACAACGGCGAGGTCGAGGACTCGTCGAGCAAGGGCAAGGACGAGGACTCGGACCGCGTCAGCCGATTCGAGCTGGTCGAACGGGTCGAGCGCGAGGCGTGCTTCAGCCGGCAGTACGTCTTCATGATCGTGCTGTCGAGCATCGTCGCCGCGATCGGGCTGGTGCGCGGCAATGTCGCGGTTGTGGTCGGGGCCATGGTGATCGCGCCGCTCCTGGCGCCGAACATGGCGCTGGCGCTGGCGGCCACGCTGGCCGACTGGCGGATGGCCTGGACCGCGGTGAAGACCGGCATGTCCGGGGTCGCGATCGCGATGGTCCTCGGCGTGGGGCTGGGCTGGATGCTGCCGGTCGATCCAACCGTACCGGAGATCGCTTCGAGAACCTCGGTCGATGAGCTGGACCTGTTGCTGGCGCTGGCTGCCGGCGCGGCGGGCGCGCTGGCCATCACCAGCGGCGTCTCGGGCGCCCTGGTCGGCGTGATGGTCGCCGTGGCGTTGCTGCCGCCGCTGCTGGTCATCGCGCTGCTGGCCGGCGCCGGCGAGTGGCGCGGCGCCTCGGGCGCACTGCTTCTCTACAGCGTCAACGTCGCCTCCGTGAACCTCGCCGGCATCACGGTGTTCCTGGCCCGCGGAATCACGCCGCGCACCTGGTGGGAAAAGCGCCGGGCCCAGCGCGCGGCGTGGTGGGGCATGGGCTTCTGGGTCGGAGCGCTGGTGCTGCTGGTCGTCGCCCTGGTGCTCTACAACCGGGGCTGAGCCGGGGCCGGCGGTTCAGTCGTCGACGTCCGGGCCGTAGGCGTACTCGCCCCCGGCTTCCAGCGCCCGTCGATAGGCCGGTCGCGCGTGGATGCGCTCGAGCCACGCGTCGATCTGCGGGTACTGGCCCTGCTTCACGGCTCGCGACCGGGCCGCTTCGAGGGGAAAACTCATCTGGATGTCGGCGGCGCCGATCGCATCGCCCGAAAACCACTCGTGGTCCGTGAGGTACTCGTTGACCCAGCTGAAATGGGTCGCGATCTGGGGGTCGGTGAATGCGTTGTCGACCTGGTCGGCGATCTTCTTGCTGATCGGCCGGATCAGGAACGGCACGGGAGGCTCGCGCAACCGCGAGAACACCAGCTTGAGCAGCAGCGGCGGCATCAGCGACGCCTCCGCATAGTGCATCCAGTAGTTGAAGTTCCAGTACGCGGGCTCGTCGATGGTCGGGGCCCACTCGCCGTTGCCGTAGGTGCGCGCCAGGTACTCGATGATCAACGCCGATTCGGCGATCGTGCGGTCGCCGTCGACGATCACCGGGGACTTGCCCAGCGGGTGGACCTCCGCAAGCTCCGGCGGCGCCAGGTTGGTTTTCGGATCGCGCTCGTAGTAGACGATTTCGTACTCGGCATTCAGTTCTTCCAGCAGCCACAGCACGCGCTGCGAGCGCGAATCCTCGAGATGGTGGAGAGTGATCATGGCGATGCTCCGGAAGAGGGGGGACCAGTATAGGGGCGAGGGACCAGGGGGCACGGGCTAGTGACCAAGGGCCAGGGGCGAGGGGCGAGGGGCTAGTGACCAGGGGCTAGTGACCAGGGGCAGGGGTCAGGGGCCGGTTGCGGAAGCTGGGTCCAGCCGGGGGCGGACCGTGCCTGCAATGGGTTCTCCCGTTGGAAGCTGAGTGCGGGCGACGGGCGTTGCCTGTGGGAGGCCGGCTTTGCCGGGCGACGCGTGACACCCCTCCCTGGATTCCTACGCCAGCACCCTCCGCACCGCCTCCTCGAGTTCGAACACATGCGGGTCGTGATCGTCGAGGTCGCGCAGCGCGTCGGCGAGGTGGAGAAGATAGTCCGCATTGCGGCCCGACGGCCCGCGGGCGCCGGCGATCTGGTCGGCCATCGCCGCGACCGGCGCGGGACCGAGCCAGGCCGGATTGTCCGATTCGGCGACGTAGAGCAGGCTGTCGATTTCGTATCCCGTATCGAGCGCCAGGCGCACCCGGTGGCGCCCGTAGCCGTTCTTCTCGCGGTGATCGAGGTGGTCGAACACGTCGCGATCGACCCGATAGGCCATGCCCCGGCAGGCAGCGCCGGGTTCGGGCACCAGCGTGACCACGCGGCCCGGGGCGTCCGGCGTACCGCGATGGTCGTGCGAGGCCTGCCAGAACCGCCGCTTCCAGCCGTTCAGCGTCGCCGCGGACCGCTCGAGTACCGGGAAGTCGACCTTGTAGATCAACGAGCCGTAGCCGAACACCCAGGCCCGGTCGCCGTCGTTGTCCGATCCGCTGCCGTGCATTGGCGCAGGCTAGCACCGCTGGTACGATCCAGTCATGAAAGAACGCGAGCCAGGCCGGGGTAGCAGCGCTGACAGGTGGCAGGTCGCCGGGCTGTTCCTGTGGCGCGGCGGGTTGGCGTTCGTCGCAGCGTACGCGTTCTATACGGGGGCCTGGCAGCTCCTCCGCCGCCTCGACTGGCCGCCCCAGCTGACGATCGGCAGCTCCATCGCGCTGGGCGGGTTCGCGCTGCTGATGGCCTCGTTGATGCTCGAACGACGCGCGGCCGCTCGGCGCGAGGGCGACCTGCTCGACGACCGGATACGAGGTGGCGATGACTGACATCCTGCGGATCACCGGGTTCCTGATGATGCTGATCGGCGGCGTGCTGGTGGCCAGCTGGTTCATCGAACCGCTGCGCGAGGTCTGGCCGCTGCTGCTGGACCTGCCGTTGCCGGTCCGCATCGGCCTGGGCGTTGCCGGCGCCGGGCTGCTGGTCGTGCTGGCCACCGTGGTCCACGACCGGATCAGCGCCGATCCCGATTCCCTGCGCGAACAAACCGGCACCGACGACAACGGAGAGACATGATGATCCTTGTGACCACCGAAACCGTGCCCGGCCGTTCGATCGAACGATCCGTCGGCCTCGTTCGCGGCAATACCGTTCGCGCCAAGCACCTCGGACGAGACATCGTCGCCGCGTTGCGCAACCTGGTCGGTGGCGAGATCAGCGAATACAGCGAACTGATGACCGAGGCGCGCAACGAGGCGACCAACCGGATGATCGAGCAGGCCGAGTCCAGCGGTGCCGATGCCGTGGTCGGCATCCGCTTCATCACCGCCCAGATCGGTGCCGGTTCGGCCGAGCTGGTCGCCTACGGCACCGCCGTCAAACTCGCTCCTCGCGAGCAGGGCTGACCACGAACGGTCGGTCCGACTTCCTGCGCGAAACGCTGAAAGGCGTTGTCTCGAAGAGGCGCGGAGCCGCAGAGGAAAGTCAAGAGCGACAAACAAATTGTCTGTGGGAGCGGGCCTTGCCCGCGAACTTCGCCCTAGGTAGCCCGTTCGCCTGCAGGCAGGCTTCCACAGGCCCTCTATCTATCGTCCCGCACTTGATGGGGGACCCAGTTACATTGGTTCTGCTCCCAAGAGGATGAGCGCAAGGGCGCGAAGGGGGCGAAGAACCGCGAAGAGAAGCAGAAGCAAGCGAACACCGGAAAGGCGTTTTCTCGCAGAGGCGCGGAGCCGCAGAGGAAAGACAGAAGCGAGAAACAGATTGTCTGTGGGAGCGGGCCCTGCCCGCGAACTTCACCCTGGGTAGCCCGTTCGCCTGCAGGCAGGCTCCCACAGGCTCTCTATCCGTCGTCCCGCACTTGATGCGGGACCGAGTGTCTTTGGTTGGTGTTCACTAGCTGATGGGCGCGAAGACGCGAAGACGCGAAGGCGCGAAGAAAAAAGCGATTTTCTGGAAACACCAGAGTCGCTGGGTTCCGGCCGCTGGTCATGACAATCGGCCGGGATGACAGGAAGAGGTGCCGGGACGACAGGAATCGACCAGGGGCTCTTCTCCCTCGCGCTATTCACGAAGGAACTTTGCTTCGTGCTTTTTTCTTCGCGCCCATCATCCAGAGGCTATGGCTCCCGGCACTCGATCGCCCCAAGTTGCCGCGGCAATGCCGTTGGCTCACAATGCCGCTCTGGTTCGCTTCCCTACAAGGATCTCCGATGCGTCGATTCCCGTTGCTGGTTTCTTTCTCCCTCCTGGTCTTCGCCGGCAGCGCCTTCGCCGCCGATGCCGAGGACTGGCACGCGTACATCGACACCGAGACCGAACGGCTCTACGACAACGTCGTCGAATGGCGCCGCCACTTCCATCGCAACCCCGAGTTGTCGAACCGGGAGTTCGAGACGGCCGAATACATCGCCGAGTTCCTGCGCGAGCTGGACATGGAGGTCACCAGCGGCGTGGCCCATACCGGCGTGGTCGGAGTGCTGGAAGGCGGGCGGCCGGGCCCGGTGGTCGGGCTGCGCGCCGACATGGACGGCCTGCCCGTGCCTTCGCGGGTCGGGCTGCCGTTCTCGCCCGATGTCACCGGCGAGTATCTCGGCGAGGAGGTGCCGGTTTCGCACGCCTGCGGGCATGACACGCACATGGCCATGCTGATGGGCGTGGCCGAGATGATGGCCGCGCGCCGCGACGAACTGCCCGGCACGATCAAGTTCATCTTCCAGCCGGCCGAAGAGGGCACGCCGCCCGGCGAGGAAGGCGGCGCGGAATTGATGGTGGCCGAAGGTGTCATGAACGATCCGGACATCGAGGTGGTGTTCGGCCAGCACATCTGGTCGCCGGCGCCGGCCGGCATGATCGGCTACCGGCCCGGCGGCATGCTGGCGGCGTCCGATCAGTTCAAGATCACGATCAACGGCAAGCAGACCCATGGATCGACGCCGTGGACCGGCGTCGACCCGATCGCCGTGGCCGCCCAGGTCGTGATCGGCCTGAACCTGATCGTCAGTCGCCAGACCGAACTGACGCGGGAAGCCGCAGTGATTTCCGTCGGCCGTGTGCGGGCCGGCGTGCGGAACAACATCATTCCGGAGAGCGCGGAGCTGATCGGCACGATCCGCACGCTGGACACGGGCATGCAGGACAAGATCCACGACGACATCCGCCGCACGGTCGAACATATCGCGCAGAGCTTCGGCGCCACGGCCGATGTCGAGATCGAGCGCGGCTACCCGGTGACCGTCAACGACCCCGACCTGACCGAACGCATGCGTCCGACGCTCGAACGGGTCGGCGGCGAGCGGGTGCGCGTCGTCGACGCCATCACCGGTGCCGAGGATTTCTCGTTCTATGCCCGTGAAGTGCCGGGGCTGTTCCTGATGATCGGCGGCGCGCCGAGCCACCTGGCGCCCAGTGAGGTCGCCCCGCATCACACGCCCGACTTCCAGATCGAGGAGTCCGCCATGAAGACCGGCGTGCGCGCCCTGGCCAACCTGGCGATCGACTACATGGTGGCCGCCAACGACTGAGCATTCGCTAGACGTGGGCGGGGCTGCACGGATCGTGCGGATCGTCCTCGATGGCCTCGCATCGAATCTGAAAGGCGTTTTCTCGCGGAGACGCGGAGGAAACCTCTGGAAGCGAAAGGCTCCAGGTGCGAAGGGGGTTGGCGCCGATATGCGATTCGCTTCACGGCATCGGCGTTTCATGAAGTATCTGCAGTTCTCTGCGGCTTTGCGCCTCTGCGAGAAAACGCTTTTCTGTTTTTCCTTGTCGATGCCGTTCCCTTCGGCTCGCCCCTACTGAGGATGCAAGCGGAACGGGCGCCCGAGGGCGCCCGTTGTTCGTCTGCGTTCGACCCCGATCAGGCGAAGCGGAAGAACCGCAGGGCGCGACGCAGGATGTAGATCGCCTGCGGCGGCAGTTCGGCCGCATCGACGGTCTCGCCGTTCCAGGTCACCTGGCCGCTGAATTCCGGGCCGTCGCCGTCGCGCCGGACCTGGAGGTTCTCCAGCACCAGGGTATTGATGACCGGGTTGCCGTCGGCGTCGGTGCTTTCGGATTCGAGCAGGCCGTCGTAGGTCGTGACCAGTTCATCGAGATCGCGGTAGCGGCTGCGGACCATCTGGCCGTCGATCGTGCGGCCGTCGGCGTTGGGCTGGAAGCCGTCGAACTCGGCGGTCGTCAGGCTTTCGCTGCCGCCGACTTCCAGTGTGCCCTGGGTGGTGATCACCAGCGTGCCGCCGGCGTCGTCGGTCAGGGTCACATCGCGCTGGACATCGACTGTCGCCTGCGAATTGGCGGCGACGGCAAGAAGAAAGGCGAGCAGCATCGGTCGGGAAAAGCGGTTCATGGGAACTCCTTGTGCGTTGGTTTCAGGGTCATCCGGTTGGGTGTTTCGACGCGGGGGCAACCGCGTCACCTGAATCAACGCGGGTCCGCGCCAAATGGTTGACAGTTGAGGTGGACGGGTTTCGTGGCTGGAGGTTGCCGGTGGCAGCCGCTGGAGGAGCGACGCCTTGCCTGATTCTGGTTGCAGCGCAAAGCCCTGGCTGAACCTGGTTGCTGAGCCAGGCTCCAATCTGAAGGTGGTCATTCCGGGGCGCCGAACAGGCGAACCCGGAATCTCGTTCCCTGGTGCTAGGGGTGAGTGCCCCGGCGCCTCGGGAGATTCCGGCTCTCCGCTTCGCTCCGGCCGGAATGACCAGAGAGGTGGGTGGTGGATTTGGCTACATGGCGGAGTGCCGGAGTGCTGGGGATGCCGGGGTGCCGGGCAGTGCGGCCTTGTTGCGGAGCGATGCCCTACTTGATTCTGGTTGCAGCGCAAAGCCTTGGCTGAACCTGGTTGCGGAGCCAGGCTCTAATCTGAAGGTGGTCATTCCGGGGCGCCGAACAGGCGAACCCGGAATCTCGTCGGTGGGACCGGTCAATGTGAGCCATCTACCAGCTCAGTTCGGCTGCCAAGTCTCTCCATTCCGGGTTCATTGACTCGATCAGTTCAATTTTCCACTGTCGCCGCCATTTCTTCAGCTGCTTTTCGCGGGCGATGGCCTCGGAGATGGAGTTGTGAACCTCGACCCAGACCAGCCGGTGCAGGTTGTAGCGCTTGCTGAACCCGGAGACCGTCCCGGCCCGGTGCTCGTCGATGCGCCGAGCCAGATCGGACGTTACTCCCAGGTAGAGCACGCCATTGCGACGGTTGCTCAGCATGTAGACGCAAGGTGATCCCATGGGGTTGATCCTATTCGTTCTGCCCCGGCGCTTCGGGAGATTCCGGCTCTCCGCTTCGCTCCGGCCGGAATGACCAGAGAGGTGGGTGGTGGATTTGGCTACATGGCGGAGTGCTGGGGATGCCGGAGTGCTGGGGGTGCCGGGGTGCCGGGGAGTGCGGCCTTGTTGCGGAGCGATGCCCTACCTGAAGCTGGTTCCAGAGCGATGCCCTACCTGAATCTGGTCATTCCGGGGCGCCGAACAGGCGAACCCGGAATCTCGTTCCCTGGTGCTAGGGGTGAATGCCCCGGCGCTTCGGGAGATTCCGGCTCTCCGCTTCGCTCCGGCCGGAATGACCAGAGAGGTGGGTGGTGGATTTGGCTACATGGCGGAGTGCCGGAGTGCCGGAGTGCTGGGGATGCTGGAGTGCCGGGGTGCCGGGGTGCCGGGGTGCCGGGGTGCCGGGGTGCCGGGGAGTGCGGCCTTGTTGCGGAGCGATGCCCTACCTGAAGCTGCCTCCAGAGCGATGCCCTACCTGCAGCTGGGTCCAGAGCGATGCCCTACCTGAATCTGGTCATTCCGGGGCGCCGAACAGGCGAACCCGGAATCTCGTTCCCTGGTGCTAGGGGTGAATGCCCCGGCGCTTCGGGAGATTCCGGCTCTCCGCTTCGCTCCGGCCGGAATGACCAGAGAGGTGGGTGGTGGATTTGGCTACATGGCGGAGTGCCGGAGTGCCGGAGTGCTGGGGATGCTGGAGTGCCGGGGTGCCGGGGTGCCGGGGAGTGCGGCCTTGTTGCGGAGCGATGGCCTACCTGAAGCTGGCTCCAGAGCGATGCCCTACCTGATTCTGGTCATTCCGGGGCGCCGAACAGGCGAACCCGGAATCTCGTTCCCGGGTGCCAGGGGTGAATGCCCCGGCGCTTCGGGGGATTCCGGCTCTCCGCTTCGCTTCGATCGGAATGATCAGAATCTCGGGATAGTCCTGTCCGGCTGGCACACGCCGATTCCCGCAACCGGGTCACTCCCCGCGGATCAGCGCGGCGCGTTCGTCGGGGTCGGCGTTGATCAGCGCGCGAGCCAGCGCGGCCCGTTCGGGGTCGCCCAGGTCGCGCATGCGCAGCATCAGTCGACGACGATCGCGCCGGTCCAGCGCTTCCCAGGTATCGCGCAGTTCGATCCGCTCGCCGGCGGTGAGCAGACGCTGCCATCGGCGTTCGCCGGCGCGTCGTTCGGCCTGCATGCCGAGCAGGAAGGCTCGCCGTTGCTCGGCGTCCATGCGCTCCCATCGGTCGCGCAGGGCCGCGCGCTGTTCCGGCGGCAGGGACTCCAGGCGCCGCTGGGCCTCGCGCAGGCGCTGCTGCTGTTCCGGCCCCAGGGCGCGCAAGCGCTCGGCGCGTTCGCGCGCCTCCTGGCGCTGTTCCGGCGTCATGGCCTGCCAGTCTTCGAGCCGGCGGCGAACCGCTTCGCGCTGATCGGGCGTCATGGTGGCCCAGCGCTCTGCGTTGCCCAGCAGTTCGGCCTTCTGCGCCTCGGACAGCTCGTTCCAGCGCTCCGACCACGGGGCGAGCAGTGCCTGCTGGCCCTCGTCCAGTTCGCTCCAGTTCTGCGCCAGGGCCGGGACGGCAAGCGTCCACAGCAGCGCCGAGACCAGCGCGGCGGTGCGTACGGTGGTCGGCGTCATCCCGACCGCTCCCGGACCACCGGGTCCTGTTCTGCCAGCCAGGCGTAGAACTCGAGGTCGTCGCCGAGCAGGTCGAATTCGTCGGAGGCCAGCAGCTCCAGGTCGGTGGTCTCCGGCATCGGCGCCGGACGATCCGGGCCCGAATCCAGCAGCACCACGGTCAACGCGACCACTGCAATGCTGGCCGCGATCGGCAGCATCGTGGTCCAGCGTGCCCGCGAGGCAGGCGACGACGGTCGAGCCTCGAGCGCGGCCCGGTGTGCCGCGGCCAGCCGATCACCGTGTCGATCGGCAACGTCGGCGGCTTCCTCGTCCAGGGTTGACCGGATCGAGTCGGTCCAGTCATCGGCGTTTCGCGGACGGTCGTTCATTGCTCGTTCTCCAGCAGCTCGCGCAGCTTCGCCTGCGCCCGAAAATAATGCGTCTTGATCGATCCCGCCGTCACACCCAGGGCCTCGGCGGTCTCGCGCACGTCCAGGCCCTCCCAGGCGCGCAGCAGGAACACCTGGCGCTGGCGGTGCGGCAGCGCGGCCAGGGCCCGGTCGAGGCGGCCGGCGAACTGTTCGTGGACCGCATGCGCCTCCGGGCTCGGGCTCACCGCCGGGTCGGCCGTGGCGCGATCGACCGGATCCAGCGCCTCGCCGCCGTCGTCGACGGCCTTCTTCGACCACCACCACTTTCCGCGGCGGCTGCGCGTTCGGTGGACGTCGATGATCCGGTTGTCGAGAATCCGGTGGAACAAGGGCCGACGTTCTTCGGCCGGGCGATCGGAATAGCCGCGTACGAAGGCGATCATCGCGTCCTGCACCGCGTCCAGCGCGTCGGCCTCATTGCCCAGCGCCAGCCGGGCGATGACGACTGCGCGCGCCTGGACTTCCTGCAGGAAGGCATCCAGCGATTGCGCCTCGGAGGTCGATTCTTCGCGCTGCCCGGACGCGCGCTCGTCCGCCATCGAAGGCCCGTCGGCCAGTGCGAGTTCGTTGTTCATGCGGCCATCAACGCTCATCGGGCCGAATCGGTTGACGCGGCCCGGAACCGAACGCGCCCGGCAGGGCCGGGCGCGGGCGGGCCGGGATTCATGCAGGCCGACTCAGCCGACGCGGCGGATCACCACGACGCCGAGGCCGGCGACCAGCACCAGCAGCACCAGCAGGCCGGCGCGGTCCAGCGTCGGCACCGGGACGAACTCCGGCAGGGCCTGGCCGCGCTGGATGAAGCTGATGAACCGTGCGCTCACGCCGGCGATCTCGGTCTCGACCAGGGCGCCGGTGCGGTCCATTTCGTGGACGCCGCCGCCGTTGGTCACCAGCAGGTTGCCGTTGCCGAGCTCGAACACGCCGCGGTAGCCGCCGAGCGTCGGGTCGTCGAGCACGTTCACGACCGTGCCGGCGGCGTCGAACTCGATGATGCCTTCCTGGCCGCCGCTGAAGTTGGCGACGAAGTAGCCGCCGCCGGCGCGCGGCGCCATCTGTTCCGGGAAAGTGTCGACCGGGGCGAAGTCTCCGAGGTAGCTGCCGGCCAGGTCGAATTCGTGGATCGCGTCGCTGGTGATCGAAGGCGCGAAGATCGTCGAACCGTCGATCAGCACGTCGAAGGGGCTGTCCATGCCGCCGGCGGCAGGGGCGACGCGATTGCCGATCGAATTGCCGGCGCTATCGAACTCGGCGATGGCGTCGGCGTTGGCGCCGCTGGCGGTCGTAACCAGCAGGTTTCCGTTGGCCGGATCGATTTCCATCCCTCGAACGTTGTCGAGGATCGAGTTGTCGATGCCTCCCGCCGGTGCGAACAGGCCCAGCGGTGCGCCGGTCAGGTCGTAGGCGAACACGCCGTCTCCCAGCTGGTCGCTGACCAGGAAAGCGTCCTGGGCGTCATTGAGCAGCACTTCGATCGGGGTCGACAGGTTGGTCGGGTCGGCCGGGATGAAGTCGGCATCGATCAAGGTGCCGTCGTTGGGGTCGAAGGCCATGATGCGATCGTTGGTCGACTCGGGCACCAGCAGCACGCCCTGGTCGAGCAGCGTGCCGCGCTGCGCGCCGCGCACCGCCGGCAGGCTCGGCGTGGCCGCGGGTGCGGCGTTCTCGAGGCCGGCGGCCTCCAGGTCGGTCTGGCTCTGGGCGATTGCGGCCGTGCTGGCCAGCCCGGTTGCGAAGCCCGAGGCAAGGCCGAGGGCGAACAGGAGATCGATTTTCATGCGGTGTCCCTCCAAGTCTCTGGTTTTCCCCAGATTCACTATACCGGCTGGCGGCGCGCTATTCAGCCCCCGAACAGGTCCCGCCGATCCACGGTGGTTCGGCCGAGATGCTGCACGAGCAGGGCTCGCAGCTCCCCGTCCAGCGTCGGCATTTCCGTCAGCAGGTGGGACCTGAAGGCCTCGGCCGCGGGGGTGGCCGCGGTATCGCTGCGCTGGACCAGGTGCCAGTACACCGGTGCCGGGAAATGAGGTGCCGCCGGCAGCGCCAGCAAGCCGGCCTCGAGCTCGAGCCGGACCGCGTGCAGGGAGATCACGGCCAGCCCGTGGCCGGCCCGCACGGCGTGCTTGATCGCCTCGTTGCTGCCCAGCTCGAGTTCAGGCTCCAGCTCGGCCTCGAAGCGCGCCAGCCATTCCTCGGTCCACAGCCGCGTGCCCGAGCCCTGCTCGCGGACCACGAACCGGGCCCGAGCCACATCGCGGAAGTCGATCCGCCGACGATTCGTCCAGGGATGATCCGGCGCGGCGATCATGACCAGTGGATTCGCGCCGATGCGCTCGGTGCGCACCTCACGGTCGGTCGGCGGACGGGTCATGAGGTAGCCGTCGTCCAGGCCCTGGTCCAGCCGTTCGAGCAGGCGATCGCGCGGCAGGATGCGCAGGCTGGCCTCGATGCCTGGGTGAGCCTGTCGGAACCTGCCCAGCAGGCCGGGGAGGATGTACTCGGCGGTGGAAACCGCCGCGATCCGCAGCCGGCCGCGCTCGATGCCGCCGCGGGCGGCGAGTCGCTGCTCCAGGCGCCGGAGCTCGTCGTCGATCCGCCGCGCCGCTTCGACCGCATCGTGACCGGCGCCGGTCAGCCGGAGCTTGCGGCCGACGACCTGGTACAGCGGCAGTCCCAGCTGTTCGGTCAGCTGCCTCAGCTGGACCGACAGAGTCGGGGCGGTCAGGTGCAGCTTGCGCGCGGCTGCGGCGATCGAGCCCTGCTCGGCGACGATGCGCAGGATGTGCAGCTGGTGAAGCGTTACGCGCATGGGGTGGTGGCTCCGGAGGCCGGGGAATGCATAGATAAAAGTCTATTCATCAACGAAAACATATTAACTTTACCCTACATTTTCCGTCTCCTAGAATCCCGATCCGTTCAGCCTGCGTTCGGGCACCCCCGGCTAGAAGGGTGGGATACCGCGAACGACCAGCCTCCGCTTCTACCCAGAGGACCAGATCCATGTCAGCACACACGAGCAAAGCCCGGGATGTCTCTGCCCCGGACACCAAGGCCGAGCGCATCCCGGTCGCACTGGCCGAGGGCGACGGCATCGGGCCCGAGATCACCGCTGCGGTGTGCGCCGTGCTCGACGCGGCCGGCGCCCGCGTCTCCTTCCAGCCGGTCACCGTGGGTGAACAGTGCTTCCTCGACGGCGTGACCTCGGGCATTCCGCAGGAGGCCTGGGACGCCATCCGCGAGCACCGCGTGTTGCTGAAGGGCCCGATCACCACGCCCCAGGGCGGCGGCTACAAGAGCCTGAACGTGACATTGCGCAAGGCGCTGGGCCTGTTCGCCAACGTCCGACCCTGCCGCGCCTGGCACCCCTGGGTCGACACCCGGCATCCGGACATGGACCTGGTCATTGTCCGCGAGAACGAGGAAGACACCTACGCCGGCATCGAGCATCGCCAGACGCCGGAAGTCACCCAGTGCCTGAAGCTGATCTCCGAACCGGGCAGCGAGCGGCTGATTCGCTATGCCTTCGAACTGGCGAAGTCGCAGGGCCGGAGCACGATCCACTGCCTGACCAAGGACAACATCATGAAGGTCACCGATGGGCTGTTCCATCGCACCTTCGACCGGATCGCCGAGGAATATCCCGGGATCGACGCGCGGCACATGATCATCGACATCGGCACCGCCATGCTGGCCGACCGGCCGGAGATGTTCGACGTGGTCGTCGCGCCGAACCTCTACGGCGACATCGTCTCCGACGTCGCCGCGCAGATCACCGGCTCGGTCGGGCTCGGCGGATCGGCCAACATCGGCGAGGGCTTCGCGATGTTCGAGGCCGTTCATGGCTCGGCGCCCGACATCGCCGGAAAGGACGTCGCCAACCCGTCGGGCATGCTGCTGGCCGCGATCGAGATGCTGCGCTACCTCGGCGACAGCTCGACTGCCGAGACCATCCACAACGCGTGGCTCGCCACCCTGGCCGACGGCCTCCACACGGCCGACCTGTTCCGCGACGGCCGCAGCCGGCGCAAGCTGGGAACCCGCGCGTTCGGCGAAGCAGTGATCGAACGCCTGGGCACCCGGCCCGAGGGCGACCTCCGGGCCGCGCAGGGTGCGCTGCCGCGCGCCGAGAAGAGCTGGCCGCGCGCCGAGACGCGTCCGGACAAGGCGCTGCACGGCGTCGACGTGTTCCTGGACTGGGATACCAGCGACCGCAACCCGGACGTGCTCGGCCGCCGGCTCGAGAAGCTGGCCGAAGACACCGCGTTCGACCTGGTCATCGTTACCAATCGCGGAGTCAAGGTGTACCCGAACGGCATCCCGGAAACCCGTTGCACGGACCACTGGCGCTGCCGCTTCCGTACGCCCGACGGCGAGGCCGTCGGCCATCGCGAAATTCTCGACCTGCTCGCCAGCTTCGAAACCGCCGGCCTGGACTTCATCAAGACAGAGAACCTCTACACCTTCGACGGCGAGCGCGGCTACTCGATGGGGCAGGGGGAATAGGCAACGGCGACCGGACCGCCTGTGGGAGCTTGCAAGCGAACTGCTTCACCCCACTTCTTTCGCGGGCGAGGCCCGCTCCCACAGGAAGCACTTCCCGGGTCCGGGAATCTCGAACCGGGGCCTGTGGGAGCGAGCTTGCGGGCGAAGGTCGGGCCTGCAGACCCGGGAATTCCGAATCGAACGAACGGGGCAAGGAAAAAGGCCACCGCAGGAATGTCCGCGGTGGCCTTGCAGAATCTGGCGCGCCTGGCAGGAGTCGAACCTGCGACCTCTGCCTTCGGAGGGCAGCACTCTATCCAGCTGAGCTACAGGCGCGTAGCCGCGTATTGTACCCGAGATAGAGCCTGGGTCCACGTGCGATATCCTGCCGACTCGACCCGCCGAGCTCCTTTGCCATGCCCCCTACCCCATCGATCACCCTGAGGGCCGCGACCCCGGCCGACATCGGGCTGCTGCTGGACCTGATCCGCGAGCTGGCCGTCTACGAAAAGGAGCCGGACGCGGCGAGGGCCACGCCCGACCTGCTGCACGACGGCCTGTTCGGCCCCGAGCGCAAGGCCGAGGCGGTGATTGCCGAATACGGCGCCGAGCACGGCGGCGAACCGGCCGGATTCGCGCTGTTCTTCCACAACTATTCGACCTGGACCGGCAAGCCGGGGCTGTACCTGGAGGACCTGTTCGTGCGCGAGGCGATGCGCGGCAAGGGCATCGGCAAGGCCCTGCTCCTGCACCTGGTCGGTATCGCCCGCGAACGCGACTGCGCCCGGATGGAATGGAGCGTACTGGACTGGAACCGCACGGCCATCGACTTCTACCGCTCCCTGGGCGCCCGCCCTCAGTCGGAATGGACCGTCTACCGGCTGGATCAGGAGGCGCTGGAGCGCCTGGCCGAGTAGAGAAGCGGGCCCGGGCTCGCTACCGCTCGGATCCAGGGCGCGCCCCTCCGGAGTCCAGGCGAGCGTGCCCGGCAAGGCCTATGCCCCTGTGGGAGCGGGCCTTGCCCGCGAATCGCCAAAATCACCCTTCGCCCGCAAGCGGCCCCCAACACACGGATCCCCCCACGCCGTCGTCCCGCATCAGGTGCGGGACGACGGGTAGAGAGCCTGTGGGAGCCTGCCTGCAGGCGAACGGGCAACCCAAGCCGGAGTTTCCCGGGCAAGGCCCGCTCCCACAGACCATCTGTTTCTCGCTTCTGGTTTTCTCCTGCGGCTCCGCGCCGCTGCGAGAGAACGCCTTACGCCTTTCCGGTTCCGGGTTCAGGCCAGCAGCGTTTCGCCCCCCTCGAGCCGGCGGCGCAGAACGCTGTTTCTGGGGAAGTGCTGGACGAGGAAGTCCATCTGGTCGGCCAGGATGCGTCGGCCCTGCAGGTAGACGTACTCGGCATGGGTCGGCACGAAGGGAATGGCCAGCAGCTGCATGCCCGCCTGCTCGGGCGTCAGCGAGCCCTTGTGGTTGTTGCAGCGCTTGCACGCGGTGACCACGTTCGCCCAGGTGTCCTCGCCCTTCTGCGCCAGCGGCTTGACGTGGTCGCGCGAGAGCATGAAGTCGGGAAACTTGTCGCCGCAGTACAGGCAGAGGTTCTGGTCGCGCCGGAACAGCGCGCGGTTCGACAGCGGCGGGGTATAGCGGTGGTAGAACTTCTCGCCGGCGGGGTGGGCGCCATGGGTGGCGAGGATCGCGTTGACCGGGATCTCGGTGCGCAGGCCGGTGACGGCGTTGATGCCGCCGTGCAACTTGTACAGCACCGAGCCGAGCGCATAGCTCACCTGCTCGAGACAGATCAGCTTGACCGCATCCTGGTAGCCGATCCACTCCAGCGGCATTCCCGCGACGTCTGTCCTCAATACCTGTTGGCTGAGGTTCAACATCTTGGGCGATTCGTTCCGTGTGTCCACCACATGTTGTGGCACCGTGAACATGGCCTGCGGCTATATTTGCCCGAATCCGCTGGCATTTGCAAGCCCCGTTCGATGACGATTCGTTGAAACTCGAAGCGCCCGACCGTATCCAAGGGCGCAGGCGGTGTTTTCAAGCCGACGCTTCGAGCCGCTTCCGAACCCTTCCGCGAGGACCGACCCGACATGCATTCCAACGTCCGCCTGCCGGCCCTGCTTTCAACATTGCTGCTTCTGTTCAGCCTGCCCGCTCGCGCCGCGCTGCCGGCCGCCGTCGACGGCCAGCCGCTCCCCTCGCTGGCGCCGATCCTCGACGAAGTCACGCCCGCCGTGGTCAATATCTCGACGGCAACGCGGGTCCAGGTGCGTCAGAGCCGCTTGCTCAACGACCCGTTCTTCCGCCGCTTCTTCGACATGCCCAGCGTGCCGCGCGAACGCGTCCAGCGCTCCCTGGGCTCCGGCGTGGTCGTGGATGCCGAAGCCGGCCTGATCCTGACCAACAACCACGTCATCGATGATGCCGACGACATCACCGTGACCCTGAACGACGGCCGTGAACTGCGCGCCGAGTTCATCGGCGCCGACAAGGACACGGACCTCGCCGTGGTCCGGGTCGAGGCCGACGACCTGGCCGAGCTGCCCCTGTTCGACTCCGACCAGTTGCGCGTCGGCGATTTCGTGGTCGCGGTCGGCAACCCCTTCGGCCTGGGCCAGACCGTGACCTCGGGCATCGTCTCGGCCCTCGGCCGCAGCGGCCTGCGCGGGCTGGAGTACCAGAACTTCATCCAGACCGACGCCTCGATCAACCCGGGCAACTCCGGCGGCGCTCTGATCAACCTCAGAGGCGAGCTGGTCGGCATCAACACCGCGATCTTCACGCCCTCGGGCGGCAACGTCGGCATCGGCTTCGCCATACCGGCCAGCACCGCCGACTACGTGATGGAGCAGCTGATCGAGTACGGCGAGGTCCGGCGCGGCAGCCTCGGCGTCGAGGTGCAGGACTTCACCGCAGAACTGCGCGAGGCGCTGAAGGCCGAGGACGTTTCCGGCGTGGTGGTGACCCGGGTCGAAGCCGACTCGGCGGCCGACGAGGCCGGCCTGGAGCCCGGCGACGTGATCGTGCGCCTGGACCAGCGCCCGATCGGCTCGGTGCAGGTGCTGCGCAACGTCGAAGGTCTGCTGGGCGTTGGTCGCACCGTGGTGCTGGACTACTGGCGCAACGGCCGCGAGCACAGGACCCGCCTGGCCATCGTCGAGGACCTGGACGCGCGCATCTCCGGCCAGCGCCTCGACGACCGCCTCGACGGTGTGGCGCTGATCCGCGTACCCGAGCGCGTGCGCGTCCGCGGCGTGGTCGTCGAAGACGTGCGCCGCAACACCCCGGCCTGGCGCGCCGGGCTGAGGGAAGGTGATCTGATCGTTGCCGTGAATCGTGAAGTGGTCCGTAACCTCGGCGAACTCCGGCGAATGTTCCCGATCGGCCGCGACGAGGAACTCGCCCTCGAGATCCGCCGCCGCGGCGTGGCCTACCTGGTCGTGTTCGACGGGGAGTAGGCGTGGCTGCCCGTCGGCGGGCTCTCTGGAGCCGGATATTGAAAGGCGAAAGGCGGAAGGCGAAAGGCGAAAGGCGTTCTCTCGCAGAGGCGCGGAGGCGCAGAGAAAGGCCTGAAATCGTTTTCCTGTGGGAGCGGGCCTTGCCCGCGAACTTCGGGCCTGGGTTGGCTGTTCGCCTGCAGGCAGGTTCCCCCAGGGGCGCCGGAAGGCGAAAGGCGAAAGGCGAAAGGCGAAGGGCGTTCTGTCGCAGAGACGCAGAGGCGTGGAGAAAGGCCTGAAATCGTTTTCCTGTGGGAGCGGGCCTTGCCCGCGAACTTCGGGCCTGGGTTGGCTGTTCGCCTGCAGGCAGGTTCCCACAGGGGAGGCGAAAGGCGAAACGCGAAAGGCGAAAGGCGAAAAGCGTTCTCTCGCAGAGGCGCGGAGACGCGGAGGAAAGACAAGAGCGAGAAAGAGCCTGCTTCCGTCGTCGTCCCAGGTGCATCTCTCCTATCGTCCCGCACGCAGCCTTTGCTGATCTCGAAGGCATCGCTGCTGTGCAGCTCAGCGAGCTCGCGATAGTTCTGCTCGGTTCAGTAATGCGGGACCCAGGCGAAAAGCGAAAAGCGAAAAGCGTTCTCTCGCAGAGGCGCGGAGACGCGGAGGAAAGCCTGAGAGAGTTCCCCTGTGGGAGCGGGCCTTGCCCGCGATGGGTTCATCTGTGGGAGGCGGGCTCTGCCCGGCAACGATCGAGGAGAAACCCCGCCACACCACCGTCATTCCGGGGCGCCGCTACTTCTCCGTCATTCCGGGGCGCCGAGCAGGCGAACCCGGAGGGGCCAGAGTCGTGGAGCGGCTCGTCCTGGCCACCCCGAAACCGGCCATGCCGGTCGAGACATCTCCCAAAGCTGGCGATCGTTCGGGGTTGGCGTTTCATCACGAGATTCCGGGTTCGCCGATTGTCGTGACTGGCGTCCCCACAATCGACGCCCCGGAATGACGGCGGTAGGGAGGGGCGGTGGTTTTCCTGTGGGAGGCCGGCTCTGCCGGGCGACCGCTCCTTCCGTTCCCCCGCACGCAGCCTGTGCTGATCTCGATGGCATCGCTGCTGTGCAGCTCAGCGAGCTCGCGATAATTCTGCTCGGTTCGGTAATGCGTAATCCAGCGACTTTTCCAGGTTTCGGGTACTCGCCTTTCCTCCGCGCCCCTGCGTCTCCGCGAGAAAGCGCATTTGAAGTTTGGTTCGCCGCCCTCGAGGCGGGATTCAGCCTCCCGCCGTCGTCCCGCGCGTAGCCTGTGCTGAACTCGATGGCATCGCTGCTGCGCAGCTCAGCGAGCTCGCGATAGTTCTGCTCGGTTCAGTAATGCGTGACCGTGCGACGTTCCAGGTTCTGGGTTCTCGCCTTTCCTCCGCGCCTCTGCGTCTCCGCGAGAAAAATGCTTCTGAAGTTGCGTTCGCCGCCCTCGACGCGGGATCCAGTGATTTGGCTTAGGGTCCCCAGACGGCTCCAGAAAAAGCAAGTCGCCGGGCTCCGGCGCCACCGGCCGGCCCCGAACCGCTAAAATGCGAGGCCGGATTCCTTAACTACTGCTTCCCGGAGACCCCATGACCATCAAGGTTGCCATCAACGGCTACGGCCGCATCGGCCGCAACGTGCTGCGCGCGCTCTACGAGTCGGGCCGCACCGACGAGATCCAGATTGTCGCGATCAACGACCTGGGCGACGCCGAAACCAACGCCCACCTGACCCGCTACGACACCGCGCACGGCCCGTTCCAGGCCGAGGTCAAGGTCGAGGGCGACGCGCTGGTGGTCAACGGCGATCGGATCAAGGTGCTGGCCGAGCGCGACCCGAGCAAGCTCCCCTGGGGCGAGATGGGCGTCGACGTGGTGCTCGAGAGCACCGGCTTCTTCGCTAGCAAGGACAAGGCCTCGGCCCACCTGCAGGCGGGCGCGCGCAAGGTCGTGATCTCCGCTCCGGCCGGCAAGGACCTGCCGACTATCGTTTATGGGGTCAATCATGGCGTCTTGAAGGATGGAGATGACGTCGTCTCCAACGCCAGCTGCACCACCAACTGCCTCGCGCCGCTGGTCAAGCCGCTGCACGACAAGATCGGCCTCGAAACCGGCCTGATGACGACGATTCACGCCTACACCAACGACCAGGTGCTGACCGACGTCTTCCACTCGGACCTGCGCCGTGCGCGCTCGGCCACCATGAGCCAGATCCCGACCAAGACCGGTGCGGCCGCCGCCGTCGGCCTGGTGCTGCCGGAACTCGACGGCCGCCTCGACGGTTTCGCCATGCGCGTGCCGACGATCAACGTCTCGGTCGTCGACCTGAGCTTCGTTGCCGGCCGCGAGACCACCGTCGAGGAAGTCAACGAAACCGTCAAGGCCGCGGCCGAGGGCGAACTCAAGGGCATTCTCGGCTACAACGTCGACCCGCTGGTCTCGGTGGACTTCAACCACAACCCGCACTCGTCGATCTTCGACGCCACGCTCACCAAGGTCAGCGGCAAGCTGGTCAAGGTGCTGAGCTGGTACGACAACGAATGGGGCTTCTCGAACCGCATGCTGGATACGGCACTGGCGGTCAGCAAGACCAACTGATCGCCGCAGCGCTACTGCGCGGGCGCCTGGCGGCGTCCGGCAGTGCTCGCAATCCTCATGTGCTGCGAGCACACTCCGGTTCCTCCGCGCTGGCGGCCACCGCCAGCCACCCGCTCGCGACGCGCTGAGACGATCAGTGACCATCGCTCCATCGAAACGGCCCGGCACTGTCCGGGCCGTTTTCTTGTGTGGTCCGGTCGGTTTCCTGTCATCCCGGCCTTGAGCCGGCACCCAGCGACTTCGGTTATGTTCTTTAGAGGATGGACGCAAAGGCGCGAAGAGGCGAAGGAGCGCAAAGAGAAACTGAATTCTGGAAAACTCGGTTTCCGGGTACCGGAAAAGCCACGAACCGCAGCCCTCACCGCGATCTCCCGAACCATATCCCCGTCGTCCCGCACTTGATGCGGGATCCAGCGACTTTGGTTTCGTTCCATAAAGGATGAGCGCGAAGACGCAAAGATGCTCTGCGCGAAGAGAACGGCGGATAGGCTTCAGAACCAAAAGTCACTGGACCCCGGGTCAAGCCCGGGGCGACGGGGAAGGGGTAAGAGGGTTTCCAGTCGTCCCACACCTGCTGCGGGATTCACCCAATACCCGTCGTCCCGCACTTGATGCGGGATCCAGCGACTTTGGTTTCGTTCCATAGAGGATGAGCGCGAAGACACAAAGGCGCGAAGAGAACGGCGATATTCGAATGAAAAGTCACTGGGCCCCGGATCGGGGTCCGGGGTGACGGGGAGGGGTGGCGCGGCCTGGCCGGCTATGGGTCTCCTGCGCGAGGGAGGCTCTGCCGGGCGACCGCTCCTTCCGTTGCCCCGCACGCAGCCCTTGCTGAACTCGATGGCATCGCTGCTGTGCAGCTCAGCGAGCTCGCGATAGTTCTGCTCGGTTCAGTTATGCGGGACCCAGGCGAAAAGCGAAAAGCGTTCTCTCGCAGAGGCGCGGAGACGCGGAGGAAAGCCTGAGAGAGTTCCCCTGTGGGAGCGGGCCTTGCCCGCGATGGGTTTATCTGTGGGAGGCGGGCTCTGCCCGGCGACGATCGAGGAGAAACCCCGCCACACCACCGTCATTCCGGGGCGCCGCTACTTCTCCGTCATTCCGGGGCGCCGAGCAGGCGAACCCGGAGCGGCCAGAGTCGCGGAGCGGCTCGTCCTGGCCACCCCGAAACCGGCCATGCCGGTCGAGACATCTCCCAAAGCTGGCGATCGTTCGGGGTTGGCGTTTCATCACGAGATTCCGGGTTCGCCGATTGTCGTGACTGGCGTCCCCACAATCGACGCCCCGGAATGACGGCGGTAGGGAGGGGCGGTGGTTCTCCTGTGGGAGGCCGGCTCTGCCGGGCGACCGCTCCTTCCGTCGCCCTGCACGCAGCCTTTGCTGATCTCGATGGCATCGCTGCTGTGCAGCTCAGCGAGCTCGCGATAGTTCTGCTCGGTTCAGTGATGCGGGACCCAGGGTTTTCCTTCAACCTTCCTTCGTCGTCCTGGATGAGGGTGCGCCGTGAGCGTCAGCATGCATCGGCTTTGCATATCGGGAAATTTCCTACATGAATGCGGGTCATTTTCCTGCTGGTTCTGGAGCAATGAATGGAGAGAATGGCTTCGAAACTCCAGATCGCCCGGAGAACGGGCGTGCCGGGGGGCTGATTTCGTAGATGCGTTGGCGGCCTTGTGCTCACTGATGAGACGAAGGTCGTCGCTTGAGATACCACTACCCATGGGAGATAGTTGATGACAATCACAGGTTTGAGACTCAAGTTGCTGTTGATCCTGCTTCTTTGGACGAGTTCGTCCTTTGCAGATCCAGCTTGGTGGAAAATCTGCTCGAATTGCCAGGAGACCAATGACTTTCAGGTCGAGGCGGTAAACACCAGCGGGGGTGACGGGCTGGTTTTCGTTTCGAATCCGGAATCCCTGCAGACCAGGAAATTCAACAGATTCTCGACTTTGGAAGATTCCGGCACCGGGCTGGTCAGGATGACACACGTCATTGAAGCGCAGCTTACTCCGCAGGAGCAGAACGCGTTCCATGATGCTCTTGAAAAATCTCGAAGGGTTTTCGCGACACTGGATTCGGCAACGGTAAATGCATACGCGGGGGTGCCCGCCTATGCGTCCGCGATCTTCGCGATCAGAAACGGCCGGTTGGGAAATTCATTCTTCTTCGGAGCTCAAGCTTCAATCCACGCTGCTGGCTTGATCCCGACGCGCGAATCTGTTGGAGCGAGTGCCGGAGTCAATATTCTCGAGGTGATCAGCGGGCAGTCGGGCGCGAACGAGACCATACGGGTAGTGCCGCTGTCAATCCGGGTGCAGTACCCCGATGGCTCGAACATCAACGCGGTTTACCATCCGGATGGTTCCTGGTCCGATGTGCACCTTGTTGACGAGGACGGCAATACGATCGATATTGACGTTGATTCGAGCTTGAATCCGATCATCGTCGCTTCGGTTATCGGAGACTATATGTTTGCCGGCGAAGATGTTCGTGATGCGGTCACCGATTTCATCCGAGCTGTGGGCCTTTCCGAGCGACCTGGCGGTGGTTGTACCTGGAGAGAGCTCCCTGGCGGAAAGCTCGAGCTCTCATGCTCGAGGCCGTGAGATCGAAACGGGTGCAGAAAAGGCCATGTTCGACTCCAGGACGGCGCCCGAATCGGGCGCCGTTTCATTTGCCACCTCGGGTATCAGGCAGTGTGTTCGGGCCCAGGCCAGAGCGGTAGTCGTCTGAAGTCTTTCGAGGCCCCCGAGGTCAAAGTCACTGGTCCCCGGACCGGTGGCCGGGGCGACAGGGGAGAGTACGAATCCCATCATGTCGTCCCGGGCCCGACCCGGGACCCAGCGAATCTCCCCATTGAGGGCTTCAGCCTTTCCTCCGCGCCTCTGCGTCTCCGCGAGAAAACGCATTTGAACTTCCGGTTCTTGCCGCTAGCGAAGGCGCTGTCAGAAGGAGGCCCGGACCCTCGCCCGAGCCACAACGCTCAAAGCTTCCGCCCCAGCTTCTTCTCCGCAAGCTTCTTCTCGAGGTTCTGGAACGGGAAGCGGATGATCTCGAAGGCCGCCAGTCCCTGGATCGCCAGGCCGATGATGATGCCGCCGAAGATCACGTACAGCACCGGCTCGTCGAAGCCGAAAACGGTGAAGAACACAGCGGCAAGGATCGCGAGGCTGAGCACGCCGGTGTAGAAGGCCGAGACGTTCTGGGCGTACTCAAGCGCTTCGGCCTCGTCGGCCTCCAGATGCTCGCGCTTCGGGGTTTCAGTTGTGCTGCTGGCGGTCGAGCTGCTTTCGGTCTTGTTGCTGTCGGTCTTGTTGCTGTTGGTCTTGTGGCTGTCGGGATTGGTCATGGCGTCGTGCTCCGGTTCGGGGGTGGGGAGAAACGTGGTGACATCTACCTCGAACACCGCGGCCAGCGCGTTCGCCGTCTCCAGGCTGGGCTTGTGCCCGCGCTCGATCCGCTGGATGGTGCGGACGGAGACATCGGCCAGCTCGGCCAGCTGGTCCTGCGACCAGCCCCTTCTGAGCCTGAGCTTGCGAACGATCATTTGCGTTTCCCTTGCCTTTACGGCGCGGTGTCGAGGTGCCGCCATCGTCCACCCGGAGCGCCCGGTCGAACACGACACCAACCTGAAATCTACCCGAAATGAACGTGGCAGTGCAGAAATATCAACGACTTGGGCGTGCGTCTGGCCGTCGTTTTCCTGGCCCGCCCGGTCGTGATGCCCCACCCAGCGACTTCCGATCGCAGCCTTCCCGGGATCAATTCAAAGGCGCAAGGGGGGCCGGAAACGCGTAAGAAGATGCAGAAGGACGAAGAAAAGCGTAAAAACCCATGGGAAGGCGGGTTCAAGGAAAGTCTTTGACACGACAACGCCTTTGGTCAACACCAATCGGGCCATTGACTATCGAGTGCGGCATGCCGGAATTCCTGATCGGACCGTGGCTGGTGCAGCCCCAGGAGGGCGTGATCAGGCGCGATGGACAGATTCGGCGAATCGAGCCGAAGGCGATGTCCGTGCTGATCGCCCTGGCCGAGGGGAGTGGTGCAACGGTCTCGCGCGCGGACCTGCTGGATGCCGCCTGGCCCCGGCAGGAAGTCTCGGACGATGTTCTTACGGGCTGCATTTCCAGCCTGCGCCGCGCGCTGGGCGATGATCCACGCAAGCACCGATACATCGAAACGGTACCGAAAAGAGGCTATCGCCTGGTTGCGCCGGTGCGACCGGCGGTCGACCCAACCCTCCACCCATCCGCCGGTTCATCGGAACGTCTCCCCGGCGCGCGTACGCTGACCTCGTCGCGCGGCTGGCTCGGGGCTGGTTTGCTCGCTGTCGTCTTGGCTAGCGTTGGGTGGTGGATGTGGCAATCACAATCGACCGAGAGTCTTGACGGAGCCAGGGAGCACTCCGTGGCCGTGCTGCCCTTCGACGTGTTCAGCGACAGCGGCCAGCTTGTTCATTTCGCGAGCGGACTGCAAGAAGAATTGATCCATCAGTTGACCGCGAATCCCGGCCTGCACGTGATCGCAAGAACGTCGTCGGCTCGTGTTGCCGAAGGCACCTCCACGATACGAGAGATCAGCGAACGGCTCGGCGTTCGCCATGTGATCGAGGGTAGCGTTCGCGATACGGAAGACGGCATGCGGATCACGGTGCAGTTGATCGATGCCGCGACCGATGCCCACTTGTGGTCGCGGGTCTTCGACGCGGGCCCGGACAATCTGGTCGATCTCCAGGAGCAGGTCGGAGAGGCGGTCAGTCGCCTGGTCGCCGCGGGCGGCTCGGGCTCGAACGGCACCGGTGCGGCCGGGGATACCCCGCCGTTCCCGGCGCGACACCCGGTTCCGGAAGCCGCCTATCGACTCTTCCTTCTCGGCGAGGCGCACATGCGCGTGGGGAGCGGTGAGGGCTATGTCGAAGCGAGCGCATACTTTTCCGACGCGACACGAATCGCGCCTTCCTACGCACTGGCATGGTCGAGGCTGGCGGCTGCAGAACTCCTTCGCTACCAGTACGCGGATCGAGCGCTCGGCGAGGCTGTTTCCAGGGCCGAACGCGCCCTGCAGCGGGCACTGGAGATCGACCCCGAGCAGCCGGAGGCGCTGGCGACTCTCGGCCTCATGCACACGTACACGAGACAGTACCGCCAGGCCGAATCCTTTTTCGAGCGTGCGTTGGAGAGGCAGCCCAATCTTCGTTTCGCGTTGCACAACTACGGCTTCGCCTTATGGAGTCAGTCGAAATTCGAGGCTGCGCTCGAGCCTTTGAGGAAGGCCTTGAGTATGGATCCGCTTTCGGGGGTGACTCATTTTCTCGTCGCGGATTCGCTGGCAGGGACGGAGGCCTTCGATGACTCCATGGCGCACTATCGCCATTGCGTCCGGGCATTGCCCGACTACCACGTTTGTGCCCTTGGCCTTTCAACGCTTCAGCGCCTGACGGGCGACTTCCAGGGTGCCACGGAAAGCCTGGCAGCCGCTGCGACCCTCGTCGAGGACGGCGATTTCTGGCTGCTGCTGAGTTCGGGATTGCTGGCGCTCCAGGTGCACCAGCTCGACTCGGCCGAATCGTATTTCGACCGCGCCGCAGCCGCAAACGCCGACGACTACGCGCTATTGCGCGGGCAGTTGCGGTTGAGCCTGGCGACCGGGACGCTTGACGCGTTCCGGAGCCGCTTCGAGGAATTGACCAGCGGTGGACAGGTCGACAGGGACAAGGCGCTGATCGGGGGTCTGGCGAACTTCCACGCCGGTGATTGCCGCAGGGCGCTTGCGTACTACGAGCCCCACCTGAGCGATATGCAGGCCAACCTGGTGAGCATCTGGGACGCGGAATTCGGGTTCTCGCACGCCGCTGCCCTGGCGGTCTGTTACGGGGAAGTTGGAGAGAGGAAAAGGCGCGTGGAGGCAATCGCTCATCTAGGGGACTATGTCAATAATGTCCCCTACGAACCGATCTCCGCACAGCGATTTCTCTCGGCAGCGTACTATCGCCTGGCCGGGGAAGATCAGATGGCAGCGCAGGAACTCGACCGCTTGCACGACGATGAATGGCCCGTTCTACCCTTCGCCGAACAGAACCCGGTGTTTCGCTAGAACGCCCTGGACAGGGCCTTCTCAGCTTTTCCGCAGCTTTTCCTCAGGACTATTCCGGGCCCAGGGCTAGGCTGGAGACTGCTTCCTGCCAGGGTGAGATTCGTGAACAACCGTCCATCCACTTCCTCCAGGCTGTTCTTCGCTGTTGCAATCCCGTTCATTCTCGCCGCCGCGAGCCCGAGTGCGCTGGCGGCGCTCGATGCCTTCGCGACCATGGAGGGTGATCAGACCGGGCCGATCCTCGGTGACGTGGACGTCGTGCCGTTCGAAGGCATGATCCGTATCAAGGGCTTTGGCAGTAGCGTCAGCGCCGACTTCGACATGGGAACGGGGGTGCCTTCCGGCGGACATCAGCATCGGCCCATACGCCTTCTGAAGAACGTCGATCCGGCTTCGCCGAGACTGTTCCAGGCCATGATCGACAACGAAACGCTGGTCGATGTGACCATCAGGTTCATCCGTCCCGGGAGCTCGGGTTCCGACGAACATTTCTATACGGTTCAGCTCATCAATGCGCATGTCGTGAGCATTCTGCCCAGCCATTCGTCGGCGGCAGACGATCTCGCTGTTGAAATGAACGAAACGGTGAGCCTGACCTACGAGAGGATGATCGTCACCTGGCAGGATGGCGGGATTACCGCAGAGGCGACCTGGTAGCCGGCTGGCATTCGCAAATCGGAAGTTCGCCATGCCGAAGCTCCTTCCCAGGGCCGCACTGACCAGCTTTCTCCTTGCTGGTGGATTTGCATGGGAGCCGGGGCAGGCCGCCAGCCACCTGTTGTTCAAGGGCTTCAACGTCTCGGACAACTGCCTGGAAGCATCCGTGCCCGGGCCGCCGGCGGGGCCGGTTCCTGCCCGCCAACTGGTTCTGGAATGCACGTCCGTTCCATTCGGCGACCAGGACACGCTCATCTACAGCATTGCAGAGGGTCGCTGCACGACGCTGGAAACCTTCACGACAGAGCGGGTGAGCTACCCGGGGCCCGTCTACATCCCCAACACTTCGCTGACCGACACCCTCGCGGCGGTCAGTGACAGCCGGTTCCAGGGGGATCAGAACGCGTTCCTTCAGCTGGAGATCGAGACGCAGGAACTCACGCAGACCGGATCGACGGTCTGTGCACCGACTGGCTCGGGTCCGCCGCCGGACCCCGATGTGCTCGCCCAGCTCGACTACCTGAAAGCCGGAAACGCCGGTGCGGGGGACAACTTCGGCGACCAGGTCGCCATCTCCGGCGATACCGTCGTCGTGGGTGCTCGCTTCGAGGACGGAAGTTCGACAACCGTGGACGGGCCCGATGACAACGGGTCTTCGAATTCCGGAGCGGCCTACGTCTTCGTCCGCAATGGACTATCCGCCGACTGGTCACAGCAGGCGTACCTGAAAGGCTCCAGCCTGACCTCCGGTGACAACTTCGGCAGCGACGTGGGCATCGACGGCGACACGATCGTCGTGGCCGCGGACCTCGCGGACAATCCGACGGCTTCCGGCGCCGTGTTCGTGTTCGTGCGAGACGGCCTCGGCTGGACCGAACAGGCCGTTCTCAAGGCGTCCGACGCAGCCACTTCGGCCCGCTTCGGCCGTGACGTCGCCGTTTCGGGCGACACCATCGTCGTCGGCACGTTCTCGGGAAACAAGGCATACGTGTTCAAGCGCGACCCCGGAACGGGGCAGTGGGCCGAGACGCACATCCTGACCGGGTCCAACACGGAACCGGGCGACAGCTTCGGGCGCGACGTGACGATCGACGGCGACACGATCGTGGTGGGGGCATTTGCCGAAGACAGCGATGCGACCGGCGTCAACGGCGACGGAGGCAACAACAACAGCTTCCGTTCCGGGGCCGCCTACGTGTTCGTCCGCGACGGCTTGAACTGGACCCAGCAGGCCTATCTGAAAGCGTCCAATACCGATGTCGAAGACCAGTTCGGTGCTGAACTCTCGCTTTCCGGCGACACGCTCGTGGTCGGCGTGTACCACGAGAGCAGCGCGGCGACCGGCATCGACGGCGACCAGTTCAATAACGGGCTCACGGACTCCGGTGCCGCCTACGTGTTCGTCCGCGACGCGGGGGTGTGGACTCAGCAAGCGTACATAAAGGCCTCGAACACCGGCCGTTTCGACAATTTCGGCACCTCGGTCTGGATCTCGGGCGATCGAATGGTCATCGGTGCGCCCCGGGAAGACAGCAACTCGATGGACAACCAGGACGACAACTCGCTTGCCGACTCGGGCGCTGTGTATGCATTCGTGCGCGACGGCGCGACCTGGAGCCAGACCGGGTACCTCAAGGCGTCCAACCTGGAAGCCGGCGACTGGTTCTCCTACGACCTGGGCCTGTCCGGCGCGATCATGGTGTCGGGGGCCTTTTTCGAAGACAGCGGCATCGTCGACGACCCGGCCGACAATTCCGCCGCGGACGCCGGCGCCGCCTATGTGTTCAACATTCCGGGCGGTACGGGTTCGGGCGGGGGCACCGGCGATTGCGTTCCCGAGGACATCACCTTGTCCTCCCAGGCCGAGGTGGACAGTTTCCAGGCCGACCACGGTCCCTGCGACCGCGTCCCGGGCCAGCTCGTCGTCTCCGGCGCTGACATCACGAACCTCGACGGCTTGTCGAACCTGGCCGACGTCAGTCGGCTGCAACTCATCGACAACCCCCAGCTCGACGACCTGATCGGCCTTTCGTCCGTAAGCGAAGTGAGCGTGATCGATCTGTTCAACAACGCATCCCTGACCAGCGTGGACGGCCTGGGCGGCGACACCACGCCCGGCTCCATCACGCTGTGGAACAACCCGCTCCTCGGCAACCTCGACGCCTTCTCCGGCGTGACCGAGCTCGCCGGAAGCCTGAATGTGCGCGGCAGCAACGTCCTGCAGGATCTCGACGCCTTCCTCAACCTGACCCGGGTGCCGGGCGTCGTCAACATCATCGACAACGCCCAGCTGCAGAGTATCTCGGGGCTGGCCAATGTCACGGACTTCGACGGGACCTGGTACATCCGCGACAACCCGCAGTTGGCCAGCCTGGCGGGCATCAGCGGGCAACCCGATCTAACCGGCCTGGTGATCTGGAACAACGACGCCCTGACCCATATCGACGAATTGACCGGCCTGCAGTCCATCGGCAACCAATACGCCGAACTCGTCATCCGGGACAACGCCAACCTGGCCCACCTCGACGGCCTCGCCGGCCTCGTGAGCGTCAACGCCGGCCTGGACCTGCGCGACAACCCCGCCCTCGGTGACTGCTCCGCGCTGCAGACCCTTCTCGACGACATCGACGATGCGTCTGCGGGGCCCGGGCCGGGCGGGGCGGGCATTCCGGACCTGAACGGCGACGTGAACATCGCGAACAACCTGGCCGGTTGCAACAGCCTTGCCGAGATCCTCACCGGTGCCGACACCGAGCCGCCGGTCGTCACCGCGCCGCCCGACATCGTCGGGGTCGAGGCAGTGGATCTCCTGACGTCCGTGGACCTCGGCACCGCAACTGTCACCGACAACAGTGGCGAGACGCTGACGGCCACGCCGGACAATGCCGGGCCGTTCCCGATCGGGGATACCACGGTCACCTGGAGCGCGACCGACAGCGCCGGGAATACCGGCACCGATACGCAGCTGGTGAACATCGTCGACACCACCGATCCGGTCGTCACGGCGCCGCCGGACGTCACGACCGAGGCCACCGCCGTGCGAACCACGGTCGCCCTCGGCAGCGCCGGCGCCACCGACAACGGCGGGCCGGTCGCTTCGCTGGTCAATGACGCGCCCGGCGACGGTTTCCAGGTCGGGCAGACCCTGGTCACGTGGACCGCCACCGATGCATCCGGAAATGCGGGCACGGACACCCAGCTCGTGACCATCACCCCGCCGGAGATCCTGGTGCCCTCGACCCTCCGCGAGCCCATCATCGACGGCGACATCGACCTGGGCGAATGGGACGACGCGGCAAGCTTCGACTTCACCAACGGCTTTGCCGCCTTCGTGCACGACGACGATCGCCTGTACATCCTCATCGACATGATCGGCGACGATGGCAACGACCCGTTCTCCAGCGGCGGGGGCGATCAGTTCTGGATCCATTTCGATATCGACGAGGACGGGTCCATCACTCCGGATGTCGACCTGAGGTACAGGCTGGACTCCGGCACCGGCAACATGCGCCTGCAGACCTATTGCGACGGTTGTGCGTTCGGCTTCAACCCGCTCGAACCACGGACGTTCTCTGCCCGCGGCGAAGGCTTCGGATGTTTCATCGACGACGGGACCGCCAGCTTCTTCCCCCTGCAGTGCGAAAGCCACCGCGTCTGGGAAGTCGCCCTCGACCTGGCGGAAGTGGGCATGCGTGCGGACCAATCCGCCCGGTTCGGCATGCTGGTGGCGTCCGGCGCACCGCTCTACTCCGAGAACATCCCGGGCGATCTCGAAGATTTCGCGAACTACGGCTTGCTGATGCTCGAAGGCACGCCGCGGCAGGCCGGCGGGCCTCCGGGTCCGGTGGCGCCGTTGTACGAAATCACCCAGGCGGTCCAGACGATCGACAATGCGCTGGATCTCGTGGCCGACAAGTCTACGGGGGTGCGGATCTGGGACGAAAACAGCGAAAGCCTGGTCAGGACCTTCGTGTACGGGTCGAGGAACGGCATCGACTTGCCGGGATCACCGTCGCTGACGGTATCCACGCTGTCCGGCCAATCCAACGGCATCACGAGGGACTCGGTCACCCGGAACGCCTTCCATACGCTGGCGCCGCGCTGGTCGCAGGCCGGCACCGTCGATTTCGAAGTGCTGGTCCAGGGGCTGGACGATTCCATCGCGGCATCGTTCGCTTCGAGCATGGAGTTCCTGCCCACCCGGACACCCGTGTTCTGGACGGTGCCGGTGCGCAACGACTTCCCGGATGGGTCGTTCGACCAGCCCCGGGCGGACTGGATCGGCAATGCGGAACAGTACCTGCAGCGCATCGCGCCGATCCAGCAGATCGATATCGTGCGCCGCCCCGAGCTCGGCGTCAGCAACGTGACCTCCAGCGAGCAGCTCAAGGAAATTCTCAAGAACTACGACATGCTGACGGTGCTCGCCTGGGTCCTGGGCCTGGTCAACAACGGAACGCCCCCCTTCGATCTTCCGGAACAGACGACGGGCTTCACGGCAACTGGGCTTGGAGACATCGACGGCTCTTCCGACCGGGTCGGGAAGGGCGGCGAGGGCAGGATCACCTGGGCACGACAGAGCGCGTCATCGACCAGCATGACCTACGCGCACGAGCTGAACCACAATCTCGATCGCGCCCAGACGTCGACCTGGGGCCTGCATTCCCGGGGCTGCGATGCGCAGTCGGGCGGACCGCTGGATCCGAGCTGGCCCTACGGCAGCAGTTTCACCATCCAGGAGGCCGGCATCCAGCCATGGGGCGTTCGCTTGGTTTCGATCGGCGACCAGACACCCGATTTCATGTCGTACTGCAGGTCCAGCAGCTCCGGCGCCACGCGGTGGTGGTCCCCCTATCGCTGGCAGGCCTGGGTGGATGAATTCCGGGATGACAACCGCGTGCCGGACGCCGGCGGCCCGCTCCCACCCCACGAGGACAGCTTCTACATCCAGGGCCGCGTGTATCCCGACGCGAGCGGTGAATTCACGCAGGTGCTGCGACAGGCGGGCCTGCCGGAGGCCGCCGGTGCACCGAACGCCTACACCGTCCAGGTGCTCGATTGCGGCGCAAACGTGTTGGTCGAAGACAGCTTCGACGCCTCGTTCCTGGGCGATGAAGGCGAGGACGAAGCCTTCGTGAGTTTCGCCCGGGTGCTCTCGGCGCCGATGTCCAGTTGCAGCATCGAACTGGCGCTCGACGGCCAGGTGCTCGATACGATTGTCATTTCTGCCAACGCACCGAGTGTCCAGGTTGTCTCCCCGAACGGTTCCGAAGTCTGGACCGGCGTCGAGCCCGTGCAGTGGACCGCCTCCGACGCCGATGGCGACGACCTGACGTTCTCGATTCTGCTCTCGCCGGACAACGGGATGACCTGGCGGCCGGTCGCCGGGATGATCGAGGGGACGGAGTACTCGCTGGATTCGACGCAGCTGCCCGAGATCGACCAGGCATTGATCCGCGTCATCGCGAGCGATGGCGCCAATACCAGCTTCGACGACTCCGATGCGCCGTTCTTCGTGCTGGGCAGGGCGCCCGAAGCCGGCATCCGGTTCCCGGCCGACGGCAGCACCGTCAGCCCCACCCATCGCTTGCTGCTCAGCGGCCAGGGCCGCACGTCCGATGGCGAGATGGCCCCGGCCGGCAACCTGCTGTGGTCGATCGACGGCATGCCGATCGGCTACGGCGCCGAGCTCCCGGTCTTCCTCGACGAGGGCATCCACGAGATTGACCTCGCATGGTTCGACGAAGGCGAGGTGATCGCCGCCGATTCGGTGACGGTCACCGCCGGTGGCGCCGGCGACCCCGGGACGATCGGTTTCAGCAACCTCCAGTTCACGACCCGCGAGGCCGATGGCGAAGCAGTGCTCACGGTCGACCGGGTCGGAGGGGCCGCGGGGCCCGCGGCCGTGCTGTTCCACACCGTGGACGGCACTGCGATCTCGGGCGGCGACCCGGCCCAGGGCGAAGACGATTTTCTTCCCGTTGCCGAACTGGTCGAAAACCGAATCGAGTGGGCCGATGGGGACTCTACCCAGCAATCGATCACCATCCAGATCAACCCCGACCCCCTGGCCGAGGGAGAAGAAACCTTCGACGTCGTGCTGTCCGCGCTCGACAGCGAGCAACTGGGCACGAGCACCGCGACCGTCGTGATCTCCACGGAAATCCCCGAAGTCCTGTTCGCGGACGGGTTCGAGTCATCACGCGGCAAGTGAACCCCGAACACGGGTCGCTCGAGTCCGGTGTCATCCCGCCCCCTCTCTTGTGTCATCCCGCACTTGATGCGGGCTCCAGCGACTTCCCCCTTTCCGTCATCCCGCACTTGATGCGGGACCCAGTGACTTCCCAACCCCTGCCGTCATCCCGGGCTTGACCCGGGACCCAGCGACTCCCCACCTGCCGTCATCCCGCACTCGATGCGGGACCCAGCGACTTTCCCACCCCTGCCGTCATCCCGCACCTGATGCGGGCCCCAGCGACTTCCCCCTTTCCGTCATCCCGGGCTTGACCCGGGATCCAGCGACTCCCCCCCCCTGCAGTCATCCAGGGCTTGACCCGGGACCCAGCGACTTCCCTTTTTCCGTCATCCCGCACTTGATGCGGGACCCAGTGACTTCCCAACCCCTGCCGTCATCCCGGGCTTGACCCGGGACCCAGCGACTTCCCCCTTTCCGTCATCCCGGGCTTGACCCGGGCCCCAGCGACTCCCCCCCTGCCGTCATCCCGGGCTTGACCCGGGACCCAGATTCTATGTTGCATTTCAAGCCATTTCGAACCGCTCCAGGTCGAAGTCCACGTCGTTTCGCATCAGCGAGAACGCGATTCGGACCTGCTTCCTGGCCACCGCTACGAACGCCTGCGTCGGCTTCAGGCCTCGTGCGATCAACCGCTCGTAGTACGCGGCGAAGGCGTAGCGTCGCCCGGTCATCGCGGCGTTGTAGAGCACCCTGCGGCACTCGGCATCGCCCTGCTTGGTCAGCTTTCTTCGGCCCGAGAAGCGACCCGACTCGCGGACGCGCACATCGAGGCCCAGATAGGCCACGAACGCATCGGCCGACCGGAACTCACCCCGGAGATAGGCCACGACCAAGCTCATCGCGCTGATCCGCCCGATGCCGGGGATGCTCCGGCAGTGCAGCACCTTGTCCCAGTGACCTTGCTCCTTGAGCAGCGCTTCCAGGCGCTTCTCGAGCAGTGCGATCAGTGCGTCGACGCGACGCAGCGTGGCGCGAAGCGCAGCGTCGAAGCCGGACAGTTCCTTGAAGCTCTGTTCGATCTGGTCCTTCGCCCGGACCAGCGTCGCGCGCCGCTTGAGCAGCTGCGAGGCTTTGCGCTGAGCCTTTGACCGCGGGCGATACGGGCGAAGCTCGTCGCACTCGCGCTGCAGGTAGCGGGCGATCACGCACGCGTCGCCGGGGTCGGTCTTGGCCCGCTGGCCGACGCTCTCGCGGTAATGCTTGATGTGGCGCGGGTCGAGCACGTAGACGGTCAGACCGGCCGCATGGGCCCGGTCGACCAGATCGAAGTGATAACTGCCCGTCGATTCGACGGCCAACCGGGCCGATGCACCTTGCGAGCGCAGCCACTTCGCGATGCCCGATGGGGTGTTCTCGATCTTCTCGGCGGCACCGGACTCGTACTCGTGGACCTGGATGAACCGGCTGTCGACGTCAGCGCCAAGATGCGTGGGTTCGATCTGCTGTGCCATACTCAAGCCTCCAATCGTTACGGGTTGGACGCCGGGGCTCCCTCGGGCACGAACTTGCGATCAATCGGCAGTCGACGCTGCTAGATTCCTCATCGGTGCTTGAGGAGGGGACGGGAAATTCTGGATCCGTCTGTACCGCAGTGGGTCAGAAGCGACTTTCGTCCCTCGCCCCCGGCGACTTGATCTTCCCAGATCAGTCCTCTCGCAACATACAAGCGACTCCCCCCTGCCGTCATCCCGGGCTTGACCCGGGACCCAGCGACTTCCCCCTTTCCGTCATCCCGGGCTTGACCCGGGACCCAGCGACTTCCCCCTTTCCGTCATCCCGCACTTGATACGGGACCCAGTGACTTCCCAACGCCTGCCGTCATCCCGGGCTTGACCCGGGACCCAGGGACTTCCCCACCCCTGCCGTCGTCCCGCACTCGATGCGAGCTCCAGCGACTTTCCCACCCCTGCCGTCATCCCGCACCTGATGCGAGACCCAGCGACTTCCCCCTTTCCGTCATCCCGCACCTGATGCGGGACCCAGCGACTTCCCCACCCCTTCCCGTCATCCCGCACCTGACCCGGGACCCAGCGACTTCCCCCTTCCCGTCATCCCGCACTCGATGCGGGACCCAGCGACTTTGCTTTCCCACCAGCCAATTTCCTTTGCGCCCTTCGCTCCTTTTCCTCTCTGCGCCCATCATCCAAAGGACCGAACCCCAAGGACCCGGACCGCCCCCCAAGCTGGACCCCTCCGCCCAAATCTGGCACTCTGCGAAACAGGCGTTGGACCCGGCAAGACCGCCCCCTCGGCGGTGATTTCGTATCGAATTCGAAGAGACAAGAACCATGAAAACCCTCGACCAGCTCGACCTTTCAGGAAAACGCGTCCTCATCCGGGCCGACCTCAACGTGCCGATCCGCGACGGGCGCGTCACCAGCGACGCCCGCATCCAGGCCTCGCTGCCGACCTTCCGCCAGGCGCTCGAGGCCGGGGCGGCGGTGATGGTGATGTCGCACCTGGGCCGGCCGACGGAAGGATCCCCCGATCCCGAGTTCTCGCTCGAACCCGTGGCCGAGAAGCTGACCGAGCTGCTCGGCCAGTCCGTCGAGCTGGTCACCGACTGGATCGACGGCGTCGACGTCGAGCCCGGCACGCTAGTCCTGCTCGAGAACGTCCGCTTCCTTGAGGGCGAGAAGGCCAACGACGACGAGCTCGCGAAAAAGATGGCCGCGCTGTGCGACATCTTCTGCATGGACGCCTTCGCCACCGCCCACCGCTCCCAGGCCTCGACCGAGGGCGCGATTCGGCACTGTCGTAGTCAAGGCCGGATCGCCTGCGCCGGCCCGCTGCTGGCCGCCGAAGTCAAGGCGCTGGACAAGGCGCTGGCCGACCCGGCCCGGCCGCTCGTCGCCATCGTCGGCGGGGCCAAGGTCTCCGGCAAGCTGCAGGTGCTCGAGGCGCTGATCGAGAAGGTCGACCAGCTGATCGTCGGCGGCGGCATCGCCAACACCTTCCTGGCCGCCGCCGGCCACCGGGTCGGAGGCTCGCTCTACGAGAAGGACCTGGTCGACACCGCCAAGGCCCTGATGAAGAAGGCCGAAGAAAAGGGCGCGGCCATCCCGCTGCCCACCGACGTGCTGACCGCCGAGCGCTTCCACCAGGAGGCCCACGCTTCCCTGCGCGACGTCTCCAAGGTCCACGCCGACGAAATGATCCTCGACATCGGCCCCGAAACCGCCGGCCGCCTGGCCGAGATCATCAAGGGCGCCGGCACCGTCATCTGGAATGGCCCCGTCGGCGTATTCGAATTCGAAGCCTTCCACTCCGGCACCCAGGCGATTGCACATGCCGTCGCCGGCTGCCCGGGCTTCACGCTTGCCGGCGGTGGCGACACGATTGCGGCGATCGAGAAATATCACGTCGCCAACCGCATCGACTACATCTCGACGGCGGGTGGGGCGTTTCTGGAGTATGTGGAGGGGAAGAAGTTGCCGGCGTTGCGGGCGCTTTGTAAGTAATTCTTTGAAGGTGATCAGGACACTATGAAACGAAAATTCCCTGGGCACTTTAGGCCTGACGATATCGAGATAAATAGTATTTGGGAATCCGGACTTTTTGTTCCGGATGCCAATGTTGTATTGGGCTTGTACCAGTATTCCGCAAAGTCACGTGCCGAGTTCATTGAGATTCTGCGAGCGATGAGAGAACGGCTTTGGATGCCCTATCAAGTAGGCAAAGAAGTATTGTTAAACCGGTTAGAAAAGATTGGCGCGCAGATCAAGAAATACGAGGAAACGCTTACAAACATAGAAAAAATTGAAGCGGACTTCAAGAACAACCGAAGTCAGCCGTTCCTTGATCATGGCGCGCAGAATTCTCTTACGCGAGTTCTCTCCCGTGTAAAGCGAGAATTAAAAGAAGGTAAAGATTTTTACGAACAAAGAATCACTGACGACGACATACTCAATGTGATATCGGAACTGTTTTCGGGAAAGACCGGAGAAGTGCTGCGCGAAGATCAAATCAATGCCATTGTGAGTGCTGGCAAGGAAAGGTATAGCAAAAAGATTCCACCAGGCTACATGGACGCAAAGAAATCGAGCGGTGATGAGGATGTGCGGCCCTACGGGGATTTGATCATTTGGGAAGAGATGATTGAGTACTGCAAAGAGAATGATTCTGACGCTATTTTTGTTACCGATGACTTCAAAGAGGATTGGTGGCTTGAGTTCAACGGTAAGACAATCGGTCCCAGGCCGGAGTTAATCGAAGAGTTTAGAGGGCGGTCTGGAAAGCGAGTTTTGTTTTATGGTTCAAGTCGATTCTTTGAGTTTGCTTCTCAGCGAATAGATAAGCCCTTATCCGAAGACGCGCAGATTGAAATGAAGAATATTAGAGCGGACCGAATCAGCAGATCACGCGCGCTCAGGGAAAGAGACCTCTTTAGGTCGGAACGACGAAACAAGAGTTGGGGCATTCTTGCATCCGGCTTGATGGATCAGGACCCCCGCCTCGCTTCTATACAGGACCTGATGAGAAGTCTTTCGCATGAACAGGATCTAATTCAGTCGCGACTCAACGAGTTGATACGTGGTTCGGAAAACGGTTCGCTAACGGATGACGAGAAGTTGCTAGCAGATGAGTTGCTATCCAAGTCTAGGGGTCTACTTTTGGAAATAGAAAGGTTGTCGGTAGAACGTGAGCGGTTGATGAGAGAGTCCCGAAAAAGTTACTCGTTCCCCGAGTATTTTGACGAAGACCGAGGCGGATCTGATTAGAGGACGGTGTAACAACGTAGCAGGAACGGAGACACCCACTGTTATCAACAAACGAGACATATATAGACGCCTCCCCCCGGTCAAGCCTGTTTTTGACCATCTTCGCCGGCTTCAGACCGATCGCACCGGTCTCCCGTTGACAGAGAGTTGGCGTTTTCTGATTGTCCGATGAAGAAAGAGGGTCTGCTGACATATATCCGGGCTCTTCGTGGAGCGCTTTCTTTCGCTCCGGCCCAACATGAGTTTCGAGATGACCCCGGGGCCTATATACACCCACTCCAGACAACGCGCACATCCACCGTGCTCAGAGCGGTTGAGCGAGACCTAGTTCGATCATCTTTTTCCCATCGATCCTGTAAATCTGATCGGGGGGTGTTTGTTTCGCTTGATCTAGTAACCATCCTGGTAGTCCCATTGCGCGCAAATCTTCGAGCATGAGTTCCGTACCTATCGACCCGATGAAACGCCCGGTCTCGCTATGGCGCTCCGCGACTGCGCTTCCCTGGTGGAAGCCGAATTGGGCATTTCGGCTGACCCGAAGATTTTGACCCGCAAGAGCAACGGGGACACAGGCGCTTTCACAAGCTCCGGTCACTATGACTGTCAGTCCGCTAGCCTCCACGAACGAAACCAGCTGCCGAGCAGCTTCGATCGAGCCGCCAGGGCTATCGAGAGTCAGGAAATCAAGTTGGTTGCGCGGGCTGATGTCTTGAAGCGAACGAACCGTAGAAGGGCCAATTCGACCGTCGATGCTGGCCCATCTCTTCTCAACTATGTAGGCCTTGACTCCAGCAGCGCTGGCGTTTGCAAGCACGATGGCTTTCGTGTCGGCGTAGTGGATCAGGCTGCCGATGGCGAGTCCTGAAGAAGGGATCATGGCAAGCCACACGATCAGGCCGGAAAGCGAGCCCGGCGTGCGAATCATGCCTTGTTTGTCGGTCGACGCGAGCAGCGCAATCACCAGTCCGATCAGAAAGCAAAGCCAAACGGTGATTGTTAGGAGAATGAGGCTCTCTTCAGGTGAGAAGGCTGCAAGGCCAGCGAACCGCGACCAATAGGCAAGATATGCACAGCCGCTGAGGCTAACGGCTAGCCCGCTCAGAAGAATACCGCGCAACATGATCGTCCAGGCTAGAGACCCGCGAGCGCGGATGCGCCCCCCACAACGACGATGATCAGAGCAATTCCCACAATATTGAGTAGAGTTTGCCCCGTGCCAGAGGGACGACTCCAAACCTTGTAACGACCCTCGTCCCACGAAGTCTGCTTTTTAGTTGTCAGCCGGTTATAGGCGACCAGCATTGTGACCAAAGCGACAATTGGAATTCCTGCTCCCATCCCTTTTAGCCAGACCTCGATATCACGTGCGATGCCGGCTCCGATCCCGATCTTCCTTCCGCCCTCGCCCGTGACTTTGATGCCGAAAACCCACTTTCCCAAGGTAAAACCTGTAGTGCCGATCAATGCGCCACCTACGAGTGCAGCGACAAGCGTAGTGGCGATGGTGTCGAGCAGCGGCCCGGCCGGTCCTTCAAACGCGGAGAAGACCTGGTCTGCGGTCGCAGGAGCAATCGCATAGAATCCAATTGCGACCAGAATGAAGGCAGCGAATCCATTGACCGTGGTGTCGAGAATACGTGCACCGTAGCGCCGCCACGGCGTTGGTGGGCCCAATTTCCACCCGTTCAGCGATGTCTCGCGAGCGTCGACGTTGGACTCGAAGCTGTCTGCAGTATCAGACACGGCAGATCCGGCCGTCACGGAGGCGTTCTGGCTCGATTCAGGCAATGAGTCGAGCACCGACGGGTCGTTGGGCTCGTGCGCGGTGTTGTCTGCTCGTACCTGTGCGTGCGCTACATCCTCAATGCGCTTCGAATCTTGCGTCGTAGATGCCTTAGGGGCCTCTGTTGCTTCGATCATTTGCTCGGATGCATTAGTTGATTCGGCCGATTGAGGATTCCGGGTCTTGAGAGATAAGGATTCGAATGGAACCCAGTCTTCGGAATCTCTTGACCTGATAAGTGTTCCGGCGCCAATCAGTTCACCCTGAGCCAGGGCTTCAAGTCTCTCGCGCGAGAATGGGCCAACTTCCTGCGCGCCATCGTGATAGAAGTACATTTTCCTTTTTCGCTTTTTTTGGAAGGTATAAGGGTCCGATCCGACCTTCGGGAACCGAACACAGCATAAATATTTCGTCGCAGCATTTCCAGCACGAGTCCGCTGGCGCGGGTGGCTGCTGACGAGGGGCCCAAATGTACCGCCTCCAGCTAACCCCGAAGCACTCCGGCTCAGCACTCACTAAGAGCTTGTTCGTGCCCCCGGCTTGATCCTCTGATGCAAAAACGAAATCCCCACCAGCGCCAGCCCCAGCCCCATGAACGAGGCCACGCGGAGCAGGCCGTCCAGGTCGGACAGGTCGATCAGGAAGATCTTCAGGATCACGACGGCGAGCATGACCAGGCCGCCGCGGTAGAGGTTCGGCCAGTGCCGCATGCCGGCCAGCACCATCGCGCCCACGGCCATCAGTAGCCAGACCGCCGAATAGGTGTAGAGCTCGCCGGCGGAGGTGCCGGTGTTCAGTGTGACGGTGCCTTGCCAGAGGTGGCGCACCTGGAAGGAAACGAAGATGAAGCTCGCGATGCCGACGACCAGGGCAGCGGGCTTCTTAGCGCCTTGCCAGAAGCGGGCGAACAGCAGCCCCAGCACGATCGGCAGGCCCAGGGCCAGGGTCAGCACAAGAACGCGGACATATATGGACGCCTCCCCCCGGTCAAGCCTGATTTTGAGCATTTTCGCCGGCTTCGGGCCGAACGCACCGGTCTCCCGTTGACAGAGAGTTGGCGTTTTTTGATTGTCCGATGAAGAAAGAGGGTCTGCTGACATATATCCGGGCTCTTCGTGGAGCGCTTTCTTTCGCTCCGGCCCAACATGAGTTTCGAGATGACCCCGGGGCCTATACACCCACTCGGTTTTTCACCTTGTCCAAGACCAGGCTCTCCCAGGGTCGGTGACCTTTGTCCTCATCGGTGATGCAGACTCAGTGGCAGGCCGTTCAGGACGAGCCGAACGCCTTCGCGGGGTCGTAGTGCGCACCGCGGGCCACGATGTGCCAGCCGATGCGCGCCATCTTGTTGGCCAGGGCGACGACGGCCTTGTTGTGACCCCGCCGTTCGATCAACGGTGTCACCCAGCGGCCGATTGGCGTGTCCTTGCCGCGAGCCCGTACGATGACGGCCCGTGAGCCGTGCAGCAGCATCGTTCGCAGGTACCGATCACCGCTCTTGGTGATGCCCTGGAGCCGCATCGTGCCGCCGGTGCCGTGCTGTCGGGGCACCAGCCCGAGCCAGGCCGATACCTGCCGGCCGCGCTTGAACTGCTGCCCATCTCCGATCGAGGCCAGGAAGGATGACGCAACCAGCTCACCGAAGGTCGGTGCCTCGAGCAAGCGCGCCATCGCGGGAAGCTCCCTGGCCCGGTCCACGATCCGTTGCCGGCTTCGCTTGACCTGCTCGCGCAGCATCAGGACGTCGACGTAGCGGTACGCGAGGGTGAGTCGAGCGGTTTCGGTCAAGTCGTTCTCGGCATCCTCGAGCGCAAAGCGCAGATCACGCAGCAGGCTGTGGATCCCGCGCTCGAAGCAGATGCCATATTCATGGGCGATGCCCCGGATCTGGTTCGCGATGGCCGTGGCGTGCTGGACCTGGAGTTGCCGGATGCGATGCAGCGTCTGCAGGTCCTGCTGGTCCAAGGACTTGATCGGCACCGCATGCAGCGCCGGGCGATTGGCCGCTTCGATGATGGCCAGGGCATCACGTGGGTCGCTCTTACCGCCCCGCACGAACGGCTTGACGTGCTGGGGAGGAACCAGGACCACCTCGTGGCCAAGCCGGGAGATGGTCCGACCCCAGTGATGAGCCCCGGCGCATGACTCCATGGCGATGCGCGATCGTGGCAGTTGAACAATAGCCTCAACGAACTTCGCTCGTTTGACCGGTCGATTGGAAACCAGCTTGCCAGCTTGGTTGACCTGACAGATCTGGAATGAGTTCTTTGCGAGATCGATGCCGACTGTTGTACGCTTCATTTGGACGCCTCCTACGCAAGTGACTGAGTCCAAGACCAGTGTGGCGCGAACCTGACGCCGATGCGAATGATGGAGGCGTCCATCTCATCACCCACCGTTAAAGGCTCCTTTTCGGCAATATCGTTGAATCCTGGACTCAGGAACAGCACGGGCGTATCGAGACCGGGGAGCCGGTGTTGCTTGGAAAGGCGTGTAGCGTCAGGGTGCGGTCCTGAACGCTAACTAAGCGCGGGTTTGGGTTCTCAGACGGGCGTTCTCGGGTGTTCCCTTAGCAGCCGTCACAGCCTTGGACCGTAGTGCGTGCCCGGAGGTGGGTTTCGGCGTTGTTCCTCGCGGAGATGGTGCCGCGACCGCAGGCATCAGGACCGTGAAATCGTATAGTACGTTGATGGAAGCACTCTGCCCGAGCTTCGGTGGTCATAGCGATTGGTCGTTTCAATCGCGACAGCTCGGCGATGAAACAGGAATGGAAAGCAACATGAGTTATCCAATCGGACAACCGGGCCGTGCGTGGGGCGATGAAGAACGCGCCCAGTGGCTTTCGCGCCAAACGATCAAACGAAGCTACGAGCAGGACGTGCTGGGAAAAGTCCATGCTCTGCAGGACCGCTTCGATGTGTGTTCGTACGGCGAGCTAGTGTACGGTTCGGATCGCTATCCGTTACGTGCATTCAAGAGTCGGCAATGGTCACAGGATCGGCCGACCGTTCTCGTGACCGGGGGCGTCCACGGTTACGAGACGTCTGGGGTGCATGGCGCGCTGCTTTTCGCGCTCGAGGACGCCGCCGGGTTCGAGGATCGAGTCAATCTGCTGATCGCGCCGTGCGTCAGCCCATGGGGCTATGAGCGTATCCATCGCTGGAATGCCGACGCCGTCGATCCCAATCGATCGTTCCTGGCGGACAGCCCCGCGCAGGAGGCGGCAGCGCTGATGCGCTTTGTCGCCCCATTCAACGATCAGATCCTGGTGCACATCGATCTCCACGAAACCACGGATACGGACGAGTCCGAGTTTCGGCCCGCACTCGCCGCGCGTGACGGCGTGCCCTTCGAGCCTGGCAGCATTCCGGACGGGTTCTATACGGTCGGCAACAGCGAACAGCCCGAGCTTGGTTTCCAAAGCGCAATCATCGAAGCGGTTTCCCGGGTCACTCACATCGCGCCAGCCGACGAGGACGGCACGATCATTGGCTCTGAGGTGGTTTCGCCCGGCGTGATCCTCTATCCATACAAGAAGCTGGGGCTCTGCGCGGGCATGACGGATGCGCGATTTGCGACAACGACCGAGGTCTATCCAGACAGCGAGCGGGCAACGCCCGAGCAGTGCAACCGCGCCCAGGCGGCCGCGGTCTGTGGCGGCATCGAGTACGCGTTGACAGTGCGCTGACGACTTGTTCAGTCGCCTGGCGCTGCCTCGAAGACGGGATCTTCAAGAGCTTCGAGCGGAAATCCCAGACATATATGGACGCCTCCCCCCGGTCAAGCCTGATTTTGAGCATTTTCGCCGGCTTCGGGCCGAACGCACCGGTCTCCCGTTGACAGAGAGTTGGCGTTTTTTGATTGTCCGATGAAGAAAGAGGGTCTGCTGACATATATCCGGGCTCTTCGTGGAGCGCTTTCTTTCGCTCCGGCCCAACATGAGTTTCGAGATGACCCCGGGGCCTATACACCCACTCGGTTTTTCACCTTGTCCAAGACCAGGCTCTCCCAGGGTCGGTGACCTTTGTCCTCATCGGTGATGCAGACTCAGTGGCAGGCCGTTCAGGACGAGCCGAACGCCTTCGCGGGGTCGTAGTGCGCACCGCGGGCCACGATGTGCCAGCCGATGCGCGCCATCTTGTTGGCCAGGGCGACGACGGCCTTGTTGTGACCCCGCCGTTCGATCAACGGTGTCACCCAGCGGCCGATTGGCGTGTCCTTGCCGCGAGCCCGTACGATGACGGCCCGTGAGCCGTGCAGCAGCATCGTTCGCAGGTACCGATCACCGCTCTTGGTGATGCCCTGGAGCCGCATCGTGCCGCCGGTGCCGTGCTGTCGGGGCACCAGCCCGAGCCAGGCCGATACCTGCCGGCCGCGCTTGAACTGCTGCCCATCTCCGATCGAGGCCAGGAAGGATGACGCAACCAGCTCACCGAAGGTCGGTGCCTCGAGCAAGCGCGCCATCGCGGGAAGCTCCCTGGCCCGGTCCACGATCCGTTGCCGGCTTCGCTTGACCTGCTCGCGCAGCATCAGGACGTCGACGTAGCGGTACGCGAGGGTGAGTCGAGCGGTTTCGGTCAAGTCGTTCTCGGCATCCTCGAGCGCAAAGCGCAGATCACGCAGCAGGCTGTGGATCCCGCGCTCGAAGCAGATGCCATATTCATGGGCGATGCCCCGGATCTGGTTCGCGATGGCCGTGGCGTGCTGGACCTGGAGTTGCCGGATGCGATGCAGCGTCTGCAGGTCCTGCTGGTCCAAGGACTTGATCGGCACCGCATGCAGCGCCGGGCGATTGGCCGCTTCGATGATGGCCAGGGCATCACGTGGGTCGCTCTTACCGCCCCGCACGAACGGCTTGACGTGCTGGGGAGGAACCAGGACCACCTCGTGGCCAAGCCGGGAGATGGTCCGACCCCAGTGATGAGCCCCGGCGCATGACTCCATGGCGATGCGCGATCGTGGCAGTTGAACAATAGCCTCAACGAACTTCGCTCGTTTGACCGGTCGATTGGAAACCAGCTTGCCAGCTTGGTTGACCTGACAGATCTGGAATGAGTTCTTTGCGAGATCGATGCCGACTGTTGTACGCTTCATTTGGACGCCTCCTACGCAAGTGACTGAGTCCAAGACCAGTGTGGCGCGAACCTGACGCCGATGCGAATGATGGAGGCGTCCATCTCATCACCCACTGTTGAACGCGAGTGCATCTCTGGCGCAGATGCGGCCTGTTTCCTGTAACGCCTCGAGCTGTGCAGGGTCCAGGTGTGCCTGCTGGACGGCAACGACGTCGATCAACAGGGCGATCGATTCCATCGAGCCTGACGGGCCGGGAAGGTCGAAACTGAGCATGTCGGGCGCCATGATCGTCGCCCCAGGGTCGGCCAGGATCTGGATCGCACCGTCGGCATCCTGGAATTCGACGACGGCGAACACCGAAACTCTTTGCTTTCCGGGCTCTGATCGCGTGATGGAATCGCCCGCAGTTTCGGCGGTAATCGTATAGATGAGTCGGCCACCGCCTTTCGTCGGAATACTGAAGGACGCCGTTTCACCGGCCGGCAGGCGTGCCCCTGCCGGAGGGAGTTCCGTTCCGCCGAAATGTCCCGTGACCACGATCTCGTAAATGTCGAGTGGAACAGTGGTCGATTCCGATGCCGCAGTCCGTAGATCCGTCGCTGCGATCGCAAACGTGCTGCAAATTGCTGCGGCCAGGAATACACAAATGGTTCTCGACATGATGTTCATGCAACGCCTCACAAATTCGATGATTGTCAGCAAGCCCCAACCCAAAAATATCGACCGGGAACGGGGGCTGTCAAGTCGCGCCAGCAAGGAGGAACAACCTGAGGAAAACCTGGACGTATAGGGACGCGTTCGGAAAGGGTTGAACCCGGTCAGCGCACCAGCGCCAGCCGCGCCAGCAGGTCGTCGGCCGAGGGCGATTGCTCGCAGAGCATCAGTTTTTCGGAGCGCGGCAGGCGCTTGAGCCGGTACTCGGCCCGCAGGGCGAGTGACCGGCCTGCCACGGCCACGGCGTAGCGCAGCTCCACGGATGCGGCCCCTCGGGTGAACCGCGCGGCGCGTGAGCGTCCGGCGCGATGTTCGCGCAGGCGACGGTCCGGGTCGGTGGTGACGCCGGTATAGAGGCGTCCGTCGCAGTCCAGTATGTAGATCCACCACACGGGCAGGGTTGCTCCGTCGTTGCTCATTCTTCCGAGAGATCTCCCAAGGTCCGGCTCGTTCGGGCGTCGCGGGGACGTCCGCGGCAGGGCATCAGGCGCATTATGGCCGCAGTCGGACGGGTTGCCCCGAGACGAGCTCCCCCAAAAACGGGATAATGGCGGGTTCGGAAAACGGCGGCGCGCTGTTCTTCTCCATCCAGCCCATCCAGCCCATCCAGCCCAGGTCCTCGCGTTCATGGAAATCAAGGTCAATTTTCTCGACAACCTCCGACTCGAGGCGAAGTTCGACGATTTCACCGTCGTCACGGACCAGCCGATTCGCTACAAGGGCGACGGCTCGGCGCCGAGTCCGTTCGACTACTTCCTGGCCTCGTCGGCGCTGTGTGCGGGGTATTTCGTCCGGGTCTACTGCAAGGCCCGGGGGATTTCGACGGACAACATCCGGCTGGTCCAGAACAACATCGTGGACCCGGAGAACCGCCACAAGCAGGTCTTCAAGATCCAGGTCGAACTGCCGGACGATCTCCCGGAAAAGGATCGCGAAGGCATTCTGCGCTCCATCGACCGCTGCACGGTAAAGAAGGCGATCCAGGTCGGCCCGGACTTCGTGATCGAGCCGGTCGAGAACCTGGCCGATGACGCCCAGGCGCTGCTGATGAGTGCGTCGCCGAGCGAAGAAAGCACCTGGGTCGAGGGCAAGGACCTGCCGCTGGAGCAGACGATTGCCAACATGACTCGGACTCTCGCGGACTTGGGGATGAAGATCGAGGTCGCGTCCTGGCGCAATATCGTTCCCCACGTGTGGTCCCTGCACATCCGCGACGCGGCCTCGCCGGTCTGCTTCACGAACGGCAAGGGGGCGACCAAGGAAGCGGCCCTGTGTTCCGCGCTCGGCGAGTTCATCGAGCGGCTGGGCTGCAATTTCTTCTACAACGATTATTTCTTCGGCGTGGAGATCGCCGACAGCGAGTTCGTTCATTACCCGAACGAACGGTGGTTCCAGCCGGGGCCCGGCGATGAGTTGCCCGCCGGACTGCTGGACGAGCACTGCCGCGCGATCTACGATCCAGACGGCGAGCTAAGGGCCGGCCACCTGGTCGACACCAACTCGGGACGGGCCGATCGCGGCGTCCTGGCGCTCCCCTTCGTGCGCCAGTCCGACAATGAGGTGGTGTATTTCCCTTCGAACCTGCTCGAGAACCTGTTCCTGAGCAACGGGATGAGCGCCGGCAATACGCTCGCCGAGGCGCAGGTGCAGTGCCTGTCCGAGATCTTCGAGCGGGCCGTCAAGAAACAGATCATCGAAGAGGAGATCGCGCTTCCGGACGTGCCGCAGGGCGTGCTGGACAAGTATCCCGACATCGTCGAGGGCATCCGGGCGCTGGAGAGCCAGGGCTTTCCGGTGCTGGTCAAGGACGCCTCCCTGGGCGGCCGGTTTCCGGTGATGTGCGTGACGCTGATGAACCCGAAGACGGGCGGCGTCTTCGCCTCCTTCGGCGCGCACCCCAGTTTCCAGGTGGCGCTGGAGCGTAGCCTGACGGAGCTGCTCCAGGGGCGCAGTTTCGAGGGCCTGAACGACGTGCCGGCCCCCACATTCAACAGCCAGGCCGTCACCGAGCCCAATAACTTCGTCGAGCATTTCATCGACTCGACCGGCGTGGTGTCCTGGCGGTTCTTCAGCGACCGAGCAGATTTCGAGTTCGTCGAATGGGACTTCTCCGGCACCAACGAGGAAGAAGCCGCGCGCTTGTTCGGCATCCTCGATGAGATGGGCAAGCAGGTCTATGTTGCCGTGCACGAAGACCTCGGCGCGCCGGTGTGCCGGATCCTGGTGCCGGGCTATTCCGAGGTCTACCCGGTCGAAGACCTGGTGTGGGACAACACCAACATGGCACTGGACTACCGGGAAGACATTCTCGGCCTCCATGCGCTGAGCGAGGACCGGCTGGCCGACCTGCTCGCGCGACTCGAAGCCAGCGAGCTCGACAATTACATGCTGATCGCAACGCTGATCGGCATCGACTTCGACGAGAACACCGTCTGGGGCCAGCTCACGATTCTCGAACTGAAGCTGATGATCTGCCTGGCACTGCAGCGGCACGAAGAAGCGCTGGATTTCGCCGAGATGTTCCTGCAGTTCAACGACAACACCGTTCAACGCAACCTGTTCTACCGCGCGGTGAGCGCCGTGCTGGAAATCGCCCTGGATGATGAACTCGAGCTGGACGATTATCGGGCCAAACTGGAACGCATGTACGGCGAGCAGGTGGTGGGCGACGTGGTTGGCCTGGTGGAGGGGTCGAAACGTTTCCACGGCCTGACGCGCACCAGCATGAATCTGGAGGGCCTGGAAAAGCATCAGCGCCTGATCGAAAGCTACCGGAAGTTGCACGCCTGGCGGGCAGCACGAGCCGGCGCACAGCGTGCATGAACCAGGGCCTGGTTCCGAATACACAGGCCGAGAACGACGCGGACATCCAGTCTTCAGCCCGGCCTTTTCATGATCCGCGTTTCCGTGCCGGCTTGAGAAAACCCAGCCTCGCATGGCCGAAGAATCGGCCACGATCGGATCCGGCGGGCGGAATCGATGCCGGGCTTTCGATAGTAGGCAGCCTCGCGCAAAGGCCCATCGCGCCCGAGCATGGTTGTTCGGAGCTTCCCTAGACGAGAAGACGGTTCCAGGCCCCGTACGTCCCGGGAACCGGGCCGCGCCTCAGGCTCAGTGCGATGATCGCCGCCCCGCACAGGATGCTCGAGACCACAGAAAGCGTGCTTACCGTATGGATCAGCGGCGTGAAGAACAGCACAACGGCCATCGGAATCATCAGCAGCCGAAGCGGTCGCGCCGATCCGGCCATCGAGAGTACGGCCAGGGTGATGACCAGCGATCCGACGAGGTGGTCCCAATCGGCAACTGCGCCTTCGTTGCCGAGGGTGACGCGCGTCAGCATCAGCCATGCGCCGATCAGCATGCAGGCTGCAAGGTTCCAGGGAAGGTTGACGCCGGTGCTGAACGCCTTGCTTATCAGCGTTCCTGGAGCTTGATCGAAATCATCGACCGGCCGTTCAGTAGCGCCCTCGTCCGTGTCGCCGACGAAGAAGATCTTCAGCACGGGCGCGCCGGCCTTGTGGCGCCTCTTCAGGAACTGTCCGGTAGCGACGAACTCGTTGAACGCGTAGGCGATCTGCAGCAACATCACCGCCGCGGTCATCAGGCAGAGCGTGCACCACGTGCCGATGAGGACTGGCTGAATGATGATGAAGCTGATCGAGACGACCCCCAGCGGAACGATGAGCACACCGAAGCTGGCGACCACCCAGGGCATGCTGCGCCAGCGATGAGTGGCGCCGATCATGCCGATGAGGATTTCGAGCGCATAGACGATGCCGCCGACGCCGGCATCCGGCACGGGCCAGGCCTCCGAGATGCTGGAGGTCACGATGTCCTCGGTGCCGTTGAGACCGAGATCGCGGGTGCCCTGGAAAAACGGGTCCCACAGCGCGTCGATGTGGCCGAGCTGATAGGCCGCCAGGTAGCGGGATATGAAGAAACCCACCAGCGCCAGCATGATCACCGGCAGTCGCTGGAACCAGCTCGAAGGGTTGTTATCCCAGCCCGGCGGTGTCGTCGGCCCGGTCATTGCCGCCACCGGCGAGACGCCTGGGACCGGACGAACCGCGGCGGCAAATCCGATCGCCAGCATTCCGATCAGCGTGCCATTCAGATAGGCGGCGGCGCTTTCTGTCCAGAACACCAATGGTGCGAACAGCAGCCAGAAGCCGATCGCCGCACAGACCCAGCGCGCCCAGGCCTGCCGTCGCGACAGCGAAACGAAGCCGAAAAGAACCAGCGCCAGGCCGGCGATCGTATCGCTGTAGGCCATGCCGCTGGACTGATAGCCGAGAATCGGCGGTGAGGTGACCAGCCAGGCGCCAAGCACCATGTTGGCGAAATGGGCCCAGAGATTTCGCCGGTGGCGATTCCGGGACTGCTCTTCGTGGCGCTCCAGCAGTTCCTGCGGATCGCTGTCCTGCTGGTGGGCTTCCTCGACCCAGTCCGGGGGCGTTATTCCGTTGGCCTCGTACCAGTCCTTCGGGTCGGACTTGAGCTTGTCGACGATCTTTTCGACATCTTCGATGAAGCGATGGCTGGGCTTCCACCCCAATTGCTCGCGGGCACGAGTGATGTCGAGTTCGTAATGGTCGTTGGCCCGATCGATCATGAACGGGCGAATGAACGGTTTTTCGCCCTTGTCGAAGTCGTCGGGGACGATCGGTTCGGTCTTCTCCTCCAGCCAGGCGCCGGCTTTGGCAACCGGGGCTGGAACCGTCAGCGTGGCCCATTTGTCGGCGCCGTGGATCAGTTCTCCGACCCGATTCTGCAGTGACTCGTAACTGTCCGCCTTGTCTTCACCTACCAGGATCTCGTTGCGGGCGGGCAGACGGTCCCTGCGCTCGATGGTGCGGCAGAAGGCATCGATCATGTCGTCCTGGTGAATGCACGACTGCCCGATGCCCGTATCGCCCGCATACAGATGGCTTTTCAGCGTTTGCTCGTAGATTCGCGCGATCTGATGCGACAGCGTCGGCACGCAGGTCTTGTCGTCGTACAGGCCGGCCAACCGCAACATGGTGTAAGGCATGGCGCCGGCGTGTTCGCGGATCACCGCTTCGGTTTCGGCCTTCGAACGCGGATAGATCCACGGGGGGGCGATCGGCGTTTCTTCGGTGATCCTGGTCCCCGGGTCCTGGGGTTCGTGGACCAGCATGGTGCTCGAATAGATGAATCGTTCGACCTTGAAGTCGGCCAGCGAATTCATCAGATTGCGCGTGCCGTCGACGTTGACGGCCTGGTAGGCGGGATGGTCTTCGCCGGTGAAGTCGAAGTAGGCGGCCAGATGGACCACCGCGGCGATGTCGCGACCGTAGCGGCCGGCGAAATTGTTCAGGCTGCCCTGTACCGAGTCGCTGGAAGTGATGTCGAATTCGTAATGAGCGTCCACGGCGTCGCAGGGTGCGATGTCCATGCCGACGGTGTAGTAGTCCGACTTGAGCGCGCGTGCGAGCGCCGAACCGATGTTTCCGGCAGCGCCGGTGATCAGTACGATCGGCATGTCGGTTGGCTTGCCTCCAGTGGACTCATTGTTTGCCATCTCTCGGATTCCCTTACTTGTTTCCGGCTCGTGGTCAGACAGAATCGGCGGCGCATCATCGACTGCGCCTTTTACCTTAACGCCGACCCCGCGGCCGTTTCAGGACTGCGAACACCGCGGGCAGATATGGACACCTGCCCCCGGTCAAACCTGATTTCGAGCACTTTCGCCGGCTTCTGGCCGAGCGCATCGGTCTCCCGGTAACAGAGAGATGGCTTTGCCGGAATGTCCGATGAGGAACGCGGACGTGCCGACATATATGCGGCCTCTTCGTGGAGCGCTTTCATTCGCTCCGGCCCGACATGAGTTGCGAGATAAGGAGCGCGTGCAGAACGCGGACAGCCACTCTTCTCCACTCTTCTCCAAGTGAGGGGCGGTGGGATTGGTCCCGGCGGGGGCTCGAAGCGTTTCCACGGCCCGTTGACGAGAACAATCTGATGACGAGAACAACAGGACCACCGAAACATCCATGCTCCGAGCGCGGTCGATCGAGCCAACCGATGAACCGCAGTCAGAAATCCGCTTCTGCCGCGCCCCCAGCCGCATCGGCATCGACAGGAACCCGCCTGCAGACCCCGTCGGCGACCCATCGAGCGGGCGGCGCGTCCCGTGTCCGAGAAAACATAGGTAAAGGCGCGGCTCCTTTTCCTGCGGTACGTTCAATCGCCTTTGAGGCCGTTGCGAGCTTCGTTCGCCTTGCGTCAGCCAGGCATCGGCCTTCTTCGACGAACCGGGAGACCGTATGGGATTCAGTGATCGTCTCGCCTGCGGATACATGTACATCGGACCGATCCTGGTCCACGACAAGGCCGCGCGCCGGCGCCCCTCCTGACGATGCCGCGCGCGCTCAAGTGGTCGTTGTACGCGGTCGGCGGCGCCCTGGCGCTGTTCGCGGTGCTCGTGGTGGTCGTCGAGCTCATGTCCTGGAACTTCCTCAAGCCCCGGATCTCCTCGGCGGTGGAGCAGGCGACCGGGCGCGAGTTCTCGATCGAGGGCAAGGTGGACGTGGGCCTGCTTCCCCCTCACGTGACCTTGAACGAAGTGGCGCTGGACAACCCCGACTGGGCCGATGCGGAGCATTTCGTCGAAGTCGAGCGGCTACGCGTGGCGCCCGACGTGTCCGCGCTGCTTCGCGGGCAGCTGGCGTTGTCGCGCGTCGATATCGACACGCCGTTCGTACGACTGATCGATCGTGCCAACGGACCGCCCAACTGGGTGTTGGAGCCGGGTGGGGGCGATCAGCCGGGTAGCGGCAAACCGGCCATCGACGTGGGGGACGGCAGCCAGCCCGATGGCGCGAGCGGCGGTCCGATCCCGGTCGAGCGTCTCGAGCTGACCGACGGAGAGCTTCGCTACACCGGCGCCGGGCACGACCGGAAGATCGAGGTTGGCATTCCCTCGCTTAGGCTGAACGACGACGGCGAGACGACCTCGGTCGAGGCGTCGCTTGCCGTCGAAGGACGCGAGGTCGAGGTCGACGCGCGCAGTGATTCCCTTTACCGGTGGGCGGAGGTCGATACGTTCGACGGCGAGCTGCAGGTCCGTTCCGACGAGAGCCGGCTGAGCGCCGACTTCGCGGTCGACCCCACCACGCCGGCGACCGACTGGCAGGTTGGCCTGGATGCCGAAGTGGCCCAGGTCGGGCAGCTGGCGGAAAGGATGGGTGCGCCGCCGGTCGACCTGGGGTCGGTCGCGATTCAGGCTTCGATGGAGCGAGCCGGGGCGACGTGGGTCCTCGACGACTTCGAGGCGCACGGCCTCGACAGCCGCGTGAGCGGAGCCGCCACGTTCGACACGGCCGGCGACACGCTCACGCTCGACGGAGAACTGCGCGCCGAAGTGATCCAGGTCGAGGCGATCGCGATGGCCATCGCTGCCGGCCTGGGCGGTCGCAGTACACCGCCATCCGAACTCGAGGGAATCCCGCTGCCCCCGGTGCTTCCGGAGCTCGACGGCGGCATCGACGTGGCGATCGACCGGCTGCGCGGCGTCGCGGTGCCGGTCGATGGGCTGCAAGCGCGGATCGACGTCGGCGACCATCGGATTGCCGTCGACGAGCTTTCGGCGACGATCTCGGGCGACCCGGTACGTGGGTCGGCCCGGCTCACCAGCAGCCCGGAGAACGTGTCTGGAGAGGTGTCGCTCCGCGCCGAGCGAGCACCGGATGGCGCGTCCGAACAGGCGCCCCTGGTCGAAGGCGAGATCGAAGTGGCCCTCGAACCGGTGCCCCGGCAGGACTGGAGCGCGACGGCCCTGCTTGCCCATCTCGAGGTGGACGCGGCGCGGGTGGTGTATTCGCGGCCCGCCGCGGACACGGCCCTGACGGCGACCGCCCGCCTGACGGACGACCCCTCGAGGCCCGTGATCGAGCTGGACGGAACGCTCGAAGGCCGGCCGCTCCGCGCGCGCCTGGAGGCCGACCCGGTGACCGGGCTGGCGAGCGACGAGGATTACGAGCTGAGCGCACGGGTGACCGCGGCGGAGGTGGACCTGGAGGTCGACACGGTGCTGTCCTCGATCCTGGACCCGGCCCGGCTCGAGGCGCAATGGGTGCTTTCCGCGCCCGGTGTGCAGGCCCTCGAGCCGTGGGCGGGAGCCTCGTTGTTCGAGAGCCCTCCGTTCCGGCTTGCCGGTCGAGTGGCGCGAGAAGGCGACCGATGGCGCTTCGAAGCCCTGGACCTGGACATGGGGGAAACGTCGCTGACCGGATCGGTGGCCGTGACGACCGGCGCCGGGCCGGACCTCGTGACCTCGTTCGATGCCACCTTCGACGCAGAACGCCTGGCGCTGGAGCAGCTCGGGTTCGAAAGCGTGCAGGACGAGGGCACCGACGCCGGGAATGCGGCGGAGGTCGGGGATGAGGCGCAAGCCGGGAGCGAGACCCAGCTCGGGGAGAAAGCGGCACCGCCTTCCGGGCTGGCGGCGTTGCGGTCCTTCGATGGCGACCTGGACCTGACCGCGGACCGCGTGACCCTGCCGGCCGGACCGTCGCTGGCCGACCTGCAGTTGGACGCTGCGCTGGCCGATGGCCGGTTGACGCTCGAGCGCCTGGACAGCACGGTGGGCGGCGGCGAGTTCTCGGTGGCCGGCCACCTCGATGCGCAGGACGTGCCGGCCTCGGCCCGCGTCGATGCGAATTTCGACGGCATCGACCTGGCCCGCTTCGGCGATTCCTTCGCGGTGCTCGAAGAGCGGCTCGGCCGCCTGTCGGGCCGCCTTGTCGTCGAGGCGACGGAATCGCTCGGCGACGTCGACCGCGACGACCTCGCCGCTCCAAGTATCCTCGCGCCGAAGCTCGGCCGGCTGACGATCGAACCGTCCGAACTCCGCTTCGTCGATGCCGAGGCCGACACCGACCTGACCCTTGCGGCACGAACGCAGGGGCTGGACGACGGAAACCAGCAGTTCCGCGTCGACGGCGAGGGCCGCTACGACGGCGCGCCGTTCTCGCTACGCTTCCGCAGCGATGCACTACTGGACGCACGCTTGCCGGACCGGCCCTTTGCCGTGGACCTGGATGCCACCGTGGTCGAGACCCGGGTCGAACTCGACGGTTCGCTGATGCGCCCGCTGGCGCTGGCCGGCCTCGACCTCGAGCTCGCGCTGGCCGGGCCGAACCCGGGCCGCCTCGAGCGCCTGCTCGGCGTGCCCCTGCCTGAACTTCCCCCTTACAGCGTCGACGCCGAACTGGCGCTGGACGACGGGCGCTGGCGCCTGGCCGACCTGAGCGGCACCGTCGGCGACAGCGACGTCCACGGCAACCTGCTCTTCGATCCGGGCCAGACTCCGCCGCACATCGACGCGGAACTGCGTTCGGAGAACCTGGACTTCGACGATCTCGGCGGGTTGGTCGGCGCGACGCCCGCCGCCGGCGAGGGTGAAACGATCTCCGACCGGCAGCGCGAAGCCGCGGCCATCGACGACAAGGACCGCTTCGTGCTGCCGGACCGCCCGCTCATCGGCGATGGCTGGAGCGCGGTAAGCGCGGACGTCCGCTACCGGGCCGATTCGGTCCGAGCCCGGGGCGTGCCGCTCAGCGAGGTGCTGATCGATCTGCGCTTGTCCGACGAGGGGCTGTTCCTCGACCCGGTGCGCTTCGGCGTGGGCGACGGGCGCATCGACCTCTCGATGGAGCTGGACGGTTCGGCCCAGCCGCCGGCAGGCTCGATGAGCCTGGAGGCCAGGGGCGTGGACCTGCGCAAGGCCCTGGCCGACTGGGAAATCGCCGGAGACACGATGGGCATCATCGGCGCGCAGGGCAGGTTCTGGCTCGAGGGCAGGTCGGTCGCCGACCTTCTCGGCTCGGCCGACGGCGGGATGGTGATGCTGATGACCGAGGGGCAGCTGGGCGCACTCATGGTCGAACTGGCCGGTCTCGATGCCGGTCAGGCATTCATCAGCTGGTTGGGCAACCGCCCGGAGATTCCGATCAACTGTGCCTATGCCGACCTGCAGGCCCGCGACGGACGGGTGGCGCTGGATACCTTCCTGATCGACACGGACGATACGATCTTCACGCTGGGCGGTGCGATCGACCTGGCCTCCGAGCGCCTGGACGTCTCGGTCGTGGCCCACCCGCAGGACGCCAGCGCGCTGGTGGCGCGCACGCCGTTCCACGTGGGCGGCACCTTTGGCCGGATCGAGACCGGGATCCACGGCGGCGCTCTCGGTGTGCGCGCCGGCGCCAGCCTGGCGCTGGCGGCCCTGGCCGGGCCGCTGGCCGCGGCGCTGCCGCTGCTGGAGGCCGGCCTGAACGATCGACCGGGATATTGCCAGGGGCTCGTCGACCGCACCAACGCGGCCATGGTCTCGGACACCGGCACCACGGAGGAGGACAGCGACTCGTGAACAGTATTCAAACAGAGGTCGAAGGGACGGACGTGTCGTCACGCAGGGTTCGAGGTGCGCTCGCAGCGCTGCTTGCCGGCTGTTGCGCGGTTGCCTTGCTCGGCGGTTGCGCGAGCCCCTGGGCCAATGAATCGGCCGAGCTTTCCGAGCAGGACAGCGTGATCGCGCTCGATATCAAGGCCGCGTTGATCGACGAACCGGGGCTGGCCGGCGCCGCGATCGACGTGACGATGGTCGACGGCCGAGCACGCCTGACCGGGTTCGTGGAGACGGACCGCCAGCGGCGCCTGGCCGCGCGCATCGCCGAGGAAAACGAGGATGTTTCCGGCGTTGTCAACGAGATTGTCGTCAAGTAGCGGCCCGATGCAGCGTCGCTGTGCCCCGGGCTGCGCCCGCCGAGGGCTTCAGGTGAAATGCCTCGACGAATCCCGGAGAACGGAAGAGGGCCCCCGTCGGGAGCCCAGGTCCGGACTCGGCTCGAGATGAAGCGGCGCCGTTACCGCACGACGGCTTGATGCTCGCCGGCATCCTCGGTGGCCAGGCTTACCGCCATGATTGCAATCCAGGCCAGGATGAAGCCGGGGATGATCTCGTAGACCCCGGGGCCGCCCATGAACGAGGCATTCCAGCCCAGGGCGATCCAGATCATGACGGTGGCGGCACCGGTGACCATGCCCGCCAGCGCGCCGGCACCATTCGTGCGCGGCCACATCAGCGACAGGATGATCAGCGGGCCGAAGGCGGCACCGAAGCCGGCCCAGGCGTTGCTGACCAGGGACAGCACCTGCGAATCGGGGTCGGACGCGATCACCATGGCGACCAGGCCGACCAGCACGACGCTGACACGACCGACCGTGACGCATTCCCTGTCGGTCGCTTCCTTGCGCAGGAACAGGCGGTAGAAGTCCTCGGTCAGCGACGAGGACGAAACCAGCAGCTGACTGGAAATCGTGCTCATCACGGCGGCGAGCAGGGCCGCATAGAGGAAGCCGGTGACCAGCGGATGGAACAGCAGGTCGGACAGGAGGATGAAGATGGTTTCCGGGTCGTCGACGGCCATGCCGTTGCGGACCGCGTAGGCGCGGCCGAACACACCCAGGGACAAGGCGCCGATCAGCGAGATGACCATCCAGCCGATGCCGATGTTGCGCGCCGTGGGCACCTCTTCGAGGCTGCGGATCGCCATGAAGCGCACGATGATGTGGGGCTGGCCGAAGTAGCCCAGCCCCCAGGTCACCGCGGACAGCCAGCCGATCAGGGTCAGACCCTCGGTCCAGGAGAGGAACGACGGGTCCACTTCGTTGAGCGTCCGCGAGGCCTGGGCAAGACCGCCGCCGCCTTCGCCGAACAGCACCACCGCCGGCATGATGACCAGGGCCAGCATCATGATGCAGCCCTGGACGAAGTCCGTCATGCTGACCGCCAGGAAGCCGCCGACGACCGTATAGACAAGCACGATGCCGAGCGTGATCCCGAGCCCCATCGAGTAGTCGCTCAGGCCCCCGAGGTTGAAGATGCCGGAGAAGGCGCTTTCGAACAGCTTGCCGCCGGCCACCAGGCCGGAAGCGGTGTAGACCGTGAAGAAGACGACGATGACGATCGCCGAGACGGTGCGCAGGGACAGCGCCCTGGTCGGAAATCGATTTGCCAGGAACGCCGGGATGGTGATCGCATTGCCGTAGTGGACGGTCTGCTCGCGAAGGCGCGGCGCCACCAGCGTCCAGTTGAAGAACGCGCCGACCAGTAGCCCGATGCCGATCCAGCCCGCGCCGAGGCCGGCGGCGAACAGCGCGCCGGGCAGGCCCAGGAGCAGCCAGCCGCTCATGTCCGATGCCCCGGCCGACAGGGCCGCGACCTTCGGGCTGAGCGATCGTCCGCCCAGCATGTACTCCTCGGACGACGACGTCGACTTGCGCATCGCGTAGACGCCGATGGCGATCATCAGCGCGAAGTACCCGATGAGACTGATCCAGACACCAATTTCCACGGAAATCCTCCATTGTTCGGGGCCGGAACACAGGTCGGCCGTTCGGTGCGCCGGCCCGCCGGGGGGGGACCCGCCGCACGCTTCATGAAACCTCGGATTGCCCGCTCTGATCCACGGCGCGCCCGTGCCGGGCTTCGGCCCGGGGCGATCCCGAGGCGATCCCGCGGCAATCCCGCGGCAATCCCGCGGCAATCCCGCGGCAATCCCGCGGCAATCCCGCGGCAATCCCGCGGCAATCAAGCAAGTACTCCGACGCGTCGAGCCGGGTGGCGGGGCTTGTCGAGACACGCATGAACCTGCGACCGGTATCGACGATCGGTCACCGGCGGCCCCACGTTGCGGGCCACCCTCGAGCCGGTTCCCCGGGTCACGACAGCCCGACAGCGTAACAAATCGTCCGGGCCGCCTGCTTGGAAGTCTCTACCGCAGAAGGCTCTGCCCCCGGATCGCCTTTCGGCGCATGCCGGGGACCGCGTGCGCCTTCAGTAGCGCGACGGCAGGATGGTGCAGGCGAGCCGTTCCAGCCGCGCGTAGCTCTGGTGGCCGTCGGCCACGAGCAGCGTGGGCACCCTCAGGTCGCGGCCGACTTCGAAGTCGTGGTCCGTATCGCCGATCAGCAGGGTCCGAGCCGGGTCGAGCGCCATGGACTCGACCATCTGGCGGCCGCGTTCGACCTTGCTGCTCGCTTCGCAGTGGTCCAGGCCGAAGACCTCGTCGAAGGCATCGTCGATGGCGTGGTGCGCGAGCAGGTCGTGGACGTCGGTCTCGATCGCCGCGGTCAGGATCGCCAGCCGGTAGCCGCGGCCCTTCAGGTCCCTGATCAGCGTTTCGGTCTGGTCGAAGAGGTCGGCGCGCGACGTCACGTTCGCGGTGTAGTCGCGCATCCAGCGCTCGGCCAGTTCGGGAAACGGGTGCCTGGAGAAATCGAAACCCAGCTGCCGGTAGTAGTCCTGCACCGGAAAGGCGAAGATGTCGCGGTAGCGAGATCGCGTGAGCTGCGGCAGGGCGTACTCTTCGAGCATCGCGCTGGTGATCGAAAGGCAGTGCTCGATGTCGTCGAGCAGGGTTCCGTTCCAGTCGAAGACGATGGTTTCGGTGCCGGCCGGAATGTGGCGGGTAAGGCTTTGCATGGCGCGGCATTCTAGCGGATCGGGGTCGAACTTCCGGTCGACGGGCTCTCTCGTTCGATCGCGGGTCCGGATTGCGTGTGCCGTCGCCCTACGGAACGGGCGGAGGCGCTCCGATGTGGAACCGCAGGGGCACCCCATTCCCGGCATGAAACGCTGTGTGTCCGCCCCTGCTCCATCCTAACCTCGGTTAAGGCCGACGCGCATCGGGGGTTCTACCCTGACGGTGGATTCCCAAGAAAGGTGAATTATGAAGACGAAGAAATTGCTGCTTGCAGCCGCAATCGGTTCGGCGCTCGCCATCACTGGCTGTGATGTCGATCAGACCGAAGAAGGCGACATGCCGGACGTCGATGTGGATGCCGAATCCGGAAATCTGCCGGAATACGACGTCGTCCAGACCGAGGAAGGCCGGATGCCAGATGTGGACGTCGATGTCGAGAGTGGCCGGCTGCCCGAGTTCGACGTGGACTGGATGGATGTCGATGTCGGCATGCGGGAAGAGACGGTCACGGTACCGAAGCTCGAAGTGGTGATGGAAGAAGAGGACGTCTCCGTGCCGTTCATCGATGTCTCCATGCCGGATGACGCCGACGTCGATATCGTCGAACGCACGCTCGAGCTCAACGCGCGCTATCCCCATGCGGGCCATGAGCTGACGATCGAATCCGTGTACGCGGTGGACAACAGGATCATCGTTATCGGGAGCGTAGAGGAGACGGAGATGCCGGCCGAAGGTGAGCAACGCGCGGTTCGGATCGCCGACCGGGTGATCCTCAAGGCGCCGGATTCCGATGTCCGTTACTTCCTGATGGGCGAACGGCCGATCAATGTCGATGACGGCCATTTCGTCTTCGTCGAGTCGACGGAGGAGATTCCCTTCGAACTCGAGCGAGGCCGTGAGCTCTTTTCGCGGTAAGCGACGAGGCCTGGAACCGGCCTGAGCAGACGTAAGTGAAGCCAAGTAGACGGCGGCCCGGAGCGTTCCGGGCCGCTTGTCCGTTGATGGGTCGGTGCAGCGCGTGAGGTGCGGCGAGCGCCGCGAGCGCCTGCGCATGTTCGACGACAAGTGCCCCTACGGGGTTGCTCGCCGGGACCGACATCGCGTGGTCGTCGTATACGCGCTCCAGCACACCTTCCATCCATCGGGACTGCCGTCCCGGCTGTCCTGGCGGACCCCATCCCCGGCACCCCGCACCCCAGCCGCAGCGCTGACGTGCGTTGAGTCGCGCGCACTTTTGTGCCATAACGATGGGCCATGAGCCCATCGCAGGACGACAAGGACCGCAACCCCGCCGCCGATGAGGGCTTCTCCAGGGCCTCGACGGAGGTTTGCGACGGGCGGACGGAGGCTGACCCCGATCGGACCGAGATCGCGAGCGACCCACCCTCGACCGACGACGACAACCGGGCTGCGGACGACGACGATGCCACCGTCCTCGACGATGTCACGGTGGTTGACCCCGGCGGGGGAGGAGGCGGCGGGGTAAGCGGCGTATCGTCCCAGCGGATCACGGCACCGATTCCCGAGGGCGCCTTCGCGCTCAAGAAACGCTTCATTCTCGAGGAGCGCCTCGGCCGCGGCGGCATGGGCCAGGTCTACAAGGCCCGCGACCTGCGCAAGGTCGAGGCCCAGGACGACAACCCCTGGGTGGCCATCAAGATTCTCGGCGAGGAGTTCTCGCGCCACCCCAAGGCGCTGATCAGCCTGCAGCGCGAGGCCAAGAAATCCCAGCAGCTGGCCCATCCCAACGTGGTCACGGTCTACGACTTCGACCGCGACGGCGACCGGGTCTTCATGACCATGGAGCTGCTGCAGGGCGCGCCGCTGTCCGGCTGGGAATCGATCCGCTACAAGGAGGGCAGGAAGCCGAAGGCCGAGACCCTGGTCAAGGAGATGGCCGCGGGCCTGGCCTACGCCCACAAGTTCGGCGTGGTCCATTCCGACTTCAAGCCCGAGAACGTGTTCGTGACCACCGACGGGCGGGTGAAGATCCTCGATTTCGGCATCGCCCGCATCGTCGATTCCGCAGTCGAGAAGGACAGCTTCGACGCGGGCGAGCTCGGCGCCCTGACCCTTCGCTATGCCTCGCTGGAAATGCTCCAGGGCGGCAACGAGCCCCACCCGGCCGACGACGTCTACGCCCTCGGCCTGTGCGCCTACCAGCTGTTCTCGGGCAAGCACCCCTACGGCGGCAAGCACGCGGTGGAAGCGCTGGACGCGGGCCTGACCCCCGAGCCCCTGCGCAACGTCAAGCGACACCAGTGGAAGGCGATTTCGGGGGCGCTCCAGCTCAAGCGCAAGCACCGCACTGCCTCGGCCGATCTGTTCCTGAAGCAGTTTTCCGGCAAGACCCGGCGCAACCGCTTCCTGATCGCGGCGGTGGTCGTGCTGGCGCTCAGCTCCGGCTACTTCGCCTGGCAGGCGGCCCAGCGCGAAGGGCCGGCGGTGCCGTTTGCCCAGCTGCCGGTGGAACGGCAGCAGCAGATCACCCGCAATCTCGAGCTGGGACGGCAGTCGGCCGACATCCAGGATTGGGATGGCGCCTCGCGTTACTTCCTCGCCGCCTACGACCTGCACCCGCGAAACGCCGAGGCCGAGGAGGGACTGGACCTGCTGGCACAGCGGCTCATCGAAATGGCTGCGAGCCTCGAGCAGGCGCGGCAGAAGCAGTACCTGCTGAACATGATCGATGGCTACGGCGAAAACGAATACCTCGCCAACCACCCGGGGCTCAAGGCGCTGAAGGCCGACCTGGAGAGCGATCTCGAGGCCGGGGGTTCCCCCTAGCCTTATCCAGGGAGTGGCGGCCGGCCGACGGGCCGGCCTGCAGCGCGGAGATGCGCGCCAGAATGTCACGCCACTCCTCCACCCAGCAGCAGACGTGGTCGAAACCCTCGACCTCCAGCACGTGCGCATCGGGATGGCGCTCGCGGTAGCGCCGGATCGTCCGTGGCGGCACTCGCGCGTCTTCGGGGCCGACGAGGTGAAGCTGGCGAAAGCCGGCCGGCGAGGGCACCGCCTCCACCGGGTCGAGTGACTCCGACAGGGGCAGAAGGTCGTGGAAGGCGGTCCAGGCTGCGGGATCGAGATTTCCGGCCACGGTGATGACCGTGATGGCCGTTTCCGCCGCCATGCGCGATGCCGCGAGCACGGCCAGCGTGCCGCCGCCGCTGTAGCCGATCAGGGTGAGTCGGCCTGGCCGGTAGCGCGCCACCAGCTCGCGAAGCCCGGTCACCAGTGCATTGACGACGACGTCCGAATACCGGCCCGACGTCCACAGCCGTGCATTGCAGGGTGGCCGATCGGCGCCGCCGTGATAGCAGGGACGACCGAGGTACACGGCGGGCCGCGGATCGCGCAGCATCAGCTCCAGTGCCAGCGAGCGGCGGCCGGTGGGGTCGGCGGCCGGACGGTTGTCGACCCACGGCCGGCCGTCGCTGCCGAGGTAGACGACGAGCTCATCAAGGCCCTCGCCGACCGGCTCCGGCACGGGCCTGCCGACGCGGACCAGTTCGAACTCGCCTGCAGCAATGACCGTCTTCTCGAACTCGCTCGTAGCCACCTGCCGGTCCAGCGGATCGATGGTGGTGCAGCTCGCTAGCCACAGCACCTGGCAGAACAGGACGAACGCGGCGATTTGTGGGCGCACGAGTTTTGGCCTATATTCGACCATCTACGGAAACGATTGACCGGGGCGCACCATGAAACGGAGCATATACCGTTCGAGCGTATCCATGAATTGGCCACAGTCGGATCGGCTGCGACGGCTGTTCGGACCACCGTGCATCGCATCGGTCATGGCCGCGCTGCTACTGGCAGGATGCGCCGCCCAGCAACCGGCAGTGGAAATCCCCGAGGACGCTCGGGTCGCGGACCTCTACATCGTCGATTGCCTGCTGCCGGGCCAGCTTCGACAGCTCGGCAACACCACCTACATGACCCCGCGCCGTCCGGTGCGGACCACCGCCATCGATTGCCGGGTTCGCGGCGGCGAGTACGTGGCCTACGACCGGGCCGACTACAAGACCGCGCTGCGAATCTGGCTGCCCGCGGCCGAGGAAGGCGACGCGGAAGCCCAGAACACCGTCGGCGAAATCTTCGAGCAGGGCCTGGGCACCGACCCCAACTACGAAGTCGCGGCGCTGTGGTACCAGCGGGCGGCGGACCAGGGCCACAAGACGGCCCTGTTCAACCTCGGCACCCTTTATGAAACCGGGCGGGGCGTGGAGCAGGACAAGGTCCGCGCCCTGAACCTGTACCGCCGCGCCTGGGGCGTGAGCGACGACGAACTGGTGCGCCAGAGCGACGCGACCCGGGCCCTGCTCCGCCAGGCTGAGGAGAACGCCCGGACCCTCGAAGCCGAGCGGCGCGCGGCGGATATCGCCGCAGGGATTGCCGTGGAGATCGCCGCGGCCGAGGCCGAAGCACGTGGCCGGGAGCAGGGGCGTGCCGAGCGGGTGCGCCCGGTTGTCGCGGAGCCTGCGGGCCAGAGCGCTGGTGGATCCGACGAGGCGAGCGTCGCGCAGGCGGATACGCAGTCCACCGATCCCTCGGCCGATCCCTCGGCCGATCCTTCCGACAATCCTTCCACCAGCCGGCCCGCCGAACGATCCTCGGCTTCGTCGCCGGAGGAAGTCAGTGCCGCCGGCCGGAACTTCGGCCGCTACTACGCGCTGGTGATCGGCAACGCCGACTACGACCTGCTGGACGACCTGGCCACGCCGGTCAGCGACGCCCAGCGGCTGGCCGACGTGCTGGAGCAGCGCTACGGCTTCAACGCGCGACTGCTGCCGAACAGCGACGACGCCGCGCTGTTGCGCGCACTCAACAGCCTCAACGAAGAGCTCGACGAGAACGACAACCTGCTGATCTACTATTCCGGTCACGGCAACCGCCGCGAGAGCGGGGTCTACGACACGGGCTACTGGCTGCCGATCAACGCCGAACCCGCCCCCAACGACACCTTCTGGGTGCCCACGGAACAGGTCAGCGGGCACCTCGCGCGGTTGAAGGCGCGGCGCATCATCGTGGTGGCCGACTCCTCCTACGCGGGCCTGCTGGCGGACAACCCCGCCTTCCTGCTGGCCACCGACATGGCGAACCTGCAGAGCGAGGCCTACGTGGACCTGCGCTTCCCCAACCGCTCGCGCCTGCTGATGACCTCGGGCATGGACTTCCCCCAGCAGGAACTGGGCCAGGATGACCAGTCCGTGTTCGCCGACGCCTTGATCGAAGTGCTCGAGGGCAACGACTCCGTTCTCACCGCGCCCGCCCTGTTCCTGCAGGTGCTCGAGGAGCTCGAAGAACGGCGGCCGGAGCTGAACCCGCAGTTCAAGGCCATCAAGCGCGCCGGCGACGAGGTCGGCGACTTCTTCTTCGTGCGGCAATCCTGAGCGGACGGAGAATCGGACACCGGAGAAGAATGCGATGAACAGTGTGGCGGTCGTGGAGAGAAGCAACCCGAATGTTCGCCGGCTCTGCGCCGTTGCGCTGTGCCTGATGGTGACCTTGTTCGCCGCCGAAAGCCGAGCCAACGTGCTCGTCGTCGAGGTGAACGGGGGCGGCGTCGTGACCGAACCGCAGCTGGGGATCAACTGCACCAGCGGCGGCGGGGTCTGCCAGTTCGACTCGGGCACCGCGACGATCACCGCCAACCTGACCGCGAACCCCGCGCCCGGCCAGGATTTCACCGGTTGGGGCGGTGAATGTGCCCCGGCGGGGACCAGCCCCACCTGCTCCGTGGTGATCGAAGGCGAGATCGGGACCCCCGCGACCCAGACGGTGACGGCCAGCTTCTCGGCGCCGACGTCCAACCTCAGCGTGAATCTGACCGGCAGCGGTACGGGCAGCGTGCAGAGTGATGTCCCCGGCATTGCCTGCCCCGGCGACTGCAGCGAGGACTATCCAACGGGAAGCCCGGTCACGCTGTTCGCGGAGCCCGGCCCGACCGCGGTATTCACCGGCTGGAACGGCGGCGGCTGCACCGGCACCGGCGCCTGCACGCTCGACGTGGTCGCCGACACCGTCGTACAGGCGAATTTCGAGAACGACGCCGACGGCGACGGCGTGATCGACGCCGCCGATGCCTGCCCGAACACACCGCCGGGCGAACCGGTCGACGGCGCCGGTTGCGGCCCATCGCAGCTCGACGACGACGGCGACGGGGTCGGCAACGGCGTCGACCAGTGCCCGGATACGCCCCCCGGGGCGCAGGTGGATGCCGATGGCTGCGCCTCCTCCCAGCTCGACGATGACGACGACGGGGTCACGAACGACCGCGACGAGTGCCCGAATACGCCCGCCGGTGCGCAGGTCGACGCCGATGGCTGCGCCGCCTCCCAGCTGGATGACGACGGGGACGGGGTCGAAAACGACCTGGACCAGTGCCCCGACACGCCGCCCGGCGCGCAGGTCGATGCCCAGGGCTGTGCTCCTTCCCAGCTGGACGAAGACGGCGACGGCGTCAGGGACGCGCTCGACCAGTGCCCGAACACCCCGGCCGGCGAGCCGGTGGATGCCGATGGCTGTAGCGCGTCGCAGCTCGATGACGATGACGACGGCGTCAACAACGATGTCGATGCGTGCCCCGATACGCCCGCCGGCGCGTCCGTCGATGCGGCGGGCTGCTCGGAAGTCCAGCGCTTCGGCAATCAACTCGGCGAATTGCCGGGACTGACCGACCCCGAGCGCCGCCTCGGCGCGCAGCTCGACGAGATCTGCCCGCTGCTGGTCGCCGAGGGCGACGCGGGCAACCTGACCGACCCCCAGCAGGACCTGCGCGAGGCCTGCGCGCGACTGAAGGACCGCGACACCCCCGAAGACCAGGCCGCAGACGCCCTCGGCGAAGTGCTGACCTCGCAGCTGCCCGCGCTGAGGGACTACACGGTGGAGCTCACCCGGTCCCAGTTCCGCCACGTCCGCTCGCGGCTGCACGAGCGCCGCAACGGCGGCGGCAACGGCGCGTCGGTGTCCGGGCTGAATATCCGGGTGAACGACGGGACGGTGCCGTCGACCGCACTGCAGTCGGCCTTCGACGGGCTGCTCGGCATGGGTGCTTCGGAAGAGGAACCGTTCGGCGACTTCGGCAAGCTCGGGGTGTACCTGCAGGGCGATGTCGACCTCGGCGAGCGCGACGGCGACGCGTTCGAGAACGGCTACGACTTTGATAGCTGGAACATGCTGCTGGGCGCCGACTATCGCTTCACGGACGATTTCATCGCCGGCAGTTCGCTGTCCTACGGCAAGGTCGGCATCGACCACGACGCCGGCCGCGGCGAGACCGATGTCGACCAGTGGGCGCTGTCACTGTATGCCGGTTGGCAGATCAACGAGCACTGGTTCCTCGACGGCATGCTGAGTTACACGAAGTCGGACTTCGACCTGGAGCGCAACGTGACCTACGAGGACGTCGGCGGCAGCTTCCAGTCCGTCCACGCGGGCGATACCGACGGTGACCAGACATTCTTCGGGCTCAATACGGGCTACACCTGGAACCGGGGCAGCTGGCGCTTCGGGCCGGTGGCGACGATGACCTACATCGACGGCAGCATCGATGGCTATACGGAATCGACGCTGGCCGGGTCCGATGCTTGGAACTTCAGCATCGACGATCGCAGCATCGAAAGCCTCCGCTTCTCCGCCGGCGCGCAGGTGGACTACATCATCAACACCGATTTCGGGGTGCTGATCCCCGGCCTGCGGGTCGCCTACGTGATGGAAACCGAGGACGAGGAGGAGAACATCGGCGTGCGCCTCGTCAACAATCCCTTCGGCGAGGCCGTGCTCGCCAGCGACCCCATCGTGATGGACGTGCAGGCCCGCGACGACAGTTTCCTCGATGCCAGCTTCAACCTGTCGGCGCAGTTCCCGATGGGCTTTTCGGGCTTCTTCTCCTACAACTTCTACAGCGACTACGACAACTTCTCCAAGGACGCCTTCACGATCGGTGTGCGCTGGGACAAGCCGTTCTGACGGGCCGGGCCGGCATGGCTCGATGAACGGCCGGCGAACTCGCGTCGCGCCCGCGTCCCTCGTCAGTTCGACCGGCGCGTGACCGGCGGCAGGGACTCCGCGAGCTTCACCAGTGCCAGGATGCCCATCGCGGCCAGCAGCAGCGGCCCCGCTCCATCGCCCGCCACGATCGGTACGGCATGCGCAATGCGGTCGACGTAGGTATCCAGGAGACCGAGGGTCGCCAGGGCGAGGACCAGGACTGTCGTGGCCACTGCAAGCCGGGTCAACCAGACCTCGACCGAGGCCTGTTCGCTCGGCAGCGAAACCCGGGCTTCCATCGCCCGGGCGAATCCCGGCGGCGGTTCCATCAGCGGTGCCGTGCGGATCGAGTGGCGCAGCAAGGTATCGACCCGATCGCTCAGAACGTCCTTACGGTCGTCTGTTCGGTCGTCGGCGTCGTTGTGGGCGTCGTCGTGGGCGTCGTCGTGGGCGTCGTCGTGGGCGTCATTTCCGGTCATCGAAGGGCTCCGGGGAAGCATGCAGGGCGGCAAGCAGGGTTTCGCGCAGGCGGTTGCGGGCGCGAAAGAGCAGGTTCTTCACCGTGCCTTCCGGCCGGTCCATGATCGCGGCCACTTCGGCCACGCTGCGTTCGTCCAGGTAATACAGCGTAAGCACGGTTCGGGGCACCGGGGGCAGGTCGTCCAGGGCAGCGTGCAGCCGGCCGATCAGCTCCTGGTCGGCGCAGGCGGCGGCAAGATCGAAGTCGTCCGGGGCCGTTTCCACCGGCAGGGGCGACTCGTCGTCCGCTTCGACGAGCGGCAGGCGTTTGCGCTGCAGGTGGCGGGCGGAAATGGTGAACGCGATCCGTCCGATCCACGTCGCCAGGGAGCTCTCGAAGCGGAACTGGTCCAGCTTCCGATGTACGCGCAGAAACACTTCCTGGCAGAGTTCGCGGCAATCGTCGGGGTGCTGCACCATGCGATAGACCAGGTGCCAGACCAGCCCCTGGTGACGCTCGACCAGCGCCGCGAAGGCGCCCGGCTGGCCGGCGCGAACGGCGTCGACCTGCGCGCGGTCCTCGTTCGACCGGTCGGTGCCGTCCTTGTCGCTTGCTGGAACCACGCGGCGTGCGCTCAGCCATCGCGCCCCTGCAGTCCGCGATGTACGAGTAGCGCGAGGCCGGCCGCGCCCAGCAGCAGTCCGTAGGCGCCGGGGTCGTCGCCGCCGAGGCCGAGCAGGTCGGTCACCACGAGGGCCAGGCCGATCGCGCCGAGCAGGAGACCCCACTTGAGCGTCTCCTGCCTGCGCCGGTCCGCGTCGGCCTCGAACAATGCGCGGACCATCGCCTCGCTGGCCTGGGTCTCGGCCAGCCGCCGCTTGACCCGCCCGTCGATCACGGCGCGCACGATGGCGACGAGGCAGACGAATCCGACGATCGGAATGAGCAGCGCGATGATGTCGAACATGAGGGCTCCCGAAGTCCAAGGGGGTACAGGGATGGATACATCTGCCCGCCGATCGGTTGCAACGATGAAACAGGCGATTGATCCGTGTCCGGGTGCAACCGATCCGACGACGGGCGTATCCATCCCCACCAGAGCCTACTTCGAATCGCGCCCTGCCGGGGCGCACCGGACCCGACTCTGGAAACACACCCTCAAGGAGACCCGCATGAAGTCGACCGAGACTGAAGTCCGCCTTCGCAACACCACGACACCGCAGCAGTCGCCCCGCACCGTCCCGGCGTGGATCGCCCGGCCGGTTCAGCTTGGACTGATCCTTGCGGCGTGCCTCGCCGCGCAGGTCGCGCTGTCGACCGAAACCACCGCCGTACCGGCCGCACTCGATCAGCGGATTCCGGAACTGATGAAGCAGGCGCTGGTGCCCGGCCTGGCCATTGCCCGGGTCGAGCACGGTCGCGTGGCCTGGCAGAGTGCCTACGGGCAGCGCGCACCGGACCGGACAATGAACGTCGATACGGTCTTCAATGCCGCCAGCCTGACCAAGCCGGTGTTTGCAGTCACTGTGCTCCGGCTGGTCGATGATGGGCTCCTGGGACTCGATCGGCCACTGGCCGCGCATTGGGTGGATCCCGACGTGGCCGATGATCCGCGCCACGAACGCCTGACTCCGCGCATCCTGCTGAGCCATCAGGCGGGCCTGCCGAACTGGCGGCGCGGCGGAGAGCTCGAGTTCCTGTTCGCGCCCGGCGCGCGGCACGAGTATTCGGGCGAGGGCTTCGAGTACCTGCGCCGCGCCCTGGAACAGGCAACGCAGACCCCGATCCGGGTGCTGACCGCCGAGCAGGTTTTCGAGCCCGCCGACATGCGCCGGTCCTCCATGGGCTGGAGCGAGGATGCCGGTGAGTTTGTGGGTACGAACGTGGCCCGCGGATTCGACGAAGCCGGAGAGAGCATCGATACCGGTCTGGAACAGCGAGGCCCCAACGCCGCGGCCCATCTGATGACCACGGTGGGCGACTACGCGCGTTTCCTTGCCTGGGTGGTCGACGGCGCAGGGCTTTCACCGGAGCTGTTCGAAGCGATGGGCACGTCGCAGGCGCTGCACGACGATCCGGCAGAGTTTTTCGGACTGGGCTGGAAACTGATTCCGCTGGAAGGTCGATACGCCCTGATGCACGACGGCCGGGAGCCCGGGGTGCGCACCTACGCGTTCGTCGACCCGGAAAGCGGGGATGGGCTGGTGATCCTCACCAGCAGCTCCAACGGGGCGCTGCTGTTCCGGCCGCTGATTCGGGCCTCGCTCGAGCAGGGCGATGCCGTCGTCGAAAGCTCGGATCGCCTGGTCTGGCGCTACTTGAACCACCTGCCGCCGCAGGCCCTGGAGCCAATGAGCCAGGGCATCGCCCGCTCGCCGACCTTCCTTGCCACGCTTCTGCACGCCGTCGATACCGTGCTGGTCCAGCACTCGCCGCTGTCCTCCGCTGAACGGGCTGCGGCTTCCGAAGCGGTCTTGCCGTACGTGCTTGCCCTGCTCCACGGACGGATCGAGCCTGCACAGGCCGAGCGATTGATCGATCGGCTTCTGATCGCAGACGGCCAGGCGCTGCGGCTGATCGACCGTCTCGATGAGCGCGCCGCACGAGAATGGCTGAGCGCCTTGCAGACGATCTGATCGGCGATATCGCACTGCGTCGCCCCGAGCGTTGGTTCGTACGTCCCGATGGCCCAGGTTCCGGGAAAATCGACAGGCAAAAGGGGATTGGGTACACTCGATTTTCGGTTGGCAGGAATGCCGTCCATTACTCGAGGGAAAAGTAATGCTCAATTCAAGTTCCAGATCCAGATCCCTGATCGTCAGCGCCCTGATGGCCTTGTCGCTGTTTGCCGCACCTCTTGCAGCCCAGGAAGCCCAGGGCATTTCCGTGGGTCCCGGTACCGGGTCGACCTTCGACGGCGATCGAGGCGTCGGCAGCCAGGCGATCGAGTCGTTCAGCGGCGGGTCGGAATTCCCGGTTTTCTATGGTGGGTCGACGGGGGACGTGGTCGGCTTTCGGTTCACGATGAACTCCGCTCAGGCAGTGCAGAGCCTCGGGGTCTGGAACGGCGATACGCTCGGGGGCGGCGGCCTGGACAACGCTCACCAGGTCGGCATCTGGGATGACACGCAGACCCTGATCGCGTCGGCCACGGTCACCCCATCGAGCCCGATCACCGGCGACTTCCGGTACGAGTCCATCTCGCCGGTAGTGCTGAACCCCGGCACCACCTACACGATCGGCGCGATGTATACGGCCACCGACGATGATGGATACCTGTCGAATCCGACGGTCGTGACCAACCCGGAGGTCAACACGGTCAATGCGGTGTTCCCCGCATCGGGCGACCTGGGGTTCGTTTTCCCGACCGAGGACAGCGTCGGGAACCCCGGTCGAATCGGTCCGAACTTCATCTTCGGCGATCCTCTGCCGGAATCGGTTCCGGTCCCGGCCCTCAGCGGCGCGGGACTCGCGACCCTGATCCTCCTCCTGGGCGTTGCCGCCGTCGTGCTGCTTCGCATACGGCAGGTCTGATCGCGAGTTTTCCGGGAGCCTGCGCGCTTCCGGTATGGTTGATCCGCCCCCGCCACTCCGGCGGGGGTTTTTTTGCGCCGGCAGCAGGCCCATGACTGCCCATGTGCCGCTTCTCGCCACGGTGTCCCGGCCGTGACGACGGTCTCGGCGTTCGAGCAATTACACTACGCAATGGCGCGATTCACCGACTTCGAAGAATGGAAGGAGCATGCACATGAGTACATCACAGAACCCCAAGGTCGCATTCGACGTTCGTATCGGCGAAGAAGACGCAGGAACCATCGTGTTCGAACTCTTCGCCGACGTTGTGCCGAAAACGGCCGAGAACTTCCGCGCGCTGTGCACCGGCGAGAAGGGCGACGACATGACCTATGCCGGTAGTCCGTTCCACCGCATCATCCCCGGCTTCATGATCCAGGGCGGGGACTTCACTCGGGGCAACGGCACCGGCGGCAAGTCGATCTACGGCGATCGATTCCCGGACGAGAACTTCGAGCTCAAGCACACGGAGTCGGGACTGCTGTCGATGGCCAACGCCGGGCCGAACACCAACGGTTCGCAGTTCTTCATCACCGTGGCCGCGACACCGTGGCTCGACGGCAAGCACGTTGTCTTCGGCAAGGTCGTCGAGGGCATGGACGTGGTCAAGTCCATGGAAGAGCAGGGCAGCCGCAGCGGCGAGACGAAGCAGCCGGTGACGCTCGCGGACTGCCGCGAAGTCTGAGTAGCGACCGGGCCGGACGTCCTCGCGGGCGTCCGGTTTCATTGCATCTGCGGCTGTCTAGCGAGCAACCCGGGACTGCGCCCCGCCGACGGGGCCGGAGTTTTTCCGCTGCTGCTCCTTCTTCAGGTAGCGCTCCACCAGCACGAACGCGAAGGGCACAACTCCGGCCGCAAGGGTCAGCAGCCAGGTGCCGACCGCCCAGCCCTGCCGGTGCGAGACCAGCAGCGACAGGAGGCAGTAGACCATGAAGATCACTCCGTGGGTCATGCCCAGCACGTAGACATGGTCTCGGCTGATGAACCCGAGCGAGACACTGAGAATCACGAGCAGGGAGAGACCTTCGGCGAGGCTGGCGAAGCGGAACAGCTTGATCATTCGAGTGTCCTGGTTTCTCGATCCATCGATCGCGGAAAATTCGCTCCCTGCGCCAGCGCCCTCGACTCACGCGCCCTGTGCTCCAGGAAGCGTTGGGTGGTTTCCGTTGAAGAGGCGGACAGTCGGTGCGTCAAGGAGAGATGCCCGCCGGGTTCGTCTGTTCAGTCGGATCGACTGCGACTGCGAATGTCCTTGAGATCGACACTGCCGCTGCCGTCTTCTTCGAGCTGGAAGTCGCCGGCGTTCTCGACGGTGATGCTCCCGCTGCCGTCGCTGACGGTCACGGTGCCGCCCACGCTACGTACATCGATGCTGCCCGAACCGTCGTCGATGGTCACGTCGCCGGCAACCTCCTCGATGGAAATCGAGCCCGAGCCATCCTCGACCCGGACATCCCCGCCGAGCTCTTCGGCCGTGATGCTGCCCGATCCGTCCTCGATCTCCACATCACCGGCGATCGACGTGATGCGGATGCTGCCGGAACCATCGTCGATGCGCAGGTTCATGGACCGGGGCACGCGCACCGACAGGTCGATGTAGTCGCTGCTGCCGAACATGCTCGATGCCGCCTCGGCAACGAGCCGCGCGCCGTCCTCGCCGTCGGCTTCCAGCACCAGCCGGTAGTCGTCGTTGGCCGAGCGCTGGTAGATGCCGGCCTCGACGCGAATCGCGTCGCCGTCGTCGCCTTGCACGGTCAGTGGCCCGGCGCCGGCCTCGATGGTCAATTCGCCTCCCGGGCTCACGCTGAGTTCGAGTTCGCGGGTTTCCTGCAGGCTGGGCGAGCCGAAGGAACAGGCGCCGAGGATCAGCGCGAAGGCAGCGGCGACGGGGGCACGAACGAAGACAAGCGGCGTGGACATGGCGGACTCCGGAGCGTCGGGCAGGAGAACCTGCAGATGGATTCGTGGCTTTCGATCGGTCACCATCAATCTACCACCGCCGCTCGAACACCGGCCGGACGATTCTGCCGCTGAAACCGTCGGATGCGCTCGGCAGGAACCCCGCGGTGTCATACTCCGGCCCCATGAAAATACCCGCCCGCCTGCAACCGCTGGCCGAAGACGGCCTGATCGACGAGGTGCTCCGTCCGCTGAAAAGCGGCAAGGAGGCCGACGTGTTCGTGGTCCGCTGCGGCGGCCAGGTGCGCTGCGCCAAGGTGTTCAAGGAGGCCAACGTCCGGGGCTTCCGCCAGGCCGCCCGGTACCAGGAAGGCCGCAGCGTGCGCAACAGCCGGCGGGCGCGGGCGATGAACAAGCGGACGCGCTATGGCCAGAAGGAGCAGGAAAAGGCCTGGCTGAACGCCGAGGTCGATGCGCTGTATCGGCTGTCCGGCGCTGGCGTACGGGTGCCGCAGCCGTATGGGTTCACCGACGGCGTGCTGCTGATGGAGTTGATCACCGACGGCGAGGGCAACGTCGCCCCCCGCTTCGACGGCCTGGTGCTGGAGCCCGGACACGCGCGAGAGTGCCACGACCGGATCATCGCCGAGGTCGTGCGCATGCTGGCCGCCGGGTTGATTCACGGCGACCTGTCGGAGTTCAACGTGCTGCTCGACGCCGCCGGTCCGGTGATCATCGACCTGCCGCAGGCGGTGAATGCGGCGGCCAACAACAGCGCGGCGATGATGCTGGTCCGCGACGTCGACCGGATGAAGCGCTTCTTCGGCCGCTTCGCGCCGGAGCTGCTGGCCACCGAGTACGGCAAGGAGATGTGGTCGCGCTATGCGTCGGGCACGCTCGAAGCCGACAGTGAGCTCACCGGTATCTACGAACCTACCCAGGACGACGTCAACCTCGGCGAGCTGATGGACATCATCGACGCGGCCCGCGAGGAGGAAGAAGAACGGCTGGAGCGCATGCGCGAGCTCGAATCCGGCGAACTGGACGACTGACGAGAGCCGGCACGGTACACGGGCAGGGTCCATGTTCCGGGCCGGGTGCGCCTGGACACACTATTACTGGACGCACTATCGCCGGATGCACTATCGCTGGATGCACTATCGCCGGTCCGCCCGGGCTCGGTCTCCCGATCCGATCATTACCAGTAGTCGGCCGCGGCCGCCGGCTCCGGCGGCGCGACCGCCAGCAGCCACCAGGTGAACGCTGCAACGGCCACGATCAGGATCAGCGCCAGCACGGTGCGGGAACCGGGGATGGACCGAGCTTCCGGAACCCGGTCGGCGGGCTTCCGCCCGGTGATCATGGCGCGGGTCAGGCGCTGGCCCTTGTAGAGCCGGTAGAACGCGATCGCCAGGATGTGCAGCCCGAGGAGCGCGCCGACCGGCCAGGCCAGCCGGTGGTGGATCGTGCTGGCAAGGTCCGCCGTCTCGGAGCTTACGGCGACATACCAGGGGCCTTCGTAGAGGATGTCGTCGAACACGAACAGGCCGCTGGCGGCCTGCACGGCCAGCGCTCCGAGGATGGCCACGACGGCGAGTGCACCCAGCGGGTTGTGGCCGGCGTTCTCCCGTGCGTTCCTGTTCGGCAGGGTCTTCAGGTAGGCCAGCAGCTTCGACGGCCCCGGAAGGAAGCGCCCGAACCGCGCGTTTCGCGGCCCGACCAGGCCCCAGAGCACCCGGAAGATCAGCAGGCCGAGCGCGGCCTGGCCGAACCAGAGGTGCCATTGGCGCCAGTCGAACCCGCCCCACTGGCCGGTGATCCAGGCGCCGGCAACGGCGACCGCGAACAGCCAGTGCCAGAGCCGGAGCGGCCAGTCCCAGACCAGCCGCTGCTGGTTCTTCCTGTGCATTTTGCTAGAAGCTCGCAGGCGGGCTCACGATCCGGGTCCGGCAAGGGCCATGGGGCTTGGCCCTGGAGCTTGCCGGGTCGGTCTCGAGCTCGCTCCCTTCAGTCGTCGACCCGGAAGTCGTCGTGGCAGCTGCCGCAGGTGCTGCCGAGCTCGCCGATGGCCCGGGTCATCGCGCCCTCGTCGCCGGTGGCGGCCGCGGCGGCCAGGGCTTCGCTGGCTTCCATGTTCGCCCGGATCTTCTCGGCGAACGCGTCGGGCCTTTCCCAGATCACGTCGAGTGCCTCGGTCGTGAGGTCGTAGCCACGGGTGTCGGCGGCGAAGGCATCGGACAGCATCTTCGAAAGTGCGGCCAGGCGTTCGGCGTTGATCGCCACGCGTTCGGCGTCGAACTCGATCCGGTCACGCGCCATCGCGGCGAGCGGGCCGAAGTTCCAGACCATGACCCGAAGCAGCGCCTGGCGGGTTTCGGCGGCGCGCTCTGCGCGCTCCTGGTCCACCTGTGCGCTGGCCGTAGGCGTGCCGGCGCTTGCGGCGATCGTCAGCAGCACGCAGGCTGCAAGGGTTCCGGCTTGTTTCATGGAGTCCTCTCGCTGTGCAAGGAAAGTCGCTTGATACCACAGGTCCCGCCCAGCCCGGGTGACCGCAGAGCTGGACCGGCAGCCTATTTCACCAGGCCGTTCTTCCGCGCATGCTCGACCATGTCGTCGGTGTCGTTCGTCAGCAGCAGGGCGCAGTCGGCGCGGCGTGCGGCTTCGGCCAGCCGCTCGATCTCGCCGGCGCGGCTGGATGAGCCGGTCACGTCCCGGATGTACACCGCCTTCACGCGACCGGGATGGCGCTCGACGACGTCCACGTAGACCTCCGGGTCGTGCTGCCCGCTGTCGCCGATCAGTATGAAGGGAAGTTCGTCGTAGAGGTCGAGCATGTCCTCGATGAGGTCGCGCTTGTGGTCGACGGCCCGGCGCGGCAGGGGGCGCTGCACGGTCAGGCCCCAGTCGCGCAGGAACAGGACCGGGCCGGCGGGAATACCGTGGTGGTGGAAGAAGGCCTCGAGCATCTCGTAGATGCTCCAGGGCGCCCGCGAAACGTACAGCATCGGGTTGTGCTGGTTGCCGTCCGGGCCCGCGTGCAGCGCGCGGTAGAAGTCGCTGACGCCTGGAAAGGCCTCGCGCGATTCCGCGCCGGTGGCGAACAGCCGCCAGATCATCTTCAGCTTGTTGGCCACGCCGGTGTACATCACCGTGTCGTCGATGTCGCTGATGACCACGAACCCCGAGCGGCGCGGCGCCACGTAGATTTCCACGTCGGCGCAGACGTCCGTGTCGTCGGCCAGGCACAGCCGGACCTCGTTCAGGCCATCGGAAAACGGCAGGCCCCGGTCCTCGTCGATGCGGAAGCGGAAGAAGCCGTCCTTGTCGGTCGCGGTCCGGTAGTCCCGGTCTGCGATCGTCAGGACGACTTCCTGGTCGCGCGCTCCGCGACGGAACAGGCGGCGGATGAAGCGCATCAGGTCCCGCAGGAAGCGGCCCTGGGGCGCCACGGACGCCCGACCGGGCTGTCGGAACACACGACCCACCATGGCCAGCCGGTGGCTGGACCCGTAACCGCGGTACGGCTGGATCATTCGACCCTTGTGCTCGCTGCCGCGCCGGATGGGGCGGGCAAGTGCACGCAACAGCTTCTTGATCATGGACATCGCGAGTCGGTCATGGGTCGGTTTCGTGTTCGGGCGCACAGGTGCCGAACCGACCATACCAAGCATCGGGTCGCAGGTCGGGAGGTCGTGCGCAGGGCATGCCGCCGGCACGGGACCAACGACGGCCCGCAACCGTTCGGCCTCTGCCCGGTTTGCGTGCATGGAACGGGTCCGCTACATTGGTGGCGGACGCGATGGGGCCCGTTGCCGAGCCGAGATTGCATCCTTCGCAGCACGGGCCGTGATCGGGAAAACGTCTGCACGCAAGAGTCCTCGAAGGCGCTTCCGCCCGCCGATCCGGCGCTCGCACACGGCGGCGCCACGCGCAAGGCCGACGACGGGACAGGGACGCAGCACGCCCTGTCAACCAACCGCGGCAGACCGGAGGAACCACTCGAACACATGTCCCGACCAGAAAACGATCAAGTTCGACACCGCAGCGGACGGCGACGCACCGTCCTGAAGCGCGTCGGCGTGTCCACCGGCGGCATCGTCGTTCTGGCACTGTGCGGGCTGATTGCCTGGGGCACCGTCGTCGAGCCGCGATTCCTGCTCGACGTCCGACAGGAGACCGCGGAGGTCGGCAAGCTTCCGCCGTCCTGGGAAGGAGAGACGATCGTGCTCATGGCCGATCTTCAGGTCGGCATGTGGCTGGACAATGCGGGCATGGTGCGCAAGGCCGTCCGCAAGGCGATCGAACTCGATCCTGCAGCGGTATTGATCGCCGGCGATTTCATCTACGGGGAAAGCCCCGACCGGATCGACCGCGCGGTGGAGCTCGTGCGGCCGCTGGCCGACGCCGGCATCCCGACCTATGCCGTGTTCGGCAACCACGACTATTCGCTGATGTACCAGGACAGCGAGCTCGGCGACGATGCGGCGCGTGACCTGGCCAGCCGGCTCGAGGAGGTCGGCATCGAAGTGCTCGAGAACGAAACGCGCGCGATGGTTTCTCCGCGCGGCGGGGCCCCGCTGCACCTGGTCGGTATCGGATCGGTATGGGCTGGCTACAGTCGACCTCGGGACGCCCTGGCGCAACTATCCGACGACGATCCCCGGATCGTCCTGATGCACAATCCCGTCGCGTTTCGCGATCTGCCGGCCTACGCAGGCTCGTTGACCTTGAGCGCGCATACGCACGGTGGTCAGCTGCGCGTACCGTTCACGCGGTCGGCCAGCTGGCTGGACATCACGAAGGAGCGCGAAGTGATGGCCGACGGCTGGGGTGAGCAGGGCATCGGCGCCACAGGCAACCGCATCTACGTCAATCGCGGAATCGGATTCTCGAAGTTGCCGGCCCGTTTTCGATGCCGACCGGAATTGACCGTGTTCCGCCTGGAGCGAGCCGTGGGCGAGGTTCCAGCGCACGGTCCGAAGGGCGACAGCGGCAGCGACCCGGGAACCTCCGGTGAAAGCGAGGGCGGATCCTGACCGAAGCGGAAGCCCGGACGTTCAGTGGACCCCGGCCCTCGCTCGCGCTATGGAGCGACCCCGGGGTCCGGGAGAGAAAACCCGAACAAGGAGGACGAACCCGATATGACGACGAAGGAACTGCTCGATTCGACCGTCCGGCCCATTGAAGACGCTCGGGCGTGGTTCACCGATCACATCGGTCGAGAACAGGCGCGGTTGCTGATCGCGCTGCTTGTCTTCTCGCTGCTTGTGCTGGGATTCATCGGTCTGGCCGACCAGGTCTCCGAAGGCGAAACGCAGACGATGGACGAGCGCCTGTTCCTCATGTTCCACGAGGACGACGGCACGCCTGCGGGTCCGGGATGGGTCGAGGAGATCGGACGCGACGCGACCGCGCTCGGCGGCAACACGATTCTCACCCTGTTCGCGCTGGCGGTCTTCGGGTACCTGGGACTGAACCAGCGCTGGAAGGACGCCGCGATCGTCGCGGTTTCAGTCATCGGCGGCGTGATCGTCAGCCTGTTGCTGAAGGAGATCTTCGATCGGCCCCGGCCCGATCTGGTCCCGCACCTGTCGCATACGCTGACCTCCAGCTTTCCGAGCGGGCACTCGATGCTGGCCGCCGTGACCTACCTGACCCTGGGCGCGCTCGTCGCTGAAATGGCCGAGCGAAAGCGCCAGATCATCTATCCCCTGGTGGTCGCGCTGCTGCTGACGGTGATGGTCGGAGTCAGCCGCGTGCATGTCGGCGTGCACTGGCCGACCGACGTTCTGGGAGGATGGATGATGGGTGCGGCGTGGGCACTGCTCTGCTGGTCGGTCATCCGCTGGCTCCAGCGGCGGCGAGCGTTGACCGACCAACGAAAGGACGGTGGCGATCCGATAGAGCAGAACCGCCTGACCGCCGACGAGGAATGAGTCCCGTCGCGGGCGGCCGGCTTCCTTTCGGGTCCGTGGACCGGAACAAATCGTGGCTTACGGCTGTTCGCGAGTCCGGCCCGGAACCAGCGCCAGCTTGCCGATGGTCCGGCCCGACTCGATCCGGCGCTGGGCGTCGGCGGCGTCTTCAAGGGGCCAGGTCTCGACCGGCAGCGGCTCGAGCTTGCCGGACTCGAAGCGTTCGAGCAGCCATGCCATGCCTTCGCGCAGGCTCGGCGCGTGCGCCTGCAGGAAGCTCAGGTTGGCGGCCAGCACGCTCCGGTTGGACTTCGTCATGTCCAGCGGGTTGAAGCGCGGAGTCTTCAGCCAGTCGCGCGCAAGCTTGAGCCAGTTGAGCCGGCCGTTGCGCGGAAGCATCGAGGCGAAGCCGTAGATCAGCAGCCGTCCGGTCGGGGCCAGGTGATCGTAGCTGGCCTGCAGGGTCTTGACGCCGTTGGCGTCGAAGATGGCGTGGTAGCCATCCCGTGAGAGTTCTGCGGCGCGTGACCAGAGGTCGTCCACCGAGGCGTCGATGACCTCGTCGGCGCCCATCGCGCGCGCATGGGCGACCTTGTGCGTGCCGCCGACCACGCCGACGACCCGCACGCCGGCGAGCCGGCCGAGCTGCAGCACCGCCGAACCCACGCCGCCGGCCGCCGAGTGGACCAGCCAGGATTCGCCAGAGGGGCGTGGCTGTGATCGTTAGGTAGAGTCGGGTTGATGGGCCCGCTGCGACTGAACATCTGCCGGGAGCAGCATGAGCAATCCCTTTATCTGATTTGCGATCAGATATCCGCATAGTCTGCTGGCAAACGTTCATCCTCGAATCAACGCTAGGTCGTAGGAGAATTCCTACGGAGATTTCAGAAATTTCTGCATGGGAAAGCGGCGAGAAGTGCGTAAGTATATGCATGCACTTCACAACAAACAGTAGAGGTAGGAAAAGTGAGAAATCTGATGCAGAGTTCTATCATCTCAAGCCTGATAGTGATCAGTGCTGGTGTTGTCGCAGTCGATTGCAGCAGGGCGCAGTCGAGCATGGCCATTGAGTCCTCTCTCGTAGAAAGCTCGGTTCAAATCACAGCAGGTAACGAAGCCGTCAGCTACCAGCTTTCAGACGACTGGGGTGGGTTGCAGACCGTTGATTTTGACCTGAGTCAAGAAAGCTGGATGGCTGTCACCGCTGATGGTGATGTGTTGGCGGGCTCAATTCCAGCTGAGGCGATGGATGAGTACTACACACAGGCAATCCCGGTGCCTTGCTTTACTAGCCCGTGGGCCGCAGTTGGGTGCGGTGCAGCAGCAGCAGTTGGGGCTCTCGTGTGCGAGGTCAGGGCATCCATCAACATCAGGAGGCTGAGTCGTGCATGTTCTAGCGCCGGCTATTCCTTTGGGGTGACTTCTGTGAGTGGATGCGGTAATGTTGAAGGCTACTGCTTCCAGCCGAATCACCATACTCAGATGCCCTAAATCCTTCTAAGTTGAGAGTCCGGAAACTGCCGCGGCCCCTGACGTAGAGGGGCCGCGCTTAATTTTGTTCACCTAATGAACGCAGCATTAAAATATCTCAAGAATGCCGCCCCTTTCGGGCAGTCGCTTCTCATCGCAATCTGTGTAGCGCTTGCAAGTAGCGCCATTGCTGTGCTTGGGGCGAACGAGGCTCATGAGTACGAGATCAAGTATTCAACGGTTGATGCAGTTAACTTTAACCAAGAAGCATTTCTTGACTGGATGGTGGAGAATGCTCAAGAGGCTGGCTGCCTAACGACCTCGACTACTGTGAATTCTTCCGGGGTCGTGACCCTGCAGTGCACTCTTCGTTCCGGCGAGCCGCTTTGGGATTTGCGAGGTGACCTTCAGGGCGGGGTCCATTTAGTTGACGTGGGAGTGGGGACGGCGCCTCTTGGCGAGTTAGAGCCCCGTTGGTGGGCGGTTTTTGCCGCGCTGATTGCGCCGGTGCTCGTTTCTATCTTTTTTGTGCGAGGGCTGGATTTTAAGGGCGATTTTCATCGTTTTCTTCAATTCTTCAAGCGCTATCCCTGGTTGCCTATCGTTGCACCGGGAGTCACCTACCTCTCATTGATTCTCTTTAGCTATATCTTGCCTGCTATTGAAGTGGAGCCTGGTCGATACGCGGACGTTCTATACATTCCCTCGACAGTCGCATATGTCGTAATCATTGCTCCTTTGTTTGAAGAGGCTCTGTTTCGACAGTGGGTTTACGAGCGGACAATCTCTAAACTACCCGTATGGGTGGTGGCGGCCGGGGGATCCTGGGCCTTTTCACTTGCGCATATCTTCAGTCCGCAGGCGTCGATGACGCTCGCCTATCTGCCGGCGATTTTCGTGTTCAGCCTTTTTCTTTTCTGGGTTCGGCACACATCTAATTCGCTGTTTGCTGCGTTCGTCTGTCACGTGTGCAACAATGTCTTACCTGTTGTTTTCTTGGCCTTCTCGGGCTGGGTAATGGCTATTTAGCTTACCGCTTTTGCGAGCGAGCCAATTGCCGACATGAAAACGGCTTGCTCAATCTGCATCACAGGGAATCAAGCCCTCGGCCTGGCGTCCCAGGCTGGCACATCTCTCAACGTGGGCGCGATTCACGGAACCAGCGCCAGCTTGCCGATGGTCCGGCCCGACTCGATCCGGCGCTGGGCGTCGGCGGCGTCTTCAAGGGGCCAGGTCTCGACCGGCAGCGGCTCGAGCTTGCCGGACTCGAAGCGTTCGAGCAGCCATGCCATGCCTTCGCGCAGGCTCGGCGCGTGCGCCTGCAGGAAGCTCAGGTTGGCGGCCAGCACGCTCCGGTTGGACTTCGTCATGTCCAGCGGGTTGAAGCGCGGAGTCTTCAGCCAATCGCGCGCAAGCTTGAGCCAGTTGAGCCGACCGTTGCGCGGAAGCATCGAGGCGAAGCCGTAGATCAACAGCCGTCCGGTCGGGGCCAGGTGATCGTAGCTGGCCTGCAGGGTCTTGACGCCGTTGGCGTCGAAGATGGCGTGGTAGCCATCCCGTGAGAGTTCTGCGGCGCGTGACCAGAGGTCGTCCACCGAGGCGTCGATGACCTCGTCGGCGCCCATCGCGCGCGCATGGGCGACCTTGTGCGTGCCGCCGACCACGCCGACGACCCGCACGCCGGCGAGCCGGCCGAGCTGCAGCACCGCCGAACCCACGCCGCCGGCCGCCGAGTGGACCAGCCAGGATTCATCCGGCTGCGGGTGGAGCTGGCGGTGGATCATCCACCAGGCGGTCAGGAACACGGTGGGCAGCGTGGCTGCTTCGGCCATCGACAGGTTCCCGGGCTTGGGGAACACGCCATCGGCGGGGAGTCTCAGGCGGCTGGTGTAGCCGTTGAAGAGGGTCAGGCCGATCACCGGGTCGCCAATGGCCCACTCGCTGACGCCGCTCCCGACCGCAGCGATCGTGCCGGCGACCTCGAAGCCGGGCGTGATCGGGTAGCCGTGGAGTTTCTTCGCCGATTCGTACAGGCCCATGCGGATGATGCTGTCGGCGTAGTTGACGCCGGCGGCCTCGACATCGATCACTACCTCCCCCGGACCGGGATCCGGATCGGGCTCCTCGACGAGTTCCAGCGCGTTGTAGCTTCCCGGCTTGTGAATCTGGATGCGGCGCATCAGCGAGCTGTCGGTGGGGGCTGCCCCATTGTGCAGGACGGCGACGTGCCGGGCGCGTTCACCCGGCCGGGAGCGGTCTGCAGGGCGGATTGCCTCCGGGCGTGCCGTTCGGCTCGGCTCGCCGCCGAGGTCGGTGTCAGTCCAGCGCGCCCGGCGCGGGCGGCGAGGTCGCTTCGATCACGGTCGCCGGCGTGCGGACGCGGAACCGGTGGCGGGTATCGGCAGGGATGATGAACGAATCTCCAGCGGAAAGGGAATGCGGCGAGCCGTCGATGACGACCAGGATCTCTCCGTCGATGACATGGCCGGCAATCTCGTAAGGCCTGCTGCGGTCGGATTCGTCGTCGGTCCGATCTACATTCCACATCCGGAGCCCGACGCGCGCGCCCTGCACCAGGTAGCGCTCGCCGAGCGGGCCGGCTTCGCTCTCGCCTCGGCGCAGGACTTGCGCTGCTGCCGGCTCGTCCTGCGTGTCGGAATTCGACTCGTTGCGGTAGGTCGAACCCCGGCCAGCCTGTTCGTAGCCGGTGAAGCCATGCGCCTCGGCAGCGAAATCGGCCTCGCGCACGTCGCGTTTCGGGGCGCCGTCGATTTCCTTTTCGTCGACGTCCAGATTGTGCGGTGCGTTCTCGCTGTCGATGCCGCTTGGCCGATCGCTCATGGGCTTGCCGCTGATGGAAAGTCGACCACCTTCGCGGACGTGCGTGAATCGGGAATGAAACGTACCTGCCGCCTTCGCGCTCCCGGCGGCCTTCGCAGCGCCGCTAGCGCGTCGGCAGGGCGAGCGGCTGGCGATTGCTCTCGAACCCGTCCTCGAACAGCAGTTCGGGCAGAACGGAGGTCACGGTGATCTCGAAGCCGTCGGCGGTGGCCGCATTGACGGAGATGCTGATCCGGCCGTCGGGGGAGAGGAAGGTCTCGCCGACCCGGAACATGGTCCCTTCGTTGCCGCCGTAGTCTCCCGGCGGGTCGGCCGTGTCGACCGCCCAGGCCGGTTCGGAACGGCCGGTATCGACATGCGAGATGATCACCGCATTGCCGGGCAGGTTGCCGTCGTAGCCGTCCAGCGCGCGCGCCTCGACCGTGTACCAGTCGTCGGTGCCGAGGATGGGTACGCGGATCATCCGTACGTTCGCGGTCGACGGCACGGTCATGGCGTCGACGACGGTCGTGATGCTGGAATCGGGCAGTACCTCCAGCACTTCTCCGGGCGCGAACCAGCCGAGGATGTCCTTGTGGAAGGCGGTGTGGTGCTTGCCGAGCCGGCCGAAGGTCGGGTCGTTGACCGCGTTGCCGGTCGCCGAGCTCATCACGTCCCAGGGGCTGTCGTAGGGGTTGCCGTCGTTGTCGAAGTTGTTGGCGTGGGGCAGGCCGAAGCCGTGGCCCATTTCGTGGGCGATCACGCCGCTCTGGGCATAGGCCCACGGCGGTTCCCAGGTCACCCGCCAGCTCTTGGTCACGCCGTCGAGCGTGGCGAAGCGGCCGCCGCCCCAGGCGCAGCAGTCGAGCTCGGCGTTGAACATCTGGTTGATGCCGGAAAATCCGCCCGTTCCCCCGTTGGAATAGTCCACGAACGGGTCGGCCGCGGCGGTGCAGTCGTTGAACAACGCACTGCGGTTGGAGTTGGACCCATTGCCCGGGTCGGGCACGTAGAAGGCCTGCGGCTGTGGCAGCACCACCCAGTCGACGGCGGTGCTGCCGACGATATCGATGGTGCCGTAGGACTGCTTGCGCCAGTAGTCGTCGAGGCCGCCGAAGGCGTTCGCGTACATGGCCTGGAAATAGGCGAGGTCGCGCGGTTCGTCGGGGATGTCGGCGAACTTGCACAGGATCGAGACCCAGGGCTGTGAACCGACCACGCCGCCCCGCGCACCGGAGCGGTCGTCGAGCAGGGTCAGCGCCAGGGCACGGCGGGTGGCCGGACGGGATGCCCGGATCGAAGCGTTCTGTCCGGCGAGATGGACCCGCACGCGTCGGCCGTTCCAGGCCAGGAAGCCGCCGTGCAGAGCGGCGAGCTCGTCGCTGACGCTGAATTCCACGGTCTCGCCGCGGTCGTCGGTCACCGTGAGGACCACGTGCGAGGGCGCGGCGGCCCCGGGCGGGTCGCCCCAGATCACGTCGACGCGACCTTCGACGATGTCCGTTTCGATCGCGCCGACGGACGGTGACAGGCACAGAAGGAGGAAGGCAGCGAAGAGGGCGACGGCGGTTCGGTGCACGGCAGGAATCCCGGACGACAGCAGAGAGGGAGTATGCCGCAACTTCCGGAACGGGCGCGAGAGCGACGGAATCACCGGCGCAGGCCGAGGTCCGGGAGGGCGGCGTTCAGGCCGACGTGGCCGATTCGGCGCCTGGAATCCGATTGAACAGGTACACACCATAATTCCGCCGAGAGGGTTGGGCCATGTTGAAACGTTTCCTTGCACTGCTGCTTCTGCTCCCCGGGTCGGCGATGGCCGTCGACGGGGTTCGCGAGATCAACCAGGCCTGCGCGCTGGCCGGGTGTTTTCCGGGAGATGCGCCCGGGTTCCCGGTCCAGATCGAAGAGCCGGGAAGCTACGTGCTGACGGGCAATCTCGATGTGGGCGGGTCTGCGAACGCGAGCGGGATCGACGTCGATCCCGGTACTGTCGGCGCAGTGTTCATCGACTTGAACGGATTCTCGATTTCAGGGCCCGTCTCCTGCACGGGAACGCCCGTGACCTCCTGCAGTCCATCGGGCGGAGTCGGCGTCGGCGTTGCAGCGCCCTTCAGTCAGACAACGCACGTCACGGTCCGCAATGGAGCCATTCGCGGCATGGGAATCAATGCGGTTTTCTGCGGATCCGACTGCGCGGTCCTCGACCTTGTCGCAGAACAGAATGGCGGTGAGGGTATCGCCCTCGCCAACGGAACCGGATCGTTCCGGCGAATCGTGACCCGCCGCAACGGAGGCGACGGTATGTTCGTCAAGGGGACGATCGAAGACGTGATTTCCGAAGCCAACGGTGGCCGCGGAGTCTTCGGCAATCCGTACAGCCGGATGGCCGGTGTAGAGGCCATCGGCAACGCCGGCAATGGTGTCCGCTGCTTCTCATGTTCGCTGCTGGATTCCGTCATCCAGGGAAACGGGGGCGTCGGCGTGCAGTTCGGCGGCCAGCCGATCTACGGTCGAAACCTGATCGACGACAACGACGGCGGTGAGATCTCCGGTACTGCTCTGCAGGTCGACGTCAACCGCTGCGGCACCGCGGCCTGCTGAGGTGCGGCACATGCCTCGCTCGTTTCGGATCGCCAGCGGCCTGAGTGCCATCCTATTTGCGGGCGTGGTCTGCGCCCAGTCCGCGACCCCGTTGCAGCTGATCCATTTCTCGGCCGACATCGAAACGACCTTTCCCGGTGACGGCGGCACGCTGTTCCTTTCCGACCACGGGGTGCTGGACTACGACTTCGACGTCGGCTTCGCAGACGGCTCGAACTACCTCGGCGATCTCGGCCCGGTGGACATCGACGCGTATCAGGACGATTCCGACGGCTGCGGGCCGCGCCTGTTCAGTGTCGATGTAACCACGGATATCGGGGGCCTGGTCGTGCGACCGGCCGACATCGTCGACGATCTGGGCAGCATCGTGCTCGACTCAACCGCCGAGGGCATCCCGCATGGCGTCGACATCGACGCGGTCAGCCGGGACCCGGGCAGTTGCCTGATCGTGTTCTCGATCGACGTGACCGCCGATTTCGGCGGCGCGACCTATCGACCCGGCGACCTGATCGGATGGGATCCGGGCAGCGGCTTCTCGCTGTACCGCGTCGACAATTTCGGGGTCGATATCGATGCGCTGCAGCTGCTCCAGGACGGCCGCTACCTGGTCAGCACGACCACCGAGGTCGACTGGGGCGACGTGACGGCGTCGGACGACGACGTGGTCGAGATCATCCCCGGTGGCCCCGGGTCGTTCCAGGTGCTGGCCTTCGCGCCGGGTTCGCTGGACGCCAGCTGGGGGCCGGCGGACCTGGACGCGCTGTCCGCCGAGCGCAGACTGTTCCCCGGCACGATCCGCTGGGTGGCCTCGGACGTTTCGGTGCTCGAGAATGCCGGATCGATCTCGCTGGACGTCGAGCGAGTCGGTGGCAGCGACGGGGCGGTGGATGTCGATTGGGCGTCGGCGCCGGGGACGGCGACCGACGGCGTGGATTACAACGCCGGCAGCGGCACGCTGAATTTCGCCGACGGTGCGACTACGTTCGGGGTCGTCGTGTTCCCGATCGACGACGCGCTGCTGGAAGGTGACGAGACCTTTACCGTGACCCTGTCGGACCCGACCAACGGTGCCGAGATCGGAAGTCCGAGCGTGATCACCGTGACGATCATCGACGACGAGGATTTCATCTTCGCCGACGGCTTCGAGGACTGATCCTTGTGCGGCCGATCCGGCCTTGCACGATTCGCTCCGGCCGCTTGCGTACGTCCTTGCACGGGCGGGCCTGACTGTCCCGGGACGCCCGGTCCCGGGTTCAGCGGCGGCGGGCCATCATGAAGCCGGCGATGCCCAGCACGATGCCGGCGACCCAGTAGAGCAGCGCCTGATCGCTGACGGTGCCGGTCATGACCTGACTGAACCAGGTCCCCTCGGTCCGGTTGGCAACGGTCTGGCCCTGCCAGAGCAGCCAGGCGCCGCAGCCGAGCAGAATCCATCCGAGCACTCGATTCTTCGGCATCCTCCGGCCCTCCGCGCCCGAGTCCTGCTTCGAGCATACCCCAGAAATCGACCGATCCCGCTCCCTTGCACCGCTGGCGGCGCGCTCGGATAATCAGGAACCTGCATTCACGACGGGAGTTTCACCATGACGTCCAGCCGAATCCTGCTTTCCCTTGCGCTGTCTTCCCTGCTGCTGGCTGCCTGCGGGCCCGGCGACGATTCCAGCGACGATTCCGGCTCCGGGCCGGCTTCGACGGAGCCGACATCGATGGATGCTGCGACCGGCGAGGGATCCGCGTCTGCCGATATGACGGCCAACCGCACGGACGACGACGCCATGGGCGACGGCTCCGTAAGCGATGATCGGAATGCCGACGGCAGCGAGGCCGACGAAGGCCTGGCGGCGATCCTCGCCGATCAGCCCGAAGAGGTGCGCGCGCGCTACGACGCCCGAAACCCGCAGGAGACTCTGGAGTTCTTCGGCATCGAGCCGGGCATGACCGTGGTCGAGGCCCTGCCGGGCGGCGGCTGGTACACCCGCATCCTGCTGCCCTACCTGGGCGCGGAAGGCACGCTGATCGGCGCCAACTACCCGATCACCCTATTCGAGCAGTTCGAGTTCGCTACCGAAGAATTCATGGCCGAGCTGGCCGGCTGGGCCGAAGCCTTCCCCGTCCAGGCCGGTGACTGGTGCGAGAACGACTGCGCGTCGGTCCGGGCGTTCTGGATGGGCGAGCTGCCCGAGGACATGCACGGCACGGCCGATGCGGTGCTGTACATCCGCGCGCTGCACAACATGGCGCGCTTCCAGAACGAGGGCATCGACGACTTCCTCGACCAGGCCTTCGCCGATGCGTTTGCCGTGCTCAAGCCCGGCGGCGTGATGGGCGTGGTCCAGCATGCCGCCGGCGAAGACATGCCGGCCGTCTGGGCCAGCGGCGAGGCGGGGTATCTGAAGCCGTCGTTCGTGATCGCACAGGCCGAGGCCGCCGGCTTCGAACTCGAGGCCGAGAGCGACATCAACGCCAATCCGGCCGACAAGCCCACCGCCGAGGACATCGTCTGGCGCCTGGCGCCGACCCTGGGCACCACCGAAGAGGGCACCGAGGAGCGCGCCGGGATGGAAGCGATCGGCGAGTCGAACCGGATGACGCTGAAGTTCCGCAAGCCCGAGCCGATGGCCGACGGCGAGGGCTGAACCGACTCCTGCGGGAGCGGGCTGGGCTCAGGACGCTGGTCGTCGTGTGTAGGCCTGCTCCCACGGGAGAGTTCCTTTCCGGTTTCCTCTGCGCCTCCGCGAGAGATGGGATTCTGGTTGTCGGTTATCGGGCTGTTGGGCTGTTGGGCTGTTGGGTTGTTGGGTTGTTGGTCATCCTGAGCTCGGAACCCAGAACCTCGTGATCTCCCGCTGGGCCATGTGGCTTCGGCCGTCGCCCGGCAGAGCCGGCCTCGTTGATCAAGAGCCTTCGCTCGCAAGCTCGCTCCCACGGGAGAGTTCTTTTCCGGTTTCCTCTGCGTCTCCGCGGCTCTGCGAGAGAACGGATTCTGGATGTCGGTTCCTGGTTGTTTGGTTGTTGGTAATCCTGTGCCCGGAACCCGTCTCGGCTCCGGCCAGGCAGTAACCACCGCGCAACAAAAGCGGGCTAGAATTTTCGGCCAATCACCCCACGCCAACAACTCGAGAGGGAGTCCCGTGACCGGCGAAACCACCCCGAACTTCACCGCGGCGCTGGTCGCCGTGGCCCTTGCTTCGATCCTGTCCGCGCCGGCGCTGGCGCAGGACCTCTGGATCAACGAATTCCACTACGACAACGGCGGCGGCGACGTCGGCGAGTTCGTCGAGGTCGTGGTCGCCGACAGCGTCTCGACCGCTCCGGCCGATCTCTCGATCGTGCTCTACAACGGCAGCAACGGCACGGAGTATGGCTCGCATAGCCTCGACACGTTCACGGCCACGCCGGTTGCCGGCTTCACCATCTACAACAAGGCGATATCCAGCATCCAGAACGGCGGCCCGGACGGCCTGGCACTGATCGAAAGCAGTGCGGTTGTCCAGTTCCTCAGCTACGAAGGCAGCTTCACCGCCAGCAACGGACCGGCCTCGGGCCAGACTTCGGTGGATATCGGTGTGGCCGAGGACGGCGGCACGGCAATCGGCGAGTCGCTGCAGCTGACCGGCTCGGGTTCGAGCTATGCCGACTTCACCTGGCAGGGCCCGGCGGCCGAGACGCCGGGAGCGGTCAACAACGGGCAGACGCTGACGGCGCAGACGACTCTTCCGCTGCTCAACGAGCTGGACATTTCCAACGATTTCATCGAAATCGTCGGCGAGCCCGGCACCGACCTTATCGGGTTCGATTTCGTCGTGGTCGACGGCGTCGGCCGGGTAGCGTTTCACTTCGATCTCAGCGGCAGCATCCAGCCGGACGGCTTCTGGCTGGGTGGCGGCCTGGATCTGGTCGCGGCATACGGAGTGGCTTCAGGGGACATCGAACAGTCCCTGAACCCGAGCTACGGAGGGATCTCTGCGACCTACCTGCTGGTCCAGGGGTTCAACGGCGCGGTCAGCGACGACCTGGACACCGACGATGACGGTGCGCTGGACGTCACGCCGTGGGGCGCTCTTGCAAATGGCGTCGCCATCGTTCGCAATGATGGTTCGCTGGCCTACAGCGACACGGTTTTCACTTCGGGCGGTGGCGGCCTCGATCCCGGTGCGTTCCTTTGTCCGGACGCCACCGGGGCCTGGGTGGTGATGCAATCGTCCCCCGGTGACGGCACGCCGGGCCAGCCCAACAACTGCGTGGGCCGTATCCCGCCGAGCGTGACCGCGGTCGATCCCGCCGACGGCGCCACGGCGGTTCCGGTCGGCTCGACGCTGACGATCGATTTCGATCGCAACGTCGATGCCACCGTGGACGCGGTCACGCTGGACTGCGGTGCCGGCGCGGTGTCGTTCTCCGGACTTCCGCAGACCGGCGTGGCGCAGCTGGTGATCACGCCCGACAGCGACCTGCCGCAGAACGTGGAATGCTTCGCTGCCGTGATTGCCGACGAGGTGACCAACGCCGCCGGCGACCCGATGGTCGCCGACGTGGACTGGGCGTTCCGGACCGAGCTCGGGGCGATGGAGATCTTCGAGATCCAGGGCTCGGGTGCGGCTTCGGCCTTCGACGGGCAGGTCGTGACCAGCGAAGGAAACGTGGTCACCGCCGTTACCGCCGACGGGTTCTTCATGCAGACCCCGGATGCGCGCGCCGATGGCGACGTGGACACGTCCGACGGCATCTTCGTGTTCACCGGGGCCTCCCCGGCCGTCGCGGTCGGTGACCTTGTCGACGTCACCGGCGAAGTGGTCGAATTCTTCGACTTCACCGAGTTCACCAACGGCCCGGCGGTGACGGTGGTCGGCACGAGCCCGCTGCCGGCGCCGGTGACCTTCGATGCCAATGTCCCGTCGCCAAGCCTCATGGCGCCGTCCTGCGCGATCGAGTTTGAATGCTACGAAGGGATGCTCGTGACAATGCCGGAAGGCATCATCGGCTCGGGCAACCAGGAGTTCGGCAGCGAGCCCCTGGCCGAGGTGTCGGTCAAGGCCGGCAGTCAGCGCAACCTGCGCGAAGCCGGGATCGAGTTTCCGGGCCTGCCCGGCCTGCCGGTCTGGGACGGCAACCCGGAAGTCTTCGAGATCAGCCCGGCCGCGCTGGGTCTGCCCGAGCTGGCGCTGTTCGGCGGCACCCGCGTGCAGGCCGAGGGCGTGCTGGCCTTCAGCTTCGGCGACTACGAGCTGTGGCCGTCGACGCTGACCATTCTCGACGCGCCGGTGCTGCCGGGCGGCGTCGCGTCGCCGGCCGCGGACGAGGTGGCCATCGGCTCGATCAACCTGTTCCGCTTGTTTGACGACGTCGATGATCCGGGCCCGCAGGACGACGGCCAGGTCGCCGATCCGGCGGTCTACGCTTCACGCCTAGCGCGCTTCGGCGATTACATCGTCAACACCATGAACGCACCGGCCGTGGTCGCCGTGCAGGAAGTGGAGAGCGACAGCGTGCTGCTCGATCTCGCCACCGAGATCAACGGCATCGATGCCGGGCTCGCGTACTCGGTCGAGTTGATCGAAGGCAACGACGTGGGCGGGATCGACGTCGGCTACCTGGTGCGCAGCGACGTGACCGTGCTCAACGTCGATCAGCTGGGCGAGAACGAGATCCTGAGCTTCGACGGCTCGCTGCTCCACGATCGGCCGCCGCTGCTGCTGCAGGCGCGCTTCGCCGACGGCGCGGATACGCTCGACGTCAACCTGCTGGTGGTCCACAACCGCTCGCTGGGCGGCATCGACGGATCGGAAGCGACCCGCGTCCGGACCAAGCGCCTGGAGCAGGCGCAGTCGATCGGCCAGATGGTCCAGGACCTGCAGACCGCGCAGCCGGACACCCCGCTGATCGTGCTTGGCGACTTCAACGCCTACGAGTTCACCGACGGCTACGTCGACCTCACCGGCCAGATCGCCGGCACCGCGGTGGAGACCGACAACGATTTCTGGGCCGCGCCGATCCCGTCGCCGACGCTGGAAATCGCGACGCTGTCGCTCCCGCCGCAGGAGCGCTACAGCTTCGAGTTCCGCGGCAATGGCCAGGCCCTGGACCACGCCCTGTACAGCGAGGCTGCGGGGCCGCACTTCCTGGCCATGGCCTATACGCGCGGCAATGCCGATGCGCCGGAGGTCTACAACGACACGCCGCCGGCCGGCGAAGAGGACCTGGGCATTTCCGACCACGACGGCTTCGTCGTCACGCTGTCGATCATCGCCGAGCTGCTGTTCGCCGACGGCTTCGAGTCGAACTGACCGGCACGGTCCGAACGACGCGGCCGGGCCTCCCGGGTCCGGCCGCTTTCCGTTCGGGCCAGGAGCTCCCGCCGGTCGGCTCGCCATCGGTCCGCCATCGGTCCGCCATCGGTCCGCGCGAGTCGCCATAATCGGGTTCGAGTCCCGATCATGCGAATCGCCCCTCGGCACGCATCGCGCTGTTCTTCCTGCTGGTGTTCTTCGTGGCCTTCCTCGGCTTCTGGCTGCTCGGAATGCTCTACAGCCTGTTCTTCCGGCGCCCGGCGGTGTGGTTCCCGGCGCGGCTGGCCGCGACGATGGCGGCTGCAGGTGTCGCCGGCGCCGTGGCGGGCGGCGTCGGTGGCATTGTTCTGGCCACGGTGGTCATGGATCGAGCATTCGCCAGGCGCGAGGATTACCGGACGCTGCCGGTCGTGGTTGCCGGTGTGGTGATCTCGACCGTTGTACTGACCGGGACGCTGTTTGCGGCCTACGCGCTGGCCTGGCAGGTCTTCGACTAGCCGGTCGGGGCTACAGGAAGATCGCGTTGCAGATCGAGCGCCAGGTTTCGCTCTTGCCGATCGGGCCGACGAACAGCGCGCCGAGATTCCCGACCGCGGCGAGCACAAGCGCCGGGTGGGCGCGACGAATGCGGATCATCACGTAGACCAGCACGGCCAGGATCGGGAACGCGGTCCAGAAGACCGTGTCGACCAGCGACCAGTCACCCGGGCCGATGGTGATCATCAACCCAAGGGTGAGCAACCGGGCCAGTGCGGGCATGAGCACCCAGAACAGGGTCGAGACCATCCACAGCACGTGGTCGTCGAGATTGCGGATCGAGAGCGTGGCCATCAGTACCGCGACCAGGAAGCCTCCGATCGTCAGCAGGTCGGCGAAGGTCACGCCGTAGAGAAAGGTTGCCGGCGCGAACGGGCTGGGCTCGGCGTCGATCGCGTTCTCGATGTTGAATGGAACGACCGCCAGGCCCGATGCCACGACCATGCCGGCGAGCACCAGCGCGACGATGCCGAAGCTGCGGTGCCGCTTCAAGTGGCCACGCGTGGCCAGCCAGGGCTGCAGCACCAGCAGGCTCATCCACAGCGTCGCCGAAAGACCGTGCAAGTGCTGGAACCAGGTGGCTTCTCTCAGGTTCAGGAAGTAGGTCGGCGCAAACCCCAGCAGCGTGACGACCAGTCCGGTCGCCAGCCACAGGTGCAGGTTTCGATAGACCTGGATACCGCGCGGCGCGGAGTGCTCCGCGACCGGGGTCCCGGCCAGTTCGGACGGTAGGCTCATGGCGGATCTTTCCTCGTGAGTGAGCAGCCCGCCTCCCGCGAGCCGCCGTCATCTTGCGCCACAAGCGGTTCGATTTCCAGTCCGTACGCTTAGTCCGGTTCGCTCACGCCGATCAGCTGTCGCGCCTTGAGCGTCGGCGCTCGGCTGGTCTCCGTGTTGGCCAGCACCACGACCACCCAGCCGGCCGGGTCGACGGTGATGTCGAGATTGGCGCTGATGCCGATGAACCCGCCGGAATGCCCGTACAGGGCGCGACCCGGATGGATGCCGAAGCCGTAGCCGTAGTCGGGCGAACCGACCTCGGGCTTGCCGGTGGTCAGGGTCTCGGCCATCGCAGGTGAGACCAGCGTGCCGTCGTTCAGCGCGGTGGCGAAGCGGAACAGGTCGCCGACCGTGGAATAGCAGCCGCCGGCCGGTCCTCCGCGCACCACGTGATCGAACACGTTGTTGACCACCTCGGATCCGTCCCGGCTCCATCGCTCGGCATAGCCGACGGCCAGGTTGTCATTGACGCGGTCGAGTTCGAAGCAGCCGGAACGGTCCATGCCGGCCGGATCGAGCACGTGCTCGCGGATGTAGGCGAAGTAGTCCTGGCCGCTGACCACCTCGATGACCTTGCCCAGCACCATCATGCCCGTGTTGGAGTACTGCCAGTCCGTGCCGGGTTCGAAGGCAGGCTCCTGGTCGGCCGACAGCGTGAGGAAATCATCGACGGTCCGCATGTTCTTGCGTGCCGTGCGGTCGTAGCCCTCGGTGAAGTAGCTGCCCAGACCGGAGGTGTGGGTGAGCAGATGCTCGATGCGGATCTTCGATGCGGCTTCGGTGCTCGGATAGTCGACGAACTTCGACAGAGGGTCATCGAAGGCCAGCTTGCCGGCCTCGACCAGTTGCGCAATGGCGACCGCGGTCCAGGTCTTGTTCATGGAGCCGAGGTTGAAGCGGGTCTCCACGGTGTTCGGTGCGTCGAAGTCGCGATTGGCCAGGCCCCAGGCGCCATGGCCGAGCCGTTCGCCGTTGCGGGCGATCAGGACGGCACCGGAGAACAGGTCGCGACCGGCCAGTTCTTCGACGTAGGTCAGCCAGCGTTCGGTGATCTCCTGGTCGGTCAGAGCGTCTTCGAGAGCCTGCAACGGTGCGCGCCCCACCATCATGCGCTCGATGCGGTGCGGGTCATCGGTCTCGACCTGAACGCCGAGCATCCACCGCTCGCCGGTCGTGGCCTGCTCGGCGATCACGTCGATCCGGTGCGGATCGTTCTGGAGCACTTCGATGACCTGCATGTCGCCACGGCGCTGCCAGTCCATGAAGCTTGCGATGCGACGGTCGACCGGCAGGAAGCCGGCGTACTCTGCGGTGTAGTGATTCTCGACGTAGTCGGCGATGCGATCGGGCGTCGCCTCGGCCATCAGGGTCGTCAGCTCGGACAGCCGCTGCGCGGCCGGAGTGTCGGGCAGATCGGCGGCGTGTGCTGTCGAAGCGAGGCAGAACACGCAGGCGAGCGTGAAGGCAAAGGAGATGGTGGCCGTGGCGGCAGGAGGTGTACTGCGAAGCGTGCGCATGAGGATGTTCTCGGTGCAGGGTTCCAGAGCATACGACGCAGCAGCGCGGTAAAGGGTCGCAGCGATGATTGTCCGAAGCGGCACGCGATGGCTCGCGGAGGCGGTTGCAGGAGGCGCAGGGCGGAGGCGAGTCCCGCCCGGAGCCCGGTCGGCGATCGACGCGATCGTCGTGTTCGAGCGGTCGTCCCATGAATGCCCCATGGAAGCCGGCGCGCGGCTTGTCGGTCGAATCCCGCCGGGCTATGCTTGATCGTGCATTCGTGCATGCAGGCGAGTGGAACGTTCGCGGGGCCGAACGCGAGGGAACGGTCGTGAATGAACGATCGTGAATGAACGATCGTAAATGAACGGCCACGTCGGCATGTCATCGTGTCGTCACGGACGCGGGCATACTGGAGTCGATGCCACCTTGTCCACCCATTCCGTCGACAGCGGCAGCGCATGAGCACGACCCACCATCACAAACAACGAATCAGGGAGACACCATGGCTGGAAAATTCGAGATCTACAAGGACAAGGCCGGCGAGTTCCGTTTTCGACTCAAGGCGGGCAACGGACAGAACATCCTGGGCAGCGAAGGCTATTCGAAGAAGCCCAGCTGCATGAACGGCGTCGAGTCGGTCAAGAAGAATTCGCAGAACCCGGACCGCTTCGAGTGCGGCTCGACGCCTTCGGGCAAATGGACCTTCAAGCTGAAGGCCTCCAACGGCCAGGTCATCGGCACCAGCCAGACCTATTCGTCGGAGTCGGGATGCCGCAACGGCATGAAGAGTGTGGGGACGTCTTCGGCCAACGCGACGGTCGACGATCAGACCTGACTGCACTCCGGCCGGCTTTGCAGTTCAGGCCGGTTCAGCACACGAAGAAACGCCTCGTTGCCTCTGCGACGGGGCTTTTTTCTGGACGTCGATTGATCAGAAGCACGCCAGAGGGGGTCAGTGTGCATCGTCGAAATGCACGACCTCGATACCGAGGGCGTCTTCATAGGGTGGGACCAGGCAGTGGATCACCCAGTCGGGCATGACCTCGAGCCGGGTACCCACGACATCGGCACGCATCGGCATGGTCCGGCCAGCGCGCTCGCACAGCACCGCGACCTGGATTCGCGTAGCGCCGGCGGCGCGCAGGAAACACACGGCGCGCAGCAGCGATTCGCCGGTGTAGAGCACATCATCGACGACGACGATGTTCCGGTCCCTGACGTCGACATCCAGCGAGTCCTCGTCGAGATGAGGAACATCGTGCAGCAGCGAGAGATCTTCGCCGTAGCGCTTCAGGCTGAGCTGGCCGCACTCGGGCCGCGGCTCGAGTCGGTCGGCGAGCGCCTGGGCGATCGGAACGCCGCGCCGAAGCAGGCCGATCAGGATCGTGTCATCGCCGATCTTCGGCGTGAGCTCCACCGCCATCTCGTTATAAAGGCGCTCGACATCGGCGGGTTCGGCAATCAACTGCTTCCGGGGCGAGGGCATGTGTGGTTTCCTTGCAGGACCGCAAGAAGGATACCCTTTGCTTCGTTGTGAATTGCCGTCACTTCCTTGCAGTGGATCGCAGGGGTCGGGCAAAGTACACTCGCGCCTCCAGGCCAACCGACCGGGCTCTGCATGAATCGCGACAGGATTGGCATCGTGTCCTTCCGCTCAACGACCGCAGGATCCGTTCAGCGCGGATCGCGTGCCCGAATCTCTTTAAACAGGAGAAGGACGTGACGGGATTTCGCTTGCTCATGCTGGCGTTGTTGTTCGCCTCCGGGCTCGCCCGGGGCGACTACCGCTTCGAATCGATCCCCTTCGGCTTTGCCGAGCCGCCGTGGACCCGGTCGGATCGTGTGGTCGGCACGATCGAAGTCGACGGCCCCCTCCCCGCGTGGACCGAGAATCTCGACCTGCGATCGCGAATCACCGCGCTCGAGTTCTTCGACGGAGTGCGAACCCGCAGCCTGGCCGATACGGAGATCTGCTTGTTCACGGTGACGGTCGATGCCCGGGGTGCAATCATCGATTGGTTGATCGAGCTGCGCGAGAGTCCGTTGCCGCCCCCGGGAGAAGCCCAGCACAACGTCACGGTGTCTCCGTTCCAGGCGCTGGTCTTCGAGCGGGAAGCCGGTGACACCCCGTGCGGTGAGCAGGGTGCGATCACCAGCTTCAATATTGCCAACGCCAGTTCGACCGAGGGAGACCATGGCCTTCCGGTTCAGCCGGTGGTCTACCGCTACGATAGTGCGCCGTTCGTGACGGCCGAAGCGCCTTTCGCCGTCGGCGACTCCTATTCCGCCAGCCTCCAGTTCGCGGGCCGGATCCCGCCGTCGCGCTCCGATTTCGAAATTGCGCCCTTCGTGCAATCGGCAGCGGTTCAACCGAGGTTCAACCCTGAAGCGCCGTGGGTCGCCGCCTGTTCGCTCAGGGTCGATACCGATGCGTCGGGTCAGATCATTGGCTGGCAGGGCGTGCTCACCGAAGCGATGCCACAGGGTGTGATCCCCCCGCCGCCCAGCCCCGGTGACCCGAGGGTCGCCGCCTGGGGTCTGAATTCCGCCGGCGACGATGCGCGGATCGGGTTTATCCAGGCATGTGAAGCGGCGCCCATTGCCACGGCCGCCATTGGCGGCGCCTGGCGCGGCGGAGCGGCCTTCTCGGTTCCGGCGCTGAACGGGGTGGGCCTTGCCCTGCTGGCGGGATTGCTCGCGATGCTCGGACTGCTCGGTTCGAGGCGCGGCAAGGCGGCGTGAGCCGTGTCCTTTGCAGGCCCCGAGGCGCCGCATCCGGATCGATGCGGCCGACGTGACCAGCGCTGGAGTCCGGCGCTTCGACCCTCGCGCAGACCGCGGCAATCACGATCCGCTGATAGGGGATCTCCGTGCGCCATCTTCCATGACCCATCAAGTATGCCCCATGACCTGCGCGTAAAAGGAAGCCCGTCGTGAGCAGTTCTCGACTGCACTGGCTTGGCACATGGCTGGCGCTGACCGTCGGCGCGCTGGGTATCGCTCCGCTGGCCAAGAAGATGGCGCTGGAGTCCGGCGTTGTCGCCCTGCCGCTGGCGGTTTCCACCGCGCTGGTCTCGGCGATCCTGGTTCTGGCCTGGCTGGCCGCGCGCGGAGGCCTGGCCGAGTTCGGTGGACTGGAGCGCCGCACGTGGATCGCGGTGCTCTCGGTCGGTCTGCTCGGCTCGGGCCTGGTGCCGTTGTTCGCGATCCTGGCCATGACCGAGACCAGCGCATCGAACCGGGTGCTGTTCCAGGCCGCCTACCCGGCGGCGACTGCGGTGGCTGCACGCTATCTGCTCGGCGAACGACTGAAGCCGTCGAGCTGGGCGCTGATCGGCGTGGTCTGCGCTGGGCTCGCTACGGTCAACCTCGAACCCGGCGAAGCGGGCATTTCGATCGGATGGCCGTTCTGGCTACTGCTGGCCACGCTGCCGCTGATCGGCCTGGCCGACTGCATCGCCAAGCGCTCCCTGGCCGACGTCTCGCCGGGGGTCGTGGCCTGCGGCCGTGCCTGGGGCGGCGTCGGCGTGCTGGCGTTCGCCATCCCGCTGATTTCGATCGACGCCTGGCGCGCGCTGGCGGCCGCGTGGCAATGGCCGCTGTTGGCCGGCATCTGCATGGCCGCGTTCGCGATCGGCCTCTATCAGGTCTTCGCGCGGACGCGGGCGTCGATCGCCGCGTCGCTGATCGCGCTGGCCCCATTGCTGACCGTGGCAGGCGAGCGAGTGCTCCTCGATGTTTCGCTGGGTGTCATGCAGTGGATCGGCTTCGCGCTGGTGCTTGCCGCCGTGCTCGGTCTTGCCCGGCGCGCCTGACCGAACCGATCGGGGGCGCTCCTTCGCGTCGGGGTCCCCACGAGGCCGGCGTGGACATCCTTGCCGGCACCGATGCGGCCAACCCGTTCGTCCTCCCGGGCTACAGCATCCACACGGAGCTGGAATTACTGGTGGATGCCGGCTTGAGTGTCGGAGACGCGCTGCGCTCGGCCACCGTACTGCCGGCCAAGTATCTCCGGGCCGCGAATCGCATTGGCCGCATCGCGCCGGGCTTCGAGGCCGACCTGGTGCTTCTGGCAGCCAACCCGCTCGAGGACATCGCTCGAAGCCGTTCGATTGAGCACGTCGTGGTCAATGGTCAGGCGTATACCGTCGCCGATCTGCGTCAGCGGCTCCGCGACGCAGTACCGGACGACTGAAGCGCCCACTCCGACCCACCGAGTGCTGCTGCACGCGGCCGCGTAATCGTTGGTCATTCGCCGCTTTCCTCGACCCGGTTTCGGCCGGCGTGCTTGGCCTCGTAGAGCGCGAGGTCGGCACGATGGAGCAGGCCGGGCAGGGCGTCTTCGCCCTGCGGCGTCGTCGAGACCAGGCCCGCGCTGATCGTTACGCCTTCGGTGCCCAGCGCTTCGGGCGTGCGGCGCTGGATCTCGGCGCGAAGATTCTCGGCGATCCGCCGCGTGGCATCGGCGTCGGCGCCCGGCAGCAGGCAGACGAACTCTTCCCCGCCGAAGCGTGCGACGCGATCGCCGCTGCGCACGCCTTCGCGCAGCAGCTGGGCGACGACCTGCAGCGCGCTGTCACCAGCCAGGTGGCCGTGGCGATCGTTGTAGGCCTTGAAGCCGTCGATGTCGAGCAGTACCACGCCAACGGAAACGCCGCGCCGGGCAGCATCGTCGAGAATCTCGTAGGCGTCGGCGGTCAGGCTGCGGCGATTGGCCAGGCCGGTGAGCGGATCGCGGTAGGAAAGCTCGGTCAGCCGGGTGTTCAAGGAGTTCAGTTCGGCCGTGCGCTTGTCGACCTGGCGCTGCAGGTGGTCCTTGCGGCGCCGCAGGTTCCGGTTGTAGGCCATCACCGCGATCGCGGCCAGCAGGACGATCAGCAGCACGGCCGCCGACCGCACGACGGTGCGCTGCCACCACAGCGGCTCGACGACCAGGGTGAGGTCCAGCGGCTCGGCCTCGACGTCGTTGAAGTCCCGGGCCTGGACCACGAGCCGGTGCTCGCCGGGCGGCAGTTGGCCGAACTGGCGGCCGGCCTCGATCGTCCACTCGAGGGGAGCCGGATCGTAGTCGACAAGTTCACTGCGATAGCGGGTCTCGGCTTCGCGCCGGTTGGTTCGCTGGACGAAGTCGATCCGCAGGCGACGAGTGCCGGCCGGGACCCGGATTCGTTCCGTGCCGCGGTGAGCAATTGCCGTGCCGTCGGCGCTGGCGCCGGTGAGGACCAGCGGATGGCGGCGCACGGCTCCGATCCGCACCGCGAGTCCCGGATCGAAAAGGCCGAGCCCGGCCAGTGTGCCGACCCAGTAGCGGTCGAAGGCGTCGACGGCCTGGGAGCCGGTATTGCATTCGTCATGGACCAGCCCGTCGGCACGCCGGAACACGCGCTGCGCATAGCGGCCGCTGGTGGTCGGCATCAATAGCTGGACGCCGTTGTTCGTGCACACGTAGATCCGACCGATAGAGTCCTGCAGCACGCTGTAGACGGTCGGGTCGGGCGGCGGCGGAATCGCGTTGTCGTCGATCAGGACGACCGCCGAGGGGTCCTCGACGTCGAACCGCACGACGCCCTGTCTGAGGCTGGAGGCCCAGAGCTCGAGTCGCCCGTCGTGACGGACGAGCTCGAGGTCGCGGTAGCCGCCGTCGGCGGCTTCGATCGACTCGGGCAGGAAGTCCAGCGATTGCCCGTCCCACCGCGCGATCCCGCGATCGCTGGCCATCCACAGCCACGGACGGTCGCCGTCGTCGACCTGCTCGGTCAGGCCCCAGAGGTTGGCCGGCGGCTCGGGGGATGCAATCTGCTGCCACCGGTCGCTTCGCAATCGCCACAGCCCGCCGCCCCGGGTGCCGAACCAGACCTCGGGGCCTTCCCGTCCCTGCCGGACCAGCGCCGAGATCGCCGGCGTTCCGGCCTTTGCGAACGGGGCATCGAGCGCGACGAAGCGGTCGTCGGGGAGAATCTCGATCAGGGCTCCGGCGTCGGTCGAGATCAGCGTCCGGGCCGGCGTCGTTTCATCGAAGTCGAGGTCGAACAGCGCCGTGATGCCGCGCAGAAGACCATCGCCGGTCGCTGCCGGCCACCGGGTCTCGCCCTGTGCCGACAGCCGGACGAGTCCGTCCCGGGCGCTGCCGAACCAGACCCGCTGCTGACCCCGGTCATCGGCGTCGAGCACGACGCCGAAGATGCCGTTGTCGGCCTCGCCCAGGCGTGAGACCGCCTGCCAGGGGCTCGGCTGGAGATGGATACGGACGATGCCGCCCTCGGTTGCCATCCACAGCACCGGGTTGCCGTCCTGGTTCGGCTGCAGCTTGACCGATCGAATGGCATTGGAAGGCAGTCCGTCGGATCGGTTGTGGACCTGGAGCGTGTCTCCGGTCAGCTGCAGCAACCCGGCGCGGGAGGCGACCCACAGGCTGCGGCGACCGCTCGCATCCAGGGTCGAGACGGCTGAATAGATGGCTTCCGTCGGCAGGGATCCGTCGGCGGCTCTCCACGTATCGATCCCATGCTCGGTGAGCCGGGCCATTCCCGATCCGTAGGTCAGAACCCAGAGTTCCTCGCGTCCCCGGTCCTCGCTTCGGGTCAGGTCGGTGAACAGGGCCAGGCCCGGGTCGAGTCCCTCGATCGAATGCCGGCGCCAGTCCGCGCCCGTGTCGTCGGCCGGGCGCCAGAGCAGGCGGCCCGGGGCAATGGCCAGCCATTCGCGCGCTTCCCCGTACAGAGTCTCCGTCCGGGTGACGCGGATTGCCCGTCCTGGCCGACCGGGAATTCGACCGGGATCGGTGCGCCACTCGCCATCGATCCAACGCAGCACGCCGCCGTCCTGGGCGGCATAGACGACGTGCGTTCCATCCGGTTGACGATACGAGGAAAATCCGTAGTGATAGCCCTCGATACCGCTCAAGGTCCAGCGGCGGCCGTCGAAGCGGGCCAGGCCTTCCCGCTCGAAGATCGCCCACAGAGTTCCGTCCGGCGTGCGGACCATGTCGCGGACCAGGCTGCGCGCTGCTTCGAACTCTGCGTCGTGCCACCGGTAGCCGTCGAACCAGGCCAGCGCCGAGGCCGACCCGGCCCAGGCGAAGCCGTCGGCATCGAAGCCGATGGTGCTCCAGATCTCGTCGGACAGGCCGTCCTTGCCCGTGAACGCCTCGAAGGCCGGAGGCGAGAGATCGGTGACGTCGAGCGGCGTGGTCGGAAGCGGACCGGCCTGTGCATTCGCGCCCGCCAGCGCCAATGCCAGGAGTCCGGACAGGACCCGCGCCGCCGGGCCGACGCATGCCTTCGGCACGAGGCGGCGCAGGGCGATGATCGGGCGCGAGGCAGCGCTGCAGTGATCCAAGGGATCGGCATCTCGAGGGCGGTCTCTCGACAGTCTACGACGAGCCGCACCGGAGATGCGAAGCCGGGGCCGGCGGTTGTCCCGCCGGTTCGAAACGCGGCTACGGCCGTGTCTGGCCCGAGCCGCGTACCAGGTACTTGAAGGTCGTGAGCTGCTCCAGGCCGACCGGACCGCGTGCGTGCAGCCGGCCGGTGGCGATGCCGATCTCGGCGCCGAAGCCGAATTCGCCGCCGTCGGCGTACTGGGTCGAGGCGTTCAGCAACACGATCGCGGAATCGACCCGGGCCAGGAACGCTTCGGCGATCGCGTCGTCGCCGGCCAGGATGCCGTCCGTATGGCCGGAGCCGTGACGCTGGATGTGCGCCATGGCCGCATCCGGATCGTCGACGATCGCGATGGCCAGGACCGGGGCGAGGTACTCGGTGTCCCAGTCCTCGGCCGTAGCCTCGCCGATGCGCGAATCGGCCGCCCGGGCGCGGTCGTCGCCGCGCAGTTCGCAGCCGCGCTCGGCCAGTTCGTCGACCAGCCGGGGAAGGTGGTCGACCGCGCCGGCATCGACCAGCAGCGTTTCCAGTGCGCCGCAGATCCCGGTGCGCCGCAGCTTGGCGTTGGCGATCACGTCGATCGCCATGGCCGGGTCGGCCGATGCGTGCCAGTAAAGGTGATTGTTGCCGTCCAGGTGGGCGAACACCGGAACCCGGGCGTCGCTCTGCACGCGTTCGACCAGGCCCTTGCCGCCGCGCGGCACGATGACGTCGACGTATTCGTGCGCCTGGAGCAGCGCGCCGACCAGCGCGCGGTCCTGGTCGGGCACCATCTGGACCGAGGCCGCCGGCAACGCCGAGGCCTCCAGCGCTTCGGCCAGCACCCGGTAGATCGCCCGATTGCTGTGGACGGCCTCGCTGCCGCCGCGCAGGATGACCGCATTGCCGGACTTGACGCACAGCGCCGCGGCGTCGGCGGTGACGTTCGGACGGCTTTCATAGATCACGCCGATGACGCCGATCGGCACGGCAACGCGGGCAATGTCCAGCCCGTTCGTCGGCTGCCACCGCGCCATTTCACGGCCGACCGGATCGTCGAGCTCGGCGACCGATTCCAGGCCAGCGGCGATCGACTCGACACGGTCTTCGTCCAGGGTGAGCCGGTCCAGCATCGCGCCGCCGAGTCCGCGTTGCCTGGCGGCTTCGAGATCGCGCGCGTTGGCTTCGAGCAGCTCGGCGACCTGTTCACGAATGGATTTCGCGGCCAGGCGGAGCGCCGCGTCGCGGGCCTCGCGGCTCGAACCTGCAAGTTCTCGCGCGGCGTCGCGCGCAGCCGGGCCCATGCGTTGGATCACGTGTTCGGGAGACATTGGATTCACTCCGGGTTCTCGTCCAGTTGATAGAGCACCAGGTCGTCGCGGTGGACCACAGCGCCTCGGCCGGCGTAGCCGAGAATCGACTCGATCAAGTCGCTGTGCTTGCCGCGGATGGTGCTGATTTCTTCCGAGGAGTAGCCGCTCAGACCCTGGGCGACCAGGCCGGCGGGACCCACGATGCGAATCGGGGCGCCGCGGTCGAACTCGCCTTCGTGGCGGATGATGCCGCTGGCCAGCAGGCTTGCCCCGTCTTCCAATGCCGTCACTGCGCCGGCGTCGACGTGCAATGCGCCGTCGTGCAGCTGCAGGCCGCGGAGCCACTGCTTCCTCTGGACCAGGGGACGTTCGGCGGCGTGGAACCAGGTGCCGGCGCGATCGGCCGCCACCGGTTCGAAGGGATCGCCTTCGCCGTGGCCGCTGCACAGCAGTACGGGGCAGCCGGCCGCGGTTGCGATGCGTGCAGCGGAAATCTTCGACACCATGCCTCCGGTTCCGAAGCCGGTCGTCGACGTGGCGCCGGCCAGATCTTCGATCGAGGCGTCGATAACGGGCACTTCGGGAATGCGCCGAGCGTCGACCGACGTGCGCGGGTCTGCATCGTAGAGGCCGTCGACGTCACTGAGAAGCACCAGCAGCTCGGCATCGACCAACTGGGCGGTGCGCGCGGCCAGTCGATCGTTGTCGCCGAAGCGGATCTCACCGGTTGCGACCGTATCGTTCTCGTTGACGATCGGCACGATGCCGCGCTCGAGCAGCGTCTCCAGCGTGTCGCGCGCATTCAGGTAGCGCTTGCGGTCTTCCAGGTCGCCGAGCGTGAGCAGGACCTGGGCGGCCTTGCGGTCGGACTTCGCCCAGGCGGTCCGCCAGGTATGCGCGAGGTCGATCTGACCGATCGCGGCAGCGGCCTGGGCTTCGGCCAGTGAGCCGGGACGACCTTCGAGGCCGAGCGCTTCGCGCCCGAGTCCGATCGTGCCGGAGGACACGATGACAACCGGGCCGGGCCGGCGGGCCAGCTGTTCGACCAGCTGCGACATCCAGGCCTGGCGGGCTCGACCGTCGTCGTCGATCAGGATGGACGAACCGATCTTGACCACCAGCGTACCGGAGCCGTTCTTGATGAGCTCGTGATTCATGAGATTGGGTGGGGTGCTGCGTCGAAGCAGCTTGCGGCCAACCACAAGGGATTGCGTGTCGAGCCGGGTTTTTCAAGGCCCCGGGTGGAGATCGGACCGGGTCCGGTTTCCAGTCGATCTGCCGCCGGACGCGCCTTGCGCCGATTCGAATGCCGTGGGGGTTCAGGCCCCGGCGAACAGCACCAGGTCGTCGCGATGCACGACCGGGCCGCGTCCGGCGTGGCCGAGGCGCTGTGCGAATGCGGTACTTTGCCGGCCCCGGATTCGCTCGAGGTCGGCCGAAGCGTAAGCCGTCAACCCCTGGCCGAGCACCTTCTCGGCGGTTTCGATCCGGACCAGGGCACCGCGGTCGAAGCGCCCGTCGATCGATAGCACCCCGGTCGCCAGAAGGCTCGCGCCGCGCTGCAGCGCTTCGGCCGCGCCGGCGTCGATGGCCACGGAGCCGGAGTGATTCTGCAGGCCGCGCAACCACTGCTTGCGGCGGTTCAGCGGGCGGTCCACGGGGTGAAACCAGGTGCCGGCACATCCGGCTTCGACGTCGCCGAACGGGTCCTCGGTCCTGCCCAGCGTCAGCAGCACCGGGCAGCCTGCCTCGGTTGCGATCCTGGCCGCTGCCAGCTTGGTCACCATGCCGCCGGTGCCGAAGCCGGTGGAGCCGGCGGGCCCGGCCAGGGCCTCGATGCGCGCGTCGATCCGGTCGACTTCCGCAATCCGGAGCGCGTCCGGTGTCGAGCGGGGGTCGGCGTCGAACAGCCCGGCAACGTCGCTGAGCAGGACCAGCAGATCCGCGCCGACCAGCTGCGCGGTGCGCGCGGCCAGTCGATCGTTGTCGCCGAAGCGGATCTCGGAGGTCGCGACCGTGTCGTTTTCGTTGACGATCGGCACGACGCCGCGGGCGAGCAGGGTCTCGATCGTGTCGCGTGCGTTGAGATAGCGAGCCCGGTCTTCGAGGTCGCCGAGCGTTAGCAGCACCTGCGCCACGGTCCTGCCCTGGCGCGCCCAGACCTCGCGCCAGGTGCGTGCCAGTTCGATCTGGCCGATCGCCGCGGCCGCCTGGGCCTCGGCCAGCGTAGCCGGCCGGCGGTCGAGTCCCAGCGCTCCTCGGCCCAGCCCGATGGCGCCGGAGGAGACGATGACGACCGGTCCGGGACGCGTCGCCAGCCGTTCGGCCAGCGAAGCAATCCACGCTGCGCGTGCTTCGCCCTGCTCGTCGATCAGCGTGGACGAGCCGATCTTGACCACCAGCGTTCCGGTGCCCTGCAGAAGCCTGGAATCCATGCTTCAGCAGTGTACGGCACCGCTGCTCGATGGAAGAGCGCGGGCTAGCCGGGGCAGCGCTCGATCAGCGAATCGAGCTCGGCCCGCTCGGGCGGCTTCAGGCCCGTTCGCTCGATTGCAGCGATCGATCGGCATCCTTCGTCGGGCAGATCGTTCTCGAACGCGATGCGCGCGTGCAGCGCGAGGCTGACCACGTCCTTTCTTCGCTCGATGATGTCGCGCGCAAGCGCCAGGGCACGCTCGGGCCGGTTTCGCTCGAGGAAGAACTCGGCGGCATGGTCGGAGAATGTCGCACCATGCTGCTGCAGGAGGCGGTTCCACTCACGCTCTGCTCGTGCGGTCAGGCGTTCCGCGCGTTGGTGGTTGCCTGCGTCGCGCTCGAGGTCGGCCAGCGCGCCGATGAATTCGGGTTGGCCGGTCTGCGCGATGACCTTGCGATAGCGTTCGCGAGCCGAATCGAGCTGGCCGAGTTGTCGCTCGCATTCGGCGAGGTGCTCGACGGCCAGGTAGTAGTCGGGTAGCCGGTCCACGGCAGCCGCGAAGAAGCGTGCGGCGTTTCGGCAGTCGCCGGTGCGAAGCAGCGCGATGCCCTGCTGCGTGTGCAACCAGGCCAACGGGTAGGGGTTGCTGTCCGTATACATCTGCTGGGCACGGAAGAACAGCACGCTCGCGGTGTCCGGTCGTCCTTGCAGCATGGCCAGATTGCCCCTCAGTGCGGTCCGGTAGAAATCGGCGGTTGGCTGCGATACTTCTTCGAACTCCGAACGAACCGCGTCGTAGTTGCCGGTGGCCAGTTCGATCTGAAGCCCGATCTCGGTGGCTCCGCTGGGCGAGGATTCCTTGTCATGCTCGAGGTCGCGTCGGGCCTCGTCGAAGCGGTGCATTCCGGCCAGGATGTGGGCGCGAGTGCGGCGTGCACCGGCATCGCCGGGCGCCGCTTCGAGACGCGTGTCGACGATAGCGAGCGAACGCTCCAGGTCGTCGACTCGTCCGATCAGCTTGAACCGGTGAAAATGAAGTGCGGCGAGACCGGTCGAGGCCGGCCCGCCGGGGTGTTCGGCATGGCGGGCCGATAGCGCGTCGATTCGCGCATCCAGGTTGGCTCGATACACGACGCCCGAGGTGGTTGGTTGTTGAGCGGTGTTCGACGGATAGGCCAGTTCGCCATGCGCTGCGGGGAGCGTCGGCGCTTCAGTGACGTTCGGCCCGGCCGCGGCGTTTCCGGCGTGCAGCATGACAGACAGCGGGATCGCCGCCAGGATCATGAGGCCCAGGCTTGCGTAGAGCAGGTTCGAGTTCGATGTTTTCATGGCTGGACTCCTTGGGATACGCGCGCCGGCAGGACCGGCGCGCGTGCCTTGATGGGCGAGTACGTTACGGATTCCGGCGACCGAGGAACGGAAAGTCGTCCTCGATCGGGCTGCTGAATCCGACGAAGTCGCTCACGCCCGGCCCGACCGTCGCGCCGAGCGTGTCGTCGATGACGTCGCGCGACAGCGTCCGGCCGCCGCACTGGTCCGCCACGCCGAGTTCCACGGCGAGATAGGCGTCGCAGGTCGGCACCGAAACGTCGATGATCAAGCGATCGTCGACCAGCACGTTGGCCAGGTCGGCAGGCGGCAGGAGCGTGTTGCCGGTTTCGCCGTCCAGCGTGTCCAGCGCTTCGAGATTGGCCTGAATCTCACCGGTGAACTGGGCCCAGTCCATCGGGTCGTGGGTCGTGTTGTAGACGTCGGTCAGGCCCGTGTCCTGGAGCAGGTCGATCAAGGCGGTGTTGATCGCCGGCCGCCCCATCCGGTCGATGGCGCCCTGGGTGAGCAGCGCGCAATCCTGGTCCTTGATCGAGGTCAGTCGCGTCAGGTCGATCGTGCCGACGGCATTGAAGCCGCTGGCATTGGTCGAGAACTCGAGCTCGGCCGCCGAGCAGGACTCGAAGCTCAGCGTCATCGAGCCCCAGGCACGGACGTCGGGCTGACCCGCGGTGAACTGCGGCGGAAACACGCCGTTGCTTGTGATGAACGCATCCATCGTCGACTCGTTGCCGTCGATGTCACCTACACCGTAGACCCAGGCCTGGTTGCCTTCATTGTCGTAGACGTTCCAGATCGCATACAGCCGGTCGGAAGCCGACGTGGAGGTGCCGTCGAGCACCTGAACGGTCACGCCGTGTCCGCTGTTGGCCGGGTCGAACCACGAGCCGCTGATCCCGGACTGGATTCCGGAGCCTGCGGTGCGGGACGTGGTGGAAAACACCTTGAGAACGGGCGCGTCTCCTGACGCCGAAACGCGATCCGACTCGATGCCGACCACGATCGCCAGCGTGCCGAGCTCTTCGAAGAAGTCCTCGCCCGGCATGGTGAACTGTGGAGCGAGCGTATCGACCGTTTCGCGGAAGGCGACGAGATCGAAGAAGAACGGGTCGTCGAAGCGTCCGGCGTGGACTCGCATGCCGGTGCCGACGTGGGTCTGGTTGATCGGACCGCCGGCGGCCAGGCCGTCGGGTCCGGCGCAGGCGATGCGGGCGCCGTCGCCGGAAAACTCGCAGGTAAGCTCGATCGAGCCCATGCCGTTGTCGATGTGGAAGCGGTAGTCGACGGCGTCGGAGAACCGTGCGCCGATCCCGGCTGCGGGCACGGCGGTCTGGCTCAGGATCAGTTCGTCGGGATCGTTCGGGTTGACGAACGCGAACAGGTCGTTGATGTCCGCGGCCGGGTCATTGCGGACCAGCGGCGAATCGAGATGGTCGGCGGCTGTAGCAATCGTCGGCAGCGCCATCGCGGCCGCCAGTCCGAGCGCAGCCCCGAGTTTCAGGGTCGGATGTTTCATTCGTTGTACTCCGTGTTGGGACAGGCGCCCCGAATCGGGGCGTTCACGAAGCCTTACGAAGCGGATGCGCTTCTGGATGCACCCGATTGGAAGTTTTTTTCTTCTACAGCTCGAGCACCTGTCCGCTGAACAGCACCGGCCCGGTCGGCTGGCCGGTCGGCGAACCGCCCAGCGGCTCGAGCGACACGGCCAGCGTGGTGCCGGGCGCCAGGAGTGTCTCGAGCTCGGCCGGCAGCTCGAACGCGCTCGAGCGCTCCGGGTCGATCAGGCCGACCGAGCGCGGCGACTCGCCGGGCGGAATCAGCCACAGCTGGTAGGAACGGTCGTCGAGGGCGGCCAGTTCGCGGACCGGCCGCGCGGCAAGGCCGCCGCGTTCGGCGGTCATCACCCAGCCGGCCCGGGCGTCCTCGTCGCTGAGCACGAGGACGAGGGTGCGCGGCGCTTCGCCGGTCGGGTCGCGCACCTGATAGCGCACTTGATCGCCCAGTTGATTGCGATTGTCGCCACGATCGTCGGCACGATCGCTAACCGGTTCGAGCCCGGGTATGACCAGGACGGCAACGAGGACAGCGGCCAGGGAGGCCGACATCGTTCGCCACAGGCCGAGGCTGTTCCAGAATCCGGGTCGAGGGCCGGTGGGCGCGTCGTCGAGCAGGCCGGTTCGGGCCAGGATGCGCGACCACGACTCGGGCGAGGGCACCTCTTCGGGCAGCTCGTCGTAGAGCGCGAGCAGGCGGTCGTGCCACGACCGGGCTTCGGCGCGCAGGCTCGCATCGGATTGCATCATCGCCTCGAAGCGCCGCCGCGCGCCGCCGCGCAGAGTGCCCAGCGCGTATTCGGCCGCGATCCGGCTTCGGGTTTCGGCGTCAAGCTTCATCGGCGCTTTCCTTGTCGTCCACGGTGCCCTCCAGGCACCGCTTCAATCGTGCCATGCCGCGGCGGATCCGTGCCTTGACGGTTCCGAGCGGTGCGGCCAGGCGGGCCGCGAGGTCGCCGTGGGTCAGGCCTTCGAGAAAGGCGAGGCGGATGCACGAGCGCTGGACCTCGGGCAGCTCGGTCATGCAGGCGGTCAATTTGCTGCGGCTGGCCGCTCGATCCGCGGCGACCGGCGGGCCCGCGGCCCCGTCGGTAAGTTCCTCCGGGTCGTGCGGCGAGGGTGCTTCGCGGCGGTGCTTGCGCAACCAGTCGATGCCTTCGTTACGCGCCATCGTGGCCAGCCACGCCATGCCGTCGCCGCGTTTCGCGTCGAAGCGATCCGATCGATTCCAGACCTTGACGAACACGTTCTGCAGGACGTCATCGGCTCCGGCGCGATCGCGCACGAGCCGGAGAACGATGGCGAGAATACGACCAGCGGTTTCGCCGTAAAGGGCTTCGAACGCCCGACGGTCGCGAGCGGCGATCCTCCGAAGAAGGTCGCCGACATCATCGCCGCGGTCACGCCGAGATGCTGATGAGATCATGAGCCGGGCCCGTGATTGCCATAGACGAGCCTAACGTCGTCGCACCAACGAGGAGTGAAGCCGGGTGCTAGAGTCCTGCGCAACGCCGTGCCGAAGGAATCCACCGATGACCGTTGCCGTTTACTGCCTGATTGCCGCCGCGCTGATGCTTGTCCTGACCAAGGTGCCCCTGGCCTGGGCGATGTCGAAGGAAGGGCGCGGCTACGACAACCGCAACCCGCGCCAGCAGCAAGCCCGCCTGACCGGCTTCGGCGCCCGCGCGCTGGCCTCTCACCAGAACATGATCGAGGCCTTTCCGGTCTTCGCCGCCGGCGTGCTGGTCGCGTTGCTGGCCGGTGCGACCGGCGCGTGGCTGACCGGCCTGGCCATCGCCTTCGTCATCGCGCGCGTGGTCTACTCGGTCTGCTATCTCGCCGATGTCCATGCGCTGCGCAGCATCGCGTGGGCGGTCGGCTTTGCCGCGTCGGTCGGCCTCATGGTCCTGGCCCTGCTCTAGCAACGCTCGGATCAGCTGCGCAGGGTGGCCAGGTCCTCGTACAGGCTCTCCGCGTCGGAATACCGTTCATCGGGATCGCGAGCCAGGCAGCGCAGGATGATGGCGTCGAGCTCCGGAGGAATCGAAGGCCAGTGGTGCGACGGCGGAATCGGCTCCTGTTCCAGCCTTGCCGCGGCCGCCTGCATCGAGTTGGTGCCCTTGAACGGCATGCCGCCGGTGAACAGCTCCTCGAACACCACGCCCAGCGCATAGATGTCGGAGCGCACGCTCGGCGGCTTGCCCATCAGCTGCTCGGGCGAGAGATATTCGGGCGTTCCGGTGACCAGGTCGTAGTCCTGCGGATCGATGACCGCCCGGCTCTGCTGGGCGATGCCGAAGTCCATGAGCTTGGCGTTGCCGCGCGGCTCGAGGATGATGTTGCCCGGCTTGATGTCGCGATGCAGCACGCCGACTTCGTGGACCGCCTCCAGGCCCGAGCAGAGCTGGCGAGCGATCCGGAGCGCGGCGCCGTACGGCAGGCGACCCCGCCGCGAGAGCAGTTCGCGCAGCGTCAGGCCGTCGACGTACTCCATGGAAATAAACGGAGCATCCTCGGCCATCCCGAAGTCGTAGGTTCGCAGCACGTTGGGGTGGGTGATCCGGCGGGCCAGCTTGAGTTCGCCCTTGAGCTGCTCGAGGCGCTCATCGGTGACCGACCCGGACTTGAGCATCTTGATCGCGACCACTTCGTCGAGATCGCGGTCCTCGGCCCGGTAGACCACGCCCATCGCCCCGCTGCCGATCTCCGAAAGCAGGCGATAGCGCCGGCCGAGCTTCCGTTCGACGCCGGCCCGATTGAAGGCAGCCGGCGAGTTCGGCTCCGTGTCCTGGATCGGCGTATTGTCGTCGATATTCTCGAAATCGACCGTGGGGGCCTCCGCATCGACGACCGGGCTCCTGGTGGTATCGATATCGCGGTGCGGCGCGTGCCGAACCATGTCGACCATGTAGTCCTCCATGTCCTGCTTCTCGCGCAAGGTGCTCAGCAGACTGGAAAACGCGCGCGACAAGCGGCCGATCTCGTCGCGGCTCCCGGTGTCGACGTCTCGACGGTAGTCGCCGTCGGCCGCGGCCTCGGCCGCCGCGGTCAGTCGCCGGACCGGTCGCAGGATTCGCTGGGCAATCAGGTAGGAAAGAAGCAGCGCCAGGGCGATGGCGACCAGGCCGGTAATCAGGACCAGCAGGGGAATTTCCTGGTAGGCCGCCAGTTCCTGGTCGAGGGAAGTCAGCGCGACCGCCGAGCCGTACTCCTCGCCCTCGTCGTCGCGAAGGGGCGCACGTTGCAGGATCCAGCGGTCGCCGCCGATCTCGATCTCCAGGCCGTCCTGAGCCCCGCTCTCGGCCCGGGACAACTCGGCGAGCAGGCGGTCGGTCGAGGCGACGTCGAGCGTCGTGGCCAGGACGCGGGGCGGCCTACCGTCGACGAGGTAGGCCACATCGGCGCCGCTGATCCGCTTGACGTCATTGGCCAGCTCGTCGTCGATGGCGATGCCGGCGACCAGGAATCCGACCACGGTCCGAGCACGCGCGATCGGCAGCACGGTGGCTTGATAGAGCGCCTGGTCGCCGGACCACAGCCCGATCGCCGGGGCCAGGGATCGGCGGGCGCGGTCGACCAGCGGGTTGTCGGCGACATTCTGGCCGTCCACGGCGGCACGGTCGGTTCGGGCGAGAATGCCGCCCTCGACGTCGAGCACCATCGCGACGTCGAGGTCGAACTCGTTGCGAGCCTGCTGCAGCAGGTCGCCGACCGAACGCGCCGCCAACTCGGCGTCGTCCGATGAGATCGCCTCGCCGACATAGCTGCCGAAGTAGGGGTCGGAGGCGATCAGTTCGGCAATGAGTTCGAGCTGCCGGGCGCGCAGTTCACGAAAATAGCGCTGTACCGACTGGCTGCTGGCCAACGAGCTGCGGACTTCGTCGGTGGCGATGTCGCGGACCAGCCAGACGTTGACCAGCATGGCGCCGCCCACGGCGAGGGCGAGTACCAGGCCGAAGGCCAGGAACAGGCGCGCCCCGAGGGACAGGCCTCGTGCGGAATCAGCGGTAGGGGTCACGGTCCCTCCGCTGGTAGGACTGGCCGGACTTGTCCAGATGGGCCGGGATCTGCGGCCGGACGATCTGGAGTTCGATCGCGATCGGGTCGGTCGGACCCGCCTCGACCGGCATCGACCAGGCTTCGGCCTGGCGGTGCCACGCATGCAGCACGCCGGGACCGGGCGGAAGGTCGGTCAGCTCGAAGGCTCCGTCGCCCGACGCGCGAACGAACCACGGGGAATCCAGCACCAGAACGTGGGCATGCATGTCGTGATGGACGTTGCAGTACACGTTCACCGTGCCAGTCTCGTCCAGCGTGGTGGTCGGCTCGGTGCCGGGCCCGTAGACGCCGAGGTCAAAAGCGTTGCCTTGAGAGACGGAAAACACGTTGTGCAGGATCGGGTCGCGGTTGGGAAAGCGGACCTCGCTGCCTTTCCGTACGGCGAGGACCTGCGGTTGGAACTGCTTGTCCACGGTGGCGATCTCGAACGTCGAGTCCGGCATGGCCGGCGCATCGGCGGGCATCCGGTCGGGCACGAAGTAGACGACGGTCTCGGCCGGATCGGCATCACCGGCGGAAAGCGCGATGCGTCCTCGGACGAGGCGACGGTCGTCGACTGCAGCTGGCTCCGCGCGCGGCGTCGGAGCGGCTTGCGGTGCCGTGTCGGTCGTCGTGTCGGTCTCCGGTTCGGGCGTCGGTTCCGGCTCAGGGGTCGGTTCCGGCTCGGGCTCGGGGGCCGGCTCGGGTTCGGGGACCGGCTCCGGCTCGGGGGTCGGCTCGGGTTCGGGGGTCGGCTCCGGCTCGGGGGTCGGCTCGCGTTCGGGGATCGGCTCCGGCTCGGGCTGCAGTTCGGGCTCCGGCGTCGGTTCCGGACCGGAGTCCGTCGCCGGCGAGGGCACGGGCGGAGCGGCGGTTGGCGCGGCGGTCGGCGCCGGTTCCTGCGCAGGTTCGCGCGTCGCGCAGCCGGCGGCTGCGAGCAGCGCGATCAGACAGGCCGAACGCCAGGTCGAGCGCCAGGTCGAGCGCCACCTGGCGCGATTCGTTTCCCGGGCGTTCATATGCGCCACCGCAGGGTCACCAGGAACTCGTCGTTGCTGCCGTCACCGGCGGCGGTCTCGAATTCGTTGTCGGCGTACTCGGCGGTCAGGTCCAGGCCCGGCAGGACCTGCAGGCGAACGCCGATGTCCCACTTGCGCCAGTCCCAGTTGCCGCTGGGGAAGGGGGTGACGTCGGGGTTCGCAAAATCGTTGTCCAGCCGCGAATAACGGATCGCGGGCTGGACGTGCGAGAACAGCTGGCGCCCGTTCCAGGCCCAGACCAGCGGCAGTTCCAGTCGCCACGCGGCTTCCAGTTCCAGGCCGCGGCGCCCCAGGGATGCGGCTTCCTGATCGACGAACTGGCCGAACAGCGAGATGTCGCCGATGTAGGCGCGGGCGTTGATGCCCCATTCGTCCTTGTCGTCGCCGGCCAGGCCGGGATACGGGAAGGCGTTGCCCGGGCCGCGCAAGAAGTCGAGGTCGGCGCCGTAGAAGGTGCCCTCCAGCGAAACCGAGTCTTCCAGCTCGCGCTGATAGGCGAAGGCCATCACATCGAAGGCGCGCTGGCCGGTCTCGTCGGCCCAGCGGTAGCCCGCGGCCAGGCCGAACTCCGGGCCCGTGCCCGTATCCAGGCCCTCGATCTCGGCATCGTAGAAGATCGGAATGCCGCTGTTCAGGTTCGGCTCGGGGTTGGCCACCAGGAACGCGTCGGTGCCGTTGTCGCCGGCCAGCGCGTTGGGGTCGCGGAAGAACAGCGGGTTGCCCTGCGTGATCGATGCTTTCAGGTAGAGGTTCCGCCCGATGTCGAGTCCGCCGGCGATGCCGAGATCCTCGAAGCGATTGAAGGCGGTCGAGACCAGGCCGTAGCTCTCGAGGTGGCGATCGTCCTGGCGCTCGAACTTCGCGAACTTGCCGACGCGAAGGAAGCCCGAGGGTTCGGAAGGCACCACCGCCGGCGGAGCGTCCGAACCCCACTGCAGCCAGAGTTCATCGATGTCCACCCGGCGGTCGCCGGACGTCGGATTGCGGTCGTAGCGATCGAAGAAGTCGATCTTTGCCCGGCCGACGAACGAATCTCCGTAGCGAAGATCGGTGATCAGGCTCAGGACCGAGACTTCGAAGTGACCGCCCGGATCCACCGTGCGCAGCGAGCCTTCCGTTTCCCCGGGAGGCAGCATCGTCGGTGTGAACGGGAAATTGACCGGGAAGCGATTGTCGTCGCTGTCGCGGTAGTGCGCCTTGACCTCGAAGTCGAGGTCGACCTGCCAGCCGTCTTCGTCCTGGCCCAGAGCCGGGCCGGTGGCGCCGAGCAGTGCGAGTCCGCCCACAGCGGTCGCTCTCAGGATCGGGTTCACGTGTCTACCCCTTGCTTGTCGGTCGTGTAGTGCCGCTACTTTAACGGACTCCGCGTCACGCGGCCATCTACACCGGCGATGCCTGCCGGCGCCGGGTGGGGTGATGGAAATCGTGATGCTCGTCACAGGTTCTTGCTTCCGGGTCGTCGGTCGGAATAGACTGCGGCTACCGCATTGATCGTTGTCGTCCGTGCCCGCCGGGAGCCGGGATTCGGCGCACCGCAGTCCGGGATCGATCTGCAGAATCCAAGGGGGCGGCAAGCACGACCTTCCGCCCGGAACCGAAACGAGGGAGTCGAATCTTGATGAATATCCGTCACCGCGCCGCGTCAGGCGCCCGCCACACCGCCGGCCGAGCTGCCGAGAACTGTCACGACCGAATCGGTCCGTCCGCGCGGCGGGATGGGCTCACCGCCACGGCCTGCTCGCTCGCACTTGCCGCCGCGCTCGGCGCATCGCCGCTTGCCGCGCAGACGGGAACGACGATCGACCAGTCGCTGTGCATCGTGCTCGGCATGATCGGCATCGATCGTCCCGAATGCTCGTTCGACCCCGACCCGATCATCGGACTTGAGGTCGCCGTGCCCCGGAACCTGGAAGACGGGGAGGAATTCATGCTGCCGCTGGAGGCCGTGATCGGCCATGGCGGCCTGCTGTTCGACGCGGTGTTCACCGCGCAGGAAGGCGGCGGACGACCCGGTCTGACCGGTACCGGCGCGCCGCTGGCCGACCCCGATTCGCCGCTGCAGTTCCCGCGCAACATGAATCGCATTTCGGCGCCGGATGCAGGATCCTGCGGCGCATGCCACAACATTCCGCGCTCCGGCGGTGGGGGAGATTTCGTCACCAACGTGTTCGTGCTCGGTCAGCGCTTCGACTTCGCCTCGTTCAATGCGCTGGACGACGGCGAGATCGGTTTCTCGACCCGCGGCGCGTTCGACGAGCGCGGCGACGCGGTCGGCCTGGACACGATCGCCAACTCGCGTGCCACCCTGGGCATGTTCGGCTCGGGCTACATCGAGATGCTGGCGCGCCAGATGACCGCGGACCTGCAGACGATCCGTGACGGCATTCCGGCCGGCGGTTCGGCCGACCTGATCAGCAAGGGTGTGTCCTTCGGCACGCTGGCGCGCGCTTCCGACGGCAGTTGGGATACTGCCGGTGTTGAAGGGCTGGTGCCGCCGAGCGTGGCGTCGGCCGGCCCGGATGCGCCGCCCAACCTGATCATCCGCCCGTTCCACCAGGCCTCGGCGGTGATCTCGTTGCGCCAGTTCACCAACAATGCGATGAATCACCACCACGGCATGCAGGCCGCCGAGCGCTTCGGTGAAGGCGACCACGACGGCGACGGATTCGACAACAACCTGAGCGTGGCCGATATCACGGCGACTTCCGCCTGGCAGGCCCAGCTGGCGGTCCCCGGTCGCGTGATTCCCCGCCACCCGGCGATCGAGGCCGCGGTCTCGAACGGCGAGCAGGTGTTCATGGATATCGGTTGCGGTAGCTGCCATGTGCCGGCCCTGCCGCTGACCGACGGCGGCTGGAACTTCGTCGAACCCAATCCGTACAACCCCGACGGCAACCTGCAGCCGGGCGATGCACCGGACTGGGTCATGGATCTCAACGATCCGCGCCTGGATCCGCCTCGCCTGGCCGTCGATCCCCAGACCAACTCGACCTGGGTGCCCGCGTTCACCGACATGAAGGTGCACAACATCACCTCCGGCCCCGACGATCCCAATTGCGAAACGCTGAACATGCATTTCCCGGGCGGATCGGACGAGTTCCACGGCGGTAACTGCGAGTTCCTGACCAAGCGCCTGTGGGGCGCGGCCAACGAGCCGCCGTATTTCCACCACGGCCTCTACTCGACCATGCGCCAGGCGATCAATGCGCACCGTGGCGACGCGATGGACGCCTACACCGCCTGGGCCGCGCTGGACGATTACGACAAGGACTCGGTGATCGAGATGCTCAAGACCCTGCAGGTGCTGCCGAAGGGCACGACCTCGCGGATCGTCGACGAGCACGGCATCCCGCGTTCCTGGGATTCGGCCTTCGACTGAGCAGGGATGACCGACCGGCGGCGCTCCTGGCCCGCCGGATGCAACGACACGCCGCCCCGGCCCCGCCGGGGCGTCGTACGTTCGGGGCCGGCCGCATTGCCCTGGCCGGAGCGGCGAATTCGATGCGACGTGTCGCGGAAACGTCGTCGGCATTCGGTAGACTGCGGCCATGAACCGACGCACCAAGATCGTGGCCACGCTGGGCCCGGCCACCGATGATCCGCACGCGCTCGAAGCGCTGATTCGCGCCGGCTGCGACGTGGTCCGGATCAACTTCTCGCACGGCGATGCCGAGACCCACGGGCGCCGCATACGCATGGTTCGTGCCGCGGCGCGCGAGCTGGATACGGATGTCGCCGTCCTGGCCGACCTGGCCGGACCGAAGATCCGGATCGACCGTTTTCGCGACGGCTCGGTCGATCTCGAAAAGGGGCAGTCTTTCACCCTGATCGCGGAAGACCCGCCGCCGCCGGGCGATGAAACCGGTGTAGGCGTGGTCTATCTCGGCCTGCCCGGTGATGTCGAACCGGGTTCGGAACTTCTGCTCGACGATGGGCTGATCGCGATGCGCGTCGTGCGCGTCGACGACACCCGGATCCACTGCGAGGTGCAGACCGCCGGTCGGCTCTACGACCGCAAGGGCCTGAACCTGCGCGGCGGCGGCCTGTCGCTGCCCGGCGTGTCGGAGGCCGACGAGGCGGACATCCGCCGGGCCGCCGATTGGCAGGTCGACTACCTGGCCGTTTCCTTCCCGAGGTCGGCCGCGGACATCGAGCAGGCCCGCACCCTGCTGCGCCGGGCCGGCGGCGAGGCGCACATCGTCTCCAAGATCGAACGCACGGAAGCGATCGACAACCTCGATGCGGTGATCGAGGCGTCCGACGCGGTGCTGGTCGCCCGCGGCGATCTCGGCGTGGAGATCGGCGAGGCCGAACTGCCGGGCCTGCAGAAGCGAATCATCGCCTGTTCGCTGGAGCACAACCGACCGGTGATCACGGCGACCCAGATGATGCAGTCGATGGTCGAGAGCCCGGTCCCGACCCGCGCCGAGGTGCTGGACGTCGCCAATGCCGTGATCGACGGCACTGACGCGGTGATGCTGTCGGCCGAGACCGCGGTCGGGCGCCATCCTGCCCGCGTGATCGAGGCCATGGCTCGAATCTGCGAGGGTGCCGAGCGGCACGTGCAGGCGATGCTTCCGCAGCGACGCTTGAACGTCAAGCCCGAACGGACCGACCAGGCGATCGCGATGGCGGCCAGCATCCTGGCCGCCAACGTGCCAGTGCGGGCACTGGTCGCGTTGACCGAATCGGGCTCGACCGCGCGCTGGCTCAGCCGGGTGCGCTCGCCGGTGCCGATCATCGCGCTGTCGCCGAACCGCGCCAGCCTGCGCCGGATGCGCCTGTACCAGCACGTCCAGCCGCTGTTCTTCGCCTCGGAGGAGTCCGAAGGCGGCGCTGCCGGTCGCGAAGCCGTGGACCACGTGCTGCGGGCCGGCCTGATCGACCCCGGCGATCGCGTGATCCTGACGCTCGGCGACGACATGGGCCAGGAGGGCGGAACCAACGTCATGAAGATCGTGACGGTCGGGGAGGTCGGCGATAACGGCGAGGTCCAGGGCGAGTTCGAGAACCTCTAGCGGGATTCCGGCGCGGCTTTCGCCACGTTCGCTGGCAGGGTCGGGTCGCCGTTTGCGCATGTTTCGAGTGGAGGTCGGCTCGTCCGGCCGACGAGTCACCACTCGGAGGGATGCCATGTCTGGTCCGCTACGTTCCACCGCACGCCCGTGGCGGAGGTTCGCCGTCGCCTTCTTTCTGGCCGCAATCGTGTTCGGGTCCGGTGTGGCGACCGGGCAGGACTGGGAAGTCCGCGGCGACGCCGACGGCCTGGTGCTCGACAACGACGAGGACGATGGTCTCGACGGCAATGCCGAGATCTCGCTGACCGTGGAATGGGTGCACCTCGACGAAGAGCGCGACGTGCTGACCCAGAAAACCACGACAATGGAGATCGATCACAACTGGGACGCCTCGAACGCCCAACTCGGCGGCCTGGGGCTGGCCCAGCAGCTGCGCACGGTCGAGTGCGACGATGGAGACTTCATCTTCGTCAACGCCCGCCTGGCCGAAAGCGACATGATCAACAACTTCGAGACGGTGCTCGCCACCGGCGCGGGGATTGCAGTCGGCATAACGGTCGCGACCGTGCTGGCGCCCTCCGGACCGGGAGCCGCGGCCGGCGCCGCGCTGGCGGCGAAAGTGGCCGGCGGCGTTGCGGGCGCACTTTCAGGCGCTCTGTTCAAGTGGCTGGGAAGCGGCGTCGAAGACCTCGGCAAGATCAAGGCGAAGAAACTGAACCTCGGACCGAACCAGTTCCAGCTGGCGGGTAGTGGAGGCGGCGGCAGCATCGTGATTTCGGACAACTCGGTGCAGTCGGCCAACGTGGTGATCGAGTGCTCCAGGGGTCCGCTTCAGCCGCCGCAGCCGGTGGATCCGACCACGGCAGTCGACGGCATCTATCCGCTGATCCTGGCCGGGTTGGGCGAAGTTCCGAACATCCAACGCGAAGACCGGGGCGGCCAGGCGGCCGACGATGAGATTCGACAGTTCCGGCTGGCGATCGCCGAAACCCTGACCAGCCTGGGCGAGGCGGCCGCGGTCTACTTCGTCTACCAGTCCAGAGTCGGGTTCGACGGCGCGGCCGCGTCCCTCCCGCTGCTCGAGGCAGGGCGTCAGCACGCGGATGCAGGCGAATTCGTCGAAGCCACGATCGACTTCCGCGAAGCGTTCCGGGCCGCCTACACCGCCTACTGGAACGGCAATCCCGCCCCGGCATACTCGCTGGCCAGCCACCTGACCCTCTTCGCGCCCGTGCGTGTGGTCGAAGCGGGCATCTACCAGGAGTTCACCGGTTGGGCCCAGGGTCTGGGGCCGAACGAAATCGTCGACGCGGTCGACGTCACGGGACAGACGGGGGGAATGGAATTCCGCTCGTTCTCCGGCGTGGCGCGCTCCGGATTCATTCTGGCCGGCGACCTTTCGCCGGACCTGACGGAGGATTCCCTGGTCGGGCTGGCCCGGGCCAGCGGGGGTGTGATCGATGCGCCCGACGCCGGCTGCGACGTGCCGCACTATGAGGAAGGGTCGATCGGCGCCGGCATCTTCATCGACGGCGACGGACCTTACGCAGAACCAGAGCCCACGGGCTGCGGCTACGGTCCGGTGATCGACAGTTACCAGAATTTCTTCGGCGGCGGCCTGCCGTTCAGTGTCGGCCCGGACGTCGATGGAATGTTCACGCTGGAGCTCGATCTCGGTCCCGGCCTGCCCCCGGGCGATCACTCGCTGACGGTCACTGCGCTGCTGCGCGATACGGTCAGCATGGCCACACGCGAGATTTCGGCGCCGCTGCGCCTGCTGGTGCGTGATCCCGACGCCCTGTTCAGCGAAGGCTTCGAGACGGGGCTGATGCCCTGATCGCCGGGCGGGCGACGCGCCGGTTCCAGTACAATACGGCGGATTCTCGCTGGCTGCGGCCCGATCGCCGCAGCTGCCGCTATCCGCTGTCTTCAGGAGCCGATCATGACCGACCATCTCGAACAACTCGTCACCACCGCCCAGGCCATGGTCGCCCCGGGCAAGGGCATCCTGGCCATCGATGAATCCACCGGCACGATCGCCAAGCGACTGAAGTCGGTCGGCATCGAGAACACGGAAGCCAACCGCCTCGACTACCGCTCGATGCTCCTGACCACCGAGGGGCTCGGCGACTACATTTCCGGCGCCATCCTGTACGACGAGACCATCCGCCAGAAGATGGCCGACGGCACGCCGCTGGTCGAGGTGATGAAGCAGGCCGGCATCCTTCCGGGCATCAAGGTCGATACGGGCGCCAAGCCGCTGGCCGGCTTCGACGACGAGAAGGTCACCGAGGGGCTGGACGGCCTGCGCGAGCGCCTGGCCGAGTACGTTGAGCTCGGCGCGACGTTCTGCAAGTGGCGCGCGGTGATCACGATCGGCGACGACATTCCGTCGCGCACCTGCATCGAGGCCAACGCCCATGCGCTGGCCCGCTATGCGGCGCTGTGCCAGGAGGCCGGCCTGGTGCCGATCGTCGAGCCGGAAGTCCTGATGGACGGCGGCCACGATCTCGACACGAGCTTCGACGTCACCGAGGCCACGCTGAAGGCCCTGTTCGCGCAGCTCTACGAGCACAACGTGTTGCTCGAGGGCACCGTGCTGAAGGCCTCGATGGTCATTTCCGGCAGCGATGCCGACAACCGCGCCAACGTGGACGATGTTGCCGAGGCCACGGTCGACTGCCTGCTGAACTCGGTTCCCGCATCGACCGCCGGCATCGTGTTCCTGTCCGGCGGCCAGGGCGATGTCGAAGCCACCGCCCACCTGAACGCGATGAACAACCTCGGCGACCTGCCGTGGCCCCTGTCCTTCTCCTACGGGCGTGCGTTGCAGGCGGCTGCACTCAAGGAATGGGCCTCGGACCCGGAAGGCAAGCGAGCCAGCGCGCAGAAGGTCCTGCATCACCGGGCGCGCATGAACGGCCTCGCCGCGCTGGGCGAGTGGAACGAGGCGGACGAAGGCTGAACGAAGGGTTTCGGGTTCGGGTTTGCGGTTACCGCAAGCCCGACCCCGGAAACCCGTATTCATCCACAGATCAACACCGGCGAACACGGATGAAATACGGAACCCGGAAAATCCGGAAGCGCAGATGAACGCAGATGAGAGGCGAAAGAGCTCGAAGGGCAAGACTGAAAACTGCGAACTGAATACTGGAATCCGTATTCATCCACAGACGAACACGGATGAAAGGCGGGAACCGGAAACCGGACAGCAGATGAACACAGATCGAGTGCAAGAGCTCGACCAGGCAACAACGACTAGCGAACCACTGAACACCAACAACTGAAGTTCGAAGCCTCGCATTTTCCGCTCACTGCTCACTGCCTTTCCCTTAACCCCTGAAACCGGCTTTTCCCATGTCCGACAAACTCAACGAACAGGCTCTCGAGTACCACCGCCACCCGACGCCGGGCAAGATCAAGGTGGTGCCGACCAAGGCGCTGACCACGGCCAAGGACCTGGCGCTGGCCTATTCGCCAGGGGTTGCGGCGGCCTGCCACGAAATCGTCGATGACCCGCTGACCGCGCGCGAACTTACGGCACGCGGCAATCTCGTGGCGGTGATCTCGAACGGTACGGCGGTGCTCGGTCTCGGCAATATCGGTCCGCTGGCGGCCAAGCCGGTGATGGAAGGCAAGGGCGTGCTGTTCAAGAAGTTTGCCGATATCGACGTGTTCGACATCGAGATCGACGAGCAGGACCCGGACAAGCTGATCGACATCATCGCCAGCCTCGAACCGACCTTCGGCGGCGTCAACCTCGAGGACATCAAGGCGCCCGAGTGCTTCAAGGTCGAAGAAGCGCTGAAGGCGCGGATGAACATCCCGGTGTTCCACGACGACCAGCACGGCACCGCGATCATCACGGCAGCGGCCGTGATCAACGGCCTGCACCTGGTCGGCAAGAAGCTCGAGAAGGTCCGCCTCGTGGCCTCGGGCGCCGGTGCGGCCGGCATGGCCTGCCTGGACCTGCTGGTCACGATGGGGCTGAAGAAGGAAAACGTGACCGTCTGCGACCGCGAAGGCGTGGTCCATGTCGGGCGCGAGACCGACATGGACGAGCGCAAGGCCGGGTACGCGATCGAGACCGATGCGCGCACGCTCGACGACGTGATCGACAAGGCCGATATCTTCCTCGGCGTATCGGCGCCGGGCGTGCTCAAGCCGGCCATGGTGGAGCGTATGGCGAAGAAGCCGATCATCCTCGCCCTGGCCAATCCGGTCCCCGAAATCATGCCCGACGTGGCGCGCGAGGCGCGGCCCGACGCGCTGATCGCGACCGGACGTTCGGACTTCCCGAACCAGGTCAACAACGTGCTGTGCTTCCCCTACATCTTCCGCGGTGCGCTCGACGTCGGCGCCACCGTGATCAACGACGAGATGAAGATGGCCTGCGTCCACGCGATCGCGGAACTGGCCCGGATGGAAGCCAGCGACGTTTCCGCCGCAGCCTACGGTGGTGCGCCGACGAAGTTCGGTCCGGACTACCTGATTCCGCAGCCCTTCGATCCGCGCCTGCTGGTCCAGCTGGCGCCGGCCGTGGCGAAAGCGGCGATGGAGTCCGGCGCGGCGACCCGGCCGATCGAGGATCTCGAGGCCTACCGCGAGCGCCTGATGCAGTACGTGTTCCGCACCGGTCTGCTGATGAAGCCGGTCTTCGACGCGGCGCGCAAGGATCCCAAACGCGTTGTGTTCGCCGAGGGCGAGGAAGAGACCGTGCTGCGCGCGGTCCAGACCATCGTCGACGACGGCCTGGCCCGGCCCATCCTGGTCGGCCGGCCGGCGGTGGTCGACATGCGCATCGAGCGGGCCGGGTTGCGGATCCGCGCCGGCGAGCACTTCGAGCTGGTCAATCCGGAATCGGATCCGCGCTTCAAGGATTACTGGCAGACCTTCCACCGCATCACGGAGCGCCGCGGCGTGACGCCGGACTCGGCCAAGGCCATCGTGCGCACGCGCAATACGGTGATCGCCGCGATCATGGTCTATCGCAACGAGGCCGATGCGCTGATCTGCGGCGTGGTCGGCCAGTACCACAAGAAGTTGAAGTACGTGACCGAGGTCCTGGGAATGCGCGAGGACTGCCAGACCATGGGCGCGCTGTCGGCGATGACCAATGAATCCGGCACCTACTTCGTCTGCGACACGCACGTGAACCCGGACCCGACCGCCGAGCAGATCGCCGACCTGACGCTGATGGCCGCCGAGAAGGTGCGGATGTTCGGCATCACGCCCAAGGTCGCACTGCTTTCGCATTCATCGTTCGGCAGCCACGTCAACGAACAGGCCTCGAAGATGCGCCGCGCGCTGAACCTGGTGCGCGAGCGTGCGCCGGACCTCGAGGTCGAGGGCGAAATGCGCGCCGACGCGGCCCTGATGCCGAATATCCGCGAGCGGATCTTTCCGAACTCGATGTTGAAAGGCCCGGCCAACCTGTTCGTCATGCCCGACCAGGACGCCGCGCACATCGCGTTCAACATGGCGCGGGTAATCGGCAAGGGCGTCAATGTCGGCCCGATCCTGATGGGCGCCGGACGTCCGGCCCACGTGCTCACGCCATCGGCCACGGTGCGGCGCGTCGTCAACATGACCGCGATCGCGGTGTTCGATGCGCAGATGGAGGCCGCTGCGCGCGACGCCTGACGCGGCCGGAACGGAACGCTAGCGGTGCCAGGTCACCGCCGGCTCCTGCAGTTCGGAGAGCTGTTCGCGCAGCTGGTTGATGACCGTTTCCCAGTGCCGGTCGTCCTCGAACCAGGGGAAGGCCATCGGAAAGGCCGGGTCGTCCCAGCGCCGGGCCAGCCAGGCCTGGTAGTGGATCATTCGCAGCACCCTCAGTGGCTCGACCAGGGCCAGCTCGCGGGCGTCGAAGTCGCAGAAGACCGAATATTCATCGAGCAGCCAGCCCCACTGGCGCTCTCTCGATTCCCGATCGCCCGAGATCAGCATCCAGAGGTCCTGCACTGCAGGTCCCATCCGGCAGTCGTCGAGATCGACGAAATGGGGCTGGTCCCGCCACAGGATATTGCCGGGGTGGCAGTCGCCGTGCAGCCGGATCGAACGGATCTCGCCGATCCGCGCCCAGGCCGTCTCGACATGGGCCAACGCATCGTCGGTCAATGACTTGAACGCCGACTCCAGGTGCATCGGAATCCACCGGTTTTCCAGCAACCAGTCGCGCGGACCCCGGCCCAGCGCGTCGGGGCTGAGGGTTTCGCGGTGGACGAACTCGCGGGCGCGACCGACCGTGTGCATCCGCCCCAGCGCGCGGCCGACGGCCTTGAGCGTGTCCTCGTGCTCCGGCTCCGGCGCATGGCCGCCCTGGCGAGGGAACAGCGCATAACGAAACCCGCCGTACTCCAGCAGCGTCCGGCCGTCGAATGCGCTGGGGGCGACGACCGACAGGCCGGCAGCGGACAGCTCGGCGCTGAAGGCGTGTTCCTCTAGGATCGCGTCGTCGCTCCATCGATCGGGCCGGTAGAACTTGCCGACCACGGGGGCGTCGTCCTCGATGCCGATCTGCCAGACCCGGTTCTCGTAGCTGTTCAGCGCCAGCAGGCGCCCGTCCGTGACCATACCGGCGGCCTCGGCGGCATCCAGGACGCAGTCCGGGGTCAGGGATTCGAACGGGTGGAGCGTGTTCTCGGTCATCGAAATTCCGGTTCGGGGAGGCGAAGGGCAAGGGTCGGGGATGATGCCACCGAATGGACCCATGGGAAAAATGTGAAAAACATCACACTTTAGGGGTGAAATTTGAATTCCATTCTGGTAGCTTAACGTTCCGTTCCGAGGTGTACGGAGCCGCGCGAAGGGAGCCTTCAGTGCAGACGCGCGGCCCGACCTGCCCCGGAGCGAATGTGAATCGAAACGCCCACTCGAGCGAAGTCCGCCTCTGCGGCCGCCGTCCTGGCTGAGTGTTCCGAATCACCGCGTCGCGATCAGCGGTGCGACGCCGGGATGGAGACCCGGCAGTCGAGCGACGGAGCATTTCCGTCGCGCAAGCACTCGGACCGAGGGAGACTGGTGCGTTGAACCGTCAAATCCTGAAGTGTTTCCGTCCTGCGCTGACCGGCTTCCTGGCCGTCGGTGCAGCCCTCTTCGCCTCGACTTCGCTGCACGCGCAGATCGATCTGAACTCGGAATTCACCGGGCCGACGAACTACACGCCCGGCTCCACGGCGAGCTACCAGATCGTGATCCAGAACGTCGGCGACGTGCTCGAGGACGACCTCGACGTCTCTACCAATTTCCCGGCCGGCGTCACGATGGACAACATCAGCTGCACGCCGGTGGGGACGGGAAGCGTCTGCGGCACGAACCAGTCCGGCAACGACCTGAACGTGACCGGGCGCGAGATCGCCCCCGGAGGTTCGCTGACCTTCGATCTCGACGTGAGCTACGCGCCGAGCATGTCGACCGACCCGCTGGTCATCACCGCCACGATCACCAGCAGCGTCGCGGCCCAGTCCTCCACGCCGCAGGTCAGCAGCCCGCTGCAGCGCGTGGCCGATATCTCGGTCAGCAAGACCTCGGGCAGCACCTACACGCCGGGGGCGTCGAGCACCTACCAGGTCTCGGTCAACAACACCGGGCCCAGCGACGCGTCCGGCATCGTCCTGACCGACAACGCGCCGACCGGCGTGACCTTCACCAGCTGGACCTGTTCGGGCAACTGCTCGGCCACCCCGGACTCCGGCAACCTCAACGAGACCCTGACGCTGCCGGCCGGCGGCAACGCCACCTACCAGATCACCGCGGCCTTCGCGTCCGATCTGCAGACCGATCCGATTACCAACACGGCCAACGTCTCCGTACCCGCCGCCCTGAACGACCCGGACAGCGGCGATCACAGCAGCAGTGTCGATCTGGCACGCAACGGCCAGGCCGATCTCTCCGTGGCGTTCCCCGCGGTCGGCATGCCGACCGAGTTCATCCCAGGCACGACCGGCACCGCCATTTCCTACACCATCGCCAACGCCGGCCCGTCGGACGCCAGCGACGCCACCCTGTCGCTGGCCTGGTCCAGCGCCGTGTCCGCCGTGGCGTGGAACTGCACGCCTGCGGCGGCCTGCACGCCGTCGTCCGGGACCATCGCGGAGTCGACCGTCTCGGTCGATCTGGCCGCCGGCGCGAGCGCCACCTTCGCTGCCACGCTGGACTTCGACTCGGGGGCGCGCGATGCCCTCGACATCGTCCCGTTCATCACGGCCGGCGCGGGAGAAACCGACCCGACATCGTCGAACGACAACGACACCTTGACCCTGGCCGTCGACCGGCGGGCCGACATCCAGGTGACCAAGACCGCCAGCGCCGCGGTCGTCAACCCCGACGACTCGTTCACCTACGACATCGAGATCGCGAACCTGGGGCCCAGCGACGTGGGCCCGGACCCGGTCGACGGCAGCGGCGAGCAGGGCATCCTGCTGACCGACGACTTCGACGACAACCAGCTCGACGGTGGGACCTCCTGCGGAAACCCGGACGACCCGTGCTGGAGCGTCTGCGCCGATGACAACGGCGTGGTCGGCGATTACAACCTGACGAACTGTCCGACGCCGGTGCTGGTCCTCGGCGGCGACATCGCCAACCTGCCGATCGTGCTCAAGGCGGGCAGTACGACCACGCTGGTCGCCAACGTGCGGGCCGGCGACTCGGGGTCGGTCTCCAACACGGCTTCGGTCACCCTGGGTTCGACCGGCACCGCACCCGTGGTCAGCGAATTCACGACCGGCGGCGGCACGGACTCCGACTCGGTCACCGTGGTCATCGACGAGAGCAGCGACCTTGCGATCAGCAAGGACGACGGCCTTACCGCCGCGGTCTCCGGCAACGAGATCAGCTACACGCTCGTGGTCGAGAACACCGGCTTCGTGTCGGCCAACGGCGTGGTCGTCAACGACACGCTGCCGCTGTTCGACGAGAGCGGCTTCCTCTCGGACCCGTCCCTGGTCAGCGCCGGCTTCGTGCCGGGCAGCATTTCCTGGCAGTGCGAAGCGTTCGACGGTGCCTGCTGCAACGCCAACACCAGCAATTGCGGCGTGGGTACGCCGACCGCGCCCGAGACCGAGGACGTGATCGCCAACGCGGTCGATCTTCCCGGCCAGAGCCGGGTCGAATTCACCGTCACCGGCCGGATCGATCCGCGCGCCTCGGGCACGCTGGACAACACCGCATCGCTGACGCTACCGGCCGGCCTGAACGATCCACAGCCGGCCAACAACAGCGACAGCGACGACGACACGGTGCTGGTCCGCCAGGCCAACCTCACGGTCGAGAAGTCGGTCTCGCCGCCGACCGGCACCGGGCCGTTCACGCTGACCTACACGGTCGTGGTGACCAACACGGGCCCGAGCTACGGCTCCGGAGTGGTCGTTGCCGACGATCTCGACCACCCGAACCTGGATACGGCCACCGCGCAGTGGTGCCAGCGCGCGGAGAGCGACCCGCCGATCATTCCGTGTACCGCCGCGGATGCCGACGGCAGCGGCGCGCTCAGCGCCACGCTGGACCTGGCCTCCGGCGACAGCGTGGCCTTCGACATTACCGTTGACACGATCGCCACGCCCAGCGGGCCGATCACCAACACGGCCCGGGCCACGAACGAGAACGGCGTGGTGACCGCCGATTCGGTCACCACCAGCCTGATCGGCGAAGCCGAACTGATCGTCGACAAGCGCGTGGTCGGAGGCGGTCCGGTCGCGCCCGGAGACGAGATCGAGTACGTCATCAGCGTCAGCAACACGGACAGCTCCGACGATGTGTTCGGCGCCGAAGTCGAGGATTTCTTCCCGCTGCCGATCGACAGCCTGACCTGGAGCTGCCAGGCCACCACACCGGTCCCGGGCGACATCGAGCCCCTGATGACCGCCGGTGCGCCGGACACGGCAGGCGATGCGGTCGTCGTCAGCGGCGACGGGCGGCATATCTACGTTATCGGCACGGAACCCGACAGCGTCTTTGCCTACGACCGGACGGCAACCCCGGGCGCGGGTTTCGGCAACGTCACGCTGATCGAGACCGAGACCAACGGAATCGACGACGGCGGCGATGCCGGCGGCGTCGTGTCCGGCATGAACGGTCCGCGCGACCTGCTGCTCGATCCGCTCGGGCGCGTGCTCTACGTCCTGTCCTTCGATGCGGTCGACGGTGCGTCGCTGGCGGCCTTCGCTCGCGTGACCGACCCGGTGGCGCCGACCTTCGGCGAACTGACCTTCCTCGGCGCGATTTCCGCCGATCTTCCGACCGACCCGACCGGGCTGGCGGTAACCGGCGAGCGGATCTACGTCGCCGGGCTCGGCAATCCCGATCCGGATGCCACCCCCGGCAACAGCGATCCGATCATCGCGATCTTCTCGCGCGACCCGGTGTCGTCGCTGCCGGTGTTCGATTCGACACGCACCAGCGACGTTCCGGGCAACGTGCGCGATCTGGCAGTGGATGCGGCTGCCGACTACCTGTTCGCCGGCGGCGATGAGCTGCGCATGTACACCATCGACGACGCGCAGCCGGGCATTCCCGCCGGTCGATTGACCCCGGTTTCTTCGCTGACGTCCGGCGATGCGTTGTTCGGCATGACGCTCGCGCCCGATCAACCCCAGCTGGTGGCTCGGTCGACCGACGCCGGCAGCGGTGGGCTGGTCGTGGTGGATTACCTGGATGCCATGGATGCGCCCGCGCTGTCGGAGGCCTTCTCCTACGACACCGGCGACATGACGCTGCCGGCGGGCGTGACCGATCCGCTGCTCGGTCCGGGGGCGATCTCGATCGCGCCCGACGGCGAGCACCTGTCCGGCGTCAGCGCCGACGAATCCGCCTTGTTCACCTTCCGCCGGGATCCCGGATCGGGTGACCTGACGTTCCAGGAAATCGACGTCGTCGACCAACCGTCGACGGGCGTCAACGGTGGGCTGCGCGAGGCCGGCGACCTCGTCCATGCGCCGGACGGTCGGCACCTGCTGATCGCCGCGGGGGCCGACGACCCGATCGCGGTGCCGCCGGCGACCAATCCGCCGCTGACGGTCTACTCGCGCCGTGCGCCGGACCCGCTGTTCGCCTTCGTCGAGCAGGAACGCAACACGGACGCCGACGTGTCCGGTCTCCAGGCACCGAACGATATCGCGGTGGCCGACGCCAACCACGTCTATGCCGTCAGCCTGCCCGACAATTCGCTGATCCGCTTCGACCGCTTCCCCCGCCTGGGCCTGGACGACGACAGTCTCGGAATGCACCTGCAGTTCGCCCAGCGCTACGAGGAGGGCGGTCTCGACGACGCCGGTGCAACGATTTCGGGCCTGGTCCAGCCGCGCAGGGTGCTGGTCAGCCCGGACGGGCAGAGCGTGTTCGTGTCCAGCGAACAGGCCAACAGCGTCGCGGTGTTCACGCGTGACGCGGATCCCGAATCCCCGGACTACGGCGAACTGACTTTCGTCGAGGTCCAGGTCGACGGCGCCGGCGGCGTCGATGGCCTGTCCGGTGCACAGGGCATGGTCATGGATCCGACCTCGAACCATCTCTACGTCGCCGGTTCCTTCGAATCCTCGATTGCCCACTTCGAGCGCGAGCCGGACGGCTCCCTGACCTGGCAGCGTCGGGTCGTGTCCGGCACCGACGGTGTCGTCGGGCTGAACGGCGTGCGCGATCTGGCGATCGCTCCGGACGGTTCGCAGTTGATGGCGGTCAGCACGGTCGGCAATGCGCTGGTGGTGTTCGATCGCCAGACGGCGGCGGGCGCCGACGAGGGCGCGCTGGAGTTCGTCCAATCGGTGGTCAGCGGCATCGGCGACCGGCCGATGGCGGTCGAGATCCCGGGCGGAACCGGTGAGCACGCCGGACGGCACGTCTACGTGGTCAGCCAGAACAGCAACTCGCTGGCCGTGCTGCGTCGGGTGCTCGATAGCACAAGCAGCGCCTTCGGCCAGGTCCAGCCGGTCCAGTTGATCGAGTCCGGCGTCGACGGTGGTCCCGAGTTCATGAACGGACCGCGGGACGTGCGCGTCAGCGCCGACGGCAAGCGGATCTATGTCGCGGCCGAATTCTCGAATGCCGTGGTGGTCTTCGATCGCGACCTGAACACCTTCAGCCCGCGCTACGGCTTCGCCAGCGCGGTCGAGATCCGGCGCGACGGCGTCAACGGCGTCGATGGGCTGCGCCAGGTCCGGGCGCTGGCCCTGACCCGCGACTCCCGCTGGGTCTACACCGCAGGCTTCGGTGAAGGCGCGGTCGCCAGCTTCCGCCTGGGCACCGGTTCCCTGTGCACCGCCGGCGGCAGCGGCGTGATCGACGACGTGGTCGACATCGGCCGCGGCGGGTCCATCGAATACCGGGCGACCGGGATCGTGCGGCCGGGCGCGACCGGTTCCCTGTCCAACACCGTTTCCGTGCGCCTGCCGTCGACCTTCACGGCAGTCAATCCGGACACCTGTACCGGCGACGCCGACTTCTGCGACACGGAGGTCACTTCGCTGGTGCCGGAAGGTTCGCTGTCGATCGAGAAGACCTCCGATCAGGTCTCGCTGGTCGCCGGCGATACGGCGACCTACCGGATCGTGATCGAGAATGCCGGGCCGTCCAGCCTGGTCGACGAAGCGGGTTTCCCGCTGACCGTTAGCGACCTGCTCGATTCCAACCCGGCGTTCGTTCCCGGTTCGGCGACCTGGGCTTGCGAGGCCACCGGTTCCGGCTCCCTGACCTTCCTCGAGGCCAATATCGACCTGGACATCGGTGACCCCGGCGACCCGGGCGACGATACGGGCGGTCCGTTCGATGGCCTGAACGGCGTCAGCCGGCTTGCGCTGGTCCCCGGTTCACCCGGCCTGTGGCTGGTCGCGACGAGCGTGCTCGACGATTCGGTTTCGATCTTCGAACGCGATCCGGTCACCGGCGAACTCCTGAGCCAGTTCCGCGTCGCCAGCGGCGACATGCTCGGCGGCACCCTGGTCGATTCGCTCGACGGCGCCCAGGCCGTTGCCGTGAGCGCCGACGGCGCGTTTCTCTACGTCGCCAGCCGCGTCTCCGACAGTATCACCGTGTTCTCGATCACCGACGACGGCACGGGCGCGCCCGTGCTGGCGCTGGCCGGGGACCCGAGCACCAACCCGGTCACCGGGTTCACGGGCCTGAACCAGGCCGTCGACCTGGCGTTGGGCGACTCTCCCGGCCAACCCACCCTGTACGTTGCCGGCGCCAACGACAATTCGATCGCGGTGTTCGATCGCGATCCGGTCACCGGGCTCCTGACCCACGACTCGTCGATCCAGCAGGGCGTCGGCGGTGTCGACGGACTCGAAGACGTCAGTTCGCTGCTGGTGCGTGGAAACCATCTCTACGCGGTGTCGCCGACTTCGGGCAGCATCGCGCTGTTCGACCGCGCCGCCGGTGGGGCGCTGACCTGGCGGCAGAATTACGACGAACTCGATCTTGGCGTGGGCCTCGACGGTGCGTCCGACCTGGCGATGGGCAGCGACGGGAGCTTCCTGTACGTCGCAGCGACCAACGACAATCGGATCCTGGTGCTCGAACGCGACACCAGCGGCGGCGGTACCGACGGCGAGCTGACCTTCCGCTCGACGGTCGAACAGGGCGTGGCCGGGGTCAACGGACTCAGCGGCGTCGGCCAGCTCGCGATCTCGCTCGATGGGGTCCACGTCTATGCGACCTCGTCGGTCGGCAGCAGCGTGACCTGGTTCATCCGCGACGACAACGACGGCTCGCTGACCTTCGGCGGCCTGCGCGGCAACGAAGGCAATGAAGTCACCGGCCTCGGCGGCGCGACCGGCGTGGTCGCCGACCCGCTGCTCGACCAGGTCTTCGTCGCCGGCACCGCCCAGGGCGCGATTGCGCGATTCCAGCGCACCTCCGATTCGTTCTGTCCGGCCAGCGGCGTCGGCGAGCTGGACGGCGAAGGCTTCAACATCGGCGCCGGCGGCACGGTGATCTTCACGATCGATGTCGAAGTGGCCGGCGGCACCACCGGCGTGGTCGACAACGTCGCCACGCTGAACGCTGCGCGCGACCCGGACAATCCGGTCCAGACCTCGACCGAGTCCAACGTGGTCTCGACCATCGCCGACCTGACGATCACCAAGGACGACGGCGAGCGGGAACTCGATGGGCTGGCCGGCGCACTCGGCCTGGCCGGAACGGACCTGAACGTGTACACCGCAGCCCCGGCCGACAATGCGATCGGCGTGTTCTCGCGCAACCTCGACCCGGGCGGCCCGAGCGACGGCGATCTGGAATTCCTGCAGACGTTGCGGTCCGGTGAAGACGGCAACGAGGGCATCAGCGGGGTGGTCGACCTGGCCGTCTCCGCCGACGGCGCGCAGGTGTATGCGGTCAGCCCGGTTGACAACGCGATCACGACCTTCGATCGCTCCGACGACGATGGAACGCTGACCTTCGCCGCGGTGGCGCGCAACGGCATCAGCGGGGTCGCAGGCCTCTCCGGGGCCAAGGCGCTTGCCCTGAGCGCCGACGATGCGCACGTCTACGTTGCCGGCGCGTTCGCCAATGCGGTCGCGGTGTTCGAGCGGCAGTTCGACGACGCGCTGCCGGACTTCGGTCGGCTGACGTTCCTGGAGTTCGAACAGAACGGCGTCGGTGGCGTCACCGGTATCGGTGAGGCGACTGCACTGGTGGTATCGGGCGACGGGCGCCACGTCTACGTCGCGGGCGCCGAGAACGACACGCTTGCGGTGTTCGAGCGCAATCGCCTGCCGGCAAGCGCCGGCTACGGCCTGCTCGAGTACGTCACGCACTACACGCAGAACGTGGGCGGCGTGGCCGGCCTGGAAGGCATCCGGGACCTGGCGATCAGTGCCGACGGAAACATCGTGTATGCCCTCGGCCAGGCGACCGGTACGATCGCGCGCTTCAGCCGCGATCCGGCCACCGGTGAACTGGCCTTCCGCGACTTCAAGCAGGACGGAACCGCCGGGACGACCGGTCTGACCGGCGCGCGTCGCCTGCTTCTCGACGACGCAGGCGCGAGCCTGTTCGCCTCGGGCGCGGCCGCCGAGGCCGTCGTTCGCTTCGACGTCGGCGACGACGCCGACCCGGCGATGGACGGTCAACTCGACTTCGCCGGCCTCCTTGCCAATGGCGATCCGGCCCCGCTGACGGGCGGCTCCGTGTTCGGACTCGAAGGCGCGGCCGGCCTGTTCGCCACGCCCGACGGACGGCATCTCTATACGGCCGGCTCCGGTCGCGGCGCGGTGATCGCGCTGCGTCGCGACGCGACGCCGGTCGGCGTCGACTTCCAGCAGATTCTGATCGACGGCCTGGGCGGCGTCGCGCCGGGGACCACCGTGGTCTACCAGATCGTGGTCGAGAACCTCGGCCCGAGCAACGTGCCGGCGGCCCGGGTTCAGGATCCGTTCCCCGACGGGTTCGACTCGGTCAGCTGGACCTGCTCGCCCGAAGGCGGCACCGGTGCCGGTTGCCTGTTCGGGCCGTTCACCGGCGATGTCGACACCGAGGTTTCGCTGCCGGTCGGCGGCCGCGCCACGATCCGGGCCGAGGGCACGATCTCCGCCGAGGCGACCGGTCGCCTGGTCAACACCGCGACGATCAGTGCGCTCGGTGTCCAGGACCCCGATCTTTCGAACAACAGCGCGACCGATGACGACACGGTTCTCTCACCGGCCGCCAATCTCGTCGTGACGGTCGACAACGGCGTAACGGAAGTGGTGCCGGGCGACGCGGTGGGTTACGACATCGTGGTTTCGAACCTCGGGCCGTCCTCGGTGCGCGGCGTGTTCGTCGACGACGACTTCCCGCCGGCGATGTTCGATACGGTCTGGAGCTGTTTTGCCACGCCGTCGCCGGGAACGCTGGACCCGGCGCTGGAGACCGATACGGTCTCGTTGCCGAGTGCGATGGCCATCTCCGCCGACGGCCGCTGGGCCTATGTCGCCGCAGGATCTTCCGTCGAGACGTTCCGACGCGACCCGCTGACCGGTGCGCTTTCGCCGGACGAGGTCTACACCGATGGCGCCGACGGTATCGCCGGCCTGCAGGGCGCGTCCGACATCGTCCTGACCGGAGGCGGCCGGTTCCTGTACGTGGCCGGGGCGACTTCGGACGCGATCGCCTTGTTCGCTCGCGATACCGGGACCGGCGAGCTCGACTTCGAAGGCGCGTGGTTCGACGGCCTCGGCGGCATCGAAGGCCTGGGCGGCGTCAACCGCCTGCTGGTCTCGCCCGACGGCAACTGGCTGTATGCGGCCGGCGCGGAGGACAACGCGATCGCGGTCTTCGGCATCAGCAGCGTCGACGGGGCATTGAGCCCGGCCGCCGTGTTTGCCCAGGGCGTCGACGGCGTCGACGGCCTGAACGGCATCACCGATATCGGGTTTGCCGAGGACGCATCGCTGTTGATGGTCACCGCCGACGCCAACCAGTCGCTGACGACCTTCGAGCGCAATGCGGCGACCGGGGCGCTCACCTTCACCGGCATCCTGTTCAACGACGACCTGCTCGGCGGACCGGCCGAGGACGGCCTGCTGGGGGCCACCGACCTGATCGAGGCCGATGACGAACTCCTGGTCGCCTCGATGAGCGGCAACCGGATCACGCGCTTCGAATTCCGCGACGTGACCGTCGATGACATCGACCGCCGCCTGCCGGGTGCGATCGGGACGATCGACGCGACGGTGCTTGGTCAGCCGTTGGATGCGCCGGGCCGAATGGCCTTCGACCCCGACCGCGCGCGGCTCTACGTGACCGGAATCGATGAACTCCTGTTGCTCAACCTGTTCGGCGAAACGCCGGTCGTGGTCGAGCGTTACCTCGTCGCCGATCACGCGGTGCTGGGCGGTGTATCCGCCCTGACCCTGGGTCCGGCGCTGCGCCACCTGCATACGTTCGGGACGGAGACCACCGCCGAGATCGGCAGCTGGGCCCGCGAACGCGGCTCGCGTTGCCCGCTCGCCGGCACCGGCGACATCGGCCGGCAGCAGGTCGATATCGTTGCGGGAGGTCAGCTGGCCTACCGCGTCGACGGCCAGGTCCAGCCGAACGCCACGGGCACGCTGGATTACACCGTGACCGTCGAGAATCCGAGCGCCAGCCAGGAGCTGGATCCGTCCGACAACAGCGCGACGGACTCGGATCCGCTGACCCCGGCGCCAGACCTGGCCGTCGACAAGCTGCTCGAGACCGACCCGATCGTGGCCGGGCTCCCGGTCGACTGGTCGATTGCCCTGACCAACTTCGGGCTCAGCGATGCGGCCGGTGCCCTGGTCACCGACCAGCCGCCGGTGTTCCCGGCCGCCCCCGACGGCATCCTCGCCGGCAGCGGCAGCTGGACCTGCGAGGCCAATGCCCCGCTGTCGGTGCCTGCGTCCTTCCCGGCAGCCGAGACGATTTCCGCCCTGGCAATCGACCCCGAGCGCACCTGGCTCTACGCCACCAGCGCCGACGGCGATGCCTTGCTGGCCTTCCCGCTCGACGCGAGCGGAACGCCCGGCGCGCCGATCGCCATCCGCGAAGGCGACGTGTTCCCGCAGGACGGCGGGGACCCGGACCTGGAGGTGACCGGTCTCGGCGGCGCATCCGACGTGGTCGCGGCATCCGGCGGCCTGCACGTCTACGCGACCGGCGAGACGGGCGACAGCGTTGTGGTCTTCGCCCGCGAAGACGTCGGCGATCCACTGGAGTACATCCAGTCGCAGACCACCGAAAGCCCGCCGGGCGGCAGCAGCGTGCCCGGTCTGCGCGGCGCACGGTCCGTTGCACTGTCACCCGACGAGCGCTTCGTTTACGTGGCCGGCTCGGAATCCAACGCGATCGCCGTGTTCGAGCGCGACGAGACGACCGGTGAACTGACCTTTGTCGAACGCGTCGCCGACGGCATCGGCACCATCGTGCCGGAATTCGATGTAATTCGCGGCGTCATGGCGCTGCATCCTGCGGCCCTGGGCACCGACCTGTACGCGGTGGCCGAGGACTCGGATGCCGTCTCGCGGTTCTCGGTCAACGAAGAGACCGGCGTGCTGACCTTCGAGCAGGTGCTGCGCGCCGGCGGCGGCGTGCCCGACATGACCGGAACGCGCGACCTGGCTGCGGCGCCGGGCGATACGCACCTCTATGTGTTGACCGACGCCGGCATCGCCATCTTCGCCCGGTCCGAGGACGGCAGCCTGGCGTACGACGGCCTGTTCGATCCGGGCGGCGGCACCGCGGACGCCATCGCGCTGACCGTGGACGCGGCGGGCTCGAGGGCCTACCTGCTGGCCACCGAACTCGGTTCGCCGGTCATCCACGTGCTGCGTCGCGACTGGGCGGACGGCTCGCTCGAGTTCTGGTTCACCCAACCGATCGGCGGCGGATTGCCTGCGACACAGTTGCAGAACGCGCCGACCCAGCACCTGCTGGTCGGTGGTGACGGACCCGATCTTCTCCGCTTCGACGAGCTTGCGCTTTCGCGTTGCGCGGCCGCCGAGGGCACGGCGGACGAACTGGTCACGACCGTTGATCTCGGCGTCGGCGGCAGTTCCGACTACGACTTCATGGCCACGGTTCATCCGTCGGCCCGCGGCACGCTGGAGAACACGGTCACCGTGGCTCCGGGCAGCGGCACCGATCCCGATCCGGGCAACAACAGCTCGACCGTCAGCGGGCCGATCACCGTGGTCTCGGACATCGGCGTGACCAAGACCGGACCGGCGGACGCCGTAGCCGGCACCGTGATCAGCTACTCGATCGTCGTGACCAACGCCGGTCCCAGCGACGCCCTGGGCATCCGGGTCGCCGACCTGGCCCCGGCCGAGCTGTCCGGTTTCGACTGGACCTGCACGCCCACGCTGGGTTCGACCTGTCCGGCCTCGGGCACGACCGCGCCGGACTTCACGGCCGACGTCCTGGTCGGCGGCCAGCTCGACATCACCCTGCAGGCGTTGATCGATCCGGCCTTCATCGGCGACCTCATCAACGTCGTATTGCTGACGCCCGAAGCCGGAGCGACCGATCCGACGCCCGGAGACCAGCGGGCCGAGTGGATCACCACCGTCCGTGCCGAGGCCGATGTCTCGACGACCAAGGACACGCTGACCGATCCGGTCGTGGCCGGCCTGCCGGTCAGCTACCTGGTCGCCGTGTTCAACGGCGGCCCGAGCCAGGCCGATGTGCGGGTGACCGATACGCTGCCGGCCGTGCTGACCGCGACGGGCTGGACCTGCATCGGCTTCGATGGCGCGACCTGCCCGGGCTCCGGCTCCGGCAATCCGGACTTCACGCTCACCATGCCGCCGGGCAGCTCGATCGAGTTGACCGTGGGCGGCGACCTGGCACCGGAAGCCACCGGCAGCCTCGTCAACACGTCAGCGGCCTCGGTCCAGGCCCCGGCCACCGATCCGGTCCCGGGCAACGACGGTGCGTCCGTGACCGATCCGATCGTGATTCGCTCGGATATCGCGCTGGCACTCGACGATCCGCTCGATCCGTTCGATCCGGGCAGTCCCTTCGACTTCCCGCTGGTCGCCACGCTGTCGAACGTCGGCCCCTCGGTCGCACCCGACGTGGTGCTGGACCTGGATGCCTCGGCCAACCTGACCCTGGCCAGCGGCGGATGCGTGCAGCCGACCGGCGATACGGTCACCTGCCAGCAGGCACCGCTCGCTCCGGGTGAGGTGCGGACCGTCGCACTGGCCTTCACCGGTCTGCCTCCGGCTCCGGGAACCCTGGTGATCGACGGCCTGGTTTCGACCAGCGGCGAAGACCTGAACCTGGCCGACAATGCCGCTTCGACCAGCACCGAGTTGCTGTCCGGCGTCGACCTGGTGGTCGAGCTCGACAACGGCCGGACCTGGCTGTCGCCGGACGAGATCGCGACCTGGACCCTCGACATCCGCAACTACGGCTCGGTGGATGCGCCGGTGGTCGATGTGACCGCCGGCGTGCCGGTCGAGCTGCTCGCTGCGACCTGGACCTGCGTGGCCGACGGCTCTGCCGCCTGCGCGGCGTCCGGGAACGGGTCGATCACCGATACGGCGGACATCCCGTCGGGCGGTCGCGTGACCTACACCCTGGTCGCCACCGTCGATCCGGCGATCGACCTCTCGGTACCGCAGTCCGTGGTGATCAGCGCCCTTGCCGAACCGTCGCCGCCGAGCGCCGACATCAACCCGGCCAACAACCTGGCCGTGGACGATGACGAAGTCCGCCTGGTGATGTTCGAGGACGGCTTCGAGTCTCCCGTTCGCACGGAATCCGCAAAGCTGGCGCTGCCGCCGGTCGAATACGGCTGCATCCAGGTCGACCTGGCCCTGGCCGCCGGGGACCGCGTGCTCGATTCGGCCCTGTTTACCGGCCGCGCCCTCGACGGCTCGGTGCTGTTCGATCTGCACCGCACGGTGCGCGGCCGGGACGCCTGGTTGCGCCTGGCCACGCGCGATCTGCGCGAGCAGCGGCCGGGCGACTGGCGACTGGCCGGAGCGGCCGGCGACCCGATCCGTCTCCGGATCGACGGTCGGCGGGTCGAGATCGCGGTCGATGGCCGGGAAGTCGACGGCGCGGCCGGGCTCCGGGCGCCGATCCGCGCGCTCGATCGAGCCGCGATCGACGGGCTCGACCGATTGCCGCCTCTGGGCTGGCTGGCCTGTGAGGAGGCGGCGCGATGAGTCGAGTCCTGTCCATGGCCGGCGTGCTGCTGCTGGGCCTCGTGCTCGGCTACCTGCTGCGCGGCCTCGTCGGAGTCGGCGACGCCGAGCCGCCACCGGACGACTGGGTGGCCCGGGTCGGCGACGAGTACGTGACCCGCGGCGACTGGGAATCGGAGATTCGCATGCGCGTCGGCAGCCGACCCGGAATGTTCGAGAGTGCCGAGCAGCGCCAGGCGCTGATGGACCAGTTGTTGTATCGCCGTGCCCTGGTCGAGCGGGCCGAGGAGACGGACATCGACGACCGGCCCGAAGTGCGCCGATCGCTGGACCAGATCCTGATCAATCAGCTGCTGCAGGCCGAGCTGCGGCCGCGCCAGGAGTCCGCCGACATCACGCCCGAGCAGATCGAGGCGTTCTATGCCGAGCACGCCGACGAGTACACGGTGCCGGCACGCCGGCGCGTCGCGATGATCCACTTCGAGCTCGGCGCCGGCGCCAGCGAGGAGACCCGCGACCAGGTGCGAGCCACCGCCGAGGAGGTGCTCGACCAGGCGCAGGCACTGCCCGAGTCCATGCCCGGCTTCGGCAACCTGGCGCGCGAACACTCCGCCCACCAGGCCAGCCGCTACCGCGGTGGAGTCCTGGGCTGGGTGGGCGAGGGCGACCCGTCTCGCTACAGCCACCCGCAGGTCGTGGTCGAGACAGTCAACGCCATGATCGAACAAGGCGCGTTCTCGGACATCGTCGAGAACGACGACGGTCTGTATCTCGTCCGCCTGGTCGACTACGAGCCCCAACGTACCCGGCCGCTGGAGGAGCTGTCCGACGGCATCCGCCAACGCCTGCTGCGCGAGCGCTTCCGCAACGTCGAACGCGACTTCCGCGAAGAAGTCCTGGCCGCGGCATCGATCGAAATCAATGCGCGCGGTCGCGAGCTGCTCGAGGCCACCGGCGAGCCGGTCCGCGAACCCGAAACCCCACGACCGCCGAGCCGGCCCGGCTCCGGATCCGAAGGAAACTGAAGCCATGTCCGTGAGAATGAAGATCCTCGTCGCGCTGGCCCTGCTGTTTGCAGGCACGACCGCGGTCGCCCAGGTGGCCACGCGCACCCAGACCCTGACGCTCGAGCCGGGATGGAACGCCATCCACGTCGAGATCGAGCCCCAGGACAACCGCATGGCCACGGTATTCGCCGACATTCCGGTGGCCAGCGTCTGGCGTTGGCTGCCGACCGCGGCCGAGGCGCGCTTCGTCGAGGACCCCGCCGACGGCCTGGAAAACATCGAGGGCTGGTTCGCCTGGTTTCCGGAACCGCGGCCCGAGGCCTTCCTGACCAACCTGTTCCGGATCAACGCAAACACCTCGTACCTGGTCCACATCGAGGGCAGCCAGTCGCACCAGATCGATCTGGTCGGTCGTCCGGTGCTGGTGCCGCTGCGCTGGCAGACCGACGCGTTCACCCTGACGGGTCTGCCGGTCGCCGACGTCGATCCGCCGACCTTTGCCGAGTTCTTCTCGAATTCGGGAAATCATGCCGGGCAGCCGATCTATCAACTCGATGACGACGGCCGCTGGCAACCGGTCGATCCGGCGACGACCCCGATCGAGTCGGGCGAGGCCTATTGGGTCTTCACCCGCGGAAACTCGCGCTATCAGGGTCGGCTGGACGTGGTGCTCGACCAGGGTGAATCGATGGAGTACGCCGCCGCGCTCGACGAAATCCGCATCGTGGTGCGCAATCGCAGCGATCTGCCGGGCTCGTTCCTGGTCCGCCGGGTCGGATCGGTCGGCATGCCCCTGTCCTTCCGCAACGAAGACCCGGACACCGGCGAGGTCGGCTGGCCGTTCCTGCCGTCCGTGCTGCCATTGACCGCCGACGGGCGCGAAGACGTGTTCCTGACCCTCGGTGCCGTGCGGCGCGAGTTCTCCGCAAGTCGGATGGAGGAAATCCTGGAGATCACCGATGAGTTCGGTGAGCGTGTGTTCCTGCACGTCGGAGCCAATACGCTGCAGCCCTTCGTCGCGCCCGTACGCGGCGCGAAGGGCACCGGCGCGCCGAGCCTGGCCGGCCTGTGGATCGGTGAGGTCGAAGTCGATGCGGTCAGCGAATCGCAGCTCGGCGGTGTGACGCCGACCGATGCGCCGCAGACCTTCACCCAGCGTTTCCTGATCCACGTCGACAGCGGCGGCCAGGTCCGCCTGCTCAAGGACGTGATCCAGATGTGGGAAGAGGGCACGCTGATTCCCAGCGACGAGGACCCCTCGCTTCTCGAGGTCGATGAACCGGGTCGCTACGTTCTGATCACCGATCCGGCGCTGATCGGGCTGTATACCGGCGCGGTGAATCGCGGCGGCCGCTCGGTCGGGCAGCGCTTCAGCACCGTGGCCTACGATTTCCCGTCCGACAGCCTGCTGTTCGACGGCGAGTTCGGGCCCGGCAACCAGATCACCACCACGCTGGTGATCGAGTCCGATCTCCCAACCAACCCGTTCCTGCACCGGTACCACCCGGACCACGACAACAAGGACGCCCAGTTCCTCAACCCCCGCATCGAGGCCTACCAGGTGGTTCGCGAAATGCGCCTGAATTTCCTCGTCGAGGATCCGAGCGGCAGCACGCCGCCGGGCTGGGGCCAGACGCTGGTCGGCGGGGAGTTCGAGGAGTCGATCACCGGCCTGCACAAGAACACCATTTTCACTTCCGGCGAGTTCCGGCTGCGGCGCATCTCCGCCGTACCGGTGCTCAACCAGTGAGCCGAGACTCCGATGAGCAACGACACCGCCGTTCGAGGACCCCAGGCATGAGCAATCCGCACTCCAACACTCCGATCCGGGCCCTGGCAGCTGCCGGCGTCGTTGCGCTCGCCGCGGCCCTCCCCAGCACGAGCCACGCCGAGTGGCCGGTTGCGTTCGGGTCCCTGGGCTTCGACGAAGTCGTCGTGGTCGAAGCCTCGGCAAGCGGCGACGTGTTCGTCGCGGGTCACTTCAGCGGCACGCTGGAAACCGCCGGCGGCAACGTCGTCAGCGAGGGGCTCCAGGATGTCTACGTCGCGAGGATCAGCCAGGCCGGCGACGTGGTCTGGATCGAATCGCTCGGCGGCCCGCTGCAGGACGAGGTCGTCGATCTGTCGCTCGACGCGGCCAACGCGGCCTACGTCGTCGGCACCTTCACCGGAACGATCGGCGTCGGCGGCGGCACGCTCGGGCCGGCCGGCCTGGTCGACGGCTACGTTGCGAAGATCGACAGCCAGGGCCTCTGGAAGTGGTCCCGGGCGATTGCCGGCAGCGGGATCGAGGGCGCCACGAGCGTGCTGGCCCTGCCCGGCGACTCCGGTGTGTTCCCGCCGGTGCCCGAGTCGGTTCTCGTCGGTGGCGTCTACGAGTGCGACGCTTCGTTCGGGTTGGATGCGGGCGGAGCCGCCGTCTCCCTGTCCCGCGGTGATTGCTTCCCGGGCCGGTCCGATCTCTATCTCGCGCGCTTCGATGCCAGCAACGGCGCGACGGTCTATGCCGCCGACCGCGGCAGCAATGCCACCGGCTTCGAAGAGGTCACCGAGCTTGCGGTCAACGACCAGAACCAGGTGGTGCTGGCCGGGTCGCAGGTCGTCGGGGGCTTGCAGACCGTGATCGATCGAAACTTCAACGGAACGTCGGGTACATCGCTACCGCCCGGGTGGACGCGGTCCAACAGCACCAATGCGATCACCCGGGGCGACCCCGACAACCTGCTCAGCGGGTCGCGGATGCTTGGTCTTCGCCAGAACCCGGTCTCCGCATTCTCGGAGACCGTCGACACGAGCACGGGACAGTCGCTGGTGATCGAGCTGGACGCCTATCGAGGCGCCAACTATCCGGCCGATTTCGACGTGACGTCGTCGTCGTCCGACTCGTCCTTCTTCTGCATTATCGGTACCTGCGTCGTCCGCACCACAACGACCAACGTCAACTACGACGCCGGTGCGGTCTACTCCTACGCGCCCTACTCCAGCAGCCAGTGGCTCGAGCTCCAGTATTGGCATCGCGACGGCTACTGGGTCCGCCTCGGCGATCGCCTGCCCGCCATCGGCCCGGCCGGGCAGCGCTTCGACTTCCAGGGCGCCAACGCGTTCGTCCTCGACGACCCGGGTGCCTTCCACCCCGGGTTCCGGCTGCGCTTCTACTTCAACGGTGGTGGCGGCCAGGTGCCGAGCTGGTCGTACCAGTGCACGACGATCGAAACGATCTGGAACGGCATTGTCGTTGCCTCCACTTCCAGCTGCACACCGTTCACCTTCGATTATTCCGACTCCGGGGTCCCGTGGTGGCACGTCGACGACGTGCGCGTCCAGTCCGTGCCGCAGGGGCAGCCCTTCCTTCTGCCCGTCAACGATGTCCTGAGCGAGTCCGGCCCGACCTTCGACACGTCCAACGACCTGACCCTCGGCCTGACGATCGGCGACATGGTGATCGACCAGGTCAACGACCGCGTCGTGATCACCGGGACCCGGTCGGGATCGCCGGTCCTCGGCGCCTGCGGGACGCTTTCGGGCGCCGGCATGTACGTCGCCTCGCTGCGCTTCAACGACCTGAGCTGTGCCTGGGCGCAGACCGCCGACGGCGGCAGCGGCGAGGGCGTGACCGTCGACGCCTCCGGCAATATCTACGCCACCGGCCAATTCACCGACCGGATCGACTTCACGATCGATACGGGGCTGAACTCGACCCTCGATGCCAGCGGCGACCCGACCAGCGATGCCTTCATCGTCAGCTACCCGTCCAGCGGCACCCCGCTGCGCTGGGCCACTGGCGGCGGCGAGGTCAACGACGACGACAGCGATCCGAACTTCGGCATCCCGGCCTACGCCGGCGGCAGCGGCAGCGACGCAGGCCTGGACATCTCGACGGACGGCTTCTCCACCCTCTACATCGCGGGCCGCTTCGAGTCGGTCGCGCGCTTCGGTCCCGTCGACAGCCTTGTCGCAGTGCAGGAATCGGACGGCTTTACGGTCAACCTGGGAACGGACGGCAGATTCTTCCAGGAGCAGGCCTGGTTCGCCGGGACGCCGCTGACGCCGCCGCCCAATGCGCTGGTCGACAACGTCGCGTTGCCCCCGGATTTCTTCGTCGACGGCGTGTCCTTCGACGCCATCGGCAACAAGATCTTCTCCTGGACCCGGGCCCAGGGGCAGGACGCGCGCCTGATCCCGCTGCAACCCTTCGGCTCGATCGAAGTCCACTGGCGCATCCAGGGCCAGCCGCCGGGCAGCGACGCCCGCGTGGTGAGCCTCGGCGCGATCGCCTGGCCGCCCGAGCCCTGCAGCGACATCGTGACCAGCGATTGCTTCCAGGTCCACGTGGTCGGGGCTCCGGTCGAGGCCGAGCCCGCGACCGGCGACTACAAGGTGCTCGAGGTCGTTTCGCCGGCTTCGGGGTCGAGCAACCCGAGCAATAATGCCGGTCAGTTCTCGGCCACCCAGACCGGGACGGCGTCGATCGTCTACGTCAATGGACCGACGATCGACCCGCTCCAGTATCCGACCGTGGTCGAGGTCGTCCGCACCTTGCCGTACCAGGCGGTACCGCTGTTCATCGACGGCGTCGATGCCGAGATCGGGCAGCCGATCACCGACCCGTTCCACAACGAGCCCAATCGCAACGGTTTCGTCGTCAACGAGCTCTCGTACTACGACGGATTCGGTCCGGATGCGGCCTACAACCGCACCGGCCGTACCGGCCCGATCATCCCGGTCAACCGGATCAGCCGGTCGCGGCCGCAGGATGCGGGACGCGAGCTGGCCGTGGCCTGGTATCGGGCCAATGCCAAGGGCGTGTACTGGCCGGCGAAGACCGTCCGCTACCAGCCACGCTGGCCCTTCGATCCGGAGCGGATCATCATCGCCAGCCAATTCGGCAGTGAAGTGCTGGGCCAGCAGCCGCTCGACCCGCTGCTGTATCCCTCGGGACGCATCTACATCCAGAACGAACGTACGCAGCCGGGCTACAACCCGAATGACGAACATGCATTCATGGCGCCTTCGGCGATAGGCAGCGGCGTCAACGCCGCGTTCGCGCTGCGTTCGGACTTCGGTGCCAATCTGGAAAGCGACCAGGCGGCGGCTTCCGATCCGTACGTGCTGTACAAGTTCTTCGACGAGTTGCTGCTCGAGTGGCGATTCCGGGTGTTCCGCGTCGACGCTACCGGCGCCGGCTTCTCGGAATTCCGCTTCAACGGCACCGCCGCGACCACCGTGTCGCCGCCGTACCCGGTCCGCCTGCTGCCGAACTGTCCCGAGACCTTCGTCGAAGGCCAGGCCGCCGGCGAGCAGCCGCCGCCGCCGTTCTTCCAGGACTATTCGGCCCAGCTCTGGGCCAAGTCGGCCGGGACCGGGGCGGTGCAGTACTACTATCCCGCCCAGCCGGGCTTCTTCTCCGACCTCGACAACAACGACGTCAACGACATCGTCGGCCAGGCCTGCGTCCCCTGGCTGGCTCGCCTGCCCGCCGACCAGGGCGGTACGCCATCGTCGCGCGACCCGATCAGCGTGACCTACGAAATCAGCTGGCCGGAGGAGCGGCCGCTGCTGACCTCGGGCGAGACCCTGCTGACGCCGAAGCGCGGCCTGCCGGACATCTACAACCAGGCGGCTGTCGAAGTGGTCTACGACCAGATCCAGGAAACCACGGTCAACCCGCTGCCGTCCGACACGTTGGCCCAGCTGATCGACCCGCTGAATCCGCGCATCGTCTACCTGCCGGAGATTCCCGCGAACGTCGCCAAGGAGTTCCAGTCCGACGGAAGCGAAGCCATCGTCGGCTCGCTCGACGGTGAGATCAAGCTGCCGGTGTCGATCCGCGATCGCCTGCGCTACGACCCGATCAACAAGCGCCTGATCCTCACCGGCCTGTTCGACGAGACCGGTGCGGGCGAGCCGTTCCTGCTGCTGAACGTCCTGTCGCGCCGCGACCGGGTGATCCTGAAGACGCTCGACGGCGGTGACGGAAACGAGGCCCAGGCCTATACCAACGAATGCCTGACGCCGGGATCCGGCTGCAGCTGGGACCAGGCGATCGAAGCGCTGTTCCGCCTGTCGCGGAACCCGCAGCGAATCGAACAGATCTGCCTGATTTCCCGGCTCGACCTGAACCGCAACCGGGTCTGCGAGCAGTCGCGCGCGGTCAATGCCGGCGACGTGCTGATCGGATACGACGATCCGGCCGGCAACGGTGTCCTTGTGCCGTTCCAGGCCAGCGGCGTCAACCCGGCGCTGACCGCCGGCGCCGCCCAGGGCAGCGGGCTGATGACCGTGGCCTTCAACAATGATCCGGCGCTGGCACCGCTACCGGTCAGCCTCGAGGTGATCGAGGTCGGCTGCCTGTTCTCCGAAGGTCCGCCCCAGATCGGACCGGCCCCGTACCTCGGCCAGGTCAACGTGCTCGCACCGGAAAACATCTTCGACGAGCAGCTGGTCCTGCGCCACAGCGGTGACTTCGGTGGCGACCCCGATGCGCTGGAGTTCGAGTGGTTCTTCGCCCCGGATGTCACCGGTAGTCCGCCGACCGAGGTGCCGGTCCCCGAGACCGGCCAGCTCAACGGCTGGATCCAGTTCCCCGTCGACGACCCGCAGGGCGCGGTGGAGATCTCCATCCAGGGCGCGAACATCCAGACGCTCTCGGACAACTGGTACCTGACCCGTTACCGCGGCCTGCCCGGCTGCGAGAACCAGACCGAATGGAGCCTGTGGGCCGGCAGCCCCGGCGGCACCGCCGCCGAGCCGCTGGCGCAGCTGGCCGAAGGCTGGGTCAAGCGCGTGCTGGGCCGGCTCAACCCGTTCGAGGCCCGCGTGCAGAACTTCGCCCAGGCTGCGACCAACAATTTCGCCAGCATGCTGATCCAGCTCGGTGAGCGCTACGAGGGCCCGATCGCGCTGAACAACGACCCGGACAACCTCAATTCGATCGGCCTGATCGAGGCGTATACCACGGTGATGCGTCGCGCGCTGCAGCTGTCCGTCGACGGAACTCCGCCGGTCAATTACGGCCCGGCCAACAACGCGATCCTGCTGGTGGCCTCCCGGCTGGTCGAGTTCTATACGCTGCTCGGCAACGAGGCCTACGCCGACGCGCAGGACCCGACGATCGGCATCACGACCAACGACGGCAGCTTTTCGCTGGCCCCGAGCATCTACAACTTCCAGAACCAGCTCGCGTCACTACTGGACGAAGAGCTGGTGCTCCTGCGCGGCCGTGACACGAACAACGGTCCCGTGACCGCATCGCCGGTCTACAACCGCCTGTTCTGGAACTTCACCCAGGGCGACGGCGAGGTCGCGTATCAGCAGAGCTACAACATCTCGGACCAGAACTTCGACGGCGTCATCGACGAGTTCGACGCCCGGATCATGTTCCCCCAGGGCCACGGCGATGCCTGGGGCCACTACCTGACCGCGAACAAGATCTACTACGACTTGCTGCGCCATCCGTTCTACACCTGGGACCCGCGGATCGAGTCATTGCTGGTCGCCGGTGTAGCGATCAACGTGGACTACGAGGACGAGCGCCAGTTCGCCAAGACCGCTGCCGCCAAGGCCAAGGCCGGCGCCGAACTGGTCGACCTGACCTATCGGTCGCGCTACGTCGACGATCCGGCCGGCCAGTACCAGGGCTACACCGATACCAACGCCGAGCGGGCCTGGGGCCTGTCCGAGTGGGGTCGCCGTGCCGGTATGGGCGCGTACTTCGACTGGGTGACCGCCAACTCCATCCTGCCGAGCGAAGAGGATGATCCGTCGGCGGTGGGGATCGAGCGGATCGATCGTTCGACGATTCGCGAACTCGGCGAAATCGCAACCAACTACCAGGCGGTCCAGGGCCAGGTCGACGAAGCCGATGCGGGCCTGAACCCGCTCGGCCTGGCGACCGGCGTGGTGCCTTTCGACATCGACCCCTCCGTGCTCGATCGCCTGAACAAGACGCAGTTCGAGCAGGTGGCGGACCGCGCGCTGGCCGCCCTCGAGAACGCGGTCAACGTCTGGGACTACGCCAACCAGCTGACCAACCAGATGCGGCGCAATCAGAACGAGGTCGACGACCTGTCGCGCGCCGCAAGCGGACAGGAATCCGATTTCTCCAACCAGTTGATCGAGATCTTCGGCTACCCCTATGCCGACGACATCGGGCCGGGCGGCGTGTATCCGGCCGGCTACAACGGACCGGACCTGTACCACTACATGTACGTCGACGTGCCCCAGCTGGCAGGCACCTTGTTCGACTTCGACGGTGGGCTGGAGAACCGCAACATCGCGCGCGTCAAGCAGTTCACGGGCGTGTATCAGCCCGCTGCCAATGGGATCAACTTCTTCGACATGGCGCCGGCACCGCCGGGAACGCCGAACGTCAGCAACGATGGCGTGCCGTGCGACTTCGCTCCGTTCGCCGCCGGTTGCGCGCTCGGCGAGCTCGACATCTCCGGAGCCGATAGCCTGGAGGTCGAATACACGACGATCGAATCGCCGGACATCGGGCTGTGGTTCACCAAGCCCGACGGCTGGACCGGTCAGCGCCGCGCCCCGGGCCGGTTGCAGCAGATTCTGCAGCAGATGCTGCAGGCGAGGATCGCGCTGCGGCAGGCGATGCTGGAGTACGACCAGCTGAGACTGGAGATCGAGGCGCAGATCGACACGGTGCAGGCGACCTTCGATATTGCCCAGGGAAATCTGAATATCGCGAACGATACTCGAGGCACGCTTCGCGACCTGACGATCGCCACCGAGACCATGAATGGTGTGGCAACCGTTGCCAATCGCGCTGCCGCCTTCCTCAACCGGTTCGCGTCGAATACGGCAGAGTGCATTCCGACGCTGTTCATCGGTGGTCTTGCGGTCGGTACCGACGCCGCCAAGGCTGCCGCGTGCCCGTTGCGCCTCACCGGTGACGTTGCAGCCTTCACTCTCGAATCGGTTGCGGACGGTCTGAGCATCGCCGCAAGCGCGACCGATGCATCGAAGGAAGACGTCGAGCAGCTGTCGGGCATCCGGACCCAGATCAACGACACGAACCTGGACCTGTTCAACACCAAGGGCGTGATCGACGAACTGATCCGCAAGGAACCGCTGGCGCGTGCCGAAGTCTTTGCCCGTGTCGAAGCGATCAAGCAGCTGGTCGGCGATTACCAGGCCACGCTGGCCGAGGGCCTGCGCGCCTACGACAGCCTGCTGACCTTCCGCCGCGAGGGTGCGGCCGAGGTCCAGGAATATCGCTATCAGGACCTCGCGTTCCGGATCTTCCGCAACGACGCGCTCCAGAAGTATCGGGCTGCCTTCGACCTGGCGGCGCGCTACGTCTACCTGGCGGCTGCTGCCTACGACTACGAGACCAACCTGCTCGGAACCGACAACCAGGCCGGTCAGCAGTTCCTGACCGACATCGTGCGCCAGCGCAACCTGGGCCAGTTGATCGGCGGCGAGCCGATGCCCGGCACGCCAGGCCTGGCCGACTCGATCGCCCAGCTGCAGTTGAACTTCGACGTGCTGAAGGGCCAGATGGGCTTCAACAACCCGCAGGTCGAGACCAACCGCTTCTCGTTGCGCAACGAACTGTTCCGCATTCCGGACGGGCCCGAAGGCGACCTGCTCTGGCGCCAGAAGCTCGAGGAATCACGCGTCGACGATCTCTGGACCGTGCCCGAGTTCCGCCAGTACGCACGACCCTTCGCGCCGCAGTCGGCCGGGCCGCAGCCTGCCCTGGTGCTGGAATTCACCACCAACGTGACCTTCGGCCTCAACTTCTTCGGCTGGGAACTGGGCTCGGGCGATTCGAGCTACGACTCCAGCCAGTTCGCGACGCGGATCCGGTCCGTCGGTACCTGGTTCGGCGACTACGCGGACCTGCCGCTGGCCCAGACGCCGCGAATCTACCTCTTCCCGTCCGGCGCCGACGTGCTGCGTGCGCCGTCCGCGGATGATTTCCGGACCCGCGAGTGGCAGGTCGTCGACCAGGTGATCCCGATTCCCTTCCCGGTCGGCCAGCAGGACCTGGAGCGCTTCGACTGGCTGCCGATCGTCGACAACATCTCGGGCTCGCCGACCGACATCCGCCGCTACGGCCGCTTCCCGGCCTACCACTTCACCGAGCCGTTCGACGACTCGCAGGTGGTCGCCGACAGCCGGCTGGTCGGGCGCTCGGTCTGGAACCGCCGCTGGTTGCTGATCATTCCGGGCGGCACCTTCCTTGCCGATCCGGAGGAAGGGCTGGAAACGTTCATCAACGGCCAGATCGTTCCGGGCTCGAACGAGCGCGACGGCCAGGGTGTCAGCGACATCCTGATCTTCTTCAAGACCTACGCCTACTCGGGGTTGTGATCATGAAATCGACGATCTTGAAAGCGATCCTGACGACCGCTCTTGCGACGCCCCTACTGACCACGTCGGTCGAGGCGCGAATCGACGCGCCGGACCACGTGATCTACGGTAACGCCTCGCTCTACGGCAATCCGGCCGCGCCCGGCAACCTGATCGAGTTGCACCTCATCGCGACCGGCGAGGTGCTGGTTCGCTACGAGCTCGGTCGCGACGATCGCTTGGGCGACCAGTACGCCTTGCGCATTCCGATGGACGCTGTCGATCCGCGGGTCGACGGTCGGGCCCGTCCCGGCGACCCCATCCAGATCTACATTGCCGGTGAACTGGCCGCCGAGACCACGGTTGGCGACGAAGGCACCGCCGTGAGGCTGGACATCGATCCGCAGAATCTCGGCACCGGACCGAGCCTGTCGATCTCCGACCAGACCCTGTTCGAAGGCAACGCCGGAACCAAGACTGCGGTGTTCGACGTGACCCTCAATACCACCGACGGCAACGACGTCGTGCTGTTCTGGCAGACCCTCGACGACACGGCGACCGGCGGCGTGGACTGCGGCGACGGCGTGAGCGACTACCTGATCGAATCGAACCGCCAGCTGGTCATCAGCCCCGGTCAGACCGAGGCTCAGATCGGCGTCGTGGTCTGCGGCGATACGCGTATCGAGGACACGGAGCGTTTCATCCTCGACGTGGTGGGCGTGCAGAACGGCGTGCCGACCCGTCCGCAGGCGTTCGCGACGATCATCGATGATGATGACGTGCCGACGCTGCAGATCGCCGACGTCACGGTGATCGAGCCGGCCGCTGGCCAGACCGCCGCGGCCGTGTTCCGCCCGAGGCTGTCGAAGAATTCGGACTTCGAAGCCAGGGTCGATTATCAGACCGTGCCCCTGAACGCGGTGCCCGGCGTGGATTACACGCCGGTCAGCGGATCGATCACGATTCCGGCGGGCGATCTCGAGGCGCTCATCCAGGTCCCGGTGCTGAACGCGCCGAACGCCCTGCCGCCGCGAAGCTTCTTCGTGACCTTCGACAACCCCTTCAACCTGCTCATCGACGACGATCGTGGCCTGGGCCTGATCATCGACCGGGCGTTCCGTCCGGCGGTCGAGGTCGAGCAGTCGGTGGTCAACCAGCAGGACGTCACGGGCCTGGCCGACCCGACCGCTCTGGCCCTGTCCCCGGACGGCAATCACGCCTACGTGGTCAGCGAGGCACTCGACACGGTGTTGCAGTTCGCGCGCAACGAGTTCAGCGGACAGTTGACGCTCGACGCGCAGTACTCGCCGAGCACGCCCGGATTCGAAGACGCGCTGCTCGGCGGTCCGTTGGATATCCGGGTCAGCCCGGACGGTGAAACCGTCTACGTGGCTTCACGAACCGACAACGCGGTCGCCGTCTTCGCGCGCGACGCCGCCGGCGACCTGAGCTTCGTCGAGAACCAGGTCGACGGCCAGATGAGCACGCCGTCGTCGAGCCAGCCCAATGCCGGGCTGGCCGGTGTCCGCCGGCTACTGGTCTCGGCCGATGGCCATCACGTCTATGCCGCCGGCGCCGACGCCAATGGCATCGCGGTATTCGCCCGCGACGCCGTGACCGGCGGACTGAGCTTCCTCGAGGCCGAGCTGAGCGGGGTGGACGACCCGGACGACGCCGGCGGAGTCGTGGAGGCGATGAGCCGTCCGTCGGGCATCGTCGAGTCTCCGGACGGTGCGCAGATCTACATCGCCTCGCGCTTCGGCGACGCCATCCAGGTGTTCGAGCGCGATACGGCCCTCGGCAGCCCTGATCACGGGCGGCTGAACTACGTGACCGCCCTGCGGGACGGCCTGGCCGGCATCACCGGCCTGGACGGCGCGTTCGACCTCGTGATCAGCCCGGACGGCGACCAGCTCTACGTGACCGCGGAGAACGACAACGCGGTGACCGTGTTCGACCGCGACGCGGCCGGCGCGCTGACCCTTCGGCGGGTCATCAGCAAGCAGGTGCCGGAGGTTCCCGGCCTGGGCGGACCGCAGGGTCTGGCCATGTCGCCGGACGGGCTTGAAGTCTTCGTCACCGGTTTCGCCGATGACAGCCTGACCATCTTCCGCCGCCTGACGGAAGAAGAGGACGGCCTGCAGCCGGGTGACCTGGTCGTGCGCCAGACGCTGTTCGATGATCAGGGCAGCGTGCTGCACATGGCCGGGCCGACCGACGTCGATGCCAGCGCCGACAACGAATTCCTGTATGTCGTCGCCAACGAGGACAATGCGCTACTGGTCCTGAGCCGGATATCGCTGGACATTATCTTCTTCGACGGCCTCGAGAACCCCTGATCGCGGGAATTCCCGCCGATCGCTGATCGCGTTCCCACGGGGCGCGATCGGGGATTCTTTCCGGTATGCTCCGCATTGGGTTCTCGTGTGGAGCGCTACGTTCATATGCGTGTTTCCAGGTGGGTGTCGGCTGCGGCCCTGACCGCGCTGCTGGCCGGGCCGGCAAGCGCCGACGAGGATTCGCCCAAGCGCGATCCTGACGAGCGGCGCGAGGAGATCGAGGAGATCACCGAGGTCTCCTGCCGCGATGCACAGGATCGGCCGGAAAGCTGGCTGGACCAGACCCACGCCTACCTCAGCCGCAAGCTGTGCGAACCCGCAGCCTGGTTCGACGGCTTCTTCGGCTCGTCCCGCGCGGCCGAGGAAACCCCAGTCGGAAGCTTCTTCCGCATCCGGAATTCGCTGATCTGGGACGACAGCGAAGGGCTGGAGCACGATATCCGGGTTTCCGCGAACCTCTCGCTTCCCCGCATTTCCGATCGTGTCCGCCTACTGATCAGCAGCACCGACTCGGTCGACGGTGACGAGGGCTTCGATGACCTGCGAGGAAACGAGGACGAGCAGACTCGTCTTGGCCTGCGTTTTCTGTTGTCGGCAACGGGCCAGACCCAGTTCGATGTCGACGGCACCGTCAAGGTCAACACAAGCGGCCTGAACCCCCGCGTTCGCGCCCGCGGTCGACACACCTGGGGCCTGACCGACAACACGCTCGCGCGCTTCACCCAGACCGCGTTCTGGGAGCGCGAAGACGGCTTCGGGACCATCTCCCGGGCGGATTGGGAATGGCTGCCGGATCGACTGACCCTGGTGCGCCTGACCGGTCGCGGGACCTTTTCCGAGGCGTCCGATGGCGTCGACTGGCGGTCCGGCCTGATCGGCTTCCGGCAGCTGAACCGGCGCACGGCCATTCGCACCGAACTCGGCGCTTTCGGCTACACCCGGCCGGAGTTCCGCGCCGAGGAGATCTTCGTGAACTTCCGCTTCCGGCGTTCGTTCCTGCGCGACTGGCTGTTCTACGAGCTCCAGCCCGAGTACGCCTGGCCGTACGACGAGCAGCGCGGCAAGCGCCGCTCGGATCTGCGTTTCATCCTGACCCTGGAAGTCCAGTTCGAGGACTCGGCCAGCCGCCGCCAGCGCCGTGCCCGCCACGGCGACGAGCCGCCGCTGGATCACTACCGGGGGCGCTAGCGCCCCACCGTTCGTCCTGCTCGGTCAGCGATCGATGATGATGTAGGGGTCCAGGACCGGCCGGTCTTCGTTGGCTGCGTCGATGACCATGTACTTGCAGCCGTTGCCGTAGACGCAGGCCGTGGAGCGGTCGTTGCGGACGGTCAGCGTCGTCGAGCCGGTGAACTTGAACCAGTAGATCAGGTCGCCGCTGCCGTCGACGAACGGTGTGTCCTTTGGGAACACGACGATCGCATCCTGGGATGAGCGGAATTGGATCTGCTTGCCGGCGTCGACCCGAACATAGGGATTCGGCGTTTCCGGCGGCCTGCCGGGGTCGGCCGGGAAGTCGAGGTCGATGCTGCAGGTGCCGGGACAGTTGACGAGCCCGGGCTGGAACAGCGCGCACCCGCCGAGCAGCAGCAGGGCGGTGACGGCAACGGCGGCCGATGCACTTCGTCGGGTATTCGATCGGCTCATGATGGATTCTCCTCAGGTGTGGAGCTCGGGCTCGATGCCGAGCGGATGATGGCGGCGAAGACCGGGTCGTTCCAGGCGCTGTCGAGTCGGGGTTCGTTCTCGAACAGGAACATCGGGACCCCGCGATCGAGCGCGGTCCGGAACAGCTCGGCCGATCGTTCGGTCCGGTCGAGGTAGAGGTAGGCGAAGGCCGTCTCGACCAGCGCGTTGTCGTTCATTTCGTCGACCGCCGGCAGGCTCTCGAGCGCGCGCTCAGCCGCTTCGCGGTCGTCGAGTGCTGCGAGGTGGAGCGCCTGCGCGGCCATGGCTTCGTCGTCGGCCTGGTTGATCGCCAGCCGCTCCGCGGCCGCCTCGACCGTCGCCCGGTGCCATCGGGCAGCCTCTTCGTGCCGGTCGCCCTGCTCGCGCAAGGCCCAGGCCAGGAACCCCGTCCACCGGTAATCGTCGGGCGCGAGTTCGGTGGCGCGACGGAACATCGCTTCGGCCCGGCTGAACTCGCGCCCGATGAAATAGTTGGTCCCGGCGTTCGCGTAGGCCCGGGCATTGGGTTCGATACGGATCGAGCGTTCGAAGGCGTCGCCGGCGAGCAGGAAGTCCTCGTTCAGGAAGTAGGCCGCGCCGAGGCTGTAAAGCGTCTCCGGAGATTCCGGTTCGAGCCGGACGGCGACCGACAGCGATTCGATCGCCTCGGCAAGATCGCCCTGGTAGGTCTTGTTGATGCCGAGCTCCCGGCGGTACCGCCAGTACGCCGGATCCAGCGCGATCGCGGCGCGGATCGCCTCTTCGCCCTCGTCGAGACGCCCCTGCTCGCGCAATGCCCGGGCCAGCCCGGAATACGCGTCGGCATTGTTCGGCTCACGGGCGAGCGCGTCGCGGAACGACCGTTCCGCCTCAGCCGGCTGCCCGGTCCCGAGCCGCAGTTCACCCAGTGCGATGCGCGTCTCGACGCTGTCGGGGAACCGCGCCCGGGTGGCCTCGCATTGCTCGGTCGCCGGTTGCACCGTGTCCGGGTCGCGGGTCCACTCGTAGCGCTCCCAGAGCGCCCGGCAGAGCCCGGCCGCGGCCGGTGCAAAGCCCGGATCAAGAGCGATGGCGCGCTCGAAGCGACCGATCGCGCGTAGGAGGGCTTCATCGGTGCCGGCCACCCTCAGGTCGCTGCGTGCACGCAGATAGAGGTCGTAGGCCTCGGTGCTCTCGGTTTCGAGCGCGGATCCACCGATGGTCAGGAGCTGGACCTGCATGACTTCGGCGATCGCCTGCGAAATCTCGTCCTGGACCTCGAAGACTTCGGCGACCGGTGCGTCGTAGCGCTGGCTCCAGACCTGGTTGCCACGCCGCCCGTCGATCAGGCGTGCGTTGATGCGGATCCTGTCGCCGGCACGCTGGATGCTGCCTTCGAGCAGTGCGTCCACGTCCAGCCGCTGGGCGATCTCACGCGCGTCGAGGTCGGAATCGCGCATCGCGTAGGAGGAGGTCCGTGCCGCGACGACGATGTCCGGCGCCCGCGTCAGGCGATCCATCACCGCCTCGGCGATGCCGTCGGCCAGGTGCCGGCTGGACTGGTCTTCGCTCAGGTCGCTGAACGGCAGGATGGCGACCGAGTTGCCGAGCGCGGGTGGAGAGGGCGCCGGCCGGTTGAACAGGACGAAGGCGAGCACCACCAGCAGGGCCCCGATGATCAGGTAGTCGATCCAGCGCGGTGCGACGCTGGGCGGGGTCTCGTGCGCTGCACCGAGTTCGTCGGTCCGCCGGACGCCTTCCGGCGTGATGTCCCAGACATAGCTGGCGACCGCCGTCACCGGAATGCCGGCGATGCCCAACGCGATCAGCAACGGCATGAACCATTCGGGGGCCTGCAGCGCGGGGAGCACGACGTCGGCCACCTGGAGAACGACCCAGAAGGCGACGACGTAGCCGCCGGTGACGCGGAACACGTGGCGTCGGCGAAGTTCGTACAACCACCACTGAAGCGGAAGAGTTCGCTGGCGCATGCGGAGTTCGTGTCCGTTCACCGGTCTCGGGCGGCCGCGAGCGGCTTCGCGGCCCGATCCGAACCCCCGGGAGGTGCGGATCAACGACCCGATGAACCGAGTATACATCTTGAAACGCGCAATCCATCACGACCCCGGGGCCGTTGTGTGAACCGCTGGGTAGACGCTGGGCGTATTTCCGCACGATCGACTTGCGCCACCGTGCTCGGTTCGCGCCGGCCGACCGAGTTGCAGGCCGGCACCATGCCGGAGTGCTTCTACCTGGGCTCAGCCTCGTCAGACAGCGAACGAGCGATTGCCGCGGCGGCCTCGCGTCCCTCGAACACGGCCGTGACGACCAGGTCGGCACCGCGGACCATGTCGCCGCCGGCGAACACGCGCGGGTGCGAAGTCTGGAACGGAAGGACGCGGTCCGTCCCGGCCGAATCGCCGACCCGCACGCGTCCGTCGTCGTGGAGCTCTATGCCGGATTCGGTCATCCAGTCCGGCGGATCCGGACGAAACCCGAAGGCGACGATGACGACATCGGCGGGCAGCCTTTGTTCGCTGTCGGGCACCGGTGCGGGTCGGCGGCGCCCGTCGGAGTCCGGCTCGCCCAGGGCGGTTTCGACCAGCGAAACACCTTCGACCGCGCGACTGCCGTGAATCGCGACCGGCTGTCGATTGAACAGGAACTCCACGCCTTCGTCGCGAGCGTTCTTCACCTCGCGGCGGCTACCGGGCATGTTGGCTTCGTCGCGCCGATACACGCAGGTGACCGAGAACGCACCCTGCCGGATCGAGGTGCGTACGCAGTCCATCGCCGTGTCGCCGCCGCCGAGCACGACCACGCGCTTGCCCTGTACATCGATATACGGGAATCGTTCGTCGCTGGAGCCGAGGACGCGATGGACGTTGCCGATGAGAAAGGGCAGTGACTCGACCACGCCGTCGAGGTCCTCGCCCGGAAAGCCGCCGGTGACGTAGCGATAGGTGCCCAGGCCAAGGAAGACGGCGTCGTACTCGGCCAGCAGATCGGCCGGACGAACATCGCGGCCCACTTCGATGCCGAGGCGGAATATCACCCCCATGCCCTCGAGCACCTCGCGCCGGGTTTCGACCACGTCCTTGTCGAGCTTGAACGGCGGGATGCCCCAGGTCAGCAGGCCGCCGATCCGTGTATTGCGATCGAACACCACCGCCTCGATGCCGTTGCGGACCAGGACATCCGCGCAGGCCAGCCCGGCCGGCCCGGCACCGACGATCGCCACCCGCTTGCCGGTCGGCTCCACGTGCGACAGGTCGGGCCGCCAGCCCTGCTTCAATGCCTCGTCCGTGATGTACTTCTCGACCGATCCGATGGTCACGGCCCCGAGACCGTCGTCGAGCGTGCAGGCGCCTTCGCAGAGCCGGTCCTGCGGGCAGATCCGGCCGCAGATCTCCGGCAGCGAATTCGTCTGATGAGAGAGCTCCGCGGCCTCGAACAGGCGGCCCTGGCGGACCAGGCGCAGCCAGTCGGGAATGTAGTTGTGGACCGGGCACTCCCACTCGCAGTATGGGTTGCCGCAGTTGATGCAGCGCGCGGACTGATCGGCGGCCGCGGCCTCGTCGTACTGGCCGTAGATTTCGTTCCAGTCGCGGATTCTGATGGGAACCGGGGTTTCCTTCGGGTCCTGCCTGGGCGTTTCGAGGAAGTGAAGATTGGAGGGTTTCATCGGGGGCCTCCAGTTATGATTTGTGTTGTTTTTTCCCCTGCATGCGTCAAGGTTTTTTGCTCGGGATCAAAACCGTTTCGCCCGCCTGCTTCGCAGGCTTTCGGCGAGGTACTTTTGAGGCGGCAAAAGTACCCAAAACCGCTTGCGCGAACATCGCCGCCCGCTGCGCGGGTTCCCTGCGATGCTCGGTGCGGATGGGACGAAAAGAACTCGCTTCGCGTCTGCGACGCTGCGCTCAGACACCTTTTCGTCTTTCTCCATCCGCCCCTCCGCTTCTCGGCGGCGCTGACGGCGGGGAATGTCAAGGGCCAACCCTCGAATCCAGCAGCGACTCGCTTTTTCCCGTCGTCCCGGACCCGATCCGGGATCCAGCGACTTCGATCGAAACCCGAAACGTCGCTGGGCCCCGGGTCGAGCCCGGGGCGACGGAAGGGAGGATCGGCGATGGGCTCCATCTGCCTGGAAGGCGCCGAGACTTGCAGGCGGGCGCGGAACGAGGGATTCCGCATGTCTGAGCGCAAGGAGCGCAGCGACTGCAGCGAGTTCGGAATCCCCCGCGCGGACCGAGAATCGAGGGAACCCGCGCTGCGGGCGTATTCCCGGCATGAGCATTTTTGGTTTCTTTTGTTGCGACGATTGTCATGACAAGCGGGACTCGCATCAGCTCGCGAAGCGAGCGGCGAAATGCCTTTTGACTGCATCCTGCAGCCTGCAGAGCCCGGTCGAACCGCCGCGCGGCCCTGCGAGTCTCGGGGCGTTCCAGTGAGATGGAGCCCAGCGCGAGATCGAGCCCGGCCGCCCTGATCCGCGAGCCGGCACCACGCAGCGTTCCAGGTTTCGATCGAAGTCGCTGGGCCCCGGTTCAAGCCCGGGGCGACGCGAAGACGCAAGACTTCGAATCCAGCGCGGGCCGGCTCTTGACGTTCCCCGCCGTCAGCGCCGCCGAGAAGCGGAGGGGCGAGCGGAGAGAGGCCAAAAGGTGTCTGAGCGAAGCGAGTTCTTTTGGCCCCGCTCGCACCGAGCATCGCAGGGAACCGGGGCGCAGCCCCGGGGGCGATGTCCGCGCAGCGGTTTTGGGTACTTTTGACGCCACAAAAGTACCTCGCAGAAGCCTGCGGAGCAGGCGCGCGAAACGCTTTTGAGATTGCAGCACGCGATCTCGGCGCTGCGTGATGGGTGCGCGAGCACCGGCCGCGCGCCGTGAGCGCACGACAACGCGAAGCGTCGAACCCCTTCGACAACCCAACCCCGACCATCACGCCGCCTCCCTCAAACCCCGGATCAGCTGCTCCAGGTCCGTTGCCTTCGGCGTGACCAGCCAGAACTTCGGCAGCATCCGCCGGAGATCGTCGAGGACTTCGGCCGCCCAGGGGCTGCCCGTGTGGTCGTGGTGTCGCTGGATCAGGCCTCTGAGGTGGTGGACGTGGCTTTCCATCGACTCCGGCGCGATGTGGTGGATGTCGATCAATTCATGGTTGTAGCGATCGACGAAGCCGCGGTCCAGGTCGAGGACGTAGGCAAAGCCGCCGGTCATGCCGGCGCCGAAGTTGATGCCGGTGCGACCCAGGAACACGGCCACGCCGCCGGTCATGTATTCGCAGGCGTGGTCGCCGGCGCCCTCGACCACGGCCACTGCGCCGGAGTTGCGCACGGCGAAGCGTTCGCCGGCGGTCCCGGCCGCGAACAGTTCGCCGCCGGTCGCACCGTAGAGGCAGGTATTGCCCATGATCGGCGTGTCGGCCGCTCGATACCGAATCCCGGCCGGTGGGCGCAGCACGATCCGGCCGCCGGCCATGCCCTTGCCGACGTAGTCGTTGGCTTCTCCGGTCAGCTCGATCCGCAGGCCCGCCGCATTGAATGCGCCGAGGCTCTGGCCGGCGGTGCCGTCGAGTTTCAGCGTCAACGGCGCGTCGCGCAGGCCGTCGGGCCCGTGCTCGCTGGCAATGGCCCCGGACAGCCGGGCCCCGATCGAGCGGTCGTGGTTGCCGATCGCATAGGAAAACTCGCCGCCGTCGCCCGAAGCCACGGCGTCGACGGTGTCTTCTGCGATCCGCGCGGCCAGCCGGCCCGGGTCGTGGGGCGGGTTGCGTTCGACGGTGCAGAAGCGGTCGACCTCATCCAGGACTCCATCGTCGTCGAGCAACGGCTGCAGGTCCAGCCGGTTCTGCCGCTCGGTCAGCCCTTCGATTCGCTCGAGGTGCCCGGTTCGGCCGATCAACTCGTCGAGCGAGCGCAGGCCCAGCGCGGCCAGGCCCTCGCGCACCTCTCCGGCCACGCCGAGGAAATAATTGACGACCATGTCGGGCAGGCCCACGAAGTGCTTCTCGCGCAGCACCCGGTTCTGGGTCGCCACACCGGTCGCGCAGTTGTTCAGGTGGCAGATGCGCAGGTACTTGCAGCCCAGCGCGATCATCGGTGCGGTACCGAAGCCGAAGCTCTCGGCGCCGAGGGCGGCGGCCTTGAGCACGTCCAGGCCCGTTTTAAGGCCGCCGTCGGCCTGGATCCGCACCTGGCCCCGGAGGCCGTTCGCGCGCAGCACCTGGCGCACTTCGGCCAGGCCGGTTTCCCAGGGTGCCCCGGCGTACTTGACCGACGTCAGCGGGCTGGCGCCGGTGCCGCCGTCGTAGCCGGAAACGGTGATCAGGTCGGCGTAGGCCTTGGCCACGCCGGCGGCGATGGTCCCCACCCCCGGCTCGGCGACCAGCTTGACCGAGACCAGCGCTTGCGGGTTGACCTGCTTCAGGTCGTAGATCAGCTGGGCCAGGTCCTCGATCGAGTAGATGTCATGGTGCGGAGGCGGCGAGATCAGGCCGACCCCCGGGGTGGCGAAGCGCAGGCGCGCGATCAGTTCGTCGACCTTGTGCCCGGGCAGCTGGCCGCCTTCGCCGGGCTTGGCGCCCTGGGCGATCTTGATCTGGATGACCTCCGCCGAGACCAGGTAGTCCGGCGTGACGCCGAAGCGGCCCGAGGCGACCTGCTTGATCTTCGACGCCTTCTCGGTGCCGTAGCGCACCGGGTCCTCGCCGCCTTCGCCGGAGTTCGAGCGCGCGCCGAGGCGGTTCATCGCGATCGCCAGCGCCTCGTGGGCTTCCGGCGACAGCGCGCCCAGGCTCATTCCGGCGGAATCGAAACGCTTGACGATGGTCTCGATCGGCTCGACCTGATCGACGCTGATCGCCGCACGATCGCTGGTCAATCGAAGAAGATCGCGTAACATTGCGGGTTTGCGCCCGTCGACCAGGCCGGCGTAGCGGCGATAGTCGTCGCGCTTTCCGGTGCGCGCGGCGGTGCGCAGCGCGGTGACCACGTCCGGGTTCCAGGCGTGGTACTCGCCGCCGTGGACGTAGCGGTACAGGCCGCCGTGCTCGATCGGTATGCGCCGGTCCCGGGCCCAGCGGCCCAGGGCCTTCTGGTCGCTCCACAGGTCCTCGAAGGTGGCGCCGCCGAGCCGCGAAACGGCACCCGGAAAGCAGGTCCCGACCACTTCGTCGGCGAGCCCGACCAGCTCGAACAGCTGCGCACCGCGGTACGAGCCGATGGTCGAGATGCCCATCTTCGACAGGATCTTGTACAGGCCCTTGCGGATGCCGCGGCGATAGGAGCGGCCGAGCTGCAGCGCGCGGTCCCGCGGGTGCTCGATCTCGCCGGAGGTCACCATCGCCTGCAGGGTCTGGTAGACGAGGTAGGGATAGACCGCGGTGGCGCCGAAGCCGATCAGGCAGGCGAAATGGTGCGGATCTCGGGCCGTACCGGTCTCGATGATCAGGTTGCAGTCGGGTCGCTGGCCGGTCGCCAGCAGGTGGTGGTGGACCGCGCCGGTGGCGAGCAGGGCATGAATCGGCAGCTTGCCGTCCTCGAGGTAGCGGTCCGACAGGATCAGCAGCAGCTTGCCGTCGGCCACGGCCTCCGAGGCCTGGCGGCAGAGGTCGGCCAGGGCGACTTCGAGCGGCGTGTTCTCGGCCACGCACAGGTCGAGCAGCACCGAGGGCAGGCCGAACTGCGGCGTGTTGACCAGCTGGCGCAGCTTGCGCTGCGACAGCACCGGCGAGTTCAGCACCACGCGCTCGGCCATCGCCTCGTTCGGCTCGAACAGGTTGCCCTTGCGGCCCAGGCCGGTTTCCAGCGACATCACGATGTTCTCGCGCAGCGAGTCGATCGGCGGATTGGTGACCTGCGCGAACTGCTGGCGGCAGCTGTCGTAGAGCGAGCGGATGCGCGTCGACAGCACCGGCATCGGCGTGTCGTCGCCCATCGAGCCGACCGCCTCGGCCTGGGTCTCGGCGAGCACCTGGACGACCTCGCGCCGCTCCTCCCGGGACAGGTTGAACATCTTCTGATAGGTCGCCAGGGTGGCGGCGTCGAAGGGTTCGGCGGCCATGTGCACGTCGACCAGTTCCGAGTCCAGGTAGCGCACCCCGGTCTTCAGCCAGGCCTGCCACGGATGCAGTGTCTTGAGCTGGTCGTCGATCGCCGCGGCGTCGAGCAGCGTGCCGTCGGAGAGGTCGGCGGCGAGCAGCTCGCCGGGGCCGAGCCGGCCGCGGGCGAGAACCTGGTCGACGGGCACGTCGACCACGCCGGTTTCGGAGGCTACGATCAGCCGGTCGTCCGCCGTGCGAGTCCAGCGCGCGGGCCGCAGTCCGTTGCGGTCCAGGCCGCAGACCGCCCAGCGGCCGTCGGTGATGACCAGCCCCGCCGGCCCGTCCCAGGGCTCCTGGTGGAAGGCGAAGAACTCGTGGAACGCGCGCTTGTCGGCGTCGAGGTTGTCGGCGGTCTGCCAGGCCGGCGGAACCAGGATGCGCAGTGCCTGCGGCAGGGGCATGCCGCCGGCCACGAGGAGTTCGAGCATCTGGTCGAGGGACGACGAGTCCGAGCCGTGCATGTCGACCGGCGGATCCAGTTCGGCGATCTCCGGCAGCTGCGGCGAGCCCAGCAGGTGCCGGCGGGCCCGCGCCCAGTTGCGGTTGCCGCGGATCGTATTGATCTCGCCGTTGTGGGCCAGCATGCGGAAGGGCTGGGCCAGCCGCCAGCGGGGCAGGGTGTTCGTCGAGAAGCGCTGGTGGAACAGAGCGACGTTGGATTCGAAGCGCGCATCGGCCAGGTCCGGGAAGAAGGCCGGCAGCCAGGCCGGCATGACCATGCCCTTGTAGGACAGGGTGGCCGCCGACAGCGATGCGACGTAGAACGAGCCCTCGCGCCCGCTATCGGCCTCGACCCTTCGCCGGGCGATGAACAGGAGGCGATCGAAGGCTGTCGTGTCCACACCGTCGGGTGGGGCGATGAACACCTGTTCGATCCGCGGACAGGTGGCCCGGGCGCGTTCGCCGAGCTGCGCTGGGTCCGTCGGAACCGCGCGCCAGCCGAGCACCGACAGCCCCTGCTCGGCGAGGCGGTGCTCGAGGCGCTCGCGCTGGTCGCGCGCGATCGCGGCATCGCGATCCAGGAAGACCTGGCCGGCGGTGAAGCGGTCGGGCAGGTCGAGGCCGTCCTCGGCGGCGACCGCGCGCAGGAAGCGCACCGGCAGCCCGACCAGGAGCCCGCAGCCGTCGCCGGTCCGCCCGTCGGGAGCGACCGCGCCGCGGTGGGTCAGCCGATCCAGGGCCTGCACCGCGTCGGCCACGGTGCGGTGCTCGGCCCGGCCGTCGAGGTTGGCGATCAGGCCGAAGCCGCAGGCGTCGTGGTCGAAGTCGGGGTGGTACAGGCTGGCCAACGACCGTACTCCGGCGTATGGAGGCCGTTCAGCATAGCCAATTCCGACGCCGTCGAGGGAATTCATCGTCCCGGCACGCGGAGTCCTGGCAGGGCGCGCCCCCTTGAGCCTCGCGCCCGGGTTGGCTATCCTGAAGACGGCGAATGGGAATGGGGATTCCTGGAATGAACGAGATCTCGAGCGGCCGCCGTGCGGGAGCGGCCGATGCCGACCGGTTGCTGGTCCCGATGGGCGCGTTCGGCCCGGTGTTCTGCGTGCCATCGAAGACCCACCGTGACCGATGGCTGCGCCACCTTGCGCTGTGGCAGCTGGCCGCGACGGTGGGCGCCGGTGTCCTGATCCTGATCGTGGCCGCAGTAGTCTCGGCCGGTCGCGAGGGCTTCGTGCTGTTCGAAGCGCCGGTCCTGTTCTGGGGCTTCCTGGGCCTGCTGCTGGCGCTGCGATGGGGCGTCGCTGCGGCCTGGGTCGCCCGGCATCGCGTTGAATCGAACCCGATCGCCTGGCGATCGGTCGGCGCGGCGGATCGCCTCGATGCCGCCGCCGGGCCGGGGACGCCGGGCCAACTTCGTTTCCAGGCCGCACTCGCTTCGCTCAGCGCGATCCTGTTCGTGGTGATCGCTGTGGGACCGTTCGGCGGGTATCCGCTGGTCTTCGGTCCGCTGGCCGCGATGTTCGCGGTCCAGGCCCTCGTCCACCTGCGCGTCGCCCAGCGCCGTGCCTGCCGCGAGAACGCGCGCAGGAACCGGGAGTGTTCGGCATGAGCCGCCCGGCGATCACCGGGCGCAGGACCCGGTCGATGATCGAGGACCTGCGCCTCGTCGAGCCGAGCATGCCGTACGGCGCGGTTTATCGCGTGACCGGGGATTGGGAGCGGCTGGTGGAATCGCGCCAGGCGCTCGAGTGGGCCAAATTCGGATGCTTCGCGCTGCTGTTGATGATCTTCTTGGCTCCGCATCTCGGGTCCTCGGATGCGGTCGAGGCGGTGTACGGGTTCGCGTTCGTTCTCGTCAACTCACTGGTGGTCGCGGGGCTGGACGCGATCTGGGTCGCTCGTCATGCCAACGATCTCGAACTGGTCGATCGCGCGTCGTCCGGTCTCGACGAATGGCGTGCGAAGCAGGCGGCCGAGCGCGAGCCCGAACTCGTCTTTCTCGGGCTCCTGGTGTTCGGTGGCGGCGGTGCCTGGATGTTGTGGGCTGCCGTCCAACCCGACTCCTCGCTGAACCCGTGGATCGTCGTGCCGATGGCGTTGCTGCTGATCGGCGTGCCGCTCCGAGGCGGCCTTGCGAGATGGCGCCACCGGAAGAGCGCGGGTTCCTGAAGTCGTGCGATCGCCATGCCGGGCAGCCTGCCGGCAGGGATGGCGATCACTCTCCGCGGTGAACTCCCGCCACCGACCGCCCCGAAGGGTCGGCGCGATCGGCGAAGTCCGGGTCCCAGGCCAGGGCCGCTTCCGATGAGCAGGCGATCGACTTGCCGCCGGGCACGGTCCTTGCCGAGGCATCCGACGGGTAGAGGTCGGCGAAGATCGAGCGGTACAGGTATGCCTCTTTCGTCGCCGGTGGGTTGATCGGAAAGCGGTCCTCGGCCGCGGCCAGGTCGGCGTCGGAGACCCGGGCCTCGGCGTGGTCGCGCAGCGCGTCGATCCAGCCGTAGCCGACGCCGTCGGAGAACTGCTCCTTCTGGCGCCAGGCGACCGCTTCGGGCAGCAGGTGCGCGAATGCGCGGCGCAGCAGGTGCTTTTCCATGCGCCCCGGGCCGATCATCTTCAGCGCCGGGTCGATCCGCATCGCCGTGTCGATCACTTCGTTGTCGAGGAACGGCACGCGGGCCTCGACGCCCCAGGCAGCCGTGGACTTGTTCGCGCGCAGGCAGTCGAAGCGGTGCAGGGCATCGACCTTGCGCACCGTCTCCTCATGGAACTCGCGCGCGTTCGGCGCCTTGTGGAAATAGAGGTAGCCGCCGAACAGCTCGTCGGCGCCCTCGCCGGACAGCACCATCTTGATGCCCATGGCCTTGATCCGGCGCGCCATCAGGAACATCGGGGTCGAGGCGCGGATCGTCGTCACGTCATAGGTTTCGAGGTGCGTGACCACATCGACCAGCGCGTCCAGCCCTTCCTGGATCGTGTACGTGAAGCCGTGGTGGACCGAGCCGATGTGCTCGGCCACGCGCTCGGCGGCGGCCAGGTCGGGGCTGCCCTCGAGGCCGACGGAGAAGGTGTGCAGGCGCGGGAACCAGGCCGGTTCGCTCTCGTCGGCCTCGACCCGACGCGCCGCGTGGCGAGCGGCCAGGGCGGCGATGACCGACGAGTCCAGTCCACCCGACAGCAGCGCACCGTAGGGCACGTCGCACATCAGCTGGCGGGTGACAGCGGCTTCCAGAACGTCGGCCAGCGCCGCGACCGCTTCGTCTTCCTTGTCGATGGCCGGCGGATTGGCCTCCGCGATCGGCACACGGTGGCGCCAGTCCGGGTCGAAATGGCGGGTCAGCGTATCGTCGGCCGAGTCGTAGACGTGGCCCGGCGGAAACGGCTCGACATCGTCACAGAGGTCGTGCAGGGCCTTCAGCTCCGAGGCGACGACCCGGCGCCCGGCGCTATCGCGGCCCCAGTACAGCGGCATCACGCCGATCGGGTCGCGCGCGACGACGTAGCGCCCCGTCTCGAGATCCCACAGCAGGAACGCGTAGATGCCATTCAGCGCCCGGCACAGCTCGACGGGGTCGAGCGCGCGGGACAGGGGCAGGATCACCTCGCAGTCGGAGCCGGTCAGCAGCTGGTCGGCCAGGCCGTGCTCGGCTTCCAGCGCGGCATGGTTGTAGATTTCACCGTTGACCGCCAGCACCCGCTTGCGATCAGCGGCATACAAGGGCTGGGCGCCGCTGAGCGGATCGACGATCGCCAGCCGCTCGTGACAGATCAGGGCCGCATCATCTTCATGCACACCGGACCAGTCGGGTCCGCGGTGGCGCTGGCGCTTCGAGCGGGCCAGCGCGTCGGCGCGCAGCCCGGCGCCGTCGATCGGACCGAGAATGCCGAATATCGAGCACATCGCGATCGGGTCAGGGAACGGCGATCTGGGGTTCGAAGCCGTCGGCGAACAGGTCATCGGGCAGCTCGGTCAGGCAGTTGTAGCAGGCCAGGGCGAAATCCTGGCGCGGCGACTGCGGGTCGTGAACGTCCAGCGCGTCCTCGGCGATGTTGGCCGCCAGGACCTCGATCGTGAACGGCTGGCCGTTGTGCTGGTCCGCGCGCAGATGGATGCCTTCCAGGTTGTTGATCGCGTCGGGGCTGCCGCCGATGTCCGAGAAGCCGTCAGCGCCGAACACGTTGCCGAGAAAATCGCCCGTGTCGGCGGAGACCGCGAGGTCGAGATCGTTGACCCAGGCCGGGGCCGTTCCGCCGGTACCGGGCCCGGGCGCGTCGGTCCAGGCCAGCATCATCCGCACCGGTTCGGTCGGGTCGGCGGGGGTCAGGACGATGCTCCAGTCCTGGCCGGTCGCATCGAACACGGTCTGCTGGTCGAAGGTGACCACCGGCTGCGGTGGGTTGATGACCGCCTCGAGGTCCAGCCGGCCCCAGCCCTGCTTGCGGTCGGGGCGGTGGCCGAGGGTCCCGTTGTCGGCATCGAGGTTGCCGACCAGGTCCGTGGCGGCGGCCGTGAACACGGCCTTGATCAGCGCCGGGCTGGGGTCGGCGCCCGCGTGGAGGTTCCGATAGTGCTCCCAGTACAGGGCGACGCTGCCGGACACCACGGGCGAAGCCATCGACGTGCCGCAGGACAGGCCGTAGCCGGAGCCGCCGGTGCTGGTCGAGTCGGTGTTGCAGCCGGGCGCTACGATGTGCGGTACCTGGCGGCCGTCGCAGGCCGGGCCGTGAGCGCTGTTGCCGGAGACGCTGAAGAAATCCAGTTCCTGGCTGCCGTTGCTGAACTGCAGCCGGGTCGAGCCGACCGCGAACAGGTTCTTGGCCTCGTCCGGGGAGCCGAGCGAGCTCGGCGCGCAGGCGCCGCCGGAATCGCCGTAGCCGTTCATGATCGACCAGACCGCGAGAACCGGCTGCTGACCGGGGGTTGCCGGGTCCGCATCGCGGCTGATGAGATCGATCTCCATGGTCGGAATGTCGTAGCCCTGCGGCGACCCGGTCGGGCCCCAGGAGTTGTTGGTCAGCTGAGCGCCGCTGGCCGCCGAATCGCGGTAGATCGTCAGCATGCCGCTCGGCGCCATGCCGCCGGGGCCGCCGCCGAGGAACGGGCCGTAGCGCTGCTCGACCAGCGACGCACCGGGCGCCACGCCCTGGCCGCGCAGGAAGCCGGCTGAATCGACCGTGCCCGACGCCCCGGTGCCGCCGACCGCGCCGGCCACGTGCGTGCCGTGGCCGTCGCTGGCGTCGCTGCAGCTGTTCGCGCCCATGGCGCCCGGCACGCAGGGGACGATGTTGTCGATCAGGTCCGGATGGCTGTCGAGGATGCCCCCGTCGACGATGCCGACGGTCACACCGCTGCCGTCGAGACCGGTCGGATTCAGCCAGTCGAGGTAGCCGGGCTGGATCGCGAGCGCGGCGTCCCAACCGCCGACGACCGATTGCTGGCTCATCTCGCCGCGCGGGCCGGCATCCTGGCCGATCTGCTGGATCGACAGCACGCCGGCGATGCGGCTCAGGCGTTCGAAGTTCGTCGGCAGCGCGCGAATCTGGACAGTCGCCAGTCGAGCGTCGATGCGCTTCGGCGCGTCGACCACACCCGCGCCGGCGGTGCGCAATGCGGTGATCACACGATCGGCGGTGCCGGCGTGGATCATCGCCATCGCGTACGGATGGGACTCGGCGCCGTTGCGGGCCTGCGTCGGCACGCGCAGCACCGGCGGAAATTCGCCGGCGAAGCGAACCCGAGGCGCCTCGGCGACGCGGTCCAGCGCATTCGAGTCGGCCCAGACGATGTAGCCGAACGGCGCGATGTACTGGATCGGCTCGGCGCCCGCGGCGCGCAGGGCATCCAGCCACTCGCGCTTGATCGGGCCCTGGAACTGGACCAGGCGGAAGTCGGCTTCGGACCATGCGCTCCCGCGCCATGGGCCCTGCGCCGTGGATCCGAACGCCAGGCGGGGGTCTACCCGCCGGTTGTCGATCCGCATGGCGAAAGGCTCGGCCACCGCGTGCAGGCGCTCGCCGGCCCGCCGGTGGCTCACCGCTGCTTCCGTGTCCGGCAGCCAGACGAAGCCCGGATACTCGATGGCCGCGTCCGGCAGGTCGGCGCGCAGCGAGGCGTCGGGACGATCGATACGCAGCCAGGTCTCGCCGGCGAACGCGAAGGGGGACAGGACCAGCGCCAGGCCGGCCGCGAAGAAAGCATTCCGCATGGATTCATACCTTGGTCGACGCCGCCTTCGAAGCGGCATCGGGAACGGTAGCAAAACTCGCCGCGCGGCGCGAGCGATTGTGAGCAATTGCGAGCACTTCGCCGGGGCCGCGGCCCGGCGATGGGCTGCGGGTCCGCGCCGGGGCGGGACCGGGAATCGAGTTGCCCGATGTCGTTCAGTCGGGGTTCAGTGCGTAAGTGGAGACTGGAACCACGACAACGGGTAATCCGCGCCGAAGCGGACTCGCCCCGGGCCCCGGACCGCCGCCGGGCCCGCCTCGAAACCGGGGGTCCAGCGGCGTATGATCATCGAAGGCCCATACCGGGCGATCGACCATCCGAAGGGAGGGTGGCATGGCGAAGAAAATCGGACCGTACGAAATCGTCTCCGAACTGGGACGCGGAGGCATGGGTGTCGTCTACAAGGCGCGCGAGGAAAGCCTTCAGCGCTACGTGGCGATCAAGATGCTGGGCAACCAGCTCCTCGAGGACGAGGCCGTTTCCGAACGGTTCATGCGCGAGGCGCGGGTTGTTGCCGACCTCAACCACCCGAACCTGGTCCAGGTCTTCCGCGTCGACCGGCACGAGGACCAGCCATACTTCGTCATGGAGTACGTCGAGGGCGATTCGCTCAAGGCGTTGATCCAGCGCGAGCGCCAGATGCAGCCGGTCCGCGCGCTGCAGATTCTGCAGGAAGCCGCCACCGGCCTTGCCGCAGCCCACGACAAGGGCGTGGTCCACCGCGATATCAAGCCCGAGAACATCATGCTGACCAAGTACGGCGGCGTGAAGGTCGTCGACTTCGGCATCGCCCGCGACGAGAACGCCGAGACCCGGCTGACCACGACCGGCATCGGCATGGGCACGCCCAGTTACCTGTCGCCGGAAGTCTGCCTGTCTCAGGAGGTCGACCAGCGCTCCGACATCTTCTCGATGGGCGTGGTGCTCTTCGAAATGCTCACCGGCGACATTCCGTTCAAGTCCGACAGCCCGTTCGAGATGATGACCAAGGTGGTCGAGGCGAAGATCCCCGACATCAAGGAGCTGAATCCGAACGTCGACGAGGGCATCAAGAAGATCCTCGCCAAGATGATCGCCAAGCGGCCGAAGCTGCGCTACCAGCATTGCAACGAACTGATCAGCGACATCGAGGACTACCGTGCCGGTCGCGAGCCGCGCTGGGCCAAGACCGTGGTTCTCGACGATGCGGTCGAGACCACCGGACCGACCGCGCCCCGAGCGGCCACGGGCAGCGACGCCCCGACGGCTGCGGCGACCGTGGCCGCGACCACGCCGATGCCGGTCAAGGAGGGCAACGGCAGCGATAGTCCGCCGACCGTCCGCACCGCGCCGCCGACGGCGACCACGCAAGCGTTCGACGCGAACGGTGGCTCGCGCAAGGGCCTGGCCGTTGCCGCGCTGTTCCTCGTGCTCGTACTCGGGGGTGCGGCCGCGTCGACCTGGTACCTGCTTGCCGGCAGCGACAAACCGCTGCTGGCCTGGTTCGGCGGCAGCGAGAACGGCCCCGAAGCCGTGATCGAGACCGAGCCCCGTAGCCTGGAAGCACGCAGCGGCATCGCGGCGGCGGGTTCCGGATCGACGGTCGATCGTCCCACCGACTCAGCGATCGGATCGGTGGTCGATTCGTCCGGCGATTCGTCCGGCGATTCGTCTGCCGGCCCGGACACGGACAGCCAGCTTGCACTGAACTCGGCCACCGGGAATGGCACCGCCGATTCGGATGAAGATGCGAGCGCCGATGGCGGCGACGGATCGAGCGCAGATGCGGGCGACGGCGCAGGCTTCCGGTTCGCGGTCGAGGCCGCGCGCGAGGATACGTCGACACCGGTATCGTCCCGATTGACGAACGGATCGGCGAACGGATCGGCGAGCGGGTCGGCGAGCGGGTCGGCGAGCGGGTCGGCGAGCGGGTCGCCGGATGATTCGAGCGATGCATCCGGTGCCGGTGAATCGGCGTCGGCCGAACGTGCCGTGGCCTCGACCGCCGTGCCGACGACCTCGTCGACCGGGCGTGCAGACACCAGCGATGCCGGTCACCTCGCCGAAGCCTCGGAACAGCCGCCGGCCGAGTTCGACACGCCCTCGCTCGACACGGACCAGGCCGTCGCACGGGTCACGTCGCCGGCAAGGAACGAACGGGCGCCGGCCTGGAACCCGGCGGCTCCCCGCATCGTGGTCATGGCGGCCGGCGACCCGGCGGTCGCATCGGCGATCGAGGACGAACTCGAGCAGGCGCTGAACCGGGCATCCTTCGACCTGCTCGACGAGCAGCTGATGGACGGCATGAGCTATGCGGAATCGCTGCCCGACATCGTCCGCGCCGCCGCCGACGAGGGCGCAGACATCCTGGTGTTTGCCGACGTGGTGCCCGCCGGCGAGCGCGAACTGAACTTCTACGGCCGCACCGACTACCAGTACCTGGCCAACCTGCAGGTGCGTGTAGTGGTGCTGCACGAGCGGCGCAACCTCGGACCGATGCTTCGCGAGCGGCTGGAATACGTGGGCCTGAACGCCGACGACAAGGCCCGCGAGGCGTCCCGGGCGGTGGTTCGCGATGTGATCACCCGGCTGCGCGCCCTGCGCGCCGGGGCCGCCTCGGCTGCCGGCTGAGACCGGCCGGGCTCGGCCCGGGCCGAGCCCGGGTTCGGCCCACGGTCAGGCCTCGGACGAGGGCATCACCGGTTCGGGGCGGCCGAAGTAGAAGCCCTGGATGTAGTCGATGCCGATCGCGCGGCAGGCCTCGGCCTGCTGCTCCGTTTCCACCCCCTCGGCCAGCGTCTTCACGCCGAGCTGCTGGATCAGCTTGTTGAGGGATTCGAGCAGGCGGTACTTCGGCGACTCGGAGCCTTCAAGCCCCTGGACCAGCGCGATGTCGAACTTCAGCACGTCGGGCGGGACCTCGATCAATTCCTGAAGCCGCGCCTGGCCTGCGCCGAAGTCGTCGTAGGCCAGACCGATCCCCAGGTCGTTCAGGGTCTCCCGGATCCGGCCCATGACCCCCAGGTCCGTGACCGCGGCTTCATGCACTTCGAACACCAGGTCGAGTGATGGATGCTTCTCGCGCAGCGCCCGCAATTCGTCGAGCAGGCGGTCGGGATCCCGGCATTCCTCGGGATGGGTGTTGAAGAACAGCGGTGTGTCCAGCCCGCGGGACTCGGCTTCCAGGAAACTCCGGCGGCGGAACAGTTCGCTCAACCGGACCTGCTCGCCGATCGCTTCGGCCAGCATGAACATCGGTCCGGGAGCGGCTTCGAAGGCTGGGTGCACCGCGCGCCCGAGCAGTTCGTGGGCGAACGGCCGACCGTCGGCGTGGACGATCGGCTGGTGGAAGGCGCAGACCATCTCCTTGTCCAGCAACTCGTTGAACTCGCGCACGCGGGTCGGAAAGTCATGCGGCAGGGCGGCGATGCCGACCCGGGTGGCTTCGTCGGGAGCCGGCCCGTCCTCGGCCTCGTCCTCGATCAGCCGGAATTCCTGGTCGCCGATATGGACCACGTCGCCGTGGCCCATCGGAGTCGGGGCGTCGATGCGCTCGCCGTTGACGAAGGTGCCGTTGGTGCTGCCGAGGTCGCGGATCACCAGCCCGTTGCGCATCCGCTCGATGCTGGCGTGGCGGCGCGACACGCGCGCCACGTTGAGCTGGATCGCGCAATCGGGGTGCCGCCCGATCTCGGCCGGGAACGAGACCAGGTCGAAGCGCTTGGGCGGCCGGCCACGGCCGGCGAAGCCTTCCAGGTACACACTCCGAGCCATTCAGTCAGCACCATCGTTTCGCACAACCTGCCCGATACTACATCCATCGCGGACGCGAGAGAACGTCGCGTACCGGGTCTGCCCGGCGGGGGGGCGTCGAAGCGACCGCCCGGGGTCGGGCCGGTCCGGCTCTCCGCTCGGGCTGCCTTCGATCCCGGCGAGCCGCTATATTGAGCGTTCGTCCAGCACGGCCCTCGGCCAGGAGATCGACCATGACGACCCCCTTCGTTCGGCGCCCCTCGATCGCGATGCCAGCGCCTCGTCGCCGGATCGCGCTTTCGGCGTTCGTTTTCGCCGGGTTGCTCGTGCTGGCCGCACCGCTCGCGGCGCAGCGGGATTTTTCCGAAGTGGAGATCCGCGCGACGGCCATCGCCGACGGCGTGCACGTACTCGAAGGCGCCGGCGGCAACCTCGGCCTGGTCGTCGGAGCTCGGGGCGCGTTCCTGATCGACGACCAGTACGCTCCGCTGACCGAAAAGATCCGTGCGGCCATTGCGGATATCACCGATGCGCCCGTCCGTTTCGTGTTCAATACGCACTGGCACGGCGACCACACCGGCGGCAACGAGAATCTCGCGGAATCCGGGTCACTGATCGTGGCCCACGACAAGGTGCGCGAACGGCTCTCGGCCGGCCAGTTCATGGAGTTCTTCGACATGGACGTGCCGCCGGCGCCCGAGGCGGCCCTCCCGGTCGTCACCTTCAACGACGAAGTGACGTTCCATCTCGGCGGCCATACGGTCCACGCGATCCACCTGCCCGGCGCGCACACGGACGGCGACGCGGTGGTGCATCTTCGCGAGGCCAACGTGATCCACACCGGCGACATCGTGTTCTACGGCATGTACCCGTTCATCGACTACGGGTCCGGCGGCAGCCTGACCGGAATGGTCGACGCCGTCGACCGGATGCTGGCGATGTCGGACGACGAGACCCGGTTCATTCCGGGGCATGGCGGGCCGGTGCTGGAGCGCGATCAGGTCCGGCAGTACCGGGACATGCTGACTCTGGTTCTCGAACGGCTCCAGGCCCATCTGGACGCCGGCCTCGACCTCGAAGCGATCCAGGCCGAGGCGCCGACGGCGGACTTCGACGATTTCTGGGGCGGCGGCTTCATCGGCCCCGAGCGCTGGATCGAGCTGAACGTCAAGGGCATGCAGGGCGACTGATCCGCGTCGCGGGCTGTCGGCTGCGGGTCGGGTTGTGG